>NZ_CP016177.1 GCF_001677275.1 Vibrio breoganii
TTACGATGAAAGTGTACGAATTAAGTTAGAGTAGTCTTCTTTGATGTCATGACTCTCTTCACGAAGCTGTTCAATCTTACGGCATGCATGCAGTACCGTAGTATGGTCACGACCACCAAACGCATCACCAATTTCAGGCAAGCTGTGGTTGGTCAACTCTTTTGCTAGTGCCATCGCCAATTGGCGCGGACGAGCAACAGAACGAGAGCGGCGCTTAGACAAGAGGTCTGCAACCTTAATCTTGTAGTATTCCGCGACGGTCTTTTGAATATTATCTATGGTGACGAGTTTCTCTTGAAGTGCCAGCAAGTCACGCAGCGCTTCACGAACAAAATCGATAGTGATAGGACGGCCAGTGAAATTCGCATTCGCGATCACACGGTTCAATGCCCCTTCAAGCTCACGAACATTTGAACGCAGGCGTTTAGCAATAAAGAATGCCACTTCATCCGCTAAATGAATCTGATGGTCTTCAGCCTTCTTCATCAAGATAGCGACGCGAGTCTCAAGCTCTGGTGGTTCAATCGCAACCGTCAAGCCCCAGCCAAAGCGAGACTTAAGACGGTCTTCTACCCCGTTAATCTCTTTAGGATAACGATCCGAGGTAAGGATAATTTGTTGATTGCCTTCTAACAGCGCATTAAAGGTGTGGAAGAACTCTTCTTGTGAACGCTCTTTGTTTGCAAAGAATTGAATGTCATCGATAAGCAAGGCATCGACGCTTCGGTAATAACGCTTAAATTCTTCTATCGCATTGTTTTGCAGAGCTTTTACCATATCTTGCACAAAACGCTCAGAGTGCATATACACCACTTTTGCGTTCGGCTTGTTATCAACAATGGCATTACCTACAGCATGCAAAAGGTGAGTCTTGCCCAAACCCGTTCCACCGTATAGGAACAATGGGTTGTAGGCAGCACCTGGGTTATCAGACACTTGGCGTGCAGCCGCTAGACCCAATTGGTTCGATTTACCCTCAACGAAGTTATTGAAGCGGTGCTTCACATTTACGTTTGAACGGTAGGTGATGTCAGAAACATCACTATCGTTATCCCAAGTTTTATGCACAGGCTTACGACGCGCCAATTGTGCAGGTGCAGAGAACTCAGCAGCTACGTCAGCGGCCGACTTTCTGGCAGTCGGTGGTGGCGCTGATACCGGTTTACTGCCCACCTCAAATCTGAGGTTAGGGATATCGTTATCACAGAATTCTTGCAGGTGGCGATTAATGCTGTTGATGTACTTATCGCGAACCCAATCCAAAACGAATCGATTTGGGGCAAATAAGGTCAGTGTGTTACCACTTAGCTCAGCTTGAAGTGGTCGTACCCACATGCTGAATTCGGCAGCAGGAAGCTCTTCCTGAAGTTGCTGCAAACATTGAGTCCAAAGCGAAGATGACACATCGACCCCACAATACGGATTGAAAAGAAATAGAAGGACAGTAATTTTACCCCCAGATTATCAAGATCGCTAGCAAATGATCGAAGATCCAGTGCATAAGATCGAAGTTATTCACAATTAATCTGAAAATATTGCAAAGATCTACATGATTACCCACAGAGCTATACCAAAAGCGCACGATCCTCAACCTAAGATCTAAGTTATCCCCACACTTTTTCACATTTTTATACCCGTAAAAAAGCCCTAATAACCATTCTGTTATTATTAATAACTTTTCGTTATTAGCCTAAGCTGAGCTTAGCTGTAATATTTCGCAGCATAAACACAAGGAGTAGTAGTATGAAAAACTGGTTAAAAGGCTTGGTATGCGCAACCGCACTAATTGCGAGTTTAGGACAAGCAGCTTATGCTGCAACAGAAGTAAAAGTGGGCATGTCAGGACGCTACTTCCCGTTTACTTTTGTTGAGAAAGACAAACTTCAAGGCTTTGAGGTTGATATTTGGGACGAAATCGCTCGTCGCAATGACTACGATGTGAAATACGTTACCTCAAACTTCTCAGGCCTATTTGGCATGCTAGAAACGGGTCGCATTGACACGATTTCAAACCAAATTACCGCAACTGAAGCGCGTAAAGCGAAATACCTATTTTCAGATGCGTATGTAGTAGACGGCGCGCAAATTACCGTGCGTAAAGGCAACGATGAAATCCAAGGCGTTGAAGACCTAGAAGGTAAAACCGTTGCTGTTAACCTAGGTTCGAACTTTGAGCAGTTGCTGCGTAACTACGACAAAGACAACAAGATCAACATCAAGACCTATGACACGGGTATTGAACATGATGTAGCGCTAGGCCGTGCTGATGCATTTGTAATGGATCGCCTATCGGCTCTAGAGCTGATCAAAAAAACGGGTTTACCACTACAATTAGCGGGTGAACCATTTGAAACCATTGAAAATGCTATGCCATTCGTGAACAACGAAAATGGTCAGAAGCTACAGAAAGAAGTGAACGGTGCTCTAGACGCGATGCGTGAAGACGGCACTCTAGCTGAGATTTCAAATAAATGGTTTGGCGCTGATATCACTCAAAAATAGTGTAACCATAGATTTAGCTCAGCCTAATAAGGCTTGGAGCCCACTATTTCTGCGGAGATAGTGGGCTTTGCTTTTTAAACGAAGAGATGTAACAAGATGGGATTTGATTTTAACTACATGCTGGAACTGCTACCGATACTGTTTAAGTATCTAGGCACGACTATGGAGATGGCAATATGGGGCGGTATCTTTGCCCTGATTTTAGCCCTCATCCTAGCCAATATTCGAGTGTTTAAGGTCCCAGTGCTGGATCAGCTCAGCCAGCTGTACATCAGCTTCTTTCGTGGTACACCACTGTTAGTACAGCTGTTCCTACTTTATTACGGACTGCCACAGGTATTCCCGATAATGGTGGGCATAGATGCCTTTAGTGCTGCGGTCATTGGCCTTACATTGCACTTTGCAGCTTACATGGCAGAGAGTATTCGAGCGGCCATCATTGGTATTGATCGCAGCCAAATGGAGGCAAGCCTCTCTATTGGCATGACCACACGTCAGGCAATGCAAAGAGTCATTCTTCCACAGGCTACACGCGTCGCCCTGCCCTCTTTGATGAACTATTTCATTGATATGATCAAATCTACGTCTCTAGCATTTACCTTAGGCGTGGCTGAAATCATGGCCAAAGCGCAAATGGAGGCATCATCTAGCTTCCGGTTCTTTGAAGCTTTCCTGGCAGTGGCATTGATCTATTGGGGTGTGGTTATCATCCTAACGCGCGTACAAATCTGGGCAGAGAATCGGTTGAATAAGGCGTACCAAAGATGATTAAACTTAAAAACATTCATAAGCGCTTTGGTGATAGTGAGATCCTCAAGGGTATCGACATCGATATCAATAAAGGGGAAATCATCGTGATTATTGGCTCTAGTGGCACGGGTAAATCTACCCTACTGCGCTGCGTTAACTTCCTTGAGCAAGCAGAGCAAGGCGAGATCAGTATCGATGATACCTATGTTAACTGTGAAAAATACAGTAAAGCCGAAGAACTGGCTTTAAGACGTAAAACAGGCTTTGTCTTCCAAAACTACGCACTGTTTGCGCATATGACGGCTCGCCAGAACATTGCAGAGGGCCTAATTACGGTTCATGGCTGGAAAAAAGACAAGGCATTGGAGCGCGCGCAGCAGATATTGGATGACATCGGCTTACAAGATAAAGGCGATAGCTACCCAGCGGCTCTATCCGGTGGTCAGCAGCAGCGAGTAGGTATCGGCCGAGCAATGGCGCTGCAGCCAGAACTGCTGTTGTTTGATGAGCCAACCTCAGCTCTTGATCCTGAATGGGTCGGTGAGGTATTGAATTTAATGAAAAAATTGGCAAATCAGCATCAAACCATGCTGGTGGTCACCCACGAAATGCAATTTGCTCGTGAAGTCGCTGACCGAGTGATCTTCATGGCTGAAGGCAACATTGTAGAGCAGGGAAAACCTGAGGATATCTTTGGTAATCCACAGGATCCTCGCTTGAAAAAGTTCCTAAATCAAGTTGGGATCTAATAAGATCCTTGTGATTTGGATTTTTACACGTATAATCCGTCGACCGGAATTTCAGGCACGAGAATCTTAATCTGACTTCAATAGAAGCTGAGATATTATAGATAACTTGTTTTTGAGCTAAACCAATCATTGACTATTTTAAAGACAGTGATTACAATTCCGCCTCTTTGTTGAGAGACGTCGGTATCCCTCTTATATATAAGAGAGAATTACAGCCCACGTCGGGTTTAACAAGAACCTAAAAACTACTGATCAGTAAAGGTAATAACCATGTCTAAACGCACTTTTCAACCTTCAGTTCTAAAGCGTAAACGTACTCACGGCTTCCGTGCTCGTATGGCTACTAAGAACGGTCGTAAAGTAATTAATGCACGTCGTGCTAAAGGCCGTGCGCGCCTTTCAAAATAATTCGCGATTATTTTGACTAAGTACGCGTTCAATCGGGAGTTACGTCTGTTAACTCCCGAGCATTATCAAAATGTCTTCGAAAAGGCTCATAGAGCCGGCTCCCCTCATTTCACAATCATCGCTCGTAAAAACTCTCTTACTCATCCAAGACTTGGATTAGCAGTACCTAAAAAGCAAATTAAAACTGCCCCTGGCCGTAATAGGTTCAAGAGAATCGCACGAGAAAGCTTCCGTCTTAATCAGCACAAACTTGCTAACAAAGATTTCGTTGTTATTGCAAAGAAAAGTGCCCAAGATTTAAGCAATGATGATATGTTTAAACTCTTCGATAAACTATGGCAAAGACTTTCTCGCCCTTCGCGTGGATAGCGATAGGTATAGTTTACCTATATAGAGTTGGTATTAGTCCGTTCATCGGACCACGTTGTCGTTTCACCCCAACCTGCTCCGAGTACGCAATCTTGGCATTAAAAAGCCACGGATTTGTAAAAGGGTGTTGGTTATCGGGCAAACGTCTATTAAAATGCCACCCTTTGAATGATGGCGGATACGACCCTGTACCACCTAAAAACACAACAAACAGAGATAAATAACGATGGGTTCTCAACGTAATATCCTGTTTATCGCATTGGCTATGGTTTCATTTTTGCTATTTCAACAATGGCAAGAATACAAAAACCCAACAGCTCCTGCGACTAACCAGGCACAATCTAGTAGCAGCTCTTTGCCAGCGCCTTCAATGGCTGACGACATGGATCCTGCTCCAGAAGCAAACCATACGGCAAGTATTGTTTCCGTAACAACAGACGTTCTCACTCTATCTATCGATGCTGTCGGTGGTGATGTGGTGTCTGCTTCATTAAATGAATACGCTGAAGAATTTGAATCTAAAGAGCGTTTCGTTCTTCTAGATAAAAAAGGCAACGAGCAGTACATTGCTCAAAGTGGCCTAATCGGTCCGCAGGGTATCGATCTAAGCAGCACTTCTCGTCCTAGCTACAAAGTAAGCGCAGACAGCTTCACTTTACCTGAAGGTCAAGATGAGCTGCGTGTACCAATGACTTACACAGCGAATGGCATTGAATACACCAAAACCTTCATCCTTAAGCGCGGCAGCTACGCAGTTGACGTGGTTTACGATGTAGCGAACAACTCTGGTGCAAATGCAACCGTTGGTATGTACGCTCACCTTCGTCAAAACCTGCAAGATGCTGGTGGTAGCCTAACAATGCCTACTTACCGTGGCGGTGCATACTCTACTGAGTCTACACGCTACAAAAAGTACAGCTTTAGCGACATGGAAGACCGTAACCTTCAACAAAACCTGCCTAACGGCGAGGGTTGGGTTGCAATGCTTGAGCACTACTTCGCTTCAGCTTGGATTCCACGTGATGCACAAGGCGCAAGCCTTTACACTCGCGTAGTGGGTAACCTAGGTGACATCGGTGTTCGTCTTCCTAACAAGACAATCGCAAACGGTGAAACGGGTGAAATGAAGGCAACTCTATGGGTTGGTCCTAAACTTCAAAATGAAATGGCAGCGGTTGCACCTAACCTTGAGCTTGTAGTTGACTACGGCTGGTTATGGTTCATTGCTAAACCACTTCACTGGTTGCTGTCTATGATCCAAAGTGTTGTTATCAACTGGGGTCTAGCGATTATCGTACTTACCTTCATCGTTCGTGGTGCTATGTACCCACTAACGAGAGCTCAGTACACCTCTATGGCTAAAATGCGTATGCTGCAACCAAAATTGACAGCAATGCGTGAGCGTATCGGCGATGACCGTCAACGCATGAGCCAAGAGATGATGGAACTGTACAAGAAAGAGAAAGTTAACCCACTGGGTGGCTGTCTACCTCTTATCCTACAGATGCCTATCTTCATCTCTCTATACTGGGCATTGATGGAATCTGTTGAACTGCGTCACTCACCGTTCTTCGGTTGGATCACTGACCTTTCGGCACAAGACCCGTACTACATCCTTCCTCTATTGATGGGTGCAAGTATGTTCCTAATCCAGAAGATGAGTCCTACGACTGTAACGGATCCAATGCAGCAGAAGATAATGACCTTTATGCCGGTTATGTTTACCTTCTTCTTCCTATGGTTCCCATCAGGTCTAGTTCTTTACTGGTTGGTATCGAACATCGTTACGCTGATTCAGCAAACGTTGATCTATAAAGGTCTAGAGAAAAAAGGCTTACACTCTAAATAGAGCTTAAGTTAGCCAATGTTTATAAGAGAAGGCGACCTTAGGGTCGCCTTTTTATTTTCTATGAATTGAGCAACTTACTGTAGTTTAAGTATACAATTTACCTAATTATTCCAATTGAGACGAACATGACTAACGATACTATTGTGGCTCAAGCCACAGCGCCAGGACGTGGCGGAGTAGGCATAATTCGAGTTTCAGGCCCACAGGCCAACCAAGTCGCACAATTAGTCGTAGGGCGAGAGCTTCAGCCTAGGCGCGCTGAATACCTACCCTTTGTGGATGATGCTGGCGTGCAACTAGACCAAGGCATCGCACTGTACTTCCCAAACCCACACTCCTTCACTGGCGAAGATGTATTAGAGCTTCAGGGACACGGTGGCCCAGTGGTAATGGATATGCTGATTAAGCGCATCCTGTCGATCTCAGGCATCCGTCCTGCGCGTCCAGGCGAGTTCTCTGAGCGTGCATTTCTCAATGACAAGATGGATCTGACGCAGGCAGAAGCCATTGCTGATCTGATAGATGCCAGCTCAGAAGAAGCGGCCAAATCAGCGCTACAATCACTTCAGGGTGAGTTCTCAAAGCGCATCACCACTTTAGTTGAGTCGTTGATTCATCTACGCATCTATGTGGAAGCGGCCATTGATTTTCCTGAAGAGGAAATCGACTTTCTAGCCGATGGTAAAGTAAGCACTGACTTACAAACTATCATCAACAACTTAGAAGCCGTACGCGCAGAAGCCAATCAAGGTGCAATCATGCGCGAAGGCATGAAAGTGGTGATTGCGGGTCGCCCAAATGCAGGTAAATCTAGCTTACTCAACGCCCTATCTGGCAAAGAGTCAGCCATTGTTACTGACATTGCAGGCACCACACGTGACGTACTCAGAGAGCACATTCATATTGACGGCATGCCTCTGCATATCATCGACACCGCAGGCCTTCGTGAGGCCTCAGACGAAGTCGAGAAGATAGGTATTGAGCGTGCTTGGGAAGAGATACAACAAGCCGATCGTGTATTGTTTATGGTGGATGGCACCACCACTGATGCCACTAACCCTCAAGAAATCTGGCCTGAGTTTGTAGATAAGTTGCCGAACAATATGGGAATGACCGTCATTCGCAACAAGGTTGACCAAACCCAAGAGACACTGGGTATTTGTCATGTGAACGACCCTACCCTTATTCGTTTAAGCGCAAAGACGGGCCAAGGTATCTATGCCCTACGCAACCATTTAAAAGAGTGCATGGGATTCTCAGGAAACACCGAAGGTGGCTTTATGGCGCGCCGTAGGCACCTTGATGCTCTAGATAAGGCAGCAGAGCATCTGTCTATTGGTCAGCAGCAATTAGAGGGCTTTATGGCGGGTGAAATCTTGGCGGAAGAGCTCAGGATCACTCAACAATATCTCAATGAGATCACCGGAGAGTTCAGTTCTGACGATCTTCTCGGTCGCATCTTCTCATCATTCTGTATAGGAAAATAAACATGTCCATGATTCATTTGATCACAGGTAGCACCTTAGGTGGAGCAGAATACGTTGCCGATCATCTTAATGATTTACTGCAAGAGATGGGTAAAGATACTGAGATACACAATCAGCCAAATCTCGATGAAATACCCGCTAAAGGGACTTGGTTAATCATTACCTCAACCCATGGTGCGGGTGATTATCCAGAAAATATTCAGCCGTTTATTGAGCAACTTCAGCAAACGCCACCCAATACCCAGGATCTCAACTATGCGATTATCGCGATTGGTGATTCAAGCTATGACACCTTCTGTGGTGCAGGATTGCATTGCCAGGAACTGCTTGAGGATATTGGTGCCACCCCATTATCGGAGTGCTTAACCATCGATGTTCTGCGCCATCCAGTGCCAGAAGAGGCCGCTGAAGAGTGGTTCGAAGACCACAAACACCTGTTTTAAGCCTGATTTACTCGTTTGAAAATAACTAGGCCGGTGCGCATTTTTGCTCATCGGCTTTTTTTTACGGTTCGTTTGCTCACAAAGTGACCGTTAATTAACCCCCTGTTCTGTGGATAACTACATAGGTATTCAGTGATCAACCTATAGTTATCCCAATAACAACTTATACTGATCCACCCCCTTGTGTATAAGTGCCCATTTTGATCCCAGCTAATACAGAACTAGATCCACCAGAGATCACAGCAAGTGATCCTGCCAAAGGTGTTGATCTTGTTGATCAAATACCAGTTATCCACAATAGATCCGTTGCTTAATAATAGATCTAATAAAAGATCTATATAAAGATCTTATATATATTAAGCAGAGCGTAAATTGTGTAAAACATTAAAAGCAATTTTCTAATGATCAGAAAGAAGGTAGAATACGCCTCCTTTTTGTTCACTCATTTCACGATAGCGATATCCGAGGCCAACTCATGCTTTATCACGAAAAATTTGATGTCATCATCGTTGGTGGTGGTCATGCTGGTACTGAAGCTGCATTGTCTGCAGCAAGAACGGGCCAAAAGACACTTTTGTTGACCCATAATATTGATACTTTGGGGCAGATGTCTTGCAACCCAGCCATTGGCGGTATTGGTAAGGGCCATCTCGTGAAAGAGGTTGATGCTATGGGTGGATTAATGGCCAGAGCCATTGATCACGCAGGCATTCAATTTAGAACACTGAACGCTTCAAAGGGCCCAGCTGTGCGCGCTACACGTGCTCAAGCGGATCGCGCCCTGTACAAAGCGTTTGTACGATCAGAATTAGAAAACACCCCTAACCTAACGCTGTTTCAACAATCAGTGGATGACTTGATCGTTGAAAACGATCACGTTAAGGGTGTTATCACTCAAATGGGCCTCAAATTCGAAGCCAAAGCTGTTGTGCTAACGGTTGGTACCTTTTTAGGTGGCAAGATCCATATTGGAATGGAAAGCGCCTCAGGAGGCCGTACAGGCGATCCTTCTTCGATCGCTCTCGCGCAGCGTTTACGTGATCTTCCGTTTAGAGTTGATCGACTAAAAACAGGTACTCCACCGAGGATCGATGCTCGTAGTGTTGATTTTAGTCAACTTGAAGTGCAGCACGGAGACAATCCGACCCCTGTATTTTCGTTCATGGGTAACCGCAGCCAGCAGCCATCTCAGGTACCGTGTTACATCACGCATACCAACGAAGCCACTCATGAAGTGATTCGCAACAACCTAGATCGCAGCCCAATGTACGCAGGCGTGATCGAAGGTATCGGGCCAAGATACTGCCCATCGATTGAAGATAAAGTGATGAGATTTGCTGACAAAAATAGTCACCAAATATTCATCGAGCCAGAAGGTTTAACCACGCACGAACTCTATCCAAACGGCATCTCAACAAGTTTGCCATTTGATGTACAAGTTCAGATCGTTCGTTCAATGAAGGGCTTTGAAAATGCGCATATTGTTCGTCCTGGTTACGCTATAGAATACGATTTCTTTGACCCTAGAGACCTAAAGCACACCTATGAAACCAAGTTCATTCAAGGTTTGTTCTTAGCGGGCCAAATTAACGGTACTACAGGCTACGAAGAAGCAGCTGCACAAGGCTTGATGGCGGGTCTTAATGCGAGTCTGTACTCTCAAGAAAAAGAAGGTTGGTCGCCTCGACGCGATCAGGCATACATGGGCGTGCTTATCGATGACTTGTCTACCATGGGCACTAAAGAACCGTACCGTATGTTTACGTCGAGAGCGGAATACCGTTTGTTGCTTCGTGAAGACAATGCCGATATTCGCCTAACCGAAAAAGCACATGAACTTGGATTGGTTTCTGAAGAGCGTTGGGCTCGATTCAACCAGAAAATGGAAAACATGCAGCTTGAACGTCAACGTCTTGCCAGCACGTGGATCAACCCTAAGTCTGAGGGCGTAGATAATCTGAATGCTGTATTAAAAACGCCGTTGACACGAGAAGCGAGTGGCGAGGATCTTTTGCGTAGACCTGAGCTGACTTATCAACAGCTTACTGAGTTAGAAGGCTTTGGTCCTGCCCTTGAAGATCAACAGGCTTCTGAGCAAGTTGAGATCCAAGTGAAATACGAGGGCTACATTCAGCGCCAGCAAGACGAGATCGCCAAGTCGATGCGTCATGAGAACACTCAGTTGCCAACAGATATCGATTTCTCTTTGGTCTCTGGCTTGTCCAATGAAGTGGTAGCAAAACTGACGGATACCAGACCAGAAACGATAGGCATCGCTTCTCGAATCTCAGGAATCACACCAGCAGCTATTTCTATCTTGTTGGTTTATCTAAAGAAACAGGGCCTGCTTAAGAAAGGTGAGGAAGTCGCATAAATGAGCTTACATCAACAACTTCAGCAGCTGATCGCTAAAACCGATCTGACCGTTTCTGATAAGCAACTGGATCAATTGGTGGGCTACGTCGAGCTCCTAAATAAGTGGAACAAGGCCTACAACCTAACCTCGGTTCGTAATCCTAGCGACATGCTAGTGAAGCACATTATGGACAGCATTGTGGTATCACCGCACCTTGATGGGAAGCGGTTTATCGATGTAGGTACGGGGCCTGGATTGCCGGGTATTCCGTTGTCAATTATGAACCCTGACTGTGAATTCTTCTTGCTTGATAGCTTAGGCAAGCGTATACGTTTTATTAAACAAGTTGTACATGAGCTCAAGATTGAGAACGTGACTCCGGTTTTAAGCCGTGTAGAGGAATTCCAACCTGAGGTTAAGTTTGATGCGGTATTGAGCCGAGCATTTGCTTCTATGACCGATATGGTAAATTGGTGTCGTCACTTGCCAAAAGAAGGTACTGGCGTCTTTTACGCCCTCAAAGGACAAGCTTCACAGGAAGAGATAGAGCAACTTCCTGAATGGTGTAGCGTGATCCAGGTCAAACCTTTGATAGTGCCTGAGCTTGAAGGTGAGCGACATCTTGTAATCTTAACAGACCGAGTTTAGGGAAGAGAGCCAACGTGGGAAGAATTATATCAATTGCCAATCAGAAAGGTGGCGTAGGTAAAACAACGACCTGCGTGAATCTAGCTGCTTCTATGGCCGCGACCAAGCGCAGTGTTTTGGTTATCGATCTCGATCCACAGGGCAACGCGACGATGGCGAGTGGTGTCGACAAATATCAAGTTGAAACCACCGCTTATGATCTGTTGGTTGAAGAAACCCCTTTCGCAGAGGTAGTGACTCGTTCAACGACGGGTGGCTATGACCTCATTGCGGCGAACGGTGATGTAACCGCCGCAGAGATTAAATTAATGGAAGTGTTTGCTCGTGAAGTAAGGCTAAAGAATGCTTTATCGGGTGTGCGCGATCAGTATGATTTTATATTCATCGACTGCCCTCCTTCGCTCAACCTTCTGACGATTAACGCTATGGCCGCTTCAGATTCGGTTTTGGTTCCAATGCAATGTGAATACTTTGCTTTGGAAGGACTGACGGCGCTAATGGATACCATCAGCAAGCTAGCGGCAGTGGTTAACGAGAATTTGAAGATCGAAGGTCTATTACGTACCATGTTTGATCCACGAAACCGTTTATCAAACGAGGTTTCGGATCAGCTGAAGCAGCACTTTGGCACCAAAGTGTACCGTACTGTCATTCCAAGAAACGTACGCTTAGCTGAGGCTCCAAGTCATGGTAAACCAGCAATGTATTACGATAAGCAGTCTGCAGGCGCTAAAGCCTACCTTGCGTTAGCGGGTGAGATGCTTCGTCGTGAAGAAGTTGCTGTATAAAAAATATTTCTAAGGAAAAATGTCAATGTCCAAGCGTGGCTTAGGTAAAGGATTAGATGCACTGTTATCTACCAGTGCAATGGCAAGGGAAAAAAACACGCCATCGGCAGCGCAACAATCGGTTTCTCACTCTGACAGCGGTGATATGCAAGATATCGCTGTTGAGCGTTTGCAGCCAGGTGTCTATCAGCCAAGAACAGAGATGGATGAGGAAGCTCTTGCAGAGCTAAGCGCCTCTATTCGCTCTCAAGGCATTATTCAGCCTATTGTTGTCCGCCAAGTAGACACTGACAAATATGAAATTATCGCGGGTGAGCGACGCTGGCGTGCTGCTAAGCTTGCTGGATTGACCCAAGTGCCTTGTGTGGTCAAGCGAGTGCAAGATAAGGCTGCCATCGCTATGGCCCTTATCGAAAACATCCAGCGTGAAAACCTCAATGCGGTTGAAGAAGCCCATGCTTTGGAAAGCCTGCGTACGAAATTTGAACTTTCACACCAACAAATTGCCGACGTCATCGGTAAATCTAGAGCCGCAGTAAGTAACCTATTACGTCTTAATCAGCTAGAAAGTGAAGTAAAGAGTCTGGTTTCAAATGGCCAACTCGATATGGGGCATGCTAGAGCGCTACTAGCGGTTGATGGTGAGCAACAAGTTGAACTGGCACAGCATGCAGTAAAAAAGCAACTTACGGTTCGCCAAACAGAGCAATTAGTAAAAAAAGCGCTTCAGCCACCGGTTAATATTGACGGAAAAAGCATCGATCAGGACGCTATTTTGTTGTCAGAAAAATTGTCACAAAAATTAGGAAACGACGTTTCTTTGATCCGGGGCAAAAATGGCAAGGCTAAATTGACCATTAGTATTGATGCACCTCACAAATTAGAGCAGTTAATCGCCAAGCTAGAGCGCATCGTGGGATAATTGATCCTGTTCAATATCCGTGCAATTAGGTTCACAATTACTTGTCTTTTTCCTGAATTTTTGCGCATAATGCGTGACGTTGAATACAAAATTCGAAATTTTCGCTTGATTTTGACAAAAGCGGGAATTGTTTTTCGAGGAAAGAATACATGGTAACTGCGCTTACTAAACCTGGGCGAGAGCTTGCAAAGCGATTGCTACTGATTGAGTTTAGCGTGGTTATGTTAGTGGCAACTGGGGTCAGCATTACTGTAAATCCTAGTTGGGGGCTATCGGCACTGATTGGTGGTGGCATATTTGTCATTGCGAATGCAGTGTTTTCTTTATTCGCGTTTCTGTATGCGGGCGCAAGGGCGACAAAACTCGTTACCTTTTCGTTCTATACAGGTGAAGCGCTTAAGATACTCCTGACTATAGTTTTGTTTTCCGTTGCCTACGTGTATATGGAGTTGGAACTTGTTCCTCTCAAGCTAACCTATTTGCTGGTCTTACTAATTAATATGTTTGCGCCAGTGTTTTTTATTAACAAAAGAAAATAGGAAATGTTATGGCTACGCCTGGTGAAGCGTTAACATCTTCCAGTTATATTGACCACCACTTACAAAATCTATCTTTAGCTAAGTTAGGTATTGTAGCTGAGGGCAGTTTCTGGAATGTGCATATCGATAGCCTGTTATTTTCCGTGCTAACTGGTGTGTTATTCCTTTGGGTATTTCGTTCAGTAGCTAAGAAAGCAACAACTGGTGTACCAAGCCGATTACAATGTGCTGTTGAAATGGTAGTGGAATTCGTTGGTGAGAACGTAAAAGACACTTTCCATGGACGCAACCCATTGATTGCACCATTGGCATTAACGATATTCGTGTGGATAATTTTAATGAACTTGATGGACCTTGTGCCTATCGATTTCTTACCTTATCCAGCTCAGTTAATGGGTATCCCTTATCTTAAGGTGGTTCCTACAGCTGACGTGAGTGTCACAATGGCTATGGCACTTGGCGTGTTTGCTCTAATGCTCTACTACAGCGTTAAAGTAAAAGGCGTCGGTGGCTTTGCTAAAGAATTAGCACTGCATCCTTTTAACCATCCAATTATGATTCCGTTCAACTTGCTTTTGGAAGTTGTATCGCTACTAGCGAAACCAATTTCTCTAGGTATGCGTCTGTTCGGTAACATGTTTGCTGGTGAGGTTGTATTCATTCTTTGTGCTGCAATGCTCCCTTGGTACTTACAATGGGTAGGTTCTCTACCTTGGGCTATCTTCCATATTTTGGTTATTTTGATTCAAGCCTTTGTATTTATGATGCTAACGATCGTATATCTATCGATGGCTCATGAAGATAGTGATCACTAATTTTATAAACGTAAACTCTAAAATTAATATTGGAGAATTTTAAATGGAAACTGTTCTAAGTTTTTCTGCTGTTGCTGTAGCGATCATCGTTGGTCTGTGTTCAGTGGGTACTGCTATTGGCTTCGCAATTCTAGGTGGTAAATTCCTAGAAGGTGCAGCACGTCAACCAGAAATGGCGCCAATGCTTCAAGTTAAGATGTTCATCATCGCGGGTCTTCTAGATGCGATCCCAATGATCGGTATCGTAATCGCACTTCTATTCACATTCGCAAACCCATTTGTTGGTCAACTGGCCGGTTAATTGACGTTTCTAAGCAAGCAAATAGTTTGTTGTTGAATAACTAAAAAGGGGTAGCTGTTGTGGAAATGAACGCAACTATGCTAGGTCAAGCGATATCGTTTGCAATGTTTGTATGGTTCTGCATGAAGTATGTATGGCCACCAATCATTGAAGCGATTGAAGAACGTCAGAAAAAAATTGCTGACGGTCTCTCTGCCGCTGAACGTGCAGAGAAAAATTTGAACCTAGCACAAGCCAACGCTTCTGAGCAATTGAAGGAAGCGAAGCGCACAGCAACTGAGATCATTGACGCTGCGAACAAACGTAAAGCTCAAATTATTGACGAAGCTCGTGAAGATGCTCAGGCAGAACGCCAGAAAATCTTGACGCAAGCTGAAGCAGAAGTTGAAGCAGACCGTAGCCGCGCGCGCGATGAACTGCGCAAACAAGTTGCTACTCTGGCTATTGCTGGTGCCGAGAAAATCTTGGAGCGCACAATCGATAAAGATGCGCAAAAAGATATTCTTGAAAACATTACTGCAAAACTTTAACAGAAGGGGCGCTTATGTCTGATTTGGTAACAATCGCACGCCCCTATGCTAAAGCAGCATTCGAATTTGCGGTGGAAAAAGACGCGTTAGACCAATGGGGTCAAATGTTGGCTTTTGCCGCTGAAGTGACAAAGCACCATGAAATTTCAGACTTATTAGATGGCTCATTAACAGCCAATAAACTGACTGAACTTTTCGTAGCGATTTGTGGCGAACAACTTGATGAACATGGCCAAAACCTGATTAAGGTAATGGCAGGTAACGGTCGATTAAAGGCTCTACCTGATGTTCTTGCTGAGTTCTTGGCTCTTCGAAGAGAGCACGACAAGTTTATCGAAGTAGAAGTGATTTCTGCTTCAGAGCTGTCGAAACAACAGCAAGACGACATGATAAGCAAGTTAGAGCAACGCTTTGACCGCAAAGTGAAGCTGAATTGCAGTATAGATGAGACCCTACTTGGTGGGGTTATTATTCGAGCCGGAGACCTAGTCATTGATAACTCAGCGCGAGGTCGTTTGAACCGCCTGAGCGATGCATTGCAGTCTTAATGGGGATTGGAGCATGCAACTTAATTCCACGGAAATTAGCGATCTAATTAAACAACGTATCGAATCTTTCGAAGTTGTTAATGAAGCTCGCAACGAAGGTACTATCGTTTCGGTAAGCGATGGCATCATTCGTATCCACGGCCTTGCAGAAGTTATGCAAGGTGAAATGATTGAATTACCGGGTGGCCGTTACGCGCTAGCACTTAACCTCGAGCGTGACTCGGTTGGTGCGGTAGTAATGGGCCCATTTGCTGACCTACAGGAAGGCATGAAAGTAACAGGTACTGGTCGTATCCTTGAAGTACCAGTAGGCCCAGAACTACTAGGTCGTGTTGTAAACACGCTTGGTGAGCCTATTGATGGTAAAGGTCCGATCGATGCGAAACTAACTTCTCCTGTAGAAGTAATCGCACCGGGCGTTATCGACCGTAAGTCGGTAGACCAACCTGTACAAACTGGTTATAAGTCAGTTGACTCAATGATCCCTATCGGTCGTGGTCAGCGTGAACTTATCATCGGTGACCGTCAGACTGGTAAAACAGCGATGGCAATCGATGCCATCATTAACCAGAAAGATTCTGGTATTTTCTCCATTTATGTAGCAATCGGTCAGAAAGCTTCAACTATCGCGAACGTTGTTCGTAAGCTTGAAGAATCTGGTGCACTAGCAAACACTATTGTTGTAGTTGCTTCTGCGTCTGAGTCTGCTGCACTGCAATACCTAGCGCCTTACGCTGGTTGTGCAATGGGTGAATACTTCCGCGATCGCGGCGAAGACGCTCTAATCATCTACGATGATTTGTCTAAGCAAGCGGTAGCGTACCGTCAAATCTCTCTACTACTGAAACGTCCACCGGGTCGTGAAGCATTCCCTGGTGACGTATTCTACCTTCACTCTCGTCTACTAGAGCGTGCTGCTCGCGTAAACGAAGAGTATGTAGAGCGTTTCACCAAGGGTGAAGTAAAAGGTAAGACTGGTTCTTTGACTGCTCTTCCTATTATCGAAACCCAAGCTGGTGACGTATCAGCATTCGTTCCTACAAACGTAATCTCGATTACTGATGGCCAGATCTTCCTTCAAACTGAACTATTCAACGCAGGCGTACGTCCAGCTGTTGACCCAGGTATCTCGGTATCTCGTGTAGGTGGTTCAGCGCAGACTAAGATCATCAAGAAACTGTCTGGTGGTATTCGTACCGCATTGGCTCAATACCGCGAACTAGCTGCATTTGCTCAGTTCTCTTCAGACCTTGATGAAACGACTAAGAAGCAACTTGATCACGGTGCAAAAGTGACAGAACTGATGAAACAGAAGCAATACGCTCCTATGTCAGTTTTCGACCAAGCACTAGTTATCTTTTCTGCTGAGCGTGGCTTCCTAAACGATGTAGAACTTAACAAAGTTCTAGATTTTGAAGCTGCTCTACTGTCGTATGCTCATGGTCAGTACGCTGATCTAGCGGAAGAGATCAACCAAACGGGTGCTTACAGTGACGAGATTGAAGCTCAGCTTCAGAAGATCGTAACTGACTTTAAAGCAACCCAAACCTGGTAATTGGTTGGTGACTTGAAAGAGTCACCTACTAACGGAGAGTAACGATGGCCGGCGCAAAAGAAATACGTAATAAAATCGGTAGTGTTAAGAGCACACAGAAGATTACGAAAGCTATGCAAATGGTGGCCGCTTCAAAAATGCGTCGCTCGCAAGATGCGATGGGAGCGTCCCGACCATATGCAGAAACAATGCGTAAGGTGATCGGTCATTTGGCTAGCGGTAGCCTAGAGTACAAACATCCGTACCTAGAGGAACGCGAAGCCAAGCGTGTTGGTTACATCATAGTTTCTACCGACCGTGGTTTGTGTGGCGGCTTGAACATTAACTTGTTCAAAAGAGCTGTTATAGATATGCAAACCTGGAAGGAAAGTGGTGCTGACGTTGACGTTGCCGTTATCGGCACGAAAGCAACAGCATTCTTTAACAACAGTGGCGCTCAAGTGTCTGCTCAAGTTTCTGGTCTAGGCGATGAGCCAAGCCTTGAAGACTTGATCGGTTCTGTAGGCGTAATGTTGAAGAAATATGATGAAGGTGAGTTGGATCGCCTTTTCATAGTGTTCAACAAGTTTGTAAACACTATGGTTCAAGAACCAACGATCGATCAATTACTGCCTTTACCTAAATCAGACAGCGAAGAGATGCAACGCGAGCATCAGTGGGACTACATTTACGAGCCAGAGCCAAAACCTCTGCTTGATGCACTTCTGATTCGTTATATCGAATCAAGCGTGTACCAAGGCGTGGTTGAGAACCTAGCTTGTGAACAGGCCGCTCGAATGATGGCGATGCAAGCAGCAACGGATAACGCAACTAACCTGATTGAAGATCTAGAGCTTGTTTATAACAAAGCTCGTCAGGCTGCGATTACCCAAGAGCTATCAGAAATTTGTTCTGGTGCCGCTGCGGTTTAGTTTTAGGACAACGAATTAGTTTAGAGGATTAACAATGGCTACAGGTAAGATCGTAGAGATCATCGGTGCAGTAGTCGACGTAGAGTTCCCACAAGGCGAAGTACCACGTGTATACGACGCACTAAACGTAGTTGACGCTCCAGAACGTCTAGTTCTTGAAGTTCAGCAACAGTTAGGCGGTGGCGTAGTTCGTACTATCGTAATGGGTAGCTCAGACGGTTTACGTCGTGGACTAGATGTTACAAATTCTGGTGCTCCAATTACAGTTCCAGTAGGTACTAAAACTCTTGGTCGTATCATGAACGTTCTTGGTGACGCGATTGATGAATGTGGTGATATCGGTGCTGAAGAGCATTACGAAATTCACCGACCAGCACCTAGCTATGAAGATCAGTCGAACGCGACAGAACTTCTAGAGACAGGTGTAAAAGTAATCGACTTGGTTTGCCCATTCGCTAAGGGTGGTAAAATCGGTCTATTCGGTGGTGCAGGTGTAGGTAAGACCGTTAACATGATGGAACTTATCAACAACATCGCACTTCAGCACTCAGGCCTATCTGTATTTGCGGGTGTAGGTGAGCGTACTCGTGAGGGTAACGACTTCTACTACGAAATGCAGGAAGCAGGTGTTGTAAACATCGAGAACCCTGAAGAATCTAAAGTAGCAATGGTTTACGGTCAGATGAACGAGCCACCGGGTAACCGTCTGCGCGTTGCACTGACAGGTCTAACCATGGCGGAGCGTTTCCGTGATGAAGGCCGTGACGTACTATTCTTCGTAGATAACATCTACCGTTATACCCTTGCGGGTACAGAGGTATCGGCACTTCTAGGTCGTATGCCATCTGCGGTAGGTTACCAGCCAACTCTTGCAGAAGAGATGGGTGTTCTACAGGAGCGTATCACGTCAACGAAGACTGGTTCTATCACATCTGTACAGGCGGTATACGTACCTGCGGATGACTTGACGGATCCGTCTCCAGCAACAACGTTTGCTCACTTGGATGCAACGGTTGTACTTAGCCGTAACATCGCAGCTATGGGTCTATACCCTGCGATTGATCCACTGGATTCAACATCTCGTATGCTTGACCCATTGGTTGTTGGTCAAGAGCACTACGACGTGGCTTCAGGCGTTCAAACTACGCTACAGCGCTATAAAGAGCTAAAAGATATCATCGCAATCCTAGGTATGGATGAGCTTTCTGAAGAAGATAAGCAAGTGGTATCTCGTGCACGTAAGATTGAGAAGTTCCTTACTCAGCCTTACCACGTAGCGGAAGTATTTACTGGTGACCCAGGCGTTTACGTACCTCTTAAAGAGACACTACGTGGATTTAAAGGCCTACTAGCTGGTGATTACGATGACATTCCAGAGCAAGCATTCATGTACTGCGGTAGCATTGATCAAGCTCTAGAGAACGCTAAGAAGCTATAAGTCTGATTAGGAGGCAATATGGCAGCAATAACCTTTCACCTAGACGTGGTAAGCGCAGAGAAAAAACTCTTTTCTGGGCGCGTTGAAACGTTCCAGGTGTCCGGTAGCGAAGGTGAGCTTGGTATTTTCCATGGCCACACCCCGCTGTTGACCGCTATTACTCCTGGTATGGTTCGCATCGTTAAGCAACACGGCCACGAAGAGTTCATTTATGTCTCTGGTGGTATCGTTGAAGTTCAGCCTGGTACAGCTACTGTACTGGCTGATACGGCAATCCGTGGTGAAGATATCGATGCTTCCAAAGCAGAAGAAGCCAAACGCAAAGCTGAGGAGACTATTCATAATCAGCACGGCGATATGGACTTTGCTCAGGCAGCCAGTGAATTGGCTAAAGCGATTGCTCAAGTCCGAGTTGCAGAACTTACGAGAAAGCGTCGCTAATAACATTAGCCATAGCGTAACGACAAAGGTGACCTTAGGGTCACCTTTTTGTTTGGGTGCTTAAATGGGTTAATATATAGCTCAGTGACTTCTGGATGTTGCGCGAAACGCGCGTGTCATCCTGAGGTCACTGAGCTATATAATAATGAGTTAAACCAATAAAAATTAACGATCAGTTTCAAGGAATAAGTGATGAACAATTTCAGTGCCGTCATTCTGGCTGCGGGTAAAGGTACTCGCATGTACTCAAAGAAGCCAAAAGTGCTGCATACACTGGCAGGTAAGCCAATGGCTAAGCATGTTATCGATACCTGTGTGGGTTTAGGCGCAAACAACATTCATTTGGTGTTTGGCCACGGCAGTGACCAGATGAAAGCAACTCTTGCGAACGAACCGGTAAATTGGGTTGAGCAAAAAGAGCAATTGGGTACAGGACACGCTGTTGATCAAGCATCACCACACTTTTCTGATGATGAAAAAGTCATGGTGTTGTACGGCGACGTACCACTTATCACTAGTGAAACTGTAGAAGCACTGCTTGATGGACAACCAGAAGGCGGTGTTGGTCTGTTAACTGTAGTTTTAGATAATCCTATGGGCTACGGTCGTATCGTCCGTGAGAATGGCTCTGTGGTTGCTATCGTTGAACAAAAAGACGCAACTGAAGAGCAGAAAGCCATTTGTGAGATTAACACCGGCGTTCTAGTCGCTGATGGCAAGGACCTGAAGCGTTGGTTGTCGAACCTAAGCAATGACAATGCTCAGGGCGAATACTACCTGACGGACATCATTGCTGCTGCGCACAATGACGGTAAGCAGATTCAAGCGGTTCACCCTGCAAGTGCCATTGAAGTTGAGGGCGTGAATGATCGCCGCCAGCTAGCTCGTCTTGAGCGTGCATTCCAACAGATGCAAGCGGACAAACTGCTAGAGCAAGGCGTTATGCTTCGTGATCCTAGTCGCTTTGACCTACGTGGTACCCTGCAGTGCGGTATGGATGTAGAGATCGATGCCAATGTTATTATCGAAGGCAGTGTGACTATTGGTGACAATGTTGTGATCGGTGCAGGTTGTGTGCTGAAGGACTGTGAAATCGACGATAACACCCTAATTCGCCCTTACTCTGTCATTGAAGGCGCAACAGTAGGTGAAGAGTGTACCGTTGGTCCATTTACACGTCTGCGCCCAGGCGCTGAGATGCGCAATGACTCGCATGTAGGCAACTTCGTAGAAGTAAAAAATGCGCGCCTTGGTGAAGGCTCAAAGGCGAACCACCTGACGTACTTGGGTGATGCAGAGATTGGTCAGCGCACCAACATTGGCGCAGGTACCATTACCTGTAACTACGATGGCGCAAATAAGTTTAAAACCATTATTGGCGATGACGTGTTTGTTGGCTCTGACAGTCAATTGATTGCGCCAGTGGCAATTGCTAACGGTGCAACCGTGGGCGCAGGCTCAACGGTAACCAAAGATGTTGGCGAGAATGAGCTTATTATCTCTCGTGCTAAAGAGCGTCGCATTGCTAACTGGCAACGTCCAACTAAGAAGAAATAACCCGTTTATTCTTTTTTACCGGATAAAGAAAACCCCGCTTATGGCGGGGTTTATTGTTTCTAGAGCAGCTGGTGGCTTTTAGTGGCTAGGGATAGCGTAGCGTTTTTCTAGCCAGCGAACGCCTTGTGATACCGCCAGAATCAAGATCAAATACTCCAGCACTAGGAAGGTATAGATCTCCAAAGGTAAGTACTCATTAACCACCAGCTCATTGGCGCGCCTAGTAAGATCGCTTAAACCAATAACACTCACCAGTGATGACATCTTGAGTATGTAAACAAACTGGTTGCCTAGCGGCGGCAGAATTTGACGCAGTGCCTGAGGGAAGATAACCAGTCGCATGGTCTTCCAATAGCTAAGACCTAACGCATGAGCTGCTTCATGTTGACCACGATGAATAGCCTGAATCCCGCCTCTAAATACCTCTGCCATAAAGGCACTTTCCGCTATCGACAACGCAATAACGCCGGCCCAATAGTGATCAAGAGAAATATCCATCAGGGTAGGGAGGCCGTAGTAAACCCACAGCAGTAACACCAATACCGGAATAGAGCGGATTGACTCCACATACACTCGGTTAATGCCTCTCACATAAGGGTTTTTAGAGAGCACCGGCATGGCGACAAGAAAACCAATCAGCATGGCAAAAAACATACTGATTAAAGAGATGCTGATAGTGGCACTAAAACCGTCGGTCAGAAACCTGAGGTTTGTCATTCCTTGTTCGGTTGAGGGGTTAAGTACATACCAGCCCCACTCATAATCTGAACAACCTGTGAGCATCAAACAGCAGAGCAGCACAGTCAGAGTATTAAATTTCAAAATATGCCCATCCTTAAGCACACAATCGCGTATAACCTGTTATGGTAACAATAACATCAAACAAACGTTACTGCTTTTAAAAGGATTTATGATGAAGAAGTTACTTTTGGCGTTGGGCCTTTCTATTTTGTCACTGTTACCAGCAATGGCCGAAACCAGCCGATTACAAGAGATCTTAAACAAGGGAGTGTTGAGGGTAGGTACAACCGGTGATTGGAATCCAATGACCATGAAAAACCCAGCAGACAATAGCTACCGTGGCTTTGATATTGATGTAACCACGGAGTTGGCAAAAGATTTAGGTGTGAAGGTGGAGTATGTAGCCACTGACTGGAAAACTTTGGTTAACGGCATAACAGCCAACAAGTACGATATTACCGGTAGTGCATCACTGAATATGTCTCGCGCTAAAGTAGCAGGCTACAGCCAACCCTATTTCTACTTGGCATTCGTACCAGTAGTTCCGAAAAAAGACCTAGATAAGTATTCTGATTGGGCTGATTTCAACAAGCCTGACATCAAGGTTGCAGCAACACTGGGTACGGTACAAGAGAAGATGGTGAAAGAGTTCTTCCCAGAAGCACAACACATCGTTATTGAAGCGCCGGCTCGTGATTTTCAAGAGTTACTGGCACGAAGAGCCAATGTATCCGTAACCTCAAATGTCGAAGCCGCAACGCTGGTGGAGAAGTTTAAGCAATTGGCTGTAGTTCCGGTTGCAGAACCAAAGAACCCAACGCCGATCTCTATGCTACTGCCACAAAACGATCAGGTATGGATCAACTATGTGAACCATTGGGTTGAGTTGAAAACGACCCAAGGATTTTTTGACAAAACCGCTAAGAAATGGGGCTTAACCAGCCTGTAGTGGATTCATTTTTGATAAACGAAGGGAGCGATGATTCGCTCCCTTTTTTGATCTTATTGAGCGGTTGCCTCAACTAAATCATTCTTTTGACGTGTCAACAGGATTCCGCCCGCCAGACCGACTAGACAGACGATCATAGTCCAACCAGTGGCAACGAGTGCTTGCTGAGCAAAGAACGCCACCAGCATGCTTGCCATACTACTAACACAGATCTGTATGCTGTTTTGCAGTCCAGCCGCTGTTGCTGGGTTGTTTTGCGCACTCGATAGCGCACGGTTAACCACGATTGGGTAAAGCGCACCATTGGCCACTGCCACAAAACAAAATGGCAAAAGAACCGGCCAGATAGAGGTCAAGGTGCTTTGGCTTGCAACAAATACCGCGACAACAGCCACCGTAAACAGCATTAGAAGTACTGGCAATACCTTGCTGTCACCATAGCGCTCTACAGACTTCTTCCCGAAATAACCACCCACCATAAAGGCGATAGTTTGAGGTATAAAGCTCATGCCAATATCTTTTGCTGAGTAACCCAGCTGAGTCATGATCTCTGGCATACCGGTTAAGTAGGCAAAGAATACCGCAGAGGTCATTGAGAATATGATGACATTGCCGATAAAGGTGCGGTTTTTGGTAAGAGATACCAGATCAGATTTTAGAGAAACGCTCTTAACTGGCTTAGCTTCTTTTGGCTGTCTAGCGGTAACGAACAGCAATACTGCACCAATCATTGCCAACGCAACGAAGATGCTTTCCCAGCCTAAAGTGGTGTTTAAAAGCACACCTAGCTGAGGAGCCAGAGCGGGCGATAAAGCCACTAGAGGCATAATAGACGCGAAGATGCGCTGGCGGTCATCGGCGCTGTAGCGCTGAATCACCATAGCTTGCCAAATAACCGTTGGTGCACACACGCCAATCGCTTGGATAAATCTAAATACCAACAGTTGAGAAACGGTGAAGCTTAAGCTGATACCGATTGAAGCAACGGTAAAGATCGCTAGGCCTAACGCAAGAGTGCTTCGTAGACCAAATCGGTCAGAAAGGATACCCCATGCCAATTGGCCAACCGCTAGACCAACCAAAAAGATGCTTAGAGACAGGGCAATAGGCTCAGGGCCTGTGGCAAAGTCGGCTTGCAGAGTTTGGAATGCAGGCAGGTACATATCGGTAGCGATAAAACCAAGCATAGAGAGTAGGGCTAGGTAACCCATTTGTAGTTTGCTGACGGACATTGGAAACCATTTCAGAGAATTAATTTGTTGTCGGGCATTCTAAATTGGCTTAAACAACAAATTAAGCGCTAAAATATGTGGTTATCTATCAAAAAATTTGAAAGCTATGTTATCTCAGAAGAACTTTGAATTATTGGATGTGGTGGCTCGTCTTGGCAGTTTCTCCGCTGCTGCTGAGTATCTACACAAGGTGCCATCAGCAGTGAGCTATTCGGTGAGGCAAATAGAGCTTGAGCTTGATGTGCTGTTGTTTCGGCGCTTGCCTCGCAGAGTTGAGCTGACGCCAGCAGGGGAGATCTTCCTAGAACAAGTACGATCTATGCTGCGTCAAATTGAAGAGGCTAAAGCGCAGGCCAAGCGCACTGCGCAAGGTTGGCAACAAACCCTGAAGATCACGCTCGATAACATAGTGAAACTGGATAACCTGCAACACCTTATCGATGATTTTTATAAGCAATTTGATTTTGCAGAGCTGCAGATCAATATGGAGGTATTTAATGGTTCGTGGGAAGCCATAGCCCAAGAGCGTGCGGATATTGTTCTTGGAGCAACCTCAGCCATTCCAGTGAGTGGCGATTTCGGTATCAAGGATATGGGGAAAATGAATTGGGTATTCGTGTGCTCTCCGCTACATCCGTTGACCCAGAAATCCAGCCTTAAGGTTGAAGATGTAGCCGCCTTTCCTAGTGTAAGCCTTGATGACACCTCTAGAGTCCTCCCTAAGCGGCACCAGACGCTGTTTACGAACCAGAGGCGGCTTCTTACGCCTAATTGGCATACTGCCATACGTTGCGTTAAAGAGGGCGTTGGTGTTGGGTTTATGCCTGAGCACATTGCCAAGGCCTTAGTCAGTAACAAGGAGCTGGTTACGCTCAGTATTGATTTCCAGGCTCCGCCGAGTGAGTGCTGCATGGTGTGGCGAAAAGACAGCAGTAATAAGCTGATTGAGTGGATGCTCAATTATCTGGGTGATGAGGATAAACTTCATCAAGACTGGATCAAGAGCGAATAAAAAAGCAGCCCGTAGGCTGCTTTAGTAATAGCGTTGCTGTAGGTCTTAGCTAATCGTTAGGTAATCGTTAGCTAAGAAAGAAGCGGTAGGACGGGTTATCCGACTCGTCTTTATAGCCATAGCCTAGCTCTTCTAAGTGACTTGAGAAGCGTTCAATATCATCTTCTGTCAGCTCAAATCCACACAGCACACGGCCGTAATCGGCACCGTGGTTACGGTAGTTGAATAGGCTGATGTTCCAATGAGTACCTAGCGTACTTAAGAACTTAACCAGCGCGCCTGGGTATTCCGGGAACTCAAAGCTGTATAAGCGCTCTTGCAGTGGTTTTTTCGGCTTACCACCGACCATATAACGCACGTGCAGTTTCGCCATCTCATCATCGGACAAATCAACAACCGGGTATCCACCCTCTTGCAGATCGGCGATGATGCTATCAAGTTCAGCCTGTCCTTCAAGTAAGCGAACACCGACAAAGATATTCGCTTGCTCGTCATCGTTATAGCGGTAGTTAAACTCAGTCACCGCGCGACCACCGATCAGGTTGCAGAACTCAAAGAATGCGCCTTGACGCTCTGGGATAGTCACCGCCAGTAAGCCCTCACGTTTTTCACCCAATTCACAGCGCTCAGAAACATAACGCAAGCCATGGAAATTGGTGTTTGCACCCGACAAAACCGTGGCAAGCTTGTTGTTCTTCAGCTCATTTTGCTCTGCGAATTTCTTCAATCCAGCCAGTGCTAACGCACCTGAAGGCTCGGCAATAGCGCGAGTATCTTCGAAGATATCCTTAACTGCGGCGCAGATTTCATCGCTAGACACAGTAATGTGTCCGTCGATATTCTCGTTGCACAGACGGAAGGTTTCGCTACCGATCTGCTTAACAGCCACACCATCGGCGAACATGCTTACTTGATCTAGGGTTACGGGGTGTCCAGCGTCTAATGCCGCTTTCAAACACGCAGAGTCTTCCGGCTCAACCGCAATAACCTTGATGTTTGGCATTAGCTGCTTAACCAATACCGATACACCTGCGGCCAAACCGCCGCCACCGACAGGAACAAAGATGTAATCCAAGTGACCGTTTTGCTGGATCATCTCCATGCCAATCGTGCCTTGACCTGCAATCACTAGCGGGTGATCAAAGGGCGGCACGAAGGTATAGCCATGCAGCTCAGAAAGACGCACAGCCTCAGCCTTAGCCTCATCAAAGTTACTGCCATGCAGTACAACAGTGCCGCCGAAAGCTCGAACGGCGTCGACCTTGATATCGGGCGTCGTTTTTGGCATCACAATAGTGGTGTTGATGCCAAGCTTAGTGCCAGAGTACGCCATACCTTGAGCATGGTTTCCTGCCGATGCAGCGATGACGCCTGCCTGCTTTTGCTCTTCAGTTAGGCTGGCGACCATGTTGTAGGCGCCGCGCAATTTGAAGGAGTGAACCGGCTGGCGATCTTCTCGTTTTATCTGAATATCATTGTGTAATCGCTCCGATAAACGAGGCATATCTTGCAACTGAGTTACCGTTGCTACCTCATAGATCGGTGCACGCAGAATTTGGCGCAGATAATCTGCGCCAGACAGTGGGGTAGTAAGACTCATAGTCTTACTCCTCAAACTTAGACTTATCTCTTACCGCGCCTTTGTCTGCACTGGTTGCCATGCTTGCGTAGGCTTTAAGAGCAAACGAAACAGAGCGCTCACGAGACACAGGTTTCCAGCCAAGCTTATCTTGAGCTTCACGGCGATCAGCCAGTTCTGCTTCAGAAACAAGTAGCTCGATGGTGCGGTTAGGAATATCGATAGCAACTTGGTCGCCGGAATTTACTAGACCGATAATGCCACCAGCAGCTGCTTCTGGAGAAGCATGACCAATAGACAGACCCGCAGTACCGCCAGAGAAGCGACCATCGGTAAGCAGAGCACACTCTTTGCCAAGACCCATAGACTTAAGGTAAGTCGTTGGGTACAGCATTTCTTGCATACCTGGACCACCTTTAGGGCCCTCGTAGCGAATAATAACTACATCACCAGATTTCACCTTGCCACCCAAGATGCCGTCTACGGCGTCTTCTTGGCTTTCAAACACAACAGCAGGACCTGTGAATGTAAGAATGCTTTCATCTACGCCAGCGGTTTTTACGATACAACCATCCATCGCGATGTTGCCCTTAAGAACAGCTAGGCCACCGTCTTGGCTATACGCATTCTCTTTGCTACGGATACAGCCAGCTTCGCGGTCGTCATCCAGAGATTCCCAGCGACAGTCTTGAGAGAAGGCTTTAGTGGTACGAATACCTGCAGGGCCTGCACGGAAGAAGGATTTCACATCCTCAGATTCCGTTTGCATGATGTCGTACTGAGCAAGTTGCTCATCCATTGAAAGGTCAAGAACAGTGCGCGCTTCGTTGTTTAGCAAGCCTGCACGGTTTAGCTCTCCTAAAATGGCCATTACGCCACCAGCACGGTGCACATCTTCCATGTGATACAGCGGAGTGGATGGTGCGACTTTACATAGGTTTGGTACGCGGCGAGACATCGCATCGATATCTTCCATGGTAAAGTCGACGTCACCTTCTTGAGCTGCAGCGATCAGGTGCAATACGGTGTTGGTTGAGCCGCCCATGGCAATATCTAGAGCTACGGCGTTTTCAAATGCTTTTTTAGATGCAATATTGCGAGGCAGTGCCGACTCATCGTCCTGCTCGTAGTAGCGCTTGGTTAGCTCTACAATACGTTTACCGGCATTGATGAACAGGCTTTCACGGTCTGCGTGAGTTGCCAGCATAGAGCCGTTACCCGGCTGAGAAAGACCTAGCGCTTCAGTTAGGCAGTTCATTGAGTTTGCGGTGAACATACCAGAACAAGAACCACATGTTGGACATGCGCTACGTTCAACTTGCTCGCTTTGCTCGTCAGATACCGTTGGATCGGCACTTTGCATCATGGCATCAACAAGGTCTAGCTTGATTAGCTGATCTGAAAGCTTGGTTTTACCCGCTTCCATTGGACCACCAGAGACAAAGATGACAGGGATGTTTAGGCGCATAGAGGCCATTAGCATTCCTGGAGTGATTTTGTCGCAGTTTGAGATACACACCATAGCATCGGCACAGTGTGCATTCACCATGTACTCTACCGAGTCTGCGATAAGCTCGCGTGAGGGTAGAGAGTACAGCATGCCGCCGTGACCCATTGCGATACCATCATCAACAGCGATGGTGTTAAATTCTTTAGCGATACCACCGGCTTGCTCGATTTCTCTCGCAACCAGTTGACCCATGTCTTTAAGGTGAACGTGTCCTGGTACGAACTGAGTAAATGAGTTTACGACAGCAATAATCGGCTTACCGAAATCTTCGTCTTTTACTCCAGTTGCGCGCCATAGTGCGCGTGCGCCAGCCATGTTTCGGCCGTGAGTAGTCGTTGCGCTACGATAGATTGGCATAATTCTTCCTTATTTCTCTGCGTCAGCTGGGTAAACGTAGTCTAACCAGCCCCACTTATCTTCAGTTGTGCCATTAAATAGGCCAAAGTATGTTTCTTGTAGATCTTTCGTGATTGGACCGCGCTTACCTTCGCCTACGACAATTTGGTCGACAGAGCGAACTGGAACGATCTCAGCGGCAGTGCCGGTCATGAAGATCTCATCAGCTAGATACAAGGCTTCGCGAGCAATGTTCGATTCAACAATCTCGTAGCCTTTATCGCGCGCTAGAACCATGATGGAATCACGAGTGATACCCGGCAGGATTGCTGCTGTTGCTGGTGGGGTGATGATAACGCCATCTTTAACCACAAAGATGTTCTCGCCAGCACCTTCAGATAGGTAACCATCAACACTTAGCGCGATACCTTCATCGTAACCGTGACGACGAGCTTCACCACCAACAAGTAGTGATGATAGGTAGTTACCGCCAGCTTTAGCTGCGGTTGGGATGGTGTTTGGTGCTGCACGATTCCAGCTAGAGATCATAGCGTCAACGCCATTTTCCAGAGCTTCTTCACCTAGGTATGAACCCCAAGGGAAGGCTGCGATGATCAGCTCCATCTCTGAATCCACAGGAGGACAAACACCTAGGCCAACATTACCGACAAAACCCAGTGGGCGAATGTAGGCACTTTCTAGTTTGTTTACGCGAATGGTTTCGCGAGTGGCTTCCATGATTTCCTCAATCGTGTAAGGGATTGGGAAGCGATAGATTTTTGCTGAGTTCTTAAGGCGCTTTGCGTGTTCTGGATGACGGAAAACAATTGGGCCTTTAGGTGTGTTGTAACAACGAACACCTTCGAATACTGAAGTACCGTAATGCATTGCATGAGTGAGCACGTGTACGTTGGCTTCTGCCCACGGAACCATTTCACCGTTAAACCAAATAAAATCTGCTGTCTTTGTAGCCATTGCTGCTTTCCTTATGCGCTCACTTTGTGCTGTAAATTGTTGTTAGGGAGTTCGTTGTTGTCGATCTTGATGACATCTACGCTAATCACATCCCACAGTTTTTCAATCTGATTGGTTAAAAATGTGATGGGACGTTCACTGTCGACAATGATCTCCACACTGGCGATCTTGCTCTGATGATTCTGCGTGCCAGCAACCTGACGAACGGTAAAACCACGATGACGGACAACGCGTAATACACGCTCCAACAACACTGGCTTATCATCCGCTTTAATATCTAGTAAGTATCTTTCCATGGTTGCCTCTATTAGGTGTTCTCTAGCATGTCTTCATTGGATGCACCTGGTGGTACCAATGGCCATACGTTTTCTTCTTCATCAATTAACACGTGCAGTAGATAAGCGGTTTTGCTCTCTAGCATTTCTTTCAATGCTGGCTCTACTTCTTCTTTCTTGGTGATGGTTTTTCCTGGAATATCAAATGCTTTGGCCAGCATGATAAAGTCAGGGTTATCATCAAGGATGGTTTCGCTATGGCGACCATCGAAGAACAAGGATTGCCACTGGCGAACCATGCCCAAGCGTTGGTTATTGATTAAGACCATCTTTACAGGGATCTGGCGGCGTTTCAGAGTGCCAAGCTCTTGCACGTTCATCATGAACGAGCCATCACCAGAGATAAGAATTGATTGATCATCAGGTCTTGCTACCGCAGCGCCCATGGCGGCTGGCAAACCAAAGCCCATAGTGCCTAGGCCTGCTGATGAGATAAAGTTCTGAGGGTCGCGAGGCTGAATATGCTGTGCTGCCCACATTTGATGCTGGCCAACATCGGTAGATACCATTGAGCTATCTGGCATCATGTCTGACAGTTGCTTCATTAATAGTGGAGCAAAGATCAAATCACCTGGGTGGTCATAGCGCCATTTGAAGCCGCTACGTAGGCTCTCACAGTGGTGAACCCAAGGCGTAATGTCATTTTCTAGGTGCAGTTGCGGCAAGATTTCACGCATATCACCACGCAAGATAGCGTTGGCATGACGCAGCTTGTTGAACTCTGCTTTATCGATATCTAGATGGATAATCTTGGCATGCGGTGCAAAGGTGTCTAATTTACCCGTCACTCGGTCATCGAAGCGCGCACCCACAACGATTAATAGGTCGGCCTCTTGCACAATAAGGTTAGCCGCTTTGGTGCCGTGCATACCCAACATACCAAGGTAGTGTGGGTCATGACGCTCAATAGTCCCCAATCCTTTTAGGGTACTTACCGATGGCATCGGGTTATCAGATAGAAACTGGCGAACGGTATCCGTTGCTTTAGCCAATTGAACACCGCCACCCACATACAACACTGGACGACGACTCTCACGCAGTAGCGCTTGTGCTAGGCGATAATCCTCAGGCTGAGGTACAGGCATCATTGGTTGTTGGAATGCAGGAAATTCGGTATCTGGAGCTTGCGCTAGCTGAACGTCTTTTGCGATATCAACGATGACAGGTCCTGGGCGTCCTGCTTTTGCTACTTCAAACGCCTCAGCGAGTGTTGGAGCAAGGTCATTGATATCAGTCACTAGATAGCTATGCTTGGTACAAGAGAGAGACATACCAATCACATCCATTTCTTGGAATGCATCGGTACCGATATGAGAACTCGCCACCTGTCCGGTGATTGCAACAACTGGAACAGAATCAAGGAAGGCATCAGCAAGACCTGTTACTAGGTTGGTCGCTCCAGGTCCTGAAGTCGCCATGCACACTGCAACATCTTGTGTTGAGCGAGACATACCGATAGCAGCCATTGCTGCACCTTGCTCATGTCGGCAGAGGATATGCTCAACGCCACCATCGTACAATGCGTCGTAGATTGGCATGATAGCTCCGCCAGGATAGCCAAAGATGGTCTTAATACCTTGCTGGCGAAGTGCTTCTACTACTAATTGTGCACCCGTCATTGGCCTTCTCCTTGTAATAAGGCAAATTGCTGCCTAGTTGTGTTCTCAGTCTTACTGCACATCTTGTGCTCCATTTCCAATCGTTGTCTCAATGAGACCTTTAAAACTAAAAAAAAGCCCCCGAACTTTTCAGTGCGAGGGCTTGTAAGTCTTGCTGTGCTAATTTGCGCCTACTCGCCCTCGCGCGGTGTGAATAATCACCACGACAATCAGGTTCACCAGAGAAAGTAGTCGAAGAGTAGGTTGCATAATTCCCAAATAAAGTTGCACAGTGCTTATGCCATTAGTGGTATCACAATTTCTTGCGACCTGACAAGGAAAAACTCATTCTTTTTTCACTTACTCACAACATGTATACGGTCTAAACCCTATTAAGGGTCGTTAATTTTGGTGCTATATGGGACTGGCAATCGTTCATAGTCGAGCAAGCTTGGGTGTGTCTGCACCCCCAGTAACTGTTGAGGTTCACATAGGTCCAGGTATGCCGGGCTTTCATCTTGTTGGACTTGCAGAGACCAGTGTTAAAGAGTCTAAAGACAGAGTGCGAAGTGCAATTCTGAACTCTAAGTTTTTATTTCCGAGTCGTAAAATTACCGTTAATTTAGCGCCAGCGGATTTGCCTAAAGATGGCGGCCGTTTTGACCTTCCTATTGCTATTGGCATCTTAGTGGCGAGTGAACAAATTCCATTAAACAAGTTGGGGGATACTGAGCTGCTAGGCGAGTTAGCACTGTCTGGAGAGTTGCGCCCAGTCAAAGGGGTTATCTCTGCGGCAATGGCAAGCAATGGTGATGGGCGAACCCTAATCACACCTCATCAAAACGCTAAGCAGGTGCGCTTGGTTGATGAAGAGAGCAATCTATCGGCTAGAAGCTTACTGCAAGTGGCCGCTTACTTGGCCTCTCAGCAACAGTTGGAATTGGAAGCTGAATCAGAAACGCCCCCTAATTCTCAGTCTGATATGGATATGCAGGACATCATAGGGCAGCAACAAGGAAAGCGGGCCTTAGAGATTGCGGCTGCCGGACAGCACAATCTGCTTTTCATTGGCCCTCCGGGTACAGGGAAAACCATGCTCGCCTCGCGCTTACCTGATCTGATACCGCCGATGAGCAAGCAAGAGGCGCTGGAAGTGGCGAGTGTCGCCTCGCTGGTGGGGTCTGATTTAGACAGCAGTACATGGCGAAAGCGTCCCTTTCGAACGCCGCATCATTCTAGCTCTATGGTAGCGTTAGTAGGGGGAGGCTCCTTCCCAAAACCCGGAGAGATCTCTTTAGCCCACAACGGCATTTTGTTCTTAGATGAGCTTGTTGAGTTTGAAAAGCGAGTACTCGATGCCCTTCGTGAGCCCTTAGAGGCGGGACAGGTAGCAATTTCTCGCGCCTCAGGGAAAACCAGCTTTCCTGCACAGTTTCAGCTTATAGGTGCGCTAAACCCCAGCCCATCAGGGTTTTATCAAGGCAGTCAGTGCCAACACACGCCTCAGGCCATACTCAAATACCTAGGTCGTATATCGGGTCCATTTCTAGACCGCTTTGATATGTCTGTGGAGATCCCTTTGTTGCCATTAGGTACTTTGAGTGAGGGTGGGGATAGAGGTGAGTCCACCGCGGACTGTCGCCAAAGGGTGGCCATCGCTAGAAAGGCAATGCTGGTGCGTGCAAATAAGCCGAACGCCTTGTTAACCAATAAAGAGATAGAGCGCCATTGTTCTCTAACAAAAGAAGATGCCGAGTTTCTGGAGTTTGCGATTGCTCGTTTAGGTTTATCTATTCGTGCTTATCATCGGATTATTCGGGTGGCGCGCACCATTGCAGATCTGGAACAGATTGAGAGTATTGAAAAACATCACTTGAGTGAGGCCTTGGGCTATCGTTCTATGGATCGGTTGTTGCGATCGCTACATCAACAAATCGCGGAGTGAAATCAATTGCTTATGCTTCATTTACTCATGGGTTTTGATCTTTTGGTATTGTTTGGAGATAAAAAACAAATCCGACCTTAATACCAGTTATTTAAATCAATGGCATAGCTAGTATAATTAGTCATCACTTTAGTTCTGGTATTTGATTTTAGTTTCACAGTTATGCTCGGTTATCTCATTCTTGTCATCAATGCCTCCTTGGTCATTTTCAATACCGCTCTCAGCTCCATTGCCATCTGCATATTTGCGCTGATCCGAGCTTTAGTGCCTATCTCTTTGGTAAAGCGATTCTCTTCCCATTATGCCAACAAGGTGATGTGGCTATGGGCTACGATTAATGCCTTGATCTTATCTTTATCAAATAAGGTTAATTGGCAGGTCGAAGGAGTCGATGGGCTCAATTACCACGGCTGGTATTTGATGCTCAGCAATCATCGCAGCTGGACTGATATTGTGGTTCTGTGTTGCGTGTTTAAAGATCGTATTCCCATGCCTAAGTTTTTTCTTAAACAACAGCTCCTCTATGTGCCGTTCTTGGGTATGGCTTGCTGGGCGTTAGATATGCCTTTTATGCGCCGTTATTCCCGAGAGTACTTGCTTAGGCATCCTGAGAAACGAGGCAAAGATTTAGACACTACCCGCCGCTCTTGCGAGAGATTTCAGCATATACCCACTACTGTGGTGAATTATGTTGAGGGGACTCGATATCGCAGCAACAGCCACAATCAAAGCCAATACAAGCACCTATTACTGCCAAAGGCGGGTGGTATCGCTTATACCTTAGCAGCCATGGGAGAGCAGTTTGATAACATTATCGATGTCACCCTTGCTTGCCCTGATAATGTTGAAAACCCATTTAAGGATATGTTGATGGGAAGAATGCAGCGCATAGTCGTAAAGGTAAACGTCTTACCGGTCGACGATCAGGTGTTAGGGGACTACTTTGGCGATAAACAGTTTAAGAGGCAGTTTCAGCTGTGGCTAGGGGACTTATGGAACAAGAAAGATAAAGAGTTAGACAAGCTATACAGCGAATAAAAAAAGGGGAGCGATGCGCTCCCCTTAACGATTACTTAAGCGTTAATAGGTAATTCACCAAGTCTGTTAGGTCTTTGGTTGATTTAATGCCACCCATCTCAACTAGGTACTTGTTGTTCACTACAATTGCAGGAACGCCACGTAAGCCACTGTCTTTAAAGTTCTTATCAAAGCGACGTACCATAGAATCTACCGCAAAGCCCTTGTAAGCAGAATCAAACTTCTTCGCATCAATGCCTTCGTCTAGGAATATTTGACGAAGCTCATCTTCGTTGCGAGGTGCAGCATTTAGGTCATGAATACGGCTGAACATAACCGGCACCATTTGGTCTTCTACCTTCAGTGCTACCATAGTCGCATAGGCTTTACTCATAGGTAGACCCATGTTGCCACCCATGAAAGAAACATGAGATTTTTGGAATTTGGCATTTGCAGGCAATGACGCCTTTAGAGACTTCATGATCGGCTCAAACTGATGACAGTGTGGGCAATAGAAAGAGAAGAACTCATTTACTGTTGGAGTTGATGATGCTGGTAGATCAAGAACCTTGTAGTGTTGGCCTTCGCTAAACTGTGCGGCGTGCGCAGATAGGGTTAAAAACATGGTTGCCACCAAGGCAATCAACTTCTTCATTTGGATACTCCTTCAATCAATAATCAGTTGGGTTTTACCAACTAGGTGTAAGAGACAATGGTGGCTCTTGTAGCACAGCCAATTGCTCTTTAATCGCCAATACCTGACCTTCCCAGTATTTTGCATCATTAAACCATGGGAATGCCACAGGGAAAGCGGGATCTTGCCATCTTTTTGCTAACCAAGACATGTAATGTATTAGACGTAGACCGCGCAAAGGCTCGATCAGTTTCAATTGATTGGTATCAAAATCGCAAAATTCTTGGTAACCCTCTAAAACAATATCCAACTGGATCAGTTTCTCATGTCGGTCACCGTTCAACAGCATCCATAAATCTTGTACAGCAGGTCCATTTCTTGCGTCATCGAGATCCACAAACATAGGGCCATCACGCCAAAGGATATTTCCTGGATGGCAATCGCCATGTAAACGGATAGGCGTATAGTCTGTTTGCCATTGCGCTTCGATAGCAGTGATCAATAACTGCATATCTTGGAAGAATGCAGACTCTATATGTGCTGGGATAAACTGGCTTTTCTTAAGTATATCGCGAGATTGATAGAGGTATTCCTCTAGACCCATTGTTGGTCGATGCTTAAATGTGGGTAACCCTTCGCTGACTTTATGAATCCGCCCTAAGAATCGCCCAACCATCTCGAGTTGATCATAGTTGTCCACTTCAAACTGACGACCGCCAACACTCTCAAATAAAGTGAAAAGATAGCCCTCATGATGATGAAGGGTTTTTCCATCAATGATCACCGGTGGGGCGATAGGTATCTCATGATCAAGCAGTGATAGCGTAAAATCGTGCTCTTCTTGGATCTGTTGCTCGCTCCAGCGTTGCGGGCGGTAAAATTTCACCACATAACGCTTCTTTTCTTCGTCGACAAACTGATACACCCGGTTCTCATAGCTATTGAGGGCTAAAAAACCAGATTCGGCGCGAACTCCGATACTGGCCAATGCATACCACATAAAATCAGGGGTCAGAGAATCAAAATTGAATAAAGAGTTCATAGTAGAGGTGTCAGCGACCAATAAAAAAGAGGGTTATACCGCAGTATAACCCTCTGATTACATTAATTCTTGTTAAAGCTGTTTGATGAAGCGACTTTCAACTTCAATGGAGAAGCCGTGCTGGTCCTCTAGCTCAAATTGAATCGTGGTGACCGAAGAGCTCAGTTGCTCAGGGTCCATACCTAGACTGATTGGCAGGTTAAACACTTCACCAGGAGAAACATTAATGGTTTGACGCCCATACCATTCAACATCAGTCAGCCCTGAAACATCAAGATTATAGCTTTGAGTTTGTTGGGTTTTGTTGATGATCTTTAGGGTATAGGTGTTTTCTATAAAGCCATCGCTGTTGGTTCGATAGAGTTGGGTACGATCCCTGATTACACTCAGTCCAGCGGGCTCTACAGAAGCGACCTGCATAACGAAAAATCCGAGCATCAAAACCATCACCAAACCGTAGCCAATGAGCTTTGGTCTCATGATCTTGGTGTGCGTGCCTTCCAGTTTGTGTTCTGTGGTGTAGCTGATCAGCCCTTTCGGATAGTTCATGCGATCCATGGTGACATCACAAGCATCGATACAAGCACCACAGTTGATGCATTCGTATTGCAGGCCATCTCGAATATCTATGCCCGTTGGGCACACCTGAACACATAAGTTGCAATCGATACAATCACCTAGACCAAGATCGCTCGGGTTGGCCTTGCGAGTACGAGGGCCTCTGTCTTCACCGCGTTTTTTGTCATATCCCACAATGAAGGTATCTTTGTCGAACATCGCCGATTGGAATCGTGCGTAGGGACACATGTGAATGCAGACGATAGAACGCATCCATCCTGCATTGGCATAGGTACATACCGCAAAGAACAAGACCCAAAAGTAGGTCCAGAAAGTGGCATCGAGAGTGAAAAAATCAAGCCACAGTTCATTGGTAGGAACGAAGTAGCCCACGAAGGTGAGGCCTGTGAGCAGCGCAATCGTGAACCAAGCAAGGTGCTTGAGTGTTTTACGAAGCGCTAGAGATGCAGTAAGCGGTTGGGAGTCTTGTTTTTTCCGTTTGTTCGCCGCACCTTCTAGCTTCTCTTCAAACCAGATATACATAAAGGTCCAAACGGTTTGTGGACAGAGATACCCGCACCACACCCTTCCTAAAAAGGTGGTAATGAAAAACAGCCCAAACGCCGCAATCATAAATAATAGGGCAAGTAGGGTGAGGTCTTGCGGATAGAGAGTCGTGCCAAAGAAGTTGAACTGCTGTTGTCCTATATCCAACAGAATAGCTTGGCGCTCCCCGTAAGGAATCCAAGGGACTAATGCGAACAGTAACAATAAGAACCAAGCCCCATAGCGACGCAGTTTTTGAAATACGCCCTTGCTTGCTCTCACATAAATGCGATTACTTGGATTAAATCTATCCCCTTGGCTTTTATGTGCCTTTGGGTTGAATTCCTTTGCCGTGACATCTTTGATGTCGATACGATCCTTGCTCATTTTACTTTTCCAACCTAAACCTTGGGCGCAGTATATCGAACAATATGAAAATTAATTGTTACATGAGTTACAGAATAGATAGGGACTGATGAACTTTCAGGTTAAGAAGCTGGGAGTAGAAGGATTAAATTGAAGGGGTTAGATGGGTCAACAAAACCGTTTGCTGACCCAGAAGGCAGTTAGTCAATAATGCCACGAGCGCGAAGAAGCGCTGTTTTGAAGTCGTCTTCCTTGTCTTTCGCTAGACCCGGGATCTCTTCTTCTTGCTCACTGTTACGCATCTTAAGGTGGTAGATAAGCACGTCGTCAGTTAGGTCTTCTAGTTTGCCTTCGTAACTTGCTTCGCTTGCAAGCTTCAGTATGAACTCAACTAGGTTTAGGTCTGGATCTTTTGTCCACTCAGGGTGTAGCAATTCAATTAATTCGTTTACGCGATGGCACTTCATGGTCTTCTCCATAGAACTCGAGATGTGCGCATAACTTAACAAAAAGGCCATAAAAAAGATAAGAAAAAAGCGCATCTGAAGATTTCAAATGCGCTTTTTAGTACAGCGAGTAAGACATTAAAAACAGGTTTCGCGGTATTGAATGAAACTTAGCTTTTTTGGTCCTCATCGGACTTCTGCTTTTTAGACGGTACAGGCGCAAAATAACTTCTACGCTGTGCCACTCGACTGCTAGGTCGAGCAAACCTGACGGTTGTTGGAAACATACTTCACCAAATAGTCAGGCATATCCTTTGCCGTTAATACAGATACTCAACGAGTATCAATGATATATCGTACCAGATAACCTTAGTCGCTGAACAATAAATGTTCTATTTTTTTAATGGGATGAATTGCAGTGTTTTGTTGAACTGGGATCAAAAAGAGCACAAATGGCTTTGGTTATAGAGCGTTTTTGAGCCAGTATAAATAGAGTTGTATTGTTTGAGAGGTCAAGCATGTCATTTTTCAAAAAAACACTGGCTAGCTTAGGTATTGGTTCTGCCAAGGTTGATTCTGTACTGCAGCAAGAAACCTTGATTCCTGGTGATCCTGTAAGGGTTGTCATCCATGTTTATGGTGGTGCTACTGAGCAGCATATTGACCACATAGACTTAAAACTGTGTTGTCGCTACATCACCGAACGAGAAGAACGACAGCCGCATAGCGAGGGTGCGCTCAAGCGCCGCGTGCCGCAAAATTACGTGTTGGATAAATGGGAGCTTCCATACTCGTTTACGATTCATCCGTCAGAGGAGCGTACTTTTGAAATCGAGCTTACTGTTCCGTTTAATACGCCACTGACGATTGGTGACTCTAAGGTGTGGCTGGAAACGGCTCTAGATATCGATCTTGCCATTGATCCTACCGATAAAGATATGCTGACGGTTCGTCCCGATCCTGTCATGGATAAGATCTTCTCTGAGCTTGAGGAGTTGGGGCTGCGTATTCGTCAGGTTGAGTGTGAGGCAGCAAAAGGGTTTGAAATGCCCTTTGTACAAGAGTTTGAGTTTGTGCCAACCACTGGTTTATTCCACGGCACGTGGCGAGAGGTGGAAATTATTGCCTACCGTGACGAACAACATCTGCAATTGTGGTTTGAGATAGACCGACAGAAGAAGGGCTTTGATGGGCTTCTATCAAACTTGCTAGGCTCATCTGAGCTTAATTGCTACCTGTCGCTGTCCAATGAATTGACCAGTGAGCAGGCAGCGCAGCAGGTAGTGGATTACCTAACGGACTTGTTTAAAGCCAAGCAAGGCTAGCGTCTCCAAAAGGCCGGCAAGAACAGTACCAGTATCGTCAGTATTTCTAGGCGGCCGAGCAGCATACCAAAGCTTAGAAGCCACTTTGCAGCATCGGGCAACGATGAGAAGTTCCCGGTTGGGCCAATCACTGAGCCCATGCCGGGGCCTACATTCGCCACGGCTGTAATGGCTCCAGAGAGGCTGGTTATGGCATCTAGGTCCATTGCACTTAAGCCGGCAGCAACGATAAGTACGGTTGCGAAAAAGGTAAGGCTAAAAGCCACAATAGAGCGAATGATATCGTCGTTAACGCGGCGTTTGTTATAGCGCTGCACGAATACGCCCGATGGGTGAATCAGTTTCATCATCTGTATTTTTAGCAGGGTAAGGGCTATCTGGAAACGGAACACCTTGATACCACCTGCTGTTGAGCCAGAGCAGGCACCCATCATCAGTAGAAACGTAAATAATACCGTGGTTAACGTGCCCCAAGCAGTAAAGTCCTCCAAGCCAAATCCTGTGGTTGTCAGCACTGAAACCACATTGAACATAGAAACCCTAAGGGCATCACTGACTTCATAGTGATCTCGCAGTACCAGCCATGCGGTGATGGCTAAACTGGCCACCATAAATAGCTTAAAGAAACCAATGACTTGAGCATCCTTGGTTAAGGCTGACAGCGATTGCTTTCTATAGGCTGCCACAAACAACAAGAATGGTAACCCACCCAGAAACATAAACAGGGTTGAGAACCATTGTGTCTGATGCGAGAAGTGGTTCATTGAGCCGTCAGAGGTTGAGTACCCACCCGTAGAAATAGTGGTAAAGGCATGATTTATCGCCTCAAAAGGAGTCATCCCCGTTGCCACATAACTCGCGAAACAGGCGAGGGTGAGGGCTAGGTAAACCACAACAATGTTTTTGGCGACGCTTTTGACTCGTGGTGAGCTTTTATCTGACCAGTCTGAGGATTCGGTCTGGAATAGGCGCATACCCCCGACGTTGAGCATCGGCAAGATAGCCACACCCATAACAATAAAGCCAATACCACCTAGCCATTGCAGTAGTGAGCGCCACAATAAGATGCTGTGGGACATATCATCAAGACCACTGAGTACGGTTGAACCTGTGGTGGTAATCCCCGACATAGTTTCAAAGTAGGCATCGGTGAAGCTGATATGGTTGATGAAGACAAACGGTAGGGCGGCAAAGATAGTACTTACCACCCACACCAGTGTCGTGACCAAGAAAACATCTCTGACATTGAGTTTGAACTGTTTAGTACGCCCGAAACTTAAGCAAATAAATGAGACCAAGTGGGTGATAGCAACCGCTTGGGCAAATTCAACGAAGCCACTGCCGGGATTAAATATCGCCAGAATAGTCGGTGGATACATGAACAGGGCTAGTTTTGATAGCACCAGCCCAAGAACAAACAGTATCGGTCGTACGTTTACCATTGGTAGGTTGGCCTACAAGAAGAACGGGCTTGGTTGGAACAAGGTTTCAACGTCCGGCACGTACTTTTTATCGACCAGGAACATCACCACGTGATCGTCTTGCTCAATCATGGTTCTGTCGTGTGCAATTAACACCTCTTCGCCACGCACAATAGCACCAATGGTGGTACCTGGTGGTAACTTAAGGTCACCCACAGCTCTGCCTACTACCTTGGACGTGTTTTCATCACCATGAGCGATGGCCTCGATAGCTTCTGCAGCGCCTCTTCGCAAAGAAGAGACGTTAACAATATCGGCTCTACGAACGTGAGTAAGCAGTGCTGAAATGGTCGCTTGCTGAGGGGAAATAGCCACGTCAATATCGCCACCCTGCACAAGGTCAACATAGGCGCCACGCTGAATCAAAACCATGACCTTTCTAGCGTTAAGGCTTTTTGCCAGCATCGCTGACATGATGTTGGTTTCATCTTCATTGGTTAGAGCGATGAACACGTCCATCTCTTCAATGTTTTCTTCGTACAGCAGCTCTTTGTCTGCTGCATCACCACACAGCACAATAGTGTTGTCTAGCTCTTCGGAGAGCATTTCAGCGCGCTCAAGGCTGCGCTCAATCAGTTTTACTGAGTAATTGCGCTCAAGACGCTTTGCAAGCCCTGCTCCAATGTTACCGCCACCGACGATCATGATTTTGCGGTACTGTTTTTCCAGTCGCTGCAGTTCACTCATTACAGAGCGGATATCATTGCTCGCCGCGACAAAGAACACCTCATCATCGGCTTCAATGATGGTAGTGCCTTGAGGCCTAATGGCTCGCCCTTGACGGAAAATAGCCGCTACGCGCGTATCTATATGTGGCATGTGCTCACGCAAAGCCGAAATGGCATTACCCACGAGTGGACCACCATAAAAGGCCTTAACTGCCACTAAGCTGACCTTCTCTTCAGCAAAGCTAACCACCTGCAATGCCCCTGGATACTGAATAAGGCGTTCAATATAGCCAGTAACCAGCTCTTCGGGTGCAATCAGATGATCTACCGGAATCGCGCCAGATTTGAATAGAGAGTCTTTCTCTGCCAAATATTCAGGTGAACGAATACGAGCGATTCTGTTAGGTGTATTAAATAAGGTAAAAGCCACTTGGCATGCAGCCATGTTGGTTTCATCGGCGTTAGTGACCGCCACCAACATGTCCGCATCTTGCGCGCCTGCTTCTCTTAGGGTGTCAGGGTGACTTGCTGCACCATTAACCACTCGCAGATCATACTTATCCTGTAGCTCTCTCAGGCGGCGACTATTGGTATCCACGATAGTGATATCGTTGTTTTCGCCAACGAGATTCTCTGCAAGAGTGCCGCCTACCTGACCAGCACCCAAGATTATGATTTTCATCGATTATTTCCCTATATACAGCAGGACTTAGTTTAATTTAGTTCGCTTTTGCAGAACCGCATAATAGAAGCCGTCCATATTGTGCTCTCCAGGCAAAATTTGTCGACCTGGGTTGCTTGGATCGCTGTCGATGAGCTCGGCGTCATCTGTGCGGGCTAAGAATGCCAGTACTTGCTCTTTGTTTTCAATCGGAGCGATAGAACATGTTGCGTAAACTAAGGTTCCGCCTTGCTTCAATTGTTGCCACATAGCGTCCAGAATTTCACTTTGTAGCTGAGACAATGCAGGCAAGTCATCGGCGCGTCGTAGCCATTTGATATCTGGATGGCGACGGATAACACCTATCGCTGAGCACGGTGCATCGAGAAGGATGCGGTCGAACTGCTCGCCTGTCCACCACTCTTGTGGGTAGCGTGCATCAGCACAAAGCACTTTGGCTTCAAGGCCTAAACGGTCGAGGTTTTGATAAACGCGATCAAGGCGTTGTTCGTCTGCATCAATCGCCACAACTTGGCTATCCGTTGTGTTCTCTAGGATATGAGCCGTTTTACCACCAGGGGCCGCACAGCAATCAAGAATCAATTCACCGTCTTTTGGTTGTAGATATTCCAGAGACAGTTGCGCTGCCGCGTCTTGCACCGATACCCAGCCTTGATCGAAACCAGGAAGCTTGCTTACATCGCATGCCTTTAGCAGGCGCAATGCATGGCGAGCTTGAGGGTGAGTTTCGGCCTCAATCTCTTCAGCTTCAAGAAGTTTTAGATACTCATCGCGAGTATGGTGCTTGCTGTTCACTCGCAGCCACATAGGTGCCTTAGTGTTGTTGGCTTCAACAATAGATTCCCAATCGTTCGGGTATGCCTCGCGAAGAAGTTTCAACAACCAGCTTGGGTGTCCGTATTTGCCTGCATCATGCTTAACCGATAACTCGTCCAGTTTCTGTTGATTGCGCTGGTAGTTTCGAAGTACGGCATTTACTAAGCCTTTAAGCTTATGCCCCTTTAGCGACTGGCACGCTTCAACGGTTTCAGCCACTGCCGCATGATCGGCCGTACGCATAAAGCTGAGTTGGTAGATACCCACCAGCATTAAATGGTGGAACACACGCTGCTTACCCTTTAGAGGTTTTTCCATCAGTTCATTAACTATGGTCTCTAATCTCGGTAGGTAGCGAAGACAGCCGTAACAAATCTCTTGCAGAAGCGCGTGGTCACGAGGTTTTAGGTTGGCTTGTGCTGCAGGTAAAGCGCTGGAAAGCGAGTACCCTTTGTCTACAACTTGGAACAGCACTGTGGCTGCGGCGGCGCGTACATTCATAGGTATTTCCTAACAAGAGTAAGGCTTGAGAACCTCAAGCCTTAGTAGTAGTTGTTTAATCTAGCTGGGTTCCTACTGGGAACCAATCTGCTCGAGAGTTGAGTACGTCACCAACGGACATAGCTTTCTTGCCTGGAACCTGAATTTGTTCCAAAACTAAGCTGCCATTTCCGGTCGCTATCTGAATACCCGTTTTGTCTGCTTTGACTATGGTGCCAGCGTCTTTAGAGCATGGCGTAGCATCGACACTTGCCTTCCATACCTTGATGTTTTTGTCGCCAATCGAGAAGTAGCTCATCGGCCAAGGGTTGAATGCGCGGATTTCACGCTCAAGTACAACGGCCTCTTTAGTCCAATCTAGCTGTGCTTCTTCTTTGCTGAGTTTCTTAGCATAGTTTGATAGCGCATCATCTTGCTTAACAGGAACAGCGGTGCCTTCAGCAATAGAAGAAAGGCACTCAACAAGTGCAACAGGGCCCAACTTAGCCAGTTTATGATAAAGCACAGCACTGGTGTCTTCTGGCTCGATAGGCAGGGTAGCAATATGCAGCATATCGCCAGTATCTAACCCAACATCCATCTGCATGATGGTAACGCCAGTTTCTGCATCTCCAGCCCAAATTGAGCGTTGAATTGGCGCTGCACCGCGCCAGCGAGGAAGGATTGAGCCGTGAACATTGATACAACCTAGCTTTGGAGTATCCAGAACCTGTTTCGGTAACAGTAGCCCATAAGCCACTACCACCATGATGTCTGCATCAAGGTCTGCCAACTGCTGTTTCGCTTCATCAGACTTGAAGTTTTCTGGCTGATAAACTGGGATGTTGTGTTCGATAGCGAGGTTTTTAACAGGGCTTGCTGTTAGCTTTTTGCCTCGGCCAGCAGGTTTATCCGGTGTTGAATAAACAGCGATAACCTCATGCTCCGAAGATAACAACGCCGACAAATGGTCGGCGGCGAAATCTGGAGTACCTGCAAATACGATCTTTAGTGCTTTGCTCAATGCAAACTCCTAGTTACTGGTTTTTCTCGTTGTAGCGCTTAATTTTTTCTAGCTTGTCTTTGATGCGCTTGCGTTTTAGCGGAGAGAGATAATCAACAAAAAGTTTACCCGCCAAGTGGTCAAGCTCATGCTGCACACAGATTGCAAGCAGGTCATCAGCATCAAAAGTGAATTCTTCACCCTCTCGGTTCAAAGCCTTCACCGAAATTTCTGCTGCGCGAGAAACAAGCGCGCGTGCACCTGGAACAGATAGGCAGCCTTCTTCGATGCCGTCTTCGCCGCGCTTGTCAGTGATCTCTGGATTGATAAGAACCAAAGGCTCGTCGCGAGTCTCAGAAAGGTCAATAACCACGATCTGTTTATGCACGTCTACTTGCGTAGAAGCTAGGCCAATGCCTTCTTCTGCGTACATAGTCTCAATCATGTCATCGATGTGAGTTTGTAGTTCTGGCGTAAAGTCTACAACCGGCTTAGCGACGGTGCGTAGACGATCATCTGGAAAGGTTAGTACATGTAATAAAGACATAATCACTCAAAAAAGTTGAACTGCGCCGAAAGAATCTCAGCCATTTGTGACAATTTTAGTCATTTTGGTCTTCAAATAACAGCACCAATCCACTTCGATGAGATTCTCTATGAAAGAACAACAGATAACAGCATGGCTTACGCTCTGTATGACGCCTCGTTTAAGTGGAGTTAGGTTGCAGAAAATCCTTGAGTTTCTTTCCCCTCAACAACTGTTATCTCTGTCAAAAAAGGAGCTGTTTTCTCTTAAGTTTACTGAGCCTCAGGTACGGTTTTTAACGGCCACATCCAATCAAAGTGTCGATAAATGCCTAGAGTGGGCAAATAAAGACGGTAACCACTTACTCATAGCAGAAGACAAAGAAACGTATCCGCCTTTGCTAAAAGAAATCCCCAGCTTTCCTCCGGTACTGTTTGTTCAGGGGGAGGTGACAACACTGTGCTCGACCCAAGTGGGTATCGTTGGTAGCCGAAATAGCTCTCAAGATGGCCTATACATTACTCGCCAATTTTCTTCGCAACTGACCAAAGTTGGCGTGACGATCACCAGTGGTTTAGCTCTGGGAGTGGATGGTCATGCGCATCAGGCCTGTTTAGAGCAGAACGGAAAAACAATTGCCGTATTAGGGAGTGGCTTTGATTTTTTATACCCCAAGCAACACAAGTCGTTAGCACAGCGAATCAAAGAGAATGGCGCGCTTGTTTCTGAGTTTCCGCCCTTTTATCCACCGAGAGCGTATAACTTCCCAAGGCGTAATCGAATCATTAGCGGCTTATCTGTTGGCGTGTTGGTGGTTGAGGCGGCGCAAAAAAGTGGATCTTTAATAACGGCGCGTTTTGCCCTAGAGCAAGGGCGCGATGTGTACGCAGTTCCGGGTTCGGTGCTCAACCCCAATGCTGCGGGGTGCAATCAATTGCTTCGAGATGGAGCGGTTTTAGTGAGAGATGCGCAAGATATTGTTCATGAAATTAATGGCTTAGTTAACTGGTCTTCTACAATACAACAAGAGGCCGCTTTATCTTTGCCGCCGTCAGTTGAAAAGGGAGAACAAAGAGAGCAAACGGAGACAGGAAATCAGCCAATACTGGATCTGCTGGGAGAGAGGCCTGTGGCAGTTGATTTTTTAGCAGAAAGGGCCCATTTACCCGTAAATCAGGTTATGATGCAGTTATTAGAGCTGGAGCTTCAAGGTATAGTGGCTTCAGTCGTTGGTGGTTACATTAGATTAAGGGGGAGCTGACTATGATGGATATTCTTATGTATCTGTTTGAGACGTACATTCATAGCGAGAGTGATTTGAACGTCAATCAAGATGAGCTTGAGCAAGAGCTCCTTCGTGCTGGCTTTCGCCAAGATGAAGTGTACAAAGCGCTAAATTGGTTGGAAGACTTAGCGGCCTTGCAAAGTGAAGACTCAAGTCAAAACATTGCGACCAGCTCAGCAACGTCGATTCGCATCTATTCAGACCAAGAACAGCAAAGAATAGACACTCGCTGTCGAGGCTTTATCTTGTTCTTAGAGCAAATAGGCGTATTAAGCGCAGAACTGCGTGAGATGGTGATAGACCGAGTGATGGGACTAGAAACCACCGATTTGCAATTGGATGACCTGAAATGGATCATCTTGATGGTGCTGTTTAACGTACCCGGCAATGAAAATGCTTACACAACGATGGAAGAGCTACTCTACTCGACAGATCACGGCATTTTGCATTAATCCAACTATGAATAAGATCAACAACCAACTGTTCTCTTCTGAAGGGCATGCTCTAGAACAGCACTGCCCAAACTGCGCTAGCCCTTTGCAGATGCGCCATGGTAAACATGGTGCCTTTCTTGGTTGTACTCAATATCCTGCGTGTGACTATATTAAGCCTTTGCATCAAGCGTCAGGGCAGATACTAAAACCGCTTGGTGTGCCTTGTCCGGATTGTGGTGATGAGCTTGTATTAAGACAAGGTCGCTATGGCATGTTTATTGGCTGCTCAAGTTATCCAGAGTGTCACTATATTGGCAGTATGGATGAGCCCGAAGACCACAGTGTTGAGTCTTTTTCTTGCCCAGAGTGCAATAAAGGGCACTTGATAGAGAGAAAGTCGCGTTTTGGAAAGGCATTCTATGCCTGTGACCAATACCCTAAATGCCAATTCTCTATTAACAATGAACCCAAACAAGGGGCATGCCAAGAGTGCGGCTTCAAGTTGCTGGTGGTTAAAAAGAGCGGTGAGAAAAGCACTCTGCTGTGCGCAAGCCGCAAGTGCCAAGCTAAACAGCAATAGAGTCGGCCGCAATAAACTAAGAAACAATAAAAAAGGAGGCGTTAGCCTCCTTAGTTTTTTAAGCTCTGTTCAGATTACTTCTGATGCAGTGCTGGAAAGGCATCGGCGTCAAGCCACTGAGCAATAGATTGCAGCTGTTGCTCTAAGTCTGCTTGGTCATTACCACACACATTAATGTGTCCCATCTTACGACCAGGACGCTTTTCTTTGCCATACCAATGAATGTGAGCTTGGCTCATGCTGAGTAGCTCTTCGGCAAGCGTATCTTCACCAAGAATATTTATCATTGCAGTAGGGCGAAGTGCTTTAGTGCTTCCTAGGGGAAGACCACATACAGCGCGCATATGGTTTTCAAACTGGCAAGTCTCAGCGCCTTGTTGTGTCCAGTGACCAGAGTTGTGAACGCGTGGTGCGATCTCATTGACCATCAATTGACCTTGAACGTCAAAAAACTCTAGTGCCAACACGCCAACATAATCTAGGCATTCCGCTACAGCAGTAAACATCTGTTTTGCTTGAGCTTGAAGCTCTGGCTCGTCGATGGCCGTAGAAAGGCTCAATACACCATCGGTGTGCACATTCTCAGCGAGCGGGTATACCGCAATCTCACCATGCTTGTTTCTAGCACCGATCAGCGATACTTCACGATCAAACCCAACAAACTCTTCAGCAATAATGGCTTGCGCTTCAGAAGAGGCAATGCACTCCTCCATTTCAGCCCATACCGCATCTGCCGTCGAACGGTCTTTTAAACGCCATTGGCCCTTTCCATCGTATCCACCTAGCGTGCTCTTAAGCACCATAGGCAAACCAACGTAGTCGATAGCGCTTTCAAAGTCTTGGCGGGTGCGAATAAGAGAGTACTTAGCATTGGCTACGCTAGCTTTATCAAGTAGCGCTTTTTCGATACGGCGATCGCCACCGGTTTTAATGGCTTCTGCACTTGGCAGTAATTTTCCACTGGCCTGGCAAGCATCCAGTACTGGGTGTGGAACATGCTCAAACTCTGCCGTGATGACATCAGCTTGTTCGATAGCGGCTTGTAACCCGCTACCTAATTTAGTTTGAGTGATAGGTTCAACAATAGATTCGCTATTGACATCAAAAGCAATGGTTTTGATATTCAGTGGAGCGGCAGCCAGCGCCATCATGCGAGCTAACTGTCCGGCACCTAAAACTAAAACTTGCACGGTATTAATCCTCCGCTGGGTTCGGATTAGCAAGTACTGTATCGGTTTGTTCCTTGCGGAAAGCTTCTACTTTTGCCATTACTTCAGGAACGTGAGTACCAATGATCTGTGCTGCTAGAATGCCTGAGTTTGCTGCACCCGCTTCACCGATAGCCAGTGTACCTACTGCAATGCCTTTTGGCATTTGAACGATAGATAGCAAAGAGTCCATGCCTTTTAGGGCACGAGATTGAACAGGAACACCGAGAACAGGAAGGCTAGTAAATGCTGCACACATACCAGGAAGGTGAGCTGCACCGCCTGCGCCTGCAATAATGACTTTAATGCCGCGATCTTTTGCGCTATTTGCATAGTCCGCTAGTAGTTGTGGAGTACGGTGAGCTGAAACTACTTTAGTTTCGTAGCTAACACCGAATTGGTCGAGCATCTCAGCGGCTAACTTCATCGTTGGCCAATCTGACTTAGAACCCATGATAATACCGACTTGCATGTTACGACTCCTAATTTAACTAGTTGAGCTTTGAATACCAATTTTGCGCGCATTATACGGTTATTTTTTGAATAGGAAAACGTTTGCGTCGGTTTGTTTTGCCGATTTACAGGAAATGCTTACCAGCTAGGAATAGAATTTGTAAACTAAGTAGAAAGATAGTGTAGAAAAGGACACTCAAGGAATGATGGTAATTGATCAAGCAGTTGATGCTCTGAAGCAAGGAAAGGTAATTGCATACCCCACAGAGGCTGTATTTGGAGTCGGATGCGATCCAGACGATGAGAAAGCGCTAGAAGCACTTATCGAACTAAAGCAAAGAGACCCAAGCAAGGGACTCATCCTGATTGCAGCAAGCTTTGATCAGTTGTTGCCCTACGTTGATGTAAGTGCGTTATCTGCAGAGCAATTAGATACGGTATTTAAAAGCTGGCCGGGACCTGTGACTTGGGTGATGCCCATCAGCAAAAAAGTCCATGAATTGGTTCATGGGCAGTTTGATAGTGTTGCAGTAAGAGTCACTGACCATGAGATGGTGCAGCAGCTTTGCTTAGAATTTGGTAAGCCGATTACCTCTACAAGCGCCAACCTATCCGGTTTGCCACCTTGCCTGACTGCTGATGAGGTTGAAAGCCAGTTAGGGTCTGAGGATGTGTTCATCTTGCAAGGCGCTGTGGGCAACCGAAATAAACCCTCAGAGATAAAAGACGCACGATCTCTACAAGTATTAAGACAAGGATAAATGATGGCACAGGTCGACAAGGAAGCGGTAAAGCGCTTTCTACTACAGCTACAAGATACTATTTGTGCTGAACTGGAAGCTGCGGATGGAGAGGCCACCTTTATAGAGGATGCATGGACTCGAGAACAAGGCGGAGGCGGTCGTACGCGCGTTCTAAAAGGCGGAGCGACTATTGAGCAAGGCGGAGTGAACTTCTCGCATGTCTTTGGCGATAAAATGCCAGGTTCAGCCACCGCACATCGACCAGAGCTCGCTGGACGCAAATTTGAAGCCATGGGTGTTTCTCTGGTTATTCATCCCAACAATCCATTTATTCCCACTTCCCATGCCAATGTGCGCTTCTTTATAGCAGAGAAAGAGGGAAGCGAACCTATCTGGTGGTTTGGTGGTGGGTTCGATTTAACGCCTTTCTATCCCTTTGAAGAAGACTGTCAGCACTGGCATGACACAGCAAAGCAGTTATGCGCCCCCTTCGGTGATGATGTTTATGCTGAGCATAAAAAATGGTGTGATGATTACTTCTTCTTGCCTCATCGCAATGAAACACGTGGTGTAGGAGGCTTGTTCTTTGATGATCTCAATCAGTGGGGCTTTGAAAAAAGCTTTGCTTATATGCGTGCAGTCGGAGAAGGCTTCACTAAAGGCTATCTGCCTATTATAGAGAAGCGAAAAGAGACGCCATTTACAGATCAGCATCGCCAATTCCAATTGTATCGACGTGGTCGCTATGTAGAGTTCAACCTCGTCTATGACAGAGGCACCCTGTTCGGTTTACAGAGTAAGGGAAGAACGGAGTCTATCTTGATGTCTATGCCACCATTAGCACGATGGGAGTATAACTATCAGGTAGAAGAGGGTTCGCATGAAGCTCTGCTGTATAACGAGTACTTATCACCAAGAGACTGGTAGTGCTTTTTCTTCGCCGTTATCAGTGATAGGTTCATAGTCAGTCGTTTTAATCAGTAGTAATTCAATCAGGTAGGAAGATGAATCAGTCAATTGATCAGTATGTTGTTTTTGGGAATCCTATAAAGCAGAGTAAATCTCCCTTTATTCATACCTTGTTCGCGAGACAGACTAACCAAAGCATCCACTATGCAACTCAATATGCTGAGGTTGGAGAGTTTACCCGGGCCGCTAAGACCTTTTTTACTGAAGGCGGTAAAGGATGCAATGTAACAGCACCCTTTAAGCATGATGCCTACGAACTGGCAGATCGATTAACTGAACGAGCGCAATTAGCCGGTGCGGTAAATACACTGAAGAAGCTAGATGATGGCGAGATTATTGGAGATAACACTGATGGTGAAGGCCTTGTGCAAGACCTGCTTCAATATCAAGTGGTGCTCAAGGATGCTCGTATTCTGATTATTGGTGCTGGTGGTGCAGTAAGAGGTGTGCTTAAGCCACTGCTTGATCAAAAGCCTGCACAGCTCGTCATCGCAAATAGAACCTATAGCAAGGCTCAGTCTTTGGTGGAGCAATTCAAAGAGCACGGTCCTATTGAGGCGTTGCCGATTGAAGAGGTAGAAGGAAGCTTTGATGTTGTCATCAATTCTACGTCTGCAGGCTTAACCAAAGAATTGCCAAAGATTTCCGCCACGATATTTTCGCCTCAAACAGTAAGCTATGACATGGTTTATGGCTCTGGCACTACAGTGTTTAATCAGTGGGCTAGGGATAATGGTGCAGCCAAGGCTTATGACGGGCTGGGAATGCTAGTTGGACAAGCGGCTGAAAGCTTTATGTTGTGGAGAGGTATTCGCCCAGGTGCGAAACAAGTGCTGCGTGAACTTCGTAAAAATCTAGAGGGCTCGTAATTGAATCAATCAATAATCTTTACTGATCAGCAAAGCTGGGACGGGAATAGGAAAGTAGTGGTATTTGTAGGTCAGCAATCTGGGAACCTGATTGAGTGCCTAGTCTCTGCCCATTACTTGGAAAACCTCTCTCAACTGCAAATTGATGATGAGGTGATGGCCTTAAAGGTATTCTCTGAATATCGCTTTGATCTGGAAGACCTAGCGGAAGAGCTGATCGAAGCGGAAGAGTTCAATCAGCTCGGGCAAATAGAAATCAATTAATGTCGTGCACTTCGTTCAGGTAGTCATTTTTGTTCTGTACGTAGTTATCAGCAGATTTAGAAAGAAAGGCGGCTTCTTGTTCTGTTAGGGGTCTCACCTGTTTTACAGGGCGCCCTACATAAAGGTAGCCACTTTCTAATGTCTTATTCGGAGGCACTAAGCTTCCTGCTCCAATAAACACATCGCTCTCTATTATTGCGCCATCAAGGATGGTGGTGCTCATACCGACCAAGACCCTATCTTTAATAGTGCACCCGTGTAGCATCACCAAATGCCCAATAGTCACCTCATCACCAATGATAAGAGGGTACCCCTCAGGGTTACTGGTGTTTTTGTGAGTAACATGCAGTACCGAACCATCCTGAATGTTGGTGCGCTGACCAATGTGTATATGGTTTACGTCTCCTCTAGCAGCCACTTGTGGCCAAATACTAGAATCCATACCAATCTTAACGTCGCCAACAACAACTGCAGAGTCATCGATATAAACGCCAGACTCAATAGAAGGCTTTATTCCTTTGTAGCTACGTAAAGAACTCATAGTTAAACTCCATCAAAGCTGTATAAATATTGTTATCAAACTATCAAAAAAAGGCCCTTCTGGCCAATAGATGAACATACAGTACAAAAAGCCGAAATTCTTTGGAAAAAACGCTTGCCAATGTGATGAGCATCTCTATAATGCGCCCCACTGACACGGCAACAGCGACAACGCTTTGCAGTGATTTAGTAGGCAACTTAGCCGAACCATTTGAGTTTAACTTCTCTTCGAAAATAAATTCAAAAAAGTGTTTGACACTTTGGTTCAAAACGCTAGAATGGCCGTCCACTTGAGAGGCAAGCCTCGATAGTAAGCTCTTTAACAATTTAAACCTATCAATCTGTGTGGGCACTCGTTGATGATAATCGAAAAGATTTATCAATGAACTGAGTGACCAAAATCAAATTGGGTGCAGCCTTGAGCTGTTTTATTTTACTTTTTTAAAAGTGAAGACCGATAAGAGCACAGTCAATTCATTATCGTTCTGTTGGAACGATAATAGCTTTAAAATTACTTCTTACTTTCGAGTAAGGAACAGTTTTGAAGTCAGTATTCATTGAGCCGAAGCGAAAGCTTCAACAAAACTTTAATTGAAGAGTTTGATCATGGCTCAGATTGAACGCTGGCGGCAGGCCTAACACATGCAAGTCGAGCGGAAACGACAACATTGACCCTTCGGGTGATTTATTGGGCGTCGAGCGGCGGACGGGTGAGTAATGCCTGGGAAATTGCCCTGATGTGGGGGATAACCATTGGAAACGATGGCTAATACCGCATAACGTCTACGGACCAAAGAGGGGGACCTTCGGGCCTCTCGCTTCAGGATATGCCCAGGTGGGATTAGCTAGTTGGTGAGGTAATGGCTCACCAAGGCGACGATCCCTAGCTGGTCTGAGAGGATGATCAGCCACACTGGAACTGAGACACGGTCCAGACTCCTACGGGAGGCAGCAGTGGGGAATATTGCACAATGGGCGCAAGCCTGATGCAGCCATGCCGCGTGTATGAAGAAGGCCTTCGGGTTGTAAAGTACTTTCAGTCGTGAGGAAGGCATTAAAGTTAATAGCTTTAGTGTTTGACGTTAGCGACAGAAGAAGCACCGGCTAACTCCGTGCCAGCAGCCGCGGTAATACGGAGGGTGCGAGCGTTAATCGGAATTACTGGGCGTAAAGCGCATGCAGGTGGTTTGTTAAGTCAGATGTGAAAGCCCGGGGCTCAACCTCGGAACCGCATTTGAAACTGGCAGGCTAGAGTACTGTAGAGGGGGGTAGAATTTCAGGTGTAGCGGTGAAATGCGTAGAGATCTGAAGGAATACCAGTGGCGAAGGCGGCCCCCTGGACAGATACTGACACTCAGATGCGAAAGCGTGGGGAGCAAACAGGATTAGATACCCTGGTAGTCCACGCCGTAAACGATGTCTACTTGGAGGTTGTGGCCTTGAGCCGTGGCTTTCGGAGCTAACGCGTTAAGTAGACCGCCTGGGGAGTACGGTCGCAAGATTAAAACTCAAATGAATTGACGGGGGCCCGCACAAGCGGTGGAGCATGTGGTTTAATTCGATGCAACGCGAAGAACCTTACCTACTCTTGACATCCAGAGAACTTAGCAGAGATGCTTTGGTGCCTTCGGGAACTCTGAGACAGGTGCTGCATGGCTGTCGTCAGCTCGTGTTGTGAAATGTTGGGTTAAGTCCCGCAACGAGCGCAACCCTTATCCTTGTTTGCCAGCACGTAATGGTGGGAACTCCAGGGAGACTGCCGGTGATAAACCGGAGGAAGGTGGGGACGACGTCAAGTCATCATGGCCCTTACGAGTAGGGCTACACACGTGCTACAATGGCGCATACAGAGGGCAGCCAACCAGCGATGGTGAGCGAATCCCAAAAAGTGCGTCGTAGTCCGGATTGGAGTCTGCAACTCGACTCCATGAAGTCGGAATCGCTAGTAATCGTGAATCAGAATGTCACGGTGAATACGTTCCCGGGCCTTGTACACACCGCCCGTCACACCATGGGAGTGGGCTGCAAAAGAAGTGGGTAGTTTAACCTTTCGAGGAGGACGCTCACCACTTTGTGGTTCATGACTGGGGTGAAGTCGTAACAAGGTAGCCCTAGGGGAACCTGGGGCTGGATCACCTCCTTATACGATGATTATTCACGATGAGTGTCCACACAGATTGATATGGTTTAAAAAAGTTAAGAGTTTAATGTTGGGTCTGTAGCTCAGCTGGTTAGAGCGCTCGCCTGATAAGCGGGAGGTCGGTGGTTCAAGTCCACTCAGACCCACCAATTTCTTTCCCAAAAGAGATTGGATGAAACATTAAGTTTTGGGGCTATAGCTCAGCTGGGAGAGCGCCTGCCTTGCACGCAGGAGGTCTGCGGTTCGATCCCGCATAGCTCCACCATCTTTAAGTGTTTTTGTTCTTTTCTCTAGAAAGAATAGAGAATATTTAAAAATGGTTTCATAAGCATTATTGCTTAGAAATTCATGCTCTTTAACAATTTGGAAAGCTGACGATAAATAATGTGATTTCATTATTTATCAAATTTAAAAGTTCTCAAATCCTAAGTCTTTATGATTTAGGTACCAACACACATTCAAGTGTTCTTGGGAATGTATCCTTGCCAGGATGCATTCAAATTTGAGTCCGGCAAAATCGAATGTTATCTCGCTCATAATAAAGAGATAACGCACCTTGGAAACGTCATACTGCAGCGTAGCAACTGCATTGCGTTAAGCAAGACCCTTTGGGGTTGTATGGTTAAGTGACTAAGCGTACACGGTGGATGCCTTGGCAGTCAGAGGCGATGAAAGACGTAATAACTTGCGATAAGCCCAGATTAGGTAGTAATAACCATTTGAGTCTGGGATTTCTGAATGGGGAAACCCACGTGCATAAGCACGTATCATTAACTGAATACATAGGTTAATGAGGCAAACTCGGGGAACTGAAACATCTAAGTACCCGAAGGAAGAGAAATCAACCGAGATTCCGAAAGTAGCGGCGAGCGAAATTGGATTAGCCCTTAAGCTTTTAATGCGTCAGGTGAAGAGTCTGGAAAGTCTCGCAGTATAGGGTGATAGCCCCGTAACCGACAACGCATTTTAAGTGAAAACGAGTAAGGCGGGACACGTGATATCCTGTTTGAACATGGGGGGACCATCCTCCAAGGCTAAATACTACTGACTGACCGATAGTGAACCAGTACCGTGAGGGAAAGGCGAAAAGAACCCCTGTGAGGGGAGTGAAATAGAACCTGAAACCGTGTACGTACAAGCAGTAGGAGCGCCTCGAAGCGTGACTGCGTACCTTTTGTATAATGGGTCAGCGACTTAATTTTAGTAGCAAGGTTAACCGTATAGGGGAGCCGTAGGGAAACCGAGTCTTAACTGGGCGTCGAGTTGCTAGAATTAGACCCGAAACCAGGTGATCTAGCCATGGGCAGGTTGAAGGTTGAGTAACATCAACTGGAGGACCGAACCGACTAATGTTGAAAAATTAGCGGATGACTTGTGGCTAGGGGTGAAAGGCCAATCAAACCTGGAGATAGCTGGTTCTCCCCGAAAGCTATTTAGGTAGCGCCTCGGACGAATACCAATGGGGGTAGAGCACTGTTAAGGCTAGGGGGTCATCCCGACTTACCAACCCTTTGCAAACTCCGAATACCATTGAGTACTATCCGGGAGACACACGGCGGGTGCTAACGTCCGTCGTGGAGAGGGAAACAACCCAGACCGCCAGCTAAGGTCCCAAAGTATAGCTAAGTGGGAAACGATGTGGGAAGGCTCAGACAGCCAGGATGTTGGCTTAGAAGCAGCCATCATTTAAAGAAAGCGTAATAGCTCACTGGTCGAGTCGGCCTGCGCGGAAGATGTAACGGGGCTAAGCTATACACCGAAGCTGCGGCTGCATACTTTGTATGCGGGGTAGGGGAGCGTTCTGTAAGCGGTTGAAGGTGGTCTGTAAGGGCTGCTGGACGTATCAGAAGTGCGAATGCTGACATGAGTAACGATAAAGGGGGTGAAAAACCCCCTCGCCGGAAGACCAAGGGTTCCTGTCCAACGTTAATCGGGGCAGGGTAAGTCGACCCCTAAGGCGAGGCCGAAAGGCGTAGTCGATGGGAAACGGGTTAATATTCCCGTACTTCTTATAATTGCGATGGGGGGACGGAGAAGGCTAGGTGGGCCTGGCGATGGTTGTCCAGGTTCAAGTATGTAGGCGGAAGGTTTAGGTAAATCCGGACTTTCTCAACGCTGAGATACGATGTCGAGCTGCTACGTGCAGTGAAGTCATTGATGCCATGCTTCCAGGAAAAGCCTCTAAGCTTCAGATTATAAGAAATCGTACCCCAAACCGACACAGGTGGTCGGGTAGAGAATACCAAGGCGCTTGAGAGAACTCGGGTGAAGGAACTAGGCAAAATGGTACCGTAACTTCGGGAGAAGGTACGCTCTTGGCGGTGAAGTCCCTTGCGGATGGAGCTACTAGGAGTCGCAGATACCAGGTGGCTGCAACTGTTTATTAAAAACACAGCACTGTGCAAAATCGTAAGATGACGTATACGGTGTGACGCCTGCCCGGTGCCGGAAGGTTAATTGATGGGGTTAGACTTCGGTCGAAGCTCTTGATCGAAGCCCCGGTAAACGGCGGCCGTAACTATAACGGTCCTAAGGTAGCGAAATTCCTTGTCGGGTAAGTTCCGACCTGCACGAATGGCGTAATGATGGCCACGCTGTCTCCACCCGAGACTCAGTGAAATTGAAATCGCTGTGAAGATGCAGTGTACCCGCGGCTAGACGGAAAGACCCCGTGAACCTTTACTACAGCTTGGCACTGAACATTGACCCTACATGTGTAGGATAGGTGGGAGGCTTTGAAGACGGTACGCCAGTATCGTTGGAGCCGTCCTTGAAATACCACCCTTGTAGTGTTGATGTTCTAACTTAGTCCCCTTATCGGGGATGAGGACAGTGCCTGGTGGGTAGTTTGACTGGGGCGGTCTCCTCCCAAAGAGTAACGGAGGAGCACGAAGGTGGGCTAAACACGGTTGGACATCGTGTGGTTAGTGCAATGGCATAAGCCCGCTTGACTGCGAGAATGACAATTCGAGCAGGTGCGAAAGCAGGTCATAGTGATCCGGTGGTTCTGAATGGAAGGGCCATCGCTCAACGGATAAAAGGTACTCCGGGGATAACAGGCTGATACCGCCCAAGAGTTCATATCGACGGCGGTGTTTGGCACCTCGATGTCGGCTCATCACATCCTGGGGCTGAAGTCGGTCCCAAGGGTATGGCTGTTCGCCATTTAAAGTGGTACGCGAGCTGGGTTTAGAACGTCGTGAGACAGTTCGGTCCCTATCTGCCGTGGGCGTTGGAAGATTGAAGGGGGCTGCTCCTAGTACGAGAGGACCGGAGTGGACGAACCTCTGGTGTTCGGGTTGTCATGCCAATGGCATTGCCCGGTAGCTAAGTTCGGAATCGATAACCGCTGAAAGCATCTAAGCGGGAAGCGAGCCCTGAGATGAGTCTTCCCTGGCACTTTAAGTGTCCTAAAGGGTTGTTCGAGACTAGAACGTTGATAGGCAGGGTGTGTAAGTGCTGCGAGGCATTGAGCTAACCTGTACTAATTGCCCGTGAGGCTTAACCATACAACACCCAAGGGGTTTTGTGGACTCAAAGTAAGAACTTTGAATGTGTGATATAACTTTTAAATAATAGCTTTCCGAATTTTAAAATTTGCTTGGCGACCATAGCATTGTGGACCCACCTGATTCCATGCCGAACTCAGAAGTGAAACATAATAGCGCCGATGGTAGTGTGGGGTTTCCCCATGTGAGAGTAGGACATCGCCAGGCTTTAAATTACATCGCTTTAAAGCAGTTAGTAAGACTTTAAAGAGATAAGAATTAGGTGCGGAGTGGTAGTTCAGTTGGTTAGAATACCGGCCTGTCACGCCGGGGGTCGCGGGTTCGAGTCCCGTCCACTCCGCCACTTATTTTAGAGAACCTCGCTTTGCGAGGTTTTTCTGAATCTGAAGTTTGAGAAAAATCAGACTCAGATCACAGTTTTAGGGGTGTAGCTCCAATTGGCAGAGCAGCGGATTCCAAATCCGCGTGTTGGGAGTTCGAATCTCTCCACCCCTGCCATACAGAAGGCCTTAGCAGCAATGCTAAGGCCTTTTTGCTTTCTATAAACTTACATAGTCAGTGTGTTATACCCAAGTAGAACTGTAGATTTCACCAATTTTCTTAGTGAACATGTGGTGTGAGCTTGGAGGTAAGTCCCTTCGAATCTCCGGAATGCCGGCCCAGTCCACCCCTGCTAAATTGAAGGCCTTAGTTAGGCGCTTCGTATTAACACCAGGGTCTCCTTTATTACCTGCAATATAGGAAAGTAGAAAAGACCAACGGACACAGACACAGTATAGAGAATTGATTTACTTGAACCGTGGGAGTCCTTAACTGGCTTCTTACTTCAAGGTAGGCATTGCTAATAGATATATTGAGTTGAGTATCAGCGTAAATAGAGGTGTTGTAATCTGGCTGGATAGCCACATCCTTTGAGGCTTGAGGCTTGAGGCTTGAGGCTTGAGGCTTGAGGCTTGAGGCTTGAGGCTTGAGGCCGAAAAAAAAGCCGCTGATAAACAGCGGCTCCAATCAAACATCAATAAGTGAAATAGATTTACTTACTCAATAACAGCAGTGCCTTTTGTGAGACTTCATTTGCGGCATTGGTGTAGTTCTGTTTGTGTAATGCGTTGGCAAGTTGGCCGTAATCAATGGCATTAGGTCGGATCTTCAACGCTGACTCAAAGTAAGCCTGTGCATCACTCCAGTTGCCTTCGTTCATCAGTATCTGACCAATAACACTTTGTAGGTCGCCATTGTCCTTAAACTTCTTCTCTAGACTCTTAAGGTGGCTCAATACAGGGTACCAGTCGGTGATATGTAAGGTTGGGAATACATTCAGCAGTTCCGCCTTAGGTGACTTCTGGGTCGCTTCTTTTAGCACTGTGATTGCCGTTGAGTCTGCGCCGCGATTAATCAGCTCACTGGCAAAGGTCACGATGATCTTACTTTCAGACTTCATGCTTTTGCCTAAATGGTCCCAGTAGCGAACGATACCATCGACGCCTTGTTGATGAGATAACTCTGAGATACGCCCTGCATGTGCTTGTACTGAAAGCTTGTGGTATTCGTCTTTATCTACCCCTTTCGCTTTCTTTAATATTGGAAGCAAATCCAATAAAGGCTGCCAGCAATCCAGTTGGATATAACAGGTTTTTAGCAGGGTGAGCAGACGAGGGTTATCGGGGTAATCATGTCTTAGGCTGGATAGCACATCAAAGGCACTTGCAAAGTCACCCGCGGCCATCGCTTGCTTGCCCTTGGTTAGACCTATAGCAAGATCAGCGCCTTGTTGCTTTGAAGCTAATTCAAAGTACTTATCGCGCTTGTCGTCTTTGCCTAGCTCGTGAGCGGCTTCAGCAGCGACCAGATAACACAGCAATGGCATATCGTGCGAGTTAGACCAGCGAGTTACCTTTTTCTCTGCGCTCTGCCAATCACCTTCAATTAACTTGATAATGCCTTCATTGGTCAGCCTGCGAGCTTTTTTGAGCTTACGGTTACTAAACCAATTCCAGGTAGCGCTAGATGCTCGTATTGAACGCTTGATCAAGAACTCAGCAAAGAACAACGCAATCAGAGCGCCAATAACGAAGATGACTAACGTGGTGACACTCATCTCAATAGTGTATTCAGCCAAAGAGATCAGCACATAGCCTTGTTGACCTGAGAATTGGGTTCCGACAAAAAGACCAATCCCTAGTGCGATGAAAACAAACAGTATGCGAATCATTTGTTTTCCTCCGTGACAATAGTCGTCACCTCTCTACGCAAGCGTTCACGAATAATATCTGCGATGAGCTGATTGGTTTCTAGCTTAGCAGGGTACTCTAGGTCTACTTTAACCTTTGATAATTTATCCAATGCACTCTCAAACTCGTTAACGGATTGTGCATCTTGATCTAAATAGGTTTGGCTCCACTCAAGTGCAACAAGCAGACTCTTGCGATAGATCTCTTCTTGCTCTGAGTAGGTTGCTTTGATCGCGGTTTCCAACTTAGCTTTAATGTTCTCTCTCAAGTAGAAATGTTGCTGAGGAGATAGAAGTGGCACTGCGCTACCATCGCGAACTCTAAAGGTGATGAAGTGTTCTGCGAAGTTCTCTAGAGATGTAGATAGGTTGGTTTGCCAGTCTTGAATGTCCTTAGATACGTGTTTCTTCGTTTCTTCTGCAGCTTCTGGCAGGATGGCATTAGCTAGTGGCAACTTATCGACTTGCTCTTGAAGAGCGATCAATTGCAGCGCGACGCCATCTTTGTCTAATAGAGGCAAGCTGCGTAATTCAGTAATATCGTTGGCCATTGCTTGGCGTAGTGGCACCAGACTCGGGTCATTAAGTGTCGCGATGCGCTGATCCGCGGCTTCCATTAGCTTGGTTGCAGTAACAAGATCGTGTTCTAAAAATAGCTTCCTTCCCGCGAGTTTAACTAAGTAGTCTGCTTCTGCGAGTAGCCAGTCATTGGGACGACGCCCTTTGACATCAGAGATAGCCAGTTGCAGGCTCTCTATACTTTTTTGTTGCTGACCAATCAATACTTCTGTTCTGTTTACCGCTTCGTTGGCTGTCTGAGCTGCTGATTGCTGTGTCTCTTGAAGTTGCCCATTGATTGTCTGTTGGGCTGTTTTTAGTTGACCAGAGACCGCTGAGAGCTGCTGTTGAAGAAGTTGGTTCTGTTGATTGAAGTAATAAAAACCTGCGCCAGCGGTGAGTAGAGAGATAACAACCGCCGCAATAGCGAGTCGTTTTGCTGGCTTGTTGGGTTCGTTCTCTTCACTTTTCTTTGCTGTATTGGGTTTCTTAGCGCTTGGTGCTGTTGTTTTCTTTGCGGCAGGCGAAGCTGGAACGGGTTCACTCTTGTTAACTTTGTTGTCGTCATCGAGTTTTTTATCGTCAGTCATTTTATTTTCCTATGTAATTCGCCTGAATGCTGTCAATGATGGCTTGATTGGATGCACCCTTGATATTGTGAACTTGAGTAAAGCCTAATTGTAAGGCTAAGTTAGCGACTCTTTCACTGGGAACCATCAACTGTAAAGAGTGTAACCAATTTTTAGATTGGGTAGGTATTTGTTGTGCAAAGAATTTTAATTGTTCGAAGCTGGTAACAATCAGAGTGTCTACCCCATCGAGTTGCCATTGTATAACTCGGCTCTCACCATCAAAGTTTAGCCATTGACGCTGATAGCTCTCAACATAGACCACATCCGCTCCAGTTTGTTGCAAGCTTTCGAAAAGCATTTCCCGCCCACTTTCACCTCTCAGTATGCTTACCTTTTTACCTTTTAGATCATAGGAAGACAAAAGCCCCAATAACCCCTCGGTGTCTTCCGACTTGGGTGATCTGACAGTGAGATGAGTGCATGAACGTAAATAAGTCGCTGTTTTACTGCCAACCGCAAGGTACTGAGCTGCTATCGGCCAGTTCTGACTTTGCTTAGCTAGGATTTCGTTGGTGTAGTGAACGGCTGGCTGGCTGACGGCGATAACCACCTCTGAGTGAGATAGATGATCTAAGGTATGAAGCGGAGGTTGGGACTTCTGAAATGAAACAACGGGGCAGTAGCTTGCTACTACCCCTATATTGCATAAGGCATCACATAGTTCTTTGGCCGAAGGTTGAGGTCGAACTATAAGTGCCTTCATTGGAATTAGGCCTGATTGTACACTTCGCTAAGAATTTCTTTTGCCCCCGAAGCAAGCAGTTCCTGCGCTAGTTCTTCACCCATCGCGATCGCTTGCGAGCGTTCTCCTCGGGTTTCAGCTCTGATAATCTCGGTACCGTCTGGCTTACCCACTAAACCTCTGAGGTAGAGTTGATTGTCTGGAGTAATCACGCAGTAACTACCGATAGGTACCTGACAGCCACCTTCAAGGGCGAGGTTCATCGCGCGCTCAGCGGAAACACGATCAGAGGTATCGGTATGATTTAGGGGTTTAATGAGTTCTAGAACGCGCTCGTCATCAAGGCGGCACTCTATGCCTACAGCGCCTTGTCCTACCGCAGGAAGAGAAGACTCAGGCTCAATATAGCTTTGAATACGCTCTTCCATTTCTAAGCGCTTTAGTCCTGCTGCGGCTAAGATAATGGCGTCGTACTGCCCATCATCTAGCTTGCCCAAGCGAGTGCCTACGTTACCTCTTAATTCTTTGATGACAAGATCAGGTCTGGCTGCGCTAATTTGACACTGTCGGCGAAGGCTACACGTACCGACGATAGCGCCTTGAGGCAACTCATCAACGGATTGATAGGTATTGGAAACGAAAGCGTCTCTAGGGTCTTCTCGTTCACAGATAACCGCTAAGCCTAGCCCCTCAGGGAAATCGACAGGAACGTCCTTCATTGAATGAACGGCAATATCTGCGCGCTTCTCTAGCATGGCCACTTCAAGCTCTTTAACAAACAAGCCCTTTCCACCTACTTTAGCTAGCGGCGTATCAAGGATGATGTCGCCTTTGGTTACCATGGTCACCAGTTCAACATCTAGGTCAGGGTGAATCTCTTCTAAGCGAGATTTAACGTAGTGAGCTTGCCACAATGCAAGTGGGCTTTTGCGAGTCGCAATTCGAAGAGTTTGTTTTGACATAATAAAGGCAACAAAATGAGAGATAGCCTGATTCTATCACTGCTAGATATAAATTTTCAGCGAGTAGAGATAGGCTTAATGGTGCTAACTCACATAATGTTAAGTTTTCTATGCATATGTGATGCTAATCACGCCGTTTAGGTCATACTGATCGCATTTGTGTGACCTTTATAATCTTTGAGTTATTCTGCCAACTTAGCTGTCACTGAAAGGTGACAATGGGTGATTTTCTTTACCTAATAACTAAAAAGTGTTAGATTGGTCACGTTTTGTAGGGTTTTAGTTTAAAATTAAAGCGTCCTTACTTTTATTTCTTTGTTTGGGAAGTTGACTTGCAAGCATATACTCGCACATTAATCGCTAGGCTCGATTCGCTGAATGAACAGCGTAAACATCGTGCACTAGACATGATGGATGCTCAAGGTAAGCAAGTATTTTCACTCATCCCGCTTTTGCTTCATTACAACCATCCAGCTTTACCTGGGTATATCTCTAATGATGTCCCACAAGGCGTCTTCGATTTTTCTGCTGACCCTGAACAACGCCAATTTCTCGACAGTTGCGCTCGTTCAACAGGGGAAGAGATCTCAGCTCCTACCAATATCGACATTCTAGCTCTGTACACCATGGGAAGTACTTCTTCCATTGGCCAGAGTCTGACTAGCGATCTTGATATTTGGGTATGTATCTCTCCTGAGATGCCAGCAGAAAAGCGAAGTGTACTGGCCAACAAGTGTCTCAGAATTACAGACTGGGCACAGCAACAGGGTATCGAAGCAAACTTTTTCTTGATGGACGACCAGCGATTCAAGCAGTCCAACAAGAGTGAAGCAATGACAGGGGATAATTGTGGCTCTTCTCAACACATGCTGCTTTTGGATGAGTTCTACCGTTCCGCTATGCGTATGGCAGGTCAACGCCTGTTGTGGAGCATCGTGCCTCCTGAAATGGAAGAGTGCTATGAGCAGTACGTACTAGAGTTATGCAACAGTGGAGAGATCGACTGCAGTGAATGGCTCGATTTTGGACAGCTTAACAAAATCCCAGCAGAAGAGTATTTCGGCTCTAGCCTTTGGCAATTGTTCAAAAGTATAGATTCGCCTTACAAATCAGTACTGAAAGCTATCCTGCTTGAGGCCTATTCGTGGGAATATCCGCAGACCCAACTTTTAAGTATTGATACCAAACGTAGATTCTTTGCACACGAGCCCGACCTTTACGGTATGGACGCTTACTATGCGATGCTAGAAAAGGTCACTCGATACTTGCAAAGAATCGGTGACCAAGCTCGTCTTGATCTTGTGCGTCGTTGTTTCTATTTGAAAACCCACGAGAAAATATCGCAACAGCCTAAACTTGGCTCGGTCTCTTGGCGTCGCAAGGCGATGCAGCAGCTGACCTTGAGCTGGGGCTGGAACGAGCAGGATATTTTTGAACTTGATACGCGTCGTGACTGGAAGGTCGAGCGTGTTAAGGGTGTGCATCATAATCTGCTTGATGCCTTGATGGAAAGTTACCGTAATCTGATCCAGTTTGCGCGTCGCAACGACATCACCTCGGTAATTAGCCCGCAGGATATCTCTATTCTTGCGCGTAAGCTTTACGCTGCCTTTGAGGTGTTGCCGGGCAAGGTTACCTTGCTTAACCAGCAAATTTCTCCTGACCTACATGAGCCAGATTTGAGCTTTATTCAGGTGGAAGAAGGGCGTAGTAATGCTGAAGGTTGGTATTTATACAAACAACCTTTAACGCCAGAACGCATTATTGGTCAATCGCCAATTGAGCATCACACGTCGCTAAGTAAGCTAGTTGCATGGTCATTCTTTAATGGATTGATCACTGAATCTACACGCCTGCATTCTGTTGTTCGCAGCGCTGATATCGACATCGATAAGCTGTATCAGATGGTGAGTGACCTAAGAAACACCTTCTCACTGCGTAAACGTCGCCCTACTATGGAGGCGCTTGCAAGCCCTTGTGAGATAAGCCAGTTGGCAATGTTCATCAACCTTGAGAATGATCCAACTGAAAAGCTAAGTCCACGCCAAGCTAAAAAAGACTGTCGCAATGTGAATCTGTTCTCTTGTGGTACAGATGCAACGAGTATGATTGGCAGTGTCGATCTGGTGTATCGAAATTCATGGCATGAAGTGCGTACTCTGCACTTCCGTGGTGAAACCAGTATTCTTGATGCCCTTAAAACGATTTTAGGTAAGATGCACCAAGATGCTTTGCATCCTGAGTCTGTGGATGTGTTTAGCTACAGTAAAAACTTCCGCGGTTTGATGCGTAATACCGTTTACCAACTCCTTGCTGAATGTATTGAGCTAAGGCTCAAGCCTGTTGAGCAAGAGAAGCGTCGTCGCTTTAAAGCTATTGGCGTTGGTAGCAAGATGTATGGCTTGTTCTTTGAGCGTCGTGGTGTTTCTGTGCAGACGCTAGAAAATTCTGTAGAATTTTATCAAAGCATCTCAACCAATAAGCTTACCGGTTCACCGTTAGATAAACTGGATAAAGAAAAAGACTTCTCGCTTCCTGACGTTATTGATGGCTTTGCTAGTGAGGGACTTATTCAGTTCTTCTTCGAAGACACCGAAGATGGTTTCAATATCTACGTGTTGGATGAAAATAACGCCGCAGAGGCCTATCACAGATACAGCCATGATAAGAACGAAGTGGTGAGTGAAGTGAATAACTTCTACACCAACGGCTTAAATCGTGCCGGTGCGAAGGCAAACTTTAATTTGCCTCAGTACTATCAAATTATTCATCAGCACGATCAAGATAGCTTCATCGTGCCGTATCGTAGTGATAGCGAACTCCACTCCACCCCATCTGCTGTGGTGGGCATCTAGTGGCTAACAGGCTGGGTTTTATACCCAGTCTATCTCTTCGCCCGCTTGCTTTTCGCATTCCGCTTTAACCAACGCCATTAGCTCAAAGCCTGTCTTAGAGCAGATCCAAGCACCCTCTTGCATAGAAAAATGATATCCGCCCGATTTAGAGGCTAACCAGATCTCACGCATTGGCTCTTGCTTATTGATGATGATTTGAGTGCGGTCTTCAAACTCTAATGTCATCACGTTGCCCGATGTTTCAAAATCGATATCAGCGCCAGAATCTTCTATCGCTTGCTCAATATTTGTTAGTTGCTCATCAGCCAATTGGTGAAACTCACTGTCCTTCATGCATAGTTCCTATTGCTTTTCTTAATGGTGGTGCGATTATAGAGGCAAGGTCAAATATATCACCAACATCATCATGAAAAAAATTATCTCGCTATTGTGTTTGGGTTCGACACTACTTTTGGCCGGCTGCGGTCAAACAGGCCCTTTGTATATGCCGAACGATGCAGGTCAAGAAACACCTGAGCAGCCCGCGCAGTAGTTATTGAAGAAAGGAAAAAATCTTGGATTATTTTAATTATCAGGAAGATGGTCAGCTTTGGGCTGAAGGGGTTCCCCTGACCCAGGTTGCACAACAATTTGGTACTCCAACTTACGTATATTCTCGCGCTACCTTAGAGCGTCACTGGAATGCTTTCGATCAGTCCGTTGGTGATTTTCCTCACTTGGTTTGTTATGCAGTTAAAGCCAACTCTAATCTGGGCGTATTGAATGCGTTGGCAAGATTGGGTTCAGGCTTTGATATTGTGTCACTAGGTGAGCTTGAGCGTGTTGTTGCCGCCGGTGGCGATCCATCGAAAGTGGTATTTTCGGGCGTGGGTAAAACGGCTGAAGAGATCAAGCGAGCGCTTGAGCTTAATATTAAATGCTTCAATGTAGAGTCAGAGCCTGAATTGGAACGCATTAATCAGGTGGCAGGAGAGTGTGGCACACAAGCCCCCGTTTCTCTGCGTATTAACCCTGACGTTGATGCTAAGACTCACCCATACATCTCAACGGGCTTACGTGATAACAAATTTGGTATCGCTTTTGATCAAGCACCGCGTGTGTATCAACTCGCTCAGCAGATGCCTCATCTGAATGTTGTTGGGATTGATTGCCACATCGGTTCTCAGTTAACCGACCTCGACCCTTTTATCGATGCAGTCGATCGCCTTCTTGGCTTGATTGATAACCTGAAAGCACAGGGCATCAATATTAAGCACCTTGATGTAGGTGGTGGCTTGGGCGTGGTTTATCGTGATGAAATGCCTCCTCAGCCTTCGGACTATGCAAAAGCATTACTGGCTCGTTTACATAACCACCCTAATATCGAATTGATTTTTGAACCGGGTCGAGCGATCGCGGCTAACGCAGGTGTGCTGCTGACCAAGGTTGAATTCCTGAAGCATACTGAACACAAAAACTTCGCTATTATTGATGCAGCAATGAATGACCTTATGCGTCCGGCGCTATATCAAGCGTGGCAAGATATTGTGCCTTTGCTACCAAGAGAAGGTGAGCCAACGACTTATGACCTGGTTGGCCCTGTATGCGAAACAGGAGACTTCTTGGGTAAAGATCGCAACCTTGTGCTAGAACAAGGCGATCTCCTAGCAGTGCGCTCTGCTGGGGCTTATGGGTTTACTATGTCCTCAAACTATAACTCTCGCCCACGTGTTGCCGAGATTATGGTGGATGGCGATATGCTACACCTCATTCGTCAACGTGAGAGCGTTGAAAGCTTATGGCAGCTAGAAAGCACATTACCGGAGTAATTGAACAGAATGCATTTCCATTTCTCTAAAATGCACGGACTAGGCAACGACTTTATGGTCGTTGACTGCATTACTCAAAATATATTCTTTTCGCCAGAATTGATTCGACGTCTTGCTGATCGCCATACGGGCGTGGGCTTCGATCAATTGTTGGTGGTTGAAGCGCCATATGATCCAGAAACAGACTTTCACTACCGCATTTTTAACTCTGATGGCTCAGAGGTAGAGCAGTGTGGTAATGGCGCACGTTGCTTTGCACGGTTTGTGGCGATGAAAGGCTTAACCAATAAATACAGCATTCGTGTGAGTACCAAGAAAGGCAAAATGGTCCTTAAGCTTACCGAAGGCGATTTGGTTCGAGTGAACATGGGCGTTCCTGAGCTTGAACCAAGTAAGATCCCATTTAAAGCTAAGCAAAAAGAGAAAACCTACATCTTAAGAGTGGGCCAACACACCCTGTTTTGTGGCTCCGTCAGCATGGGTAACCCTCATGTGGTGACGGTTGTCGATGATGTCGCAACAGCCAAGGTTGAAGAATTAGGGCCACTGCTTGAGTCTCATGAACGCTTCCCTGAGCGAGTTAACGCCGGGTTTATGCAAATTGTCGATAGGAACAATATTGCTCTTAGAGTCTACGAGCGCGGTGCTGGTGAAACTCAAGCTTGCGGAAGCGGTGCTTGTGCGGCAGTTGCGGTTGGTATTTTGCAAGGCTCATTAGATGAATCTGTGGAGGTTCAACTCACGGGCGGTAAGCTAACGGTCGAATGGGCAGGCCCAGGCGAACCGTTATACATGACGGGCAGTGCTACGCATGTATTTGATGGACAGATTAGCTGTTAATTGTTTGCTGAATAAGGATTAGTTTTGGACTCAACGGTAAAAGCGTTTCTTACCGCAACAGATGTAGAGCAGTTCTTGATGGATAACCCTGACTTCTTTGAAGGAAGGGAGTATCTCGTCGATTCATTAAGCATCCCTCACCAACAAGAGGGTGCAGTTTCTTTATTTGAGCTGCAACTGAGGCGTCAGCGTCAGCAGATGCAGACGATTGAGTCTGAGAAAGATGAGTTGTTGGCTCTAGTGGGTCGCAACGACCGAATTTTTCGCCATTTTATAGAGCTGGAACGACGCTCATTAATGGCGAACTCCGGTGAGAAGGTGATCAGCGCTATTGAGCACAAGGCTCGAGAGATGGATCTTAAGGTCGTGGTGGGTGTCGTTGGGCACGTTAGCTCGCAAATGAGTATCAGCAAAGAGAACTGGTCTCGTTTTAAGGCTAAAAATATCGCAGATAGAGGTGCTTATCTGGGGCGACTTAAGCGCAGTGATCGTGAGCTGATTTTCTCTAAAGGAACCCCTGTATCTGAACTGGGCTCCTATGCGGTTATTTCATTTGAGCACCCTTACTTAGAAGGGTTTCTATGCTTTTGTAGTGAAGATGGCGGGCGCTTCCAGCCAAGCCAAGATACCCTATACTTGAGTCATCTCGCTATGGTTATAGCACACCAACTTTATCATCTAGAGTGGCAGAAGGTTCAAACGCTACATGCCCAATCCAACACCTAAAGCCTTTCAGGCTTGGATCGATTCGTTCATTGCTTATCTTCACAATGAGAGAGGAATGAGCGAACACACCCAGAGTAACTATCAAAGACAGCTATCCATCATTGCAGAGCAGCTAGTGAGCTTTGGCGTTGAGGGGTGGCAGCAGCTCGATATTGCGTGGGTAAGGCAGATTGCTGCCAAAGGCGCTCGCGAGGGACTAAAGCCCAATAGCTTAGCGACAAGGCTCTCTTGCTTGCGCAGCTTTTTGGACTACCTAGTGCTTAAAGGTGAGCTAACGGCCAATCCAGCCAAGGGTGTCAGCACCCCCAGAAATCATAAACGACTGCCGAAAAACCTCGATGTTGATGAAACAGGACAGCTATTGGATATCGATATGGATGATCCTCTGGCCATACGAGATAGAGCCATTATGGAACTGATGTACGGTACTGGAATGCGTCTATCTGAGCTGATTCAGCTCAATATAAGAGATGTGCAAAGCGATCGTGGTGAAATTCGCGTAATTGGTAAGGGCGATAAAGAGCGCATTGTTCCCTTTAGTGGTGAGGCGAAGCGCTGGATTCAGCTATGGCTGAAGGAGCGTCCAGCTCTGCTTAAAGCAGAAGATGAAGCCTTGTTTATCTCTAAGAGGGGCACTCGTATTTCGCATAGAAATGTGCAAAAGCGTCTGTCTGAGTGGGGCATTAAGCAGGGGGTGTCTAGCCATGTCACCCCCCATAAGCTAAGACATTCCTTTGCCACTCACATTTTAGAATCGAGCGGAAACCTGCGTGCGGTGCAGGAGATGCTGGGTCATGAGAGCCTATCCACTACGCAAGTGTATACGCACTTGGACTTTCAACATCTAGCTCAAGCCTATGACAAGGCTCACCCTAGAGCGAAAAAGAAATCGGAGTCTTAATGCGTTTTTTTCGAAGCCTAGATCCTGTGCATGCAATGACCTTCGATCTTGATGACACCTTGTATGACAATCATCCGGTGATTAGGCGTCTAGAACGAGACCTACGTAGTTGGTTGATCGATGCTTTTCCTAGCCTAGGACAATTTACTGACGACCATTGGCGAGGGTTAAAGCGACAAGCACTGCAAAGCAATGAACGTTGCCGCAATGATGTGACCATTGCCAGAGAGACTCAGCTTAGCTATGCCTTCGCTAGTATTGGCATTATTGGTGAGAGTCAGACGCAAGCTATTCAAGATACTATGCATCAGGTGACGCTATTGCGTAACCGTGTGCAGATCCCTGAAGAAACGCACAGCACCCTAAAAGCTATCACAGCTAAGCTTCCTCTGGTTGCTATCACCAACGGCAATGTGGATCTTGAGCGTATCGGTCTACAAGGCTATTTTAGTCACACTCTTAAGGCTGGGCCTGATGGTGATGCCAAGCCTAGCGCCGACATGTTTCTGCGAGCCACAGAGTTACTCAACATTCCAGCGTCTTCCATTTTGCATGTAGGCGATCATCTCGTAAGCGATGTACTTGGCGCTAAGGCGGCGGGGTTTCAGGCAGCTTGGTTCAATGATACCGCTAAAGGTATCGAATCACAGACGAAGACCAAGGTGATGCCAGATGTAGAGATTAATCGAATCGAGCAGTTACTTCACTTTATTTAGGCTTAAGGGCGTGCCCGCTGCGATCCGCTTGAAAGACTTGAAGATACAACTGTAAGAAGTGGTTCAATTCATTAGCTTGTTCGTTTAAACCCTCCAACTTCATTAGTTCTGACCCCACCTCACAGGTACATAGGTTTCCATCGCTCTGATTTCTTCTCAAGCTGTAGTTTGAATTACTAGCAGGCAGAAGGTGGTATTGAGAAAGCGCTTGTAGCCAAGGGCTCTGCCGCCACATTTTCTTAGCTTCTTGCCAGGTCGCATCTAGTACTATGTATAGCCTAGGCTCTTTGTCTGCAGTGTTCTGCGCAATGGGCAGGCTTTGCTCACTTGGGAACAGCAGCACAGGCTTTGGGTGTTGCTCTATCAGTACCAATAAATCGGCTGGTGGCTCTTTTCTGCTCCATTCAAACTGTTGAACCCCAGGTAAGCTCCAAAGGAGTATCTTTCCTGTATTGGTTTCTCTTTTCAGCTCGTTAGGGTGGCACAGCAGTGCCACCTGAATGGAATCATCAAACTGTGGTAATTGCTCACAGAGACAGTTGTGAGTAAACCCGCAATTGGAACAAGGCATCATTGAGCTTTCTTGAGGCTCAACCCACCATTGGTTAATGGGTAAGTCGCACCGTTGATGGTTTCATGCTCTGTTGTGAGGGTATTGCCCTTTAGCTCAAACTCACGCGTCGCAATGATTTTCTGCCCTTGATAGGTAACCGATGTGACTTGTAGCAATCCACTTTCTAGGGTTTGCCAGTAGCCGCTTTCGACCACATCATCACTGCCATCGGTGTAAGAATAGCGAGTCTGTGCCTGATGGTCTGGATGTAAAGACAAGGTCAGGTTGGTAGAGCCATCGATGGATTGAGAATATTCCCCGGCAGACAGGTCGATAGATTCGTTTGAATCGGTGCTGCATCCAACGTAGGTTTCGTCTTTTGTCGTTAGCTTTGCGCTCCAACCGTAGATGGAGTCGCTCATAGTATCGCGACAGACCTTATTGTTAATCTCAAGCGTTCCCTGAGTATGATCGTAGCGTGTCCCAGTAGTTTCTTGCTCTAGGTTTACCACTGGCAGAACCAGCGTATCTTTACCTAATTGGGTAAGGGTAATGGCATTGTCAGTGATAGCAGCAGACCAAGAAGGCTCATTGCCGAAGGCGCGTGCATCGCGAGTTGGTTGCTCACAGCGATTAGGATTCTCGGCTGTGATGATATTGAATTCAGTGACAACAAATTGGCTACCAAATTCTTCGGCGAAGCCAGTAGTTGCTGGCTCAAAATAACCAAATACCTCTGCATACATAGGTTGGTAGGGCTCAGTTGTCATTGATTCGGCAATATTGCGAACGGGCTCAGGAAGATCGAGCCAGTAGGTGGCATTGCTATTACAAGGCTGGATGGTACGAGATTCGTGACCAACAATAACCTGCCCTCTTAAAAGAACGCGAGCAGGTGCTTGTTTGTTCGGGGCGAGCTCAACGGAAGTGAGGGCCTCGTCTTGATTGGCGGAAGATTGAGGCTCGGTGCTACTGCAACCGAGCAAAACTAGAGAGCTAACAATAGAAAATAGAGCGCATTTTTTCATTATCTAGCCTGCTGTAAGGCGATGAATTTAATGCCTATCTTAGCAGGTGTTCAACCAGATAGTGAGCCACAGCGTCATCTTCATGGCTACCAATAACTTCATTATCCGGTAGTGCCGCTTTCACTTTAGGGTGAGAGGTTTGCATTACTTTGCCCATACCGACCATAGACAGCATTTCTGCGTCATTCATCCCATCACCAAAAGCGATGCAGTGTGAGAGCTCCTTGCCGAGAGTCTTTGCTACGGCTTGCAATGCATGTCCTTTAGAGACATTGCCTTGCATCACCTCTAAACACCAAGGCGTAGAGAAAGCGATGTTCAACTCATCGCCAAACTTTTGGTTCAGCTTATCTTCAAATGATGCAAGATGATCGTGACTCTTGTGTGTAAAGAAGATCTTAGCGATGCCGTCTTTTGGTGCGTTGCTGTCATCAAAGACGTCAAAAGAGAATCCAGATAACTTGCTGAAAGAGAGCAATTGCTCATCGGTTTGATTGACCCACCACTTCTCATCTTGGTAGATGTGCACGATGATGTCAGGGTCTTGGCGAATGATATCGACAATGTCCTGTACGAGTTCAGGATTAACATCTTGGCTGTACATTAGGTTGTCGTTGATGTCATGGACGCGAGCACCATTGGAGGTGATCATGTACGCCGGAATTCCTGCGGTTTCACGAATGTAAGCCACATCAACATGATGACGACCAGTCGCGAAAATAAAGGTATAACCTTGTTCATGTAATTGCTTTAGCGTCTGCTTGGTAAACTCAGATAGCTGGTGGTCGGGGGCCAAAAGTGTGCCATCCAAATCGGAAGCGACAATAGAAATGTGTTCAAAAGCAGTGTTGTTCAAGGTCATACCCTTTCTCTTATTTTCAGAAGCAGGTTCATATTACGATAATAATAGGGGAAGAAAGAGGGTAAACCTGCGTTTCCCCTTTTCCTTTTTTTACTGCTCAAAGAAGCCCAATATGGCGTCGAGAGCTTGGTTTCTTGGCGAATCTTTTTCTACTAGGATCTCGTGCTTTGCGTCAGCAACAGGCACCAAAATAGCATCTTGACGTGCTCGGCTAAGCTGAGCAATAAATTGGTTTTGTGCCTTATTGTCGACAACGGTATCTAACGCTGGCTGAACCAACAGTAATGGGATATTGACTTCTTGTGCATGCTTGACGCATTGCTCGGCTCCAAGAATTGCCTGCCATACCCATTGTGATGTTGGCCCGCCCATTTGGATCTCTTTTACTGAATCGAACAGATCGGCTGACCATTCAAACCTAATCTTGCAGTGACTCAGGGTGTTACCCTCAAAGGGGGCTCTTTGGTAACTGGTTTGCCCTGGAGCATAATGAGGATGCTTCTTCCAACGAATTAAGGTTTTGCAAAGAGGCTTAGCAATAGCTCGCAAAGGAGAGGGCATATTGATGCCAAACATTGGGGCGCAAAGAGCAATAGCATGAAAAGGCTGAGAGTGATGTGTTTGAATATAGCGTGTTGAGATGGCGCCGCCCATCGAATGGGCCAGAATAAAACGTCGACTATAGCGATTAAAGTCAAACTGCTTAACGATAACATCGAGGTCATCAATGTAGTCTTGGAAGTCTTCCACATGACCCATATCATGATCATCTAGCAGTCGCTCAGACATACCTTGACCTCTGTGATCAAAGGAATAGATATCAAAGCCTTGCTTGAATAGATCGTAAAACAGCTCTTGATAACGACAAACGCTTTCTGTGCGACCGTTTACCATCAATATTGCCTTGCTATGAGCAGGAGAGGTAAGGCTTATCCAATACAGTTTTTTATTCTCTTTACCCTCGACATATCCCTGCTGCCGGTTGTTCCAAAAGCTGCTTATTGGATATTTCATCTGATACTCATAGTCGTGTTCTTGAGTACAGATATCAATCGCGTTATTTGACATTGCATTTGTTCCCTGTTCACGTTACAAACAGCATAACATCCTAGAATGACAGTGAATATAGGTACCAATATGGAGTTAAAAATTTGGTTGGCATACGTTGCAACCGCCATCATTTTCAGCCTGGCACCAGGCTCAGGCACGGTAAACTCTATCGCCAATGGCATTAACTTTGGTATGCGAAAGTCGTTGTCAGCGATTATTGGTCTTCAACTAGGGTTGGCGTTTCATATTATCCTGGTCGGTGCAGGTATTGGTGCGCTGGTGGCTAAGTCGGCGGTTGCGTTCAGCGTGATTAAATGGGTCGGGGTTGCCTATCTCATTTTTCTTGGTATTCAGAAGTGGCGCGATAGTAAAGGCTTTAAGGTCGTAGAAAGCCACGAGCAGGTCTCAAGTACGACCTTGCTGAAGCAGGCGATTTTTATCAATCTCACTAACCCAAAATCGATCGTGTTCTTGGTGGCGTTGTTTCCTCAGTTCATCAATCCTAGTATGCCTCAGATGCCACAATTGTTGATTCTAGGCGTAACTACGATTGTGATTGATGGTGTGGTCATGCTCGGTTATACCGGATTGGCGGCACAGATGGGGCGCTTTATTCGCTCTGATAAAGTCATTGGTAAGCTGAATAAGGTGTTTGGTTCTATGTTTGTCGGTTGTGGGATGCTACTTGCGGCAGCGAAAAGCTAATACGCATCGCACTCAATAGCTGCGCTATGTCTAAATACTGAGTGGATTGGTATAGCTAAGACAAGCGGTATTTAATTGTGAAGATTTGATGACATCGGTAAGTTTTACTTGTCGGTGTCTTTTTTTTGACTAACATATACGGATATTCATATATGGTTATTTGGTTGTGCTTATGTTGCCTCATCAATTCTTTAAATTGCTTTCAGATGAAACACGATTGCGAAGCCTGCTGCTGATTGCGCGTGAAGGGGCACTGTGTGTCTGTGAATTAACGCAGGCGCTACAAGAAAGCCAACCTAAGATCTCTCGTCACTTAGCCCAAATGCGTCAGTCTGGCATTTTGGTTGATGAGCGACGCGGTCAGTGGGTTTACTACCATGTATCAACTGAGCTTCCTGGATGGGCTCAAAAAATAGTGGATGGCTTAAGAGACTCCAACTGTTTGAAAGAGCAATACCAGCAAGACATACAAAGATTAGTACACATAGGCGATATGTCCTGTGCGTAAGCGTAAATTTCAATAACCTCACTCTGCATGAGAAGAAAGGAAAAAAAGATGACTATTAAGATCGGTATCAATGGTTTTGGTCGTATTGGCCGTTTGGCTTTAAGAGCTTCATTCGACTGGCCTGAGGTTGAGTTTGTTCAGATCAATGATGTAGCGGGCGATACAAAGACACTGGCTCATCTGCTGGAGTTTGATTCAGTGCAAGGTCGCTGGCACCACGAAGTGTCTGTCGATGGCAGCAATATGATCATCGATGGTCAATTGGTGAAAACGACACAAGAGCGCGATATCGACGCAATTGACTGGTCTGGCTGTGATGTTGTGATTGAAGCGACGGGCGTGCATCGCAAGACTGCATTCCTAAATAAATACCTAGACCAAGGTGTTAAACGAGTCGTCGTTTCGGCACCAGTGAAAGAAGAGGGCATTGCTAACATCGTTGTTGGTGTGAACGATGAAATCTTTGACCCAGCTATCCACAAGATCGTGACTGCAGCATCATGTACGACTAACTGTATTGCTCCTGTCGTTAAGGTAATTCATGAGAAGTTAGGCATTGAGCAGGCGGCATTTACCACTATTCACGATCTAACAAATACTCAAACCATCCTTGATGCTCCACACAAAGACCTACGTCGTGCTCGTGCATGTGGTATGAGCCTTATTCCAACAACCACGGGTTCAGCAACGGCAATCGTTGAAATCTTCCCTGAGTTGAAAGACAAGATCAACGGCCACGCTGTGCGTGTTCCACTAGCGAACGCTTCGCTAACGGACATCATTTTTGACGTTAAGCGCGATACCACAGTAGAAGAAGTTAATGCTCTACTGAAAGAAGCATCAGAGAATGAACTTAAAGGCATTCTTGGCTTTGAAGAACGCCCATTGGTTTCTATCGATTACAAGGGTGACCAACGCTCTACTATCGTTGATGGTATGTCTACTATGCTTGTCGGCTCTCGTATGCTGAAGATTTATGCTTGGTACGACAATGAGATGGGCTACGCAACACGTACCGCTGAGCTTGTACGCACTGTTGGTCTAGCAGACAAATAAATTATTCGTTTAAAGGGCATGCATCTGCATGCCTTCGTTTTGAGGAAAAATTAATGACGCATCCTACTTGGGAACTTTCTATTGATCACGGCGCAGCTTTGGTTCTAACGCCTTGTCCGGGCACCAAAGAGCTAGGTCTTGATGAATCTCTGGCTCAACTGAAAGAGCAAGGTGTTGTGGCAATCGTTACTGCAATCAACAGTGAAGAAATGGCAGGCAAAAACGTCGGCGAGCTAGGCGAAAAAGCAACAGCTTTAGGTCTAAAGTGGTTCCACCTTCCTATTGAAGATGACTGCGCTCCAGAAGCTGATTTTGCACAGCAGTGGAAAGCGGCAAGCCCTGAGCTTCACGAGATTGTTAAGCAAGGCGGAAAAATCGCAATGCATTGCATGGGTGGCTCAGGCCGCACTGGTTTATTGGCTGCGAACCTTCTACTTGAATTGGATTGGCCTCTACCGAAGATTGTGACTGAGGTTAAGGCTCTTCGCCCTGGCGCATTCAGCAAGCCTGTGCAAATCAACTACGTTGAAGCACTTGCACAAAATCGCTAATTAAAAAGGCTGATACTAGCGTGTCTTTACTAGAGGCACGCTGATACCCAATGAGATTTTCTCGGACCACTCCTATGTTATCGACTCTAGATAAAAGCGTTCGCCAGTACATGCTGGTGACATTTAACTACTGGAACTTTACCCTGACAGATGGCGCCCTGCGTATGCTGGTGGTGCTGTATTTCTATGACCTTGGATACAGCAGCTTAGCTATTGCGTCTCTATTTTTGTTCTACGAGTTCTTTGGAGTGGTGACCAACCTTGTTGGTGGCTGGTTAGGGGCAAGACTTGGCTTGAATCGCACCATGAATGTGGGGTTGGCGATGCAGATTTTTGCCTTGGCTATGCTAGCGGTGCCTCAAGTATGGCTGACCATTCCGTGGGTGATGGCCGCTCAGGCTCTCTCTGGTATCGCCAAAGACCTTAATAAGATGAGTGCTAAGAGCGCTATCAAGACCCTTGTCCCAGATGAAAGACAAGGCGCGCTATACAAGTGGGTCGCGATTCTGACGGGTTCAAAGAATGCCCTCAAGGGTGCCGGCTTCTTCTTAGGTGGTGTGCTGCTATCCACACTGGGCTTCCAAGGCTCTGTGCTGGCTATGGCTGCGGTTCTATTCTTTGTTTTGGTGGGCAGTCTTGTTTGGCTAGAAAGCGATATGGGCAAAGCCAAGAGCAAGCCTAAATTCAAGCACTTGTTCTCAAAGTCTGAAAGCATCAACGTGCTTTCAGCGGCGCGTATGTTCTTGTTTGGCGCTAGAGATGTATGGTTTGTGGTCGCACTGCCTATCTATCTTGGCAGTGTCTTTGGCTGGAATCACTCTATGGTCGGTGGCTTCCTTGCGCTTTGGGTTATCGCTTATGGCTTTGTGCAGGGGTTTGCGCCTGGTATTACCGGTAAGGCGCAAGGAAAAGTGCCAGACGGAAAGGCGGCGCTTCTATGGGCGATATTGTTAACCGTAGTGACAGGTGCCATCGCTTATGGGGTGCAGATAGGCTGGCAACCAGAGTTGGTTATCGTGGTGGGTCTTCTTATCTTCGGGGCTATCTTTGCGGTTAACTCCTCTCTTCACTCTTATCTTATCGTCAGCTATGCCAAGGGTGATGGGGTGTCGATGGATGTAGGCTTTTACTATATGGCCAATGCCATGGGGCGCCTGATAGGTACCGTTCTCTCTGGATGGGTCTTCCAAATGGCGGGTTTAGCTGCCTGTCTTTGGGTCTCGTTTGCCTTCTTGTTGCTGGCGAGCATTATCTCGATTAAGCTACCTCGACACGCATAATTGCTTTAAAAAACAACAAAAAAGCTGGCAGGGTTTCCTTGGCCAGCTTTTTTATTGCTATGATGGCAGTAGCATAAATAAAGGAATAGGTTCTAATGAGACAAAGGGTACTGTTTTTCGATCTCGCTCGATGCGTGGCTGCTATTGCCGTGATCGCGATACATGTGTTGGCTCCATATCGACATCAGTACGGCGTGATTCCATTCGATGAGTGGTTTACCGCAATCAGCATAAACAGTATCAGTCGCTGGGCCGTTCCCGTCTTTATTCTCATCTCTGGCGCTTTGATGCTGAGCGATCGTAGGCCTTTTGACTTCCAGTATTATGTGAAGCGACGTCTCGGTAAGGTACTGGTTCCCTTCATTATTTGGTCTATTTTCTACGCCTACCTTTCTGGTTGGAGCGCCAGTGGCTTTGATGCCAATAATGCACAGAAGGTATTGTTTGAGGGATTAGACCATGCGACCTATTACCACCTTGGCTTCTTTTACTACTTCATCCCGCTTTATTTTGTGATTCCGTTCTTACAGATATTTGTTCGTCGCTACGATGACAAGGCTTTGTATGCTCTGACGGGACTGTGGTTATTTACCACTGCGTTATTCTTATTCCGCATCGATGGAGTATGGAGTAGCCAAATGTGGCTCTATTCTGGTTTGCTGCCGTTAGGCTATATCCTGTACCAAAAAATCCCATTGACTAAGACCAATGTAAGTATCTTTGTACTGCTTGGTGTAGCGGCATTTGCTGCAACTATCTATGAGGTAGTGCACCTAAGTATGGAGGCGGATAAGTATGCCTTTGGTCGCTGGCTATCCTATAAAACACTGAATACCGTGTTAGCTGCCAGTATGGTGTTTATGGTATGTCGCTATTTTGGCGAGGGGCTTTCGGCAGGAGCAAACAAGGTCGTTGGCTTTATCAGTACGCATAGTCTGGGCATCTACATTTTGCACCCTATCTTCCTTTGGCCAATGAAAGAGTTTGGTTGGTATCAAGGGCATCCAGGATGGGTGATACCGCTTTGGATTGTGATCAGTGGTGGGGCGTCGCTCTTTGCGAGTTGGTTGGTCTCTCGTTCAAGCAAAACCGCTTGGTTATTGCCTTAAGATACAGATGAGCTTAACTCAGTAAGCATCGAGTTAAGCCCTAATAGATGTTATCTCTTCATCGCAAAATGCATGAACTTATCACCCTGGTAGGTTAATTCGCCTTGGTGACCAGGCAGTAGCGCGTGGTAATAGTGGATGCCAACTTGAAACTCACGCTTTGGACCAAATCGTCCTTTTTGAACGTAGATCCAATATTCCTTATCTTCTTCACCAGGCTGCGCATCGGGTAAATCTACAGCTTGCTTATCAATGATAGTGACCTTGGCTTTTTGTTCGATAGCACCAATCCCTTGCACATGTTTACTAAACACATATTTGAATGCGACAGCGGCAGTAGCAACAAGAATTGCAACCAAAAAGAACAGAGATGTTGGCATAGGGTCACCCTTGAGATCTATTGGTGGAAAAGTGTAGCCTTCAGTGACTTTATACATGCACAATTAGTGATATTGCGTGATCTAGATGCAAGAGATGTCGTAAAAATGGCGCTTTGATCACATAACAATGCTGAACCGGAATGGACCATAAAGGTCTGATTTATAGAGAGACGAGTGGTTTAATCCTGCTAAACTTGATTTAGGTTCAATAATTAGCCGACTTGCTCGATTTTAATGACAGAATAGTAAAAAATGGCTAAGAGAAGATTCATGGACGGAGTCTTCTGCATAAGCAGACGTTTGGACGGGAGTATGGATATGTCCGATATTGATCAAGTGGTAACACGCACAAGGCGTATAGAGGGGCTTTTACGCACGCGCTTTCACGCGAGTGGCCGAGGCCTACATCAACTCATCACAGACAGTGAAGAGCGCTTGCCTCATGATGTTATTGCGAAATTGCGCTATGTCGCCACTATCCGCAATAAGATGCTTCATGAAGACGGCTTCAAATTAGAAGATCGTAAACAATTTCTTCAGGCATGTAATGAATGTGAGAAAGAACTGACTCCCCGTAGCGGGCGCTTTATTTGGGGCGTTGCTATTGCATTGATGACCCTTCTTACATTAGCCGCTGCTTTGTTCTACTACGCCAACTGGGCAGAATTTAGCGTACATCTATAAATGACAGGATGTACTTTGACTTGTAACAATGTCTTTCTTTTCTCACTCGGTAAAGTCTGATTTTAAAATTTAGGAGTTCAGTATGTCCGTACATGCACATAAAATATTAAATCAGCTTCGAGAACAACCAATGTCGAAAGCAGAATTGCGCCAGTGGGTTGCATCTGAATTTGGTGAGCAGACTCAATTTCGTACTTGCAGCAAAGAAGGCTTCGATTTTGATTCTATTTTAGATTTTTTTGTATCTAGAGAAAAAATTCTTCTAGATAACGATAAATTCAGAGTAAACGAGCCGAATATCTGCTCTCATAACTGATTTAAGTGAAGTATTTTACGACTTTTTTAAGGCTCCTATGATGGAGCCTTTTTTGTTCATAATTTTGTAACATTTTAAGTTGGGGTAACCTTACTATCGTGCTATTTATATGCGCTCAATTGGTGTTAAATGTGCTATTGATGTGATTTTTGTGGTGTTTATGGTTGCATAATGGTGTTCTGTTGAGCTTTTATGCTTAATTGGTTTTTGAATTATCCAAGCATAAAAATGCGTACATTTCGTTGCTAAAGCCCTCTATTGTATGGCCTTACACTTACAATCCCTTTGCGGATAAGGTGTAAGCGTTGCTTTTATCAATCTCCCCTGCCTTTGGGTGACTTTTTATTCACCTAGATCGGCTACTCATGCATCAGTTCATCTTTTATTCAGCTATAAAGCCAACTTTTATCCTTTAAATGTTGCTTTTGTGTGTCTTTTTTGCCAAATTGTGCATCGAACACAATATTTATCGTTGTGTTTTGGACGAAGACGCCGATAAAAGGCGCAGACTGGATATCAAATCAGTCACGTTCATTTCGAATGGATTCAATTTGCAGACAAGGCAGAAAACTGTCCAGCAGTAGAGGTCTGGTAATGTCGTTATTAGAAGTAAAAAATCTTCGCATTGAGTACCCGTCAAGACACGGTGTTCACGCAGCAGTAAAATCTCTTTCTTTCAATATTGAGCGCGGCGAAATCGTCGGCGTTGTTGGTGAATCTGGCGCGGGTAAATCCACAGTCGGTAATGCCGTTATTGATCTTTTAAGTCCTCCAGGTGTGATTGCTGGTGGCGAAGTTTTCCTTGATGGAGAAAAAGTCTCTGGTTTATCTCCAGAGCAAATGCGTCAGGTACGCGGTTCAAAGATTGGATTTATCTTTCAGGACCCAATGACGTCACTAAACCCTTTGTTTACCGTTGAGCAGCAGCTTAAAGAAACCATTCATGCCAATATGAAGGTTTCTGATGAAGAGGCGTATAAACGCTCTTTGGACCTGATGAACAAAGTGGGTATTCCACAGCCTGAAAACCGTTTGAAACAGTATCCACATCAGTTCTCTGGTGGTATGCGCCAGCGTGTTGTTATTGCAATAGCGCTTGCGGGTGAGCCGGATCTTATCATTGCGGATGAGCCAACCACGGCGTTGGACGTATCTATTCAAGACCAAATCCTAACCCTGATTCGTGACCTGTGTATTCAGCAAAATGTAGGCTGTATGCTAGTAACTCATGACATGGGGGTTGTATCAAACGTCACTGATCGCGTAGCAGTAATGTATCGCGGTGATCTCGTTGAATTTGGACCAACAAGCAAGGTATTGGGTGCGCCTGACCATCCATATACGCGCAGTCTAATCTCTGCTGTACCTCGTTCAGATGTGAAGCTAGATCGATTCCCATTGGTGAGTTACATCGAAGAAGCTGCAGAACATCAGCCTTTAGATGTGAAGAATCACTGGTTGGGTCAAAGCCAAGACGAGCGTGAATACACAGGTCCATTGCTGAATGTTGAGAACGTAGACCTACGCTTCATTACCAAAGACTCTTTATTTGAAAGCCGCAGAGAATACGTGCAGGCATCAGATAATGTCAGCTTTGAAGTATTCGAAGGGGAAACCTTTGGTTTGGTAGGTGAGTCTGGTTCAGGTAAATCCACCATAGCGCGTGTTATTGCCGGTCTATATGCACCCGATGCGGGTAAGGTAACCTTTGAGGGGATTGACCTAACTGGCCTGAAGAGCGAAAAAGAGCGCCGCCCAATGCGTCGCCAGATGCAGATGGTGTTCCAGAACCCATATACATCGATGAACCCGCGTATGAAGATCTTCGACATCATCGCAGAACCTATTCGCTTCCATAAACTGACAGCAAACGAGAATGAAACTCGTCAGATCGTTCACGATCTACTGGACCATGTTGGTCTAGGTCGCATGGCTGCAGTGAAATACCCACATGAATTCTCAGGTGGCCAGCGTCAGCGTATTTCAATTGCACGTGCTTTGGCGACACGTCCTCGTTTATTGATTTGTGATGAACCAACATCGGCACTGGACGTTTCAGTGCAGGCTCAGATTCTAAACCTTCTGAAAGACCTTCAGGATGAGTTGAATCTCACCATGCTATTTATCAGTCACGATTTGCCGGTTATTCGTCAGATGTGTGACCGTATTGGCGTGATGCAAAAAGGTACTCTGTTAGAGGTTGCACCGACTGAACAGCTGTTTAAGTCTCCGCAACATGAGTACAGCCAACATTTAGTTTCATTAATGCCAGAGTTCAAGGGCTTGCGCGAAGGCATTACTGAAGAGAAAGAATTAGCTTAGGACACTAAGCAATAAGCTCACTGAGCAAAATACACAGCAAACACAATATAGGGATTCCATCCCGCATGAAGGAGATATGCAATGAAAACCATTAAGACCAAATTGGCTGTAGCACTTGCAGCCGCTGGCCTTGCTTTTGGCGCTGCCGCTGCCGACATCAAAGTTGCTTACGATGCTGACCCAGTATCTCTAGATCCACAAGAGCAACTATCTGGTGGTACGCTTCAACTTTCTCACATGATATTTGACCCATTGGTACGTTATAAGCAGGATCTGTCGTTTGAACCTCGCTTGGCAACTAAGTGGGAGCGCGTAAATGATACAACAATGCGTTTCACTCTACGTGAAGGCGTTAAATTCCACTCAGGTAACACACTGACTGCCGACGACGTAGTTTGGACTTTCGACCGTTTGAAAAATTCTCCAGACTTTAAAGCAATCTTCGCACCGTTTGAGAAGGTTGTTAAAGTTGATGAAAACACGTTTGACCTTGTATCCAAAGGCGCTTTCCCGTTAGTTCTACAAACTGCGACCTACATTTTCCCAATGGATAGCAAGTTCTACTCAGGTAAAACTGAAGACGGTAAAGACAAGTCTGAGATCGTGAAGCACGGTAACTCTTTTGCTTCTACTAACGTTTCAGGTACGGGTCCATTCATCGTTACCGCTCGTGAGCAAGGCGTGAAGGTAGACTTCAAACGCTTTGACGGCTACTGGGATACAGAGTCAAAAGGTAACGTTGAAAATCTAACGCTAGTGCCAATCAAAGAAGACGCAACTCGTGTTGCTGCTCTGCTTTCTGGCGGCGTAGACATGATTGCTCCAGTTTCTCCGAACGACCATCAGCGTGTTGAATCAGCAAAAGATGTTGAACTAGTGACTCTACCGGGTACTCGCCTAATTTCGTTCCAAATGAACCAAGAGAGCAACCCTGCGCTTAAAGACGTTCGTGTTCGTCAAGCTATCGTATACGCAATCAACAACGACGGTATTGCGAAGAAGATCATGAAAGGCTTTGCAACAACTGCTGGTCAGCAAGGTCCAGAAGGTTACGCGGGTTATGACGCAGACCTTAAGCCTCGCTACGATCTGAAGAAAGCGAAAGAGCTAATGAAAGAAGCGGGTTATGAAGATGGCTTCTCTCTAACTATGATCGCACCAAACAACCGTTACGTGAACGATGCAAAAATCGCTCAAGCAGCGGCTGCAATGCTAGCTAAGATTGGCATTCGTGTTGACCTGAAGACTATGCCTAAAGCGCAATACTGGCCTGAGTTCGATAAGTGTGCAGCAGACATGCTAATGATCGGCTGGCACGCAGATACTGAAGATTCAGCGAACTTCTCTGAATTCCTAACTATGACTCGTAACGAAGAGACAGGTAAAGGTCAGTACAACTGTGGTCACTACTCGAACCCTGAAATGGACAAGCTAGTTGAAGCGGCTAACGTAGAAACTGATCCAGCGAAGCGTGCACAAATGCTGCAACAAGTAGAGAAGACTCTTTACGATGACGCTGCATACGTTCCTCTACACTGGCAGAACCTAGCGTGGGGCGCAAAGTCTAACGTTGAGATCACACCAATCGTAAACGCAATGAACTTCCCTTACTTTGGCGACCTAGTTGTTAAGTAAGAAGTAGCAATACGAATAAAGGCACCCATTAGAAATAATCGGTGTGCCTCTGTTGCCTACGAGCAACGCTTTTAAAAGCGCAGTAATGCGGTTTTCGGTGCCTGGCCTTGTTTCAGTCGGGTCAGGTACCATTTTTAAGGCTGAAAATTTGATAGATTGGAAAAAAGGGGCAAAGGAATGTTTTCGTTTCTAGTCAAGCGCCTATATCAGGCACTGGTAGTGATGTTTGTGATCAGTTTGGTGGCGTTTGCTATCCAAGATAATCTTGGTGATCCCTTACGTGAATTAGTTGGTCAGTCGGTATCTGAATCGGAGCGTCAAGCGCTGCGTGATGACCTTGGTCTGAACGACCCGTTTGTCACTAAATATACCCGTTTTATTACTGCAGCAGTACAGGGTGATTTAGGTACTTCATATTTCTTTAAGCGTCCAGCTGTGGACGTTATCTTGGACAAGCTGGTTGCGACTCTAGAGCTCGTATTCGGTGCCACACTCATTATTGTTGTGCTGTCGATTCCGCTTGGCGTTTATTCCGCTATAAATCCTAAAAGTTTCTTTACCAAGGTCATCATGGCGATGAGCTCGGTGGGTATTTCTATACCCGTATTCCTAACAGCAATCATGCTGATGTACATCTTCTCGATAACCTTAGGGTGGCTGCCTTCCTACGGTCGAGGCGAAACAGCGAACGTACTTGGGTGGCAGTCTGGCTTCTTCACTGTAGATGGCATTAAACACTTAATATTGCCGTGTGTTTCACTGGCTTCTATTATGCTTCCACTGTTCATTCGTCTAGTGCGCTCTGAAATGCTTGAAGTGCTTAGCTCGGAATACATCAAATTTGGTAAGGCAAAAGGCCTACCACTGAAGAAAATTCATTATCAACATGCACTTAAAAATACCCTTTTACCGGTATTAACGGTAGGTGGTGTACAGATTGGTACTATGGTGGCATACACCATTCTTACTGAGACTGTATTCCAATGGCCAGGCACAGGATTCTTGTTCCTTGAGGCGATCAACCGTGTAGATACACCGTTAATCACAGCTTACGTAATCTTCGTAGGTCTGATTTTCGTGGTAACTAACACCATCGTTGACTTGCTATACGGCCTAATCAACCCAACCGTGAACATTACTGGTAAAGGAGCATAATCATGGAACAGACAACACAAGCTCCAGGTCGCTGGGAGCGTTTTAAAAACTCGGATATCGTTTACTATTTCTTGCGTGACAAAGTGGCTATGTTCAGTGCTTTCGTCTTCGCTTGCTTCTTGGTAGCAGCACTAGCAGCACCGATTATTGCGCCGTCAGACCCTTATGACTTGATGTCTATCGATATCATGGATTCAGAACTTCCTCCTTCATGGATGGAAGGTGGTGAGTCGCACTTTGTCTTAGGTACCGATGAGCAAGGCCGTGATATATTCTCAACGATCTTGTATGGCTCAAGACTGTCACTGACAATCGGTTTTCTAGCCGTAGGCCTACAGCTGATTCTGGGTATCGTTATCGGTCTATCAGCGGGTTACTTCGGTGGCCGCATTGATAGCTTCCTGATGCGCTTTGCCGATATTCAGCTTTCGTTCTCAACCATGATGGTAGCGATTATTGTTTCCGCCATCTTTAAGGCGAGCTTTGGCAGTGCCTTCTATAGCGAATACGCAGTAGTGATGCTGGTCGTGATCATTGGTGTGGCGGAATGGCCACAGTATGCGCGTACCATTCGTGCTTCGGTACTGGCAGAGAAGAAGAAAGAATACGTAGAAGCGGCGCGCGTGATGGGCTTTAAAGCACCACGCATCATGTTCCGCCACATTCTCCCTAACTGTCTATCACCAATCTTGGTTATCTCAACGGTACAGATTGCGAACGCAATCATGTCTGAGGCGGCACTGTCGTTCCTTGGCCTAGGTCTACCAGTTGACCAACCTTCTCTGGGCGCGTTGATCAGCACAGGCTTTAACTACATCTTCTCTGGTGCATGGTGGATTACAGCCTTCCCAGGTATCGTTCTAGTAACCTTGGTATTGGTTATCAACCTACTGGGTGACTGGTTACGTGATGTATTTAACCCGAAATTGTATAAGGGTTAATTAAACTCGATTCGAGAAATCCTCAAACGCCTGACGTGAATTCGTCAGGCGTTTTTTATTGCGCCAGAACAAGGCTATACGCAACAGCTTGCTAATTATTGGCGAATAACCCTACTCTCAACTAGTCTTTCGGAAGTGATTGTTTTTAATATAATTAGAGGGTTATAAGCAAAATGACGCTAATAAAGTTACCCCTAGTGTGTTCAGTGTTTATTTGGCTAGTTGCGTCTGTGAATGTCCAGGCCGGCAATTTTTTGTGCTCCGCTACTCAAGAGTCTTTTGATAAGCCCGCATTGCTGGGAGAGGAGTGCCCAATAGGTGTATCGTTGTGGGGAAAAACCAAGCCACAATACAACAAGTCGACCTTTTGGATACAGTGTGGCTTTTTTCCTGAAGAGCTCACCCTAGATCAGGTGAATCAGATTTACCCTAACGTTTCTGCCTCTATCTGGAATAAAGCTGAATCAAAGGGCAGACGCTGCTTAATTGGACCTTATGATGATTTCGAACAAGTGAATCTTGAAGTCACACAGCTTAGAACCATTGAAGGGTTTGAAAAGTCCTTTATCCGTGAAGTCGAAAAATAAAAAAAGGATGGCCTAAGCCATCCTTTTTAATATTGCCGCAGTTGGCAATTATCTCATGGTAACAAACTCTTCCGAGCCAGTAGGGTGGATAGCCACTACAGAATCGAAGTCTGCCTTGGTTGCGCCCATCTTCATCGCTACAGCGAAGCCCTGAATCATCTCATCAACGGTAAAGCCGATACCGTGTAGACCCACTACTTTTTCGTTGTCACCCGCACAGACTAGCTTCATCTTACATGGCTGACGATGCTTGGTGACTGCTGTGTACATAGCAGTGAAGCCAGAGGTGTAAACCTTCACGTTCTCTTTGCCGTACTGCTCAATCGCTTCTTGCTCAGTCAGACCAATAGTGCCAATTGGTGGGTGGCTGAAGACGACGGTTGGAACTAGGTCGTAGTCCATTTTCGCATCAGTCTTGTTGTTAAACAGACGCTCAGATAATTGGCGACCCGCTTTAACCGCAACAGGCGTTAGCTCAATACCGCCTTCCATGATGTCGCCAACACAGTAGATGCCTTTAACATTAGTCTCTTGGTACTCATCAACCTTGATGTAGCCACGGTCGTTGGTTGCAACGCCAGTGTTGCTAAGATTGATCACATCAGTGGCAGGGTGGCGACCGATAGCCCAGATTAGCTCGTCCACGTTGTGGGTGTTGCCGTTCTCTAGGTGCAGGGTTAGGCTGCCGTCCGCTTCTTTTACCACTTCTTTTGGTACAGAGTGAGTATGTAGCGTTGGGCCTTCTGCTGCCATTACTTCGGTCAGTGTCTCTATGATCATTGGATCGAAGCTACGTAGCGGAGACTCTTTACGCACAAACAGGTCTGTTTGTGTGCCAAGGGCGCTCAGTACGCCTGCGATCTCAACGGCAATGTAGCCAGCGCCAACCACAGCCACGCGCTTAGGTTGCGCCTCTAGGTCGAAGAAACCATTTGAGTCGATGCCATGCTCAGCACCAGGGATGTTAGGGATAGTTGGACGACCACCCACTGCAATTAGGATGTGATCAGCTGTGTATTGCTCACCATCAACCTCAACGGTTTTCTCGTCAACGAACTTTGCAAAGCCCTTGATCACATTCACTTTATTGTTACCAAGAACACGGTCATATGACTGATGGATACGGCCAATATACGCTTGGCGGTTTTCAACAAGCTTTGACCACTGAAAGTCTTTCAGGTCTACATCAAAGCCGTAGTCTTCTGCGTAAAGGTTAATAGCTTCAGCAACTTGCGCGCCATGCCACATTACTTTCTTTGGCACACAGCCAACGTTTACACAGGTGCCACCAAGGTCTTTCGCTTCGATGAGAGCGACCTTAGCGCCATACATAGATGCACGGTTAGCTGATGCAATACCGCCACTACCGCCACCAATACAGATGTAGTCAAAATGAGTTGCCATTGAGTTCTCCAAAATCCTTGTAGTCTTTTTAGTTATATTGGGTGAATTTATTCGGGTACAACCCATTCAACCTTAAAATGTCCTGTTGCGGGTGCAATCGCTTGTTTTAATACAGGCAAGATGGCTTGCATCTGGCTTTCAAGTTTCCAAGGCGGATTGACAATGATCATGCCTGACGCTGTCATGCCTCTTTCGTTGGTATCTGGCGATACACCCATTTCGATTTGTAATATCTTGCGAATGCCAAGGCCTTGTAAGCCCTTCAGCATATCGTCGATATCATAGCGATTAACTACAGGGTACCAGATTGCGTAAATACCTGTTGCCCAACGCTTATAACTTTGTGCGATAGCTTGTACGACATCGCGATATTCTTTAGCCAATTCGTACGGAGGATCAATAAGTACTAATCCACGACGCTCTCTTGGCGGTAAGCTACCCTTTAAGCGAGCGAAGCCATCTTCTTTAAAGATCTTAACTTGGCGGTCACGGTGGAACTCCTGCTCTAGCAGGGGAAAGTCGCTAGGGTGTAACTCAGTTAACACCATGCGATCACCACGACGAAGTTGAGCTCGAGCGACGCGAGGAGAGCCAGGGTAGTACCTCAGCTCATCACCTTCATTGAGGGTGCGAATTGAATCAAGGTAGCTCTCTAATTCTTCAGGCAAATCAGCTTGCTGCCAAAGCTTCGCGATACCTTGTTTGTATTCGCCGGTTTTTTCTGACCATTCATGGGTCAGATCGTAACGGCCTACACCTGAATGAGTGTCGTGATAGACAAAAGGCTTGTCTTTCTGCTTTAAGGCGTCAAGTATAAGACTTTGTACAATGTGTTTAACCACATCGGCATGATTTCCAGCATGAAAACTGTGACGGTAGCTGAGCAAGGTGACTCCCCAAGTGAGTATGTGATGGGACTAATCCACATTATACTCGACTATTGAATTTTGCATAAGTCGTCACTATGTAAACTCTTATAAGACGAAAATAAAAGGGACCCTCTATGTCTAACCCGCTTCTCAATATTACGGATTTACCGCATTTCTCCGAGATCAAGCCAGAGCATGTTAAACCTGCTGTGGAAAAGGCAATTGCGGATTGCCGACACAAGGTAGACGACGTTCTAAAAGATAACGACAACCCAACTTGGGAAAACGTCTGCTTGCCATTGGATGAAGTGGACTCAGTTCTTTCACGCCTTTGGTCACCAGTGAGTCATTTGAACTCAGTAGCCAACAGTGAGGAGCTTCGTGAAGCCTATGAGAGCTGCTTGCCACTGCTATCTGAATACGGCACATGGTTAGGTCAGCATAAGGGGCTTTATGAGGCTTACAAAGCGATCAAAGCAGACTCAAGCTTTGACGGTCTGAGCCAAGCGAAGAAGAAAACCATCAAAGACGCACTGCGCGATTTTGAATTGTCGGGCATTGGTCTTCCAGCCGATGAGCAGCATCGCTATGGTGAGATCAGTAAGCGCCTGTCTGAGCTTGGGTCTAAGTTTTCTAACAATGTACTTGATGCCACTATGGGGTGGAGTAAGCACATTGAGGACGTGAATGAGCTTGCGGGCATGCCAGAATCGGCATTGGAAGCAGCCAAAGCGGCGGCACAAGCAAAAGAGCTAGAGGGCTACCTACTTACGCTAGACATCCCTTCTTACGTTCCCGTTTTAACCTACTGCGACAATCAAGAACTGCGTAAAGAAATGTATGAGTCATACAATACTCGTGCATCCGATCGTGGACCGAATGCGGGCAAGTGGGACAATACTGAGATCATTGCTGAGCAGCTAAAACTGCGCCACGAGATCTCTCGCATGCTAGGTTTCTCTACTTATAGTGAACGCTCACTTGCTACTAAAATGGCAGAGACCACCGATCAGGTACTTGGCTTCTTAAATGACCTTGCTAGTAAGGCTAAGCCTCAGGGCGAGAAAGAAGTAGAAGAGCTGCGTCAGTTTGCAGAAAAAGAATTTGGTGTCACCGAACTTAACCTTTGGGATATCGCTTACTACAGCGAAAAACAAAAGCAAAATCTGTTCAGTATTTCAGACGAAGACCTGCGCCCTTACTTCCCAGAAAACAAAGTGGTTTCTGGCCTATTTGAGGTGCTTGAGCGTGTGTTTGGCATGCAAGTGAAAGAGCGACAAGATGTGGATGTTTGGCACGAGTCAGTGCGCTTCTTTGATATCTTGACCATTGATGGCGAATTGCGTGGCAGTTTCTACCTAGACTTGTATGCCCGAGAGCATAAGCGTGGTGGTGCTTGGATGGACGAGTGTCGCGTGCGCCGCACAACGTCATCGGGTGAATTGGAAACGCCAGTGGCTTACCTAACTTGTAACTTTAACAAGCCGGTGGGGGATAAACCTGCGCTGTTTACTCATAACGAAGTAACGACGCTATTCCATGAGTTTGGCCACGGTATTCACCACATGCTTACTCAGATTGATGTTTCGTCTGTGTCTGGCATCAATGGCGTGCCATGGGATGCGGTTGAACTGCCAAGTCAGTTCCTAGAGAACTGGTGCTGGGAAGAAGAGGCGCTGTCGTTCATCTCAGGTCACTATGAAACGGGTGAGCCTCTACCAAAAGAAATGCTGGATAAGATGCTAGCGGCGAAAAACTTCCAGTCGGCGATGTTTATTCTGCGCCAGCTAGAGTTTGGACTGTTTGATTTTACTCTACACACCGAGTTTGATCCTGATATTGGCGCGCGAGTGCTTGAAACCTTGGCAGAAGTTAAGCAAAAGGTCGCAGTATTACCAAGCCTAGAGTGGAACCGTTTCTCTCATGCATTTAGTCATATCTTTGCCGGTGGATACAGTGCGGGCTATTACAGCTATCTGTGGGCAGAAGTGCTGTCTGCGGATGCGTACTCTCGTTTTGAAGAAGAGGGCATCTTCAACAAAGAGACAGGACAAAGCTTCCTGAATAACATCCTAGAGATGGGGGGCAGTGAGGAACCTATGGAGCTATTTAAGCGCTTCCGTGGTCGTGAGCCGCAAATTGATGCCTTGCTAAGACATGCAGGTATCGGGGCTTAATCCTCGTTAACTCTCTATAAGCCATCTCAAATTGAGGTGGCTTTTTTTATGGGTTCACATTGCGGTTGATTGGATTTTGTAGCGAGATAAGGGTTTCGGTAGATTGCACCTCATCGATGGCCTGCAATTTATTGATCAGGACATGCTGCAACTCTTCAATTGAGCGGCACATTAACTTAACGAAGATGCTGTAGGCGCCAGTGGTGTAATACGCTTCGACGACCTCATCTAGGGCGTTGAGCTTCTCTAGCGCTGAATGGTAGTCCTTGGCCGCATTCAAGTTGATGCCGATAAAACAGCACACGTCATAGCCCAATTTTTTGGTATTGACGATAACCTCTGTACCTTCAATGACCTCAGCAGCTCTCATTTTTTCAATTCGAACATGAATGGTGGCAGGGCTAACATTAAATCGCTTGCCCATCTCTGCATAGGGAGTACGGGCGTCCTCCATCAGTGTTTTTAGGATATCTTTATCGAGCTGGTCGAGCATAGGGTTTTGGTTCATTGGGGTTCCTTAAGAGACACAGATAACAAGAATGCGGTAAACTAACGGATATCCTAATCAGGTCGACAGACCCCTAAACTTTAGAGAGATGACGTTGCAGATTCAACTTCTAGCGCAGTCCGAAGACAAACAATTACAGATCCAAGCATTGGCGGAGTGTTGGGGCTTGCAACATGATCCTGATAGTCAGTTTGCCTTGCAGTTAGGCGAGCGTCTAGAACTAAAAAAGCTGGATGAGCCTAAACTAGGGTCAATCTTCGTGGACTTTGCTGGTGGAGCCGTGGCGCATCGCCGTAAATTTGGTGGTGGTAAAGGGCAATCTATTGCAAAAGCCGCGGGTCTCAACAAGGGCGCGACCCCGTGTGTGTTAGACGCGACAGCAGGCCTTGGCCGCGATGCCTTTGTGTTGGCCTCTCTAGGCTGCAAGGTGCAGATGATTGAGCGCAACCCTGTGGTTGCGGCTTTGCTTGATGATGGCCTTTCTCGAGCAAAGCTGGACCCTGAGATTGGTGGTTGGGTTAGCGAGCGTATGTCGCTATTGCACGCTTCGAGCCTAGATGCACTGTCGCAGTTAGCTGAGGATAACGAATTTCAACGACCTGATGTTATCTATCTTGACCCTATGTACCCTCACCCAGAAAACAAAAAGAAAAGCGCGCAAATCAAAAAAGAGATGCGAGTGTTTCAGACCTTAGTTGGCCCCGATCAAGATGCGGACGGTCTTCTTGAGCCTGCTCTGCAGCTTGCCACGAAACGAGTCATTGTGAAAAGACCTGACTACGCCAACTGGCTGAATGAGAAGAAACCAAGCATGGCCATCGAAACTAAGAAAAATCGTTTTGATGTTTATGTTTTGTCTTCAATGACTTAGCTCAAAGGTCAAAAATAAATAGTTGAATTACTGCGGTGAAATCGCTATATGTAAGTAATAATCATTATTAATTGCATTTGAGTGACGAGGCTTTATGAGTAAGAAAATGTGCAAATTTAATCGCCGAACGATAGAGGGCAGCTTAGGGGCTATCTATTCTATTGTGGCGGAGCCAAAATTTGTGTGTCGCTCTTGCGCTCGTGTAGCAGGTAGTGGTGAAAACCTGTGTAAGCCTAGCCCGATCCCACCTCAAGCATGCCGCAATAAGATTGCAGGACCTATTTTAGAGCCGGCCGTCGAAGACTGTGTATTGCTAGCTGAAGCTAAGGCGACAAACACCATTACCGAAATATCATCGGCTAAAAACAAGTCGGAAAAGAAAAAGCAGATTAAGCCAGTGATCGAAGTGGCGGAAAATGCAGAGCAAGACACTATTGCGAATGAAGAAGTACAGTGTCAGTTGAGCAACAAACAGCTTAAGAAGCAGCGTAAGATGCTGAAGAAGCAGGCGAAAATGTACAAGAAGCTGAACAAGATTTTACGCAAAGAGAAAAAGCTTACCAAGAAGAGAAGTAAGCTAGACGCACACCTTAATGAGGTTGTTGAGGCTACCTCTATTCGCGTAGCCTCAAATCATCTCCATTAATTCCAGAGCTATCCTAGAACCAACTAGAACTGTTCCAGAACTGTCCCAGAACTAATCTTGAAGCGGCACCACCAATAGGTCGATAGGCATGTCATGGATCATGTGGCGAGTGTTGGAAAGCAACTTGCCCCAGAAGTCATGATGGTGTCCACAGACAACCAAATCAAATCCTCTTTCTTTTATTGCATCTGAAAGTTCTTCGACCAAATCACCACGTCCCACGAGAGTGTTACTCACTGGATAATCGAGCTTTTCGCTCAAGTCTTGGAGCTTTTGAGTGGAAAGCTTAGTGGTCGCGCTCTGACTATCAACCAAATTAACTTCAATCAGTCCTGTGTAGACTTCACTATAGTTAACGTCGATATGAATAAAAGAAAGCTCAGCATCAAGAGCTTTGGCAAGCTTGGCTGCTCGATTAGCTAAGTACTCACTATGATCTCCTAAGTCTAGGGCAACAACGATATGTTTATAGCTCATGATAGGCTCCTTATTCGGGCAATAGAGAATGTATCCTTAATTTCATTCTAGCAGGGCGAGACATATTTTTTGCTGAAGTGATCTGAAGTTGAAGTATTCGACTAACAAAAGAAAGAGAATTTTGATTTAGGGCAAAGTCTGTTAATTTAGACACATAGCCACATCGTATATTGGCTGAATGACATTAGAGCTATTAAGAAGAGGAACGTCTTATGCTGTCGGAACAGATGGTTGAAAATTTAAACGCACAAATAAACCTAGAATTTTTCTCATCCAATCTATACTTACAAATGAGTGCTTGGTGTGAAGATAAAGGTTTCGAGGGTGCAGCAGAGTTTATGCGCAAACATGCCACCGAAGAAATGGAGCATATGCAACGCTTATTCACTTATGTGAGTGAGACTGGGGCGATGCCAATTCTCGGTGCAATAGATGCGCCAAAGCATGAGTTTGCTAGCCTTGGAGAGGTTTTCCGTGAGACCTACGAGCATGAGTGCATGATCACCGAAAAGATCAATAAGCTTGCTCACGTGGCTTTCACAAGCCAAGACTACTCAACGTTCAATTTCTTACAGTGGTATGTGGCAGAGCAACACGAAGAAGAGAAATTGTTTAAAGGGATTTTAGACAAGCTAGAGTTGGTTGGTGAAAATGGTCAAGCACTGTTCTTCATTGATAAAGACCTAGCAATTATGGCTAAAGAAGGTTCAACCTCTATCATGGATGTGGCAGCTGAGTAACTTATCCGTACTCGACTAAACAACTGATTCACACTGGTTGTCTTGCCATTTCCTAGAGAGTGTAGGGAGGAAAAGAGATGATCAGTGGGGATTTGATTATTTTTGCGCTTATGATCGTAACTGCGGTCAATTGTATGCGTTATATCAGTACATTAAGGGCACTTATCTTTGTGATGCGCGAAGCGCACCCTTTACTCTACCAGCAAGTCGATGGCCGAGGGTTTTTCACTACTCAAGGTAATGTCGTCAAACAGTTCAGACTTTTCCATTACCTCAAGAGCAAAGAATATTCCCAGCATCATGATCCGGTGTTTGTTGACAAGTGCGACAAGGTTAGAGAGCTCTTTATTCTCAGTTGCGCATTGCTTTTCGTCACCTTAGTGGCGGCTTTCAGCGTTTAATTATTAATCTTGTTTGTATCTCTACCCTGCATCTGGGTAGAATGTGCGCCTTTGTAAGGGTATGCGGTTTTCGCATGCCCTTTTTGTATGACCTCCCGAGATGTAGAAAATGAGTGAACACTTTGATGTCGTGATTATTGGTGCTGGTGCCGCAGGCCTGATGTGTGCTGCTGAAGCTGGCAAGCGAGCTAGGCGAGTACTAGTGGTTGATCATGCTAAAAAACCAGGACGTAAGATTCTCATCTCAGGTGGTGGCCGCTGTAACTTTAGCAACTACGATGTTTCCCCTTCCAATTTCATCTGTAGTAATCCCCATTTCGTGAAATCGGCATTGTCGCAGTACACCAATTGGGATTTTATCTCTATGGTGAGTAAACATGGCATCGAGTTTGAAGAGCGTGACCATGGGCAGTTGTTTTGCGTGGATTCTGCGAAGCAAATTGTAAAAATGCTACTTGATGAGTGTGACTCGCAGTATGTACAGTTTCAATACCAGGTTGCGGTAAGCAATATTGATAAAACAGAATCTGGCTATACACTCCTAGCCAATGGTAAACCGATCAGCTGTGAATCATTGGTCGTCGCGACTGGTGGTCTATCTATGCCTAAACTTGGAGCAACGCCTTTTGGCTATCAGATCGCCGAACAATTTGGCTTGGATGTGGTACCTACCACTGCAGGTTTAGTGCCATTTACTCTGCATAAGCAAGACAAGTTGGATTTCAGTGAGCTGTCTGGGATTGCGATTCCTGCAGAAATTACTGCAGAAGATGGCACTGTCTTCAAAGAGGCATTGCTGTTTACTCATAGAGGGCTCTCTGGACCATCAGTGTTGCAGATCTCATCGTATTGGCGTGCCGGGCAAAAGGTAACCGTCAATTTAGTGCCTGAGGCCGATGTTGCTGAACTGCTGGCGCAGAACCGAGAAAAGCATCCTAACCAATCTCTAAAAAACACCCTATCTAAGGTACTGCCTAAGCGCCTAATTGAGGTGTTGATTGAGCGTAAACAGCTAGTCGATAAACCTCTAAAGCAATTGAATCACAAAGAGTACGACCAAGTCGTTGATGCACTTGAAGGCTGGCAGATTGTGCCTAATGGCACCGAAGGCTATCGAACTGCGGAGGTCACTCTAGGCGGCGTAGACACCAATCATCTTTCGTCTAAAACCATGGAGTGTAAAACCCACTCTGGTTTGTACTTCATTGGCGAGGTTATGGACGTAACGGGATGGCTTGGGGGCTTTAATTTCTGCTGGTGTTGGAGTTCAGGCTACGTGGCTGGGCAGAACGTATAGACATAACTTGTTGAATTGACGGGGGAGCGTTCGTACTTCATTGTTTTTTGGGTAATATCTGAGGCTGAACCTTCTTAGCCGTAATGCTTAATATCACCCTTGCAGTACGAACACGAATGCGCCTGTCGAATTAAATAATATGCTTACCCATTTTTAGATAGTTTTTCTGTGCGTTTAAATAGGCTGCTTTTTGTATTTTTAGCTCGGCTTGCATCTTTGAAATTTCTTCAGCGTGAGTGTTGCGCGCAGTCATCGGAAGTTGCTGGTAGAAGTGGTTTTTTACGGCTAGTTCGCCTTTGATTGCATCATAGCTTCTTTCTGCGTTTATATAAGCATAAAGGTGTTCGCTCATCTGTTGAAGCCTTGCACTTTTCTCACTCGCTTCTTTTTTAGCTGCCTTGATTTTTTTTATGCACACAGTACCGGTAGTGCTCACGATGCTAAATACTGAAGTGAATGCAACTAGGCTTAACAACATTTCTTATACTCGTCTGGCTATTTATCGTACGGGCGTGCATTTTGCCACTGTTTGAAAATTAATCAACGTATTTGTATGACAATTTAACTTTCCATTTTTATGCCCCTTTAGCATATCGAAGAAGGCTCTCAAATTAAGTCTCTGATAACCCTGATAGATCACACAAGAAAGCGCTTACTTTTGCGATAATTGAAGAAAGAAAATTTTTTGCTTGGGAACAGAAATGATCAGCTTTTGGAATGGAAATAAGTCACCTTCTCGTCAAGAACATGAGTTTGAGGTGCTGCAACTTGCTTTAGGTACAACAGAGGTCAGCAATGACTTAACGGATTACCCTGACGCTAAAGACGAAGGCAATATCTTCAATCTAGGCGCTGATGCGCTGGTAACTGTTGCTGGGAACACTAAGTTTGATTCGCATGCCTTTTTACCCGTGAATCACCCCTTGTGCATGGGATTGCTTGGGCATCGAATCCTGATTGTTCGTCGTCAAGATATCAGCACATTTTCGGGTATCACTGAAGATGATTTAAAAAGCTTGAAGGCGGGAATTCCTGCAACTTGGGCTGATGCCGATTTATTTCGTAGCAACGGCTATCAAGTCTTTGAGCAAGGTTCTTTGGATACCATCTTTGCTGATCTGCAATTGGGCTTATGTGATTATGTCGCTCTCGGGGCCAACGAAGTGCAGGCGATTTATCATGAATTTGCTGAGCAATTTGAAGGGTTAGTCATCGAGCCATCCATGATGCTCTACTATCCATTTCCATTGGTTTTCTATGTGCACCCTGAAAAAGAGCAGCTCGCGACTAAGATAAATAATGGTTTGGAACAGAGCCGTAATAGTGGTGCGTTGAGAGCCTTGTTTGATAAGCATTATGGTCAGACGGTTACCGATATGAATTTGTTATCTCGCAGGCAGATAGAGCTTGATAACCCTCTGCTTCCAAAGACTTTTTCTGGCTTTAGTTCAGAGCTTTGTACAAGTAAATAAGCAATTGGATCATGGCAAACAAAAAAGGCCTTAGCATTGTGCTGAGGCCTTTGTTTTTCAATGGTTTTTGTTAGCTACGCAGAGCCGCCTTCGCCACTGTACAGCGTACTTGAGAGACTTTTCCAGAACGACTGAATAGCTCTTGGCACACCTCGGCGGTTAGACCACTATTTGGCATTGCTACTACCGAACCATCTTCATAGATGACATCAACAGAGGTTTCGCTATCAGATGCAACTTGGTACACAAACGGCACTTGGCAGTAAGTGAAGGCTAGCTGGCCAACGGCTAGAGGGATCTCTTTGGTTTCACCCTGAAGATCAAGGTAGCTAAAGGTTACAGCTTCATTCAAGAACTCACTGCTGTTAAGGAGTGAAGGGTTTAACTGAATCGCTCCCTCTTTGACTTCAATACCAAGCTCTATAAAGCGAGTAATGATCTCTTCTTTTACCTGTCCTGTCATACCCGGTTGCTGTGCGCCCGCTTGTTTAGGGGTATGCGAGTATGGGTCAGTAGGGAAGGCACCATAGTTGCTTGCTGTCTTGTTGAAACCAATACCTTCACGAACGCGGTAGTAGTAATCAGCAAGGGCTTTGGTTACTTCGCTATCAGCATCTTGCTCTAGCGCTACTAAGTAGTTCTCTTGCACCGCCAACAGTAGTTTGGACACCATGTGCCAATAGATACAACCTAAGCCTTCATAACCAAACATGGTACCAGAGCGACCAGTAAAGGCCTTGTGGTTGAATACCTGTTCGTAAAGGGCGTTGATCTCTTGCCACTGAGCCTCTGTTGCCTCTGGGTAGTCACCCTTGACGCTATTGATAGCTGCCTTTAAGTAGTCACGGTTTTCAAAGCTCGCATTAAAGTGGAAGTTGTCAGCTGTGCTTTGTTGAACAAGGCGCTTATCACCCTTTTCTACCATTGCGTTCAGAAGACTAGAGTCAGCAATTTGCTGTTTGGTGACTTGGTTTTTCTCCATGAATGGAGTTAGGTCACGATCAGGGTAAAGCATGAAGCTCTTCTGGTCCTGACGGTACATGTCACTAGCGTACAGCTTGTCTAACAACTGCTTAGTTTCTTGAGGCTCAAGAAGACCAGAACTCAATACCGCTACCTGACCTTCTAGCATCGGGTACAGTTCTTCTACTGTCACGCTGTCTTTTGCGTAAGAGATAATGTTGTAGGCGTTGTACAGACCATCTTCACGAAGGTTGTTGCGAATACTCTTATCGAGAACCGTTAAGCTTACGTTCAGTAGCTTGCTGATCTCTGCCGTATCTACGGTTTCTTTGCTACCAAAGCTACCAGTAGGGTATACATTGTTGCGATAATCAGCGGCTGCTTGCGCTAGTGATACAAGAACGTCGTACCTTAGCTTAGGGGTTACTTCGCCTGCAGTGATAGAGGCTTCAGCGTCGGCTAAGATAGCTTCAATTGCGACCATCCAATCACGTACTTGAGTTGATAGTTGCGTGTACTGAGGAGCTTCAGCAAGCATTTGCTGCATGAAAGATACATAGCGACGCATGTAGTAAAGCGTAACCATAGACAAGCCATTACCAACGATGGCGTTATTGGCATCGTTCCACTCAGGACGTTGAGTATTTAGCCAGATACCACCATCAAGCACTAGGTTGCTTAGTTTAGAGAGTAGAGGAACTAAGATTTTCTCTAGTAGGTTAACCATGTAAACAGAGTCATCGCTGTTTAGAACTAACTTACCATCGCTGCCTAGTTCAGCCACTTTGCGCTCGATCAGAGACTGTTTTTCGTTGTTAAAGTTAACAGTATCTTTCGGGTTGGCAAACAAACCATCCACATCACAAATTTCGTAAGGTACGTTCGCGTAGCTGTACGTCTCTGTATTTAGCAGAGCGATCAAGTCGTCGTGTTCAAATTTATTGGCTAGTTCTAGGAACTTAAGCAAGTAGATGATCTGATGGTCACCCCAGTAGCCAATGTTGCTCCACTCATCTTCTGGATCAAGAAGCTCCCAATCAATACCATCTTTAGTAATGCGGTAAGGGTTAAAGCCATCAACAGTTGATGCGTTAACAAACTTAGCGATGAATGATTTGATGAAGCCAGGGTAGCTGAGTGCCATCGCTTCCCAGTTTTGGAAGATGTCACGCCAGTTGCCTTGATAAGACAGCAGGCGATCACCTTGCTCATCTTTGAGTTTGATTTCGTAATGGTTCCAAGGACGGCTTGGGTCACCATGACGACGGCCAAACGTTAACGGCAGATACTCATAGGCAAGGCGAACAAGTTGTTGATCATCTGTTTGTTTTGCACGAGAGACTAATTCTGCGTGAGTAAAGCTATCGGCAAGTTCAGCAAAGAAACCTTGATGCTTTGCTACTACCGTTTGGTTAGCGTTACGCATGGTTTTTACTACGTCGGCTTTATCCAAGGTGTAGTTGTTTTCGACTACGCCGCCACGCATGTTATTGAACAGTACGTTAGCGTAGTGGTGAACAGAGGTGCTTTCTTCTGCTGTTAGCTGCCATGCATCGGCACCTGACATCAAAGAGACCAATTCTTTTTGGTTATCTTCGATACTTGAAAGGACTTGTTTGCGAATATCGTTAGGCACCGCAATCTGAGTATTCAGTGCAGTAATATCGCTATGGTTCTTGTCGATGTCAGCGGCGATAACCCAAGAGTTTGTTTGATTGCCTTCTAACTTAATTGTTTTATGAATCAGGTAGCTACCACGTTGACCCTTAGTTAAGGTCTCGTCCTGAATTGGCAGTCCTTTTCTAAATGTGGCGATTTGCGTGCTAGTCAGTAGGATCTGATTCGCGTCATCATCAAGGCTAAATACAGTCGTTGCAAGCAGGGACTCTGCAGGATCTGCGCGGTCGCTGAGTTTTGCATACATGGTGTATAGCGCTAAAGGAGAACCTTGCTGACGCTCATTCCATTTGTACGCATCAACTAAGGCACTTCTTGTTTGCAAGGCACCTAAAGGGGCACCTGGTGGCAATAGGTTTTGCAGGCCATCGAGCAGCTCAATCTCGCGGTCATCGCCAGAAAGGTCGGTTAATTGTGATTGACGGATAAAGCCAAATTGCTCACTGGTGTTCCAGCTGTATTGGAATTGTAGCTTCAAAGAGTGGTTGATCTCTTCAAAGATAATCTTGTCACCGATGCTGTTTTTGTAGAGGTTACGCTCTACTTGATACAGGCCATCATGGAAGATATTGAACGGTTCCCATAAAGAAGCACCTGAACTGGTTGTTACTTTAAAGATCGACTTTGCACCGGTGTTTTCGGCGCTTTCATGAATATAGTCCACTGACTTGTACGGGAACAAAGCGTTTTCTGGGCGGATACGACCAGCAGAAAGGCTACCTGTAGAAGAGATGAACAGCCAGTGATCGCTTGCTGAAACGACACTGATAAAAAATGGGTTCATGTGGTCGACATTGGATATCTTGTAGTAGCGTTCGCCATCAAGGTTGACGAACTTTCCATCCACGTCTTGTAGAGTATTGTGTTCCATATTTCAGGCCCTTTTAGGATTTTTGAAAGCGCTTACTTTTTTACGCTATTGTTTTTATATCGCTATATCCGAGGTAGTAGCCTCAGATATAGACCCTTTATTCATTAAATAATTGAGTGAACAGAGTTGCGCTTCACTAGCTCAGGATTGAAGCGTTTTTGCACAGGCAGTTTGCTTCCATTGAGCTGATTTAACAGCATATTGGTTGCATTGATGCCGATTTCTCTAATTGGATAGTTTACTGTGGTCAGCGTCGGTCGAATGTAACGGCAGTAAATACTGTCATCAAAACCAATAACGGATATGTCTTTGCCAACAACTAGGTTTCTTCGATCGCACTCGTCATAGGTAGCCATTGCGATATTGTCATTTTGACACAGGACAGCGGTAACTTGTGGGTGCTCATCAAGGAGCTGTTTTGCCAGTGTTTTGTTTAGCTCGCTTTCCGTCTCGTAAGTACCGTGATAGACGTAGTCCATACTCGGTTCGATACCCGCTTCCTTAATGGCTCTGTGATATCCGATTAAACGCTCTCGACAGTCCATTTTATCCATATCACCGGTAATGATACCGATATGGCGATGACCCAACTCAATAAGGTGTTTAGATGCAAGATAACCGCCCAGCTCATTGTCGATATAAAAGCATTGCTCTGAAATCTCTTCAATGTGCCTGTTGACGACCACTAATGGACGGTCATGTTTAGCTAGCTTGATTAGGTCTTCATCTTCCAGTTTGTCGGCATGAACGATAAGCCCATCGACGCGCCTAGAATCAAGGAAGTGCAAAGACTCAGCTTCAACCTTTTTATCCATATGACCGCAGGTTGCGATCAAATGCAGATTGGCATCGCGAGTCTTTTTTTCTACTTCTTTCATAAGGTTGCCAAAGAAGGAGCCCTCTAAGGCCCCTACTAAAACACCGATACTATTAGAACGATTAGAAGCCAAAGCCTTTGCAATGGAGTTAGGTTGAAACCCTAACTCGTTGATTGCATTGTAAACTTTCTCTTTGTTCGCCTCTTTTACTGTGCTGTGGTTATTCAAAACACGGGATACCGTGGCTTGAGACACTTTGGCAAATTCGGCAACTTCTTTTATCGTAATCATGTTCTAATCTTATCTATCTCAGAGAAGAAAACTATCTGTCTGAATTATTCGTAGTTATGGCAACGGATAAAGTGATCATCTGCCAACTGTCTAATTTCTGGGAATGATTTGTCACACTGCTCGCTTGCTTTAGGGCAGCGAGGTGCAAAAGGACATCCTACGCTTTCTGGTTTCCAAAGAGGAATCTCACCCTTCTTCGCGTCCAGTTCACGTCGTCCACCACGACCAGGCTCTGGTACCGCAGATAATAATAGCTGCGTATACGGATGCTGAGGCGTTTGTGTCACTTTGTCACTGTTACCCCACTCAACCATGTGGCCTACATACATTACCGCAGTTTTCTCAGCAAAGTAGCGAGCAGTGGCAATATCGTGAGTGATGTACATAAACGAGATGCCGTGCTTGTCTTTTAGGTCCGACATTAGGTTCAAGATACCTAAGCGAACGGACACGTCTAGCATTGAAATAGGCTCATCGGCCAAGATAACTTCTGGGTCAACCGCAATTGCACGAGCAATAGCAACACGCTGACGCTGACCACCACTGAGTTCGTGAGGGAATTTATCGGCAGTTTCCACTACTGGTGATAGACCGACTAGCTCAAGCAGTTGGTATACCAAGGTATCAATGTTCTCTTTGCCTACACGATTATGGATCTGTAGTGGGCGAGCAATGTGGTGGTAGATAGAGTGCACTGGGTTTAGAGAGCCAAACGGGTCTTGGAAGATCATCTGAACCTGACGAGCGTACTCTAAGCTGCCATTTTCTTTGATGTACTGATCAATTGGCTGACCCTTAAACTCAATGTCGCCACCAGTGGCTTCATAGATGCGGGTTAGAACGCGAGCGCCAGTACTCTTACCTGAGCCAGACTCACCAACAATAGCCAGAGCTTCGCCTTTACAAAGGTCAAATGACACATCATTAACGGCGCGCATGTAGGCGCCTTTTTTCTTGCTGCTACCAACAGGAAAGTCTTTGATTAGGTTCTTAATCGAAAGAATTACGTCAGGGGTATTAGTTTGCATAGTTTTCCCTTTTCTTCTCAATTACAGCAAGTTACATGCAGCATGGTGGTGTGGAAGCACTTCAATAAGCTGCGGTTCAGTCTTCATACAGTCAGCGAAGCATTCGCTACAGCGGTCTTGGAAGTTACAACCTTGAGGTATCTTAAGCAGGTTAACTGGGTTACCTGGGATACCGTGTAGGCGTGTTTTAGGACCGTGAATACTTGGGAATGAAGAAACCAAGCCTTTGGTGTACGGGTGAACTGGGTCGCGGAATACTTTTTCAGCTTCACCAATTTCAATCAGGTTACCTGCGTACATCACGCCAATGCGGTCTGCAATCTCACCCATCAAGCTCAAGTCATGGCTGATGAACAAAATAGAGAAGCCAAATTTTGTTTTTAAGTCGTACAGTTCATTTAGGATTTCGCGTTCTACTACCACATCAAGCGCAGTTGTAGGCTCATCCATAATGATCAGCTTTGGTTCAAGTGCTAGAGCAATCGCGATGACCACACGTTGACGCATGCCACCTGATAGTTGGTGTGGGAAGCTCGATAGACGATCCCCATGAATGCCTACAATCTTTAGCAGCTCAACGGCTTTTTCACGAGCCTCTTTTAGCGTGATCTTCTTGTGTGCCAAAATCACGTCGGTAAGCTGCTCACCAATAGTGATTACTGGGTTCAAAGAGTTCATAGCACTCTGGAATACCACTGAGGTTTCGTTCCAGCGGAACTCACGCAGCGCCTTGTCATTCATCTTCAGAATGTCAGTTCCCTTGTAAAGGATTTCGCCTTCAGAGATCAACGCTGGAGCTTTGTGTAGTCGAGCGATAGCAAAGGCTAGCGTGCTTTTACCACAGCCAGATTCGCCTGCGATGCCCAAGGTTTCGCCTGGTTTGATTTCTAGACTGACATTGTTTACTGCACGTGCCACACCGTTTGGCGACACGTAATCAACACATAGGTTGTTAATTTCTAATAGAGGTTGTTGGTTCATGCTAGGCCTCGACGTTTGTCAGCGTCTTTCTTCATTTTCGCCCATAGTTTCATATGAGCACCAGTTTTCAGTTTCGGGTTACTTACTTGGTCAATTGACATGTTGATCAGTGCTAGTGCACCACCAGTGATTGCTAGAGCAAGAGCTGGAACAATCATTTCCCACCAAGCGCCAGTGTAAAGCGCCGCTGAAGTTTGTGCCCAGTACAGCATTGAGCCCCAGCTCACTTCTGTTGCGTCACCTAGACCAAGGATACCTAGACCTGCTTCTGCGCCCATTGCATAGATAACTGCGCCAAGGAAACCACCGAAAACGATAGACGTTAGGTTTGGTAGAATCTCAACAAGGATGATACGAATCTTTGACTCGCCCATTACCTCAGCTGAGATGATGTATTCTTTGTGTCTTAAAGCCATGGTTTGCGAACGGATAACACGTGCCCCCCATGGCCAGGATGTGAGTCCGAGCAATAAGGTTATGACTAATGAGCTGACCTGTCCGAGAAAGGCGGCGAGTACTATCAACAGCGGTAGCTGCGGGAATACCAAGAATACGTTAGTGACGAAGTTCATCCACTCGTCAACTTTGCCACCTAGGTAGCCAGAAGTCACACCAACCGCTACAGCTAGAGTCATTGCAATAATGCCAGCAGATAGAGCAACAGTCAGAGATTTCTTACCACCGTGTAGCACTTGGCTGTACACATCACGGCCACTACGGGTTGTACCTAAAAAGTGCTCAGAGCTCGGTTCTTGGTGTGCGCGAGCCACGCGTCGTTCTGGATCATGCGTCATTAGTACTGGTGAGAAAAGTGCACCAGCTAGGATGATAGTAATTAGGAAAGTACCAATAATTGCTGGTGGGTTTCCGTTAAAGAAGTCTTGTAGAGTCCCTTTAAGCTTGCGCAGTGTCGTTGCTAGACCTCGCGCACGACCTGTAGGGAACTCGGACGTATCAATATGTGCAGTTAACTTTTTCATTATCAAACCTTAATCGTCAATGCGAGGGTCTAGCCAAACGTACAGTAGGTCAGCAATGAAGTTTGCTGCTAGTACTGCTGTAACCAAAATTAGTAGGATTGCTTGAATTAGAGGGTAGTCACGAGCGGTGATGCCCTTAAGTAGCATGTTGCCAAGGCCTTGGTAGTTGAATACAACCTCTGTAAGGATTGAGCCTGCAAATGAGAAACCAATTGCCATTGCAATCGCTGTTGCTACTGGAAGAATCGCGTTGCGTCCTGCATAACGATACATAACGCGGAAGCTTGATAGACCTTTTGCTTCAGCCATGGTCACGTAGTCTTCGCCTAATACGTTGATCATTGCGTTACGCATGTTGAATACCCAAGTAGCGATACCAACAAGGATCATCGAGCCCATTGGAAGTACGGCGTGTTTTGCTACGCTGCTTATGAACTCCCAAGTAAAGCCTGGGGCAATCATTGGGTCATAGGTGTAACCCAGAGGGAACATTTCTAGCTGAAGAGCAAAAATGTAGAATAGTAGTAGTGCTGTAACAACGTATGGGAAGTTACTGATGAATGCCAACACTGGTGGAACGATTTGACCGAATAGGCCTTCACGGCGGTAAGAAGCGTAAGTACCAATGCTAACGCCAATAATTAGGGCAACAATCAGTGAGCCTAAGGCCAAGAACATAGTCCAAGGTAGGGACATGCCAATCACTTTAGTTACTTCGGTCGGGAACATTAAAACAGATGGACCAAGGTCTAGGGTGAAAACACTCTTGATGTAAGCGATGTATTGTTCGAATAGGCTACCATCAACGAAGCCGTACATTTCTTTTACCGCGTCCATCTGGGCCATGTCCATTTTGCCGCCGGCAGCCGCAAATAAAGCATCAACTGGACTACCAGGCATAACGCGAGGCAAGAAGAAGTTGAATGTTATTGCGACAAAGAACGCCGTCAAATAGAAGCTAAATCTACGGAGTACAAAATTCATAGGTCTTTCCTGGGAATGGAGGACTACCGGAAAGGTAGTCCTCAGTGGGTTTTAATTATTTTGCGTGAAGGTGATCTAGGATCTTCACTTTTTTGTCCGCTTGGTAGTAGTTAGGGTGGATGTATGGGTTTTCAGCATCCGGCCAACCTACAACTTTCTCTGTGCGGTATTGGAACCATGTTGGGTTAGAGAATAGAGGAATGAACGCAACCTGTTCAGCTGCAAATTCTTGTAGCTCACTTAGGATTTCTTGCTGAACTTTCTCGTCTGTAGTTTGTGTAAATGCGTCAATCTTGTCAGAGATCTCTTGTGAGAATACACCGTGACCTGCGTGCCAGCTCTGTCCCTTAGTGCTTGCCGAGAAGTAATCTTGGTATGCTTGGATAGGGTGCGCATTGTTAGTGTTAGACCAGTTGATAGAGATGTCATAGCCACCTTCTTTCAAGTTCTTGTCATATACAGACCAGTCAACAGTTTTCACGTTTGCTTTAACGCCAACTTCTTCGAAGTACTCAGACACCATTTGCACGGTTTGAACCCAGTCAGTCCAACCACTTACTACTTCGATATCAAACTCAACGTTTTCACCGTTTGGCATGTTACGGATGCCGTCACCATTGGTGTCTTTTAAGCCAGCCTCATCAAGAAGACGATTTGCTTCGTCAAAGTTGTAAGTAGAGTATTTTGCGAATTTCTTTTCGACATCTTGGTTAACGTACGCTTCAAAGTACTGACCTAGACCGCCCATGTAGTGGTTAGCTGTTGGGTAGCCGTAAGCTGCGAACTCAACAATATCTTCACGGTCAAGCGCCATAGAAAGTGCACGACGTACGTTTACGTCATCTAGTGGAGCTCTCTTTGTGTTTAGGTAAAGTTGGATAGCATCGTTCGCTGGGTACCAGTAGTGGTTGTTCTCTGGATCGCGGTCAACGAAGGTTTTATCGATGTCAGCAACAAAGTTAGATGCCCAGTCGATTTCGCCTTTCATAAGCGCAGCTTGGATTTGCGAGTTGTCGTTGTAAGAACGCGCAGTAATACAATCTAGGTATGGACGACCTTCTGCTGCTTGCCAGTAATGAGGGTTACGGCAAAGTTTGATTTGCTGAGGAGTCATAAGAGCAACCTCAGTCATAGGACCGTTACCAACAGGGTTAGGGTTAGTGAAGGTAGTTAGGTTCTCTACTTCGCTCCATACGTGCTTAGGAACGATGTAGTAGTCTTTTAGACCCCAAAGGAAAGTAGAGTCTGCTTTAGCCATTTTGATAACAACAGTTGTGTCGTCAGTAGCAGTTACGCTTTCAGTGTAGCCACTCCACATGCCTTTAACGTCAAATGCTTTGTTGTCTTTAGTAAGTGTGTAGCTGTAAGCAACGTCTTCTGCTGTTAGAGGTTTGCCATCAGACCACTTCAGATTCGGGCGAACCTTGATAGTGATGGTCATTAGGTCTTCAGATTGTGTAATAGATTCAGCGATACGAGGCTCAATCTCACCCGTTTTACCGTTATGGATGAATAGTGGCTCGAACATTGTTCCAGCAACGATATCTTTTTGGGTGTAAGGGTTAAAGTTTTCAACAAAACCAGTGCCGATCGCAGGTACAGTAATCTCACCACCTTGCTTGATTTCTGTATTGGCGAAGGTCGCTCCTGTAGTTAACAGTCCGACTACAAGTGATGCCACTGCAGTTTTCTTTAACATATCTTCTATTCCTCGTTGTTACACTTCAATGAAGAAAGTATGAAAGCGCTTTCTTTTGTGAAGCGTAGGTTTAAGAACCGATTAATTATTTTGTGTTTGTTTCGTAGGGTTTCTAAAAGAAGTATCGCTCGTGAAAGCGCTTTCTTTAGCGAGTAAGTTACGACTTCTTCATCAGCAAAACAAACATCATTCTGGTAAAACCTGTTCGATCTCACGCATATTTCACGAACCAATGACGAAAGTTTGATCTGCTGCAAGATTTATATATTTGTATGATTTGTACGCGAATTCGATTAAATCTTAAACGGAAACGCAATATACGAAGGCAGAAATGCTTAGTTACATTTACTCATTCAATGAGTCAAATCATTGCCACTGGAGTACCCTTGAATCTGGTTTGCGTTGTAATTGGAGGGGAATGTTCGTATTCTGCTCGGCAAAGCTATTTGTACGACTAAAATAAGATTGCGCTAAGGAAGGAATCGGCTCAGGGATCTGTTTAGCAATTGTGATAACCCCCAAAGTGAGAAATATGCCTAAATTAAATCTACATCGCAGTGATTACACCTCATCTCTCAGTTCTGAGCTTGACCCTTCACTTCGTAATGAGGCTTTGCAACCTCACTTTGATACGCCCAAAAGAAAGTTAACGAAGAGCCCGTATTTGACTGAGAAGAATGTCCAGCGACGTTGGGACTCTCTTGATAATGCTGATTCTCAGAAACATCTCTTAGATGAGCATACTCAGCAGCACATGTTGGAGTACTCAAAGAACATTGAGCATTTCATTGGCACAATAAAAATGCCCGTGGGTATGGCTGGCCCATTGCGAATTAATGGCTTATTCGCTCGCGATGACTTTCTGATTCCTCTAGCCACCACAGAGGCTGCGTTAGTGGCATCCTATAACCGCGGTTCTCAATTGCTCACTGCTGCTGGTGGCGCTACGGCTATGCTTCTTAATGAGGGTGTGACTCGTACACCAGCGTTTGCCTTCTTTGATATTAGTGAAGCAGGGCAGTTTGTCGCTTGGGTTGTGACTCAATATGCCACCTTTAAGTCTATTGCCGAACAAACCACCTCTCACGGCAAGTTAACAGATATCAGTGTCAGCATTGAAGGTAACCATGTTTACCTAGTATTTGAATTCCTTACCGGTGATGCGTCGGGCCAGAATATGGTCACGATTGCCACTAATGCGGTGCTTGAGTACATCATGGCACATACGCCGGTTGAACCAGAGCACGCCTTCCTTGATGGAAATCTATCTGGGGATAAAAAAGCCAACGCCCAAACACTGCGCAGTGTTCGCGGTAAAAAGGTGACGGCAGAGGCGCACATTCCAGCAGAATTAGTCGAAAAGTACCTACACACCACCCCTGAGAAGATGATGCAGTTTGCGCAGATAACAACGGTCGGTGGAGCGCTAAGTGGCACTATTGGTATCAATGCCCATTATGCCAACGCATTGGCTGCGCTTTATATCGCGTGTGGCCAAGATGCCGCATGTGTGGCTGAATCTGCGGTCGGTATGACACGATTGGAAGTGGACAGAAATGGCGATCTGTATGCCAGTGTGACCTTACCCAACCTAATGGTAGGAACTGTGGGTGGTGGTACTGGATTACCGAGTCAAAAGGCGTGTTTAGACCTGATGGGACTGCATGGCAACGGAAAATCACAGGCCCTAGCCGAGGTTGCCGCTGCCCTTTGTCTTGCTGGTGAGCTTTCTATTGTTGGTGCGTTTTGTGCTGGGCACTTTTCTCGTGCCCATCATAAACTCGCGCGAAAATAATGCGTTAAGCAGCCTTACGTTTAAGTTGCTGGATAACCAGTCCAGCAACGATCAATACCAAACCGAGTAAGGTTGAGATATGAATCTCTTCTCCTAAGATTTGCGATAGCAAGATCAGGGAAATGAACGGAGAGATAAAGATGAGATTGCTGATCCTTGCGGTGTTTTGTGTGGCTTTTAGTGCACCCAGCCATAAAACAAAGGTAATCCCCATCTCAAACAGGCCAACGTAAGTCACCGCTAGCCAACCTTTAGTGCTGATATCCCAAGCGGCGCCTTCCCAAATAGAGAGCGCTATGGTGAGTGGAATCGCTACTAGGAAACCAAGCAGTACCGCAATGACCGGATCGGCTTTATTTTTGGCGTTCAAGATCCAGTAACCGGCCCAAAGCAGGGTAGACAACAAAGCTAAACCAACCCCTAGCGGACTCTCAAACTGCAAGCCCAGCACATCCCCTTGTGTTGCAATGACCACCACACCTAAATAGCCCAGCGCACAAGCAATCCAGTCTTGAGTTCGAATCTTTTGTCCCAAAAATACTGCCGCCATCAAGGTGAGGGTAATGGCCCAGCTGTAATTGATCGGTTGTGCCTGCGAAGCGGGTAAAAGGTCATAGGCCTTAAACAGGATCAGATAGTAGGCGAGGGGATTAATCAGACCTAACATCAAGTAGTAAAGTGGATTTGCGACAAAGGTTCCGACGATGGTATGAGTCTTTTTTTGATAGACACAAACAAGCAATAGGGCAATCGCAGAGACTATGCTGGCACAGGTTAGCATCTGGATTGGCGTAAACTCAGCGAGGGTGAGTTTGAATGCGGTGGCAACAGTAGACCACAGAAGGACTGCACTGAGTCCTAATATAAGCGCTTTGCGTTCGTTCATGAATGACTCAAAGTGTTAAATAAAGGAAAAGATAAAAGAGGGCTCAGTCTATAGCCTTTGTGGGTATGCGCCAATATACAATTTGCTTGGTTTGGTCGTGTATTTCCACTCGCTGTGGTGCATCTATTCACACTTATGCAAACCTTATGAGGCTGTGAGAGACTTCAGCAAAGACAAGTGCTGATGTATGCAGTAAACTTGGCCATTCGTTTGCAATGCAGTTTGCTAGCGTAGCCGGGCGGCTTTCGTCGTGAATACACTTTCACTAGCCCTCGTTTGGAATACGACTTCAGAGATAGAACATGGATATGAGCGTTAAAGAACCCCAAGATCAAGCCTCGCAAGACACTACTCACTTTGGTTTCAAGACTGTCGCCAAAGATGACAAGGTCACTAAAGTAGCAGAGGTATTTCATTCGGTAGCAAGCAAATACGACCTGATGAACGACCTAATGTCTGGTGGTGTTCATCGCTTGTGGAAACGCTTTACCATCGACTGCAGTGGCGCTCGCCCTGGGCAGCGTATATTGGATCTCGGTGGCGGTACTGGTGACCTAACGGCTAAGTTTTCGCGCATTGTGGGTGATAACGGGCACGTGATCTTAGCGGACATTAACAACTCAATGTTGAACGTAGGTCGCGACAAGTTAAGAGATGTTGGCGTTGTCGGCAATGTTCATTATGTACAAGCCAACGCAGAAGAACTGCCGTTTCCTGATGATTACTTCGATTGCATCACCATTAGTTTTTGCCTGCGCAACGTAACCGATAAAGATAAGGCTCTACGCTCTATGTATCGCGTATTGAAGCCTGGTGGTCGCTTGTTAGTGCTTGAGTTTTCTAAGCCAATCTTGGACCCATTATCTAAGATCTACGATACCTATTCATTCCACATCCTGCCGAAGATGGGTGACATCATAGCGAACGATTCAGAGAGTTATCGTTACCTAGCGGAGTCTATTCGTATGCACCCAGATCAAGAGACCCTTGAAGGCATGATGCAACAGGCAGGCTTTGAGCAGACGAACTACTACAACCTGACAGGCGGCATAGTCGCACTGCACCGTGGTTACAAATTTTAGTGGGATGCCAAAATGCCAATTGATGCCTTAGTGACAGCCGCTGTTGAAACCTCATTCAATGCCTTGATAAAAGAGCAACCGGAGAGCCAAAAGCAATTGGCTCGCTTAAAGGGCTCTATTATTCGACTCAATATCAAAGAGTTAAATAAAAGCCTAATCTTTGTGTGCAGCCAGCAGGTTGATGTGTTGGCTGAATTTGAAGGGACGCCGGATTGCGAGCTCACGCTAAGCCTAACGGCTTTGCGAGATTTACAGCAGCAAGCCAATATCAATGACTTATTCAAGAAAGATAAGCTGTCAGTCTCTGGAGATATGCAGGTAGGACAGCAATTCGCGACTCTAATGCAATTGAGTAAGCCCGATGTGGCTGAGATTCTCTCCAAAGTGCTGGGAGATGTGGCAGCACATACCCTAGTTACTGGCGCTAAAAATGGTTTGTCGTTTTTTCAGCGCAATGCTCGTAAGCACACGACGCATCTCAAGCATGCCATTACAGAAGAGTGGGAGTTGGCACCATCGCCGTTGGCCGTCGCCAGTTTCTGTGACCAGGTCGATGACGCTCAGGCAAAACTACACTCTTTAGAACAACGCTTATCGCGTCTAATGGAAACCGAATGACTCCTTCTGAGCTAAAGCGCCTTTATCTTATTACTCGAGTTCAATTGGAATATGGCTTAGATGAGCTTATCCCTGAGCATGAACTGGCGAAATTTCCACGACTAGCGCGAAAGGCGCTCTTTTGGATCAAGAATAAGCATCCAGAGAAAGAGCTAGGTCATCGAATGCGTCTTGCCTTGCAAGAGTTGGGGCCGGTATGGATTAAGTTTGGGCAGATGATGTCTACGCGCCGAGACCTATTTCCTCCGCATATCGCCGATCAACTTGCCTTGTTGCAGGACCGCGTTGAGCCATTTGATGGTCACCTTGCGAAGAAGCACATCGAGCTGGCTCTAGGCGGCCCTATTGAAAAATGGTTTGATGACTTTGATATTGATTGCCTAGCATCAGCGTCAATTGCACAGGTACACACCGCTAAGCTGAAAGAATCAGGCCGAGAAGTGGTACTTAAGATCATTCGTCCAGATATTCGCCCAATCATTGATGCCGACGTTAAGCTTATGTTTCGTATGGCGAAATTGTTGGCTAAAGTTGCACCAGAGGCACGTAGACTACGACCTATCGAGGTGGTGGCTGAATACGAGAAGACGCTACTGGATGAGCTCGATCTACGCCGTGAAGCAGCCAATGCCATGCAGCTTCGCCGTAATTTTGAAGGCAGCGAAGAGCTGTATGTTCCAGAGGTTGTGGTTGATTTAAGCAGCAAGAATCTCATGGTGTCTGAGCGTATCTATGGTATTCAAGTCTCTGATATTGAAGGACTTGAAGCGAATGGCACCAACATGAAGTTGCTTGCTGAACGCGGAGTGACAGTCTTCTTTACCCAGGTATTTAGAGACAGTTTCTTCCATGCCGACATGCACCCAGGCAATGTGTTTGTCCAGTATTCACACCCTGAAAATCCGCAATGGATTGGCCTAGATTGTGGCATTGTGGGCACGCTTAATGCCGATGATAAGCGCTATCTAGCGGAAAATTTCTTGGCGTTCTTCAATCGTGATTACGGTAAAGTTGCGCAGCTGCATGTGGACTCTGGCTGGGTTCCAGCAGACACCAATGTACAAGAATTTGAGTTTGCGATTCGTATGGTGTGTGAACCTATTTTTGCCAAGCCATTGTGCGAGATTTCGTTTGGTCACGTGCTACTAAATCTGTTCAACACCGCGCGACGCTTCAATATGGAAGTTCAGCCACAATTGGTGTTGTTGCAGAAAACCCTTCTCTACGTAGAAGGATTAGGCCGACAGCTATACCCTCAATTAGACCTATGGGCGACGGCTAAGCCATTTCTTGAAAAGTGGATGGGCGAGCAAGTCGGCCCGCAGGCGGTAATCAACTCACTTAAAGAGAGAGCACCGTTTTGGGCAGAAAAGCTCCCTGAATTGCCTGAGCTACTGTACGACAACCTTAGGCATGGCAAGCAATTGTCTAGAAAAGTCGAGCATTTATATGAGGGATATCGACAAACGAAGAGACAACACGCCACTGGCCAATTTATGTTTGGAATAGGCGCTACATTTATCGTATGCTCGTCCATACTTTATGTTAGTGATAACCCATTGATTTCTTCAGTGGTTGGCGGGGTCGGATTGTTGGCTTGGCTTTTAAGCTGGCGCACTTACCGCAAGTAATTATTTATAGAATGGAAACAAAGGTAATAACACATGGGTGGAATTAGTATTTGGCAACTTCTGATCATTGCTGTGATCGTGGTTCTGTTATTTGGTACCAAAAAGCTTCGCGGTATTGGCGGCGATTTGGGTTCTGCGGTTAAAGGCTTTAAGAAAGCAATGTCTGATGAAGACGCTGCAGCGAAAGATGCAAAAGATGCAGATTTTGAACAGAAGAATATCTCTGAAAAGAACACTTCTGAGTCGAAATCAGCAGAGCAGAGCACTGAAAAGCAAAAAGATAAAGAGCAGGTTTAAACCGTGTTCGATATAGGTTTTTGGGAACTGATACTGATCTCTGTATTGGGGTTGGTGGTATTAGGACCCGAGCGTCTTCCTGTGGCTATTCGTAGTGTTGCTCGCTTTGTTAACTCAGCTAAATCTATGGCAAGTAATGTTAAAGATGAGCTGGATCATGAGCTTAAAATTCATGAGCTTCAGGAAAATCTGAAGAAGGCAGAAAAGATGGGAATGCAGGATATGTCTCCTGAATTGCGCCAGTCTGTCGAAGAGTTAAAAGAAGCAGCTAAAAGCGTTCAACAACCTTACAAGTCCTCAGAAAACTCTGTTGAGTCGCCTTCTCCTAAGTCACAAGATTAATCAATAGGGGCACATTCGCCCCTTTTGTTATTTATAGAGGTTTCTATGTCTTCGGTTGATTCTAACCAGCCATTGATGAGTCATCTGATTGAGTTACGTACCCGATTATTGCGTGCTATTGGCGCTGTAATGGTCGTATTTCTGTGCCTGATTTATTTTTCCGGCCATATCTATGAGTTTGTATCCGCTCCCTTAATCGACCGATTGCCTGAAGGGGCGACGATGATTGCGACGGATGTTGCGTCACCGTTCTTCACACCACTGAAATTAACACTTATTTCGTCTGTCTTTGTTGCAGTGCCGTTTATTCTCTATCAGGTGTGGGCGTTTGTAGCACCAGGCCTGTATAAGCATGAGAAACGCTTGGTAATGCCATTGCTGTTCTCTAGTTCATTACTGTTCTATTGTGGCGTAGCGTTCGCGTATTTCGTGGTATTCCCATTAGTGTTTGGCTTCTTTACTGCGATTTCCCTTGGGGGGGTAGAGTTTGCTACCGATATCTCAAGCTATCTCGATTTCGTATTGGCGCTATTCTTGGCCTTCGGTATTGCTTTTGAGGTGCCTGTTGCGATTATCTTGTTGTGTTGGACTGGCGCAACGGATGTTGAGACGTTAAAAGCGAAAAGACCGTTTGTTGTTGTCGGTGCTTTTGTTATCGGCATGATGCTGACTCCTCCCGACATTATTTCTCAGACATTACTCGCGATACCTATGCTTCTTTTGTTTGAGGTTGGTCTGTTCTTTGCTCGCTTCTATACCCGTCCAGACGAGGAAGAAGAGCAAGAGTCTTAATGATTGCCGCTAATTATCAGATATAAAAAAATCCCCAATGCTGGGGATTTTTTATATCTGTAGCAAACTTATAGATTGAACAGCTTGATTGCATTGTTGGTGGTAATCTTATCCACCTCTTGAATGCTTAACTCTCGATGTTCAGCCACACGCTGGGCGACTAACTGTGTATAGGCGGGTTCATTTCTCTTGCCGCGATGAGGCACTGGAGCAAGGTAGGGACAGTCCGTTTCTAGGATGACATATTGCATATCCAAGTGAGGAATTACCTTATCCATCCCGCCATTTTTGAAGGTGGATACACCGCCTAGCCCTAGGTGAAAGCCAAGGTCATTAATGGCTTTGGCTTCTTCGATGCTTCCGCCAAAGCAGTGGAAGACGCCGCGCAGTGAGCCATCTTGCTCTTTGCTAAGTAGGCCCAGCGTTTCTTCGATGGAATCGCGAGTATGAATGACTACGGGCAGGTTTTTCTCTTTTGCCCAGTTTAGCTGAGTGATAAAGGCATACTCTTGCTCTGCTCGATACGTTTTGTCCCAGTACAGGTCAATACCAATCTCACCCACAGCAATGAAGTTGTGTTTATCAAACCAGCCTTCAATTTCGCTTAATGTCTGCTTGATACCTTGATCCACATAGCATGGGTGCAAACCCATCATAGAGCGGCATACTTCTGGGTACTTTGCCTCTGTTGATAGCATAGGTTCTATGGAATCTAGGTCGATATTGGGTAGTAATATACGGTCAATGCCTTGTTGCAAAGCACGCTGTACCACTTGGTCTCTATCTTGGTCAAATTCGCTAGCGTAGATATGGGCGTGGGTGTCGATCATGAGAAAACATCATTTGTTGGCTATTTGTGCCCCAGTATATGTGCATTCGTTCTATTTTTCATGTTACGTACATTCCTACACCCGTGGTTAGTGGTATGATTTGCCAAAGTTGATTTAGACAAGGAGCGCGCGATGACCGCACTTATTCAGAGTCCATTCCCTGCACGTAGAATGCGCCGTATGCGCAAACATGATTTTAGCCGCCGCCTAATGGCTGAGAATAAGATCACCGTTGATGATTTGATCTATCCAATGTTTGTTCTAATGGGTAAGAATCGTCGTGAAGCCGTAGAGTCGATGCCGGGCATTGAGCGCCTATCTATCGACCTTATGCTAGAAGAAGCAGAAAGGCTCGCCAACTTAGGTGTTCCGGCTATCGCACTGTTTCCGGTAGTGAATCAGGATGTAAAAAGCACTTGTGCGGCTGAAGCTCATAACCCTGAAGGTTTGGTGCAAAGAGCGGTACGCCTGCTAAAAGAGCATATCCCGCAGATTGGCGTCATTACTGATGTTGCTCTTGATCCCTACACTACCCATGGCCAAGATGGCATCATTGATAACGATGGTTATGTACTGAACGATGAAACAACAGCTGTACTGATCAAACAAGCACTGTCTCACGCTGAAGCCGGCGCAGATGTGGTTGCACCATCCGATATGATGGACGGTCGTATTGGCAAAATTCGTGAAGCATTGGAGAAAGCGGGCTATATCCATACTCAGATAATGGCTTACTCCGCTAAATATGCCTCCAACTACTACGGACCATTCCGTGATGCAGTGGGTTCTGCGACCAACCTAAAGGGTGCAGACAAGAAGAACTACCAAATGGACCCTGCCAACAGCGATGAAGCCCTGCATGAAGTGGCGCTGGATATTGCTGAGGGTGCAGATATGGTGATGGTTAAACCTGGCATGCCCTATCTAGATGTGGTTCGTCGAGTGAAGACTGAGCTACAAGTGCCCACCTTTGCCTACCAAGTTTCTGGAGAGTATGCGATGCATAAAGCCGCTATTCAAAATGGCTGGCTGAAAGAGAGAGAGACGGTACTAGAGTCCTTGCTATGCTTCAAGCGAGCGGGCGCGGACGGTATCCTGACCTACTTTGCAAAAGATGTGGCTGAGTGGCTAGCTGAAGAAAAGTAGTTACACATAAGATTGTTATCGTTTAAGGCCCTCGTAATGAGGGCTTTTGTGTTTATTCATATCCAACAAAGGGGGAAATGTGTCGATTGTGGTTCGTGAAGGCTCTTTGCAAGAAGCCTTAAAGGTAATGAGCAGTATCCAAGAGTTTGCTAAGCCTGAGGGGATTGAGTCACTGTCTTTGCGTCTTGGTGATAAAAAGCAGTTAGTGCTTGTTGCCGAAGAAGAGGGCGCTTTACTTGGCTTTAAGATTGGATATGAGCAAGACAGTAGTACCTTCTATAGTTGGCTTGGCGGTGTAAATTCGCAGGCGAGAGGAAAAGGTGTCGCGCAGAGCCTATTAGTTGAGCAAGAGCGCTGGGTTGCGAATGAAGGGTATTCTTGGCTAACGGTTAAGTCGAGAAACCAATTTTCTTCTATGCTTCGATTGCTGCTGAGAAATGGTTATTGGATCGAAAAGTGCGAGCCTTACCCAAACCCTCAAGAAAATAGACTTTACTTCCGAAAGTCCATGTTGACTGAAAGTTAGTCGACTCTTTGACAGGCGTTTGTTGCGCAACAAATACCTTCTATCTTTATCCCTCAAATTTTTTTTCCACATACAATGATCACGCCAAGATCTTATTGTGGATCGACGGATCTATATTAAGTTATTGTATTATAAGGTTTTTAATCTTCATTTTTGATTTTATCTACAGGCTTTTTCATCAGGTAAATAATTTGCACACAAACTTATCCACAGGAGAGGGTGGGGTAAGGGATAATTTTTGTGGGCGTAAATAAGGGTTATCTAGATAAGCAGAGAGACTCGTGGCATCCTATACCTAAGTTATTCCCTTCTACCTAAGTTGGACACCTATACATGGCAACGATCCCTGAAAATCCGCTGATTCTAATTGACGGTTCCTCATACCTTTATCGAGCATTTCACGCTTATCCTGGCACCATGAGTAACGGTGAGCACCCGACTAATGCCGTTTATGGTGTGATGAATATGCTAAGAAGCATGATGCGCCAATTTTCTAGCGAGCGCATTGCGGTGATTTTCGATGCCAAAGGGAAGACATTCAGAGACGACATGTATCCCGAGTATAAGGCGAATCGTCCACCTATGCCCGATGACCTTAGATGCCAAATTGAGCCATTGCACAATATGATCAAGGCAATGGGTCTACCTCTTATTTCTATTTCAGGTGTTGAGGCCGACGATGTTATCGGTACTTTATCTTCTGCTGCTTCTAAGAAAGGTATGCCAGTCCTTATCAGTACCGGCGATAAAGATATGGCTCAGCTGGTGGATGAGAATGTCACTCTGATCAATACCATGACCAATGTTATCTCTGATAGAGAGGGTGTGATTGAAAAATTTGGGATCCCGCCAGAATTGATTATCGACTACCTTGCACTGATGGGCGATAAGGTTGATAACATCCCAGGCGTGCCTGGTGTTGGTGATAAAACTGCGACGGCTCTATTGCAAGGCATTGGCGGTCTAGATGACCTGTATAACAGGCTTGATGATATCGCCCCGTTAGGGTTCCGTGGCTCTAAAACCATGGCGAAAAAGCTCGTTGAGCACAAAGATTCAGCCTACCTCTCCTATCAATTGGCAACCATTAAGTTAGATGTAGAGTTGGATGTGACTCTCGATGACCTAGTGAAGGCAACTCCAGATAAAGATCAGCTGATTTCACTCTATGGTCAAATGGCATTTAAATCTTGGCTAAACGAGTTGTTAGAGGGCGGTACCGGCGTTGTAGAAGCGGATGAGAAATCTGGTCGTGCCATTAGCAACGGAGCAGGTAAAGCGGCATCAACAGCTGAAACGCCGACAAAAGCGATTACCATTGATCGCAGCCAGTACGAAACCATATTAGAAGAAGACAGTTTTAACCTTTGGCTGGAGAAACTAAAGAAAGCTGAGGTGTTTGCCTTTGATACAGAAACTGACAGCCTAGATTACATGGTGGCAAATTTAGTGGGCTTGTCTTTTGCTACGGCAGAGGGTGAAGCGGCGTATGTTCCTGTTGCTCATGATTATCTAGATGCACCAAAGCAGCTGGATCGCGATTGGGTTCTACAACAACTCAAACCGCTGTTAGAAGATCCGGCCCAAGCTAAGGTAGGGCAAAACCTCAAATATGATACATCAGTCCTAGCGCGCTATGATATTGAAATGCAAGGTATTGCCTTCGATACCATGCTTGCGTCTTACGTGTATAACAGCGTGGGAGGCAAGCATGATATGGACAGTTTGGCCTTGCGATTTTTGCAGCATCCGTGCATCTCATTTGAGCAAATTGCCGGTAAGGGCAAAAAACAGCTGACTTTTAACCAAATTGATCTAGAAGAAGCCTCTCCCTATGCCGCTGAGGATGCCGACGTTACCTTACGTTTGCATAACCATCTAAATGCACTTCTTGAGGCGGACGAAAAGCTTAATTCGGTATACCAAGACATCGAGATGCCATTGGTGCCTGTGTTATCACGTATTGAGCGTCGTGGCGTGTTAATTGATGACATGTTGCTAGGCACGCAATCGCAAGAGATTGCTCAGAGACTGGATGAGTTGCAAGCAAAAGCCTTTGAATTGGCAGGCAAAGAGTTCAACTTGAGCTCTCCTAAGCAATTACAAGCCATCTTATTTGAAGAGATGGCTCTACCGGTTGTTAAGAAAACGCCATCGGGTGCACCATCGACCAACGAAGAAGTGCTTCAAGAGTTGGCTCTTGATTATCCGCTACCTAAGTTAATTCTTGAGCATCGTGGTTTAGCTAAGCTGAAATCAACTTACACCGATAAGCTGCCTAAGATGATAAACCCAACAACAGGTCGCGTGCATACCTCATACCATCAAGGCGTTACGGCTACGGGGCGTTTATCGTCTACCGATCCTAACCTACAGAACATCCCAATCAGAAATGAAGAAGGTCGCAGAATTCGTCAGGCGTTTGTCGCGCCACATGGCTGGAAGATCCTTGCGGTGGATTACTCTCAAATAGAACTGCGCATTATGGCGCACCTATCCGGAGATAAGGCGCTACTAGAAGCGTTTAGAACAGGCAAAGATATCCATGCTGCAACCGCAGCAGAGATCATTGGTGTCGATATTAATGAAGTGTCTAGTGAGCAGCGTCGCCGTGCTAAGGCAGTCAACTTCGGTCTTATCTATGGTATGAGTGCCTTTGGTTTGGCTAAGCAGCTTGGGATCCCTCGCGGTGAAGCTCAGCATTACATGGATACCTATTTTGAGCGTTACCCTGGCGTGATGCAGTACATGGAAGAAACTCGCAGTCAGGCCACTGAGCAGGGCTATGTTGAAACCTTGTATGGTCGTCGTCTACACCTGCCTGAGATTAACTCAAGAAACGGTATGCGCCGTAAGGCGGCAGAGCGCGCTGCAATCAATGCACCAATGCAGGGCACAGCTGCAGATATCATTAAAAAAGCAATGTTGCTTGTCGATGAGTGGATTGAGCAACAGCAAGGTGAGCCTAAGGTTCGTATGCTAATGCAGGTACACGATGAATTGGTCTTTGAGGTCCGTGAGGATGCACTTCAAGAAACTGAAAGAAACATACAGGATCTAATGGAAGCAGCAGCAGAATTGGCTGTGCCTTTGGTAGCTGATGCTGGTCATGGTGACAACTGGGATCAAGCGCACTAACACACTATCTGCACCAAAAGGGGACATTAACGAGAGCTGACTCACGAAGTCAGCTTTTTTTTGCGTGAGTTTTGTACAGACGGTGAGTTTTACTGGTGAGCCCTGCAAAGGGTTTTTTATGAAAAAAAACTACAAAAAGTGTTTGCATTTGGTCACAGATCGGGTAAATTTATCTGTGTAGGGTACAGAGGTAAGATGTTCCATCTTTCAGACCTTTTGTTTCACGTTATTAGAATTTGTTTAAATTCATACGCTTCAGTTACTTTTTGACTGAAGCGTTTTTTATTGCCCCAAAGAAAATTTTTCCCCTTACTTTCTAATGCCTTAGATTCACACCAATCTAGAAATAACTCGCCTGTATGCATAAAAAGGCATAGTTAAATTTTCAATGTGCTCAAACTGCACTCAGAGCATGACTTGCTGATAGAACTCACTTATTTAGATTTTAGCAATGCTGTGGATGGAGTCGGGGGCTCACTGGTTTGTAAGTTACAAACAAAAAACGCGGCCTCAGGCCGCGTTTTGTTAATCATGGTTCGCTATCGAGCTATTCTTGCTCTAGAGCATCATCATCTTGTTCAGGTTGCTCAAAGGCTGGTGCAAACCAGGTGTCTAGACGCGCACGTAGCTGATCAACACCAATCCCTTTTAAGGAAGAGAATGCTTCAACATTCACATCACCACCGAAGCCTTCAGCATCTTTACGAATCTTAAGTAGGGCTGCTTTACGAGCGCCACTCTTCAATTTATCCGCTTTAGTTAATAGAACCTGAACTGGGATGCCAGAGTCTACTGCCCAGAAGATCATCTGCTGGTCGAGGTCTTTCATTGGGTGACGAATATCCATTAGGACCACTAGTCCTTTTAGACATTCACGTCTTTGTAAGTATTCGCCAAGGCTTCTTTGCCACTTTTTCTTTAGTTCCAGAGGAACTTGAGCAAAACCGTATCCCGGAAGATCGACAATGTGGCAGTTCTCATCCACCTTGAATAGGTTAATTAGCTGAGTACGACCTGGGGTCTTACTGGTTTTTGCCAGTGCACGCTGGTTGGTTAGGCGGTTGAGCGCACTAGATTTTCCCGCATTAGAACGACCAGCGAATGCGATTTCGATACCTTCATCTTCAGGAAGGTGACGAATATCAGGGGCACTGGTTATAAAATGCGTGTTTTGGTAATGAATTTTTACGCTCACTGTTAACTCCATCGCGACTTTGTGTAGTCGACTGATTACTTTTTTGTGAATTTGTGTAAAATAACCGTGTTCGGCATTAGTTCGCCTATTCTAGCACGACAAAAGGCGGCACCTAGGGCTTGTTCACCTTTTCAGGTACTTTTTATTCAATCTAGAAGATAAAAACTGAGCAAGCCTTAGTCTTGGAAGCTCAATTATTATAATGGAATGTCATGAAGAAATTAGCGCTCATCGTAACTCTTTTCGCTAGCTGCTCTGTGTGGGCGGCAGGTAGCATTGAAGCAGGTAAAGAAAAATCAGCAACTTGTGCAGCTTGTCATGGTGCTGACGGCAATAGTCCAGTAGCTATTTATCCTAAACTGGCAGGCCAACACGAAAACTATATTGAGAAACAACTTAAGGACCTTAAGTTGGGTGCAACTAGTGGTGGCAAGCAAGGTCGTTATGACCCAGCGATGAGTGCAATGGCCATGCCTTTGACAGACGAAGATATGGCTGACTTAGCGGCTTATTATGCGTCTATACCTATGTCAGAAAATACAACCCCTGAGAATGTGGTCGAGCAGGGCAAAGAGTTGTACCTAGCGGGTAACGCAGAGCGCGGAATTGCCGCTTGTGTGGCTTGTCATGGTCCTCGCGGAAACGGCACTAGCCTATCAGGCTTCCCGAAGATCTCAGGTCAACATGCTGATTACATCAAGCAGCAGCTACAAAAGTTCGCTTCAATGGAGCGTAACAATGACCTAAACGGCATGATGCACGATGTAGCGAAGAAGCTGACAGAAGAAGAGATGGATGTACTCGCCAAGTATGTTGGTGGTCTGCACTAATCTCCATCTTTGTCGCTAACAAAGATTTAAAGGCCTAACATCCACTCGATGTTGGGCCTTAGTTTATTCTGCTACCTGCTATTTTTGTCATAGCTTGGCTGATCGTCACGTCACTTTGTGAGACATTTCTCATTTTCGATATCCGCTATATTGCACAGCAACTTTGTAACTAATTGAAAGATTTAATGAATGGTTATGGCTTTTTAAAAGTGTGATCGGCTCCTACTGTTTATTAATTGCACATTTTTCTATCAGGAGTAGAGTAGTCGTTATCGAAAGGACATGATGATTGATTGCTTTCAGTCTTGCTCAGGAAGAGTTTAGGGAATGGTATCGCCTTTGGCGACGTAGGGTTAACAACGGATGGTTTGTTTTTCTCAGGTCGAGAGCCCAGATAGGAAGGCTGAGGATTAGCCGCGCAAATGGAAGCTTGCTAGGGATAACAAAAATCATCAGGATGATGAAAAACAAAATTTTGGCATGGAAAGCGTCAAAAACAAATGGAATTTTGAGAGCGATAGGGAAACCTATCGCTTTTTTATTGCCTGAAATTTGCGAATAACAGGCTTAAAGACGCTTGATATGGAATATTGCCGTATACGCATACAAAAAAAACAGCGGAATTGCGGATTTTTTCTACACTCTTTCCCCATATTTTGATAAGTTGCGCCTCCTAAGCTAAATAGGCGATTTGAATGTTAGATTGTCCACTTTGTCATCATAGTGAATCAAAGTTTTATTGGGAAGATAAGCGCAGACAGTACCATCAATGTCAGCGTTGCGAACTGGTGTTCGTTGACCCCAATCAAAGGCTGGATTCAAGCCAAGAAAAGGCTCACTATGATCTACATGAAAATGACCCAACTGACGTGGGTTATCGTAAGTTCTTATCGAGAGTTCAGGTTCCACTTGCCGAAAGAATCGGTAGCCACAAGCAAGGGTTAGACTTTGGCTGTGGTCCCGGTCCTACATTATCTTTGATGATGCAAGAGGCGGGGCACGATGTAGACTTGTACGATCTCTACTACTATCCAGATACCAAGGTATTAAACAAGCGCTATGACTTTATCACTGCGACAGAGGTAATAGAGCACCTCTATCAGCCTGATGTAGTCTGGGCACAGTGGATGAGCATGTTGAAGCCAGGCGGCTGGCTAGGTTTGATGACTAAGATGGTTCGTGATGTAGAGGCCTTTTCCACATGGCACTACAAGAATGACCACACGCATGTAGTATTTTTTAGCAGAAGCACATTTGAGTTTTTAGCTGCGCGAGATGAGCTAGAACTAGAATTTATTGAAAACGACGTAATTTTATTGAGGAAGTCGAGTAATGAGTCGACATAAGAAATCGAGAAAAGCAGGTTCAACAGGTGATGTAGACCTAATCGTAACTCGTAACCGCTCTGAGGCGGACGTAGAGGGACGCACACGCAAGAAACTAAAGAAGCGTAAAGGTCAGAAAGCTGGCGCACGCCACTCGGTTGCTACTGAATCAAAAGAGAACGCAGGTCGCGGTCAACGTGATCCACGCATTGGTTCGAAGAAAAAGATCCCACTTATCATAGAGGCCGCTCCTAAGCCAACTAAGCAGCAACGCAAGTACACTGCAGAGCAAGAGCTAGAAGCACTAGAAAATGATGCACAGTTGAATGTATTGCTAGATCGCATTGAAAATGGCGAATCTCTAGGTGTCGGCCTTCAGTCATACGTTGATCAGAAATTGGATCGCGTAGAAGTGCTAATGAAGCAACTAGGTCTACTTGAGCCAGAGGAAGAAGAGCCGGAAGAGGTTGTTGTTCCAAGCAAAGCGAATAATAGTAAGAAAGCAAAAACGGAAGATGAGCTTCTTGCCTCATTTGAAGACCTAGATCTAAGCGATTTCAAGGACTAAGAATCAATGGATATGGCTGTGCTGGCTTCGATTGGAGTTATCATCATCCTCGGGTTGGGTGGTTACGCTGCATATTTGCTTAATAGACTTAAAAAGCAGAAGCAGCTTATTACACAACATCAGGCGTTAGCCATTGCAAAGCGCAATGCCAAGATCTTCGAAAGTGTCGATACCTTATGCCTTGCAGGCATTCAAGGGCAATGTGATCTTTCGGAGCTGAGCATTCGTCTGTGCAACATTCTGGACTATGTTCAGGGTGAGCAACGCATTGATGTGAAGACACGCTACCCAGCGTTGAGCGAGCTATTTGAAGTGGTTAATGACATGGCTCGAGGCGAAGATCGCCAGCAATTGGCGAAACAAGAGCGCATGAAACAGAACCTGGCTCGTCATAAGGCTGAAACTCGTCTGAGTGATACTATTATTGAAGAGTTGAAAGATCTTAAGGGTCAAGTGGCCCCATTGAACGACCAAATCTCCATTCAAATGCGATAGCACTCGCCATAGGCGTGATCCTGCTAGCAAATATCAACAATTCTGCCTGATATTTGCTAGCTATAAAACGAGTCACCTTAGTGGCTGTGGCAAAATAGCTCCCCTTATCAGCAGTACTTAGGATATTAATATGTCTAGCCGACAAATTATCTGGGATCAGAGTGTATTGGATAAATACAACTACTCTGGGCCTCGTTACACTTCTTACCCAACGGCTGTGGAATTCCACGAGGCGTTCACCGTTGCTGAGCTAGACATTGCGTACATGCAATATCCTGAGCGTCCGCTATCTCTCTATATCCACATTCCGTTTTGCCATAAGCTTTGCTACTACTGTGGTTGTAATAAGGTCATCACTCGTCATCAGCATAAAGCGGACGACTACTTAGATGTCTTAGAATTTGAGATTCGTCAGCGTGCGGCACTGCTGAAAGAGCGTAAGGTAAACCAGTTGCACTTTGGTGGAGGCACACCCACCTTCTTAACCAAGGCGCAAATTAGCCGTTTGATGGCGGTGATTTACGAAGAGTTTGCGTTTAACGCTGATGCTGAAATCAGTATTGAGGTAGACCCGCGTGAGATTGAGCTGGATATGCTTGATCACTTGCGTGAAAAGGGCTTTAACCGACTGAGTATTGGTGTTCAAGACTTCAATAAAGAAGTACAGCGCGTAGTAAACCGTGAACAAGATGAAGCGTTCATTTTTGCTATGGTTGAACGAGCTAAAACGCTGGGCTTTCGCTCTACCAATCTAGACCTAATTTATGGCTTACCCTTGCAAACGGCGGACTCGTTTGCTGAAACTATGCGTCAGGTGCTGAGTATGCGTCCAGGACGCCTATCAGTGTTTAATTACGCGCACATGCCTCAGCTGTTTGCAGCGCAGCGTAAGATCAAAGACGAAGACCTACCCATTGCCTCTGAGCGTATGTCTATTCTGCAGCAAACCATTGAAACCCTGACGACCGAAGGGTATCAGTTTATCGGTATGGACCACTTTGCACTTCCAGAAGATGAACTTGCAGTGGCACAGCGAAACGGCGAGCTACATCGAAACTTCCAAGGCTATACCACGCAAGGTGATTGCGACCTTATCGGCTTTGGTGTCTCTGCCATTTCTATGGTGGGTGATACGTATGCGCAAAACCAGAAAGAGCTTAAGCTATACTACGGTCAGATAGAGTCTGAGCGTCATGCACTGTGGAAGGGCGTGGCTCTGGATAAAGACGACCTAACCCGCCGTGAGGTGATCAAGCAGCTTATCTGTAACTTTACTTTGAATAAGCGCGATATCGAACAGCAGTTCGGATTAAGCTTTGATCAGTACTTCGCTGAAGATTTGCAGCTACTACAAACCTTCATTGATGATGAATTGGTTGAGGTCTCAGATTCTGAGATTAAGGTAAGCCTTCGTGGTCGCTTGCTGATTCGAAACATCTGTATGTGTTTTGATAAATACTTCCGAGCTAAGGCTCGCCAGCAGCAGTTTTCTCGCGTTATTTAGAGCAGAAAGCCACCTTAACCAAGGTGGCTTTTTTCTTATTGGGTGTCCAGCAACAGCCAATCAATTGAATTCAATTAATCGCTGAGGCTTAACTCTTTCAATTTACGAGTTAATGTATTGCGTCCCCACCCTAATACTTTTGCAGCGTCCTGTTTGTGGCCATTGGTGTGATTCAGCGCCACCTTCAATAAAATACGCTCAAATTCAGGAAGGGCATAAGAGAGGAGCTCCGTTTCTCCAGAAGCGAGTGCGGTTCTAGCCCACTTCTCTAGCAGTTCTTGCCAGTCTGAGCTATCTGTACTGGTAGAAAGACTACGCTCCTCTACAAGCTCTTGAGGAAGGTCTGACGGTAGTATTTCACTACCACTTGCCATTACCGTTAACCAGCGACAGGTGTTCTCTAGCTGTCTAACGTTGCCCGGCCAGCTAAGTCGAGTAAGGATATCTACCGCTTCCTTGGACAGGGTTTTCACTTCAACACTCAGCTCTTCTGCAGCTAAATCTAGGAAGTGTTGTGCGAGCTTTTCGATATCTTGTTTACGCTCCCTTAAAGAAGGGATGTGTACGCGAATAACGTTTAAGCGGTGGAAGAGATCTTCACGAAAGTCCCCCTCTTTAACGAGAGATTCTAGGTTTTGGTGAGTAGCCGCAATGATCCTTACGTCTACCTTGATGGCAGAGTGCCCGCCGACACGATAGAACTGTCCGTCGGCAAGTACGCGCAATAATCGCGTTTGGATATCCAGTGGCATATCACCAATTTCATCCAAAAATAGCGTGCCACCATTGGCCTGTTCGAATCGACCTTGGCGAACGCTGTTTGCGCCAGTAAATGCCCCTTTCTCATGTCCGAAAAGCTCTGACTCGATAAGGTCTTTTGGAATCGCAGCCATATTGAGGGCAATAAAAGGATTTTTGCTACGAGGACTGTGTTTATGCAAAGCGTGGGCGACCAATTCCTTACCCGTACCTGATTCGCCATTAATTAACACAGAGATAGAGGAGCGGGAGAGACGGCCGATAGCACGGAAGACCTCTTGCATCGCAGGTGCTTCGCCTATGATTTCAGGAGTGTCCGCTTTGCTGGAGGTTAACGCGTTGTGGCTTTGTTTTTGTTCTTGGCTATGAGTAATGGCGCGATCGGCAAGGGCAAGTGCTTCATCGATATCAAATGGCTTTGGCAGGTACTCAAAAGCCCCTTCTTGATACGCCTTAACGGCAGCGTCTAGGTCTGAGTGAGCCGTCATAATAATAACCGGCAATTCAGGCTCCGCTTTTTGGATCTGTTTAAGCAGGTCAAGGCCATCCATACCAGGCATACGAATATCTGAGATGATAACGTCTGGAACCTCTCGCTCTAGTGCTAAAAGTACGCTTTCAGCATCTGCGAAGGTTTCACACTTTATATTGGCGTTAGAGAGGGTCTTTTCTAGAACCCAGCGTATAGAACTGTCGTCATCAACGACCCACACATAGCCTTTACTCATTATTCTGCCTCCTAGCGCTTTTATTTTTTAATAATCTAAAATGGGTAGATAAACGGTGAACGTCGTTTTACCGGGCCAACTGTCTACTTCGATCTTGCCGTGATGCTGGTCTATAAGATTCTGCGATATTGATAGCCCAAGCCCAGTACCACCCTCTCGACCACTGACCATAGGGTAAAACAAGGTATCTACTAGCTCTGGGGGAATACCAGGACCGTTATCGACCACCTCTATTCTGGCGGCAAGCTTAACTCGCTTGCCATGGATATTGACTTGATGCTCAGTTCGAGTGGTTAGGGTGATTAGAGCATCATCTTGTTTTTGTAATATTTGAGCGGCATTGCTCACTATGTTGAGCAGTGCCTGCTCGATCTGCTCGCTGTCCATGGCAATATCCGGCAAGCTCGGATCATAATCTCGCTCAATGCGAACATTTTGACCTAACTCGAGCCCGACCAACTGACGCACCTTTTCTAAAATAAGGTGCACATTCTCTGGTTGCTTGGTGCCCGGTCTTTGTGGTCCAAGCAAGCGATCCACCAGGTTCCGTAACCTGTCAGCTTGCTCGATAATAATCTGGGTATATTCGCGCAATGACTCCGATGGCAGCATTTTTTCTAGTAGTTGCGCCGCGCCGCGAAGCCCACCAAGCGGGTTCTTAATTTCATGAGCCAGACTTCTCACCAGTAGCTTGGCTGCTTGCTGTTGAGCATGCTGATTGAGTTCTTGATTGAGTCTTCTTTGTTGATCCACCTGTCGCAATTCAACTAGAAGCATCACCTTTTTGTCCCACGAAATAGGGCTGATGGTGATCTCCAATAGCAATGGTCTGCCTTCTATAACAAAGGTGACGTCACTGTCTGTAATGCTCTGCCCTGAAATTAAGGGTTGTTCAAACACCGAAAAGTCGATGGAAGAGTGCTCCACCAATTCAGGTAACCGCTGATCGACACAACGATTCTTACTCTGTCCAAATAACTGTTCAGCCGCTGGGTTTAAGTAGCAAACCGTCAATGCTTCATCGATCAGCAAGGTCGCTGTAACAAGTTGTTCTAAGACGGTGTCAGCTAGTGGTTTACTCACGAAAAATCCTTTTTGGTGCACAGAGAAAATCTAAGTCTATTATTGCACAATATTGGTGCAATAAGTGCTGCAGTTCGAGGAAATTAGCTCTTCCCTAGATAATGCAAAAAGCTTGCCGTTTTTTGAGGTTGCTCTTAATTGGTGCTAATTAATTGAGTGCACGACAAATGGGGAATAAAAAAGGGCCTGCCAATGGCAGACCCTTTTAAAAAGCGCTTAATCTAAAGATTAAACAGAGTAGTAAAGGTCAAACTCAAGTGGGTGAGTTGTCATGTTGATCTTTTCTACGTCTTGAGATTTCAGGTCGATGTAAGAATCGATGAAGTCATCAGAGAATACGCCGCCAGCAGTTAGGAACTCACGGTCTGCATCTAGAGAAGCAAGCGCTTCTTGTAGTGAAGCTGCAACTGTTGGGATTTCAGCTGCTTCTTCTGCAGGTAGGTCGTATAGATCCTTGTCCATAGCTTCGCCTGGGTGGATCTTGTTCTTAATACCGTCAAGGCCAGCCATTAGCATTGCAGAGTATGCTAGGTACGGGTTAGCCGCTGGGTCACCAAAGCGTAGCTCGATACGGCGTGCTTTAGGACTTGGTACTACTGGGATACGGATAGAAGCAGAACGGTTACGTGCAGAGTATGCAAGCATAACTGGTGCTTCGAAACCTGGAACTAGACGCTTGTATGAGTTAGTCGCAGGGTTAGCAAATGCGTTGATTGCACGTGCGTGCTTGATTACGCCACCGATGTAGTAGATAGCTAGATCAGATAGGCCGCCGTACTTGTCACCAGCAAATAGGTTAACGCCATCTTTTGCTAGAGATTGGTGAACGTGCATACCAGAGCCGTTGTCACCAACCAGTGGTTTAGGCATGAAAGTTGCTGTTTTGCCGTAAGCGTGAGCTACGTTATGAACAACATACTTATAGATTTGAGTTTCATCAGCTTTAGCTGTTAGCGTGTTGAAGCGAGTAGCGATCTCGTTCTGACCCGCTGTAGCAACTTCGTGGTGATGCGCTTCAACTACTAGACCCATTTCTTCCATGATTAGACACATAGCAGAACGGATGTCTTGAGATGAATCAACAGGAGCTACTGGGAAGTAACCGCCTTTAACACCTGGACGGTGACCTTTGTTACCTTCTTCAAAATCAGAACCTGAGTTCCAAGATGCTTCTACGTCATCGATTTTGTAGAAAGAACCTGACATGTCAGTGTTGAACTTAACATCGTCAAATAGGAAGAATTCTGGTTCTGGACCGATTAGTACTGTATCTGCGATTCCTGTAGAACGCATGTACTCTTCAGAGCGCTTCGCGATAGAGCGAGGGTCGCGGTCGTAGCCTTGCATAGTAGTAGGCTCAAGAATGTCACAACGGATGTTCAGTGTTGAATCTTCTGTGAACGGGTCAAGTACCGCGCTTGCTGCGTCCGGCATCATAACCATGTCAGATTCATTGATACCCTTCCAACCAGCTACAGAAGAACCATCGAACATTTTGCCTTCTTCAAAGAAGTCTGCATCGACTTGGTGTGAAGGAAGAGAGATATGTTGCTCTTTACCTTTAGTATCGGTAAAGCGTAAGTCAACGAACTTAACTTCATTTTCTTGGATCAGCGATAGTACATTTTCTACTGACATGATTGGAAAACCTCCAGTGTTGGTAAACGTGATTGCTCGATTTTGGTGAGCATAAAATCCTAGGATTCAATCTACACTCTTTTTTACTCATCGAACAATTAATATTTTTCGACTGCTTTCCCTAATGCGAAAGGCGTGCCAACTTTTTAAAATCTATATTTATCAATGCTTTAATGGGTTGGTGGTTGCTTTTTAATATCTGTAATGCACCAAGATGATCCATGCCTGCACTATATTGGGGCGCAAAAATGTGAGCTTTGGGTGCAGTTGCTCAATATCAATGAAATATTCTCAGTTAAAAATAAGAAATGGATCACTTTCGCCCTAGATTGGTGCGATGAGAGATCGCCTCTAGAGGGTAAATAAGGAGACTAAAAGAGGGATGCCAGTGGAATTTACTAAGCTGGGGGCTAAATAGAGGTCAATAATTCATTAATAAGTAAGGTATAGATCACATCTTGTTGGGATTTTGGCTAAAATCTGATACATTACGGCAAATTTTTTTAATTCCTGTCATCGGCAAACCGCCGAGACGCTACTGAGTGAACTCTATTCATGTCTACTCCACAGATTGATAAGTTAAGAAACATCGCCATCATTGCGCACGTTGACCATGGTAAAACAACACTGGTTGATAAGCTGCTACAGCAATCGGGTACGCTTGAGTCTCGTGGTGAAGCTGAAGAGCGCGTAATGGACTCGAACGACATCGAGAAAGAACGTGGCATTACCATTCTTGCAAAAAATACTGCAATTAACTGGAATGATTACCGCATCAACATCGTAGATACCCCAGGACACGCCGATTTCGGTGGTGAAGTTGAGCGTATCATGTCTATGGTTGATTCTGTTTTGCTTATCGTAGATGCAGTTGACGGCCCTATGCCTCAAACTCGCTTCGTAACACAAAAAGCATTCGCACACGGCCTTAAGCCAATCGTTGTAATCAACAAGATTGACCGCCCTGGCGCTCGTCCTGATTGGGTTATGGACCAAGTTTTCGATTTATTCGACAACCTAGGCGCAACTGACGAGCAGCTAGACTTTACTGTTGTTTACGCTTCAGCGCTTAACGGTTGGGCAACAATGGAAGAAGGCGAAACTGGCGAGAACATGGAACCATTGTTCCAAGCTGTTGTTGATACAGTAGAATCTCCAAACGTTGACCTAGACGGTTCACTGCAAATGCAGGTTTCTCAGCTTGATTACAGCTCTTACGTTGGTGTTATCGGTGTATGTCGTGTAACTCGTGGTTCTGTTAAGCCTAACCAGCAAGTGACTATTGTTAACGCTGAAGGTAAAAAGCGTAACGGTAAAGTAGGCACGGTATTGGGTTACCTTGGTCTTGACCGTCACGAAGTTGAGCAAGCAAATGCAGGTGACATCATTGCAATCACAGGTCTTGGTGAGCTGAAGATTTCAGACACTATCTGTGACCAAAACAACGTAGAAGCGATGACTCCTCTATCTGTAGATGAGCCAACGGTTACTATGACTTTCCAAGTAAACACTTCTCCGTTCGCGGGTAAAGAAGGCAAGTTCGTTACTTCACGTAACATCCTTGAGCGTCTTGAGAAAGAATTGGTACACAACGTAGCATTGCGCGTTGAAGAAACTGACAACCCTGACCGTTTCCGTGTATCTGGTCGTGGTGAGCTTCACCTTTCGATCCTTATCGAAAACATGCGTCGTGAAGGTTTCGAGCTAGCAGTATCTCGTCCAGAAGTAATCCTTAAAGAAGAAGACGGTCAACTTCTAGAACCATACGAAACAGTAACCATCGATGTGCTTGAAGAGCACCAAGGTGGCATCATGGAAAATATCGGCCTACGTAAAGGTGAGCTAACAGATATGTCTCCAGATGGTAAAGGTCGTGTTCGCATGGACTTTATGATGCCTTCTCGTGGTCTTATCGGTTTCCAAACTGAATTCCTAACGTTGACGTCTGGTTCTGGCCTGATGTACCACTCGTTTGATCACTACGGCCCTCACAAAGGTGGCGTAATTGGTCAACGTAACAACGGTGTTCTTATCTCGAACGCAACGGGTAAAGCTCTGACATATGCTCTGTTTAACCTACAAGAGCGTGGTCGTCTGTTTGCACAGCACGCTGATGAAGTTTACGAAGGTCAGGTAATCGGTATTCATAACCGTGCAAACGACCTAACCGTTAACTGTCTTAAAGGTAAGCAGCTAACTAACGTACGTGCTTCTGGTACGGACGAAGCTCAGGTTCTTTCTCCACCGATCAAGCACACTCTAGAGCAAGCTCTTGAGTTCATTGACGAAGATGAACTAGTAGAAGTAACGCCTGAAAGCATTCGTATCCGTAAGAAGCTTCTTACTGAGAACGAGCGTAAGCGCGCAGCACGTCCAGCTAAGTAATCTAATCTCAGACTAGCTGTGCATTGAGTGCACAGCCGAGCTGAGTACAGCCCCGCAGAAGTCCCTTTATTGGCTCACTTCTTCGGGGCTGTTTTTTTTGCTAAACTGAAACTTCTTTCGTAACAGATTGAATTTTCAAACGACAAGTCATGATGACTTGTGAATAAGTCTCAACTTTCAATCCCTATTGGTATTACAGCAGGACGCAGTAAATGCTCAATCTTCCACGCTGGGTACATGTTTTATTACATTACTCCGGCTACCTCTACCAAAGAGCCAAGCACGATAGGCTACCTGTGAATGCAGGTTATATGGCTTACATCACTCTATTGTCTTTGGTCCCTTTAACCACGGTTACCTTAACCGCGTTGTCGCGTGTGCCTCTATTTGATGGTGTTGGGGATACGGTTCAGCAGTTCGTGTTTAGTAACTTTGTGCCCGCTGCGGGTGAGGCTATTCAGCACACTCTTAACGAATTTATTGCCAATACGGGTAAGATGACCTCGATAGGGTTAGTGTTCCTCTTCTTTGCTGCCTTGCTATTGATCTCGGCCATCGATAAAAACCTCAACTACATTTGGCGAGTGCGCAAAAAGCGCCGCACAGTGTATTCATTTTCTATGTATTGGATGGTGCTAACTCTCGGTCCTGTGCTAGTGGGCATGAGCTTGGTCTTTTCTTCTTACGTTGGCTCGCTGCGGGTTTGGAGCGAAGATACGGTGCATTTGGTGTATGGCCTGTTGCCTATCAGCTTTTCTTTCTTAGCCTTCTTTGGGCTATACCTGTTGGTGCCTAATATTAAGGTGCGCTTTAATCACGCCTTGGCGGGCGCGTTTGTTGCTGGCTGTTTGTTTGAGATCAGTAAGAAACTATTTGCCTACTACGTGTCTCAGTTCCCTTCATATCAGCTGATATATGGTGCCTTGGCGGCGGTCCCTCTGTTATTTATGTGGATTTATCTCTGCTGGATGATAGTGTTGATCGGTGCAGAAATCACAGCCAGCTTAGGTGAAGGTGAGGTGTGGCGGGTGAATGAGCCATTCAGCATCAAATGGTTTTTGTATTACCAAGATAAATTAATGAGAAAAAGGATTCGAAGTGATAGCTCTGATTCAGAGAGTGAGTGAGGCCGCAGTAAAGGTCGACGGTGAAGTGGTCGGAGAGATCGATAAAGGCTTATTAGTCCTGCTTGGCGTAGAAAGAGATGATGATGAAGCCAAAGCTAAACGCTTGATGGAGAGGGTAACCACCTATCGCGTGTTTGGTGATGATGAAGACAAAATGAATCTGAATGTGAAGCAAGTTGATGGTAGTGTGTTAGTGGTTTCCCAATTTACGCTACCTGCCGATACTAAGAAAGGGACTCGTGCAGGTTTCTCACGCGGTGCGGCACCTGCGGATGCAGAGCGCTTGTATGAGTACTTCTCTGACCGATGCGCGGAAGTGCTTCCCACTGAGCGCGGTCGCTTTGCTGCAGATATGAAGGTCTCACTGGTCAACGATGGTCCTGTTACCTTCTGGCTCCAAGTCTAGGGCTGCTGTTCTATAACTAATTGATTCAAATGGATCTGAACTCATATGTTTAAACTGATTACCCCAAGAACTGAAAACCAACTGCAAAAGTATTATCACTTTCGCTGGCAGATGTTGCGTGAGCCTTGGCAAAGGCCAAAGGGTTCAGAAAGAGACGAATACGATGAGCTTAGCCATCACCGCATGATAGTGGACAGTCGAGGCCGTCCTGTTGCCATAGGGCGCCTGTATGTGACTGCCGATGATGATGGACAGATCCGTTATATGGCGGTGAAAAAGAACCGTCAGGGCAAAGGCGTCGGTTCTTTGATCATGGTAGCTCTAGAGTCTCTGGCTAGAGAAGAGGGCGTGAAGCGACTAGTGTGTAATGCTCGCGAAGATGCCATTGAGTTTTATCGTAATAATGGCTTTGAAAGCCAAGGTTCGTTGAGCGATGAGCGAGGGCCTGTACGCCATCAACAAATGATAAAAACTATCGACCCTATGGCGAATGTATTGCGACGCCCTGATTGGTGTAATGAGCTGCAGAGTCGCTGGGAAGAGCAGATCCCTATCAGTGATAAAATGGGAATCAAGATCAACCAGTATACCGGCTATAAGTTTGAGTGTGTTGCTCAGCTAAACCCAAACCTTAATCCACACAATACAATGTTTGCAGGCTCAGCGTTTACCCTAGCCACCTTAACGGGGTGGGGGATGGCTTGGCTATTGATGAAGGAGCGAAACCTTCATGCTGACATCGTGCTTGCGGACAGTAATATTCGCTATCGTCACCCTGTAAAAGAGAGCCCAAAAGCGAGTACCTCTTTGGATGGCATTAGTGGAGACCTTGATAGACTAGAAGGAGGGCGCCGAGCCCGAATTATTATTAAGGTATTTATCTATAGTGGCACTCAAGAAGCGGTTGAATTTACAGGTACTTATGTACTACTGCCTAGTTCAAAGGCCAATGAAACCCTAAGTGTTTAGGGATTTTCTTGGGTTTCAGCTTTAGGGCAGGTCATTGAGATTTGATTGCGCCCTTTAGGCAGTGTAGAAGAAAGCGACAGGCAATCTGTGCTGAGGTGAAACTTAATGTTCCCTCCTTCTAGATCCACTAGGTCAACACTGCCTTGCACGCTTCCAGACAAATCTTGGCTGACGAATTGAATCTCTGACACCTTTACCACCCCTCTGTTTACTTCGATGTTCACCTCAGGAATGATCACTGAGTGCTTATCTTTTGGAGAGAAAGGTAGGGTCAACTGTACATCGTGTGGCGCTATCTTTATCTGGCCATCAAGGCTGTGTTTTAGCATTAATTCATCGCCACCTAGACCGCTTAAGTCAATGGTTAAGTCGGCAAGGCCGCTCCAGCCGACCGCCGCATCGAGCGGGTGCGTAATGCTTTCTAAAGGCAGGCCATAAGCCTGCACGGACACTTGCCATGGATAGCTGGCTAGCCCTAGATCTATGCTTGAATCTGCTTTGATTAATCCATCATTGATAGGCAAAAACAGTTGTCTTACATGCCATAGTCCGTGAGTGGTATCCGTCTCTAGATAGGGCTTGATAGACGTCATGCCAAATGCAGACAGGCTATTCGCGCTCGCGGCAAAGGAACCATTCCACAGCGCCCAATTACCGTCTTTTTTGAGGATAAGTTCTCTGCCTTCCGCGTTAACATTGGACACCTGCCAATGATTATCTGTAGAAATATCAATAAGCTGGCTACGCTCTACCTTGAGTTTGTCTATTTCAAAGGTCTGTAGAGCATGTAGTGATTTCATTACAGCATCATGGACCTCAGGGTCTTCAATACTCCACTCCAGATTCTTAACCTCTAGTTCATTGAGGTGCACACTATCTTCAGACAGCTTACCGCTGGTGGTAAATTGGCCCTGTTCAAACAGAAAGGTAAGCTTATCGAACTGAATACTGTGTGATGCAAATTGCCCTGATGCTTGTGGCTCCAGTAACAATTGTTCATGCAAAGCAACGCTCTCTGCTGAGAACTGGAATGGACTATCTTGCGTCCATAAGCCTTTGCGAAGATCCCAGTTGCTTAGCTGCAGATGCATTTGGTTGAGAGCAAGGTCATTAGCCTGCCAACTAGAGCGCTCGATCTCTAGGTGTTCAATAGACGTGATTTTTTTCAGAAGAGGGATTAGTGGCGGTGGCTCTGGTTGAGAGAATAGAGGCTCGGAAAGCTGGAGGTTTCGCACCAACGCATCGTTGATCACCCAATCATCACTGTTTTTCTCAGCAATGAATTGAATTTCGCCTCCACGCCAATTAAAGCTTACAAGGTCTAATTGAGTCTTATCTTCAACGTAATTGATTCTGGCCTTAAAGTTATCAAAGGCTTCGCCCTTCCAGTACACCTGATCACTATCGATATTTAGGTACCCTTCGGGATAAGGGGCTTTTGGGGTGTAAGTGAGTTGGATATCTCGTGCGATAAAGTCGTTGTTCGCAAAATCCATGCCTCGAATTTCAATATGCTGAGGCTGCCAACGCTGCACCAGATTATCGAGCTGTTTTTTATCGGGAATTCCCTCCGGCAGGTTAACGCCGGAGATCAATACATTGGTTATTGAGAGTGGCTTGGGCCAGCGCCATTGCGCCTCGAAGCTCAATTGCACGCTATTAATGGCTATGACAGAGTTATTGGGCTGAGCGATGGTCACTCGAGATAGGGTCAATTGATCTGGGTACTGATAGTGTGACTCGTTTATCTGAATAGAGTTATCTGTAACGCGAGAGAGGAACTGTTGAGTTAACCAACCTGAATGAGAGGTTTGTAAGATCAGAAATAGCGCAATAAGCCCTGCTAGTAAAAGCAATATTGCCCAGAAACTGATTTTGAGTACAGCCTTCATCCTATTTCCCAATGCTGTTCGCGTATGGGTAAAGATGACTTATATCTTATTGTTTATCAATAAAAAAGCCCCTGAAACAGGGGCTTGATTCACAAGAAGAATGATCAGTCGAGCTGAGGTCCAGCCTTGACTAGTGATTTACCTTCATCGTTGTCAGTGTATTTTTCAAAGTTATTGATAAAGCGTTGCGCTAGATCATTAGCCTTGCTTTCCCACTGCAATGGGTCAACGTAGGTGTCGCGTGGATCCAGAATCTCAGGATTAACATCGTGTAGTGACTTAGGCACCTCTAGGTTAAACACTGGGATGGTGGTGGTTTCTGCTTTCTCGATAGAACCATCTAGAATGGCATCGATAATCGCGCGAGTATCTTGGATTGAGATACGCTTGCCTGAACCATTCCAGCCCGTATTCACTAGGTAAGCCTCAGCACCTGCTGCTTCCATACGCTTCACCAGTACTTCTGCGTACTTGGTTGGGTGCAGAGTGAGGAACGCTGCGCCAAAACAGGCAGAGAAGGTTGGTGTTGGTTCTGTAATACCACGCTCAGTACCCGCTAATTTAGCCGTAAAGCCAGAAAGGAAGTGATACTTAGTCTGCTCTGGGGTGAGCTTAGACACTGGTGGTAAGACGCCAAATGCATCTGCAGATAGGAAGATCACCTTATTCGCATGTCCGCCCTTAGAAACAGGCTTAACGATGTTCTCAATATGATGGATTGGGTAAGAAACTCGAGTATTCTCTGTCTTCGAACCATCATCAAAGTTGATCGAACCGTCATTACGCACCGTCACATTCTCTAGGAGTGCATCGCGGCGAATGGCATTGTAGATATCTGGCTCAGCTTCTTTTGATAGCTTGATGGTTTTCGCGTAGCAACCACCCTCAAAGTTAAACACGCCGTCGTCATCCCAACCGTGCTCATCATCACCGATTAATGCGCGCTTTGGATCCGTTGATAGCGTTGTTTTACCCGTACCGGATAAACCAAAGAATACCGCTACGTCGCCTTCTTCACCCATGTTTGCAGAGCAGTGCATAGAGGCAATGTCTTGTAGAGGAAGGAAGTAGTTCATCATTGCGAACATGCCTTTCTTCATCTCGCCACCATACCAGGTGCCGCCGATCAGCTGCATTTTCTCTGTTAGGTTAAATACAGTGAAGTTTTCAGAGTTCAGACCATGCTCTTGCCATTTGTCGTTAGTGCATTTCGCACCGTTCATTACCACGAAGTCAGGCTTGAAGGTTGCTAGCTCGTCTTCAGAAGGGCGAATGAACATGTTTTTCACAAAGTGAGCCTGCCACGCTACCTCTGTGATGATACGCACAGCAAGGCGAGTATCTGGGTTAGTGCCACAATAACCGTCAACGACAAACAGACGCTTATTGGAAAGTTGAGTGGTTACTAGCTGCTTGAGGTCATTCCAAACAGCTTGGTCGATAGACTTGTTGTCGTTCTTAACTGTATCTGTTGTCCACCACATGTTTTCGCGTGTGGTGTCATCCTTAACAATGAATTTGTCCTTTGGAGAACGCCCTGTGAAAATACCAGTATCTACCGCTACAGCGCCTAGTTCTGTCACTATGCCCTTTTCGTAACCTTGTAGTGTTTCACTGGTTTCCTCTGCGAAAAGCGTTTCGTAACTCGGATTACGAACGATTTCGGTAGAGCCGTTGATACCATATTGAGTAAGATCGATGTTTGCAGCCTTAGTATGTTCCATAACGGTCATAGGTGCTCCTTGTAGGGTATTTATAGTAAGAATAATTTTGAAGTTGCTGAATTTATAAGTATTTTGGTCTAGCAAGCAATCTTCTTAATACTGACTATATATGGCTTTTTTGATTATTTTTTCAACAAGGATCACGTTTTTGTAGTTCAGGATTTGGACAGGAATAAGTCTTGAGGTTGATCATAAAAGCGCACTATTGACATATATCGTGCTAAAAATGCGAGTCAATGCGGGTTTTATGAACATTTTTCGCTATGAAAAGTGATGGATATAAAAAACCGGCCCGCTTGGCCGGTTTATAAAATGCTCAAACTGTGAGCTTAGTGCAATGTAGGCTTATTCTCTGCGCTGGCAAACAATTCTTCTACTTGAGCAGCATCAAAATCGTAAGTGGTTCCGCAGTAGTCGCAGTGTAAATCTACGCTACCTTCTGTCGCCAAAATATCGTTGATCTCTTCGCGCGCTACAGTAATGATTGCTGCGCCACTGCGCTCTCTTGAACAGCCACAGAAGAACTCAACTTCTTGCGGGTCGAACAGTTTAACGGTTTCTTGGTTGTAAAGTCGGTACAGCAACTCATTGGCTGGTAGGCCAAACAACTCTTCGTTCTTCACTGTGTCGGTTAATTGCTCTAGGTGCTCGAAGTCATCCGCAGAGCCAGTACCATCTGGAACAACCTGTAGCAGCATACCTGCAGCGTGTTGTTTGCCTTCATGTTCACCAATACGGAACCATAGGCGTGTTTTAAGCTGCTCTGAGCGCTCAAAGTAAGCCTCTAGAACCTCCGCAAGGGTATCGCCTTCTAGACCAACAACGCCTTGGTAGCGCTCGCCTTTGTTTGGTGAAATCGTAATCACCAAGTGACCTTTGCCTAGCATGTCATGCAAAGTCGCAGTCTCAGCGATCTCGCCTTCAAAGCGAGCAACACCGCGTATCTTTTGGTTGTTGTCACCATTGATGACAGCCAATGATACTGGGCCATCGCCTTGTAATTGAAGCGTGATAGAGCCTTCAAACTTTAGAGTAGCGGTCAGTAATGATGTAGCCACTAGCAGTTCGCCAAGCAAGGTTTGAACTGCCGCTGGGTATTGCTTGCTGTCTAGGATGGCTTGATACGCTTTATCTAGCTGTACTAATTCACCACGTACAGATAAATCTTCAAATAAGTAACGATTTAACACGTTGTTTTCCATTAGGAAACTCCAGCTTATTGGTTCTTAAATTTAATCAGGTCACGTCGTTGTTTTTTATCAGGACGACGTTCAGGACTTGGGTTATGTGCGTGCAGCTTGCGCTCTAAAGCAGTTTTTTCTCGCTTCTCTACACTCTCAGCGGTTTCGCTGTAGAGTAGTTGCGCCTCAGGTGCTCCGCGTCGTTGGTCAGAAACTTTTTCTATCCTAACCGTCTTTTCAACATTTCCCTGTCGTAGGGTAATGGTAGCCCCTAGTTCCACAATTTTGCTTGGTTTGCTACGCTGCCCATCATAGTGGACCTTGCCACCATCGATCATGTTACGAGCGATCGAACGGGTCTTATAAAAGCGTGCTGCCCATAACCATTTGTCTAGTCTTACAGACTCGGTATTGGAACTCATAGTGATCTTTGCTCTCTAAGTGTTATCCAGCAGCCTGATTAATGGTGACGGATATATCATTTTTCAAGTAAATGCATTTATTTACATTCGAATTTATTGGCTGTCTAATTTTGGTAATGTTATTTATGGTAACCTTGCGCACCTGTTTAACCCAGTAGCCCCAATGCTTTAGTGGCATATACTATGGAAGTCGGCACATCAAAAGGACCAGTTTTGTCTAAGTTTTCCACATACTCGCACAAAGCCAATCAACTACTTAATAGTGTAGTGAATCAGCAGGCGATAATTGCCCGAGGATTGACTTTTGTTTTGCTAGTTACCTCCGCTTGGCTATGTGGTCATTTATTCTGGCATCTAATGGGGTCTGAAACAGGAGTTGAGCGCTGGAGACCTTCAACCTCTAACGTCGGCACAAGTGCTACTCAGCAACAAGGTACTGATATCGCCCCTTTGCTCAATGCAAACCTGTTTGGGGAAGAGTCAGAAGAAGCCCCTGTAGTTGTTGAGCAAGTGGTTGATGCTCCCAAAACACGTCTCAATCTTGTATTGGTGGGTGTGGTTGCCAGTAGCAACCAGAAAAATAGTTTAGCGGTAATCGCTAATAGAGGAAGTCAGGACACCTACGGGATAGGTGAAACCATTGATGGTACGCGAGCGCAGCTGCGTAACGTGCTCAAAGATAGAGTTATCATCGAAAACCAAGGTCGTAATGAAACCTTAATGTTAGAAGGGATAGAATATAAGCGCGTCGCTGATGTGCAAGAGATCGCGAAGCAACAGCCTCAATCGAATGTTCAGGGTAATAACCCAGAGGTCGATCTCGGTGACCTAGATTCTATCAAAGCAGCAATATCAGAGAATCCTCAACAGTTCCTCAAGTATATTCGTCTATCTCAAGTTAACCGTGACGGTAAGTTAGTGGGTTATCGTGTTCGCCCTGGGAAAGAGCGTGCGCTGTTTGATTCTGTTGGCCTGCAAGATGGCGATATCGCCGTTGAACTCAATGGCGCGGACCTTACGGAGCCGTCAGCGATGGGCGAGATTTGGAAGTCTTTGGGCGACTTAAGTGAGATTAACCTCACCGTTGAGCGAGATGGTCAACGCTACGATATTTATTTACAACTATAGTTTGGTAACAGCATTGTTATCGACTAGGAAGCATAGGCCTATCTAATAGAGCCATGCTCGGCATGGAATGCCATTGATTTTTTTGGGAGTATGAAGTGAAAAGTTGGTTTAGCAAGAGCGCATGGTTGTTGATGGGAAGTTTGGCGTGTGCGCCAGCCTTCAGCGCCAATGAATTTAGCGCCAGCTTCAAGGGAACGGACATCGGCGAATTTATCAATATCGTCGGACGTAACTTAGAGAAAACCATCATTGTTGACCCTACTGTTAGGGGCAAGATCGATGTACGTAGCTACGATGTGCTCAACGAAGAGCAGTATTACCAGTTTTTCCTCAGTGTTCTTGAAGTGTATGGGTTTGCCGTTGTTGAAATGGAAAACGGTGTACTCAAGGTCATTAAAGCCAAAGATGCGAAAACCTCAGCCGTACCTGTAGTGGGTGATGCCAATGTGAAGGGTGACGCGGTAGTGACTCGCGTTGTTGCTGTGCGTAATGTTTCGGTTCGTGAACTGTCACCTCTACTGCGTCAGTTAAACGATAATGCCGGCGCCGGGAACGTGGTTCACTATGACCCTGCCAACATTATCTTGATTACTGGCCGTGCGGCGGTCGTCAATCGCTTGGCAGAAATCATTGAGCGTGTTGACCAAGCCGGTGATAAATCTATCGAGGTTGTAGAGCTTGAGAACGCTTCTGCAGCAGAGATGGTGCGTATCGTTGAGGCATTGAACAAGACCACCGATGCCAAAAATACTCCTGCCTTCTTACAGCCTAAGCTGGTAGCCGATGAGCGCACTAACTCAGTGTTGATCTCAGGTGATCCACAAGTACGAAAACGCCTTAGAGCTGTCGTCTCTCAATTGGATAAAGAGATGGAGGTCAAAGGTAATAATCAGGTCGTTTATCTGAAGAATGCTAACGCAGAAGACCTTGTCGATGTCCTAAAAGGTGTTTCGGATAACCTAGCAGCAGCGAAGAAAACCGCAAAAGGTGGAACCGCGGCTGTTCGAAACCCTAACTCTGAAGTGATGATATCTGCGCATACGGGTACCAATGCCCTAGTGATTACCGCTCCGCCAGACATTATGAAAGCGCTACGTGATGTTATTGCGCAGCTTGATATTCGTCGTGCCCAGGTACTGATTGAAGCCTTGATAGTAGAAATGTCAGAGGGTGACGGCGTTAACCTAGGCGTGCAATGGGGTAACCTTGAAACGGGTGCCGTTGTTCAATACGGTAATTCTGGCGCGTCTATTGGTCAGGTGCTGGTGGGTCTAGAAGAAGCACAAGACACGAGTTCTACCACTGCGGTTTACGATGAGAACGGCAACTTTCTACGTAACGAAACCACCACGACTGAGGGTGACTATTCCACGCTAGCGAGTGCGCTAAGCGGTGTGAATGGTGCAGCGGTAAGTTTGGCGATGGGCGACTGGACGGCGTTAATCAGTGCGGTAGCGACGGATTCAAATTCAAACATTCTATCGTCTCCAAGCATTACGGTGATGGATAATGGCGAGGCTTCGTTCATCGTAGGTGAAGAGGTTCCGGTCATTACAGGCTCGACTTCGGGCTCAAACAACGAAAACCCATTCCAAACGGTCGACCGTAAAGAAGTGGGTATTAAGCTCAAGGTTGTGCCTCAGATAAACGAAGGTGACTCAGTTCAATTGAAGATTGAACAAGAGGTTTCCAATGTGTTGGGCGCTAATGGTGCGGTCGATGTTCGATTCGCTAAGCGACAACTGAACACGTCAGTAATGATTCAAGACGGCCAAATGCTGGTGCTTGGTGGTTTGATTGATGAGCGCGCTCTTGAGAGTGAGTCTAAGGTTCCAATCTTGGGTGATATTCCTTGGTTAGGCCAACTGTTCAAATCGACCAGTACTCAGGTTGAAAAGAAAAACCTAATGGTATTTATCAAGCCAACCATTATTCGTGATGGGGTGACCGCTGATGGTATTACTCAGCGTAAATACAACTACATCCGTGCAGAGCAACTGTACAAAGCAGAAGAAGGCCTGAGACTGATGTCTGATGATTTAGTGCCGATTATGCCTAAATTTGGTGATGAAGCTCGTCGCCCTTCAGAGCTGCAAGCCTTTATCGAGCAAGTGGAAGCGAAGTAATGGAAAGTGGTGCGTTTTCAAGGTTTGAGACGAGTATGACTCGCCTGCCATTTAGCTTTGCCAAGCGCTTTAATGTGGTGCTTGAGCCTAATGCGGATGCCAGTGCTAACCAGTTGTTTTTCATTGAACCACTGCAGACCTCAACCCTACTAGAAGTGACTCGAGTTTCGTCGCTACCTATTCAGTTGGTTGAGCTTGATAAGAAGAGTTTTGACTCGAAGCTTTCCGATGCCTATCAGCGTGATTCGTCTGAAGCGAGACAGCTAATGGAAGATATCGGCGCAGACAGCGACGATTTCTTCTCGTTGGCAGAAGAGCTGCCACAAAACGAGGACTTGCTTGAGGCCGAAGATGATGCGCCGATCATTAAACTGATCAACGCCATGCTGGGTGAGGCCATCAAAGAAGGTGCCTCAGATATCCATATTGAGTCCTTTGAGAAGTCACTGTCTATTCGTTTCCGTGTGGATGGTGTACTGCGAGACGTCCTAGCGCCAAGCCGCAAGCTAGCGCCACTGCTTGTGTCTAGGGTTAAGGTTATGGCTAAGCTTGATATCGCCGAGAAGCGCGTACCTCAAGATGGTCGTATCTCACTGCTGATAGGTGGGCGTGCGGTAGATGTGCGTGTATCCACAATGCCTTCGTCTCACGGCGAGCGAGTGGTGATGCGTCTTCTCGATAAAAACGCCACACAGTTGGACTTAAACAGCTTAGGTATGGCGCACCATAACCACGTCAATTTCCAAACGCTTATCAAGCGACCTCACGGCATTATCTTGGTTACCGGTCCAACGGGTTCGGGTAAATCCACCACCTTGTATGCGGGCTTACAAGAGCTGAATAGTGCTGAGCGCAATATTCTGACGGTAGAGGATCCAATCGAATTCGATATTGACGGCATTGGACAAACTCAGGTAAACCCTAAGGTCGATATGACCTTTGCTCGCGGATTAAGAGCTATCTTGCGTCAAGATCCCGATGTGGTAATGGTCGGTGAAATTCGTGACCTTGAAACTGCACAGATCGCGGTACAAGCGTCTTTGACCGGTCACTTGGTGATGTCAACGCTGCACACCAATACCGCAGTGGGTACGATCACCCGATTGCGAGATATGGGTATAGAACCCTTTCTTATCTCCTCATCATTGCTCGGTATCTTAGCTCAGCGTTTGGTACGTACTTTGTGCCAACAGTGTAAGCAACCCTTCCAAGCCGATGCTGAGCAAAAGAAACTGTTTAATCTGCAACCTGAAGATGATCTGGTTTTGCATAGACCCAATGGCTGTGAGCACTGTAATCATAAGGGCTACAAAGGCCGAACAGGTATCCATGAGCTGCTAGTTGTGGATGAAAAAGTACAAGAGCTGATCCATGGCGAGCAAAGCGAACAAGAGATAGAACTGGCTATTCGTGCGTCTACCCCAAGTATCCGTCAAGATGGTCTGGATAAGGTGAGAGCCGGCAAGACCACCCTTGAAGAAGTAATGCGAGTGACTAGGGAAGAGTAATGGCGGCATTTGAATACAAGGCACTGGATGTCAAAGGACGCCAGAAAAAAGGTGTTATCGAAGGTGATAATGCCCGTCAGGTAAGACACCGCCTGAAAGAGCAAGGTTTGATGCCGGTTGAAATAACCGAAACCAAAGCCAAGCAAGAAGCGGCTAAGTCGAAAGGCTTTCAGCGTGGAATAAGCACCCCTGATCTTGCTTTGTTAACTCGCCAATTGTCCACCTTAGTGCAGGCAGGAATGCCACTTGAGGAATGCCTCAGAGCGGTCGCTGAGCAATCAGAAAAAGCGCGTATTAGCAGCATGTTGGTGAGCGTCCGCTCTAAGGTTGTTGAAGGCTACACTCTTGCTGACAGCATGCGCGAGTACCCTGCTATTTTTGATGATCTCTTTTGTGCCATGGTTGCGGCTGGTGAAAAATCCGGACACCTAGATGCGGTATTGGAGCGCTTAGCTGACTATGCAGAGAAGCGTCAACAGCTTCGTTCTAAGCTTCAACAAGCCATGATTTACCCGATCATGCTGACCCTAATTGCAGTAGGTGTTATCGGCTTTTTGCTGGCGACAGTGGTCCCTAAGATCGTTGACCAATTTATCCAGATGGGGCAGGAACTACCTACCTCCACTCAAATCCTGATTAACGCCAGTGACTTTGTCCAAGACTATGGCGTGTTGCTGGTTGGAAGCATCTTAGCCTTAATTGTGGGTACTAAGATTTTGTTAAGAAAGCCCACGCTTAGGTTAAGCTGGGATCACAAAGTGCTCAAGGTACCGGTTATCGGCCGAGTGGCTAGAGGCCTCAATACCTCTCGCTTTGCTCGTACTCTCGCGATTTGTTCCGCTAGTGCTATTCCATTGCTGGATGGCATGCGAGTTGCCGCCGAGGTAATGGGTAATAAATTCTTTAAGAAGCAGGTTTATGAGGCATCTGATAAGGTGCGAGAAGGGGCAAGCCTTCGACATTCTCTGCAGCAAAGTAAGCTATTCCCACCGATGATGCTGCATATGATTGCCAGTGGTGAACAGTCTGGTGAGTTAGAGCAAATGCTGACTCGCGCGGCAGATAACCAAGACCAAGACTTCGAATCGCAAGTGAACCTGGCTTTGGGTATCTTTGAGCCATTACTTATCGTATTTATGGCAGGGATTGTATTGTTTATTGTGGTGGCGACTATGATGCCGCTGCTTGAGTTGAATAATTTGGTTTCGGGCGCCTAATGTTTTTGCCCGAGTGTATGGAGAAAAAAATGAAATATAATAAGAAACAACAAGGCTTTACCTTGCTAGAGGTTATGGTTGTTGTCGTTATTCTAGGTATCTTGGCAAGTTTCGTTGTGCCTAACCTTTTGGGTAACAAAGAGAAGGCCGACCAACAAAAAGCGATTACCGATATCGTAGCGTTAGAAAATGCTCTTGATATGTACAAGCTAGACAATAGTGTCTACCCAACGACAGACCAAGGTCTAGACGCATTGGTAAGTCGTCCAACGGGGTCTCCTGAGCCGCGTAACTACCGTGGTGATGGTTACATTCGTCGTCTTCCAAACGACCCATGGGGTAACGAATACCAATACCTGAGCCCTGGCGATAACGGTAACATCGATATCTTTACTCTAGGTGCTGACGGTCAAGAGGGTGGCGAGGGAGCTGCTGCTGATATCGGCAACTGGAATCTACAAGATTTCCAATAATTCGTAACTATAGTGAGACGTGATAAACGACAGCGCGGCTTTACCCTCCTAGAGATCATGCTAGTCATGGTCTTGGTATCGGTTAGCGCCATAGCGGTAGTGGTTAATTTACCCACTAGCAGTTCAGATGCCGCAGAGACTCGCGCGCAACAGCTTTATCAACGTCTCAACCTATTGCATCAAGACGCAATATTGAACGGTTGGGATCTGGGTATTCGCTTTGATCCCGCAGGAAACAAGTATCGACTTTTGCAACTGACTCGAGAGGGTTGGCAGGCACTAGAGCATCGCAGAATCCCTGCAGATACCGAGCTTGAAGATGGCCTAACACTCGCCTGGGAGCTGGGTGATGGTGTTTGGGGCAAAAAAGACAGCTTGTTTGAAGAGGGATCGCTGTTTGATGAGGAAATGTTTGCAGAGGAAGAAAACAAAGACAAAGAGGCGCCGCCTCAGGTCTTTATTTTGTCCAGTGGTGAACTGACACCCTTTGAGGTCTACATCCACCCAAGCTCAGAAGCACAAGGCGAGCAAAACTGGCGCGTGATGGCGCTAGAAAACGGTAGCTTTCGATTGCTGAAACCTGGTGAGGAGCTCGACGATGAAGTCCTCTAGAGGCATGACCTTGCTAGAGGTTTTGATTGCTCTGGCTATCTTTGCAACGGCTTCTATTAGTGTGGTTAGGGCTGTTACTCAGCACATTAATAGTATCGGTTACCTTGAGCAAAAGACCTTTGCTGGCATGGTAGTGGACAATCAAATGGCATTGATGATGCTAGCCGAGCCTCCTAAGACAGCACGTAAAGGCACCTCTGAATTAGCCGGTTATACCTGGTATTGGTCTATTACACCAATATCAACAAGCACCGCTTATTTGCGAGCGGTTGATGTCAGTGTGGCCCTAGATGAAAAAATGGATAGCCCCCTAGTTACGGTAAGAAGTTATGTACCGTTATAAAAAGGCGAAAGGTTTTACCCTGATTGAGGTGCTGGTGGCGATTGCCGTGTTTGCTAGCCTCAGTATGGCGGCGTATCAGGTGGTATTTCAGACTCAGCTGAGCAATCAGCAGTCTCAAGAGAAATTAGGGCGCTTGCAGCAGTTGCAGGCAACCCTAGTCTATCTAGATAGTGATTTTCGTCAGATAGCGATTCGTCGTTTTCGTAATGACGGACAAGAAGCGGGTGAGTCGCTCATTTATTGGCAAGATAACCTGCTTGATTCCGATGAAAAAGGTGTGCTGTTTACTCGTTTAGGCTGGATTAATCCACAGCAGCAGTTCCCTCGCGGAGAAGTCACCAAAGTAGGCTATCGAATTCGAGATCATAAGCTTGAGCGAGTTTGGTGGCGATACCCAGACACTCCGGTTGGACAGCAAGGTATCGTGACCCCGCTTCTTGATAAGGTCGAGGAGTTTGATATTCGTTTTTATAACGGAGAAAGCTGGCTAGAAGAATGGGAAGACAATGGTTCATTGCCTAAGGCTGTGGCCGTGCATTTAACCCTAGAAGATTATGGCAAGCTTGAGCGTATCTACCTAACGGCTGATGGTCAGCTAGAGAGGATTAATGAAGATACGCCTCAGTAATTCGCAAAAAATGAAAGGACAAAGCAAGCAACAAGGCGTTGCCTTGCTAGTGGTATTGCTTCTGTTGGCTATTATGACCGCCATCGCCGCCACCATGTCAGAACGATTGGTTCTGGGGGTGGATAGGGCAAGCAGTCAGGTGGATAACCAGCAAGCCTATTGGTACGCCATCGGCGTCGAGGCATTAGCCAAATACGGCATCGAGGAGAGCTTAGAAGACGGTGATACGGTCAATCTAAGTCAGCCATGGGCGTTAGAGGAGCAATCCTACCCATTGGATTACGGTGAGGCGAGAGGCGTAGTTAGGGATATGCAGGCGTGTTTTAACGTTAACTCACTGGCCGCAGTCACTATCGACCCTACTTCCAGTTCTCGTCCATACTTGTTGCAGGTGTGGCGAACCTTGCTGGAAGAGGTAGGACTAGACAGTTATCAAGCTGAGGTCGTTGCCGACTCCACATGGGAATACCTAGATAAAGACGATGGTGTGATGACTCAGGCAGGTGTGGAAGATGCCACTTATGAGGGATTGTCTCCATCCTATATGGCTGCCAATGGTCTGATTGCTGATTTGAGTGAGCTACGCAGTGTATATCAGATGGATGGCCCATCAATGAGACGCATCTCATGGTTAGCGTGCGCGCTGCCTACCGATGACTTGCGCATCAATGTGAATACACTTAGGCCATGGCAATCTAAGCTATTGGTCGCACTGTTTGAGCCAGCCTTGAGTGAAGATCAGGCCAAGCAGGTTATTGAAGATCGCCCATATGATGGGTGGGAGAGCACTGATGATTTCTTGGCTGAAGGCAATATCGCCGGTATCAGTGCCGAAATAAAAAACAAGGCGAAGGAATATCTATCTGTAGATAGCCGTTATTTTGAATTAGATGCAGAAGTATTTGTGCAGGATGCCCGAGTTCGCTTGAGGAGCCTGCTTTATAGTGAAAATCAAGACGAATCGCGAGTAGTACGCCGACGATTTGGAGGAATTAGTGAGCGAAATCCTGACAGTTCGGCTCAGTAGGCAGAATTTAAAAACAATTCCATGGTTGGTTTGGTCATCGACAGAGAACGAGATCATTGCCAGTGGTGAACTCGGTGGCTTAGAGGAATTAGAAGAACTCACCTCCTATGCGACCGAGCGAAGCGTTGCCCTATTATTAGATGGCCAAGATGTGGCTTTACGAGAAGTCGGAGTGCCTGCTGGTGCTTCACGCCAGTTCTCAACCATGTTGCCATTCCTCTTGGAAGAAGAGCTGGCTCAAGACATTGATGAATTGCACTTCTCGATACTCAAGCAAACAAGCGATAAGGCATGGGTAGCTGCAGTCGATAAAGATTATCTTCAGCAATGCATTGAACGTTTCTTCGAGGCGGGCATAGAGCTTCATCGCGTCTTGCCTGATGTATTATCTTTGCCTTTGGATGGCAGCACTATCCCTATGCTTCCTTGGCAAGGCTACTGCTTGATTCGCCAAGATATCTATCAAGGCATAGTGCTACCAGAAGCGCTAGTGCCGTATGCATTGGCTCGCCCCCCTTTTACGGTGGATATCGAAGACGAGGAAGAGTCACCTTCTGAAGAACCTGTTCATATTCAATGTTTTGGCTCTATACCTGAGTCATTATCTAGCATTGAAAACCCAAAGATTGAGGCCTTACCTGCAGAGTTACCTATGGCTCTACTGGCTAAGAATGCGCAGCTTTCGACGATCAACTTATTATCGGGCGAGTTCAAGCGACAGTCATCGTGGCTTAAAAACATCAAGCTTTGGCAAGCTCCGGCTATTGCCGCATTAGTGCTATTGGTTATTTTTGGTATTAATACCTATACCCAAGTCAGCCAAATAGAGACTCAGGCGACGGCGTATCGAGCCGAGAGTGAACGAATTTTTAGAGCGGTCTTTCCTGATAAAAATCGTATCCCAACAGTTAGCTACCTTAAGCGTCAAATGAGTGATGAAAAAACACGATTGAGCGGTGGAACTGTGGATGCGCCCTTAATGGTTTGGCTACTTGACGTGCAAGTTGCCCTTAAAGATAGCGATAAAGTTCAAATACAGAGCCTCAAGTTCGATAGTGATCGCGAAGAGTTGCGAATCCAAGCGCAAGCGAGTGACTTCCAAACCTTTGAGCAACTGAGAGTGGCCTTTTCTGAGAAGTTTTTGGTAGACCAAGGGCAGATCAACCGTAATGGTGATTTGGTCAGCAGCAGTTACGTATTGAAGGTGAAGTAATGCGAGGATTACAACAAGCTATCCTAGGATATTGGAGCAGTATTAGCCTTCGTGAACAGCGTATGTTGATTATCGCGATTGGCTTTGGTGTTGCGGGTTTGCTGTATTGGGGCGGCTTTGCGCCACTTAAGCAGAAGAACGAATTGGCACAGGCCCGCTTAATCAGTGAAACACAACTTTTGAGTTGGGTACAAAAAGAAGCGAACGCGATTACTGAGTTGCGTAAAACCAGTGGCGCACCTTCTATCTCCAATGAACCCCTAAACCAACTGCTGTCGACTTCTACAGGACGATTTAATATCGAACTGATTCGCCTTCAACCTCGTGACGATATGGTTCAGGTGTGGGTTCAACCAGTGGCGTTTAATCGTCTAATGAATTGGTTACTGTATTTGCGTCAAGAAAAAGGGGTAGACGTCGCCTTTTTTGATATCAACGAAACCGAAAAGAAAGGGGTCGTAGAGGTGAAAAGATTGCAGTTTAAAAGAGCAGGTAGTTAATGTTTGGTGTCAGTCTAAAGAAGATTTTTGCATACGGCTTTCTACTGTTAGCCGTATTCTTGTGTAGCGTTATCGTTCACCTGCCTGCCAAGTTTGCAATAGAGCAGTTGCCTCGAATCAATGGCCTGAGTATCTCTGGTATTAGTGGTACCTTGTGGCAGGGAAGAGCAAAAATCGTCTCCTGGCAGCAGTATGGTTTTGGTGAGGTAAACTGGGATCTACAAGCTTGGAAACTGATTCAGGGAAAGGCCGAGCTTAATATCCGGTTTGGTCGAAATAGTGAGTTGGGTTTAACAGGCAGAGGAACCGTAGGCTATGGCTTTAGCGGTCCTTATGCCAATAACTTGATGGCTTCTATACCTGCAGATCAAGCACTGAAGTACGTGAATATCCCAGCTCCTGTTACCGCTGATGGACAGTTTGAACTCATCGTCAAAGATTATAAGTATGCATCACCTTGGTGTGAAACCGGCGAAGCGAATCTAGTATGGAATCAAAGTGTGGTTTCATCGCCATTGGGTAATCTAGATCTAGGGACTATTATTTCTGATATTAGTTGTACTGACAGTCAGCTGGCAGCGAAGGGCAATCAAGAAACCGCTCAGGTTTCTGGTGCGTTTACCGCTTCTCTACAGCCTAATATGACCTACGACTTGGATGCTTGGTTCAAGCCGGGTGCAGAGTTTCCACAAAGACTGGGTGAGCAATTAAAATGGTTAGGTGAACCCAATGGACAAGGGCAGTACCCTTTTGTCTATTCAGGTAAGCTTTAACCAATTTATCGTGTAGGAATGTTTAGCAGTTTTCATTGCGGGCTTTTTTCCATATAGTGGTTGAGGCTTATACAAATGAATGATTGAAGAGGCTAACTAGGATGGCAGGCGAGAAAAAGCCAAAGATTTTAAACAAAACCGAGGTTGCGCGTTCGCGCTTGTTTAGCATCGAGGCTTTGGATTTAGAGTTTTCTAATGGAGAACTTAGAACCTATGAGCGAATGCGCCCTAGTGGTCGCGATGCGGTTATGGTGGTTCCGCTCACAGCTGAGGGGGATCTTCTGCTGGTTCGAGAATACGCTGCAGGCACTGAAAGCTACGAGCTAGGGTTTCCCAAAGGGCTTATTGATGCTGGCGAAACTCCAGTTGAGGCTGCCAATCGTGAATTAAAAGAAGAGATTGGCTTTGGTGCCAATCTCTTTGTTCCTTTAAAGCAAGTCGTTCTGGCTCCTTCTTATTTTTCCAGCAAGATGACTCTGTTTGTTGCTGAAGACCTCTATCCTGAAACCTTAGTGGGTGATGAGCCTGAACCTCTTACCTTGGTTCGTTGGCCTCTTGCTCAAGCAGACGAACTGTTAACGCATATGGACTTTTGTGAGGCTCGCAGTATCAGTGCCTTAATGTTGGCGCAGCGCTACTTCTCTCAGCAAAAGGGTGATTAATAATGAGACAAGACCTTTCCCACTTATTACCTAATGTTATAGAGATTGCCCGCTCTGCAGGCCAGCTTATTCTCGATATCTATCAAAAGCGAAACTACGAAGAGTTTACTAAGTCAGATGATACTCCGGTCACGAGTGCTGACTTGGCTGCACATAAACTGATTATGGAGCGCCTGCCTGAGCTCACGCCTGATATTCCGGTCTTATCTGAAGAAGACGCGGACATCAGCCTTGCTGAGCGTGAGCAGTGGGAACGTTACTGGCTGGTGGATCCCCTAGATGGCACCCAAGAGTTTATTGCTCGCAGTGGCGACTTTGCGACCATAATTGCGCTTGTTGAACATAACAAACCCGTTATGGGGGTTGTGTATGCACCAGTGTCTGGGGTGGTTTATTACGCCTATCATGGAAAAGGCGCGTGGAAGATTCCCGATATGGATGAGAGCATTCGTATCAATACCCACACCCATGAATTGATCAAACAAAACGTTACCATCGCGATAAGCCGACGTCAGGATATCAACCGCATTACCGAATGTATGAGTAATGAATGGAATTACGAATTGATCCCATTAGGCTCAGCGGCCTTAAAAGCCTGCTTGGTTGCGGAGGGAAGCGCCGACTGCTATCTGCGCCTGGGACCAACAGGTGAGTGGGATACAGCGGCCACACAATGTATCGTTGAAGAAGCCGGTGGCACTATCTTGGATACCGGACTTGAGCCGCTCTCATACAATTTACGCGAAACCTTAGAAAACCCTAACTTTATTGTCATAGGCGATCGCGACCTTCCTTGGAATAAGATCCTGACTCAGGATTAATCCCATTTAAAGCTGCTTTATCAAATCACAAAAGGCCTGTTTCTCGCTCATAAACGGAGCATGGGAAGAGGCCTTAAATATATGTGAACTCGTCTCTAACTCTTTATCCAACACTGATGCCACCTTAACTGGTACTAGACCGTCAAGACGTCCATAGAGGCGATGGATAGGCATAGTTAGGGTATTAAGGTATTCGCGGTAATCAATGGTAGCTAATAGTTCAAGACCAAGATGAAGAGCGTTTGGGTTCGGCATAGGGCGCGATAGCACGGCACTTTTCAATTGTTTTACATCTTGCCTCGCCGATGGGCTTCCCATTGCTTGTAAGGCCATGAAGCGCTCAATGGTGCCTTGGAAGTCTTCGGTGAGTTGCGAGGTAAAGTCATTGAGTACACTAGGCGCGATGCCTCTCCATGTGCGACCTTCCGCTGAGAAGCGCGGTGAGCTCGCTAGGGTTACCAGCTTTGTAACGCGCTCAGCTTGGTGCATAGCAACATGCGTTGCGATAAGGCCACCAAGAGACCAACCGAGCCATATGGCTTTCTCTGGCGCATCTTGCAGGACTCTATCGGCGATGTCAGCGATAGATTGGCTATGTACTTGATGACTATGTCCATAACCAGGCAGGTCAACCACATGAACACGAAAGCTTTGGCTCAGATCTTCAACCACCTGATGCCAAACGGCTCCATTCATTCCCCAGCCATGGATAAGAATGAGGTTCTCGCCCTCTCCATAAATATCCCAATGTAGCTTGGTCTCTGTGCTCATTTATTTCACCCGTATTTCATACCCTTTTAAGCCCTTTAGTGCTCGACCATGGGCTAAAAATAAGGGGTAGTAACTAAAGACAATGAGAGCAGATTATTGGAAATCGACGATTAACTCAATGCTTGCATCGTTTCTTGGGTTGGATACGACATAGTGCGTATAAGGTGCTTGGCTCCAACTGCTACGGCTGCGAAAAGCCGTTGCAAGGTGAAACAAACCCTATCTGGTGCTCAGAATGCTTAGATCTTTTAAAGCCAGTTTGTCGCTGTACGACGTGTGGCACTTTGATGGAAATGCCAGTGGAGCGCTGCGGTGGGTGTGTAAGCGACCCTCCTCCATGGGACCGATTGTACTGCGTAGGAGAATACAACCAGCCATTATCTCAATACGTGCAGGGACTTAAGTATCGACGTCAGGTGTGGCACGCCAGAGAGTTGGCTTTACTGCTTGCCGAACGCTTAACATCGCCCGCGCTTATATTGTTACCCATTCCACTGCATTGGAGGAGGCAAAGTGTGCGAGGCTTTAATCAAAGTGATTACTTGGCCGAGTATCTTTCACAAAGCTTGAAAGAGGAGGTTGGTGTTGAGTCGCAAGTTTTGTCAAAAGCAATAAAGCGCATCAAAGTGACGAAAACACAGATGGGACTTAATCGTAGGCAGCGTTTAGTGAACCTTAAGCATGCCTTTTCTTTATCACCTCGTTATCTAACTAGAATACAAAATCAGCCGCATATTGCGCTGGTTGACGATGTGGTGACAACGGGAAGTACGGTGGCAGAGGTGTGTTTGTTATTAAGAGAGCAGGGTGTGAAACGAATCGATGTTTACTGTATTTGCCGGGCATCAAAGCCCATTTCATGACAATTACATGTTCATCTGTGTATTTTGACTGTCGTGTCACATTTGTGATTATCAAATAAATAGCGTTAATGGTTCATTGCTATTACATGTTTGAAAAAAAAATCTAACGGAGTAGAATACCAATAATAACCTACAGAATTACTCAGGTATTTATCGTGTCTAATACAATTACTATTACAGAAACTGCGCAATCGCACTTCGCTAACCTGCTGGCACAGCAAGCAGACGGAACCAACATTCGAGTATTCGTGGTCAACCCAGGTACGCAGAGTGCTGAGTGTGGCGTATCTTACTGTCCACCGGAAGCGGTAGAAGCAACAGATACTGAATTCCCATACGAGGCTTTTTCTGCGTATGTGGACGAGTTAAGCCTGCCATTTTTGGAAGACGCTGAGATTGACTACGTCACCGATAAGATGGGCTCTCAACTAACGCTGAAGGCGCCAAACGCTAAAATGCGTAAAGTGTCAGATGATGCACCGCTACTAGAGCGCGTTGAGTACGTGATTCAAACTCAGGTCAACCCACAACTAGCGAGCCACGGCGGTCATCTAAGCCTAGTAAAAATCACTGACGACGGCATTGCCCTAGTTCAATTTGGCGGCGGTTGTAATGGCTGTTCAATGGTTGATGTGACGCTAAAAGACGGTATCGAGAAACAGCTTCTTCAAGAGTTTTCTGATGAACTGGTTGCGGTTAAAGACGCAACAGAGCACGAGCAGGGCGCTCACTCTTACTATCAGTAAATTAAACACTTAAAGTAAAAAGCCGAATTTCATTATGAAATTCGGCTTTTTTGTATCTGAGAAAAGCTATTTACGATATGCATTAAAGGTGAGTTTAACCCTCAAGCCACCTTCTTTTCGGTTTGACATCTCTATGCTGCCGTTATGCTCGGTAACGATGCGCTTAACAATAGACAGCCCAAGACCTGTGCCCTCACTGCCTCGAGAGGTATCACCGCGAGTAAAGGGTTCAAATACCTTTTGCATCTGCTGCTCATCAATACCGGGCCCATTATCTTCAATGGATATCCATACTTTCTTGTTGTGGTCTGAGACGCCAGTTTTGATGCCAATCCATTTATCTCCGTAGCGTTTTGAGTTTACTAGCAGGTTGCTGAGTGTGCGTCTTATCGGGATATAACTGGCGTAGATATCAGGTAAATCTTCTTTTAAATCAATATCAAAGGTGTAGTTTAAGATATCTTGGTCAAGACCACTCTCTAATGGACCACCTGCCTCGTAGATCTTAAGTGCGCGCCTTAGTTCTTCCACCATTTCATTGAGGCTGATGTTACTAAAGTCGGCGCGATCAACGGGCTTTAGATAGTCAATAAACTGAGCAATGATGTCATTACATTCATCGATGTCTTGGATAATCCCATCGGCGAGGTAGTTGTCGGTTTCTGACATCATTTCAGTTGCTAATCGAATACGAGTCAGTGGCGTTCGAATATCATGGCTCACGCCTGCAAGCATTAAGCGGCGATCGGTTTCGAGCTCTTCTATGCCTCTAGCCATCTTGTTGAAGGCGGTAGTCACAGCGCGTATCTCAGTGGTTCCTTTCTCGGGAAGGGGCTCTGGAATTACCCCATTGCCGACACTGATGGCAGCAGACTCTAGATTCTTAAGTGGCCGATTTTGCCAGCGTATAAAGCTCCACCCACCCAGTATCAAGAAAATGGTTATCAGTAAGCTATTGATAAACAACGGCTTAAATTCATTGTGTGTGAGTTCTGTGAGAGGGACCCTTAGAAGCCAGTTCGGCATGGCGTCAAGCTTGATCCACAGTAAATAGCTTTCACTGTCTCGAGCAAGTCGAGCTTCTGCGGGAGAGCCTATTTCTTCGGTGATCTCATCGCTCATGAAATCAAGATAAAAGGCTTTTTGGTACTCTTCTTCAATGGTTCCTACCAGTGGATGCACGCTAACGCCTAGCCTAAGCAGCAGGGCTTGCCTAAGTGGGGTGGTGCGTTCACTTTCAGGGATACCAAGCTCTGATTCTTGACGAATTCGAGCATACTCTTCCATCACGAGGTTGATTTCGTAGGAAAGGATTCGGTTGAACTGCTTGAGGCTGGGAAGTAATGCGTAGTTAAAAATCGCGTAGTAAGAGAAGGCCTGACTGGCAATCAAAAGCGCTATAAAGCCAATGATTGTTTGGGTTATCGAACTACGCGATCGCATTAATAGATCCTGGTGTTTAAACTTTACGACCGTCTGGAACAAAGACGTAGCCTAGGCCCCATACAGTTTGGATGTAGCGTGGGTGGCTTGGATCTTCCTCAAGAATACGGCGCAGACGAGAGATCTGTACGTCGATTGAGCGTTCCATTGCCGAGTATTCACGACCACGAGCTAGATTCATTAGCTTGTCGCGTGACATTGGTTCACGAGCATTCGTTACAAGGATCTTAAGAACCGCAAATTCACCAGAGGTGAGAGGGATTAGCTCTTCGCCACGATACATTTCGCGAGTACCTAGGTTTAGCGCAAATTCGCCAAATTCTACGATAGCTTCTTCTGAGCTCGGTGCGCCTGGTGCTTCAACAGATTGACGACGCAATACCGCTTTTGCACGAGCTAGTAGCTCTCTTGGGTTGAATGGTTTTGGTAGGTAATCATCCGCCCCGACTTCTAAGCCAACAATCCTATCGATCTCATCACCTTTAGCGGTAAGCATCAGAATAGGTAGCATGTTATTGGCACTACGCAAGCGACGGCAGATAGATAGCCCATCTTCTCCCGGCAGCATAAGGTCCAATATCATTAAGTTAAAATTTTCACGGGTTAGCAGGCGATCCATCTGATCAGCATTGGCAACAGAACGGACATGAAAGCCTTGCTCAGAAAGATAACGCTCTAATAGAGAGCGGAGGCGTGCATCGTCATCGACGACCAAAATCTTGAAATTTTCTTGCATTATAATAGACCTACTTACATCCAATTTTTTATTTTAAAAGTGGGAGTTGGCGAGTGCGATCAAGTAGTCCGTCACTATTTGCAAATTCGCTCCTTATCACACCTGGCTGATAATACCCGTGGAAATGTAACAAAATTGGCCTAATTATAGACAGCAAAAGTGTTAGATAATGTTAATGTCACCCAATAATCATCATTTTAATTGATGTAACCGGTGGGTTTTAATCAGTTTTATATTGATCCTGTGATTGGTAACTGATTTTGTTAACAAACCACTCTTTGTTACCCTCAGGTGTTCTCACCACGACTTCGTCGTCAACTTCCTTTTTAAGCAATGCACGTGCCATCGGAGAATCGATGGAGATATAGTGTTTCACTTCTTCACCATAAATCTCATCAGGCCCTACAATACGAAAGTGCTTGGTATCGCCCTCTTCGTTTTCTATTTCCACCCAAGCACCAAAGAACACCTTACCGTCTTGAGCCGCAGCGTAGTCGACAACCTTAAGGTCGGGCATTCGCTTGCGAAGGTAGCGAACTCGGCGATCGATTTGTCGTAGCAAGCGTTTGTTGTATTGGTAGTCAGCATTTTCAGAGCGGTCACCTAGGCTGGCAGCCCAAGTGACTATCTTGGTGACCTCTGGACGACGTTCGTTCCAGAGGTAATCGTGCTCTTGCTGTAGTTTTTCAAAGCCCTCGCGGGTAATTAAATTTGTCTTCATTTGTGGTTATTGTTCATGCGTGATTACTTACCCAATAGATAAGTATTGTCGCTACCAACTACAACACCATTCTTCAAAAAGTTCTTTCCAAGAATCATGCTGTATTCAAAGCGACTTCGGTCCTGCAGGTTAACACGAACGGTTTTGCTCACCTCGCCAAGTGTTACGTTCATCATGATCACTGGGCGCTCATTCGGCTTTTCTCCGGCTTTTGCTCGGATGCGCATGATATCGACCACTTCCTTGGTGAAGCTCTGCTTCAAGCCTTCGGCATTTTCATAATCAAAGCTCACCATCTCCTTGCCATCTTTTTCGAAGCGTTTGATGTTTAGGGCATTCATTGAGCTGATATCAGCACCGGTATCCAGTTTTACTGAGAACTTAAGCCCTTCAACCTGTGCTTTCTCAATGTAACCCGTATGGAACAGTGGACGAGGGTCTAACAGGTCTTCGGTACGCGTATTCACAAGCACGCCATCCTTTTTAAAGGCACGGCCGATGGCAAAGTGGGGTTCATCGCCCTTACCAATCGCTTCAAGAGCAAACTCAAGTGTCATCTCTTTTCCGCCGATAACCACTTGCTCTTTTAGGATTGGTCGAACGCTCTCACCCACGCGGATCTTACGCTCTACCTTTTTAATGACTTTTTTATCACTGCCGTCGCTACTTGGAATGTAGAAGCTGGCTTGCTCGCCATTTTTACCTTTGCTTAGCTCAAAGCCATCAACGAATAGCACTGGAGTGTTAATCGCAAAAGAAGGCTCGGCATTCACTGGCGCGCCGTCTAGGTAAATGATTTCGTGGGTCGCAACAATCAGTGGGTCACGCTCACTGAGCAGGGTTTCTAGCGTCATGTTTTCTGCACGCAGTACATTCTTATCTTTAGTATCGATAATGAAGTACTTGTTGAGCGTGTTTTTACCTAAACGTAATTGAGAACTGTATTTAGAGCGATCTTTTAGGTACGCCAAGATAGGCTTCTCGAAGTCGCCCGCCTTCACTGGAACAAATACCAAAGGTCGTTCTTCGCCACTCACTCTAAGCATGCGCTCTAGCGGCAGAGTCAGAGTTGTTTTGTCGCCGGCCTTATTTGCAGTATCAAAAGTCACTGTGCGCTTTTCTTCATCAATCTTGATGTCCATTGCGTGCATTTGACTGTAGCTGTTGGCTAGAGAGAAACTGGTTTTTAGCGAGACACCATCAACAAAAAATTCTTCGCTGCGTCCAACGATACGAGCGTCATTTTGTGATTGAAGGTAGTCGTAACCGGCAAACACCCATGCATTTTGCTTAAGGAAGGTTTTACCAATAAGGATAGGTGCCGAGAAGTTGCTACGGTCGGTCAGGTTAACATCGGTATTGACGGTAATGCCCGCTATCTTAAGTGGAATATTGATAACAGGGCGATACAGCGGGATCTCACTGGTGCGACTACGAATAACACTGGTACGTGCCAGCGGGCGCTCTAATGAGATGACTTCACCGGTTGTTGGGTGGCGAATATCGAATTTAACCACCCCTTGAATATTTCGCTCAGGGGTATCAAAGCTTTCAAGCCACCAATTGCTCTTAGGACCACCAAACTCATCGACAATCGTCTGCATCAGTTCGGTATCTTGCATTCCTTCGTATTTCTCATTGTTGCTGTAGACGTGGATGTTTTCAGCATGCATTGAGGTGGTGTCAGCGCCGGTATCTATTTTGCCAATGAAAGGCTGTTCAGTCAGACCATCAATATCTTGGTAGTAGACGTTTTCCACGCGCCCCAGTATGACCTTATCTTGCCATTCAAGAGCCGGATCTGCAGTGGTGTAGGCCTGCTTGTCGTTTTTCATCATTACGGCAGTATCATTCCCGTCAGCCAACAGAGGTAGGCTGACCATAGAGGCGATGAGCAGAGAGAGAGATTTATTTATCTTTTTCATTATCAACATCCATATCTACCCAACTATTAGCAGCTAGGTTTTTTTTGTCGGGTTACTGGTTTTAATTCTAACTAATAATCAGTGGCTTGCAGGCAAATGTTAGGTTAATTCTTCAAATTAACTCATTGATCGTTGATTATTCGAGCCATTGCCCCTTTAGCTATCTGGTTTTTCTGACATTTGCCCCCATAGTTAGTTTCAAACCCTAAGGAAAAACAAGTGAATTAAGATGAGTCAGACGATTTTTCAAATTATCGCCGCTGAGCTAAATGTTGCTACGCAACAGGTGACTGCGACGGCGAACCTGATTGATGAAGGGAATACAGTACCGTTTATCGCTCGCTATAGAAAGGAAGTCACGGGAGGGCTTGATGATACCCAACTGCGTACCCTAGACAGTCGTTTGACTTATCTACGAGAACTGGCCGAACGTAGGCAGTCGATCCTTAAGTCCATCTCAGACCAAGGTAAACTAACCCCTGAGTTGGAAAAAGAGCTCAATCAGGCCGATAACAAGACTCGTCTTGAAGACCTTTACCTTCCATATAAACCTAAGCGTCGCACTAAGGGACAGATTGCCATAGAGGCAGGTTTGGAGCCTTTGGCGGATGCGATTTGGGGTAATGCCTCCCTTGTACCTGAGGTAGAAGCTGAGAAATATTTGAATCCAGAGCAGGGTATCTCTGACACCAAAGCCGCATTGGATGGCGCGCGAGCCATTGTGATGGAAAGAATTGCAGAAGATGCCGACCTGCTAGAAAAGCTGCGCAACTACCTCAACAAGCATGCACAGCTTCAATCTCGAGTGATTTCTGGCAAAGAGTCTGAGGGAGAGAAGTTCAAGGATTACTTTGAGCATGATGAAGCAATAAGCCGAGTACCTTCGCATCGCGCTCTAGCCATGTTGCGCGGACGCAATGAAGGCTTTTTGCAGTTGTCTCTCAATGCTGACCCGGCACAAGACCCATCTATTCGCAGCTCATACTGTGAAACCATCATCACGGATCATTACCGAATTTCATTAAGTGATGCCCCTGCTGATACGTGGCGTAAGCAAGTGATTAGCTTTGCTTGGAGGGTGAAGGTCTCCATGCACCTTGAAACCGAGCTAATGTCTGCCATGAAAGAGCGCGCAGAGATAGGCGCTATTGAAGTGTTTGCGACCAACCTGAAAGACTTGCTAATGGCCGCACCTGCGGGGCCTCGTGCAACATTAGGTCTTGATCCTGGACTAAGAACGGGCTGTAAAATCGCAGTAGTGGATGGTACTGGTAAGGTACTGGCAACGGATGTTATCTACCCACATCCACCACAAAAGCAATACGACAAGTCGATGCAAACCATTGAGCGATTGATAAAACAGCACAATGTGGATTTGGTGGCGATTGGTAACGGTACGGCTTCTCGTGAATCTGACACCTTTATTGGCGACATCATCAAGAAGGGCGTCAAGGTACAAAAGATTGTGGTCAGTGAAGCGGGGGCATCTGTGTATTCAGCCTCTGAATTGGCGGCCAAAGAGTTCCCTAATATGGATGTGTCTTTGCGTGGCGCGGTGTCTATTGCCCGCCGTTTACAAGACCCACTTGCTGAGCTTGTTAAAATTGACCCTAAATCTATTGGTGTGGGTCAGTATCAGCACGATGTGAGTCAGTCGTCTTTGGCAAAGCGTTTGGATGCCGTGGTTGAAGACTGTGTAAACGGCGTAGGTGTGGATGTAAACACCGCTTCAGCTGCACTGCTTAATCGTGTGGCGGGCTTATCGACCACTCTTGCCCAAAACATCGTGGCGCATCGAGATGATAACGGACGCTTTGAAAGCCGCGCTAGCCTTAAGAAAGTCGCCAGAATGGGACCTAAAGCGTTCGAGCAGAGTGCGGGCTTCCTGCGAATCATGAATGGTCGCAACCCTCTGGATTCATCATCAGTACACCCTGAGGCCTACCCTGTCGTCAAAACGATAGCGGAGAAAACCAGCAAGCCTATCTCAAACCTTATCGGAGATAGTGTCTTCCTAGGTAAGCTAAACGCTATCGATTTTACCAATGAGCAATTTGGTCTGCCTACGGTCACAGACATCATTAAAGAGCTGGATAAACCAGGTCGAGACCCAAGACCAGAGTTTAAAACAGCGACCTTTGCAGAAGGTATCGATAAGGTGTCAGACCTTGAAGTAGGTATGGTGCTTGAGGGTGTGGTCTCTAACGTAGCTAATTTTGGCGCATTTGTTGATATTGGCGTACATCAAGATGGTCTCGTGCATATCTCTGCGCTCACAGATAAGTATGTCTCTGATCCGCGTGAGGTAGTGAAGGCAGGTGACATCGTTAAGGTTAAGGTGATGGAGGTGGATATCCAGCGTAAGCGTATCGCTTTATCTATGCGCCTTAATGATCAGCCTGGGCAGGATAACCGTGCGAGCAAACCACAAGGCAACCGAGACAACAAGCGACCAGTAAGAAATGAACGTCGTGACAGTCGCTCGGCTGCAGACAATGGTTTGGGCGGCGCTATGGCGGCAGCCTTCGCGAGTGCTGGTAAAAAGCGACGCTAACTTCCATTATTAACAAAAAGAGCCCTACATATAATATATAGGGCTCTTTTTATTTGTGCCCATAGTTTGATCTATGCCTTGGCATATTCATCACTGTTGACTATCCAGCGCTGAATGATGGCTTGTGCATTTTCAGGGTATTGTTCATGAATAAAGCGCGCCATTTTTTGTACTTGGGGCACGAGATGTTGATCTCTAACTAAGTCGGCAATCTTGAAATCGGCAATACCGGTTTGTTTGGTCCCCAGTAGCTCTCCAGGGCCTCTTATTTCAAGGTCACGCTGCGCAATAATAAAACCATCATTACTCTCTCTTAATACTCCCAGTCGTTTCTGAGCTGTTTTAGACAGTGGTGCATGGTAGAGAAGCACGCAATGACTTGCTACTGTGCCGCGTCCCACTCGTCCACGTAGCTGGTGGAGCTGGGCAAGTCCAAGGCGCTCAGGGTTCTCTATGATCATCAAGCTAGCATTGGGCACATCCACGCCCACCTCAATAACCGTGGTTGCGACCAAGAGCTGAAGCTCATTGGACTTAAACTGCGCCATGATGGCTTGTTTTTCAGCAGGTTTCATACGGCCATGAACCAGCCCAACTTTTAATTCTGGCAGCTTGGCCGTAAGCTCTTCTGCGATCTCTGCAGCAGCTTGCGCCTCAAGCACCTCGGATTCATCAATCAAGGTACAAACCCAATAGGCTTGTTTTCCTTCATGAGCGCAGGCTGCGCGAATGCGTTCAATAATATCGGCGCGTTTGGTATCGGGAATAGCCACGGTTTGTATTGGCGTACGCCCCGGTGGGAGCTCATCAATCACAGAGGTTTCAAGATCGGCGTAGGCCGTCATAGCAAGGGTTCTAGGGATTGGCGTTGCCGTCATGATCAGCTGGTGAGGGTAGTGACCAGAAGCGGCCCCTTTCTCTCTTAGCTCGAGTCGCTGATGAACACCAAAGCGGTGTTGCTCATCGATGATAACCAGCGATAGGTTATGAAACTTCACCTGCTCTTGAAACAGGGCGTGTGTTCCAACGACCATCTGTGCCTCGCCACTAGCAATAGCTTCTAACTGAGTTTGTTTTGCTTTACCAGTAACCTTGCCCGCTAGCCAGCCGACTTTTATTCCTAGCTGTTCAAACCAAGTAGAAAAGTTGATGGCGTGCTGCTCTGCAAGCAACTCAGTAGGTGCCATCATGGCCACCTGATAACCCTGCTCAATGGCAGTTACCGCCGCAAGAGCCGCAACGAGAGTTTTACCAGAACCTACATCGCCCTGAACAAGACGCATCATAGGGTGGGGCTTGATAAGATCTCCCTCGATCTCTTTAACCACTCTCGACTGCGCGTTTGTTGGAGAAAAGGGTAGTAATTCAAGCAACCCTGTTTTGAGGCGTGATGAAGCGGGCAAAGGAATCGCTTTGTCTAATTGCCCCTTGCTTCTTAATGCCAGCATAGAAAGGTTCTGTGCCAGTAACTCTTCGATGATAAGTCGCAGTTGCGATGGATGACGGCCCAAATCAAATTGCTCTAGGTCAATCTCAGGCTCAGGGCGATGAACAATATGTAGTGCTTGATTAAGAGACAGCTGAGCATCATACAAGCCACTCGGTAATAGTTCATTGACCGCTGACTTGTCCAGCAGCTCTAACGCTTGATCGGTAAGAGTGCGCAGGGTCAATTGACGCAGGCCATCAGTAGTCGGATAAACAGGGGTGAGGCTGGATTCAGTTGCGACGGTTTTGCCTTCGTTGAAGAACTTAAAGTCGGGGTGAACAATCTCTAGCCCTTGATTGCCCCTTTTTATCTCACCGTAGGCATGCACTAACTTGCCTTCACTGAAGTTATTTTTCATTCCAGCGGTAAAGTTAAAAAATCGCAGTGTAATGGTGCCATTGCCGTCGCTAATCTTAACGGTCAACATTTTTCGCCTGGCAAAAACAGTATCCACTGACATTACCTTGCCTTGTACTCCAGCCCATAGTCCTGCGTGCAAACTGGCCATTGGATAGACGCGAGTTCGGTCTTCATAGCGATGAGGAAGGTGAAATAAAAGGTCTTGAACGGTAATTAGGCCTATCTTAGCCAATTTTTCGGCAACTTTAGCACCAACGCCATTTAGGGATGTCAGTGGAATTGCAGATAGGAGTTGCGACATTCTGACTCCGATAAGTGAATGATTTATATCAATATGGTGGCAGGCTTTACGTTATCTTAGGTTATCAATTTAACCTAGCCAAACACAAATAATCGCCCAGCATAATTAAATATAGGGCGGATGGAGAATTAGTAGTTGTAGGGTGTAGGATTTCTGGTAACATACGCGCACTATTTTTGAACAATAATCAGCTCTGCTAAAAAAAGATCAGCGATTTATGCAAAAAGGATCTGTTCGGGTCTTGAGCAATTGCGATCAACTTAGTATAATGCGCGACCTTTGATAGCCTTGTATGGGTTTTCCATAACGGTTTTTGACCTCATAAGAGAGGTTCGGCCACCAAGGTTGATATCGAGCTGAAACGATTTGGAGAAGACATTCATGTCCCGAGTATGCCAAGTAACTGGTAAGCGTCCTGTAACGGGTAACAACCGTTCTCACGCACGCAACGCTACTAAGCGCCGTTTTCTGCCGAACCTACAAACTCATCGTTTCTGGGTAGAGAGCGAAAAACGTTTTGTTAAACTACGTCTAACTGCTAAAGGCATGCGTATCATCGACAAGAAAGGCATTGATGCTGTACTTGTAGATATTCGTGCACGTGGCGAAAACGTTTAAGAGGAATTGAGCAATGGCTAAAGGCATTCGCGAAAAAATCAAACTTGTTTCTTCTGCTGGTACAGGTCACTTCTATACTACAGATAAAAACAAGCGTAACATGCCGGGCAAATTTGAGATCAAGAAATTTGATCCAGTTGTTCGTCAGCACGTTATGTACAAAGAAGCTAAAATCAAGTAATTGATACTTCTTTAAGCAGAACATAAAAACCCAGCACTTGTTGCTGGGTTTTTTTGTGCCTGAAAAACGCTACAATCAAACTCCGTATGATTAATTTGAGCCACTCATGCCCGAGTTACCCGAAGTAGAAGTCTCCCGAATGGGCATCAGCCCGCACATCACTGGTCAAACAATAAAGAAGCTGGTGGTGCGTCAGCGACAGCTGCGATGGCCTGTACCTGAAAAGCTAGAGCAGTTACAAGGCGTGGTGATTGAAGCGGTTGAGCGTCGAGCTAAGTATCTACTGCTAAGAACGGAGCAAGGAAGCATAGTGGTCCACCTTGGGATGTCTGGCTCCCTTCGTATTCAAGATTCAAGTCTAGAACCAACTAAGCATGATCACGTGGATCTGGTGCTAGAAAATGACAAGATGCTACGCTACAACGATCCCCGCCGCTTTGGCTCATGGCAATGGGTCGGTAATGACGAGTCGTTAGCGCTTTTAGACAACCTAGGTCCTGAGCCTCTCTCTGATGAATTCTGCACTGAACATATTATTCTACTAGCGGCAAAGCGCCGTGTGGCAGTAAAGCAGTTCATAATGGATAATAAGGTGGTAGTGGGTGTCGGTAATATCTACGCCAATGAATCTCTTTTTAATGCTAGAATTCATCCATTAAGACCTGCAAATTCATTGACTTATGATGAGTGGGGATTGCTGGTGGACGAGATTAAGCTAGTGCTGGCGAACGCCATTAAACAAGGCGGCACCACGTTAAATGACTTTGAACAGCCAGATGGCAAGCCAGGCTACTTTGCTCAGCAGTTACAAGTCTATGGTCGTGCAGGCGAGGCATGCCCTGTCTGCAAAACAGAAATTAGTCAGAAGATGGTCGGGCAGAGAAATACCTTTTGGTGTGATCATTGTCAGATTGAATGATAATGAATAGCAAGGCATTGCATAAGCAAAGTATCATATGGGAATGATTTTCTTATGTAACCAAGCATATGCCTCAAAAGATCCTAGTACTATCAACAATGTTATTAGGCGATAGCCTCCTTACCACTGGTTTAACTCGAAGTTTAAGGCGAGCATATCCCGATAGCCAAATTGATGTTCTAGTGACTCGTAACGGTCACTTGGCATTTAATGGTAATCCTGATATCAACAACATTGTATATCTAGACAAAAAACCATCGTTCAAGGATCTACTTGGGTTTGCGGTAAAAAATTGGCGTCAATATGATCTAGTTCTAAATGATAGAATTAGCGATAAGCCGATGCTTTATACTTGGATTTGTGGCAAGCAGCGTATCGGTTTCATCGATTCAAAGTTACCTAAAATTAGACGCTTGTTTTACACCAAAACAGTAGATATCAACCCTAAGGTTGAGCACCAGTTCTATCGCAATATGCGTCTTCTGAATCCTGTTGGAATCAGTAAGGAAATGCACCTAGTTGCGCCCGAGGCAAAAGGGTGTGACTTGCTTGAAGCCTTACCGACTAGATATATTATTTTGCATTGCCCTGCCTCCTCTGATTTTAAGCAGTGGCCAATTGACTATTGGCAGGAACTAGCTAAAAAACTACTTAATGAAGGATACTTTCTAGTCTTCACTGGAGCTAACTCGGAGCGAGATACTCAAATCGTTCAAGAGGTAACTGAGTGCTTACCCAAAGCCGGGTGGTTAGATATTTGCGGTAAGGTTCCGTTAAATCAAATGAGTTTAGTCGCAAAAAATAGCAATGGCTTTGTCGGTCCTGATACTGGGCCTGCGCATTTAGCCGCAGGGTACCCTATTCCCCAAGTGGTGCTCTTTGGCGGTACATTGCCGGATATATGGGCCCCATGGCCTTACAATTATTCAAAAGATGGGGTACCTTTCAATCGCAAGGGATTAGCGCAATCTGTGAATAATATTACTATTATTCAAAGTGGTTTGGATTGTGTACCTTGTGGCGGGAAATCTTGTAGCCTTAATAACTCATCAAAACCCGAGTGCTTGGCCAATGTCAATGCTCAAACGGTTTTTGAATCTATAGTAATTAAAATGCCACTGTCGAAATGTGGCCAATAGTGATTGTATGAAATATTTAGTAACTGGAGCTGCGGGCTTCATTGGAAGTGCGGTTGTTGAACGTTTGACGGATGCGGGTCATGAGGTTGTCGGTATCGATAACATGAATGACTACTATCAGGTTTCGCTAAAAGAAGATCGCTTGACGCGTATCGTTCACGATAAGTTTGTGTTCAAGAACTTAGATCTGGCCGATCGTGAAGGGATCGCAACATTATTTGCTGAAGAGCAATTTGATAAGGTTATTCACTTAGCGGCTCAAGCTGGCGTTCGTTACTCTATCGATAACCCTTTAGCATATGCGGACAGCAACCTAGTCGGGCATCTAACCATTCTTGAAGGTTGCCGACACCATAAGATTAAGCATCTTGTGTATGCGTCTTCTAGTTCAGTCTACGGCCTTAACAAAAAGATGCCTTTTGATACTGCTGACTCTGTGGACCATCCTATCTCGCTATATGCCGCCACTAAAAAATCGAACGAGTTAATGGCTCACACCTATTCTCACCTTTACGGTGTGCCAACAACGGGTCTACGCTTTTTCACTGTATACGGCCCTTGGGGACGCCCGGACATGGCGTTATTCAAGTTTACCAAGGCAATTATGAATGGCGACGAGATTGATGTGTACAACAACGGTGATATGCAACGTGACTTCACCTATATCGATGATATCGTAGAGGGCATTATCCGCATTCAAGATGTTGTCCCTGAAGCGAACAGTGATTGGAGCGTAGAACAAGGCTCTCCTGCAACCAGTTCTGCGCCATATCGTGTATATAACATTGGCCACGGCAGCCCAGTGAAGCTAATGGAATACATTGAAGCATTGGAAGATGCACTAGGTGTGGAAGCGAAGAAAAACTTTATGCCTATGCAACCTGGCGATGTGTACGCTACTTACGCCGATACAGAGGACTTATTCAAGGCTACTGGATACAAGCCTAAGGTGAAGGTCAAAGAGGGTGTGAAAGCCTTTGCTGATTGGTATAAAGCCTACTACGAACTCTAAGTTTAGCATGCGCCATATCGTTCATATACTTGACCAGCCTATGCCACCACTACCTGATAGTGGTGGTTCTAATCGATTAGTCGAGTGGTTGGCACAAGAGCAGAATAATTTAGGTCATAAGGTGACTGTTATAGCGCCTATGGGTAATAAAACTAGCCACTTTGAATTTATACAAAATCCCGTGGTTAGTACGTCGTGGGAAAGCCTGAACGAAGTTTTACCTTCAGATACAACTGATATCGAAATACACTGTGGTTTGCCGGAGAGTATTTCTGAAGGAATTCAGAGCCGCGGGCTAGGGTTACTAAATGTTATTCATGGTGGGCAAGGACATGAGATAAATGGTGTCTATGTATCTAGATCACATGCAAAGAATAACGGTAGAGAAAAATTCATTCACAATGGTATTCCAGAACAAACGGTTGAGTTTGGTCTGGAGAAAGATGAATTCTTACTATTCTTGGCCAAGGTTAAACGCAGTAAAAAGGGGATATCAACAGCCATAAAAATCGCTAAAAGTAGTAAAACTAGGCTTGTAGTGGCTGGAGGTCATAGATTCGGCAATCCAGAAACATGGTTCAACTGGCATCCCTATATTAAACCCGTTGGCTATATAAACGGTAAGAAAAAGTCCCATTATCTCAGCAAAGCTAAAGCCTTGCTGGTACCGATACAATGGGAAGAACCGTTTGGGTTGACTGTCGTAGAGGCAATGCTATCTGGTACTCCGGTTATTGCATTTAGGAGAGGGGCCATGAGTGAATTGATTATTGATGGAACAACCGGATTCTTATGTGATAACGAAGAGCAAATGTTAGCCGCTATCTCAAAAGTATCAGCCCTAGATCCGGTACAAATTCGAAAGCACGCAAGACATCATTTCTCATCTATGAAGATGGCTAAAGAGCATTTGAACCTCTTGGATCTATCTTTGAAAGAAAGTTGGTAGTTAGGTGCGAAATGAATTTAGATTCAAAAGGTTTAGCAAAAGCTAAACCTTTTCTTTTATGCGCTTAAAAACAGATGCAGGTACAAAGCCTTCAACATCGCCACCATGAATTGCAACTTCGCGAACTATGGTTGAGGATAGAAAAGCAAACTCTTCTGAAGGCGTTAAGAATATACTTTCGAGATCAGGCAGTAATTTTCGATACATGCTGGTCAAGCCGAATTCATATTCGAAGTCCATGGTTGTGCGTAAACCACGAACAAGAAGGTTCGCTTTCTTTTCCTTCGCAAATTCAATTAGTAACCCAGAAAACCCTTCCACATAGACGTTATCTAGATGAGCTACGGACTCTTGGAGCATAGCGACACGCTCTTCTAAGGAGAACATAGTGTTTTTGCTTGGGCTAGCCGCCACACAGACCGTTACTTTTTCAAACAGGTTTGCGGCACGCGTGATGATATCCAAATGGCCATTGGTTAGAGGATCAAAGGTGCCGGGATAGAGGACGTGGTTTTTCATAGATTAATTCTTCTCTACTGCATTATTGAGTAATAGGCAAACTTGTTCAACGCTAATCGATGCCATTAGGTCATCACCTTTAGCTCGTGTACCCCAAGGTATATCCTTAAGTGCTTTGCCTGTTTGATTTTGAATGTGCTCGTCATAGGCATTCGCAACCAAATCAAGGCTATTGTAGGGACCTGTTCGGCGTGGATCACTATGAGCGTACAGCCCAATAACCGGTGTTCCCTGAGTTGTAGCCAAGTGAGCTGGACCTGAATCTGGTGCAAGCACCACTGTCGCTTCAGAGAGAACAGCGGTTAACTGCTTCAATGACGTTTTCCCCACAAGATTTGTTACAGAGCCTTTGGTGAGATTGATAATATCTTCAGCTAGCATAATCTCTCTTTCGGCAGGGGAGCCACACAGAATAACTTGCATGCCTTGCTCTATTGCGTAGTCAGAAAGCAATGCGTAGCGCTCTGTTAACCAATTGCGAGAATCTTTGCTTGCCGCGGCTGAGATGACTAAGGTGGCTTTGTTGCCGACTGTATCTTTAGCGAATTGTCGGTCTTTATCAGATACTGGGATATTCCAGCTTGGTTGATAAAATGGCACACCTATATATCGAGCAAAATCAGCAAAATTATCCAGTACATGAAAGCTTTCTGATTCTGGTAAGTGCTTGTTAGTAAAAAGCCACTGCCCTTCTTTGGTACGGTTTTTACTAAAGCCAACCTTGTATTTGGCTTTTATACCAAAGGAGAGGGCGCTTGCTCTTAGTGCCGCTTGCATATGCAATAGCACATCGAATTGAGTGGAAGAGAGCTGCTTCCAAACAGCCTTCATGCCTTTCAGTCCTTGCTTTTTGTCAAATACAATCACACGAATATCGGGTAAGTCGCCGATCAGTTGTGCTTCGATCTTTCCACAGATCCAAGTGATTTCCGTTTTTGGCCAGTGCTTCTGAATAGCTTGAACAACCGATATTGCATGGCAAACATCGCCAATAGCTGAAAGACGAAGAACACAGAGCGATTTTGGTGCTGATTTGAACAGTGTCATGCAATTAACTCGTAAATTAGATGGATAAATTATGCAGGTGCTAGAGTTAATTGTAAAATTGGGAAGCTATTGATTTTTATCGGGGTTATAGATTGGAAATACTGCGAAGTAAAACAGAGGTGATTTGGTTTGAGCCTGACCTTCTTAACATGCCTCCTGATATGAGCTTCGAAGCACCATATTGGCTCGTGCAAAATAAGGTAGTAGGAAGTGCTAAGGGGCGCGGAACGACTTGGTTTGTGCAACTAGATGGACTGCAAGGGGCACTTCGTCATTATCGCCGTGGTGGTCTGTTTGGAAAATTGATAAAAGATCAATATTGGTTCTCTGGCTGGGAAAAAACCAGAAGTTTTCAAGAGTTTGCTCTTTTGCAGCATTTGCGAAAAAAAGGGGTCAATGTTCCTAGGCCTATCGCTGCTCGTGCTATCAAGTTTGGCCCTATTTATACCGCTGACTTGCTCAGTGAAAGAATCCCAAACGCACAAGATTTGGTAGCTAAACTTCAGCAATCATCTCTATCTCGAGAGACCTATAAAACAATAGGCCGACAGGTTAAGCAGTTGCACTTAGCTCAAGTGAATCATACGGATCTAAACATTCATAACATCTTGCTTGATGAAAATGATAAGGCTTGGATCATTGATTTTGATAAATGCTCAGAGCAAGCTGGTGATGACTGGAAAGTGGGTAACTTGGCAAGACTAAAGCGCTCTTTTCTAAAAGAAGTCAAGCGCTTCGGTATTCATTGGAGTGAGGAAGAATGGGAGCACTTACTTAGCGGATACAATACTCTCTAGCGCATCAATTGTTCTTGCTACTGCGCCCTGATTTCGTTCAACCACTTGAAAGGCGTTTTGTCCCATTTCTGAACATGAAGAAGGGTCTTTAAACAACCTAATTAGGTTGTCGCTGATTTCTTTATCTGATTCACAAATGGTTAGCGCTTTTTCCTCGATAAGTTGTTGGGTGATATCTTTAAAGTTAAAGAAGCTTGGGCCGTTGAGAATAGGTTTTCCAAGTGCCGCAGGCTCAAGCATATTATGCCCTCCAACTTTATCGCCTATGAGACTGCCCGCCATAAAGCAAATATCTGAAGCACTTATGAGGGTTAACATCTCACCCATGGTGTCTCCAAGATACACTTGAACATCTGTCGTTACTTCCGATTTATCCGTTCGTGATACCACATAGAGCCCGAGTTCGCCCCCTAGTTTGGCGACAGTAGAGAACCTTTCAGGGTGGCGAGGAACCATAATCAGCAATGCATCAGGGATTGTCTTCAATAGTTGTTGATGGGCTTTATAGATAGTCTCATCTTCACCTTCATGAGTACTAGCTGCTATCCATACCGGCCTATCTGTTCCCAATTGTTTGCGCAGTACTTTGCCTTCTGTTTCAACTGATTCGGAAATGGATATGTCGAACTTTAGAGAACCAGCTACTGCAGTTTTGCTTGATAGTAGGCCTAGCCTAGTAAATCTTTCGGCATCATCATTATGCTGGCATAACACCATGTCCAAGCTCTGTGAGATAAGATTGAATACCGATTGAAACTTTTGATAGCGCAGACAAGAGCGCTCAGACAGGCGCGCATTAATCACGGCCACTGGAATCTCAGCTTTTGAAACAGCAGTTAGAGTATTTGGCCATAACTCTGTTTCCATGATTAGCATACACTTGGGCTTAGTGACCTTCAGAAAGCGTTTAACGCACCAAGAAAAATCAACAGGCATGTATCTGTGCTCTGCAATATCTGAAAGCTTTGACGCTTGCTCAGCGCCAGTGGTAGTGGTTGTGGTAATCAAGATATCTTGCTGTGGATACTCTTCTTTAATAGCACGAATGAGCGGAGTCGCTGCGATAGTTTCACCAACGGAAACGGTATGAATCCATATTGGTTTATGGCCTTTGAGGGAAGGTGTACCACCAAAGTATTCACTCCAGCGTTTTCCAACACTGGGTTTACCCTCTTTTCTTTTCAATAAAGAGACGAGAAGGATGGGGCTAAAAACGGTGAGTAAAATGCTATAAGCTGTTCTTATCAAAAAAAAATTCATTATTTACTGTATAATATTTGGACATAAAAATAAGAGATCACATATGACTACCATCTTAAGTTACAATGTGAAAGTAAGCCAGAACAGGAAAGATAAGTGATCTGTAAACATCGACGTTATCTGATGTACATCTCTCAGAACTATTCATATGCAATCTTGCGTCCAATCCAGCAGTATATCCTTTCACAAGGTGGAGAGGTTCGTTGGTTTCTGGAGGGAGATGAGGTAGATCCTGATTATCTTTCGTCAAAAGAATTAAGAATAGCCTATATTGATGATGTGATTTCTTGGAGCCCTGATGCAGTGTTTGTTCCTGGTAATGTGGTTCCCCCCTTTATTCCTGGAGTTAAAGTGGGTGTATTTCATGGGTTCAACTCAGGGAAGCGAGATGATGTCAGAGGGCATTTTGATATTCGTGGTTTTTTTGACCTCTACTGCACTCAAGGACCAAACACGACAGAAGAGTTTCAGAAGCTAGCGACTAAGCATGGTTTTTTTAAAGTTGTTGAAACTGGTTGGTCTAATTTAGATCCAATGTATCGTGTGATCGAAAGTAACCCTTACGTCACCCAAGAAGATACGCGACCAACGATACTATTTTGTTCTACATTTACACCTAAACTGTCGTGTGCGGATACAGTGTTTGAAACGGTGAAGTCACTTTCGGAGAAAGGAAACTGGAGGTGGTTAGTTCAGTTTCACCCCAAAATGGAAAGCAGAATTGTAGAAAAGTACAAAGGTATACAAGGCCCTAACCTTCAGTTTATCGAAACAGATAATGTTATCCCATTGCTAAGGGCTGCAGATGTTATGTTATGCGATACCTCCTCTGTACTGATTATGTTTCTCTTACTCGATAGACCTGTTGTGACATTTCGAAATCGCAGTCCATCAGAGCATTTGATAAATATAACTGAAGTCAATGATATAGAAGAAGCAATTCGCTTGGCGCTATCAAAGCCAGACAAAACCATGTCAGCTATCCAAGAGTATGGAAGCCAAGTGCACCCTTATAGTGATGGGCTGTCGAGTGTGCGTGTTGTAGAAGCGACAAATAATCTTATTGATCAGGGTATTTCTGATCTTAAGAGAAAGCCTTTGAATATTTTTAGAAAATTTAAAATTAGGAAGAAACTGGGTTACTGGAAGTTCTAAATAACCTGTTTTAGTGGAGAAAGAATGAGAATAGCGATCGCCATCGATAGGCTAAGTACAGGTGGAGCAGCCAAGGTAATGTACTCATTGGCACAAGAGTTACAAAACTCTGGCCATGAGCCACATTTTCTTCTAATGAATGATCACAATGTCTATAAAGATATTACATCTATTCCTGTACATGTATGTTTTCCAGGGCGCCATCGCAAGCTAAATGGCTTGTTATCAGCTAATGCAATGGCGGATGTACTGAAGGAGAAAATATCCGATATCGAAAAAGAAGTTGGCAATTTTGACTTTTTCTTGTCGAATCTAGATAAGACCAACTTACTAATGATCAAGTCTCAGGTATCACCTCTGTATGTTGTAGTTCATGCATCAGTTAAAGCTGAATTACAAAGGCATGCTAAGCTAGGACCGATTAAGTATTTAAGAAAACTTCGAGCAAAGAAAGCCTTAAACGAACAAAATGTTATTACTGTATCTGAGGGAATAGAGGGTGAGATAAATAATATAGCCTTTATTAATCCAAAGACTCTAAAGACAATTTATAACCCTTTTAATGTCAGTGAAATAATAGAAAAGTCTAATGAAGAGAATAAGCATATTCCTGATGCTGAGTATTTGATTCATGTAGGTAGGTTTGTAAAACAAAAAAGACATGATGTGTTATTTGATTCTATATCAAAAATGAAGAACAAACTTCCTGTTGTACTATTGGTTAATAATGAAGACAAAGTGCGAAAGCTTGCTGAAAAGTACAACGTAGCAGATAGAGTAATACTACCCGGTCATCAAACAAACCCCTACCCGTGGATAAAGAATGCTAAAGCAATGGTTTTAAGTTCAGATTTTGAGGGGTTGCCAACGGTGCTCATTGAGTCATTGATCTGTGGTACTCCAATAGTAAGCACAGACTGTCCTCACGGTCCTAAAGAAATACTCAAAGAACAATTGTCTAAGTACTTAGTCCCCGTTCAGGATAGTAGTGCGTTAGCAAATGCAGTTGATAACATTCTTGCCGACAATCCTAGTATCAGAGATATGGACATTGTCGATGAAGTAAGAGCTTCAAATATAGCGAATATATATATCGAGCATTGTAAATGAAAAAAACATTAGTTTTTGAAAATACTTATTTTAGCCTGTTTGTGTTTTTTCTTTATGATAAAAACTGGAAAAGTTACGACTACTTACTTTGGGGGAATAGGTTTGATCATGATTTTGTTGAGCATTTATCAAATTATGTTAACGTGCTTGAGTATTCTTATCAGTCGATTCCTAGATTAATTTCTAAGTCCAGTCATTCATTACTTAAGTACTATTCAGATAAAATTGAATTACGAAATATTTTTAAAAATTATGATGTTTGTATTGGTAACGTGCGAGAAATTAATGACCCATATATCTCAGTTACTAGGATACAGATTGATGATGGCACTGGGACTCACCTAGAATTAATTAATGGACCAAAGAGAAAGTCTACGCTATTTTCAATATTTGATTACCTTTCATTTAAAGAAAGTGTAAAGATAAGAAGAAGCAAAGAATTTATATTGACGAAAAATATTGAATCACATGCAGACTATAGAGATAGATGTAATTTTATTGATATAAAATCAGAGTGGGAGAAAAGAACCCAGTCTGAGAGAGAAGAATTGTTAAGTATATTTAGGGTGTCTTATGATGATTTTTCTTATATAAATGGCAGCTCATCGATATTGTTTACACAACCATTTAGTGAAAATCGTAGCGATTATTTGGAATCGGATAAAGTAAATGGCTATAGACATATTATTAATATGCATGGGATTAAAGAGAAAGACATTATAATAAAGCCACATCCAGCAGAAAAAACAGATTACTCACTTTACTTTCCTGATGCTACTATAATTAAGTCCAGCTTTCCCGCTGAGCTGATAGCTCTTCTCGGGTTCAATCTAGATAAAGTTTTATCAGTAGCCACTACAGCAGGTGAGTGTTTCAAAGGAAGTTGTAATCTTATCTACTATGCCAAAGGCGCAAAATTCTTTAACTTCCCAGAATCAGTTGCGAATAGATTAAACTCAATGGATTTATAAATATGAAAAAAATCAATCTTTTAGCTGTTACCCATCATAGTAGGCAAAACATAAATCCAATAAGACCTGAAGCAGCTCAAATAATAGGTTTACATAAATCAGGTAGAGTAAATGTAACTGTACTCTGTAACCCTTCATCAACATTAATTCCACATCTTAAAAAAGAAGGAATCACAGTGTTGACGGATCCATTAGATAAGAAATTATCTATATCTACAATATCTCACATAAAGAAGCTGATTAAAGAAAAGCAAATAGATATATTGCATTTGTTTAATAATATTGCGTGTAGCAATGGAGCAACAGCCGCAATAGGGACAGATGTTAAAGTGATAGCCTACCGTGGGCAAACAGGAAATGTAAGTCGCTTTGACCCTTCTAGCTATCTCGTTATGTTGCACCCTAGGCTGAACAAAATTATTTGTGTAGCACGAGCAATTGAGAAAGATCTTCGTCAGTACTTGTGGGGAGATAAATCAAGAGCGGTTACCGTTTATAAAGGGCATGACCAATCATGGTATAAAGGGTCTCCTGCAACATTAGATGAAGTACCACTACATAACGATTCGTTTAGATTATCTATGGTGGCCAATCTTCGCCCAAGAAAAGGGCTAAGTGTATTTATGGACGCACTAGCTTTGCTACCTGATGGTTTGAATATTGATATACTTTTAGTAGGTGCAGACCCTGACAACTCTAAGATTCAAGAAATGATTGAGCGAAGTACTCTTAAAGGGCGAGTTCATGCTTTAGGTTACAGAGAGGATGCACCAGAGGTTGCTGCTGCTTCGGATGTGATTATACTGCCGACAACTAAAAGAGAAGGCTTATGCCGCGCAGTTCTTGAAGCTAATTCCTATGGTATACCAGCAATAGTTTCTGACACCGGCGGGAATGCAGAACTGGTTGCTGATGGTGATACTGGTATTGTAGTCCCTCCTTCCGATGCTGAGGCTCTCGCATCTGCTATCCTAAAACTTTACGAAGATAGGGAGCTCTGCAAAGAGTTTGGCAGAAAAGCGAGAGAAAGAGCGATAAATAAATTTAATGTTGAACAGGGTGTTAGCAAAACCTTGGAAATCTACCAGTCCCTAGTTAACAAACAATAATTGATTAAGAGAGTTTACATGTTGAATGGAAAAAGAGTACTGATTACTGGTGGTACTGGCTCCTTTGGTAAGAAGTTTATAGAAACCATCTTAGAACGATATCAAGATGTAGGAAGCATTATTATCTTTTCCCGTGACGAGCTGAAACAGTTCGAATTGAAGCAAAAATACCCTTTTAAAGACTACCCTCAACTTCGCTTTTTCATTGGAGATGTACGTGACAGAAACCGTATGATTCAAGCATGTGAAGGTGTCGACGTTATTATCCATGCTGCGGCCATAAAGCAAGTAGATACTGCTGAGTACAATCCTACTGAATGTATACGCACAAACATTGATGGCGCTGAAAACGTCATTCAGGCTGCTCTTCAGTGTGGTGTGAAGGATGTCGTTGCATTATCTACTGATAAAGCGTGTGCGCCAATCAACCTCTATGGAGCGACTAAGCTTGCTTCAGATAAGTTGTTTACCGCAGCAAATAATATTAAAGGCTCTAAGGATATCCGCTTTAGTGTTGTACGTTACGGCAACGTTATGGGCTCTCGAGGCTCTGTTATTCCGTTTTTCATGAAAAAGAAAGAAGAAGGGTTGTTGCCAATTACTCATGAAGAAATGACACGCTTTAATATCTCATTGCAAGATGGCGTGAACATGGTGATGTATGCACTTGAAAACCACCTTGGCGGAGAAATATTTATCCCGAAGATTCCTTCATACAAAATCCTTGATATAGCTGAAGCTGTCGCACCTGGCGTTAAAACAAAGGTGGTAGGCATTCGTCCTGGTGAAAAGTTGCATGAAGAAATGATTACAGATACAGATTCATTGAACACCATTGATTTAGGTCGTTACTATGCAATCTTACCTTCGGTGTCTTTCACATACCAAGAGCACGATTACATTGAGCACCATAAAGCTGAAAAAGTGCCATTCGGCTTTAAATATAACTCTGGTACTAACACAGAGTGGGAAACTATCGATGGGTTACGTGAACTGATCAAAGAGCACGTTGATCCTAATTTCACAGTGTGAGAATTACGATGATCCCTTATGGAAAGCAAGAGATTACTCAGCAAGACATTGATAGTATTGTTGATGTCTTGAAATCAGATTTCTTAACGCAGGGGCCGCAAGTACCTGCTTTTGAGGCTTCACTAACCCAGCATACCGGAGCAGGTTATGCGGTAGCAGTAAGCAGTGCTACCTCTGCCCTACACATTGCTTGTATGGCTCTGGGCTTGGGGGAAGGTGACAGGCTTTGGACAACGCCTGTTACCTTTGTCGCGTCAGCAAACTGTGGTCTATATTGTGGAGCTCAGGTCGACTTTGTTGATATTGACTCTCGCACCTACAACATGTGTCCGGTAAAACTTGAAAGTAAGTTAAAACAAGCTAAAGCTACCGGAATGCTACCTAAAGTAGTTGTACCTGTGCACCTATGCGGTCAACCTTGTGATATGAAAGCTATACATGCACTGTCTCGGGAGTATGGCTTTAGCATAATTGAAGATGCATCTCATGCGATTGGCGGTGAATATCACGATGCGCCAATAGGTAATTGTGAATATTCGGATATTACGGTATTTAGCTTCCACCCGGTTAAGATTGTAACAACTGCAGAAGGCGGTGCTGCTTTAACTAATAGTAAAGACCTTGCAGAGAAGATGGGGCTGTACCGTAGTCATGGTATTACTCGCGATGCAGACAAGATGGAAGGCGAATCACAAGGTGGATGGTATTACCAACAGATTGACCTTGGCTACAACTATCGAATGACCGAACTACAAGCAGCATTAGGCGTGAGTCAAATGGGGAGACTCAACGACTTTGTATCGGCAAGGCATCGTCTAGCTAAGAGATACAATGAGTTGCTGGCCAATTTACCTATTGTTCTTCCTTACCAACTAGAGAATACCTATTCGGGTCTACATTTGTATGTGATTCGTTTAAGGCTTGATGAAATATCCTTGTCACATAAACAGGTGTTTGATGCACTTCGTGAAAATGGCATAGGTGTGAATCTTCATTATATTCCAGTGCATACCCAGCCATATTATCAAAAGTTGGGTTTTTCGTTAGGGGACTACCCCGAATCTGAGCGTTATTACGAAGAGGCAATCTCGCTGCCCATGTTCCATCTAATGACGGATAAGCAACAAGACAAGGTAGTATCCGTCTTAACTGAGGTTCTTAGGGTATAGCAAATGAATATCGCAATTATCCCCGCGCGTGGTGGCAGTAAACGTATACCTAGAAAGAATATTAAGCTGTTTCATGGCAAGCCAATGATAGCTTATTCAATTGAAGCTGCGATTAAGTCAGGCTGTTTTGACAAGGTGCTGGTTTCCACGGATGACTATGAAATAGCAGAAGTAGCTAAGCAGTTTGGCGCTGATGTACCTTTTGTTAGACCTGCAGAGATTTCTGATGATTTTGCTACTACTGCAGATGTAATGAGACATGCTGTGTCTTGGTGTGTAGATAAAGATTGGCCAGTCGACAAAGTTTGTTGTCTTTACGCAACAGCCCCTTTTGTTACTAGTGATGACTTATCGCAGGGTTTGCAGAAACTACAAGATAGTGGAGCTGAATATGTATTTAGTGCCACAAGTTTTCCCTTTCCTATTCAACGAGCGATTCAGCTGTCAGAGTCAGGGGAAGTGTCTATGTTTGAACCGCAATATGAATTGACCAGATCTCAAGACTTACAAGAGGCTTATCATGACGCTGGTCAGTTCTACTGGGGGACTCAAGAAGCTTTTCTAGAAAAGAAAGCCTTTTTTGCACCTCATTCTCAGGTGGTATTACTACCAAGAAAGCGAGTGCAAGATATTGATACTCCAGAGGATTGGGAGTTTGCAGAAGCATTGTTTTCTCTGGTGTCTAAGGACTAATTGTGAACGTTGTTTTTCGAGTTGATGCCTCGATCTATATCGGTAGCGGTCATGTGATGCGCTGCCTTGTTTTAGCGGATGAATTGGTTGCTCAAGGCCATCGAGTTTGTTTTGCATGTTTGCCTCAAGAAGGCGACATGATCACTTTCATCCAGAACCGAAGCTATGAAGTTATATCACTGACCTCACCGGGACAATCTATCCCACCTACAAGCAACGAGGATTACCTAGGCTGGTTACAACGTCCAGTAGAAGTTGATGCACACAACTTTATCGATTTAGTCGGTAAGGCTGATGTGGTTGTTACAGACCATTATGCCATTGGTTGTAAGTGGCAAACGATAGTTCGACATAAACTTAGCTGTAAGCTTGTTGCAATAGATGATTTGAAACGTCTGCATGACTCTGATTTGATTATCGATCAAACTTTTGGTCGCGAAAGCCTAGAATATTTATATGCTAGTACAGTTTTAGCGGGTAGCCAATACAGTCTTATCTCACCTTTGTTTGCTCGTGTAAGGGAAAAAGCTCTAGAAAAAACGACCTGTTCAGCCAGAATAAAGGTTTTAGTTACTATGGGGGGGATTGATGCTCCCAACGCCACAATCAGAGTGTTGAAATGCTTAAGTCAACGAGTTGACGCTGATTTTACCGTTCTATTAGGTCCTCGTTCGCCACATTTTCACAAAGTTAAAGCGTTTTGTAGCGAGTATGAAAATATCTCGCACATCGATTTCGTTGAAGATATGCCTCACCTAATGTTACAGCACGATATGGCGATTGGTGCTCCGGGTAGCACAACTTGGGAGCGAGCTAGTCTTGGGCTTCCGAGCATTATAATTCCGCTAGCTCCAAATCAGAATGAAATCGGCGCGAAGCTAGATACATGCAATATAGCGATTCGAGTGTCATTACTGAACTTGGAAGATGAGTTGCCAAAAGCTTATGTCAGGCTGATTGAGGATTGGCCTGCATATCGCTCGAGAAACTTTAAGTTATGCGATGGTCGTGGTGTTAAAATGGCTGTTGGGACAATAAATAGAGTGTGTGGCTTATCTCAGTCGCTACATCTAGAAAAGGCCACTGATACAGATATTGATTTGGTCTACCAATGGCAATGCCATCCGAATACCCGGAAATACGCTTTAAACACGCAGTTACCTTCTTGGGATGAGCATGTTAAGTGGATGAGTGACAAAATAGAAAGTCTTAATAGCTTGTTTTATATTGCTAAAGAAGAGGTAGGCGGTAAACCTCTTGGTGTTTATCGTTTAGACCGAATATCTTCAAATAACTATCTGGTCTCTATTTTTGTCGCTCCAGATTGTTATAGGCAGGGAGTTGCAACTAGGATTTTACAAGTTTCTGATATAGTCCATTCAGATTTGACTCTTCATGCCACAGTGCTCGAAGCGAATACCGCTTCCCAAGCTTTGTTTGAGCAAGCAGGATACCAACGTATTTCTTCAGAAAAATTTATCCGTTTCCCTATTGATTGAGATTAATATGAATCCTTATATAACCATAGATGACCGTAAAATCGGTAAAGATTTTCCCCCTTATATTATCGCAGAGCTATCGGCGAATCATAATGGTGATATTAACCGTGCTTTCAGAATCATGGAAGAAGCCAAAAGAGCTGGGGCTGATGCGATAAAGTTACAAACTTATTCACATGACACCATCACTATTGACTGTGATAGTGAAGACTTTCAGATACACGGTGGGCTTTGGGACGGTCAAACCCTATATGAATTATATAAAGGCGCCCATATGCCTTGGGATTGGCATAAACCACTATTTGAAAAAGCCAAAGAATTAGATATAACGATTTTTAGCTCACCATTTGACTTCACAGCGGTGGACTTGCTGGAGGAAATCAATGCACCAGCATACAAAATTGCATCTTTCGAACTTGTGGATCACCCTTTAATTGCAAAAGTGGCTCAAACCGGAAAGCCAATGATTATGTCTACTGGGATGGCTAATGATGCAGAGATTCAGGAAGCCATCGATGTCGCTAAGAATAATGGTTGCCAGGAATTGATAGTTCTACATTGTGTGAGTGGTTACCCCGCTCCAGCAGACCAATACAACTTGCGCACAATTGCTGACATGCAACAACGCTTTGGGGTTCTATCCGGTTTATCTGATCATACTATTGATAATGCGACTGCAGTAACTTCGATAGCACTAGGTGCTTGCCTCATTGAGAAGCACGTTACATTAGATCGCAATGGCGGTGGACCAGACGATAGTTTTTCGCTTGAGCCTAGAGAGTTAAAAGCATTGTGCGATGATACTTATACCGCTTGGCAATCGTTAGGCCATGTGAATTATGAGCGCACGGAAGCTGAGAAAGGTAACGTCAAGTTCAGACGTTCACTTTACGTTGTGAAAGATATTAGTGAGGGTGAAGTTTTTAGTCATGAAAATATTCGAAGTATCCGCCCTGGGTTTGGTGTAGCTCCAAAATATTTAGAGAACTTTATTGGAGAAATATCAGCAAAGAATATAAAGAAAGGCACACCTCTTAAATTTGAACACCTGCAACCAAAGTAATTATATTTTAGTATAGAAATGTCAGCAGTCATGACTCAAAGCGTTTTTTACCTTGAGTCATGAATTTAGTTAAGCTCTGTCTAGGTTGGATTTTTAAAAAAATCTATGGAAGTAATCTAAGGAAAAGCTCTATATGTTGGGTTGCAGAGTCCTTGAGGTTGAAGTGTTCATCTATTCTGACTTTTGCGCTCCCCCCCATAGCTTTAAAGTTTTTTATCATAGATCCTATAGCATTTCTTAGTTCTTCAGAGTTGCCTGCTTCAACAACGTAACCTGAAATTCTGTTCTCTACTAGTTCAGGGCCACCGCCAGTTGTGGTAACGATGGAGGGTGTCCCTCCGGCCATTGCTTCAATTACTGCACGTGGCAACCCCTCCCCACTAACAGACGGCTGAACTTGAAAGTCAGCCATTTTCATAAGCTTTGGCACATCAGTTCGGTGACCTAGCAAGTGTATATGTTCTTTCATAGGAGATGATTCAATTTCATCTTTGTGCACTTCATAACCATTGCCGACAAGAAGCATGTGGAAGTTATCATGTTGTATTGTGTTCAGCGCTTTTAGTAAAACGCTAATTCCTTTGCTTGGCCTTACGTTGCATGCGCATATTGCCACAATGTCGGATTCTTCAAGGTTAAATTCGGATCTAAGTGCAGCCTCTGTCTGATACCATTCAACCTTATGACCTTTATAGATGCGCTCAACTCGCACATCCTTGCTCCAAACTCGACGTTGTACGTCTTCCTGGACAGCATTTGAGTTACAAACAATAGCCGATATCTTCGGGTGTAAATGAGTTAGGTAAGCTGAAGGGTCATGTCGATATAAACCACCAGTTGTACCACGGTAACTAACAACTTTTGCTCTTGTACCTATGGAGCCAAAGGCCGCATTGGGTATCGTTTTTGAATCAAAGGCGTAGCAGATATCGTAATCACCGGAAATCAGTTCATTGTGAACAAGTTTTATTGTTCTTAGGCATATTTTCTTCGAAGGATAGTTATCAATTATCTTAATACCAGCCTGTTCACAAGTCTTAGCATAGCTCGCCTCAGCTTGTGTCATTATTGTTACCTCATGCCCTAGTTTTGAGATAGCGATAAAAAGTTCAGCCTCTGGGCGAACAGTATTACGAGGACCAATATAAGAGCTAAGAACAAGAATTTTCATGGTTTTCACTATTTAAGTGTTTATCGAGGCCATTTTTACACCATTGCAAGTTTTCATTGATAGTAGTGTTTAAGATGTCATCATTTATTTTGAGGCTGCCTCTAGAATTTTCTTTGTGGTAGAGGTGGTAACCTATACCTGAAAACTTAAGGTATAGTCGATTAATATCACTATTTAGCAATCTGTGAACAAACTCGCTATCTTCGCGTCCCCAACCAACAAAATCCTCATTAAATCCATTTACTTTTATAATGTCTTTCTTCCAAAAGGACATATTGCAACTTCTAGTTGAATTTGCACTATTGATTTTTCTAGAGAATAAAGCGGATAATGTGCTACTTCTTATGGTGTTTTTTCTGTTTTTTATATCAATAGAAAATAAAGAGGGTTGCATATATTTAGTTAAAAACTGAGCGGTAAATCTTTTTCCTAAAGAGACTCTTCCACCTTGAATAAAGTAATCAACCTTAGAGTTCATAATATGATCTTCGATAAAGTGTTTGTTTAATACAATATCACCATCAATAATGATTATATAGTCACCAGAAGCTTTAGCTATTGCCTTATTTCTACTCTCTGCTGCCCTAAATCCTTTATCTTCTTGCCATGAATGGATCAAGGGTATAGGAAACTGTTCTTTCTGTTTCTTTATTGTGTTTGATGTATCAGTACTAGAGCCGTCATCTGCAATAATGACTTCATCGGGTAGCCTAGTTTGATTTTTTACACTCTCTAAAACTGCTTGAAGCGCTTCTTTCCAATTATATGTCGTTATAATTAGTGAGGTTTTCATGGTTCGCTCATTAATTTCTTGTGTTGACATTAGTCTGGCTTGAACTCAATTTATCAAATGCATCTAAAATCACTTTAGGAGGTAGCTCTTTCAGGCATTTTAGATGGCCATACGGGCATTCCCTTTCAAAGCAGGGTCTACATTCAATATTTGTACTTAGTATAGCGACATCTTTTGCAAGTGGAGGAGTGTAGTCAGGTGATGTAGAACCATAAATACCAATGACAGAGGTTCCAAGGGCAGCTGCAACGTGCATAGCTCCGGAATCATTGCTAATCACAGTTTCACAGCAACTAATTAAGTCTATTGCTTCTACTAGAGAACAGCTTCCAGTTAGATTGACAACATGTGCTTTATTGTCATCCTTAATTAAACTAACGAGCGAACTACCGATGCTTTGATCGTTTTTCGAACCAAAAATCCAAACCTGATAGCCTTGTTCTGTAAGCTTATTGGCCACTTCTGCAAAGTACTCAATTGGCCACTGCTTTGACGGGCCAAACTCTGCCCCTGGGCACAAACCAACAATCGCTCTAGATAGATTAAGTTCAAACTTTTTAAGGGCTTGGTTTCTTTCTACTTCAGGTATTTCTAGTTTTGGATAAGCTAATTTATCTAATCCGCCTAAAGATTCACTACCTAGCATGTCCTTTTTAGGGTGTGATAAGGCGACATAGCGCTCAACCATGTACTTAAATTTCTTACGATTGTGCCTGACATCTGTAAGCAAGCCATAACGCATCTCCCCTTTCCATCCAATACGATTAGGGATTCTGGCAATCAAGGGGATTAATGCAGACTTTGCTGAGTTGGGCAAAACATAGGCGTGACTATAGCCTTGTTTAGAAAGGTGCTTACCAAGCTGGTAGCGAGTTTTTAGACACAGCTGCCCATGACCAAGAGGCATATCAATAGCCTTAGAGACCTCTGGCATTCTATCCAGTACGGGTTTGCACCAAGCAGGAGCTAAGACATCAATATCAGCCATAGGATATTGTTGTTTAAGTGTTCGGTATAAACTTTGAGACATAACCATATCGCCAACCCATGACGGACCTATGATTAAGATTTTAGTTGGCTCGTTAGACAAGTGAAGACTCCTTGATTTCACTCTCTTTATTATGCTTATCATTGTTTAAGTAAGCTATCACTAATCCCACAAACATTAAGTAGGTTACATAACTACTGCCATTAGTTGCAGGAGTGTCGGTGAAACAAGCTAAAAAGTAAAGTAACGGAGGCGTTGATAGCAAAACAAAGTGCTGTCTATGATTTTTCCATGCATATACCAAGGGTAGACCAAGCCATAGAAACATGGTCGCTATTCCTAATAGACCGGATACGACTCCTTTTTCAATAAAGTTATTGTGGAAATTCCAGCCTAAAACGGCTTTCTCTTTAGGAGTGATCTCTTTGTTCTTGAGCATTTGATCCCACTTATCAGCAAGGGGATCTTTTCCGTGCCCCAAAACTGGTTTTTCAGCGATCATGTTAAGTCCAACTTTATATACAGATAGCCTCAGTCCGATGGATGTTTGATCGTTGCCTTTCATGATTTGATTAACTTCGGAAACTGTTTGCTCGTATCTAGGTTGTAAGTAGGGTAATGATGCGATCAATGCGATAGAGACTAGTACAGTCCCTAATCCAACAAGTTTATAGTTCAATTTCCCAAGTAAAAGAGCGTAAAGCCCTAGAGCAACTATAGTGCAACAAAGAGCCAGTAATGGACCGCGGCTCTCTGTAATAACGAGTGCCCCAAGTCCAACCGCAACTGCAACAAACAACCAGGCTTTTTGCCACTTAAGTTTAGAGTAACTGATAAGCGCAATGGAGAAGCCTATGAGTAAGGTAATATAAGAAGCAAAAGGGATGGCATTGACAGGCCAAACCCTTCTATCCGTAGACTGAATATTAGAATAAAAATACGCAATAAACAGCGAACTCAGTGAGGCTACGACTAACAGAGTGATAATTCTGTTTATTTTTATCTTAGAAAAATCAATGCACAGTAAGAACAATGCGGCAGTTTCCAATGCTCTTAACTCTCGGCTGCCAAAGCCATGCACAAGATCGGAAATTACACCAAAAATGATTAATGCAATGAGCCACTTAATCCACGGGTTGCTTTTCCAGTTATGCTTAATAATTGATAGCTTGTTTATGGATATTGAAACAAGGACACACACAGCCACAACGATGAGCAGTATTTTATCTCCTTTATCTACTCCAAACATGCCAGTAGCAATCCAAAGAAGCGGTAAATAAAGAAGATTATCAGAGATGGTTTGTTTTAGATTGGTCACGTTATGATTACTTCGACTTGTTGTAAATGTCATGGCCACCTTGCTGAGATGCCAGTAGTTTCAAGTTCCACATATATTGTTCAGGCTTACCTTCACAACACATCTCAATAAATTGGTTCATCGCAATAGCGTCGCCCTGTGCGGAATCTGTAGGGAATTCTGTCAGTGCAGGGTAGACATCTATAACAAATTTACCTGTTTGAGTATCAAACTCTGTCCATAAAGGAATGACTTTACTTTTGGTTGCTTTAGCTAGAAAGCCCATAACAGGAAGGGTGGCCTTTGTTGTCGCACAGAAATCAACGAATACACTCTTGTTGGGCCCATGATCTTGGTCAGGTAAAAAGTATCCCGTATAGCCATCATTAACGGCTTTAATAAAGGGCTTTATGCCTCCAGCACGCTCATATAACCTGCCTCCATAATGCTTTCTTTGCTTGGACATTGCCCATTCACTGAGTGCATTTTTTTGGCTCTTTACCATAGTACACATTGGGTGATCTTGGGAGGCGAGCAACATCGCAAAAACATCAACCGACCATGTATGAGGAACAAGAAAGATGATGTTTTGTCCTGTTTCTTTTGCTTTTGTGAAGTGTTCAAGCCCATTCACTGTGGTGTTGTTTGCTAACCACTTCCTACTGCGTAATGTAAGAAGTGGAAAACGCATTAAATAGGTGCCCGCAGTCACTAGCATTTTCTCAATAATGGCTTCCCGTTTACTGTCTGGCATATCAGGGTAGCAGTGAGTGAGATTGACACGAGCACGATGCGCTTGTCCGCGAGTTTTAGACATGATCTTCTTAGTTGCACGGGTGGCAAGCCAACGATGAAGTGAGATCGGCATAAAACTAAATGGAATTGCAAACAGAATGCCTAACCAAGTGCTCCAATATTTTGGGGCTAAGAAGCTTTTTTGAAACTTTGGGTTATACGCCTTTGGATCAAAGTCATTGCGAGTCTTTTTCATCGATGAAACTACTTTTTACTTGTTGATGATTTTTAAGTATTCAGCAACGCCTTCTGCTACTGATTTAAAGGTATGCTTGCATCCAGTAGCTCGAAGCTTGGTGAGATCGGCTTGTGTATACTCTTGATACGCCCCTTTTAGATGCTCAGGAAACGGAATAGTTTCAATCTCTCCTTTTCCATGATGTTTTATCACTGCTTTGGCAACCTCCTCAAAAGATTCAGCGTTGCCAGTGCCGAGGTTGAAGATACCTGAGGTCGGGTTTTCTAGGAACCACAAGTTAACGGCAGCTACATCCCCCACATAAACGAAGTCACGCTTAAAATGTTCACTACCTGCAAACAACTTTGGATTTTCACCTGCGTTTAATTGGTTGTTAAGGTGAAAGGCAACCGATGCCATTGAGCCTTTATGTTGCTCCCTAGGACCGTAAACGTTGAAGTAGCGAAAACCGGTGATTTGAGAGAGCGTTTCTCCGTGAGCTTCTGCATCCTCAACAAGGCGGCGTATGTAGTTATCAAATTGCTGCTTAGAGTAACCATACACATTTAGTGCGCCTTCATATTCTTTTTCTTCAATAAATGTATCTGTTTCACCATAAGTGGCAGCAGAAGAGGCATAAAGAAATGGGATTTCACGTTCTAAGCAGTAGTGAAGGAGTTCCTTTGAATACTCATAGTTATTGAGCATCATGTATTTCCCATCCCACTCAGTGGTTGCCGAACAGGCACCCTCGTGGAATACGGCATCTATGGGACCAAAGTCATCACCAGCCATAATTTGTGTCAGAAAATCATCACGATCCATGTAATCGGTAATGTCGAGATCAACTAAGTTGACAAACTTTTTGCCATTCTTAAGGTTGTCGACAACCAGAATGTCGTTGATCCCTTTGTCATTCAACGCCTTGACAATATTGCTGCCAATCATGCCTGCGCCACCGGTTACTATGATCATTTTGCTTTTTCCTTCAAATTTGATTACCTCAGAGTATAACAAGGAACTAAAATCTAGGGAATTAAAGCTACATTTATGAGAAACTTAGGTGCAATAGCAACGGACTATCTACCTTTTATTGATACCGTTTATCCATTTATGAAGAAGTAGTAGATAAAGTTATAGAGGAATGAACTTGAATCAGTCAAAACAACCAGTGTCACCACAGCAATCTCCTACGGGTGAAGCCTACTATCAGGATGATGAGATTGACCTAAGAGAATTATTTATCGCTCTGTGGAAGGGAAAAGTTTTAATTGTAGCGACTACTTTCATTTTTGCTGCTATTGCTGTGGTATATGCCTTGAATGCGCAGGAGTGGTGGAGCTCTAAAGCGAGAATCGTTGAACCTCAAGTCAATGATTTTGCTGTATATCGTCAGCAAGTAAAATCTTTTCAGCCTATCTTTGATACCTATCAGGACGATGGCACGGTGCTAGTAAGTGAAGAACTGAATGACTTAGTTGAGCCTGATAAGATCTTTGCTCAATTTATCCGTTCATTCAATGCAACAGCTAACAAAAAACGTTTTTTTGATAACAACGAAACCTTTTTGGCCTTTAAAAAAGCATTGAGAGAAGATGCAGACGCGGGCGCTGATGCTCAAGCAGCACAGAGACGCCTTTACAGTGAGTGGTATCAAAAGATCTCTGCAGCTCCAGCAGAGAAGAACCGCAGGGATGAATATATTATTTCTCTTCAAGCTACCACTCAAATGGATAGCTACAATCTTCTTATTGACTACATAGCGATGATCGAGAAGAAGGTTCAAGCGGATGCTATCAAGAACCTAGAGGCAACGTTAGAAGCCAAAGAAACACAACTGAAGCAGCAAAAAATAATTCTAGAAAGCCAAGCCAAACAAGTGCTTGAAGTGGAACTGCAACGCTCTAAGTATGCGTATGATATTGCCGAAGCAGCATCTGTGAATGCGCCTATACAAAACCTTGGCGACAAAGAACTGTTTGCAATCAACCTTGGGGCAAAAGCGATCAAGGCTAAGATTGCTGCACTAGAAGATGTTAAGAACCTAGCGGTCATTGAGCCGAGACTTCAGCAGATTGATGCTAAGTTAGATTTGATGGCTAAACTCGAGATTAATGAAGACGTTGAACTCAATGCTTATCGCTTTATCGAAGAGGTTGAACAGCCTATTAATCGTGACGCTCCGAAGCGTGCTTTGATTGCCGTATTAGGTGCCTTGTTTGGCGGTATGTTGGGTGTGGGCATAGTTCTAGTGCGTTTCGCATTTGGTCGTAATAAAGAAAATTAATCCAAGAGAAGAATAATGAAAATAGCTATTGCAGGCACAGGCTATGTAGGCTTGTCGAACGCTGTGTTGTTGGCGCAGCATCATGAAGTTGTGGCGGTGGATATCATCCCTGAGAAAGTCGAGCTTCTAAACAACAAGAAATCTCCGATTGTGGATGTGGAGATTGAACAGTTTTTGGCAGAGAAAGAACTCAACTTTACCGCGACTCTAGATAAAGAGCTGGCTTACAAAGATGCCAAGTATGTTGTGATTGCGACACCGACGGATTACGACCCACAAACAAACTACTTTAATACCTCTTCTGTGGAAGCTGTGATTAAAGAGGTGATGAGTATTAACCCTGACGCTGTGATGGTGATTAAATCCACGGTGCCTGTTGGTTACACTGAACGCATTAGGCAAGAGCTAGGTTGTGAAAACCTTATCTTTTCTCCTGAGTTTTTGCGTGAAGGGCGTGCGTTGTATGACAACCTTCATCCATCTCGCATTATTGTGGGTGAGCGCAGTGAGCGTGCTAAGGTGTTTGCAGAGCTGTTGGTTGAAGGGGCTCAAAAACAAGATATTGATGTCTTGTTTACCGACTCGACCGAAGCTGAAGCCGTTAAGCTGTTCTCAAATACCTATCTTGCGCTGCGCGTTGCTTACTTTAATGAGCTGGACTCTTACGCAGAGGCTCATGGTCTCGATTCACGTCAGATTATTGAGGGTGTTGGCTTAGACCCTCGTATTGGTAATCACTATAACAATCCTTCATTTGGTTACGGCGGTTACTGTTTGCCAAAAGACACCAAGCAATTGCTAGCGAATTATGCGGATGTGCCGAACAATATTGTGGGTGCTATCGTTGACGCGAACCGCACTCGTAAAGACTTTGTTGCGGATTCCATCTTGAAGCGTAACCCTAAGATTGTGGGAATTTATCGCCTGATCATGAAGGCAGGCTCAGACAACTTCCGTGCATCGTCGATTCAGGGCATCATGAAGCGCTTGAAGGCGAAGGGTATTGAGGTTGTAGTTTACGAACCCGTACTGGAGGAAGAGCATTTCTTCCACTCTCGTAATATTCGTGACCTAGAAGAGTTTAAGCAGGTATCTGATGTGATCGTATCGAACCGCATGGTTGAAGAGATCAAAGATGTGGAAGCGAAAGTGTATACTCGCGACTTGTTTGGCAGTGACTAATAGTCGATAGTTATAAATAAAAAGGAGGCACGATGTGCCTCCTTTTTTTGTTTTGTGTGAGCTAAAACGCTTATAGGATAAAGCGACTTAAGTCTTCGTCATCCACAAGTTTGCCAAGTTTGCTCTCAACGTAATCCGCGTCGATGGTTAGCTCAGAACCTGTTTTCTCAGTGGCTTCGTAAGAGATCTCGTCCATCAAACGCTCCATTACGGTATGCAAACGTCGAGCACCAATGTTTTCGGTGGTCTCGTTGACTTGCCATGCCGCTTCTGCGATGCGCTTGATGCCATCTTCAGTAAACTCTACGCTCACTTCTTCGGTTTTCATTAGCGCCACATATTGCTCGGTTAGGGATGCGCGAGGCTCCGTTAAGATGCGTTCAAAATCGTGACTAGATAGCGCTTCAAGCTCAACGCGAATTGGCAGACGGCCTTGCAGTTCTGGGATAAGGTCAGAAGGCTTCGCTACCTGGAAAGCACCTGATGCAATAAACAGGATATGGTCAGTTTTCACCATGCCGTGCTTAGTTGAAACTGTGCTGCCCTCAATCAATGGCAATAGGTCGCGCTGCACACCCTCACGAGAGACATCAGGACCAGAGCTTTCACCGCGCTTACAGATTTTATCGAACTCATCGATAAACACGATACCGTTGTTCTCAACGTTGAAGATAGCATCTTCTTTTAGCTCTTCTTGGTTAACCAGTTTAGCGGCCTCTTCTTCCACAAGAGACTTGAAGGCATCTTTGATCTTTAGCTTGCGGCTTTTCTTAGTATTGCCCGCCAAGTTTTGGAACATACCTTGAAGTTGGTTGGTCATCTCTTCCATGCCAGGAGGGGACATGATCTCTATGCCCATTTGCGGCGCAGCAACTTCGATATCGATCTCTTTGTCGTCTAGCTTGCCTTCGCGTAATTTCTTGCGGAACACTTGACGAGTATTAGAGCTAGCCTCTTGAGGCTTCTCGTTTTCGCCCCACGCGTCGCGAGCAGGTGGTAGTAGGGCATCAAGGATGCGCTCTTCTGCTTGTTCTTCGGCGCGGAATTTAACCTTTTCAGTGGCTTGCTGGTGCGTCATCTTCACCGCAACATCCGTAAGGTCACGGATGATGGTTTCCACTTCTTTACCAACGTAACCTACTTCGGTAAATTTGGTTGCTTCAACCTTGATGAAAGGGGCATTGGCAAGTCTTGCCAATCGGCGAGCAATCTCGGTTTTACCTACACCCGTTGGACCTATCATTAGAATGTTTTTTGGGGTCACTTCTGCACGTAGGCTTTCTTCAAGTTGCATACGGCGCCAGCGGTTACGCAGTGCAATAGCCACAGAACGCTTTGCATTTTCTTGGCCGATGATGTGTCGGTTTAGTTCGTGAACGATCTCACGAGGAGTCATTTCAGACATATTTTTTCCTTAGTACTCAAGCTCATCAACAGTGTGATGATGGTTGGTGAATACACAGATATCGCCAGCAATATTCAAAGATTTTTCTGCGATTTCTTTTGCGTCTAGCTCAGTGTTCTCTAACAGTGCGATCGCAGCTGCTTGGGCAAAGTTGCCACCAGAACCGATTGCGATAAGGTCATTCTCCGGCTGAACGACATCGCCGTTACCCGTAATGATCAAAGAAGCGGTTTCGTCTGCAACGGCCAGTAGAGCTTCAAGGCGACGAAGGGCGCGGTCACTGCGCCAATCTTTTGCCAGCTCAACGGCAGCGCGAGTCAAGTGGCCTTGGTGCATTTGTAGCTTGCTTTCAAAACGCTCAAATAGCGTGAATGCATCGGCGGTACCACCAGCAAAGCCTGCCAGTACTTTGCCATTGTAAAGTCGGCGAACTTTCTGTGCGTTGCCTTTCATGACGGTATTGCCTAGAGATACTTGTCCATCACCAGCGATGACGACTTTATTATTTCGGCGTACGGATACTATGGTAGTCACGAGGTTTCCTTCTTATTTCACCAGTGAGATAGAAATAGAATGGGGATCGTCGAAAGCAAATTCAAGGTAAGTGACCTGTAGAGGTAGTGTGTGATTGTCTACACGTCAGAAAAAAGCCTCAGTGAATACTGAGGCTATAAGGGATTTAGTTCCCGGTGTCTTTCCAAATTACACAAGGCTCAATCTTGGCGCGTTGCAGTTTATGCTTATCGCGCTCAGCGTCTCGCTTGCGGTCATATGGGCCTAACACTACGCGATACCAGCTGCTGCCTTCTCGCTGTTTAACCTGGCTATTTAGGCCTTGGAATGCAATATCCATCTTTCTCTCATCTGCCTGAGAGCGAGTCTTGTATGCTCCACACTGCATTACATAAGGGATTTCTGAAAGCACTTCTTCCTTAGGAACGACCTTTACCTCACGCTCTGGAAGAGTCTTCACATACTCCCATTGCTCTTCGGGGGGCGGTGGAAGAAGCTCTGAGTTGTCTACCTCAGGAGCTTTGGTTTTTGAGCTGTCTACCTTGACTGGCTTTGGCGGCTCAGGGTCTTGGCTTAATACGTAAAGCCCATAGCTAAATCCTCCCAGCATTAAGCCTGCTAGGATGATTGCTTTCCATGGTTTTTTTGGGGGGGCAGGTTTACGCGTATTCTTTGCTTGCGTACGGCCACCCTTCACATAGTCTTTTCTTGCCACTCGATTAGTCTATTCCGTTGTTAACCATATCTATGTTAATGCAGAAGTCGCCCAGATAATAGAGCTTAGTAACTCGGCGGTAAGGTACTTTCTCTTACCACTAGCTCTGTATCAAGAAGTCGTGAGCCTGAATTGATCTCATTGCCATTAAGAAGTTCGAACAGCATTTGAGTGGCTTGATAGCCGATATCGTAGCGAGGCTGGGATACTGTGGTCAGTGGTGGATCGCAGTATTCGGAAAACTCGATATTATCGAATCCGATAAATGAGATGTCCTGTGGAACTCTCAGTCCCATATTTTTGGCTTCTTTGATTGCGCCAATCGCCATCATATCGTTGTGACAAAAAACAGCGCTGGGCGGAGAGCCGGCACTCATCAGTTTACGCAGTGCCAGTGCCCCAGATTCGAAGCTAAAGTCGCCATTGGCAGAATTGGTCAAATCAATACTGAGGCCCGCGCGTCGCAATGCTTGCTGGAAGCCCTGACTTCGGAAACTAGACAGCGGAGCATTATCTGGCCCACGGATCTCTCCTATGCGCTTATGTCCCAACTTAGCAAGATAGTTCACTGCTTGAAAAGAAGCGGTGAGGTTGTCTATATGCACGGTTGGCAGTTCCAACTCTGGGGCGTATTCGCACGCCATCACCATAGGTGGAAGGTTTCTTTGCTCTGATTTACTGGCATCAATAGGTAAATCGGTGCCTAGCAAGATCAAACCATCCGCTTGCTTAGAATAGATGAGATTAACCAGTGAGTTATCTCGACATTTTTGCTGTGAGCTGTCGCCGTGCAGTATTAGGTAGCCTTGTTCTGAAGCCGCCGCTTCGATACCGCGGATGATCTCAGAAAAGTAGGGATCGCATAAGTCAGGGACTATGACTACGAGGGTTCTTGATTCGTTGCGTTTCATGCTACGCATCATCGCGCTTGGGCAGTAACCCGACTCGATAACCGCCTCTTCTACTCGCTTACGAGTTGAGGAGGAAACCTTTTCTGGGTTCATTAACGCTCTTGATACTGTCGCAGTGGAAACGCCAGCGAGTTCAGCAACATCCTTCATGGTCGCCATAGTACACCTATCCTCTATGATAATTTGTGCGTGCTTGATTCAATCCGTGAAACAAGATGGTATTAAATACTCACGTCTTAATGTCTGTGAAAAATAAGTGTAAACATTTTTTTCCGTACAGTTTACGGGACATGTAGCAAAAACGAACAACTTGGTGTGAGATGACTCTCATTTCGTCATATGCACGCAGTTTAACTTAAATCTTGTGGCTCTACATCTATGTTCCAACGTACTTTTTTTGAGTTGGGTAGCATTTCGATTGCAGGTTTTGCACTCATTAGCAGTTTTTGCATGGTCGAGCGCAACTGGCACTGCAAAATAAGTTGCCAACGAGATTTTCCTGCACGCTTGGCCATTGGGGCTGGAGTTGGCCCTAATACCCAGCAATGTTCATCAAACAATGGATGGGCTTCAAGGGTATGGCGCACCTGCCTCAAGAAGTCTTCAGCGAGCTGTGAGTGGTTTGATTCCGCACGAAATAGTGACAGGCTGGCGTAAGGTGGCAATTGCGCCACTCGTCGCTCCATGAGTGCCCCTTGTGCAAAATCTGGATAGCCCTTGTGAAGCAGTGCTTGTAGTAATGAATGCTCGGGATGGTGCGTTTGTAGCACCACATGCCCAGGTTTACTGGCGCGTCCTGCACGACCTGCCACTTGGATGAACAGTTGCGCGAGCTTCTCTGACGCTCTGAAGTCACTGCTGTATAGAGAAGAGTCGACATCTAATAGTGCTACTAAGGTAACGTCAGGAAAGTGATGTCCCTTAGCTAGCATTTGCGTGCCAATGAGAATTTGGTATTCCCCTTTGCGGATAGACTCAAGCGCTGCCTCTAGACTGCCTTTTCGGCGCGTGTTGTCTCTATCAATACGTATGGTCTTGTATTCAGGGAATAGGGTCTCAAGGTGGGTTTCCAGCTGCTCTGTGCCCACGCCAACTGTCACCAAGTGAGTAGAGCCACAGCTTTGACATTGGTGTACGACGGGCTTTTGCGAGCCACAGTGGTGACAACGCATCTCACTACTGCCTTGGTGGAAGGTATAATAGGCATCACATCGATGACACTCTGCAATCCAGCCACATTCATGACACATCATAGCTGGAGAGAACCCGCGACGGTTCAAAAACAGCATGACCTGGTTGCCCTGCTGCAAGTGCTTTCGCATCTGTGCAATCAAGGGAGCGCTCAAGCCACTCTCTAGGTATAAGCCTTTAACGTCTATAACGCCGTTCTTTGCCGGTTTCGCGCCGCCAGCCCGCTCAGTCAGTTGCAAGTGCAGATACTTGTTGGACAATGCGTTGTTCAGGGTCTCTAAAGACGGTGTCGCAGAACCCAATACAATAGGGATGGATTCGGAATGAGCGCGCATTATCGCCATGTCTCGCGCATGATAACGTAAGCTGTCCTGCTGTTTATATGAGGAGTCATGTTCCTCATCGACAATGATAATGCCAAGGTTGGCAAACGGAGTCAGCAGGGCAGAGCGAGTGCCAATAAGGATCCCACATTCTTTATTCTTTGCTGCAAGCCAAGCATTTAGTCGCTCAGTGTCATTGAGGCCAGAATGAATGGTTGCGATAGGAACATTAAAGCGTCGCTTAAATCGATTGATGGTTTGTGGTGTCAGGCCTATTTCTGGGACTAGTACCAAGGCTTGCTTGCCTTGGTTGACGACCTTTTCAATCAACTGCAGGTAAACCTCGGTCTTTCCTGAACCCGTCACACCATCCAATAAAGCACATTCATAGCCATCGATATGATTAACCGTCACTACCGCTAGCATTTGTTCGTGATTAAGCTCTCGCTTGTCGTCTTCGTTGACTCGAATCTTTTGCCATTGGTCGTTGATCTCAAGGACCTCTGAAGACGTTACCCACTCTTTATCTTGTAATGCCTTTATAACCGAGCTCGATATTTCCATATCTACTAGCTCGTGATGGGGTAAAGGACCATGTTGTAGGGCGTTCATTACCTTGGCTTGCTGCACCGCTCGTCCAAAGCCTTGCATCAATTGATTACGACCAGACTCCGTGAGTTGCCAGGATTTTTGAGGCTGCTTTTGTGCAGGTTTGCCTTTGCGCAGTGCGCCGGGCATTGCTCCGTTTAGGGTATCGCCCAAAGGATATTGGTAAAATCGGCTGCCCCAATGAATTAATCGATACAGCTTCTCTGGCCATATGGGTTCTTGGTCAAGGACCTCCGTTAAAGGTTTAAGCTTGTTAATATCGTATTCTGATTGATGGGTGAGAGCAGTGATCACACCAAGGAGCTTTTTTGGACCAAATGGAACCCATACGCGCACACCTACCACAGGAAATAGGTGGGCAGGGATGATGTATTCAAATTCTTTATCCAGAGGTACAGGTAGGGCAACTCTGGCAATGGTTGGTCGCATGAGATCTCTTTGGGGCTTTGCATTCAAGAACGGACAGTCATGATAATACTAGAGAAAAGCCCATAAGATTACGATAATTGAATGTAGGTGAATCAAGCTCACCTTCGTAACTCTTTACTATAAAGAGTTACGGTGAAAAAAGTGGCGAAAAAAGGGACAAATAAGTTGATCCCAACAGACTATTTCATTACTATACTGCGCCTTGAAGATGTCGTATTAAACGATATCACTGTTAGAAACTACGTGTGGTGTTCAGCATAGAACTGGATAGCGACACGGCCTATAAATGAGGTTTTCCCATGAAAGCAGGTATCCATCCTGAGTACAAAGCAGTTACTGCAACATGTTCTTGCGGCAACACTTTTGAGTTCAACTCAACTCTAGCTAAAGAATCTATCCACCTAGACGTATGTGACAAATGTCACCCGTTCTACACTGGTAAGCAACGTATCGTTGATACTGGCGGCCGTGTTGATCGCTTTAACAAGCGTTTCGGTGCTCTTTCTTCTAAGAAGTAATCTTAGTTGTAAAGAAACAGAAAAAGGTCGCTTAGGCGGCCTTTTTTGATCTCAGCTGAAAGCAAAGATTACAATTCATAGTGTTGCTACTATGTAGCACATTAACTGATTTTTATTTACACTTAACACTTCTATTATTTCCCTTACACCCTAAAGGATTTTCCTTCGATGTCTGATGACCAACCTGTAAACGATTTTCGCCAGCAAGCTCTTGATTATCATGAGTTCCCTAAACCGGGAAAGATTGCTGTTGAGTTGACTACTCCTGCTGATTCTGTGCATGACCTTGCTTTGGCTTATAGCCCAGGTGTTGCTGAGCCAGTGCGTGAGATTGCTCAAAACGTGGATAACGTTTACAAGTACACTGCGAAAGGAAACATGGTTGCGGTTATCTCAAACGGCACCGCGATTTTGGGGCTAGGTAATCTAGGTCCTATGGCTTCAAAACCAGTAATGGAAGGTAAGGCGCTACTGTTCAAGCGTTTTGCTGGTCTAGACTCAATCGACATTGAAGTAAAGCACCGCACTATCGATGAATTCGTTGATACGGTAGCGGCAATTGCCGATACCTTTGGTGGTATTAACCTAGAAGACATTAAAGCACCAGATTGCTTTGAGATTGAAAGCCGCCTGATTGAACGCTGTGACGTGCCAGTTTTCCATGATGACCAACACGGTACTGCGATTGTTACCGCTGCAGGTATGCTGAATGCCATTGAGCTTCAAGGGAAGCAACTGTGCGACTCTACCATTGTCTGTCTAGGTGCGGGTGCAGCGGCTGTTGCCTGTATGGAGCTGCTGATTAAGTGTGGCGCTCAGCGTGAAAAAATCTACATGCTAGATCGTAAGGGTGTGATTCACACGCGTCGTGACGACTTGAATGAATACAAACAGCTGTTTGCTAATAACACCGACAAGCGTACGCTAGAAGATGTTATTGAAGGAGCAGATCTGTTCTTGGGTGTATCAGGGCCAAACTTATTATCTCCAGAAGCACTGGCACTAATGGGCGACAAGCCTGTGGTATTCGCTTGTTCAAACCCAGATCCAGAGATTAAGCCAGAGCTTGCGCACAAAGTACGTACTGACCTTATCATGGGTACAGGCCGTTCTGATTACCCAAATCAGGTCAACAATGTTATCTGCTTCCCGTTCATCTTCCGTGGTGCATTGGACGTTCGTGCCAGTGAAATCAATATTGAGATGAAGCTTGCGGCAGTAGAAGCGATTCGTCAGCTGGCGAAAGAGCCTGTTCCTGCAGAAGTATTGAAAGCGGCGGGTGTCGAGTCTTTAGAATTTGGTACGGGTTACATCATTCCAAAACCTATGGACCCTCGTTTGCTTCCTCGTGTGGCAAGAGCGGTAGCTGAGGCTGCGGTTGAATCTGGTGTGGCACGCATTGAGCTACCAGAAGGCTACATGCAGGGATAAATCCCGAACATGTAAAAAGGGGGTTAGAGTACGCGTACTCTAACCCCCTTTTGCTATTTACTCACTGGTATATCAAATTACCAAGCTAATCAGTCATCAAATACTTCTAGCTCAATACCTAGATCAGACATGATTTGCTGGGCTTCAGCAGGGATCTCATCAGGGTGGTCTTTTCTTAGGTCTTCGTCAGTAGGTAGAGGCTGTCCTGTGTAGGCATGCAAGAATGCCTCACAAAGCAGTTCGCTATTGGTAGCATGACGCAGGTTGTTCACCTGGCGACGAGTGCGCTCGTCAGTCAGAATCTTAAGAACCTTAAGCGGAATAGACACAGTGATCTTTTTAACTTGAGTACTTTTTTTACCGTGCTCAGCATATGGGCTGATGTAATCGCCATTCCAGTCTGCCATTGGAAACCTTTTATTACCTAATATAAGAGTTAATACCCAATTCTAGCGATATTGACTGCTATATGTAAAGGCATTTAGACGTCTAGATGTGTTGATGTCTGATGGTTATCGGGGTAATCTATGAACAGAATTAGATTAATTTGATTGGTATCAAACTCCACCAGTCATTGTCAAAGGAAAGGACAAGAAAATGAGCAGTAAACACAAGTCATCGACGATTGCCGTTCGTACTGGTATCGAATCTGATACCCAACACCATGCTGTTGTTCCCCCAATTTATCTGTCCACTAACTATGGTTTTCCTTCATTCGGAGATGTACCAAAGTACGACTATACCCGCTCAGGAAATCCAAATCGAGGATTACTAGAGACGGCACTGTTTGAGTTGGAATCGGGTAAAGGTGCGGTGGTGACAAACTGTGGCACCTCGGCTCTTAATTTATGGGTTTCAGCATTTTTAGGCCCTGATGATTTAATTGTTGCGCCGCATGACTGCTACGGCGGGACCTACCGTCTATTCAACACGCGATCATTAAAGGGTGACTTCAAGGTAGAGTTTGTCGATCAATCGGATGAACAGGCACTTGCCGCAGCAATAGCAAAAAAGCCTAAGCTTATTCTTATCGAAACGCCGTCTAACCCGCTGGTTCGCGTCGTGGATATCGCAAAAGTATGTCAGCAAGCGGCTGAGGTTGGTGCATTAGTGGGCGTCGACAACACCTTTTTGACACCGATATTCCAAAAGCCTCTAGAGCTGGGCGCGGACTTCGTTATTCATTCAACCACCAAGTACATTAATGGCCACTCTGACGTTATTGGCGGTGTGGTGATCACCAAAACTGAAGAACAGGCAGAAGAGCTTGGCTGGTGGGGCAATTGCATCGGCGCGACAGGCACTCCATTTGATAGCTACATGACGCTGCGTGGCATTCGTACCTTGGGCGCTCGAATGCGTGTTCATGAAGAAGGCTCACAGCAGATCCTAAGCTACCTTAAGTCGCAGAAGCGCGTTAAGACCATCTACCACCCAAGCCTTCCTGAGCATCCTGGGCATGATATTGCCAAGCGCCAACAGTCTGGCTTTGGCAGTATGCTGAGCTTTGAGTTTGATGGCAGCATGGAAGAGCTAAAAACCTTTGTGGGTGGATTGAAGCTATTCTCTTTGGCAGAGTCTCTAGGTGGAGTAGAAAGCTTAATTTGCCACCCTGCGACTATGACGCACCGTGCTATGGGTGAAGAAGCCCTAGCCGAGGCGGGCGTTTCTCATTTCTTATTACGTTTGTCTGTGGGTCTTGAAGACGCTGATGATCTGATTGATGACCTGATCCAAGCATTCGACCTAGTGGAGAAGTAAGCATGGGAAACCTAAAGCAGCTTCATAAGTTTGGTGGCAGTAGCCTGGCCAATGCTGAGTGTTTTAGTCGCGTAGCCAATATCTTGGCGGAATACTCTAATGTGGGCGATCTGGTTATCGTTTCAGCCGCGGGTTCAACTACAAACAATTTACTACGTTGGTTGGCTGCATTAGAGAAAGATGGGCGAATTGCTCATGAGATCTTACTTGAGTTGCGTGCCTATCAGAACCAATTGATTGTAGATTTGCTGCCAGAAGACAAAGCCGAGCCATTGCAAGAAGTGCTGAACAATGAGTTTACAGCCCTTAGCGCTTTAAATGCACCAATGAGCGAATCACAGAAATCGGCAGCGCTTGGTCATGGTGAGGTGTGGTCATCTCGCCTGTTGGCCGCTCTTCTTAGCGATAAAGATATGGAAAGTGTGGCTATTGATTCTCGTGATTTCTTGCGCGCTGAAATTGGTACACAGCCAGAGATTGACCGAGGATTGTCGTGGCCGTTAGCGAAATCAGTGGTCGCACAGCACCCACATAGACGACTAGTGGTTACTGGCTTTATGGCTCAGAACCAAGAGGGCGAAACCGTTCTGCTTGGGCGCAATGGCTCTGACTATTCGGCAACAATTGTCGGTGCATTGGCCGAAGTCTCTAAGGTTACTATTTGGAGTGATGTAGCGGGTGTTTACAGTGCCGATCCGCGCATTGTCGGTGATGCTTGCTTGCTGCCATTGCTTCGTCTTGATGAAGCGAGCGAATTGGCACGCTTAGCTGCGCCAGTATTGCACAGCCGCACATTGCAGCCGGTCGCACAGAGCACTATGGATATGGAACTGCGCTGCAGTCACCAACCTGAATCTGGCTCAACGCGCATTGAGCGCGTGCTCGCCTCTGGACGCGGTGCGAAGATTGTGACCTCGCTCGATGACGTTAACCTTATTGAGTTAACCCTAAGTCACGCGCATGATTTTGAGCGCTTAGAGCCTCAAGTGTTATCTTTGCTGAACAAAGCTCAACTTGCACCGCTAGCCTACGAATCTCAATCGGATAACTATTGTCTGCGTTTGGCTTACACCAGTGAGTTGCTTGCTGGCGCGCTCGAGTGCATTGAATCTGCTCACCTAGAGGTTGGGGTAGAGGTCAAATCAGGCATGTCCCTGATCGCCGCCGTTGGCGCAGGCGTGACGAATAATGCCAATCACTGTTTTGGTTTTTATCAAACCCTCAAGGGAGTACCTGTTGAGTTCATGTTTGAGACAGACTCAGAGCTGAGCCTGATTGCTGTGGTGAGAACCAACAAAGTGCCTGAGCTACTTGAGTCTCTGCACAGTCAGCTGTTCCAAGCACAAAAGCGTGTTGGTATTGTGCTGTGTGGCAAAGGCAATATTGGTTCGAATTGGATTGAATTATTTGTACAGCAAAAAATCGAGCTAGAAAAGCGTCGAGGCATGAGCTTTGACCTGATTGCTGTTGTGGCGAGTAACCGCTATTGGTTTAATGAGAATGGCATTGATGCTGGCACGCTAAATACGCATTTTGCTGAAGAGGCAGTGGTCGATGAAGAAGACTGGGTTTCTTTAGTCAGAAAGCAATCTAGCTATGATGAGATAGTGGTACTGGATGTCACCGCTAGCCAAGAGGTATCGGATCGTTACCTAGAGTTTGCTGAGCATGGCATGCATGTAATTTCTGCAAACAAGCTAGCCGGCTCCGCGCCAAGTGAGTTTTATCATCAAGTACAAGATGTCTTTGCCAAAACAGGGCGTCATTGGCTATATAACGCAACAGTTGGGGCTGGCCTCCCAGTAAACCATACCGTGCGAGACCTGCGCGAAAGTGGCGACCAAATTGTGGCTATCTCAGGGATCTTCTCTGGCACCCTCTCTTGGTTATTCCAGCAATACGATGGTTCGATTCCGTTTAGTGAACTGGTTGATCTTGCATGGCAGCAGGGACTCACTGAACCAGACCCTAGGGCTGACTTAGATGGCACTGATGTCATGCGTAAGCTGGTTATCTTAGCACGTGAATCAGGGCTAGAGCTTGAGCCCGAGGGCGTTAAGGTAGAGTCTCTGGTACCAAAGGAATTATTGCATTTATCTGTGGATGATTTCTTCCATCAAGCACATGTTCTCAATGAGTTGCTGGCTGAGCGTCTAGATAAGGCTCAGAGCGAAGGTAAGGTGCTTCGTTATGTTGCACGCCTATCGAAAGATGGAGAGGCGACAGTGGGCGTAGAGGCGCTTGATGAGCGTCATGCACTGGCCAATCTGCTCCCTTGTGACAACATCTTTGCTATCGAGAGCAAATGGTACAAAGATAACCCATTGGTTATCCGCGGACCTGGCGCTGGTCGTGAGGTGACTGCAGGCGCATTGCAGTCTGATCTTAATCGACTCTCTGGTTTGCTATAAATCTACCTGCCAAAACATCCAATGCCTGTGGGCATTGGATGCCTTCCCTCAAAAAATCACTCAAAGTTTGCACGAATTTTTGTTGACATCCCCCTCATAAATTTACATTATCTAGACATATAGACGTCTAAACGTTCAAGGTTATGAGATTGTGCTGACGCACAGGGAGAATAAATATGGGATACACACACGCAAGCCACATCGATGCATTGAATCAAAATATCGCTGAGCTTTCCGACAACATCAATGTCTCTTTTGAGTTCTTCCCTCCAAGTAGTGAAAAAATGGAGGAGACCCTGTGGAACTCCGTGCATCGCCTTAAAACCTTGCAACCTAAATTTGTCTCCGTAACCTATGGCGCGAACTCTGGTGAGCGTGATCGCACACACTCAATCATTAAAGAAATCAAAAGCCAAACGGGTTTGGTTGCGGCTCCCCACTTAACCTGCATTGATGCCTCTCGTGAAGAGTTGATTACTATTGCTGATGATTACTGGAAGAATGGCATTGAGAGTATCGTTGCACTGCGTGGTGATATTCCACCGGGTGGCGGTCACCCTGACATGTATGCATCAGACCTTGTTGAACTGCTGAAAGCGCGTCATGACTTTGATATCTCAGTAGCGGCTTTTCCAGAGGTTCACCCTGAAGCGAAAAGTGCACAGGCAGACCTATTGAACCTGAAGCGTAAAGTCGACGCAGGTGCAAACCGAGCAATCACACAGTTCTTCTTTGATGTAGAGAGCTATCTTCGATTCCGCGACCGCTGTGCGGCAACAGGTATTGATGTAGAGATCGTTCCGGGCATTCTGCCAGTATCAAACTTTAAGCAGGCATCACGCTTTGCGGCGATGAATCATGTGAAGGTACCAGGCTGGATGGCGCAGCAGTTCGAAGGTCTAGATGATGACCCAACCACTCGTCAGCTAGTAGGTGCAAGTCAAGCGATTGATATGGTGCGTACTTTGAGCCGAGAAGGGGTTAAGGACTTCCACTTCTACACTCTAAACCGTGCTGAAATGACTTATGCGCTTTGCCACACGCTGGGTGTGCGTCCTCAGCAAGTCGCTGTTTAAACGTTAGAAACTAAATAAAAACAAAGGACCTAGTGCATAATGTGCTAGGTCCTTTTGTTTGTCAGCTAAGCAATCTCGCCCAGCACTTCTTCTGCCCATTCATTCCACGCTTCGCGAGTAAGAAGGTTGCGGCGCAGTGTTAGGCGCTCAATCTTTTCTTTTTGGTTCAGAAGGCGAGTATCGGAGTAATGAGTACCCTCGATCTCTTTGTAAAACTGAACCAGCTTACGAGAGTCGTTTAGTGCATGTTGCAGCTGGTCTGAAAAACCTTCCGCAGGCTGAACTTCACAAGCGTAAAGTTTAGCGGCAAATTCATCTCGCACCGTTGGGTGTGAGATAGGTTGATCAAACCACTTAGCTAGAGCCTCGCGGCCGAGCTCTGTGATGGAGTAAATCTTTTTATCGGGTTTTCCTGATTGAGGTTGTAACTCACAAGTCACTAACTCATTTGCGGCCAGTTTGTTTAGCTCACGATAAACCTGCTGGTGGCTCGCTTTCCAGAAATAGCCGATGCTATAAGAAAACTTTTTTGTAATGTCGTAACCGGTAGCATCTCTTGTGCTTAGTACGGTCAATATAACGTGTGGTAATGACATGTTTTTCTTCCATATACTGCATATAAAAACAACGCACCGATCTGACTCTATATTGGTCTTAATTGAAGAGTGCGAGCCACTCAAGGTTTCCTTGAGCGCATGTATTACCTTTTAAGCCATTCTCACCTGAGAAAGTTGATTTTATTATGTTCAATAGACAGGGGATATTGTGTCTCTGGTTTGTTGTTGAAACCCAAGATGCCCTACCTATAAGCTAACAGTTTACTATGATTTGATAACGTTAGATTAACGCAAAATAAGTATTACAAAAACATGTTTACGGCTTCTAGTCTCATATTGCTAACTGGATCATAAAGACGAAAAAAAGCCCCAGCTTAAAAAGCTAGGGCTTAGATAGTTATCACAATATACGGTTGAACAATTAGCCTGTGTTGCGCATGCCAGCAGCAATACCTGCAATTGTGATCATAAGCGCTTCTTCTAGGTCAGGATTATTTTCTTCCGTTTTCCTTGTGCGTTTAAGAAGCTCCACTTGAAGCATGTTCAATGGATCTACGTAGATGTTACGTAGACGAATTGACTCAAGGCCCCATGGGTCGCTTTGCATCAGGTTCTCGTTGTTCTCAACCTTCAGCACCGCTTGGATGTCTTTTTGCAGTTGTGTACGTAGGCTCTCACCTAGGCGCCATAGAGAAGGGTCTGTCAGTTTCTCATCGTACAGCTTTGAGATATCCATGCTGCACTTGTAGTACACCATCTCTAGCATGCCTAAGCGTGTAGAGAAGAATGGCCACTCGCGACACATCTCTTCTAGTAGCTCAAGATGGCCCTCATCGATAGAGTACTGAATGGCTTCACCGGCACCTAACCACGCTGGAAGTACCAGACGGTTTTGGCTCCATGAGAAGATCCATGGGATAGCACGTAAGCTCTCAACGCCACCATTAGGGTTACGCTTTGAAGGACGAGAACCAAGAGGCAGTTTGCCTAGTTCAAGTTCTGGTGTAGCTGCGCGGAAGTAAGGGACAAAGTCAGGTTCGCCACGAACAACGCCACGATAGGCCTCACAAGACACCTGCGACAGCACTTCCATCAGATCACGCCAATCTTTCTTTGGCTCTGGTGGTGGAAGCAGGTTCGCTTCAAGAATCGCACTGGCGTATAAGTTCAGGCTGTTCACCGCGACTTGAGGAAGACCCAGCTTAAAGCGAATCATCTCACCTTGTTCTGTTACACGAAGGCCGCCTTGGAGGCTTTTTGGTGGCTGAGAAAGCAGTGCAGCGTGCGCTGGAGCGCCACCACGACCGATAGTACCGCCACGACCGTGGAATAGAGTCAGGTCAATGTTCTGTGCGTCACACACCTTAACCAGTTTGTCCATCGCGTCATACTGAGCCCAGCCAGCCGACATAACGCCCGCATCTTTCGCTGAATCAGAGTAACCGATCATGACCATCTGCTCGCCTTGGATAAATCCACGGTACCAGTCGATATTGAACAGTTGCTGCATAACCGCTTCAGAGTTGTTCAAGTCATCCAGTGTTTCAAACAAAGGACAAACCCCTAGGCGGAATTTACAGCCTGCTTCGCGAAGCAGTAGATGAACCGCTAATACATCTGAGGCTGTGCGCGCCATTGAGATAACGTACGCGCCAAAGGCTTCAATTGGGTGCTCAGCAATGGTCTTACAGGTGTCAATTACCTCTTTAACTTCAGCAGAAGGTTCCCAGTTGTGCGGGATAAGAGGGCGGTTCGAGCTTAGCTCTTTAACTAAGAATGCAACCTTGTCTTGTTCACTCCATTGGTCGTAGTCACCCAGACCAAGGAAGCGAGTCACTTCAGAGAGTGCATCTGAGTGGCGCGTGCTTTCTTGACGAATATCCAAACGAACGAGATGAACGCCGAAACACTTGATGCGTCGCAGGGTATCAAGCAGTGAACCTTCTGCAATGACACCCATGCCACACTCATGCAAAGAGGTGTAGATGGTGTGTAGCGGGTTCCAAAGCTGATCGGCACTTTCAAGGATTGGCAGATTAGGAACCGTAGAGCCTAACACCTTAGCGTCGATAACTTGTTGAGTGTTGCTTAGAAGTGTACGAAGCTCTTTAAGGATCGCACGGTACGGTTCATGGCTGTCACCGGCAAGCTCACGTACAGTTTCATTACACTTAGTCATTGAAAGCTCAGTGATCAGCTCCTCAATGTCTGCATGATAAAGGTCAGCCGCCTTCCAGCGAGATAACCACAATACTTCTTGAGTGATGTTGTGAGTCACAAATGGGTTACCGTCTCGGTCACCACCCATCCATGATGAAAAGTGCACAGGACGAGCATCAATAGGTAGGCGCTCATCGAGATGTGTTGAGACACGGTCGTCCAACTCACGTAAGAAGTCGGGAATGGCTTCCCAAAGAGAATTTTCTACTACCGCAAAGCCCCATTTAGCTTCATCAAGAGGTGTCGGGCGTTGCTGGCGAATAACGTCAGAGTGCCAACTTTGTGCAATAAGCTGCTCTAGGCGACGCTCTGTTTTAACACGCTCAGAGTGACCGATATCGCTTAGCTCTAGCTTAGATAAACAGTCATTGATCTTTAGAAGCTTGTTGATCATAGTACGACGCGTCACTTCAGTCGGGTGAGCAGTCAATACCAATTCGATGTTGAGGTTGTTGATGGCCTCTGACGCTTCAGCTTTTGAGATGTCTTGAGAATTTAGCTTGCTGAAAAGAGTTTGAATGACATCGGGTTCACAAACCTGCTCTTCGCAATGACGAGAAATAGTGTGGTACTGATCGGCGATGTTAGTCAGATTCAAAAATTGGTTGAACGCGCGCGCTACAGGAATGAATTGATCATCCGGCAGATTTTCAATCTCATTGATTAGGGCTTGTCGATCTTCTTGGTTGCCACTGCGAGCTGATTTGGACAGTTTACGAAGGGTCTCAACTTTGTTGAGAATGTCCTCTCCGTGGGCATCTTTGATGGTTCTGCCAAGTAGATTGCCAAGCATCTTAACGTTACTTGTGAGTGCAGAATATTTCTTGTTCATTACATTGAGCCTCGTAAATAAATTACATACCGTTCCTTGAGTTGGTATCCAATCTATCCAAGAAAAGGGGCAAGAGTCAAACTTTGAACAAAATTGTTTGAAAAACCAGCATTGAAATTGATTTCAATCATAACCGCTGGTTTTTGTAAACTTAGTGTTGAAAGTTTATTTCATAAATTGTTACGACTTGTCTGAAAAACAGTACTGATTTATGGATTTCTTGAGTATTGCAATCGTTGGGTCAATAAAATCTAAGCTTAGATACTCATCAGGTTGATGAGCTTGATCGATAGAACCTGGCCCCATAACTAAGGTCGGGCACAACTCCTGTAAAAACGGTGCCTCGGTGCAATAGTTGACGGTTTGAGATTCTGTTTCGCAAATGTCCTGCATCTCATGAATAAAATGATGCTCAGCGTGGCATTCATAGCCGGGTATCGGCTCGTGCAGAGGCGTAATATCCAAACGGCCCGGCCACTTTTGCATGATTGGTTGCAGATACTCTTGAAGAAGCTGATCAAGGCTCTCAAGGCTTAGCCCTGGCAAAGGCCTTAGGTCATAGTGCAGTTCACAGCAGCCACAGATACGGTTGGCACTGTCACCACCATGAATGTGCCCAAGATTCAGCGTAGGGCTTGGGATGGCAAAGCCAGGGTGATGGTAATCCTTTACCAGTCTCTGCTTCAATTGCATTAACGAATACATCACCTCATGCATGATCTCAATGGCATTAATACCTAGGGCAGGATCAGAGGAGTGGCCTGATTTACCCGTAATACGAATGGAATTAGCCATATGCCCTTTGTGACCACGCACGGGTACCAAGCTAGTCGGCTCGCCAATGATGCAATAATCAGGCTTAAATGGCGCTTCTTTGGTGAAATGCCTTGCCCCGAGCATAGTGGTTTCTTCATCACAGGTCGCAAGAATGTATAGGGGCTTGGTTTGTGCGCTCCAATCTGTGCCACTGGCTTTCATCTGTTTTACCGCATCAAGAATAAAGGCAAAGAAGCCTTTCATATCCGCAGTACCTAAACCGTAGTAGCGATTATCCGCCAACGTCAGTTGATGTGGGTCGAAATTCCAGCGTCCTTCATCAAAGGGCACAGTATCGGTATGTCCAGCGAGAAGAAGTCCTCCCTCGCCGCTGCCCAATTGAGCCATCAGGTTCACCTTGCCCGGTTCGATTTCTTCCGTGGTGACGGTAAAGCCTAGGTCCTCAAACCAGGTGGCCAGTTTCGCGATAACTTGAGCGTTACCTTCATCCCATTTTAGGTCACTTGAACTAATGGAAGAGGTGCTTATCAAGCCTTGGTAAATATCAACAAATTTAGGTATTGGCATATTATCTTCGTATCCACTATTGACAGATAACTGATGAAAGGTTAAAACACATAATAAGTCACAAGAAATGAATAAAAAAGCACAATAAGTATTTTTTATTACATTTATAATCAAAAATGCAGAGTCGGTTGATGAGTAACGAAAAACAACTAAAAGTAGCGATTATCGGAGCTAGCGGCTACACAGGCGCTGAACTCGCAAATATGGTGTTTAAACATCCTAGCCTCACGCTATCAGGTTTGTACGTGTCAGCCAACAGCCTAGACGCAAATAAGCCTATTAGTCAGTTACATGGCAAGTTATTAGGCAAGATTGATATGCCGTTATTGCCTCTAGAAGATGTAGAAGCAGTGGCTCAATCGGTAGATGTGGTTTTCCTTGCTACGGCGCACCAAGTGAGTCACGACCTAGCGCCACTGTTTTTAGCCCAAGGTTGTCAGGTGTTTGATCTATCGGGTGCTTTCAGAGTTCAGGCTGAAGGATTCTACCCAGAATACTACGGCTTTAAGCATCAGCACTTAGCAGAGCTTGATAATGCCGTGTATGGCCTAGCGGAGTGGAACAAACAGCAGATTGCGAAAACCGACCTTGTTGCTGTGGCAGGCTGTTATCCAACCGCTTCACAGCTGGCCATCAAGCCAGTTCTAGAAGCAGGTTTGGTAGATACTCATCAGTGGCCAGTGATTAATGCGGTCAGTGGTGTATCAGGTGCTGGCATCAAAGCGAGCCAAGTGAACAGCTTCTGTGAAGTGAGCTTGCAGGCCTATGGCGTATTTACTCATCGCCATCAACCAGAGATTGCCAGCCATTTAGGTCAGGAGGTTATTTTTACTCCGCACCTCGGTAACTTTAAGCGTGGCATCTTAGCGACCATCACCATTAAGTTGGCTGAGGGCGTATCGGCTGAGCAGGTTGAGCAAGCATTTGAAGCAGCGTATGGCGATGCTGAATTAGTAAGACTAAAACACCAAGTAATGCCAAAGATTCAGGATGTCGAGCATACCCCGTTCTGTGATATCGGCTGGAGCGTTAAAGGCTCTCACTTAATCGTGACATCTGCTATCGACAATCTATTAAAGGGTGCATCCTCACAGGCGATGCAGTGTTTGAATATTCGTAACCAATTCCCAGAAACAACGGCGTTGTTTTAAGCGATGGCAAAGGAACCAGCTATGAGCACATTACCATTAGTCATTAAATTAGGTGGGGCCGCACTGGAGTGCAGTGAGACTCTATCTAAATTGTTTAAGGCCATTGAGCAAGCTTCGCAACAGTCTCAGCGTTCAATTGTGATCGTGCACGGTGGTGGCTATTTAGTGGATGAGTTGCTAAACAGCCTGCAATTAACCTCTACCAAGAAAGATGGATTGCGTGTCACGCCTGTTGAGCAGATCCCACTTATTACGGGCGCACTAGCGGGTACCGCCAACAAAATGTTGCAAGGTGAGGCGATCAAAGCGGGCTTAAAAACAGTGGGTTTGTGTTTAGCCGATGGCGGATTGTGTAAGGTTGAGCAACTTGATCCTGAGCTTGGCGCGGTAGGCAAAGCGGCTCCGGGAGACTCAAGCCTATTGCAAGGGATTTTGGCGACGAATACACTGCCAATCATCAGCTCTATTGGTCTAACAAATAGCGGTCAAATGATGAACGTTAATGCAGACCAAGCTGCGGTTGCTGTAGCGGGTGCACTGGATGCCGAACTGGCTTTGCTTTCGGATGTAAGTGGAGTGCTCGATGGCAAAGGTCATCTGCTAGAGAGTCTCAATGAACAACAAGCTGATGCATTGATTCAAGGACAAGTCATCACCGATGGAATGATCGTTAAGGTTCAAGCCGCATTGCAAGCTGCAAGCGATTTGGGCCGACCTATTCAAGTAGCCTCGTGGCGATACCCAGAAAAATTAGACCAACTGTTTGCAGGGCAAAACGTTGGCACCCTTTTTCAGCCTGAATAACAGGCATTTACATTTAGTGAACGGAAATTACTAGGAATGTTGCAACAACAACCTTCCTACTTATCGGAGAATTTATTATGAGCAAAGTAAGCGTAAATAAGGTTGTCGTTGCCTATTCAGGTGGTTTGGACACTTCAGTGATCATTCCTTGGCTTAAAGAGAACTATGACTGTGAGGTTGTGGCGTTTGTTGCTGATGTAGGTCAGGGCGAAGAAGAACTACAGGGCATTGAAGAGAAAGCGAAAGCATCGGGCGCATCTTCTTGCTACATTGCTGATCTTAAAGAAGAAATGGTTGCAGACTACATCTTCCCAACCCTTAAGACGGGTGCATGCTACGAAGGTAAATACCTGCTAGGTACCTCGATGGCTCGTCCTATCATCGCAAAAGCGCAGGTAGAAGTAGCGCGTAAAGTGGGTGCTGATGCACTGTGTCATGGTTGTACTGGTAAGGGTAATGACCAAGTTCGCTTTGAGGGCGCATTTGCTGCTCTAGCACCAGACCTACATGTGATTGCCCCTTGGCGTGAGTGGGATTTAGTGAGCCGTGAAGAGTGTCTAGATTACCTTGCTGAGCGTAATATCCCGTGTTCTGCATCGTTGACCAAGATCTACTCTCGTGATGCAAATGCATGGCATATCTCAACAGAAGGCGGCGTATTAGAAGATACGTGGAATGCGCCAAACGAAGATTGCTGGGCATGGACCGTAGATCCAGAGCAAGCGCCAAACGAATCAGAGACGGTGACCGTTAAGGTTGAAAAAGGCGAAGTGACTGAAATTGATGGCGAGAAAATGACGCCATACAACGCGCTGGTTTACCTAAATGAAAAAGGTGCTAAGCACGGCGTTGGTCGTATCGATATCGTAGAAAACCGTCTTGTGGGCATGAAGTCTCGTGGCTGCTACGAAACTCCGGGTGGCACAATCATCATGGAAGCACTGCGTGCGGTAGAGCAACTGGTGCTTGATAAAGCCGCTTTTGAATTCCGTGAAGAGTTGGGCGTTAAAGCCTCTCACCTAGTGTACGATGGCCGTTGGTTTACTCCGCTATGCAACTCAATTCTTGCAGCTACAGAAGAGCTAGCTCAAGACGTTAACGGTGAAGTGGTTATCAAATTGTACAAAGGACACGCAACTGTTATTCAGAAGCGTTCTGACAATAGCCTTTACTCGGAAGAGTTTGCTACATTTGGCGAAGATGAAGTGTACGACCAGAGCCATGCGGAAGGCTTTATCCGTCTATACTCGCTTTCAAGCAGAATCCGCGCTCTTAACGAACTAAAGAAATAGCGTCAAAAATAGAATACAGTAAGCACTAGACCAAGGAATTTCAGGAGAAAACAATGGCATTATGGGGCGGTAGATTTACCCAAGCAGCAGACACTCGGTTTAAACAGTTCAACGATTCACTTCGCTTTGATTACCGATTGGCTGAGCAAGACATTGTAGGTTCGATCGCTTGGTCTAAGGCTCTGCATTCTGTTGATGTCCTGACCGAAGAAGAACAGCAGAAGCTTGAACTGGCGCTTAATGAGTTAAAGCTTGAGGTGATGGAGGATCCAGAGCAGATCCTTCACTCTGACGCTGAAGATATCCACTCGTGGGTTGAGCAGCAGCTTATCGGTAAGGTGGGCGACCTTGGTAAAAAATTGCATACCGGTCGTTCTCGTAATGATCAGGTGGCTACGGATTTAAAACTTTGGTGTCGCCAGCAAGGCAATCAACTGTTGATTGCTCTTGATAAGCTGCAAACCAAGATGGTTTCAGTAGCAGAGCAACATCAAGGCACTGTTCTGCCTGGCTACACTCACTTACAACGTGCACAGCCGGTGACATTTGCTCACTGGTGTCTTGCGTATGTCGAGATGCTTGAGCGTGATTACTCAAGATTAAGTGATGCTATTAAGCGCCTTGATACTTGTCCTTTAGGCTCTGGCGCTCTTGCGGGTACCGCTTACCCAATGGATAGAGAGCAGTTGGCTCATTCTCTTGGCTTTCGTCGCGCCACTCGCAACAGCTTAGATTCAGTATCAGACCGTGACCATGTGATGGAGCTAATGTCTATTGCATCACTCTCTATGCTGCACCTATCTCGCCTAGCTGAAGATATGATCTTCTACAACTCTGGCGAATCTAACTTTATTGAATTAGCCGATACAGTGACCTCAGGTTCATCACTGATGCCGCAGAAGAAGAACCCTGATGCACTAGAGCTAATTCGTGGTAAGTGCGGTCGTGTGTACGGCTCTTTGGCTGGCATGATGATGACAGTTAAGGCTTTGCCACTGGCGTACAACAAAGACATGCAAGAAGACAAGGAAGGCCTATTCGACGCCTTAGATACTTGGAATGACTGCATGGAAATGGCCGCACTGTGCTTTGAGGGCATCAAGGTTAACGGTGAGCGTACGCTTGAGGCCGCTAAGCAAGGCTATGCTAACTCCACTGAGCTTGCGGACTACCTAGTTGCGAAAGGCATACCATTCCGTGAAGCGCACCATATTGTAGGCGTAGCAGTGGTTGCAGCGATTTCTAAGGGCTGTGCGTTGGAAGAGCTTACTCTCGAAGAGCTAAAACAGTTCTCTGAGGTCATTGAAAATGATGTGTACGATATTCTGACCATAGATTCTTGTCTTGAAAAGCGTTCTGCTCTTGGCGGCGTGAGTCCAACACAAGTCGCTTACGCGGTAGATCAAGCTCAGCAACGTTTAGAGCAAAGAGACACTTCTGGGGTGAAAGTACGTGCGGCTCGCTTAACGGACATCGATACCCTAGAAGGCATGGTGGCGTACTGGGCTGGTCTTGGTGAGAACCTACCTCGTAATCGTAGTGAGCTTATTCGCGATATCGGCTCCTTTGCGGTCGCTGAGCATCATGGTGAAGTGACGGGCTGTGCATCCTTGTATGTCTATGACTCAGGGCTTGCTGAGATTCGCTCTCTGGGTGTTGAAGCAGGCTGGCAAGGTCAAGGGCAGGGCACAGCTATTGTGCAGCACCTAGTTGATCGTGCGCGCCAAATGGCTATTAAGAAAGTCTTTGTACTGACTCGTACACCTGAGTTCTTTATGAAGCACAGCTTTATTCCGACCTCGAAGATGCTACTGCCTGAGAAGGTACTCAAAGACTGTGAGCAATGTCCTCGTCAGCACGCTTGTGATGAGGTGGCTCTTGAGTTCAATCTCAATGAGCAAGTGATCGTTAAGGTAAACGTGGCTTAAGCTAAAGCTCGAAAAGTTGAAATTAAAAGGAACTCACTGGGAAGGGCAGGGTCTATTACTGTACCACTGCTTTTCTTAGACAGTTTCTAAGACGGCCCTTGAACAGAGATAGTTCAGGGGCCTTTTGTTTTCTATGCAGTTCACTTCTCAAATCCCTTCTTTTTGACGCTAAATGCCTATCCCTTCGGCGCAAATTTTCTCTACAATGTTTTTTTTTGTTTTATAGAGAGCAACACCTCATGATTGAACGCCAACAAACCAAACAGCGCATGAGTCGCATCGTAAAGCACAACGGCACCATTTACCTTTGTGGTCAGGTCTGTGCAGATGCAACTCAAGGCATCAAAGAACAAACGCAAACCATGTTGGATAAGGTTGAGGAGCTATTGCTAGAGTCTGGTAGTGATAAAGAGCACATGCTTTCAGCCACTATCTACCTGAAAGATATGCAATATTTCCAAGAGATGAATGCAGTGTGGGATGCGTGGATTCCAGAAGGGCATGCTCCGGCGAGAGCCTGTGTGACTGCGGATATGGCAAGAGAGGCCTTGCTGGTGGAAATTTCAGTGGTTGCCGCTGAAAAATAAAAAACCTGCAACATTGGTTCGAAAGAAAAATGTCGCAGGCTAGATTGATTCAAATAAGGTGATTAACAGCCAGGACCACAGTCTAGGCAATGCTTAATCATCTCAGGGCCTAGGTGTAGTTTAGCGTTTAGGTCCCTTAGTGCAGTTCGAACACCCTCTTCGATCACTGGGTGATAGAAAGGCATATCCAGCATTTGAGAGATGGTCATCTTGTTCTGATGCGCCCAAGCAAGTAGGTGTGCTAAATGCTCTGCGTTGGGTCCCATCATCTCCGCACCTAAGAAACGTCCAGTTCCTTGTTCACCATAGACATTCAAAATGCCCTTGTTACGCAGCATAACGCGAGAGCGGCCTTGGCCTTCAAAGGATACGGTTCCTGTTTCAAAGCAGCCACAAGTGCCTAGACGCTGTGAGATTTGACGCAAAGACTCACCTACCATTGCAATCTGTGGATCGCTGAAGACTGCCGAGATGGTCGAGCGACGCAAGCCTGCTCTGATATCCGGGAAGCGTCCCGCGTTATCGCCAGCGATACGCCCTTGATCCGCCGCTTCGTGAAGCAATGGGATTTGATTGCTTGCATCACCCGAGATAAAGATGTTCTCTACCGAGGTCTGCATTGTGTATGGGTCAGCTGTGGGCACCCCTTTTGCATCCAGTTCAACCGGAGTGTTTTCTAACCCGAGATTATCAACATTCGGGCGACGGCCAGTAGCAGCCAAAACGAAATCCACTTCAAAGCGTTCTGTTTCACCCGAGCGGTTGATGAAGTCGATCTCAACTTTGTCTTCATTGCGAACCATTCTCTCTACTTCTACATCGGCATCCAAATAGAACTCTTCTTGGAAGGTTTTATCTGCGTATGCCATTACCTCAGGGTCGGTTAGTGGGCCAACTTGCCCGCCTACACCAAATACCTTCACTTCAACGCCTAAGCGGTGTAGAGCCTGACCTAGTTCCAGGCCAATCACACCTGGGCCAAATACAGCCACGGATTGAGGAAGATCATCCCACTCGAAGACATCATCATTGATGACCAATCTATCGCCTAGCTCATTCCATATTGCTGGATAAGCGGGTCTTGAACCTGTCGCAATGACAATGCGCTGTGCATTGATCTGTGTGTGGTCATCTACAAGGAGTGTCGAGTTATCAACAAATTGAGCGTAACCGCGAATCTTATCTTCCGCTGGGATCTCATCAACGCCCTCGAGAACAAACCCAACAAAACGGTCGCGTTCGCTCTTGATGCGCTGCATAACCTGCTTACCATCTATACGGATCTCACCTTGAGGATGCACACCAAATTGCGGTGCTTTCTCAATCTGATGGACGCTCTCAGCCGCCGCAATCAATAGCTTAGAAGGCATGCAGCCTACTCGTGCACAGGTCGTACCGTAAGGACCGCCTTCGATCATGACTACCGAGTCTGTGTGAGCTTTGGCCGCACGATAAGCCCCAAGGCCTGCTGTGCCACCACCAATTACTGCTACGTCGACGTTCAATGTCTTCATGGAAACCTCTAAGAATTCTGTGTTAGTTCATATAACCAAGGGTTCACTCATCGTTAGGTAAACCTAGCTTAATATCACTTGGGTATATCAACTAGGCCCGCCGTTTTGCGGGCCTTATATTGAATCGGTCTTTGTTACGAAGTGCTTACGCTAGGTATGTTTCTAGCTCTTCGCTACCACCGATGTGCTTACCGCCGATGAAGACTTGTGGCACTGTTGAGCGACCAGTGATTGCACGTAGCGATACTGTGGTTGCGTCTTTACCCAATACGACTTCTTCATATTGAAGACTCTTGTCGATTAGGTTTTGTTTCGCTTTTGCACAGAAAGGACAGCCTGGTTTAGTAAATACTGTGATTGACTCTTGCGCTTTGTATTCAGGAGCAATGTAGTTAAGCATGGTATCTGCATCAGAAACTTTGAACGGGTCGCCCGGCTCGTTTGGTTCGATGAACATCTTCTCTACAACGCCGTTTTTAACCAGCATGCTGTAGCGCCATGAGCGCTTACCAAAGCCTAGTTCTTTCTTATCAACGAGTAGACCCATGCCATCAGTAAAGTCACCGTTACCGTCTGGGATGAAGCGAATGTTTTCTGCTTCTTGGTCTTCTTTCCAAGCGTTCATTACGAAGGTATCGTTGACTGATACACATACAATCTCATCAACGCCGTGCTCTTTGAATACAGGGAACAACTCGTTAAAGCGAGGTAGGTGGCTAGATGAACATGTTGGAGTAAACGCGCCTGGCAGGCTGAATACAATAACGGTTTTATCTTTAAAGATGTCGTCAGTGGTTACTTGAGTGAATGCGTCACCAACGCGAACTGGGAATCTAACTTGTGGTACAGCTTGACCTTCTTTAGATGCAAACATAGTGATGTCCTTTTAATTATTTAAGTTAGGGACTTAGCCCTTTTCTGTTTTGTTGGAGCCATTATTAGCGATTTCTTTTGATAGGCATAATCGTTTGATGCTATGGTTTCAATAGATAAATCTTATCGAGATCAAAGTGATGAATATTAGAGATTTTGAATATTTGGTGTCTTTAGCTGAACATAAGCACTTTCGAAAAGCCGCAGAAGCGTGTTTTGTCAGCCAGCCAACCTTGAGTGGGCAAATCCGTAAACTAGAAGATGAACTCGGCACCGCATTGTTGGAGCGCAGTAGTCGCAAGGTGCTGTTTACTGATGCTGGGCTCTTGTTGGTGGAGCAGGCAAAAAAAATACTGGCAGAGGTAAAGCAGTTCACTGAGATGGCGAGTGCACAAGGAGACTCGATGGAGGGGCCGATACATATAGGTTTTATTCCTACAGTAGGCCCATACTTGATGCCGTTGATTGTCCCAAAGATAAAACAAGACTTTCCTGATCTAGAGTTATTCCTGTATGAAGCGCAAACCCATCAATTGGTGGCACAGTTGGAAGAAGGGAAGTTAGATTGCCTTATCTTGGCGGCAGTTAAGGAAACGGAGCACTTTAAAGAACTCGAGATCTACGAAGAGCCACTAATGATTGCCGTTCCAGAGAACCACCCATGGGGAGGGTTGTCGAGCTTTGATATGCAAAAACTCAACGGCAATACCGTGCTGTCATTAGGGGATGGGCATTGCTTGAGAGATCAAGCACTAGGATACTGCTTTGCCGCTGGCGCTGAAGACGATCAGCGATTTAAGGCAACCAGCTTAGAGACCTTAAGGAATATGGTTGCAGCAGGCAGTGGCATTACCTTGTTGCCTGAGCTTGCCGTGCCCCATGAAAAATCAAAGGATGGGGTGAGTTATATTCCGGCGGAAAACCCAACGCCGTGTCGCAAGCTGGTGTTGGCTTATCGCCCAGGTTCACCGTTCAAGCCGAGATTTGAATCCTTGGCTCGTTACATCTCAGATTGCCTGAACTAAAAGAAAAGACCCGGCCAAATGAGCCGGGTCTTTATTATTGTTCGCTAGAACAAGCTTCCACTGTCTTCGCTGTCCTCATCATCTGAGGCGCCACTGGAGAAAATATCGTCTCCGTATAGGCTATTACTTGAGTTGTCTGGTTCATACTCAGTTGGCGCTGTGCCCTGCAAGAAGTACTCAAATCGAGACGTCTCATCTGCTTTTTGAGTCAGCAATCCAGAGCTACGATCAATACGTGCTTGAATAATCTTGCGTGGTACGCGCTTGCGCTGTACTGGTGTATCTTCCAGCGCTACCTTCATGAAGTCGACCCATGCTGGTTGGGCGGTTCGAGCACCGGCTTCACCACCAGAAACCTGGCTCTTACCTAGGTTAGCGTTTTTCTCAGTACGGCCAAGGTTACGATCATGGCTATCGAAGCCCACCCAAGTTACCGCCACTACGTTTGGACCATAGCCACTGTACCAAGCATCTTTCGAAGAGTTAGTGGTACCTGTCTTACCGCCAACATCCCGGCGTTTTAGGGCTTGAGCACGGAAACCTGTACCGTTCCAGCCGGTGCCTTTAGACCAGTTACCGCCACCCCAAACATTGCTGTACATCATTTCACGCACTAGGAATGCCGTTTGTGGTGTGATAACTCGAGGTGCATAGCGAGGCGTGTCGTCTACTGACTCTACCTTTTCACCTTCCTCATTGGTCAGCTCGGTGAGCTCGATGTCTTTGTTTTCAGCGTACTCTGAAACATCGCTGACTAACTCGTTGTCACAGTTCTTTTTACAGATAACCGTTGGGTTTGCTTCGAAGCGGACTTCACCGTAAGGGTTTTCAACGCGCTCAATGTAGAAAGGCTCTACATAGTAGCCACCGTTGGCAAATACTGAATAACCCTGCGCCATCTGTACCGGCGTTAAGCTACCTGCACCTAAAGCAATGGTCTCTGAGCGCGGAGTATTCTTCTTAGCAAAGCCAAATCGAGTGAGGTAGTCACGTGTATCGTCAAGACCTACTGAGCGCAATACACGAACCGCCATTACGTTCTTCGATTGAGCAAGACCGATACGAAGACGTGTTGGCCCAAGGTAGGTTGGCGGTGAGTTCTTAGGTCGCCATGCCGTACCTGCACTTTCATCCCACTGGTTGATAGGGGCGTCGTTGATCAAGGTCGCTAGAGTCATGCCGTCATCGATTGCTGCAGAATAGATGAATGGCTTGATGCTAGAGCCCACCTGACGTAGAGACTGAGTGGCACGGTTAAACTTGTTATGCACAAAGTTAAAGCCACCCACTAGAGAGGTAACACGACCTGATGTAGGCTCAATAGACACCATCGCCGTATTCGCATTCGGGATCTGGCTTAAACGCCACACGATAGGCTGCTGCTCTTCTGCCGCTTCTTCCTCTGCCTCAGTGGTAGGGGCCGGGGTTAAAGCGCGAGCAATATCGGTTGGACGAACCCATACTTGCTGACCCACTTCGACGATGTCAGAAGCGCTTTTTGGTGCGGGGCCTTGTCTTTCATCTGTTTTGTAGCGGCGAGCCCAACTCATGCCATCCCATTCTATGGTTTGGTAGCCATGACTCTTAACAAATACCTGAGCGGTTTTGCCTTCTACTTTGGTGACGACTGCTGGGCGCATAGCGCCATAGCTAGGTTGAGAACGAAGGTATTTTTGAATTTCATCCTGGTCCATTGCTGTCGCAGAGGGCTCCCAAGCAACCTTTTCTTCACCGCGATAACCGTGACGTTCATCGTAGCTGATCAGATTATTAACCGCGGCAATGTTGGCCGCGTTTTGCAGCTTAGAATCAACGGTTGTGTAGATGCGCATTCCAGAGGTATACGCTTCTTCTTCACCAAACTTTTTCACCATCCATGCACGAGCAATCTCTGCTACATAGGGTGCACGTACTTGAATCTCTGCGCCGTGCGCTTCGCCGGTTAGATCCTCTGCTCGGGCTTCATCAAATTGCGCCTGAGTGATTTTTTTCTCGCTTAGCATGCGACCTAACACTACGTTTCGACGTGTGGTTGCACGATCGATTGAGTAGATTGGGTTCATGGTTGACGGGGCCTTAGGTAGGCCTGCAATGACAGCAAGTTCACCTAAGCTCAAATCTTTCAGCTCTTTACCGAAGTAAACCTGCGCCGCAGCACCTACACCATAGGAGCGGTGTCCTAGGTAAATTTTGTTCAGGTAAAGCTCAAGGATTTCTTGCTTGGTCAGCAGTTGCTCAATATGGACTGCGATAAATATCTCTTTGATTTTACGCATTATTTTCTTCTCGTTGGACAAGAAGAAGTTTCTGGCTAACTGCTGGGTAATGGTACTTGCACCTTGGCTGGCAGAACCTGTTGAGATAACAGCGATTGCGGCACGGGTAATACCAATTGGGTCAAAACCAAAGTGTTCGTAGAAACGACTGTCCTCGGTAGCGATAACCGCATCGACTAACTCTTGTGGCATTTCGTCCAACGTAAGAGGAATACGGCGCTTTTCACCAAACTGAGCAATCAGTTTTCCATCGTGTGTATACACCTGCATCGGTGTCTGTAGTTCAACATCTTTCAACGTTGCCACGTCTGGCAATTGTGGTTTTAGGTAGTAATAAAAACCAAAAATTGTACCTAGCCCAAGAACAATGCAAGCCAGTGCAAGGACCAATGTAATCTTTATGAACTTCACCCAAGTTTCCTTGTTTTTGGAAGATTGAAATTTGCTCAGTTTTATAACGAGCGTAAACAATAACTTAGTGTAACCCCTTTTTTACCCTGCTACCTATATTTTTGATCTTTATCGCATTTAATAGGGATTTGTATGCTTTATTCCACGTTTTCCGGCATTTCGGTGCGCCAAAATAAGCTTGATTGTGTCGTGATCCGCCGTAGTAAAACGGGCTGGAAAATAGACGCTGCCTTCACATTTTTATGGGAAGAAAAACAAGACTGGAAAAGCGCATGGGCAAAGTTAAAAAAGCGGTTACCTAGATGGCGAAATTGTGTGTCAATAAGCCTTAATTTTGAAGAGGTGTTAAGTAAAAGTTCTGTAATAAATGCATCGTTACTCGAAGATGAGATCGCAATGCACGTTCAGGAGCAGCTCTCTAGCACAATCACCAAGGAGGAATTGGTACACGATTACAGAAAGAATGAGGTTATTAATGGCGAGCAGAAGCTTGAACTCTACATCTGTAAAAAAGACGCACTCACTCGTTTGTTAGAGCGATGTGCATTGTCAGTAGATGTAGTGGGCTGGGTATTGACTGATCTTCATGCGCTGAGCCAAGAGCTCGAATTACCTGATGAAAATAGGGTGGATGGCTTTATCGAAATAACGGAAGGCCGAATGGTGGTATCACTTAATCAACAAGGTCTGCCAATGGTTTTTGATATGACAAAGCAGGGTCTATCTGAGCTTTTTCAGAACTTAACTCACGCCTTTGCCAGCTTATCGGCTGATGCGGATAAAGAGAGGGTGACTTTGCTGGTCTATGGATGTGCAGACAGGATTGCTGAACTCAATAAGTTGTTCATGCATAACTCAGAAATCAACTTAGTTGATGCGTCGCTCACCCATACTGGAAAAGGCTTAACTTCTTTTGCCACCTATTACCCAGCGTTAGCCTGCGCAATGGGCGCTTACAGTTGGTCTAAGGCTTCTCAATGATTAACCTACTTCCCTGGCGAGAGAGGCAAGCATATCAGCAGAAGTGGAGGTTCTTCACCCGAGTTAGTGTGCCAAGTTTACTTACCATACTAGGGTTTATAGTCGTTTCTTTTCTGGAGCGGCAGTATCAACATAATCTCGAATTCGAGTTGAACACCCTTCAATCAGAAGTGATCAAAGTAAAGACGATTTACGCAGATGAAACGCAGGAGAACAACGAGCAAGCGCTGTGGCAAAAGAGGCTTACCCGATTGCAAAACCAGCAACGCCTCAGACAGTTACCTTTACCTATCGATGTGTTACCTGACAAATCTTCAATCGAGGGTGTCAGCTTGCTAGCGCTCCATTGTCTGATGCAAGAATGCGTCATAGAAGGAAGTGTCGAGGCTCTTTATCAATTGAGACCATTTATTGATGGTTTGGCCAGTGAGGCTCAGGTAAGGCATCTACAAATTGAACAATTGATGCCAATAATGACCGAAAAAGGCCAAGGCTCAAATCAGTTCAAAATTTCATTCCAGCTAGGCAGTAACTCATTTTGAGTTGGTTGCTGTTTTATGATTGGCGACGTTTATTCCAACTTCCCACAAAGTGGGTCAACACTTTCGGCCTTGCTATGGCCGTTATTATTGGAGGGATCCTTTGGAGTGTGTGGGGGCAACACAATAAGGCCATTCAGGCACAGCTACTCGATGAACTGGCTTTGCAACAACAGAGTCACCTTATGTATTTGAGAAAGTTGAAGCAGCTGGATGACCAGAAAATTGATTATCGAGACCGGTATCGAAAGCTAGCTGTCTCTGTACCTAACCCGCAATCCAAAACGGTTGTGTTTAACTATCTATCATCTGGTCTGACTGATTCATCAATGGAGATATCGTCTTGGCAATGGGAGCAACAGCAGCATAGTCAGCATCTAGTGGTAGACCTTAAAGGAAACTTCTCTGAGATAGCGCAGTTCTTGAGAAGGTGTATTCGCTTTTCTGAAGTGGTCACCATTAAGGAATTGAGTCTGTCTAGGCACTCTGTTGATACGACAAAGATTGATGGACGACTAAGGTTGAGCTTTTTTACAGTTGAAAGCGCAGAGTCCCAATAATATGCGCTCGATCTATTTACTCGTTATCACCTTATCTTTCGGACCATTTTCTTTGGCTTCCGAGCCTCAATGGTTCTCTTCACTAGATGACCAAGTAGAATTACCTCCCGTCGAGCCTAAGGAAGACTCGTTATCGCCATCACTCTCTGAGTCTGACTTCCCAACGGTAAGCCCGCCGATCAAACTCGAATCTCAATTGTTTGCGATTAAATACGCTAAGGCATCGGATATCGCCGCTATTCTCGATCATCACCGCAAGGTAGGCACGGTTTCTGAGCTTGGCTCGATTGCGGTAGATGAAAGAACCAATGCTCTGTTAATTTACGATCACCCTGACAATCTGCAACGAATCACCGAGATCATCGACTCACTCGACATTCCTGTAAAGCAAGTCCAAATAGAAGCCAGAATAGTGACCATTAATGAGGGGGAGTTAGATGAGATAGGAGTGCGGTGGGGGGTTACTAACATCAATGTCGACTCAAAAATCACCCCAAGTATTGAGGCGTCAAGGGGCAGTGTGGAACTTGAGGATCACCTAAATGTGAACCTAGGCCTTGCTAATCCGAACGCGTCAACCTTAGCCTTTCAATTGGCAAAGCTAGGCTCTGATACCCTCTTAGATCTAGAGCTTTCTGCCCTTCAAGCTGAATCGCGAGCGGAAATTATCTCTAGTCCTAGACTCATCACCACTAATAAACAGCCTGCATATATTGAGCAAGGCTCCGAAATTCCTTATCTAGAGGCTGCCTCGAGTGGCGCTACCTCTATCTCTTTTAGAAAAGCGGCGCTCAGTTTAAAGGTGGTTCCTCAAATCACCCCGGACAATAAGCTGGTTCTGGACCTGCATGTTACCCAAGATAGACCGGGTCAAGTGGTGAAAACAGGGATAGGTGAATCAGTCGCCATCGATACCCAGCGTATTCAAACGCAAGTTTTAGTGAATAATGGTGAGACCATAGTGTTAGGTGGCATCTATCAGAAAACCATCACTCGCAATGTGGAGAAGGTGCCCTATCTATCTGATATTCCTTGGCTTGGCCGCTTTTTTAAACGCACTTCTGACAAGTTTGGACGCAGTGAGTTGCTGATATTTGTCACGCCTTCCATCCTGTTTCCAAAAAAAGATAAAATATAATTTGCATTGTTGATGGCAAATCCAGATAATTTCGGGTCTTATCACGATTCATCTGTGAGGAACTTGGCGCCACTCATCAACACTGACTTTTATAGCAGTGACAGAGATGGCGATGTAATTTGACTTTAACGTTGTAATATACTGCTGAACATGGCTGAGAAACGTAATATTTTCCTTGTTGGCCCAATGGGCGCCGGCAAAAGCACAATAGGTAGACACCTAGCACAACAACTTCACATGGAGTTTGTTGATTCTGATACTGAAATCGAAGACCGCACTGGCGCTGATATCGCTTGGGTATTTGATGTGGAAGGCGAAGAAGGCTTCCGTAAGCGTGAAGAGGGTGTTATCAACGACCTTACTCTAGAACAGGGTATCGTTCTTGCGACTGGTGGCGGCTCAGTAATGAGTAAAGAAAACCGCAACCGTCTATCTGCACGTGGTGTAGTAGTGTATTTAGAAACTACTATCGAAAAACAACTTGCTCGTACTAACCGCGATAAAAAGCGTCCGCTTCTGCAAACTGATGAGCCTCGTGAGGTTCTTGAGGCTTTGGCTGCACAGCGTAACCCACAGTATGAAGAAGTTGCAGACTATACAGTTAAAACTGATGATCAGAGCGCAAAAGTAGTTGCAAATCAGATCGTTAAAATGTTGGAAGAGCGTTAATCTTCCAACGTTAATCTTACTGAGGAGTGCATCCCATGGAACGGATCACGGTAAGTTTAGGGGAGCGAAGCTACCCGATTTCAATTGGCGCTGGGTTATTGGGTGACCCAGCCCTCTTTTCAAGCCTTTTCCCATCATCTAAAGACCTATCACAACAACAAGTTGTTATTATCACTAATACAACAGTAGGTCCTCTGTACGCTGAAAAAGTTAAGCATCAGTTTGTTGAGCTAGAGTGTAAAACCCGAGTGCTAGAACTTCCTGACGGTGAGCAGTTCAAATCGTTGGAAACCTTCAACGATGTAATGAGCTTTTTGCTTGAAGAAAATTACAGTCGCGATGTGCTCTTGGTAGCACTGGGTGGCGGTGTAATTGGTGACTTAGTCGGTTTTGTCGCGGCATGCTATCAACGTGGCGTTGATTTCGTTCAGATCCCAACCACTCTGTTGTCTCAGGTGGATTCTTCCGTTGGTGGTAAAACGGCGGTCAATCATCCCTTAGGCAAGAATATGATTGGTGCCTTCTATCAACCAAAATCAGTGATCATTGATATTGATACCTTAGCAACCCTACCTGACAGAGAGTTTGCGGCTGGCATGGCAGAGGTAGTTAAGTACGGTATTATTATTGATAAGCCTTTCTTTGAGTGGATTGAACAGCATATTCAGTCTTTGACCGCATTGGAAAGCTCATCAATTACTAAAGCCATAGCCAACTGCTGTCAAATTAAGGCCGATGTCGTTGCTCAAGATGAAAAAGAGTCAGGTGTTCGAGCATTATTGAATCTGGGTCATACTTTTGGTCATGCTATTGAGGCTGAATTGGGTTATGGTAAATGGTTGCATGGTGAGGCTGTTTCTTCTGGTACTGTGATGGCCGCAAGAGCTGCAGCTCACGCAGATATGCTTGATTCTATTGATGTAGATAGAATCAAATCATTGCTAGAAGCTTGTCATCTGCCGGTTCATACCCCTGAGAGTATGTCGGGTGAAGACTTCATGAAGCATATGATGCGAGATAAAAAAGTTTTGTCAGGTCGTCTACGCTTAGTATTACCAGACGCAATTGGTAGCTCTAAGGTTGTCAGCGATATTGACCTAGACCATGTCTACCAAGCAATTGAGGACGGGCGAGAGTAAAGTAACACATAGGGATAGTTAATGAGCAAGGCTCAGAAAACAAGGACATTAGAGTTACAGTCTCAGTCGCAGTTGCTTGATAAGCTGCGTCTAATGACTCGATTTGGTTCAAATCTCGTTACCTTTATTGGCGCAAGGGGAGCTGGTAAATCTTGGCTCCTCAACCGTTACTTCTCGCACTTCGTTTCTACTTCCTATAAAGCACTGCTGTTGGGTGATGCTTATTTGTCTGAACAGGACATTAAGCAAGCAATATTCCAGCAACTGATCCCTAATGGCTCAATCGATGCTGACCTCAGTCTCTTTGATAATCTAGATAATGAATTAGGATTGCAGACTGCCGAGTTTGTTATCTTAGTTGATGATGCCAGTTTACTCTCTGAAGAGAATTTACTTCTACTTTGGAGCTTAGTAGAGCGCATTCAAGCTCACCCTACCTGGACTTTGAGCTTGATTTTGGCCTGTGGTCCTGACTTGCTAAGCAAGAAGGTGTTGCCACTCAGTCGACAATTTAATGTGCAGCCTATTGAGCTTCAGATCGATCCGCTTCGCCAAAGTGAAGCTGAGTTCTTTTTAGAGCTGATGGTGCTTAGAAAATTTGAAAGCCTCAAGAAACGAGACAAAATCCGTAAGAAAGCACAGCGATGTGCTCGATACCCAGGTGAGCTCATTGCTCTAGGAAATAAAGTGAAATCAACTAAATCAGCCTTGCCTTCGCACAATGGCTCTGCCAAATCTGGCATTATTATTACCTTACTGGTGATTTTATTAGGTCTTATCGCTTGGTGGTTATTATCGGGATCAGGGAAGCCGACAGGCAGTGAGCCGGCTCCAATCACTCAGTCTGAAAGTGTAGAAAGTCAAAACGAACTCTCGCTCTCTGGTGAGAGTAGTGAGGTTGTGGATTTCTCGGCGAAAGAGCAAGACACCCTTGTCGATGACACTAAGGAACTGCCTCCTCCCGTGACCGATAAAACCGTTACCTTGGCAGACAATAGTAATGGCAGACACCGAGTGGTTGTTCCTGATGAGGTGGTTGATTCATTAATAGAGACTGAATCAAAGGTGGTAGCCCCATCCTCTCAACAAGTGGAACCTGTGGCAAAAAGCGAAGACAAACCGGCAAGCAATGCGGTCAACTTCTCATTTGCCAGAGAAGAACTCATGGGAATCAGTGCGAAGCGTTACACTATCCAGCTTGGCGCTTTGAGAACCATGCGTGAGGTGCAATCCTTCCTGGATACCCACCAAATGCAAGATGAAACTCGAATCTATCCTACGCTTCGCTCTGGAAAGAAATGGTACATCATTACCTATGGTGACTATCGCTATGTGAAGCTCGCTAGCCAAGGCATTGCCGAGCTGCCAGAGGCGGTTCAAGAGGTAGGCCCTTGGGTCAAGTCAATGGCACAAGTACATAAAGAGATTGAAGCGGGAAAATAACACTGAGATGAGCTTCATTTTATGTTACATTCCGCGTCCTATAAATTATGGGTAGTGAAGACCAGCAATGAAAAAACAACGTGCCTTTTTAAAGTGGGCAGGTGGCAAATATGGACTCGTTGATGATATTCAGCGTCATCTGCCACAAGCAAAAAAGCTGGTTGAACCTTTTGTTGGTGCAGGCTCGGTTTTCTTAAATACTGACTACGAGCAGTATTTGCTTGCAGACATTAACCCAGACCTTATCAATCTTTATAACCTTTTGAAGAATGATCCGCAGCCTTATATCAATGAGGCCAAGCGTATGTTTACGTCTGAATACAACCAAAAAGAGGTGTATTTAGAGGTTCGTAGACAGTTTAACGCCACCGATGACATTCTTTTCCGCTCTGTCGCTTTTCTGTATATGAATCGATTTGGTTTTAACGGCCTGTGTCGATACAACAAGAAGGGTGGATTCAATGTTCCCTTTGGTTCTTACAAGAAACCTTATTTCCCAGAGCAAGAGCTAGAGTTTTTTGCTGAGAAAGCGAAGAAGGCAACGTTTGTCTGTGAGGGTTACCTAGAAACCTTCAAGCGTACTCGTAAGGGAAGCGTGGTTTACTGCGACCCTCCCTATGCTCCACTATCAACGACAGCGAACTTCACCACTTATTCGGGTAATGGTTTCTCTTTGGATGACCAAGCGGCTCTAGCTGATGTTGCTGAGCGCACCGCAAATAAGCGTGGCATACCTGTGCTGATCTCTAATCACGATACCATGCTAACTCGTCGTTTATATCACGGCGCAGAGCTGAATGTGGTGAAGGTTAAGCGTACCATCAGTCGCAATGGCGCAGGGCGAAATAAGGTTGACGAACTATTGGCTCTGTTCAACAGCGCCGACTGATTTCCCCTTTGTTATCGCAACAATGATAATCATTTCAAATTTGTCCTTTTAGTTTATCGTTTGCTTTTGTAGAATTGCGCGCAAATTGAACGCCTTATACAGGGGACAGGTATGACCGATTTTCTTATTGCTCCATCTATTTTATCCGCGGATTTTGCTCGCTTAGGTGAAGATGTTGAGCGTGTGCTCGCAGCTGGCGCCGATGTGGTGCATTTTGATGTGATGGACAACCACTACGTTCCAAACCTGACCTTTGGTGCCCCGATCTGTAAGGCACTGCGTGACTACGGAATTACCGCACCTATCGATGTGCATCTAATGGTTAAGCCGGTAGATGCTATCGTCCCTGAGTTTGCCAAAGCGGGCGCAAGCATGATCACCTTTCACGTTGAAGCGTCTGAGCACGTTGACCGTACTCTGCAGCTCATCAAAGAACATGGCTGTAAGGCGGGTGTGGTACTTAATCCTGCAACACCACTTTCTCACCTAGACTACATCATGGACAAGGTTGATATGATCTTGCTGATGTCGGTAAACCCGGGCTTTGGCGGCCAATCTTTCATTCCAAATACTCTGGATAAACTGCGTGCTGTGCGTGAACGTATTGACGCAAGTGGTCGTGATATTCGTCTAGAGATTGATGGTGGTGTTAAGGTCGACAATATTCGTGAGATTGCTGAAGCGGGCGCAGATATGTTTGTTGCAGGCTCAGCTATCTTTAACCAGCCTGATTACAAGCAAGTGATCGATGAAATGCGCGCTGAACTGGCGAAGGTGAAATAACTTGTCATCAAATACTATTAAGCTTCTCGCATTTGATCTCGATGGAACGCTACTGGATAGCGTTCCTGATTTGACAGCAGCTCTAGATCTCGCAATGAAGGCGGTAGAACGCCCTGGGGTGTCAGAAGCTCAAGTGAGAGAGTGGGTCGGCAATGGTGCTGATATACTTGTTGGGCGTGCTTTGAGCCAGAATATCGAGATTGATGCGAGTCTGACAGATGAAAGCAGAAGCGAAGCGAGAGAGCTTTTTGACCGCTTTTACGGCGAGTGTGGCCACTCGAACAGCACGCTTTACCCGACGGTGAAAGAGTCATTAATTGGCTTGCAGCAGGCGGGTTATCGATTAGCGATTATTACCAATAAACCATACCAATTTGTGCCAGAGATTCTTCAGCAGCACGGTATTGCGGATCTGTTTGTTGATGTCTTAGGTGGCGATAGCTTAGCTAAGAAGAAACCTGACCCAATGCCTCTGGCTCACTTGATGGACAAGCAGCAGGTTTCTCAATCAGAGATGATCATGATTGGCGATTCTAAAAACGACATCTTGGCTGCTAAGAATGCGGGAGTCATGTCTGTTGCCTTGCCATATGGGTATAACCATGGTGAACCTATCGAGCAGTCGAACCCAGATCACCTGATTCAAGACCTCTCTCAACTCCCCGAGTTGCTTACTCGCTGCTAGAGACAGTAATGAGCCTGAAATCTCAACTTAGGCTCATTTTCCTGTTTTTTTTCTTTCAATATACTCATCGATGAGTACACTGCTTTATCGTATAAAAATTTTATTCTAGAAGTATTGAGGAAGTAATTATCATGACCACTAAACCAATAGTGTTGAGCGGTGTTCAGCCGTCTGGTGAATTAAGCATTGGCAACTATCTTGGTGCTTTGCGTCAGTGGCATCAGATGCAAGATGATTACGACTGCCAGTACTGTGTTGTTGACCTTCATGCCATTACCGTTCGTCAAGACGCAAAGGCACTGCACGAAGCAACGCTAGACGCACTTGCTATCTGTCTTGCAGTAGGCGTAACGCCAGAGAAAAGCACGCTGTTTGTTCAGTCTCACGTACCTGAGCATGCTCAGCTGGGCTGGATTCTAAACTGCTACACCCAAATGGGTGAGTTAAACCGCATGACGCAGTTTAAAGATAAATCTCAGCGCTATGCGAATGACGTTAATGTGGGCCTGTATGACTACCCTGTGTTAATGGCTGCGGATATTTTGCTGTACGGTGCACACCAAGTGCCAGTGGGTAACGACCAGAAGCAACACCTAGAGTTGGCCCGCGATATCGCAAACCGCTTTAACAACATCTACAGCACACCAGAAGCGCCAATCTTCCAAGTGCCTGAGCCGTACATCCCAACAGTGAACGCTCGCGTAATGAGCCTTCAAGATGCGACTAAGAAGATGTCTAAGTCTGATGATAACCGTAAGAACGTTATCACCCTTCTTGAAGAGCCAAAATCTATCATTAAGAAGATTAATAAAGCGCAAACGGATCCAGATAACCCGCCTCGTATCCTGCATGATATCGAGAACAAGGCTGGTATTGCTAACCTAATGGGACTGTACTCTGCGGCGACGGGTAAAACCTTTGCTGAGATCGAAGCGCAGTACCAAGGCGTTGAAATGTACGGTCCTTTCAAGAAAGATGTGGGTGAGGCGGTGGTTGCTATGCTTGAGCCAATCCAGTCTGAATACCACCGTATTCGCCAAGATATGCCGTATCTGAACGAAGTAATGAAGGCTGGTGCTGAGAAAGCATCAGCGAAGGCTGCTGTGACTTTAGATAAGGTTTTCGACGCGGTTGGCTTTGTTAAGCGTCCGTTTTAAGATCTTGGTCAAATAAGTTGTGATAGAATGCCATCGCCGTCAAGGTGGTGGCATTTTTAGTTTGGATTCTGGCATGCTGTTGATCATTGATAATTACGACTCCTTTACTTACAACCTATATCAGTACTTTTGTGAGTTAGGGTGTGACACTAAGGTCGTTCGTAATGATGCGATTACCATTGCCGAGATCCACGCGCTGCAACCGCAAGCCATCGTTATCTCGCCGGGTCCTTGCACCCCAAATGAAGCCGGCATTTCTCTGCAAGTCATTCAAGAGTTTATGGGACAACTGCCTTTGCTTGGCGTATGCCTTGGGCATCAAGCGATCGCCCAGGTGCTTGGTGGAAAGGTGATTCGCGCTGATAAAGTCATGCACGGTAAAACTTCCCCAATACAACATACCAACACAGGTGTGTTTTCTGGGCTTAATAACCCGCTAACGGTCACCCGTTATCACTCCTTGATTGTAGAGAAAGAAACCCTCCCAGAATGTCTCGAGATAACCGCCTGGACCCTCGACGAAAAAGGGCAACAAAAAGAGATTATGGGCTATCGCCATAAGACGCTACCCGTTGAGGCGGTTCAGTTTCATCCAGAATCGATAAAAACAGAGCAGGGTCATGAGATCCTAGCTAACTTCCTTGCTCGTATCCCGCAAACATAAAGCATATCTATTGAAATTCCTTGCATAACATTTTTGTTACTTATTCTTCGTGAAAATGAGGTTTGTTATGCAACATGATCACTTTTTCTTGTCTGTTGCTCGAATAGCGTCACACCGCTCACATTTTGCACGGTAAATTAGTCTATTTAGACGTATTTTCCTCTTGAAATGGTTAATAAATTGTAAATACAATGCTTGTACAGAGGAAATGTCTCCAGCAATGCATAAATAGCGAATTTTTTAATTGCGAGGGGAGTGCATAAAGGAGTGCAGAATATGACAGATGTAACGCGTAAAGATTTCGATGAAGTGATGGTCCCTTGTTATAACCCGATGTCGATAATTCCGGTTCGAGGTGAAGGGGCGCGAATCTGGGATCAGCAAGATAAGGAATACGTTGATTTTGCTGGCGGTATCGCGGTGAGTTGCTTAGGTCATTGTCACCCAGTGATGGTAGAGGCACTCACTAAGCAAGCGAATCAGTTATGGCACCTTAGCAATGTAATGACCAATGAGCCCGCTTTGCGTTTGGCTAAAAAACTGGTCGAGCTGAGCTTTGCAGATAAGGTCTTCTTTGCTAACTCCGGTGCAGAAGCTAATGAGGCAGCACTTAAACTGGCTCGTCGCTATGCTGTGGATGAGTTTGGTGAGCACAAATCTAAGATCATCGCCTTCAATCAAGGCTTTCATGGTCGTACCTTCTTTACAGTGACAGTGGGTGGTCAATCGGCTTACTCGGATGGCTTTGGCCCTAAACCGGGTGATATCGAGCATATCCCATACAACGACATTAAAGCATTCGAAGCCGCAATCTCCGATGAAACCTGCGCGGTCATGATGGAGCCTCTACAAGGGGAGGGTGGCATCATTGCTCCGACTTCTGAGTTTGTACAAACAGTCCGCGAACTGTGTGACAAGCACAACGCATTATTGATCTTCGATGAGGTGCAAACGGGCAACGGTCGTACTGGCGATTTCTACGCATACCAAGGCTTAGGTGTCACACCTGATATCTTGAGCACCGCTAAGTCTCTTGGTGGTGGTTTTCCGGTTGGCGCTATGCTGACGACAGAGAAGCTGGCTAAACACCTTAAGATTGGCACTCACGGCTCGACCTACGGTGGCAACCCATTAGCGTGTGCGGTAGCTGAAGCTGTCGTTGGACATGTTTCTCAACCTGATGTTCTACAAGGCGTAAAAGAGCGTGAAGGGTTATTCCGTGCAGAGCTAGAACGCATCAATGCTAAATACCCAATCTTTGCTGAGTTCAGAGGTAAGGGCTTGCTGCTTGGCGCTGAGCTGAACGATGACTGGAAAGGTCGCTCTCGTGATGTATTGGTGGCTGCGGGTGAAGAAGGCCTGATGGTGCTGATTGCAGGCGCTAACGTGGTTCGTTTCACTCCTTCGCTGGTGATCACGCCAGAGGAAATCAAGCAAGGATTTGAGCGCTTTGAAACGGCTGTAGCTAAGTTATACAACGCGTAGTTTTCTATCAGGAGGATAGTGGGATGTTAGTAGTACGCCCAATTTTAAAGGATGATTACGATGCATTGCACTTGTGCGCAGAGGAGTCCGGTCACGGATTTACCTCTTTGCCAGTCAATGAAGAGTTGCTTACGAGTAGAATTGATCACTCAGTAAATAGCTTTCAAAAACCAGAGGTGACTGAACCCGGTGATGAAGGCTACCTGATGGTCGGTGTTGATTGTGATACGGGTGAAGTAGCCGGTACTACAGGCATAGAAGCCTCGATAGGTTGGGATACCCCTTTTTATTCGTACCATATCAGCAAGGTTGTACATTCGTCGCCAAAACTGGGCGTGAATAATGTCGTGAAGCTACTGACCTTTGGTAACAACTACACCGGGTGCAGTGAAATCTGCACCTTGTTCCTGCGCCCTAAGTTCCGTGGTGGACTGAATGGTCGATTGTTGTCTAAGTGCCGCTTCTTGATGCTAGCGGAGCATCCTCATCGATTCTCTAAGACTATCTTTGCGGAGATGAGAGGGGTCTCTGATGAAAAGGGCAACTCTCCATTTTGGGAGTGGTTGCAGGAGCACTTCTTCTCTATCGATTTCACTATGGCTGATTACCTCACTGGTATTGGCAAGAAAGGCTTTATTGCTGACCTGATGCCAAAGCTGCCGATCTACATCAATCTATTGAGTAAAGAGGCACAGGAGGTGATTGGTGAAGTACACGATAATACCCGCCCAGCATTGAAACTGCTTGAGAACGAAGGCTTCACTTGTCGAGACTACGTCGACATCTTCGATGCGGGTCCAACGGTGGAGTGTGACCTTCGCAATATTGACACCGTGCGCCATTCATTTAGGGCTCAAGTGTCGGTTGCAGAGCATGGCAGCTCTACTAACTATCTCATTAGTAATACCTCGTTTGAGAATTTCAGAGCCGTAGCTCAACAAGCGGCATTTGATGCTGAAACTCAAAGCGTCATTCTCAGCCCTAAAGTCGCAAACGCTCTTCAAGTTAAGAGCGGTGATTGGGTTCGAATGGCGGCAGTGTAAACAGAACAACAAGGACGAATTAGATGGAAACGCATTTTATCGCGGGTGAGTGGATTTCAGGGCAAGGCCATGATGTGCACTCTTTATCTCCTTACAACAGTGAGGTTATCTGGCAGGGTCACTCTGCGAGCAAAGGGCAGGTAGAGCTGGCTGTTTCAAGTGCGCGACATGCGTTTTTGAGCTGGAAAAAATGTTCTTTTGAACAGCGTGAGCAAATCGTATTGCGCTTTGCTGAACTGGTTAAAGAAAACGCCGAGTTGATTGCCGAGACGGTAGCTAAAGAGACGGGCAAGCCATTATGGGAAACTCGCACTGAAGCTGCTGCGATGGCAGGCAAGATTGCGCTATCCATTAAGTCGTACCATGAGCGAACAGGCACCAAGCACAAGCAGGTTGCGGGCAACGATGTCACCTTGCAACATAGACCGTTGGGCGTATTGGCTGTATTTGGCCCGTATAACTTCCCTGTGCATCTTCCTAATGGGCATATCGTGCCTGCGCTATTGGCAGGTAATACCGTGGTGTTTAAGCCGTCTGATCTAACGCCACTGTGTGGCGAGCTTGCCGTGAAGCTTTGGCATGAAGCGGGCTTACCGAATGGTGTCATCAACCTAGTCCAAGGCGGTAAAGATACCGGCATTGCACTGGCTGATTCAGCGCAGATTGATGGGCTGTTGTTTACTGGTAGTGCTAACACTGGTCATATCTTACATCGCCAGTTTGCTGGGCAACCTGAAAAAATGCTGGCGCTGGAAATGGGTGGCAATAACCCTCTGATTGTCGGTGAAGATTTTGGTGAGCTGGATGCTGCGGTTCACACTGTAGTGCAGTCTGCCTTTATTAGTGCGGGGCAAAGATGTACCTGTGCTAGGCGCTTGTATGTTGCCAGAGGTGACGCGGGCGATAAGCTCATTGCCAAGTTAGTGAAGGTGACTGGTCAGCTAAAAATGGATCAGCCATTTGCTGAGCAGCAACCCTTTATGGGCACCCTTATCTCACGCACGGCAGCGGAGCAGATTGTGGCAGCGAAACAGTCGTTGATAGACCTTGGCGGCAAGCCTCTATTGGATGGGAAGTTGCTGGATGATGCCTTTGTTGAGGCGAGCATCTTAGATGTTACTGACATCAAGGCATTGCCTGATGAAGAGTACTTTGGTCCCTTGCTGCAGATCGTTCGTTACAACGACTTCGCAGAGGCCATAGAGCTGGCGAACAACACTAAATATGGCCTATCGGCCGGTCTGATTTCTATTGATGATGCTCAGTGGGAGCTCTTTTCTGACGAAATTCGTGCTGGCATAGTCAACCGTAATCGCCCTATCACAGGAGCGAGCGGTGATGCGCCATTTGGCGGCCCCGGTGCGTCAGGTAACCTTCGTCCAAGTGCATTCTATGCCGCAGATTACTGTGCATATCCTATGGCTTCTATAGCAGGAGATGCGCCAATAATGCCTGAAACATTGTCTCCAGGTATTCAATTCGACTAGTCATCAACAAAGTACTATCAAGGAGGGGTTATGGGTGTCCAAAAGCTATTTGACCAACTGTGGAGTGATTTTAATGGCAGGCTTTGTCCGTCATCGCACACCATTCATGAGCTATTAAAGCAAGATAAGGCGCTAATCAACGATCACATTGCGCTGCGTACCTTCAATTGTTCACCCATAGGCCTAGAGGTATTGGCGAAGCCATTTATCGAGCTTGGCTATAAAGAGGGTGGTGACTATCTCTTTAAAGCGAAAAAGCTGGTTGCTAAGCATTATCAACATCCAGACCCTAATATGCCTAAGGTATTCATCAGTCAGTTGCAACTCGAGCAGTGTTCAAGCGAGTTGCAGGCGATTGTGAAAAAACTATCGGAACAAATTGATCCAAGTAAATTGCAAGGCTCTGCGTTTTTACATGGTGGTCGTTTGTGGGACCTGAGCTTTGAAGATTATCAAAGCCTAGCCAAAGAAAGTGAGTATGCCTCATGGGTAGCTGCACATGGCTTTGGTGCCAATCACTTTACCGTGAGCGTCAATCAATTGGCTCAGTTTGAAGAGGTATCTGAGGTGAATACTTTCCTTAAGGATAACCAATTTGCCATCAACGCTTCCGGCGGAGAGGTGAAGGGCTCTTCTGAGGTACTGTTAGAGCAATCCTCTACAATGGCGGATAAGGTTAAGGTTGTATTTTCTGATGGCGTACAGAGCGTTCCAGGTGGCTTCTATGAGTTTGCCAAGCGCTATGAGGTGTCTGCAGGAAACCTATATCAAGGCTTTGTTGAAGCGTCAGCGGATAAGATCTTTGAGAGTACCAATAATTAGGTAACTAGCTGTCAGTTAGAAGCTCTCAGCTAGAAGAGATAAAAAACGCCGTCATATGACAGCGTTTTTTTATATCTGGCTACTTTAGAGTGGATTAGCGAGTGCCGTAAACCACAATAGTTTTACCGTGTGCAGAGATCAGGTTCTGCTCTTCAAGCATCTTCAAGATACGACCAACGGTCTCACGAGAACAACCTACAATCTGACCAATCTCTTGACGAGTGATCTTGATTTGCATGCCGTCTGGGTGAGTCATTGCATCAGGTTGCTTCGCTAGGTTCAGTAGAGTCTGTGCGATACGACCAGTAACGTCTAGGAACGCAAGATCACCGACTTTCTGGCTAGTTACCTGCAGACGGTTAGCCATTTGCGAAGAAAGACGCATTAGGATGTCTGGGTTAACCTGAATTAGCTGACGGAATTTTTTGAATGAGATTTCAGCAACCTCACATGGTGATTTAGCACGTACCCAAGCAGTACGCTCTTGATCATCTTCAAAAAGACCTAGTTCACCGATGAAGTCACCTTGGTTTAGGTAAGAAAGAATCATTTCTTTCCCTTCTTCATCTTTGATCAGTACGGCAACCGAACCCTTAACGATGTAGTAAAGAGTTTCTGCTTTTTCACCAGCATGGATCAGTGTGCTTTTTGAAGGGTATTTGTGGATGTGGCAGTGTGACAAAAACCATTCTAACGTTGGATCTGTTTGAGGTTTACCTAAAACCATATTCTTATCTTCCTCTCTCAGCGAGTATAATTATGTTCCCTGACCTCGCCATATAAGGGGAGCGGGGTGTAGTTGCTGCTACTACTTCAAATTTTATCAGTACGAATAGTATCTTTTTTTTAAGTACATTTCTTGATTTTGATCGGTTTGAATTGTCGATTTTACAAGCAAAACCGTGTCCTCAATCACACTCTGAGACAAGAGTGCGACTCAGATTCAAAATTAGCCGATCTTACCCGTCTCTAGTAATTGTTGCAGTATAGGACGAATAATCAATTCCATAGCAAAACTCATTTTTCCTCCTGGGACAACCAAAGTATTGTGACGAGACATAAATGAGCCATCGATCATTGCCAATAGATAGGGGAAGTCGACATTCTTAAAGCCACGCATACGAATGACCACAAAGCTTTCATCTAAACTAGGGATTCCTTTGGCGTTTAGAGGGTTTGAGGTGTCAACGGTAGGCACTCGCTGGAAGTTGATGTGTGTGCGCGAAAACTGTGGGGTAATGAAGTTCAGGTAGTCGTCCATTGATCGCACAATAGAGTCCATCACCGCTTCTCGTGAGTGTCCTCGATCGCGAGTATCGCGAACGAACTTTTGAATCCACTCAAGGTTAACGATAGGCACCATGCCAATCAGCAAATCAACATGCTTAGCAACGTTACAGGTGCTGTCTACGACGCCACCGTGCAAGCCTTCATAGAAGAGAACGTCGCTTTCTTGTGGCAGTTCTTGCCATGGGGTGAAGGTACCCGGCATTTGATTGTATGGCACGGCTTCGTCGAAGGTGTGCAGATAGCGACGCACCTTTCCTTCGCCTTTTTCGCCAAAGTCCTTGAAGAAGTTTTCAAGTGCAGGGAAGTCATTGGCTTCAGGGCCAAAGTAACTGATATGTCGACCCTGCTCTTTCGCTTTTCGAATAGCCACATCCATCTCTGGACGGGTGAAACGGTGGAAGCTGTCGCCTTCAACCCAGGCGGCCTTTGCATTCATCATGTTGAACATTTTGCGAAAGGCTTCTGATGTAGTGGTGGTTCCGGCTCCTGAAGAGCCCGTTACCGCTATAATGGGGTGCTTGGCTGACATGACTTTCCTTGTCTTGTGAGTGAATAAAGGTCAATTGTATACAAATCGAGTTTAACGATTGAGTGCTTATAAGAGTTTTGCGTCGTGGCTCACTTTTATATCGATGCTCTCATGTAGCTCTGAATAAACAATAACAGCTGTACCTTGTTGCAGCTGCCATTTGATTTGGTCTATCTTATCTTGCAGTGAGATCTCTACGTCTCCGTAGTCTGTTCCTTCTCTGAGAACAAACTCTTTTATCAGGCTATCCAGTGTTTCAGGAGCGATTTCTTTCCAAGGTACGATCATGGCTGAGGCTTATTAGATTAATATGTCTGGGAGGTGAATTTATCATAAAAGCTTGGCACAGCCACCTCCAACCAAAAATAGGGGTTGCTAAACGTGCCGCCAATAAAGCCAACATGCCCTCCATTAGCGACCAAGTGATAGTCGATATTGTTGTTGAGCTTAAACTTAGGGACGACTTCATCGGTCATAAATGGGTCATCCTTGGCGTGAATGACGTTAATAGGGATGGTCACGCTATTGAGCTTTGGAAGACCTGAACAACGAGTATAGTAGTCGCTAGCATTGGCGTAGCCATGCAGTGGTGCGGTAATAGCATTATCGAACTGATGTAAGAAGCGCATGTTCTTTACGGTATCTACATCGATCTCTAGTGCCTCTTCCAATAAATGAATCTTTTGCAAAGCTGTCTGCTTCAAAGAATCCAACAGATAGTGATGATAGAGCCTTGAGAAGCCTTGTTCGATACGTCGAGAGCAAGCGGCCAGATCGAGAGGAGCACAAATGATGGTGGCTTCATCTATGATTGGCTGATCCGCATACCGAGCCAAATAGTTCACCAGCATGTTTCCCCCCAGTGAGATCCCAACCGCCACCTTAGGATTATTGGGAAATCGACGGTTGAGGTGTTCGAGGAAAAATCTCGCATCCTCGGTCTCGCCAGAGTGATAGGCACGCGCTTGCTTGTTGGGCTTACCGCTACAACCTCGAAAATGCATCATCACAGATAACCACCCTTTCTCGGAAAAAGAGTGCATCAGCCCATGTGCATAAGGACTGTTAAAGCTACCTTCCAAGCCATGAAATAGGATGAAGATAGGCTTGTTGGCGACGGAGTTACATTGCCAATCGTCGCTCCAAGCTAAATCTATAAAGTCATTATCTGGTGTGGTCAAGGTTTCCCAAGCCGGTGTGAACAGCGGTTGTTTGCGAATAAACCGTGGCATTAGTGTTTGAAGGTGAGGGTTCTTCATTGCCCAAGAGGGAGAGAAGGATTTCATCATGGCCTTTGCTTATTGAAGATAACCGCTAAATGCTCAGCCCCGAGTTGATGACAATAGTCGTCTGCAAGGTGTGGCGCTTCCACCTGAGTGAGTTCAATTCGATGAATGATGTCTATGATGTCAGCCTGTTGCTGGCGCTCAAGTTGCAGTTCGAATTGCAGTGAGTCTCTATACAAAGACTCTGGCAGGTGTTGCTTACTTTTACGTCTCAACTCACGAAAATGAAGCAATAGTGCTTCAGTGCGCCCCAAGCTTTGTATTATCTGTGGCCACTGAGAGGTCGGGAAAGTGAGTCCGTGCTCATCAAGCCACTTCAATGCCAACAGTAGATTAACGTTGCCATGGAAGTGGTTTTGCAGGTTGAGACACGCCTCTTTTATCTCCCGCATCGAGTAGTACTGCAAACTGAATTGCCAAAGGCTCTCGATGGTTAGGTGATCGTTAGGCGTGTTGTTGTTCATTCTGCGTCGAGGTTAGCCTGCATCTCTTCAAGGGATTCTTGCTCGGTCATCCATTCCATCTCCACATCCTCAAGCTCTGACTTAGCGCTAGCCTGTTGGCCAAGCACTTGAGTAAGTTTAGACTTATTTTCTGCTTGATACAGTTCGGTATCACCAAGTTGCTCTTCGCACAGCTCTAACACATTGTTGAGCTTATCCATTTTCTTTTCTAAAGCCGTGATATTTTTGCGAATCGGAGCGGTGAGCTTTCGAAACTCCGCTTCTTTTCTTTTTTGGTCTTTCTTGGCCGAGGCAGAATTAACGCTCGATTTAACCACTTCCTTTGATTGCGCTTTCTTAATTTCTTTTTGCTGCTCGGTTAGCCACTTGTAGTAGTCATTTAGATCACCATCAAAAGGCTCTACCTGCTTATCATGCACTAGGTAAAGATCATCGGTAGTCGCACGCAGCAAGTATCTATCATGGCTTACGATAACCATTGCACCCTCAAAGGTTTGCAGGGCTAGGGTTAGCGCTTGACGCATATCGAGGTCAAGGTGGTTGGTTGGCTCATCGAGAAGCAAAAGGTTAGGCTTTTGCCAAACCAGCAATGCCAATACTAAACGAGCCTTTTCGCCCCCAGAGAATGGCGCTACCTTATCCAGCGCTTTTTCGCCCTGAAAGCCAAAGCTACCTAAGTAATCTCGAAGCTGCTGCTCTGTATGATTTGGGGCAATCTGCATCAGATGCTGTAGGGGCGTTTCTTCTGGGTGAAGCGTTTCCAGTTGGTGCTGAGCAAAGTAGCCAATCTTCACGCCTTGCGAATACGTAAGCTCACCGCTCTTTGACGCTAACTCACCAGACAGCAACTTGATCAGGGTCGATTTACCGGCGCCGTTACGCCCTAGCAAACCTATACGACTACCGGGAACGAGATTCAAGCGGATTTTATCTAAGATCAAAGTGTCATCGTAGCCTGCGGATACTTGGTCCATCATCACGATAGGGTTAGGTAGCGCGGTTGGCTCGCGAAACTCAAAGCTGAATGGATTATCAAACTGAGCGGGTAAAACCTGTTCCATTTTTTCTAGGGCTTTTATTCGACTTTGTGCCTGACGTGCCTTAGAGGCTTTATAACGGAAGCGGTCGATATAGCTCTGCATATGTGTCATCTGCTTTTGTTGCTTCTGATACATAGCTTGTTGAAGTACTAGCTTCTGGGCACGCTGGGTTTCAAATGACGAGTAGTTACCCGTGTATTCGTTGAGATCTTGATTTTCGATATGGATAATGCGACCCACTACAGGATCTAAGAAGTCTCTATCGTGAGAAATCAGCACCAAGGTGCCTCTATAGTTTTGCAACCAACGCTCAAGCCACATGACGGCATCGAGATCCAAGTGGTTGGTAGGCTCATCGAGAAGCAGCAAATCTGAGCGGCATAGCAGTGCTTGAGCGAGGTTCAAGCGCATGCGCCAACCCCCCGAAAACTGAGTCAGATTCCACTCCATTTGTGCTTGAGAAAAGCCTAAACCATCGAGGAGTTCAGCCGCTCGAGCACGAATAGAATAGCCACCAATAGTCTCTATCTTCCCATGCAACTCGGCCACCTTGGTGCCGTTGTCGTCTTTTTCAGCTTGGACTAAGTCAGCTTCTAGCTGGCGATATTCTCTGTCGCCATCGATAACATATTCAATTGCTGTGCGTTCAAGGGCAGGCGTTTCCTGTGCAACCCAAGCGAGCTCCCAATGCTTTGGTTGCTTGAAGTCACCCGCATCAATGCTGAGCTCATCCTTCATCAAAGCAAACAGGGTTGATTTACCACACCCGTTTTTCCCAACAAGGCCGACTTTGTCGCCGGGATGAATTGTGGCAGAAGCGTCTTGCAGAAGGGCTTTGCCTCCGCGCAATAATTGAATGTCTGAAATCGTAATCATGAGAATGCTGAGCGTTAATCAAATATGTTGGCTCGCATATTAGGTGGAATAGGGGTAAAAGTCGATCTCTTGGCGTGATAGGATAAACCTAACGTAACAGTTAAGGAATGTGTCAAGGAATGACAAAGCTGTCTGCTTACCCGCCGAATATCCCAAGAGTGCTAGTCATATACGCGCATCCCGAACCAGACAGTTCGGTTGCCAACCAGTGCATGATCGAAAAAATAAAAGATCTGCCAAATGTGACTGTGCACGACTTATACGCAGAATACCCTGACTTCTTTATTGATATCGCTCTTGAGCATCAGCGCCTCTTAGAGCATGACTTGATTGTGTTTCAACACCCTATGTTCCTTTATTCCTGCCCATCACTGCTCAAAGAGTGGATGGATCGTGTATTAGATAAAGGGTTCGCCTTCGGCTCTCAATGCGCCTTGAAAGATAAACATTGGCGTAGCGTGATTACGACAGGTGGGCAAAAGTCGGCATTTTCTCCCGGGGGATACAATAAATATCCCTTAGAGCAGATCCTTCAACCCTTTGAGCTTACGGCAGCCCTTTGCCAGATGAACTGGATTGAGCCTTTGGTGTTGTATTGGTCGAGAACCGTATCCGACACCACTCGTGAAGAGCACGCGTTTCAATATCGACAGTGGTTATCGGATCCCTTTGCGACTCAACCTAGTCTGGAGGAGTACACCGATGGCCATGAATAATGAGCTGATTGAGAGTGGGGTACTGTTTCTTGGTGCTGCGGTTGTGGCTGTTCCATTGGCGCAACGCCTTGGATTGGGCAGCGTCTTAGGTTATTTGCTGGCGGGTGTGGTTATTGGTCCGTGGGGGCTTTCCTTGATCAGCGATGTTGATGCAATACTGCACTTCTCTGAGCTAGGGGTGGTACTGCTACTGTTTCTGATTGGCTTAGAGCTAAATCCGAAAAAGCTGTGGGCGATGCGAATGCCCATATTGGGCTTGGGCGGCGCTCAAGTCATAGTAACAACCCTATTTCTTTCTATGGTGGCCTATCTACTGGGTCAGTCGTGGATGAGCAGTCTTGCCATTGGTATGGGGTTGGCACTGTCGTCTACCGCCATTGCTCTGCGTGTTATTGATGAGCAAGGATTGGCTGGCTCCGAAACTGGCCAGTCAGGCTTTGCAGTGCTGCTGTTCCAAGATATTGCCGTCATTCCAATGCTGGCGTTATTGCCATTGCTTGCCGGAGAGGTGGCAGGCAATTGGGCTGATGTAGGCCTAAAGCTATCTGCGGTCGTGGCCTTGCTGGTGGCTGGCCACTTTTTGCTAAGACCCTTATTTAGATTTGTACTCTCTACGGGCACCCGAGAACTCTTCACTGCTGCGGCACTTCTGGTGGTGTTTGGCATTGCGGTATTTATGCAGCACCTTGGTTTATCGATGGCGCTGGGGACATTCTTAGCTGGGGTACTGTTGGCTGAGAGCGAATATAGGCACGAGCTAGAGATCACGATTGAGCCGTTCAAAGGGTTGTTACTGGGGCTGTTCTTCATCTCGGTAGGCATGTCCGTTAACTTAGGTTTGTTGATAGAGAATCCATTACTAATATTGGCAACAGTTGTGGGACTCGTTACGGCAAAAGGACTGATCTTGTATGTGCTCGCGCGACTGTTTGGCACCAAGTCCAAATCCAGAAGTCGAATGGCGGCCATACTTAGCCAGGGGGGCGAGTTTGCCTTCGTCATATTTACAGCTGCCCTTGGTTTCGGATTGCTTTCGGTGCCTGTTGCGAGCTTCTTGTTGGTGGTAGTGAGTCTATCTATGGTCACCACGCCCTTGATTCTGAAAGTGCAGACTTGGGTGTATTCACGTAGCATCAACACACCCGAAGAAACGGAATCCCATGAGCAGGTACAAGATCGCAGACCAAGAGTGATAGTGGCAGGGTTTGGTCGCTTTGGTCAGGTGGTAGGTCGGTTGATGTATGCCAACAAGGTGAAGATCACCATCTTGGAAAGCGATGCCAGTCAGATAAAGCTATTGCGTAAGTTTGGCTACAAGGTGTATTACGGAGAGGCCACGAACATTGATTTGTTGAGGGCGGCAGGGGCACATAATGCAGAAGCGATTGTACTGTGTACCGATGATCCGGATGAAATTATCCAAACTATCGAGTTGTGTCAGCAGCACTTTCCGCACCTTAAGATATTAGCTCGCGCTCGAAGCCGCGTAGAGGCTTATCAATTGTTGAACCATGGTGTCACCAGTTATTCTAGAGAAACCTTCTTAGGTGCTCTGGATCTTGGACGCCAATTGCTCATTGCACTTGGCATGCACCCCCATCAAGCCTCTCGAGCCGAAAAGCACTTTAATAAATTGGATAACACTATGTTGAAAGAGTTGCTTCCTCAACACAGTGATGAGAGCAATTTAGCCTTGCGTGCCAAAGAAGCACGTAAAGAGCTAGAAGAGATCTTTGATCGAGAAATTGAGAATGAGCGTCAATCGAGCAATTACTGGAACAAAAAAGATGAAGATTAAGAAGCGATTTATTGCAGGCGCAGCTTGCCCAGAGTGCAGCGATACCGATAGTTTGCGCTGGTGGGAAGAGAATAATGTTGAATGGGTAGAGTGTGTTAGCTGTGATTTCAAAGAGCAGCGTCTTCCTGCTGATCAGCAAGAGCAAGTGGGTGAGCAAGACCTGATTGGGATCTTTAAACCTGAATAGCATTAAGCGCTAGCCATAGCAGAGGTTAATCTGTATTATTGCGCCTCTTTTTTGAACAGTTGAATAACCAACTTTTTGGAGTGACTATGAAAATCGACAATAACTCAGTAGTAAGCCTAGCGTATCAAGTAAAAGTTGAAGAAGGCGTAGTTGTTGATCAAGCGGGTGTTGATGCACCATTGGATTATCTACACGGACACAACAACCTAGTAGTTGGTTTAGAAAAAGCGCTTGCTGGCCGTACTATCGGTGATAAGTTCAGCGTAACGGTAGCTCCAGAAGAAGCATACGGTGAGCATAGCGATGCTATGGTTCAACGTGTTCCTGCTGATGTTTTCCAAGGCGTTGACCAAATCGAAGTGGGCATGCGTTTCCTAGCTGACACTGACCAAGGTCCAATCCCTGTAGAAATCACTGAAGTAGACGGTGACGAAGTAGTGGTTGACGGTAATCACATGCTAGCTGGCCAAACTCTTACTTTTGACGTTGAAGTGGTAGCAATCCGCGAAGCGACTGAGTCTGAGATCGAACATGGTCACATTCACAAAGAAGGTGGCTGTGGCCACGGTCATGACCACGGTGATGATCACGAATGTTGTGGTGGCAAAGGCGATTGCGGTAAAGGCGACGATTGCTGCTCTAACGACTAAGCGGTTTTTACAACCTTAATGTGCTAAAAGCGCATTTCGAGATTGTTTCGCTATAATGAGCCTCCCACCCAGTGGGAGGCTTTTTTGGTTTTAAGACGAAGGAAATGTTATGCAGCCACCAATCAGTATTGCCATCCATGGCGGAGCCGGCACCATATTGCGCAGCAAAATGAGCGAACAACTTAAGCAAGAAATGCTTGCGGTATTAGAGGCCTCCGTTCGCGCCGGCTATGAAGTCTTGCAAGCCAATGGCGATGCTGCTGATGCCACGATAGCGGCAGTAAAGGTAATGGAAGATTCACCTCATTTTAATGCAGGTAAAGGCTCTGTATTGACCCATGAAGAGTCAATTGAAATGGATGCCTCAATTATGCACGGCAAAGCCCTCAATGCGGGGGCAGTGGCTGGGATCAAAGGCATCAAAAATCCCATTGAACTTGCCAATGCCGTGATGTTGAACAGCGATCATGTGTTTTTGATAGCCGATGGCGCTCATCGATTTGCACAGTCACAAGGCTTTGAATTTCTGGATGAAGAGTACTTTGTAACAGAGCGCAGACGCCAGCAACTGCAGAGCATGAAAGAAAAGGGCATTTTTGCCTTATCTGAGAGCAAGTACCCTGATGATAAAAAATTTGGCACTGTAGGTGCGGTTGCTCTGGATTGTTTTGGGAATCTTGCGGCTGCCACAAGTACTGGTGGCGTCACCAACAAAAAATTTGGTCGAGTAGGCGATAGCCCAATCATAGGTGCGGGTACTTATGCTGAAAACGGCAATGTAGCGGTATCGACGACAGGTGTAGGTGAGCACTTTATCCGTAAAACGGTGGCATCAGATCTTGCAGCAAGGATGCGTTATCTTAAAGAGGACGTCCACGCTGCCAGTGAGCAAGTCATTCATGGTGAACTCGAAGCTATGGGGGGAGAAGGCGGCTTGATTGCCTTGGATTCTAACGGTGATATTCACTTTGCGATGAACAGCTCAGGAATGTATCGCGCCAGCATTGATGCCCAAGGTTCTATTACCGTGAAAATCTATGCTGACGAATAAATAGTGGGACGTAGCGCCTTGTGCTCGCCTCTTTAGTAATGAGGAGGCGGTGTTTCTTCAGTGGGATCCGCTAGGTTCGAGGCATCAATATTTTTAACCTTACCCACAACATACTTCATCTGGTGCTGCATCTTCGAGATAAGGATCTGTTGCTGACTAAGGGCGTCATTGAGCTCATCGATGGTTTGTTCTTGGAATGCAGCCTTGCACTCAAGGTCATCAATCTTCTGATTGAGTTGCTGAATTAAAGTAGAAATCTCAGTCGTGTTGGACATCAAAGCGAGCCTATAAAGTCGATAATGGCTCGCAGTTTACCCCAGATCATCATTCCCTTCATCTTTTAGGGAACTATTATAAATAACTGTGTCTAAAAGCCCATCGCTCGCAATTTTACTTAGAAATGACAATAAATAGTTGTCTAGACGCAATTATAATTCGTACACTGATCTGTAATTTGTTAATTTTAATAAGATTAACGATAAATAATCTGCACTAAAAAGTGCTCGTAGCAAATGGCGCAGCCATGATTTGGAGAACTCAATGAAACCAATGCTAAAACTTTCTCTGCTTGCAGCAACTGTTGCTCTAGCAGTAGGTTGTCAAAAAGAAGAAGCACCAAAGACAGAAACTGCAGCAGCAGCTCCAGCAGAAGCAGCAGCAATGCAATTCAACTCTGACGACGATAAAGCGGCATACGCAATCGGTGTTTCGTTCGCTACTTACCTAAAAGCAAGTGTAGAGAAGCCTCAAGAAATCGGCATTGAACTTAGCGATGAGATGGTACTTAAAGGTATTACTGATGCGTTTGGTGGTAATGCGGGTCTTAACGAAGATGAAATCCGTCAAGCTCTTGAAGGCCTTGATGCTCGCGTAAGTGAGCAAATGGCTGCTCAAGCTGCAGAGAAATCAGCAGCTGCAATCAAAGCAGGCGAAGACTTCCGTGCAGAATTTGCTAAACAAGACGGCGTAATGCAAACAGAGTCAGGCATTCTTTACCAAGTAGAGAAGCAAGGCGACGGCGCAACACCTAAAGAAACTGACGTTGTTAAAGTGCACTATGTGGGCACACTAACAGACGGCACTCAGTTCGACAGCTCAATTGAGCGTGGCGAACCAGCGACATTCCCTCTTAACCGAGTGATTCCTGGTTGGACTGAAGGCGTTCAGCTAATGCAAGTGGGTTCTAAGTACAAGTTCGTTATCCCACCAGAGCTTGCATACGGTGACCAAGAGTCTCCAGCTATCCCTGCTAACTCAACACTAGTGTTTGAAGTTGAGCTATTGGATATTGAAGCTCCAGCTGCACAGTAAGCGTTAAAAAATACTTATGAAACCGAGGCTTGCCTCGGTTTTTTTGTATTTTGTTTATGACTCAGATCAGAATATTGCGGTGTTGACTCAGGCAGGACTCTCTTTTTTAAAATATTCTGATAAACTTTGACTTAATATTTGAATTCTGAACATGGACAAGCGCGTGAACACAGAAACTCTCGATACAGAATCGCTTTTAGAGTTGGAATCCGTTGATGTTAAGCCCTTTACGGAGCATGACAAGATCATCCTGCGCTCATATGAGGCTGTGGTTGATGGCATAGCGAGTTTAATTGGACAATTCTGTGAGATCGTTCTTCACTCTCTAGAGGATCTCAACACCTCTGCTATCCGTATCGCCAATGGTGAGAATACCGGTCGCCAAGTAGGTTCGCCGATTACCGACCTAGCGTTGAAGATGCTGAAAGACATCGAAGGCTCTGAGCGTAATTTTTCTCGTGCTTACTTTACCCGTGCTAAAGGCGGAGTATTGATGAAGTCTATTACCGTTGCTATCCGCAATGGCGATAATCGAGTTATTGGCCTTTTGTGTATGAATGTCAACTTGGACGCACCCTTCTCTCAAGTGCTGCACTCGTTCATGCCAACAGAAGAAGCAGAAGCTGCTGCATCATCGGTAAACTTTGCTAGTGATGTAGAAGAGCTGGTGGACCAAACCGTTGAGCGCACCATTGATGAAGTCAATGCGGACAAGATGGTCTCTAACAATACCAAGAATCGTCAGATCGTTATGGAGCTGTACGATAAGGGTATCTTCGATATTAAAGATGCCATCAACCGTGTAGCAGATCGTCTCAACATCTCTAAACACACCGTTTATCTCTACATTCGTCAGCGTAAGACTGAGGAAGAGTAGTTTGAGCCTATCGTACACCTTAGTGGTCAGTGGCGAGGTTTATGGTGAGCAATCTAGTTTAAATGCTTACCAATTTGCTGAAGCACTGATAAAAAAGGGACACCGTTTAGTCAGCGTGTTCTTTTATCAACAAGGGGTAACGAACGGTAATGGCCTTACCGTTCCGGCGAACGATGAGTTTGATCTAGTGTCTGCCTGGCAGCAATTGGCTGCGGAACATGGCGTGTTATTGCAAACCTGTGTAGCAGCAGCACTGCGAAGAGGTATTGTTGGCAAAGAAGAATCTGAGCAACATCAGCTTGCACAATCAAATCTTGCAGATGGTTTTGAGCAATCGGGTCTAGGGAGTTTGGCTGAGGCGCTATTGACTCAGGATAGGGTAGTGCAGTTTTGAAGAAGATTACCTTTGTATTTACCAGTACCCCGCACAGCACAGCGCAAGGTAGGGAAGGCCTAGATGCCATTCTCGCGACGTCTGCGTACAGTGAGAACCTGCAACTGGTCTTTGTTGGGGATGGGGTGAGTCAGCTATTAAAACAGCAGCAACCGCAATCTATCCTTAGCCGAGATTACATCTCTGCATTTCGTTTACTGGATCTCTATGAAGTCGAAGAGGTGTATGTGTGTAGCGAAAGCCTGAATGAATTAGGCTTTACTCAGCAAGAGCTGTTCTTGGACGCAGAACTTTTAGATAGCGAAGGGATAGCACACAAGCTTGCCACTTCTGATGTCGTACTAAGGTTTTAGTCATGCTTCATATTGTTTCTCGTTTACACAGCCTAGAGACTCTATCTCGCTATGTTTCAGCCAAGGACACGGTGCTATTGGTGGAAGAAGCGGTGTACGCAGCGAACCCTAAACACAAAAAACATGCACTATTACCCTCTATTGAGGTTAAAGCGCTTCAGCCTGACCTCATAGCTAGAGGTTTGGAGAGCGTATGTGCGTCACATATCGAAGCGGTCGACTTTGCTGGATTCGTGGATCTCACGGCCGAACACAGCAAATCCATTACTTGGTAAGCACTTTTCTGCGTGTTTATGTCCGATCTAGGCACGATCTGATAAGGATCTGCCTACTGGTTAAAAAAGATCTGTATATTTCTTGACACCCCCCCCATCCCCGAATAGAATTTCGCGTCCCTAATTGCACTAGTGTGATAGGGCTTAGATTTTTCACAAAGCTTACTTTAAGTAATCAGGAGCTAGTTAATGGCAACTATTAACCAGTTGGTACGTAAGCCTCGTGCAAAGCAAGTTGTTAAAAGCAACGTGCCTGCACTAGAAGCGTGCCCACAAAAACGTGGTGTATGTACTCGTGTTTACACTACTACACCAAAAAAACCTAACTCAGCACTTCGTAAGGTTTGCCGTGTTCGTCTAACGAACGGCTTTGAAGTGACTTCGTACATCGGCGGTGAAGGCCACAACCTTCAAGAGCACAGTGTTGTTCTTATCCGTGGCGGTCGTGTTAAAGACCTTCCAGGTGTGCGTTACCACACTGTTCGCGGTGCACTTGACTGTGCAGGCGTAAACGACCGTAAACAAGGTCGTTCTAAGTACGGTGTGAAGCGTCCTAAGTCTTAATGGATTCCGTTAAGTAAGGCCAAACACTAAATTAAATTTTAATTTTGAAGAAACTGTAAAGTTTTGGATAACCTGAAGAAGACAACGGAGAATTCCTATGCCACGTCGTCGCGTTATTGGTCAGCGTAAGATCCTTCCAGATCCTAAGTTCAAATCTGAACTGCTGGCAAAATTCGTTAACATCCTTATGGTTGACGGAAAGAAATCTACTGCAGAGAAAATTGTTTACACTGCACTAGAAACTATGGCTGAGAAGTCTGGTAAAGACCACTTAGCTGTATTTGAAGAAGCTCTTGAAAATGTTCGCCCAGCGGTAGAGGTTAAATCTCGCCGTGTAGGTGGTTCAACTTACCAAGTACCTGTAGAAGTTCGTCCGGTTCGCCGTAACGCTCTTGCTATGCGTTGGTTGGTTGAAGCTGCGCGTAAGCGTGGTGAAAAATCTATGGCTCAACGCCTAGCTGCTGAAATGCTAGACGCGTCTGAGAACAAAGGTACTGCGGTTAAGAAACGTGAAGACGTTCACCGCATGGCTGACGCTAACAAAGCGTTCGCACACTACCGCTGGTAATCCCTCGGTAATACCTTTAGTGCAGCGAGCTTTGCTCGCTGCATTTCTCTATTTTTCAGAAAGGAAAAATAGGGTCTATTCATATTTTTAAAGCTCTTTTTAAAATATTAATAGTCCCTAATAAGAGGATACAATCGTGGCTCGTAAAACTCCTATTGAGCACTACCGTAATATCGGTATCGTGGCTCACGTAGATGCAGGTAAAACAACCACAAGTGAGCGTATTCTATTCTATACCGGTCTCTCCCATAAAATTGGTGAGGTTCATGACGGCGCAGCAATCATGGACTGGATGGAGCAAGAGCAAGAGCGTGGTATTACTATCACATCTGCGGCTACCACCACCTTTTGGCGCGGTATGGAAGCTCAATTCCCAGATCATCGCATCAACATCATTGATACCCCAGGACACGTAGACTTCACTATCGAAGTAGAGCGCTCATTGCGCGTACTTGATGGTGCTGTAGTGGTATTCTGTGGCGCGTCTGGTGTTGAGCCTCAATCTGAAACCGTTTGGCGTCAAGCTGACAAATACGGTGTTCCTCGTCTAGTGTTCGTTAACAAAATGGACCGTACGGGTGCAGATTTCTTGCGTGTTGTCGATCAAATTGAAGAGCGTCTTGGCGCAACTCCAATTCCAATCCAACTAAACGTAGGTACGGAAGAAGAGTTTGCTGGCGTTGTTGACCTTATCAAGATGAAGCGCATCAGCTGGAACGAAGCTGATCAAGGTATGTCTTTCTCTTATGAAGATATCCCTGCTGACATGCTTGAAAGTGCTGAAGAGTGGCGCATTAACTTGGTTGAAGCAGCCGCTGAAGCCAATGAAGAGCTCATGGACAAATACCTTGAAGAGGGTGAACTAAGCGAAGCGGAGATCAAGCAAGGTCTACGTATCCGCACCCTTAACAATGAAATCGTGTTGGCAACGTGCGGAAGTGCTTTCAAAAACAAGGGTGTTCAAGCTGTACTTGATGCTGTTGTTGACTTCCTACCATCTCCAGTGGATGTTCCTGCGATTCAAGGCGTAGACGAAAACGAAAAAGAAGTTGAGCGTCATGCCGACGACAAAGAACCGTTTTCAGCACTAGCATTTAAGATTGCGACAGACCCGTTTGTAGGTACGTTGAGCTTTGTGCGTGTGTATTCTGGTGTTGTCAAAACCGCGGATACGGTCTACAACTCAGTAAAACAGAAAAAAGAACGTCTTGGTCGTATTGTGCAAATGCACTCGAACAAGCGTGAAGAAGTGAAAGAAGTACGAGCAGGCGATATTGCCGCTGTAATCGGTCTTAAAGACGTAACTACAGGTGATACCTTGTGCGATATGAACCACAAAGTGATTCTAGAGCGCATGGAGTTCCCTGATCCAGTTATTCAGATTGTGGTTGAGCCAAGATCTCAAGCAGACCAAGATAAAATGGCCATTGCTTTAGAAAAACTTGCTGCGGAAGATCCTTCTTTCCACGTGGAAATGGACGAAGAAACAGGTCAGACACTGATCTCAGGTATGGGTGAGCTTCACCTTGATATCATCGTCGACCGTATGAAGCGTGAATTTAATGTTGGTTGTAACGTAGGTAACCCTCAAGTGGCTTACCGAGAAGCGATTCGTGGTACAACTGAGATTGAAGGTAAATTTATTCGCCAGGGTGAGCGTAACCAATACGGTCACGTATGGCTTAAACTTGAGCCGTCTGAACCCGGCGAAGGTTTTGTTTTTGAAAACGATATTGTGGATGGTGTGGTTCCAAGTGAATACATCAATTCGGTATCGAAAGGTATCGAAGAGCAAATGATCAATGGTGTGCTTGCCGGCTATCCTATGCAGGATGTCAAAGCGACTTTGTTCGATGGTTCTTACCACGATGTTGACTCAAGTGAGATAGCGTTTAGAATCGCTGCCTCAATGGCGTTCAGGGATGGTGCTCTTAAGGCACAACCAGTTCTCCTTGAACCAATGATGAAAGTTGAAGTAACTACTCCAGAAGACTGGATGGGTAGTGTAGTGGGTGACCTAAACCGTCGCCGCGGCATTATTGAGGGCATGGAAGATGGTACTGCAGGACTCAAAGTAGTCCGTGCGCAGGTTCCACTGTCTGTCATGTTTGGTTATTCAACTGACTTGCGTTCGGCGACACAAGGCCGTGCTTCTTACTCTATGGAGTTTAGTGAGTACGCCGAAGTGCCGAAGAATGTGGCTGATGCTATTATTGCCGAGCGTGGTTAATAGTTTAGGCGTTGTATAGACCTGATGAAATTTTCAGATCAGCACGCCTAAATATTGCGCTAAAGGCGTTTGATGCTTAAAATAGCAAATTCTGGCGCGCCTCGACTATGTCTGGTCGCGGCGAATCATAACTAGGAAGGAACACGATCGTGTCTAAAGAAAAATTTGAACGTACGAAACCGCACGTAAACGTTGGTACTATCGGCCACGTTGACCACGGTAAAACAACTCTAACTGCAGCTATCTGTACTACTCTTTCAAAAGTATACGGTGGTGAAGCTAAAGACTTCGCATCTATCGATAATGCTCCTGAAGAGCGTGAGCGCGGTATCACAATCGCTACTTCTCACGTTGAGTACGATACTCCTGATCGTCACTACGCACACGTAGACTGTCCTGGACACGCCGATTATGTTAAAAACATGATCACTGGTGCTGCTCAAATGGACGGCGGTATCCTAGTTGTTGCTGCGACTGATGGCCCTATGCCTCAAACTCGTGAGCACATCCTACTTGGTCGTCAGGTTGGTATTCCTTACATCATCGTATTCATGAACAAATGTGACATGGTTGATGACGAAGAACTACTTGAGCTAGTAGAAATGGAAGTTCGTGAACTTCTTTCTGAGTACGATTACCCAGGTGATGACCTACCAGTAATCCAAGGTTCTGCACTTGGCGCTCTAAACGGCGAAAAGCAGTGGGAAGACAAGATCGTTGAGCTTGCAGAAGCACTAGATTCTTACATTCCACTTCCAGAGCGTGCTGTTGACCTACCGTTCCTACTTCCTATTGAAGATGTATTCTCAATTCAAGGTCGTGGTACTGTTGTTACTGGTCGTATCGAGCGCGGTATCCTACGCGTAGGTGACGAAGTAGAAATCGTTGGTATCAAAGAAACTACTCTTACTACTTGTACTGGTGTTGAAATGTTCCGTAAGCTGCTTGACGAAGGTCGTGCAGGTGAGAACGTTGGTGCACTACTACGTGGTACTAAGCGTGATGACGTTGAACGTGGCCAAGTACTTGCTGCTAAAGGTTCTATCAACCCTCACACTAAATTTGAGTCAGAAGTGTACGTTCTTTCTAAAGACGAAGGCGGCCGTCACACTCCTTTCTTCAAAGGTTACCGTCCACAGTTCTACTTCCGTACAACTGACGTAACAGGCGACATCACTCTACCTGAAGGCGTAGAAATGGTAATGCCAGGTGACAACGTTCAAATGACTGTTGAGCTAATCGCTCCAATCGCAATGGACGAAGGTCTACGTTTCGCAATCCGCGAAGGTGGCCGTACTGTAGGTGCTGGTGTTGTTGCTAAGATCTTTGACTAATATTTAGTTAAAATCTTGCGATACTCTTCCTCGGAAGAAACCGCACTTGAAAAGGGGAGCTTCGGCTTCCCTTTTTGCTCTCTGTAGCTACTAGCTTTGAGCTGCTAGCTGTAAGATTGATATTTCCTCCCACTGAAGGCTTGAAGCTTGCAGCTGAACTCCGATTATTTTTCACACACCCCTTGCATCCCATTCTGCGATCTGTATAATGCCTCCCACTGACTTAGGTCGGTTTGTGAACCAATGAGCACTGAGGGGCTAGGTTTTTCCTAGGTAACGTATACTCAGCTTATGTTCGCGGTTAATACAATTAATAAATAGCGTTAAGCTACAAGTTAATCGAAAATTAACTGACAATGCTTCCTGATTTTGGAGGCTACGGTTTCACATAAATCAATCGGCATTCCCTTATCTTTTTAAGTGTGAGTGGCGATATTGTTTGTGTATTTAATTATTAATTGGAGCTCTGTCTCATGCAGAACCAACGTATTCGTATCCGCCTTAAAGCTTTCGATTATAAACTAATCGATGCTTCAACTGCGGAAATCGTTGAAACAGCAAAACGTACTGGCGCACAGGTTCGTGGTCCTATTCCACTACCTACTCGTAAAGAGCGTTTCACTGTTCTAACTTCCCCACACGTTAACAAAGACGCACGTGACCAGTACGAAATTCGTACTCACAAGCGTTTGATCGACATCGTAGAACCAACTGACAAGACTGTAGATGCTCTTATGCGTCTAGACCTTGCTGCTGGTGTTGATGTTCAAATCAGCTTAGGTTAAGGGAGATTAGAATAATGATTGGTCTAGTCGGACGTAAAGTGGGTATGACCCGCGTATTTACCGAAGAAGGCGTTTCTATCCCAGTAACTGTAGTGGAAGTAGAAAATAACCGTGTATCACAAGTTCGTACTCTTGATACTGATGGTTACTCTGCAATCCAAATTACAGCTGGTGCTAAGAAAGCTAGCCGCGTTAATAAAGCCGAAGCTGGTCACTTTGCGAAAGCAGGTGTTGAAGCAGGTCGCGGTCTTTGGGAATTCCGTTTAGAAAACGGCGAAGAGTTTGAAGTTGGCGCTGAGCTAAACGTAGAACTTTTCAACGAAGTTAAAAAAGTAGACGTTACTGGTACATCTAAAGGTAAAGGCTTCCAAGGCGCTATCAAGCGTTGGAACTTCTCTACTCAAGATATGACTCACGGTAACTCCTTGTCTCACCGTGCACCGGGTTCAATTGGCCAATGTCAAACTCCAGGTCGCGTATTTAAAGGCAAGAAAATGGCTGGTCACATGGGAGCTGAGCGTGTAACGACTCAAAACCTAGAGATCGTACGTGTTGACGCTGAGCGCAATCTGCTTCTTATTAAAGGTGCAGTACCAGGCTCAATCGGCGGCAACGTTATCGTAAAACCAGCTGTTAAAGCATAACGTCTAGGAGTAAGTAATGGAATTGATGGTTAAAGGTGCTGATGCACTAACTGTTTCCGAGACTACTTTCGGACGTGACTTCAACGAAGCTCTTGTACACCAAGTAGTTGTTGCTTTTGCAGCAGGTGCTCGTCAAGGTACTCGTGCTCAAAAGACTCGTTCTGAAGTATCTGGCGGTGGCGCTAAGCCATGGCGTCAGAAAGGTACTGGCCGTGCACGTGCTGGTACTATTCGTAGCCCAATCTGGCGTTCAGGTGGTGTTACTTTTGCTGCGAAACCACAGGATCACAGCCAAAAAGTTAACAAGAAAATGTACCGCGGCGCTATGAAAAGCATTCTTTCTGAGCTAGTTCGTCAAGAACGTCTAGTTGTTGTAGATAACTTCTCAGTAGAAGCACCAAAAACTAAAGAGCTAATAGCTAAGCTGAAAGATCTTGAGCTTAACGATGTTCTGATCGTAACTAGTGAAGTAGATGAAAATCTATTCTTAGCTGCTCGTAACCTTTATAAAGTTGACGCTCGTGACGTTGCTGCGATTGATCCAGTAAGTCTTATTGCGTTCGACAAGGTTCTAATTACTGCTGAAGCAGTGAAGCAAGTTGAGGAGATGCTGGCATGATCACTGAAGAGCGTCTACTAAAAGTTCTACGTGCTCCACATATCTCTGAAAAAGCAACTATGGCTGCAGAGAAAGCGAACACTATCGTTTTCAAAGTAGCAAAAGATGCAACTAAAAAAGAGATCAAAGCAGCTGTAGAAAAGCTATTTGAAGTTGAAGTTAAGTCTGTAAATACTCTTGTTCTTAAGGGTAAGACCAAACGTCAAGGTATGCGTGAAGGCCGTCGTTCAGACGTGAAAAAAGCTTACGTTACCTTGAAAGAAGGTCAAGATCTTGACTTCGTTGGCGGTGCGGAATAACAGGAGTAGTTAAGAATGGCTATTGTTAAATGTAAGCCGACTTCCCCTGGTCGTCGTCACGTAGTTAAAGTTGTTAACGCTGACCTACACAAGGGTAAGCCATACGCTCCACTTCTAGAGAAAAACTCTAAGAATGGTGGTCGTAACAACAACGGTCGTATCACAGTACGTCACATCGGTGGTGGTCACAAACATCACTACCGTCTAGTTGACTTTAAACGTACTAAAGATGGCATTCCAGCGAAAGTTGAGCGTCTAGAATACGATCCAAACCGTAGCGCAAACATTGCTCTAGTTCTGTACGCAGACGGTGAGCGCCGCTACATTATCGCACCTAAAGGTATTTCAGCTGGTGATACAGTCCAGTCTGGTGTTGATGCGCCAATCAAAGCAGGTAACACTCTGCCGATGCGTAACATCCCAGTTGGTTCAACTGTTCACTGTGTTGAGCTTAAGCCTGGTAAAGGTGCACAAATTGCTCGTTCTGCAGGTGCATACGCACAAATCATCGCTCGCGATGGTGCATATGTAACTGTACGCCTACGTTCTGGCGAGATGCGCAAAGTTCTTTCTGAAGGTCGTGCAACGATCGGTGAAGTTGGTAACTCTGAGCACATGCTACGTGAACTAGGTAAAGCTGGTGCTTCACGCTGGCGCGGCGTACGTCCAACCGTACGTGGTGTAGTAATGAACCCGGTAGACCACCCACACGGTGGTGGTGAAGGTCGTACATCTGGTGGCCGTCACCCAGTATCACCTTGGGGTCAGCCTACTAAAGGCTTTAAGACTCGTAAGAACAAGCGCACTGACAAGTACATCGTACGTCGTCGTAATAAGTAATCTATAAAGAGGAATCGCCATGCCACGTTCTCTCAAGAAAGGTCCTTTTATTGACCTGCACTTGCTGAAGAAGGTAGAGAAAGCGGTAGAGAATAGCGACAAAAAACCAATTAAAACTTGGTCTCGCCGTTCAATGATCATCCCAACAATGATTGGTTTGACTATCGCTGTCCATAATGGTCGTCAGCACGTACCAGTATTCGTTACCGAAGAAATGATCGGTCACAAACTGGGCGAATTCGCACCAACTCGTACTTATCGCGGCCATGCTGCAGATAAGAAAGCTAAGAAGAAATAAGGAGTAGATGATGGAAGCTTTAGCTAAACATAACTTTGCTCGTATTTCTCCACAGAAAGCGCGCCTTGTAGCGGATCAAATCCGTGGCAAGAATGTTGATCAAGCACTAGAAATCCTAACTTTCAGCAACAAAAAAGCTGCTGAACTAGTTAAGAAGGTTCTTGAATCAGCAATCGCGAACGCTGAGCATAACGAAGGTGCAGATATCGACGATTTAAATGTCGCTAAAATCTTCGTAGATGAAGGTCCTATCATGAAGCGTATTATGCCTCGTGCTAAAGGCCGTGCCGACCGTATCTTGAAGCGTTCTTGCCACATCACTGTTGTTGTTGCAGACGCTTAAGACTAGGAGATAAGCAATGGGTCAGAAAGTACATCCTAATGGTATTCGTCTTGGCATCGTCAAGCCTTGGAATGCTACATGGTTTGCTAACACCAAAGATTTCGCTGACAACCTAGACGGCGACTTCAAGGTACGTCAGTTCCTTACTAAGGAACTTTCAAAAGCGTCTCTTTCACGTATCGTTATCGAGCGTCCTGCTAAGAGCATTCGTGTGACTATTCACACTGCTCGTCCAGGCGTTGTGATCGGTAAGAAAGGCGAAGACGTTGAGAAGCTACGCGCAGCTGTAGCTAAAATTGCAGGTGTACCGGCGCAGATTAACATCGCTGAAGTACGTAAGCCTGAGCTTGATGGTCAACTAGTAGCTGATAGCATCGCTTCTCAGCTAGAGCGTCGTGTTATGTTCCGTCGTGCTATGAAGCGCGCAGTTCAAAACGCAATGCGTCTAGGTGCTAAGGGTATCAAAGTAGAAGTAAGCGGCCGTCTTGGCGGTGCTGAAATCGCGCGTACTGAATGGTACCGTGAAGGCCGTGTGCCACTACACACCCTACGTGCTGACATCGATTACGCAACTTCTTCGGCTCACACCCAATATGGTGTGATCGGCATTAAAGTCTGGATCTTCAAAGGTGAAATCCTAGGCGGTATGCCAGCTGCTAATGCAGTAGAGCCAAAGGCTGACAAGCCTAAGAAGCAGCGTAAAGGCCGTAAGTAAGGAGTCGACTAATGCTACAACCTAAACGTACTAAGTTCCGTAAGGTTCAGACAGGTCGTAACCGTGGCCTAGCTAAAGGTACTGAAGTAAGCTTCGGCGAATTCGGTCTTAAAGCTGTTGGTCGTGGACGTATTACTGCTCGTCAAATCGAAGCGGCACGTCGTGCAATGACACGTCATGTTAAACGTCAAGGTCAAATCTGGATTCGTATTTTCCCAGACAAACCGATTACTGAAAAACCTCTTGAAGTTCGTCAAGGTAAAGGTAAAGGTAACGTAGAGTACTGGGTTGCTCAAATCCAACCTGGCAAGGTTATGTACGAAATGAATGGCGTACCTGAAGAGTTGGCACGTGAAGCGTTCCGCCTAGCGGCACGTAAACTGCCTATCAAAACAACATTTGTAACTAAGCAGGTGATGTAATGAAAGCACAAGAGCTACGTGAAAAAAGCGTTGAAGAGCTTAACGCTGAGCTATTAAATTTGCTACGTGAACAGTTCAACTTGCGCATGCAAGCGGCAACTGGTCAACTACAGCAAACACATACTCTTAAAGCTGTACGTCGTGATATCGCACGTGTTAAAACCGTATTGACTGAGAAGGCAGACGCATAATGAGCGACAAAATCCGTACTTCACTTGGTCGTGTTGTTAGTGACAAAGGCGATAAGTCTATTGTTGTTGCTATCGAGCGCATGGTTAAACACCCAATTTACGGCAAGTTCGTAAAGCGCACGACTAAAATTCACGCACATGATGAAAACAACGAGTGTGGCCTAGGCGATACTGTTGAAGTTCAAGAATGTCGTCCACTGTCTAAGACTAAGTCTTGGACTTTGGTGAAAGTTGTAGAAAAAGCGAAAATCTAATTTTCGTTAATTTTTAACAACTTAAAGCGGCTTCCAGATTTTTTTGGGAGCCGCTTATTTTTTGTCTACCCAATTGCAAAAAAGGGTGGTACAATTCGCGTCCCTTTAAAGAGGCAGCCCGACCCGAGAGGGTCTAGTTTTTAATATTTAGCGGAGCACTAACAATGATCCAAATGCAAAGTACACTTGACGCTGCAGATAACTCTGGCGCGCGCAAGGTAATGTGTATTAAGGTTCTGGGTGGCTCACACCGTCGTTATGCACATATCGGAGACGTCATCAAAGTTACTGTGAAGGAAGCAATTCCTCGCGGTAAAGTAAAAAAAGGTGATGTTCTGAAGGCGGTAGTAGTTCGCACCCGTAAAGGCGTTCGTCGTCCAGACGGTTCTGTCATTCGCTTCGACCGTAATGCTTGTGTATTGTTGAACGACACTACTGAGCAACCAGTCGGCACTCGTATCTTTGGCCCAGTGACTCGTGAACTTCGTAATGCGAAATTCATGAAGATTGTATCACTGGCTCCAGAAGTACTATAAGGAGCACTTAAATGGCAGCTAAAATCCGTCGTAACGACGAAGTAATCGTTCTTGCTGGTAAAGATAAAGGCAAGAAAGGTAAAGTAACTAAGGTTCTAGCAACCGGTAAAGTTATCGTTGAAGGTATCAACCTTGTTAAGAAACACCAGAAGCCTGTACCGGCAATGGGTGTTCAAGGTGGTATCGTAGAGCAAGAAGCAGCAATTGATGCTTCAAACATTGCAATCTACAACGCAGCTACTGGTAAAGCAGACCGTATCGGTTTCCGTTTCGAAGATGGCAAGAAAGTTCGTTTCTTCAAGTCTAACAACGAAATCGTTTCTAACTAAGAATAGAGTAATTTGGAGTGAACTATGGCGAAACTGCATGATTACTACAAGTCGTCTGTAGTCGCTGAACTGACCAAAGAGTTCAGCTACACAAGCGTCATGCAAGTCCCTAGAATCGAAAAGATCACCCTTAACATGGGTGTGGGTGAAGCAATCAATGATAAGAAGCTTCTAGAAAACGCAGCATCTGATATGGCAACGATCTCTGGTCAAAAGCCACTTATCACTAAAGCGCGTAAATCTGTTGCAGGCTTTAAAATCCGTGAAGGCTACCCAATCGGTTGTAAAGTAACCTTGCGTGGCGAACGTATGTGGGATTTCCTTGAGCGTTTGATTAACATCGCTCTACCACGTGTACGTGACTTCCGTGGTGTTAGCGCTAAGTCTTTTGACGGACGCGGTAACTACAGCATGGGCGTTCGCGAGCAAATCATCTTCCCGGAAATCGACTTTGATAAAGTTGATCGCGTTCGTGGTCTTGATATTACTATCACGACTTCTTCGAACACCGATGAGGAAGGCCGAGCTCTGCTGGCTGCCTTTAACTTCCCATTCCGTAAGTAAGGTGAAGGGTTACTGTTATGGCTAAACAATCTATGAAGGCACGTGAAACAAAACGTGCAAAGCTAGTAGCAAAATTCGCTGAAAAGCGTCGTGCGCTAAAAATCACTATCAGTGATGTTAACGCATCTGAAGAAGAGCGTTGGGACGCAGTACTTAAACTGCAATCTCTTCCACGTGATTCAAGTGCATCACGTCAGCGTAACCGTTGCAACCAAACTGGTCGTCCACACGGTTACCTACGTAAGTTCGGTCTTAGCCGTATTAAGGTTCGTGAAGCTTGCATGAAAGGCGAGATTCCGGGTCTTCGTAAGGCTAGCTGGTAAGTGCCACTTAATCATTTGGAGTATAACGTATGAGCATGCAAGATCCGATTTCGGATATGCTGACCCGCATTCGTAACGGTCAGGCAGCAAACAAAGTTGCTGTAAAAATGCCTTCTTCAAAGCTTAAAGTTGCAATTGCTACTTTGCTGAAAAACGAAGGTTACATCACAGACTTCGCTGTAGAAAGCGGAGCAAAACCAGAGCTAGAAGTTACTCTTAAGTACTTCCAAGCAAAACCAGTAATCGAGCAAATCCAACGTGTTTCTCGTCCAGGTCTGCGCGTCTATAAGAATAAAGACAGCATTCCTTCAGTGATGGGTGGTTTGGGTATTGCTGTAGTGTCCACTTCCAAAGGTCTTATGTCTGACCGCGCCGCTCGCAAAGCGGGTCTTGGTGGTGAGATCATCTGCTACGTAGCTTAAGGAGTAGAATATGTCTCGTGTTGCTAAAGCACCTGTCGCTATTCCAGCTGGAGTAGAGGTGAAGATTAACGGTCAAGAAGTTACTGTGAAAGGCCCTAAGGGTGAACTTTCTCGCGTTTTCAACAACGCAGTAGTAGTTTCTCAGGAAGATAACAACCTAACTTTCGGTCCACGTGAAGGTGTAGCTGGTGCTTGGGCACAAGCTGGTACTGCTCGTGCACTTGTAAACAACATGGTTGTTGGTGTTACTGAAGGCTTTACAAAGAAACTGATCCTTAAGGGTGTTGGTTACCGTGCTGCTATTAAAGGCAACGCTGTAAACCTAACTCTAGGTTTCTCTCACCCAGTTGAGCACGCTGTGCCAGCGGGTATTAAAGCTGAATGTCCTAGCCAAACTGAAATCGTACTAACTGGTGCTGATAAGCAACTAGTTGGTCAGGTTGCGGCTGACATTCGTTCTTACCGTGAGCCTGAGCCTTATAAAGGCAAAGGTGTTCGTTACGCAGATGAATATGTGCGTACCAAAGAAGCTAAGAAGAAGTAAGGTAACACTATGGATAAGAAAGCATCTCGCATCCGTCGTGCTACACGTGCACGTCGTAAGATTGCTGAACTTCGTGTGAACCGTCTAGTAGTACACCGTACTCCTCGTCATGTGTATGCACAGGTTATTGCACCAAACGGCTCTGAGGTTATCGCAGCGGCTTCTACTGTAGAAAAAGCGATCCGTGAGCAAGTTAAGAGCACTGGTAACGTTGACGCTGCTAAAGCTGTAGGTAAAGCTATTGCTGAGCGCGCTATCGAAAAAGGCATTTCTAATGTTGCTTTCGATCGTTCTGGTTTTCAATACCACGGTCGAGTAGCGGCGCTAGCAGATTCTGCTCGCGAAGCTGGTCTGAAATTCTAAGGTAGGGTTGATCGATGGCTAAAGAACAACAACAAGCTTCAGATTTGGCAGAAAAACTAATCGCCGTTAACCGCGTTGCTAAGACGGTTAAAGGTGGTCGAATCTTTAGTTTCACTGCACTAACAGTAGTTGGTGACGGTAACGGTCGCGTAGGTTTCGGTTACGGCAAAGCTCGTGAAGTACCTGCAGCGATTCAAAAAGCAATGGAAAAAGCACGTCGTAACATGGTTACTATCGCGCTTAATGAGGGTACTCTTCACCACGCGGTGAAAGGTCGTCACACTGGCTCTAAAGTTTACATGCAGCCAGCTGCGGAAGGTACTGGTATCATCGCCGGCGGTGCGATGCGTGCAGTACTTGAAGTTGTAGGTGTTCATAACGTACTAGCGAAAGCGTACGGTTCAACGAACCCTATCAACGTAGTTCGCGCGACTATTGATGGTTTGAGCGGCATGAAATCTCCAGAGATGATAGCTGCTAAACGTGGTCTAACTGTTGAAAATATTTCGGAGTAAGCACCATGGCAACTATTAAAGTAACTCAAACTAAAAGCTCAATCGGTCGTCTACCTAAGCACAAACTGTGCTTACGTGGTCTTGGCCTTCGTCGCATCAACCACACAGTAGAACTTGAAGACACGCCTGCAGTACGCGGCATGATCAACAAGGTTTACTACATGGTTAAAGTTGAGGAGTAATCAGAAATGCGTTTGAATACTCTATCACCGGCTGCGGGTTCTAAGCCTTCTAAGAAGCGCGTAGGTCGTGGTATCGGTTCTGGTCTTGGCAAAACAGCCGGCCGTGGCCATAAAGGTCAAAAGTCTCGCTCTGGCGGCAGTGTTCGTCCAGGTTTTGAAGGCGGTCAAATGCCTTTGAAACAGCGTCTACCTAAGTTCGGTTTCACTTCTCGTAAGAGCCTAGTGACTGCTGAAGTTCGTCTAGCTGAGCTAGCGAAAGTAACTGGTGACGTTGTAGATCTTAACAGCCTTAAAGCTGCTAACGTAATCACTAAGAACATCGAATTTGTAAAAGTTGTTCTTTCTGGTGACATTAACAAAGCTGTGACTGTTAAAGGTCTTCGCGTAACTAAAGGCGCTAAAGCTGCTATTGAAGCTGCCGGCGGTAAAATCGAAGAATAATCTTCGAGGGAAAGGTACAGATGGCTAAAAAACCAGGACAAGATTTTAGTAGTGCAAAAAGTGGCGTAGCGGAACTGAAAACACGCCTTCTATTCGTATTAGGCGCGTTGTTAGTGTTTCGTGCGGGTTCTTTTGTGCCGATCCCTGGTATTGACGCGGCTGTACTTGCCCAACTGTTAGAACAGCAGCAGGGCACCATCGTTGAAATGTTTAACATGTTCTCCGGTGGTGCACTTGAGCGTGCATCTATCTTGGCCCTTGGTATCATGCCGTATATTTCGGCATCGATTGTGGTCCAATTGCTAACTGTGGTTCATCCCGCTCTAGCCGAGCTTAAAAAAGAGGGTGAAGCTGGCCGTCGTAAGATCAGTCAGTACACACGTTATGGCACGCTTGTACTTGCAACATTCCAAGCTATCGGTATAGCAACAGGCTTACCGAACATGGTCGACAATCTGGTTGTTATCAACCAAACCATGTTCACCCTGATTGCAACCGTGAGTTTAGTAACCGGTACCATGTTCTTAATGTGGTTAGGTGAACAAATTACAGAGCGCGGAATTGGTAACGGTATATCGTTAATCATCTTTGCAGGTATTGTTGCAGGATTGCCTTCGGCAATTGGTTCGACAATTGAGCAGGCGCGTCAAGGTGAATTGCACGTACTTCTTCTATTGTTGATTGCAGTTTTAGCATTTGCTGTTATCTACTTTGTTGTATTCATGGAACGTGGTCAGCGTCGTATCGTCGTTAACTACGCCAAGCGTCAACAAGGTCGTAAGGTATTTGCAGCGCAGAGTTCTCACTTGCCATTGAAAATAAACATGGCTGGTGTTATCCCTGCGATATTTGCATCAAGTATTATTTTGTTCCCAGGAACATTAGCACAGTGGTTCGGTCAGAACGGCGAGAGTGCAACATTCGGTTGGTTAACTGATGTTTCACTTGCATTAAGCCCGGGTCAGCCTCTGTACGTAATGCTTTATGCATCAGCAATCATCTTTTTCTGCTTCTTCTACACGGCGTTGGTTTTCAACCCGCGTGAAACAGCAGATAATTTGAAGAAGTCTGGTGCTTTCGTACCCGGCATCCGCCCAGGAGAGCAGACAGCAAGATACATCGATAAAGTAATGACTAGACTAACCCTAGCAGGTGCTCTATATATTACCTTTATCTGTCTGATTCCCGAGTTCATGATGGTCATGTGGAACGTACGTTTCTACTTTGGCGGCACATCACTACTAATCGTAGTTGTTGTAATCATGGATTTCATGGCACAGGTACAGACTCATCTGATGTCACAACAGTATGATTCTGTGTTGAAGAAAGCAAATCTGAAGGGCTACGGCCGTTAATTCGGTCTTAGTTCCAGATTTCATTTACGGAGTTTAGCAATGAAAGTTCGTGCTTCCGTTAAAAAAATCTGCCGTAACTGTAAGGTTATCAAGCGCAACGGTGTTGTGCGTGTAATCTGCAGTGAGCCAAAGCACAAACAGCGCCAAGGCTAATTAGCAGAATTTTTTACTTGAAAAACAGGGTAGGTTCGAGTATATTCCTCGGCCTACCTTTTGCGTGCAAAAGAAGTAGTATGCCGCAGCGTATCCTCGACGGGCTTTGCTGCGGATAATTCTTTACATAAGTACTAGGAGTGAATAGTGGCCCGTATAGCAGGCATTAACATTCCTGATCATAAGCATTCTGTAATTGCATTAACTGCAATCTACGGTATTGGTAAAACCCGTTCTCAAGCTATCCTAGCTGAAGTGGGTATTGCTGAAAATGCTAAGATCAGTGAACTAACTGAAGAGCAGATCGATCAACTGCGTGATGGTGTAGCTAAATACACTGTAGAAGGTGATCTACGTCGTGAAGTATCGATGAACATCAAGCGTCTTATGGACCTTGGCTGTTACCGCGGTCTTCGTCATCGTCGCAGTCTACCACTACGTGGACAGCGTACTAAAACCAACGCTCGCACCCGTAAGGGTCCGCGCAAGCCGATCAAAAAATAATCGGATAAGGTAGAGAGTACAATGGCAAAACAACCAACTCGCGCACGTAAACGCGTTCGCAAGCAAGTAGCTGATGGCGTAGCGCACATTCATGCTTCTTTCAACAACACAATCGTAACCATCACTGACCGTCAAGGTAACGCACTAGCTTGGGCTACTGCAGGTGGTTCAGGTTTCCGTGGTTCTCGTAAGTCAACTCCGTTCGCAGCTCAGGTTGCAGCAGAGCGCGCTGGCGAAATGGCTAAAGAATATGGCCTAAAGAACTTGGAAGTTATGGTTAAGGGCCCTGGTCCTGGTCGTGAGTCAACTATCCGTGCACTAAACGCTGCTGGATACCGCATCACTAACATCGTTGATGCAACTCCGATCCCTCATAACGGTTGTCGTCCACCTAAGAAACGTCGCGTTTAAGTTTCGTTTCTAGGAATATTGGAGAAAGAACATGGCTAGATATTTGGGTCCTAAGCTGAAGCTTAGCCGTCGCGAAGGTACTGACTTATTCCTTAAGTCTGGTGTCCGTGCGATCGATACCAAGTGTAAAATTGATAACGCACCAGGTGTACACGGCGCTCGTCGCGGTCGTCTATCTGAATATGGCGTTCAGCTTCGTGAGAAGCAAAAAGTTCGTCGTACATACGGCGTTCTAGAAAAACAATTCCGTAACTACTACAAAGAAGCTGCACGCCTTAAAGGCAACACAGGTGAAAACCTGCTTCAGCTTCTTGAAGGTCGTCTTGATAACGTAGTTTACCGCATGGGCTTTGGCGCAACTCGCGCAGAAGCACGTCAGCTAGTTAGCCACAAAGCTATCTTAGTTAACGGTAAAGTTGTAAACGTTCCTTCATTCAAAGTAGCGGCAAATGACGTTGTTTCTATTCGTGAGAAAGCTAAACAGCAATCTCGCATTAAGGCGGCTCTAGAAGTTGCTGAACAACGCGAAAAGTCAACTTGGATTGAAGTAGATGGCAGCAAAATGGAAGGCACGTTCAAGCGTTTACCAGAACGTTCTGATCTGTCTGCTGACATCAACGAACACCTGATCGTCGAACTTTACTCTAAGTAAGGTTTAAACTAAAGAGAGGACACAATGCAGGGTTCTGTAACAGAATTTCTTAAGCCACGTCTCGTTGATATCGAACAGATTAACACGACACACGCAAAAGTAACTCTTGAGCCATTAGAGCGTGGTTTCGGCCATACTCTTGGTAATGCACTTCGCCGTATTCTTCTATCTTCTATGCCGGGTTGTGCCGTAACAGAAGTAGAGATTGAAGGTGTGCTACACGAATACAGCACTAAAGAAGGCGTTCAAGAAGACATTCTTGAGATCCTACTAAACCTTAAAGGTTTGGCTGTACGCGTAGCGGAAGGCAAAGATGAAGTGTTTATTACACTGAACAAATCAGGCTCAGGCCCTGTGGTTGCAGGTGACATCACCCATGATGGTGATGTAGAGATCGCTAACCCTGAGCACGTTATTTGTCACCTAACGGATGACAACGCTGAGATCGCTATGCGTATCAAAGTTGAACGTGGTCGTGGTTATGTTCCAGCTTCAGCTCGCATCCATACTGAAGAAGATGAGCGCCCAATCGGTCGCCTACTTGTTGATGCTACATACAGCCCAGTAGACAAAATTGCCTACTCTGTAGAAGCAGCACGTGTAGAGCAACGTACTGATTTGGATAAGCTTGTTATCGATATGGAAACGAACGGCACTCTTGAACCGGAAGAAGCTATCCGTCGTGCAGCAACTATTCTTGCTGAACAATTGGATGCGTTCGTAGATCTTCGTGATGTACGAGTTCCAGAGAAAGAAGAAGAGAAGCCGGAGTTCGATCCTATCCTACTTCGTCCTGTAGACGATCTTGAGCTAACAGTTCGCTCTGCCAACTGTCTAAAAGCAGAAGCGATTCACTACATTGGTGATCTTGTTCAGCGTACTGAAGTGGAGCTTCTTAAAACCCCTAACCTTGGTAAGAAATCACTTACTGAGATTAAGGATGTGCTTGCTTCTCGCGGCTTGTCTCTAGGTATGCGCCTAGAAAACTGGCCACCAGCGTCAATCGCTGAAGATTAATCAATATTAGTTAGAAGGATTAGGTCATGCGCCATCGTAAGAGTGGTCGTCAACTCAACCGCAACAGCTCACATCGCAAAGCGATGTTCAGCAATATGGCTAGCTCTCTTGTACGTCATGAAGTTATCAAGACTACATTGCCAAAAGCAAAAGAGCTACGTCGCGTAGTTGAGCCTTTGATTACATTAGCTAAGACTGACAGTGTTGCTAACCGTCGTCTAGCATTTGCTCGCACTCGTGATAACGAAGTTGTGGCAAAACTATTTAACGAACTAGGTCCACGTTTTGCTACCCGTCAGGGTGGTTACACACGTATCCTAAAAGCTGGCTTCCGTGCTGGTGATAAAGCTCCAATGGCTTACATTGAGCTTGTAGATCGCCCAGCTGCTGAAGAAGCTGCTGAGTAATAGTTCAGTTAGAACTGAAAAGCCGGGCATCTGCCCGGCTTTTTTGTGTCTGCAATTTGAGAATGAATACCTTGTTAGCTTGCCCTGACTATAGTCGAATAGCCCATTCATATAGTCTTAGCGACAAGGCTTATGTTAGATAGCCTCTATCCCCACAAACTCGTTAAAGAACCTAATAACCCACTACTTGCACCCTCTGAGGTCAGGTACTGTATGATAATGGGTGCAAATTGCGATACCAAAGCCGGATCGATTCCCAACCCTTCAAAGGTACTCTTCACTGAATCCATATCGGTAATCATCGACGTCAAACCGGTTGAACCGGTAAAACTGTTTAGCCCTGGAATTAAAGAGCTTAGTTCACTGGAATTCTCATTCGATAATTGTGTTTGAGCCAAAGACAGTAAAGCACCCGCACCACCTGCCGCTTGGGTTGGAGTAACATCCAGCTCACTAGAAAGTAGATCTGCGAGGGGTGTACTTTGCGCTGTATTAAGCTGTTCGCCTATCTGGGAAGTTAGCGCAGACATATCTGGTTGTTTCTCTTCATCATCATCTGAACCAAATAGTCCAAACAAAGCATAACTTGGTGTACTTAAAACCAAGGCACCAATTAAGGTAGATACAGCTAATCCCTTCATTCCGTATTCCTCTTTATTTTAGGTTTCTTAAGTCTAGGAAAAGAATGAACGTTTTGCTGAGTTTGCTTGAATGAATTGGCAATAAAAAACGGCGCTTAGTACGCCGTTTTTCTTGTATGACTCGAAATGAGATTACTGGTTTAATGCTTGCTCTAGGTCAGCGAGGATATCGTCAATGTGCTCGATACCAACCGATAAACGAATCATCTCTGGACTTACACCTGCATTTTTTTGTTCAACCTCCGTCAGCTGACGGTGTGTTGTCGATGCAGGGTGACAAGCAAGAGACTTCGCATCGCCAATGTTGACCAGGCGTTTGAAGATCTGCAGGGCGTCATAGAACTTAACACCCGCCTCGTAGCCATCTTTCAAGCCAAATGAAAGGATACTGGATGGCTTACCCTGCATGTATTTCTCAGATAGAGCGTAAAACTCTGAATCGACAAGTCCTGCGTAACTCACCCAGCTGACTTTTGGATGCTGTTGTAGGTAGTTAGCAACCTTAATAGCGTTCTCACAGTGACGCTCCATGCGCAAAGAGAGTGTCTCGAGACCCTGCATTAACATGAAGGCATTCATAGGAGACAAAGCCGACCCCGTATTTCGTAGTGGAACCGTACGAGCACGGCCAATAAATGCCGCTTCACCAAAGGCTTCTGCATACACCACACCGTGGTAAGAAGGCTCTGGCTGGTTGAATACTGGGAATCTGTCTTTGTGCTGCGCCCACGGGAACTTACCTGAGTCGATGATCATACCGCCCAAAGTCGTCCCGTGACCACCTACGTATTTCGTCAATGAATGAACTACGATATCGGCGCCATGCTCGATCGGTTTGCATATTGCAGGAGTCGCGACCGTATTATCTACGATGACAGGAACACCTTGCAGGTGTGCTAGCGTGGAGATGGCTTCAAGATCGGCGATGTTACCTGCAGGGTTACCAATGGACTCACAGTAAACGGCTTTGGTTTTGTCGTCTATTAGCGCTGCTAGGGTTTCTGGCTTGTCATCTGCTGCGAATCTGACCTCAATACCTAAGCTTGGGAACATGTGGGCAAACAGGGTATAGGTGCCACCGTACAACTGTGGCGTCGAAACTATGTTATCGCCTGCTTGTGCCAATGTGAGCACGGCGTAATGTATTGCAGAGCTCCCCGCACTCACCGCAAGACCTGCGATACCGCCTTCTAGTGCCGCCATGCGCTTTTCTAATACATCATTAGTTGGGTTCATGATTCGGGTATAGATATTACCCGGAACGGCTAGATCAAAGAGATCAGCGCCATGCTGAGCATCATCGAATTCATAGGCTACGGTTTGATAAATCGGGGTTGCGCAAGATTTAGTGGTTGGGTCGGTTTCGTATCCATGATGGATCGCTAGAGTTTCGTCTTTCATCTGCTTATTCCTATCCTTGTGGAAGAAATAAGATGCCATGTTTTGATGGGGTTCGACAAGAGGGGCTGTGTCGCGTTTTTGAATATAGAGTTTGCATAAAAAAAGGCTTTTCTCTAGAGAAAAGCCTTTCTAAACATAGTGTTTGTAAGAATTACAGGATAGCCAGTAGTTCTACTTCAAATACTAGTGCAGCAAACGGAGGGATTGCAGCGCCAGCGCCACGCTCACCGTATGCAAGATCTTGAGGAATGTATAGCTTCCACTTAGAACCAACAGGCATTAGTTGAAGAGCTTCAACCCAACCTTTGATAACGCCAGTTACTGGGAACTCAGCAGGTTGACCGCGAGATACAGAGCTGTCGAATACAGTACCGTCAGTTAGCTCACCGTGGTAGTGAACACGTACTTGTGCGTCAGAAGTTGGAACTTCACCAGTACCTTCAGTCAGTACTTCGTATTGAAGACCAGACTCAAGAACCGTTACTTCAGAACGAAGAGCGTTGTCTGTAAGGAACGCTTCACCGTCTGCAGCAGCTACTTTAGCTTGCTCTGCACGTGCAGATTCAACACGAGTGTGAAGCTCTTGAAGTGCGTTGTTGATCTCGTCAACTTCGATTGCTGGCATGCCGCCAGTTAGAGCTGTTGCGATACCTGCAGCGATAGCGTCAACGTTAAGGCCTTCAAGACCGCTGCCAGCTAGTTGCTGACCCATTTGTAGACCGATACCGTAGCTTGCTTTTTGCTCTACAGTTTCGAATTGAACTTCAGACATAATTGTCACTCTCAGTTTTTTGATATAAAGGCGCAAGCATACCAGTTCTGACCTGCGTTGAAAATTGCTCCTATAAATGCGGGTCAAATTTTATATAAATATTTCAGGGTCTCTTGATCTTTTGGCCACCAAGTTTGTAAAAAGCAAGTCAGCCAACACTGGAGTAGCTCCCAATTTCAGTTAAATTTCGTTCAATTCTGTTTCATAGAGAGAGTCGGGTGTGTTCATTGAGCGGTTTTTTTTATATCCTGATAGAAATGGATAAGTCGGAGTGATATGGGATGAATCGACGTACCCGCTCTAAGAGACACACAGAAGTATTATTAGACACGTGGAACCAAATAGAGTGGAAAGCACTGCCTTCAAAGATTAAAGGTGGAGTGACTTCGTTACCGAAATTACATCGCAGGGCGTTGATGATCATAGTACCTGTTACCTTGATCCTTGTTTTTATGCCAACCCCCAAGATCACTTCAGGGATTGAAGCTGGCACGCCCATCAACGAGAGGGTATCAGTACCCATTAACACTCGTGGTTTGAGTGAGCAATCAGTCAGCGCAACAACGACCACAACAAGCGTTGCCGTGGCAGGTGAAGAACCAGTTAAAGAGCAATGGATCGAGTATGAGGTGAAAGCAGGCGACACCTTAGCCAATGTGTTTCGTGAAAACAGCCTTGCAATGACCGATTTGAATGCCTTGGCAAAGATTGAGGGCATTGATAAACCGCTCAGTCAGATTAAGCAGGGCCAGCTTGTTCGATTCAAGCGAGATGCAGAAGGTCGCTTAGACATTCTTCAGCTTGAGCGTTCTGGTGATTCAGTGATGTTCTTCCGTTTGTCGGATGGTGGATTCGGTCGTAGTAAGTAACTACTTACTACGCTTTTCTTCGCATATCTATATGCGGTATACCATCCTCAAGATAAGGGGCTGAAAAAGCCTCAAAACCATGTCTTTTATAAAACTGCTCTAAATGCGCTTGAGCGCCAATCTCAATGGCTTGATTGGGCCACAGGTGTAGACACTCTGCTACCGCCTTCTCCATCAAGCTATGCCCCAGTTTTAATTCTCTCACTGATGGACAAACTACCACTCTACCTATGCTAGTTGCCGGGTAAGATAATCCAGCAGGTATGAGGCGAGCGCCAGCAACCACACGCTCGTCAATGAAACCGATGAGATGCTTAACCCCATCAAGTAAGTCTTTGTTGTCTAGCTCTGGGTAAGCACACTCTTGCTCGACAACAAAGACATCGACACGAAGCTTTAATACTTGGTAGAGAAGTCGGTTGTCTATTTCGTCAAACGAAAGCAGTTTCCATTCAATCATGTAAGTAAGTACCCATTTACTAAAAGTGTGGCCATTCCCAATAGGTTATCACAACTCATCAGCGATTTGAGATAGAGTCGCTATGTCTATTTTTAAGTCAATTAAGTAATAACAGATAAAAATATAGAATTTCCAGTTATAAATTGAACGCTGCATAATCAAGCGTAATCTCATTAACAGGATGTTAGTATGCTCGACACAGTTGTTCCTCTTACCCCGCGCTCGGCGATTGACTCTAAATTGCCTTATACCGCCCTTAGAAAAGGGGAAGTTGCATTAGTTGGAGCAGGTCCTGGTGATCCTGAACTATTAACTATCAAAGCGCTCAATATGCTGAGACAGGCTGAAGTTATCTTGTATGACTATCTCGTATCAGATGAGATCATGTCGTTAGTTTCTAGCGACGCTATTCTTGTTTGTGTGGGTAAGCGAGCCGGCGCTCACAGTGTTCCACAACATAAAACCAATCAACTACTGGTCGATTTTGCCAAACAAGGCTATCGCGTTGTGAGGATTAAAGGCGGCGATCCCTTTGTCTTTGGCCGAGGTGCAGAGGAGCTTGAGATCTTGGTCGATAATGGTGTGAGTTTTCAAGTGGTGCCAGGCATTACTGCCGCCTCTGGCGCCACCGCTTATGCAGGCATCCCTCTTACACATAGAGATTACGCGCAGTCAGCTCTCTTCGTCACAGGCCACCTCAAAGATGAGGATTCGAGTGTTGATTGGTCTACATTAGCGAGAAAGAATCAAACCCTAGTCATCTATATGGGGCTGATGAAATCGGGCTTTATTGAGAAGCAGCTTCAGCAACATGGCAGGGCAGAAGATACCCCTATCGCGATTATTGAGCGTGGTACACAGTCTTCGCAGAGGGTCATCTATGGCAAGCTTTCAGAGTTAAGTGAGCTGTCTACACAGGCCGCATCGCCAGCGCTTATTGTTGTAGGAGAGGTGGTTGCTCTAGGGAAGAAATTGGAGTGGTTTAGTAAAGACTGTGAGCACAGCCAAGAGTTGGCCTATGTATAATAAAAAGGCCTGAGTAGTAACGACTCAGGCCCTTAAAATGGGTTAGAAGAATTAATCCTCGTAAGCCTCTAATGAGACACCATTAAGAAGGTATCCCGTTTGAGCCAATTCGTGTTCTATAGTTTGCGCCTTTAATTCACCAACCACATACACCACGTCCCATAACTCTTGTACAGGAGCCCCACTTGGGAACTTCACGTAGATGATTTGGTTTGGCGGTGGTGGTGGCACGTGAATACAAGCACCAAAGTAAGGAACGAGCAGAAACTCAGTCACCTGATTCGCATCACCTTCTAGTGGGATTACAAATCCCGGAATCTTGACTTGGCTACCATCAAGCTCTGTACGCACCGAACCCACCATAGATTGCGCTTCTGCATTAGTCCCGTCGTGATTTGAGGCAGATGGCATTCCCTGAATATCAAATTGAGCGCGCTCACTTTCAGGAACCAGATCAATCCAGTTCAGCTGAAGTGGTTCAGCCTGGGCTGCAATGTTAAACATTGCTAGCGCTGCAGTAGCAAGCCATAGGGCTATTTTTCTCATAACTTCTCTCTTAAATTCGAATTGTCATGCCATCAGCAAGTGACTGACGATATGCCCTAAATGCTGGAATAAATCCGATGACGACTCCGGCTCCTAGCACTAGGCCAATCAATGTCCACTCATGGGTGGTCAGCATATTCAACTCAATACTTATACCATAAAGTTGCTGCACGATGGGTTGTAGTATTAATAACAAAGCGTAAAGTCCTACGACACCCGTCGCAATACCGGCCATAGTTAGCGCTGTAGCTTCACTGACTAGCAAGACAAAGATATGTCGAGGTCGCGCGCCCATCGCTCTTAATATAGCCATTTCTCTACGTCGCTCTTGCAAGCTGGTTAACAAGCTACTTAGCATACCCAGTAGACCTGCGATAACCACAAAGCCAGATACCGCGAGCAAGGCTTGCTCTGCAACAGACATCATGCCCCAAAGTTCATGTAAGGCAATGCCAGGGAGTATCGCACTCAGAGGCTCTTTGTTGTACGTGTTAATTTGTCGCTGCAGAGTAAAGGTTTGTATCTTAGATTTTAACCCCAGCATGAAGGCGGTAATTTCTTTAGGCTGAAAATCAATCTTCTCTAGCACTTCAGCTCCGGGGTTACCCCCCATGTTCGTGCCTGATTCCCACCCCACATGAATCGCTTCAATAGCCTCTAACGAGACATGTACCGTTTTATCTACAGGCGTCCCTGTCGGCGCTAATATGCCGACCACTTTGAATGGAAGGTTGTCGTGCCTTGCAAAGCCAACATCGGCGATGCCGTGGGCGATGATGATCTCTGTACCTACTTCGTAGCCAAGAGTCTTAGCAACATCTGCTCCGATGGTCGCTTCAAAAAGACCATTGAATGGCTTACCTGCACTGAGCTCTAGGTGCTGTTTCTTGCCGTATTTGTAGTGATCAAAATAGGCTTGGGTGGTGCCCATTACCCTAAAGCCCTTGTGGGAATCGCCAAGTGAGATAGGGATAGCACAGTCTACGGCAGGGTTGTTGCTGAATTCTTCATAGCTCTTCCAATCGATATTATTAGTGGCATTACCAATACGAAAGACGGAGTACAGTAGTAGGTTTACTTGTCCTGAGCGAGCACCCACTATCAAGTCAGTGCCAGAGATAGTGTTAGCAAAGCTGTTTTTAGCTTGGGTACGAATACGTTCTACGCCAAGGAGTAATATGACGGAGATTGCCACTGTTAAAATGGTGAGAAAGGCTGTGGTCTTTCGGTTTGATAGGCTTTTCCAAGCTAAATGCGCGGTCGCGTTCATTAATTTAAGGCTCCGGTTTTAACTAGGTTGATATCTTGCAAGTTGATACCCGTATCGAACAGTTTTTCAAGCGTTGGGTCATGGCTAACAAAAACCAGTGTTGAGTTAGCTTGCTCTGCCTGCTCCATAAGTAGCTCGATAAAAGCGGTTCGGTTTGCATAATCGAGCGCAGAGGTTGGTTCATCGGCAATGATCAGCTGTGGCTTGCCAATGAGTGCGCGCGCCGCTGCGACACGTTGTTGCTGTCCAATACTCAACTCAACTACAGGCTTATTCAATAGCTCTTCAGCTAGATGAAGTCGCAACAACAGCTCGCGGCCCTGCTGCTTAAGATCTCCGTCTACAGCATTTTTCCTTTGCTTAGAAAAATGGCAAGGAAGCACCACATTATCAATCACAGATAAATAAGGGAGTAGGTTAAATTGCTGGAAAATATAACCAATGTTATCGGCACGGAATCTATCTCTTTGAGTTTGAGATAGGGAAGATAACTCAGTGTCCAACACTTTGAGAGAGCCACTTTCACAAGAGGCAATACCTGTCAGAAGGCTAAGCAGTGTCGATTTACCGCAACCACTTGGACCCTTGATAAACACATGCTCTCCTCTATTTACCGAAAGTTTCGGTATATCTAGGGTAGGCGTTGGGTTATCAGGCCATGAAAAGCGAACATCTTGCAGTTCGATAACGGTGTCTATTTGAGAGTGTTCGGTCACTATGTTTCCTATATCAATCTGTTGAAAAGTGACAGGAGATGGCCACTACCTGAGTAGCGGCCATTTTTTGATTAAAGCTTGATAACAGTGTTGCCTTTGGTGAGTTCCGTAGCAATCTGTGCAGAGTCGGTTAGCAGGTTAACACGAATCGTCTGCGTGCCACTGAATAGCTTGAACCAGTCGCTATCAATCTCGGTAAGTTTGCTGACATCTTTACATTGGTACTGATACGCAATGTTGAATTCACCGTGGCCACCACTATGGTCATGATCGTCATGGCCGTGGGCGTCATGGTCATGCTTATCTGCGTGATCGTCGTGGCCGTGAGCATCATGGTCATGCTCATCCGCATGATCGCCATGATCGTGTCCGTCATGATCGTCATCACCACCGAGTGTATGTGAGACTTGTGCAGTGGAAAGCTCACAGCCTGCTGCTGAGCTCATTTTTAAGATAGAGTCAGCTGCATTGAGTTGAGTAAGTGCTTTTTCCAGAGCTTGGCGCTGCTCATCGTTGTTTGGTGCGTGCTCAAATCCAACTACATCTGCACCTGGAGCAAGAATCTCCACAAGAAGGTCTTGGCCATCTTGAGCAATGTTAAACTCAACACTGCCGTGAACGTGAGCACTATGTTGACGGAAGTTTTCTTCAGCATGAACTGAAACGGAGGCTACCGCTAGCGTTACAGCGCTTAGGGTGAATAGTGGCTTAACAGCTTTTATCATTGTTCTAATTACCTAAAGAAGTAGAAACGACGCATTCTAGCGTCGAAATCTTTCAATCATATTTCTCTGCTATCTCTAACCCCAACCAATTGCGTTGGAGCCAGTTAACAGAACTCAGACAGTCAAGCTTCTAAAAAGTTTGAGTTTTATAGGTTTTCCCTAACTAAAGTGATCACTTGTTGTATCTCTTCAGCGGTTAACTCACCCTCTTTAGCCCAAAGGATATTGCCGTTGTTATCTTGAACCGCAATCAACGAGGTCTTTGGTTCAAGATCCCAGGCTTTAGCCACTGCGCCATTTTCATCTAACACGATTGAGGAGTGCGGGAATTCAATTTTGCTGTCCTCTGCACTCGACTTTACAAATGAGCTAGTACCCCAAATGGCATCGTCTTGATTGACTATGGTTGTGGTTTGGTATTTATCCTGTGGGAAGTCGGCTTGGACGATTGCATCTATCATTGGCTTATTTAAAGCCTTAGCTGCAGAGCGACCGGCAATAGCTTGTATTACGCGCGTCTTACCCACCATGCTTGCTGAATCCCATTGATGATATGTTATATCATCATTTTTTACCATCGCTTCCCCATGACCAGCAACGCTCACCATTGGAGCTTTCTCTCCGGTGGTTAGATTCAGTGCCCATGAAGACAAAGGTAGAGTCATTCCCAGAACTGCGATTAAGTGTTTTGCTTTCATATATCTTCCGTTGTTGTGCTACACGCGATAGTTGGCTTTAAGTATATGTTAAATAGATTATTTCACACTTAACACTAGTCGTTTTGTGGTGGGAAACAAACTCCCGTACCACCAATTCCGCAATAACCATTGGGATTTTTGGCTAAATATTGCTGGTGGTATTCCTCTGCAAGGTAGTAAGGGCCAGCCGGTGCGATCTCTGTGGTAATAGAAGGTTTACCTGATTGAGCCAATAGTTGTTGATAGGCCGTTTGCGACTCTTTTGCTGTATTCATTTGCTCATCGCTGTAGGTGTAAATAGCAGAGCGATATTGAGTGCCTCTGTCATTACCTTGACGCATTCCTTGAGTGGGGTCGTGCTTTTCCCAAAATACTTGCAGTATGGTCGCTAAAGAAACCTGACTTGGGTCGAAGATGACACGCACAATTTCGGTATGACCCGTTTGCCCAGAACAGACCTCTTCATAGGTTGGATTGGGCGTATAACCACCGGCATAACCGACGGATGTAGAGACAACCCCAGGGATATTCCAGAAAAGACGCTCCGCTCCCCAAAAACACCCCAAACCGAGTAATATTTGCTGGCAACTTTTTGCTGGTGGCATGGTCAAATCTGTGTGGTTTACAAAGTGTTGCCCCGACTCAAGGATGGGATTATCACGACCGGGTAGTGCATCTTCCTTTGAAATCAGGATTTGTTTGTCAAACATGTGGCCTCCTAGCGAAAGTAAGTGATTTTTTAAATTTTTTATCATGGATCAATCCTTTATACTATTTAGTCGCTCCCTTGGGGAATTTTTCTGGCTACACACCTCTGTTTCGTTACAGGAAGTACAGTAACAATTACATAATGAATCAACGCGTAATACGGATATTTATCGCTTTCGCTTTTTTGGTTTTTAGCCAATTAGGTCGAGCTGAGGCTACTCTCAACGTTAATGGACTTTCTGATAAGGCCGAAGACAACGTTGAGGCATATCTGTCTGCAATTCCTGAACAAGAGTATTCCACATCCCTTCGTTTTCAGTCTCGTATTGAAGAGAGCATAGTTCAAGCGGTCAGGGCTTTGGGCTATTACCATCCTGAACTCACCTTTACTGTCAACGAAGAAGACCAAGAGCTTAATGTCGATGTTAAGTTGGGCGATCCTGTGATTATCGAAGAGTTGGATATTCAACTGAGTGGTGAAGCAGAAGATGACCCGGCATTTGAGGCGTTAATCAAGGCCAGCAAACTTAAGAAAGGTGCGCAGCTCAGTCATGGTGATTATGACGATCTAAAGTCCGGCCTGCGCAACTTGGCGCTCAAGCGAGGCTATTTTGAGGGAGACTTCAGCGTTACACGCCTAGAGGTTGCCCCAGATCTCAATCAGGCGTTTATACATCTGCATTACGAAAGTGGTATTCGCTACACCTTCGGCCCTACTAGCGTGTCAGGCTCACAAATAGAGCGAGACAGAGTCTTCTCACTGATCCCATTCGAGCAAGGTGACCCTTATCTTGCTAGTGATATAGGAAAGCTCAACCAAAATCTGTCCAGCACTTCATGGTTCGCTTCTGTGTACGTAGAGCCAGATCTAAGCCAAGTTGGTAATGGAAACAGAGAATTGCCGATGGCGATTCGTCTCTCTCCGCAATCTCGCCACCAAGTGGAAACGGGTATTGGTTACTCAACGGATGTGGGAGTCAGAGGCTCATTGAACTGGAAACGTCCATGGTTGAACCCTCAAGGTCATAGCTTTACCAGCAGTTTTTCACTGTCCAAGCCTGAACAGGAAATTGTCGTTGGTTATAAAATCCCACTGGAAGATGTGCTTCACGAATACTATCGAATTCAATACGGTATGAAATACCTAGATAACAACGATACGCAAAGCTTTGAGTCGAGCTTAGGTTTAGAGAGGCACTGGCAGCTCGAGAGTGGCTGGCACCGCACCGTGTTTATTCGTCTTCTTAATGAAGATTTTACCCAGGGTATTCAGGAAGACCGCTTTACTATGCTATTGCCAGGGATTTCCTATTCCAAAACACGCTCACGCGGTGGGGCTATGCCTACCTGGGGTGATAAGCAGACGATTTCCTTTGAGTATGGCGATCCCGCCGTTTTATCTGAAGCTCGTGTATTACGAGTGCAAGGAAGAACCACATGGATTCGCAGTTATGGTGGCAATCATCGCGGTATCTTCTATATCGGTGGTGGTGCTAACTTTACCGAATCGGTTTCCGATATTCCGCCCTCGCTACGTTTCTTTGCCGGTGGTGACAATAACCTGCGTGGCTACGAGTATGAGTCGATATCGCCAAAAGATAGCGAAGGTAAGTTGACGGGGGCTAAGTTTATGGCGACTACTAGTCTAGAGTATCAATATCGAGTGTATGGAAATTGGTGGCTGGCAACCTTTGTAGATTATGGTGATGCATGGAACGAAACACCTGAAGGAAAGATAGGTACGGGTTTTGGTATAAGGTGGGCATCACCGGTGGGACCAGTAAGGCTTGATTTCGCCTTTGGTTTGGACGTAGAAGAGGGTACAGATAAGTTCCAGCTTCACTTTGGTTTGGGGCCTGAGTTGTAATGACGCAAGAATCACAACATAACGAACAGCAAGCAACAGTGGAAGCTCCGCCTGTTACCAAGAAAAAACGCTCCTTGTGGCGTCGTTTCTTGCGTGCGATTGCTCATCTATCGCTGGGTATGCTCGCTCTGATTTTGTTCGTCATCATTACGTTATGGGTACTGCTTTTCACTAACCCAGGGCTTAATGGCATTATTTGGACAGCAGAAAAGTTTGTCCCTGAATTAAAGGTAGAGGACACAGAAGGCGCGCTACTTAACGACTTCCAGCTTTATGGCATTGAATATAACAACCCTGACCTGTTTGTCGCATTGCAGGCCGAAAAGCTTGCGCTAGACATACAGCTGCGCTGCATTCCTAAGGTTGAGTTGTGCATTAAAACCTTAGGTATAGAGGGAGCCACCTTTGCCCTCACCGATATCGCGCCAAGTGAAGAGGTGGCAGAGCAGGAACCAAGTGAGCCCATTACCAGTGTCTCTCTTCCTTTCGGTCTGGGCGTAAAGATTGAGCGCCTGTATCTGAATAGAATCGATCTGGATATCTTGGGTAATAAGATCGCATGGAGAGAATTTGAGACTGGAGCGCAAATGCGCTTTGATAGCCTTACCTTGAATCCGACGCGCCTTGATGGCGGCCGACTAACACTTGCTGCAAGTGAAGGTGAGCCAGAGGTGGTACAAGAGGCCAGCGCTGATTCGTCCAAGTCAAAGATTGTTTTACCTGAGGTATGGATCCCTCTTAGCGCCAAGATTGAAGATATTACCGTCACCGACTTTAAAATGACCTCGCCAGAGGTAGAAATAGACCGAGCGCATTTGGTTGGTTCTGCCAAAGGGAATAACGTTACCGTTGAAACCTTTGAATTGGCTATGCCACTTGTCGATTTAAATCTAGATGGCGAAGTTGAACTCAAAGAAGATTACCCACTGACTATTAATACCGATGCAAAGATAAAGCAAACCACGCTTGCAGGTCAGACATTGTCATTGAATGCCGAGGGCAGTGTGGCTGACTTAGCGCTAAGTGCTGGGTTGAGAAAGCTCATTGTTGCAGATATCGATGCCAAACTAGAGCCACTAGATCCCGACATTCCATTTGATATCGATTTAAGGCAAGCGCAAGTGCAGTGGCCGTTGCAAGGCGAGGCCGACTACAATGCTCAAATCGTCTCTCTACAAGCTAAGGGTATTTTAGATAAGTACACCCTCGATTTAATGGGTGCAGCGCAGGGCAAGACGATTCCTGATGTGGATCTTACTGTGGATGGGGAAGGTAGCCTAGAGCACATAGATCTAGAAAGTATCGATGTTAAAACGCTGCAGGGCGTTATTGAAGGCAGTGTGATGGCGAATTGGGCTAGCCCTATCAATTGGGCCGCCAATCTTCAATTACAGCATATTCAACCCGGGAGTTATTGGCCGGAGGCTGAAGGTGATATCAGCGGGAGTTTGGCAACAACCGGTCGATTGCCAGAGAAAGGCGGTTGGGAGGTTGAGCTTTCAGAGCTTGATATTGACGGCATATTCCGTGATTACCCACTCAATATTAATGGTGTACTTGACGCTAAAGACGCGACAGGTAAGGGAGACTATCGATTTGATACACCTGGCTTGCTTGTGGCACATGGGCAGAACAATATTCGTATTTCAGGGGGCCTTGATCAGAACTGGAATCTGGATACCAAACTCGATATTCCTGAAATAAAGCATACAGTGCCTGATTTAGACGGCTCTGCCATTGGGTTAATCGAACTTCGAGGGCCCTTCGCTACGCCTGAGGTCATTGCTGATGTCACAGCGAACAAGATTGCTTGGCAAGATCAGCTGACGATTGAGTCTATAACCCTGAAAGGAGATGTTGAGCCATTGCCGACTCCGGGCGGAAAGCTCAACTTGGTTGTGCAAGGCTTGCAGCATCTGGAGCAGAAAGTAACGCGCAGTGAGTTTAGCTTTAATGGCACTCAACAGCAGCACCGAGCGTCATTTAGCATCGACTCCGAGATGGTCAAGGGTGGCGTGAGCGTATCCGGTAGCCTAGAAACCGAGCCTGGTATCAAGTGGAAGGGCGAACTGCAAGATGCCAGTTTGACCACGGTACAAGGCGAATGGACGCTAGACCGTAGTCCAAAGCTTTCCTATGACGTGGACACACAAGTGGCGTTTGTTGAAGCTCACTGTTGGCTGCAGGCCGACTCTAAGTTGTGTCTTGATAAGGACGTGCAAGCAGGCCAATCTGGCGAGGTGTTTGCTAGTGTTCAGAATTTCAATTTCTCCCAAGTCGCATCACTGCTGCCAAAAGAGGTCACCTTAGTGGGTAAGGTTGACGCCAATGCCCGTGCAAAATGGTCACCAACAGCTTTACCTGAGGTAGAGGTTAAGGTCGACCTTCTTAAGGGGAGTGTCACACAACAGCTAGATCGCCCTGTGACGGTAGGATGGAACAAAGCCGACCTTAAGGCGAGCCTTGTTAAAGACGACCTTAAGGCTGAGTGGTTAATTGATTTGACCGACAACGGCGATATTAAAGGGCGCGTCGACTTAGATGAGGTATCTAAGGAAAACAAACAGATAGATGCTCGCTTGCAACTCCAGCAGATCACTTTGGGTATGCTAGAGCCTCTGTTCGGTGAATTCAGTAAGGTGGGTGCGGATATTAACTCTGACATTCAATTACAAGGCCCCGTTGAACAGCCCAAGATCTTTGGCGATTTTAGAATTGAGAATATTGTCGCTACCGGTGATGTCAGCCCAATTGATGTGACCTCAGGTCAAGTAATCGCAAAATTCTCCGGTTATCAGGGAGACTTTGACGCCAAGATCAACACCGAAGAAGGCGAACTCTTAATCACGGGTAACAATGATTGGCAAGACATGAAAAATTGGCGAGCTAATTACAATATATCGGCCAATGAATTGCTGGTGGACGTTCCTCCCGTCGTGAAGGCGAAAATTGAGCCTGATATTGATGTCGCTGTCTCTCCTGGTCTCATTGACGTCAAAGGAGAAGTGAGACTACCTTGGGGAAGAATCACCGTTGAAGAGCTTCCACCGTCAGCGATTTCGGTGTCTTCGGATGAGATTATTTTAGACAAAGACCTAAAACCATTAGAGAAAAGCTCTGATTTCCCATTTGCGATTAAAACGGACATTAAGGTCATTATTGGCAACGACTTCTTGTTGAGCGCCTTCGGCTTGAAAGGCGGCCTTGTTGGTGAGATCAATGTATCTCAAAAGAATGAGGCGCCGTTCATTCTTGGAGAGGTAAACATTGTCGATGGTAAATATCGCTCCTTTGGTCAAGACTTAATTATTGATGAAGGTAAGGTTCAGTTTAATGGGCCAGCAGACCAGCCATATCTGTCGATAAAGGCGATTCGAAACCCAGACAATACTGAAGATGATGTTATCGCGGGTATCCAAGTTACAGGCCCCGCTGATGAACCGAGCATCGATGTGTTCTCAGAGCCCTCGATGCCTCAAGCGAATGCCTTATCGTATATTTTGCGAGGGCAGGATATAGACAGCGACTCTGGCGGTAACGCCATGACGACAGCGCTTATCGGTTTGAGTTTGGCTCGAAGTGGACGTGTCGTCGGTGAGATCGGCGAAGCCTTTGGCGTAAGCGATCTGCAACTAGATACAGCGGGTACCGGAGATGATTCTCAGGTCACGGTAAGTGGCTACATTCTCCCTGGCTTACAGGTCAAATACGGTGTGGGTATTTTTGAACCCGTTGGTGAGTTCACATTCCGCTATCGATTGATGAAAGACCTGTATTTAGAAGTGATGTCAGGCACAGACAGCGCCGTAGATTTGTTGTATCAGTTTGAATTCGATTAAACATAGGGTGAAGGTATGCAGCATTTAGTTTTTGTTTATGGAACCTTGAGACAAGATGAAGCGAATCATTACCTTCTGCAAGGAAGCGAGTTTCTAGGCTTGTTTGAGACTCCACCACAGTACGCTCTTTACGACTTCAGCACGCTTCCGGGCATTGTTGAGGGACACGAGGTGATTACAGGAGAGGTCTATAGGATCAGCGATGAAGTACTAGTGAAGCTAGATATTTTTGAAGATGTGCCTATTGAGTACAGAAGAGAAACCATCGACACTCCCTTCGGTGAAGCATGGATCTACCTTTACCAAGGAACTGAATCAGGCAAAGCGATAGAGTCAGGAGACTGGAATTTACGTAACTAGGCCAATAGGCTTTGGTCATATTAAACAAGGATGTATGTATGAAATGGATGTTAACGGCGTTGAGTTGCGTGATGCTATGGGGCTGTGTGGGTAAACCGGATCAGATTACTCCGGTAAACAACTTTGAGTTAGAAAGGTATCTTGGTAAGTGGTATGAGATCGCGCGTCTTGACCACTCCTTTGAGCGGGGCATGAATCAAGTATCAGCAGAATATACGATGCGCGAAGATGGCGGCGTTAAGGTGCTTAACAGTGGTTATTCCACGGAAGATAAAGAGTGGAACAGTGCTGAGGGTAAGGCCTATTTTGTTGAGTCTGAAGACTTAGGATACTTGAAGGTTTCCTTCTTTGGGCCTTTTTACGGCTCCTACATCGTGTTTGAACTAGAAAAGCAGAACTATGATTATGCCTTTGTCTCAGGGCCTAATCATTCCTACCTTTGGCTACTCTCGAGAACACCGCAAATCAGTGATGACATAAAGCAGAAATTTAAAAGCCAAGCAAAAGAGCTTGGCTTTGATACTAGCGAACTAATCTGGGTCGAACAGACTGTGGATTAGTACTGTTCTGGGTTATCGCGCAGGAAACCGTGTAAGGTTTCAATCATCTCGGTTGAACCAGCAAAGAATGGAACACGTTGGTGCAGTTCTTCTGGTTTGATCTCCATGATACGGCCTTCGCCATCTGTCGCTTCACCGCCCGCTTGTTCCGCTAGGAAAGCAATTGGGTTGCACTCATAAAGAAGGCGTAGCTTGCCCGTTGGGTAAGCACGGGTGCTAGGGTAAAGGAAGATACCGCCAAGTAGCAGGTTACGGTGGAAATCTGATACCAAAGAACCAATGTAGCGAGAAGTGTAAGGACGCTTACCTACTTCATCTTCTTCCTGGCAGTATTTGATGTACTTCTTCACACCAGCAGGGAAGTTAATGTAGTTACCCTCGTTGATAGAGTAGATAAAGCCCTGCTTAGGAATACGCATGTCTTCGTGAGACAGGCAGAAAGAACCGATAGACGGATCGTAAGTGAAGCCGTGAACGCCTTTACCCGTAGTATAAACTAGCATGGTTGAAGAACCGTAGATCACGTAACCAGAAGCCACTTGCTCTGTACCTGGCTGCAAGAAGTCACGCTCTTCTGCTAGGCCGCCAATTGGCGACAAGCGACGGTAAATAGAGAAGATAGTACCAACAGATACGTTTACGTCGATGTTGCTAGAGCCATCTAGTGGGTCCATCAATACAACGTATTTCGCTTGTTTGTTTACTTCTTTGTCGAAGCAAACTACTACGTCTTCTTCTTCACTCGCAATACCACAAACTTGGTCACGATTTTCTAGTGCGGCTTTGAAGGTATCGTTTGCTAACACATCAAGTTTTTGTTGTGCTTCACCTTGGATATTTTCTTCACCGGCTGCACCCGTAATATCGACAAGGCCAGCCTTGTTGATTTCACGGTGTACGATTTTTGCCGCCAGATTAATCGACGACAAAAGAGACGAGAGCTCACCGCTAGCATGGGGGAAATCATGCTGCTTCTCTATGATAAATTCACCTAACGTTCTTAAATTGGACATGGGGGGTTCCGTTTATTTGTATGACAAGTTCTTTTTTTAGCCAAATATACAGGACAAAACATATTACGACACGCGAAGTAACTGATCTATTTCACAGTTTTCTGACTTTCATCACTCGCAATGCTATGGGTTAGTGTCCAGAATCTGGTTAGAATCAATTATAAGGCTTATTGACTCACCTTGGGATAGAGCCACCTCTCAAAGCAAATGGAAACTTTATGCATATTCATATACTCGGAATTTGCGGCACCTTTATGGGTGGCGCTGCGGTACTAGCAAAGCAACTTGGTCACAAAGTGACGGGTAGTGATGCGAATGTTTATCCTCCAATGAGCACATTGCTTGAGTCGGAAGGGGTTGAAATCATCCAAGGCTACGACCCTGATCAACTGGAGCCTCGTCCAGATCTCGTAGTGATTGGTAATGCAATGAGTCGCGGTAATCCTTGCGTTGAATATGTGTTGGACAACAATCTTAAATACACCTCAGGCCCGCAGTGGTTACAAGAGTTCCTTTTACACGATCGTTGGGTGCTGGCTGTGGCGGGCACTCATGGTAAAACGACTACTTCAAGCATGCTGGCTTGGATACTGGAAGATTGTGGCTATGAGCCAGGATTTCTTGTAGGCGGTGTGCTGGGTAACTTCGATCAATCGGCTCGCTTAGGCGGCAGCATGTTTTTTGTTGTAGAGGCGGACGAATACGACAGCGCCTTCTTTGACAAGCGTTCTAAGTTTGTTCATTACCACCCTAGAACTCTAGTGATGAATAACCTCGAGTTTGACCACGCAGATATCTTTGATGACCTAGAAGCCATCAAGCGCCAGTTTCATCATCTAGTCAGAACCGTTCCGAGTAACGGACGAATTTTATCTCCTGCTGACGATGAAGCCTTGAGTGATGTATTGACGCGCGGATGCTGGAGTGAAACCGAATTCTCCGGCAAAGAGTGGCAAGTGAAAAAACGAAAAGCAGACGGCAGTCACTTTGAGGTGTATTTGAAGCAACAGAAAATGGGTGAGGTGAAGTGGAACCTAGTAGGCGACCACAATGTAAATAACGCCTTGATGGCAATAGCGGCGGCGAGACACGTGGGCGTTGTTCCTGACTTGGCTTGCGAGTCTTTGGGGCGATTTATTAATACCAAGCGCCGCTTAGAGTTGAAAGGGGAAGTCAATGGTATCACCGTTTACGATGATTTTGCCCATCACCCAACAGCGGTTGAACTCACTTTAGATGGTTTGCGTAATAAAGTCGGAGAGCAACGAATCTTTGCGGTACTAGAGCCAAGGTCGAGCACCATGAAGATGGGCGTTCACAAAGATACTCTTGCGGCTTCCCTAGGCTTGGCTGACAAGGTATTCCTTTATCAGCCTGACAGCATCGAATGGTCAGTGGAGGATATTGCACAGCAGTGCTCTCAGCCAGCACAAGCGTCCAACTCAGTGGATGATATTGTCAAATCTTTAGTGGAAGAGACTAAGCCAGGCGATCATATATTGGTGATGAGCAATGGTGGCTTTGAGGGAATCCATACTAAGCTTCTACAAGCACTACAGGTAGCGGAACATTAATGCAGCGTAGCCAACAACAAAAAAGCATCACACTGGCCATGACGGGAGCCTCTGGGGCTCCTTACGGCTTAGCATTGCTCAAGAAACTGCTAGAAGCGGATTATAAGGTCTTCTTTCTTGTCTCTTCTGCGGCCCGCGTGGTGTTAGCCACTGAACATAACCTTAAGCTTCCTAGTGGTCCTGATGCCATCAAAGCGGCATTGGTGGCGCATTTGGGGTGTGATGACTCTAAGCTGGTGGTGTGTGGTAAAGAAGACTGGTTCTCTCCAGTGGCATCAGGCTCAGCCGCGCCTAAGCAGATGATTGTGTGCCCTTGTTCTGCAGGAAGCCTTGCCTCCATAGCTCATGGTATCTCTGACAATCTTATTGAGCGCGCTGCAGACGTGGTGCTTAAAGAGCGTGGTCAGTTAATTCTAGTGGTGCGTGAGACGCCATTTTCCACCCTACACTTAGAGAATATGCTTAAGCTGTCGAAGATGGGGGCGACTATTATGCCTGCCGCTCCAGGGTTCTATCATCAGCCGCAGTCCATTGAAGATCTGGTTAATTTTATGGTGGCGCGAGTGCTCGACCATATCGGTGTCAATCAAGACTTGGTGCAGCCTTGGGGCTACGATAGACGCCAGTAATTACTTCAAAACAGCAACGCCAGCATATTGCTGGCGTTGTCATTTCTAACCTTTATCAATGTAGGTTGGGTTTGAACTACAGGTTCTCCTCGGCAAATTCGGCTAATCGACTGCGCACTACACCGTTGAGGTGAATGTTTGCTGAGCCTTCAAAATTTTTGAAGCGCTCCACCATATAAGTAAGGCCTGAAGTTACAGGGGTTAAATAAGGGGAGTCTATCTGTGCAAGGTTGCCAGAGCAGACAATCTTGGTACCTTCACCACAGCGAGTAATAATGGTCTTGATCTGCGAAGCGGTAAGGTTTTGGCACTCATCGAGTAAAACAAAAGCGTTTTGGATGGAGCGTCCGCGCATAAAGTTGATGGATTTAAACTGAATGTTAGCCTTCTCACAGATGTAACGCAGTGACCCCTCCGTGCAGTGGTCATTCTTGTGTAGCGCTTCTAGGGTATCGGTGACCGCAGCAAGCCAAGGCAACATTTTTTCTTCCTCGTTGCCGGGTAAAAAACCGATAGACTCGCCAATCTCTGGCGTATTACGAGTCACGATGATCTTATCAAACATATTATGTTCAACGGATTGCTCTAGAGCGGCTGCCATGGCGAGCAGGGTTTTACCACTGCCTGCTGCACCGGTTAATATCACCAAGTCGATATCAGGGTCCATAAGGGCATCGAGCGCCATTCCTTGATAGATATTCTTTGGTTTAATATCCCAGGCACGACGACTCATCATCTTGTCTCGGCTTAGGTCTTTTAGAGTGACTGACTCTGAATCCATCTCAGTGACACGTGCAGCAAAGTTACTGTCAGAATCTAGAATGTACTGGTTGATGTAGGGTTGTTCGATACTGGATTGGTTGATTAAGTGATGGGTTTTTCCGGCTAGAGCAATGGAGTTAACTTCGTTTATCTTGTCCCAAAATGTTCCCTCGTATTCTACAAATCCCTTAGTTAAGTACTGCACATCGTCAATGAGCTGGTCGGTGCGGTAGTCCTCTACGTGGCGGACACCGGCTCCCTTGGCGCGTAGCCGCATATTGATGTCTTTGGTGACGAGCACGACATCACGTGGTGAGCGTTTGTTTTGTAGGTAGATAACGGCATTGAGTATTCGATTATCCCCAGCCTTATCCGCAAAGGCCTTTACCGTTTCTTGCAGTTCAAAATCAGCCAGTATGGAAAGTGTGCCTGTAGATTTTGATTCATTATTAAAACGGATACCTTCGGATATTTGGTCTGGCGTTGCTTCGCGGAACAGATCCTCTAAGGTACGAATCGCAACACGCGCATCACGAGCAACATCTCGTTTGCTGTCTTTGATTCGGTCTAGTTCTTCTAAAACCGTCATGGGAATGACGACGTCGTGTTCTTGAAAGGAATAAATGGCGTGTGGTTCGTGAAGTAGGATGTTGGTGTCGAGTACGAAAATCTTGCGTTCGCTATCACCCATAAGCGTCTCCTTTGCTTATCTGACGTTGTGTATCCAAGCGATCTCAAAACCCAGTTTGTAGACTGATGAAGAGAGCTCAGTTAGACAGTTAAAACCTCTTCTATTTTGAGTGTAGTTTGGTTTCATTTGTTTGACAGTTTGATTGCATAATTTATATCCAGCGAAATTAAGGTTTTACGTGCCCAGCATGCATCGATGTACTATCATGTCGCCCTTTTTCTGATAGGAAACTTAGCCAGTTTTGCTCGGTTTTCTTCTACTATTGTTAGAGTCAATTATACAAAAGGGTTTTAGCTGAATGGCATTTGCGATTGGTCAACGTTGGATTAGTGATACAGAGAGTGATTTAGGTCTTGGAACGATAGTTGCCATTGATGCACGAACGGTAACCTTGATGTTTGCCGCCTCAGAAGAAGAGCGACTGTACGCTATCAGTGATGCCCCGATTACTCGTGTCACCTTTGCTGTTGGCGACACCATCGAAGCGCATGAAGGCTGGTCACTGAACGTCGATCAGGTCATTGAAGAAAAAGAGGTGCTTTGCTACGTAGGTACGCGTGAAGATACCGGTGAGCAAGGCGTGGAGCTTCGTGAGATTTTCTTAAGTCACCAGATCCGTTTCAACAAGCCACAAGATAAGCTGTTTACCGGACAAATTGACCGCATGGACAATTTTGTATTGCGTTATCAGGCTTTGAACAACCAATACCAGCAGCATAGAAGCCCACTTCGAGGGTTGACAGGTATGCGTGCGGGTTTGATTCCTCATCAGCTGTTCATTGCTCAAGAAGTTGGTCGTCGATACGCACCGCGTGTTTTACTGGCCGATGAGGTAGGTCTAGGTAAGACCATTGAAGCCGGCATGATCATCCACCAACAAGTGCTGGCGGGTCGCGCGGAACGAATTCTTATCGTGGTGCCTGAAACCCTAACACACCAATGGCTGGTGGAAATGATGCGTCGCTTCAATTTGCACTTCTCGGTGTTTGATGAAGAGCGCTGTGTTGAGGCCTATGCAGAAGCCCATAATCCATTTGATACGCAGCAATTGGTGCTTTGCTCGCTGGACTTCCTTAAGAGCAGCCCTAAGCGTCATCAACAGGCGTTAGAAGCCGAGTGGGACTTATTGGTAGTCGATGAGGCTCATCACCTTGAGTGGAGTCTTGAGGCGCCAAGCCCTGAGTATATGGCTGTTGAATCGCTAGCATCCAAAATTCCTGCTGTGTTGCTGTTAACCGCAACGCCTGAACAACTAGGTCGTGAAAGCCACTTTGCGAGGTTACGCCTATTAGATCCAGATCGTTTCTATGATTACCAAGCCTTTGTTAGTGAAGAAGAAAACTACGCTCCTGTGGCTGAGGCTGTAAGCCAGTTGCTATCCGGTCAAGCGCTAGCTAATGATGCTAAGAATCAGATCACAGAGCTGCTATCCGAGCAAGACGTAGAGCCAATGTTTAAGGCCATATCCGATGACCAGCACCCTGAACAGCAGGCATCAGCAAGACAAGAGTTGATTGATAACTTGATGGATCGCCATGGTACGGGACGCGTATTGTTCCGAAATACTCGTGCTGCGATCAAGGGCTTCCCTGAGCGCCGAGTACACCTGCTGCCTATGCCTTTGCCAGAGCAATACGCTCGCGCCATTAAAGTGTCAAAGATGTTCAATGTTGACCTGCCAATTGAAAAACAAGCAGGCATCATGCTTTACCCTGAAGAGGTTTTCCAAGAACTGGGAGATACCGGGTCGTGGTGGCAATTTGATAGCCGAGTAGATTGGCTGATCGAGAAGGTGAAAGAAAAGCGCTCTGAAAAGGTACTGGTTATTGCCTCAAGAGCCACGACAGCATTGCAGCTTGAACAAGCACTGCGTGAGCGTGAAGGCATTCGAGCTACGGTGTTCCATGAAGGTATGTCGATCATAGAGCGTGATAAAGCGGCCGCTTACTTTGCGCAAGAAGAGGGCGGCGCGCAAGTACTGATCTGTTCAGAAATAGGCTCAGAGGGTCGTAACTTCCAGTTTGCTAATCAGCTAGTGATGTTTGATCTGCCATTTAACCCAGACTTGCTAGAGCAGCGTATTGGTCGCTTGGATCGTATTGGCCAGAATTCTGATATTGATGTATTCGTTCCTTACTTAGAGGGAAGCTCTCAGGGCGTACTGGCGCATTGGTACAATGAAGGTCTTAACGCCTTTGCTGAAACCTGCCCAACGGGTCGCACAGTGTATGAGAAGTTCTCCTATGAGTTGACTGAGATGATCGCAACCGGTGATAGCTCAGCGCTTCCCGATGTGATTGCTCAATCGGCAAAGATTAATCAGCAGCTTAAACAAGACCTAGAGCAAGGCCGTGACCGACTGTTAGAGATGCACTCTAATGGCGGTGATCGAGCGCAAGACTTGGTTCATGAAATTGCCTCTAAAGACAACGATACCCAGTTCGTTAGCTTTGCCCTTAGTCTATTCGATTGTATTGGCCTAAACCAAGACGATAAGGGAGAGAATGCGTTGGTCGTAACGCCTTCTGAGCACATGCTAGTGCCGAGTTACCCTGGTCTTCCATACGATGGCGCCACCATCACCTTTGATCGTGATACGGCGCTTTCCCGTGAAGATATGAACTTCATGTCTTGGGAACACCCAATGATTCAAGGCGGTATTGATTTACTGCTGAGTGAAGGGGTGGGAGCGTCAGCGGTTTCTTTATTAAAAAACAAAGCCTTGCCAGTAGGTACTATGCTTTTAGAGTTGGTGTATCTGGTTGATGCACAGGCGCCTAAACGCAGTGGTATTTCTCGCTTCTTACCGCAAACGCCAATTCGCTTGATGCTAGACGGTAAAGGCAACGATCTCTCCGAACAGGTTGAGTTTGGTAGCTTTAATCGTCAGTTGAGCCCAATTAACCGTCATATGGCGAGTAAGTTGGTTACCTCTGTTCAATCGCAGGTTCAGGCCTTGATTGCTATGGGTGATGAGAAAGTACTGCCAAAGCATGAGCAGGTTAAGCAGCAAGCTAAGGCTGAAATGCAAGCTAGCCTCAGTGCTGAGCTAGAACGTCTACTTGCCCTTAAAGCGGTTAACCCTAACATTCGAGACGAGGAAGTATCGGCAATCGAAGAGCAAATTAGCGAGCTCGATGGCTTTATTTCTCAAGCGCAGATTCAATTGGATTCCTTACGCTTGATCGTTGTTTCCCATAACTAATACTGGAGTGAAAACATGGCCATGACTGAGTACCATCCTCCAGTAGACCCGTGGATAGATATCATTTATCAAGATGAGCACATCTTGGTGGCCAATAAACCTGCTGGCTTGTTGTCTGTTCCTGGTAGGGAAGAGCGCCACTACGATAGTTTATGGAGTCGTCTTGTCGAGGAGTACCCTGAGATCCAAGTGGTGCATCGCTTGGACATGGCCACTTCCGGTTTGATGTTATTTGCCCTCAACAAAGAGGCCGAGCGTCACCTTAAAAAGCAGTTTCAATACCGCTTAACGCACAAGGTGTATTACGCGCGTGTGTGGGGTGAGCTTGAAGAAAAAGAGGGGATCGTCGATCTCCCTCTGATCTGTGATTGGCCAAACAGACCAAGACAGAAGGTATGCACCCACGATGGCAAGCCCTCAAGAACGGATTATCAAAAGGTAGTGCAGGAAGAAAAAACCTGTATTGTGCGTCTGTTGCCTATTACTGGACGATCACACCAACTGCGTGTGCACATGAGTGAAATGGGGCACTCCATTGTTGGCGATGAATTCTATTCTGAAGGGGAGGCGAGGGCCTATTCTGAACGCTTGCAGCTACATTCAACGGAACTGAGCTTTTATCACCCTAAAGATGGCAAATTAGTCAGTATGTTTGTGCCATGCGACTTTTATCCTGAGGCAGAACCTTTAGTATTGAAACTCTACTCTGCAGAGCCTGAGTTACCAGACTATAAAACCTTGCCAAAGCATTAAGGATTACGCATGCCACAATCGTTACCTAAGGTTGTCTTCTTAGATAAGGCGACCATTCCTGCACATGTTCACTTTCGTGAATTAAGCTTTCCCCATCAATGGGTGGAGTATGATTACACCTCGCTTGATGAACTAGAAGAACGATTAGTTGGCGCTGAGATTGTCATCAGCAATAAGGTCGCGCTTAATGGCGAAATACTTAAGCAGTTCCCTAGCATCAAGTTGATAGCAGTCTCTGCCACGGGGACCAACAATGTTGATTTGGATTACTGCGCCCAGAATCACATAGCAGTGTGCAATATCCAAGGGTATGCCACACGCTCTGTACCTGAGCATGTGATTGGGATGATCTTTGCTCTCAAGCGCAATCTGTTCGCTTATCATCAAGATATAGAAAAAGGTGTGTGGCAAAAAGACAAACAGTTTTGTTTCTTCACGCATCCTATTACTGACGTAGCAGGGGCAACGATAACGATTATTGGCAGTGGTAGCTTGGGGCAAGCGGTCGCTACCCTAGCAAGCGCTGTGGGCATGAAGCCTATCTTTGCCGAGCGTAAGGGTGTGTCGCAGGTGAGAGAGGACTATGTGAGCTTTGAAGAGGCTCTGCAGCAGGCAGATATAGTCACCTTGCACTGTCCGCTTACCCAGAGTACAACGGATTTGATTGCACGAGATGAGTTAGCTTTAATGAAGCCGACCTCGGTTCTGATCAACACGGGTAGAGGCGGTTTAGTGAACGAAGCCCATTTAGTCGGAGCGCTTAAATCGGGTGATATAGCGGGGGCGGGATTTGATGTGTTTACCCAAGAGCCAGCTGATACCTCCAATCCCTTGCTTGCCAATATGTCACTGCCTAACCTATTACTTACCCCGCATGTAGCGTGGGGGAGCGATTCTGCATTGCAAAGTCTTGTGGATATTCTTCTCAATAACATTGATGACTTCATGGCAGGAAAGCACTCAAACAGAGTTGTTTAGTACAAAAGTATTTAGCACAAAATGAAGAGTACAAATAAAAACGGTCACCTAAAGAGGTGACCGTTTTTCATCTAAATACAGTTTAGCCTTGCGGCTTAATCACGAGTACGTTTACTGGAGAGTTATGTACCACCTTACTCGCCACTGAACCCAAAACAACATTATCGATTCGTGAGCGCTTGTGGCTTGGCATGACGATTAAGTCTGCGCCTAGCTTTTCGGCATAATCGATAATGGTAGCGTAGGGCTTACCTTCAGCGATATGAACTTGATAAACCAATTCAGGGTCTACAAAGTTATCTGCGAAGTTTCGAAGCTGAGCTTCCACATCTTTCTTCATATCTTGTACGGCATCCTTAGGGAAGTAGGTTGCCACCATGGACATATGAATCCCTGGTAATACGTTCAGAAGATGCAGCTGTGCATTGCTTTGCTTGGCATGCCAAACGGCTGCCTTTAAGGCTTTATCACTGAAGCCTTTTTCGTTCAGGTCAACGGGGACTAAGATCTGTTTGTACATGGGAAATGCTCTTGAATTTTTGTCGTGCTATTGCCCCATAGTGTAGACCATGGGGCATTGAGCGAAATCAAACTATGCGTTGATAGACTCTCTAGCTCGACGTCGTTTTTGATTTAGTGCCATTAATAACACTAGAATCAATGCAGGAAGGAATACCCACTCCTTCATTGGTCGCTCTGCTTTTTGAATGATGTGTTTGATTTCCCAGTCAAAATCTATGCCTGCAGCTTCTGCAGGGCTACCGAATTCGACCATATCCACAATCACGTTATCATCATTTTGAGAAAGCATTAATCCCATTGAAGAAATGCGGTCCTCTGCGGTGCTGGCATTGTCATCAAACGGCAATCGAACCGTTTTGCTGATGAACTTGCCTTCGAGGTTTTCACCCTCTACAACCATTTGCAGAGCCTTGCCTATTGGCATTTGCTCAACAACGGTGGAGATTTCAGTCGCAGGGACTTCCAATTGAGCAGGGTAAATTTGATCCCACCAAAAGCCTGGACGGAAGAAGGTAAAGGTCAGTACTAGCAGGGCAATGGTTTCCCACCACTTATTGCGAGTTAACCACCAACCTTGCGTTGCAGCAGAAAATAGCAACATTGCGGCGGTCGCAGAGAGTATGGTCAGCATCAGGTGCCACCAACTGTCTATTCCCATCATCAGAAGCTGAGTATTGAAGACAAACATGAACGGCAGAATGGCCGTACGTATGTCATAGGTAAAGCCTTGGATACCCGTACGAATAGGGTCGGACTTTGCAATTGCCGCGGCAGCAAAAGCCGCCAAGCCTACTGGCGGTGTATCATCGGCAAGGATACCGAAATAGAACACAAACAGGTGTACAGCAATCAGAGGGATGATCAGCCCGTGCGCGGCACCTAAGGTGACAATAACCGGAGCCATCAAGGTCGACACAACAATATAGTTGGCTGTGGTCGGCAGTCCCATACCTAAGATAAGACTGATAACCGCAGTAAACAGTAACATCATGATGACGCTACCGCCGGAGATGAACTCGACAAAGTCCGTCATCACCAAGCCAATGCCAGTAAGCGTTACTACGCCAACTACAGTACCAGCCGCTGCTGTCGCGACACCGATGCCTATCATGTTACGCGCACCTGAAACCAGAGCTTCTAGCAGGTCATGAAAACCGATCTTAACGGCTTTAGCGATCTCATTATCTTTATTAAATAAAGCCATTAATGGACGCTGGGTAATTAGAATGAAGACCATGAATACCGTAGCCCAGAAAGCAGATAGACCCGGTGAGAAACGCTCTACAGTCAAACACCAAACCAACACCACTATAGGTAGCAAAAAGTGCAGACCAGATTTGACGGTAGGGCCTACATCTGGGATCTCTGTTAGATCTGGATCCATCTCGGCATGGTCCTGATACTGGGAGGAAATACGCACAAGCCCAACATAAGCGATGAGCAAAGCCACAGTCACAATTGGAGTCGCGGCTGCGCCAAATACGTCTTTGGTCCAGCCAATGCCGTAGTATACCGCTGCACTAATTACGCACAGACCCAGAATGGTGCCAGTGAAAGAGAGTAGGCTTTGCAGTTTGGTTGGCGTATGGCGACGAGGTAAGCCTTCCATGCCCGCCTTACAGGCCTCTAAGTGCACAATATAGATAAGGGCAACATAAGAGATGAGCGCAGGTAATAGAGCGGCTTTAATCACCTCTACATAGGATATACCGACATACTCAACCATCAAGAATGCAGCAGCACCCATGATAGGAGGGGTTAGCTGGCCATTGGTGGAGGCTGCAACCTCTACGGCACCCGCTTTAGTGCCAGGGAAACCAACGCGCTTCATCAGTGGGATGGTAAAGGTACCAGTAGTCACTACGTTGGCGATGGATGAGCCTGATACTAAGCCAGATAGACCAGAGGCAACAACCGCAGCTTTAGCGGGGCCTCCACGCATATGACCGAGTAGTGAGAAAGCGACCTTAATAAAGTAAGCACCGGCACCAGCTCTTTCTAACATGGCGCCAAACAGTACAAACAAGAATACAAATGAGGTCGAAACCCCCAGAGCAACACCGAATACACCCTCAGTAGTCAGCCACAAGTGAGACATAGCCTTATTCAAGCTTGCGCCTTTGTGTGCAATGACATCTGGCATGTGTGGGCCAGCAAAGGTGTAGGTAAGGAATAAAGCAGCAACGACCATTAGCGGTGGACCCAGCGCGCGACGAGTTGCCTCTAGAAGCAGAACCATGCCGATCACCGAAGCCACAATATCCATCGTGGTTGGTGCACCAGAGCGCCCTGCTAATTGGGTATAAAAGAGATAAATGTAGCCGGCAGCCAAACTGCCCAGCAATGCCAAGACCCAATCAACGGCAGGAATTCTATCTCGCGGTGAGCCCTTTAAGGCTGGATAGGCGGTAAAGGCAAGGAATATGGCAAAAGTGAGATGGATAGAACGAGCTTCGGTATCGTTGAGGATAGCGAAATTGAAAATGAATGGCAGTGGTGAAGCGTACCAAAGCTGAAACAGTGACCAGCATAGCGGCACAAACCATAGGATTCGCCCTGGAATACCCGAAGGGTTTCTTGCCCCAGTATCCGCTTGTGCGACGATCTCTTGTGCCTCTTGAGAGGGAGTCGTTGAATGTGTCATTAGTGTGTCCTAATTCTGTTGACGCGAGGGTTGGTTAGGCGCGCACCTTTAGGTACTTATACCAATCGTACTAAGTAACTGGTGATTCTAGCTGGTTAAAATACTCGATAACTGCATTAGTATTTTTGATTGTAGAATAACTACTTATCGAAAAATTCTGCCTTGTTCTCGAGCATTTTTCCTGCGCTATTTCTGAACACTTACTCAGTGTGATTGGTATCAATAACCTTAGACCAAGCCCAAATACTAGCCAATAAATTGCAATATAAAGAGAGGGGGTTGCCAAATGGAGGCAAACAGAAAGCCCCAGTCAAGAATGGGAGATTGGCTAGTAAACGTAAGGGGATGCTGTGCTACCCCCTATTTTCACCAAACAAAAGTAAGGAGGCTTTAGCCTCCTTATCTTATTTGGTTACTTGATAAGGCCTACTTCTTTGTAGTACTTCTCTGCACCAGGGTGAAGAGGAATAGATAGGCCGTCTTTCACCATGTTCTCTTTCTTAAGATTTGAGAATGCAGGGTGCAGACGTTTGAAGGTGTCAAAGTTTTCAAATACTGCTTTAGCGACTGTGTAAGCGACTTCGTCTGAAACGTCAGAAGTCGTTACCATAGTTGCCGCTACACCGAAGCTGTTAACGTCTTGGTCTGTACCACGGTACATGCCAGCAGGTACTGTGCTAAATGCATAGTAAGGGTTATCAGCGACGATCTTATCGATCCCTGGACCCGTTGCTGGAACTAGCTTCGCGTTACAAGAGGTTGTTGCTTCTTTGATTGATCCATTTGGGTGACCAACCATGTAGATGAAGGCATCAATCTTGTTATCACAAAGCGCTTGAGAACGCTCAGAGCCTTTTAGTTCAGAAGCAAGTTTGAAGCTGTCGTTAGTCCAGCCCATAGCGTCCATGACTACGCCCATTGTCGCGCGGTCACCAGAACCAGGGTTACCAATGTTGACACGCTTGCCTGCTAGATCAGAAACGTTATTAATACCAGAGTCTTCGCGTGCAATGATGTTAAAAGGTTCTGTATGAAGAGAGAATACAGCGCGAAGCTTTTTGTAAGGACCTTGGTCAGAGAATTTGCTGGTTCCGTTGTAGCCGTGGTATTGCCAGTCTGACTGAACGATACCAAAGTCTAATTCGCCAGAACGCATAGTGTTTACGTTGTAGATAGAACCGCCAGTAGACTCCACTGAACAGCGTACATTGTGGTCATTACGGTCTTTGTTAACAAGCTTACAGATTGCACCACCAGTAGGGTAGTAAACACCCGTTACTGAACCAGTACCGATAGTAATGAACTCTTGCGCTGAAACTACGCCTGCGGCCATAACTGCTGCAGCAATCGCACCAAGCTTAATCGCTTTCTTAAATGCCATGATGTTTCTTCCTTATATCCATGATCATACCAACAGCCTTCTATGTGCTATTGAAGTTTCCTGTATGGAAACGGCATCTTTTTCAATCCCAATTGAGCCAACAGCACTTGTTGTAATGTTAAATATTCGATCCAACCGAATCTTCTTAGTTTAGATCGACTTTAGAAGAAACGTTCAACATAACAGCAATTACAGAGGGTAAATCGTTGAAAAAGTGGCTGCATCATAGCAAAAAATAAGCAGAAAGAGAGTGAGCAGGATGATGGAGAATAGAAAAGCGGTTGCTTATATGAGGAGTTAAAGGTGTTTATTTTGTGAAATAATCTTTAAAAACAATGAGTTATTATTAAGTGGTTAATGAATTGTAATTTTAATGAGATGTGATCGACTTCACAGCCTAATAACTAAGCTGTGAAGGTAAGAAAGAGGATTTTATCCAGCGTATTCAAAGAGTTCGCAAACAGAGTCGAACAGTTGTTTAGTGCTGATCTCAAGGGTAGGGGTGATGAAAATAGTGTCATCGCCGGCAACAACACCAAGAATGCCTTCAGACTTACCAAGAGAGTCGAGTAAGCGAGCAATCAGCTGAGCACCAGCAGGCCCTGTATGAATGACGACTAATGCATTGTTGTAGTCAATATCCAGTACCAACTCACGCAAAGAGCTCGATACCGTAGGAACGCCAAGCTCTGCGGGCAGACAGTAAACCATCTCCATTTTCGCGTTTCGTGTACGAACAGCGCCAAACTTGGTCAGCATACGAGAGACCTTAGATTGGTTTATGTTGTCAAAGCCTTCAAGTTTAAGTGCTTCTACAATCTCGCTTTGCGAGCCGAAACGTTCTTCTTTTAAAAGGGATTTGAACTCGCGGACTAAACGGTCCTGTTTTTCGCTGTTTCGCATTCGTTGTTCCACATATTATTGGTTTTATTAGTCGCATGAGGGGAACCCTCACGTCAGTTAGTGTCTCACAGAACTGTAATATACCCAAGTAATGGGTGAGATGTCTCATGAAAACTGGTTACTTACTTTTCCAATACGTGAGAAGGGTCTTTTAATACTAAAATTGCCGCTTTGATGAGTGAGTAAGGTCGCAAAGGTGTCGTTACGTGTTTGTAAAGGTAAAGTAAATATTATAGTTTCGAGGCTATATAAGAACTAAAACAACAATTACCTCTATCTTACCCAAGGAGAACACAATGAAAGTCGCTGTTATCGGAGCTGCTGGTGGTATTGGACAAGCACTGGCACTTCTACTAAAAAATAATCTTCCTGCTGGCTCAGATCTCGCTCTATACGATATTGCACCGGTTACTCCTGGTGTTGCAGCGGATCTTAGTCATATCCCTACTCCAGTATCAGTCGTTGGTTTTTCAGGACAAGATCCTACTCCGGCTCTAGAGGGAGCTGACGTGGTATTGATCTCTGCGGGTGTTGCTCGTAAACCCGGCATGGATCGTGCGGATCTCTTTAATGTGAACGCGGGCATTGTGAAGTCTCTTGCGGAAAAGATTGCTGTTGTATGTCCAAAAGCGTGTGTGGGTATCATTACTAACCCTGTGAACACTACAGTTGCTATTGCTGCTGATGTACTGAAAAAAGCCGGTGTTTATGACAAGCGTCGTTTATTCGGCGTAACAACACTTGACGTTATTCGATCTGAAACCTTTGTTGGCCAACTTAAGGGTCTAGATCCTACTCAGTTAGATGTGCCAGTTATCGGTGGCCACTCAGGCGTCACAATTCTTCCGCTATTGTCTCAAGTGAAAGGCGTTGAATTTACTAGCGAAGAGATAGCATCACTGACCACTCGTATCCAAAACGCAGGTACAGAGGTTGTTGAAGCGAAAGCGGGTGGCGGTAGTGCGACACTATCTATGGGTCAAGCGGCATGTCGCTTTGGTCTGTCCCTGGTTCGTGCTCTACAAGGCGAAGCTAACGTGGTTGAGTGTGCGTATGTCGAAGGCAGTGGTGAACATACTCGCTTCTTTGCACAGCCAGTTAAACTGGGTACAGAAGGCATTGAAGAGGTATTGGATTACGGCGTGCTAAGTGAGTTTGAAAGAGCTTCTCTCGATGACATGCTTGAAACTCTATCTGGCGATATTGCTAAGGGTGAAGAGTTCGCTAAATAAGCTATCTCTAACAACCGAGTAATAATGACTGGAAGCGGATCTTTATGATCCGCTTTTTTGATCCCGTAACAGATAACCTGCGTAAAAACCTGTATTCATCAAGAGTGAGGCGACGGCTATGGATATGGATAAGATCACGACGGGAATGTGGGTAGAGTCTTCAGAAGGCCTGGGGCGCGTCCTAGCCGTAGATAAGAGAGACGAGATGGTGCTTGTAGAAGGTTTGCACGATGAGCAGTGGGCTGTGCCAGCCAGTTCAGTGAATCAAGACGCTCAGTTGCATCCAGGGTGCGACAAATACTATTAGGGTAGAATAAGGTAAACGAACGCCACTCTTTTGAGTGGCGTTTTTGTAATTAGCTTATTTGTTACGTTTGACCGCAAGATGGGCTAAGGCTTCAAGGGCCTCTTTTTCAATTGAGTCAGGCAAGATAGCCAGAGCTGCAATCGCTTTGTCGGCTTCGTCATTAGCGACCTTAGTGGTGTATTCCAATGAACCCGTATCATGCATAGCCTGCATAATCTCATCCAAGCGTTCCATACCATTAGCTTGCTCAATCGCTTCAATAATCATTTCGCGCTGTGCGTCTGACCCATTTTGCATGGCGTAGAGAAGCGGTAGGGTAGGCTTTCCTTCTGCAAGGTCATCCCCTACGTTTTTACCCATCTCTTTGCCGTCAGCGGTGTAATCCAATACATCATCGATAAGCTGAAACGCCGTACCTAGATGGCGGCCATAGTTTTGCATCGCGGTTTCTAGCTCTGGAGTAGAGTTCGTTAATATTGCTGCAATTTGCGAAGCTGATTCAAATAGGCGTGCGGTTTTAGAGTAGATCACCTGCATATAGCTTTCTTCGGTTGTAGAAGCATCATTGCAATTCATCAATTGCTGAACCTCACCTTCAGCGATCACATTGACCGCTTCACTCATCAACTCGAGGATCCTCAAAGATCCTAGGCTTGTCATCATTTGGAATGAGCGGGTGTAGATATAATCACCCACCAAAACACTGGCCGCATTACCAAAAGCGGCGTTGGCGGTTTCTTTTCCTCGGCGCATATCCGATTCATCAACCACATCATCGTGCAACAGCGTTGCTGTGTGAATGAATTCAATGAACGCAGCAGCGGTGATATGCCCTTCACCTTCATACCCCAAAGCACGAGCCGATAGCAGCGTGATAAGCGGGCGTAAACGCTTTCCACCACCGCTAACAATGTAGTGCCCCAATTGATTGATTAGAGCGACTTCTGAGGTCAGCTGAGCGTGAATTGTTTGGTCTACTTTTACCATGTCGTCGGCAGTGAGGGCCTGAATAGCGCTAAAGTCCATTGTACTTCCGGTTTTGAGTCGCTACGGGGAGTAGCTGGGATGATAATTAATGTTGAATTTTACACTAAAAAACGTTGCCAAATACACCCGTAAAAGGCATCATTCTCGCACTTTTATGTGGCGATTATCTTTTCGCCAATTTTTTTAAAATATGGCTTGTTTTATGTGATGCGTTCACGTAGAATCTGCGCCCTATTGATGAATTAGTTAGCGCACACCCAAACTACAAATTTAAGTTAAAGGCTGTGCGGAAAAAGCGGAGTAAAATATGTACGCTGTTTTCCAATCTGGTGGTAAACAACACCGTGTAAGCGAAGGCCAAACTCTTCGTTTAGAGAAATTGGACGTTGAAACTGGTGCAACTGTTGAGTTTGACTCAGTTCTTATGATCGCTAACGGTGAAGAAATCACTGTTGGTGCACCTCTTGTTGAAGGTGGCAAAGTTGTAGCTGAAGTGGTTAAGCACGGTCGTGGCGATAAAGTAAAAATCGTTAAGTTCCGTCGTCGTAAGCACTCTCGTAAGCAACAAGGTCATCGTCAGTGGTTCACTGAAGTGAAGATCACTGGCATCAACGCTTAAGTTATAGGAGAGTTTAACAATGGCACACAAAAAAGCTGGCGGTTCTACTCGTAACGGTCGCGATTCAGAAAGCAAACGTCTTGGCGTTAAGCGTTTTGGTGGCGAATCAGTTCTAGCGGGTAACATCATCGTTCGTCAACGTGGTACTAAATTCCACGCTGGTAACAACGTTGGTATCGGTAAAGACCACACTCTTTTCGCTCTTACTGAAGGTAAAGTGAAATTTGAAGTTAAAGGTCCTAAGAACCGTAAATTCGTTAGCATCGATTCTGAGTAATTAATACTTAGATTCAAGCTGAATTCAAAAGCCCTGCCGATTCGGCGGGGTTTTTTATTTTAAAGGTACTCGGTTTCTTGGTCCTGGGTCCTAGGGAATACTCTAGGGCCTAGCACCCAGATACCTAGCACCTAAAAGAGTTGGATCTGCTAAAGTTGATCCAAGCAAGATATTCACACCAATACGGAGTGAGAAATGAAATTCGTAGATGAAGCAACTGTAAAGGTAGAAGCAGGCGATGGCGGTAACGGCATTGTTAGTTTCTGGCGTGAAAAGTTTATAACGAAAGGTGGTCCCGATGGCGGTGACGGCGGTGACGGTGGTGATATCTACCTTGAAGCTGACGAAAACCTGAATACGCTGATCGATTACCGTTTCCAACGCTTTTATGCAGCAGATCGTGGCGCAAATGGCCGTGGCGGTAACTGTACTGGTAAGCGTGGTAATGACCTGACACTTAAGGTGCCTGTAGGTACGCGCGCCGTAGACATCCATACCAATGAGGTTGTGGGTGAAGTTGCAGAGCACGGCAAGAAAGTAATGATCGCAAAAGGCGGTTGGCACGGACTGGGCAACACCCGTTTTAAATCATCAGTGAACCGAGCTCCTCGTCAAAAGACTATGGGTACTAAAGGAGAGGTTCGTGAACTTCGCCTAGAACTACTGCTATTGGCTGACGTAGGTATGCTTGGCCTGCCAAATGCGGGTAAGTCGACCTTTATTCGTTCAGTTTCTGCAGCTAAACCAAAGGTAGCGGATTACCCGTTTACGACTCTTATCCCAAGCTTGGGTGTAGTGAGTGTGGTTCCAGAAAAGAGCTTTGTAGTTGCTGATATCCCTGGTTTGATCGAGGGTGCCGCAGATGGCGCTGGCCTTGGTATTCGCTTCTTGAAGCACCTAGAGCGCTGCCGTGTATTGCTGCATATGATCGATATCATGCCGGTTGATCAAAGCGATCCTGTGCAAAATGCTCTGACCATCATTGATGAACTTGAGCAGTACAGTGAGAAGCTAGCAGATAAACCACGCTGGTTGGTATTCAACAAGACTGATCTTATGCCTGAAGAAGAAGCGAATGAAACGATCCAAGAGATCTTGGACGCGCTTGGTTGGGAAGAACAGTACTTCAAGATTTCAGCAATCAATAAACACGGCACCAAAGAGCTGTGTTACAAACTTGCTGACTTTATGGAAACACTTCCTCGTCAAGCGGAAGAAATTTCAGAAGAAGACAAAGTCGACTTTATGTGGGATGACTACCACAAAGATGCGATGTCAGGCAGCAACGTTGTTACTGAAGACGACGATGACTGGGATGACGACGAAGAAGATGACGGTCATGTTATCTACGTTCGTGACTAGTATCTTTTGTAGACAATAGTCTGAACAATAAACATAATAAAAAGAGCCTGGAGACTATCCCGGCTCTTTTTTTGTCTGTGCGAAACAGAATTTATCTCAAGGATCTGAGATCATGCACCTAAACCAGAAAATCTCTAATCTCGATGCGTTTATCTTCACCCATTATCGTATCGTCCATGGTGTACGCATCGCTGTAGCCTTTGTTCTTACCTTAATTGCAGCGACGTATTTTGAGGTTCCGGAGCGAACTTGGATCCTCATTACTCTATTTGTAGTGATAGGACCAATCTCCTACCTTGGTAACGTTTTGCCAAGGGCTTGGCATCGTGTCCTCGGCACTTCTCTTGGGGCAATATCAGGAATCATCGGCATTGCTATCAGTCAGTATTCTGTGGCGCTAATGTATTTGTGGTGTGCGGTGATCATCTTTCTGAGCGCCTACTTTGCACTGGGAAAGCGGCCTTACGTAGGGATACTGATAGGTATTACCTTAGCGGTCACCTTGGGGGCTGCAAATGCCGATGTAGATGTGGCGATGTGGCGCGGCGTTGATGTAACATTAGGCTGTATTATTGCGGTATTGTTTTGCCTTATCTATCCACAGCGTGCATTCATCCATTGGCGCCTGCGCATCGCAAACACTCTCAAAACCCTTTCTAAGGTTTATCATCTTTCCTATTCTCCCAACGTGATAGAAAAGCCTAATCTTGAGCCGTTTCAAAATACGCTTGTGAAAGAGATGACCACTATTACAACTCTTACTTCACCATCGATCAAAGAAACCAAACTTAAGCGCCAGCTGCTCGATGCCATTCAGATTCAATTGCGCAATTTGCTGAGTACTATTGAGCTCCTTAACCATTCCTATTGGAGTGACAGAGAAAGTCATTTAAATATGCTGTGGTCTAAATCGCTAAAACAATGCCAGCAGCAAGTGGAGCAAGAGCTTGAAGACCTGGCTTATCTAGTCGAAAAGGGCGAGGTTCGAGGTAGCATTCGTATTGAAGAAACGGATGAGATTATTGGTGAATTAAAAGACATTATCGCTGAATTAGGCGGTGAAAAGTCCAATATCTATGGCTATGTTTGGCTTAACCTGAAGCTTATTGAAGATCTCGGAAATCTTAAGAAATTGCTGATCTTAGCCCTTAACCTCTCACAAAAATCATAAGTTCGCTTTGGTCTTCAATTTTGGTTGTTCTTAATCAATTAAATTTGAATTATCAGTATTGTTTTATATGCAAACCCAATAGAATATTGTTTTTATTTTAAACAATCCTCAAAGAGATAGAATGGAATCTAAACAACGCGCTGTTTCTCGCCTTATCGCTCAAGCGGGACAGATGTTGCATGCTCATGGAGCTGAAAGCGCGCTTATCGGCGGCATAATGGAGCGTATTGGTCTTGCCTGTGGTATGGATGAAGTCGAAGTATCACTCTCTGCTAGTTCATTGGTTGTGACTACGGTTACCCATGAGCATTGCATGACCACCACACGACGCTGCCCCGATAGGGGAATCAATATGCGCGCGGTGACAGAAGTACAGCGTATCTGCATCATGCTAGAAAAAGGCATCCTAGATTACGACCTCGCCCAGCAGAAGCTGAATAAAATCACCCCGGAGCGTTACAATCGCTGGCTAGTGGTGTTTATGATTGGTTTGTCTTGTGCCTCGTTCAGTCACCTTGCCGGAGGTGATAGCGCCGTATTTGCGATGACCTTTGTGGCTTCTGCTATCGGCATGATTGTCAGGCAAGAGATTGGCCATCGTCACTTCAACCCACTACTCAACTTTGCGACTACAGCTTTCGTCACCACCTTTATTTCAGCGCAAGCGGTAGTGTTTGAGATTGGTAACAGCCCCAATGTCGTCATGGCATCGTCGGTTCTTATGCTGGTTCCCGGCTTCCCTTTAATTAACTCTGTTGCGGATGTCTTGAAAGGGTATATCAATATGGGCATTGCTCGATTTGTGATGGGCAGTCTGCTTACACTGGCAACCTGTTTAGGGATTGTCGCAGTGAGCGGTGTGTTAGGCATGTTTGGGGTGACACTATGAGTGATTTGTTTGCTTTGCTCTTGGGGCTTATTGACGACATGTTCTTTGCCGCCATTCCTGCGGTCGGCTTTGCACTGGTTTTCAATGTGCCTAAGAGTGCGCTGTTCTATTGCGCGCTAGGCGGCGCTATTGGCCACGGTTCGCGCTATTTGATGATGCAGTTTGGCATGCCTATAGAATGGGCCACCTTGTTTGCTGCTACCATAGTTGGCTTTATCGGAGTCGCGTGGTCGCATCGATTCTTAGCACACCCAAAGGTGTTTACCGTTGCCGCAATGATTCCTATGGTTCCGGGGGTATATGCCTTCAATGCGATGATTGCCATGGTAGAAATTAGCCAATCAGGCTATACCCATGAATTATTTGCTGGCCTAATAGAGAATTTCCTCACCGCAATGTTTATCATTGCAGGACTTGCAGTTGGGCTCGCTATGCCTGGCTTATTTATTTATCGTCGTCGCCCTATTGTTTAGAGGAATATCCCAATGATCGTCAGCATGATTGCCGCTATGGCTAACAACCGTATTATCGGCAAAGACAACCAGATGCCGTGGCACCTACCAGCCGATTTTACCTGGTTTAAGAAGTGCACCATGGGTAAGCCAGTGATCATGGGGAGAAAGACGTATGAATCTATTGGTCGCCCTTTGCCTGGCAGGCACAATATTGTTGTCAGCCGCGACGCCGAGCTAACGATTGAAGGCGTAACAACCGTCACCTCGATTGAATCAGCATTGGAGGTGGTTACGGATGAGCCTGAGGTGATGATTATTGGTGGTGGCTCTATCTATAAGCACTGCCTGCCAATGGCAGACAAGCTGTACTTAACCTACATTGACCTTGAAGTAGACGGCGATACCCAATTCCCTGACTGGGGAGAGGGGTGGAAACAAATCCATTTAGAGCAATATTTCTCTGATGAGAAGAATGCCCACGATATGCAGTTTGTGGTGTTGGAAAAGGGCTAAATAACTAGCCCTATCAGATCATATTACAGCGCTGCTTGCGTAAAGTAGCGCTTGTCTTCCCAGCGAAGCATGGTCATATGATTGCCCCATACGCAGCCGGTATCTAAGCCGATAACATTGTGTGAATCAGTGCCCATCAGTGCTGCCCAGTGTCCAAATATGGATTTCTTTGGTAGCGACACTCTTTGTTCTAATTCAAACCAAGGTATCAATTCGTTCTTGTCTACTTCTTCTGGTGGCAGTTTGCTGTCCATATCTAAGCGTCCATCATGATAGCAATAGCGCATGCGCGTCATTGCATTGATGGTAAACCTTAGGCGGGGCATACCCTCTAGAGCAGGATCCCAGATGTCGGGAGAGTTGCCGTACATCTTTTTAATCAGCTTTTTCCAGTTATCCCCAGATAGTACCTGCTCCACTTCTTGAGAGGCTTGACGTGCTTCATCTAGGCTCCAAAGCGGATAGATACCAGCATGACTCATCACGAATTCTGGATGCTCCACGAGTAATGGTTGGTGACGAAGCCAGTCTATTAACTCAGAGCAATCATCCGCATCAAAGATAGGTAAGGTATTGTCTTTTGGCTTGGCCTTATGAACCCCTAATGAAATGGCAATAAGGTGCAAGTCGTGGTTACCCAAGACCACTTTTGCTGAATCACCCAATGAGCGAATAAATCGCAGCGTCTCTAGTGATTTTGGGCCACGTGCGACAAGGTCTCCGGCAACCCAAAGTGTGTCTTGTTGTGGGTCGAAGTGGACTTTTTCTAGCAGTAACAGGAGTTCATCCAAACAACCTTGGATGTCTCCAACAAGATAGTTGGACAAGAAAACCTCTAATTAATTGATAACGTTTGGCACGGAAAGGTTGAAAGGGGCGATCTGAGCTTTAAAGGTATCACCATCGTCAGATTGCATAATATAGTGCCCCTGCATGACGCCCACTGGTGTCTCTAGAGCGGTACCGCTGGTATAGGTGTAATCGTCATGTGACGCAATAACAGGCTGCTCTCCAACGACACCATCACCTTCTACGGTGATTTGCTTGCCATTGCCATCGGTAATTAACCAGCAGCGAGAGAGAAGTTGTACGGAATGAGGGCTGAGATTTTTTATGGTGATCATGTATGCAAATACATAGCGGCCATTATCGGGTTCCGATTGTTCCGCTATGTATTTGGTGTGTACATGACATTTGATACAAGGTTGACTGACGTCCATGTGGTCTCCTTGTTAGAGCGTGTTCGCTCTAGTGGTTGTCGGCAAGCCAGTTAGCCATATCGACAAATTGTTCCAGAGTTAAATTCTCCGGACGCATGCCTGGGTTGATCCCCAGTTGTTCCATCACTTCTGCGCTAACTAGTGATTTATAGCAGTTGCGAATAGTCTTACGGCGCTGATTGAAGCCTTCACGACAGACTCTATCTAACCATTTCAGGTCTTTCGCTGGATATGGCAGTGTCTCGTATGGCATCAGTCGAATAACCGCAGAGTCGACCTTTGGTGGCGGAACAAATGCGGTAGGCGGCACTTCTAAAACGGGCATCACCTTGCAGAAGTATTGAGCCATAACGGTCAATCGGCCATAGGCTTTACTACCTGGCCCAGCCGCCAAGCGATTAACCACTTCTTTTTGCAGCATAAAGTGCATATCTTCAATGTCTTTATGGAACTCAAAAAGGTGGAACATCAATGGAGTAGAGATGTTGTATGGCAGATTACCAAAAATGCGCAATTTATTGTTTGGCTTTACTAATTGAGTAAAGTCGAAACGCATCGCATCACCTTCGTGAATGGTCAATTTTTCACTGAGGTCAGGGTGGTTGCGTAGACGCTCTGCAAGGTCTCTATCTAGCTCAATCACAGTTAGCTTATCAACTAACTTACCAACAGGCTCAGTAATAGCACCTAGGCCTGGGCCAATCTCGACAAGGTTTTGACCTGGTCTTGGATTGATGGATGATACGATACCGTCAATGATGTACGGATCGTTTAGAAAGTTTTGACCAAAACGTTTACGCGCTTTGTGTCCTAAGTGGACATCATTTCTCATTGTTTTTTCTCAACTAATTCTATCGCGTGGGAAAGTGCAGTTTGGAAACTTCCTGTATCCGCGTTACCTGTGCCGGCCAAATCCAAGGCAGTGCCATGGTCGACAGAGGTTCTAATAAAGGGTAGACCTAAAGTGATATTCACTGAACTACCAAAGCCTTTGTATTTTAGCACTGGCAGCACTTGGTCGTGGTACATACCCAAAACCACATCAGCATCCTGTAGATACTTGTGATTAAAAATGGTGTCAGCAGGCAACGGACCTACAATGTCCATGCCTTGCTCTCTAAGCTTATCTAAGGTTGGGGAAATTGTTTGAATTTCCTCTTGCCCTAGGCAACCATCTTCCCCTGCATGAGGGTTTAAGCCACAAACGTAGATTCGAGGCTTAGGAAGGCCAAATTTAGTGACCATATCCTTATGCAGTATCTGCATGATTTGCTCAATTCTTTCTTCAGTTACCGCTTTCGACACGTAGGCTAACGGTATATGCGTGGTAACGAGTGCAACTCTTAACCCTTCTGTTGCCAGCATCATTACGACCATAGGCGTATTGGATTGCTCAGCGAAGAACTCGGTATGTCCACTAAAGGCCACTCCCGCTCGGTTAATTACCCCCTTGTGCACAGGGCCGGTCACTATAGCGGCAAATTCATCATTCATACAGCCTTGAGCGGCTCTTTCTAGTGTTTTTAACACATAGTGGCCGTTAGCCTCATCAAGTTGACCAATTACGGCTTCTTTGGCCATCGGAATATGTTCAACGGTCAGTGTTCCTTTACGTTGAGGTGATGGGGCTTGTTTTGCATCGTAGTCGAGCAAGTCAACGTCTATACCTAGATGCTGAGCACGCTGCTGCAACATGTTTTTGTCAGCGCACACCACTAACTGGTGTGGGTAATCACTGTCCACTAGAGATAAGACTAAATCAGGGCCAATGCCGGCAGGCTCACCTGCGGTAATAATGACGCGATTACAGCTCATTGCTGACCTCTTCGTCATCTTGGCTTTGTACCATTTCGATAAAGGCACTGGCTCTAAGTTCTTGCATCCACGCTGAGGCTTCTTCGTTAAATTTACGATTGAACAAGATTCTGTAGGCTTTATTGTTCATAGCACTATCAGTGCGATCCACTTCACGGCGATCAATCACCTCTACAATGTGCCAGCCATGCACTGTTTGGAATGGTTCACTAATCTGACCCACAGGCAAGGTTTCTACTTGGTGTTTGAATTCAGGTACGTATAGGTCAGGCGTTTGGTAGCCGAGCTCACCATCACGAGCGGCAGAGCCTGGGTCTGCACTGTATTGCTGTGCTAGTTCACCAAAGGTTGCTTCACCCGCTCTGATTTGGCGAATAAAGCCATACAGTTCTTTCTGTGCACCTTCATCACTTAGGATTACAGAGGTCTTAATGAGGATATGACGCGCATTAACCTCAGTTACAGCAACAGTCTCAAGGCCTTGCACATCTTCAATTTTCAAAATATGGAAACCAATACCACTGCGGAATGGACCTATGATGGCATCTTTACCTTGGGTCGTGATTTGGTCGGCAAAGATGGTTGGCATTTCTTCTTTACGCATCCATCCCCAGTCACCACCTTCTAAGGCTTTAGGTCCCTTAGAGTAGGCGATCGCAAGTTCAGAGAACTTCTCACCCTTGCTCAAGCGCTCAACCAGCTCGTTAGCTTGTTCTTCAACCTCAGTCTTTGATTGATCATCATTGAATCTAAGCTGAATATGGCCCACGCGATAGTTAACGCTCTTGTTGGTTTCCTGCGCCAACATACCGGCCATTGACTCTACCTCGGCAGGAAGGATGTTAATTCGACGACGAACTAAGGCATTACGTGCCTCTGAGATGGCGACTTCTTTACGAATTTGCTCACGGAACTCAGTGTAGGTTAAGCCTTGTGCTTGAACGCTCGCAATCAACTGTGCTTGGGATTGCTTATTGCCTTCAGCAATGCTTTGCACTGCGTCATCGAGACGATTGTCGTCAATTCTTACGCCAATTCGCTCAGCTTCTTGAGACTGCAGTTCATCCATGATCAACTTGTCGATCACTTGCTCATTAAGCACGTCCGCTTCAGGAAGTGCTTGTTGGTTTTCTTGAGCGTTGAACTTAAGTGTCTTCATCGCACTATCAATGTCGCTCTGCAAGATTACGCCATCGTTAACGATTACAACTACTCTGTCCATTTCTACTGGCGCAGCTAGGCTAATAGCGGGCAGTAGCATCAGGAGCATAGTCGTGACGAGTCGTTTAAACTTATTCATTATTTTTCCAATACATCTTCTTTGTGGTCATCGGCATGTTGCCAATGAGATATTTAATTATTCAGGTAGAAAGGACGACCGTAACCTAGAGCGTTACCTCCGTCACCATAATCCGTACCAAAGTTAGTGCCAAATCCGATAATGCCGATATTAAAGCTAATATTCTCTTCATATTCCGGGCCAGGAGTAGGAGTACCGACCCCTCCAGGCCAAGAACGAAGTTGGTCAGTGTAGGTGATACCCACATACCAACAATCGGAGGTGTAGGTGACTCGTGCTAGGGCCTCTAGCATAATGTCTTCGGTAGTATCATAGAAATATTGAGCATTAAAGTTCCAATTTCTACTGAGTTTGTAGCCACCTAATAAACCGACCTGCGAAATACCATCGGTGGTGATTGAATCTAGGTTGATAGAATTACCTACTGTTTTATCTAGATAACTTCTAGTGACATAGCGATAGTTGGTTTGGATATAACCTGGGCCTTGACGATACTCAATAGTACTGTTGGCTAACTGTACCTCTGAATCACTGATGTCATATTGAATGCCGCCATGATAGAAGAGATAGTCATTGAAGTTAAAGTCACTCTCGATCGCCCAGGCTGAATAGTTAGAATCAGCAGGGTCGGTTTCGCTCGTGTTACCCGTGTTAAGGTAGTAGATCTGACCAAACGCGAGGTTCATACGCTCTCTGTAGTTAGAGTCGTAAAAGCGGGTTGTTGCGCCATAACTGATCTGATTAGCCGCCGCTATTTTGTCAACGCCACTGTATTTACGTGTTCTAAACAAGCCGTAGTAGTCAGTTTGCATAAGCGTTGTATCGTAATCATAGATGTTGCTTTGATCTTCATAGGGTACGTACAAGTATTGGACTTTCGGCTCTAATGTCTGCGTATACCCATCAATAAAGCTTGTTCCGCGCTCTAGATAAAGAGTACCTGTGCTTCGAAACTCGGGAATGATACGTGCGACATTTGAGTCTAGGTTTCGGGTATCCTCTAGCGAGAGATCTACACCATCAAGGTCTTGATGGTAGTAGGTACCCAGTACTCGCCCTTCGGTTTCCCAACTGCCCCAAGTGGTATGCAATGGTATGGTTAAACCTGGTTCTATATGCAGTCTTGTCGCTTGACCTGGCTTAGCATTACGCTCGTCATCGGTATCAAAGTGGGTTGCGTGGCTGACCATATCAAAATCAAGATACGGTAAAAGCTCAGGATAGAAATACTTGGCACTCAACTGTGGGACCATACGGTAGGGTAGGTCAGTGGTCGTTGATAACAACTGGAAGTCACGAACCAATAGACTCGTATCCCAGTGGTCATTACGATAGGACACCTTACCTTGTTGCAGAAGTTGTCCATCTTCACGCTCACCAATGCTAGACGATACATCTCTAAAGAAGTAAATATCGCTGACTTTGGCGTAGTCAACTTCTAGCTTCCAGTTACGGTCAAACACGCCGTAGTGGGTATAGCCTACTCCCCAGCGATCGCCAAGCTCAGGATACTTCTGATCGTCCGCTAGGTACTGACCTTCAATTTGACCACGGCCCCAGCCACTTAAATATCTAAACGTGCCATCAGTCTGCAGACCGCGTTCAGACATGTATTTGAATGTGGTTTCTAAATCGTAGTTTGGTGCAAGGTTCCAATACACAGGGATGTCTAGTTCAAAACCATCACTCGTCCCGTACGCCACGGTAGGGTAGAGAAAACCGGTTTTACGTGTGTCACCAATAGGTACGGTTAGCCAAGGCAGATAGAAAACAGGCACATTCTGAATCTCGAATCGAGGATTATAGAGCGTGGCTTCTTCTGCTTCTTGGTCAATTTGGATAGATGAGGAAACTAGGCGCCATGAATTGTCATCTTCTGGACAAGAGGTGATAGAGCCATCTTCTAACTCATAGTACAGCTTTCCTTCAACGCGAATCACCTTAGCGTCGCCACGTCCGTTCTGACACAGCAAGTTGTAGTTTGCCATTTCTAGAGTGGTGACATCAGTGTCTAAATTGGAGGTTGCGGTTTCTGATACGGTCTTAATTTGACCGTCAGACATTTCCACATTGCCTCTTGCAACTATGGTATTTTCAGCTTGATAAAGGGTTACGGTATCCGCATTAACGCGTTTTGTTCCCTGGGTAACCTTTACATTGCCTCGGTAAGTGGCTTCTTTACCGTTGATACCATCGAGAGAATCTGCCTCTACGTGAGTGGGCAGTTCCTCTTCTTCTTCGGATTTTTCCGGAATAAGACATTGCGAGGTGAGGTCAAAGGTCTGGTCTTCGGCTGCAGAAACGATGGCCGTCAGCTCAGCGGCTGGCTCGGCATTTTGTTCTGCAGTTGAATTATCAGTGAGTTCTGTTTGGGAGTCGCTAAGATCAACTTGTGAAACTGAGCCTTGATCTTCTTGTGAGTTCTCCTGCACACTAGTTTCTGCCTGCGCATTTGTAACACACAATGCTGTGGTTATTGAAAGAGCGAGCCAGGTGCGGGGAAATTTTGACATCGAATTAGAAACTTCCTTGATGATGAATAAGTCCGTAGACTGTAATTGACCGTTTACTTGGTCGAATGTTCCTTATGATAATAGAATTTGGAGCGTCAGGCACTAAAAGAGCACATTACTCTATAAAAATTAGTAGATTGAGAAAAAAGCATGTATTTTTTTGGCAAAATTTTAGGCGCATTTTTTGGTTTTCTGTTTGGTGGGCCTATTGGCGCATTCATCGGATTGTATATTGGACACCGCTTTGACCGAGCAAAAGCGATCAATCAAGCTCGTCAGGGTGGCTTTTCTGGATACCAGAGAACCGTGAATCCAGCGCAGCAAATAGAGTTTTTTAAAGCTGCGTTTTCGGTGATGGGCCATGTAGCGAAAGCAAAAGGTCAGGTAACCGAGAGCGAAATTCAGCTTGCAAGCGTCATGATGCAACGCATGAATCTGAATGATGAGCAGAGACGCATTGCTCAAGAAGCATTTCGTGAAGGCAAGTCATCGTCTTTTCCGTTGCGAGAAGTACTTGGTCGCGTTCGTGAAGTGAGTGGGCGCAGGCATGATCTGATGCAGTTTTTCCTTGAGCTGCAGATTTCCGCCGCCTTTGCCGATGGAAGTATTCATCCAAATGAGCGTGATGTTCTGCATATCGTGGCTGAAGTGTTGGGCTTTAGCGCCGCGCAACTTGAGCGCCGATTAAAGATGCAAGAAGCCGCTTATCGCTTCCAACAAAGTGGTGGCTATGGCGGACAGTACTCAGGTGGTGGTTATCAACAGCAAGCTACGACTCAAGATCAGCTTGCCGCTGCTTATGAAATCCTTGGGATAGAAGCCTCTGCTGAGCCTAAAGAAATTAAGCGTGCTTATCGCAAGTTAATGAATGAGCATCACCCGGATAAGCTGTCAGCAAAAGGCTTGCCGCCTGAGATGCTTGAAGTAGCAAAAGAAAAGGCGCAAGAGATCCAGAATGCCTATGATGTAGTGAAGAAAGAACGGGGCTTTAAATAAGGGCATTCTATGACGCTAAATTACGATGATGTGTTGAGCTTTTGGTTCGATGAACTGCAGCCAAGTGATTGGTTTCGCTCCAGTGCTGAGCTCGATCAACAGATTCAACAGCGATTTGGTGAGTTGCACGGTAAAGCGTGCGAATGCGAGTTGGCCTGCTGGCGCCAATCTCCGCAAGGGAGGTTGGCTGAGATTATCGTACTAGACCAGTTTTCTCGTAATTTATTCAGAGAGTCACCATTGGCGTTCGCAAATGACCCTCTAGCCCTTGCCTTAGCTCAAGAGGCAGTTTCCCTTGGCGTTGACGCCAAACTCCCTCCTCAGCAGCGTAGCTTTCTTTATATGCCTTATATGCACAGTGAATCTCTGTTGATTCACGAACATGGATTACAACTGTTTACTCAAAGCGATTTACAGCAAAACGTTGAGTTTCACCTCAAGCATACCGCTATTTTACAGCGGTTTGGTCGCTACCCTCATCGAAACAAGGTTTTAGGTCGAGAAAGCAGTAGTGAGGAAATAGAGTTCCTCACTCAGCCTGGTTCAAGCTTTTAGTCGGCTTTGTTGAGCTTCCAATCGTAATCAAAGCTCACTTTTCCTTCAAAGCCCGTGAGATCAGAGCGATACTTTGCGAGGTGTCTGAGTACACCTTGTTCCCCATCAAAATCCACCGCAAACCAATCGTAGATGGAAGACAGTTGCAGCTTGGCATTGCTTAGTTTTGCCCCCTTACCACTGTTGATAAAGGCTTGTGCGCTTTGTTCTAGCAGTTGTTCGGTATTGTCTGCGGTAAATGCCTGCACCTGAAGGTTAGGGCAACCTAGACTGGCACAATTAACGGCGTAGTGAGTTCGAGGGTCTTGCCAGATTGGTCGCAGAATTCGGTGTTCAATATCGTTGAGACTCAATGGCTTACCTGCTACCTCAATAATCTCCTCTCCCCAAGGTCCAAAGCTAAATAATCCGCCGAGCTTAGTGATGGATTTTACTGGGTAGTTATCTAGGATGAGGTCCACAGTCAAAGCATTGTAAAGATTAACCCAATAGGCGTATTGCTCTGCCTGAGAATATTGACGAGGGTCGATGTCGGCTAAAGATGAGACATAGGCTTTGAGGGCTTGCTTGTCTTTGTCTGTGACAGAGGCATAACGAAACAGCGTATTTTCCCCTCGTTCAACTAGATAAGCATCTAGCAGAATCTGCCACTGGCTGTGATCGATGCGTTGCGTGCTTTGAGTATGCTTGTCCCAAAATGGCCAAGGTTCAGATTTTGGCGCACTAAAGGCGTCAAATGACAGCAGTGACAGAATCAATATCCATACTTTGTACATGTCTTTCTCCAGTGTGATTTTATACCCATCGTACTTTCTGATCACTTACTTAGTGTGATTGGTATTGGCAAAAAAAAAAGGCCTTGTATAAACAAGACCTTTTAATTGGGAACTCTATTTCAACAAATTATGCTTAACGCATAAATGCCGGGATTTTGTTCTCATATTCTGTGATTTTCTCAGCGTGCTGCAGCGTCAAACCAATGTTATCTAAGCCATTCAGCAAGCAGTGGCGACGAAACTCATCAATTTCAAAGCTGTACTGCTTGCCATTTGCTGTCACTAGCATTGCTTCTAAGTCTACCGTCACCTCAGCGCCTTCATTCGCTGCAACAAAGGTGAATATCTCATCGACTTCTTGCTCGGTTAAGCGCACTGGAACCATCTGGTTGTTGATGGAGTTACCATAGAAAATATCGGCAAAGCTTGGTGCAATCATCACTTGAATACCGTAGTCAGCCAGCGCCCAAGGTGCGTGCTCACGTGATGAGCCACAGCCAAAGTTCTCGCGTGCTAGCAGAATACTTGCGCCCTTGTAGCGGGGCTCATTCATTACAAACTCCGGGTTTGCTTGCTCACCAGCATCATCTAAGAAGCGCCAGTCATGGAACAAGTGCTGGCCAAAGCCTGTGCGAGTTACCTTTTGTAGGAACTGCTTTGGAATGATGGCATCCGTGTCCACGTTAGCAGCGTCAAGAGGAACGACTAAGCCTGTATGTTGTTTAAAACCTGACATGTTATTTCCTCTTACTGCTGTTCAAAAGTGCGAATATCAACAAAATGACCTGCGATTGCGGCCGCTGCTGCCATTGCTGGGCTAACTAGATGCGTACGACCTTCACGGCCTTGGCGTCCCTCAAAGTTACGGTTACTGGTAGAAGCACAACGCTCTTTTGGACCCAAGCGGTCGTTATTCATTGCAAGGCACATCGAACAACCTGGTAGGCGCCATTCAAAGCCCGCTTCGATAAAGATCTTATCTAGACCTTCAGCTTCTGCTTGCGCTTTTACTTGCTCAGAACCAGGAACGATAAGCGCTTGAACGTGGCTTGCAACTTGGCGACCTTGTGCCACTTTTGCTGCAGCGCGCATGTCTTCAATTCGAGAGTTGGTGCAAGAGCCCACAAATACTTTATCAACAGGGTAATCAGAAAGCGACTTGCCCGCTTCTAGTCCCATGTAAGCCAGTGCTTTTTCTGCAGAGGCTTTCTCTACAGGGTCGCTGAAACTTGTTGGGTTAGGAATTGGCGTATCAACTGAGATGACCTGACCTGGATTTGTTCCCCATGTTACTTGAGGTTTGATCTCTGTCGCGTCCAGTGTAACGATTGCATCAAACTTCGCATCATCGTCAGACTTTAGGCTAGACCAGTAGGCAACAGCCTCATCCCAATCACTGCCTGTTGGCGCAAACTTGCGGCCTTTAATGTAATCAAAGGTCGTTTGATCTGGAGCGACTAGGCCTGCTTTAGCACCTAGCTCAATCGCCATATTACATACTGTCATACGGCCTTCCATAGACAGATCGGTAATCGCCTCACCACAGAACTCAACTACATAGCCAGTGCCGCCAGCAGCCGTTGTCTTGCCGATAATGGCAAGCACGATATCTTTAGCGGTAATGCCTTCTGCAACCTTACCCTTAACTTCAATCTTCATGGTTTTAGCTCGAGATTGCTTTAGGGTTTGAGTCGCTAGCACGTGCTCAACTTCAGAGGTACCGATGCCAAATGCGATGGAGCCAAATGCGCCGTGAGTCGCGGTATGAGAATCACCACACACAATGGTCATGCCCGGAAGGGTAATACCTAGCTCAGGGCCCATAACGTGCACTATGCCTTGATATTTATGGTTCAAGTCATAAAGGCGAACACCAAACTCAGCACAGTTGCGAGACAATGTTTCCATTTGGATGCGAGCCATTTCACCAGAGGCATTGATGTCTTTGGTGGTGGTGGATACGTTGTGATCCATAGTGGCAAAGGTTTTGCTTGTTTGACGTACGCGACGCCCTTTTTCACGTAGACCATCAAACGCTTGTGGTGAGGTCACTTCATGAACTAGGTGGCGGTCAATGTACAAGATAGGGTTTTCACCCTCAGCTTCTACCGCAATGTGCGCATCGTAGATTTTTTCGTATAAGGTTTTAGCCATTATTCTTTCCTTTTTCCTTCGCAAACGAATGCGAAGGAAATTCATCCATTTTAAGAGTTGCGAATGTATTCAGCGATCTTATCGCCCATCTCTGACGTCGTCAGCGCTGGCTTGTCACCCGCTAGATCTGCGGTAAGCTCACCGGCCGCTAGGGCTTTAGAGACTGCATTCTCGATATCTTTTGCTGCGGCTTCTTCACCTAGGCTGTAGCGTAGCATTAGCGCTGCAGATAGGATTTGTGCTACTGGGTTAGCAATGTTTTTGCCTGCGATGTCTGGAGCACTGCCACCGGCTGGTTCGTATAGACCAAAGTTGCTTTCATTTAGACTCGCTGAAGGTAGCATGCCCATAGAGCCTGTGATCATTGCGCATTCATCAGAGATGATGTCGCCGAAGATGTTTGAGCACAGCATGATATCGAATTGAGATGGGTCCTTGATAAGTTGCATTGTGGCGTTATCAATGTACATGTGATTTAACTCAACATCAGGGAAGTCCTTCGCGACTTCTTCTACCACTTCGCGCCAAAGAATAGAGCTTTGTAAAACGTTCGCTTTATCAATGGAGTAGACGTTTTTGTCACGCAGGCGAGCCGACTCAAACGCGATACGAGCAATACGCTCAATCTCATAGCGATGGTAAACCTCAGTATCAAAGGCTTTCTCATTTGCGCCTTCGCCTTCACGGCCTTTCGGTTGGCCGAAGTAAATACCGCCCGTTAGCTCGCGAACCACTACGATATCGAAGCCACGGTCTGAGATGTCTGCACGAAGCGGAGAGAAGCCCTCTAAGCCTTTGTGGATTTGTGCTGGACGTAGGTTACAGAATAGTTGGAAGTGTTTACGCAGAGGAAGCAGGGCACCACGCTCTGGTTGATCATTTGGTGGTAAGTTTTCCCATTTAGGGCCGCCTACAGAACCAAACAAGATAGCATCAGAAGCTTCACAACCGTTTAGCGTTGACTCTGGTAGTGGTGAGCCGTGATTGTCGATAGCAATACCACCTACATCATGCTCGCTACGCTCAAACTTAATAGAGTGCTTGCTTTCAATTGCATCAAGAACTTTGTGCGCTTGTTGCATTACTTCTGGGCCAATACCGTCGCCCGGTAAAACGGCAATCTTGTAAGATTTATCTGCCATGAAATGGTCTTCCTTAAATTTATAAATGTTTGAGCTACCCCTTGCGAATAGGACAAGGGGCGAAAGTATTAAACGGTTTCTTTGTTTCTTTTTTGCTTCATCACTTCGATTTGATCGGCACGATGAATGCTATTAATTACGTGCAGAAGTGCTTGTCCCGATGCTTCTACGATATCGGTCGCAAGACCTGTACCATGATATTTGCGCCCTTTGTAGTTGGCGATGATATCTGCCTGACCTAGACCGTCTTCACCTTCCCCTTTTGCTGTAAGGTCGAACTTATCTAGATCAATCTCGTAGCCAGTTAAGCGGTAAATACATTGGTAAAGAGCATCAACAGGACCGTTGCCCACTGCAGCTTCGCATTTTTCTTCATCGCCACATTGCAATTTGATGCTAGTGGTAGCCATTACACTACCAGATTGAACGCTTAAGTAGTTAAGCTTGAAGAAGTCATCTTCGTCACGAAGGTTGGCAAAGTGCATAAGCGCTTCAAGGTCGTAGTCGAATACCTGGCCCTTGCGGTCGGCCAATTTCAAGAAATCAGCGTACAAGGTATCAAGGTTATACTCTTCTTCTTTGTAGCCCATGCTATCCATATGGCTCTTCACTGCAGCACGGCCAGAGCGACTGGTCAGGTTCAGCGCTTGGTTTTTAAGGCCGATAGACTCAGGAGTCATAATTTCGTAGGTGTTCTTATTCTTTAGCATGCCATCTTGGTGGATACCTGAAGAGTGGCTAAAGGCATTGGCACCTACAATCGCTTTGTTTGCTTGAACTGGCATGTTACAAAGCTGAGAAACCAACTTGCTGGTACGGTGAATTTCATCGTGTTTAAGGTTGGTTTGAACACCTAAGAAGCTCTCGCGAGTCTTGATGATCATCGCGACCTCTTCTAACGAACAGTTGCCCGCACGTTCGCCGATACCGTTGATGGTGCCTTCGATCTGACGAGCACCTGCTTGTACTGCTGCAATCGAGTTTGCCACAGACATGCCTAGGTCATCATGACAGTGCACAGAGATGATCGCTTTATCGATGTTAGGAACGCGATTAAATAGGGTCTCGATGATGCTACCAAACTCATTAGGAACGGTGTAGCCCACAGTATCCGGGATGTTGATGGTGTTGGCACCAGCATTGATTGCCGACTCCACCATACGACATAGATTGTCGATAGGGGTACGGCCTGCGTCTTCACAAGAGAACTCAACATCATCGGTGTATTTACGTGCGTGTTTTACCGCGTTCACACCCATTTCAATAACATCATCGTAGCTACGACGAAGCTTGTCTTGAACATGAATGGTTGAGGTTGAGATAAAGGTGTGAATTCGGAACTGGTCCGCCACCTTTAGCGCCTCTGCAGCCGCGTCGATATCTTTAGCGACTGCGCGTGACAGTGCACAGATACGGCTGTTTTTGATGTGTTTCGCAATGGTTTGTACTGACTCAAAATCACCCGGGGAGGAAATAGGGAAGCCAGCTTCAATAACGTCCACACCCAAGCGCTCGAGTGCATAGGCAATCTGTAGTTTCTCTTTGACTGTTAAGCTCGCAGAAAGTGCCTGCTCGCCATCTCGTAGTGTGGTGTCAAAGACAATGACCTTATCGCTCATGTTGGCATCCTTTTTCCAGCGTTGTGATTAAATTTCAGCATAAAAAAACCCGCATTCAAGTTGCGGGTTTTATCAATCTTGGTGGTGTTTTTCGCCCACTAGCAACCCGCGTGTTTAAGTCACGATCAGGAGGAGCAGTAGAGAAGTTGAAACACCAAATTTCATAATAGAAAAACAATCCACCAATTAAGTTAACAAATTAGTACCGCAATTCGCCTGCAAGCGTCAAGGGGTAAGTGGAATAAATCTTCAACATTTCTTCAAAATTAGATTTACCCGTAAAACTTGCCATCTTAATTTCATCTTTAACGCATTGATTAAGCTAAATTAATCACTTTCAGCGTTTTTGATTAATTTAACTCCTCTCTATTTCAGTTTTACATCACTATAATTAATCAGGTGAGTAATTAAACAGTGGTTAGAGTTAGATGTCTAGAAAGGCGGGTCGCCCAGCGGAAAAGACAGAGGCGCGAGAGAGTCTTATTCGAAGCGCCAAGTTGTTGTTTAGTAGTATGCCCTATGAAAAAGTATCAACGCGCCTGATTGCAGAGAAGGCGGGAGTAAACTCGGCCATGATTCGTTATTACTTCGGTAATAAAGAAGGGTTATTTGAAGCCATGATAACTTCGGTAATGACACCGATACTCGACAGCATGCGTAGGCATAAGCAAAGTCCAAGTTCGCAGTCTTTAGAGAGTATCATGCGTGCTCACTATCTGGTCATGAGTAAGGACCCTGAGTTTCCTCGTATGCTCGCGCGTATCATGATGCAACCTCCCTCAGAGGTTCAGCGCCAAGTGACGGAAAAGATGTTTGATCAACTCGTAGGCACGCTTGGTGATGACCTACTCTTTACTCAAGATAAGCAAAATGTATTCCGCTCGGACTTAGATGTTAAGAAGTGCAAGCTTACCTTCATCAGCATGCTGATGTTTCCCTTCATCTCTCCGCCGGCAATACTGGAAAAGCATCAAATTGAGCTCACACCAACTTTTCTAGAAGAGATGCTACAGCACAATCTCAGTGTCATCGCATCAGGAATGATAAATACCAAGGTTCAGAACCAGGACAACACTTAATGAAACTTAACCGAAAACTGCTGTTTTTTCCCGCGCTGGCTGTCGGGATTATCACCCTAGTTGTGATGATTGAAACTCGACCTGATGTACCCACCAAACCTGCAGGAGACAGAGCAAGACCTGTCGAGGTCATGACTATGACTCCAGTATCAATGGCGCCAGAAGCCATCGGATTTGGACAGGTATCCCCCAAGTTTGAGTGGAAGGCGATTGCTGAGGTTACCGGAAAGGTGGTGTATCGAAACCCTGATCTTGAGCGTGGGCGCATTTTGACGGCGGGCACTGAAGTGCTCAGAATTGATCCGTTAGATTATGAGCTAAAGCTGATTCAAGCCAAAGCGGATTTAGGCTCCAGTGAAACTCAGCTTAAAAAGTTGGCTCTGGAGAATAGCAACAGCAAGAGCAGCTTAAAGATTGAAAAGAACCGATTAAAGTTGGCAGAAACAGAGCTCAAGCGTATTCAAGATTTGAGGAGCAAAAAAGTGGCCTCTCAGTCTGACGTTGATGCGCAGCAACAAACGTACCTTGCGCAGCAGAAGCTCGTTCAAGACATTGAAAACCAGATGGCGCTGTATCCTGATGAGAAAAAAGTGGCAGAAGCCTTGGTAGAAGTTAACCAAGCTAAAGTGAAAGAGGCGGAACGCTCCCTTGAGAAAACCAGTATTGTTCTTCCTCGCGATTTGCGCATTTCTTCTGTGGATATCGAGCTTAATCAGGTGGTAAACCTGCAACAAGAGATGATAGTCGCACAAGGGCTAGACGTAATGGAGGTTGAGGCACAGCTTTCCATCCATGATATGCAGCTGTTAGTGCAAAGCCTTGAAACAAAAGAGCGCGATGCTGTGGGCTCTCCACTGCCTAGTTTTTCACGCCTTAATGCCGAGGTCACCTTATCTAGCGGCAATTTGAAAGCGACATGGCCGGCTAAGGTAGCAAGAGTGAGTGATTCTATCGACCCTACCCAAGCCACCGCTGGCGTGATTCTTGAGGTTGAACAAGACTACAGCCAACTCTCTCCTAGCGGCACGCCACCTATGGTCAGTGGCATGCTGGTTCGAGCGAAGATCGAGGGAACAGAGTCTGCGGCATGGGTGATCCCTGAGCGCGCTTTGCACGGCGATAAGGTGTATTTATTCGAAGACAATAAGTTGAAAATAATGCCGGTTACCGTTCTCTATCGACGTGATCAGCAGGTGGTGGTTGATGGGGATTTCTCTGACGGGGATACCTTGATCCTTAACGACCTACTGCCGGCGATACCGGGTATGTTGCTGAAGCTTGAAATGCTTGAAGACGAGCCACAAGCATCGGAGGGTGACGCGTGATTCGTTTCTTTGCAAGACACCCAACAGCGGCCAACTTGCTGATGCTACTTATCTTTTTGGTGGGTGTTCTTACCTTACCCACCATCAAGAGAGAAACCTTTCCCGAGTTTTCGCCTCCCTACATTATGGCGACCATCGTCTATCCTGGTGCCTCACCAATGGAGGTGGAAGAGAGCTTGTGTGTCAGGATGGAAGATGCGGTAGATGGACTGTCCAATATCGAAGAAACCACCTGTGAGGCTATTGAAGGCAGCGCTCGTCTAACGTTGAAGCTGGATAACTCTGCAGACATTGGTCGTATGCTGGTGGATGTGCAAACGCAGATTAATTCGATCAATGACTTCCCAGACGAGATTGAATCTCCAATGGTGCAAGAGCTGGATTGGAACGAGCCTGTGGTAGATGTGGCAATTACTGCAGATACAAGTTGGCCAGAAATAAAGGCTTATGCAGAGAGCCTGAAGCGTACTATGAAGCTGGACTATGGCGTCTCCTTGGTTGATGTGTCTGGTTTCTCTGACCATCAATATCGTGTCGAACTCAATACCTACATCATGCGTCAACTCGGGCTGAGCGTGAATGACATAGCGTCCCAGATTGGCAAGCAGAACGTAAAATTGCCGAGTGGCAACGTAGAGACGCCAGAAAAGAATCTACTGATTCGCTTTGATGAAAGACGAGTCACCCCGCAACAACTAGAGAGTATCGTAGTGAGCTCGGGGCCTAATGGCTCTATTGTGCGCCTTCGTGACGTGGCCACCATTACCGATCGCTTCGAGCTGGATGAACAGAAGGTACTGTTTGATGAAAAGCCTTCGGCCATACTCAAGATCAGTAAAAACAAAGAAGATGATGCTCTTAGAATCAAAGATAATGTCACCCGTTTTGTTGATGATCAACGCGCGATCGCTCCCGATGGGGTCACTATTGAGATGACCAACGATCTCTCATCTGTGCTCTGGGATCGATTGAGCATGATGGTGCGCAATGGATGGCAAGGTATCGTATTGGTATTCGCCACTATGTGGCTGTTCTTTAGTTTGCGATATTCATTCTGGGTTGCGGCAGGCCTACCGGTTGCTTTCCTTGGTGGCATTTTTATGATGGCTAATCTGGGTATTTCCATCAACATCATGTCGCTGGTGGGTTTGTTGATGGCCATCGGTATCATGATGGATGACGCCATAGTGATTGCCGAGTCGATAGCCGCGCATCTTGATCGGGGGCAAAGCATTGATGATGCGGTAATAAACGGCGTGAAGAAGGTGCTCCCCGGAGTGGTATCTTCATTTCTAACCACAGTGTGCATCTTTGGTAGCTTGCTGTTCTTAGATGGTGAGATGGGTGCTGTGTTAAAAGCGGTACCGCAGGTGTTGATTCTTGTACTGAGTATCAGTCTTATCGAGGCTTTCTTGATCTTGCCTCATCACTTATCACACTCATTGCACAGTGCTAAGAAAGAGCGCCCAGACCTGCGCTTCAAAACGGCTTTTCTCGAGAAGTTTGAAGAGTTTCGTAACGGTCCTTTAGTGCGAGCGGTGGACAAAGCGGTCGAGTATCGTTATCTCTTTATGGGCTCGGTTATTGCAGCCTTGCTCATTTCTATTTCCCTGCTTGCCGGCGGGCATCTTAAGTTTGTGCCCTTTCCTGAGTTGGATGGGGATATCGCAGAGGCGCGAATTATCCTACCTCCAGGTTCTTCATTGAGCCAAACCGAAAAAGTCGTAGAGCGACTGGTTAAATCTGCTGAGAAACTTGATAAAGAGTGGACCGAAAACGTCGAAAATGGCGTTCCTTTAATTCAGCACATTACCGCAAGCTTTAACAGCAATGCGGATGCTAATGAGTCAGGTCCGCACATTGCAACGGTGCGCCTAGACTTGCTTGGCGCAGAAGTGCGAAATACCATCCTTGATGACTTTATTGATGCCTGGCGCGAAGATGCAGGGGAGATGGCTGCGCCTATTTCACTGGTATTTAAACAACCGACTATGGGGCCGGGCGGGCGCGCAATCGAAATCCGCTTGCAACATGATGATCTAGAGTCTCTCAAGGCGGCCTCAATAGAGATACAGTCTTATCTGAATGAGTTTGATGGCGTGCACGGCGTGCTTGATGACATGCGAATGGGTAAAGAAGAGGTCTTGGTTAAATTGCGCCCTGGGGCTGAAAGCTACGGGGTGAATGGGCAGATGATTGCAAGTCAGTTGCGCGCCGCCTTCTATGGTGAAACGGCAGATGAGATCCAGATTGGCGTTGAAAACATTAAGATTGAGGTGCGTTTAGACAAAGAGGAAGCGGGCAATCTTGAGCGTCTGGCTAACTTCCCAATTATCATGCCTGACGGTGCACAGATCCCTCTCGCAACCCTAGCAAGTTTTGATTTTCAGCGAAATTACGTGCGGATACAGCGTATCAACGGTATGCGAACCGTGGCGGTATTTAGTGACTTAGACACCTCAAAGGCAAGCTCTGGGGAGATTATCAGTAAGTTCAAGACTCAAGAACTTCCCAAGCTTCAGCAGAAGTACCCGGGTATTCGTGTTGATTTTGAAGGGGAGTCAAAGGACACAGCAAAGACCGGCTCATCGATGGGCAAAGGCTTCTTAGTGGGCTTGTTTGGTGTGTTTGCGATTTTGAGTTACCAATTCCGTAGCTATCTCGAACCCTTTGTGGTTATGTTGGCGATCCCGCTGGCCTTTATTGGAGTGATTTGGGGGCACTTCTTGCTAGGGCATAACATGAGTATGCCAAGTATTATGGGGTTTGTGTCTCTTGCAGGGATTGTAGTGAACGATTCTATCCTCTTGGTTCAGTACATACGCTTTCATGTGGATGAAGGAGATACAGTGCATGATGCTGTGGTTAAGGCGAGTCGAGAGCGCTTCCGAGCGGTATTTATCACCTCAATGACAACCGCAGCTGGTTTACTGCCATTGCTTTTGGAAACAAGCCTACAGGCTCAGGTTATTCAGCCTCTGGTGATATCGATAGTGTTTGGTATCTTTGCCTCAACAGTGTTGGTGCTGTTTATGGTGCCTTGCGCGTATTCCATATTGGCTGATTTTGGCAAGGTGTCTAAACATGAGAACCTTAATGCCTAACTATCAATGTCCAACTATCAATGGTTTTGTTTGAATACATCAAAACGTGCTTAAAATGTAATCTCAACTCAAACAAAACGTCACCTTCTTGTCATTTAACTTCCTTAGTTTGGGCATTAACCCTTTGGGTACCCATCTGGGAAGTTGATAAGGAAGGCGACATGAGTAGTTTTGATTTAGAAAATCAGGGTGTACAGCGAATAAACCCTATCGTTCGTTTTGATCTGGCATTTTCATTGTTCTGTCTTGAGCATAGATTTGCTTCTCAGGTTGGCTTATTTAGCAGGGCTGTCTCTCACTCTGGAGACGGCCATCTCTACGCAGCAATTGCTCTAATCGCTTGGGTCGCCGATTCGACTATTGGCAGTCTGTTTCTTGCCTGTGGTCTGATTTCATTTGTTATTGAGCTGCCGATTTACTGGGTTGCCAAGAACAGCTTTCGCCGTCGCCGTCCCCATGATTTGTCCTCTCGATTGACCAACTTTATTGAACCGTCGGATAAGTACAGCATGCCCTCAGGCCACACTGCTGCTGCGACCATTATGGCGGTATTAACTTGCGCCTTCTTCCCGAGCTTAGCTGTGATAGCGGTGGTTTGGGCTAGCCTCATTGCACTTTCTCGAATCCTACTTGGCGTTCATTTCTTTAGCGATATCGTTGCGGGTGTGATGCTGGGTTTAGCCAGTTCATTCATCGCAATGGCAATTGTGGGAGTCTAATTTGTGAAGATACTCTATGGCGTGCAAGGCACTGGAAATGGGCATATCGCTCGTGCGAGGGCTATGGCTGAGGCTTTTAAAAATCGAGATGGGATACAAGTAGACTTTGTCTTTTCAGGTAGGGAAAGAGAAAAGTACTTCTCGATGGAGTCCTTCAATGGCTATCGCTCTTTTTCTGGGCTCACATTCAACTCTCATTGTGGCAAGGTGGACTACCTAAAGACCGCCACCAATAATAACTTGGTGGAGTTGTTCCAAGACATCAACAGCCTAAATGTTAAAGACTACGATCTAGTACTGAATGATTTTGAGCCTATTTCTGCGTGGGCCGCTAAGAAGCACAAAGTGCCTTGTATTGGCATCAGTCATCAGAACGCGTTTCGCTTTCAGGTTCCAAAGAAGGGCTTTGGCTTGATGGATAAAACCATTATTCATCACTTCGCACCCTCAGATTTTCAATTGGGCCTGCATTGGTATCATTTCGAGCAACCTATTTTGCCACCTATTGTGCATACTTGTGCACAAGGTGCAGTAACCGAAGAAGCATTTATCTTAGTCTATCTGCCTTTTGAGGACTTAAAGCAAGTGGCAGATTTACTGCAACGTTTCTCTGATCACTCTTTTCGCTGCTACCACCCTGATGTAAGGGATGCGGATGACATCGGTAATGTGCAGTTTCGTCCCCTGTCGTTTTCTTCTTTTCAGAGGGATCTTTCTCGCTGTCAGGGAGTGATTGCGAACGGTGGCTTTGAGCTGCCATCGGAGGCGCTCTCTCTAGGGAAAAAACTACTGCTTAAACCCCTCAATGGACAGTTTGAGCAGCAAAGCAATGTGGCTACTTTGGAGTACCTAGGCTTGGGTTCTGCAATGCTGGAATTGGAAGCAGGAACAATACGAAAATGGCTAGGTGAACAAAAACCGGATCCGATTCGTTATCCAGATGTTGCCGGAGCTATTTCTGATTGGGTTATCGAAGGAGACTGGCATCAGCAGGAAGCATTAAGCCAAAAACTGTGGAAGAAAGTGGACTTTCCTAGCCATATAACACATCTATTGGATTGATCTGAGCGCCTCGTTCGGTCTCTTTTCTGTAGTGGTAAGTGACCATTTACTACGGGTCTCTTACCACTTTTAGTATATACACCTTTCATTAATGACTGCTTTTTGTCTAATTATTCATCACAAAACCTGATTTAGGTTTTTTTACACTTAAATTAAGTGTTTGTTATTTATGGCTAAAATATTGTTGTTGATAAAACGTACTGATTCTTTATCAATTTGCTTGTTCCTTGGTGATGATTTGAAACATATTAGCGCTATTGAATATTCATCCCGTTGATGATTCGCCGGTTGGTTCGTAGTTTCGTAACTCTATATTTTGATACGAGCTATGCAGTAGTACTGACTCGCGGTTGGCTAAATAGAATAAAGAGAAGAGTATATGTTAACTAGCAATTCACATGATTGGCAGCAAGGATTAGCTCACCAAGGAACAACCCTACGTGGAGTCGACTTAAATCTGCTAACCGTGTTTGATGCAGTTATGCAGGAGCAAAATATCACTCGCGCCGCAAAAAATCTGAACATGTCCCAGCCTGCAGTAAGTAATGCAGTAGCGCGCTTGAAAGTGATGTTTAAAGACGATCTATTTATGCGTCAAGGTCGTGGTATTTCTCCCACTCTTCGTGCGCGTCAATTGTTTGTCCCTGTTCGTCAGGCACTGCAATTGGTTAAGAATGAACTGCCTGGTGCGGTATTTGATCCAGCAACATCGACCAACACATTCTCTATTGCAATAGGGACACCTAATGATGTTCGCTTTGCGCCTCAGCTTATCAAAACCACCACAGAGAAAGCGCCTAACGTTAAGTTGAATCTGGACTCGCATGGTGGGGTTTCATTGCATGAGAAGCTTAAGCAGCAAGAGCTGGATTTTGTCATTGATTATACGCGCTTCGAACAACCTGGCTTTGTAAGTACTGAACTATACAGCGATGAGCTTGTGGTGATTTGTGCAAACGATCATCCCCGTTTAGGGAACAAGCACCAGATCTCTATGGAGCAGCTTTTAGCTGAGCAACATGCACGCTTGTCTCCTGCTAGCGATGTGATGGGTTTGAGCGATCGAATCTACAAGAGCTTAGAGGTGACCTCTTCATACCGAGGTGCAACCTTGGGTAACTTGATCGCGGTTTCTGCGCAATCTGAACTTATTTGTGTTGTGCCTCGCTGGGTAAAAGACTTTTTCCCGACAAACCTAGGTATCCATGCATTGCCATTCCCTGGTGAGCTAGCTGAGATTAAAGCATACCTAACATGGCATGAATCGCGTGAAAACGATGAAGCACATGTGTGGATGAGAGAGCAATTAATGACGGTTTGCGGAGAAGTTGTAACAAAAGATCGTTAGGGATCTTTAGCCAAAAATAGCGCATAAAATCATCAAGCACCAAAAACTAGGTTTTTTGGTGCTTTTTTATTAGCCATATGCAATTAATGACTACTCTTACCAGTAAGTAAAAACCGGATTTATGTCCAATTTTGTATGATGAGAAAGCTATTAGAATTGCGTTTTATTTGCCCGACTGTAAACTATGCGCTCACTCAGCTTACACCTGTAAGCCAAAAGGTAGAGGTTTATGACCAGTTCAGAGTTTCACATTGTAAAAAAGGTTCGCCAACAGGTTGTAGATGGAGGAGATCGCGCGGCACTCAAACATAAGTTTGATGGTGCTTGGCACGATATTTCTTGGTCGCAATTTGGACAGCAAATGGATGCTGTTTCTATGGCACTTTTGGCTCAAGGATTGAGTGTTCAGGATAAGGTCGGTATCTATGCCAACAACATGCCAAAATGGACAATGGCAGATATTGGTGCATTACAAGCACGTGTTGTAACCGTTCCTATTTATCCTACTAATACAGCAGAACAGTCTGCTTATGTTATTCAAAACGCAGACGTGAAGGTGTTGTTCGTTGGTGAACAAGAGCAATATGACGCGTCTGTAGGCATCTTCGATCAATGCGAACAGCTAGAGCTGATTGTTGCCATGTGCGACAGCATTAAACTTGAAGATAATAGCTTCAGCCTTTCTTGGGATGACTTCCTTAAGTCTTCAGAGAAAAACGATACCGAAACGCTCAATACTGAATTTGAGCAGCGTCTTGCTGACGCGAACCTAGATGACCTTGTGACGCTGATTTACACCTCAGGTACCACAGGTCAGCCAAAGGGCGTGATGCTGGACTACACGAACTTTGCCTCTCAATTGGAAGGGCACGTTGAGCGCTTGAACCTAACTAAAGACGATGTGTCTTTGTGTTTCTTGCCTCTTTCGCATGTATTTGAGCGCGCATGGACCATGTTCGTTCTGTATACCGGCGCAACCAATGCCTATTTGGTTGATACCATGCAGGTGAAAGATGCGCTAGGTGAGGTTAAGCCTACAGTGATGTGTGCTGTACCTCGCTTCTACGAGAAGATTTTCTCTGCAATTCACGAAAAAGTGTCTCGTTCTTCTTTTGTTAAGAAAGCGATGTTCACTTGGGCTGTTAACATGGGTGCACGTGTTGCACTGTGTAAGCAGGAAGAGCGTGAGCCTTCTTACTTACTTAAACGCAGCCATGCCTTAGCGGATAAATTAGTACTGAGTAAGCTCAGAGCTCTTTTAGGTGGCAATATTACGATGATGCCATGTGGCGGAGCCAAGCTGGATGAAACCATTGGCCGCTTTTTCCATGCACTTGGCTTGAACGTGAAGCTAGGCTACGGCATGACAGAAACAACGGCGACCGTGTCGTGTTGGGATGAGCCAGCATTTAACCCGGACTCTATCGGTACTTCAATGCCGGGCGCTCAAGTTAAGATCGGTGAAAACAACGAGATCTTAGTGCGTGGCCCTATGGTTATGCGTGGTTACTATAAGTTGCCAGAAGAAACAGCGAAAACCTTCGACGAGCATGGTTTCTTGAAGACGGGAGACGCGGGTCAATTTGATGACAACGGTAACCTGTTTATTACGGACCGAATCAAAGAGTTGATGAAGACCTCTGGTGGTAAGTACATCGCGCCTCAAGTGGTTGAAGGCACCATTGGTAAAGACCACTTTATCGAACAGATTGCCGTTATTGCGGACACACGCAAGTTTGTGTCTGCTTTGATCGTACCAAGCTTTGAGGCGCTAGAAGAGCATGCTAAAGAGCTTAACATCAAATACCACGATAAGGTTGAGCTGTTAAAGCACAGCCAAATCGTTGAAATGCTTGAAGCTCGAGTGGCTGAACTGCAACAAAACTTAGCTAAGTTTGAGCAAGTGAAAAAGTTCAAACTACTGCCTAAAGCCTTCTCTATGGAGAAGGGAGAACTGACTCCAACTCAGAAGCTTCGCCGTAAGGTTATCAATGACCGTTACCAAGACGAAATTGATGAAATGTACGATGAAACGGGCAAGAGCAAATCAAAGCCTAAAAAGTAGTGCATTAACGTAAACAATTAGAGCCCGCCACTTTATTAAGTTGGCGGGCTTTTTTTATTTAACGCTATTAAAAACAGATAGTTAAGAATCACGAGTCATATGGCTGTGCTTTTTTGTGATTTTTGTTAATGAAATGTGGTTTTTGCGTGGACAGCTGTAGGTCAAAAACGGTATGGTGGGCAGGTTATCCCACGCCTGCTATGGCCTGTGTGGGGACATAGTTGAATTGTTATTGAGGTACTTAAACGCTCAGTAATGATAAGGATACTTTTAGGCTACGAATAAGCCCTAGCTATGTAAAACCTAGCGGATAAGTGGACCAAACCTATTCGCAATCGGTAAGGAGAGATGTAATGAAAATGTTATCTGGCGCAGAAATGATCGTCCAGTCATTGATCGAAGAAGAAGTAGAGCAGATCTTTGGCTACCCCGGCGGTTCGGTACTTGATATCTACGATGCCCTTCATGCAAAGACTGATAAGATCAAACACGTCTTAGTGCGCCATGAACAAGCAGCAACGCATATGGCCGACGGTTATGCCCGCTCAACGGGTAAGCCTGGTGTCGTGCTCGTGTGTTCTGGCCCTGGTGCGACGAATACCGTTACTGGTATTGCGACAGCGTATATGGATTCGATCCCAATGATCGTCATTTCAGGAAACGTACCCAATAGCCTGATTGGTAATGATGCGTTTCAAGAGTGTGACATTGTCGGCGTATCGCGCCCGATCGTTAAACATAGCTTTTTAGTAAAGCGCGCTGAAGATATCGCCGAAACGGTTAAAAAAGCATTTTTCATCGCCTCGACTGGTCGTCCCGGTCCTGTGGTTATTGATGTGCCGAAAGATGTCATGAATCCTCAGATTAAACTCCCTTACGAGTATCCTGAATCCATCAAAATGCGTTCTTACAACCCAACCACATCTGGACATAAAGGACAGATCAAAAAGGCGTTGAAGGCGCTTTTAGAGGCGAAAAAGCCTGTGTTGTATGTGGGTGGCGGCGCGGTTATCTCAGAATCAGACCAATATCTAATTAGTTTGGCTGAGAAGCTGAACTTGCCTGTGGTGAGTACCCTTATGGGCTTAGGCGCTTTCCCTGGGATGCATAGCAACTCTTTGGGTATGCTGGGCATGCACGGTACTTACGAAGCCAACATGGCGATGCACAATGCCGATCTTATTTTTGGTGTGGGCGTACGATTTGATGACCGTACCACCAATAACCTAGAGAAGTACTGTCCTGACGCTAAGATCATCCATGTGGATATTGACCCGTCTTCAGTCTCTAAGAATGTCCGAGCAGACCTACCGATTGTGGGTTCTGCCGACAAGGTTCTTGAGTGCATGGTGTCGCTGTTGGAAAATCAAAATAGTGACAACGATAAAGAAGCCTTAGACCACTGGTGGAGTGAGATTGCGACTTGGCGTGAGCGTCAATGTTTAGCTTACGAGAAATCGCCAGACAAAATTAAACCGCAACAGGTTATTGAAACCCTGCACAAACTGACAGATGGTGATGCGTATGTGGCCTCTGACGTAGGTCAGCATCAAATGTTTGCGGCGCTTTACTACCCATTCAAACAGTCTCGCCGTTGGATTAACTCAGGCGGTCTAGGAACTATGGGCTTTGGTCTTCCTGCGGGAATGGGGGTTAAGTTCGCACACCCTGAAGAAGAAGTAGTGGTTGTGACTGGTGATGGCAGTATTCAAATGAATATCCAAGAGCTGTCTACGGCGCTCCAATACGGCATTCCAGTAAAAATCATTAACCTAAATAACCGCTTCCTAGGAATGGTTAAGCAGTGGCAAGACATCATCTACGAAGGACGTCACTCTAATTCCTACATGACTTCTGTACCTGATTTCGCAGCTATTGCTGAGGCTTATGGACATGTGGGTATTCGTATTTCCTCGCCAGATGAGCTCGAATCAGGCCTGCAAAAAGCATTAGATATGAAAGACCGCTTGGTATTTGTCGATATCAGCGTAGATGAAACCGAGCACGTGTATCCAATGCAAGTCAAAGGCGAAGGCATGGACAATATGTGGCTAAGCAAGACGGAGAGAACCTAACTATGAGACATATCATTTCCCTACTAATGGAAAACCAACCAGGTTCACTGTCTCGAGTAGTGGGTCTGTTCTCACAGCGTGGCTATAACATTGAATCTCTGACGGTATCACCAACAGACGATGAGACCCTTTCACGTCTGAATATCACAACAGAAACCAATGAACTGCAACTAGAGCAAATTCAGAAGCAACTGCACAAGTTGATTGATGTACTCAAGGTGCAAGAAGTGACTGAGTTTGATCACATTGAGCGTGAGCTTATGATGGTGAAACTAAAGGCATCGGGATTTGCTCGTGCTGAAGTGAAGCGCACCGCTGATATCTTCCGTGGGCAGATCGTTGATGTCACCGCCTCTCAGTACACAGTACAACTGGCGGGCACCAGTGAAAAGCTCGACGCTTTTATTCAAGCAGTATCTGAAATTACTGATGTGATTGAGGTAGCTCGAAGCGGAGTCGTGGGTATTGCCCGTGGCGAAAGAGCACTGAAAGCATAGTTTTCATTTCAGGTGTGTTGAAAAGCGAACGCTTGCTTATTGGTTTTGCATCTAGCTTAAGCTACTGAAAAATTAAAACTTTGTGCTTATTGTTAAAGTCATCCCTGTCACAGGGATGGCTTTTTTATTGCCTAGAACTTTGAGTTAGTGCAAATAGTATGATTATTGTGATTGCGTGGTGCTTTTTTGAACGATACACTGCGCCCAGTTTGAATGAACACAGCATCGCTGAGTGGGATAGGGATAGCGCAACTCTGTGATCATATCGAGGCGAAGTATGTTAAAGAATGCATTTGTAAGATTAGTGGTTGGTGGTTTATTGATGATGGCGGTGACATTTAACGCTGTTTACTTTTTACCACTAGTGTTGTTGATGAACACACATCGAAGTGAACTGTTCTCCTACTAAAACTTACTAAGAAATAGACATAAAAAAAGAGAGCCGATTGGCTCTCTTTTTTGTATCTGTATCGAACTACAAATTATAGTACGTGTACAGATGCAGTGTTAGTAGTACCTGAAGCAACTAGAGCGCCAGAAACCATAACTACGATGTCGCCTTTCTTACCAAAACCAGCTTCTAGAGCGTACTCTTTGCCGTTTTTGTAGAACTCATCAGTGCTGTCGATAGAATCAACAAGAACTGGACGAACACCTTTAGTAAGAACTAGCTGTGCAGCAGTCTTAGGGTTAGTTGTTAGAGCAACGATGCTTGCAGTTGGGAAGTACTTACGTACAGAACGTGCAGACTTGCCGCCTTCAGTAGCAACGATGATTAGTGGAGCAGCTAGCTTCTCAGCTGTGTCTACTGCGCCTTTACATACTGCTTCAGTGATGCGTAGACGTGGGCTGTCAAGACGAGAACCTAGTTCTGCTTTTAGCGCGCTGTCAGTACGGTTAGCGATTTGAGCCATGATAGCTACTGATTCTACTGGGTACTTACCTTTAGCAGTTTCACCAGAAAGCATTACTGCGTCAGTACCATCCATGATTGCGTTTGCAACGTCACCCGCTTCTGCGCGAGTTGGACGTGGGTTGCTGATCATAGAATCAAGCATTTGAGTTGCAGTGATAACAACTTTACGTGCACGGTTACACTTCTCGATCATCATCTTCTGAGCGAAGATTACTTCTTCAGCTGGGATCTCAACACCTAGGTCGCCACGAGCAACCATGATGCCGTCAGAAGCTTCAAGGATAGCGTCAAAGTTATCAACACCTTCTTGGTTCTCGATCTTAGAGATGATGTGGATGTTTTCGCCACCGTTAGCGTTTAGAAGCTCACGGATTTCTTTAACGTCTTCTTCTTTACGAATGAAAGAAGCAGCAACGAAATCAACGCCTTGCTCACAACCGAACTTAAGGTCAGCTTTATCTTTCTCAGAAAGAGCAGGAAGTTGAACAGAAACGCCAGGAAGGTTAACACCTTTGTTTTCGCCTAGTGCGCCGTTGTTAAGAACTTTACACTTAACTTCAGTTTCAGAAGTAGAGATAACTTCCATTTCGATTAGACCGTCGTCTACTAGGATAGTGTTACCAGCAGTTAGGTCGTTCGCGAAACCAAGGTAAGTTACAGCAACGATGTCTTTGTTACCAACTACAGCAGCATCTGTAGTGAAAGTGAATTCTTGACCAGCTACTAGATCAACGTCATTGCCGTCTTCTAGTTTGATTGTACGGATTTCTGGACCTTTAGTATCTAGAAGGATAGCTAGCTGCTTGCCTACTTTAGACATAACTTCGCGGTAGTTTTCGATACGCGCAGCGTGCTCTTCAAAGTTACCGTGAGAGAAGTTCAGGCGCATTACGTTCATGCCTGCATTTACTAGTTCAGTTAGCTTCTCTACAGATTCAGTTTTAGGGCCAATCGTACATACGATTTTGGTCTTTTTCATGGAAAATACTCTCCGGTAAGTATTACGTAAGTTTAAATAGGGTACTGGCGGCCATATTACTTCATTTGTAATTAAATTACAAAATTTACAGCGAGTCGTTAATTTGTGACTCAAAAAGCATTTATTGGCAACCACGACGACCAATCACACATTATCAGTCAATTTAAGAGCGATAATTGGATTATTTTTCGTCTAATCCGCCGTTAAAGTCTGAATGAACGCTTTAGTCATTCAGGCACTATCGGCAAAAATTCTGTAATAAAGTTTCTTTCTGGTGTCGGATTCTAACACCGAACTTAATGAAGTTCACGATTTAGAATTGTCTTAGAACAAGGTTTTAGCGCAAAATTATTATTTTTAACATTGAAATAAATCCACAGAGCTAAAACTAGGCCGGATCAGGCCTCAGCTGTGTTGTTGTTATCTAAATCTGGCGTTTCGGAACGTGTTATATTCTTCAACTATTGACTGATAGATCATCTGAAACGTTCAAAGAGGAATTGAGATGTTGAAACTGGGTGTTATAGGCTCAAACTGGATTACAGAGCGCTTTATTGATGCAGCAAAGGCAAGCGACTCGTTTACATTGCAGGCTGTCTATTCAAGGAAGATAGAGAACGCGAAGCAATTTGCCGAAAAACATCAAGCAAGTGATTGCTTTGACTCTTTAGAAGCCCTTGCCAACAGCAATGTTGATGCTGTCTATATCGCTAGCCCTAATTCATTGCATGCCCCTCAAGCGATTCAAATGATGAAAGCGGGTAAACACGTTATTGTGGAGAAACCGATTGCTTCAAACTTTGCACTGGCAGAGCAGATGTATCAGGTCGCTGAAGAGCAAGGTGTCATTCTCTTTGAAGCCTACATGTCTAGTTATCTTCCCAACTTCGATATTGTTAGGCAGTCTATCCCCAAACTAGGGAAGCTTCGTAAGGCGAATATTAACTACTGCCAGTATTCTTCTCGCTATCAAAAGTACTTGGACGGAGAGAACCCTAACACCTTCAATCCTGCATTCTCCAATGGCTCTATTATGGATATCGGTTTTTATTGTATTGCGGCCTGCGTTGAACTTTTTGGTGATCCTCAATCTATAAAAGCGCACGCCGCTTTGCTGGAATCGGGTGTTGATGGCCATGGCAGTGTCATCCTTAACTATGGGGATTTTGATGCGGTGGTTACCCATTCAAAGGTGAATGATTCTTACCTGCCTTGCGAAATACAAGGAGAGGATGCCGCACTACAAATTGACATGATTTCTTTGTGCCAAAGTGTGGAATGGCATCAAAGGGGGCAATCGCCTCGGTCTATTGCAATAGAGCAACACGCAAATCCTATGTACTACGAAGCCAAAGCCTTTGCCAAAGCCATAAAAAGCGGGCGAATTCACTCAGCAGACAAACAAAGAGCTTTGATAACCTCAAAGGTCATTACTGAGATTCGAGCGCAAACTGGGGTGGCTTTTCCTGCCGACCAGTAATTAAATAAGTCGAGATATCGATAAATATCAGAGTTTTACACCTAGATGACGGTTGGTAGCGGTATCTTGGTTTATTCTTAGAGCTGAGTAAATCTTTGTGGGACAGCATCTTATATGCGAACTAAAAATAAACGCTTCGACCTCAATTTATTAAGAGTCTTTGTGATTGCTTATCGCAGCCAATCTGTCACTAAGGCTGCTGATGAGTTAGATATGACTCAATCCGCGGTCAGTAATGCATTGGCACGGTTAAAAGACAATGCAGGGCAGGAGCTGTTTGCAAGAACGGGCAGGGGAATTAAGCCTACTCGATTTGCTCAGGATCTTTACGAGAGGTTAGCAAGTCCATTATTAGATATAGAGGCTTGCTTGTCTGGTCTTGAGAGCTTCGAGCCTGAACAAAGCCAGCGAACGTTTGTTGTCTATGTGCACGAAGGGCTCATTTATACCTTGCAGCGCGCGCTAGTGAATACCGCGATGCCACCGGGTATTGATGTGGTGACTAAAGAGCTGCCAGCAACTGAAGAAGCGATCTACGATGATCTTAGTAATGAAAAGGTCGATCTTGTTATCGACGTGGTGAAGTCCACCTCTCGAGTGTATACCACCCAACCACTGACCGAAAATAAACTCTGTTGTGTGGTGCGAAAAGGGCACCCGAGGTTTTCTAGTCATTCGATCAGTAAAGATCAATACCTGAGTGAAAAGCACGCCATACTTAACCTGCGTAGAAGAAGCCTGCCGTTCGTGGGTTGGTTCGTTGATGAAGTCTTACCACAGCGAGCAGTGCATTCTCAGCACTCTTCATTAATGGGCATAATGAGTGCGGTGTCATTTAGTGATGCGATCGCGACGGTTCCCTATCATCTTGCGCAGCAGTATCAAGATACCTTTGGGCTTGAGGTGTTGGACTTTCCCTTTGATGTGGATACCTACCAGTCTTACCTGGTTTGGAATAGCCGAATGAATCAAAACAAGGCTAATGTGTGGTTACGTGAGTTGGTCTCTAATCTACTTGCCAAAGATGAGCCGATAGTAAGTACTAACTGATGAGTAGGCTATGAGCATCGTTGGGTAGGTGTAAGATGCCCAAGTCTACAGCTTGCGTTGCGTTTATTTGCTTACTCACAATAGCGCTTAACACATCGACATCAATGATAATGGACTCTTCACTTTCCCCTTGTGGGACTTCATGTTGCTTGATGCTGATCCTAGAATCTGACGCTATGATCTTGTAGTAATGTCCTTTGCTCGATTCAAATAAGAACCACTCTCCCTCATTTTCAGAACTGAGTTGTTGTTGAAGTTGAAACATCAGCATCATCATTCTTTGCTCATAACGGCCACCAACAGCCACCTTTATCTTGCCAGCATTAATCGCTTGAGCGGTTGCTAATTGAAGACTAAAGGTTTGTTTTGGCACCTGATAAAGCGCGCCACTTCCAATGCCATCCATGACACATGCTGTTGCTAGTGATGGAACGAGCAATGTTGTAGACAAAAGCAAAGCTATGGTTTTTTTGATAAGGGTAGGCATGTTCAGCTCCAATCGTAAAATACATTAGGTCAACAGACCCTAAGCACTTCCGTGTGCTTAGCTTATCGAGATAAGCTTGCCTCCTAGGACTTTAGCCAACGCGTGTTTTTATTTGATTATCGGTTAATCGGAGACTCACCTGAGGCAGAGTAGCCCACGCTATACTTTGAGTGATCTTGTGGCTCTATCACGTTGAAATACATCTCGAAGTTGTCCAGATAACCCGTTAGTTCACCCAGCTTATCCAGACTGCCTTCCGCCTTAATTTCACCTGATTTGATCAACTCTTGCATGGTCGATTGCTGAGTCAGCAATTGATCGAAGGCTGAGCGTTGCATAGTCAATGTGAAGTTTGGATTGTTGACATCAAAGCCTTCAATCGAGCTCATGCGACCGTTCTTCACCTCGATGGCAAACTTCTCATTCTCATCGGTAATGATTAAGTTGGCGCGCATTTCAAAGTTGTCTTGCGCCGCCTTTGGTCCATTTAGGCGTACGCCCATGTAGTTCAGAAAATCTGCCGTTGGCATGTTTTGAATCATGTCTGCAGAGGCGGTCTTAGTGGATGCGCCTTTGACAATACCTCGGCGCAGTTCATCAGCGCCCACAAGAAATACGTTACGCTCTCCAGATGATTCACTCTGGTAGCCTAATTGCTCAAGACAGTCTGCTTGCAGGTATCGAGCTTGCTTGTTTTCAGGTTCAGCAAAGACCACCTTATTGACGATCTCAGCACACCAGCGGTAGTCACCTCGATCAAAGGCTTTGCTACCGGCAGCAATAATGTTGTCGGCACCAAAGTCTTCTACATAGCGTTTCGCTGATTCAGTCGTGCTGTGCGGAATCAGACTCGCTGGGTTCATGTCAAAGTAGCCTAGGTACTTATTTAATACCGCTTTGGCATTACGATGATAAGAACCGTGATAGCCACGCAAGTACCATTCATTGGCTAAGGTTTCAGGCACTTTAAATTCATCTTGGATGTCATTGATGTTGACGCCATGATTTGCCAGACGCAGAGATTCATCGTGCAGGTAGCCATACATATCACGCTGCTTCTCGAGGAAGTTAACCACGTTGTCGTTGCCCCAGCGAGGCCAGCTGTGAGAGGCGATCAGCACCTCTGAGTGATGACCAAACTCATACAAGGCTTCGTTGATCACATCTGCCCATTGCAAGGAGTCACGAACAAATGCGCCGCGAAGTGTGTACAGGTTATGAAGACCGCCCACGGTAGTTTCCGCACCCCAGTACGTCTTGTATTCTGGGATATAGGTGTTCATTTCTGATGGCGCTTCGGTTTCTGGCGCGTTCTGCATTACCAGCTCTAGGCCATCTACGGTAACGCTTTGGATGTCGTCTTGAACCTCTAGAGTCGGAATGATCAAAGACAGCTCACCAGAAGCCACGGACTTACCAATGGCCGCATCCACTTGTCCTTGAGCGCCTTTGTCTAGTGATGTGCCGTATTGGTACAGCACGCGCCTTGCCATTGCCGTCCCTGCCAGAACGTTTTCTGAGATCGAGTGTTTGGTAAAGCCACGAGGCGCAATGATCTCAACCTCACCAGCATCAACCTGCTGCTGAGAGACAATCCCTTTTACTCCACCAAAGTGGTCAGCATGAGAGTGAGAATACACCACTGCTTTTATTGGTAGATCGCCATTTGGAACATGCTTCTTAAACAGCTCATAAGCAGCTTCTGCTGTTTCAGGGATGGTCAATGGATCGAAGACAATCCAGCCATTTTCACTGCGTACGAAGGTAATATTGGCTAGGTCATAGCCACGTACCTGATAAACACCATCTCGCACTTGGTAAAGACCGTGCTTCATGTTTAGGACGGCTTGACGCTGCATACTAGGGTGAATGCTGTCAAAGTCTTTGCCTTGTAATAGGAAGTCATAGCTACCTAATTCCCAAGCAACGCTTTTGCCATCTTTGTTCATGATCTTAAGGTTGTCTTCACGAGCGATAAATCCTTTATCAGCCAACTCAAAATCCGTTGTATCAGAGAAGTTCAATTGTGAGCGCAGTGAGTTATTAAAGTCAGCGGTGTACTTAGTTGCATTTTTTGACTCAGCATTAAATGCGGGTAGCGCTTCGTTTGCACTGGCACCAGCAAAAGACGCTGTTGCGGTCAAAGCGCTAATAATGACTAAAGATAAAGGAAGAAGGTTCGCTTTCATAATGTCTCTCATAAGTGGGCAAAGTGCCGATGTGGGGTAGCTTATGAGAACTGAATGATTCAATCATTATGGGGAACTTGCTTTCAGATATTTTCAATATAAATATCTGGAGGTATTGAATTCATATGCCCGAGAAAATGCAGTTCTCCTTCAGCATGAATAGGAGAAAGATTAGATATTTTTAATGGAAATATCAGATTTACTGCTTCGGCTATTTTTTGAATGGTTAGATTTGGTTAAATTATCAGCGTTCCCAAACAACACTGACTACTGAGGTTGCCATGACAATGCGTACTAAATCTACTCTACTACTTCTGATTGCTTCTCTGTTTACTGTAACAGGCTGTGCATCAAACGAGGCAATGGATGCTGAGAATAAAAATGCGGGTCGTAACCGTGGCGCTATTGGTGGTGCCTTGCTAGGTGCAACGGCAGGTGCGTTAACTGGCGATGCTAGCTTAGCGGCTAAAGGGGCGGTAGCTGGCGGTGTTGCTGGTGGTGTTGCTGGCTCAATGAAAGATGTGGATGATGCTCGCTCTAAAGATAGAACAGAGATCCAGGCTGATGGCTTAAAGCAGGATAATCGCTCTGATGCTGAGAAGCGCCTTGCGGAGCTAGAGGCTGAAGTGAAAATCAAAGAGCTAGAAGCCAAACTGGCTGATATGGAAGAGCAAAAAGACGGCTCTGAAGAGAGCTAATAGTTGGGGCAACTTTGTATTCCATATTAACGCCAAGCAATGCTTGGCGTTTTTGCGTTTATCCAAGTTTTGTTGCTAATCTAAACGCATGTTTATCGTGCGAGCAATTTTATAGTGCTATTTCCAGAGCAGCCTCAATGGTTAGAGGTAGAGCAGGGTTGGCTCTATTACGACCCCAAATTCATGCTACCTAACGAGGCCAATGAGTTATTTCAGTCTCTGCACAATCAACTTCCTTGGGAGCAGCGAGCAATCAAAATGTACGGACGCTCGGTGATGCAGCCAAGGCTACACGTATTGTGTGGTACGCACGCTTATAGATACTCGGGTATTACCCTTGAGCCCTTGCCTTGGCCAGCACTAATACAGCCTATCAAGGAAAGAGTGGAAAGCATTGCCCAGCAAAGCTTTAATACTGCTCTGATCAATCTCTACCGTGATGGGCAAGACCACATGGGATGGCATAGTGATGATGAAAAATCATTGGGAGATTCCCCCATCATTGCTTCATTAAGCCTAGGTGCTAGTCGGCGTTTCATTCTTAAGCACAAACAGACCAAGCAAAAGATAGAGTACATATTAGAGGATGGCGCTTTACTGGTAATGGCGGGCGATTTGCAAGCGCATTGGCAACACTGTATCCCAAAAACCACAAAAGTCTCACAACCGCGTATTAATCTTACCTTTCGGAGTGTGATAGGCTAGCTCGCATACTCATCTAGAATGGACCACGAGCATGCAACAAACACACACTTATCCAATTGGAACACCCGGTCAAAAGTGGACTCAAAAAGAAGTTCAACAATGGCGTGAGAGTCGCACTTTACAGCGTTCTTATAAAGACGAAGTGCTTTCTAAGATGGATGAAATCGGTGATAGCTTCGAGCGTGTTCAATATGGAGAGCTGGATTACCCATCAGGGCCTTACCCACTGTTTGGCTTTAAATCTAAGCAATGGCATAGCGATAAGCCAACGGTACTTGTCACCGGTGGTGTACATGGTTACGAGACCAGTGGCGTACAAGGCGCACTGCTGTTTTTGAAAGAAACGGCCTCTCAGTATCAAAGCGACTTCAATCTCATTGTTGCACCCTGTGTATCTCCTTGGGGCTATGAAATCATTAATCGCTGGAACCCAGAGGCAGTAGACCCAAATCGCTCATTTGTAGAGAACAGCTCAGCCCCTGAGTCTGCGCTAGTGATGCAGTTTGTCAAAGACCTAGGTGTTGAAGTCTTTGCACATATCGATCTGCATGAGACTACAAACAGTGATGAAGAAGAATTTAGACCGGCCTTAGCGGCACGCGATGGGCTGGAGTACTTTGAGGGTTCAATTCCTGATGGTTTTTATACTGTGGGCGACACTGAAAATCCATGTGAAGAGATGCAGACAGCCATTATTGCTTCCGTGGAAAAAGTCACTCATATTGCCCCTGCTGACCCAGATGGCACCATCATTGGTTCACAAGTGGTACAGCATGGCGTAATTAACTATCCGCTAGAAAAACTGGGCCTATGCGCTGGCTTTAGCAAGGCCAAATACACCACGACAACCGAAGTGTATCCAGACAGCGCTAAAGCAACAACCGAGGAGTGTAACCGCGCCCAAGTAGCGGCGATTACCGGAATGTTGGATTACCTTAAAGCGCTTTAATTGACGTTAAGAGGTGGCGACGACCGCGTCGGAAATAGCCACCTCTTTATTAGTCAAGGCTTGGATATCTTTCCACAGCATTGGGGCTACGATCATTGTCAATGCAAGGTTTGACAATGGCACGGCCACCCAGACACCCTCAACACCAAACCATTGAGGAACAAAGAACAGAAACGGTAATTGCACTAGCATGTTGCCCACAGAAACGAACATCGCCTTTCCTGCTTTGCCCACCGCCATAAAGTACACCGAAGCCAAGAATAAGAATCCATCTAGAAATAGAGCTGCTAGATGCAGTCGCATCCCCGTAACTGTGGTAGCTATCAATTCTGCATTTGAATCCGAGAACCAAGAGATAAAGAACTCAGGAAACAGATTCAATAGCACGACTGTTGCGACGCCCGATATCAATACTACCTTCAGCGCCAAAGCCACAGTCCCCTTGATGCGGCTATAACGCTTTTCGCCAAAATCGTAGCTCACGGGAGGCTGCATGCCTGATGCGATGCCCTCCGCAAACAAATAGTACATCGTGGCTATATAGCCGATGATGGCAAAGGCACCGACATGAACCTCAGTGCCGTAGTGCATCAATAAGCGATTATGCAGCGCGATAACAAAAGAGAAATAAGCAAACATCAGCATGCTAGATGCGCCTAACTGACAGATGCGAAACGCTTTTTGAAAATCAAACGCCAGGCTTGTTAAGCGAATCTCGGCTTTATTAGAGACAAAATAAGCAAGACCAAGCACAGTCACGACGAGTTGAGATATTGCCGTAGCAATGGCTGCCCCTTGCAGTCCTTGGTCAAGAACGCCTATGTACAGGTAGTCCAAGATTATATTGAGTACAGCACCAATGATGGTTAATACCGTAGCCACCTTTGGGCTATTGTCGTTGCGGACAAGCATTGGGATAACAGTGGCTGAAATCGCCATAGGCGCACTGTAAACAAAGATACTGATGTAATTGAAACCGTGAGTAAGAGACTCGCCCGCAGCGCCCTGCAGTACCAATAGGTCTCGCCCCCATACACCAATAATTGGCATAGAGATGAGGGAGAACAAGATGGTTAAGCCAATGGCGGTTTGTAAAACATTGGTCGCTTGCTGAGGCTGTCTCTCACCGCGATACATGGAAACAAGGCTTCCTGCCCCCATACCCACGAGGATGCCAAATCCCATAATGGTCGCAATGATAGGCCACGCCATATTGATACCGGCAAGACCCGAATAGCCCACATAATGACCAACAAAAATACCGTCGATGATTTGATACAAGCCACTGATCAGCATTGCCGCTACAGAAGGTATGGCAAAGCGCCAGAATACTTGGCTAACTGATTCGTCTTGTTTTATCGCTTCGGTGGTCATGCTTTTCTATCTGGCTAAATAATTTGGCCCCATTATCTAGTAAAATATGATATATAAAAGTTAGTTACTATCCGTTTAGCGTATAGGTGAAACCATGAACTGGACCCTAGATCAACTGCAGTCATTTGTATATTCAGCTCAATTGGGCTCCTTTTCGGCTGCTGCCCGTAAATTAGGCAAGGCGCAATCTCGAGTCAGTACCGCGGTCGCAAACTTAGAGGCGGACCTAGGCTTTGAGCTGTTTGATCGCTCTCGTAAATTACCTGAGCTCACTCCTCTTGGAAAAGAGATGCTGGTGGAGGCAAAAGGCGTGCTTGAGCAAGCTCAGCGCCTGCAATCACGCGCGTTAAGTGCCTCTAAAAAGGAAGAGATTGAGCTGGTGTTAGCGGTAGATGAGGCGATTCAGGTCATGGCATTTGCCCCAATATTTGTGGAGTTGGGTGAGGCTTTTCCAAATCTAAAGCTCACTATTATCAATGGGTCTAGAGAAGATATTTCGCTGTATATAGAGCAAGGAAAAGCGGACCTTGGGGTGTTGTTTAAGTCACGTCAAATTGATGAAGAGTTAGAGTTTACTTCGATAGGCCAGTATCGATTGCGACTCATTGCAGGGCAAGACCATCCCCTTACTCGCGTAAAGTCACCGACTATAGTGGACCTGCAGCAATACCGGCAGTTTGTTATCTGCGATCGCAACGGAGAAGGTCGGGATGAACCCTTAGTCGCTCATCATTGGTACATAGACAGCTATTTTGTCATCGGTGATTTAGTGGGAAATGGAATGGGGTGGGCGCTCATTCCTGATCATATTGCTTCAGCTCAGTGGTATCGTGATAGTTTGGTGCAGTTACCCGCAGACAACTTGCCGGTTAGCCTTACCGCTGAGGTGGGGTTGATACGTCGACGAGAAAATGGGATCGGTGTGGTGAGTGAGTGGCTACATCACGCATTGAAAAATATCTTTATTCAACCATCCAGCATTTAGGCCGTGCGCTGGTGAAAGGGACTTTACTGTGTTTTCGGCAGACCTTGCGCGGTAATGCAGTCATCATGTGTTAAATAGGCCACAGTAATCGCCATAAGGGCAAGTATCCCAGTTGGTATCAAATAGAGTGGGGTTTGATAGTTGTAAAAATAAAAGCTCATGCCCGCAAAGATAACGTTCATGCCCACCGCTGACATAGAGGCGGTATTTTTTTTGAGAATGCCCATCGCCATTAACATTTCTAACACCGCAATAAAGTAGCCGTACCAAGTGGATAGGCTCATTTCTTTGAATGGCAGATGCAGCAGTTCTACCCCCGAAAACTTGGCGATACTCGATATCGCAAAAACGAGCGACAATATGATGCTGAATACCTTTATCAGCCTCTTTTCTTTCTGATCCATAGATTTCCCTAGATAGCTCTCACAGTTAACGGCCACTAGACTCAATCTCGGGGGGCGGGAAAGTGATATACAACTGAGTGCTTAGTGTGTGGTGTGAATTGAAATAAATTGTGAACAACAATTATACCGTACAGCTCACAGAATAGTAACATCATGATCCAAAAAGATTTTTTGTTGTAGCCAAGATGGAAGCGTTGACGTTGTTAATTGCGCTGTTAGGTAAAAGGTAACGCGAACTTACATTGCCTGACATTTCCATTTTTAGATTATAGAGTAATAGATCTAATTTTAAGTTCTTTTAAAACAATAGGTTAGTAGTAGTTATTTGAATTGAAATAGTACGGTCATGTTTGTGTCATCGTTTGCTTAAAAAACTGAAACCAGAATGTAATGCAAGCCTCTTAGTTTCCCTAGCCATTAATAACCTAGTAGGGAAACACAACAATGTTACCGTCAAAAAAATCCTTTCTCGCAACTCTAGTTGCCTTAACCTTGGCTGGCTGTAATAGCGGCAGTACCGATTCAGGTAATGATACGCAAAAACCTGATGAGCCGAATATTCCAGAAGCCCAAGCAGAGCTAACCATAGGTTTGCTTCCTGATACTCAGGCTGATGGTATTAAGGTTGCTGAGCATCCAATGAGAGCAGTGCTCGATAAGCATCTTGAGCAAGGGGTTAACATTGTTATTCCTGTTGGTGACCTAACAGATAAAGGCACAACGACCGAGTGGGAAAGCTGGGTTGGAATTGCTCGTGAGTACAAGGCTCAAGGAATGGAGTTTTTACCCTTGATGGGCAACCACGAAGATAGCTTTGCCTATACCACTGAATGGATTGACTACATGAAGGAGTTCATTCCCGAGGACGCGGTGCACATGCCTAAGCGTGAGTGGTTGAACTACTACGTGATTCGTAAGAACACCCTGATCATCCCACTCGCGTATTGGAACCTGCCAATTGCTTTCCCGTGGATAAAAGAAGTAGTCGCCGAGCATCGTAACAATATCGATCATGTTGTCATTGCCAGCCATGATGGCTTAGTGGGTGCGAAATATGGTGAGACACGCGAGCTTATCGTAGAAGGCACAGAGGGTGGCTACCGCGATGATAAACTGCACAGCCAGTGGGACCAGATCCGTGACTTCTTCTATGAGAATGATGTGGTGTGGGTTCAGGGACATGAGCATCTTTACCAACGTTCAGTGATTAAAGCGCCAGTCGGCACTGAGACTCAATCTTGGACTCCGACTGGGGGCAATTATCGCCTTCCTCAATACACTCAGATTGTCAGCGGCAACGCCTCGTACAAAGGCTATGAGTTCCGGTACGGTGAGCGTGAGTTGGTGCAAAACGTAATTCAGATGAAGATGGGTACATACAACGAGGGCCATGACTCCTACGCCTATGATGTGAATGCGGCGCAACTTGCTATCAAGGGTGATCGCATAGATTACACGGCATTCTCTGCGCCTCATACCGTCAAGCACAATGACGATGGGGCAAAAGAGCTTGTTGATCCAGAGTGGGTACTAATGGATAAGTTCTCTCGCACTAATAATCGCTGTGAAAAGATTATCTATGCCAATAGCCTACCGGAAGATATGCGACCAGTGCTGGAGTATACCGCTAGCTACCGCACCAACGAGTGTGTTGCTGATGATGGTTCACGAGTCAGGGTTTTAGCGGGAGAGAACAACACCTTCAACCGTGTTGATTCAACGCAGAGAACACTAAGCTGGACTGAGGGCTACAGTAAGGCACAAAGCCAAAACGAGCTTATGCGCATGGCTTATCAGTTCTTGTTCCAAAAGCATGCTTCTTGGACACCGAATCTAAATGGTGATGAGCGTATCTATCCAAACGAAGAGAACGAAAACGTCACCGTTCGTGCTACGACGATTGATATGAAGAAACTTTTATCTCTGAGTTGGTCTGAAGCAAGCAAAGAAACAGCATCCGATATTGCCATAATCTCTGGCACTCAAAACCAATCGGGCATTTACCAAAATGCGTACGGCGGTGAAAAGGATATTCAGACTGAACAAGGCATGCCGGGAAGCCAACCTGATGGCTCAGCAAAAGCGCCTCATCCTCTACCTAGCTACGCAACAGCAGACTGGGATCTGTTAAAGCAATCTTCAGACCCGTATGCCTTCCAGTTTGAGGTGGCACCAGGGGTAGACTTTGATAAGCATCAGCTGGCATGGAAAAAAGGGTGGGGAGAATGGCAGACCATTACCTCTGATGAGTGTGTATTCGAAGGGCGTTTTGAAGACGAGTACCTAGATACACCGCCAAACCGAGTTCCAGGATGCCATGCCGAGCCTTTGGTCGGTAAAGATGCTGCGGAGAATAACTTCTGGGTTGTCCTTCATGGTGATGCAGAAATTGCTCTGATCAAGTAATTCGAAATTAGAGCTATAGGGGTGGCAGAATCCCACCCCTTATCCTTTCCCCAAACAAGTTTGTACCTTATTTATGTTAAACCGTATCTGTTTACTGTTATCCGCTGTTCTGTTGGTTTGGTTTGTCAGTGGCTGCTCCGAATCAATTACTGAAACCAAGCTACAAAGCCAACAGATTGATTGGCTAGATCTTATTCCTGAAGAGGAGCAACTAGCCCTTTCACAGCAAATTCAAACCTTGCAAGCAATGCCATTACACAATGAAGAAGCCCCCGGATTAGACCAGCAATATGGATTGGGAGAGGTAAATTATGCCACTTCTTTGGCGGGTGAGAATATTCGCCTAGCTGGCTTCATGGCCCCACTTGAAGGGGAAAATGGCATGGTGACTGAATTCATCTTGGTGCCCTTCTTTGGCGCATGTATTCATGTGCCTCCACCGCCAGCGAATCAAATGATTGTTGTACGTTACGAGACTGGCATTCCAGCGAGCTACTTCTTCGATTCCATTGTGATTGAGGGAGCTTTGGAGATGACAGAATTTGAAAGCAACGGTATTGGCATCGGATACCAAATGACAGCAACATATGTAGGACCCAACGTATAGAATTAGCTAATTATTGAAGGTATTTGACCTATGATGATCAAATAGATCATCATAGCTCAAATACCCTTTAAGCTGTACAGCTATAAAAATGCTGCTTGCCATAAATTCAATATAAAGTTGCATAAACACAGCTATGCAATAGGACTGATGAGGAGTAGATTCTGCGTACTCTTTAACCTTTATCTATGTGTGAAATTGCGTAATGGCAGATACAACCCCCACTCCTTTTGAATCTCTTCTTCCTCCAGAAATGGCCGTACGTGCCGCTGATGTAGGTGAAAGCAAAGCAACCAAAAAGCCAATAAAATCATTTATGTTAGCGATTGCTGCTGGCATGCACATTGGCATCGCATTCGTTTTTTATACTGTGGTGACGACGGGCGCAGCGGAAATGCCCTATGGTATGGCGAAGTTGATGGGCGGGTTGGCGTTCAGCCTTGGCTTGATACTTGTGGTTATCACAGGCGGTGAGCTGTTTACCAGCACAGTGCTGACGCTCGTTGCTAAGGTGAGTGGTCGAATAACATGGGGTCAACTGGCCAAGAACTGGTGCGTTGTCTACTTCGGTAATTTTGTTGGGGCCATGATGCTGGTGGGTATCATGATGGTCACTAAAGAATATATGAGTGATGGCGGGCTGATGGGGCTCAATGCCATGGCCATTTCACAGCATAAGCTTCACCATACTTTCTGGCAGGCCGTTGCGTTGGGCTTGATGTGTAATCTTTTGGTTTGTTTGGCTATTTGGATGACATACAGTGCCCGCTCTCTTACAGATAAAGTGATTATCTTGATCTTGCCAGTGGCAATGTTTGTGGCATCGGGCTTTGAGCACAGCATCGCAAACATGTTCCAGGTGCCTATGGCGATTGCCATTAAAAACTTCGCACCAGCAGAATTTTGGCAAATGACAGGGGCAAACATTGCTAACTATGCCGATCTCAACGTTCTGGATTTTGTTATAAACAACCTAATCCCTGTCACTATTGGCAATATCATTGGTGGTGGTTTGTTTGTGGGTATCTACTTTTGGATGATCTATCTAAAAGACTAAGGGGTTATTTTTCCTCGAATATTGTGCCTATCACCTTTCCATAGGCGCAATATGTTGTATGGATTTAAGTGATTGGTCATAATGATGAGAGCATTATTAGGACTTATCGCTTTTTATGACGCAAACCCCAAAGAAGAACAGACCCACGCTACAGGACGTAGCCGATCTGGTTGGCGTAACCAAGATGACGGTATCGCGTTATTTACGTAATCCAGATTCCGTAGCCGAAAAGACACGCCACAAGATATCAGCAGTATTAGAAGAGGTCGGTTATATCGAAAACCGAGCTCCGGCCATGCTTTCAAAATCGTCTAGTAAAGCTATCGGGGTATTGCTTCCATCTCTCTCCAACCAAATCTTTGCCTCTTTCGTTCAAGGAATTGAAGCGGTTACAAAAGAACACGGTTATGAAATTCTCATTGCCCACTTTAGCTATGATGAACAGGAAGAAGAGCGCAAGATAGCGTCTTTGCTTGCCTATCAAGTTGACGGCTTAATTCTAACCGAAAGCCATCACACCAAGCGCACTTTGCAGATGATAAAGAACGCCAATGTGCCTGTCGTTGAAACTATGGAGCTTCCCGAGAATCCGATTGATATAGCCGTTGGTCTCGATCATGTTGAGGCTTCTTATGTCGCGGTCAAAAAACTGATTGCTGCGGGTAAAACCTCCATCGCCTATTTTGGTGCTCGTCTTGATACTCGTACTAAATTGCGTATGCAGGGCTACGATAAAGCATTGCTAGAAGCTGGATTGGAACTAAAACACATACTGACCTCAGAGCACTCAAGCTCGTCGCTGGGGCATGCGTTGTTAGACAAAGCCTTGCAAACCTATCCTGATCTCGATGGTGTATTTTGTACCAACGATGATATTGCAATCGGTACTGTATTAAGCGCTCAGCAACGCGGTATAGAAGTGCCTAAGCAGATTTCGGTGATTGGTTACAATGCCTTGGAAATGGGGCAAACCATCCGCCCAATATTGACCAGCATTGATACCCCTAGATACGACATTGGTGCGAAAAGTGCGGACCTTCTTATTCAGCGCTTGCAGGGTACATTGACGACTAGCCCACAAGTCGACATGGGTTATAGCTTTACTCAAGGCGAGAGTGTATAGGGATAAAAAAGGCCAACGAACGTTCGCTGGCCTTAGATTCCTCACATCTATTTGTAAGATGTAAAATAGATTAGATGATAAAGCTTGCGCCTTCTTCTGCGCTGGTGACAGTCTGGCGAATCGTCTTAAACAAGTTACGTCCCCAAGTCATTTGATCCGCTTCAGTATCGATCTCTAGCATCGTTCGACCGCTAGAGTCAGTAAGGTTGTTCAGCTCTGATGTTTGACAGTCCAAACGAATCATATCGCCGTCTCTAACTAAACCAATGGCGCCACCGCGAATCGCTTCAGGAGAAATGTGGATTGCTGATGGGATCTTGCCTGATGCGCCAGATAAGCGGCCATCAGTGACCAGTGCCACCTTATGGCCAGCCTTTTGGATATTCCCGAGAATTGGCATGAGCTTGTGAAGTTCAGGCATGCCGTTTGCCGCTGGACCATTGTGGGTGACCACCACAACGCAGTCTTTATTCAGCTCTCCGCGCTGGTACGCCGCTTCAACATCGTGCTGAGACTGAAAGACAATTGCAGGTGCTTCAATCACGCGTTGATCTTCTTTTACTGCAGACACTTTCACCACAGAACGGCCTAGGTTGCCATCTAACACTCGAGTGCCACCAGTCGCCTGGAATACCTCATCGGTTGTTGAGATAACTTCTGCATCGACACTGCCTTGGCAGTGATGCCAAACCAATTCTCCATCACTCAAGCTTGGCAGTGTCATCTGCTCTTCGAAGCTTCCAAAGGTTGGGGTTACATCACGATGCAATAGGTTGGATTGATCCAATCTATGTAGCAGAGCAGGAACGCCACCGGCTTCTTGGAAGGCATTCATGTCCGCAGGGCCATTTGGATAGACTCGAGCCAGCAAAGGAACAGTATTAGAAAGATCGCTGATGTCTTGCCAGGTGAGTTGAATACCTGCCGCGCGTGCCACAGCCAACATATGAATGGTGTGGTTGGTACTGCCACCAGAAGCGAGCAAGGCAATAACGCCATTGATAAGGTTCTTCTCGGTCACAACATCAGAAAGAGGGCGGAAGTTACTTGAACCTGCGGTCATTGACGCAACCTTCTTAGCCGCAAAGTCTGTTAGCGCGTGTCGAAGTGCAGAGTTTGGTTGGATAAACGCTGAACCCGGCAACATCAAGCCCATAGCTTCAAACACCAGTTGATTGGTGTTTGCAGTGCCATAGAAAGTACAAGTGCCCGGTGAGTGGTATGCCTGACATTCCATTTCAAGAAGGGCATCTTTACCGACTTCACCCGCAGCATATTGCTGACGAACGCTGACCTTCTCTTCGTTGCTGATGCCCGTTGGCATTAGCCCGGCTGGTACGAATGCCGTTGGTAGGTGCGCGTACGCGAGCGCACCCATCAGTTGTCCTGGGGCAATTTTGTCACAAATACCCAGTAGCAAAGTGGCATCAAACATATTGTGGCTTAGAGAAAGGGCCGTGGATTGCGCGATTAAATCACGAGAAAACAAAGACATATCCATGCCAGCCTGGCCTTGGGTCACTCCATCACACATAGCAGGGACGCCGCCGGCTACTTGCGCTGTGTGGCCTAGCTCGGCAAGAGATTTCTTTATTTGATCTGGGTAATGCTGATAAGGCTGATGCGCACTTAGCATGTCATTGTAAGAGGTAATCAGCGCCACATTTGAGCGTGTAAAATCTAGAATCTGGCTCTTTTCAGATGAGCATGACGCAGCGACAGCATGGGCGAGGTTGCCACAGGACAAATGAGCACGCACCTTGCCTTGCTCGGCTTGTTGCTGAGTTTGCGCCATAAAGGCAGCACGACTTTCAAGGCTGCGTTCAATCAAACGTTCTGTTACTGCTTGGACGGTTGGATGAATCATGCAAGGTTCTCACTTTTTTCTGTAATGGCAGCGGCAGAGCGCTCAACAACTTCTGCGATACTGCAGTCAATATCAACGACAATGGTCTTTGGTTCAGCGTCTGGTCTTTCTAAGGCTTCAAATTGACTGGTAACCATATTCAGTTTCATAAAGTGGCCTTTACGTTGCTTCATACGCTCCATGATGAGGTCCATGCTACCGTCCAAGAATAAGAAGGTAACGTTGCCATTGCCTTCACGAATTTGATCGCGATATTTCTTTTTCAGAGCCGAACACACGATAACCCCATGTTCATTTTTGCTCTCTAGGCTATAGGCAGCATCACGAATTCGTTCTAGCCAAGGTGTACGATCGTCATCATCTAATGGCATTCCTGACGCCATTTTCTGAATATTTGCTCTAGGGTGAAGGTCATCACCATCGATGAACTTGTACCCTAATTTCTGTGCTAACTGAGCGCCGATAGTGCTTTTTCCACTCGCACATACACCCATTACGATAATGCTACTGCCCGCCATAATTGTTCCTTTCGATAAAGTTTGCGCGTGATCTCAATTTTCGACACCACTTCAAAATATAGGTTTATCTTATTATTGTTACGGGTAACATGTTACCCGTAACTTAGTTAGATGTGAACCAACACACAAATATTTTAATTCTAAAGGTGAGACCATGGAGCAGATCGCTCAAGCCGCAGATCCTACATTTCTGTTAACTATTGCGGGGTTAGCTATAGCAGCATTGCTAATCCTAATCATTAAATTAAAAGTTCATGCTTTTGCTTCTCTGACCCTTGTGAGTCTGGGTACCGCGATTGCAACAGGCGTTAGCACAGACCAAGTGGTGCCTACCATGATGGGCGGCTTCGGAGGCACACTAGCCTCAGTGGCTTTGCTTGTTGGTCTTGGCGCTATGATAGGTAAAATACTTGAGGTAACCGGCGGTGCTAAGGTGCTTGCGGATACCTTGATAGGGCGCTTTGGTAAAGAGCGCGCACCTTTAGCTCTGGGTATCGCCTCCTTGCTATTTGGTTTCCCTATCTTCTTTGATGCTGGCCTTGTGGTCATGATGCCAATCATCTTTAGCGTCGCTAAGCGCTTTGGTGGCTCTCCACTTAAATATGCTCTGCCTTCAGCAGGTGCGTTCGCGGTTATGCATGCCTTTGTACCACCACATCCAGGTCCAGTAGCCGCGGCTGATTTGCTTGGCGCAAACATCGGTCTACTGCTGTTTGTTGGTATCCTAGTGGCGATTCCGACGTGGTACTTTGGTGCTTACCTATTTGGTTTGTACGCTGGTAAGAAATTTGATATTCCACTATCAAAGGCCTTCTTTAATAGTGACGCGATTGTTGATGAATCTAAGTTACCTAAGTTTGGTACGGTAATGGCGATCTTGGTGTTGCCTGTTGTCCTTATCTGTCTTGATACTGGTCTGAATACACTAGCGGTTGCGGGGGTGATTGACGGTAAATCAGCGGTGGTAGAATTCCTGCGTATGCTAGGTAAAACCCCGATTGCACTTCTGATTACCTTGCTAGTTTGCTTGTGGGTATTTGCCAAAGATTACGGCATGGCAAAACTTGAAAAACTGTGTGGCGACTCCCTTGCTCCTATTTGTGCCGTGATTCTAGTAACCGGTGCTGGTGGTATGTTTGGCGGCGTACTTCGCGCAAGTGGTATTGGTGATGCACTAGCGGGAGTATTGGCTGATACGGGCATGCCAATTGTGGTAGCCGCGTTTGTTATCTCTACGTGTCTGCGTGTAGCGCAGGGTTCTGCAACGGTCGCTTTGACTACAACTGCTGCATTGATTGCTCCAACAGTTGCTGCGACAACCGGCCTTTCTGAGCTAGACCTATGTTTCATCGTTATCTCTATCGCAGGTGGTGCAACAGTACTGTCTCACTTCAACGATTCTGGTTTCTGGCTTGTTTCTCGTCTTATGGAAATGGATGAGAAAACCACACTTAAAACTTGGACAGTAATGGAGACGCTACTAGGTAGTATTGCCTTCATTATTGTGGCAACTCTTAGCTTCATTCTTTAGAGGTCGACATGTCGAATATTGAACAGCAACTACGTGAGATTAAGGTAGTTCCGGTCATTACTATTAACAACGCGCAGCAAGCCGTGCCTTTGGCAAAAGTGCTGGTAGAAAATGGCTTACCGTGCGCTGAGGTTACCTTCCGCACCGAGGCAGGTGCAGAGTCCATTCGTCTTATGCGCGAAGCCTACTCTGAGTTGCTTATTGGTGCAGGTACAGTGTTAAGCACTGCGCAAGTTGACCAAGCAATAGAAGCGGGCGCCGACTTTGTAGTAAGTCCTGGCTTAAACCCTAAAGTCGTGACCTACTGTCAGCAGCGCGGCATGCCGATTGTTCCTGGGGTAAATAACCCAAGTTTGGTGGAACAAGCAATGGAACTGGGCTTGAAGACATTGAAGTTCTTCCCTGCTGAGCCATCTGGTGGTGTACCTATGCTCAAGGCACTCACGGCGGTTTATCCAGTGAGCTTTATGCCTACGGGTGGGGTCAGCCCTAACAACCTACAAGACTACCTTGCGATTGATGCGGTAGTGGCTTGTGGTGGTACTTGGATTGTTCCAACTAAGCTTGTCGATGAACAGGATTGGGATGCAATAGCGCAGTTGATCAAAGCTTTATAACTCAATGACTTATAAATAGTGAAAAGCCGATAGGGAAACCTATCGGCTTTTTTTGTGTGCGAAAAGCGGTTAGTGCGTTGCTATTTTCAGAGTGTCATCGGGTGTGTCGCTTTTTTCACCCTTGTTGGCTTTGATGATGAATAGTAAGCCAATAAGTGGCACAACCGCCGCTGCGTAGGGGATCATGCTCGCACCAAGGTGCCCATCTAACACCATGCCACCAAGGAAGCCGCCAAACGCATTCGCTAGGTTAAACGCTGAGATATTGGCTGTAGCTGCCAGCTCTTGACCCTCACCACCGTGATTCATCACACGCAATTGCATTGCTGGCACGTTAGCAAACGAAGCAATACCAAAGATAAACAGTGAACCGACGAACAGTATTTTGCTACCTGTAAACATACCCACTAATAGTAGCGATGCAATGAGAGCAACAGCCCAGAACAAAGAAGCCTTGGTTAAGCTTTTATCTGAAGAGCGACCACCTAATGTGTTACCGATTATTAAGCCAACGCCAACCAATACCAGAATCCAAGTAACCGAATCTTGTTCAAAGCCAGTCACATGCATCGCGATAGGAGCAATGTAGCCGTACAGCGTCATAAAGCCTGACCATGCAAAGGCGGTAATGGCTAGACTTATCAATAGCATAGGGTTCTTGAAGGCTTGTAGCTGGGTCTTGATATCTTTTGCCTCACTGTGTCCTGAAGAGTGGATAGCGAGCATGATAAACACAAGTGCAACCGCGCCAAACGCTGCCACAGTAAAAAAGGTATTACTCCAACCAAAGGTTAGGCTTATCCAAGTACCTGCTGGCACACCCAGTACGTTTGCTAGGGTTAGGCCTGCAAACATTTGCCCTACCGCTCTACCTGCCATCTTTTCAGAAACAAGGTTTGTCGCAACCACCGCACCAATGCCGTAGAAAGGTCCCTGCACAAGACCGGCGATTACGCGACTCGCGAGTAGTAAAGTGTAGTTAGGTGCCAGTGCTGAGAGTACGTTGCCCAAGATAAACAGCCCCATTAAGCTAATAAGCACGTTCTTCTTATTAAATTTTGCAAGATAGATGGTTAGGATGGGGCCGCCGACAACGATAGCCAGTGCATACGCACTGATTAGGTATCCCGCTTGTCCTTCAGTGATTGAGAGTGACGTGGCAATCTGTGGAAGAATACCTGCGATAACAAATTCTGCAGTCCCTATGGCAAACGCGGCTAGCGTTAATATCCAAACCTGCATTGGCATTTTTTGTTGAGTCATAATGTTTTCCATTGATTCGTTTCAATGGCGCTATTATTACCCTCTATTCATATTTTGATAATTGACTGAAAATTGAATACATTATTTACTTGAAGTTAATGGTGGGGTGATTATGGATAAACTGTCTGATATGGCTATGTTTGTTTCGATAGTGAAGCAGAAAAGCATGGCAGGCACAGCGCGAGAGCTTGGGGTTTCAGCCGCCTCCATAACCACTCGACTGCAAGCGCTAGAAGAGCGCTATGGGGTTAAACTGCTAAATCGTACCACGCGACATCTGTCACTTACTGAGGCAGGAGAGCTCTATTATCGCTCTTGCTTAGATATTCTGGACAGTGTGAACGAAACTGAAAGCCTGATTAAACAAGGCACTCGGCTTACCCAAGGGCCAATAAAGATAGTGGCACCCAAGGACATCAGTAAGCAGATGCTTCTGCCGATCATCTCTGAGTTTACTGAGCGCTACCCTGAAATCACGCCATCCCTTTACCTCAATGATCACGTGCACAACATCGCAGACAGTGGCGTCGATCTGGTGATTCGCTATGGGGAACTGCATGACAGCAACATCATATCCAAAAGACTGGGTAAGAGTGAGCGAGTATTGTGTGCCTCACCTCAGTACTTAAAAGATCATGGTGTTCCAAATGCTCCAAGGGATCTCATGGAGCACAATGCCTTGGTCATGTTAAGCGGCGAACAAGAACTCAAAACTTGGTATTTCAGAAAGAATTCAAAACTAGAGTCGGTAGCGGTAAAGCCAAAGATGTTATCCGATGATGGTGAGATAATTAAACAACTGGCATTAAACGGGCAGGGAATTGCCATGAAATCGCGCTTAGATGTGCAATCTGAGATTAACAGTGGGCAGTTGGTGACAGTGCTGGGTGACTACACAGTAAACTTCAATTCAGCGACCACAGACACCAGTACAGACTTGAAGGTGTATTACTTAGATAAGAAGTATCAGCCCAAGCGTATTCGCCTGTTTTTGGACTTTTTGTATGAGAGGTTTGCGGAAATCTAGCAACAAAAAGGCCTGATAACATCAAATGCTATCAGGCCTTCGATTGTAAGAAGAAGAAAAAACTAGCTCGCCTTTATTTCTTCTTTCTCGTCTTTTTCTTCTTTATCAGAGAAGATATCTGCAACTTTCTCTTTTTCGAGGGTGCCTTCTAATTCACCGTCTTCGTTGATTACTGGTAGAGAGTAGTCAGATGAAATGGCTTCGGTGAGAACCTCTTCAATTGCAGACTCCGAAGAGATGGTTGGCACGTCTTCATACAAGCTAGGCTCTATGTTATCGATAGCATCATCTTGTGAGGCTTCTTCTAGAGTCTCCTCCGTGATCAGGCCTTGGTAGCCATCTTCGGTAACATGGTAGCCGTAGTCGTGTTCGGACTTTCTCATCTGTCTTAACGCACCCTCGATAGTGCTGGTGGTAATACGCAAAGAAGGCTTTTGCATTACGGTTTCAACAGTCAGAGCGCGGGCGCGGTTCACATCTTTAACGAAAGCTTCAACGTAATCGGTCGCAGGGTGCAATAGGATCTCGTCTGGCGTACCTTGCTGTACCAATTCACCGTCTTTCAAGATAGCGATCTTATCACCAATGCGTAGCGCTTCATCTAAATCGTGGGTGATGAAGATGATGGTCTTGTGCAGTTTCTCTTGAAGCTCAATTAACTGATCCTGCATTTCACTGCGAATCAATGGATCGAGGGCGGAAAAGGCTTCATCCATTAATAGGATTTCGGCATCTGTACACAGGGCGCGAGCCAAGCCAACACGCTGCTGCTGTCCGCCAGAAAGCTGTGATGGGTATTGGTCTTCGTAGCCTTTCAGGCCTACGGTTTCTACCCATTCGGTGGCCTTTGCAAGACGCTCGGTTTTATCAAGGCCTTGGATCTCTAAACCATAGGCGACGTTGTCGATCACCTTGCGGTGAGGGAGCAGGCCGAAGCGTTGGAATACCATCGACATCTTATGTCGGCGGAACTCTTCGAGCTCTTTTGGGGCGAACTGCATGACATCAGTGCCTTCGACGTCTATTCGACCTTCTGTTGGGTCGATAAGGCGGTTGAAGTGACGAATCAAGGTGGATTTTCCTGAGCCAGATAAGCCCATGATTACAAAAATCTCACCGTTATTGATCTCTAGGTTGATGTCTTTCAAGCCCACTGTGTGACCGGTTTTGGCCAGCACCTCGTCCTTGCTAAGTCCTTCTTTTACCATTGGCAATACAGACTGTGGCTTAGGGCCAAATATCTTATACAGGCCAGAGATTTTGATCAGAGGTTTAGTCATGTCTTAAATCTCCTAGGTGAGCCTGAGTCCGCTTAGCGTAAGCTTGAGTCGAACGGTCGATAAGAATGGCCAATACCACAATCGCCAAGCCATTGAGTAGGCCCAATGTGAAGTATTGGTTGGTGATGGATTTAAGTACCGGTTGGCCAAGGCCTTTCACGCCGATCATCGATGCGATAACGACCATAGATAGCGCCATCATTACGGTTTGGTTAATACCAGCCATGATAGTCGGCATTGCTAAAGGCAGCTGCACGCCAAATAAGCGCTGGCTGCGGCTTGCGCCAAAGGCTGTGGCGGCTTCCATCACCTCTTTATCAACTAACCTGATACCTAGGTTGGTCAGGCGAATAACCGGTGGGATAGCATAGATAACAACGGCGATTAACCCTGGGATCTTACCGATGCCTAACAGCATGACCACAGGTATCAAATAAACGAATGCGGGCATGGTTTGCATGATATCGAGAATGGGTGTCACGACACTCTGAACTCGATTAGAGCGTGCCATTGCGATGCCAATAGGGATGCCGACAACGATGGCGAGTAGGGTACAGACGGTAATGATACTGAGCGTACGCATCGTATCTTCCCACATGCCTAAATACCCAATAAAAATAAGCGCAATGACTCCGCCAATAGTCAGTTTAATTGAGCGACTGGCAAGGTAAATAAGGGCGGTAATAACGGCTAAAACAATAAACCAAGGAGTGGCGAGTAGTAATTTCTCAAACCACACCAAGAATGAAAGAAGTGGATCAAATAGGGATTCGATTAAGTCGCCATATTCTCTCGAAAAATCTTTGTAAGCACCGTCTAACGATTTGCGAATATTTCGCATAGTAGAGCGGTCTATTTCGGGAAAACTGGACAACCAACTGCTATCGAACATATATATTCCTTTATATAGTCGAAAGGGCAACTGGCTAGCTGCCCTTAATTAATGGTTTAGATGGGGTTATAGATTGGCAGTGATTTTTTCTGCAATTTCAGGTGATACCCATTGCTTCCAAATTTCTGGTGAGGTTTCAAAGAAGTGGTACATAGTGTCTTCTGAGCTTGCTTGCTCATCTTCCATCCATGCTAGCAACTTGTTCATATCGCTGTTCTTGAAGCCACGCTTAGAAAGGTACTCCATAGCCATTGGGTTCTTATCCGCAAAGGTTGCAGCAACCACAGTGTTCACTGGCGATGGTGGGTACATAGATACGGTTGGGTTTTCACAGCTCTCTAGAGCGATACAGTTAACGAACTCTTCTTCGTTAACACCGCTACCAAAGTCAACCTTAACCATCTCATACTTACCAAGAACGGCAGTTGGTGCCCAGTAGTAACCGAACCAACCTTCTTTGCGCTCATAGGCTTTTGCAATAGAGCCGGATAGACCTGCGCTTGAGCCTGAATCAATAAGCTCGAATCCTGCTTCTTCTAGCTCAAGTGCTTCAAATAGGTTGCCACCTGAGATTTGACAGCCCCAACCTGCAGGACAGCCGTAGAAGCCTGCCATATCTGGGTCTTCAGGGTGTTTAAATAGTTTCGCGTGTTTTTTAACGCCTTCGATTGTTGCTAGCTCTGGATACTCTTCAACAAGGTAGGATGGCACCCAGAAACCTTCTTCACCGCCATCAACAAGGGCTTTACCTGCGTAGGCTAGACGGCCTTCTTCAACGCCTTTTTCAACGGCGTCTTTAACAGAGTTTGTCCAAAGCTCTGGAGCGATATCAGGTTGGCCTTTTTCAATCATTGAGGTTGCGGTTGGCATGGTATCGCCAGGAGTAAGTTCTGCGTCACAACCGTAGCCATGCTCTAGTATGAAGCGGTCAATGTTGGCAATGACACTGGCTGAGTTCCAGTTCATATCTGCAATGGTAACAGTGCCACATTCTTCTGCTTGAACGTGAGTTGAAACACTAGCGATGAATGCTAGTGAGGCTAGTTTCCATTTCATCATAAGTCCTTTTATATGGTTTAGTCTCTATTTAAGGTTACATTATATCGGTTAGTTATTGTACCCCCGTCTCTTTAGAACCAAAAATAAGGACTTGAAAACTAACTTATTTCTCTCTTTTTCTTAGAAAATGTTCCTCAAAATACAGAAATAAATGGTCGCTAATTTCCGATGTGTATTTAGTGTTAAACTTATATATATCAATCACTAACCATTAATATAAGCAAAGATAACAACGAAAGCTTTATTTGATTTAGTTATTTATATCTAGTTTATTCTACTATTTTGCTATAAGTGATAAGCGGAAGTGCTGAAAGGCGTATTCATGGGAAATATGTTCGAGTGTTATATAACTACAAGAAAAATAAGGAGATTAATACAAGCCTATTTGCAGACTAATCAGAGGCATTGAATTTGGGGTGTATCGATGCCGAGATTAAGGCAGATTAAGGCTAGAGTTTTTCAGAAACCCCAAAGAATTGCTCTGGTGCTTTCTCGCGATTGTTTTTAACCACATATTCAAGTTCTACCGCTAAAGGCGAACCCATTTCAACTAGCGTTTGATGATCTTCCAAAGCGCGCTTTTTATCTCCCATTTGCACATACAGCACACCACGATACATGTACGGCTCCGGCAGTTTTGAGTCCAAGTAAATAGCCTTGTTGTAATGGGTGAGGGCTGCTTTGTAGTTTTCGGGACCTTGCTTTCTTAATGTGTAGGCCAGATTGTTGTGCGCCTCGGCGAGCTTATACCAATTAAAGTAAAAATATGATCTAATTGAGGCTATCAAACAATTGTGAAATATTGCTATGGATAGCCTTGATAATACCGATTTCAAAAAGCTAGCGAGTCAACAAAAAACCATTCAGATGAAGGTTCGCTTACTAGCGCTTGCACACTTCAAAGAAGGTCATTCGCGAACTCAAATTGCTAAATATCTTAAAGTTAGCCGAACCAGTGTGAATAAATGGGTTAAGGTCTTTTTTGAAGAAGGCTTGGAAGGGCTTCAAGAAAAACCCCGCACAGGTAGACCTGCATATCTCAATGAGGAACAACGAAAACAACTCAGCGAATTCATACAAAAAGCAGCTGAATCACCGTCTGGAGGACGTCTTGTCGGTAGCGATATACATGACTACATCGTTGAACACTTTGATAAACACTATCACCCCAATTCCATCTATTATCTCCTCGAGCACATGGGCTTTTCTTGGATAACTTCTCGTTCAAAACACCCTAAGCAATCACAGCAAATCCAAGACGATTTTAAAAAAATTCCAAATAGAAACGATCCTTAAGATCCCCGGCCATATTGGGCTAGAACAGGTTGATGTCTGGTTTCAAGATGAGGCTAGATTTGGTCAGCAGAACACAACAACTCGTCTTTGGGCGACTCGCGGAACGAGGCCTAGAGTCGTAAAATAGCAGCAATTTGAATACGCTTATTTGTTTGGCTCTGTGTGCCCAGCAAGAGGGATCGGCGAAGCAATAGTTGTTCCTTGGGTAAACAAGGACATCATAATCAACCACCTAGAACAAATATCGAAAGCTACAGAAAAAGGTCGTCATGCAGTCGTAATAATGGATGGTGCAGGCTGGCATACGGACGACATAGCGAACCAATTTAATAACGTCAGTATCATCAAGCTTCCTCCATACTCGCCAGAGCTGAACCCTATTGAACAAGTTTGGAGCTGGTTAAGACAACATTATTTAGCAAACCAAAGTTTCACTGATTACAACGAAATTGTGTCCAAGGTTTGTCGCGCTTGGAATGGCTTTCTTGAGTGCAGAGATCGCGTCACAAAAATGTGCCAAAGAGATTGGATAGACCTGATCAGTTAATTTTCCGGATTGGTATTAGAGTTCTTTTTAATAGCGCTACGAAACTTCTTCTCCGCTTTAGCAAACTCTTTATCCTTCATCAGCACCACGCCTTGATTGTAGAGCTTTTTGGCACTAGAGGAACTTGAGTGGTATGAACCCGAGCCGGCAGCCAATGCGGACGTAGCGATCAGTGAGCAGCTAACTAGCAGTGAGCAGATGATAGACATGACCTTAGACATAACAAACCCCAATTATCCAATCCATAGTGATGTGTTAGATACTTACGTCTAGGGTAGGTATAAGGTTCACCGGGTTGTGACCTTGCTGATAATGAGACAGTTGCAGGGTGGGAGTGTAAAGCGGTCAGTAGGATGCTTGCTTTAGTTTATTTTTACTCGACCAGAAACGACAAAGGCCGTAGATTTCTCTACGGCCCTTTAATATGGTGGCCCCTCGCAGACTTGAACTGCGGACCAATCGATTATGAGTCGACTGCTCTAACCACTGAGCTAAGGGGCCATATAGGGTGAAGATTATATGAGAAGGATAGGGGAGTGTCTAGGTGAAGAGCGAGGAATGCTACTGATTTGCGTATAGTTTTTATGCGATCAAACCTCTAGATACAAAAAAGGTGAGCTAGTGCTCACCTTTTAAACGCAATTGCTGTCGATTACTCGTCTAGGAAGCTACGCAGAGTTTCTGAGCGGCTTGGGTGACGTAGTTTACGCAGTGCTTTTGCTTCGATCTGACGGATACGCTCACGAGTAACGTCGAACTGCTTACCAACTTCTTCTAGAGTGTGGTCAGTGTTCATATCGATACCAAAGCGCATACGTAGTACTTTCGCTTCACGAGGTGTTAAGCCTGCTAGAACGTCTTTAGTTGCAAACTTAAGGCTAGTTGCCGTTGCAGAGTCTAAAGGCAGCTCAAGAGTCGTATCCTCGATGAAATCACCTAGGTGCGAATCTTCGTCGTCACCGATTGGTGTCTCCATAGAGATTGGCTCTTTAGCGATTTTAAGTACTTTACGAATCTTATCTTCAGGCATTTGCATGCGTTCTGCCAATTCTTCTGGCAGAGGCTCACGACCCATCTCCTGAAGCATCTGACGAGAGATACGGTTCAGTTTGTTGATGGTCTCGATCATGTGCACAGGGATACGAATAGTGCGCGCCTGATCAGCGATAGAACGAGTAATTGCCTGACGAATCCACCAAGTCGCATAAGTAGAGAACTTGTAACCACGACGGTATTCGAACTTATCAACCGCTTTCATCAGACCAATGTTACCTTCCTGGATAAGATCCAAGAACTGTAGGCCGCGGTTGGTATATTTCTTCGCGATAGAGATAACAAGACGTAAGTTCGCTTCTACCATCTCTTTCTTCGCACGGCGAGCTTTAGCTTCACCGATAGACATACGACGGCTGATGTCTTTAATAGACTGAACCGTTAGTGATGTCTCTTGCTCAATGCTCTTAAGCTTCTGGATAGAACGACGGATGTCTTCTTCGTTACGACGGATCTTTTCTTTATAAGGTGCGTCTGAAGATAGGGTTTGGTCTACCCATGCATCGTTTGATTCATTGCCGGTAAAGAGCTTAACGAACTCTTTCTTCGGCATGCCACCGTATTCTACGGTTTGACGCATGATCAAACGCTCTTGTGTACGAACGCGCTCCATAGAGGTGCGAAGTTGCGTTACCAGATGGTCAAACTGCTTTGGCGTAAGACGGAATTCACGGAATACGTCGTTTACCTTAGCTGTTGCTACCTTAAAGGCTTTGCTATCGCGACCTTCAGTGTTAGAAACCAACTGCAGATCTTGGTACGTTTTGCGAAGTTCAGTAAATCTTTCTAGAGCAAGCTCTGGATCGATACCTGTATCTTCTTCTTCGTCATCATCTGCATCATCTGCATCATCTGCATCTTCTTCTTTCAGATCAGTTTCAGCTAGCTCAGAACCAACGTGTGTTGCTGTTGGTGCTGTTGTACCGTCATCATCTGGGTCAACAAAACCAGAAATGATGTCTGTTAGGCGAAGTTCTTCAGCTTGAACTTTATCGAACTGCTCTAAAACATACGGGATTGTGCCAGGAAATTCAGCAACTGATGCTTGAACTTGATTGATGCCATCTTCGATACGCTTAGCGATATCGATCTCGCCTTCACGAGTTAGAAGCTCAACAGTACCCATCTCACGCATGTACATGCGGACTGGATCGGTTGTACGGCCAATTTCACTTTCAACGGTACTAAGAGCGGCAACGGCAGCTTCTGCTGCATCCTCATCGACTTCTTCATTTTCGTCGTTGATAGTGTCGTCATCAATTTCAGTAGCATTTTCAACTACTTTAATGCCCATGTCGTTGATCATCTGAATGATATCTTCAACCTGTTCAGAGTCGACAATCTCAGGTGGAAGATGGTCGTTCACTTCAGCATATGTGAGATAGCCTTGCTCTTTGCCTTTTAGAACAAGTGCTTTAAGCTGTGACTGCTTATTTTGATCCATAGATGGTATCCAAATCCTGGTCTGGTGAAGTAACTAGTTTGCGAAATGCAGACCGCTAATTATAGCAAAGTTTTTACAATACAAGCGTTGAGGGTCTCATGCTTTTAATTCTAGCATTAAAGCCAGTAGCTCCCTTTTCTCATCGACTGATAAGCCGATACTTCTTTCTTTCGCTTGTAGGGTTTCTATTTGCCTTTCGATACACTGATAAATCACCTTATCGAGTGAATCGCAAAAAATATCGTCATGATTGTCTTCTTCTTTATAAGTGGGAAGATCCCAACTTGCGAGAAGTGACAAAATTCTTTCGTCTTTCTGATCACGCCAGTGCTCTAATAACTGGCCTGTGGTGATATGGGGATGATTTATACACTTATCAACCACATCGAGTAATAAACTTAGTCCAGGCAGATTAGTTTGCCTAATTGAATCTAAGTTTGGCATTAACTCTACGTAGTGCGGGTTTTGTAGCAATAATGCTATGACCACTCGCATAGGAGTTCGCTCAATCTTTTTATGTGGTGCAGGGCGTGCTGCTTGTTCATCTGATTTTGCTATCAGTTGCTGCAGCTGCCTTTCATCAACTAAGCCGAGTTTTCGCCCTAGCAATTCACGCAAATACATACGAAGCGTGCCGCCAGGTACCTTACTGATCAGAGGGATAGCTAGAGTGCTTAGCTTGGCCATGCCCTCTTTGCTGCTGGTATCTACCTGCTGCATCAAGGTTTGGAACATAAACTCAGATAAGGTTGTTGCGCTGGCCACTTGTTCTTCAAAGGCCTGTTTACCGTGCTGACGAATATAGGTATCAGGGTCTTCACCATCAGGTAAAAACATAAACTTAAGCTGGCGGCCATCGTTCAGATAAGGAAGCGCATTTTCCATCGCTCTCCATGCTGCATCACGACCGGCTCGGTCACCATCATAACAACAGACAATACTGCTGGTTTGACGGAACAGCATTTGCAGATGATCGCCAGTGGTAGACGTACCAAGGGAAGCAACCGCATAATCGACGCCAAATTGAGCCAGTGCCACAACGTCCATATACCCTTCGACCACCAGAATGTGTTCTGGTGAGCGGTGAGTTTGCAGTACCTCATATAAACCATACAGCTCTTTGCCTTTATGGAATACAGGGGTTTCGGGTGAGTTGAGATACTTAGGAGTACCGTCACCTAAGACGCGGCCACCAAAGCCAATCACTCGGCCTCGTCGATCACGGATAGGGAACATGACACGGCCACGGAAGCGGTCATATCGATTGCCCTTATCGTTTTCGATAAGCATGCCTGCGCTGACGAGTGCATCTTCCGTTGGCTTTTGTTGCCCAAATTGTTTTCGTACAGAATCCCATTCATCCGGTACGAAACCAATCTCAAATTTTTGTGCTATTTCACCACTAAGACCACGATTCTTCAGGTACTCAATAGCGGTTTTTCCTGCGCTTGTTTTCAATTGCGAGCGATAGAAGTTCGCAATACTACCCAGCAGGTCGTATAGGCTACGCTTCTGCTCTGTATTCGCGATTGGGCCTTTACTAAAACCGCCCTGACGCTGCTCTCGAGGCACCTCAATACCAAGGTGTGAGGCAAGTTCTTCGATCGCTTCAACAAACTCAAGACGTTCGTATTCCATCATAAAGTCGATGGCATTACCGTGCACACCACAGCCAAAGCAATGGTAGAACTGTTTTTCTTGGCTAACGCTGAAAGAAGGGGTTTTTTCGTTATGGAATGGGCAGCAAGCGCCGTAGTTCTTGCCTTGTTTCTTTAGTTTTACTCGTGCGTCAACGATATCGACAATATCGAGTCGAGCAAGTAGATCATCAATGAAGGTACGTGGGATATGTCCAGCCATAGATCCTAAAGAAAGTGCAAGTTGCGAGATACAAACAAGCCGTGCATTCAGAGAATAGCACGGCTTGCTTTAATTTTTATGTGGGATTAAGCCAGTTTAGAGCGAACTAAACCACTTACTTTACCCATATCTGCGCGCCCTTGAATTTGCGGCTTAAGAACGCCCATTACTTTACCCATGTCTTGCATGCCCGCCGCTTCAGATTCGGTAATTGCATTATCAACTAATGCAGCAACTTCTTCTTCAGTCAGTGGTTGAGGCATAAAATCCTCAAGTACTGTAATTTCAACTTTCTCAGCATCAGCAAGGTCTTGACGACCAGCAGATTCAAATTGAGCGACAGAATCGCGACGTTGTTTAACCATCTTAGTCAGCACAGCAATGATGTCGTCGTCTGTGAGAGTAATTCTCTCGTCAACTTCACGTTGCTTAATTGCTGCTAGAGCTAAACGGATAGTGCCAAGGCGCGCTTTGTCCTTGGCTCTCATCGCTGATTTTTGCTCTTCTTTGAGATTATCAATAAGAGCCATTACTAATTCCTAATTAAAACAGGGATTAGTAAAGACGAACGCGACGTGCGTTTTCGCGAGATAGCTTCTTAGCGTGACGCTTTTGAGCTGCTGCTTTAGCGCGTTTGCGAACTGTTGTTGGTTTCTCGTAGTGCTCACGACGACGCACTTCAGAAAGAATACCTGCTTTTTCGCAAGAGCGCTTAAAGCGACGTAGAGCTACGTCGAACGGTTCGTTTTCACGTACTTTAACTACTGGCATATGCCTTTCACCTCAGGGGTTATTCGTTAATACTGGATTCCACTTTCCGGGCAAATAAACTTGCAGGGGGAAATACCAGTTTGATCAAAAATGGTGCGGAATTTTAATCCGAAGTGACTGTGTTTGTAAAGCACTTTATTGCGGAGAAAACGATCAATTATTTGTTTGAACAAATAGGACAAGGTAAACTTGCCGCACATTAAAGAAGTCGCGAGAAATTTATGCGTATTTTAGGTATTGAGACCTCCTGTGATGAGACAGGAGTTGCTATTTATGATGATGAGAAAGGCCTACTGTCACATCAACTGTATAGCCAAGTGAAGCTGCACGCCGATTACGGTGGCGTCGTTCCAGAATTAGCTTCTCGCGATCATGTAAAGAAAACCATTCCTTTGATTAAAGAAGCACTGAAAGAGGCTGATTTAACCTCAGATGATATCGATGGTATTGCTTATACAGCTGGCCCTGGTCTTGTGGGCGCACTTTTGGTTGGTGCAACCATAGGCCGCAGTATCGCTTACGCGTGGGATGTACCCGCTGTGCCTGTTCACCATATGGAAGGGCATCTACTAGCGCCTATGTTAGAGGACAATCCACCGCCGTTTCCGTTTGTTGCCCTGTTGGTTTCTGGTGGTCACACCATGCTAGTGGAAGTTAAAGGCATTGGTGAGTATCAGATTCTAGGTGAATCTATCGATGATGCCGCTGGTGAGGCCTTTGATAAGACCGCTAAGCTAATGGGTTTAGACTACCCTGGCGGTCCATTGCTTTCTCGTTTAGCAGAAAAGGGTACTCCAGGCCGATTTAAGTTCCCGCGTCCAATGACAGATAGACCAGGGCTGGATATGAGCTTTTCAGGCTTGAAGACCTTTGCGGCAAACACTATTTCTGGTAATGATAACGATGACCAGACTCGTGCTGATATCGCGTATGCCTTCCAAGAAGCGGTTTGCGCTACCTTGGTTATTAAGTGTAAGCGAGCGCTGCTACAAACGGGTATGAAGCGTATTGTTATTGCTGGCGGTGTCAGTGCCAATAAGCAGCTAAGAGTTGAGTTAGAAGCTCTAGCTAAGAAAATGGGTGGCGAGGTTTTCTATCCGCGTACAGAGTTTTGTACCGACAACGGTGCCATGATTGCTTATGCAGGAATGCAGCGCCTGAAAAATGGTGAAACCTCTGGTCTAGGTGTTAAGGCTCAGCCTCGCTGGCCGATCGATCAGCTAGAGCCTATCGCTGATTAATTACTGGCTAGACCAAGAAGCTAACAAGCTAAGAAACTAAGCGCCCCCATCGTAGGGCGTTTTTTTATGTCTGAACATTCCCGTTAAAATATATTTTAAACATTAAAATTAATTTTAATTAAAGCTTGATCTAGATCAATTAAGTTGTATATTGAATGTATCTTATTTATGAGAAAGGCGAACACCACATGACGGGATTCAAGATCACTCATCGAACGGCAACAAAAGCCAGTGACTACATTGCTTATAAGATCACTCAGGTCTTAAAGTTCACGCTGAACATTTTCTATGGCAACAAATACGCCAAGCGTGCGGTTATCCTAGAGACAATTGCAGCAGTACCAGGAATGGTTGCAGGTATGTTTAACCACCTTAAAGCGCTGCGTCGCATGAAAGATGATGAGGGCTGGATTCGAGAGTTGTTGGACGAGGCTGAAAATGAACGTATGCACTTGATGATCTTTCTCGATATTGCCAAGCCTAGCTGGATCGAGCGTTTGCTCGTGTTGCTTGGGCAAGGCGCATTCATTGTGGTGTATGGCGTGCTTTACCTTTTATCGTCAAAAATCGCCCATCGCATTGTGGGTTACTTTGAAGAAGAAGCCTGTAAAAGCTATACCGAGTACCTAGAAAAAATTGACAGTGGAGCCGTCGAAAACGTTGCTGCTCCAGAGATAGCCATTAAGTACTACAACTTGCCTACGGATGCGCGATTAAGGGATGTGATCTTGTTGATTCGTGAAGATGAAGCAAAACACAGAGATAGAAACCATGAATTTGCCGATTCTTATCAAGCTAAAGAGCTGCCTGCTCATCAAAGCTAATCAGCATTAACTTATCAAAAACCAGCCCCTTTAGGCTGTTTTTTTGCTTCAATGGTTACTTTTTTTTTGAGCCAACCTTAGGTTCACTCCCCGCCATCAAACGCTTGATATTCTCCTGATGACGCCAAATGATAAGGCAACACAACATAGCTACAGGTAAGGTGTATTGCGGTTTGATAAGCCAGGTATAGAACGGAGCGACCAGTGCAGTCACAAGTGCAGCCAACGATGAATATCGCGAGATAACAGCGGTAACCAGCCAAGTCCCCATTAACATGCCTGTTAAATCAAAGCCGATGGGTGCAATAGCGCCAACAGCGGTTGCTACGCCTTTGCCCCCTTTAAAGTGGAAAAAGATGGGGTAGATATGGCCAATACAAGCGGATATACCGATTAGTCCCAGCATAACGGGTTCTATGTCCAAGTAATAAGCAGACCAGACCGGTATGGTTCCCTTAGCCATGTCACTCACGAGTACGAGTGCGGCAGGTAGCTTCCCGCCAATTCGTAACACATTGGTGGCGCCTGGGTTATTGGAGCCAGCAGTGCGGGGATCTGGAAGCTTAAATACACGACAAATCAAGACGGCACTCGACACCGAGCCTAACAGATAGGCCAAGATGATCATGAGTAGAACCGTTGCAGACATAGAGATCCTTTACACTTTGTAGCGATTACCGCTTTATTCAGGATGATAGTTGGGTATTTGATGTAGTATATTACGTTTTTTTATACTTTTGGCTTATCCGACCTCAATCTTTGTAATTGCGCTAAGTTTACGTGCATAAGTTGCAGAAAGAGGCACTAAAGGAATCGAAATCATGAATCAGGACAGAGTCTTCATTGAACAGCTTGAGGTAATTACTACCATTGGCGTGTATGACTGGGAGCAAGAGATCAAGCAGAAGCTAGTGCTTGATATAGAGATGGCCCATAACAATCAGCCCGCTGGTAATAGTGATAATGTTGAAGACGCTCTGGATTACTTTTCGGTAAGCCAAGCGGTGCTCGCTCATATTCAAAATGGCCGCTTTCTATTAGTAGAGAGAGTTGCAGAAGAAGTCGCTGCATTAATCATGAATCAATTTAATGTACCTTGGCTGAGAATCAAGCTGCGTAAGCCTGGCGCGGTTCCACAAGCGAGTAGCGTTGGTGTGGTTATTGAGCGAGGCACGCTGTGACCCAAACCTACTTAGGTATTGGGACAAACATAGAGCGTGATAAACACGCTCATGCGGCGATCATAGAGTTGCAACGTTTAGGTGCTAACCTTCAAGTCTCAACGATTTACCGATGCCCAGCCGCCGGTTTTGAAGGGGCGGAGTTTTATAACTTCGTGATCGGCATTGATACAGATTTGGCATTGCCTGAATTCTCACGTCGATTGCGAGCCTTAGAAGTGGCCTATGGCCGACCGGAAAATGCGGCAAAAAAGCAAGATCGTACACTTGATATCGATATTCTTTTATTTGGCGAGGAGACATCACAACAGTCTCCTCAGTTGCCAAGGTGCGATATCTTCAAGTTCAATTTTGTACTTCAGCCCCTATATGAGCTTTGCCCTGACCTGATCGTTCCTTGTGATGGACGTTCTGTAAGGCAAATTTGGCAACAAGAATTTAAATCTATAGGCGGTATGTCCAATCTTACCGCTACATCTTTAAACCTAAGTGATGATTATCAATGAGTTATTTTGAAGCCTTTGCGCTGGCCTTAATTCAGGGCCTAACTGAATTTTTACCAATCTCGAGCTCTGCTCACCTTATTTTGCCTTCAGCGGTTTTAGGCTGGGAAGATCAAGGGCTAGCCTTTGACGTAGCGGTGCACGTGGGTACCTTATTGGCTGTGGTTCTTTACTTTAGAAATGAAGTGGTGACTCTGTTACGTGCATTCTTTGGTTCGGTGTTTAAGCAGCAACACAACAAGGAGTCTAAGCTCGCATGGATGATTATCCTTGCCACTATCCCTGCAGGTCTTGCCGGATTATTCCTAAACGATCTTATTGAGCTTTACCTGCGCAGTGCTTGGGTTATTGCTTGTACCACGATTATCTTTGGTCTTTTACTGTGGCACGCTGACAAATCATCAAGCTTTGAGATTGATGAGTACCAAGCGACCTGGAAGAAAACGCTGGTTATTGGTATCGCTCAGGCGATGGCGATGATCCCGGGTACTTCTCGTTCAGGGGCAACGATTACCGCAGCTCTATACCTTGGCTTTACTCGTGAAGCTGCCGCTCGTTTCTCTTTCTTGATGTCTATTCCTATCATCACCTTGGCGGGTGGATACCTTGGTACTAAGCTAGCGCTTAGCCCTGAGCCAATGCACTTAGGTGTACTGGGTACCGGTATTCTGGTGTCGTTTATTAGTGCTTATATCTGTATCCACTACTTCTTGAAGCTGATTTCTCGTATGGGTATGACCCCATTTGTGATTTACCGATTGCTATTGGGTGCAGGCCTGTTTGCATTCCTGCTGAGTCAGTAGACTCTGATTTCATTATGAAAATCCCCGCTTTGAGCGGGGATTTTTTTGTCTGTGTTTTGTGGTTGGAAGAAGAGATCTAATCCCAAAGCCAGCCTTGTTTTATCTCATCAATAGCATCCACTCTGCGCCTGTTAAGCTCCTCACGAATCTCTTTTCCTGAAAAACCACCCTGAATTACTTGCTGCACGTTAACCGATATAGCGGATTGATAGGCCGCCTTAACGTAATCTCGCTGCGGATACGACGTGGATTCATGCCCTAGGCGGCCTTGTGAGTCTGCTTGGCAGGTAATCAATACTTGCTCGAGTACAGCGGGTTTGCGCCACACATCAAAGCTATCCAGTACTCGAAGCAGGGTCGAGGCCTTGAGCTCTTGAGCTCTATGGATATTGGAGTGTTGCTTGCAGACATGCAGTGCCAGTTCTTTATATTGATTGGGAACTCGAAGGCGCTTGCTGAGTTTCTCTATGATCTTTAACCCAGTATGGCAATGCATTTTGTGGCTTGGCCACTCCTGCTCTGGCGTCACACCTTTGCCTAGGTCATGCATTTGAGCGGCAAAGCGGATCTCTGGCTCGGCGGTGAGTTCAGAGGCGCGTTTAGCCACCATGATGGTATGAATGCCCGTATCAATCTCAGGGTGCCATTTTTCCGTTTGCGGAACCCCAAACAACCGGCTCAACTCTGGAATGACAACCTCTAGTGCGCCGCAATCTTGCAGAACCTGAACAAATATTTGAGGATCTTGGGTCAGCAGCGATTTTTGCCACTCTTGCCATACACGTTCTGCTGTTAGGGTTTCCAGTTCTCCAGATTTTACAATCTCGCTCATGAGCGTTTGTGTTTCCTCGGCAACGCTAAATCCAAGATGATGCAGTTTTGCGGCAAAACGAGCCACTCTAAGCACTCGCAGAGGGTCTTCTACAAAGGCATCAGATACATGGCGAAGCAGTTTGTTTTGAATATCTTGTTGCCCACCATAAGGGTCATAGAGCTCGCCACTGCTATCTTGCGCCATGGCATTGATAGTGAGGTCACGGCGAATTAGGTCTTCTTCAAGGGTGACGTCCTCGGCAAAATGGCAATCAAAGCCCGTGTAGCCAGTACCTGATTTTCGCTCGGTTCTAGCGAGCGCGTACTCTTCATTGGTTTTTGGGTGTAAGAAGACGGGAAAGTCTTTGCCCACCGCTTGATAGCCTAGGCTCAACAGCGTTTGTGGTGTAGCACCAACCACCACCCAGTCTTGGTCGTAGTTGTCGATATTCAGTAGCTTATCTCGGACAGCGCCACCCACTAGATAGGTTTGCAATTGATTTTCCTCTTTTTACGGCATATTCGAGCAAATGATGTGAATAGTATATCTAGAACCCAATACACCGTCATTGGTATCACTTGCCTACAAAGGTTTACTTTACTTTCTTTGTTTCAATGGTAGCTTGGCCGTAATAGAAAAAGAAGTGTCGATAGAAGTTCTGAATGTATAAGGATTATTTTGGCTTTGTAGAAGAGCCGTTTTCAATTGTTCCCAGCTCAAAGTACCTGTTTTTGAGTGCACGTCACCGTGAGGCTTTGTCTCACCTGCAGATTGGCCTCAATAGTGGAGGCGGTTTTGCTATGCTGACGGGCGAGGTTGGAACAGGGAAAACTACTGTATCTAAGGCGATGTTAGCCAACCTTGAGGGTAACTGGGTCGCAGGCCTAATCCTTAACCCCACCTTTTCTGAAATAGAGCTCCTTGAAGCGATTTGTGATGAGTTCTCGCTTTCTTATGAGCAGCCCACAAGCCTCAAACAGCTTTCTCAAATCATCAATCACTACCTTTTAGATAATCATCAGAAAGGCTTACAGACTTTGGTGCTAATTGATGAAGCGCAACACCTGTCTCGGCAAGTGCTGGAGCAATTGCGTTTGCTGACCAACCTAGAAACGGACAGCCATAAATTACTCAAGGTGTTGCTGGTGGGGCAACCTGAGCTGCAGCATAAGCTGCAAACCATAGAACTGAGACAGTTGGCGCAGCGTATTACCGGGCGCTATCACTTGCTACCGCTAGTCGAGAAAGAAATAGCGGATTACATTGGATTTCGCCTGCGCATATCCGGCGTGAACGATGCACTATTCTCTGATAAGGCGATTCGAATTATCGCCTCTCACTCACAAGGCATTCCGCGCCTTATTAATTTAATCTGTGATAAAGCCCTGCATTACGCGATGCTGACTCAGCAGCGATCTGTTGACCATAAGGTAGCGATAAAAGCGAGTGAGGATGTGTTGGCTTATCAGGCCCCTGCGCTTCATCAATCACAGCCTATAAAATCAAGTTCGAATAACTGGCTATCACCGACCTTACTCGCGCTAGTGGTAGCGGGTAGCTCTTATGCCGGTTTGACGGCTTGGCAACAGTGGCAGCATTTGCAGACTGAGCATCAAGTTCAGCAACAGCAAGCTCAGCAAGTGCAAAGCGAAATGGATGAGTTAAATCAGCTAGCGAATACAAAGCAGCAGCGTTTTGTTCAATTGATAGAGCAGAGCCGCTCTCCAATGAGCGCCATGCAGTCTCTGTATCGCTTGTGGGGGTACAATGCCTCAATTGTTGATGCAGATTGCGAGTATGGTACTCAGCCTCCATTTCATTGCTTTCAGGGCGCAGCAGACCTTCCAGAAATCGTCGCGTCCAACAGACCCGTTGTGCTGACCCTATATGAACAGCAGCAGCCTTACTTTGCGGTATTAAGAAGTATTAATAGTGACAGTGTGGAACTGTTGCTTGCCGGAGAGCGAGTCCAGTTGCCGATCACATGGTTAGATGAGCACTGGAAAGGGCAGTTTAGGTATTTGTGGTACAGCGAAATACTGCAAACCCTAAAACTGAATAGCTCAGGGGAGCAAGTTCAGATTCTTGATGAGCTTCTGGCCAAAGTGTTAAATGCAAAACCTTTAAACACGGCAGTCTACAACGATGCTATGCAAAAGCGAGTTTCAGCATTTCAATCCTGGCAAGGGCTTGATGCTGACGGAGTTGCAGGAAATCGAACCTTGCGACAGCTCGATAGATTGACCAGTGAAAATGCTCCTAGGTTACTGGGTGATGTCAGGGAGGGATTGTAATGTCACAAGTATTGAAGGCTCTTGAGCAATCTCAAAAGCAATTTGAACAGACTTCTACATTGACGAATATGCCTAACGTTACGCTGAGAACCCAATCGGGTCTCGGCAAAGCACGATTGGTGGTTGCGATAGTCGCTGGGCTAGGTTTAGGTGTCACAGGGCATGCTATGTTAGCAGATTCTTCACTGACTCAAGGGTTGGCAGAGAGTCTGACACTATCTCTTAGTCGCTTCATTGGTGATGATCGCTCTTTGGACAGCGAGGTAACCCGAGTTATCGAGCCTAGTTTGGATGTGACCTTTCTTCCGGCAACAGCGCCAATTGCGCTTATGCCTTTGCCTAGAGTTGTGCTACAAACTCAGGTAGTAGCATCTTCATCTCGCCCTGCGCCTCAGCCAGTAATGACAGTAGATAATACGCCCCTACCAGAGCCTGTGAGGACAGAAGGGGAGTGGAGCTTACCTGAGTTAGACCTTTCCGGGTTATCTCCAGAGCTTGCCAGCAGCGTCGCCAGTGTGCTTGATAATCCATCCAACTATCAAGTGGATGAAATTAATGAAGATGAGCTGAGCAATGTTCGAGTGACAGAGCTAGACAAAGACAGTGAGCGCTTTAGAGGACGCTTACCTGCGCTGAACCTACAAACTCACATGTACGCCAGTAATCCAAAGCATCGCTGGGTGAAAGTGAATGGTAGTGAAGTTCAAGAAGGGGATTCCATTGATGGCGATATCAAGATAGTAGAGATAGCCCCACGTTATATCGTGGTTGAGTTCTCTGGGGAGAAAATAGAGATCCCCGCCCTTTACGATTGGCAAGGATAAGCCAACAATAAAAAAAGCTGCCAATGGCAGCTTTTTTTGTGTGATTGGGTTTATACCAATCAGACTAAGTAAGTGTTCAGAAATAGCGAAGGAAAAATACTCGAGAACAAGGCAGGATTTTTCGATAAGTAGTTATTCTACAATCAAAAATTCTAACGCAGGTATCGAGTGTTTTAACCAGCTAGGGTGATCAGTTATTTAGTACGATTGGTATTATGCCCAGCCGTTAGGAGACTTCTTACGACGAGGAATAACGTGTGGAAGCAATAGACCAAACAGTAGACCTAGGCCGGCTACACCGCCACCGTACATGAAGTATTTCAACAGAAGGTCTTCTTTTTGAGTGTCTAAGCGAGCGCGAAGTTCGCGAACTTCAGTTTGCGCAGAAAGCAGCTGATCACTCACCTTTTTGTAATTCACTTCCATTTCAGAAATCTGCGAGTTACGCGTTTCTAGAGAGCGCACTAAGCCTTCTTGCTCTTGCTCTGCTTGCTCATTAAAGCCTGCCAGCTCAGCTTTCACTTGTGCAAGCTCTTTCTCTAGACGAGGCATACGTGTTGCCATGCCTTCTGTGTTGGTTACGTACTTTGATTCTACCCAGCCTTTACGACCACGCTGATCAACGACTTCAGTGTAACCACTGTTCTTATTAGTTTGAACTAGAGTGACTGCTGCACCCGCATCTACGCTACCAATGATTCGGTACTGTGCATTCGGGCCCGAGTGCATGTAGGTAAATAGGTTGTCAGAGATATAGCGAGTCTGAGCCCACGCCGCTGGTGCTGTCATCACAGCAGCAAGAGCGATTAAAAAAAGTTTTTTCACTGTGCGTCCTTCAGAAAATCAAATTCAGGTGAGGAATGGCATTCCGTCAATGCCTAAATAGTAAGTAGATTCGAGGTTGCCTGCAACTAAAAGAGGGGGCAATGCCCCCTCTCTAACGTAAGTTTGTCAAAATATGACAGACACTTGATATTTTTCCTAGACGAAAATCATCAACATGATTTCGTAGAAGACGATAGCAAGCAATGCACCGGCTGGAAGCGTCACTACCCAAGACACTACGATGTTGCGAACAACGCCAAGGTTAAGGGCTGCGATACCACGAGCAAAGCCAACACCTAGTACCGCACCCACTAAGGTTTGTGTGGTTGAAATAGGTAAGCCGGTACCTGAAGCCAGTACTACAGTACTTGCAGTTGCAAGCTGAGCTGCAAAGCCGCGGCTAGGGGTAAGTTCAGTGATACCTGTACCTACCGTTGACATTACCTTGTGACCCATAGTCGCAAGACCTACCACGATACCAACGCCACCCAGTGGTAGAATCCACCAAGCGATTGTCGTCTTCTCTGCAATTTCGCCCATGTTTTCAATGGTAGAAACGATAGCCGATAGTGGACCAATCGCATTTGCAACGTCGTTTGAACCGTGAGCAAATGCCATCGCACAAGCGGTGATTACCATTAGTGTGCTAAATACCTTCTCTACACCCGTAAAGCTGTGTTCATGATTTTCATCATCAAGCTGGAAGCGTTTTTGAATGTATAGATAACCGATGAACATAACCAACAAGGATACCGCAACTGACCAGAACCAAGCTTCACCATTTGATAGGTGTAAGCCCACGTGTTTTAGGCCTTTCTTGATCGTAACTAGTGCAATAACGATCGTGGTTAGGAACATGTATACAGGCACATATTTCTTCGCGTTTTGCAGAGGTTTATCGGTGTTAAATATGAATTTCTGCGCACTGATAAAAATAAAGTAGGCAAATAAACCTGAGATAAATGGTGTAATAACCCAGCTACCCACAATACCTTGTACTGATCCCCAATCTACCGCTTCAGAGCCCACTGAAACCATAGCAAAACCAATAATGGCACCAATGATGGAGTGAGTAGTTGATACAGGCCAGCCCATGTAAGAGGCAAGTAATAGCCAAGTACCTGCTGCCAGCAACGCTGACATCATACCAAATACCAGTAAATCAGGACTATTGACGAATAGAGTGGTATCAATAACACCTTTTCGAATAGTGTCAGTTACTTCACCACCGGCAAGATAGGCACCGGCGAACTCGAAAATCATTGCGATGATGATGGCTTGTTTTACGGTTAACGCCTTAGAACCTACCGAGGTACCCATTGCGTTAGCGACATCGTTGGCACCGATACCGATAGCCATCATAAAACCGAATACGGCAGCAGCAATCAAAAGTATTGTGCCGTAGTTAGCTAGAATATCCATTAAATATCCTTTGATATTAATTAGTTAAATGGGGTGGAGAATGATTAGCTACGCGCAATCATCAATTCTAGACGAGCACAAACACGCTGTGCTTGGTCCGCTATTCCACCAACCCACTCGAGGATTTTGTACAAGAACATCACATCAATTGGATTGTATTGATCTTCAATATCTCTGAGGCTTCGGCGCAAATCTATTTGCATTTGGTCGGTATCGTCTTCAATACGATCGAGTTCATCGATCATAGACTCTACCAAATCCACTTCACGTCCCTTGAAGCCTGTCTCTAGCAATTCATCTAACTCGTTAATTACCTTGTGCATTTGCCCTACAGCATCCAAGCAACGTTTTACGTACACTAAGAATTCTTCGTGCAAAGCTTCAGGTATAAGTAGATTTCGGCCTAGAACACGGCCACAGATGTCTTTAGCAATGTTGGCTACTTTGTCTTGTTGGGTTAACAACTCCAACAGGTCACCCCTATCAAATGCCATGAATAGGCCAGTAGGTAGGTGCAAACGAATCTGACGCTTGAGGGTGTCAGCTTCTTTTTCTAATGTAGATATTTGTTGACGGTAATCGGCCGCCTTTTCCCAATTATTGGCATTAGAGGCAGCAAAGAATTCAGGCAAAAGTGAAGCACACTCGTAAACCTTCGCTCCGTGTTGTTGCAACGGTTTTATTGGCGATTTTGCGAATAAACCCATGATGGTATTGACTGGCATATTTGTATTGTCATGTGATTGTCATGCTGGGGTGTAACTATAATAGGTTTTTTTCGTATTAAAAGGGTTTCCGTGACTTAAAAGTGCACAAATGTGCTTTTTTTCGTGATTTAGATCAGGGGAATGTCACTTGCTGATAAACTCTTTTCGACTTAATCTGCAATAGACAGTCGATTATGAGTGAATTATGGAAACTGAAATAGAGCTGAAATTTTTTGTTTCACCACAATTCTCAGAAGTTCTGAGAGAGAAAATTCCGCACAACAAAATTCTTCAACATAGTAGCCGAGAACTCGGCAATATCTATTTTGATACTCCAGATAACTGGTTGCGTGAACACGACATAGGAATGCGCATTCGCCGCTTTGATGATGTCTATGTGCAAACGGTGAAAACCTCAGGCCGAGTCGTGGCCGGTTTGCATCAGCGCCCCGAGTATAACGCAGAGCACACCAGTGATGATCCTGACGTATCCTTACACCCAGAAGAGATCTGGCCTGAAGGCCGCAGTGTGCAAGAGCTTGGCGAACAGCTACAGCCTTTATTTGCGACCAATTTTACCCGTGAGCTATGGCTGGTGGGTATGGCTGATGGTAGCCAGGTAGAGGTTGCATTTGACCAAGGTGTCGTTGTAGCTGGCGAAAAGCGATCTCCTATCTGTGAGGTAGAGCTTGAGCTTAAGTCAGGTCAAACCGATGCTTTGTTTACTTTAGCAAGACAGCTGTGTGAAGACGGCGGTATGCGTCTTGGTAACCTCAGCAAGGCCGCTCGCGGCTATCGTCTCGCTCAAGGGTTTACCGGTAGTGAAACTAAGGCTCTGGGCTTGGTAGCGGTGACTCAACAAGACAATGTAGAAAGTTGCTTCATTAAATCGTTGGAATACGCGCTGGCACATTGGCTCTATCATGAACAAGCTTATGTAGAATCGCCTTCTATGGATTGTCTGCATGAGATTTGTTATTCATTGAGCTTTGTGAGACAAACCCTTGCTGTGTTTGGTGGCATCGTTCCGAGGCGCGCCAGTGCCATTTTGAGGCAAGAACTCAAGTGGCTAGAGCAAGAGCTGGATTGGATAAAGTCGGCAGATTATCTGGATGACCTAACAGAAGACAGAGGCCATGCCCTGCGTAAACTGGATGCTCAAAAGGCACTGGTTAAGCAACTAAAAGTTATGCGCAATGACTTGCCGTCTGAGGACGAGGTTTTACAGCTACTCGAGTCGGCTCGTTATACGGGCATTATTCTCGACTTAAGCCGATGGGTATTAACCAAGGGCTGGCAGCCGTTCTTGGATGAGAAGGCGAGCAATGCGATGTCTGGCAATCTAGTGAGCTTTTCTCAAAACCAACTGGATCGCACCTGGGCTGAATTAGTCAGTGCTTTCCCAGTTGAGCAAACTCTTACACCAGAAGACTATATCGATGAGCACTACCATCTCAATAGAAGCCTGTTTTCGGGGATCTGCTTTGCAGCGCTCTACGATCAGGAAATGCGTCAAGCCTTTCGCTTACCATGGGCGGACCTATCACAAGGGATAGATGAACTTCTTACTCTAGCGCCAGTGCGTGAGTTGGTAGGTCAACTTGAGGGTGAAGAGCAAGAGCAGTTGCAGCGTTGGTTAGAGCGTCAGCAAGCTTCTATATTGCATGCCATGGAGCAAACCAGAGCCATGTGTATGGAAGTTCAGCCTTACTGGAAGTCATAGATTCCACAGTTTCCTATGTATTGAAACACATTTCAGTGTCACAGCGCTTGCCCTAGGGTAAGCGCTTTTTTATGCTCTAGTTAATATTGCTTGGACGCAACAATGGAGCCCTCATGCATTCCCATCTAGAACCAGTCGAAATAAATAGATATCAACAGCTTAGCGAGAAGTATCCTTCTGTTATGGAACAGTGGTCATCGCAAAGGCTAGAAGAATTGCAAAGGGTGGTCGAGTTTAGCTCGTTTATCTATGAACGACTGCTGTGTGATGAGTCCTTACTAAAGCTACTTCCTGATATGCTCGATAGTGATGAGCGATGCGATCACTATCGAGATGACCTTCAACAACGCTTGGCCGAATGCCATGATGAAAATTCGGTGATGAAGGTGCTTAGGTTCTTTCGTAATCATGAGCTTATCACTATTGCTTGGCGCGATATTGTGGCAAGTTGGTCGGTTGAGCAAAGTCTTTCCCATGTCTCTATGTTGGCAGAAGCGATGATCTTCGAGAGTTACGCTTGGCATTATGCAGACTGCGCTCGCCTATGGGGCACGCCCAAAAATGCACAAGGCATTGAGCAACCTATGCTGATCATCGGTATGGGTAAACTCGGTGGAGGAGAGCTGAATTTCTCTTCCGATATCGATCTTATCTTTACCTATCCCGAAAATGGAGAAACTGAAGGAGCTAGGCGCTCAATTGCCAACGCACAATTCTTTACTCGCCTCGGGCAACGCCTGATCAAGTCTTTGGATCAAATCACTATTGATGGTTTTTGTTATCGCGTAGATATGCGACTGCGCCCCTTTGGTGAGAGTGGTCCACTAGTGATGAGCTTTGCCGCTTTGGAAGACTACTACCAAGAGCAAGGGCGTGATTGGGAACGCTACGCTATGGTCAAAGCTAGGGTCATGGGCCGTGAGATGTATCCTCAGTATCAGGAACTAAGACAGATGTTGCGTCCATTTGTGTTTCGCCGATATATCGACTTTAGCGCTATCCAATCACTACGCCGCATGAAGGCGATGATTCGCAGTGAAGTACGCAGACGTGGCCTCACCAACAATATCAAGCTAGGGCCTGGTGGGATTCGTGAAATTGAGTTTATTGCTCAGGTCTTCCAGTTAATTCGTGGAGGACGAGAGCCAAGCCTGCGCGGTAGAGGCCTACTTGAAACCTTGGAAGCAATAAAGGTACAACACCTACTTGAGCCAAGTGATGTCGATGGCATGACGTCGGCCTACAAGTTCTTGCGTCGCCTTGAGAACCTCATCCAAGCGATGGAAGATAAGCAAACGCAAACCCTTCCTGATGATGAAGAGAGCCAGAAACAATTAGCGGTTGTGATGGGGTTTAGTAGTTATCTTGAAATGCAGACCGAATTGAATGCGCACATGGCAAATGTGCACCAAGTATTCGAGTCGTTAATTGGCGATGAAGAAGAGCAGGGTCAGGAAGTTGACTCTGTTTACGCGGAAATGTGGAGCTTAGCGAAAGAGCCGGAGCAGGTAATCAACATCTTGCAAGAGCTGTCTATCGATGTAAAAGAAAAGCAGTTTTCTGAGCTTTCTACTAGCTTGTGCAACTTTAAAACTGACCTTGGTAAAAAGACCTTAGGCCCTAGAGGGCGAGAAGTCCTAGGGCATCTAATGCCTAAGTTATTGCACGCAGTATTGAATCATCCAGAGGGGGAGTTCGGTTTAGAGCGGGTATTGACTGTACTGTCTAAGATCGTCACTCGAACTACCTATCTTGAGTTGCTTGATGAGCATTCAGCGGCCCTTGACCAGCTAGTAAGGCTTTGTACGGCAAGCCCAATGATCACAGAGTTATTAGGCCGTTATCCTATATTGCTTGATGAACTGCTAGATCCCCAGCAGTTGTATAAACCCGTTGAGCTAAGTAGCTATAAATCAGAATTAAGAGATTATCTTGCCCGTATCCCTGAAGAGGATATGGAGCAACAAATGGAGGCGTTGCGCCAGTTTAAGCAAACTTGCATTTTGCGCATTGCTGCCGCAGATATTGCCGGTGTATTACCGGTTATGCAGGTGAGTGATCACTTAACCTATCTAGCCGAGGCGATTGTTGAACAAGTTGTCAATCAAGCGTGGCATCAGATGTCGGCAAAATATGGCGAGCCCAATCACTTACAAAATCGTGATGGTCGTGGGTTTGCAGTACTTGGCTACGGAAAGGTCGGCGGATGGGAGCTAGGGTACAACTCTGATCTTGATATTGTGTTTGTCCACGACTGCCCACTGTCCGCTTATACCGATGGAGAAAAGTCTATTGATGGCAGACAGTTCTATCTTCGCCTTGCGCAGCGCATAACCCATCTGTTCTCAACTCGAACCGCTTCAGGAATCCTCTATGAAGTGGATACGCGTTTAAGACCTTCAGGAGCATCGGGCTTGATGGTAAGCCCCATAGAGTCTTATGAAGAGTATCAACTTACAGAGGCGTGGACTTGGGAGCATCAAGCCATTGTTCGTGCTCGCCCTATTTATGGTGATGCGACCCTGGTCGATTCCTTTGCTAAAGTTAGAAATAAAGTACTTTGCTTAGCTCGTGAGCAGAGTCAGTTGCGAGACGAGGTGGTCAAAATGCGTGAGAAAATGCGCGATCACTTAGGTGGTAAAAAGAAAGATAGATTCATGCTTAAGCAAGACCCTGGTGGGATCACTGACATTGAATTTTTGGCTCAATATTGGGTGCTCAATTACTCCCATCAGCACCCCAGTTTGGTGAAATGGTCTGATAATGTACGAATCCTTGAGAGCTTGGTTGATGTCGAGATACTTTCACTTGAGCAAGCTAAGTACTTAACTGATGCTTATACGTCGATGCGCAATGAAACTCATCGACGCAATCTTCTGAATCTTGATGCTGATGTTGCTTTAGATAAGTTTGTTGAGCAGCGTCATTGGGTGATTGATATGTGGTGTGAATGGATGAAAGAAGCGCAACAAAGTTAAATCGCTCAAATGGTTAGCGCCACTTTGATATATCCCTAGCTATGCTAGAATTGTAAACAAAAATTCTTAACGGAACCTATATGAAGCCTATTCTTCCCGACTACAGTACATCGGGCGTTCTAATTGTCGGTGATGTCATGTTAGATCGCTATTGGTATGGTCCTACTGGACGTATTTCTCCAGAAGCACCTGTACCTGTGGTTAAAGTCGAAAACAATGAAGAGCGACCTGGTGGTGCTGCGAACGTTGCAATGAATATTGCAGCACTAGGAGGAAGCACTCATCTTGTAGGTTTAACGGGTATCGATGAGCCAGCACGAGTGCTGACTGAGAAACTGAATGCGCTTAAAGTGCAGTGTGACTTTGTTTCTCTTCCTGAATATCCAACGATCACCAAGCTTCGTGTGATGAGTCGTGGTCAGCAGCTGATTCGTTTAGACTTTGAAGATAAATTTGAGCTGGTCGATTCACAGCAGATCTTGTCCCGTATGGACTTATCTTTAAGTACTGTGAAGGCGGTGATCTTGTCTGACTATGCAAAGGGTGCTTTAGAGCATTCACGTGCAATGATAGATAAAGCAAACAATGCAGGCGTACCTGTATTTGTCGACCCTAAAGGCGCTGATTTTGAGCGCTATCGTGGTGCGACTTTGCTTACACCTAATATGTCTGAATTCGAGCACGTTGTCGGCTCGGTGAAAGACGATGAAGAATTGGCTGAAAAAGGGTTAGCGTTGATCGAGCAGTTTGATCTGCAAGCCCTATTGGTTACTCGCAGTGAGCATGGCATGACGCTATTGCGCCGCGGTGAGAAGCCATTCCATCTTCCAACTCAAGCTCAAGAAGTGTATGACGTTACTGGTGCCGGAGATACGGTAATTTCTGTATTGGCTGCTTCTGTAGCGGCAGGTAAGCCTCTAGACGAAGCCTGTGCGCTTGCTAACGCCGCTGCGGGTGTTGTTGTCGGTAAGCTAGGCACTTCAACTCTATCTACTATCGAGCTTGCAGAGGCTGTACATGGCTCGCAGGATACTGACTATGGAGTGATTGGCGAAGCTGCGCTGATTAAGGCAGTGAAAAAAGCACAAGCCAAGGGTGAGAAGGTTGTGATGACCAATGGCTGCTTTGATATCTTGCACGCTGGCCACGTTTCATACCTCAACCATGCTGCCGAGCTTGGTCAGCGCCTTATTGTCGCGGTGAACACTGACGATTCAGTTAAACGCTTGAAAGGCCCTGCTAGACCTGTGAATCCAACGGATCGACGCATGGCGGTATTGGCAGGCTTGGGCGCGGTAGACTGGGTGGTCCCATTTTCTGAAGACACTCCACAGCGCATCATCTCAGAGATCCTCCCTGACTTATTGGTTAAGGGCGGCGACTACAAGCCGGAAGAGATTGCGGGTGGCAAAGAAGTGATCGAAGCGGGTGGCCGAGTAGAAGTACTCAACTTTGAAGATGGTTGTTCGACAACGGAAATTATTGAAGCGATTAAAGGTGGGAAGGAATAACTCTTTTTCGTTATAAACTAAAAGGGCTGGTCAATGACCAGCCCTTTTTAATTTCAATCACTTACTAGCGTTAGATTATGATGCTAGTGGATCTTTTTTTGAAGCAATCAAGCCGTTATTTATCTCAAGAATGTCTTGTTCGTTAAGAGTGCCGACTGCTTGTTTTAGCTGCAGAACACTGATGATGTAGTTGTAACGAGCATCAGATAGGTTACGTTGGGCTTCAAACACACGGCGAGTGAAGTCTAGGACGTCAACGATAGTACGCGAACCAACCTCATAACCAGTTTCAACTGCGGCCAACGCCGATTCAGCAGAGATTAAAGACTGCTCGAATGCACGAATAGAGCCAATTGTCGCATCGATGTTGTTGTTTGATGCACGTACAGTTTTCACTACTGAACGGTAAGAGGCTTCTAGGTCTTCACTGACTGCTACGTAGTTGTACTCAGCTTGTTTAACCTGAGAACTCACGTTGCCACCAGTATAAAGAGGTACAGAAAGGTTAATACCTAGATTGTAGTTAGTATCATCAACATCAACACCACTAATATCGCCATTACCGTATCCAGCATCAGCGTTAAAGGTTAGGGATGGCAAATGACCTGAACTCGCTAAACGAATATCATCACGAGCGATGTCTTGACTGATACGAGCTGCGAGTAAGCTTAGGTTTTGCAGTTGAGCCTGCTCAACAAGTGCATCGGTTGACTTATCTGATTTAGATGCTGAGAAGCGCTCGATATCAAGAATATCTAGGTTCTTATGGCCGATACCTGTGATTTCTCGCAGTGTTTCATAGCTGTTGACTAAGTTGTTTCGTGCAATAACTTCTTCTGCTAGAACGCTATCGTATTCCGCTTGCGCTTCATGAACGTTTGTAATGGCAGATAGGCCTACTTCAAAACGTTGCTTTTCTTGGTCAAGCTGGCGTTCAACCGCACTTTTTTCGGCTTGAACAAACTCTAGACTGTCTTGGGCACGCAGTACTTCAAAGTAAGCTGTTGCTACTCGTAGAATAAGGTCTTGCTGTTGCGCTGCGTATGCAGAGTCAGACTGGCGTGCATTTTTTTCTGCAGTTTCGAGTGTTACCCAGCTAGAGCGTTGATAAAGCTCTTGGCTAAGGCCGATACCTGCAGTGAAGGCATTGGTTTCAGCGCCAGTGTAGGACTCTCCTACGTTGTATCCTGCTGTAAGGTTAATTTGAGGTAGCAAGGTACTGCGCGATGAGGTGACGGACTCAAAAGCTGCGTCACGTTGAGCTGCAGAACGTAAAAGCGTTGGATCGCTATTCTTGGCTTGATTGTATACGTCAGCTAGATTCTCCGCCATGACGGGTAAAGATAACCCACCTAGTGAAGCTGATACTAAAATGGACAGCGCTTTCTTCATTGTCGTAACTCTTCCTGCTACTTAAATTCGTGTTTAATAACTAGATTATAGTTCTGTGTTTCTATGTGAGTCGATTTTACACAGTCTTGTATAGAGTACTACAAAAACGAATAAAAACCCTATTGTTACATGCCTTAGCTCAAAACTTTCATGATCTAATATAAGGCTGCGGTAATCTTTCTGAAGACGTGGGAGTAATTTGATGGTCAACGCTGTCTACACTTGATAGGTTTGTTCAATTACTTACTGCAGAGAACCTTTATGTCCAACGATAGCTCCTATCCTACATTTCACAATGATGACGTTGAAATCCTTGCGACTGATACCTTGTTTAAAGGCTTTTTTAGCCTAGTCAAAGTGAAGTTTCGCCATCGTTTGTTTGCTGGTGGATGGAGTGAAGAGATTGAGCGTGAGCTGTTTGAGCGGGGGCATGCCGTTGCTATGTTGCCTTACGACCCGGTGACTGATCAGGTGGTCATGGTAGAGCAGATTCGAGTGGGCGCTCTGGGAGAGGCAAGACCTTGGCAGTTAGAAATCGTCGCTGGAATGCTAGATAAAGAGGGTGAAGACCCTATAGATGTGGCGAAACGAGAAGCGGTGGAAGAAGCTGGCCTTGATGTGACCCATATACAGCACATTAGTGGCTATTATCCATCCGCCGGTGGATGCTCGGAGCGATTGGAGCTGTTTATCGGGCAGGTCAAAGCACCCACATCAGCAGGTGTGTTTGGATTAGAGTCAGAAGGTGAAGATATTCGTGTTCATATTTTGACCAGAGAGGAAGCTTATGAGATGGTTAAAAATGGTACAATTGAGAACGCAGCATCAATTATTACGATTCAATGGCTGATGCTGAATCACCAACAACTGAGGGCGCAATGGGCAGTTCAAGGCTAGTGGGTTCAAATTATCATGTTGATTTTGCAGGGCTCATGCGACTGTACGAGACCAACTACGCCAAATTAAATGCTCTGCTTCCTCGTCAACCTGAAGTTGGAAACAAGAGAACCTATCAGGTTCAATCTCAGATTTATCAGATAAATGTGCTCGAGATAACGCGCTATACGACCTTAGTTGATGTGTTTCAGTGTGATGAAGCTCCCACTTTTCCACTTCCGCACATGACTGTGCGCTTATATCACGACGCAAGGGTTGCAGAAGTGTGTGCAAGTGAAAAAATGAGGGTAATTCATGCAAGATACGATTACCCCAACAAAAAAATGATGCAGAAGGATGAAAAGCACCAGCTCAATCAATTCCTTGGAGACTGGCTGACATTCTGCCTAAAAATGGGTATCAGTAGAGAGCCCTTACTGTGAGCTCAGGCAAAAATAATATTGGAAAGACAGATTGTGGAACCACAGATAGTTGCGACGGAAGAGACCGTCCAATTAGTACAGATTACAGATACACACTTATTCGCTGATGACGAAGGATGTCTGCTAAGTGTTAATACAGGCCAGAGCTTCATTGCAACTGTAAACGATATCGTCGAACGAAATGTTGAGTTTGACGCGATTGTGGCGACAGGAGATATCTCTCAAGATCACTCTGCAGCTTCCTATACTCGCTTTGCTGATGGAATCAAACCCCTTGAGAAGCAATGCTATTGGCTGCCTGGCAACCATGACCAAAAGTCGAATATGGTCACTGTATTACCGTCACCTCAGATCCAAGAAGTAGGACATGTGCTCGCTGGCGAATACTGGCAAATTATCATGCTAGACAGCCAAGTTGAGGGCCTGCCGCACGGCTATCTTGAGACAGATCAGCTCGAATTGCTCGACAATAAACTGGCTGAATTTCCAGAGCGACATACTCTAGTATTGCTGCACCACAATGCACTGCCGATTGGTAGTGCTTGGTTAGATCAGCACAAACTGCAACGCGCTCATCAATTTTGGGAAGTGCTAGGACGACACCAAAATGTTCGTGCAGTATTGGGTGGGCATGTGCATCAAGACTTTGAAAAAGAGCACAATGGTGTTCGAGTGTTGGCGACCCCTTCAACGTGTATCCAATTTAAAGCAAACAACGATGAATTTGCTCTCGATACCTTGTCTCCAGGTTGGCGTCACTTGCAACTGCATAAAGATGGTCAATTAGAGTCACAAGTGCATCGACTTGAAGAGGGGTGTTTTATCCCTGATTTCGAGGCTGAAGGGTACTAAATGCCCATTCAGCCCAAGCCAGCACTACTTCTTTATTTGCACGGCTTCAATAGCTCTCCGCAGTCTTTAAAGGCGCAAGTAATGGCTGAGTTCTGCGCTGAGTATCGGCCAGATATTCGCTTTGTCGCACCTCAATTGCCCGTTTATCCTGAGTCTTGTGTTCAAATGCTCGAGCAGTTGTGTGATGAACTGACCTTAGACTATCAAGTGGGCCTAGTGGGAAGCTCTATGGGGGGCTACTTATCGACGTGGCTCAACAAAAAGTACGGCTTCAAAGCGGTATTGGTAAACCCAGCAGTTAAGCCTTATGAACTGTTGCAAGATTTTCTTGGACCACAGCTCAACCCATATACTCAAGAAAAGTACCTGTTAGAACCTGTGCATGTTGAGCAGCTTCGAGCTATAGATGTGCCAGAGATCAACAACACGTCTGATTTTTGGTTGCTACAGCAACAAGGGGATGAAGTTCTGAACTACCAGCAGGCGGTAGATAAATACCGCGGGTGCAAACAGACCGTCGAAGAGGGCGGCAATCATAGCTTTGTGGGGTTTGAGCGCTACCCAAGCGCGATAGTAGAGTTTCTTCAACTCTAGGCTAAACCTTAAACTCATTGCATGTGAATTGCCTGAATAGCACACAATCATCATGCTTTTTAATCAGGAAGTCAGTGCAAACTTGACATAACTGCCACAGCGCCAGACTATGTAATGTAGCCAAGTTGTATCGCGGTTTGTGGAAGACTTACGAACACTCCAAACTCAATTCATCTACATTCAACGCTAAACAGCTATTTGCACCCGATGTGGTGCGAGTCAGGGTTTCTGAGTTTCGATACACAGAAACACTCCAACCAAGTAGGTTGCGACTTTTCTCATTGATGAGAAGCGATGTTTAACAACGCCAAGAGTAAATTTTCAAATTATGACTGAACAATATAACGCTGGGGCGATAGAGGTCTTAAATGGCCTAGAGCCAGTCCGCCGTCGCCCGGGCATGTATACCGACACTGTGCGTCCCAACCACCTTGGGCAAGAAGTTATCGATAACAGTGTCGATGAAGCGTTAGCAGGGCATGCGTCTAAGTTACAAGTTATTCTTCATCCTGATCAATCTCTAGAAGTCATTGATGATGGTCGTGGTATGCCGGTGGACATTCACCCCGAAGAAGGCGTGTCGGGTGTTGAACTTATTCTATGTAAGCTGCATGCGGGTGGTAAGTTCTCCAACAAGAACTACCAATTCTCTGGCGGTTTGCACGGCGTGGGTATCTCTGTTGTAAACGCACTATCTAAGCGCGTTGAAGTGAATGTTCGTCGTGACGGTCAGGTATATCAGATTGCTTTTGAGCATGGCGACAAAGTACAAGACCTGACCGTGGTTGGCACTTGCGGAAAACGCAACAGTGGTACAAGCGTTCACTTCTGGCCTGACAGCAAATACTTCGACTCGGGCAATTTCTCAGTCACTCGATTGATCAACAACCTAAGAGCGAAAGCGGTTCTGTGCCCCGGTCTTGAAATCACTTTTAGCGACAAAGTGAACGGTAAAGATCATAAGTGGTATTACGAAAGTGGTCTAAAAGATTACCTAGCTGAAGGCGTTAAAGGGTACACACTGCTGCCAGAAACCCCATTTACCGGTCAGTTTTCTGCAGAAACTGAGGCCGCGGATTGGGCGATAATCTGGCAACCAGAGGGTGGTGAACTCATCACAGAGAGCTACGTTAACCTGATCCCGACCTCTCAGGGTGGTACTCATGTTAATGGTCTACGTCAGGGACTGCTGGATGCGATGCGTGAATTTTGTGAATTCCGCAACCTGCTTCCTCGTGGCGTAAAACTGACCGGTGACGATGTCTTTGAGCGCTGTTCTTACGTGCTATCGATCAAGATGCAAGACCCTCAGTTCGCAGGACAAACCAAAGAACGTCTCTCTTCACGTCAATGCGCAGCGTTTGTTTCTGGTGTGATAAAGGACGGATTCAGCCTTTGGTTGAATGAAACTCCGCATATTGCTGAACAGTTAGCTGAGGCGTGTATTGCCAATGCGCATCGCCGCATGCGAGCAAGCAAAAAAGTGGTGCGTAAGAAGGTAGCCTCCGGCCCTGCACTTCCTGGTAAATTGACCGATTGCTCAGTACAAGACTTGGCTCGTACAGAACTCTTCCTGGTGGAGGGGGACTCTGCGGGTGGCTCGGCTAAGCAGGCCCGCGATCGCGAGTTTCAAGCCATTATGCCCTTGCGCGGTAAGATCCTTAATACGTGGGAAGTCAGTGCTGATCAGGTACTGGCCTCGCAAGAGGTACATGATATTTCCGTGGCTCTTGGTATCGACCCAGATACCGAAAGCCTAGATGGTCTGCGTTACGGTAAGATCTGTATCCTAGCGGATGCGGACTCTGATGGACTGCATATCGCAACCCTGCTTTGTGCTCTATTTACTCGTCACTTCAGCTCGCTAGTGCGTGCTGGTCACGTTTACGTTGCCATGCCACCGTTGTTCAGAATTGATTGTGGTAAAGAGGTGTTTTATGCCCTTGATGAAGACGAAAAAGAAGGGGTACTTGAGCGTTTAAGTAAGAAGCGAGCCAAGATCAATGTGCAACGATTTAAAGGCTTGGGTGAAATGAACCCACTGCAACTTCGTGAAACTACTATGGACCCTAATACTCGTCGTCTAGTGCAACTGACGATAGATGATGATGAGCAGACAATGGAAATGCTGGACATGCTGTTGGGCAAGAAACGCGCGGACGATCGCCGTCATTGGCTGCAAAGTAACGGCGATATGGCCGAGGTATAAGAATGTCGAACGAGATTACATATGATGGCGTAGAGCAGCTTCCGCTGCGAAAATTCACCGAAGACGCCTATTTAAATTATTCAATGTACGTGATCATGGATCGTGCATTGCCATACATCGGTGACGGCTTAAAGCCGGTTCAACGCCGTATTATTTATGCGATGTCAGAGCTAGGCTTATCGGCTTCAGCTAAATATAAAAAATCAGCACGTACCGTGGGTGACGTACTCGGTAAGTACCATCCACACGGTGATTCAGCGTGTTATGAAGCCATGGTATTGATGGCGCAGCCATTTACCTATCGTTACCCGCTCGTCGACGGACAGGGTAACTGGGGTGCTCCAGATGACCCGAAATCCTTCGCTGCAATGCGTTACACTGAGTCTAAGCTTTCTAAGTTTGCAGAGGTGCTACTTGGCGAATTAGGTCAAGGCACGGTTGAATGGCAGCCGAACTTTGATGGTTCTATGAAAGAGCCGCAAATGTTGCCTGCACGCCTGCCGCATATTCTGCTTAACGGCATTACCGGTATTGCCGTTGGTATGGCAACCGACATACCGCCACACAATGTGCGTGAAGTGGCCGATGCTACCATGACCTTGATTGATAATCCCAAAGCGGAATTGTCAGATGTTATGCAATTTGTGCAGGGGCCAGATTATCCAACAGAAGCTGAGATCATCACGCCAAAGCCCGATATTGAGAAGATCTATCGTACTGGGCGCGGCAGCATTAAGATGCGCGCGGTATGGCATAAAGAAGCCGGTGATGTCGTCATTACCGCTCTGCCACATCAGGTTTCGGGTTCTAAACTGCTTGAGCAAATAGCGAATCAAATGCGCGCGAAGAAGCTGCCTATGGTGGACGATCTTCGTGACGAATCTGATCATGAGAACCCAACACGAATTGTTATCGTGCCTCGCTCAAACCGTGTGGATTGTGATCAGTTAATGAATCACTTATTCGCTTCAACGGATTTAGAGAAGAACTACCGCGTTAACCTGAATATGATTGGTCTAGACAAACGACCTCAGGTGAAAGGCCTTGTTCAGATTCTGAAAGAGTGGATTGAGTTTCGTCGTGCCACAGTGCGTCGCCGCTTGCAGTATCGCCTTGATAAAATCATGGCGCGTTTGCATATTCTTGAAGGCTTATTAGTTGCCTACCTGAACATAGATGAAGTGATTGAGATTATCCGTACCGAGGATGATCCAAAAGCAGTATTGATGTCTCGCTTTGAGCTTTCTGAGATTCAAGCGGATGCCATCTTGGACACCAAATTACGTCAATTGGCGAAATTGGAAGAGTTTAAGATCCGCGGTGAGCAAGATGAGCTAGAAAAAGAGCGCAAGCAGTTAGAACTATTACTTGGCTCTGAACGACGCATGAATACGCTTCTTAAGAAGGAGCTTCAAGCAGATGCCGATAAATTTGGTGATGATCGCCGTTCTCCAATTGTTGAGCGTGCAGAAGCAAGAGCACTGACAGAAAAAGATCTACTGCCAAGCGAACCCATCACCGTAGTCTTGTCAGAGAAGGGCTGGATTCGTCATGCCAAAGGTCATGAGGTTGATGCTTCTACTCTGAACTATAAGTCTGGTGACAAGTTCCTTACTTCAGCAAGAGGTAAGAGTAATCAGCAGGCGGTGTTCCTAGGCTCAGATGGGCGAAGTTATTCATTGGAATCGCATTCTTTGCCTTCCGCAAGAAGTCAGGGCGAACCGATTACTGGGCGCTTGAATATCTCCACTGGAACCAGTATTCGACAGGTTCTGATGGGGGATGATGACCAGCTATGGCTAGTAGGTTCGGATGCCGGCTATGGATTTGTTTGTCGCGGTAGTGACCTACTGTCGAAAAACCGCAGTGGTAAGGCTTTAGTTAACTTACCGCAGGCGGCTGAGATCATGTCACCAAGTGCGATATCAGACCTTGATAGCGATGAAATCTTAGCGATCACTAACCTTGGCCGCATGCTGATCTTTGCAATAAAAGATCTGCCGCAACTGGGTAAGGGTAAGGGCAATAAGATCATCAATATCCCTTCTGCAAAAGCGAAGAGCAGAGAGGAGTTCGTTACTCAGCTGATTTCTATACCTGCTGACGCGACTATTACTTTGTACGCGGGTAAGCGTAAGCTTGGTCTGAAACCGGCTGACCTTGAAAACTTTAGGGGCGAAAGAGGGCGTCGTGGTGCAATGCTGCCGCGCGGTCTGCAGCGAGTGACTGAGATCGAAGTGCAAACCAAAGAGTAAGCTACTCTGGCTTAACTCCATTAATAAAAAAACCGCCGAGGCGGTTTTTTTATTGGTTACTGTTTTTGGGGAGTGAAGTTTCTGGTGTCTTCACCAATCTCAACGGTTAGCTCTATTTGTTTTCCATCTCTCACCACCACCACTTGTACTTCAGCGCCAGGGCGAGCATCCGTCACCGCATCCATCACGTTCTGTCTATTGTCTGCAACCATATCACCAATTTTTACTATGATGTCTTGTGCTTTGATGCCGGCTTTATCTGCCGGTCCTTCAGGCTCAACACCAAGGACAATGATTCCACCAGTGAAATTGCCAGCGAGTAAGCGGTTGGTCATAGAGCTGATGTCTTGTCCATCAACACCAATATAGCCGCGGATGACACGGCCATCAGCAATGATTTTATTCATGATCTTCGTTGCGAGCTTTTGCGGAATGGCAAAGGAGATGCCGTAAGTTTCAAGATCGGTGGCTTGCTGGAAGGAAGCAGTGTTGATTCCGACGAGCTCGCCTTGAGAGTTCACCAGAGCTCCACCTGAGTTACCTTCATTAATTGCTGCATCGGTTTGAATGAAGGCCTGTCTTCCATCGGTACTAATAGACGAGCGTCCAGTGGCTGAGATAATGCCAAAGGTGGTGGTTTGCCCAAGGTTATAGGGGTTACCTATGGCAAGCACAATATCGCCGACCTTTGCCGTATAGTTTGGATTTAGAGGTATGACGGGGAGATCTGACATAGAGATTTGTAATACCGCAATGTCGGTTCGTCTGTCTTGGCCAATCAATTGAGCACTGGCCACTCGACCATCTTGTAGGGCAACGATTACCTGATCGGCACTGGCGACCACATGGTAATTGGTAATGATATAACCCTTGTCATTCACTATCACGCCGGAGCCCAAGCCTTGGGTTTTTAACTTACTGCGATTGTCTTCAGAGTATTGGCGACTGTAGATATTGACCACCGCAGGGGCAGCACGCCTCACTGCTTGGTTGAATGAAATTGGGCCAGATGCGACTAGCGCTTCATGAGGTTCGGTTGGCGCTGGTATGATTTTACTACGCAGGTCAGGTACCACAGCAATTACCAAGGCGGCTGCAACCAACCCAAGTAAAATAGAGCGTAATAATAATCTCAGCATGTTTCCCTCAAAAGTGCGATGTATTACAGCAAAGCATAACACTCAATTTTGAGTAAAGAAAAGGGAAGCCGTTGGGCTTCCCTAATTAGTTCAATGGTTTGCTTTATCTAACAACAATAACAACCTTACGATCACCACGTTGGACGTTAAGTGCGAGTACACCATCTTGCTTCTCTAAGACATCTCTGAATTCACCGAGGTTAGTCACGACTTGACGGTTAACACCGACAATGATGTCGCCTTGCTCGATCTGATAAGAAGCGGCCGGAGAGCCCTCTGCAACAGAAGTCACTTTCACGCCTTTGTATCCATCAGAATCTTTGGTGTTACTGAGCGCAGCGCCAGTTAATCCAGGATGAAGCTGTTCTGCTTTGGTTTGCTGAAGCTGTGATTCGCCGAGCGTGACATCAAACTCTTTCTTATCACCATCACGGATAACGCCTAGTTTGATCTCTTTACCGGCTCCGAGTGTCGCGACTTTAGCGCGAAGTTCACTAAAGGTATCAATGCGCTTGCCGTCAATTGAGACAATGATGTCTCCCGCTTGCAGACCTGCTTCATCGGCAGCGCTATCTGGCATGACCTGGTTTACGAAGGCGCCACGGCTTGACTCATAGCCTAACGCTTCAGCGAGCTCTGAGGTGATTTCGCCGCCTTGTACCCCTAACATGCCTCGCTTAACCTCACCAAACTCAATGATTTGATCGGTTAGGTTACGCATCATATTAGAAGGGATAGCAAAACCAATACCAACGTTGCCGCCATTCGGTCCCAAAATTGCGGTGTTGATACCAATCAACTCGCCGTTGAGGTTGACAAGTGCACCGCCAGAGTTACCACTATTAATAGCGGCATCGGTTTGAATAAAGTTTTCAAGGTTCTCAAGGTTCAATCCACTGCGACCCAGCGCCGATACAATACCAGAGGTCACGGTTTGACCGAGCCCAAACGGGTTGCCAATGGCCACAGTGAAATCGCCAACGCGCAGCTTATCTGAGTCTGCGAGTTTTATTTCGGTTAGTCCTTTCGCCTTCTTTTCAAGCTTGAGCAGGGCTACATCAGACATCTTGTCGCCGCCGACAAGCTCCGCATCGTATTCACGTCCATCGGTCAGCTGCACCTTGATGGTGTCTGCGCCGTTGATAACGTGGTAGTTGGTGACGATGTGGCCTTTATCTGCATCGATGATAACGCCAGAGCCCAGTCCGCGAAACGGGCGCTCTTGAACTTGGTCGGCTGGGAACTCATCGCCGAAGAAGAAACGAAAGCTTTCGGGAATACGTTGTGTTGATACTTGAGTACCTTCAACAGCAATACTTACGACTGCCGGTGAAACGCGCTCCAGCATAGGTGCTAAGCTTGGCAGTTCGTTGCCTTCAACCTGAACGGGTAGGGCTGCGCCAGCATGCAGCGGGGCAATAATTGAGCCCAAACTCAAGGCTACAACAGACAAGGCAAGCAAAGGTTTCTTCATCATTAACTCCTTTAAACACTATGAAGCTTGAGACATAAAAAATTTCAGCAAGTTCCGTTTCTAGATGAAAATCCAGAAAGCGTGAGTAGCTTCAAATTTTTGAATAGAATGACCTATGTTGCCTTGATGGCTTCTGGAGCCTTCAAGATTTCTTTCTGTTCTTCTTTCAGCATACCGGTTGCACCGTTTGCATAATCCTTTGGTGCTTCATTGCTTGAAGATTTAGCTTCTGAGCTTGCTTCTCTTGCTTCAAGTCGCTCGGCAAAAGGATTGTCTTGGGCCGGGAGATTGGGCAATAGCTCATTGGAAGTATTCGCCATGTGCTCATAGAGCTTGCGATATTCTTTCCCGATGTTATCTAAAATCTGAGCGGATTCAGAGAAGTGATCATTCAAATCTTGTCGCTGTTGCTCGAGCTCAAACTTTGAGGTTTCTAGTTCTTTTTGTATCTCTTTCTGTTTTTGATATTGCGGGGTGGTGACGCGAGAGATGATCACACCGATGATGATACCCACGAACAGGCCGACGATCGCATAAATCCAAGGCATAGCATTTCCTCTTGTTAATCTGTTAACAATCTAGTTACCGTGTTCTTACACTGCAACATACCTCATGTTACTATGAGAATCTTATCCAATAAAGAATCTAATGTAGTTCATCATTTAAAATGACACCCTTAGAAAAATATCAATACGATATCGAGCATCACGGCTTTCAATTTGACCCTCAACAGCAAGAGGCTGTGCAAGCCTTTGAACACTTGTACGAGCGGCTTCAACAATATGCTCAAACTCCTGCTCCCGAACCCAAAAAAGGTTGGCGTCAATGGTTTAATAAGCCTGAACCCACTAAGCCATTAGCACCGCAAGGACTCTATGTATGGGGTGGGGTCGGCCGTGGAAAGACCTACCTTATGGATAGCTTCTATGAGTTGTACCCAAGCGACAAGAAAATGCGTATGCACTTTCATCGTTTTATGTATCGAGTCCATGATGAACTGAAGCAACTGCAACAGCAAAGCGACCCCTTAGAGATTGTGGCTGATAAGTTTAAGAGTGAAGCCGATATTATCTGCTTTGATGAGTTTTTTGTCTCCGATATCACAGACGCCATGTTGCTCGGCACCTTGTTTCAGGCATTGTTTGCGCGAAACATGATTTTAATCGCGACCTCCAACATTCCGCCACACCTCCTGTATAGAAACGGCTTACAGCGAGCTCGCTTTTTGCCAGCAATCGAGTTGATCGAGAAAAACTGTCAGGTCTTTGAGTTAGACAGTGAGAATGACTTCCGCATGCGCACATTGCAGCAGGCTGAGCTCTATCATTATCCGTTAGACCTGCAAGCTCAACAAAACTTGGATGCTTATTTTGAAACCTTGAGTGCTATAAAGGTAGAAAGTGGAAAAGCGGAATCAGTCATAGAGGTGAATCATCGGCAGTTAGAGGTGCAAAGGGCATACAATGGTGTGTTGATGGCAAGTTTTGCTCAGTTGTGCCAAACCGCTCGCAGTCAAAACGATTACATTGAGTTGTCGAGGGAGTATCACACGGTGTTGCTAGCGGATGTGCCTAAATTGGATGCGAGCAATGATGATGCAGCGAGGCGCTTTATTGCCTTAGTGGATGAGTTCTATGAAAGGCGCGTCTGCCTTATTATTGCCGCCGCAGTGCCTTTGACCGAGCTGTATGCGGGTGGACGACTTGAATTTGAATTTCAGCGTTGTGAATCGCGACTCACTGAGATGCAGAGCAATGACTATTTAGCTGAAGAACACCTCGCCTAGTTCATGCTGTAGCTAGGGTATAGTAGAGACACTCACGCCTTGTGTTCTGGTGTTACGCACTAAAAAGCGTTCAAAAAACTCTCAAATAGGATTGCGTTTTTAGTAGGCTTCGGTATAATCCTGCGACCCACCGTTACTGCAGGTGATTTTCTTTATTGAAACTTACCAAAGAGTGCCACCACTCGAAGGGGTGATGACTGGGCTCTTAGACAGTGGGAGCATTTGCTCCTTTTAGTTTAAATTCAAATTAACGGGTTATTATTAGCATGAAAACTTTCGTTGCTAAACCAGAAACTGTAAAACGTGACTGGTATGTTGTAGACGCTGAAGGTAAAACTCTAGGTCGTCTTGCATCTGAAATCGCTTCTCGCCTACGCGGTAAGCACAAAGCTGAATACACACCTCACTGTGACACTGGTGATTACATCATCGTTGTTAACGCTGAGAAAGTTACTGTAACTGGTAACAAGGCTAAAGGTAAAGTGTATTACCGTCACTCTGAATTCCCAGGTGGTCTTAAATCTATCACTTTTGAAAAGTTGATCGATAAGAAACCAGAAATGGTTATCGAACTAGCTGTTAAAGGTATGTTACCACGTGGTCCTCTAGGCCGCGCAATGTACCGTAAGCTAAAAGTATACGCTGGCGCTGAGCACAACCATGCTGCTCAACAACCACAAGTACTAGACATCTAATCGGGGAAATTGGAAATGGCAGAGAATCAATACTACGGCACTGGTCGCCGCAAGAGCTCAGCTGCTCGTGTTTTCATTAAACCGGGCGCTGGTAACATCGTAATCAACAAGCGTAGCCTTGATGTTTACTTTGGTCGTGAAACTTCTCGTATGGTTGTTCGTCAGCCACTTGAGCTAGTTGAAATGTTAGACAAGCTAGACCTATACATCACTGTTTCTGGCGGTGGTATTTCTGGTCAAGCTGGCGCTATCCGTCACGGCATCACTCGTGCTCTTATGGAATACGATGAAACTCTACGTCCTGCTCTACGCGCAGCTGGCTACGTTACACGTGACGCACGTCAGGTTGAACGTAAGAAAGTTGGTCTACGTAAAGCACGTCGTAAGCCACAGTTCTCGAAGCGTTAATCTTTCTTTTCAGAAAGAGCAATGCTCCAGCCTTTTGGTTGGAATTGTGTCAAAAAAGCTCGGTTTTATACCGGGCTTTTTGTTTTTTTACCGCTTCAAAAACTCCTTTCTACTTAGTATCTTCCGCAGTGAATGTTTCACTTTCACCTCTTTTGTGACCTATGCTCTGATTTGCTTCAGATATGTTGTAAAAAAGTAGCTTTATCTTGTCTTAAAGTAGCGTTTTCTTTATCATTTCCCTCATAAAAATAGAATCAAAGTTTGAATTTTTAAGCCGTGCTCTGTTGAAGGAGTAATTCTATCCAAAGGAGCAAATGGGAGAATGTTGGATGAGCAATGCGCCACTAAATAATGGACGTCGCAAGTTTCTAACCGCCACCACAGCCGTGGTTGGGGGACTAGGAGCAGCAGCTGTCGCTGTACCCTTTATCAAATCTTGGAATCCAAGTGCTAGAGCTAAATCAGCTGGCGCTCCAGTTGAGTTCGATATCAGTAAGCTAGAAGAAGGGCAAATGGCCCGTGTAATCTGGCGTGGTCAACCTGTTTGGGTTGTTAAGCGTGGACAAGGTACGCTGGATGAACTTGGTCAGCTTGCTGATCAATTACGAGATCCAGACTCAGTTGAGGAACAACAACCGTCTTACGCACAAAACCCTTATCGTTCCTTGAAGCCAGAAATCTTTATCGCAGTAGGCCTATGTACTCACCTAGGTTGTTCTCCAACCTATCTGCCAAACAGCTTTGGCGAGCAAGTGAGCGGTGTGAAGTCAGGATTCTTCTGCCCATGTCATGGCTCTAAATTTGATATGGCTGGACGCGTTTTCCAAGGTGTTCCTGCACCTTATAACCTAGCCGTACCGCCACATATGTATCTGGATGATAATCTTATTTTAATCGGCGAAGACCAAGGAGAGGCGTAATGGAGGCTTTACTCGGCTGGATTGAAAAACGCATCCCGGCTATGAATACCTACCGCAAGCACATGTCGGAGTATCCACAGCCAAAGAACTCAAACTTCTGGTATATCTTTGGTGCGTTAGCAATGCTGGTTTTGGTCAACCAGATCGTTACTGGTATTTGGCTAACCATGAACTATGTGCCATCGGCAGAGGGCGCATTTGCTTCTGTTGAATACATCATGCGTGACGTAGAGTACGGTTGGCTTCTTCGCTACATGCACTCTACTGGCGCATCGTTCTTCTTTATTGTTGTTTATCTGCATATGTACCGCGGCCTCATCTACGGTTCATACCAAAAACCACGTGAACTCGTGTGGTTATTTGGTATGTTGTTGTTTGTGGTTCTGATGGCTGAGGCCTTCATGGGATACATGCTACCTTGGGGGCAAATGTCTTACTGGGGTGCTCAGGTAATCATAGGTTTGTTTGGTGCCATTCCAGTTATTGGTGATGACCTAACGCTATGGATTCGTGGCGATTACGTTATCTCTGGCGCAACTCTAAACCGCTTCTTCGCCCTGCACGTTATTGCTCTGCCAATCGTTCTGTTGCTGCTTGTTGCTTTGCATATATTGGCACTACACGAAGTAGGCTCTAACAACCCTGATGGTATCGATACTAAGCTGCCAAAAGGTTCTATGGGTGATGGCTACGAGCCGGAATTCAAGTTCCATGAAGACTACAGCAAGAAGTACGACATAATCGACTCAATGCCGTTCCACCCTTACGGTACGGTAAAAGATCTGTTCTATGTTGGCGTATTCTTATTGTTCTTTAGCTATGTGTTGTTTTATGCACCAGCGATGGGGGGCTTGTTCCTTGAGCCACCTAACTTCGAAGTTGCTAACCCACTTAAGACTCCTGAGCATATCGCGCCAGTTTGGTATTTCTCTCCGAACTATGCCATTTTGCGTGCTATCCCAGATAAGCTGATTGGCTTCGTCTTCTTTGGTGGTTCAATCGTTGTATTGTTCTTACTGCCTTGGCTAGATCGCTGTAATGTTCGCTCGTTCCGCTACCGCAGTAAGTTGCACCTAGTGAACTTGATCCAGTTTACGATATCGTTTGTTGGCCTAGGTGTGCTAGGTACACTGCCTGCAACTGAGCTGTACACGAACCTATCTCGTCTATTCAGTGTGGGTTACTTCATGTTCTTCGTTGTGTTGTTTATCTACAGCAAGAATGAAAAGACTAAGACACTACCGACAAGGATCACCAAATAATGAAAAAGTTATTCGTATTGTTATTTGCGCTAGTGCCTGCTCTTGGATTCGCAGCGGGCGGTAACTTCGCTCTGGATAAAGCAAACAATGATATTCGTGACAAAGCGTCTTTGCAGCGAGGTGCAAAGACGTTTATGAACTACTGTTTTGCTTGTCACTCAACTCAATACCAGCGTTACGAGCGTGTTGCAACAGACCTCGATATTCCTATTGACCTGATGCGTGAAAATCTGATGTTTGATTCAGAGGCAGCTGTTGGTGAACTGATGGTTAACAACATGCCAGCAGAGGATGCCGCCAAGTGGTTTGGTGTTGCGCCACCGGATCTAACGCTAACAGCTCGCGTACGCGGTGTAGATTGGTTATACACTTACCTGCGCTCTTTCTATGAAGATCCAAGTCGTCCATTTGGCGTGAACAACGTGATCTTCCCAAGCGTGGGTATGCCTCACGTGTTGCAAGAGATGCAAGGTGTGCCTCAGCCTGTTTTTGAAACAAAAATGGTGGGTGGTCAAGAGGAGCAAGTGGTTGTCGGCGTTAAAGCTGATGGCACTGGTGAGCTAAGTCAAAGTGAATATGATGACGCAGTGCGCGACCTTGTGAACTTCCTTGAATATGCGGGTGACCCTGTTCAGGTAGAACGTGAGAACTTGGGTATTTGGGTGTTGTTATTCCTAGTGATTTTCACTGGTGTTGGCTATCTTCTATATAAAGAGTATTGGCGTGACATTCACTGATTGTGATATCATATCGTGCTGATTTCTGTAATGGAGGCGTGTTGCCTCCATTCTTCTATTTAAAATTACTATACCGGAGGGCTCATGGCTGTAGCTGCCAATAAACGTTCTGTGATGACTCTATTCTCAAGTGCTACTGATATGGCTAGCCATCAGGTACGTATCGTTTTGGCTGAGAAAGGCGTAGCCGTCGAAGTTGAACTTGTTGACGAGGCGAACCTACCTGCTGAACTTGCAGAATTGAACCCATACAAATCTGTTCCAACTCTCGTTGATCGTGAACTTACACTGTACGATTCAAAGATCATCATGGAATACCTAGACGAGCGTTTCCCGCATCCGCCACTAATGCCTGTATACCCTGTCGATCGTGGTAAGAATCGTCTTATGATGTACCGCATTCAGCGTAACTGGTACAGCGTTGCAGAGAAAATCATCGCTACAACTGGCGAAGAACAAGAAAAAGCACGTCAAAAACTGCGTAATGACCTACTAATGCTTGGTCCTCTATTTGCAGAAAGCGAGTACTTCATGAGTGAAGACTTTAGCTTGATTGATTGCTACCTTGCTCCACTATTGTGGCGCTTGCCTACGTTCGGTATCGAGCTGACAGGTCCTGGTTCAAAAGAGCTTAAGATCTACATGAACCGCGTATTTGAGCGTGATTCATTCCTAGCTTCTTTGACTGAAGCAGAACGTGAGATGCGTCTAGTTCGTTAATGGATATTTCTGCAATGACTCCCCGTCGACCGTATCTGCTTCGCGCATTTTATGACTGGTTGGCGGAGAATGAACTGACTCCTCACTTAGTGGTTGACGCTACTATGCCAGGAGTACGCGTACCCGAAGAGTATGTACAAGATGGACAAATCATCTTGAACGTTGCTCCTCGTGCTGTAGGCAACCTAGAGATTGGCAACGAAGCGTTAACGTTTCATGCTCGTTTCGGTGGTCGACCTCATTCAGTTATCGTTCCTATCTACGCTGTGCAGGCTATCTATGCTCGCGAAAATGGCGCAGGAACTATGTTTGAGCCTGAAGAGGCTTATGACGATAACTTAGAGATGGAAGAAGAGAATCACTTGGCTTCTGCTGACTCTTTAACCGCGGTTGAAGATACAGTAGAAGTTGAAGTAGAGCCTTCTCCAGACCCTGATGATGAACCGCCAAGACCTAAAGGTCGTCCAAGCCTTCGCGTGGTGAAATAACACCAAAGAAAACAAAAAGAGGAGCCCTAGGGCTCCTCTTTTATTTTCTAAAGCTAACGCTAATAAAACAGCAATTAGTTTTCAATGGACTCTTCGACGATATCTCCAGAGCGGTCAATAACCACATCGCCTTCTATGATGTCACTCTCATCTGCTGCGCTATCGACTAGCGGTGCTTGTTCAAGTGCTGCATCTTCTACGCTAGCATCAACCACAGGGGCTTCTGCTGCAGGTGCCTTAGCATCGCTGGTTGGAGCTGGAGCTTTTTTGGCTTCTAAGGTGGCAAGGTCAGCAATCTCAAAACCACGAATCACCAATTTTACGCCACTAACATTGCGAGCTGTATCTGTGGCAATATCTGCGCTTTCAGGTGTGACGTAACCGAACAGGAATACTTCACCGTTCTCAGTAATCACTTTAACCGATACGCCTTTCAGCTTGTCTTCTCTCATTAGAGCGGATTTAACCTTAGCGGTGATCCAGCTGTCACGGCTCATCTGAGAGACATTGATAACCGGCTGTATGCGCAGTTGGTTATAGACCTTTTTAACGCCTGAAATCTTTTCAACATGTTCTTCAACTTGAGTGCTGAGCTCTTCTGTCGGCGCTTGGCCAATCAAGACCACTTTGCCTCTAAAGGAGCTCGCCGCTACACGAACTTTACCTGAGAATGGCGGTTTGTTACCTAAAGCAGCAGCTTCAAATTCGATATTATTATCGCTCCAGATCTCTCGCGTAGAGCGATCATCAGTCACGATATCAGAGGAGTCACTGACAAACATGCCCGCGCAACCAGAGAGAAGCAGCGATGCAAGTATTGTCGCTACATATAAAGAAAGCTTGCGAGTGTACAACATGGATCTAAATCCTCACTACGGGTAATTTTTATTCGACGTGTTCTGGAAATAATACCTGATCAATTAGGTCACAAAGACAGTGCAGAGTCAGCATATGAACTTCATGGATACGCGCGGTGCGATTGGATGGAATGCGGATTTCTACGTCGTGTTCACCTAAAAGGCCTGCCATTTCGCCACCATCTTTCCCCGTTAGGGCTATGATGGTCATGTCTCTTGTTACCGCAGCTTCCATCGCTTTGATGATGTTCTTGCTGTTACCACTGGTTGAGATCGCCAGTAAGATATCGCCTTGTTGGCCAATGGCTCTCACTTGTTTTGAAAACACTTCTTGGTAATGATAATCGTTGGCTACCGCCGTTAATGTGGCAATATCTGAGGTTAACGTCATCGCCGGTAGGCTAGGGCGTTCTGTCTCAAAGCGGTTTAAAAGACAAGAAACGAACTGCTGTGAGTTTGCGCTAGAACCGCCATTACCACAACAAAGAATCTTCTTACCATTTAGCAGAGTACTCACCATCGCTTGAGCGGCATGTGTGATGGCGTCTGGCAACTCTTCAGCGGCCGCGATTTGAATCTGTATGCTCTCTGTAAAGCTGGCTTTTATGCTATCGTGCATTTCTATCCTTCGACAATTGCGTTTTGTATCCACTCGACTTGGCTAAGCTCACTGCTAAGAGCCACCACATCGAATCGAAAATAGGTGTGTTCAGGGGAGAGATTGTTCTTACTCAACCACAACAAAGCGGTTTTTTTGAGTTTTGATTGCTTGGCTTTGGTAACGGCTTCTACGCCGCTACCGTAGTGATGCTGTTTTCGGTATTTCACCTCAACAAAAACAATCTCTCGTTGATCGCGCATTATTAGGTCAATTTCACCACATTTTGCGCGAAAATTCTTTTCTAAAAAGATGAGGCCTTGCTTCGCGAGATAACGCTGCGCTTTGGCCTCATATTTGTGCCCAATGGCAAGTCTATTTAGTAGACTCATACTCTGCCCAGCTAAGCTGGCGCTGCACTACACATTGCTCATCGATGCTCAACACGCCGGTTTGTCCTTGCAGTGAATGTCCAGGACTGACTTTCATGTTTGGCAAGGCATTGATGAGGCTGTAAGCATCCATACCCAGTGCACGTAGGCGTTTTTGCTGGTTGCTCGACTTTTCCCAGATGCCTTGCATCTGCGTGTCTAACTCCTCGTTCGGCTCTACCAACATTGGAATATCGCTGTAGATAACACCAGATAGATCTTGAGACGCACGCTTCACGCCAGTGTTGCTGCGCGAGTTTGCATACAGCTTAGGCGGTGTTGCCTCTGGGTTGATTGCCACGTTAATAAACGGCTTAATAAGGTTAAGCTCAGAATCACCCGCAATGATGTAGACGGCATCGATGTCTCTACGAGAACGCTGCTCCGACTCCATCTCCATTCCCATCAGCTTGTCCATCTGTGCGATACGTTTTTGGCTATCTTGTAGGCCAAATACGGTATTGATAGCAAACTGTAGTTGGTTTTTAGAGCGGAAGTAGGAAACGGCACTCTTGGTTTCGTTGTTCTTGTTCCATTCTTCATTGAACGCGTCAGCCATACGTTGGCCGTAGCTTCCACGTGGTGCAATGATCAATGGGTATTTAGCGCCAGTATCCGCTAGGTGTCTTGCTGCCTCAGCCGCTTCTTGCTCTGGAGATAAGGTTACGTAACAGAAGTCAGAGCCTTCTAGAATCTCTTTCGGGAAGTTAAGGGCTAGCATAGGGATTGGGTTGTCGCTGTCTTGCTGAAGTTCTTGCAGCTCTTCAATGGTATTGCGCATCAAAGGACCTACTACAAAGTCAACATTCTGCTCTTCCAGTTGTTGCTGAATCTGAGTTGTGTCGTTCTTGTTACTATCAATAACAACGTACTCTGCTTCTGGAAGCCTAGCTTCATCACTCATCATAGCGAAAACAAAGCCATCTCTGATTACTTCAGCTTGCTTCGCAAACTTGCCACTTAGAGGAAGAACCAGTGCGGTCTTATTTGGCTGAACGATCTCTAAAGCTAAAATGTCTTTTATTTCCTGCGGCGTATAGAGCGATGCAGGATGGCTAAAGTTCTCGTCAATCCAAGCTTGCAATGATTTTTGCAGCTTAGGAAGGTTGTGGCTGTATGACTGGTTGGCGATAGCCAACTCTTGCCACCCTTTAAGCTCATGCTCGTTTTCAGCAATCTGCATTGCCTTGAGTTCGTCGACAGTGACGCTGTTCATTAATGCCCAGATTTGGTCAACGTTCTCTTGCTGTTGCTCTTCCGATAGAAAGTCTGCGCGCAGTACTTGCTCTCTTGCAGCATCTAGTGGCTGGTAAAGATCTTGATAGATCTCAGAGCGCAATTCGTAGTAGCGTTGCCACTGTGTGCGTTCTAGTCGCCATTCATTGCGAAAGTTAAGTTGCTTTAAGGCATCGGTTGGCTGTTCTTCATTAAGAAGCAGTTGAGCTCGTGCTAATTGCCATTCAGCCTGTTGTGTCTCTGACATGTTTTGCTGTGCTAGACGCTGGATAATGCGATTTGCTAGGCCAGCATTATCTTCTTCAACCGCGGCTTTTAAAGATAAAATTAACCAATCAATTTGTTCGGAACCGTCAGAAGAATCAGCCTTGATCAGGTAGTATTCTGAGGTTTGAGTTGGCTGATTGAGAATATTGGATTGTTGCGCAGCTTCTGGATCAGAAGAGGGACTTGAACAAGCCGCAAGAAGTACAGACAATGCAATGGGAGTAAGAATGCGTGATACACTGTATCCAGATCGATTTTTTTGCGCCATGAGTTCTTTAATAATTGTGGATTAATTACCTCTATATTAATCCCTCAAGTGACGGTAAACAAATGACAGATAACAATTCTTTTGATTCTTCGACAGCGACCCTCTATATCGTCCCTACTCCAATAGGGAATTTAGGCGATATTACGCAGCGCGCTATTGAAGTTTTGAACGGTGTAGACTTGATTGCAGCGGAAGATACACGTCACACAGGACGACTGCTTTCACACCTAAATGTAGGCACGCGTACCTTTGCTCTGCACGACCACAATGAGCAACAGAAATCTCAAGTTCTCGTTGAAAAACTCCTTGAAGGTCAATCAATTGCGTTGGTTTCCGATGCAGGGACTCCTCTAATCAGCGACCCTGGCTATCACTTGGTTAATCAGTGTCGTCAGGCTGGCGTTCGCGTTGTGCCTTTACCGGGAGCTTGCGCGGTCATCACTGCATTGAGCGCGGCAGGCTTGCCGTCGGATCGCTTTAGCTTCGAAGGTTTCTTACCTCCAAAGAGTAAAGGAAGAAAAGATCGCTTCTTGGAGCTCGCTAAGGTCGAACGCACCTGTATTTTCTATGAATCGCCGCACCGCATCATGGATTCTCTCGCGGATATGCTTCAAGTATTAGGCCCAGATCGCCAAGTAGTGTTAGCTCGCGAGTTAACTAAGACGTTTGAAACCATACAAGGTATGCCTTTGGGTGAACTCATTCCTTGGCTTGAAGAAGACGCTAACCGTATTCGCGGCGAAATGGTGTTGCTGGTTCACGGTTACCGTGAAGAAAGCAGTGATGAATTGCCAGAAGAAGCGCGACGTACTTTGGCTATATTGACTAAAGAACTGCCGTTGAAGAAAGCGGCAGCTCTAACCGCAGAGATCTATAGTTTGAAAAAGAATGCGCTATATAAGTGGGGACTTGAGCACATCGAGTAGCGGATAGGCGGTTAAGCCCTTATTTGATTAGACATCTGTGATCTTTGTCAGTACAATCCGCCCCGGAGCTAACCAGATAGTCGCTGCTTCGTTGATGTCCTTAGGGAGACTGACGGAGGGGAGGAAAGTCCGGGCTTCATAGAGCAGGGTGCCAGGTAACGCCTGGGGGGCGCAAGCCCACGACAAGTGCAGCAGAGAGAAGACCGCCGATGACCTTCGGGTACAGGTAAGGGTGAAAGGGTGCGGTAAGAGCGCACCGTGCGACTGGCAACAGTTCGTAGCAGGGTAAACTCCACCCGAAGCAAGACCAAATAGGCTCTCACATTGCGTTGCTCGCGTAAGAGGGCGGGTAGGTTGCTCGAGCCAGTGAGCGATTGCTGGCCTAGACGAATGGCTATCACCGCGCAAGCGGATACAGAACCCGGCTTATAGGTAAGCTCCACCTATTAAAAAAGCCCCGCCTTGGCGGGGCTTTTTGCTATCTAAAACCGATCAAAATGCTCTTTGCTTCTTTATATAGGACGCTTTCCCTTCGAGCTAAACACATCAAAGGTGCAACCCCTTGCACTGTTTAAGTAATTATTTGGTGATTTTACTTACTAACGCTGACTAAACCAGACTATTTCAGTACACTAAGCTAATAGTTATCTAAATTAAATCGAGCTTTTGTAATGAGCGAATCCTTTAAACACGTCTCCGTTTTACTCGACGAATCCGTTGATGGCCTGAACATCAAACCCGATGGTACTTATATCGACGGTACCTTTGGACGCGGTGGTCACAGCCGAGTTATTTTGTCTAAACTGGGCGAGAATGGTCGACTGTTTAGTATTGATAGAGATCCACAAGCCATCGCTGAAGCTGCGAAGATTGATGACCCTAGATTTACCATTATCCATGGCCCATTTTCAGGTATGGAAGGCTATGCACAAGAGCGAGGTCTTGTCGGCAAGGTCGACGGTGTGCTTCTTGATCTTGGTGTTTCTTCTCCACAGTTAGATGATGCAGAACGTGGCTTTAGCTTTATGAAGGATGGCCCGCTCGATATGCGTATGGACCCAACATCAGGGATCCCTGTATCAAAGTGGCTACAAGATGCCGATGTTGAAGACATTACTTGGGTGATTCGTGAGTTTGGTGAAGATAAGCATGCATGGCGCATCGCCAAAGCTATTGTTGCCTATCGTGAGAATGAAGAAAACGAACCACTTGTTCGTACGGGACAACTAGCGAAGCTTATCTCTGACGCAGCCCCAAAAAGCTTTAAAGAGAAAAAGCACCCAGCGACTCGCTCATTTCAGGCATTTCGCATCTACATCAACAGTGAGTTGGATGAGATTGCCACAGCCTTGAATGGGGCGAAGAATATTTTAGCGGAAGAGGGGCGCTTGTCTGTGATTAGTTTCCACTCTCTAGAAGATAGAATGGTGAAGCAATTCATGCGCAAGGAAAGCCGTGGTCCGCAGGTTCCGCATGGTATTCCTATGACTGAAGAGCAGATTCGTGCGCTAGGCAGTGCCGCAATGAAAACAGTGGGTAAGGCAATTAAGCCATCACTTTCAGAATTGGACGTCAATATTAGAGCAAGAAGCTCAGTATTAAGGATTGCCGAAAAGCTATGAGTGAATCAGGGAAGTTGATTCAAACTGAAGTGCCATTATTAGGGAAGATCATTGTACGCGATCTGTTTACCGCAGGTCGTGTGCCACTTTTTTTGTTGATTCTTCTCTTTTTTAGCGCAATAACTGTAGTGCTCACCACGCATATGACGCGACAAGCGATCTCTCAAAAAGATGTCGCTCTGGAGGGTCGTGAGCAGCTAGATGAAGAGTGGCGCAATCTTATCCTCGAGGAGAATGCTCTTTCCGAACACAGTCGTGTCCAGAAAATGGCAACCTCAGAACTCGAAATGAAGCGACCAGACTCTGATAAGGAAGTCATAGTTAAACTGTAATGAAACCGACTAAAAAGAAACCCGCCAAGACAACCAAAAAGCGCACCCCTAGAAAGGTAGAACCCAGCAAAGTGGTTTCTGCTGATACCAGTATCATTAATTGGCGCTATCTAACGGTACTGGGCTTTATTTTATTGCTACTTGGTGCGTTACTCGCAAGGGTAGCTTACATCCAAGTTATTGAACCAGATACATTAATTGAACGTGGTGATATGCGTTCGGTTAGGGTGAAAGCAATGCCTTCTGCACGTGGGATCATCTCAGATCGCAATGGCGAGCAGATAGCAGTAAGTGTTCCGGTAGAAGCGGTTTATGCCGATCCTCGAAATATTTTCACTAAGGGTGATGCATTAACCGATGTGGCTCGCTGGCATGCTCTGGCAGATGTACTGCAGCTCGATAGAGAGGCATTAATAGAGCGAATTGAGAAAAATAAAAATCGCCGTTTTATCTATCTACAACGCCAAGTTAGCCCTGCAATGGCTAAGTACATCAAAGAGTTAAAATTAAAAGGCATCGGTCTGAGAGATGAATCTCGTCGCTATTACCCAACGGGAGAGATTAGTGCTCACGTTGTGGGAGTGACAGGTATTGATAGCCACGGACTTGAAGGTGTTGAACGTAGCTACGATGAATACTTATCCGGTCAAGCGGGCTCGCGTAAGGTTCGTAAAGACCGCGATGGCCGAGTGGTAGAGAACATCTCTATGACCGAGAGCAAGCAAGGTAACCCGCTGCAGCTCACTATAGATCAGCGCTTACAGGCCATTGCGTATCGCGCGATCAAACAAGCGGTAGCGGATCATAGGGCGACATCGGGCAGTGTTGTCTTACTAGATGTGAAAACCGGTGGGATATTGGCTATGGTCAACTCCCCATCGTATAACCCGAATACTCGCGATCAGTTACAATCTTTCCGCATGCGAAATCGAGCTATTACTGATTCACTAGAGCCTGGTTCGTCGGTGAAGCCATTTGTAGTCTTGGCAGCATTAGATAATGGTACTGCTGATCTGAATACGGTTATCGATACCGGTAATGGTGTCATGCGTGTTGGAGGAAGCCGAGTACGAGATACCTCTAAAGTGGGTAAGGCCGATCTAAAAACCATCCTTAAGAAGTCGAGCAACATTGGTGTTGCTACCTTGGCTTTGGATATGCCGCTAGATTCTCTTTTAGGTATGTATCAGTCTATTGGCTTTGGCTCTACGTCTGGAATTAACCTTGTCGGTGAAACAACGGGCTTGTTCCCTAATCGTCGACGTTGGTCTCAGTTTGAAATCGCGACACTCGCCTTTGGTTATGGCTTATCCGTCACGCCGCTTCAACTTGCTCATGCCTATGCGACCTTAGGGAGCTACGGGAGCTTCAAACCTCTGCACATTATTAAAGACGCCAAGAACCTTGATGCTAAGCAGGTTGCAGATCCTGAGCATGCTCGTGAAGTGCTGGAAATGTTGGAAGCTGTGACGCTTAAAGGAGGCACCGCGACACGTGCTGCCGTACCTGGTTATCGTGTAGGTGCTAAAACGGGTACCTCGCGTAAGGCTAAGGCGGGTGGCTACAGTGATGAGTACGTCACCATCACTGCCGGTGTAGCACCGATCAGCAACCCTCGAGTGGCTCTGGTTGTCGTGGTGAATGAGCCACAAGGTGATGATTATTACGGTGGCTCAGTAGCTGCCCCTGTTTTTTCCGAAGTTTTGAAGGGAGCACTGCAGATCTTGAATGTGCCGCCCGATGCTAATAAAAGTTAAGAAATAGTATGAATGTTCAATGCACACTGCAGCACCTTGTTCAGCCTTGGCTGAATAATCTAAGTGAGAAACTGGGTCAGATCTCTGTGTCGGACTTAGAGCTAGATAGCAGGCAAATCCAGCCGGGTTCTACCTTCGTAGCCATTAAAGGGCATACCGTTGACGGCAGACGCTTCATCTCAAATGCGGTAAAAGCCGGAGCGAGTCTGGTGATAGCTGAAAGTGATGACGATTATCCTCATGGCAGTACCGTATGGATGGGTGAAACCCCTGTATTGTATTTGGATAGCCTGAGCTTGAACCTGTCTGCGATAGCGAGCCGATTATATCGCTTTGATAACATGGATCTTATTGCTGTTACTGGCACAAATGGCAAAACCACGATTACGCAAATTATCGCCCAGTGGCTAGATAGTGTAGGCAAGCAAGCTGCGGTTATGGGCACTACGGGGAATGGTTTTCTTTCTTCTCTCAAAGAGGCAAAAAATACCACAGGCAGTGCGATTGAAGTGTGCAAAACGCTATCGCAATTAAGTGGACTAGGCGCTGATATCACTGCTCTGGAAACCTCGTCACATGGCTTGGTTCAGCATCGTATCAAGGCGTTAAAGTTTGTGGCGGCGGTGTTTACCAATCTAAGTCGAGACCACCTTGATTATCACGGAAGTATGGCGGAATACGCTAAGGCAAAACTGAGCCTATTTACCGAGCATTCGTGCAAACATAAGGTGATCAATGCCGATGATTCTGTAGGTCAGGAGTGGTTAGAACTATTGCCTGATGCGATAGCGGTATCTTTGCTAGAAAAGCCTCAAACTAAACAATATATGTACGCGAGCAATGTTCGTTACTCAGAGCAGGGTATCGAGATTAGCTTTGAGAGTAGTTGGGGGAAAGGAGTACTAAAGGCACCACTTATCGGTGAGTTTAATGCAAGTAACCTGCTACTTGGCTTTACCACTCTTCTTAGTTTGGGCTTTGATATCAGGGCTTTACAAAAGGCAGCAACACAATTGCAGCCGGTCATTGGCCGAATGGAACTCTTTCAAACGGCTGACAAAGCTAAAGTAGTGGTGGACTATGCTCATACTCCAGATGCATTGGAAAAAGCATTGTGCGCCTTGCGAGTGCATTGTGAAGGACAGTTGTGGGCGATCTTTGGTTGTGGTGGCGACAGAGACAGTGGCAAGCGTCCTATGATGGCTCAGGTCGGTGAACGATTCGCAGACCGCGTTATTCTTGCTGACGACAACCCGCGTAGCGAAGATCCCGCTCTCATTATCCAAGACATGCTAAAAGGCGTTTTAAATCAACAATCTGTGACTGTTGAACATGATAGATTCAAAGCCTTGTCCTATGCTATTGAACAGGCAACGTCTAAAGACATTATTTTACTGGCCGGTAAAGGGCACGAGGATTATCAAATCTTAGGAGATGACACCATTCATTACTCTGATCGTGAATCGGCAATGACCTTGTTGGAGCTAATTTAATGATAAGCACTCAATTATCGGATATGGCCCTCGCTGTAGACGGACGTTTGCTTGGAAGCAACTTAGCAATTGAGTCAGTTTCCACGGACAGTCGCAACATAGGCTGCAATGGATTGTTTGTGGCTTTAGTTGGAGAGCGCTTTGATGCTCATAACTTTTGCGAACAAGCGGTAGAGCAGGGCGCCGTTGCGTTATTAGTAGAAAAAGAACTGCCATTGCCCGTTCCACAGCTCATTGTCGACGATACTAAGTTGGCCTTAGGAAAATTAGGCGCTTGGAATTTTGCTAAAGCTGATATGCCTAAGGTGGCGATCACTGGCAGTTGTGGCAAAACCACAGTCAAAGAGATGCTAGCCTCAATTTTATCTTTGCGAGGCGAGGTTTTAGCCACCGCAGGAAACTTCAATAACGATATTGGCGCTCCACTTACTCTGCTGCGTGCCACAGAGCAACACGATTTTTCTGTGATTGAATTGGGCGCAAACCATGAGCACGAAATTGAATATACAGTGAACTTAGTCCAGCCCGATATTGCTCTAGTGAATAATGTTGCCGCCGCTCACCTTGAGGGGTTTGGCTCAATGCAGGGCATTATGAAAGCGAAGGGAGAGATATTCTCCACCTTAGATGAAGGCGGTCTTGCACTGTATAACTTAGAGAGCCAAGGCGGAGAGTTATGGCAAGCCTTACTTGAAAATAAACGAGTACAAACCTTCTCTTTAGATAATTCGCTGGCTGAGTACTATGCAGGCAATATTGCTATAGATAGCAATGGCTTAGCGAGTTTCCATCTGCATACCCCATTTGGTATGGCAGAGGTGAAATTAGGGGTTGTTGGTCGCCATAATGTAGCGAATGCAGTAGCGGCAGCAGCGATAGCCTTAAATTTGGGAACTGACCTGCCAACGGTAGTTCGTGGGCTTGAATCGGTGGCTCAAGTTAAGGGACGGGTTGCAGTTGAGCAACTCACAGACAAAATACGTCTTATTGATGACAGTTATAATGCCAGCGTACCGGCGATGAAGGCTGCTGCTGACTTGCTTGGCACGTTTGAAGGGAGCCGCTGGCTTATCTTGGGATTTATGGCTGAATTAGGCAAAGAAAGTCTTGAACTTCATCGGCAAGTCGGTGAATATGCAGCAAAATTTGGGTTTGAGCATGTACTGACTTATGGGGATGACACTAAGGTAATTAGTGATGTGACTCATGGGCGTCATTTTGAAGATCACCAAAGCCTGATGGCTTTCATTGAACAACAACTCTCTACTCAACCACACACTCAACATACTTTGCTCGTTAAGGGCGCAAACAGTGCGCAGATGAGCAAGATTGCCGCTGCTTTGAAGGAGAAGCTTAAATGATTATCTGGCTAGCGGATTTATTACAGCCTTATTTTTCGTTCTTTCGTCTTTTTGATTATCTTTCTTTTCGTTCGATACTCAGTGTTATAACTGCTTTATGTCTATCCCTGTGGATGGGGCCTAAGTTGATCCGACGTTTGCAGTTGCTGCAGATCGGTCAGGTAGTTCGTCATGACGGTCCAGAATCACACCTAAGCAAGCATGGTACACCGACCATGGGCGGTGTAATGATTCTCGCCGCGATTACTATTACAGTATTGCTGTGGGCAAATCTTTCTAACCCCTATGTATGGGCGGTGCTCGCTGTACTGCTTGGCTATGGCGCGGTAGGTTTTGTGGATGACTACCGCAAGGTCGTGCGCAAAAACACCGATGGCTTGATAGCGCGTTGGAAATATTTCTGGCAATCGGCCATCGCTATAGTGGTGGCTTTTGCACTGTATGCTCATGGTAAAGATACAGCCGCCACTCAGCTGGTGGTGCCATTTTTCAAAGACATCATGCCGCAATTAGGCCTGCTTTATATTGTTCTCACCTACTTTGTTATCGTCGGTACCAGTAATGCAGTAAACCTAACCGATGGCTTGGATGGTCTCGCTATTATGCCGACCATTTTGGTGGCGGCAGGTTTTGCGGTTATTGCGTATGCGACGGGTAACGTCAACTTCGCACAATACCTGCATATTCCCTATATTCCTTACACCAGTGAGTTAGTGATCTTCTGTACCGCTATTGTCGGTGCTGGTCTTGGGTTCTTGTGGTTTAACACCTATCCAGCTCAAGTATTTATGGGCGATGTAGGTTCTCTTGCGTTAGGCGGTGCCTTGGGCACAATCGCAGTTCTTGTACGCCAAGAGTTCGTATTGGTCATTATGGGTGGTGTATTTGTAATGGAGACCCTGTCGGTAATTCTTCAGGTAGGCTCTTACAAATTGCGCGGACAACGAGTGTTCCGCATGGCACCTATCCACCACCACTATGAGCTAAAAGGCTGGCCTGAGCCGCGCGTTATTGTTCGTTTTTGGATCATCTCTATCGTGCTAGTACTGATTGGTCTGGCTACGCTGAAGGTGCGTTAATCCATGGCTCAATGGCAAGGTATTCGTGAGGTCGTTGTAGTAGGGCTTGGAATCACAGGTTTATCTGTGGTTAAGCACCTGCAAAAGGTTTCTGCGCAATTGGATGTGCCACTGAACATTCGAGTGATTGATACTCGGGCTGTAGCGCCAGGTGCTGATCAGTTGTCTGATGATGTTTCATTGCACAGTGGCGGTTGGGATCAGCAATGGCTTAATGAGGCAGACCTCATCGTGGCAAGTCCAGGCATAGCGCTTGCTACGCCGCAGTTAGCTCAGGCTATTGACTTGGGTGTACCTGTAGTCGGTGACATTGAGTTATTTGCGTGGGCAGTGAATAAGCCTGTGCTAGCGATCACGGGTTCTAATGGCAAGAGCACGGTGACTGATCTTACGGGTGTTATGGCTAACGCTGCTGGAGTGAAAACAGCGGTTGGTGGCAACATTGGCGTACCGGCACTTGAACTGCTCAACAGCGATGCTGACTTATACGTGCTTGAGCTATCAAGCTTTCAGCTCGAAACCACCTCAAGCCTAAAACTGCGAGCGGCCGCGTTTCTCAATCTATCCGAAGATCACATGGATAGGTATGAGGGAATGCACGATTATCGCCAGGCTAAGCTGCGTATTTTTGAGCATGCCGAGGTTAAGATCGTCAATGCTGATGATAAGGCAACCTATCCAGAAGATATCGAAGGACTGATAGAATTTGGGGTTGCTACTGGCGAATATAAGTTGTCTGATTATCAAGGGCAGACGTGGCTAACTGGCCATGAACAGCGCCTACTTGCAGCAAATGAGCTCTCTATTGTCGGTCAGCATAATATGCTCAATGCAATTGTGGCTATTGCACTATTGGAATCTGCGGGCATTAAAGTCGAATCTTCGCTCGACGCACTAAAGACTTACACAGGCCTGACGCACCGCTGTCAGGTGGTGAGTCGTGAAAACGATATTATCTGGGTCAACGACTCTAAGGCGACCAATGTTGCCAGTACATTAGCGGCGTTAAAGGGGCTGAAAATTGCCGGTCGTTTGTATTTACTCGTTGGCGGTGATGGCAAAGGGGCTGATTTTAGTGAACTAAAACCGGCGCTTGCCTCTTTGGATGTTGAGCTTTGTTGCTTTGGTGCCGATGGTAAGCAGTTGATTTCATTATCTGAAAACAGTGTTTACTTTGATAGCATGCAAGAAGCGGTTACTGCCATTCGACAGAAAGCTAAAGCAGGTGATATGGTGATGTTATCTCCGGCCTGTGCCAGTTTCGATCAGTTTGCAAATTTTATGCAGCGCGGAGAAGTGTTTACTCAGCTCGCTCAGACGCAGGATGCTTAGCATCTGCTATGCGTAGCAGGATGCAAATCAATCTAGAGATTAGGACAAAGTGAGAAATATGCGTTGGCTCTCTCGTTTCCATGGAAAGGAATCGACTCCCACATTAAGCCCTGAGCAAGAATCCTCTGAAGAGTCGCTAGACGACGTTCAGCAATACTCTGCATTGCCAGTGCTATTTGATAGACAGTTAGTGTGGCTATCACTGATCCTTATGCTGATAGGTTTAGTGATGGTGACGTCTGCGTCGCTACCTGTTAGTTACTCCCATTATGGTTATCCGTTCCATTATGCGATTCGTCACGCCTTTTATCTGTGCCTAGCGCTCGGTGTGATGGGGGTTGTCATACATGTTCCTACTGAGTATTGGTTAAAGCACAGCTCTAAGTTGCTGTTTACCAGTATGATCTTACTCGTTGTGGTGCTGTTGGCTGGTAAGTCAGTAAACGGTGCATCGCGCTGGATTCCTCTCGGTCCCATTAACTTCCAGCCAGCAGAGTTGGCTAAGCTCGCGCTGTTTGTTTTTATGGCAAGCTACCTATACCGCAAGCAGCAGGAAGTAAGATCGAGCTTTAAGAGTGGCTTCTTCAAGCCCTTTATTGTCTTTGCCTTATCGGCTCTCTTACTCTTAGGACAACCAGACCTTGGTACCGTAGTGGTAATGTTGGTGACTATCTTCGGTATGCTGTTTATTGCAGGTGCCAAGCTATGGCAGTTCCTTGCCTTAGTGTTTGCTGGTGTCATGGGGATTGGCGTTCTGATCCTAATTGAGCCATACCGAATGAAGCGTGTGACTTCGTTTCTCGACCCGTGGGAAGACCCCTTTGGTAGTGGCTACCAATTGACTCAGTCACTAATGGCTTTTGGTCGAGGTGAGTGGTTTGGTCAAGGGCTAGGAAACTCAATTCAAAAGCTCGCTTATCTTCCTGAGGCACATACCGACTTTGTATTTGCGGTGATGGGGGAGGAGCTGGGCTTTATTGGTGTGACGGGGATTCTACTGCTGATATTTGCCTTGGTGTTTAAATCGGTATTTATCGGCAAGCGAGCCTTTGATGCCGGTGATGTGTTTAGTGGCTATCTGGCGTTAGGCTTTGGTATCTGGTTTGCCTTTCAGACTGTGGTTAACGTTGGCGCAGCTGCAGGTATGGTACCCACCAAAGGTTTAACTCTACCCCTGATCAGCTATGGTGGCTCGAGTCTTATCATAATGTCCATCGCGGTAGCTATCGTGATACGAATCGATCATGAGCATCGAGTATTAGATTATAAAGAGTCGTTACAAGCAGACGACGTGAAACAAGATGAAGTAAAGCAAGGTGTAGCCGAACAATGACAAACAATAAAAAGCGACTCTTGGTGATGGCAGGAGGCACTGGCGGCCACGTTTTTCCTGGGCTTGCAGTAGCGAAATATCTGCAGCAACAAGGATGGGAAATCCGTTGGTTAGGTACGGCTGATCGCATGGAAGCCGACCTTGTACCAAAGCACGGTATCGAGATAGATTTCATTAAGGTCAAAGGGCTGCGAGGCCAAGGCTTAGGTAAATTAATCAAGGCACCTTTTCAAATTATTAATGCCATTGCCCAGGCGAAAGCGCACATTAAACGCTACAACCCTGATGTGGTTTTAGGAATGGGCGGCTATGTTAGCGGCCCGGGTGGTATCGCTGCACGTCAGTGCGGTATTCCATTGGTGTTGCATGAACAAAACGCTGTGGCAGGGCTGACTAATGGTTGGCTGGCTAAGGTAGCAAGCAAGGTATTCCAAGCCTTTCCTGGTGCATTCCCTAATGCCGAGGTCGTGGGAAATCCAGTTAGAACTGATGTGGTCGCGCTTGAGTCGCCACAGACAAGGCTAGAATCTCGCGAGGGTGATATTCGAATCTTGGTGATGGGCGGCAGCCAAGGTGCGCGCATTTTAAATCACACATTGCCTGAAACCATTGCAGAGCTAGGCAGTGGCTATACGGTTTGGCATCAAGTGGGTAAAGATAACTTTGAAGACGTCGAGTCTCGTTATCAACAAGCGGGCGTTCAACAAGCGAAGGTCACCGAGTTCATTGATGACGTAGCGGCTGCGTATGAATGGGCCGACTTGATCGTTTGCCGCTCTGGTGCGTTGACCGTTTCTGAGGTTTCAGCAGCAGGCTTGGCGGCGATATTCATCCCGTACCCGCATAAAGATAGACAACAAGCGCTCAATGGCGATTACCTAGTCGACGCTGACGCTGCCAAAATGATTGAGCAGCAGAACCTTTCTGCCGCCAAATTAACACAAACCATTCAGGGGCTAGATAGAGCCTCATTGCTCGAGATGGCAATTAAGTCACGTCAAGCGGCTAAGCTTGATGCAGATAAAGTGGTTGCAGAGGCAATAGTCGCTCTAAGCAACCGCAGTGATAAATAATCTCGAACAATACTGAGCAAGAGAACAATTATGGTAATCGAACACAAACAAGATTTGGCGCACATCCGAGCGATGATCCCTGAGATGCGACGCGTTAAAAGCATTCACTTCGTTGGCATTGGTGGTGCGGGTATGAGCGGCATTGCAGAGGTTTTGCTAAATGAAGGCTACGCTATCTCTGGCTCAGACATTAGTCAAAATGCCGTTACAGACCGACTGCAAAGCAAGGGCGCGACCATCTTTATTGGTCATGACCAAACTAATGTAGAAAACGCCAGCGTGGTCGTGGTATCTACGGCCATTGATCAGGGTAACCCTGAGCTTGTTGCGGCTAAAGCTTTACGAATTCCTGTTGTGCGTCGTGCAGAGATGCTCGCTGAGATTATGCGCTACCGCCATGGTATTGCCGTCGCGGGTACTCACGGTAAAACCACAACTACTGCCTTAGTGACTCAAATCTATTCTGAGGCGGGCTTAGATCCTACGTTTGTTAACGGTGGCCTAGTAAAGAGCGCGGGAACTAATGCGCGCTTGGGTTCAAGTCGAATCCTTATTGCTGAAGCCGATGAGAGCGATGCCTCCTTCTTGCACCTTCAGCCTATGGTCGCCATTGTAACTAACATTGAAGCTGACCATATGGATACTTACGGCGGTGACTTTGAAGTACTCAAGCAAACCTTTGCTGACTTCCTACATAAACTGCCATTCTATGGCCAAGCCATCATGTGCATTGATGATCCTGTTATTCGTGAGATGCTTCCGACCATCAGTCGCCAAGTTATTACCTACGGCTTTTCTGATGATGCGGACGTGAAGATCGTGAATTACCGCCAGCAAGGCCAGCAGAGCTTCTTTACGGTAGAGCGTGAAGGGCGAAATGACCTAGCGATTACGCTCAACATGCCAGGTAAGCACAATGCATTGAATGCGTCAGCTGCGATTGCGGTTGCCACCGAAGACGACATCTCTGATGAGGCAATTCTTTCGGCACTATTAGCAACTCAAGGCACGGGACGTCGATTTGAGCACTTGGGCGAGTTTGAAACCGGTAATGGTACTGCCATGCTGGTGGATGATTACGGTCATCACCCTAGTGAGGTTGATGTCACCATCGATGCCGCGCGTGCAGGTTGGCCAGATAAGCGTCTGGTTATGGTGTTTCAACCACACCGTTACAGCCGTACTCGCGATCTTTACGATGATTTTGCCAATGTCTTGGACAAAGTTGACGTACTACTGATGTTAGACGTTTATTCTGCGGGTGAAGCACCTATTGCTGGGGCTGACGGACGTTCTCTATGCCGTACTATCCGTAGCCGAGGTCGCATTGATCCTATCTTTGTTAAAGAGCAAGATGATCTACCTAAGGTACTGGCCAACTTGTTGCAAGAAGGTGATCTTGTTCTCACTCAGGGCGCTGGTGATGTAGGAAAGGTTGCTAAAAGGTTGGAAAAGTTAGAACTTAACATCAGAGCAATGCAAAAAAGCTAGTTTCCTTATCGAAATATCCGTTATTGCTATGGAAAGATAATGCCGGGCAAGTATAATCAGTCAATAGATATACTTGCCTGTAAAGGGTTATGTGCCGTTAATTAGGAAGTCGACGACATTATAAAAATGGAATCTACATTAGACGTCGAAACCGAATATAAACAAAGGCCTAGGTTCAAATTTTCTTGGGTTGATGCGAGTTTTTTATTGTTCGTAGTCGCTTTGATTGTGTTTGGTATTTTTTCCACAGTTGCATGGATGCGAGACAGTGGACGACTACCCCTTTCTCAATTTGTCCTTGAAGGTGACCTTGAATATGTGCACAGCACTGATGTGCAGAGTGTGTTATCGCATATTCATCCATTCGGCACATTTATGACTCAGGATGTTAATCAATTGCAAACAGCTGTTGAATCTCTTCCTTGGGTTGCGAGTGCCGCCATTCGTAAGCAATGGCCAAACACCATTAAGGTGTTTTTGATGGAACATCACCCAGCCGCAATCTGGAATGGTAATGCGCTTCTAAACAGTAACGGCCAGATATTTTATGCCGATGTTGGGCAGTTGCATCAGCAAGACCAAGAAATCGTTAAGCTTTACGGCCCTGAAACTGAAAGTGAAAGGGTGTTAGATACTTGGCGAGAGATTGAGCCGCAATTTGCGAGTCTCGGTTTGCAGATCACTTCAGTAGTACTGAATGACCGACATGCTTGGCAGCTGATATTAGACAATGGCATCCGCCTTGAATTGGGTAAAGATGCCTTAGAAGAAAGAATTCAGAGGTTTGTTGACCTATATCACCACATGGATGAGAGAGTTCAACAGATCAGTTATATAGATTTAAGATATGACACCGGAGCCGCCATCGGCTGGCTAACGGAAGACCAAAGGCAAGAGAGTAGTAATGACCAAGGGCACGGATGACAACCTGATTGTTGGTCTGGATATCGGTACAGCGGCTGTTTCAGCGTTAGTAGGCGAAATTCTTCCAGACGGACAGATCAATATAATTGGCGCTGGTAGCAGTCCATCCCGTGGAATGGATAAGGGTGGGGTGAATGACCTCGACTCTGTGATCAAATCAGTGGAGCGTGCAGTGAATCAAGCTGAGCTTATGGCTGAGCACAAGATCACCAACGTATATTTATCCATCTCAGGTCAGCACATTACCAGTCGCATTGAAAAGGGCATGGGCACCATCTCTGATGAAGAGGTATCTCAAGAAGATATGGATCGCGCGATCCATACCGCTCGCTCTATCAAGATTGGTGAAGAAGAGCGCATCCTGCATGTTATTCCGCAAGAGTTCAAAATCGATCACCTTGGTGGGATCAAGAACCCGCTAGGGCTTTCTGGCGTGCGCATGGAAGTGAGCGTTCATATGATCTCTTGCCATAACGATATGGCTCGTAATGTTATCAAGGCAGTAGAGCGCTGTGGCCTATCGGTTGAGCAGTTGGTCTTCTCTGGCCTTGCAGCAAGTGATGCGGTTATTACAGAAGACGAAAAAGAGCTGGGTGTGTGTGTTGTCGATATCGGCGCAGGCACTATGGATGTGGCACTTTGGACTGGCGGCGCACTGCGTCACACCGAAGTGTTTTCCTATGCAGGTAACTCTGTCACCAGTGACATCGCGTTTGCCTTTGGCACGCCAATTAACGATGCCGAAGAGATTAAGGTTAAGTATGGCTGTGCTATGAGTGAATTGGTCAGTAAAGATGACACAGTTAACGTTCCTAGCGTTGGCGGTCGACCATCTCGCAGTTTACAAAGACAAACCTTATCTGAAGTGATAGAACCGCGTTATACTGAGCTTATGGGTTTAATAAACCAAGCGATTGAAAACGCTCAAAACAAGATGCGAGAGAACGGTGTTAAACACCATCACATTGCAGCTGGTATCGTATTAACTGGCGGCGCATCGCAAATAGAAGGTTTAGCCGAATGTGCAGAACGCGTATTTGGCAATCAAGTTAGAATCGGTAAGCCTACGGAAGTAAAAGGCTTAACAGATTACGTAAAGGAGCCGTACCACTCTACGGCAGTTGGTTTATTGCATTATGGCAAGGACAGCAGTTTTAATGATGAAGGCGAGTATTCGGAACCGAAACAGTCCTCTTTAACTGGCTTGTTCAGCAAAATGCGTAATTGGATACAAAAAGAATTTTAACCTGGATAGACAGGAAAACGGAGAAAGCACATGTTTGAACCGATGACGGAAATGAATGACGAAGCCGTAATTAAGGTCGTTGGTGTTGGCGGTGGCGGCGGTAATGCCGTTGAACATATGGTGCGCGAGTCCATCGAGGGCGTAGAATTCATCAGTGTTAATACCGATGCACAGGCGCTACGCAAAACTAGCGTTAGCTCAGTTATTCAAATTGGTACAGATATCACCAAAGGTCTTGGTGCCGGAGCGAACCCACAAGTAGGTCGTGATTCGGCGCTTGAAGATCGTGAAGCGATTAAAGAAATACTAACGGGTGCCGATATGGTATTCATCGCCGCTGGTATGGGTGGCGGTACAGGTACAGGCGCAGCCCCTGTTATTGCAGAAATTGCCAAAGAACTTGGCGTTTTAACAGTAGCAGTAGTGACAAAGCCATTTGGTTTTGAAGGCAAAAAGCGCCTATCGTTTGCAGAGCAAGGAATCGAAGAGCTTTCAAAGCATGTTGATTCATTGATTACGATTCCAAATGAAAAGCTACTTAAGGTGTACGGACGCAACGTAACCCTTTTAGAAGCGTTCGGCTATGCAAATGACGTATTAAAAGATGCAGTACAAGGTATTGCAGAATTGATTACTCGTCCTGGCATGATCAACGTCGACTTCGCGGATGTTCGCACCGTGATGTCTGAAATGGGTCAAGCTATGATGGGCAGTGGCGTATCTACTGGTGAAGACCGTGCAGAAGAAGCAGCAGAAGCCGCTATTTCACACTCTCTACTAGAAGATATCGACCTAGCTGGCGCACGTGGTGTTCTTGTTAACATCACTGCTGGCATGGATATGCGTTTGGACGAGTTCGAGATTGTGGGTAACACAGTTAAGGCATTTGCGTCTGACAATGCTACAGTTGTAATCGGTACTTCTCTAGACCCTGATATGTCTGACGAATTCCGTGTAACTGTTGTTGCAACAGGTATCGGCAACGAGAAGAAGCCAGAGATTACTTTGGTTGGTGCAGCGTCTAAGCCAAAAGCGGTTGCGACTCCTGAGCCTCGCGTTGCTGTGGCAACAAAAGTAGAACCAGAGATGAAGATCCAACCAGCAGCGGTTAAGCCAAAAACTGAACCAGCACCATCTCGCCCAGCGAGTGGAGCGGGGCAGCAGGTAGCAAACTCAGGTCAAACTGAGAGCGCATACCTAGATATACCAGCGTTTTTGCGCAACCAAGCCGACTAATTGTTCGTTTTTTTGACAATTGTCAAAAAACTGGTAGGATGTGCGACCAAGCTGATAAACAGCTAGCAACTTTGCTTTAATGAGAGGTATTGCATGATTAGGCAGCGTACTTTAAAAGAGATTGTCAAAACAACTGGAGTGGGTCTGCACTCTGGGCGAAAAGTGACATTAACGCTTCGCCCAGCGGCAACAAACACAGGTGTTATATACCGTAGAACAGATCTAGAACCTGCAGTGGATTTCCCTGCGGACGCTAACTCTGTGCGCGATACAATGCTTTGTACTGCTCTTGTTAACGATGAAGGCGTGCGCATTTCTACCGTTGAACACTTGAATGCCGCGCTTGCTGGTATGGGTATCGATAATATTATTATCGAGGTAGACGCACCTGAAATCCCTATTATGGATGGTAGTGCTAGCCCATTCGTATACTTGCTACAATCAGCAGGTATCGAGGTGCAAAACGCAGCTAAGCGTTTCATTCGTATCAAGAAACCAGTTCGCGTAGAAGACGGTGATAAGTGGGCAGAACTTGTTCCTTATGACGGTTTCCGCCTGGATTTTGAGATCGAGTTCGAACACCCGGCGATCGATTCAGATGAGCAGCATATGCTATTCGATTTCTCTTCGAAGTCATTCGTAAAAGAGATCTCTCGCGCTCGTACTTTTGGTTTCATGCGTGATATTGAGTACCTTCAGTCTCAAAATCTATGTCTAGGCGGTAGCTTTGACTGTGCAATCGTATTGGACGAATACCGAATTCTTAACGAAGACGGTTTACGTTTCTCTAACGAGTTTGTGACTCACAAAGTACTTGATGCTATTGGTGATATGTATATGTGTGGTTCTCCTATCGTGGGTGAATTACGTGCATTTAAATCAGGGCACGGTCTAAATAACCAACTTCTTCGTGCAGTTCTTGCTGACCAAGAAGCGTGGGAATGGGCAACCTTCGAAGAAGAAGCAGGCTCACCAGTGGCATTCGCTGAACCAAACATGGTTCTAGCGTAATCGCTACGTAAAAGCGTTCTAATAAAAAGCAGCCATTGGCTGCTTTTTTTGTATCTAATTTCCTAGCTGATAGCTGATAGCTGATAGCTGATAGCTGATAGCTGATAGCTGATAGCTGAGAACCTATTTCTCTGCGAGTTTAGCGATATTCTGTAGTCGCTGCCTGATTTTGTCCGGAGCCATTTCGGCCAACATGTTCAGATTATCCGCTGTGGCTTGTGATAGCGGAGGACGAGAAGGGGCTTTTTTTTCTGCGACGAACAATTGATCGCTTTTATAGAGATCGGGACACACCTTTACTTCTATATTTATAAGGCGAGCAAAACCTTGTTGTCTCAATTGAGATAGTAGGTACAAACGGTCATAGTTAAGCTTCATCATGATCGACGCATTGGCGACCTCTAAGATTAACTGACTACCACGACAGTTTGCCACGCGACAATAACGCCTGATTTCCTTTGGTAGCAAATCAAGAATGCTGTTATTTAACTTATTGATGGTAGCAGCATGCTCTTGGATTGAACCAAGCTTGGTATTCTTGATAACGTCTTCAGTAAGTGTAGGTCTATGGTCTCGCACGGCTATGCCTTAATGACAGATAACAGGGTAATTTTATCACGCCTTCGCCTTTGATTCGCTTTATCTTTAGTCAATACAAAGGAAAAAGTAGAAGCTTGTTCAAACTAAACCAGTTTCTAATGGTGGATAACTTCAAAATTTCATACACTAGAACGCATTAAATCTAGCTTGAAGCTTGAAATTGCTTGCTTTGAACTCAATATAATTAGCACTCGCTTAATAGATAGACAAGCTGAACAAGTATTTGGGATCTTGAGATCCCACAACAAGAGAAACGATAACAATGATAACTAAGCTACTGACAAAGGTAATTGGCAGTCGAAACGACCGTACTCTTCGCCGTCTTCGTAAGATCGTTAAAGAGATCAATAGCTACGAACCAGATTACGAAAAGCTAAGTGACGAAGAACTAAAAGCCAAAACGGTTGAGTTCCGTCAGCGTCTAGAGCAAGGAGAAACTCTAGAGCAGTTACTACCTCATGCATTTGCAACCGTACGTGAAGCATCAAAGCGTGTGTACGGCATGCGTCACTTCGACGTACAGCTTATTGGTGGTATGGTACTAAATAACAGTCAGATTGCAGAGATGCGTACTGGTGAGGGTAAGACGCTAACGGCAACACTACCGGCATACCTAAACGCCCTAACTGGCAAAGGCGTTCACATCGTTACTGTGAACGACTACTTGGCGAGCCGTGATGCTGAGACTAACCGTCCACTATTTGAATTCCTTGGAATGACAGTAGGTGTGAACGTGCCAAACATGGCACCTCCAGCGAAGAAAGAAGCCTACCAAGCCGATATCCTATACGGAACAAACAACGAGTTTGGTTTCGATTACCTACGTGACAACATGGCGTTTCGCAGCGAAGACCGCGTGCAACGCGAGCGTTTCTTTGCAGTAGTGGATGAGGTTGACTCCATCCTTATCGATGAAGCTCGAACTCCGCTTATCATTTCTGGTCCTGCAGAAGACAGTTCAGACCTTTACACTCGCATTAACACGCTAATTCCACATCTTGAGATACAAGATAAAGAAGATAGCGAAGAGTACCGTGGCGATGGTCACTACACTCTGGATGAGAAATCTAAGCAAGTTTACCTAACTGAGACCGGCCAAGAGTTCGTCGAAGAACTCATGGTTAAGAACGGTCTGATGGAAGAGGGTGATACCCTTTACTCTCCGACTAACATCAGCCTACTTCACCACGTAAACGCAGCACTTCGCGCGCATGTATTGTTTGAACGCAACGTTGATTACATCGTGAATGAAGAAGGCGAAGTGGTTATCGTTGATGAGCACACGGGTCGTACTATGCCTGGTCGTCGCTGGTCTGAAGGTCTTCACCAAGCTGTTGAAGCAAAAGAAGGTGTTAAGATCCAAAACGAAAACCAGACGTTGGCATCGATTACCTTCCAGAACTACTTCCGTCTATACGACAAACTATCGGGTATGACAGGTACTGCAGATACTGAAGCATTTGAGTTCCAGTCTATCTACGGCCTAGAAACAGTGGTTATCCCAACCAACAAGCCTATGGTTCGTAACGATATGCCTGATGTGGTTTATCGTACAGAGGCAGAGAAATTTGCCGCTATTATCGAAGATATCAAAGAGCGTGTAGAGGCGGGACAGCCATCATTGGTGGGTACTGTCTCTATCGAAAAATCAGAGCTCCTTTCTAATGCTTTGAAAGAAGCGAAGATCAAGCACAACGTTCTGAATGCGAAATTCCACGAACGTGAAGCAGAAATCGTTGCTAGCGCAGGTATGCCAGGTGCGGTAACTATCGCAACCAACATGGCCGGTCGTGGTACCGATATCATGCTAGGTGGTAACTGGAAAGCGGAAGTTGAAGCGCTAGACAATCCATCTGAAGAGCAAGTTGAGAAGATCCGACAAGAGTGGAAACAAGTTCATGACGCGGTACTAGAGTCTGGTGGCTTGCACATCATTGGTACTGAACGTCACGAATCTCGTCGTATCGATAACCAGCTACGTGGTCGTTCTGGTCGTCAGGGTGATGCAGGTTCATCTCGCTTCTACCTATCAATGGAAGATTCATTGCTACGTATCTTCACTTCAGAGCGTATGGCTGGCTTGATTCAGTCAGGCATGGATGAAGGTGAAGCTATCGAGAGCAAGATGCTTTCTCGCTCCATTGAAAAGGCACAGCGTAAGGTTGAAGGCCGTAACTTTGATATTCGTAAGCAGCTACTTGAGTACGATGATGTTGCCAACGATCAACGTAAAGTGGTTTACGAACTGCGTGACGAGTTGATGGAAGTTGATGACATCAGCGTGATGATTGAGCAGAACCGTGAAGATGTGGTTGATAGCACAATTAACGAATACATTCAGCCTCAGTCTCTAGAAGAGATGTGGGATATCGAAGGCCTAGAGAAGCGTATGAAGTCAGATTTCGATCTAGACCTACCAATTCAAACTTGGCTAGACGAAGACGACAAGCTTTATGAAGAAGCATTGCGTGAGAAGATTCTGAACACTGCAGTTGAAGTGTACAAGCAGAAAGAAGAAGTGGTTGGCGCATCTGTGCTACGTAACTTTGAAAAATCTGTCATGTTGCAGTCTCTTGACGGACTTTGGAAAGAGCACTTGGCGGCGATGGATCATCTACGTCAGGGTATCCACCTACGTGGCTATGCACAGAAGAACCCGAAACAAGAATATAAGCGTGAGTCATTTGAGCTGTTTGAAGGCCTACTAGAGACCCTTAAGACAGACGTGATTACTATCCTTAGTAAGGTTCGAGTACAGCAGCAAGAAGAAGTTGAGCGTATGGAAGCTCAGCGTCAAGCTCAAGCGGAAGCAGCTGCACGTATGGCGCAAGCTCAGCATCAAACAGCTGAAAGCCAGTTAGCGGATGATGAGCAGCCTGAAGCTGCAGCTCAAGCTCCAGTTCGCAATGAGCAAAAGGTGGGTCGTAACGAACCTTGCCCATGTGGTTCTGGTAAGAAGTACAAACAGTGTCACGGTAAAATTGCTTAATTATTCAATTAAGTAATTATGGATACACTAAGAAGAGTCGCGTAAGCGGCTCTTTTTTTGCCTGAAAAGGAGAGCAAATGAAAAGAGTACATATCGTTGCTGGAATCATCTTTAATCCAGAAAAGACACAAGTTTATATAACAAAGCGTCCTGATAATGCCCACAAAGGTGGCTTCTGGGAGTTTCCCGGTGGAAAAGTAGAAGATAATGAATCTGTCAGTGACGCAATAGAAAGAGAGCTGTTCGAAGAGATCGGTATTCAAGGTTTACACAGTGAGTCATTCCAGCATTTTGATTTTGACTATACAGACAAGTCGCTGAGCTTTGATTTCCTGTTGATCCATAGCTTTGAAGGCAAGCCTTACGGCAAAGAGGGGCAACTCGGTCAATGGGTCGCTGTGTCGGACCTGGCTAACTACGCCTTTCCAGAAGCAAACGTTCCGGTAGTGGAGGCGATGATCCAACACTTTTGCGAGGAAATGTGAATTGGCTGGATTCCAAAGTGTGATTCAGATACATTAAGTTACCCCAGCTTTATATAATGGAGACTAGCGTAGTGGTGCGAATAGCAGTTGCCGGAGCGGCAGGCCGTATGGGCCGTAACTTGGTTAAAGCAACAAATGTCATGGAGCAAGCAACCCTTGGAGCAGCCAATGAACGTCCACAATCTTCTTTGATTGGTGTTGATGTTGGTGAGTTAAGTGGTGAAGGAAAGCTTGATGTCGCATTAGTGGATGACTTCAGCAAGGTTGTCGATGAATTTGACGTAATTGTTGATTTTACCGCACCAGAAAATACGTTAGCGAACCTAGAGTTGTGTAAAGAGCATGGTAAGGCAATTGTCATTGGAACGACGGGCTTTACAGAGTCTCAAAAGCAACAGATCAGTGAATACGCTAAAGACGTTTCTATTGTTATGGCGCCAAACTTCAGTGTGGGCGTTAACCTAGTCTTTAAGCTTCTTGAAAAAGCAGCCAAGGTTATGGGTGATTACACGGATATTGAAATTGTAGAAGCGCATCACCGTCATAAAGTCGATGCTCCATCAGGCACAGCAATTGGTATGGGTGAAGCTATCGCCAATGCTATGGGCAATGAACTTTCAGATGTTGCAGTCTATGCGCGCGAAGGCATCACGGGCGAAAGAACCCGTGATGAGATTGGCTTTGCCACTATCCGAGCTGGCGATATTGTCGGTGAGCACACTGCGATGTTTGCAGATGTGGGTGAGCGAGTAGAGATCACTCACAAGGCAACCGATAGAATGACATTTGCCAATGGTGCAATAAGAGCGGCCCTTTGGTTAGGGAGCAAACCAGCAGGTTTGTATAGCATGACCGATGTGCTCGATTTGAATAATATCTAAAAAAACGCCAGCATTTGCTGGCGTTTTTTTTGCTTAAATTTTACGGCCGCTTATAAGCGATTTTCTGTAAGGTTTAATGGTGTTTTTGGGTGTTTCGCGTGTAATTGGTGTAAAGGTGTGTATTTGTGGTGGTTAACTGGCCAGGTTAACGATTGCTATTTTTTTTGGATCGCATTTTTACAGCGATGTGAGCAAAATCAGAGCAACCGATAAAGCTTCTGCTATTTTTACACTAAGAAAGTAGGGTTAAGCTTAAGTTTTACCGGTTTCATATGGAAAATTACACATGATAGTTAAAAAGTTTAGTTTTTATCTGTCATTTATTTGACAATTTTGCGGTGCATCATTAGAATGCCGGCAATTTGTCTGAGTTCAGCAAATGTGATCTGCCTCTACATAGAGTCAGGTACTTGAAATTTAATTTATTAATTTCGCATATTTATTTGTTTGGAGGTTGTCTTGAATAAGCCAGCAATATTGGTCCTTGAAGATGGGACTGTGTTCCGTGGTGTAGCGATTGGAGCTGAAGGCTCTGCCGTTGGAGAAGTTGTTTTTAATACCTCGATGACGGGGTACCAAGAAATTCTTACTGATCCTTCCTATTCTCAACAGATCGTTACTCTTACTTACCCTCACATTGGCAACACCGGAACCAATTCCGAAGATGAAGAATCTACTTCAATCCACGCTCAAGGCCTTGTGATTCGCGATCTCCCTCTTATAGCTTCTAACTTCCGCAACGAACAAACCCTTTCTGATTACCTTAAGTCTCAAAACATTGTCGGCATTGCAGACATCGATACGCGTAAACTAACGCGTATTCTACGTGAGAAAGGTGCACAGAACGGTTGTGTTGTTGCTGGTAACAACCTTGACGAAGCTCTAGCGCTAGCTAAAGCAAAAGAATTCCCTGGCCTAAAAGGAATGGATCTTGCGAAAGAGGTTACTACAAAAGAAGCGTACCAATGGAAACAAGGTTCGTGGACGCTCACGGGTGGTCTTCCAGAAGCGAAAGATGACTCAGAACTGCCATATCACGTTGTTGCCTACGACTTCGGTGCAAAACGCAACATCCTGCGCATGCTCGTTGACCGTGGCTGCCGCCTAACCGTCGTTCCTGCTGAAACCTCAGCGGAAGAAGTACTGGCAATGAACCCAGATGGCGTATTCCTTTCGAATGGCCCTGGTGACCCTGCACCGTGTACTTACGCCATTGAAGCAACACAGACTTTCCTAGACAAAGGCTTACCTATTTTCGGTATCTGCCTGGGTCACCAAATCCTAGCTTTGGCTTCTGGTGCTAAAACAGTGAAGATGAAGTTTGGTCACCACGGTGCCAACCATCCTGTTAAAGACCTAGATCGCGATGTAGTGATGATTACTTCTCAGAACCACGGCTTTGCTGCTGATGAAGAAACACTACCAGCTAACTTACGCGCAACGCACAAATCACTATTTGATGGCTCTTTGCAGGGTATTCACCGCACTGATAAGCCAGCGTTTAGCTTCCAAGGTCACCCAGAAGCGAGTCCAGGTCCACACGACGCAGCGCCGCTATTTGACCATTTCATTGACCTGATTAACCAGTTTGCTTCTAACAAGCAAGACAAAGCGTAAGTTGGAGTAGAGAAAAATGCCAAAACGTAATGACATTAAAAGCATTCTAATTTTAGGTGCTGGCCCGATCGTAATCGGTCAGGCGTGTGAGTTTGACTACTCTGGCGCACAAGCGTGTAAAGCACTTCGTGAAGAAGGCTACCGAGTAATTCTAGTTAACTCAAACCCAGCAACTATCATGACTGACCCGGACATGGCCGATGCAACATACATCGAACCAATCCAGTGGGAAGTAGTACGTAACATCATCGCTAAAGAACGCCCAGATGCAGTCCTACCTACCATGGGTGGCCAGACGGCACTTAACTGTGCACTAGACCTTGAGAAACACGGTGTTCTTGAAGAGTTCGGTGTAGAGATGATTGGTGCAACGGCGGATGCGATTGATAAAGCAGAAGACCGTTCTCGCTTCGATAAAGCGATGAAATCAATCGGACTTGAGTGCCCAACGGCTGATACAGCGAAAACCATGGAAGAAGCTTACAAAGTTTTAGACATGGTTGGCTTCCCTTGTATCATTCGTCCATCGTTCACTATGGGCGGTACTGGTGGCGGTATTGCGTACAACAAAGAAGAATTTGAAGACATCTGTCGTCGTGGTCTGGATCTATCTCCGACTAACGAGCTTCTTATCGATGAATCTCTTATCGGTTGGAAAGAGTACGAGATGGAAGTGGTTCGCGACAAAGCGGATAACTGCATCATCGTATGTGCGATTGAAAACTTTGACCCGATGGGTATCCACACCGGTGACTCAATCACAGTAGCACCAGCTCAAACCCTAACGGATAAAGAATACCAATTGATGCGTAACGCGTCTCTTGCAGTACTTCGTGAGATTGGTGTAGAGACAGGTGGTTCAAACGTACAGTTTGGTATCAACCCGAAAGATGGCCGTATGGTTATCATCGAGATGAACCCACGTGTATCTCGCTCTTCAGCTCTAGCATCTAAAGCAACAGGTTTCCCAATCGCTAAGATTGCAGCGAAACTGGCTGTAGGCTTTACTCTAGACGAGCTAATGAATGACATCACTGGTGGCGCAACTCCAGCATCATTCGAACCAACAATCGACTACGTAGTGACTAAGATTCCTCGCTTTAACTTCGAGAAATTTGCAGGTGCTAACGACCGTCTAACCACACAGATGAAGTCTGTTGGTGAGGTTATGGCGATTGGCCGTAACCAACAAGAATCTCTACAGAAAGCACTGCGTGGCCTAGAAGTTGGCGCGACTGGTTTTGATGAGATGGTTGACCTAGATGCTCCTGACGCATTGACTAAGATCCGTCACGAGCTTAAAGAAGCTGGCGCTGAGCGTATTTGGTACATCGCGGATGCATTCCGTGCAGGTATGTCTGTAGATGGTGTATTTAACCTAACGCAAATTGACCGTTGGTTCCTAGTTCAAATTGAAGACCTAGTGAAACTAGAGCAACAAGTGAAAGCAAACGGCTTTGCTGGCTTGAACAAAGACGCTCTAAACCAATTGAAGCGTAAAGGCTTTGCCGATGCTCGCCTATCTAAGCTACTAGGTGTATCTGAAAGCGAAATTCGTCGCCTACGCGACCAGTATGACATTCACCCTGTTTACAAGCGTGTTGATACTTGTGCTGCTGAATTCTCGTCTGATACTGCTTACATGTACTCGTCTTACGATGAAGAGTGTGAAGCAAACCCAACAGACAAAGACAAGATCATGATTCTAGGCGGCGGTCCAAACCGTATCGGCCAAGGTATTGAATTTGACTACTGCTGTGTTCACGCCTCTCTAGCACTGCGTGAAGATGGCTACGAAACTATCATGGTTAACTGTAACCCTGAGACCGTTTCTACTGACTACGACACATCAGATCGTCTGTACTTCGAACCAGTAACTCTGGAAGACGTATTAGCCATCGCTCGTGTTGAGAAGCCAAAAGGCGTTATCGTTCAGTACGGTGGTCAAACACCATTGAAACTGGCGCGTGCTCTTGAAGCTGCAGGCGTACCTATCATTGGTACTAGCCCTGATGCTATCGACCGTGCAGAAGACCGTGAGCGTTTCCAAGTTGCTGTAGACCGTCTAGGCCTACTTCAGCCAGAAAACGCAACAGTAACAACAATGGAGCAAGCGGTAGAGAAATCTCGTGAAATCGGCTTCCCACTGGTTGTACGTCCTTCTTACGTTTTAGGTGGTCGTGCGATGGAAATCGTATACGACGAGCAAGACCTACGTCGCTACTTCAACGAAGCAGTTAGCGTATCAAACGAATCTCCAGTACTGCTTGATAGCTTCCTAGATGACGCTGTTGAAGTAGACGTTGATGCCATCTGTGATGGTGAGCGCGTTGTAATCGGCGGTATCATGGAGCACATCGAGCAAGCGGGTGTTCACTCAGGTGACTCAGCATGTTCACTTCCGGCTTACACCCTAAGCCAAGAAATCCAAGATGTGATGCGTGAGCAAGTAGAAAAGCTAGCGTTTGAGCTAGGTGTTCGTGGCCTAATGAATACTCAGTTTGCGGTTAAGAACAACGAAGTGTACCTAATCGAGGTTAACCCTCGTGCAGCGCGTACTGTACCGTTCGTCTCTAAAGCGACGGGTGCTCCAATTGCTAAAATTGCAGCACGCGTAATGGCGGGTCAATCTCTAGAAGCTCAAGGCTTCACTAAAGAGATCATTCCACCATACTACTCTGTGAAAGAAGTGGTACTACCGTTCAACAAGTTCCCTGGTGTTGACCCACTATTGGGCCCAGAAATGCGCTCTACTGGTGAGGTTATGGGTGTTGGTGCAACGTTTGCCGAAGCTTACGCTAAAGCTGAATTGGGTTGTGGCAATGTGTACCCTGAAGGTGGCCGTGCGCTTCTTTCTGTTCGTGAAGGTGACAAAGAGCGCGTCGTTGACCTAGCCTCTAAGCTAACTAAGCTTGGCTACCAATTAGATGCTACTCACGGCACTGCAGTAATCCTTGGTGAAGCTGGTATTAACCCGCGTCTCGTGAACAAGGTACACGAAGGTCGTCCTCATATTCTTGACCGTATCAAGAACAATGAGTACACCTACATCGTGAACACTGCTGCTGGCCGTCAAGCGATTGAAGACTCTAAGGTACTTCGTCGTGGCGCTCTAGCTGAGAAGGTGAACTACACTACAACGCTAAACGCAGCATTTGCTACTTGCATGGGTCACACTGCGGACGCTAAGACTAGCGTAACCTCAGTACAAGAACTGCATGCAAAGGTTAAATCTAGCCTAGCGTAACAACGATTTAAAAATAATAAATAGGCGGGGGTATAGCCTCCGCCATGACAACCTCATTTGCCCGCTTTATGCGGGCTTTTTTCTGTTTGTCGTTTTTGCCTTGATGAATTATTGCATTGATGAATTTTTGGAATGAGTCGCTTGCGCAGAATTCGCTATTGTGACGTTAGTCACAATGATACTGTAGCGCCCTAACATTATTAGATGGTCCCTATACATGGAAGTCAGCTTCGAGGTTCTTACATTTCTATTCTTTGTTGCCGGCATAGCGGGGTTTATCGACGCTATGGCAGGTGGTGGCGGGCTTTTGACACTGCCTGCTCTATTGGCGGCAGGTGTACCCCCAACGCAAGCCCTTGCCACAAATAAGCTCCAGAGCTCATTTGGCAGCTTCTCTGCTAGCTTTTATTTTGTTCGTAATGGTCTGGTTAACCTAAAAGAGATGCGCCTTGCCATTGGGTGTACCTTTATTGGTGCGGCAATCGGCGCAGAAGCTGTACAGTATATTGATGCTAGCCTTCTAACCAGTCTTATCCCTGCGTTACTGATTTTGATTTCCCTGTACTTTTTACTGGCACCGCAAACGCGTGCATCGGCCGGTAAACAGACAATGTCTGAGGCGATGTTTGCCTTGATGATCGGCGGTGGCGTTGGCTTTTATGATGGTTTCTTCGGACCTGGCACAGGCTCAATCTTTACGGTTTGCTTTGTGGCTATCGGGCATTTCTCATTAGTGGATGCCACCGCTAGAACCAAGGTATTGAACTTTACCTCAAATATTGCCGCGCTGACCTTCTTCATTTTAGCGGGTCTACCTATTTGGGAAATAGGTCTAGTCATGGCTGTTGGCGGGTTTATCGGTGCTCGATTTGGCGCTAAGGTGGTGGTATCTAAGGGGCAAAAATGGATTCGCCCATTGGTGATTTTTATGTCAATGACGATGGCTCTGAAGCTGCTCTGGGAACAGCATCAGCAATGGTTTCAATCAGTGTTTTTACTCTTTCATTTTTAAGTGATTTGGCGCGAACACAAAGGTGAACAGGACGCACTAATGACTGCAGTTCTTTAAACTCAAATATGTGTTGCGAGGCAATGTTGAGTGTCTTAATGATTGATTGAGGGATCAGGGCGGGAGCAAGCCCGCCCAGCGCAAGTCTAGCCGCCGCAGTATAAGAGTCCATCTCCATTAATGGGGATACCCCAAGCGCACTCAAAAATTCCAACTGATAAGTGTTGGCGGGGTTGGTTAGGTCGTTGCAGATAAGTCCTGTGGGCAACTCAGTTAAATGATTACCACTGACCACAAAGAAAGGCTCATCAAATAGGTGGAAGGTTTTTAAGCCATGGCGTTTGGGGAGGTACCCTGCACACAAGCCTAATGTCGCTCTTCCTGACTGTACATTCTCTACGATTCTTGGGGTATGGTTGGTGGTGATAGATAGGGCTCTATCTACTGCCCGAAAATACTCTATTTGAGTAGACAGGTAACCTGATAACAAGGTTTCTGAGCAGTCCATTTTGATGATGGCATCGGATGATAGGGTTTGCTCATCACTGATTAGGCCTTGCAGCTCAATAAAAGTAGGGCCGACATTGCGAATTAGCGCCTCAGCCGCTGGCGTTAAGCGAATGAGTCTGCCGTCGGGTTCAACTAACTTTTTGTCTAACTTCTTTTCAAGATTCGCAATGCGTTTGCTTACGGCTGATTGGCTAATATAAAGCTGAGAGCCAGTGCGGCTCATGGTTTTTTCTTTATTTAATACCAGCAGTGTTTCGATACCTTCGAGTAGCATGCTCAGTCGTGAAAATGTGGAATAGATAGCTGATAGTGTAGTGCTGCAAGCTGCAAGCTACAAGCTACAAGCTACAAGCTAGAAGCCACAAGCTAGAATCTAGAAGCTAGAAGCTAGAATCTAGAAGCTAGAATCTAGAACCTACAAGGTGTTATCGATTAAGGGCAAAGGTGGGCAAAGACAAATGCCAACGAATTGCGGCTAAGCGTATGGATAGGGTTACCGCGATACCGCCTAACATGGCGCTGGTAGAGCTCAGCCCAAGCATCAATAAGCCTACGTGCATGCTTCCTCCAGCCATACAGGCTGTGGCGTAGACTTCACTACGAAGTACCATGGGGATTTCGCGAGCGAGAATATCACGCAGGATACCACCGCCACATCCCGTGAGTACGCCCATCATCACTGCAATTAAGTGAGAGTCTTGGTAGGTCAACGCTTTTTCAACGCCAATGCCCACGAAGGCGGCTAAACCAATGGCATCACATACAGGGAGTAGGTACCAAGCCACGCGTTTGGGGCGTCGCACAATCAGCATGGTGATTAAGCTGGTGACAATTATCACCCAGATATAGCTGGTATCGCCGATCCAAAAGACCGGCGTTGCACCAAGCATCATATCTCGGATAGTCCCGCCACCAATGGCGGTCACCGATGCCAGAACCATCACCCCAAAAGGGTCCATTCTCAATCGACCTGCTAGTAGTACTCCTGAAATCGCAAAGATAGCGGTACCAAACAGGTCGATAAAGTACAGCAGGCTCATTATGCAGCTTTAACCAATGACAACATGTTAAGAACCATCTCAGATGAGCTTTCTGCTGCTAGCGGTAAGAACTCTTCAAAGCTCATTGGTGACTCTTTGTCTGCCACATCAGAAATAGCGCGAACGACAACAAAGGGTACGTTAAATTGGTGACAGGTCTGTGCAATGGCAGAGGCTTCCATCTCTACAGCAATAACAGAAGGGAAGTTTGTACGAATTCGTTGTTGGGCTTCAGCTGTGCATACGAAGGTGTCGCCAGTACAAATTAGGCCATGCACCGCGTGCTTATCCGTCATTTTATCTAGTGCAGATTGCGCCAGATTGATCAGCTTCTCATCCGCTTTAAATGCCGCTGGTTGGCTAGCCATTTGACCAATTTCGTAACCAAATGCCGTGACATCTGCATCGTGATGGCGAACCTCTGTAGAGATGATCACATCACCTAGGTTTAGAGTTGAATCGAAACCGCCTGCAGAACCTGTATTAATGATGACGTCAGGCTGATAGTCGCTGATCAGCAGTGTTGTACCTACAGATGCTGCCACCTTACCGATGCCCGATTGAAGTAGAACGACTTCAACACCATCGATATCGCCAGAGAAGAAGGTGCAGCCACCTTTTTTCTCTTCTTTCATTTGGTTGATAGATTGTTTTAGGATGGCAACTTCTTGTTCCATCGCGCCGATAATGCCGACTTTCATGAAAATCTCGCTCTGATCAATATAGCTATGTAGATAGAGCGAGATTGTAGCATAGGAGTTTTAGGGAGGAGAGATTTATACCAATCACACTGAGTATTTTAACCCGCCAGAATGAGCGGCTACTTAGTTCGATTGGTATTAAATTAATCCTGCTTGTTTCAGCGCTTCACGCAGTGCGTCAGCACGCTTGCGGTTCACCCCAAAATCCGAGTGCCCAGTGCGGGATTCCGAGCGAACAATCAGCGTATTGCCGTCGATACGAAGCTCAAGATCATCCACAAAGCGGAATACTCGGCTGGTGTACTCGATCCGCAAATAGTCCTGATCTTTGTCTGCGGTTTTTGCTCGCCCTAAGCTTAATGCCGCTTTTTCAATGTCGTCCAAGCTGGCATTTTCCGTTAGCGTAAAGGGCGCTAGTGTAAACTCTTCACGGCTATCTTGCGTTGATACACAATTGGGTTTGTCACCACAAGGCTGCGCACTTCGGTCTTGCATGCTTATCTCTCCATTACTGCAGCCAAGTAGCGTTGTTGCAACTAAGGCTAATGTGAATATCTTGAACATCTTATCTCTCTATATATTGAGTCTACACATCGAATCTATACGTCTAGGTAGTCGAGTATGCCATCGGCAGCCTTGCGACCTTCGTCAATAGCGGTTACCACTAGATCAGAGCCTCTTACGGCATCGCCACCAGAGAAGATCTTCTTGTTAGAGGTTTGAAACGCAAACGCTTGATCGGCAGGAGCTTTAATTCTTCCCCATTGGTCCAAATCAACACCATGAGGTGTTAACCAGTCCATGGCATGGGGTTGAAAGCCAAAGGCCATAATCACAGCATCCGCTGCTAACACGTGTTCACTGCCAGCGACCTCAACAGGGCGGCGACGGCCGGCTTCATCGGGTTCACCAAGGGTGGTTTTTACTACTTTGACGCCTGTGACATTGCCATTGTCATCGACTTCGATTCCCAGCGGCTGCAGGTTAAATTGAAAATCAACGCCTTCTTCACGCGCATTCTTTACTTCACGTCGTGAGCCGGGCATGTTCTTTTCGTCGCGGCGGTAGGCACAAATCACATTGCTGGCATTTTGACGAATGGAGGTGCGTACACAGTCCATCGCCGTATCGCCACCACCAAGTACAACCACTCGCTTATCTTGCATGCTGACCAGTGGGTGTTTGTCCTCAAATCCCATAACGTCATAGGTGTTGGAGATCAAAAATGGCAGGGCATCATAAACGCCATTGGCATCCTCATTGTCCAAACCCGCTCGGATATTCTTGTAGGTGCCAACACCTAAAAAGACGGCGTCATGTTGTTCGATGAGTTCATCCATAGAAATGTCTTTGCCGACTTCTGTATTGAGCTGAAACTCAACGCCCATTTCAGTGAATACCTTGCGTCGGTTTTGCATCACCTCTTTTTCCAGCTTAAAAGAGGGGATGCCGAAGGTAAGAAGCCCGCCGATTTCAGGGTAGCGGTCATAAACGACAGCCTTAACCCCATTGCGAACCAAGATATCTGCTGCTGCTAATCCTGCTGGTCCAGCACCTATGATGGCGACGGTTTTGTCTGTCCATTCAACATTGGACATGTCGGGCTTCCAGCCCATTTCAAAGGCTTTATCGTTGATGTATTTCTCTATGTTGCCTATGGTGACTGCGCCAAACTCATCGTTTAGGGTACATGAACCCTCACATAATCTGTCCTGAGGACAGACTCGCCCACACACCTCTGGAAGAGAGTTGGTTTGATGAGACAGCTCTGCCGCCTCTATAATGCGTCCTTCATTGGCCAGTTTTAGCCATTGAGGAATATAATTGTGAACGGGGCATTTCCACTCACAATAGGGATTACCACAATCTAGGCATCGATCAGCTTGCGCGCTGGCTTGCTGCTTGGTAAAGGGTTCATAGATCTCCACAAACTCTATCTTGCGGATCTTCAATGGTTTCTTCGCCGGATCGACACGACTTACATCGATGAATTGATAAACATTCTGACTCATAACTCAGTATCCTTACTTCGAGCTCATTACTGAGCTTGAACCCTTAATTCAGCGGCGCTACGGCTTTGATGCCCTAGCAAGGTGTTCAAATCTGCAGCCTTTGGTTTGATCAGGTAGAACCTTGGTATCCAATGGTCAAAATTCGCCAAGATAGCTTCGGCATGAGAAGACGCTGTTTCTTCAAGATGCTCTGCAATTAAGCCACGCAAGTGTTCTTGGTGAATAACCAAAGATTCAAGAGAGATAGCCTCTACAGACTCTTGGTTTACGCGGCCTTGGAAGTCTTGGTTATGGTCAAATACGTAAGCGAAACCGCCCGTCATACCTGCGCCAAAGTTAACCCCCGTCGCCCCTAAGATAGCGACAATACCACCGGTCATATATTCGCAGGCATTGTCACCCGCACCCTCGACCACCGCTATAGTGCCAGAGTTACGCACCGCAAATCGCTCTCCAGCTCTCCCTGCCGCAAACAGTTTGCCACCCGTTGCACCGTACAAACAGGTGTTACCGATAATGGCCGCTTGCTGACTTTCAAAGGCTGAACCTAAGTGAGGTCGGATGGAAATCTTGCCGCCAGCCATGCCTTTACCTACGTAGTCGTTGGCATCGCCAGTGAGCTTAATGTTTACGCCTCCAGCGTTCCAAACCCCAAGAGACTGTCCTGCTGTGCCGTTTAGGTTTAAGCAAATAGGGGACCCTGCGACACCTGCATTACCATATCGCTTGGCAATCTCACCAGAAAGGCGAGCGCCAATAGAGCGGTCGGTATTCTTCACGTCATAATAGAGATTCAACGGCGCTTTAGCTTCAACCGCTGCCAGTGCTTCTTCAACGATAGTTTGGTTGAGGAAGGCCTTATCAAACGGCTTGTTCGGTTCAGACCAGAATACAGGTGCACCCGTAGGAGAGACTGGAGTCTCAAGGATATCACTGAGATCAAGCTTACTTTGTTTAGCGGTAAAGCCTTCGACAACCTCAAGTAAGTCGGTGCGACCAATCAAATCTGTCAGTTTCTCTACGCCCAATTCGGCCAGATAACCTCGAACCTCTTCGGCAAGACCAGTGAAATAGTTGATGACCATTTCCGGTAAGCCTTTGAAGTATTCCTTACGCAGGGTTTCATCTTGAGTAGCTACGCCAGTAGCACAGTTGTTAAGGTGGCAAATTCTTAAAAATTTACAGCCCATTGCGACCATTGGCGCGGTGCCAAAGCCAAAGCTCTCAGCGCCTAAGATTGCGCCTTTAATCACGTCTAGTCCTGTTTTTAAACCGCCATCCACTTGTAGGCGAATCTTGTGACGAAGCCCATTCGCCACCAGTGCTTGTTGAGTTTCAGCAAGCCCTAGTTCCCATGGACTGCCGGCATATTTCACAGATGTCAGTGGGCTAGCGGCCGTGCCGCCGTCGTATCCTGAGATAGTGATAAGGTCGGCATAAGCCTTAGCCACACCCGTGGCAATGGTGCCAACACCCGGCTCTGAAACCAACTTCACTGATACTAAGGCATCTGGATTGACCTGCTTAAGGTCAAAGATCAATTGCGCTAGATCCTCAATGGAGTAAATGTCGTGATGAGGTGGAGGGGAGATCAAGGTTACCCCTTGCACTGAGTGCCTTAATTTAGCAATTTCTGCCGTCACCTTGTGACCCGGCAACTGACCGCCTTCGCCGGGTTTTGCTCCTTGCGCTACCTTGATCTGCAGAACATCTGCATTGGTAAGGTAATGAGGAGTAACCCCAAAGCGGCCTGAGGCGACCTGCTTAATGCGGGAGTTGCGGTTGGTACCAAAGCGACTCGGATCTTCCCCCCCTTCTCCTGAGTTGGAGTAGCCACCAAGGTGATTCATCGCCTGAGCCAGAGCCTGGTGAGCTTCAGGGCTAAGAGCACCGATGGACATAGCAGCGGAGTCGAAGCGCTTGAACAGCTCTTTAGCGGGTTCAACTTGCTCATTAGCCAAAGGTTGCGGGGCTTTCTTGAGCTGCATTAAATCACGCAAAGTCGAGATTGGGCGCTGATTTACCTGATTGGCGTAGGTTTGATAATCTTGGTTTTCCCCTGTTTTTACTGCCGTTTGCAGCTGGCTGACGACGTCAGGGTTGTAGGTATGATACTCACCACCGTGAACATATTTTAGTAGGCCACCATGTTCGATATCTTTACGTTTCGCCCACGCTTTTCGAGATAGGTTAAACAGGTCTTGTTGGAAGTCATCGAAGTGAGCGCCTTGAATACGGCTACTGACACCTTTAAAGCACAGCTCAATGATGTCTTGATGCAGACCAACGGCTTCAAATAGTTGTGAGCAGCGGTAAGAGGCAATGGTCGAAATGCCCATCTTCGACATGATCTTAAACAGCCCCTTATCTATACCCTTACGATAGTTAAGCATGACCTCGGCATACGGCTTATCGATGCCACCGTTATCGATTTGCTCTGCCAGTATTTCGTAGGCGAGGTATGGATAAACGGCGGTTGCGCCAAAGCCAAATAGAACCGCAAACTGGTGAGGGTCGCGAGCGGTGGCGGTTTTAACGATGATATTGGTATCACAGCGCAATTGCGCTTCTACCAATCGGTTTTGTACTGCGCCCACTGCCATAGCAGCAGGTATAGGCAGCTTACCTTTTTCTAGGTTTCTATCGGATAGCACTAGTAGCACCGCGCCATCACGCACCGCTTGCTCTGAGGCATCACATAGGGCTCTGATGGCTTGCTCTAGAGAAAGCTCATCTGGTGAGTAGCATAGATTAAAGTACTGATGCTTATAATGTTTCTGATTCAGCTCCAGCAGTTGTTGCATGTCAGAGTAGAGCAACACAGGGGAATCAAAGGTCACTCGATACGCGTGCCCATCGGTCTCGTTAAAGACATTCATCTCTTTACCGACACTTGTGGCAAGAGACATGACGTGTTTTTCACGTAGTGGGTCTATAGGAGGGTTGGTGACCTGAGCAAACTTCTGTCTAAAATAATCGGTCACTAGGCGCTCGCGTGAAGAGAGCACCGCCATCGGCGTATCATCCCCCATAGAACCAACCGCCTCTTGGCCCATGTCACCGAGAACCTTAAGAACTTGCTCTCGCTCTTCTCGGCTGAAGGCGAATTGCTTTTGGTAGGTCTTAAGCTCGTCATTGCTCAGGCTACGCTGTCCGATTTCATCACCGCTCAAGTCAGAGAAAGGGGTGAGCTTATGAACGTTGTTCTCCATCCATTCGCGATAAGGGTGACGACTCTTTAAGTCGTTATCGATTTCGTCGGAGTGCCACAGCTTGCCTTCTTTGGTATCGACAACCAGCAGTTCGCCAGGACCAACTCGTCCTTTTTCAGACACCTCGTCCGGCGCGTAATCCCAGATCCCAACCTCTGATGCAAGGGTGATCAGCTTGTCTTTAGTGATGACGTATCGCGCAGGGCGCAGGCCATTTCGGTCTAAGTTACAGGCTGCGTAGCGTCCATTCGACAACACAATACCTGCTGGCCCATCCCAAGGTTCCATATGCTTAGAGTTGAAATCATAGAAAGCACGTAAGTCAGGATCCATATCTGGGTGGTTTTGCCACGCAGGTGGCACGAGCATACGCATGGCCCTAAAGATATCCATGCCGCCAGCGAGGAAGAGATCAAGCATATTATCTAGGCTTGATGAATCAGATCCTGTTTCATTGACAAATGGAGCGGCGGTTTGCAGATCGGGCAGCAATGGTGAAGAGAACTTGTAGGCTCGAGCTTTCGCCCACTGCCTGTTTCCTTGAATGGTGTTGATCTCGCCATTGTGAGCAAGGTAGCGAAACGGCTGTGCCAGTGGCCAGCGAGGCTGAGTATTGGTCGAGAAACGCTGGTGGAATAAACAGATCGCAGACTCAAGGCGAAGATCCGCGAGATCAAGGTAGAAGCGCGGTAGATCCGCGGGCATGCACAGCCCTTTATACACGATCACCTTGGTTGAAAGGCTACAGATATAGAAGTCTTGTTGCTCAGAGAGTGCTTTCTCAATTCGGCGTCGCGCTATATATAGACGGCGCTCAATGTCTTTCTCGCTCCAGCCCGCAGGTGCAGAAACAAACACTTGCTCAATAGAGGGTAGGGATTCTAATGCAATAGGACCCAACACATCGCTATTGGTTGGTACGGTTCGCCAGCCTTCGACTGATAGTGTCTCTTGTCCTAGTTCTTTATTGATGGCCGCTTTGCATTGCTGACTGATAACAGGATCGCGGCTTAAGAAAAACATGCCTACGGCATATTGCTTACCTAGGTTCCATTGTTGCTCTTGGGCAATCATACGGAAGTAAGAATCGGGTTTTTGCAGCAACAGTCCACAACCATCACCTGTTTTACCATCGGCGGCAATACCACCACGGTGGGTCATTCTATCCAGTGCTGATATGGCTGTGCGTACTAATTTATGACTTGCCTCGCCTTCCATATGGGCGATTAATCCAAATCCACAGTTGTCTCTTTCTAAGCTCGGATCATACAAAGCCATCGCATTACTCCTTTTGCTCATTGCCTTAGCAATGACATCTCCATTGAATATCTATACCAATCGACTCAATAACTGTTCATTCTAGTTGGTTAAATATGTCACATTATGGATACATTTTTTTTGCATGGGTTTGACAAATTAAATCCAAAACGGAAAAAGGTCAAGGAGTGAACGATGCAGAAGTAGGGTGATGTGAGGCAGTTTACGCGAGATATAAAAAAGGCCAGCGTTGTTACGGCTGGCCAAAGATTGAAATTTTTAACTGTCTAACTATTCAGCAAGCATTAAAGAATCAGCTTTAGCTTCAAGGTTAGAGTTTTGCATTAGGTATTTGTCGATTGCGATTGCGCTCTCGCGGCCTTCGTTGATACAGCGAACAACTAAAGACTGTCCTGTGCGCATATCACCGGCAGCAAATACCCCTTTTTGGTTTGTTGCAAAGCCTTCGCTTGCGACATTGCCTCGGTCATCCAGTTTAATGTCCAACTGAGCTAAAACGCCCGTTGGCTCTGGATGCAAGAAGCCCATTGCTAGGAACGCCAAATCACAAGGGATCACACGCTCACTGCCTGCCACTTCTTTAAATGATGGACGCTCACCAGGAGCTGCATCTTGCCAAACGATATCAGCAATACGTAGACCTGTTACCTCACCCTTATCGTTACTGATAAATTCTTTGGTTAGGATGTTCCAATGACGCTCACAGCCTTCTTCGTGAGAAGTGGTTGTTTTCATGATCATTGGGTATTGCGGCCATGGCATGTTAGCAGGGCGTTTCTCTGGTGGGATCGGCATGATCTCAACCTGAGTTATGCTCGCCGCTTTATGGCGGTTAGAGGTACCTACACAGTCAGAACCCGTATCACCACCACCGATAACCACAACATGTTTGCCTGCCGCGTGAATTTCTTCACCCTTTAGGTCCATATCGTTAGCGCGACGGTTGTTTTGACCTAAGAACTCCATAGCGAAATGAACGCCTGATAGTTCGCGACCTGGGATCGGAAGATCACGCGGTACAGTCGAACCACCGGTCAGCAACACAACGTCAAAGTCTTGGCGCAATTGCTGAGCGTTGATATCAACACCAATGTGAGCGTTCACTTCGAACTTCACACCAGCTTCAGCCATAAGGTCAATCTTACGGTCGATGATGTCCATGCCTAGTTTAAAGTCAGGGATACCAAAACGCAGTAGACCACCCACTTTCTCGTCACGTTCAAATACCGTTACGCAGTGACCAGCACTGTTTAGTTGCTCAGCCGCGGATAGACCTGCAGGACCACTACCAATGATTGCAATGCTCTTGCCTGTGCGAGCACGAGGCTTCTTAGGCTTGGCATAGCCTTCTTTGTAGGCACGCTCAACAATCGTCTTCTCTATGTTACAGATAGTAATAGGGTCTTGGTTGATCCCTAATACACAGGCTGTTTCACACGGAGACGGACAGACACGGCCCGTAAACTCAGGGAAGTTGTTAGTAGAGCTTAGAATGTTCCAAGCTTCTTCCCAGCTGTCACGGTAAACCGCATCGTTGAACTCAGGGATGATGTTGCCGATTGGACAACCACTGTGGCAGAAAGGTACGCCACAGTCCATACAACGTGATGCCTGAGTATTGATCTTTTTGCCGAACTCTTCGTTGAGTACAAACTCTTTGTTGTCCTCGATACGAACAGATGGGTCGCGTTTTTGTGGAAGCTCACGACCGTGCTCCATAAATCCAGTAGGCTTACCCATGATTAAACTGCCTCCGCTTCTGTTTGTTGCTCAGCGACTGCCTTACGCTTCTGAAGAACCGCTTTGTAGTCACGTGGCATTACTTTCACCATTGACTGCAAGCTCACTTCAAAGTTGTCTAGGAAAGACTGAGCAACCTCACTTCCTGTGAATTGAACATGTTTAGTTAGCATATCGAGTAGCAGAGCTTTGTCTTCTGCTTCGATAGGGTCTAGGTCTACAAGCTCAGCGTTAAGCTTGCTTTCAAAATCGCCACCTTTATCCCAAACGTACGCCACACCGCCACTCATACCAGCAGCAAAGTTACGACCTGTTGAGCCAAGGATTACAGCTACACCACCTGTCATGTATTCACAACCATGGTCGCCGATACCTTCAACAACCACTTTCGCGCCCGAGTTACGAACACAGAAGCGCTCGCCAGCTAGACCACGGATGTAAGACTCACCTGAAGTTGCACCGTAGAAACAAACGTTGCCCACAACAATGTTGTCTTCAGGAATGATGCTTGAGTTAGCATCTGGATAGAGTACTAGCGTACCGCCAGATAGGCCTTTACCCCAGTAATCGTTCGCATCGCCCTCAACCTCAAACTTCACGCCCTTAGCAAGGAACGCACCGAATGACTGGCCTGCACTACCGTTGAACTTAACTTTCATTGGTTCAGGTAGGCCTTGGTCTTTGTACACCTTCGAGATTTCGTTAGACAACATGGTGCCTACGCTTCGGTCGGTGTTGATGATTGGGAATTCAGCCTCAACAGCAGCACCATTCTCTAGAGCAGGAATCGCCGTTTGGATAAGTTTGCGGTCCAATACATCTTCAAGATTATGGTTTTGCTCAATCTGGTTAAATACGCCGTCTTCTGCACGCGCTGGTTCTACGTGTAGAACTGGCGTCAAATCTAGGTTCTTGTATTTCCAGTGTGCGATATCTTCACGAACTTTTAGTTTGTGAGACTGACCAACCATCTCTTCGATAGTGCGGAAGCCAAGCTCAGCCATGATTTCACGCATGCCTTCAGCCATGTATTGGAAGAAGGTCACAACGTCTTCTACGCGGCCATCAAAGCGCTCACGCAGAGTTTTGTTTTGAGTTGCGATGCCAACAGGACAGGTGTTTTTATGACACTTACGCATCATGATACAGCCTTCAACTACTAATGCTGCGGTTGCTACACCCCACTCTTCAGCGCCAAGTAGTGTTGCCACTGCAAGGTCACGAGGAGTCTTCATTTGGCCATCAGACTGAACAACGATACGGTTACGTAGACCGTTCTTCAGTAGTGTTTGGTGAGTTTCAGCTAGACCTAGCTCCCACGGCAAACCAGTGTGACGGATAGACGACATTGGCGATGCACCTGTGCCGCCATCAAAGCCAGCAATAAGAACCACGTCGGCTTTCGCTTTCGCTACACCTGATGCGATCGTACCTACACCCGCTTCTGATACTAGCTTCACGTTAACGCGGCCAGCACGGTTTGCGTTCTTCAAATCGTAGATCAGCTGCGCCAAATCTTCGATTGAGTAGATATCGTGGTGTGGCGGTGGTGAAATTAAGCCAACTCCTGGAGTGGAGTGACGCGTTGCACCGATCCAGTCATCGACTTTATCGCCCGGTAGCTGACCACCTTCGCCTGGCTTAGCACCCTGCGCCATCTTGATCTGAACTTCGTCAGAGTTGGTCAGGTAGTAAGAGGTTACACCGAAGCGGCCTGACGCCACCTGCTTGATAGCAGAGCGTTCCCAATCACCGTTCTCTTTGCGCTCAAAACGAGATGGGTCTTCGCCACCTTCACCTGAGTTTGATTTTGCACCGATGCGGTTCATAGCAACAGCAAGGGTAGAGTGCGCCTCGTAAGAGATAGAGCCAAATGACATAGCACCTGTCGCAAAGCGCTTCAGGATGCTTTCGATTGGTTCTACTTCTTCAATTGGGATAGAACCTGCTGGGTTCTTAACAAAGTCCAACTGGCTACGCAAAGTGGCAGCGTTATCACCTTGGCTATCAACCGCTTGGGTGTATTGCTTAAACTGTGCAAAGTCTTTGTCGCGAGTTGACTGCTGTAGCAATGAGATGGTTTCAGGGTTAAACAGGTGTTTTTCACCACGCTGTTTCCACTGATAAACACCTCCGACATCAAGTAACTGTACTGGGATCTCACGCGTCGGGTAGCCGATACGGTGACGAACCATCACTTCTTTAGCGATGTCATCAATAGTTAGACCCTGAATACGAGAAACCGTACCCGTGAAGTACTTATCAACAACAGATTTGCTGATACCGAGTGCTTCAAAGATTTGAGCGCCGTGGTAAGACTGCAGTGTTGAGATACCCATTTTAGAGAAGATCTTCAGTAGACCGCCATTGACGCCCTTACGGTAGTTCTCGAATAGGTCTTTAATGTGCGCTTCTGGGTCGAGCTTCTTCGTGCGTTGCAGATCAACCATAGTTTCAATAACTAGGTAAGGGTTAATTGCGTTAGCACCGTAACCGATCAGCGTTGCAAAGTGGTGCGTTTCGCGAGCGTCGCCCGTCTCAACCACAATGTCACACTTAGCACGTAGACCTTTACGAATTAGATGGTGGTGTACTGCGCCCACTGCCAGCATCGCAGGAATTGCGGCATGGTTCGAGTTCACGGCACGGTCAGTCAGAAGGATGATTGAGTAGCCATCGACTACCGCATCTTCAGCGTATTGGCAGATACGTTTTAGGGCGCGCTCTAGCTTGCCTTTGTCTTCGCCTGCTTGGAATACGATATCCAGAGTTTTAGCTTGCAGGTGCTCGTTATCGATAGCACGCAGTTTCTCAAGTTCAGAGTTCGATAGAACCGGAGACTCAAGCTCTACTTTTTGACAGTGTTCAGGCGTTTCAGTCAGTAGGTTATGATCCTCACCAAGGTAAGTATTCAAAGACATAACCATGCGCTCACGAATTGGATCGATTGGCGGGTTGGTTACCTGAGCGAACAACTGCTTAAAGTAGTTAGAGAGATGTTGTGACTGATGCGATAGCACGGCTAGCGGCCAGTCAGCACCCATAGCAGAAAGAGGCTCTTTGCCTTCTTTTGCCATTGGTACAATGATTTCGTTGACTTCTTCAGAGCTAACACCGAATGCTTGCTGCTTGTGCAGTAGGCGATCAGGAGAAGGTTGATTGAATTCGTTTTCTGCATCTGGCAGTTTTTTCAGGCTCAATAGGTTTTCTTCAACCCACTTCTCATACGGCTGAGCGTTTGAGATTGAATCTTTCACTTCTTCATCAGAGATGATGCGACCTTGTTCTAGATCGGCAACGAAGATACGACCAGGTTGCAGGCGACCACGGAATTCAACGTTTTCTGGTTCAATTTCTACTACGCCAGACTCTGATGCCATTACTAGGAAGTCATCTTTAGTCACTGTGTAGCGAGAAGGGCGCAGACCGTTACGGTCTAGTGTTGCACCTACTTGAACACCATCAGTAAAACATACTGATGCAGGGCCGTCCCATGGTTCCATGATGTTTGCGTGATACTGATAGAAAGCACGACGCTTAGGGTCCATGTTCTTGTTCTCTTGCCATGCTTCTGGGATTAGCATCATCAGAGCATGTGGAAGAGTACGGCCGGATAGCACTAGAAGCTCTAGAGCCATATCGAAGTTGGATGAATCTGAGCTACCTTCTTGACAGATAGGTAGAAGCATGTCGATTTCAGCTTGGCTGAATAGATCCGATTCAAGAATCGCTTCACGCGCCTTCATCCAGTTCAGGTTACCGCGAACTGTGTTGATCTCACCATTGTGCGCAATATAGCGGAAAGGCTGAGCCAGACGCCATCTTGGGAAGGTATTGGTTGAGAAGCGTGAGTGTACCAAGGCAAGTGCTGTCACCATGGTTGGGTTTTGTAGGTCAAGGAAGTACTGAGGTACTTGCTCTGTGGTTAGCTGACCTTTATAAACCAATGTCTTATAAGACAGTGAGTTGATGTAGAAGTCATCGCCAATGTTAGAAACACTTTCCAGACATACTCGAACAGTATAGTTACGCAGAACGTACAGCTTTCTTTCAAGCTCTTCAGGTGTTGTGCTTGGGCCACCTGTAATGAATACGTGTTCGAATTGAGGCTCAGTGCTTAATGGGTCGGCACCCAGCATAGAGTTATCAGTAGGTAGAACGCGATAGCCTAGAACTTCAAGGTCTAGTCGTTGTGCGTTGCGCTCTAGAATGTCACGACACTGTGCACGTTTGTACTCATCACGAGGGAAAAGTACGACACCCACACCGTATTTCTCGAAAGACGGCAGGCGAATGCCCAGTTTAACGGTCTCTTCTAGTAGAAACTCATGTGGCTTCTGAAGCAGGATACCTGCACCATCACCTGAACATGGATCACAGCCTTGGCCACCACGGTGTTCCATACGGGCTAGCATATCCAATGCTTGAGTTACGACTCGATGAGATTTTCGGTTTTTGAGGTGAGCAACAAAACCGATGCCACAAGCGTCATGCTCCAATTCAGGAGTATATAAACCCTGGGCTGATTGCTCTCTATCCAACATAGGTAAATCCTTCCAATCTAATACGGCAGTGGGAGTACTCCCGTGCCATTCCTTATAATTGTCTTCTTAAGGGCTAATTGTGTGCATTAGCCTGCTTCCATTCCGTCTCTCGCTGAAAAGTTTGCGAGAAAAACATTCCTTGGTCATTTCCAATATTTAGCTTCTGATTAATAGAATCTTATAAAGGTAGGTGTGGAATATGACCGACTATTCATCTAAATCGAAGGCTTTAAATGAGCCGATTTTAGGCGATAGTTGTAACTATCCTACAATTTTGTCTAGCTTAATTCCAACTAAAGTTGCACCAAAATGGATTTTTTATGAACAGTTACTGGTTACATTTAGTTAACAAATCTGCGTTTATATTCACATGCAACCCTTTGCGTGAATAGTTAGTGCAAAAAATACCCATCGAAATAAAAAAGTGAAAATGCTAAAATACGCGACCTTTGCTTGCAGGGATGTAATTTAGTTTCATGACAGGATGTCGGCCATAAATCGCTTTTACAGGTTAATACTCCAATGCAGTTACATGAACTCGTCAATACCTTAGGTCAGGACCTTCAACGTCGTTACGGCGAAAAGGTGCATAAACTGACTCTTCATGGTGGTTTTAGCTGTCCCAATCGCGATGGCACGATTGGCCGTGGTGGCTGCACGTTCTGTAATGTCTCCTCATTTGTCGATGAAGCGACACAAGCACAAGCAATCCAAGTTCAACTGAGCGATCGCTCCAAAGAAATTAAGCGCGCTAAGAAGTACTTTGCGTACTTTCAGGCGTATACCAATACCTTTGCTGAGGTTCAGGTCCTTAGAAACATGTATGAAGAAGCCCTAGAGTCTGCCGATATCGTGGGGCTTTGTGTTGGAACACGCCCAGACTGTGTTCCTGATGCGGTGATGGACCTGCTGGTGGAGTACAAGCAAAAAGGTTATGAAATCTGGCTGGAGTTGGGTCTGCAAACTGCAAACAACGGTACGCTAAAGCGTATTAATCGTGGTCATGACTTCGAATGCTATGCAGAGATCACCAAGAAAGCCCGTGAAAATGGTATTAAGGTATGTACGCACTTGATTGTGGGCCTGCCTAAAGAGACCAAGCAAGACAACATTGAAACCCTACAAAAAGTGCTCGAAGTCGGCACTGATGGTATCAAGCTGCACGGCTTACATATTGTGGAAGGCAGTACCATGGCCAAGGCATGGAAGGCGGGAAAACTTGAAGCTCCAGAGCTAGAAGTTTACGTTGATATTGCGTCGGAATTGATTCGAATGACACCTCCAGAGGTGGTTTATCATCGTGTCTCTTCGGCTGCGCGCAGACCTACTTTGTTATCCCCATTATGGTGCGAAAACCGCTGGTTAGCGATGACCGAAATAGGGCGAGCCTTGGATCGCGATGGTGCGCAGGGCTCTCTTATTGACCAACCCTTCATCTACACTAAGCCGGTATTGAGTTAACTTACCTCTAAATTACTCTCTTGCCTTACTTACTTTTACGGTTAGGCAAGATAGACTACAAGCAGTTACAGCAATTGGACTGCTTGATGAAACAACTGAAAACCTACTCACAATACTACGTCGACCTTCTGGTAAAACTCGGGATCTATCGATTCTCTTTTCTCATTGCCGTTGCATTGATCACTTTGGCGATCTTTGTACAGCTAGGCATTAGTTGGGTCTTAGCAGAAGAGTTTGAGTATAAGCACATGCTTCGCTCCCTCGCTTTTGGTCTGATCATGACGCCTTGGGCGGTGTACTTTATTTCGATAGTGGTTGAGCAGCTTGAAGAGTCTCGCCGTCGCCTCTCAAAACTGGTATCTAAACTCAGCGATATGCGAGAGCGAGACCTCGAACTGAATAATCAGCTTACCCAGAACCTAGATAAATTGAATCTTGAGATGAAGGAGCGCTTATCCGCTGAGGACTCCCGAGAGCAAGCGATGTTGGATCTTGAACATGAGGTGATCCAGCGAGAAGTGACGCAGATAGCCCTTTCTGAAAGAACGGCGCTACTTCGCTCATTTATCGATGCCTGTCCGGATTTATTTTATTACCGCACCGCCGATGGCGTCTTTTCGGGGTGTAACCAAGCGGTAGAAAAACTGACAGGCAAAACGGAAAAAGAGCTTGTCGGCCTAACGCCATGGCAGGTCTATAAAAAAGAGATCGCGCAACAGATCGTAGAAACCGATCTGATTGTGTTTGAAAACAAAGAAGAACTCATTTACGAGCAATGGCTCGAGTACCCTGATGGGAGAAAGGCCTACTTTGAACTGCGTAAGGTGCCATTCTTCAATAAAGATGGCCAGCACCTTGGCTTGGTGGGCTTTGGTCGTGATATCACTGAGCGCAAACTCAATGAGAAATCCCTAGAGAAGGCGAGCCGAGATAAAACTACCTTTATCTCTACCATTAGTCATGAGTTAAGAACGCCACTGAACGGCATTGTCGGTCTTAGTAGAATGCTGTTGGGTACCAGTCTCGATAAAGAACAGCGCCAGTATATGCAAACCATCAATGTCAGTGCGATTACACTGGGGCATATCTTTAACGATATCATCGATATCGATAAGTTCGACCGCAATAAACTGGAGCTTGTGCCATCAGAGCTGAATTTTAATGATTTTGTTACTGAACTGGATAGCTTATCGCGCCTTATGGCAGAACAAAAAAGCTTAAGGTTTGAGTTAGAAAGACTGACGGATATGCCCGATAGCGTTGTTGTTGATGCTACACGGCTGCGCCAAGTGTTGTGGAACCTAATAAGCAACGCGATGAAGTTTACCGCTGAGGGTGGGGTCTTCGTCAATGTGAGTGCTGATGCTACAGAAGATAACCAAATAGCCATCCGCTTTGAAATAGAAGATACCGGTGTCGGGATCCCTGAGTCAGAACTTGAGAAGATCTTTGCCATGTATTATCAAGTGAAGTCAGAAGAAGGGAATTTGCACGCGGTGGGCACTGGCATTGGCCTAGCTGTTTCTCAATCCTTGATTCGAAAAATGGGTGGTGATATCTACGCAAATAGTGAATTGGGGCATGGCAGTACCTTTACTGTTGAGATAACTGTGCCTCGCGGTAAAGGCATCACCGAGGTTGTTGAAAACCCTGAGCCTCTGCAACGTCCCCTTTCTATCTTTATGATTGAGGACATTGAACTCAATATCACTGTGGCGCGCTCGTTGATCAATAGCTTTGGCCATTCGGTTGATGTGGCAATGACAGGCAAAGAAGCCTTGAGTAAGTTTGAACCCACCAAATACGACATCGTGCTGCTGGATATACAATTGCCGGATATGACAGGGTTTGATATCGCTAAAGAGCTACAAAGTCGCTATACAAACCTGCCTCCTATCGTTGCGCTAACAGCTAACCTTGTGAAGGATAAAACTGCTTATCGTGAAGCGGGTATGCAGGATGCTATTAGCAAGCCGTTGTCAGCAAAAGCGCTGCGAAAAATATTGAAGAAGCTTTGCTATTTAGATGATCAAAGCGTCGATGAAAAAACCCACGCCACCAAGTCTGTACTCGAAGACTCTACTGTAGATAAAGTGGTAACAGATGAGCTGGTTGATAAAGAGATGCTCACCTCTTATATCGAGATTGTCGGTAAAAAGCCGGTATTGGATAGCGTACAGCTGTTCAAAGAGATGATGCCGGAATATGTCGCTATCTTAGATTCCAACTTGGTGGCAAGGGATCAAGAGGCCATTGTCTCTGAAGCGCATAAAATTAAAGGTGCAGCAGGATCGGTTGGACTCAAGCGTATTCAAATGGTCGCTCAACAAGCTCAGTCACCAGAATTGCCTGCATGGTGGGAGAACATCAATGATTGGATCGATGAGATAAAAACAAGTTATCTATCGGATATAGATGTTCTTAAAGATTGGATTGAGCAAGAGTTTGATAAATAATAGGTTTATAATCAAATACATTCATAATGGTTTACGTACAGGAGTCAGCCATGAGAGTTAAAGTATTAGGAACAGTATTACTCAGTTCTGCGTTGTTGTTCGGTTGCGCCTCTACCGGTGAAGAAGTGCCTTGGATGGAAGCTGCACCTACAGCACAGGTTGAGCAAACCAGCGTGACACTTGAATCAACGATGTGGGGCAATAAAATGCCGACCTTTGACGAGGCGCATTCTATTCCACTGCATGGCAGTTTAATCTTGACGTCAAATGACGCCATTCCAGCGGATTTGGGTGTGACTTCTATCTGGATTAGACACAATGGTGAGGCGCTACAAATTGACGCTGATGCTTTTGATGTTGAAGCGGTTACTGAAAAACAGTGGAAGATTTCATTTAAACAGATGGAATACTACGACGGTAGCTTTGAGTCTGCTGACGTGGCGGTAGAGCTGGAGAGCGACGTTCAGAAAATCTGGCTGGTGGAAAAGTCCGTTGATGTGGATACGGTTTACTAGCTTAAAGCTTTGCTAAGCCCTGAAACGAAAAAACCCAGCGCTCGCTGGGTTTTTTATAATCAATATAAAATCGACTATTAGTCTAGGTCACCACAGAAGCGGTAGCCTTCACCGTGAATGGTGGCGATGATCTCTGGAGTACCAGCAACCGATTCGAAGTGCTTACGAATACGACGGATGGTTACGTCTACTGTACGGTCGTGTGGCTTCAGCTCACGTCCAGTCATCTTCTTCAGCAACTCTGCACGAGTTTGGATTTTGCCTGGGTTTTCACAGAAGTGAAGTAGGGCACGAAACTCTGAGCGAGGTAGCTTGTAGCCTTCGCCATTTGGATTAACCAAAGAGCGGCTATTGATATCTAGAACCCAACCGTTGAAAGTGTACTTCTCAACATTTTTGCTTTCTTCTTCATCTTTGCTCACATTCATTGAACGAGATAGAAGGTTACGAGCACGGATAGTCAGTTCACGAGGGTTGAAAGGCTTAGTGATGTAGTCATCAGCGCCGATTTCAAGACCCAAAATTTTGTCAACTTCGTTGTCACGGCCTGTTAAGAACATAAGTGCAACGTTCGCCTGCTCTCTTAGCTCACGAGCCAAAAGTAGACCATTTTTACCTGGTAGGTTGATATCCATTATCACCAAGTTTACTGAGTGCTCAGAGATCACTTGATGCATAGAGTCGCCGTCGATAGCTTCGAATACACTGTATCCTTCAGCTTCAAAGATGCTCTTGAGGGTACTACGAGTAACTTGTTCGTCTTCTACAATAAGAATGTTAGGGGTTTGCATTGGCTCTACCTAAACTATGTGTAATGGGTTTTAAATATATAAATTCTAGGCAAAAAAATAACATTAAGGTAATCATTTTGTGCATACATATTGATGCGACTTATGACCTTTTGAACCTCAATGTCCCCCTCCTTGGAAATTCTCTAAGATACCTATAAGTCCGTAAGTATCTTTCATTCTTAGCCAAATTAGTTGCGCATCATACCGACTTAACAGCTTTCTAACAATCGGTCATTGTTAATTTATTTCACTTTATTGATTTAAATCAATCGATATTTTTAACAATGTCTCGAAAAGGCAGTGAAAAACCGTGATGTAGCTCTATATTCGCTGTTACTAAGTTACAGAACTGCGTTTCATCGTGTGACTTAAAGGGGGCGTAGTTACGCAGGTGTAAAAATCGTGTATAAGAAATCTTTAAAAACTGAAGCCTAGCTTCACTTCGATGGCACTTTGCCAGTCTTCATAATCGAGCGTTGCTTTCAGGTTAAGGCTCTCGGTAAGCATATATTTACCTGATAGTTCAGCCCCCATGGAGTCTGCAATGCTCTCTTCACTGGAGTCTGATGCGGTATAAATGGCACTGTTAAGAGACAGTTTTTGGTTGAACTGATAGTTAACACCGCTGAGAAAGCCTCTATTGGGCTGATTATCACCTGAGTTTGAGATTCGGGTTGCGACATATAAATCTATGTTATCGAGGACAGAGTAGGCATACCCAGTGTCCATTCGCCATTCATCAAACTGCTCACCAGAGGTGGAGTCTGCAGACATAAATAGTCGGTGAGGGGAGCGAGAGCCAAGAGAGGCGGCGCTGGCATCGTACTCTGTTTCGTTTTCAAAATCGGACGCAGCGTGAGCAAATGTGGTCAGCAACAAAGAGGCAACTAGCGCAGCAAATAGCATCGCAGTACGAAGATTCAATCGCATTTTGCCTCCTAATCAGTCCTTTGAAGAGTATCAATTATGGATGGAGAAAAGACGATTTTCCAATCTGTTAGTTATAATTTGTCTGTCTAGTCTATGCAATATTGTGCATTTCCTTTTTTTAGCTAAATTTTTCATGCTGTTATGTGACGGCTGTAGTCTCATTTTTATTACCAAAAATGAAAAATTAATCTGTTTTGTTAATTTGTCGTTGACGAATTAAAGCAAAATAGGTAATTCTAGAGCCAGACACAGAAAATAGATTGATTAAAACATACTGATGAATACACGTAGCCTGATTACCCGAATGATTATTACCAGCACCACGAGTGTTGGGGCAGGCTGCTGAAAGAAACATTTTTTAAAAAAGGCCTGTATCCCACCAGATACAGGCCTTTTTTTTTACAATTTTTAGCTCAGGGAGAATGGAATGCGAGTATTGAAATTTGGAGGATCTTCGCTAGCGGATGCAGATAGATTTTTGCGAGCGGCGAACATCATTGCGAATAATGCGGATCAGGAAGAGCTAGCAGTCGTGCTGTCAGCTCCAGGGAAAACCACCAACAAGCTGGTAGCGATCATCGAAGCCGCTTTAAACAAGCAAGACGCTGAGCTACAAATCAAAGAGCTGCGTAACTCTTTTACTGAGTTGTCTAATGAGATAAAGAAAGAACTACCTAACATCCAACTGGCAGAGTTTGAGGCTCAAGTTAAGGAGTCTCTAGATAATCTGGTTGAGTTTGTTCAAGGCATCAAGCTTTTAGGCATGTGCCCAAACAATGTTAATGCTCGCATTATCAGTAAGGGTGAGAAAGTCTCTATTCGCTTAATGAGAGCGGTTCTTGAAGCGAAAGGTCAAGCAGCAGGTCTGATAGACCCAGTTCAATACCTATACGCTAAAGGTGATCACCTTGAAGCTATGGTTGATGTTGAAGTCTCAACGCAAAACTTTGTTCAATCGCCACTTCCAAAAGGGCAAGTGCACCTAATGCCTGGCTTTACTGCCGGCAATGAAAAAGGTGAACTAGTGACACTAGGTCGTAATGGCTCTGATTATTCAGCGGCAGTATTGGCTGCATGTTTACGTGCAGACTGCTGTGAAATATGGACAGATGTTGATGGTGTCTACAACTGTGACCCTCGCCTCGTAGAAGATGCACGCCTATTAAAATCTCTAAGTTACCAAGAAGCGATGGAGCTTTCTTACTTTGGCGCATCGGTTTTGCATCCAAAGACCATTGCTCCTATTGCTCAGTTCCATATCCCATGTCTGATTAAGAACAGCTTTAATCCACAAGGTGCAGGCACCTTAATTGGCCTAGACACTGGCGAAGACAATCTGGACATCAAGGGTATTACTACCCTTAATGAGCTAACAATGGTCAACGTATCAGGTCCAGGAATGAAGGGCATGGTAGGTATGGCGAGCCGCGTATTTGGCGCTATGTCTTCGGCTGGTATCTCTATTGTTCTTATTACTCAGTCTTCTTCAGAATACAGCATCAGTTTCTGTATTGAAGCGGCGGATCGTCAGCGAGCTAAATCAGTACTTGAAGAAGCGTTTGAGCTAGAGCTGAAAGACAGCCTATTAGAGCCTGTAGAATTTATTGATGACGTGGCTATTTTAACGCTGGTAGGCGATGGCATGCGCACCTCTCGCGGTGTCGCATCTAAATTCTTCACCTCATTAACTCAGGTGAACGTGAACATTACCGCTATTGCTCAGGGCTCTTCTGAGCGCGCAATCTCAGCCGTTATCCCTGAAGATAAGATCTCCAAGGCGATCAAGGCGTGTCATGAAAACCTATTTAACTCTAAGCACTTCCTTGACCTATTTGTTGTTGGCGTAGGTGGTGTTGGCGGTGAGTTGGTGGATCAAGTCGCTCGTCAGCAGCAGAAACTTGCCAAGAAAGGCATTGTCATTCGTGTGTGTGCTCTAGCAAACAGCCAAGGCATGCTACTCGACGGTGAAGGCCTAAACCTTGAGCATTGGCGTGACCGCATGAGCAATGCTAGCGAGAAGTTCAGCCTAGCGTCGCTAAGTGCAATGGTTCAGCGTAACCACATCATCAACCCTGTATTAGTGGACTGTACTTCAAGTGAGAATGTTGCAGGACAATACGCTGATTTCCTTCAAGCGGGCTTCCATGTCGTCACACCGAACAAGAAGGCCAACACAGCAAGTATGGCGTACTACCATCAGCTTCGTCAGGTGGCGCGCTCTTCTCGTCGTAAACTCATGTATGAAACAACGGTTGGCGCAGGTTTGCCGGTCATCGAAAATCTACAAAACCTAATCAATGCAGGTGATGAACTGGTTAAGTTCAACGGCATCCTATCCGGCTCTCTTTCTTTCATCTTCGGTAAGCTAGATGAAGGAATGACACTGAGTGAAGCGACTAAGGTTGCGATGGAGAATGGCTTTACTGAGCCAGACCCTCGTGATGACCTATCAGGCATGGATGTGGCGCGTAAGCTTCTTATCCTGGCTCGTGAAACCGGTATGGCCATAGAACTAGAAGACGTTGTTGTCGACCAAGCGCTACCACCAGGCTTTGATGATTCAGGCTCTATTGAAGAGTTTGTCGAGCGTCTACCTCAAGCTGATGCGTACTTCTCGGAAATGTCGCAAAAGGCCGCAGAAGAAGGCAAGGTACTTCGCTATGTAGGTGAAATCGTTGATGGCAAATGTCGCGTGACAATTGCTGCAGTCAATGAAGACGATCCTCTATTTAAAGTCAAAGATGGTGAAAATGCCCTGGCATTTTATAGCCGTTACTACCAACCAATTCCACTGGTTATGCGTGGCTACGGTGCGGGTACAGAGGTAACTGCTGCCGGTGTATTCTCTGATGTTATGCGTACATTGGGCTGGAAACTGGGGATCTAAACATGAAAGAGAGTGTTTGTGTTTACGCTCCAGCATCCATCGGTAACGTGAGCGTTGGCTTTGATGTGCTGGGAGCTGCGGTATCACCAGTTGATGGCACACTGCTTGGTGACCGAGTGATGGTCACTGTTGGTGAATCTGCATTTGAACTAAAAACAGCGGGCCGCTTTGTGGCAAAGCTACCCGCTGATGCGAAACAGAATATTGTCTATCGCTGCTGGCAGGTGTTTGCTCGTGAAATGTCGAGCAAGGGACAACCTATGCGTCACCTTGAAATGACCCTAGAAAAGAACATGCCAATCGGTTCAGGCCTGGGTTCAAGTGCTTGCTCTATTGTCGCGGCATTGGATGCACTGAATCAGTTCCATGACAATCCGCTTAACGAAACAGAATTGTTGGCGTTAATGGGGGAAATGGAAGGCGAAATTTCTGGTGGTGTTCACTACGATAACGTCGCACCTTGCTATCTTGGTGGCGTGCAGCTGATGGTTGAGGAACTTGGTATTATCAGCCAAGAGGTACCGAGTTTTGACAACTGGTACTGGGTCATGGCTTATCCTGGCATCAATGTCTCCACTGCGGCCGCGCGTGAGATCTTGCCGGCTCAATATCGTAGACAAGACATCATCGCTCATGGGCGTCATTTAGCTGGTTTTATTCATGCTAGCTATTCAGGCCAACCTGAGCTTGCCGCTAAGATGATCAAAGACGTCATTGCTGAACCTTATAGACAGCGTCTATTGCCAGGTTTCCCTGAAGCTCGCAGCTATGCGGCAACCGCAGGCGCTCTGACCTCAGGAATTTCAGGCAGTGGTCCCACAATGTTTACTATCTGTGATAGTTTAGAGGTTGCGGAGCGAGTCAAATCTTGGCTTGAAGTTAATTATGTACAAAATGATGAAGGATTCGTGCACATCTGCAAGATAGATCAGCAGGGCTCGAAAGTAACAGGAAGTAAATTATGAAGCTGTATAACATCAAAGAAAATGACGAGCAGGTCTCTTTTGGACAAGCGGTTCGTCAGGGGTTAGGACGCAACCAAGGGTTGTTTTTTCCAACTGATATCCCAGCACTCGATAACATCGACGCGTTGCTCGAGGAAGACTTTGTAACCCGAAGCAGTAAGATACTTTCGGCGCTTATTGGTGACGAGCTTTCTGAGTCTCAAGTCTCTCAGATGGTAGACACTGCATTTCAATTTCCAGCGCCTATCAAATCAGTTAAAGATGGCACGTATGCACTAGAACTGTTCCACGGTCCTACTCTTGCGTTTAAGGACTTTGGCGGTCGCTTTATGGCTCAGTCACTAGCAACGGTTTCTAAGGGGGGCAAGATCACTATCTTGACGGCAACCTCAGGTGACACAGGCGCAGCGGTTGCTCATGCCTTTTACGGCATGGCGGATATCAACGTCGTTATTCTGTATCCAAAAGGCAAGATCAGCCCTCTTCAAGAGAAACTGTTCTGTACCCTTGGCAAGAACATTCATACTGTTGCCATTGATGGTGATTTTGATGACTGTCAGGCATTGGTGAAGAAGGCATTTGATGATGAAGCTCTACGTCAAGAAATTGGCCTGAACTCAGCGAACTCAATCAATATCAGCCGTTTGATGGCTCAAATCTGTTACTACTTTGAAGCCGCTGCTCAAATGAGCAAGTCAGAGCGTGAAAATCTCGTGATTTCAGTGCCAAGTGGTAACTTTGGTAACCTAACAGCTGGCTTGCTTGCCAAAGCCTTAGGTTTGCCAATCAAGCGCTTTATCGCCGCAACCAATGCCAACGATACTGTGCCACGCTACCTAGAAACGGGTAAGTGGGAGCCAAAACCAACGGTTGCGACGACTTCAAACGCAATGGATGTTAGCCAGCCCAATAACTGGCCTCGTATTGAAGAGCTTTGTCAGCGCGAAGGCTGGGGATTAGATACTCTTGGTAGTGCAGCCGTAACGGATGAGCAAAGTGCCGCGAGCGTGAAGGAGCTGCACGATTCAGGCTATCTATGTGAGCCTCATGGCGCGATTGCTTACCGTGCACTTCAAGAGCAACTTGCTGAGGGTGAAACCGGCCTGTTCCTATGCACCGCTCACCCTGCGAAGTTCAAAGAAGTGGTCGATGATATCCTAGGCACTGATATTGAATTACCAGGACCTCTGGCAAAGCATGCTGCGATGGACCTGTTGTCTGAAGACCTTGCTAATGATTTTGACCTGCTAAAAACAGTGTTGAGAAAAGTACAGTAATCTTCTGCAGATAAAAAAAACGGCGCTCAGGCGCCGTTTTTTGTGTCTATAGCAAATGAATAGACACAAAAAAGCCCGGCAACGTGAATTGCCAGGCTTTTAGCATTTTTACTAAAGCTCTAGATTATAGAGACTCAGTGAAAGTACGTGCGATAACGTCTTTTTGCTGTTCAGCTGTTAGAGAGTTGAAACGTACAGCGTAGCCCGATACACGGATAGTTAGCTGAGGGTATTTCTCAGGGTGCTTAACAGCGTCTTCTAGAGTATCACGCTTAAGAACGTTCACGTTTAGGTGCTGACCGCCTTCGATTTTAGGTGCTTTTTCGATAGCGATTTCACGGCTCTCGTAGTCACCTAGATCTGAAGCAGGGATTACTTGATCTGCTTCATAGCCAGACGCTGCAACAACACAACGAGCTTCGTTCTTTTCAGAATCTAGTAGCCAGATAGAGTTTAGAAGCTCATCGTTAGCTGCCTTAGTGATTTGAATTCCTTGGATCATAATTTTCTCCTCAGCCACATATGTGGGTTCGATTTACGGATAAACTTGGAGCTTTTTCAATCGCTCACTGCATGTTTGCCATTTTAATATTGATTTACGTCAAAAAACAACTAAAAACCATATTTTTTTTAAGGTGTTTTCCATGACTATGATCAAGTTATAATTAATTCATTGATTTACAGTTCGATCTTTAACAATATTGGCGAAATTGGCCGTTATTGTGTGGTTTTTTAACAACATTTGTATCAAATTTGTTGCTGTATGCGTTGAGCATATCATGGTGTAAGTGACAAGAATTGGAAGATAAAGAGAACTTTTTATGTCGACAAACAAGTTTATTGGTGCGCATGTCTCCGCCGCTGGTGGCGTAGAAAATGCTCCTCTTAGAGCAAAAGAAATTGGTGCCAACGCCTTCGCCTTGTTCACTAAGAATCAGCGCCAGTGGGTGGCTAAGCCCTTAACGCAAAAAAGCATCGATTCATTCAAGAAAAACTGCACGGCGTTAGGGTTCAAAACTGAGCAGATCCTGCCACACGACTCATACTTGATAAATTTGGGTGCCCCTGAAGAAGAAAAACTAGAGAAGTCTCGCGCCGCATTTATTGATGAGATGGAGCGTTGTGAGCAGCTGGGTTTGACGCTATTGAATTTCCACCCTGGCAGTCACTTAAAGAAAATCTCAGAAACAGAGTGCTTGGCGCGTATTGCCGAATCCATCAACCTTGCTCACAAAGCAGTACCGAATGTGATAGCGGTTATTGAGAACACCGCAGGGCAGGGTACTAACCTCGGCTGGCGATTTGAACATCTAGCGGAAATCATTGAACAGGTTGAAGATAAAAGCCGTGTTGGCGTATGTATCGATACCTGTCACACCTTTGTTGCTGGGTACGACCTACGAACGTTTGAGGCGTGTGAGGAGACATTTGCAGAGTTTGATCGTGTAGTGGGTATGCACTATTTGCGTGCAATGCACATCAATGATTCAAAAATAGCACTGGGTGGGAAGGTCGATCGACATCATTCATTGGGGGCTGGAGAAATCGGTTGGGATTGTTTTAAGTACATTTGTCAGGATTCGCGTTTTGACGGAATCCCGCTGATCCTAGAAACCATCGAGCCTGAGATATGGAAAGATGAGATTCAAAGCCTGCGAGCGTTCGCACTTTAAATTATTTTTCTAATTGTTTGCTTTATTGGCACGCTTCTTCCATTACTTAAAGTGACAGCCGTCACAAATAGAATTGGAGTGTGCCATGTTTACATCTATCTTCCCTCAAGCTCGTCCATGTCAACGTGGTCAAGGTCACCATCGCTCTCCTCAGCGCAGTACTAAAAAGAAGTAATACCTAAATCTGACTCAGTATGCCAATATCTTCTTTATTGTGACAAAGAGATAGAGAAGACGGCATTGAGTTGGCAAGCATTTATTGAACAGGAGCGCTCGCAAGAGTACTTCCAAATCCTACAAGCTTTTATCGATGAAGAACGTGCTTCAGGTAAAGCCATTTATCCTGCACCGGAGCATGTGTTTGCCGCATTTGAGCAGACACCGATAGAGAAGACTAAAGTGGTCATTCTTGGCCAAGACCCTTATCACGGCCCAAATCAAGCCCACGGTCTGAGTTTTTCAGTGTTGCCGGGTAATAAAATCCCACCTTCTCTTCGCAATATCTATAAGGAACTCTCACAAGACATTGAGGGCTTTGAGGTGCCAGATCATGGCTGTCTAAAGTCTTGGGCAGAGCAGGGCGTACTGCTACTGAATACAGTGCTGACCGTTGAACAAGGCAAAGCCCACTCTCATGCAAAAAGTGGCTGGGAGATATTCACGTTAAGAGCCATTGAGTATTTGGCTAACCAGCAGAAAAATATCGTTTTTATACTTTGGGGGGCACACGCTCAGAAAAAAGTGGCCAGCATCAATGCGGATGATCACTGCATACTCACTTCACCTCATCCATCCCCATTATCGGCTCGACGTGGCTTTTTTGGTTGTCGACATTTTTCCTTAGCCAACCGTTATTTAGATCAACACGGCAAAAACGGCATAAACTGGCCTATCCCAACCGCTAATTTGACGCTTTTTTGAGGTATCCCTAAAACATAGATCGGTAAAATTGCTTAAACTTAAGTCAGTTATTGATATGGAGGGATGAATCATGATGATTGAAAGGATCCGTCGCGAGCACGGGTACATGGTGCGCTTGCTCGCGATCTTGAGGAAGAAACTGACGCAACTGAAAAGTGAAGAGCCGATCAACTATACCTTGTTAAAAGAGATTGTTGATTATCTTTGCGATCACTCTGAAAAAACGCACCACCCTAAAGAAGATCTTATTTATCATTACTTTATTGAGAAGTATGGCGAGCAAGATAAGATCAGCAATCTTGAAGCCGAACACATCGTCCTATCTAAGACAACGCACGAGTTTTTGGATGTTGTGGAGATGGTATTGCAAGATGCTGTGGTTCCTTTGGATGTGTTTGCGCAGCAACTGGAAACCTTTATTCAAGAGCAAAAACGACACCTAGATCTTGAGGAGCGTGAAGTTCTACCTTTGATCAATAAAACTTTTAGTACTTCAGATTGGCAATATCTTGAGAAAAAATGGGGTGCACAAGAAGACGACCCTGTGTTTGGTGAGACCATTGCTGATAAGTACAAGCAGCTGGCTGCTAGAGTCAAGCAAACGGATGAAGAGTGCATTTAGGACAGATATAAAAAAGGATGGGTTAGACCCATCCTTTGTTTTTCAAGGGAATCCGTTTTACAGCTGAATGTCTTCTAAGCGATATTCACTGCACACGTCCAAATCCAACAACTCCTTTTGTAGTCTCTGACGATCTTTGATTGCTTCAATTTCACGCCACTTACGTTTTACCGGTTTTGAGCGGCCTCTGCGAGTCCCGCTTTCTTCTGATTCAAAGATACTTTCAAGTTGCAAGCCATCCATAAGCTATCCCTTCTAACTGTAATTAAGTACTTTTCTAGCGATTACCTAGCGTGGGTTAAAAACCCTTTAACCGGCTAAGCAAGCTTGCCGACATTATTACCACGAACATTGCCACTTTATCTTTGAACTGTTTCGCAATTATTTCTCAATCGTGAAGCTTTTGTTCATCAATGAGGGCTATTTCACACTGGCATATAACATAGCTGTATGAAAAATATACGAAAAAGTGTGCAATTTGATTTCTGATGGCGATGACGGCATGATGCGCTCGAAAAATGTAATTCGAAGAATGGTGTATGGGTAATCGTTTGCCCTCTACAATACTCAGGTCAAATTATAAAAAAGCCGAGTAGTAACCATTCCATTGCTCTTAATCGAGCCTATTTGAGTACGAGGTTGATGTGACAGACATAATCAATTTAATGAACGATCTTCTTTGGGGATCAATCCTTGTTTACCTACTTGTAGGTGGCGGTATTTACTTTACCGTTCGTCTTGGTTTTATTCAGTTCAGACACTTTGGTCACATGTTCAGTGTTCTAAAAAACAGTCGTAAAGCCGACAAAGCTGGTATTTCTTCTTTCCAAGCACTTTGTACCAGTCTTGCAGCGCGTGTTGGTACCGGTAATATGGCCGGTGTTGCGGTAGCACTAACCGTAGGTGGCCCGGGTGCTATCTTCTGGATGTGGCTGATCGCTATGCTAGGTATGGCAACGTCATTTGCTGAGAGTTCACTGGCGCAGCTATACAAGACCAAAGATGAAGACGGTAACTACCGTGGCGGCCCTGCTTACTACATGGAAAAAGGGCTAGGAATGCGTTGGATGGGGGTATTGTTCTCTATCTTCCTCATTATCGCTTTCGGTCTAGTGTTTAACTCAGTTCAAGCAAACTCAATTGCGAGCGCGATGAACACGGCATTTGGTATTGAACCAATGTACGTCGGTATCGGTGTTGCTGTGCTGTCTGCATTCGTTATCTTCGGTGGTATTCGTAAGATTGCTCGCACAGCAGAACTTATCGTTCCTGTGATGGCTCTGGCTTACCTTGCTCTAGCACTATTCGTTATGTTCTCTAACTTGGATAAAGTACCAGACGTATTGGTTCTTATCTTCAAGAGTGCATTTGGTTTGCAAGAAGCGGCTGCGGGTGGCGTAGGTTACGCCATTGCTCAAGCAATGATTAATGGTATCAAGCGCGGTTTGTTCTCGAACGAAGCGGGTATGGGTTCTGCGCCTAACGCTGCGGCATCGGCAACACCTTACCCACCGCATCCAGCATCACAAGGTTATGTACAGATGCTAGGTGTGTTCACAGACACTATCGTTATCTGTTCTGCAACCGTTGCGATTATCCTGGTTTCTGGTGAGTACGTACCTCACGGTGAGATTACCGGTATCGAGCTAACTCAGCGTGCATTGACCGCAGAAGTGGGCGAATGGGGTGGCATCTTTGTTGCTGTTGCTATCTTCTTCTTTGCGTTCACCTCTATCATTGCGAACTACTCGTATGCCGAGACGAACCTTATCTTCCTTGAGCACAACCACAAAGCGGGTCTAAACATCTTCCGCGTGATTGTACTGGGCATGGTGTTGTTTGGCGCTGTATCGAGCTTACCTGTGGTTTGGGCTATGGCTGATGTCTCTATGGGCTTGATGGCGATAGTCAACATGGTGGCTATCTTGCTGCTGTCTGGCATCGTAGTGAAGCTGGCAAAAGACTATAACCAACAACTAAAAGCGGGTAAGGTGCCAACCTTTAACGCTAAAGACTACCCAGAGCTTCACTCTCAACTAGAAGAGGGTATCTGGGACGATCACGAAGAGCTAAAGGCTCAGGTGCAAAGAAACAAATAATCGACAACGCCGATTAAAACAATAGTAAGAGCCGTGCTGACTTAGCACGGCTTTTTTTATACTCTAGGGTCTGTTGACCTTTTGCGATTGAATTTTGCTCGACCAGAAGTCATTTAATCAAGGCGAGGGACTTGCCGCTTAGTCATCTAAGCAAAAGTCGCTCAACGATGAGTAAATGGGTTCTGGTCGAGCCCTTCGGGTAGCGCTTTGTTGGGCATTTCTACCGCGTTAGTCACTTTTCATGTGGAACCACCACACCTAAAAGCGACTGCCTTGTATTAATACCCAACAAATCGCTACAAAAACAACCTCAAAAGATCAACAGACCCTAAGTACATATCGCAAGTAACCCGAGTAAAGGACATTGGTATGCTGATTTTAGTCTCACCGGCAAAAACGCTAGATTTTGAATCGCCACTGGCGACAGAGCGCTATACACAACCTGATTTTATTGCTGATTCAGCAGAGTTGGTGACGGTGTGTAAAAAACTGACTCCAGCGGATATCTCTGGCTTAATGAAGGTCAGCGATAAGATTGCAGGACTGAACGTGGCACGCTTTCAGGAGTGGAGCAAAACCTTCACCCCCGAAAACTCACGCCCAGCGATCCTTGCTTTTAAGGGAGACGTCTATACGGGGCTTGAGGCTGAGACATTCAGTGAGCAAGACTTTGATTATGCGCAGAGCCATTTCCGTATGCTATCGGGCTTGTATGGGCTGTTAAAGCCATTAGACCTTATGCAACCCTATCGCCTAGAGATGGGGACAAGACTCGCCAATGATAGAGGCAGTAACCTGTATCATTTCTGGGGAGACAAGATCACCGATAAGGTCAATGAAGCCTTGGCTGAGCAAGGGGATGATCTTCTGATCAATCTAGCATCAAATGAGTACTTTAAAGCGGTCAAACCAAAGAATGTCCAAGGCCGAGTCATTACTCCAGTGTTTAAAGACCTGAAAAATGGCCAATATAAGGTGATTAGTTTCTTTGCTAAGAAGGCAAGGGGCATGATGGCGAAATACATCATTCAGAATCAAGTTGATAGTCTGGATGCTCTAAAGCAGTTTGATTACGCGGGTTACTACTTTAGTGATACGGATTCTACCGCTAGAGAGCTCGTCTTTAAGCGAGATGAGCAGTAGGGGATAGGCCCTAGGATACTGGGTTCTAGGATTCTAGGGCCCAGAACTCAGCTCCCTGAAGCCTATTAATCGCATGCAAATCGAAACATCCAGACTGATACTGAGAGCGTGGAAAGCGAAAGATTTTGATGCCTTTGTGCAGATGAACCAGAGCCCTGAGGTCATGCGATTCTTCCCGGATACGCTGACCCCTATGCAAAGTGTAGAATCGGTACGACGCTTGTCTGAAGAACTCGACAGCCAAGGCTGGGGAATGTGGGCCATAGAATGCAAACTCACCCATCAGTTTGTCGGCATGGTGGGCTTACAGCAACGTTCAACTGAAGATGGTATTTTAAATAATCCCTTTGTTGAAATTGCTTGGCGGTTGCAGAAAGAGTTCTGGGGGCAAGGCTTGGCGCCAGAGGCCGCTGCTGCGGTGTTGGCGCATGCCTTCATACAGCTTAAATTCGATACTATCTATAGCTTAACGGCCTTAAGTAACCTTCCGTCTCAGCGAGTAATGCAAAAGATAGGGATGCACAATACCGACAGAGATTTCCAACACCCTAAACTCGATGCCGATTCTCCTCTTAGTTGGCACTGCCTCTATAAGCTCACCAAATCACAGTGGTTAAGCTCAAGATGATCCTAAACTAAGGGAATCATTTTAATGGGAGTAGAGCCATGGACGCGAGGGTAAGCATCATTACATTGGGGGTATCAGATCTGAAGCGTTCGCACGCCTTTTATTCGGCGCTCGGTTTTCCTTCCAGTTATACAGAAGAGCAAGATATCGTGTTCTTCAGAATATCGGGTGTTTGTGTTGCCCTTTATCCCATGCAAAAACTAGCGGAAGATATTGGAATTGATATCCCAGACAATCAAAGTCCAACGCCAATGATGACCCTCGCACACAATACCAAAGCACAGCATCAGGTAGATGAGATCCTAGACCTAGCGGTCCAAGCGGGTGGAACTCTAGTTAAGCCTGCTCAACGAGTATTTTGGGGTGGTTACAGCGGTTATTTTCGAGATCCAGATGGGCATTACTGGGAAATAGCTCATGCCGATTTTTGGCAGTTCAATGCAGATGGTAGCTTAGTGATTGAGTAACAAAGAAAAATCCCCGACTCAAAGAGCCGGGGACTGTATTATTTCTTCTTTTTCTTAGCCTTAGTTGCTGTCTTAGCTGCGGGCTTCTTTTTCTTCTTCTTAAACACAGGTTTTTTGTGCTTAGGACGAAGCTCCTTGATGAAGCGCTCTTTAATCGCTTCTTTCGTATAGCGCTCAACACGCTCAATCATTGACTGATCGTGCGCCTCAACGATAGATACAGCATTACCTTTTTTGCCTGCTCGCGCTGTACGACCAATACGGTGAAGGTATACATCGGCGGTGCGAGGTAAATCGTAGTTAATAACATGGCTAACGTCTGGCAAGTCAATACCACGAGCGGCAACATCGGTCGCCAGTAATACGTTCACCTGGCCATCACGGAAGCGAGCAATCGCGTTGTTACGGCGATCTTGAGGCATCTCACCTTGAATCCAGCTACAAGGGATTTGAGCGCTGTCCAGTTGTTGACGAAGTTCTGCAAGACGCTCACGAGTCTTCAAGAAGATAATGCTTCTTTCTGCTTGCTCGGTGATGATGTGCTTCAGCAGTTCTAGCTTATGCTCCGCATCATCGGCACGGTGATACCACTGTTGAATCTTCTTACGTTCTTTTAGCGAGGGCTGTGCATCAATTTCTGCAGGGTCTTTAAGTAGACCTTCAGTGAAGCCTTCAACGCCCTTACCTTCAAGAGTTGCTGAGAACAATAGCGTCTGTTTACGCCAGCGACACTCGTTCGACAGTCGGTCTACGATTGGGCCAAAGCCCATGTCTAGCATTCGGTCAGCTTCGTCTAAGATCAGCCATTCGATAGCACGGCAGTCAAAACGCTCTGCGTTGATGTATTCCATCAATCGACCTGGCGTCGCAACCACAATATCTTGAGTGGTTGATAGGATATCAGCGTGGTCTTGATACATAACACCACCGGTGATGGTGAAAATGTTAAGGCTGGTATGCTTTGCTAACTCTTTAGCTTGCTCCGTAATCTGCATCGCCAACTCGCGAGTAGGAGTCAGGATCAATACTCGTGCTGGACCGCCACGACGACGTGGAAAGTCTAAAAGGTATTGCAACGCAGGAAGTACAAAAGCCGCGGTCTTACCTGTGCCTGTTGGGGCAGAAGCTAGGATATCTCTACCGTCCAGGGCTTGAGGGATCGCTTCACTTTGTACTTTTGTTGGTCTTTCAAAGCCAATTTCTTCTATGGCTTTAATAAGGGATTGGTCTAAATCTAACTCAGCAAAAGTTCTTAACACTGCAGTGCTCCGCAAACGGGTGGACGATAAAAGAAAGTATTATAGTTTAATGGTGACGCACGTCACACTCTTATTTACATCTTTAAGTAAAAACTCTGTGTTAGCGCAACAAACTCCGCGCTATAGCCATCACCTTTATGGATGATGAGCTCTGATTCTTCGGTTGGATCGCTGTTATCCATACCCAATTGCAATTCAAACAGGTAGCGGCTGTGATCTTTTTTGTGTGTGGTTTTTACCTTACACAAGCGACTCAAGTGCCAACCGTTGTTGGTGGCGCGCAAAATACACTGCTTCGCTTCTTCTACGGGTAATATAAAACTCGCGCTACCGCTACTTAAGAGTAGCGTTTTACAAGAGTCTAGAAGGTCTGGATGAGATAAGGTGTCGGTGTGTCTCGCAGTCGCTCTGGTGGTCAGAGAAGACTGTTCACCGGAATTGAAATAAGGGGGATTACAGATAATGGTATCAAATGCTGCCTTATTTGCTTTCGAGAAGGAGACGATATCCGAATGATGCAACTGGAAACGCGCTCCCCATGGGCTAGCATCAAAGTTCGTTCTCGCCGCTTCAATCGCAGAGTGGTCAATATCTACAGCCACAATATCCAGTTCAGTATTTCGCTGCGCACACATCAGAGCCAGTAAACCCGTACCAGTGCCAATATCAATAAGCTTGTTGCTGCGACTCACACTTGTCCAAGCGCCTAATAGCACCCCATCAGTGCTCACTGGCATGCCACTATTACCCCCCCAAATAGAGAATGACTTGAACTGAAAGTTCTTTGTTTTTGTCGTCATGGCTAGATCGAACCCTAGGTTGTTTGTAACGAAAATTGTGCTTTGTTTTGTGCAAATGCGGTGTATGCAATGGTTTTGTTATTACTTTTGGGTGTTCTGTTGGTTTTTGGTTTAGCTTGAAACACTGCTTTAGTGTGCCCAAGTTAGTTGAACGCACTGCTATTTGGTTAAAAAACCGAAACTATATGGTGTTTAAGCTCGTTTGCTTGAGATTGTTGATTGGCCTGTTCATTATGCTTCTCATAAAAATTAATCATAGAGGCGCTGAATTAGCGCGTCCAGCAAACTATTTATCTTCGAGGTTATTTTGAAGAAGAGCTTATCCATTTCAGACATTGTTGCACTTGGCTTTATGCTATTTGCGTTTTTCTTAGGTGCTGGCAACATCATCTTTCCACCAATGGCCGGCCAATTAGCGGGCGAGAACCTAATTCCTGCAATGGGAGGCTTTTTGCTTACCGCAGCTGGACTGCCTCTGATTACTGTGGTTGCTGTGGCTACAGCGGGTGGCACATGGGATCATTTAACTAGCGATCTTCCTAAGAAGGTGGCTCTGTTAATCGCAGCGCTAATTTTCATTATCATAGGCCCTGCATTTGCTGCGCCACGCGCAGGCTTAGTGGCTTATGAAATGGGTATTCGCCCGTTTGTTTCTCAACCGGGAACGCTGCACCTTGCTCTGTTTTCTATTACCTTCTTTGTTCTTGCGATGGCACTGGCTTGGGCTCAAGGGTCTTTGCTAGATACTATTGGTAAGGTGTTAACCCCTATCATGTTTGTTGGCTTAATCGCTCTCTCTGTTGCTGTAGTGCTTAACCCTCAAGGCCCGATCATTCATGCGCAGGGTGACTATATGAGTCAGCCCTTTACTAAAGGGATCTTGGAAGGCTACCTAACTATGGATACCTTTGCATCCTTGATGTTCGGCATGCTACTTGTTCAAGCGATTAATTCTAAGGGTGTGACAGAGCGTAAAGATGTTGCACGCTACCTTATCGCTGCAGGTGTTATCGCTGCTGTGGGTTTATGCCTTGTATATATTGCTCTGTTTTACCTAGGAGCGACAAGTAACGGTATTGCAGCTGGGCTTGAGAATGGCGGCGCTATTCTTGCTGAATATGTGAAGGCACTGTTTGGAGATAAAGGTCAGTGGGTTCTTTCGGTCATTGTGCTGTTGGCGTGTTTAACCACTGCGGTTGGGTTGATTTCTGCGAGTTCAGATTTCTTCAGCAAAAACACTAAGCTGGGCTACAAGTTCTGGGTTGTTGTGAATGGCAGTGCTTGTGCGCTTGTGGCTAATGTTGGCCTAGCGCAGTTAATTGAGCTATCTGTCCCAGTCCTGTTTGCGCTTTACCCAATTGCGATTGCCTTGGTCGCACTGACGTTTGTTCGTCCATGGCTACCTAATCCAAAATTGGCCTACCGCTTTGTACTTATGATCGCGTTCATTTGTGCGTTAATTGATGCTGCAAAAGTAGCAGGGTTTGATGTCTCGCTATTCAAATTCTTGCCAATGTTTGAGCTAGGCCTAGGTTGGGTGTTGCCTACCTCAGCGGCTTTGGTCGCTATGCTATTCACGGGTTCAAAACAGTCGAATTTAGAGAAGCAAGCCGAAGCCTAATTCATTTAGGATAGAATACGCATCTCGATAGGTGAAAAATCAATCAAAAAGGAGGCATTTTAAATGCCTCCTTTTTCTATTTCTGCTTTGATTTACAGCGAGTCAGCATACTCAACAAGGATCTGCTCACACCAAGAAGCGATGCGTTCGTCGCTGAATTCGTACTGAGAGTCCTCATCAAGTGCGAGTCCTACAAACTTGGAGCCATCTTCGGTGAGTGCCTTTGATGCTTGGAATTCATAGCCTTCTACTGGCCAGTAGCCGATAAAGTTAGGTTTGCTTGGCTGAAGCTGCTGATGAAGTAGTCCCATCGCATCCTGAAACCATTCGCCATATCCTTCTTGATCCCCTAAGCCGAATAACGCGACGTGCTTGCCTGTTAGCGGTACGCCATCTATGTCGTGCCATAATGCTCCCCAGTCTTCTTGAAGTTCACCGAAATCCCATGTGGAAATCCCTAGAATCAAAAACTCATAGTCGTTCATTAGGGAGAGTGGGGTATCTTTTACATTGTGCAGATCTACAATATCGCTTCCAATGATGTCTCGAATTTTTTCTGCTGCCATTTCGGTATAGCAGGTGGTAGAGCCGAAAAATAGTCCTATTTTCATCATTTTAATTATAGCTAATGGTCATGTTGCTGATTCTACCTTTATTTTTACTAACTTTCAGTGCCCGCCTCTAGCAATCGGCCCAATGCTTGTATACTTTAAGGTGACTGTATTGGTATGACTGGAACTTTTAGCTTGTTAAATCAGAATCTTATAGAGCAATTCTTAGATGCTATCTGGATGGAAAAGGGCTTGTCAGAAAATACCTTAGCCTCTTATCGACTGGATCTAAGCAAGCTATCGCAATGGCTAGAGCAGAATAAATCTGATTTATCCTCCGTCAGTTACCAAGAGCTATTAGATTATCAAGCCTGGCTGGTGGACAAGAACTTTGCCCAATCCAGTCGTGCTCGAATGTTGTCTGCTATGCGCCGATTGTTTCAGTATCTTTATCGAGAAAAGATACGCTCTGATGACCCTAGTGCGCTGTTAATTAGACCTAAACTTCCAAAGCGGTTGCCAAAGGACATAAGCGAGCAACAGGTTGAGAGTCTGCTTGATGCGCCCAATGTCGATGACCCGATAGAGCTTCGCGACAAGGCGATGCTTGAGCTTTTATACGCAACGGGTTTGCGCGTGTCAGAGCTTGTAGGGCTGACCATGGAAAACATGAGCCTGCGCCAAGGTGTTGTCCGAGTAGTCGGTAAAGGGGGAAAAGAGCGACTAGTTCCCATGGGTGAAAATGCCATTGATTGGATTGAACGTTTTCTTACCCAAGGCCGGTCTCAATTAATGGGAGAAAATTCCTCGGACGTTGTATTCCCGAGCAAACGCTCTCGCCAAATGACACGGCAAACGTTTTGGCACCGTATCAAGTACTATGCACAGATTGCTGGTATTGATACCGACACCTTATCACCACACGTGATGAGACATGCCTTTGCCACTCATTTATTGAACTATGGTGCAGACTTACGTGTCGTACAGATGTTGCTGGGACATAGTGACTTATCTACGACTCAAATTTATACTCATGTTGCCACAGAGAGATTGAAACAGATCCATCAGCAACATCACCCAAGAGCGTGATCGTGCAGTTTTTATGCTCACACGCTGTACTCATTATTTAGTAGGAAATTGTATGAAAATTTTAGGTCGAGTCTTCGGCTTGGTTATGTGCTCTTTGGTTGCCTTTAGTGTGAGTGCAACAGAGTTAAACGAGGCTCAAATTAAGGAACGATTCGCTAAAATCGGTGTATCCGTAATGCAAATCGAATCTATTGAGGTTGATGGATTGGTAGAAGTGACCACCAATCAGGGAACCTTTTATGCAACCCCAACGGGCGATTACTTTATTCCTGGTAAATTGTACTCTCTCGATGATAAGGGTAATTTCCAAGATGTGGCTGCACTGAGGAATGGCCCAAAGATCGTGAGCCTACTAGACCAAGCTAGCGATGAAATGATCGTGTACAAGGCAGACAATGAAAAATATGTTGTGACTGTGTTTACGGATATTTCTTGTGGCTATTGCTTGAAGCTACATCGCCAAATGGCGGAGTACAACAAATTGGGCATTACAGTGCGCTACCTTGCGTTCCCAAGAGCGGGTGATCGCAGTGACATCGGCCAAACCATGGCGAATATCTGGTGTAGCGCCGACCCAGCTAAAGCGATGAACGATGCCAAGTTACGTGGTGAAGACGTGAGTGCTTCTAGCGACAGTATTCAGCAGTGCCAAACTACGGTTTCAGAGCAATACCAATTAGGCAAAGCCATTGGCGTGTCAGGTACTCCCGCGGTGTATACCTCAAAAGGTATGAATGTTGGCGGTTATCTGTCACCTGAAGACCTACTGAAGCGACTAGAATCACAAGGCTAACCTCTATAAGCGCTGTCATTGAGCACAGCGCTTTTCTTCCTCATTACTAGACCTAAGAAGCCATGATCGAGATTAAACGTCGTCCCGCTGCTGATATTTCCAATCTGCCCACAACACTGTCTGCATTGATGCGACGCATTTATGCCGCTCGTGGTATCGAGTCTTCGGTGCAACTAGAGCGCGGCGCTAAAGGATTGCTTCCACCACAGAAGCTTCATGGCATCAAAGCGGCAGCAGAGCTGTTGCTTAGTGCTATTAAAGAGAACAAGCGCATTATTGTGGTTGGAGATTTTGATGCGGATGGCGCAACCTCTTCGGCATTGTCAGTGCTAGCGCTGCGTATGCTAGGTTCGAGCAATGTTGATTATCTTGTGCCGAACCGTTTCGAAGATGGCTATGGCTTAAGTCCTGAGGTGGTGGAACAAGCCATTGAGATGGGCGTTGATCTCATCATGACAGTAGACAATGGCGTTTCGTCTATTGAAGGGGTGCGATTTGCCAAGCAAAACAACATTCAAGTATTGGTGACCGACCATCACTTGCCAGGGCATGTCTTGCCTGAAGCCGATGCCATGGTGAACCCAAACCTTCATGAATGCGATTTTCCATCCAAGGCATTAGCCGGGGTTGGTGTTGCTTTTTATTTGATGGTGGCGCTAAGAGCACTGATGCGCCAAACAAACTGGTTCAGTGATTCTGGCGTGGCAGAGCCTAACCTTACGGAACTGCTCGATTTGGTGGCGCTAGGTACCGTCGCTGATGTTGTGCCTCTGGATGAGAACAATCGAATCTTGGTACATCAAGGTCTGCAGCGCATTAGAGCGGGCCTAGGTCGTCCCGGTATTCAGGCATTGATTGAGGTATCAAAGCGAGAATCTAGCCGCTTAGTGGCGTCTGATTTTGGCTTTGCATTAGGGCCGCGTATTAACGCGGCTGGACGCTTGGATGATATGTCGTTTGGTGTAGAGCTATTGATGTGCAATAACATTCATGCCGCCAGACGTATGGCCACTGAACTTGATGCGCTTAATATCACTCGTCGCGAAATCGAAGAGGGAATGAAGCAAGAGGCGCTCGCCTTTTGTGAGCGATTGCAGTTCAGCTCCGATCAAGAAATGCCCTATGGAATTACGCTATTCCAACGTGATTGGCACCAAGGGGTGATTGGTATCCTTGCTTCAAGAATCAAAGATAAATTCCATCGACCTGTCATCGCATTTGCCGATGGGGGGGATGGGTTTATTAAGGGATCCTGTCGTTCAATCAAAGGGCTGCACATGCGGGATGCCTTAGACAAGATTGACGTACAAAACCCGGGATTAATCCTAAAGTTTGGTGGACACGCCATGGCTGCGGGTTTGACCATTAAAGAGGCGGATTTTACTCGCTTTAGTGAGCTGTTTGACCAAGCAGTGCGAGATGAGGTGGATGAACACGCCTTAAAGGGCATAGTTTTGTCGGATGGTGAGTTAACACCGGAAGAGTTCAACATGCACACCGCAATGGAGATCCGCAATGGTGGTCCTTGGGGACAAGCCTTTCCTGAGCCAATCTTTGATGGTGAGTTTAAGGTGTTGCACCAAAAGCTAGTGGGCGAGAAGCACCTTAAGCTGATGCTTGAGCCTTTGCACAAATCTCATGCCACCAACATTATGATTGATGCGATTGCCTTCAACGTCGATCTGCGCCGCTGGCCAGATCCTGCAACCACTAAGATCAAAATGGCCTATCGGCTTGATATCAATGAGTTTAGAGGCAACCAATCACTACAGCTTATGGTTGAACATATTGATGCTGCCTAACAAGGCAGCCCAGTTTTCCTCGTCCTAATATCCACTAACTTCAAAATATTTCTGTATCTTGGTCACATTTTTGAGTAAAATTCCGCGGTTATTTTCTATTCAAAATATTGGCCAAAGATGTTTGAAATCAATCCGATTAAAAACCGCCTACAGGACGTGTCTGAGCGCACGAATGTCCTGAGGGGGTACCTTTGACTATGACGCTAAGAAAGAGCGCCTAGAAGAAGTAAATGCAGAGCTAGAACAACCGGATGTATGGAATGAACCTGAGCGTGCCCAAGCGCTAGGTAAAGAACGTGCATCACTAGAAGCTGTCGTTGAAACCATTGATTTATTGGATCAAGGCGTAGAAGACGCAGAAGGCTTGCTTGAACTAGCGGTTGAAGAAGAAGACCAAGAAACCTTTGACGAGATTGAGCCTGAACTGGCTGAGCTTGAAGCTAAGCTAGCCAAGCTAGAATTCCGTCGTATGTTCTCTGGTGACCACGATGGCGCTGACTGCTATATAGACCTTCAATCAGGTTCTGGTGGTACAGAGGCGCAAGATTGGACCAACATTATGCTGCGTATGTATTTACGTTGGGCTGATGCTAAAGGGTTCAAGACAGAGGTTATCGAGGTTTCTGAGGGTGAAGTTGCTGGCCTTAAGGGCGCAACAGTAAAGATCTCTGGTGAGTACGCCTACGGCTGGCTTCGTACTGAAACAGGTGTACACCGTTTGGTACGTAAATCACCGTTTGATTCCAGTGGTCGTCGCCATACCTCGTTTGCATCTGCATTTATTTACCCAGAGATTGATGACAACATTCAGATCGATATTAACCCATCAGATCTTCGTATTGACGTATACCGCGCCTCAGGTGCTGGTGGTCAGCACGTAAACACCACTGAATCTGCGGTTCGTATTACTCACGTACCGACTAATATTGTGGTTCAGTGTCAGAATGACCGTTCTCAGCACAAGAACAAAGACCAAGCAATGAAACAGCTTCGCGCTAAATTGTTTGAGTTTGAACTGCAGAAGCAAAACGCTGAGAAACAAGCGAATGAAGATGCGAAATCAGACATAGGTTGGGGTAGCCAAATCCGCTCGTATGTCTTGGATGATTCGCGAATCAAAGACCTTCGCACTGGTGTAGAAAACCGAAATACTCAAGCCGTTCTCGACGGTGACCTAGACAAATTTATCGAAGCCAGCCTGAAGTCTGGACTGTAAAAAGGGTGAAATATGACTGACCAAGTTCAAATTGATGAAAACAAACTGATTGCAGAGCGCCGTGCGAAATTGGATTCAATCCGCAAGGAGTGTCAAGCAAACGGTCACCCTAACGACTTTCGTCGTGACAGCCTAGCGGGTGACCTTCAAGCTCAGTTTGGTGAGAAATCAAAAGAAGAGCTAGAAGAACTTAACCATGTTGTGGCTATTGCTGGCCGCATCATGGCAAAACGTGGTCCATTCTTGGTAATCCAAGAAACCTCTGGCCGCATCCAAGCATACGCTGCGAAAGATGTACAAAAAGACCTTAAAGCAAAATACCAAGGTCTTGATATCGGTGACATCGTTGGTGTTAAGGGTGCGCTGCATAAATCAGGTAAGGGTGACCTTTACGTGAACATGGCAGAGTACGAGTTGCTGACTAAAGCACTGCGTCCGCTACCAGAGAAGTTCCACGGTCTAACAGACCAAGAGATGCGTTACCGTCAGCGTTACGTTGACCTTATTGTGAATGAAGATTCTCGCTCTGCGTTCATCATTCGCTCTAAGCTAGTATCGTCAATCCGCAACTTCATGAGCTCAAAAGGCTACCTAGAAGTTGAAACGCCAATGATGCATGTGATCCCAGGTGGCGCAACAGCGCGTCCATTTATCACACATCACAATGCGTTAGATATCGACATGTACTTGCGTGTTGCACCTGAACTTTACCTTAAGCGCCTAGTGGTTGGTGGCTTTGATCGTGTATTTGAGATCAACCGTAACTTCCGTAACGAAGGTCTATCTCCACGCCACAACCCAGAATTCACTATGATGGAATTCTACCAAGCTTACTCTGACTACAAGGACCTAATGGACCTTACGGAAGAGATGTTAAGCACTGCGGCAATGGATGTACTAGGTTCAACGTCAATGCCTTACGGTGAAGAAACCGTTGAGTTTGGTGGCACTTACGCTCGCATGAGTATGTTTGAAGCGATCAAGCACTACAACCCAGACCATGCTGAGATCCAAGCGCTAACAGAAGCAGACCTACAAGATCGTGACAAGATGGTAGCCATCGCTAAATCTGTACACGTACAAGTAGAAACATTCTGGACCTGTGGTCAGCTTCTTGAAGAGATCTTTGGTGAAACGGCTGAGCCTCAGCTAATTCAACCGACTTTCATTACAGGTTACCCTGCGGACATCTCTCCATTGGCTCGCCGTAGCGACAGCAACCCGTTCTTCACTGACCGCTTTGAGTTCTTCATTGGTGGTCGCGAAGTAGCAAATGGTTTCTCTGAGCTTAACGATGCAGAAGATCAAGATGCGCGCTTTAAAGCACAGGTAGACGCGAAAGATGCAGGTGATGATGAAGCAATGTACTACGATGCTGATTACATTACAGCACTAGAGCACGGTCTTCCGCCGACAGCAGGTCAAGGTATTGGTATTGATCGCCTAGCGATGCTATTTACCAACACTCACACTATCCGTGACGTGATCCTATTCCCTGCGATGCGCCCTCAGCAATAATCGCAGTTATAGAAGAATGAATAAGCCACATCAGCAATGATGTGGCTTTTTTTATGTTCCTGACTCTACGGGCTCAACTTCTTCTTGAAGCTCAAGTAGATTAATCGCAATAGCGACAAAATCACTGTCAGTAATAATGCCCACCAACTTGCTATTTTGGACGACGGGTAGACACCCAACCTTGCGCTTTTGCATCATCATTGCACTTTCTCGCAATCCAGCATGAGGGCTTACGGTGATGACACTCTTACACATAGCTTGGTTAAGAGGGGTATCCAAGTTATACGCGCTTTTGTCAGGGTTAATCTGCAAGCTAGAGTCTTGAGCAGCCAATATATCCCTTTGAGTGACTAAGCCTAATAGCTCATCATCAACATCGACAACGGGCACGTGCCTAATCTCATGCTCTGCCATCAGCCTTTTAGCATCAGCCAGGGTGTTGGAACGCAACAGGGTGTAGGGGTTGCGAGTCATAAGCTCGACAATTTTTATCATAATAATCTCCTAGCAAGTTCCTAATCGATTCAACTGATTTAACTATAGTAATCAGGCTTATTTTATACTTTGATTTACCCCTAATATTTGCCCAAATAATTTCATATTTAAGTGAATACATTAGCGATGATTTCATTCGCTATGTGATCTGCCTCATATGCTTGAATTGTTTTTTACCGTGTGCTGTTTTTTTTTAACCGATTGATTCATTGTTATAAGTGGCTTATGACTATAAAAGTCAGACTATTTAGATACTTATAAACGGAATTGGCTATGAAAAAATGGATTTTACCTTTGGTTGCAACAACTGCATCAATGGGAGCTCAGGCTATCACTCTAGGGGATGAAGATACTGAGGCTAGTTATCGTGTCAGCATACGCTCTAGTCATATGGCAGAGTTTCCTCTTTGTAGCGGAACCTTGATTAGAGATCAGTGGGTTTTAACAGCAGCTCACTGTGTCGTCTTTTCTGGTAATGAAGATGAGTTAGTAGAAAAAGATTACTATGTAGCTCTACCAGGAGAGTTAACCATCACACATGGTGCGGCTCATCTGAGGGACGATATAGCTGAGGATATAACTAATTTTGCCTATGTTTCTCATGTTGTAGTGCATGAAGATTATCGAAGGATAAGTAGTGTCGAGGTACAAGAAGATGGACTGGAATTAGTAAGCACAGAATTAACTAATGATATTGCATTATTGAGATTAACTTCTCCTCTACTTGACATAGAAGTAGCAGAAATCGCTTCACCAGAGGTTATGGAGCTACTAGAAGTTCAGCTCGCATCTCAGTGGCCGCTAGAGAATAATGCTGCTAGACCTGAAAATGTAACGATACATGGTTGGGGTAGCACAGATGTGTATGACCCGTGGGGTGACACTGTTGAACTTCAGCAACAAACAACTAAACAAGCTTTCTATCCAATAGATGAATGTTTCACTCGACTAGAAGAAGGCAAAGACTTTCCAGATTTTATTTCTTCAGCTTTTGAACCATCAAAAATATGCACTAAACCAACTAAGCTTCAGCCATTTGAGAATCCTGAAACAGGACAAGATGACGGTCAAGTCTACGGTAATTCAGCATGCATAGGTGATTCTGGAGGTGCATTAGTATCTGATTACAATGATAAAAGCTATCAGATTGGTGTTATCAGTGGAGCGCCATTGATTTTACCTGTTTGTGGATCCGTGACCATTCCAAGTTTTCACACAAAAGTTTCGTACTTTCATGATTGGATTACGAGCTATGTTGATAGTGATGAAGTACCTAGTTCAACAATAATGGCTCCGAATTTTATTCAAAACGCACAGATTCCCCAAGATGATGAGTCTGATCCGTCTATCCCTTCTGAGGAAGAAGTCTTGCCTGAAGAGGGAACGTGTAATGAAGATGATACAGTGTTCTTAGACTGCGGTAGTTCTGACTCGTCTGGTAGTTTAGGCGGTATTTGGTTAGGGCTTTTAGGTTTAATTACATTTATCAGGCGTTTCAGATATCAATCGTCTTAGTTTTAGATATATTTAAAGTAGAAAAATGCCCAGTGTTTTCATTGGGCATTTTTCTTTGGTGATAGCTATAGCTACGCTTCTATATTGAGCATCTTTCCTTGATCTTGTCAGGGGGCAATCTATACTAGCGCCCTGCAAAATATTTAGCCTAGGAACGTTAATCGCCATGCAAGTTTCAGATTTTCATTTTGATCTACCCGATGAATTGATCGCGCGCTACCCAATGCCGGATCGTACCTCGAGCCGCCTGCTGCAATTGACGGGCAATAGCGGTGAAGTTCAAGATAAAAACTTTACTGATATGCTGGACTTGGTGTGCGAGGGTGACTTGTTAGTGTTTAACAACACTCGAGTGATCCCAGCTCGCGTATTTGGTCGTAAGGCCAGTGGTGGCAAAATAGAGGTTCTGGTTGAGAGAATGGTGGATGAGCATACGATATTGGCTCATGTACGCTCTTCAAAATCACCAAAGCCGGGTACTGAGTTGTTTCTTGGCGATAAAGATCAGTATGCAGCTGTTATGGTTGCTAGGCACGATGCCTTGTTTGAGATTCGTTTTACCTCTGATAAAGCCGTGCTACAAATCCTAGAAGAAGTTGGCCACATGCCTTTGCCTCCTTATATTGATCGTCCTGATGAGGACTCAGATCAGGAGCGCTATCAAACGGTTTACAATGAGAAACCAGGAGCCGTGGCGGCGCCAACAGCAGGTCTGCACTTTGATGATGAGATCCTAGAAAAGATTAAAGCAAAAGGCGCAAATCTTGCGTTTGTTACCTTGCACGTAGGCGCAGGTACCTTCCAGCCAGTGCGTGTTGATAATATTCTCGAGCACCACATGCACGCTGAATACGTAGAAGTCACTCAAGAAGTAGTTGATGCGATTAATGAGACCAAAGCCAAAGGCGGTCGCGTTATTGCAGTAGGCACGACTTCTGTGCGCTCATTGGAGAGCGCAGCTCAAGATGCAGTTCGCAAAGGCACTGAGCTAAAGCCATTCTTTGGTGATACCGATATCTTTATTTACCCAGGTTACGAGTTTCAACTTATTGACTGCTTGCTGACCAACTTCCATTTACCAGAGTCGACACTGATTATGTTAGTGAGTGCCTTTGCAGGCTACGACAATGTAATGGGAGCTTACCTGCATGCAGTGGAGCACAAGTATCGCTTCTTTAGCTATGGCGATGCGATGTTCGTAACTCGTAAGGGCTTGTAAATTAAGTTGAAATGTTAGATACCATTCCGGTTTAATCTGAAGGGTTCTATACAATTCATTTCGTGAGTGCTAGCTATGCTAGGAGGCCTTGCCCTGCAGGGCCTTTCGCGTAAAACGCGGCCACTCTTTTTTGGGACAAGTCGAAAAGTCGATTCTTGTCCTAAACTAACCGTCAGATTGTTTCTCTGGCACATTGGAGTAATTCGTGAAATTTGAACTTAAAAAAAACGACGGCACAGCTCGTCGCGGTCAGCTGCAGTTTGAGCGAGGTTCGGTTCAAACCCCTGCATTTATGCCTGTTGGTACCTACGGTACTGTAAAAGGTATGACACCAGAAGAAGTGAAAGGGACTGGAGCTGAAATCTTACTAGGCAACACGTTCCACCTATGGTTAAGACCTGGCCAAGAAGTGATGAAGTTGCATGGCGACCTGCATGACTTCATGAACTGGCAAGGGCCTATCCTTACTGATTCAGGTGGTTTTCAGGTATTTAGCCTAGGCGATATCCGTAAGATCACTGAAAAGGGCGTTCACTTCCGTAACCCAGTTAACGGCGACAAGATCTTCATGGATGCAGAGAAGTCTATGGAAATTCAAAAAGATCTTGGCTCTGATGTGGTGATGATCTTTGATGAATGTACTCCTTACCCAGCGACGCATAACGAAGCTAAGAAATCGATGGAGATGTCTCTTCGTTGGGCTCAGCGCTCGCGCGATCACTTTGATAAGCTAGAAAACCCTAATTCTCTATTCGGAATTGTGCAGGGTGGTGTTTATGAAGACCTGCGTGATGTTTCAGTTGAAGGCCTGACTAAAATCGGTTTTGACGGTTATGCGGTAGGTGGTCTTGCGGTTGGTGAGCCAAAAGAAGACATGCACCGTATCCTTGAGCACACGTGTCCACAATTACCTGAAGATAAGCCTCGCTACCTGATGGGCGTAGGTAAACCAGAGGACTTGGTAGAAGGTGTTCGTCGCGGTATCGACATGTTTGACTGCGTAATGCCGACTCGAAATGCACGTAACGGTCACCTGTTTGTGACTGGCGGTGTGATCAAGATCCGAAACGCGAAACATAAAACCGATACAACCCCTCTAGATCCTGAGTGTGACTGTTACACTTGTCAGAACTATTCTAAATCGTATTTACATCATCTAGATCGTTGTAATGAGATCTTGGGCTCCCGCCTGAACACCATTCATAACCTTCGTTATTATCAACGCTTAATGGAGAGTATCCGCACAGCGATTGACGAAGACAGGTTTGAATCTTTTGTAGAAGAGTTTTATGCGCGTCGTGACCGCGATGTGCCGCCGATGCTAAAAGCTGACGCAGAATAAATACAATCATAGAAGGTGATGTAATCATACAAATTGTTGCATCTTCCTTGGTGGCTTTGTCGCTTGCCCCTTGAAAAAGGGACGACGAGGCCACATTTAGTCTTATAACTTAAATTTATTATTTTTTAAAAGGGGATTTTTAATGAGTCTATTCATTTCTCAAGCTCACGCAGCTGCAGAAGGTGGAGCACAAGGTGGTGGTTTTGAGATGCTGATCATGCTTGGCATGTTCGCTGTTATCTTTTACTTCATGATTTACCGTCCACAATCTAAGCGCGTTAAAGAGCACAAAAACCTAATCGCTTCTATGGGCAAGGGTGATGAAGTTCTAACTAGCGGTGGTTTAGTGGGCAAGATTACTTCAATCTCAGAAGAGAATGATTTTCTTGCTATCGAACTGAACCCAAATAACGAAGTTGTAATTAAAAAGGACTTTGTTACTGCAGTGCTACCAAAAGGTACGCTGAAATCTCTTTAAGAACAGCTAGAGGATCCTCGCTGTGTTAAACCGTTATCCGTTATGGAAGTACTTGATGGTAGTTATGGCCATCTTAGTTGCGGCTTTGTACGCGCTTCCGAATCTTTACGGTGAAGATCCAGCCATTCAAGTTACAGGGGCACGTGGTGCCTCTGTTGATATGGCAACCATGGATACTGTCACCAAGGCTCTTGATAAAGAGAACCTTTCCCATAAATCTATCGCCTTAGAGAATGGCTCCATTCTTGTTCGTTTTAGCGACACTGATACTCAAATTAGTGCACGTGATATCATTAGCGAAGCGCTAGGCTCAGATCTTATTGTTGCACTTAACCTTGCTCCTGCTACTCCACACTGGTTAGAAACCATTGGTGCAGCTCCGATGAAGCTTGGTCTTGATCTACGTGGTGGTGTTCACTTCCTGATGGAAGTGGATATGGACGCTGCTATGGATAAGCTGATTGCGCAGCAAGAAGAGGCCTTCCGTAGTGAATTACGCGAAGACAGAATTCGTTACCGCGCAATTCGAGCGGGTAAAGATTCAGTTGAAGTGATTCTGCGTGATGCTGAGCAGCTTGCTCAAGCAGAAACCACGCTTAAGTCTAAGCACCCAGACATGATATTTGTTGATTCAGATAGCAATGGTCGCTTTATGCTGACGGCTACTTTCAACGAAACGCGTCTTACTGAAATTCGCAACTACGCTGTTGAGCAAAATATTACTATCTTGCGTAACCGTGTGAACGAATTAGGTGTTGCTGAGCCATTGGTTCAACGTCAAGGCTCTAGCCGTATCGTTGTTGAACTGCCAGGTGTTCAAGACACTGCGCGCGCTAAAGAAATCCTAGGTGCTACGGCAACACTAGAGTTCCGTGAAGTGGATATGCAGGCGGACTTAGCCGCTGCTGCCAATGGTCGTGTACCAGCTGGTAGTGAAGTTAAGTATGACCGAGATGGTCGTCCAGCTGTATTGAAAAAGCGTGTCATTCTTGGTGGTTCTAGCATTACCGATGCAAGCTCAAGTGCTGATGAATATGGCCGTCCTCAAGTAAACATCTCGCTAGATAGCGAAGGTGGTAGCAAGATGTCTGCTTTCTCTCGTCAGAACATTGGCAAGTTGATGGCAACGGTATTTGCTGAATACAAAGACAGTGGTAAGCGCACACCTGAAGGCAAGGTCATCCTTGATAAGCACGAAGAAGTCATCAACCAAGCGACCATTCAGTCAGCTCTTGGCCGTAGCTTCCGTATCACAGGTATCGATTCTGCTTCTGAAGCACACAACCTAGCATTACTACTTCGTGCCGGTGCATTGATTGCGCCAATCTCGATTGTAGAAGAGCGCACCATTGGTCCTTCTATGGGTCAGCAGAATATCGATATGGGTATTCAGGCGTGTATCTGGGGTATGGTGGCAGTAATGCTATTTACTCTTATTTACTACCGTAAGTTTGGCTTCATTGCCAACATGGCACTAATGGCGAACCTTGTATTGATTATCGGTGTAATGTCGATGATTCCTGGTGCGACTATGACGCTACCGGGTATTGCGGGTATCGTATTGACAGTCGGTATGGCGGTGGATGCCAACGTGCTGATATTCGAGCGTATCCGTGAAGAATTGCGTGAAGGTCGAAACCCTCAGCAAGCGATTCACCAAGGTTACGCGAACGCATTTAGCACCATTGCCGATGCCAACATCACAACGCTACTGACCGCAATCATCTTGTTTGCTGTAGGTACCGGTGCGATTAAAGGCTTTGCTGTGACTCTGTCTATCGGTATTTTAACCTCAATGTTTACTGCGATTATCGGTACACGTTGTGTGGTTAACCTGCTGTACGGCGGTAAGCGCGTTAACAAACTGTCGATCTAATTGAAGGTATTTCCATGTTTCAAATAATGAAAGCTGACAAAACGATCGACTTTATGCGCTGGTCAAAAGGCGCAGTAGTATTTTCGTTGTTAATGATTGCAGCTTCTATCTATACCATTTCAACTAACTGGTTGAACTGGGGTCTAGATTTTACCGGTGGTACTCTGATTGAGGTGGGTTTTGAACACCCAGCTAATCTAGAAGAAATCCGAGCCTCTCTTGATGAAAAAGGCTTTGGCGATGCAACCGTGCAAAACTTTGGTTCTGCTCGTGATGTAATGGTGCGTTTACGCCCACGTGAAGATCTACAAGGTGAGCAGCTTGGTAGTCAAATCATTCGTGCTCTAGAAGAAGGCACTGGCGAATCTGTTGAGATGCGCCGTGTTGAATTTGTGGGGCCTAATGTAGGTGACGAACTGGCAGAGGCGGGTGGTCTGGCGATCATCGTTTCTCTTATTTGTATCTTGCTGTACGTGTCTATGCGATTTGAATGGCGTCTGGCTGCGGGTGCGGTACTTGCACTAGCGCACGACGTTATCATTACGGTGGGTATCTTCTCTATCATGCAGATTGAGGTAGACCTGACCATCGTTGCGGCACTATTGACGGTTGTCGGTTACTCCCTCAACGATACCATCGTTGTATTTGACCGGATTCGTGAGAACTTCCGTAAGATGCGTAAGGGTGACTCGGTTGAGATCATCAATGGTGCAATTACTCAGACATTGAGCCGTACCTTGATAACATCCGGTACTACCTTGTTCGTAGTTGTCGCCCTATTTACTAAAGGCGGCGCTAACATCCACGGCTTTGCAACAGCATTGCTATTGGGTATTACAGTAGGTACGTACTCATCTATCTATGTAGCATCGAACTTGGCGCTGAAACTGGGTGTCTCTCGTGAGCACTTAATGCCACCTCAAGTTGAGAAGGAAGGCGCAGAATTTGACGAAATGCCTTAAGCCTTCGTTTAATTTCTAGTAGTCTTTTAAAGCGGTCAACGGTGAGTTGGCCGCTTTTCTTTTGAGCCCAATGTTGTAAGGAAACACCATGTCAGTAATTACGAAGAACAGTGCAGTGACTATGCACTTTGCTATCAAGCTTGAAGATGGGTCTATTGCCGATAGCACCTATCAAATGGGTAAGCCCGCTAAGTTAGTGATTGGTGATGGCAGTTTGAGTGACAACTTTGAGGCATGCTTGCTGGGTTTGCAGGCAGGAGACAAAAATAGTGTTGAGCTAAAAGCAATCGACGCTTTTGGTTTATCTAACCCAGATAACATTCACCATATGGATCGTGCCAAGTTTGTGGGTGAGGCCCAGGTTGAGGTAGGCACTATCATGGCGTTTAACGGTCCTGATGGTGTAGAGATCCCAGGCATCATTACTGAGATTGCCGGCGATTCAGTGACCGTCGATTTCAACCATCCTCTAGCAGGTCGTGATGTCACCTTCGACGTGGAAATCGTCGCGATTGATTAGCACTCGAACATCCTACTCTTCAACTAAACTTACCTAGCGGGAATACCCACTCACTATTCGTGGTCATTCCTGTCTTGAGGTTACCTCGATAATATCGGTACAATGGCGCGACTTTGAGTTGCTCATTGACTGGGTAACAAGGCCTTCACTAATGAAAGATAAGACAATGGAAATCCTATTAGCTAACCCTCGTGGTTTTTGTGCCGGTGTAGACCGAGCAATCAGCATCGTCGAGCGAGCGCTTGAGATGTATCAACCACCGATCTATGTCCGTCATGAAGTGGTGCACAACCGTTTTGTGGTAGAAGGACTTAAGGCACGTGGAGCCATTTTTGTCGAAGAACTCAGTGAAGTACCAGACGACAACATTGTTATCTTTTCGGCGCACGGTGTTTCTCAAGCCGTACGCAAAGAAGCCAAGCTGCGTGATTTAACCGTCTTTGATGCAACCTGTCCTCTAGTGACTAAAGTGCATATGGAGGTGGCTCGCGCCAGCCGTAAGAGCATCGAAGTGGTACTTATTGGCCATGCTGGACACCCAGAAGTAGAAGGCACCATGGGGCAGTACGCCAGCGAAACCGGCGGTATGTATCTAGTGGAGAAGCCGGAAGATGTAGACTCACTAGTAGTGAAAGACCCATCTAATCTGCACTACGTGAGCCAGACTACGCTCTCAGTGGATGAAACTGCGGATGTGATCGATAGATTGCGTCAAGTGTTCCCTGAGATCCAAGGGCCACGTAAAGATGACATTTGCTACGCTACTCAAAACCGTCAAGATGCGGTACGCACAATGGCAAATGAAGTAGACGTGATGATAGTCGTGGGTTCCAAGAACTCATCGAACTCGACGCGACTTAAAGAGCTAGCGGAGAAACTAGGTACTCCAGCCTATCTGACCGATTGCCCTGAAGATCTTGATGCACAGTGGTTCAAGGGTAAGGATAAGGTGGGTATGACAGCTGGAGCCTCTGCACCTGAAGAGCTCGTTAATACCATCCTAGATAAGATCAAGACCTTATCGGATTGCAATGTGGTGACAGAAATTACCGGTCGCGAAGAGAATATGTTCTTCGAAGTCCCTAAAGAGTTACAAGTTAAAGCGGTTTAGCGTTTATTTGAATACAAAAAACGGGCTCCCAATGGGGAGCCCGTTTTGTTTTGTGCAGCCTGAGTTCTAAGCGCTTTCAGTGACCGGCTTAGGTTTCTCTTCGTCAAGGTACTCGTCGTCGCCCTTGCCTTTGGAGATCTTAATCACCGTGCCTGTAATACCTAGCATCGCGAGTACACCAACGACGGTAGAAATCTGCATGCCTAGACCAAAACCAAGTGTTGAGTTGTTTAGGATGAAGGTAATCACTACAGTGGTCATGAACATCGCCGGAACTGTGGTTACCCAGTGGAACTTGTTGTGACGCAATAGGTAAGCAGAAGCAGTCCAAAGCATCATTACTGCAGTCGTTTGGTTAGCAAAACCGAAGTAGCGCCAGATAACACCGAAGTCTACTTGAGTTAAGATACCGCCGATAACGAACAGTGGTACAGCCATCATTAGACGGTTACGCAGGGCGCGTTGGTCTAGATTGAAGTATTCAGCAAGGATCAAACGGCTTGAGCGGAATGCAGTGTCACCTGAAGTGATTGGCAGGATAACCACACCTAGGAATGCGATGATGCCACCAAATACGCCCAATAGACCAAATGATGAGTCATAGACCACTTTACCAGGGCCGCCATTAGCAACAACATCAGCCAGTGCTTCTACAGAGCCGAAGAAGGATAGTGCTAGTGCACACCAGATAAGAGCGATAATGCCTTCACCAATCATTGCGCCGTAGAATACGAAGCGACCATTCTTTTCGTTATCCATGCAGCGAGCCATCAGTGGAGACTGAGTTGCGTGGAAACCAGAGATAGCACCACAAGCGATGGTGATGAATAGCGCAGGCCATAGAGGCAAGTCGTTAGGGTTCATGTTCGAGAACATATCGCTCATTTCAAAGCTACCCATAACGGTGTGTTCACTTGATACCGCAACGGCTGTGATCAGGCCTACCGACATGAAGATAAGTAGTGCACCGAACAGCGGGTAGAAACGACCGATGATTTTGTCTACCGGTACGATAGTCGCGATGATGTAGTAAGTGAAGATGATGGCAACCATAGTGCCCATAGTCACTGTCATATCGGTTTGGTCATTCACAAGGTTTGTGATCATGCCTGCTGGAGCCGATACGAAAACCACACCTACAAGAAGAAGCAGAACAATGGCAAAAATGTTCATAAAGTGTTTAGCGCCATTGCCTAGGTAACGTCCTGTCAGCGTAGGTACAGAAGCACCACCGTTGCGTACGGAAAGCATACCAGAGAAGTAATCGTGTACTGCACCCGCAAAGATACAGCCTAGTACGATCCAAAGCATTGCTGCTGGGCCGTAAAGTGCCCCCATAATTGGGCCGAAGATTGGGCCTACACCAGCGATGTTAAGTAGCTGAACTAGGTAAACCTTTTTGGTCGACATTGGCACGAAGTCAACGCCATCTTGCTTAGTAATTGCCGGGGTTTGACGGTTTTCATTGATGCCGAATATTTTTTCTATCACGGCGCCATAGATAAAGTAGCCTGCAATCAATGCTGCTACACAGGTAAGAAACCACATCATAACTGTATTCTCTTTTGGTTACGGGTTTAAATCAGGAAAATTTCTGATTACATAATATGAAAACCTCACTGTAACTACATTCGGAGCTTGGGTTAGTGGTCGAATAGTCATTTAAGTGGCGAAATATCCGCTTGAGTGGTTCAGAGAAGAGCGACTTTTTAGGCAATGTGATCTGTGTATGCTAAGCTCTTAAAAAACAATATGTTAAGTGAGTCACAATGAAAGGATTTAAGCTGGTTCTACTGTCTGTTATTCCATTTCTGTTTGCCTGCGCAACCGGAGATGAAGCGTTAGCCGAGAAGGGTGATTGGGAAGGCATCGGTTATGCCGATGGTGTGAAAGGACGCACTCAGCGTTCCTATTCCACTCTCAATGAGCTTGGCTCTGCCAATATGGGCGCTTATGAAAAGGGCTATAGCAAAGGCGTTGCAGAGTTCTGTAACCCTAACTTTGCCTATCAAATGGGATTGTCTGGTGTGTATTACGAAGGGGTATGTTCAGGTACCAAAGATGCGCAAAAGTTTCGTATGGAGTGGCAACGCGGTTGGAATGAGAGCAGCCAAGCCGGCTATTAAAATCACCAACTAACTGCTCTTCTAGTACAAGCCAAGACAATACAAGACAAGGTAAGGATTTATCCGCGGATAAATCCTTTTTGTTGCTCTAGCTGCTGCTGAGCTTGTTGCTTATTTTGCCCAGTAAGCTGCATCATGATCGCAAGCTTCACTTGCATATCGGCGTCAAATAACACCTTTTCGGCCTGTTGTTCACTGCATTCAGTGGCCTGCATAATAATTCTCACCGCGCGCGCATTCAGCTTTTCATTACTGGGTTTAACGTCAACCATGAGATTTTGATAAGCCTTACCTAGCTTAATCATACTGGCTGTACTTAACATGTTGAGCACTAACTTCTGCGCAGTTCCTGCTTTTAATCGAGTCGAGCCCGTTAATACCTCTGGCCCCACAACGGGACTAATTGCAGTCTTAGCTAAACAAGCAATGGCTGAGTCTGGATTGCAAGACAGTGAAACCGTATACGCGCCCACAGTGTTGGCATAGTTTAAAGCACCAATCACATAAGGGGTTCGGCCACTGGCCGCGATACCTACAATCACATCTTTATCTGATAGGTTCAGTTGCTTTAGGTCTTGCTCGGCTAGGGTTAGGCTATCTTCCGCTCCCTCTTGAGCGCGAAACATCGCTTCTTTACCACCGGCAATTAACCCGATCACCACGTTGTCATCCACGCTGAAGGTGGGAGGGCACTCGGAAGCATCAAGTACGCCAAGTCGCCCACTGGTGCCAGCCCCAAGATAGATGAGTCGGCCACCTTGCTGGAATGCCCCGCAGATGACCTCTACAGCCTTAGCTATGTGTGGCAACTCTTTTTGGATAGCCCTTGGAACTTCTGCATCCGCTTGATTCATTTTCTCAACGATCTCTAAACAACTTAGGGTATCGATATCCATGGTCTCAGGGTTGCGATTTTCTGAGACTAATTTTGACAATGAGTCGATCAATGTACTTTGTGACATGTAAAACCTTATTCTGGGTTGTAGATGACGCCAAGGGAGGTGGCCTGGCGTGCTCCGGTGACCTTAGGTAGATTGCTGGGAAGATCATGAATACGGCGATAGGCTAGCCAAGCAAAAGCCAGCGCTTCCATATAATCACTGCTAATGCCTTGAGAATCCGTCGTATCAACATTCCAACCTGCTAGCAGTGCCTGTAGCCTTTGCATCAGCGCTGAATTGCGAGCGCCCCCACCACACACCAATAACTGATCCCTATGTTGGGTGCTGTAGAGTTGGCACTGCTGGGCAATGCTAAGGGCTGTAAACTCCAGTAGCGTTGCTTGCACATCTTCAGCCAATAATGGCTCTTCCAGCTTATTAAGAATATTCTCTAGCCACGCCAAGTTGTAGTGCTCTCTACCTGTGCTCTTTGGTGGAAGCTCAAATAGGTAGGGGTCTTGCATCAATTGGCTCAGCAATTGCGGATGGATTTTACCACTGCGAGCAAAAAGCCCATCATGATCAAACTGCTTGTTAAGGTGTTTTTGCACCCAGGCATCCATCAACATGTTGCCCGGCCCGGTATCGTAACCCAGCACCTCTCCTGTAGGTTGAAGCACTGAGATATTGGAGATGCCTCCAATGTTCAATATCAACTTACAACCATTGGTTACCGTAAATAAGGTTTGATGATAGGCAGGCACTAAAGGGGCGCCTTGACCGCCAAGGGCCATATCTTTGCGCCTAAAATCCGCTACCGTGGTAATGCCACTACGAACCGCAATCAGGTTGGCGTCACCAATTTGAGTGGTAAAAGGGGTATCGCCCGTAGGCTGGTGGTAAACGGTTTGACCGTGACAGCCTATGGCGGTGATCTCGGTAGAGTCTAATTCTAGAGTCGCCAAAAACGCCTTAACCGCATCGGCATATAACAGGGCAAATTGATGATCGAGAGTGCCGAGTTCTTGTAGCGTAGTAGCCTGTCCTTGGCATACGTTCAATGTTCGTTGTTTTAGGTCTTTGGGCAGGGGGAATTCAAAGGTCTCTAGGCAATGGGTTTTGCCATGCTCAAAGTGAGCCAGAGCGAGGTCGACACCATCTAAACTAGTGCCAGACATGATTCCAATATAGAGCTCTTTTTTGTCCATATTTGAGGGGTCAAATCCGTTCAGTCATTGTCAAAATACAATAAACTGAATACCCTGCTAATGCCACACTAGATATGCGATATAAGGATGAAAGATGGGCCCGCTTTGGTTAGATGTTGAAAGCTTTGAAGTTGATGCAGAAGAAAAAGAAATCTTGCAGCACCCTACGGTAGGAGGTGTGATCCTTTTTGCTCGCAACTACCACGATAATGAGCAACTACAAGCGTTAACAGAGTCTATCCGTGCTGCTGCGAAACGCCCAATATTGATTGGTGTTGACCAAGAGGGTGGCCGTGTACAGCGCTTTCGAGATGGATTTACGCGTATCCCTGCGGCGCAAAGCTTTGCCACCCATGCCAATGGTGAGCAACTCGCGAAGCAGGCTGGCTGGTTAATGGCCTCAGAAGTGATCGCACATGGTATTGACCTTAGTTTTGCCCCTGTTTTAGATCAGGGACATCAGTGTTTGGCCATAGGCTCACGCGCTTTTGGTGAAGATAAAGACACTATACTTCGTCATAGCACGGCATATATGCTAGGCATGAAACAGGCGGGTATGGCCACAACAGGCAAGCACTTTCCAGGCCATGGAGGTGTGGTTGCTGATTCCCACAAAGAGACCCCTATCGATCAACGTGAGAATATCTTTGATCTCGACATGGATATCTTCCGCGCGCAAATTGATGCCGGACTACTTGATGCAATGATGCCTGCGCATGTGATTTATCCAGCGTATGACGATAAGCCTGCCAGTGGCTCTGAATATTGGCTAAAGTCAGTACTTCGCCAAAAACTAGGCTTTCAAGGCTTGGTATTCTCTGATGATTTAAACATGGAAGGGGCGGGTATCATGGGCGGTGCCGCAGATAGGGCAATACAAAGCCTAAACGCTGGGTGCGATATGGTTCTGATGTGCAACAACCGTGAACGAGCTGTACAGATCCTTGATGCTCTACCTGTCACTGAGGTGCCAAAGGCACAGCAACTAGTGAAGAAAAAGTCTTTCAATTTGAACGAGCTGCGTACAAGCAGAGAATGGAAAGAAGCGACGGAAAGTTTAGCTAAAGCCGAGCTTTTCCTTTAACACCTTCAGATAACGCCTGCTAACAGGGGCTTGGTGGCCACCAATGGTGATGATTTCCGCCAAGCCTTGATCCAGCAATTTAATCTCACGAATCGCTTTTGGACTGACTAGGTATTGCCTGTGGCAGCGCATCAGTGAGGTTTTCTCTTCAAGTACCTTCAGAGTTAATTGACTGCTGGTGGTGTGTTCACTGGTTTGTATATTTACACCGCTAATATCGCTATAGGCCACCTCAATATCCTCCACCGGAACCAGCATTATTCTGTTATGGCCAATACACGGTACTTGCTCGAGAGTGGCTGGAGTAATGGCGGATAGATCATTGCTAAACTTTTCTTTCTTATAGCGTTTAATGAGTCGGCAAACCGTTTTTTCTAGTCGCTGAGGGTCAACAGGCTTGAGAAGATAATCAAAGGCATTGTCCTCAAAGGCTTGCAGAGCATATTGATCATAGGCAGTAATAAACACCACCAATGGCATAGTGTCTGGGTCTAGCATGCTTAGTAGTTCAATACCTGATACCTGCGGCATGTGGATATCTAGAAATACTACATCGGGTTTCAAGGCATTGATTTTTTGTAGCCCTTGTATGGCATTGGCTGCTTGATCAATGACTTCTATCTGCTGTGTTTGTTCGAGAAGCTCTATAAGCTCCTCTCTAGCAAATAATTCGTCATCGATGACTAGGGCCTTAAGCATGCTTGTCCTTGTGGTTGCTTGGGATGATAAAACTCATTCGAGTGTAATTGTTGGGGGCGCACTCAATCTTCAACTGATATTGCTCCCCAAAGTAGTTCGTTAGACGCTTCGCGACAATCTGCATACCCAATCCGGTCTGGTCTTTGTTCTCAGGTTCATAAGAACCGGCATTATCTTCTACAGTAATACGATCGCCAGTGGCATCAGGGCTGCTATAGATCTTCACTATGCCATTTTCTAGCAGGTTAGAGACACCGTGCTTAATGGCGTTTTCCACTAAGGGTTGCAGTGTGAAGCTGGGCACCATTTTGTCTAACAGATGCTCTGCAATATCAATTTCAACCTCTAAGCGGTCGACAAAGCGTGACTTCTCGATGGTTAAGTAAGAATTGACGTGTGTTAACTCTTCTCTAAGGGTAACAAACTCAGTATTTCGCTTCAGGTTTCCACGAAAAAACTGTGAAAGATGCTGGATAAGTTCTCTGGCTTTGTGAGGATCTCGACGCGTTATGGCGCTAATAGTGTTAAGAGCATTGAACAAGAAATGCGGGTTTACCTGCGCATGCAGCAGTTTGATCTCAGCCTGAGAGAGCAACATCTTTTTCTGCTGATATTCACTATTGAGGATCTGGCTGGAAAGTAGCTCTGCAATCCCTTTTGCCATCGTCATATTGATGGAAGAAAAAAGCTTCACCCTTGGCTCATACAGCTTGATAGTACCTATCACCTTATCGTCGGCAATAAGGGGAATAACCAACGCAGACCCTAGTTTACAGTCCGAGGAAAGAGAGCATTGATAAGGGCTTTTTCTGCCATCAAGGTAGATTATTCGCTGCTCTCTTATAGAAGTGTGGGTGTATTCAGAAGAGATTGGCGTATTTGGCCTATGATGATCCGAACCAATGCCTTCGAAGGCTAAGATCTTATCTTTATCGGTAATGGCAACTGCGCCCACATGAGTTTCATCTTGAATAATCGACGCTATTTTCTGCGCACTTTGTGTATTGAGTCCATCAGACAATACGCCGACGGTTCTCTCTGCAATATTTAGCGCTCGCTTCGAGTAAGCCGAAGAGTATTTTTCTAAGATGGCGCGCCTATCTTGCAGGATGCTAATAAAAAATGCCGCGCCAAGGGAGTTGGCTAGAATCATTGGTATAGCGATCGCCTCCACTAGTGATATTGCCTGTTCCATAGGTTTGGCGACAATCACAATGATCAGCATCTGCATGATTTCAGCGACTAAGGTAACGTTAAATACGATCACGGCACTGAATAGGCGATCTGTCTTGCCTCTCTTGACCATATACAAGTGCACTAGGCCGCCAATTAACCCTTCTGCGGTAGTAGAAATGGCACAAGCCAGGTCGGTAAATCCACCCATTGAATAGCGGTGCATACCACCAGTGAAACCCACCGCGAATCCAACCAATGGCCCGCCAAATATTCCACCGAGCACCGCACCAATTGCGCGAGTGTTAGCGATAGCATCATCAATCTGCAAGCCAAAATAAGTGCCGAGAATACAGAACAGTGAAAACATCACATAACAGATTAGTTTGTGGCTGCGCCTTTCTGAAATATTGAGAAGAGGGATAACCAATGGAGTCTTACTTAGGGTATAAGCCACCATAAGGTACACACACATTTGCTGTAGGAGAGAAAGGATTAATTCCATTTTTGGTGAACTCAGCGCAATAGATACCCCTAATTCTATACTTATTGTTGTTTTGGGCTGGATTTTTATTGTGAAAACAAGGGGTAGAGCACTCGTGAGGTGAACGGATAACAACAGTAAATAATCACCATTAACTAGCGATGTAAATTTAAGTTTACATTAAGTGTAATTTTTAGCGTACAAAGTTATTGATTTTAATTCTGAGTCCGGTATTGTTTGATGCATACCTTGAAAGTTTATGTACAGATTTATTTACGGTGACACTATGCAACGCAGCGAACTTAGCAACATTCATATCAGTGACGAACAAATCCTTATTACTCCAGAAGAACTAAAGGCGAAGATTCCTTTAAGTGAATCTGCACGACAGTTTGTTCAACAATCGCGTGAAACCATTGCTGATATCATCAAAAAGAAAGATCATCGCTTACTGGTAGTATGCGGCCCTTGTTCTATTCATGATGTTGAAGCCGCTAAAGAATATGCGAAGCGTTTAAAGGCACTGTCTGAGGTCGTTGGTGATCAGCTATACCTTGTGATGCGAGTGTACTTTGAGAAGCCTCGTACTACGGTAGGTTGGAAAGGTCTTATCAATGACCCGCATCTAGATGGATCATTTGATATTGAACACGGCCTGCACACAGCGCGTAACTTGCTGGTGGAACTGGCAGAAATGGGTATCCCTCTTGCAACAGAAGCGCTAGACCCAATCAGCCCGCAGTACGTAGCCGATACCTTTAGCTGGTCAGCGATTGGTGCTCGTACTACTGAGTCGCAAACACACCGTGAAATGGCCAGTGGTCTATCAATGCCGGTTGGCTTTAAAAACGGTACTGACGGCAGTCTTTCCACTGCGATTAATGCAATGCAAGCGGCATCGTCAAGTCACCGATTCATCGGTATTAACCGTGAAGGTCAGGTGGCACTGCTGACAACCAAAGGCAATCCAGATGGTCACGTTATTCTTCGTGGTGGTAAGCAAACCAACTACGACTCAGTGTCAGTGCGTGAGTGTGAAGATGAATTAGCGAAAGCGGACCTAGATGCAGCGCTTATGATTGACTGCAGTCATGCAAATTCGCGTAAAGATTTCCGTCGCCAACCACTAGTAGCGTCTGATGCTATTCAACAAATCAGAGAGGGCAACAAGTCCATTATCGGCCTGATGATTGAAAGTAATATCAATGAAGGCAACCAAGCTTCAGATATTCCTCTAGACCAAATGAAATACGGTGTTTCTATTACTGATGCATGTATCAATTGGGAATCAACTGAGGCACTATTGACTAAAGCTCATGAAGAGCTGATTCCGTTTTTACAAGACAGATTGAAGTAAGTAGTAGAGTACGAAAATGGCAAAGGAACTACAGGGTTTAAGAGATAAGATTGATTCAGTAGACAAGCAAATGCTTGATCTACTGGAGCAACGATTGAAGTTGGTAGAAGAGGTTGGTGAGGTTAAGAGCGAACATGGTCTGCCTATCTATGCCCCAGATCGTGAAGCCACAATGCTAGCATCACGTCGACAAGAAGCAGAAAAGCGTGGCGTCCCTGCTCAACTTATTGAAGATATCCTACGCAGAGTGATGCGTGAGTCCTATGCCAGTGAAAAAGACTCTGGCTTCAAATGTCTTAAACCCGATCTGGGCGATGTGGTCATTATCGGTGGTAATGGTCAGCTAGGCGGCCTGTTCAAGAAGATGTTTGAGCTGTCAGGCTACAAGGTCAGTGTTGTAGGTAGTAAGAATTGGCACGAAGCGGACTCATTGTTTGCAACCGCGGGTCTGGTGGTAGTGACAGTACCTATCAACAAGACTGAGTCGGTTATAGCTAAGCTAAGCAACCTGCCTAAGGATTGCATCTTATGTGATTTCACTTCCATTAAAGCCAAGCCATTACAGGCAATGATGGATGTTCACGCAGGTCCTGTCGTGGGTCTTCACCCAATGTTTGGACCCGATGTCCCTAGCCTTGCGAAGCAGGTTATCGTTCACTGTGAAGGACGCAATGCAGAAAGCTATCAATGGCTTTTAGACCAGTTTGCTATCTGGGGTGCAAGCCTATGTCCTATGGATGCAGAGCAACACGACAATGGTATGACCTTGATTCAGGCGCTTCGTCACTTTACCTCTTTTGCTTATGGCTTACACCTAAGCAAAGAAAACCCAAACATTGATACCTTGCTGAAGTTAAGCTCGCCAATCTATCGCCTTGAGATTGCGATGGTCGGTCGACTGTTTGCCCAGGACCCTGATCTTTACGGTGATATCATTCTCTCTTCAGAGCAAAACGTAGAGATGATCAAACGCTTCCATGCTCGATTCGGTGAGGCACTGGCGTTATTGGATAACCACGACAAAACCGCCTTTGTAGATCAGTTTAATGCGGTATCCGGATGGTTTGGCGACTACTCACAACAATTTATGAGTGAGAGTCAAAACCTGTTAAAGCAAGCCAACGATTCAATACAAAGAGACTAGACAAACAAAAGGGCCGCAATTAGCGGCCCTTTTACTTACTATTTTTAGCTGATAGCTGATAGCTGATAGCTGATAGCTAGCAACTAGCAACTAGTAGCTTGCAGCTTACCTGCTTATTTACTCACACGCTTATACTTGATGCGGTGTGGTTCAGCCGCTTCAGGACCAAGCGTCTTCTTCAGCCATTCCATGTATTCGTTGTAGTTACCTTCGTAGAAGTTAACCTGACCCTCATCACGGTAGTCGATGATGTGAGTTGCGATACGATCAAGGAACCAACGGTCATGCGAGATAACCATTGCGCAGCCAGGGAACTCAAGTAGAGCTTCTTCTAGTGCACGCAGGGTTTCCACATCAAGGTCATTGGTTGGCTCATCGAGAAGCAATACGTTGCCGCCCGTTTTAAGAAGCTTAGCAAGGTGAACACGGTTACGTTCACCACCAGAAAGCTCTCCGATGATTTTTTGCTGATCTGAGCCTTTGAAGTTAAAGCGCGAGCAGTAAGCACGAGCTGGGATTTCAAAGTTGTTGATCTTGATGATGTCAGCACCCTCAGAGATCTCTTGGAAGACAGTCTTCTTGTTATCCATGCTATCACGGAACTGATCAACAGAAGCCAGCTTAACGGTATCACCCATTTCAACACTGCCTGAATCAGGCTGTTCTGTGCCACTTAGCATCTTGAATAGCGTTGATTTACCTGCACCATTGGCGCCGATAATACCGACGATAGCACCCTTTGGCATGCTGAATGACAAGTCATCGATAAGCACTCGGCCATCAAAAGATTTGGTTAGGTTCTTAACCTCGATAACTTTGTCACCTAGACGCTCACCTGGTGGGATGAACAATTCATTGGTTTCGTTACGCTTCTGACGATCACCGCTTTGCAGTTCTTCAAAGCGAGCCATACGAGCCTTAGACTTAGATTGACGACCTTTAGGGTTTTGACGAACCCACTCAAGCTCTTTCTCGATAGTCTTTTGACGAGCGCTCTCTTGAGAGGACTCTTGTTGTAGACGTGCATCTTTTTGCTCAAGCCAAGAGGTGTAGTTACCTTGCCATGGAATACCTTCACCACGGTCAAGTTCTAGAATCCAACCAGCAGCGTTATCTAGGAAGTAACGGTCGTGGGTAATCGCCACAACGGTGCCTGTATAGTCAACAAGGAAGCGTTCTAGCCATGCAACAGACTCTGCGTCCAAGTGGTTGGTTGGCTCATCAAGAAGCAACATGTCAGGCTTTTCAAGAAGCAGACGACAGATAGCAACACGGCGACGCTCACCACCCGATAGGTGTTCAATCTTGGCATCCCACTCAGGTAGGCGAAGTGCATCAGCAGCACGCTCAAGAGAGTTCTCAAGGTTGTGTCCGTCTTTCGCTTGGATAAGCGCTTCTAGGTCACCTTGCTCTTTCGCGAGAGCATCAAAATCAGCATCAGGTTCAGCGTAAGCCGCGTAAACCTCGTCTAGGCGCTTCATTGCACCCGCTACGTCAGATACTGCTTCTTCAACGATTTCACGAACGGTCTTGGATTCATCCAGCTTAGGTTCCTGTGGAAGGTAACCAACGTTCAGCCCAGGTTGAGGGCGTGCTTCACCGTCGATGTCTGTATCGATACCCGCCATGATGCGAAGAAGTGTCGACTTACCAGCACCGTTTAGACCAAGAACACCAATCTTGGCGCCAGGGAAGAAACTGAGAGAGATGTCTTTTAGGATTTGACGTTTTGGTGGCACAATTTTGCTCACCCGAGACATGGTATAGACGTATTCAGCCATTACCTAGAGATCCTGTGTTAAATGGAGATAAAGCGTTATTTTATACCATGCGAGCGCTTTTTGTTACTGCGTAAGACGCAAAATCCTACCTCCTTGAATTCATAAATAGTTATTTACATGTTTCTTACAAATGTCACCAATTGTTGCGTATTATGAAAGAAGGCAATTGAACCATTATCATCACCGTAAGAGAGAAATATGTCTGCATTCATCAAATGGTTAGGAGTAGGGGTAGGGATGGTTTCCCTATCTGTCTCAGCATTAACACTGCAACAACAGCGAGATATGTATGAGGAAGCTCAATCTCTAATCACTGAAAACAAGTTAACCGAATATCAACCTCTTAGAAAACAAATAGATAGTTACGCACTGACTCCTTATCTGGACTATCGCGTGTATATGACTGATATCGCGACGCGTACTCCTGATGAAGTCGAGCAGTACATTAAAGACCACTATCAATACCCTTTTTCTCAGTCGGTGAGAGGGGCTTATCTTGATGCGTTAGTCGAAGCGGAAGATTGGCACGGGTTTTATCGCTTTCAAGCCAATAAACCACGAATGCAAAGTTACCAATGCAGCTACTACTTTGCTCAGTATCAAGTAGGAAAAACCGTTGATGCGTTTAAGGGGGCATCAGAGTTGTGGCTGACTGGCTCAAGTGTCGCACCTGAGTGTGATGAATTATTTGAAGCTTGGAGCGACGCAGGGTTGCGCAAGGATGAACTGATCTTGCAACGTATTGAGCTGGCATTTGCGCGTCGTAATGGTCGATTATTGAATCACCTAAAAGATCTACCTAAGTCGGAAGCAGCAAGAGAAAACGCAGTCGCCATCTATAACCTATACAAAAATAAATCGAAGATAGAAAAGTTTGCCACTTCTCAGCCTCAGAGTGAAATAAATAAGAAGGTCTCCTTGGCCGCGTTGAAGCGCATTACTTATCAAGAAGCGAATCCAGAGCTTGCCATACAGGTATTAGACAATGTGGCAAAGGCTCAGCAGTTTTCCGATAAAGAGTATCAAGATACGGCAGATTACATCGCTTATAGCTTGATTAACACGGAAGACGAAGACCTTGCTAAGTGGCGTGATAAAGCGCTTTTGAGCAGTACTAATCCTAAATGGCTGGAGCGAAGAGCGCGCTTAGCCATTCAACATCAGGATTGGAAAGGTCTCGATGTGTGGATCAGCAAGCTGCCAAGCAAAGAGAAAAACTCCAAGCGCTGGAAGTACTGGCAAGCTCGTACGGATATCGCTTTAGGTGATGTTGAGAAGGGCAAGGCTCAGATGCAGAGTCTACTCGGTGAAAGAAACTTCTACAGCATTGCCGCTGCAGACTATCTAGGTAAGCCGATTAAATACAGCACCTCTGTGTTGACTGAGCAGAAGGCATCGGTCAAGCCATTCTCATCGTCACTGGCACGAATAAAAGAACTGATTGCCGTTGATAAGATCACTGCTGCAAAACGTGAGTGGCGCTGGTTATTGGCGCGCGCCAATGCCGAGCAGAAAAAAGCATTGGCCCAATATGCAGCATCGATGCGTTGGAATCACCTGACCGTCATTGCCACTATTGATGCCAAGATGTGGGATCATATTAGTTTACGCTTTCCTATTGCACATCAATGGTGGTTTAACTTTTATGCTGAGAAATACGATCTTGATCCTGTGACCCTGATGGCGTTGGCAAGACAAGAAAGTGCGTTAGATATTGATGCCCAATCACCCGTTGGGGCGCGCGGACTAATGCAGATTATGCCAAAAACAGCCTCATATACGGCCAAGAAGTACGATATCGACTACGCCGGTGAAGATGAGCTGTTTGAGGTGAATAAGAATATAGAAATAGGTAGCCAATACCTTGCGGGGTTACTTGGTGACTATCAGGGCAATCGCATACTGGCGTTTGGCGCTTATAACGCAGGGCCACATCGAGTTAAGCTTTGGAGAAAGCGCACTGGCGGGAAAGTGGATGCCTACTCGTATATTGAAGCGATCCCATTTAAAGAAACCCGTGGCTACATTCAAAATATCCTGATGTTTGAGGTCTATTACCGCGACATTTTAAACGAGCAAGGGTCATTTTTATCTGACTTAGAGTCTGAAATGAAGTATTAATAGGGGAGTTTCAATTAGTCAGTCAACATACTATGAATTCAGTTGAGCAAGAGTGGCAAAAGCTGCTTTTCACCATCGCCAAGGCCACAGAAGAAGGAGAGCATCAGACACTACTGTCGATTATGCTCACTCCTGACGAAAAAGAGGCCTTGGTCACTCGCGCCAAAATTTTGCATAAATTGCTTAATGAGAAATGCTCACAGCGCCAGATCAGCCAAGAATTGGGTGTGGGTATTGCGACGGTGACGCGCGGGTCTAATGAGTTAAAGAGGCGTTCAGAAGAGGAACAGCAACTGGTTTCTCGCCTGCTTAAACCCTTCATAGAATAAAGCCTCAGCACCAATTAAAGATACTGAGGCTTTTGGTGTCGTTTGTGGTCAAGACGCTTAAAAGGCGTCTTGGTTAACAAATGGGATTAAAGCCAAGATCAAAGCTTGGTGATACACACTGCTTCGGCTCAATCGGTTATTCGTTAAGATACCAATCGCGCCGCCTTTTTGTTTTATGTTGTTTGTGCCATAGACTTCATCCATCGCATCCCCGAGCTCTTTGCCTTGCTCTATTAAGCTCAACACCTTGGGAGGCAGCATCAAACTAGACGAGCGTGACTCTCCATGCTGATCCTTTGATTCTATGACCATCCACGCAAACGTGGCATTGCCTTCAATACCCGCCTCAAGCCCCACATAATAATCCGCACTTTGGATGACTTGTTTTGCATTTGAAACACGATTTTGAGCGCCTAGTTTCGTCTCTTCGTTAGAGAGTGGCTGGTCACTCACTTCGCTATCAACACTCACACCATCAAAGCTGAAGGCTTGCTCAGGAAATACCTCACCAAAAGCACTTTCCACCGCTTTTATTTTGGCAGGGTTCAGAGAGGCGACAATGACTGTTTGCATCTTAATGCTCTCCTATGGAACCTTAATCTGAGTAGGCTTGATATTCTCACTTGGATAACAGCCCAACACCTTTAGGAAACGAGTGATTTTCACTAGTTCGTTGATGGCCATCTGGGTAGCTTGTGAGTCTAAGTGCGCCTCAAGGTCCATATAGAACATTTCTTCCCAAGGGTTACCCATGATTGGGCGTGATTCTAGCTTGGTAATGTTGATGCTGTGGCGCTGCAATACCAACAGCGTTTCAACAAGCGAACCTGCCTCTTGAGAGGTGGACATGATCAGGGTTGTTTTCGCTGGGATCTGATCCGAAACGCTAACAGATTTACGAGCGACAACAATGAAGCGCGTATGGTTTTCTGTTTGGTTGGCGATATTTTCTTGTACGTTTTGCAGGCCATATAGCTTGCCACTTAATGCGTTACCAATGGCGGCTGCATCAGGACGATTAAGCTCTTTCACCTTCAGCATGGCATCTGCTGTACTTGCGCAGGTCTCTAGTTTAACGCCCTTCAAGCGTCCCAAGAAGTCACTGCATTGCTGGTGAGGCTGTGGATGAGAGTAAAGGGTCTTAATCTCTTCTAATCGCACGTCTGTTGTGGATAGTAGGCAGTGCTCAATAGGTTGTGATAGTTCACCAACGATATACAAGGTAGTGTGCTGGAGTAGGTCGTATACCTCGTTGATAGAGCCAGAGCTGGTGTTCTCTATTGGCAATACGCCGTAGTCGGCATGCCCAGACTCAACCGTTTTGGTGACCTCTTTAAAGGAATCACAGTTGAGTTCTATAAGGTCTGTATTACGACGGCTGAAGTAATCGCGACTTGCTAGGTGTGAATATGATCCTTTAGCCCCCAAGAAAGCGACTCTTGCCAGTGGTTTACGCTGCAGAGCAGGGTTCACTAGATTTTGCAGGTAGGATTGCTGCAGCAATACAGAATCTTCAATGATGGTGTGAAATACCTTAGTGATGTATTCTGCATCCAATTGGTACTTGTCTTTACCATTGTTGATCAGTTTAACAAGGAGCTGCTGCTCTCTATCTGCATCGCGAACAGGCTTCGATGTTTCCACTTTGCTTTTCGCAACTTCTAGGCTCAAGCTACGACGCTCTGACAGCAAACTCAGTAGCTTGTCATCTAGAACATTGAGTCGATTGCGAATTTCATCGAGAGAAAGTGGTGTTTCAGCCATTCCTAATTCCTTTATATGGGGGGTGAAAAAGTGATATACGATTCACAATAAGCTAAGGCGGGAATTAGGGTCAAGGAAAAACAGCGCCATATAGGCGCTGTTTGTGAAAGTTAAGTTCCAGTGATCTGTTAGTAGACTTCTTCTTCTTCAATGACTGGCTCTTCTGGTTCAGCAGGAACCTCTGCATGACTCGCTCGTCGTGCTTCTGGTTTGTGACGAAGTTTGTTCAGTTGTCTCTCTAATTTTTGTTCTACTTCGTTGATGGCAGTGTATAGGTCCGCGTGAACAGCTGAGGCAACCAGTTGGCCTTTTGGTACGCTAAGTACGGCTTCAAATTTCTTATTCTTGTTTGGCTCTTCTTGGAAGCTAGCGTTGCAACCAATAATGTCGACTTGCCACTTTTCTAATTTTTTAAATTTTTCTTCAATGTGAGCGCGAATCGCAGAGGTGATTTCGATGTTTTTGCCAGTGATATTCATTTTCATATATGTCGCTTCCTCTGTGTAAACCCCTTATGGGATGAATTCAGATTACGACGCTAATGAAATGTTTTTTGTGATCTGCGTCACATTAAGGCGTAGTTGTTTAATAGCCGGTAATGTTTGTGATTATTTGCATAGCTTTGCAAGAAAACCCTTGCGGTCATCACTTTTTGATGTCAAATTTGAATGGATAGAGGCACTAAGAATCAATGATTTTTAGTGCCTCTGTTGGTTCTATAGCTGCTTGATTTATAACGCAAGTGGACGGAACTAATCATCAACGTCAAAGATTAACTGCACCGCTTCGATCTCTTCAATTAATTCACTGTTATGTTCGTTTCGCTGATCTTGGATCTCACCTAGTTGTTTATAGATGGTGTAGTAGCGATTGATGTTGGCAACATACTGTACAGGTTCACGGCCAATGTTGCGTCGAGCCACAATCTCAACATTGTTAAACCATACGTTATGGTCAAAGCCTTGCTTCTTCGCCAATGCTCGCATTCTGCGTATCTTAGCTGGGCCTGCATTGTAGGAAGCTAGGCTAAAGTAAACTTTATCGTTGGCCTCGATGTCTGGGTCGCTAAAGTATCTGTCGTGAATAAAGCGAAGGTATTTTGTGCCAGCGTGAATGTTGTTTTCAACGGGCTTGATATTGGGAATGTTGATGTAAGGGTCTCTCGCCGTAGCAGGTAATACCTGCATTATGCCAACGGCTCCTCGATGTGAGACCTTGCTGTTGTCTAAACCTGATTCTTGGAAAGCTTGAGCCGATAACATAACCCAATCAATCTCGTACTCCTGTCCATAGCGCTCAAACAACTTAGACAAGTTTGCTAACCTTTCCATTTTTTTTGGATTCAATGCACGAGTCAACCAGCGGGTGTCTTGTAGGTATTTACCGTAGATGACATTACCCAGTAAGGTTCCCCCCTTGGCGGTCTTCAAGTAGCGGTTAATGACCTTTTTAAATTCAGGGCTGTCATGGCGCAGAGCCCATGCAATTTGTCCGTCAGTACGCAATGGCAATTGCTCGTGTACCTGAACGTTTTCCATGACGTTCACCCATAATTGCGCTTTGTGGCTATCAATGATGGTGGCTGGAATCAGCCCTTGATTGACCATTTCGATCAGTTCAATGTCTTGAAGGTTTTCTTGAATAAAGTTGACTCTAACCGGCGTGAGTCCGTTGCTGGATAGCTTTCGGTTGAGAACTTGGATGCTTTCAAAGTAGCTTGAACTGGCGCGTATCCACACTTCCATGCCACTGGCCTGCTCGAAGGAGATAATTTCTTCAACCTTGTCACTGGTTAGAAACAGTTCATTCACCCCATTTAGGATAGGGGTGCTGAAATCGATGATCTTCTCTCGGCGTTCTGTAATGGTAAGGTTTGCTACCGCAATATCACCATATCCCTCATTCAAAGCGTCAAACAGTTCGTCTCTGGCAACTGGAATAATTTTAACCCTCATAAAAGGGTGCGCCTTCTTGAGGTTCATTTCGAAGTGATGAAGTTGTTCGGCGATAATGCCTTTGGGTCTACCACCCTCGACATAATAAAAACCAAGATCAGCGGATACTAATGCGCGTACAACGCCCTTCTCTTTAAGGGTTTTATAGTCACCAGTATAGGTATTGTTAAGTAAAGGAGACAGCTCCAATGCTTGTGTAGAAAAGGATATTAACGATGAGGCAAGTAGCCAAATTACAAGATTTTTCATACAACATTCCGTGTTGGGTTATGAAAAAGTGGCGCATGCGCCACAACGGAATGTTAAAAATTTAACATTCCGTTTCTAGAATTTAACACTTAAAGGGGATTTAGCTCAATCAATTTTTCAGTTCGAGCAACCGCATCGTCTAAATTAAGCTCTTTATAAGCAATAAGTTGCAAGCGTAGAGACTTTCTAGCCGCATCTGTATCAGGATAGCTGCGCTGAATCTCTTGGCTGCGATTGATAGCGGCGATCCATGCTTCACGGCGGATATAAAAATCTGCTGTCGCATAGTCATAGTTTGCTAGGCGGTTCTTTAAGAAGACCAAGCGTTGCTGCGCATCTTCAGCGTATGGACTGTTTGGATAGCGTTGTAGCAGGCGCTTGAAGTCATTGAATGCCAGCTTAACAGGCTCTGGATCGCGATCTGAACGGTCGATGTTAAACACATCGTGAAGGAAGTTTCTGTCCTGCGCCATATGAGAAAGACCACGCATATACAGAATCCAATCTGATTTTTCATGCGTTGGGTTCAAGCGAGTAAAGCGCTCAATGGTCGCGAGAGCTAGTGGTAGCTCATCATTCTTATAGTAGGCATACACAAGATCCAGCTGAACTTGCTCTGAATACGGACCGAATGGGTAACGAGAATCCAAAGCTTCCAGTTTTTCTACAGCAGAAGACCAATTACCTGCTCTTAAAGAGATTTGAGCCTCAGCATACAATTCTGCAGGTGGGATATCAGGTACGATTTCATCGCTACTGCTGCATCCAAAAAGCAACAAAGCAGACAGAAGACCGATTATAGTTTGATGTTTCATGTTAAAACGAGAAGCCATGCTCAATTAATTTATTTCCTTGGTTGCCGTTACAATCGACGAGTAAGCAGATACAATAACGGATAGAACGCTTATTTTTTCATATAAACAAGCATTAGTCCCACAGTTTTTTAAAAAGTTCGATATGGCCCAGCAGATAGAATTAAAAAGTACCGTAAAAGAGAGCCAACTAGGCCAACGCCTAGATCAGGCCATTGCAGAATTGTTCGACGAGTTTTCTCGTTCGCGCATGAAAGAGTGGTTGCTTGCTGGAAAAGTCAGCGTTGATGGCGTTGTCGTGACCAAAGCTCGCATAAAGGTAATGGGCGGTGAAGAGATCACAGTTCAAGCCGAGATCGAAGATGAAGAACGTTGGGAAGCGCAAGATATCCCTCTAGACATCGTCTACGAAGACGAAGATTTATTGGTTATCAACAAGCCTCGTGGCTTTGTTGTTCACCCTGGAGCGGGTACCCCCGATAGCACAGTGCTTAACGCCCTGTTGTTCCACTATCCACAAATCGCCGAAGTACCGCGTGCAGGTATTGTGCACCGTCTTGATAAAGACACTACAGGTTTGATGGTGGTGGCGAAGAATGTACCAACTCAGACTCGCCTTGTACGTGCTTTGCAAAAGCGCCGTATTACTCGTGAATACGAAGCGATTGCCATTGGCAAAATGACAGCCGGTGGCATGGTAGAAAAACCTATTGGTCGTCACTCTACTAAGCGCACCTTGATGGCAGTAAACGAATTAGGCAAGCCGGCCGTAACGCACTATCGAGTTGCGGAGCATTTCCGTGAACATACTCGTATTAGACTTCGTCTAGAAACCGGTCGTACTCACCAGATTCGTGTGCACATGTCTTATTTGCAACACCCTCTACTTGGGGACATTGCTTACGGTGGTCGTGCGCGCATCCCTAAAGGGGCTTCAGAAGAGTTAACTGCGATGATTCGTGGCTTTGATCGTCAAGCCCTGCATGCGGTTATGCTGAAGTTTGATCATCCATCAAGCGGTGAAGAAATGCAGTTTCATGCACCTGTGCCTGATGACATGGTCGAAATGGCAGAGGCTCTGCGCCAAGATATGCGTCTGAACTACGAAGACGAATATTAATGAGTTACTTGCATCCTAGTTGGGACGTTGCAGATCGCGTGAAATCCATTAGCTCTACTCGAGTGGGTGGCTTCTCATCAGACGATTTTGCCAGTCTTAACTTAGGGATGCATGTGAATGATGACCCAGTTATCGTTCAAAGAAACCGAGAGCATCTTGCTGAGCTGAGCAAGATGCCTTCCCCTCCTGTGTGGATGAATCAAACACACTCTACCACTGTGGTCGAATTAACCGAGCCTACCTCTGAAACCATTGAAGCTGATGCCTTAGTGACATCTGTACCAGGGGTTGTATGCAGTGTTATGACCGCAGATTGCTTGCCTGTTTTATTCGCTAGCGTCGACGGCACGAAAGTGGCAAGCGTTCATGCTGGATGGCGCGGTTTAGTCGGTGGGATCTTAGAAAACACGTTAAGCCATTTTACCTCTCCCGTTATTGCTTGGGTTGGTCCAGCCATTAGCTTGGATGCATTTGAAGTGGGAGATGAAGTAAGGCAGCAGTTTGTTGATAGTAACGGTGGCGATGTCATTGCTTTTCATCAGCACAAACCAGGCAAGTGGATGGCCGATCTTCCCTTACTCGCCAAGCTGAGACTGCAAAGAGCGGGTTGCCATGATGTGACCCTTTCAGGCTTATGCACATACTCCGACTCAGAGCGTTTCTTTTCTTACCGCAGACAAGCATCTACTGGGCGTCAATCTAGCTTTATTTGGATTGAATAACTCTCCTTCTTATACCTAACACTTGAAAATGCCTTTTGATGCAACCATGTGATAATTAAATACTCATTCATTGCTCTCAGGAGGCCAACATGCGTTACGATCGTTTAACCGGTAAATTTCAAGCCGCACTTTCTGATGCCCAATCTTTGGCAGTAGGCCGAGATCATCAATATATCGAGCCATCACATCTACTCTTCTCTTTACTCAATCAAGAGGGAGGGAGCGTAAGACCACTATTAACCTTAATACAGGTTGATATTGCGCAGCTACGTGCTCAATTATCAGAAAAGCTGGATAGCTTTCCAAAAGTCAGTGGCATGTCTGCTGATGTACAAGTCTCTTCATCACTGACCAAGCTACTTAATCTGTGCGATAAGTTCGCGCAAAAACGCAACGATAGTTACATCTCGTCTGAGTTGTTCTTGCAAGCGGCGATTCATGACAACAGTCAGCTCGGGCCAATGCTCAAGTCTCAAGGTGTCACTGAAAAGAAAATCGTTGAAGCCATTGAAAAGATCACGGGTGGTCAAAAGGTAGATGACCCTAATGCCGAAGAGCAGCGTCAAGCATTAGAGAAATACACCATTGACCTTACTGCTCGTGCAGAGCAGGGCAAACTCGACCCAGTTATTGGTCGAGATGATGAGATTCGTCGTACCATTCAAGTGCTGCAGCGCAGAACCAAAAACAACCCTGTACTGATTGGTGAACCGGGTGTAGGCAAAACCGCTATTGTCGAAGGACTTGCTCAGCGCATTATCAATGATGAAGTCCCAGAAGGACTCAAAGGACGTCGCGTACTTGCTTTGGATATGGGCGCATTGATTGCCGGTGCCAAATATAGAGGTGAGTTTGAAGAGCGTCTAAAAGCAGTGCTGAATGAACTGGCTCAAGAAGAGGGTAATATCATCCTCTTTATCGATGAAATGCATACCATGGTCGGTGCGGGTAAAGCCGATGGCGCTATGGATGCCGGTAATATGCTAAAACCTGCATTGGCTCGAGGCGAACTTCACTGCGTTGGAGCAACAACATTAGATGAACACCGCCAATATATAGAGAAAGACCCAGCGCTTGAGCGCCGCTTTCAAAAAGTGCTGGTGGATGAGCCTAGTGTGGAAGATACCATCGCAATCCTGCGTGGCTTAAAAGAGAAGTATGAGCTTCACCACCATGTTGATATTACTGACCCTGCGATTGTTGCAGCTGCGACGCTATCACATCGTTATGTCTCTGACCGCCAATTGCCAGATAAGGCGATAGACTTAATTGATGAGGCTGCCTCTTCTATTCGTATGCAGATCGACTCAAAGCCAGAGGCGATGGACAAGCTTGATCGTAAAATCATTCAATTAAAGATGGAGCAGCAGGCGCTAAATAAAGAAGATGACGATGCCAGTCGTAAGCGCATAATGCTGATCAACGAAGAGCTGTCAGATAAAGAACGCCAGTATGCTGAACTTGATGAGGTATGGACGGCTGAAAAAGCCTCACTATCGGGTACACAAAATATCAAAGCAGAGCTCGAGCAAGCGCGTTTAGATATTGAATTTGCGCGCCGAGCGGGCGACCTTAATCGAATGTCTGAGCTACAGTACGGTCGTATCCCTGAATTAGAGAAGCATCTGCAACTTGCCTCTGAAGCTGAGCAGAAAGAGCTGACCTTACTTAAGAATAAAGTAGGGGATGCAGAAATTGCAGAAGTGCTCTCAAAACAAACTGGTATTCCTGTGGCGAAGATGCTTGAGGCTGAAAAGTCTAAGCTATTGCGCATGGAAGAAGAGCTGCATGAAAATGTTATCGGACAAAATGAGGCAGTAAGCGCCGTTTCTGATGCTATACGTCGTAGTCGTGCGGGGCTCTCTGATCCCAATAAACCTATTGGGTCATTCTTATTCCTCGGTCCAACGGGTGTAGGTAAGACCGAGCTGTGCAAGACACTCGCCAACTTTATGTTTGATAGTGAAGATGCCATGGTTCGCATTGATATGTCCGAATTCATGGAAAAACACTCTGTTGCTAGATTAGTAGGCGCGCCTCCTGGTTATGTCGGTTACGAAGAGGGCGGGTATCTTACCGAAGCGATAAGACGTAAGCCTTATTCGGTTATTCTATTGGATGAAGTAGAGAAGGCGCATCCTGACGTATTCAATATACTTCTGCAGGTGCTCGATGATGGGCGACTTACCGATGGACAAGGTCGTACGGTGGATTTCCGCAATACTGTCTTGATCATGACCTCTAATTTAGGGTCTACGCAGATCCAAGAGGGATTTGGTGAGGCATCCTATGTGCAAATGAAAGAGCGAGTAATGGAAGTGGTGAGAAGCCATTTCCGTCCAGAGTTTTTAAACCGCGTGGATGAAAGTGTCGTCTTCCACCCTCTAGGTGAAAAACATATTCGCAATATTGCTTCTATTCAGCTTCAAGCATTGATTGCGCGTTTAGAAGCCAAAGAGTACCAGCTGTCTATTACTGATGAAGCGCTGGATAAAATTGCTCATATTGGTTTTGACCCTGTTTATGGTGCGAGACCACTTAAGCGTGCCATTCAACAATATATTGAAAATCCATTGGCAAAATCACTGTTGTCAGGAAAATTTGCTCCAGGAGAGCCAATAGAATTGGTTGTTGAAGGTGGTGATATCGTCGCTAGACAAGGTTAATCACCTAAATTACTCGTTTATTTCACGGTAGAATTAGCACGAAAACGTTTGCTTTGTTTGAAAAATAAACGGTCAGTGCTTTTTGTTGAAAAAAGTCCTTTCTAGGGGTTGTCAGGGGGCGTTTTATTCTTATAATGCGCCTCCGTTGTCACGATAAACATCGCAGACAACAAGCGGTTCTAAAAAGATGAAATGATTAATAAAAAAGTGGTTGACACTGATAATTATCTCATTAGAATAGGCCGTCCGCTTGGAGAGGTAACCCTTGAAAAGCAACGCTCTTTAACAATTTAAACCTATCAATCTGTGTGGGCACTCGTTGATGATAATCGAAAAGATTTATCAATGAACTGAGTGACCAAAACGATGACTTTTAGTCATTGGCACAGTCAATTCATTATCGTTCTGTTGGAACGATAATAGCTTTAGAATTACATAAGTAGTTTTGAAGTCAGTATTCATTGAGCCGTTCTTCGGAACAACAAAACTTTAATTGAAGAGTTTGATCATGGCTCAGATTGAACGCTGGCGGCAGGCCTAACACATGCAAGTCGAGCGGAAACGACAACATTGACCCTTCGGGTGATTTGTTGGGCGTCGAGCGGCGGACGGGTGAGTAATGCCTGGGAAATTGCCCTGATGTGGGGGATAACCATTGGAAACGATGGCTAATACCGCATAACGTCTACGGACCAAAGAGGGGGACCTTCGGGCCTCTCGCTTCAGGATATGCCCAGGTGGGATTAGCTAGTTGGTGAGGTAATGGCTCACCAAGGCGACGATCCCTAGCTGGTCTGAGAGGATGATCAGCCACACTGGAACTGAGACACGGTCCAGACTCCTACGGGAGGCAGCAGTGGGGAATATTGCACAATGGGCGCAAGCCTGATGCAGCCATGCCGCGTGTATGAAGAAGGCCTTCGGGTTGTAAAGTACTTTCAGTCGTGAGGAAGGCATTAGAGTTAATAGCTTTAGTGTTTGACGTTAGCGACAGAAGAAGCACCGGCTAACTCCGTGCCAGCAGCCGCGGTAATACGGAGGGTGCGAGCGTTAATCGGAATTACTGGGCGTAAAGCGCATGCAGGTGGTTTGTTAAGTCAGATGTGAAAGCCCGGGGCTCAACCTCGGAACCGCATTTGAAACTGGCAGGCTAGAGTACTGTAGAGGGGGGTAGAATTTCAGGTGTAGCGGTGAAATGCGTAGAGATCTGAAGGAATACCAGTGGCGAAGGCGGCCCCCTGGACAGATACTGACACTCAGATGCGAAAGCGTGGGGAGCAAACAGGATTAGATACCCTGGTAGTCCACGCCGTAAACGATGTCTACTTGGAGGTTGTGGCCTTGAGCCGTGGCTTTCGGAGCTAACGCGTTAAGTAGACCGCCTGGGGAGTACGGTCGCAAGATTAAAACTCAAATGAATTGACGGGGGCCCGCACAAGCGGTGGAGCATGTGGTTTAATTCGATGCAACGCGAAGAACCTTACCTACTCTTGACATCCAGAGAACTTAGCAGAGATGCTTTGGTGCCTTCGGGAACTCTGAGACAGGTGCTGCATGGCTGTCGTCAGCTCGTGTTGTGAAATGTTGGGTTAAGTCCCGCAACGAGCGCAACCCTTATCCTTGTTTGCCAGCACGTAATGGTGGGAACTCCAGGGAGACTGCCGGTGATAAACCGGAGGAAGGTGGGGACGACGTCAAGTCATCATGGCCCTTACGAGTAGGGCTACACACGTGCTACAATGGCGCATACAGAGGGCGGCCAACCAGCGATGGTGAGCGAATCCCAAAAAGTGCGTCGTAGTCCGGATTGGAGTCTGCAACTCGACTCCATGAAGTCGGAATCGCTAGTAATCGTGAATCAGAATGTCACGGTGAATACGTTCCCGGGCCTTGTACACACCGCCCGTCACACCATGGGAGTGGGCTGCAAAAGAAGTGGGTAGTTTAACCTTCGGGAGGACGCTCACCACTTTGTGGTTCATGACTGGGGTGAAGTCGTAACAAGGTAGCCCTAGGGGAACCTGGGGCTGGATCACCTCCTTATACGATGATTACTCACGATGAGTGTCCACACAGATTGATATGGTTTAGAAAGTAAAGAGAGATTTTTGAAACACCCCCCAAGGTGTTTCAACAGTTTATGTTTGCTCTTCGGAGTAAAGATAAATCTAGTGTCCCGTTCGTCTAGAGGCCTAGGACACCGCCCTTTCACGGCGGTAACAGGGGTTCGACTCCCCTACGGGATACCATTGGGTCGTTAGCTCAGCTGGTAGAGCAGTTGACTTTTAATCAATTGGTCGCAGGTTCGAATCCTGCACGACCCACCATTTTCTCCCCTTAAAAGGAGAAAATAGTTCCTAAGATGGGGCTATAGCTCAGCTGGGAGAGCGCCTGCCTTGCACGCAGGAGGTCTGCGGTTCGATCCCGCATAGCTCCACCATCTTAGAATGTTCATACCACTGAACAATAAAATGTGGGCGATTAGCTCAGTTGGGAGAGCACCTCCCTTACAAGGAGGGGGTCACTGGTTCGAGCCCGGTATCGCCCACCATTCTCTAACTATTTTTGGAAACTTATTCCAAACCAGAACAAGAAATTGATACTGGTTGGGATTTTTGTCGCCTAAGCGAAGTAACTGAAAGTAATTAGAAAATGTTTTTTTATTGCCTTTTGGCTAGAAATTCATGCTCTTTAACAATTTGGAAAGCTGACGATAAATAATGTGATTTCATTATTTATCAAATTTAAAAGTTCTCAAATCCTATATCTTTATTGATGTAGGTACCAACACACATTCAAGTGTTCTTGGGAATGTACTCTTGCCAGAGTGCATTCAAATTTGAGTCCGGCAAAATCGAATGTTATCTCGCTCATAATAAAGAGATAACGCACCTTGGAAACGTCATACTGCAGCGTAGCAACTGCATTGCGTAAGCAAGACCCTTTGGGGTTGTATGGTTAAGTGACTAAGCGTACACGGTGGATGCCTTGGCAGTCAGAGGCGATGAAAGACGTAATAACTTGCGATAAGCCCAGATTAGGTAGTAATAACCATTTGAGTCTGGGATTTCTGAATGGGGAAACCCACGTGCATAAGCACGTATCATTAACTGAATACATAGGTTAATGAGGCAAACTCGGGGAACTGAAACATCTAAGTACCCGAAGGAAGAGAAATCAACCGAGATTCCGAAAGTAGCGGCGAGCGAAATTGGATTAGCCCTTAAGCTTTTAATGCGTCAGGTGAAGAGTCTGGAAAGTCTCGCAGTATAGGGTGATAGCCCCGTAACCGACAACGCATTTTAAGTGAAAACGAGTAAGGCGGGACACGTGATATCCTGTTTGAACATGGGGGGACCATCCTCCAAGGCTAAATACTACTGACTGACCGATAGTGAACCAGTACCGTGAGGGAAAGGCGAAAAGAACCCCTGTGAGGGGAGTGAAATAGAACCTGAAACCGTGTACGTACAAGCAGTAGGAGCGCCTCGAAGCGTGACTGCGTACCTTTTGTATAATGGGTCAGCGACTTAATTTTAGTAGCAAGGTTAACCGTATAGGGGAGCCGTAGGGAAACCGAGTCTTAACTGGGCGTCGAGTTGCTAGAATTAGACCCGAAACCAGGTGATCTAGCCATGGGCAGGTTGAAGGTTGAGTAACATCAACTGGAGGACCGAACCGACTAATGTTGAAAAATTAGCGGATGACTTGTGGCTAGGGGTGAAAGGCCAATCAAACCTGGAGATAGCTGGTTCTCCCCGAAAGCTATTTAGGTAGCGCCTCGGACGAATACCAATGGGGGTAGAGCACTGTTAAGGCTAGGGGGTCATCCCGACTTACCAACCCTTTGCAAACTCCGAATACCATTGAGTACTATCCGGGAGACACACGGCGGGTGCTAACGTCCGTCGTGGAGAGGGAAACAACCCAGACCGCCAGCTAAGGTCCCAAAGTATAGCTAAGTGGGAAACGATGTGGGAAGGCTCAGACAGCCAGGATGTTGGCTTAGAAGCAGCCATCATTTAAAGAAAGCGTAATAGCTCACTGGTCGAGTCGGCCTGCGCGGAAGATGTAACGGGGCTAAGCTATACACCGAAGCTGCGGCTGCATACTTTTGTATGCGGGGTAGGGGAGCGTTCTGTAAGCGGTTGAAGGTGGTCTGTAAGGGCTGCTGGACGTATCAGAAGTGCGAATGCTGACATGAGTAACGATAAAGGGGGTGAAAAACCCCCTCGCCGGAAGACCAAGGGTTCCTGTCCAACGTTAATCGGGGCAGGGTAAGTCGACCCCTAAGGCGAGGCCGAAAGGCGTAGTCGATGGGAAACGGGTTAATATTCCCGTACTTCTTATAATTGCGATGGGGGGACGGAGAAGGCTAGGTGGGCCTGGCGATGGTTGTCCAGGTTCAAGTATGTAGGCGGAAGGTTTAGGTAAATCCGGACTTTCTTAACGCTGAGATACGATGTCGAGCTGCTACGTGCAGTGAAGTCATTGATGCCATGCTTCCAGGAAAAGCCTCTAAGCTTCAGATTATAAGAAATCGTACCCCAAACCGACACAGGTGGTCGGGTAGAGAATACCAAGGCGCTTGAGAGAACTCGGGTGAAGGAACTAGGCAAAATGGTACCGTAACTTCGGGAGAAGGTACGCTCTTGGCGGTGAAGTCCCTTGCGGATGGAGCTACTAGGAGTCGCAGATACCAGGTGGCTGCAACTGTTTATTAAAAACACAGCACTGTGCAAAATCGTAAGATGACGTATACGGTGTGACGCCTGCCCGGTGCCGGAAGGTTAATTGATGGGGTTAGACTTCGGTCGAAGCTCTTGATCGAAGCCCCGGTAAACGGCGGCCGTAACTATAACGGTCCTAAGGTAGCGAAATTCCTTGTCGGGTAAGTTCCGACCTGCACGAATGGCGTAATGATGGCCACGCTGTCTCCACCCGAGACTCAGTGAAATTGAAATCGCTGTGAAGATGCAGTGTACCCGCGGCTAGACGGAAAGACCCCGTGAACCTTTACTACAGCTTGGCACTGAACATTGACCCTACATGTGTAGGATAGGTGGGAGGCTTTGAAGACGGTACGCCAGTATCGTTGGAGCCATCCTTGAAATACCACCCTTGTAGTGTTGATGTTCTAACTTAGTCCCCTTATCGGGGATGAGGACAGTGCCTGGTGGGTAGTTTGACTGGGGCGGTCTCCTCCCAAAGAGTAACGGAGGAGCACGAAGGTGGGCTAAACACGGTTGGACATCGTGTGGTTAGTGCAATGGCATAAGCCCGCTTGACTGCGAGAATGACAATTCGAGCAGGTGCGAAAGCAGGTCATAGTGATCCGGTGGTTCTGAATGGAAGGGCCATCGCTCAACGGATAAAAGGTACTCCGGGGATAACAGGCTGATACCGCCCAAGAGTTCATATCGACGGCGGTGTTTGGCACCTCGATGTCGGCTCATCACATCCTGGGGCTGAAGTCGGTCCCAAGGGTATGGCTGTTCGCCATTTAAAGTGGTACGCGAGCTGGGTTTAGAACGTCGTGAGACAGTTCGGTCCCTATCTGCCGTGGGCGTTGGAAGATTGAAGGGGGCTGCTCCTAGTACGAGAGGACCGGAGTGGACGAACCTCTGGTGTTCGGGTTGTCATGCCAATGGCATTGCCCGGTAGCTAAGTTCGGAATCGATAACCGCTGAAAGCATCTAAGCGGGAAGCGAGCCCTGAGATGAGTCTTCCCTGGCACTTTAAGTGTCCTAAAGGGTTGTTCGAGACTAGAACGTTGATAGGCAGGGTGTGTAAGTGCTGCGAGGCATTGAGCTAACCTGTACTAATTGCCCGTGAGGCTTAACCATACAACACCCAAGGGGTTTTGTGGACTCGAAGTAAGAACTTTGAATGTGTGATAAAAACTTTTAACTCTCTTTTATAGAGAAGCAGCTTTCCGAATTATTAATTTTTGCTTTCAGCTTTTTTTTGAAAAAGCTGAAGACAAATAAGAAATTTGCTTGGCGACCATAGCATTGTGGACCCACCTGATTCCATGCCGAACTCAGAAGTGAAACATAATAGCGCCGATGGTAGTGTGGGGTTTCCCCATGTGAGAGTAGGACATCGCCAGGCTTTGAACATAAATTGTTCCCGTAACTTGCATCTTTTGCCGATGCGATGCTCATGTACTAACGTACACTGTGCTTCTCTCGACAAAATCTGCGGCGTCACAGAAACAATTTAAAGTCCAAAGCAACAAAAGTGTCAGACTTTGGATGAAAGACTTTGATTGGTTTCATTAGAAATTAATCGCACAAATTGGTGCGGAGTGGTAGTTCAGTTGGTTAGAATACCGGCCTGTCACGCCGGGGGTCGCGGGTTCGAGTCCCGTCCACTCCGCCACTAATAAAAAGCCCTAGTCGAAAGACTAGGGCTTTTTTTCGTCTATAGCTTTAGCATTAATTGAAACAAAACCTCAGACTAGCCGTCCGCGACGAAAGGCTGAGGTTTTTTGCTATCTGGATTATATTTTGCTCTGGGAGCAAACGAGTCCCGCTCGTGCGCGAGTTCGATTGAACCCAAGCCGGGCCACTCCGCCACTAATAAGAAGCCCTAGACTGGCCGTCCGCGTCGAAAGACTAGGGCTTTTTTCTTGCCTGTAGAAAAACTTTCTTAGCGAACATACTTACCTTTTGCTCCGTGCAATTCTGTCCATCGTTAATTACATATTGTCTGCGATCTATTCCTGCTGGTATGGTCTAGCTCATATGTGAGCTGTGATAATGAGTACGTACCTGTTTCAACCAACACCTACAGGTTTCTTAGGATATTAATAGGCATGCAGTATAAAGAGTTTATGAGACCAACCAGAGCCCTTAGCCTAAAGAACCCAGAACCCAGAACCCAGAACCCAGAACCCCAGTCACAAAAAAAGGCCACCTCTCGGCAGCCTCTCCAATCTTAACTATCAGAACTAACTCTTAACAACCTTCCGCTTTATTCTCGAATGAATAAACAAAGCTAATAGTATGATGCCACCGCCAATGATAAGACGAGTCATGTCTACATCTCTATTCCAGATAGTGACATTAACAATCAATCCTGCCGGGATCAGTGCGTTGTTCATGATGGCAAGGTAACCTGGGTCTACTTGGCTCGCGCCTCTGTTCCATAAGAAATAACCCAATCCGGAAGCACCGATACCTAACCAAAGCAGCACACCAATTTGTGTTGGATCTGTAGGCAGTTCAGCTTTGCCCCAGATAGCCCAAGCGATGGTGACGACCACTAAAGCACCAATATAGAACCAACCAAAGATATCTCGCTGTGCCATTTCTTCGCGGCTCTCTTTGAAATACTTATAGCCAACCTGACCAAATGCAAAACAGAGGTTAGAGCACTGGACGACTAAGAAGCCGATAAGGTAATCCTCTGTTAGGTTGTCATAGCGAATAACCAGAGCACCGATGACAGCGACAAACGCACTGACTAAATACAGAGGATTGAATTGCTTTTTGAGGGCATCATAAATAAGGGTGACATAAATTGGGGTAAAGACGGTAAACACCAATACTTCTGGTACCGTCAGTAGCAAGAAGGATTGATAGTAGAAAATGTACATCAAACCAAGCTGGATACCACCAATCCCCATAAGTTGCAGTGCTTCGGACTTTTTCACCGCCTTTAAGCGAAGCAAAGGCAAAAAGACTACTGCTGCTAATGCGATACGAATCCAAACTGATACATATGCATCCACTTGTCCCGCTAAGTAGACTCCAATTAAACTGAATGATAACGACCACATGATCGTTGTAATGATTAAAAATCCCAAAACTACCTCGTATAGCGATAATGCAAGTTTTCTTGTTTACGCGGACCGCTGATTGACCAATTAAACTCGATGGAGTCATTATTCCATTTGGCCATGCCGCTATATAGGTCATCACCACAGACATGTGCTGAATCACTAATCCATTGTTTTGTCTCAGCGTTGTAGCTGAGCACAAATAGCTCTACTGCGTTCTCTCTGCCGAAGCGGCTGTGCAGCAGCTTAATTTTTAGAGCGCCCAGACGTTGCCATATGAACTCGTTTTGAGTGTCGACAGTATGTCCATTTTGCTCAAGAGTGAAACGCCCTTGCTCTTTAAAGTAAAGGGTATCGTTTTCTTCCATCTCTATGTTGACTGAACCACTTCCTTCTCCTGCCCAACCCATCACTGAATTGGCTCCGGGTTTTGATTGGTATTGGTAGTGATTAATCAATTGCAGCTGTTGCCAAAGATCAAACATAGTCGCTCTCTGTCTTCCCTAGATAATTGCATCTTTTTTAGTTATAAAAAATCCGATAGTCACTAATGAGTATCGGATTTTATAGGATGATAATTTAAGTGGCTCTATGCCATACCCTGAATAATCACAAACTTCTCTAGTAGTTCCTCTTCGGTCTCTACATGCTGAGGGTCAGTGATAATACACTTAGTAATCGGACACACCGATTGGCACGTTGGTGCATCATAGTGACCCTTACATTCAGTACATAGGTTCGGATCTATCTCATAGATAGAGTCCCCCATGCTGATGGCATCGTTTGGGCATTCAGGTTCGCACATATCGCAATTAATGCACGTTTTTTGGATCAATAGAGCCATCGATTATTTACCTGATGGGTTACGAGTATCTTGACCAGAGTTAAGGTTGCGCATTAGCAAGCCAAACTCTAGGTTCATGTCTTGTGGTACTGGGATAAATACAAAGTGCCCATTACCCTTAGCATCGTCGATGCTCTCAGATTTACGGTTCTCCATGACTTCAAGGTTGAAGACAACGTTACCTTCTGGAGTCATTAGCTCTAGGCTATCACCGACCAAGAATTTGTTCTTCACTTCTACTTCAGCAAGATCGCCACGGCGTTTGCCGGTAAACTCACCTACAAACTGTTGTGAGTCTGATACTGAATAGCCGTACTCATAGTTCTGGTAAGCATCATGGGTATGACGACGAAGGAAACCTTCAGTGTAGCCACGATGTGCAAGGCTCTCTAGAGTTCCTAGTAGGTTCTCATCAAATGGCTTGCCTGCAACAGCATCATCAATTGCTTTACGATATACCTGAGCAGTACGTGCACAGTAATAGAAAGACTTAGTACGACCTTCGATCTTCAAAGAGTGTACACCCATCTTAGTTAGACGCTCTACGTGCTGTACCGCGCGTAGGTCTTTAGAGTTCATGATGTAGGTACCATGCTCATCTTCGAATGCCGCCATTTTCTCTTCAGGACGATGAGATTCAGATAGAAGCACAACCTCGTCAGTTGGCTTACCTAAACCTAGAGTATTGTCTGGACGCTCTTGGCTCTCTTGAGGAACCGCTTCTTGAATTTCAACAATTTGACCTGTCTCATCTTCCGTTGCTTTCTCTGCTTTGTACTCCCAACGACATGCGTTGGTGCAGGTGCCTTGGTTCGGGTCACGCTTGTTGATGTAACCTGACAGTAGGCAGCGACCAGAGTACGCCATGCAAAGAGCACCGTGTACAAAGATTTCTAGTTCTGTTTCAGGGCAGTGCTCACGGATCTCTTCGATTTCTTCAAGAGAAAGCTCACGAGAAAGGATAACGCGCTCTACACCTTGAGTAGACCAGAACTTCACTGTCGCCCAGTTTACTGCGTTTGCTTGAACGGATAGGTGAATAGGCATGTCCGGGAATGCTTCACGAACCATCATGATAAGGCCTGGATCTGACATGATCAGAGCGTCAGGGCCCATTTCAACCACGGGCTTAAGGTCGCGGATAAAGGTTTTTAACTTAGAGTTATGAGGCTGGATGTTACAAACCACATACAGTTTCTTGCCTTGGGCATGTGCTTCATTGATACCGATTTGCAGGTTTTCGTGGTTAAACTCATTGTTACGAACACGAAGACTGTATCGTGGTTGGCCTGCATAAACCGCGTCTGCGCCGTATGCAAATGCGTAGCGCATGTTTTTTAGGCTACCCGCAGGAGAAAGTAATTCTGGTGTGAACATGTTTGTATACTCTATTCTGATTTCAAGTCAGGATCTCGCCACCTTGTAGCGAGATATAAGGAGGGCGAATTTTACGGGATCGTCGCAAAAATCGCCACTAAAAAGTATACATGTCACAGAATGTAGTGGGTAATTAGGGTTAGTTTTTCTCTAAACCGCCTAATTCGGTATGTAAATTGCCCACCAAAGCCAGCAATTCACTGCTCATCAATGAAAAGTCAGCATCAAAACGAGCGGCTTTATCTTCACGAGGAATGTCTTCGTTTTGATCTTTTACCTCTTCACCAAACTTAATTCGCTTCAAACTCGCGTCTTCTGCAAGGATAAATTCGACACGTTCCTGCCAATTTAACGCCAATTTTGTAACAAACTTATTCGCTTCGATATGATTTAGGATTTCTTCGCTTTGTAAATCTTGCTGCTTACAACGGATGATGCCACCGTCTTCTAGCGCGGATTTTAGCTCTGCTTCAGCGAGGATTTCGAAGCCTGTTGGTTGGCTTTCGCCCTTAACCCATTCGGTCAACGTCGTCTCAACGGGTGTCTCTGGTAGGGCTGGTACTACAGGTAAACTACCGATGGTTTTACGCAGTAGCGCAAGCGCATCTTCTGCTTTTTTCGAGCTAGCAGCATCCACAAGAATGACACCATCTTCGATGGAAACAAGCAGGTAGGTAAGTTGGCTACGAGTGAAGGCGCGAGGCAGTAAATCCATAAGGATTTCATCTTTGATGGTATCGCGCTCAGTCTTCTTCAGACGGCGGTTTTCCTGCTCTTCAAGCATATCAACCTTGTTCGCCACAGCATCATTGACCACTGAAGCAGGAAGCAGTTTTTCTTCTTTTTTTGCACACAGCAGAATGCGATTTTGCGCGACATGGCTGAGTAATTGATCTTGGCCTGGCATCGCAAAAGACCAACCAAATTTTTGTTTGTCTTGGCTGCCGCAAGGCTTGAATTGAAACTCTTTAAGTTGCTCTTCAAGAGCTTCAGCTTGTATGTCTACTTCACGGTTGAAGCGATAGACTAGGCAGTTTTTAAACCACATGATGTGTCTCTGTATTGCAATGGGAAAACCTAATGATAAAGGAAGGTTTGTACCTATGCCTAATACAATATTCGTCTTGTGCGATGAATTTATTATGATTTTTTGTTTTCAATAGACACAAAAGTGTCATAATTTAGCAAGATAATAAGCCGAGTTTACGAATAATCGAGGTTATCAGAAAAATGTCTAGAAGAATCCTAGTTGTAGAGGATGAAGCACCAATTCGCGAAATGCTTTGCTTTGTTTTAGAACAAAAAGGTTATGAAACGGTAGAAGCTGAAGACTACGATACCGCGGTAAGTATGCTCAAAGAACCCTTTCCAGACTTGATCCTTTTAGATTGGATGTTGCCTGGTGGTACTGGTATTAACTTCATCAAGCACCTTAAGCGTGATGAAATGACGCGTAACATTCCAGTTGTGATGCTGACTGCTCGTGGAGAAGAAGAAGATAAGGTGAAGGGCCTAGAAGTAGGCGCTGATGATTACATCACCAAACCTTTCTCACCAAAAGAGCTACTTGCTCGCCTGAAAGCAGTGATTCGTCGTGCATCGCCAACCTCAACAGAAGAGGTGATTGATGTGCAAGGACTGCGTCTTGACCCTGTATCACACCGAGTGACGGCTCATGACCAAGCACTGGATATGGGACCAACCGAATTTAAGATGCTGCACTTCTTCATGACGCACCAAGAGCGTGTCTATAGCCGTGAGCAGCTTCTGAACCATGTTTGGGGCACCAATGTTTACGTGGAAGACAGAACCGTCGATGTTCACATTCGTCGTCTGCGTAAGGCGCTGGAAGCCACTGAGCATCATAAACTTGTTCAAACTGTACGCGGTGCAGGTTACCGATTCTCGACCAAAGCCTAACCAGCAGGCTCGTCGAACTCTGGAGTACGCCTTTAGATGGTAGAAAAACTGACATGGAGAAAGCTGGCTTTAGAGCTGGCTTTTTTTTATACACCTTGGGTTTTGCTTGGATGGTTTGTAGGATACATGCCATGGATGCTACTGATTGCAACCGTATTGCAATTAGGGTGGCATCTGCATAATCAAATCCGTTTTTCACAGTGGCTGTGGAATGACAAGCGCCTTTCTCCTCCTTCAAGCTCCGGTAACTGGGAGCCTTTGTTTAATGGCATGTACCGCTTGCAGCAGCGTCAGCGCCGTAAACGAAAAGAGCTTACTGGGCTTATTCGCCGCTTTCGTAATGGTGCAGAATCCTTGCCCGATGCGGTAGTGGTGTTTCGCGATGAAGGCAATATCGTTTGGTGCAACCGATTAGCACAGCAACTGCTGGGCTTTCGCTGGCCAGAGGATTCTGAACTCCCTATTACTAATCTACTTCGTTCTCCAGATTTCATTAAGTATCTGAATAAAAATGACTTTTCAGAGCCTTTAGAGATGCGCTCTCCTCTAAACGTGGAGCGTATACTGGAATTGCGTATTGTGCCGTATACCGATGGTGAGCACCTGATGGTAGTACGTGACGTTTCTCAGCTTAAAACCCTTGAGGGTATGCGTCGTAACTTTTTTGCCAACGTGTCTCATGAACTGCGCACCCCGATGACGGTATTGCAGGGCTACTTAGAAATGACGGCCGATCCCGATATGTTGGTGGGCCCAATGTGGCCAAAAGCTCATGGAGTCATGACTGAGCAGCTCAATCGAATGAACAGCCTAGTGAATCAGCTTCTGACGCTATCTAAGATCGAAGCCGCTCCAATGGGCGGGGGTGATGATATTGTCGATGTACCGCGCATGTTGCATGTGCTTGAGAAAGAAGCTCAGGCACTAAGCGGTAGTAAAGAACATCAGCTTAAGTTTGATATTGATGAGTCGTTGAAGGTAATGGGTGATGAAGACCAGTTGCGCAGCGCCATCTCTAACTTGGTTTACAACGCGGTGAAATATACGCCAGCGGGCTCACATATCCATGTTACCTGGAATGAGACCGTACAAGGTGCTTACTTGCAGGTCGCCGATACGGGTGAGGGAATCGAACCTCAGCATTTGCATAGGCTGACCGAGCGCTTTTATCGGGTTGATAAGGCACGCTCAAGAGAAACCGGTGGCAGTGGTTTAGGTTTGGCTATCGTGAAGCACACCCTGAGTCATCACGATTCACTGCTAGAAATACAAAGTGAAGTGGGCAAGGGCAGTCAGTTCTCCTTTGTGCTGCCTAAGCGCTTAGTAGCTAGGGAGTTAGCACAATCGTGAGACGCTCGTTGATTGCTGGTGTGCTGGTTTTTGTGACGTCCTTTTGTAGCGCATCAACCCCTTTACCAGATTACAAAGCCATTCAAGGTATCTCGGGTAATCTAACATCCGTGGGCTCAGACTCCCTTGCGGGTATTATCACTGCGTGGGCGGAAGAGTTTTCTGCCCTGTATCCTAGCGTTAATGTTCAGGTGCAAGCCTCAGGCAGTTCAACGGCTGTTCCTGCTCTTACTGAGGGAACGGCGCAGTTTGGGCCTATGAGCCGGGAAATGCAGCCGAGTGAAATTGCTGCTTTTGAACGCGAGTATGGCTATGCGCCTACTGAGCTTGTAGTGGCACTTGATGCTTTGGGCGTATTTGTACATCAAGACAACCCAATTCAAGGGCTGAATTTTGTTCAGCTGGATGCCATCTTTTCAATCACTTACTTTTGTGGCACCAATCGATATATCGATACCTGGAGTGACCTTGGGGTGTTGCAGCCTTGGGGTAAGCTAAAGATACAAAAGTATGGGCGTAACCCGGTGTCGGGCACTCATGGTGTGTTTAAGAGTAAAGTATTGTGTGGTGGAGACTTTGACAGCTCGGTAAATGAGTTGTTGGGGGCGACGTCTGTGGTTCAGGGCGTTGCTTCGTCGGTATCCTCTATCGGGTACTCGGGCGTAGCATCAAAAGCGGTAGGCACGCGTTTGCTCCCTATTGCTGAGTATGATGATAACTATACGCTACCAACACCAGAGAACATTATTAGCGGTAAGTACCCACTGAGCCGCCAGCTTTATATCTATGTCAATAAGCAGCCGAACAAGGCGTTGCCGCGAAGTCAGCGTGAGCTGATTCGTTTTATCTACTCCAAACAAGGGCAACAAGCGGTATCTCGTGAAGGGTATATTCCCATCTCCCGTGAGCTGGCTCAAAAAGAGCTGAGCAAGGTCGATTTGAAACTATAAAGGGCTCACAGAGCCCTTTTAGCTATCTTTCTTCAAGTAAATCACCAAACTCGAACCTCAATCCCCAGCCGGCACTGTGCCAATAGAACTGCTCTTGCTCTAAGTCTGATATCAATAAGCGATTTTCTCGCAAATGATCTAAATCCGAGTGAGACAATACCCAATCGCCATCCTCAATGGTGAGTTGCCAAAGGCCGGCCTTTGCATCATTTCGCGAGACATTAATCACAATGGAGAGGCGCAAAATCTTGATAAGCTCAAGGATGTCTTCCTTGGCATACAAGCTAAACTCATCCATCTCACTGAGCTTTAAAGCCTTTCTGTGATATCGAACTAGAGTGGCGATCAACCTTTGTTGCTCGCTGTTGAAGCCGGGCATATTGGTATGCTGAAGAAGGTAGTGAGAATGTCGGTGGTAGCCTCGATAGTTCAGGCTCAATCCTACTTCATGCAATAAGGCAGCCCAGTTAAGTAGCTTGACCAATTCGCTGCTCTTTTCTAACTCCGTATCGGCAATCACTTGTTTAAGGAAATGCTTGCTGTGCTGTCTCACTCGATTAGCTTGCTCGACATCGATTCTGTGCTGAAGTGCTAGGTTCTCCGCTGTACGCATACGAATATCGGAATGTGCAAAGCGCTCTTCCATCTCATACATTGCCCCTTCCCGCAGGGCGCCGGAAGAGTAATGAAGCTCTTCGATCTCTAGGGACTGCAGAATGGCTTGTAAGATAGCAACGCCAGGAGCGAGCACTGACAGTCGCTCCTCGATAATGCCCTTGATCGCTATCTTCTCTACCTTCTTAAACTCACAAAGGTGCTTCACCAGCTTTTTGAGGCGCTTGGGTGTGATGATACCGTCTTCATAGTCCAGGCTAATCAAACACTCACGAATGGCTTTTACTGTTCCAGAGGACCCTAAGGTTAACTCCCAGCCATGTCGCTTGTATTGCTTCGCCAGAAACTCCAATTCTCGCAGGGCTGCAAGGTTTGCGGCAGCGAAGTTCTTGGTATTGAGCTTTCCGTCGCTAAAGTAGCGATGAGCGTAGCTAACACACCCCATCTGCTGGCTATTGACCAGCTCTGCTTCAAAGCCTTCGCCAATCACAAGCTCGGTACTACCACCACCGATATCGACAACAAGTTTGCTCTTGGATACGGGTTGAGTGTGAGCAACACCTAAATAGATAAGGCGCGCCTCTTCTTCACCCGGAATCACTTCAATGGGAAAGGGAAGCACTTGTCTTGCTCGCTGAATAAATAGGTGGGCATTGTTGGCAATACGCAGGGTATGGGTGGCAACGATTCTCACATTGTCTTTTTTGAACCCGTCCAGTCGTTCGGCGAACATCTTCAAGCAATCGAGGCCACGTTGCATGGCCTCGTTGGTGAGATTGTTGCGCGAGTCCAGTCCACTAGCCAATTTAACTCGTTGCTTATGGCGACTGATTATCTGTAGGTCTTGCCCTACCACCTTTGCGACCACCATATGGAAGCTATTGGAGCCAAGGTCAATGGCTGCAATATCTTTTTCTGGGGTAGCCTCACTGCTGTGCATCACGTCAGGATGCTTCAATTGTTTGCTCACTCAGTCTTCTAGCCTGCTTTTCTACTTGTTTAATATACTCGTAGGTAGCGATCTGAGAGCGAACCTTGCGGCGATTTCCTCGTGCCACGTAGCTGTTCGACATCTCCTTGTCGATCCATCGAGCCTTAACGGTATCTGTAAATTGTAGCTCCATAATATCAATGATTCTTTGCTTTAGCTTATTATCATTAATCGGCGCTGCTACCTCGATACGGTGCTCTATATTCCTAGTCATCCAATCTGCCGATGAGATAAACACCTTAGGGTCGCCATTATTCTCGGTAATGATGACTCGCGGGTGCTCAAGAAAACGGTCTATGACACTGATGACTTTGATATTCTCACTGATCCCTTCTACTCCTGGAACAAGAGAGCACATGCCTCTAATGATCATGCGTATAGAGACACCCGCACTGCTTGCTTGATAGAGCTTGTTGATCAGCCCTTTATCTACGAGGTTATTGATCTTAAGGGTGATCCCACTTCTGTTGCCCAATTCTGCGTTCTCTATCTCATCATCTATTAGCTTGTAGAGACGCTTGCGTGAGTTCTTTGGAGAGACGATCAACTGATGAAAGGCAACAGGGCGATAAGGATTCTCAATATATCCAAAGACATTACGAACCTCATCAGTAATCTCTGGCTTGGCGGTCAGCAGAGAGTAATCGGTATAGATGCGAGCTGTTTTCTCATGGAAATTACCGGTACCTATATGAGCGTAGCGCTTTATTTCGCCACCTTCACGGCGGCTAATTAATAGCAACTTAGAGTGTATCTTTAGACCGGGAGCACCAAAAACCACTTGTACTCCAGCGTCGGTTAACCGCTTTGACCATAAGATATTCGCTTGTTCATCAAAGCGCGCCTGCAACTCAACCACAACGGTCACTTTCTTGCCGTTGTTTACCGCATCAATCAATGAATTCATGAGCTTTGAGTGTTTGGCGACGCGGTAGATATTGATCTTAATACTGAGCACTTTTGGATCAAACGATGCTTGCCTGACAAGCTCAGAGACGTGATCAAAGGTGTGGTAAGGGTAATGAAGCAAAATATCTTCCGCGCTAATGGCATCAAAGCTGTTGTTGTACTGCTCAAATACGGCGGATTTAAGTGGTGGCAATGGCTTATTTTCTAGGTAGTCACGGCCTACGTTTGGAAAGCCAATGAAGTCCTTGAAGTTATGATAGCGCCCACCCGGTATTAAGCTGTCATAGTTGGAGATCTCAAGTTTTCGGCATAGAAATTCTAGCATTTCACGTGGCATGTCTTTCTCGTAAACAAAGCGCACAGGCATGGCGGATAGACGCTGACTCAGGCCTTCCGACATTTGCTCAAGTAGGCTGTGCTCAACCTCGTGACTGAGATCGTACTCCGCATCTCGGGTCATCTTCATGGAATAACAGTTGATTTCATCGTACTCAAAGAAGCCATTGAAGATATCGTCTAGGCAGTAGCGAATCACGTTGTCTAACAGGATGATAGTCTTACGACGCTTTCCCTTCTGCTCTGGCACCATAACAAAGCGTGGCAGGTGATCGGTTGGGATCTCCAGCAGTGCGTATTGCGCTACGTTGTCTTTGACGAGCGCTACGCTTAGGTAAGCGTATTCATCTTTGAGGAAATCCAGTACATTAATATCCTCATGCATTACGACAGGCGTGATATGGGGCAGTACTTGCTTACGAAAGAACTTTTTGAGCCATTGCTGCTGAGTTTCGTTGAGCTGCGCTTCGTTGACTAAGAAGATACGGCGGCGGGCCATTTCGAGAAGCAATTCGCTATACAACTCGTCAAATCGCAGATTGAGTTTCATTGCCTTGCTTTGCATTTTGCTGAGTAGGCGTTTTGAATTGTCTTGACGACCTCGTTCTTGGTTGATCAAGATACGGCGTTTAACATCGGAAAATCGTACCTTGTAGAACTCATCGAGGTTGTTGGAAAATATGCCTAGAAACCGGATTCTTTCTATTAAGGGAACCGACTTATCAGCGGCCTCTTGCAGGACTCGTTCATTAAAAGAAAGCCAGCTAAGTTCTTTTTCTACATACAGTTTTTCTGTGCTCATCTTCTTTTCCGTTTTCTAGTTTGCAATGCAAGTCTAGTGCTAAAATGGGGGGAGTGAATATTATTGCAGTTAGATTTCAGCCATGTGACAGTGGTCACGTTGCGTGTAAGGAAATGTGTCGCACAAACTATTACTAATTTGTGTCACCTTTATGTCAAATGCTTGAGTTACAATCGTCAGATCAGAGAAGATCACATTAAATGAATAGGGCTACATCGTTGTTAAAAGAGACCAATAGAGCTCGTCTGATCAAAGATAAGTTGATAACCGTATTGGTCAAGGCTAGTGGCCTAGGAATGCTGGTGGGCTTATTCGGCATTCTTATTTATTTCATTTCAGAAACCCTGCCGATTTTTGGCACTTCCACCTATCAGCAAACGGAATATCACCTGCCTGTTTCCGGTAATTCATTCATTGATGTCAATATTGATAATACCGGTCGAAATGGCACAGCAATTAACAACAAAGGCGAGGTTATCTACTTCTCGCTAGATGATGATATTAAAGTGATCAATCGAGCCTTGGCGCAAAAAGATCCGGTAGCTATAGCGAAGGACTCTCCGCAACCATGGACGGCAATGATAGATGCGAGTGGCAATATAGAAGTGGTGATGCCCGAATTTATCGTCTCTCATTCGCAAACTAGAAAGGTGTACACGCCTAACTTGAGAGTGAATCGTGAGCTTTCGGCTCTTCGATTCGATAATCCCAACTTTGATACCCAATATTTAGATTTCTCCGTGCTACCGGCTGGTGCGGTACTCGCTAGAGCGAGCGAAACAGAGGTAGAAGTCTTTGATTACTTTGCAGGGAATAGCTACCGAATAGTGTCGTTACCTGTGGAGTTTGATGACGTCAACGGCCTGTATATCGCCAGAGATGGGCTTTATGTGGTAGTGCTTGATGGAGACACAGCAAAATTATTCTTTCGGCGCACTAGGACGGAAGAGTTTAGGCTAGCGTTTCAGCATCAAGAGAAAACACAACAAGGGACCCATAGAGAGTTTAAGTTTCTCAGTGGAGATAAAGGTGCCATTGTCTCCAATGGCACTGAAGATCTCGAATTTTGGTTCTTGGTGTTTCAAAATGAAAGGCGCTTGCAGACTGCTCGAAAATATACGACCAGCTCCGAGGTGACAAATATACTTTCAGAGCACACGACCAAAGGCTTTTGGACTATTGGTGCCGATGGAACGCACAGTCTTTTTTATGCGACACGCTCTAAACCGATTTTAAACGTAAGCACTGATGGCCCTCCATTATTGAGCGCCTTATCGCAAAACGATCGTTACTTGATGAGTGTATATCAAGATAAAATCCAGCGCTTTCGCATTGATGCCCCTTATCCTGAGATCTCTGTAAAAGAGCTGACGCAAAAGGTGCAATACGAGGGTTATTCCGAGCCCGATTACGTTTGGCAAACCTCTGCGTCAGCAGAAGATGTCGAGCCCAAGTTTAGTCTTGTTCCCTTGGTGTTTGGTACCATTAAAGCGGCGCTGTATGCCATGTTGTTTTCTGTACCTATCGCGGTACTAGGTGCTGTCTACACTGCCTATTTCATGTCGACTAAGATGCGAAATACCATCAAACCGGCGATTGAATTGATGGAAGCGCTGCCGACATTAGTGATTGGTTTCCTTGCGGCAGTTTGGCTTGCGCCTATTATGGAGAAAAACCTACTCGCCTTTATGCTGAGCATTGTGGTTATTCCACTTACCGCCCTTGGGTGTGGTGGTTTATGGGCATCACTACCATTGCGAGTAAAATCTCAAGTACCCAAGGGATTACACCTAATTACTTTGCTGCCAGCGATTGTTCTGATTTGGTGGGGACTGTTTGAATACTCTCCATACTTGGAAAAACTCTTCTTTGATGACGGCTTGATTTACTTTCTTGCCGACAAGGGGTGGGACTATCAGCAGCGCAATACCTTAATTGTTGGTATTGCGATGGGATTTGCGGTTATCCCAACCATATTTACCATCTCGGAAGATGCTATTTACTCTGTGCCTAAGCATTTATCCAATGGTGCATTGGCGCTAGGCGCTACCGAATGGCAAACCCTGACTCGAGTCGTATTATTGACAGCAAGCCCCGGTATTATATCCGCCATTATGTTGGGATTAGGGCGCGCAATGGGAGAAACCATGATAGTGCTAACGGTAACCGGGAATACGCCAATAACCGACTGGAATGTGTTTGAAGGCTTGCGTTCATTGACGGCAACCATTGCGACGGAATTGCCGGAATCAAAAGTGGGCAGCTCCCACTATCGATTGCTGTTTTTGTCAGCTCTGATTTTGTTTTTGTTTACCTTTATTGTGAATAGCGTCGGTGAGAGTGTTCGCCAGCGTCTTCGTGATAAGTATCGATCTCTATAGGCAGGTATACTGAGTGATTAAGTGGTTTAGGTCGGGTAAACCTTGGATATGGTTAACTTCCATGGCAGTGACGATCAGTATTCTTTCAATGCTGACCGTACTGCTGTTTATCGGCTGGAAGGGCATGAGTCACTTCTGGCCACAAACGGTTTATGAGTGGAAGAACGACTCAGATCAGCCATTAATTGGCCAGATTTATCAAACACAGCGGGTGCCCTGGTCTCAATTATCCATAACTCAACGCCAAGCTATTCCTAGCACTTTGCGAAGTGAACTAGAAACTCAGACTCTTCCCGAGCTTGAGCGTCTGGTGATTAAGGTGGGTAACCGAGATATCTATGGGGGGGATTTTGTCTCAGAGTTTTCTCATGATTGGTCACAGCCTGTTGCTGAACCTGATTTACTCGTAATAGAGCGAAGAAGAGGCGGTCAGTTCTTTGGCCGCGTCGTAGCCTTTGAGGATCAAGGTGAAAAACACCCGATTAGCTCTGCAAAAGAGATAAAAGAGTTACTGGCTCTTACTCAAGGAGAGAGAGATAAGATTGAGTCTATAGTCGATACGCAGGTTGAGCCCGCAAGTGATGGATTGCGAAGAGCAGACCAGGCATTGCGTCGCTTGCAAGCGGATAACTCGACCGATAAACAACGAATTTCGCAATTGGTGTCCACCAAAGATCAGCTGAATGCCAATAGAACTCAAGCGGAACTGCAGATAGAAGAAATTCGCCAGCAAATAGAGCAACGTATGCTGGTGGTAAAGGACATGAATGGCGATGTTCACAGTATCAGCTTTTCTTTGATTTTAGATGCTTGGTATCCAAACCAGATGACCTTGCTTGATAAAGTGGGGCATTGGTTTCACCAAGGCGCCTTATTCTTGTATGACGAGCCTCGTGAGTCCAACTCTGAAGGTGGCGTGTTCCCCGCTATTTTTGGCACCATATTATTAGTCTTGCTCATGTCGGTCGCTGTGATGCCACTGGGGGTGCTTGCAGGGTTATATTTGCATGAATATGCCCAGAATAATTGGCTGACTCGATTGATTCGAATCACAGTACAGAACCTCGCTGGTGTTCCGTCGATAGTATATGGGGTATTTGGCTTAGGCTTCTTTGTGTATACCCTAGGGGGGAGCATCGATGATCTGTTCTACTCTGACAACTTGCCTGCGCCCACCTTTGGCACACCAGGCTTGCTATGGGCATCGTTGACTTTAGCCATGTTAACCCTGCCAGTGGTAGTTGTGACCATTGAGGATGGCTTGTCGCGTATTCCCAAATCGGTGAGAGATGGCGCGTTTGCTCTTGGAGCGACTAAATCTGAGACCATTTTTAGAGTGATATTGCCAATGGCGCTTCCTGCTGTACTGACCGCACTCATCTTAGCGGTGGCGAGAGCGGCAGGTGAAGTGGCGCCACTGATGTTAGTTGGGGTGGTGAAACTTGCGCCTAACCTGCCTATTGATGGTCAATTTCCTTATATACATTTAGAGCGTAAGTTTATGCACCTTGGCTTCCATATCTATGATGCTGGATTTCAAACCACTAATTTAGAAAGCGCCAAGTCATTGGTCTATGCGACTTCTATGTTGCTTGTTACCGTTATTATCGGCTTGAACCTTATAGCGATTCGCATACGAAACTCTTTACGCAACAGTTACCGAAATTTAGGATTTGATGAGCATGTACTCTAGCCCTGCAACAATAAATGTATTGAAGCCTCTTGATGTTGCTAACCTGCCTGCAGGAAAAACTGCGATAGAGATAGAAAACCTCAACCTTTTTTATCGTCAAAAGCAGGTATTACATGATATCTCTATGCGAATTCCCAAAGGTAAGGTAACGGCATTCATTGGACCATCAGGCTGTGGCAAGTCAACTATCATGCGTTCTATCAACCGAATGAACGACCTGATAGAGGGGTGCAAAGTCGAAGGCAATATTCGATTACTTGGTAAGGATATCTACGATGAAGAGGTCGATGTATCCGCGTTAAGACGAAGAATTGGTATGGTTTTTCAAAAACCGAATCCATTTCCTAAAACCATTTACGAGAATGTAGTTTTTGGGCTTCGCTTACAAGGCATTAAAAACAGTCGAGTACTTGATGATTGTTGTGAACAAGCACTGCGCGGTGCAGGGCTATGGGATGAAGTGAAAAATCGTCTCCATGAAAATGCAGTGAACCTTGCAGCGGGTCAACAGCAAAGGTTGGTCATTGCCAGAGCCATTGCCATTGAGCCTGAAGTATTGCTACTTGATGAGCCAACTTCTTCATTGGATCCTATCTCTACACTGACCATTGAAGAGCTGATCAATGATCTAAAAACAAAATACACGGTAGTCATCGTCACCCATAACATGCAACAGGCCGCTAGGGTCAGTGATTACACGGCGTTTGTGCATATGGGAAGAATTGTTGAATACGCGGATACAGATACGGTGTTCACATCACCGAAAGAGAAGAAAACTGAAGATTACATAACGGGTCGAATAGGGTAAGGAGAAGTAAACTAAATGCATACTGGTCGCCATATATCGGGGCAATATAACGTTGAGCTAGAGGCTATTCGAAGCCATGTCCTCACCATGGGAGGATTGGTAGAGCAGCAATTGGCATATGCATTGCGCTCGCTGGTTAAGCAAGACTATGAGCTGGCGAAAAAGGTAGTGGCCGAAGACCATAATGTAAACTCTATGGAAGTCGTTATCGATGAGGCGTGCACTAGGATCATCGCAAGGCGTCAGCCGACAGCCGGTGATTTAAGGTTGGTCATGACCATTATCAAGACCATCACTGAACTCGAACGCATTGGGGATGTGGCTTCACGACTTGCTCGCACCTCTTTGGAAAACAAAAGCGCAGATCCTCGCTATCAAAATTCTCTTGAGCCTCTTTGTCGATTGGCTATTGATATGCTTCATCAAGTGCTCGATGCCTTTGCTCGCCTTGATATTGACGCGGCGGCAAACATCTATGAGATCGATGATAGAGTGGATGAGGAGTATCAGAATATCATTCGTCAGCTCACCCAAAATATGATGGATGAAACGGAAATGATTCCAACTATCTTGCAGGTAATGTGGTCAGCCCGAGCTATCGAGCGCGTTGGGGATCGTTGTCAGAATATCTGTGAATACATTATCTACTGCGTGAAGGGTAAAGACGTTAGGCATTCTGACGATAAAGAAATCTACAAATACAAAGATAAAGAGTAAGCCTCCTTACTCTTTACTCCATAGAAAACTTACTGGAACCCTTATTGGAAAAGGCTTTTCACGGACTGAATAGCAGTAAATCCAGTCACAGGGATCTGGAAGTCATCCACGTCACTGGCTCCCATTTGCGCTTCGTTTTGAATACACGTCATCTTGCTTGCGCGTACGGTTTTTCCTGACAAGTGCAGCTCGCTGATGCCTGTCTTATTCAAAATCTCTTGCGCATTGCCAGCATGAACGCCAGCCCCGGCCATAATCTGAATTCGTCCAGCCGCTTGTTGATGTAGCGTAGCCAGTGTTTCGATACCTGCCTGTGCTGTGCTTTTTTGTCCAGACGTCAGGATTCGTTCGCATCCAAGGGAGATAACGTCTTCCAATGCTTGCTCAACATCTTGGCATTGATCGATCGCGCGATGAAAAGTCACCCCCATTCCTGATGCTGCGTCGATGAGCTTTTTGCACATAGAAACATTTACTTTGGCATCAGTGGTCAAAACACCAATGACGATGCCATCTAAGTTCGCCTCTTTCGCAGCCTGAACATCGGCAAGCATGATGTCGAGATCTTCTTCTGAGAAGAGGAAGTCGCCTTGTCTAGGTCTTATCATTGCATAGATTGGGATGGAAGAGGCTTGTTTAGCTTGCTTCATGAATCCAAAGCTGGGAGTGAGTCCACCAAGAGCCAGTGAAGAGCAAAGCTCGATACGTGTTGCGCCAGCGCGAATCGCCGTGTGTAGGGATTCTATATTGTCGATACAAACTTCAAGTTGATAGGTCATAGGAATAGGCCGAGTGATTTTTCACGATTATATCTAATCACCAGACAATAAAAAGCAGGCCAATACAATGTATTGGCCTGCTTAACGTTAATTAGCTACAAGTAGTGAATTACTTGCTTAGGTCTGAAGCGTGCTCAGATAGGAAGTCTGCAACACCTTTTGGAGATGCGTCCATACCTGCTTTGCCTTCTTCCCACTGTGCTGGGCAAACTTCACCATTCTTCTCGTGGAAGTTTAGTGCATCAACCATGCGTAGCATTTCGTCGATGTTACGGCCTAGAGGAAGGTCGTTAACTACTTGGTGACGTACAAGACCGTCAGCATCGATTAGGAAAGAACCACGGAAAGCAACGCCTGCTTCTGGGTGCTCAACATCGTATGCTTTACAGATTTCGTGCTTAACGTCAGCAACTAGTGGGTATTTAACTGGACCGATACCGCCATCTTCGATAGCAGTGTTACGCCATGCGTTGTGAGAGAACTGAGAATCGATAGAAACGCCGATTACTTCAACGCCTTTGTCTTGGAAATCTTGGAAACGGTTGTCGAACGCGATCAACTCAGATGGGCAAACGAAAGTGAAGTCTAGAGGGTAGAAGAAAACTACCGCTGTTTTGCCTTTAGTGAATTCTGCAAAGTTGAAGTTATCAACGATCTCACCATTGCCTAGTACAGCTGCTGCTGTGAAATCTGGTGCTTGACGGCCTACTAATACCATTTTGAACTCCTAAAATATGTAATGATGCCTGTGTTTCAGGCTTAGTCCATGTTTGTACGGGACAAACTATAATACACAATATACTATTGAAAAAAGCGAATTAAATAGATTAAGTCAATCGAAAAAAGCGATGTTTAAAACTTGTTAACCAGCGCACAAAACGAATGATAACCGACGGTAATTTTTGAAACTTATATGAATAAATGGCCCAGTCTCAAACAGCTCCACTATCTGATCACTTTGCATGAAACGCGTCACTTTGGTGAGGCCGCTCAGCTGTGTTTTGTTAGCCAATCGACTTTAAGCAAAGGGATTCAGAATCTCGAAGAGCAATTTGGTTGTTCACTGTACGAGAAGAAAGATAAGAAGAGTGCATTGGTGTTTACCCATATCGGTGAAATGGTGGTTAAACAAGGACGAGAACTGCTCACTAAGAGTCAAGATTTGATGGAGCTTGGCCAACTTGCGTGTGGCGGTGCAATGCAGGGGCAATTGAGGCTTGGGGCTATCCCCACTATCGCCCCGTTTCTTTTAAGTGGCCTGGTTCATGAAGTGAACAAAAACTTCCCCGACTTAACCTTATTACTAAGAGAAGACACCACCGCAAATCTGCTGACGGCTTTGCAAGACGGACAATTGGATGTATTAGTGCTAGCCCTGCCTGTGGATATCGGTAACTTTGCCAGCAAGGTGGTTGGGCGAGATCAATTTAGAATGGTGATCAGTGAATCTCAAGCGGGAAGCGTAAAGACTCCATTGCATTATTCGGATCTCCCTGATGAGTCGGTGTTCTTACTAGAAAAAGAGCACTGCCTTACCGATCATGCCGTTTCAGCGTGTAATCTGACTGAAAAGAGCAAGATAAACCCATTTACAGCAACGAGTTTACATACCTTAGTACAGATGGTGGCCAATGGTCTGGGCACTACCTTTATTCCTCAGATGGCGATTGATCACGGGCTACTGGCAAACCATTCACTGCGTGTTATCGATCCACCAGGTCGTCAGGCCTACCGCAATATAGGGTTAGTGTGGAGGCCAAGCAGTACCCGAACTGAAACCTTTGCTCAATTGGCCGAAGTGATCGAGAAATTATTAGAGAAATAACGATATAGCCACATTTTCTGCTCCCTTGCGTATATCTAAATGAGTCTAATTTTCAGAAAGATCCCCAATTTAGTTGATCCTCTATAGTTGGTGGTCTTTACTGAAAAGTAGTGTGGGGGTGTATCATGCAAAAACATCAGTTCGACCAATGGATTCATGCTGATATCGAGAGGCATATGGAAGTGCCAAAAGTCTTCGTTATCGGGTGTGCTGATCTTTCTACTTATCAGCTTGCTGTTGAATTTAAGCACAAGCTTGAGCCGATACGTGAAGACGATAAGCCAATGTCTTTTGCTTCATTAGAGATCGTCAAAGAAGAGTTGATTAAGCTTGGATTAGATAGCGCTTACTTGCGACTGCATAACGCTTATGACGAATGTGGCTCACCAGAAGACAAGCTATATTGTGATATTGAGTTATCTCTTAAGAGTTACTAGCGCTCAGCAAATTCGAGCTATTGGCTTTCAAGCAAAATAGAGTGGGTAAAGTGGCTTCGTAGGTAAAAACCTCGAGGCAAGGTCTTTATTTGCTTACCACTCGCACCATAGGCATCAGTCAGCGCTCGACTATTGGCGGCTTTAGGGCGAATTTGCATGACCTCACCGTGCCTTGCACTGATCTCATGGATCCTTCCTGTAGCGATCATCTCCATTAATTCCTCCCAATCCTCTCTCAGCAATGTTTCTTGTTCTTGAGATGGTGTCCATAATTTGGGAAAACCGACGTGGCGCTCTGCAATGGGTAATTCTCTCTCACCTTCTACCGGAACCCACAATACCTTGCTGAGTTTTTGCCTGACATGACTTTGCTGCCATGTCAGTCCATGAATTCCAGTCAAGGGTGCGACACAAACAAAGGTGCTCTCTAGAGGTTTACCTGAGTGACTAAGAGGGATTGTTTTTAGTTCGATACCAAGGTGAGCAAAATCTTGCTCAGGTCTACTTCCTGCTTCAGCACCAAGGTGAGCTTCGATAAGTTGACCTACCCAGCCTTTATCGCGACGAAGATCCTTTGGCACCTCAATACCCGCTTCTTCTGCTAATTCAGCAAAGGAATATCCAGCTAAGGATTCTGCTCTGTCTAGCAGTTCTCGCTCGGATTGTGGGGGAGTTGTCTGCACAGCTGATCTCCATTTGCAAAAGATCGTTATTTATCAAAGATCTTTGATGATAGGGGAATGGGCAATTATAAGCCAACTAGAGTGCAAAATGAAGGTTATCCACAGGGTGGGTGATAATAACTGTAATAATTGATACTTATGTATAAATAAACAGGGGTTTATGTCACGTTATAGGCTTGTTTTGCTGACTTAAGTATGCCTCTCTAAGCTTAGTGTGTGGATAAATGAATGTATGGTTGAATTTTGAACGATCCTAAAGGATCAAATATTAAGCAATTACACCCTGAGTGATCTATATACAATTTTTGGTTTATGGTGTTGATATTTAAAGGTTTATTATTTTGTTGTTATGCCTTTATAGTTTTCATTGAGATCAAAAATTAGTCCGTAAATTATTTATCTCAAGTTTTCTCACAAAGTTACTCACAGATATAGTGAATAAATAGCACTAAACAAAGTGACTCTGTTGATAAAGTAAGATTTGCTCGCTATTTATCCAATGTTGGCATCCTGACTTCATAGTTTGACAACTTTTACTACGGTTGCATTTGCTCAACTGGGGGATCTGTGGAAAAATCGACTCATATAAAATTTATCAGTAGAGGTTAGCCAGTGATCGATGGCGATGGTTACCGCTTAAATGTGGGAATCGTAATATGTAACAACCACGGTCAAGTGTTTTGGGCTAAACGATACGGACAACATTCATGGCAATTTCCACAAGGTGGAATCGACGACGGTGAGACGCCAGAACAGGCGATGTACCGAGAATTGTATGAAGAGGTCGGATTAACCAAACAAGATGTAAGAATTGTCACTACTAGTCGTCATTGGTTGCGTTATCGCTTACCAAAAAGATTGGTACGTTGGGACTCCAAACCTGTCTGTATCGGGCAAAAACAGAAATGGTTCTTATTGCAACTCACCTGTGATGAATCGCAGGTGAACATGCAAAGAGGGCCAACTCCAGAATTTGATGGATGGCGTTGGGTAAGTTTTTGGTACCCAGTGAGACAAGTTGTCTCTTTTAAAAGGGATGTCTACCGCAGAGCAATGAAAGAATTCGCTTCTTTTGCTATGCCTTTCACAGATCGAAAGCAAAACCGAAAACGCAAACACCGCAAAGGGTAGTGAGGCGCAATAATGCTAAATCAGCTAAGGGATATAGTTGAGCACGTATCTCGGGTCGAAGATATACATCAAGCACTTGAGGTGTTTGTTGAACGTACCTGCGATGCGATAAATAGCGAATGTTGCACCATTTACCTTTCTAATCACCAAAAGCAGCGCCTTGAGTTAATGGCAACCAAGGGGCTGACTTTTTCTGGTGAGCGCCTGCATATAGGCTTTCAAGAGGGTTTGGTTGGCTTAGTCCATAGAACCGCAGAACCCTTAAACGTTGCAAAAGCTTCTCTACACCCTGATTTTAAATTTTTCCCCCAGCTTGGCGAAGACGTCTATCAAGCCTTTTTAGCGACGCCTATTGTCCACCGCAAGCGAATGCTTGGTGTGGTGGTCATCCAACAGAAAACGCCGCGATTATTCAGTGATACCGAAGAGTCTTTTCTAGTGACTCTCGCCGCTCAGTTAGCGGTGCTTATTGCCAGTGAGCAACAGCAAGGTAATTGGCTTCTACAAGAAAGAAAAAGCTCCACTGTAACTGGTCTCTCAGCATGTAACGGGATTGCGATTGGACCTATTTGGCGTGGTAACGATGAGCCCTTGCTCAAAGACGTATCACCCGCATCTGCTATTGATATCGAGAAAGACAAGGAATGGCTTCTCGTAGCGATAGAGTCGGCTCTGACCGAGTTTAGACGCCTTAGAAAGCAACTCGATAGCGACCTTAATAAAGATGCCTTAGCTATCTTTGATTTGTTTACTCACCTTTTGAATGATCCCAAACTTCGTGGAGATCTGATTAAGCAGATAGAGAAAGGGGACGCTGCTGATTGGGCTCTGCGTCAGGTGATAGAGCGTTACTCTAATCACTTTGCCCGTATGAATGATATTTACCTTCAAGAGCGCTCTCAAGATGTTAGGGAGCTAGGTCAGAGGTTGCTGTATTTCCTCTATCATTCGCAAGCCAAAGAAATCAAACTTGAGAAACCGGTTATCTTTGTCGTGAACGAGCTCACAACGACGTTGTTAGCATCAGTACCAAGAGATAAGCTCCTTGGGGTGATTTCATTGCAAGGTGGGGTAAACTCTCACGCGGCAATCCTATCTCGCGCTTTGGGCATACCGTCGGTCATTGGTTCAAACCTCAAAGGTATCGAAGCAGATGATAGACATATCATCTTAGATGGCTATAGCGGTGAGGTATTGCTAAACCCTACAGCCAAAGAGATGAGCGACTATCAGAAGCTATTGGCTGAAGAGCAAGAAGTTCGCTCTATGGTTGAATCAGAGGTGCGTGAGCCAGCGCTAACCTCGGATAAGGTTCCTATCACTATTTTGCTTAATGCTGGATTGGGCGGCGACGCGAGCTACTCATTCTTTGATGTTGTGGATGGTGTGGGACTCTATCGTACCGAGATATCCTTTATCGTTAAGCAGGCCTTCCCTTCCGAAGATGAGCAGGTGGAGACGTATCGAAAAGTTTTGGCGTACTCACAGGGGAAACCGGTTGTGATGAGGACGTTAGATATTGGTGGGGATAAATCACTACCATACTTCCCAATGGAAGAAGAAAACCCATTCTTGGGCTGGAGGGGGATTCGCTTTACTCTCGATCATCCTGATATCTTCTTGATTCAGGTTCGAGCGATGATGAGAGCGAGTGTCGGTCAAAAGAGTGAACTGAAGATCCTTTTACCTATGATCTCCGGCGTGCCTGAATTGGATTCCGCACTCTCTTTGATTGCTCAAGCTTATCATGAGGTGGCGCTCACTCATCCGCGAGTGAAAAAGCCTAAAGTGGGCATCATGCTTGAAGTACCTTCCATGATCTATCTACTGCCGGTGATTGCCAAGCGCATTGATTTTGTCTCTGTGGGGACTAATGACCTTACTCAATATCTATTAGCCGTGGATCGAAACAACAGCCAAGTTTCAGAGCTCTATGAAGTGGTGCACCCCTCGGTATTGATGGCGTTAAAACAAATACACGATGCCTGTCGATACTCAAAGATCCCCGTTTCAATCTGTGGCGAGTTAGCGGGTGACCCTATCGGTGTTTTACTGTTATTGGGTTTGGGATTCAAACAACTTAGTATGAACTCAGCCAATGTGGCCAATATAAAATACGTAATTAGGCAATCAAATCTTGATGATTTAGAGGCGCTTGCCAATCAAGCCATAACTAAAGCGTATGCCTCTGATGTGCATAAGCTTGCCTTCGACTACCTAGAGAAACGAGACCTTGCCGGGTTTGTTCGGCCCGGAAAACATTAATGATTACATTCGAATTAATCGCCATCTTAGTGATGATTGGTGCGCTGGTGGGCGTGCTTGCAGGATTGCTAGGCATCGGCGGTGGCCTTATTATCGTTCCTGCATTGTTATTTTTACTGCCAAAGTCCGGCGTATCAGCGGATATTGCCATGCAAATGGCTCTGGCTACTTCCTTAGCTTGCATCATCATTACCTCTGGTTCATCGGCACTCAATCACTATCGAGTGAACAATGTTGATATGTTTGTGGTCAAATTCTTGATTCCAGGTGTGATACTGGGCGGCTTTGGTGGTAGTTTTGTCGCTGAATTTATACCAAGCCAGTATTTGCCCCCTGTTTTTGGTTGTATTGTCCTGTTCTTATCCATCAAGATGTTTATCTCGGTGAATGCAAGAGCGGTAAAACCTTTACCAAGCGCAACAAAGACCTTTATATCTGGAACTACGATCGGTACTATCTCAAGCCTAGCGGGTATCGGAGGTGGCTCTCTGATGGTTCCATTTCTTAACCGTCACGGCATAGAAATGCGCAAAGCGATTGGCACTTCATCGTTTTGTGGTGCACTACTTGCTGCTTCTGGAATGATTGGTTTTATTCTGCATGGAGTCGGGGCGAAAGACTTGCCCGCCCATAGCGTGGGCTATGTGTACCTTCCAGCCTTGCTGGCGATTGCCTGTAGCTCTGTACTAACCAGTAAGCTTGGTGTGAGGTTAACCTCGGTATTACCCACCCAGGTACTGAAAAAATGTTTTGCCGTATTGCTGCTGATAATAGCGATACGAATGCTTTTCTTTTAATGATTTGCTCTAAGAAGATTTTATGAATCAAGGATTTATCTCTTTTCCCCATATCGACCCAGTATTGCTAGAAATTGGTCCAGTTTCTATTCGCTGGTATGGACTGATGTACCTATTTGGCTTCGCATTTGCTATGTGGCTAGCCAATCGTCGCGCGGATCAACCGAATAGTGGTTGGACGCGAGAGCAAGTGTCCGACATGTTGTTCTTAGGGTTTCTCGGCGTGGTCGTTGGTGGGCGTGTTGGTTATGTATTGTTCTACCATTTCGACCTGTTTTTAGATAATCCGTTTTACCTGTTTCAAGTATGGACGGGGGGAATGTCTTTCCATGGTGGCTTGCTCGGCGTGATCTCAGCGATGGCATTCTATGCCTACCGCAACGGTCGTACCTTCTTCAACGTGGCTGACTTTATCGCACCGCTTATCCCGTTTGGATTGGGCGTTGGTCGTATCGGTAACTTTATGAATGACGAACTGTGGGGCAGAGTAACGGATGTGCCATGGGCGGTAATGTTCCCATCGGGCGGCTATTTGCCACGACACCCTTCTCAGCTTTATGAAGCGATTTTAGAAGGGATAGTGTTGTTCTTTATCTTGAACTTCTTTATTCGTAAACCTAGACCGGCTGGCGCTGTTTCAGGGCTGTTCTTGATTGGCTATGGTTCTTTCCGCTTTATCGTAGAGTACTTCCGTGAGCCGGATGCTCACCTAGGGCTGTTTGGTAACTGGATCTCTATGGGCCAGATACTTTCAACTCCAATGATCCTAATTGGTGCCGCTATGATGTGGTGGGCATATAAATTCAACCAGAAGTCCCTTGAAGTGAACAAGGCGAAGGAGAAGTAATGAAGCAGTATCTAGACCTATGTCGCCGTATCGTTGATGAAGGGCATTGGATTGAGAACCAGCGTACTGGCAAGCGTTGTTTGACTGTTATCAATGCAGATTTAACCTATGACGTAGCGAATAACGCTTTCCCATTGGTGACGACCCGCAAAAGCTTCTGGAAAGCGGCTGTTGCTGAGCTGCTTGGATACATCCGTGGTTACGACAACGCAGAACAGTTCCGCCAACTCGGCACTAAAACCTGGGACGCAAACTCGAACCTCAACGACGCATGGTTAAACAACCCGTACCGTAAGGGTGAAGATGACATGGGGCGTGTTTATGGTGTTCAAGGTCGTCAGTGGGCTAAGCCAGATGGTGGGCATATTGACCAACTACGTAAGATTGTTGATGATCTTACAAAAGGTGTTGATGACCGTGGTGAGATCCTGAACTTCTACAACCCAGGTGAGTTCCACATGGGCTGTTTGCGTCCATGTATGTATAGCCATCACTTCTCTTTGCTTGGCGATACCTTGTACCTAAATAGCACGCAGCGCTCTTGTGATGTCCCATTAGGGCTGAACTTCAATATGGTGCAAGTGTATGCCTTCTTGGCCATCATGGCGCAGATCACCGGTAAGAAGCCGGGTGTGGCTTATCATAAGATTGTGAATGCGCATATTTACGCAGACCAACTTGAGTTGATGCGCGATGTGCAGTTGCAGCGAGAGCCACTCAGTGCATCTAAATTTATCATTAACCCTGAGATTAAGAGCTTAGAAGACCTAGAAACTTGGGTGACCTTAGATGATTTCTCAGTGGAAGGATACGAATCTCACCCTGCGATTCGCTATCCATTTTCGGTATAAAGACAAATAATTTAAATTTATCTCACTGAATTTTAAAAACTATTGCTTAAGAGGCTAATATTTAGGTATTAGCCTTTTTTATGCTCGGAACTCAGTGGATAGAGTTAATTTTAAAATGAAACATGGATGTAGTGCAGCCTTAATGATGGCGGTATGGGGATTCTCCAATACTGCCATTGCGAGCCTTATTGATCCTGACCAGTATCTTACGGATATCTACTCAACGGCCTTGGTGTTGACGGACAGTGAACTGCTGACCATTGGTTTTGGTAGCTTTGACCCAAACCAGATTTTTGGCACCAATAACCCTGACTTTGGTGGCCAAGAGGTAATTGATACCAAGCGGAAAATCGCGGTGACCTCTCTTCCTATCTCTTTTTTATTCTCTAATGAAGAAAGCCTTTGGCTACATCGATTAAAGCTCAGGGCCGCCTATATGGGGTTAACGAGAGATATTGACTATGACCAACTAGAAGACTCAGGTATTACTTGGGAGAGCGATAAGAATGAAGATCACGTAATAGCAGGTTATGCCGAATATGCCCTGGGCTATCAGATATCAGAGGGGTGGCAGTTATTCGCAGGCACTGGGCTTCATCTCATGCACTATAAGAATAAATTTACCGCCAATAGCCCTGCTGCAGAAACAATAGAAGATCTAGGTATTAATTCAGCGATTAATGGCTCGTCGAACATTTGGATAGCCGAGCCCCAAGCGGATTTGATCTATACCAAAGATACCGGTCCGGGAGAGATTCGATTTAATAGTGAATATCACTATTTTTGGGGCAGAAGCTTTGGCGGCAGCATTGGAACCTCCAATGCGACCACTGAAGGCTGGCGTATCATGAATGGCATACAGTACAAGTATCATCTAGACCCTTGGGGAAGTCGCAAGCAAGACTTGCTGTTTAGAGTACGTCGAATTGATGTCGGTGGTAATTTAAGAGAGCCCTTGGATACCACTCACTACGCTGAATATAGCTTTGGCTGGGTGATGGACACTAGCGACTACTCATCATTGATCTACAACGTGGGTATAGGTATTTCATTAAACTATGGCAGCTCATTGAAAGGCGGTGCATTGGTCATCTATTACAATGAGTAATACCAATCACACTAAGTAAGTGATCAAAAATAGCGAAGGAAAAATACTCGAGAACAAGGCAGAATTTTTCGATAAGTAGTTATTCTACAATCAAAAATTCTAACGCAGTTATCGAGTATTTTAACCAGCTAGGGTGATCAGTTATTTAGTACGATTGGTATAAGTCTACAGACGAAAAAAAACCTGCCAATCGGCAGGTTTTTTAATTCTTTAGTTGTTTATGCCGTCATCGCGATAATCGCACCTGGCATAACAACGAATACTGCAATTAGATATCCAGCAACAACGCTCTTGTTCTTAATGGCCATTGTTGAAATCCAATCAGCACCCTTCAGTGGCAGTTCACGCAAGAACGGAATACCAAAGATGAACAAGGTTGCCGCTACGTTGAACAACAAGTGCACTAGAGCAATCTGAAGCGCAAAGGCTGCAAACTCACCAGTTACTGCTGTTGCCGCAAGAAGCGCAGTAATACAGGTACCGATGTTTGCACCGAGTGTAAATGGATACACATCACGTACCTTAAGAACACCAGAACCTACCAATGGAACCATTAAGCTAGTCGTTGTTGATGAGGACTGAACCAGTACCGTTACAACAGAACCAGAGAAGATACCGTGAAGAGGACCGCGACCAATAGCGTTCTTCAAAATCTCACGTGCACGACCCACCATCAGGCTCTTCATTAGTTTACCCATGATGGTAATAGAGATGATGATGGTAGCGATACCCAAAATAATCATGCTCACACCGGCAACGACAGGGCCGAAGGCGGTTAGCGGTTCTTGAATCACACTAATTAGAGGTTTTGTCAGAGGCTTAATGAAGTTAAAGCCACCCATGTCTAGGTCACCCGTGCTCATTAGCGGAGCGACTAGCCAAGCTGAAAGCTTGCCAAAGATGCCAAACATCATCTCTAGTGGTAGGAAGATCAATACCGCCAGCAAGTTGAAGAAGTCATGAACGGTCGCACTTGCAAATGCACGTTTAAACTCTTCTTTACAGCGAAGGTGACCAAGGCTTACTAGAGTGTTAGTTACCGTGGTACCGATATTTGCACCCATAACCATAGGGATAGCGATTTGAACCGGAAGTCCGCCCGCTACAAGGCCTACAATAATAGAGGTAACTGTACTTGATGATTGAATAAGAGCCGTTGCTACAAGGCCGATCATCAAACCTGCTACTGGGTGAGATGCAAAGTCAAAAAGTGTTTTGGCATGTTCGCCAGAGGCCATCTTAAAGCCACTGCCAACCATTGAAACTGAAACAAGAAGTAGGTACAGCATGAAAGCCAAGTTAGCCCAACGTAGCCAGCTGGTTTTACCTGCTGTTACTGCTGAAACTGAGGATGCTTGGTTGTTCATTTGTTATCTCCGGGCCCGTTTTAGGCTTTTAATCAACTGTTGGCGAGTTTAGATAACTAATATTTCAGTTATATTACAGTTTTATAAATAATCGCCTTTTTCTTACTCAATGTAAGTAAACGTTTGCGTAAGTTTTTAAGTCCACTAAAGTATTGATTTTTAAGGTTTTAACTTTTGTTGCTAACCTTGCTGTTGGACGCTCCTTGAGCAACTTTAGTGTCAAATGTTGATCTGGTCCAAATATTAATGTGACAAAACTGTCATCTTACTTTAACTTGGTTTCGGTAATATCGAAGGTTAATGCACTTTACCTTTAATTTTAAAGGTTGGTATAGGAGAGGAAATGTCGCATTTAAATTATAATCATCTCTATTATTTCTGGATGGTTTGCAAACAAGGGTCTTTAACCAAAGCTGCCGATGCTCTATTCCTTACGCCACAAACGGTGACAGGGCAGATCAAAGCACTAGAGCAGCGCCTCAATGGTAAGTTAACTAAACGCAACGGCCGAAGCATAGAGCCTACTGAGCTTGGGCAGTTGGTATTTAAGTATGCCGATAGAATGTATGACTTGAGCTATGAAATGCTCGATATCGTTAACTACAGTCAGCGAGCCAATCTATTGTTTGAGGTTGGGGTAGCGGATGCACTCTCAAAAAGCTTAGTTAGCCGTATTCTTTCTACGACGATTCCATCTGATGGTAACATTCATCTTAGATGCTATGAGTCCACCCACGAATTGTTGTTGGAGAAACTGTCTCAGCATAAGCTGGATATGATTCTTTCTGATTGCCCTATTGATTCCTCTCAAAATGCTGGCCTTTATAGTAAAAAGCTAGGAGAGTGCAAAATGAGCTTTTGCTCAGCGACTCCGATTGATGAAAAAGAGTTCTTAGCCAATTTAGAGCAATACAAGCTATTGATTCCAGGTTCTAGAACGTCAATGGGACGCAAGATAACAGAATGGTGCGATAGACAAGGGTATCAACCTACCATTCTTGGCGAGTTTGATGATTTTGCCTTAATGAAGGCATTTGCCGAGGCGCATCCTGATACCGTATTTGTTGCTCCAACTCGTTATCCTTATAAAAAAGACACTGGTGGTTTTCATAGAATTTCGTCAATAGATGCTTTAAAAGAAGAGTATTACGTGATTTTTGCAGAACGAATGATCCAGCACCCAGCAGTAAAAAGTGTCTGTGACGCTGATTTTTCTAATATTTTCCATTAATTTTCACCAGCAGAGGTTTAATTTTGTCAGCCTCAACGGTAATCTTAATTCAGTAATCGAACTATGAGATATGATTGATACGCTATGAACTTGCAAGCAATGGAGAAAAACTCTCCTCAAGCCATATCATTGCTTAAGGCAATGGCAAACGAGAGACGCCTTTTTATCTTGTGCATGTTGCATGACAGGGAGTTATCGGTAGGAGAATTGTGCCAACAACTCGACCTTAGCCAGTCAGCATTATCTCAACATCTTGCTTGGCTTAGAGGTGACGGGTTAGTTGAAACTCGCAAAGAGGCTCAAACGGTCTATTACGCGCTAAGTAGTCCTGAGGTGAAACGCATGATTCATCTGCTGCACGATATGTATTGCTCAGAAGAGTAGTGAGGGGCGCAACTGGCGCCTTTTGACGTGTTACAGGATCGACAGATACAAAAAAACCGGCAGAAGCCGGTTTTTTATCTGAATCGAAGTTCTAATTAAAGAGCTTTGATTGCAGCAGCGAAGCGTGCCTTATGACGTGCAGCTTTATTCTTATGAATAAGGCCTTTAGTCGCAGCGCGATCTAGGATCGGTGCAACAGCTTTAAGTTCAGCAGTTGCAGCTTCTTTGTCGCCAGCTTCAATAGCAGCGATAGTTTTTTTCATGTAAGTGCGCATCATAGAACGACGGCTAGCATTGTGCTGGCGACGTTTCTCAGCTTGGATAGCGCGCTTCTTAGCAGATTTACTGTTTGCCAAGGGTCTAACTCCCAAAAACTTGTTCGGTAACAATATAGGGCGTGGAGAATGCCTGTTTGCTAATCGAAAGTCAATTGATTTGTGTGAAAACTCATCTAAAACAATGTAATTTTGTTTCGACGGGTTAACACGGTTAAGATGGCGGGGATTTTAACAGCATTTGGGGGTTAGATCTACACTCAACCTCAGATACTTCCCCCTAAGTGTATATATCAATAAGTTGGAGTATCTTTCTGGTAGGCTATGCCTTCGCTAGGAGCATGCTAATTGCTAGTTGCATCAGTTGATTAAGGAATAAAAGTGAGTAAAGGACTTCTTCGGTCGGGCGCTATTGTCAGTGCCATGACTCTAGTCTCTCGTGTTTTAGGGTTAGTTCGCGACGTTGTGGTTGCCAACCTTATGGGTGCAGGAGCAAGCGCAGACGTATTCTTCTTTGCCAACAAGATCCCAAACTTTTTAAGACGATTGTTTGCTGAAGGGGCTTTCTCACAAGCCTTTGTCCCCGTGTTAACTGAATATCACTCCAAAGGTGATATGAATGAAACGAGGCAATTGATCGCTAAGGTGTCAGGAACGCTCGGGGTGATTGTCTCCATTGTCACCGTTGTTGGTGTTTTAGGATCCGGTGTGGTGACGGCAATCTTTGGTACTGGCTGGTTCCTAGATTGGCTAAATGGCGGTCCATCGGCTGAAAAATTTGAGATGGCCAGCTTAATGCTGAAGATCACCTTTCCTTATTTATGGTTTATCACCTTTGTTGCCTTATCAGGGGCAATACTGAATACCTTGGGCAAGTTTGCGGTTTCTTCGTTTACTCCCGTATTCCTGAACGTGATGATCATTCTATCGGCAACCATGATCTCACCACGCCTCGACAATCCAGAGATAGGATTGGCGATAGGTGTTTTCCTTGGTGGTTTGGTGCAGTTTTTCTTCCAACTTCCTTTTCTTATTAAAGAAGGCGTTCTGGTTAAACCTAAATGGGGCTGGCGTGACCCTGGTGTGGTGAGAATTCGCACCCTGATGATCCCTGCATTATTTGGTGTCTCTGTCAGTCAGATCAACTTGCTGCTGGATACCTTCATTGCCAGTTTTCTGCAAACAGGCTCGATTAGCTGGCTCTATTACTCTGACCGTCTTCTTGAATTTCCCTTAGGCTTGTTCGGTATTGCCATTGCAACTGTGATTTTGCCTGCCTTATCTCGAAAACACGTCGATGCACAAAGCGAAGGCTTTGCTTCAACGATGGATTGGGGTGTGCGCATGGTGTTACTGCTTGGATTGCCAGCCATGCTAGGTTTGATCGTATTGGCAAAACCTATGCTAATGGTACTGTTTATGCGTGGAGAATTCGGTGTCCATGAGGTGCAGCAGTCTTCTTATTCATTAGTGGCCTATGCCTCCGGCTTATTGAACTTCATGTTAATTAAGGTACTAGCGCCTGGTTATTACTCCCGCCAAGATACGAAAACGCCAGTGCGCTACGGCATTATCGCGATGACGTCTAACATGGTGTTCAATATTATTTTTGCTTGGCATTACGGTTATGTTGGCCTAGCAATGGCCACGGCCTTGTCGGCATTTGTGAATATGGGCTTATTGTATAGAGGCTTGCACAAAGCTCAGGTGTACCGTTTAACTCGTCAAACCCTTGGCTTTATGTTGCGCCTTGGAATATCGGGTAGCGCTATGGTAGGCGCCATCTTATATCTACTTAAGCCACTAGAGAGTTGGCTGAGCATGTCTCTTACTGAGAGAATTCTTGAGTTAACCTTGATGATAGGGACTGGTGGTGTGGCGTATTTATTAACGGCATTAGTGCTTGGTGTTCGATTTAAGCACCTAAAAGCCAGTGCTTAATTTAGGTCAAAATAAATCAGCGCTTCTCGTTGCTAGCATCTATTACAGGTTTCGGTATATAATTCGCCAGTTTAGGGCTGTATGGCCCACAATGTCGACTGAGAAGGTTAGGTTTTAACACGTTACATGCATCTTATCCGAGGTAGCCACAACATACGCTCTGAGCATCAGGGGTGTGTCTTGACCATAGGTAACTTTGATGGTGTCCACTTAGGGCATCAAACGGTCTTGAAGCAGGTACAACAAAAAGCTGAAGTTCTTGGTCTTCCCGCTGTGGTGATGACGTTTGAACCCCAGCCTTTAGAGCTATTCCTGCAAAGTAAGGCGCCAGCTAGGCTGACTCGGTTGCGTGATAAATACGTGCAACTCAGTAAATTGAACCTAGAGCGATTGCTTTGTGTGAACTTTAGTAAGCGCTTTGCCGGACTTCCTCCAGAGCAGTTTATTAAAGAGTTGCTGGTGGAAAAGCTTGGTGTGAAATTTCTCGTTGTTGGTGATGATTTTCGCTTTGGACGTAAACGTCAAGGTGACTTTTCTATGCTTCAACAAGCAGGAAAAGAGTATGGATTTGAGGTTGTGAGCACTGAAAGTTTCTGTCTAAATACAGAAAGAGTCAGCAGCACAGCAATTCGTCAGGCGTTAGCCAATGACGAACTGGCACAAGCCAAATCCATGCTAGGAAGACACTACAGCATTAGTGGGCGTGTATCACACGGACGAAAGCTAGGAAGAACCATAGGTTTTCCTACTGCGAATATCCCATTAAAGCGAACTGTGTCTCCCGTCTCTGGCGTGTATGTGGTGGAAACCAGCATAGACGGTCGAATGGTTGGTGGCGTGGCTAATGTTGGCCAACGACCAACAGTAAACGGTGTACGACAGCAACTAGAAGTACACTTTTTTGATTTTTCAGAAGATTTATACGGCAGACAATTAGAGGTCTGCCTTTTACACAAGTTGCGCGAAGAAGTGAAATTCCCTTCGTTCGAGGCACTTAAAACACAAATTGAATTAGATGCAGAAGCTGCTCGGGTGTGGTTGCTTCAGCACAGGCGCTGACGATATTTGAGGCTTTGCAATACCATTTGCACTGCATTAAATAGGCGTTCGCCATAATGTCTAACTTCGCCCAATATTACGGAACTAAGAATCGATGACTGACTATAAAGATACCCTGAACCTCCCAGAAACAGGGTTTCCAATGCGCGGTAATCTGGCGAATCGTGAACCAGAGATGCTTAAGCGTTGGTATAAAGAAGATCTTTACGGTGCTATCCGTGAAGCTAAAAAAGGCAATAAGCCTTTTGTTTTGCATGATGGCCCTCCATACGCAAACGGTGACATCCACATTGGTCACGCGCTAAATAAGATTCTTAAAGACATTATTATTAAATCAAAGACTCTTTCTGGTTACGATGCACCTTATATCCCAGGCTGGGATTGTCACGGTCTTCCAATCGAATTAATGGTTGAGAAGAAAAAAGGCAAGCCAGGGCATAAGATCTCTGCGGCTGAATTCCGTGAAGAGTGTCGTAAGTACGCTGCTGGTCAGGTTGAAGGTCAGAAAGAAAGCTTCAAGCGTCTAGGTATCATGGGTGAGTGGGATAAGCCATATCGCACTATGGACTTCGGTACTGAAGCCAACATCATTCGTGCTCTAGGCAAAATCGCAGACAACGGTCACCTACTGAAAGGCTTTAAGCCAGTTCACTGGTGTACGGACTGTGGTTCAGCTCTTGCAGAAGCGGAAGTGGAATACAAAGACAAGGTTTCTCCGTCAATCGATGTGAAATTTGCGGCGGCTGATGAAAAAGCAGTATTGAGCAAATTCTCTCTAGCGGATGGCCATGAAGGCGAAGGTGATATCTCAGTTGTTATCTGGACAACGACGCCTTGGACTCTTCCTGCTAACCGCGCTGTATGTATGCGTGACGATCTTGAGTACGTGCTAGTTCAAGTAGAAGGTGAAAACCCTCAGCGCTTGATCCTTGCTTCTGATCTTGCAAAAGATGTGATGGATCGTGCGGGTATCGAGCACTTCCATAACCTTGGCTTTGCTAAAGGTGCTGATCTTGAACTGTTGAATTTCCAACATCCGTTCTATGACTTTACTGTTCCAGCGATCCTTGGTGAGCACGTAACAACAGATTCAGGTACAGGTATCGTTCATACTGCACCAGGTCACGGTCAAGAGGATTTCGTGGTTGGTCAACATTACAACCTAGAAGTGGCTAACCCTGTGGGTTCAAATGGTGTGTATCTTCCAGATACTGAACTGTTTGCGGGTCAGCACGTGTTTAAAGCAAACAACTCTGTACTAGAAGTACTTAAAGAGAAAGGTGCTCTGCTACATCACCATGCTTATGAGCACAGCTACCCACACTGCTGGCGCCACAAAACGCCAATCATCTTCCGTGCTACGCCACAATGGTTTGTCTCTATGGATCAAGCTGGGTTGCGTACAAATGCACTTGAAGCTATCAAGGGCGTTCAGTGGATGCCTGAGTGGGGTCAAAGCCGCATTGAAGGTATGGTTGAAGGCCGCCCAGAGTGGTGTATCTCTCGTCAGCGTACTTGGGGTGTACCAATCACCTTGTTTGTACATAAAGAGACTTCTGAGCTTCATCCAGACACTCAACAGCTTATCGAGAAAGTCGCTCAACTTGTTGAGCAAAAAGGCATTCAAGCTTGGTGGGATGTAGACGCAGTAGAACTTCTTGGCGAAGAAGACGCAGCAAACTACGAGAAAACTCTAGATACCCTAGATGTATGGTTTGATTCAGGTGTGACTCACTACTCTGTCGTTGATGCTCGTGAAGAGTTTAACGGTGCAGGTGCAGATCTCTACCTTGAAGGCTCAGACCAACACCGTGGCTGGTTCCAATCATCATTGATCTCTTCTATTGCAATGAAGGGTGAAGCGCCGTACAAGCAAGTATTGACGCATGGCTTTGTGGTTGATGGCCAAGGCCGTAAGATGTCTAAATCAGTGGGTAACGTTGTTGCGCCTAAAGATGTGACTAACAAGCTAGGCGCAGACATTCTTCGTCTATGGGTATCTTCTACAGATTACACGGGTGAAGTCGCTGTTTCTGATGAAATCCTGAAACGCAGTGCTGATGCATACCGTCGTATCCGTAACACCGCGCGTTTCTTCCTTGCGAACCTAAGTGGCTTCAACCCTGCAACGGACCTTGTTCCTGCAGAAGAGATGGTTGCGCTAGATCGCTGGGCAGTAGGTCGTGCACAAGCAGCACAACAAGAAATTGTTAAGGCTTACGAAGAATACAATACACACGCAGTAACTCAGCGTTTGATGCAGTTCTGTTCTATCGAGATGGGTTCTTTCTACCTAGACGTAATTAAAGACCGTCAGTACACAGCGAAGCAGGGCAGTCATGCTCAACGCAGTTGTCAAACTGCACTTTACTACATCGTTGAAGCGCTCGTTCGTTGGATGGCACCAATCATGTCGTTCACTGCAGACGAGATCTGGAACGAAATGCCAGGTGAGCGCGATAAGTTCGTATTCACTGGTGAGTGGTTCGATGGTCTATTCGGCTTAGCGGAAGGCGAAGAACTGAACAATGAGTTCTGGAGTGACGTACAACAAGTTCGTGCTTCTGTGAACAAGCTTCTTGAAGACGCGCGTAAAGAAAAACTGATCGGTGGTTCACTTCAGGCTGAAGTCACTCTGTTCGCAGACGACGCACTGGCTAGCAAGTTAAACAAGCTTGGTGATGAACTTCGTTTTGTTCTGTTGACGTCTCGCGCTGATGTAGCTCCTGTATCAGAGAAATCTGACACGGCTCAGCAAACTGAAATTGAAGGTTTGTTTGTTCAAGTGAATGCGACTGAGCTTGAGAAGTGCGACCGTTGTTGGCACCACACTGCAGATGTAGGCACTATCGAAGGCCATGAGACTATTTGTGGTCGCTGTGTGTCAAACGTAGAAGGCGAAGGCGAGGTTCGTAAGTTTGCCTAATATGAACTTACTAAAGCAGACAGGGTTACGCTGGCTTTGGCTGGCGGCTCTGATCTTTGTTGCTGATATAGCAATAAAGTTAGTGGTTATGGACACCATGGGATATGGCTGGGCGAACCGTATTGAGGTATTACCCTTCTTCAACCTGCTTTATGTACACAACTACGGTGCTGCATTTAGCTTCCTTGGCGACCAAGGTGGTTGGCAACGCTGGTTATTTACTGGCATCGCCATTGCCGTATGCGGAATGTTGATGTTCTGGATGCGAAAACTACCTCAAACTGAAAAGTGGAATAACATTGCGTATTCACTGATCATTGGTGGCGCTCTAGGCAATGTCTTTGACCGTATCGTGCACGGCTTTGTGGTTGATTACCTCGATTTCTTCGTGGGAACGTATCACTGGCCTGCTTTCAACCTTGCTGATAGCGCTATTTGTATTGGTGCCGGCATGGTTATTCTTGATGGCTTTATTAGCGGTAAACGCGACTCAGCTGATTCTGCTGAGAAGTAATAACCTTTGATTGGGTGCTCGATAAGTGAGCACTTGATGGTGGTGGCAGTATATTTTACTTGTCACCGCTACAAGGTTTCGCTAGTATTGCGTCCGCCCTATAAAGGGGCGCGCTAGCTTTGTTGTAATCTAATTTAAATCACGATTATGACGCGCTGGCTCAACAATTTGGAACATAGGTGGAAAGATGTTTGAAACTCTACTTGTGATTTACCTGTTGGCTGCGCTTGGTGTGATTGGCCTAGTTCTGATTCAACAAGGTAAAGGCGCAGATATGGGAGCCTCGTTCGGTGCAGGCGCATCAAATACAGTATTTGGCGCAGGCGGCTCTAGTAACTTTTTAACCCGAATGACTGCAGTTTGTGCAACAGTCTTCATCGTTGTTTGTTTGTTTCTTGGTAATATGTCTACGCATAAAACCGAGTCTCAGTGGGTTGACCCAACAGCTGGTCAAACTATTCAAAAAACAGACGACGCAGTGAGTGAAATTCCAGCCGAAAAAGGCGCGGATATTCCTCAGTAAGCTGAAATGCTTATTGCCGAGATGGTGAAATTGGTAGACACGCCAGCATGAGGTGCTGGTGCCTTTGGTGTGAGGGTTCGAGTCCCTCTCTCGGCACCATATATTGTTTGAAAAGCAATCTATTAAGCATATAATGCTTAGTAGTCGGACGCGGGGTGGAGCAGCTTGGTAGCTCGTCGGGCTCATAACCCGAAGGTCGTCGGTTCAAATCCGGCCCCCGCAACCATTTTTAGTTGAGTCTGAATTTTCAAACATCATAACTGAATTTTTTCGGTTATGAGCTAAGCTTCTTTTAGCTTAGTGATATCAGGGTCCAGCAGCATAAAACCCCGACTATCGGGGTTTTTTGTTATCTGCGGTTTATCACTGTGGATGTGTGCTTGGTAAATGAAATGGGCTTTATGCCCTTTTTTTGTTTCTGGAGTGGTTGAACAATGACTGGTTTAGAAAGACAACTAACTGAGATGCTTGAAGCGCCTGTAGAGGCATTAGGTTATGAGTTAGTTGGACTTGAGTTTATTCGCGCGGGCGAATATTCGACATTACGCATTTATATCGATAGCGAAAACGGTATTAATGTTGACGATTGTGCTGAAGTAAGCCATCAGGTTAGTGCAGTAATGGATGTAGAAGATCCTATTTCTGTTGCTTATAACCTTGAAGTGTCTTCACCAGGACTTGAACGACCGCTTTTTAAAGCCGCACACTATGAACAGTTTGTAGGCCAAGAGGTCAGCATTGTGTTGAAGATGGGTGTTGGAAATCGCCGCAAGTGGAAGGGCGTTATCAAGGGTGTTGATGGTGAACTCATCACTGTTGAAACCGACAACCAAGATAATGAGTTTGCTCTGAGCAACATATCTAAAGCCAATCTGATCCCTAAGTTTTAAGTCTATTTAAAGAGGCTATAAGAATGAATAAAGAAATTCTAGCTGTAGTAGAAGCGGTTTCAAATGAGAAAGCCGTTCCTCGCGAGCGTATTTTTGAGGCGCTAGAAATCGCGCTTTCAACTGCGACAAAGAAAAAGTACGAGATGGAAATCGAAGTACGTGTTGAGATCGATCGCAAGAGCGGTAACTTCGAAACTTTCCGTCGCTGGGAAGTGGTTGCTGAAGTTGAAAATCCAACATTGGAAATGTCAATCGAAGCGGCACAGTTCGACGATGAAACACTGGGTTTAGGTGATTTTGTTGAAGACGAAATTGATTCGGTTAAATTTGACCGTATTACGGTGCAAACAGCGAAGCAAGTTATCGTACAAAAAGTACGTGAAGCAGAGCGTGAGCAAATCGTTGAACAGTTTATTGATAACGAAGGTGAGCTAATCACTGGTGTTGTTAAGAAAGTAAACCGTGAAACGGTTGTTCTAGACCTTGGTAACAACGCTGAAGCCGTTATCCTTCGTGATGACCAGCTACCTCGTGAAAACTTCCGTCCAGGCGACCGTGTACGTGGTCTTCTTTATTCTGTACGTCCAGAAGCACGTGGCTTCCAGCTGTTCATTACTCGCTCTAAGCCTGAAATGCTAACTGAACTATTCCGTATCGAAGTGCCTGAAATTGCAGAAGACATCATTGAGCTTAAAGCAGCAGCTCGTGATCCAGGTTCTCGTGCGAAGATCGCAGTTAAAACTAACGATCGCCGTATCGACCCAGTAGGTGCATGTGTAGGTATGCGTGGAGCACGCGTACAGGCTGTATCTGGTGAGTTAGGCAATGAGCGTATCGATATCATCCTTTGGGATGACAACCCAGCACAGTTCGTTATCAACGCAATGGCTCCTGCTGATGTAGCGTCAATCATCGTAGATGAAGACACGCACTCAATGGATATCGCTGTTGAAGCTGATAACCTAGCGCAAGCAATTGGCCGTAGTGGTCAAAACGTACGTTTGGCATCGCAACTTACTGGTTGGGAACTGAACGTAATGACTGTAGAAGACCTACAGAAGAAACACGAAGCAGAATCAACTGAAGCTATTGAAAGCTTCATGAAGCACCTAGACCTAGAACAAGATTTCGCAGAAATGTTGGTAGAAGAAGGCTTCTCAACTCTTGAAGAAGTGGCATACGTGCCAATGAGTGAGCTTTTGGAAATTAACGGTCTAGATGAAGATTTGGTCGAAGAACTACGTAGTCGAGCTAAAGATGCACTCACCACCCTTGCACTTGCGCAAGAAGAGTCGTTTGAAGGCCTGCACCCAGCTGATGACCTATTAGCACTAGAAGGCTTAGAGCGCGAAATGGCGTTCAAACTAGCAGCCAAAGGTGTAGTGACCCTAGAAGATCTTGCTGACCAAGGCACAGATGATCTTGAAGGTATCGACGACTTAACAGAAGAACGTGCTGGTGAGCTAATCATGGCTGCACGTAACATCTGTTGGTTTGGTGACGAAGAATAATCCGGCACGGAGGTAGTTGCATGACACAACTTACAGTTAAAGCCCTAAGTGAAGAAATTGGTACGCCGGTTGAGCGCTTAATTGAACAATTAGAAGACGCAGGTCTGAAAAAGAACTCTAGCGACAATGTCACTGACGAAGAAAAGCAGGCATTGTTGACGCACCTGAAGAAAGAACATGGTGATACGTCTGGCGAGTCTGAACCAACCCGTCTAACTTTACAACGTAAGAAGCGAAGCACACTGAGTGTTGCAGCTGGCGGCGGCAAGAGCAAGGATGTAACAGTAGAAGTACGTAAGAAGCGTACCTACGTGAAGCGTAGCTCTGTTGATGAGCAAGCTCGTCTAGAAGCTGAGGAAAAAGCTCGCCTAGAAGCAGAAGTTGCAGCGAAACAAGAAGCTGAAGAGAAAGCGAAACGCGAAGCTGAAGAAAAAGCACAGCGTGAAGCAGAAGCAAAAGCAAAACGTGACGCTGAAGAAAAAGCGAAACAAGAAGCAGCAGCTAAGGCGAAAGCTAACTCAACTGAAGCTCCACAAATTGACTCTGAAGAGCGTAAAGTGAAAGATCAAGCAGCAAAAGATGCGGCTGACCTAAAACGTCGCCAAGAAGAAGAAGCTAAGCGCAAAGCGGAACAAGAAGCAGAAAAACTTCTTGAAGACGCACGTAAACTTGCAGAAGAAAATGCAGAGCGCTGGGCAAAAGAAGAACAAACTAAGAAGACCGAGACTACGGACTACCACGTCACGACTTCTACTTACGCTCGTGAAGCTGAAGATGCAGCTGACCGTCGTGCAGATGGCGGTGGCCAACGTAAGAAGAAGAAGAAAAAGCCAGCTGATGCTAACGCAAACGCTCGTGGTAACAACCGTAACCAACGCGGTCAGCGCGGTCGCAAAGGCAAGCTAGCTAAGCCGACTTCAATGCAACAAGGTTTCGATAAGACAGCAACAGTAGCAAAAGCTGACGTTGCAATCGGTGAAACTATCGTTGTATCTGAACTGGCTAACAAGATGTCAGTTAAAGCGACTGAAGTGATCAAGGTTATGATGAAGATGGGCGCTATGGCGACTATCAACCAAGTAATCGACCAAGAAACTGCAGCACTTGTTGCTGAAGAAATGGGTCACAAAGTGGTTCTTCGTAAAGAGAACGAACTAGAAGAAGCAGTAATGTCAGATCGTGACAGCTCACTTGAGTCTGTATCACGTGCTCCTGTTGTTACTATCATGGGTCACGTTGACCACGGTAAAACTTCTACACTTGATTACATTCGTAAAGCACACGTTGCTGACGCGGAAGCGGGTGGTATTACCCAGCACATCGGTGCTTACCACGTAGAGACTGACAACGGTATGATTACCTTCTTGGATACTCCTGGACACGCCGCGTTTACCGCAATGCGTGCTCGTGGTGCTCAAGCGACAGATATCGTAGTTCTAGTTGTTGCTGCAGATGATGGCGTAATGCCACAGACAGTGGAAGCGATTCAGCACGCACAAGCGGCTGGCGTTCCATTGATCGTTGCAGTGAACAAGATCGATAAAGAGGGTGCAAACCCAGACAACGTTAAGAACGAACTAGCACAGTACGACGTTATCCCTGAAGAGTGGGGCGGTGAGAACATGTTTGTTCACATCTCTGCGAAACAAGGTACTAACATCGAAGGTCTACTAGAAACTATCCTTCTACAATCTGAAGTTCTTGAACTTACAGCGGTAGCAGAAGGCATGGCATCTGGTGTGGTTGTAGAATCTCGCCTTGATAAAGGTCGCGGTCCTGTTGCAACGGTTCTTGTTCAGTCTGGTACGCTTAACAAAGGCGATATCCTACTTTGTGGTCAAGAATACGGCCGTGTTCGTGCGATGCGCGATGAGAACGGTGCTGAAATCACAGAAGCGGGTCCTTCTATCCCTGTAGAAATCATCGGTCTATCTGGTGTTCCTGCGTCAGGTGACGAAGCAACTGTAGTTCGTGATGAGCGTAAAGCTCGTGAAGTAGCAAACTACCGTCAAGGTAAATTCCGTGAAGTGAAACTAGCACGTCAACAGAAAGCGAAACTAGAGAACATGTTCTCTAACATGACTGCTGGTGAAGTTGCTGAGCTTAACGTTGTACTTAAAGCTGACGTTCAGGGTTCTGTGGAAGCTATCGCTGATTCTCTACGTAAACTTTCTACTGAAGAAGTGAAAGTGAACATCGTAGGTTCTGGTGTTGGTGGTATCACTGAGACTGACGCAGTACTTGCTGCAGCGTCTAACGCTATCGTACTTGGTTTCAACGTTCGTGCTGATGCATCTGCTCGCCGCGCTGTTGAAAACGAGAACCTAGACCTTCGTTACTACTCAATCATTTACCAATTGATTGACGAAGTTAAACAAGCGATGGGCGGTATGCTTGCTCCAGAATTCAGACAAGAAATCATTGGTCTTGCTGAAGTACGTGACGTATTTAAGTCACCTAAACTGGGCGCAATCGCTGGTTGTATGGTTACTGAAGGCGTGATTAAGCGTAACAACCCAATCCGTGTACTTCGTGAAAACGTTGTAATCTACGAAGGTGAGCTAGAATCTCTACGCCGCTTCAAAGATGACGTACAAGAAGTTAAGAATGGCTACGAGTGTGGTATCGGCGTTAAGAACTATAATGATGTTCGCGTTGGTGACCAAATCGAAGTATTCGAAATCGTTGAAGTTAAGCGTACTCTTGACTAATCAACACATTGACAAAAATTGTCTGACCCCTAAGGTTAGATAATTGGTTGTTGAATACACCATGGGGGGCTTATGCCCCTCATTATTTTTTCTAAAGTGAGAAAAGAAATGTCAAAAGAATTTAGCCGCACACAGCGTGTGTCGCAACAACTGCAAAAAGAACTGGCTGTTTTACTGCAGCGTGAAGTTCGTGATTCTCGTATCGGAATGGTGACCATTTCTGACGTAGAAGTCTCTCGTGACCTTGCGGTTGCAAAAGTGTTTGTTACCTTCTTCTGTGTGGGTGAGCAAACGCCAGAGTCTTGTCTTGCTGCGCTTCAAGAGCATGAAATTGAGATTCGCATGATGCTAGGTAAGCGTATCCGCCTTCGCCTAACTCCTGAAGTTCGATTTGTTTATGACAACACTCTCGTTGAAGGCATGCGCATGTCTAACCTTGTGAGCGAAGTTGTCTCTAAAGATGCGAAGAAAAAAGCTGAATCAGGTCGCGAGGACGAAGAGTAATGGCAAGACGTCGTAAAGGTCGTCCAGTTAACGGCGTCGTATTGCTGGATAAACCAACCGGAATCTCTTCAAATGATGCGCTACAGAAAGTAAAGCGCATCTACTTTGCTGAAAAAGCGGGCCATACAGGTGCTCTTGATCCTCTAGCAACAGGCATGCTGCCTATCTGCTTAGGTGAAGCGACCAAGTTTTCGCAGTTCTTGTTGGACTCAGATAAGCGCTATCGCACCATTGCTAAGTTGGGTGAGCGTACTAACACCTCGGATTCTGATGGTGAGGTAGTGGAAACACGCCCAGTTTCAGTAACCAAAGAGCAGCTGTTAGACGCGATTGCGACCTTCCGTGGTACCACGGATCAAGTCCCTTCTATGTTCTCTGCGCTGAAGTACCAGGGCAAGCCTCTGTATGAATATGCACGTCAAGGCATCGACGTCCCTCGCGAATCTCGCAAGATCACTGTGTACGAGATTGAACTGATTCGCTTTGATGGTGACGAAGTTGAACTCGAAGTTCACTGCTCTAAAGGTACCTACATCCGCACTATTGTTGATGACCTTGGTGAAATGTTGGGTTGTGGTGCTCACGTGTCTTACTTGCGCCGTACAGGTGTTGCTAAATATCCATACGAAAAGATGGTGACGCTGGAGCAACTGCAAGAGCTGCTTGATAAAGCGAATGCTGAAGAGATTGCACCGAAGGAACTATTGGATGAGCTCTTGCTACCCATGGATACCGCGGTAGAGGACCTACCAGAAGTGAACTTGATTCCAGAATTAACGGATATGGTTCAGCACGGTCAACCTGTACAGGTATTTGGCGCGCCAAGCGAGGGCGTGGTTCGCATGACCTCTGGTGAAGAAAAAACCTTCATCGGTGTTGCCGAAATCGACGATGACGGACGCATAGCTCCAAAGCGCCTAGTGGTATTTCGCGAAGAAGCGGACAGCTAACTCTAGGGTAGTCGTCATTCCCGAGTGAACTTATTGGGAATCTACCTCTACATAACCTAGTAGGTCCCCGATAAAACACTTCGGGGACGACGGATGATAAGAAATCGACACCTTTGAAAGTGTCATTCCCGAGTGCTTTAATCGGGAATCTATTTCTACGCAACCTCTAGCAGGTCCCCGATAAAACACTTCGGGGACGACGGCTTGTTCGGCATAGGCTTTTAAATATCTACTTAGAGAATACTATTTCAATTGATCTAAGTTGCGTACAACATCCTAGCTTGTAGCTTGTAGCTTGTAGCTTGTAGCTTGTAGCTTGTAGCTTGTAGCTGATAGCCCAAATTATCCCCTTGCTTTACCAAAATCTTATCCGTATAATTCGCGCTTCGCGTAGTGGCTGAATCAGAGATTGGCGCTACAACTTTTAAACTTACTCTTATCAGGAGAGAATTATGTCTCTGAATGCAGAAACTAAAGCAGCAATCGTTGCAGAATACGCACAAGGTGAAGGCGATACAGGTTCACCAGAAGTTCAAGTAGCTCTACTTACAGCTTCTATCAACCACCTTCAAGGTCACTTTGCTAACCATAAGCACGATCACCACAGCCGTCGTGGTCTGCTACGTATGGTTTCTAGCCGTCGTAAGCTTCTAGATTACCTTAAAGGTAAAAACCTAGCTCGCTACCAAGACCTAATCAAACGTCTAGGCCTACGTCGCTAATTAAGCGACTGCGTCAAGCAGTTTGAAGAAAAAGGAGCCTATGGCTCCTTTTTTTGTATCTGTTGCCCCATCCTAAATAAGGTTGAACAATACTCTGACGAGAATGTTTTCAGGTATAATTCAGCTTTTTCCGCTCTAGATTACAAAATCTAACGCAAGTAGTTTATACTACGCCTCGTTATTTGTATTTTCACGAATAGCTACCGACCCAACACATTACAGTCACAGATTGTCGGCCAATAGGTCGCGACTATTACAAGTAGATTCAAGATCCCGTCTTTAGTCTGTTTTTACTAGTCGCGATTAGTAATGGTTTGGGTTTTCACTAAATTTTTCTATGGCTCAAAGGCTATGGAACAAGGAAACAAGAATGTTCGAAAAACCAGTTGTTAAGACTTTCCAGTACGGTAACCACACGGTTACTCTAGAGACTGGCGTAATTGCACGTCAAGCTACCGCTGCTGTTATGGCGACAATGGACGATACTTCAGTATTCGTATCTGTTGTTGCTAAAAAAGAAGCGGTAGAAGGCCAAGATTTCTTCCCTCTAACAGTAAACTACCAAGAGCGTACTTACGCTGCAGGTAAAATCCCTGGTGGTTTCTTCAAGCGTGAAGGCCGTCCTTCTGAAGGCGAAACACTAACGGCTCGTCTTATCGACCGTCCAATTCGTCCTCTATTCCCAGAAGGCTTCAAGAATGAAGTTCAGGTTATCGCGACAGTAATGTCTGTTAACCCTGACGTTCAACCAGACATGATCACTATGCTTGCAACATCTGCAGCATTGTCTATCTCTGGTGTTCCATTTAACGGTCCTATCGGTGCAGCACGTGTTGCTCACATCGATGGCGAGCTAGTGCTTAACCCGTCAATGACTGAACTAGAAAGCTCTAAGCTTGACCTAGTGGTTTCTGGTACTGAAGGCGCTGTTCTTATGGTTGAGTCTCAAGCAGACAACCTAACAGAAGAAGAGATGCTAGCGGCTGTTGTTTACGGTCACGACCAACAACAAGTTGCTATCCAAGCGATTAACGAATTTGCTGCAGAAGTAGCAACTCCTTCTTGGAACTGGGAAGCTCCAGCTGAAAACACTGAGCTTGTAAACAAGATTGCTGCACTAGCAGAAGCTCAAGTTGTTGAAGCTTACCAAATCACTGAAAAGATGGCGCGTTATGACCGTATCCATCAGATCGGCGACGAAGTAAAAGCAACGCTACTTGCTGAAAACGCTGAGCTTAACCCGAAAGAAATCCACACTATCTTCCATGATCTTGAGAAGACAGTAGTTCGTCGTGGCATCATCGCGGGTAACCCACGTATCGATGGTCGTGAAAAAGACATGGTTCGTGCTCTAGACGTACGTACTGGCGTTCTTCCACGTACTCACGGTTCTGCACTATTCACTCGTGGTGAAACTCAGGCGATCGTTACTGCAACTCTTGGTACTCAACGTGATGCACAAATCATCGATGAGCTAACAGGCGAGCGTAAAGATAACTTCCTACTGCACTACAACTTCCCTCCATACTGTGTAGGTGAAACTGGTTTTGTTGGTTCTCCTAAGCGTCGTGAAATCGGCCACGGTAAACTGGCTAAGCGTGGTATTGCAGCGGTAATGCCTTCTGTTGAAGAATTCCCATACACAGTTCGTGTTGTATCGGAAATCACAGAATCTAACGGTTCTTCTTCAATGGCTTCTGTATGTGGTACTTCTCTTGCTCTTATGGATGCAGGTGTGCCAATTAAAGCCTCTGTTGCGGGTATCGCAATGGGTCTAGTTAAAGAAGGCGACGACTTCGTTGTTCTTTCTGACATCCTAGGCGACGAAGATCACCTTGGTGACATGGACTTTAAAGTAGCCGGTACTAACGATGGTATCACTGCACTGCAGATGGATATCAAGATCGAAGGCATCACTAAAGAGATCATGCAAATTGCTCTTAACCAAGCGCAAGGTGCACGTAAGCACATCCTATCTGTAATGGATGACGCTATCTCAGGTGCTCGTGAAGAGATTTCTCAATTCGCTCCACGTATCCACCAAATGAAGATCAACCCTGAGAAGATCCGTGACGTTATCGGTAAAGGCGGCGCAGTTATTCGTTCACTTTGTGAAGAAACTGGCACTACTATCGAAATTGAAGACGACGGTACAGTGAAGATCGCTGCAACTTCTGGCGAACAAGCACAAGATGCAATCGACCGCATCAAGGCGCTAACGGCTGAAGTTGAAGTAGGTACTATCTACACAGGTAAAGTAGCTCGTCTAGCTGACTTCGGTGCGTTCGTAACTATCCTTCCTGGTAAAGATGGTCTAGTACACATCTCTCAAATCGCTGACAAGCGCGTAGAGAAAGTATCTGACTACCTAACTGAAGGCCAAGAAGTAAAAGTTAAGGTTCTAGAGATCGACCGTCAAGGTCGTGTACGTCTGAGCATGAAGGAAGCTGTTGAAGCTCCTGCAGCAGACGACGCAGCACCAGCCGCTGAATAATATTGATTTTTAAGAAAAAATTGATGTATGTGTAAATAAAGAGGAGCTTTTTAGCTCCTCTTTTTCTATGCTAAAGGAATATGATTCGAATTCGATGATCCACATGGAGGTAGTATTTCGTGAAATGGTTTAGTGTGCTGATAGCGGGTGTAGTACTGATGATGTCCGGCTGTTCAAGCATTGGCGGTCAAAGTCAACAATGGGCGCCGCCACCAATGGCCGTTCCTCTACAGCCTTCAATCCAACAAGAAGTACAGATTGCGCGAACAACGCAACTGCTACTGCGCAGTGATATTAATGATCAAGAAAGGGCTGAGCTGCATTTTCAGCGTGGTGTTTACTACGATAGCCTAGGGCTACGAGAGTTGGCTCGTTACGACTTCAATCAAAGCTTATCGATTAATCCGGCTCAACCGGATATCTTCAACTTGCTTGGCGTTTATTTTACCCAGGTAGGGCAGTATGACGCAGCCTATGAGGCGTTTGATTCCACGTTGGAGTTAGACCCTAATAATCAGTATGCAGAGCGTAACAGGGCGATAGCGCTCTATTACGGTGAAAGAGTAGATTTAGCTCTAGAGGAAATGACTCGTCACTACAATGATGACCCAAGTGACCCGTTTCGCGCATTATGGTTGTATATCGTTGAGCATGAAACCAATCAGCAGCAAGCGCTCGAGAAACTGAGTACCAGCTACGCGAATCGAGACCAACAGTGGGGCTGGGTCCTGGTGGGTTTGATGCTGGATGAAGTACCGGAAGATGATGCCTTCATGGAAATCGCGGCAGGCGCGAAAGACAACCTAACCTTAGCTCAGCGATTAACTGAGGCCTATTTCTATCTCGCGAAGAGGCACCAACTGGCTGGTGAGTATGCTGAAGCAGTTAGCTTGTACAAGCTCTCTTTGAGCTTGAATGTCTATGAGTATGTGGAACATAGATACGCATTCCTCGAGCTAGGCAATATTTTCTCTGATATTCGCGCCGAGCGAAAACAGCAACTAGAGGAAGCTTCGCAGGAAAGTGAATAATTAATGTCATTTTATTGAACTTACCTTAGTCTCTAGACTCTTATAAATACCGTTCTCATTGAGACGGTATTTTTTGTTTTTACTCCCATCACCCTAGTTATTGTTCAATTCATCAGCGTTATAGCTTTCATTTCTTTCATAAATTTCAAAAACGTGAAAGTTATGAAAGAAATCCATCAAAAACTCATTTCCTTCCCTGATATTTTTGTGACCATTTTCCGCTATTCCATGAAATGAAACCGCTTTCTCAAAGATTGGCTAATGTTTCTTTTACTGTTAACTCATTGTATTTATTGATGCTGTGCGTTTCATATAAGCTGTGAATATTTCATGGGATTCTTATCCATCATTCATTGTGAGGCATCGCTGAACTTTCATCTCTTTCATTAGATAACATTTGTTTCGTGGACATAAAACCTATAACAAAACTAGGAAATAACATGAAACTTTTTAAACTCTTACCTCTATCCCTAGCCGTGGCTGGTACGCTAGCTTCTGCTGGTGCATTCGCTGACAACCACGACATCGATGCGATGGAAGCGCGCCTTGCTGAGCTTGAAGCTCGTGTTGGTGGTGAATTCGCTGATGTACAAGGTACTGCTGTAGACAACGCCCAAACCGAACTTCCTCTTGGTATCGTATTCTCTGGTTACGCTCGCTACGGTGCTGGTTACCAAAGCGGTGATTCACTTTACGTAGGTACTGCTGGTGGTATCGGTGGTGGTAACAAAACCGGTCGTCTAGGTAACGAACAAAACGGCGGTGAGTTCCAGTTCTCTCGTTCTTTTGAAAGTGACGCAGGTGCAGTTTGGGACCTAGTATTCATGATCGACCATTGGGCTGATGCTTCTTGGGCTGACGATGGCGGTGTAAACGTTAAGAAAATGTACGCTGGTGCGTCTAACGTATTCGAATCACAGCCAGAGCTATACATCTGGGCAGGTCGTGACTTCCACCAACGTCCACAAACAGATATCGATGATTACTTCTGGATGACGCACGATTCACAAGGTGCTGGTTTCTACAACCTGAACCTTGGCGGCATCAAGCTAGACTTGGCTGCAGTTGGCCAAGTAGAAGGCGACATGGTAGGTGATAATGGTCGCTACGCTGTGACTTCTAAGATCCACGGTATGAACTTCGGTGGTTTAGACCTAGCATTCTACGCAAACTACGGTTTCAAGTCTGAGAAACTTGATAGCGATCCTAAAGATACTACTGCAGACAACGCATACCAAGTAGCTGCTGAAGCGAATTTCTCTGGTCAAAAGTTCGTTGTTCGCTACGCAGACAATGCTGTAGACAGCGTATTTGACCTAGCTGAAGACCAATCTGCATTGCTATTTAGCTTTAGTGGTGGCGTAGGTCTAACAGACAATGCTGGCATTCAATACTTAACGTCTTACCAATCTATAGAGGGTGATGCAGTAGAAGATCGTGCTCAATACAACATCATCGTTCGTCCAACATACCAATGGAACGACGTTCATTCTACATGGTTGGAAGGTGGCTATAACGTAGTTGACTACGATGATATCGATGCGACTAACTCTTCTTGGAAAGTAACGCTATCTCAAAACATCGCAATCGGCGGAATGACTTGGTCTCGCCCAATGCTTCGCTTCTACGCAACAGTGGGTGAAGCTGACAATGAGTACATTGGTCAAAACACAGACGGTTCGTACCAAACTAGCAACCCAGACACTCTAACTGTTGGTGCTATGTTCGAAGCATGGTGGTAAGCACTAGCTAACTGTTAATTTGATGTAAGTTCTTCAATTGGCCCCTTTTCCCTTGAAGGGGCCATTTTTCGACAAAATAACTCCCGTCGGTTGGGGCACGTAAGTGCCCACTTTTCGTTATTTGAACTCCCTCTACCTTTAGCCTGATCACTATTTTTGTTCCAGAAAGCGTTATGCGGGTCAAACTTCTAGAGATCGTTTTAGTCTAGATCTTAAGCCTGTGATCCTCTTCCTTAATTTTATGTCACTTCATTGATATTGTCCCAATCCAAGAAAGCGCTTTCTTTTTAGTTGGGGGTAAAAGTGGCAACAATTAAGGATGTATCAGAGCTGGCCGGAGTGTCTCAAGCAACAGTATCTCGTGTCGTCAACGGCACAACACGGGTTAGTCACACTAAAAAATTGAAGGTCGAAAAGGCGATCCGAGAACTTGGATACAAACTGAGTGCCTTTGGCCGCACCCCAAGCAACACGCGTACAGGCAGCATTGGGATCATTGTTCCTGAATTGGGTGGCCCTTTCTATTCCGAGATCCTTAACAACATTGAAAGCACTCTTAGTCGCTATGGTTATCACACCGTGGTCACGTCAGGCCAATCCTCAGAGCACTACCAAAAAGAATCCATTGAGTTCCTGCTGGGAAGAAGAGTCGACGGGATCATTCTACTCACACCGAACCTTACCGATGACTATTTGATCAATCTAGAAGATCAAGGTGTCCCTTTAGTGGTTCTCAATCGTACAATCCCTGAAATGCCTCGCAGTTGCATCAACATTGACAATGAACTGGGGGGACGTATCGCCACGCAGCACCTCATCAAGCAAGGGCATACATCCATTGCCTGTATCTCCGGCCCTTTATCAGAGGCGGATGCTAGAGCTCGTTTATTGGGTTATCGCAGAGCACTTGAAGAAGCGGATATTCCGTATGACGAAATGTTGGTGTGTGAAGGGGGATATACCGAGACTTCAGGTAATACGGTCATGGCAAAGCTGCTACGTCGAGAGCGTGAGTTCACGGCTGTGTTTGCATGTAATGACCACATGGCGTTTGGCGCGTATGAAACCCTGCGAGAACAAGGCTTTTCTGTACCCGACGATATTTCATTGATTGGCTTTGATAACGTCAATTTTGCACGCTACCTTACGCCAGCACTGACTACCGTCAGCTTTCCTATTAAGGAAATGTGTATGGAAGCGGTGGAGCTGATGTTCCAAAAACTGAATAAGAGCAAAACACAGGTGAGGTTTCGCTTGCTTCCTGCGTTGGTGATACGTGAATCCGTCACTGATATGCAGCTCGTGACTTCTTAATAAGGATTTGCGGAGAGTCATGGATATGTCTAAAGCAAATAAGAAGGTTACTGTTCAGCAAGTTGCTGAAGTTGCGGGTGTTTCCGCAAGCACAGTATCTCGGTTTTTAAACCAAACCACCTATATTGCGGATAACAAAAAGAGAGATATTCTTGAGGCCATTCGTCAGACAGGCTATCGCGCTCGCGTAGCAAAATGTAATGAGAGATTAAATAAGAGCAGAACCATAGGCGTTCTGGTTCAAAACCCCGAAAGCCCGCACACGACCCGCATCATTGAAGATATGGAAAAAGTGCTCATTGCCTGTGGCTATTCAATCTTAATTGCAGCAGGTCATTGGCAACCTAAAAGCCAATTGCATGCCTTAGAGTATCTTAAGAAGAGTGATGTTGATGGTGTTGTTATCGTGACCGGTAACCTTAAACCGCAACAAATCATGGATTATGCCAAATCACTGCCTGTTATTGCCGTTGGATACCAACTCTCCGGCGAAAATGTGCATTCATTGAGTATCGATAACTCTATTGGTGGCTACATGGCAACCCTGCATTTATTGCAAAAGGGCCACACCCAAATTGCTCATATCAAAGGAATACAGGAGCAGCCTGATGGGGCTGCACGCTTTGAAGGGTACAAGCATGCGCTTAGGGAAGCGGGACTGGACATCAAACCCCAGTTAATTAAACAAGGCGACTTCAACAGTGAGTCAGGGTATCAAAACACCATTGAATTGCTTGATTCTAAAGTGCCGTTTACAGCTATTTTTGCTGGCAATGATCAAACTGCGTATGGCGCAATTAAAGCGCTGCATGATAGAGGGTTAAGAGTACCAGAAGATGTAGCGGTAATCGGTTTTGATGATCTCGCCACTTCGCGATATTTCACGCCGTCGTTGACAACGATGAGGCAACCCATAGAAGAGATCGGGGCAGTATGCGCCGAGTCTATGATCCGCATCTTAGAGATAGGGAAGCCGCTGACACCGCGACTTCCCCCTATAGAACTGCTAGTTCGCCAATCGACTTAACGTAGTTCAAGTCCTGCAATTTGATGCCAGTAACCATTACACTGGCGATCTTCAATGATAATCGGGCTTTCACCCGCTTCATTCGCCTTGAAGGCATCAAGATGCGTAAAGGTATCTACCCCAAGCGGACTCAAACGAACCACATCAACCAATCCTTGCATTGATGGAATGTCGTTCCCTAGGTTGTAGCAATAGCCTGACTGAGTTTGGATTCCGTTTAAATTAAAAACAGTCTGGCCTTCTTGGCTGTCCACTTTAAGACCAGTAGGGTACTTAATGCAGCAGGTCTCACAGTCATCTTTTGCCTTGTTTTCTGCGCGAGCGGTAAAGCAGCGTGCGGAGTAGGCCAGAGGTAAATAGCCGTGACTAAATACTTCAACCTCGAACTTATTGCGAATACCAATCTCATCACACTGGTTCAAGGTATTGGATAGCCAATCACGAGACAACTCTACCGGCATACACCAACGAATCATTCCCTGTTTAAGGAATAAATTGAGCGTATGCGCGTTGTAGGTATTAACCGCAGGCCCTACAACAAAGGGCACGCCTTTTTCGTTGGCCAGTTGAATAGCAGAGACGTCATTGGCTTCAATGGCGAAGTCACCGTTATCGATGTACTTCTTCATGATGTTCACCTCACTCGGTGCTTCAAGTAACGCCATGGTGGAGAGCACCACTTGCTTACCTGAATCAGCAAGATCTTTGGCGATATCAAACCAATGCTTTGGTTTCACTTCTCTGCGTTTCGAGCACACTGACTCACCCAGGTAAATGACATCAGCATTAGATTGTTTTGCTTGCTGATAAAAGCTTTCTACATCTTGTTTTGGCCAAAAGTAGAGTAGAGGCCCTAATGAATACTTCATATTAATATCTCCTACTATTGCCATTTGCGATGATATGCGCCGAGGGTGGTTTGGGTTCCCTCTGATACGTTGGCCAGTGCTTTGTCCCATTCAGGCTGTACCTGATAGTTTTCTGGATCTCGCTGATAGGCATCAATCGCTGCGCGCCAGGTACGAGTCACCTGCTCAACGTAAGCGGGGCTGCGTTGGCGACCTTCAATTTTCACGGATGCCACATTGGCGGCAAATAGCTCAGGCAATAGGGACAAGGTGTTTAAACTAGTGGGCTCTTCTAGAGCATGGTAGAGCTTGTTTTCACCCTCAACAGTGGCATTGAAGCGTCCCTTACATAGGGTTGGGTAGCCCGCATTTTCACCTTGAGCATAGCGATCAATTAGGATCTCGTTCAGTCTAGATTCAAGGCCAGAATCGGTTTCTTGCCAGCGAACATATTTAGCTGGAGAGCATGCGCCAACGGTGTTTGGGGATTCCCCTGTCAGGTAAGAAGACAGGTAACAGCGACCTTCAGACATGATACATAGGCTGCCAAAGGCAAAGACTTCCAGTTCCACATCAGAGGTAAGATTTCTAGAAAGCTGTTTAACCTGGTGAATGGATAGCACTCGTGGCAGAACTACACGCTTAATGTTGAAGTTACTGTGGTAATAATCAACCGCGGCGACGTTGGTCGCGGATGCTTGAACTGACAGATGAAGCTCAAGCTCTGGGTAGCGTCTTGCGGCGTATTCTAATACGGCAATATCGGCCACAATGAGGGCATCAATGCCATTTTGCGCTGCCATATCCACAGCATTGGTCCATCGCTCAAACCCTGATGGCTGAGCAAAGGTATTTAATGCCACATGAATTTTCTTGTTGGCGTTGTGCACATACTGCACCGCTTTCTCGAATTTTTTACCGTTGAAGTTTAAACCAGCGAAGTGACGGGCATTAGTATCGTCTTTAAAGCCGACATAAACCGCATCCGCGCCACAATCAATGGCTGTTTTCAGTGCAGGTAGATTACCCGCGGGGCAGAGTAGTTCCATAATTCTGATAATTTACTGAGCAAATAGTGAAGCAGTTTATCTACAGGTGATGAGTCGGTAATTGATATGGGGCAGTTTTGTTATTCGCCTGTATGATTTTTAATCGCGCTATGTAGTAGTTTGACCAAACTCAGTTCATTTATTTGCGCAATTCAGTATGATGAGCACCAAACTATGGATGAGAGTAGTAATCGTGCTTGAGAAAGTTAGACAACAATTAGTCGCAAATGCCGCGACCATTTTTCGTGTTCCTGCCAAATTAATGCCAGCAAAGATTCAAAGTATGACCCTATTAGAAGGCCTCAAACTTGCTTTTAAAGAAGCATTGGAAGATGGCGATTTTGAATTTCTCGAGGGCAAGTGGCTGAAGGTTTCTGTTAGCGATATGGATCTTAGCTGGTTCATCAGTTGTGATGACGGACAGCTATTGGTCAATACTGAACAAACGGAACATCATGTTAGCTTTAGTGGCTCATTGAATGATCTGGTTCTCATCGCAGGAAGAAAAGAAGACCCTGATACCTTGTTTTTCCAACGTCGCTTAAGCATTGAAGGTGATACTGAACTAGGGTTAGAAGTTAAGAACCTAATGGACAGTGTTGACCTAGATGCACTACCAAAAACAGTGAGAGTTGGCTTGGAGCAATTAGCAACATTCGTTTCTAAAGGCGTTCAGACCTCAACTGAATTATCATCAAACTCGATGAGAGAGACTGAAAATGCTTATTAGAACGGAAGCGCCTGCGGACAATCTTGGAATTCTCGCTCTTTTAGAGCACGCTTTCCCAACAGATGCTGAATCAAAGTTGGTTAACAGCCTTAGAGAGAATGGCAAAATCACCCTAAGTATTGTGGCAAGCGATGACGAAGGGAAAGTGATCGGTTGTGCTCAGTTCTCACCGGTAACCCTTTCTGGTAATGATTATGGTTGGCAGGGATTAGCGCCTGTAGCCGTGCACGAAGATTACCGTAATCAGGGCATTGCTGAGAAGATGATCAAAGAAGGTCTGGATTCATTGTTGGAGTTTGGCTACTCTGCCTGTGTTGTATTAGGTGAACCTGAATACTACTCTCGCTTCGGTTTCTCGTGTGCTGAAAAGAACCGCTTTCGTTGTCAATGGGATCTACCTGTCGGTGTTTTTCAGGTATTAGATCTGACCGGCGAAAGCTTCGATGGCCTTTCTGGTCTTATTGAATACTGTGAAGAATTTGATCAATTCTGAGGCTCCATTGAAATCAAACAACTCCTCTGCATTTTTAGCTGAAATGGACATTCAGGAGTGGCATCTTGCCCACCCTGAGAAACTTCAAGGCTATCAACAACCTGAGATCTCACTTGAGGACTCGGTGAAGCTATTGTTTGTGTCACCTCAAGTGCCTTCTGGGCACTACGCTGAATTTCTACAAAAAGTATTGAAGGCGATGAAGTTAGATCTTAGCAATTGCCGACATCTTTATCCTAATCAACTTCAGCAGTTGGGTGCGCATTCCCTGCAATGGCTTTGGTTCAGTGATTGTGCATCGCAGCCACTCGACGGCGTTAAAGTTATCGCATCTCCAGCACTCTCTGAGATAGATGGTCACAACCAAAACCGTCGTCAACTATGGAATCAAATACAAGCCAATGCCTGATCTTGTCCCGTTAGCGCCATCGCACCTAGAGAAGGTGTGGCAGATAGAATCTAAAGCACACTCTCATCCCTGGAAACGCTCTATGATTGACGATCTTGCCAGTCGCGGGGCTATGCACTTTGCTTTTGTCCAAGATGATCAAGTTGTCGGTTATTTTTATGCGCAGAATATTGTCGGTGAAGTGACTTTACTTAATGTCGCGATAGACCCGCAGTGCCAAGGTCAAGGGCTGGGTAGCAAGCTGGTTGAGGGCTTTATTGAAATGTGTGAGCAAAAGGGGATTGATAGTATTTGGCTTGAGGTACGTGAATCAAACCAAATAGCTCAATCGCTATACCTTAGCGCTGGCTTTAATGAAGTCGATAGACGCAACAACTATTACCCAGCAGCTGGTGGTCGTGAAGATGCGATCATTATGAGTTATCTCTGCCTCTAATCTTCCTAAGAATCGCTACGGCTTAAGTCAGTAGCGATTTTTTTTATCCTTTATTCATCGTTACTTTGCGTGGACCTAGGATAGTTCTGCCTGATTTTTGCCCGCCACGCCTAACAAATGCAACTGCTTCTCATTCACCACTGGTTTTTATTGATCTAGATCAGCTAGGCATTAAGTTGCAATTAAAATGCTTCTTTAAAGGATGATGAAATACTAATATTTGCCACTCATAACATATATTTTAAATATCATTTAAGGGAAGGCGAAATGTTCTGTATTCAATGTGAGCAAACAATGCAAACTCCAGTTGCCAATGGCTGCCAATACGCCATGGGTATGTGTGGTAAAACAGCAGAGATTTCTGATCTACAAGACGTATTGATTTACATCCTTCAAGGTGTGAGCGCGTACGCCAACGCAGCGCGCGATCTAGGTGTTGTAGACTCAGAAGCAGATGCGTACGTGCCACAAGCATTCTTTGCAACCTTGACCAACGTGAACTTCGATGATGCACGTTTGATTGAATACACAGAACAAGCGCTTTCTTACAAAGCTAAGCTAAAAGCGGCTTACGAGGCGGCATGTGTGCTGCAAAACGTTGAGCCTAAAGTGCTTGAAGGTGCTGCGCAATTCACCATTGAAGCCGAAAAAGTCACCTTACTAAGCAAAGCAACGGATACTGCGCTGAACCACGATGTGAGTGAAGTGGGTGAAGATATCTTAGGTCTGCGTCTACTTGCCCTATATGGCCTAAAGGGTGTTGCCGCTTATATGGAGCACGCACGTATCCTTGGTCAGCAAAATGACGAAGTGTACGCTGAGTTCCACCGCATTATGGCTCGCCTTGGTGAGAACCCAAGTGAAATGAATGAGCTTCTTGAGCTTGCTATGGCATGTGGTCATTTGAACTACAGCGTAATGAAAATGCTAGATACCGGCGAAACTGAGGCCTTTGGACACCCTGTTCCTACTAAAGTGAACATGAAGCCCATCGCAGGTAAGGCGATCTTGGTATCAGGTCACGACCTTATTGACCTGAAATACATCCTTGAGCAAACCAAAGACAAGGGCATCAACGTGTATACCCACGGTGAGATGCTGCCTGCGCACGCATATCCTGAACTGGGTGGCAAACACCCGCATCTAGTCGGTAACTACGGCAGTGCTTGGCAAAACCAGCAAAAAGAATTTGCGAACTTCCCTGGCGCAATCGTGATGACATCTAACTGTCTGATCAACCCAGAAACCAATGGTTATGCGGATCGTATGTTCACTCGTAATATCGTAGGCTGGCCTGGTGTTGAGCATCACACAGGGCATGATTTCTCTGCTGTGATTGAGAAAGCGCTGGAGTGTGAAGGCTTCAAGTTTGACGAGATCCCGCTGTACACGACCACAGGTTTTGCTCATAACGCATTAATGGAAGCAGCACCTGCCGTCATCGAGCAAGTGAAAGCGGGCAATATCCGTCACTTCTTCCTAGTTGGCGGGTGTGATGGTGATAAAAAAGAGCGTAACTACTTTACAGAGTTCACCAAAGCAGCGCCTCAAGATACGCTGATCCTGACTCTTGCATGCGGTAAGTTTAAGTTTAACGACCTAGAGTTTGGCGACGTGAATGGTATTCCGCGTCTATTGGATGTGGGCCAATGTAACGACGCTTACTCTGCAATTCAGTTAGCACTGGCTTTGGCTGATACGTTTGAGTGTGGTGTAAACGAATTGCCTCTGTCGTTGATTCTGTCTTGGTTTGAGCAAAAGGCGATTGCCATATTGCTGACTCTATTAGCTCTGGGTATTAAAGATATCCGCGTAGGTCCTACCGCGCCAGCATTCTTAACTGAGAACCTACTTAATCATCTTAATGAGCAAACGGGCCTTCGCTTGATCACTACGGTTGAGCAAGATCTTGCTGATATCCTAGGTTAATCCAAGCTTGAACCCCATAGAGGAGCTTGGCTCCTCTTTTTTTGACTGCTAACTATGAGTTTTAAAGATGCAACTGACCTGTACAGACATTCGCCAAGACACCTCCGATGTAACGACTTATTGGTTTGAAACCAGTGGTGATATTGATTTTATTCCAGGGCAATTCTTGCCTCTTGAAGTGGATATTGAGGGAGAGACCCATCAGCGCTGTTATTCACTGGCCTCCATGCCGGGTGAGAAACACTGCAGTCTAACGATCAAGCGCGTAGAGGGTGGGCTAGTATCGAACTATCTTGCGGACAGTTTTTCTGTTGGCCACAGCTTACGTAGCGGCAGTGCAGCCGGTGACTTTACTATTCAGTTAGTGGATGAACAGTCATTATTGATGCTAAGTGCGGGCTGCGGGATCACGCCGCTTTATTCAATGTTGCAGGCTCGATTAGCGCAAAATCCAGATGCGGATATTGTGTTTGTTCACAGTGCTAGTACCCCAAGTGATCGCATCTATGTGCAAGAGCTAGAAGCGCTTGCAAAGCAGTATACAAATTTAAAATTGATTTGGGCGGTAAGCCGTGATGATGAACTAGGTCAGTACCATGGGCGCTTATCGCAAGAGCTTCTGCAATTACAAGTCAGTGATATTTCCTCTCGCACTGTATTAATGTGCGGGCCTGAGGCTTACATGCAATCGGCGAAAACATGGTTTGATGCATTAGGGGTGAATGCTGACCAAGTGCATCACGAGCAGTTTCACGGAGCCATCGAAAAAGTGGCTACAGGTTCGGGTGAACAGTCTCACACGTTAAGTGTCAATGGCACAGAAGTGGCCATCTCTGATGATGAAACTGTGCTTGAGGCGCTAGAGAAAGAGGGCTTACCTATCTTTGCCGCTTGTCGTGCCGGTGTATGTGGAAGCTGTCGTTGTAAGGGTGATAAAGACAAAGTAGTGAGCTCTACCACTGGGCCTCTTAGTGAGGAAGACGTAGAGCAAGGTTATTTTCTTGCCTGTACGAGCCAAGTTAACGACGATATGTTTGTTGAAATTGGCTGATTAACTTGCTGTTATTACTAAGGCTCAACCTAAGGTTGGGCCTTTATTCCATAGATAGATTGTGAAATGGCGCAGAATCAGCGAAAATAGCGCCAATTTTCGCCAGTGCACCAACTAAAGAATTCGAACATGACAAATAGTCCATTTCAGCAAGAAGTGAGCAAGCGCCGTACGTTTGCGATTATCTCTCACCCGGATGCGGGTAAGACAACCATTACCGAAAAAGTTCTATTATTCGGAAACGCGATCCAAAAAGCAGGTACGGTAAAAGGTCGTGGCTCGAACCAACACGCAAAATCTGACTGGATGGAGATGGAGAAGGAGCGTGGCATCTCGGTAACCACCTCTGTAATGCAGTTTCCATACAACGACTGTCTAGTGAACCTTCTAGATACTCCAGGACACGAAGACTTCTCGGAAGATACCTACCGTACTCTAACCGCAGTAGACTCCTGTTTGATGGTTATCGATGCAGCGAAAGGTGTCGAGGATCGTACTCGTAAACTAATGGAAGTGACGCGCCTGCGTGATACGCCAATCGTTACCTTCATGAACAAATTGGACCGTGATGTTCGTGACCCAATGGAAGTTCTGGATGAAGTGGAAAGCGAACTGAAAATGGCGTGTGCGCCTATCTCTTGGCCAATCGGTTGTGGTAAAGAGTTTAAGGGTGTTTACCATATTCACCGTGATGAAACCATCTTGTATGAATCTGGCCACGGTCATGAAATCCAAGAAGTTCGCATCATTAAAGGGCTTGATAACCCTGAGCTAGATGTAGCGGTAGGCGAAGACCTAGCGGAAAGTGTGCGTGAAGAAATAGAGCTTGTGATTGGCGCATGCCCTGAGTTTGATCTTGAGCTGTTCCTTGCGGGCGAACTGACACCTGTTTACTTCGGTACTGCATTGGGCAACTTCGGTGTTGACCACATGCTTGACGGACTAACTAAGTGGGCTCCAGGCCCGCAAGCGCGCGAAGCAAACGAGCGTAAAGTGGTTGCTGATGAAGAGAAATTCTCAGGCTTCGTATTTAAGATTCAGGCAAACATGGATCCTAAACACCGCGACCGCATCGCATTCATGCGTATTGTATCGGGTACTTACTCGCAAGGCATGAAAATGAATCACGTGCGCACAGGCAAAACGGTCAGTATCTCAGATGCTGTGACCTTTATGGCTGGTGATCGTGCACGTGCAGAGAAAGCCTACGCCGGTGATATCATTGGTTTACACAACCACGGCACCATTCAAATTGGCGATACCTTCACTCAAGGTGAAGCGCTTAAATTTGCCGGTATCCCGAACTTCGCTCCAGAGCTATTCCGCCGTATTCGCCTAAAAGATCCATTGAAGCAAAAGCAGCTTCTAAAAGGTCTGGTTCAGCTTTCTGAAGAGGGTGCGGTACAGGTATTCCGCCCGCTACAAAACAATGACCTTATTGTTGGTGCGGTAGGTGTGCTTCAGTTTGATGTGGTTGTAGCTCGCCTAAAAGCAGAATACAACGTAGAAGCGATTTACGAAGGTGTAAACGTCGCAACAGCTCGCTGGGTTGAGTGTGATGATGCTAAGAAGCTAGAAGAGTTTAAGCGTAAGAACCAAACTAACCTTTCACTAGACGGTGGTGACAATCTGTCATACGTAGCACCGACTATGGTTAACTTAAACCTAGCCCAAGAGCGATTCCCTGACATTCAGTTCCGCGCCACACGCGAACACTAATCTTTTGAAAGCCAGTTGCATGCAACTGGCTTTTTTTTGCTTCAAGATCTTCAGTTTTGACATAGGATTAGAAGAACAATGATTGAAGGTTACTTATGTGGTTCGACACGCACTGCCATTTAGACTTCCCCGAATTTACTTCACAGCAAGATAAATACTGCGATTTATTCAACCAGAATAAAATCGTTCGCTTCTTTGTTCCCAGTGTGGGGCCAAGTAATTGGCAAGATGTGCTTGGTCTGGCAAGCGATACGCACAGTATCGGTCTTGGCATCCATCCGTGTTTTCTGCAGCCTCTGATAGACAACCACACTTTAGATAATGACCTTGAGCGTCTTGGTGCTTTAGCTCTTGAAAATCGAGATCATATATCAGCCATCGGAGAGTGCGGTTTAGATAAGCGTATAGATACTCCTATTTCAACTCAGTTGTCTGCGTTCAATGTTCAGATTGATCTGGCAGAGCAGCTAAAACTTCCCTTAGTTATACATTCGGTTCAGCAACATCATAATATTCGAGAGTCTTTAAAAGGCAGGCAGAGAGATAATCTTGGTGTTGTTCATGGGTTTAGCGGTAACTATCAACAAGCAAAGATGTTGGTGGATCTAGGCTTAAAAATCGGGGTTGGGGGTGTGATTACTTGGCCAACTGCACAAAAAACACGCGAAGCAATAGCAAAGCTGCCTCTAGGTAGTATTGTATTAGAGACGGACGCACCTGATATGAGGATTTCGGGACAGCAGCATCATCCTAACTCGCCTCATTTTATTCCCTTAATATTTAATCACTTAGTTGAACTTCGGCCAGAAAGCTCTTCTATAATATCTGAGAAAATATGGGAAAATAGTATTTATCTTTTTTCACGTTAGTTTCATTCAGATACAACAAATGTCATTTTTGATTTTCGTTTTGTGATCGCGATCAATATTAAGGTAAACGTTTGCGTATAGAATCTCGCGCAAATGTGACCGGTGACCAGTTTTACTATTTTTTGAACTGTATAATCGCCGACGTTTTAGACACTTTTACACTCTTTTTTTTGAACATTTTAGAATAAGGAAGCCATAAACTATGAGCCTGTTTATGAGCATAGTAGGTATGCTGGTACTGATTTTAATCGCAGTACTACTATCAGATAACCGTAAAGCAATTAACGTTCGTACCGTAGCTGGTGCATTTGCAATCCAATTCGCATTGGGTGCATTCGTACTTTACGTACCTTGGGGTAAAGACCTTCTGAAAAGCGTTTCAGATGGTGTTTCAAGTGTAATTAACTATGGTGCTGACGGTACTGGTTTCCTTTTCGGAAACTTAGTTAACTTCTCAGTAGACGGCATTGGCTTCATCTTTGCTTTCCAAGTTCTACCAACACTAATCTTCTTCTCTGCACTAATCTCAGTACTTTACTACTTGGGTGTTATGCAGTGGGTTATCCGCATTCTTGGTGGTGGCCTTCAGAAAGCTCTAGGTACTTCTCGCGCGGAATCAATGTCTGCAGCGGCTAACATCTTTGTTGGTCAAACAGAAGCACCTCTAGTAGTACGTCCATTCGTTCCTCGTATGACTCAGTCTGAGCTATTCGCTGTAATGTGTGGTGGTCTAGCTTCTATCGCTGGTGGTGTACTAGCGGGTTACGCTTCAATGGGCGTGCCAATTGAATACCTAGTAGCGGCATCATTCATGGCTGCACCGGGTGGTCTACTATTCGCTAAAATCATCAAGCCTGAAACTGATGAGCCTATCGACCAACTTGCAGACATGAACGCTGAAGGCGAAGACAAGCCTGCAAACGTTATCGATGCGGCAGCTGGCGGTGCATCTGCTGGTCTAAGCCTTGCGCTTAACGTTGGTGCAATGCTTATCGCATTCATCGGTCTTATCGCGCTAATCAACGGCCTACTAGGCGGCGTTGGCGGCTGGTTTGGTTTCGAAAACCTTACTCTAGAAATGCTTCTAGGCTGGGTATTTGCTCCTCTTGCATTCCTAATCGGTGTTCCTTGGAGTGAAGCAGTTGTTGCAGGTGAGTTCATCGGTCTTAAGACTGTAGCTAACGAATTCGTAGCATACGCAAACTTTGCACCATACCTTGGTGAAGCAGCTCCGGTAGTACTGAGCGAGAAGACGAAAGCAATCATCTCTTTTGCATTGTGTGGTTTTGCTAACCTTTCTTCTATCGCTATCCTATTGGGTGGTCTAGGTAGTATTGCTCCTAAGCGTCGCGGTGATATCGCACGTATGGGTATCAAAGCGGTTGTCGCTGGTACTCTATCGAACCTAATGGCAGCAACTATCGCTGGTTTCTTCTTGTCTTTCTAAGGCTCTAGAAACAAACCTTTTAAAACGCCCTAGTGAGAGTTTCACTAGGGCGTTTTTGTTTTCATACGACTGGCTAGAACTTCATCACTTTTTTTTGAGATGCAAACCGTTTGCTTTCATCATAAATGCAACAATGATCATACTTCGCACTATAATAAGCATCGAAGTTAACAAGATGGATGATCATTATGAATGAAGTTTTGCTAGCCGTATTTGCAGGCTTTGCGGTGGGGATATTGTTCTCTGCTTTGAAGCTGCCAATCCCAGCGCCACCAGTATTGTCTGGTGTTATGGGAATCGTAGGTGTATACCTTGGTGGACACTTCTATCAATGGTTGATAGAAAGGTTTTTTCAATAATACCAATCACACTAAGTAAGTGATCAGAAATAGCGCAGGAAAAATGCTCGAGAACAAGACAGAATTTTTCGATAAGTAGTTATTCTACAATCAAAAACTCTAACTCAGTTATCGTGTATTTTAACCCGCTAGAATGACCAGTTATTTAGTACGGTTAGTATAAATACCTACATCCGTTGTAGAATGCAACGGTCAGCGGTTTAGGATTAAAAACCGTGCGGTGACAAGGAAAGCAATTGGTCAATTCACCAAGTCTTCATGGAACCAAGTCCGTTCATTGAGTCTGGATGCGCAATTGTTGGAACCCTATCTATACTGGAAGTGTTCCAATTAATGCCACCAAAACTATTCAAACTTTTCGGAGAAAAAAATGAGCGATTTGAAAGCTGCAGCTTTGCGTGCACTTAAATTAATGGATCTTACTACTCTTAACGACGATGACACCGATCAGAAGGTGATCGATCTTTGTCACGCAGCTAAATCAGCTGTGGGTAATACCGCTGCTGTGTGTATCTACCCTCGTTTCGTCCCTATTGCGAAGAAGACATTGCGTGAGCAAGGCTCACCTGATGTTAAGATTGCGACAGTAACTAACTTCCCTCATGGTAACGACGATATCGATATCGCTGTTGCTGAAACTAAAGCGGCTGTTGCTTACGGCGCTGATGAAGTTGATGTGGTATTCCCATACCGCGCGCTGATGGCGGGTAACGCTGAAGTGGGCTTTGAGTTGGTAAAACAATGTAAGGCTGCATGTGGCGATATTCTTTTAAAAGTGATTATCGAAACCGGTGAGCTAAAAGAAGAAGCACTGATCAAGCAAGCCTCTGAGATCTGCATTAAAGCAGGTGCTGACTTTATTAAAACCTCAACAGGTAAAGTGCCTGTGAACGCAACACCAGAATACGCTCGCATGATGCTAGAAGTAATTCGTGATATGGGCGTTGCAGAAACCGTAGGCTTTAAGCCTGCTGGTGGCGTGCGTACTGCTGAAGACGCAGCGCAATACCTTGCGATGGCAGACGATATCCTTGGCGGTTCTTGGGTTGATAGTCGTCACTACCGCTTTGGTGCTTCAAGCCTGCTTACGAACCTACTGAATACCTTAGAAGTGACAGACGAGAAAGCAGATCCAGCTGCATACTAACTGTCTGAGAAGGCTCGTGCTTTCATAGAGTAACGAGCCTTTGTTTTTCATAATAATAATCTAAGGTAGGGCTTTATGTATTTACCTCAAGAAATCATTCGCAAAAAGCGTGATGGCGAAATCCTTACAGCGGATGAAATCAACTTCTTTATTCAAGGTGTCGCTAAAAATACTGTCTCTGAAGGACAAATAGCGGCATTTGCAATGACCATCTTTTTCAACGAAATGACGATGCCTGAGCGAATTGCACTCACCTGTGCAATGCGTGATTCTGGCATGGTGATTGATTGGAGCCATATGAACTTTGATGGTCCTATCGTTGATAAGCATTCTACGGGTGGCGTGGGTGATGTGACCTCTTTAATGCTCGGCCCTATGGTTGCGGCATGTGGTGGTTTTGTGCCCATGATCTCAGGCCGTGGCTTAGGCCATACCGGCGGCACGTTGGATAAACTTGAGTCTATTCCGGGTTACAACATTACTCCAAACAACGATGTCTTTGGCAAGGTAACCAAAGAAGCTGGCGTGGCCATTATAGGGCAAACCGGCGACTTAGCTCCTGCTGATAAGCGTGTTTATGCCACCCGCGATATCACAGCAACTGTAGATAACATCTCACTGATCACGGCCTCTATTCTGTCTAAGAAATTGGCCGCAGGGCTTGATTCATTAGTGATGGATGTGAAAGTGGGTTCTGGCGCTTTCATGCCAACCTATGAAGCCTCTGAAGAACTCGCACGTTCTATAGTGGCTGTTGCTAACGGCGCTGGCACAAAGACGACTGCTATTCTTACCGATATGAACCAAGTGTTGGCATCTTCTGCAGGTAACGCAGTAGAAGTGCGAGAAGCCGTTCGCTTCTTGACGGGCGAATATCGTAATCCTCGTCTTCTTGAAGTCACTATGGCGTCATGCTGCGAAATGCTGGTACTTGGCAAGTTAGCTGAGTCCACAGAGCAAGCCGAAGAGATGCTAATGACGGTGTTGGATAATGGCAAAGCGGCAGAGTGTTTTAACAAGATGGTCGCAGGCCTTGGTGGCCCGTCCGATTTTGTGAACAACTATAATAAGTACTTACCACAAGCCGAGATCATCAAGCCAGTATTTGCCGATACAAGCGGTACGATCATCGGCATGGACACTCGCGCCATTGGTATGGCGGTGGTTGGCATGGGTGGTGGTCGCCGAGTTGCAACAGACAGTATTGATTACGCTGTGGGCTTTGACCAGTTTGCGCGCTTAGGTGATGCTGTTGATGCGAATCAGCCTCTTGCGGTGATTCATGCTCGCAACGAACAGCAATGGCAAGAAGCGGCTAATTCACTTAAAGCTGCGATTCAAATTGGTGAAAAATCTCAGTATCAAGCGACACCAAACGTGTACGCGAAGATACGAGCTGAAGACCTATAGGCCGAGGATACAGTAATGAAACGAGCCATAATTTTAGTATTAGATTCATTTGGTATTGGCGCTACAGAGGATGCTGATAAATTCGGCGATGTAGGGTCTGATACCTTGGGGCATATTGCTGAGCAATGTGCAAAGGGCCTGGCTGACAACGATACTCGTAGCGGTCCATTGACCCTGCCAAACCTATCGCGTCTGGGCTTGGGTTTAGCGGCTAAAGAGTCAACGGGAAGCTTCCCTATCGGTTTAGATGCCAATGCCGACATCATTGGCGCCTACGGTCATGCGGCAGAGCTTTCGTCAGGTAAAGATACTCCATCGGGTCACTGGGAAATGGCTGGCGTACCGGTGCTGTTTGATTGGGGTTACTTTACCGATAAACAGAATAGCTTCCCTCAAGAGTTGCTCGACAGAATCGTTGAGCGTGCAGGCCTTAAAGGTTACCTAGGCAACTGTCACGCTTCAGGTACTCAGGTATTAGACGACCTTGGCGAAGAGCATATGCAAACCGGTAAGCCAATCTTCTATACCTCCGCAGACTCTGTATTTCAGATTGCGTGTCATGAAGAAACCTACGGCTTAGACAACCTACTTGAGCTTTGTCATATCGTTCGTGAAGAGCTAGAAGACTACAACATTGGTCGTGTTATCGCGCGTCCATTTGTTGGCGATAAAGCGGGAGAGTTCAAGCGTACTGGTAACCGTCGCGATCTTTCAGTTGAGCCACCTGCAGCTACCGTGTTGCAAAAACTGGTTGATGAGAAGCAGGGTGAGGTGATCTCCATAGGTAAAATTGCCGATATCTACGCGAACTGCGGCATTACCAAGAAAGAAAAAGCGACGGGCCTAGAAGACCTATTTGATCTGACCCTTGAGCAGGTGAAAAAAGCCGAAGACAACAGCATCGTCTTTACCAACTTTGTTGATTTTGACTCGGCTTATGGCCACCGCCGCGACGTACCTGGATACGCCGCTGCTCTTGAGTATTTTGACAAGCGTTTGCCCGAAATTCTTGAGATTTTAGAGCCTAATGATGTGCTTATTCTTACTGCAGATCATGGCTGTGACCCAACATGGGAAGGTACCGATCATACTCGTGAACATATTCCAGTATTGGTTTACGGGCATAAGATTGAGGCTGGCTCATTAGGTCGCCGCTCTACCTTTGCTGACATCGGTCAGAGCTTGGCTCACTACTTCCAGACTTCAAAGATGGATTACGGAACTAACTTCCTTTAATCAAGGAAGTCAAAAATTGCGCTAATAGGGCCTGTTGACCCTAACTAAAAACAAATTAGAAAAGGAAAGATAAAATGGCTACTCCTCATATTAATGCAGAAATGGGTGATTTCTCTGACGTAGTATTGATGCCTGGTGACCCGCTACGCGCTAAATACATTGCTGAGACCTTCTTAGAAGACGTGGTTCAGGTGTGTGACGTGCGAAACATGTACGGCTTCACTGGTACTTACAAGGGTCGTAAGATTTCTGTAATGGGACACGGTATGGGTATCCCATCATGTTCTATCTATGCCACTGAGTTAATCAAAGATTACGGCGTTAAAAAGATCATTCGCGTTGGTAGCTGTGGCGCTGTGCGTGATGATGTGAATCTTCGCGATGTTGTAATTGGTATTGGTGCATGTACTGACTCAAAAGTGAACCGCATCCGCTTTAAAGACCATGACTTTGCAGCGATTGCTGACTACGGCATGGCCAGAAACGCAGAGCTTGCAGCGCAAAAACTGGGTATTAACGTAAAAGTAGGTAACCTATTCTCAGCTGAGCTGTTCTACACGCCAGATCCTGAAATGTTCGATGTTATGGACAAGTACGGCATTCTAGGTGTGGAAATGGAAGCCGCTGGTATGTACGGTCTTGCGGCTGAGTATGGCGCTAAGTGTCTGGCTATTTGTACTGTTTCTGACCACATCAAACGTGGTGAAGTGACAACTTCAGATGAGCGTGCAACTACGTTCAATGAAATGATGGTTGTGGCTCTAGAGTCTGTATTACTAGGCGACGCTGAATAATCTTCTCAGTTTAGAAAAGACAAAAGCTTGGTTCCTGAAAGAGGGCCAAGCTTTTTTTATGTGGTGATTTTCTTTGCAGGACTATTTTCTTCTTAGGACAAGCGTTAGCAGAACCCCAGACAAGAAGCTCATCATGATCATCAGGAACATCGCTCTATCACTGTTGCGATAGTGGTGATCGGAAAAGGCCGTAACGCGCCCTTTTTCAAAGGTAATACGCACATAGCCGATAATGGCATCTTGAGAAAAGATAGGCTCAACCAATTGCTGCTTGCCAATTCCTTCAGAACCCAAAGGTGTATCCATACCTAATGATTCACGCACCGTCTTCGCATTGGTACTAGAGGCGATTTTCACACCGCTATTGTCATACACAGTCGCATCCGACACTAAAGTATCGCGCGCCAGCTGATTCGCGAGATAGCGAAGCTTTTCTTGATCCTCGGTCACCAAAAAGTCACTAGCACTTAATGCTGCCTGAGAAATCAATAGCTTGGTCAGCGTTTGTAACTGCTTAGTTTGGATTTGCTGATTACCTTGGCTGATATAAACGCTATTACGCACAATTGCGACTAGCATCAAAACCAGTAAGCCAATAAATATCAGTTTTATAAATCGACGCAGTGAAAATAGAGATTCTTTCATTTTGCTAAACGTAATTAATGTATGCCATTGCATAGTGAGACTTGCGCAAACAAATTGCAATAGGGTAAGTTGAGGGTAATGTTATCCCCAAAACGGATTTGAATATTCATGGAAGTCAAAGAATTACAAACCCTTACCCCGTTGACAGATTTTAGCCGCAGCGAACTGGCTGTTGTCTTTGCTGACGGTAGCAATGACGTGCTAAGCCAGTTGTTTGCCATTGATGAGCAATTTGCAACTTGGAACGTCGGTCGCTATCAGGTGCTATTAACCAAAAGTACATTGGTAGAAAAAATGTCAGCCTTATTAGCAGCCAATAAGGCCGACTTTGCTCATCTTACTGATTTGCCCGATATGAGTGAACCAGGTCTTGCCCTGTTTGATATGGACTCAACCTTAATTGAAATAGAGTGCATCGATGAAATAGCAAAGCTTGCCGGTGTGGGAGAGGAAGTTTCCGAGGTCACAGAGCGTGCAATGCAAGGCGAGCTGGATTTTGAGCAGAGTTTGAGACAGCGCGTTGCTAAGCTTGTTGATGCAGATGAATCCATCCTTAAAGAGGTGCGCAGTGTATTACCATTGATGGCTGAAGCTAAATTGCTTATCGAAGGGCTTAAAGCGTGCGGCTGGAAGGTGGCTGTGGCATCTGGCGGTTTCACCTATTTCTCCAATCATCTTAAAGAGTTGCTCGAACTGGATTTTGCACAGTCTAATCAACTAGAAATCATCGAAGGCAAACTTACAGGAAGCGTTGTGGGCGATGTAGTGTCGGCGCAAACCAAGGCCGATATTCTAGAGCAGTTAAGAAATGATTATCAGTTTGAGAAAAGTAACTGCATCGCTGTGGGCGATGGCGCCAATGACTTGGTAATGATGGCTGCTGCGGGTTTAGGTATCGCTTATCATGCTAAGCCAAAGGTAGTCGAACAAGCTCAGACTGCGGTAAACTATGCCGACCTTGGTGGTGTGCTGTGTCTCCTTTCGGCAAGCCACGTCTTACAAACCCTACAAACAAAGAATCTTTAATGGCAAAAGTAAAAACGGCTTACGTCTGTAATGACTGCGGCGCAGACTTTCCGCGCTGGCAAGGTCAGTGCAGTGCATGTGGTGCTTGGAATACCGTCACAGAGGTGCGTTTAGCCGCATCTCCGCAAGTGGCACGCAACGAGCGATTAAGCGGTTATGCGGGAAGCGCTGAGCAATCTAAGGTGCAAATGCTCGCCGATATTGATCTGCAAGATGTGCCTAGGTTCACCAGTACCTTCAAAGAATTCGACCGAGTCATGGGTGGGGGTATTGTACCTGGAGCCGCCATCTTGATTGGTGGCAGCCCAGGTGCAGGTAAGTCAACCTTGCTATTGCAAACCATGTGTCGCTTAGCCGCGGATATGCCCACCTTGTATGTTACGGGAGAGGAGTCCTTGCAGCAGGTAGCCATGCGCGCCTCTCGCCTTGGCCTGCCGAAAGACAATCTTAAGATGCTCTCTGAAACCAACGTTGACAAGATTTGTCAGGTGGCAGAAAAAGAGCAGCCTAAGATCATGGTCATCGACTCCATTCAGGTAATGCATGTCTCTGATGTTCAATCGTCCCCGGGGACCGTAGCGCAAGTTCGCGAGTCGGCAACGACGCTAACGCGATTTGCTAAGCAAAATAATGTCGCGGTATTTTTGGTTGGCCACGTCACTAAAGATGGCTCTCTAGCCGGTCCAAAGGTGCTTGAGCATATTATTGACTGTTCTGTATTGCTTGATGGTGGCGCAGACAGCCGCTTTAGAACCTTGCGTAGCCATAAGAACCGTTTTGGCGCGGTGAATGAATTGGGTGTTTTCGCCATGACAGGGCAGGGACTTAAAGAGGTGTCTAATCCATCCGCTATCTTCTTGTCTCGCGGTGAAGAACAAACCTCTGGCAGTTCGGTTATGGTTATCTGGGAAGGTACTAGGCCACTGCTTGTAGAGATCCAAGCGCTGGTGGACTACTCGCAATTGGCCAACCCTAGACGAGTGGCTGTGGGTCTTGAACAAAACCGACTATCAATGCTTCTTGCAGTACTTCATAAACATGGCGGGCTGCAGATGGCAGACCAAGATGTGTTCGTCAATGTGGTGGGCGGGGTTAAGGTCACTGAAACCAGCGCCGATCTTGCCTTATTAATGGCTTTGCTCTCCAGCTTTAAAGATAGAGCGCTACCAAAAGATGTGGTGATCTTCGGTGAAGTGGGCCTTGCAGGAGAGATTCGCCCAGTGCCTAGCGGTCAAGAACGCCTAAATGAAGCCTTTAAACATGGCTTTACTAAAGCCATTGTTCCTGCGGCAAATATGCCTAAAGGTGGCATCGCGGGTATGCAAATCCACGCTGTAAAGAACCTTTCTGAAGCGATTCAAGCGTTTGATGAAATGTAATAACGGGTTCTATAAATAATATTACCGCCAAGGTCTAAAGACGCTTTTCACGCGCTTGATTCTCATCTATAGTTCTTGGATTGAAAAGAAAAGGGCGAAAATTTCGCTCAACAAGCACACAGAGCTATCAGTCTAGTCAGATTGTGGTATACTCTGCGCGCATTTTATATCCTATTGATAGAGTAAAACGATGACTGATTTATCAAAATACAGAAATATTGGTATTTTCGCGCACGTTGATGCGGGTAAAACCACGACGACTGAGCGTATCCTAAAGCTTACCGGCCAGATCCACAAAACTGGTGAAGTTCATGATGGTGAATCAACTACTGACTTCATGGAACAGGAAGCTGAGCGCGGTATTACTATCCAGTCAGCAGCAGTAAGCTGTTTCTGGAACGATCACCGTCTAAACGTTATCGATACTCCTGGACACGTTGACTTCACAGTTGAAGTTTACCGTTCTCTTAAAGTACTTGATGGCGGTATCGGCGTATTCTGTGGTTCTGGTGGTGTTGAGCCTCAATCAGAAACTAACTGGCGTTACGCTAACGAATCAGAAGTATCTCGTCTGATCTTCGTTAACAAACTAGACCGTATGGGCGCAGACTTCTACAACGTTGTTGACCAAGTTAAAAACGTTCTAGGTGCTACTCCTCTAGTTATGGTTCTACCAATCGGCCGCGAAGATGACTTCGTGGGTGTTGTAGACCTTCTAACTCGCAAAGCATACGTTTGGGATGACACTGGTCTTCCTGAAAACTACGAAATCCAAGATGTTCCTGCGGACATGGTTGATGACGTAGAGCAATACCGTGAAGAGCTAATCGAGACTGCTGTTGAGCAAGACGATGACCTAATGATGGCTTACATGGACGGCGAAGAGCCTTCTATCGAAGACGTTAAGCGTTGTATCCGTAAAGGTACTCAAAACCTATCGTTCTTCCCAACATTCTGTGGTTCTGCATTTAAGAACAAGGGCGTACAAATCGTTCTTGACGCAGTTGTTGATTACCTACCTTCTCCAACAGAAGTTGATCCTCAACCTCTTATGGATGAAGAAGGCAACGAAAATGGTCAGCACGCTATCGTGTCTGCTGACGAAACATTCAAAGCGCTTGCATTCAAAATCATGGATGACCGCTTCGGTGCTCTAACTTTCGTTCGTATTTACTCTGGTAAATTGAACAAAGGCGACACCATCTTGAACTCATTCACTGGTAAAACAGAGCGTGTTGGCCGTATGGTTGAGATGCAAGCTGATGACCGTAACGAACTAACTAGCGCACAAGCTGGTGACATCATTGCGATCGTTGGTATGAAGAACGTTCAAACTGGTCACACTCTATGTGATCCAAAAGACCCTGTTACACTAGAGCCAATGGTATTCCCAACTCCAGTAATCTCTATCGCTGTATCTCCAAAAGATAAAGGCGGTTCTGAGAAAATGGGTATCGCTATCGGTAAAATGGTTGCAGAAGATCCATCTTTCCAAGTTGAAACTGACGAAGAAACTGGCGAAACCATCCTTAAAGGTATGGGTGAGCTTCACCTAGACATCAAAGTTGACATCCTTAAGCGTACTTACGGTGTTGACCTAACTGTTGGTGCTCCTCAGGTTGCTTACCGTGAAACTATCACTCAACCAATTGAAGATAGCTACACGCATAAGAAACAGTCTGGTGGTTCTGGTCAGTTCGGTAAGATCGACTACCGTATCAAGCCAGGCGAAGCTGGTTCAGGCTTCTCGTTCAAATCAACAGTTGTTGGTGGTAACGTTCCTAAGGAATTCTGGCCTGCAGTTGAGAAAGGTTTTGCATCTATGATGGAAAACGGTGTTCTTGCTGGTTTCCCAACTCTAGACGTTGAAGTTGAACTATTCGACGGTGGCTTCCACGCAGTGGATTCATCTGCAATCGCATTTGAAATCGCAGCGAAAGGCGCATTCCGTCAATCAATGCCTAAAGCTGGCGCTCAACTTCTTGAGCCAATCATGCACGTTGACGTGTTCACTCCAGACGATCACGTAGGTGACGTTATCGGTGACCTTAACCGTCGTCGTGGTATGATCAAAGATCAACAAGCTGGCGCTACTGGTGTTCGTATTAAAGCTGACGTACCTCTTTCTGAGATGTTCGGCTACATCGGTCACCTACGTACAATCACTTCTGGTCGTGGTCAGTTCTCTATGGAGTTCTCTCACTACGCAGCATGCCCAATGAACGTGGCAGAAGAAGTAATTGCTAAAGCTAAAGCTGAGAAAGAAAACAAGTAATTGTTTCTTCTTAAATAGCTAAAAGAAAGCCCCGATAGTGAAAGCTATCGGGGCTTTTTGTATTTTTCTAGAACCCAGAACCCAGAACCCAGGCTATTCTTCCCAGACCACGAACTTATCCTTAGGCCACTCGGCACCGACATCGTGGTACTTCTTCTCTAGTACATGTCGTTTGATTTTCAGGGTAGGTGTGAGTATCTCATTCTCAATACTCCACGGCTCCTTGATAAGCAGTACGCCTTTTATTTTCTCGTGCCCTTCCAGCTTCTCATTGATATGCGTAATGGCTTTGGCGATACTTTTCTCGTATCTATCTTTATCAAAATTAGGAAAATCATGTGGCACAATCAGCAGGATAGGAGCAGGCATTCCTAGTCCGACGAGACAAAGCATTTCCACACGAGCAACTTCGATGACTGCTTTCTCTATTGGCACTGGAGCGACAAATTTGCCTTTGGCGGTCTTGAATGTATCCTTCTTGCGCCCTTGAATAGTCAGGTAACCTTCCGAATCGATAGAGCCGATGTCTCCAGTGTGTAGCCAACCATCCTTATCGAACGCTCTAGCTGTCGCTTCGTCGTTCTTATAGTAACCCGAGAACATCCCTTTACTGCGCACAAGGATTTCTTCGTCCTCTGCAATTTTTAGCTCAATACCTGGCCCAGCTTGACCTACAGTACCGATTTTTGACGCGTTGAAAGGATAGCTTAACGTGCTGTAGGCGAAGGTCTCTGTCATCCCCCATGCTTCGGTAATATTAATACCTACCTTGTGGTACCACTCCAATATTGCCGGGCTAATAGGCGCAGAGCCACACCCTAGAACTCGCCCTTGATCTAAGCCTAAACCATCAACGATCTTCTTCTTAATGATTGAATTTAGAATTGGGATCTTAAGTAGAAGATTCAGTTTCTTCGGAGGAAGCTTATCTTGAATTCGCTGCTGGAAAAGAGTCCACAAACGAGGAACAGAAATAAACAGAGTAGGGCGATGCATTTTCACATCTTCAATGAAGGTTTCTAATGATTCAGGAAACGCCGTTTCTAACCCTGCTTGAATAGATGAACCAAAGATATACACCCGCTCGGTAATGTGCGCTAGCGGTAGGTAAGAGAACATCCTATCGCCGGGTTTAATTCCGATGTGGTCTACAAGATTTTTCACCGACCAGCTAAAAGCACCATAAGTAAGCATAGCGCCCTTAGGAACTCCAGAGGTGCCTGAGGTATACACAATAGACATAAGCTTGTCATCGTGATGCTGAGGATGTTCATCATGAGGTATTGCATCATGAATTAACTGTGCAAATTTATACTGACATTCAGGCGCAGAATCGTAAGGGAAAGAGATAGTGATGAGCTCAGGCAGTCGCTTCATAACCTCAGAAGTTGCATGCGCATCATCAAGCTTACCCGCAATAAGAACCTTACTCTCACTATGAGTTAAGCAATATTCTATCGTGTCCGCCCCAGCCGTCGGGAAAATAGGAACACTGATAAAGTCGCCAAGCATCAAGGCCAAGTCTGTAATAAACCATTCAACACAGTTTTTTGATACAAAAGCTACCTTATCTCTAGGTTCTAACCCCAACTCCCGCAGTGCACTAACCAACTTTAAAGCCATGTTAGCGACTTCAGAATAGGTGTACTCGACAAACTCTCGGTCGATTATCTGCTTGAGGTAAACCTCATTTGGGCGCTCATGAGCCCACTTAAGGATAAGCTCGTTGGGTGGTGGGATTGTGCAAGGTGGGTTGGTGAACCCGTTCTTCAAATCTGAAGACTCGATAATGCTGTCATTCAAGGTAAAACTCTCCCTATTTTAGATTGTTGGTCGCAATAAAATTGTAGAGTAGATTTAAGAACTTGCATCAACTAGTTACTAGCAGCAGGGTGAGATCGTGAACGTTTTTCAATCAAAATCACGATTGATTTGACGATCACATTTAGCTGTGATCATATACTCCCTTTTTAGGGAGAGCATCATGCACATTGACCACTTCAAAGAACATTTTCAAACGATTATCGACCAACGCCAAGGTGCAAAGGTCACATATTGCCTGTTTGAAGTCCTTTTTGGCTCGCTATGTGCAGTGATTGCAGGCGCGAAAGGTTGGTTCGATATTCGTGAATACATTCTCGGTCATCATGATTGGTTTAAGCGTAATGACTTGTTTTTGAATGGTATTCCTGCTGATGACACAATAGCTCGTATCATCTCTACCATTGAACCCGAACAGTTCCATGAGTGCTTCATTAACTGGATGTCATCAATTCATACTCTCACCGAAGGTCAAGTGATTGCGATTGATGGAAAAACACTTCGCGGCTCATATAATCGTGAAGACAGGACGAGCACCATTCATATGATTAGTGCTTATGCGTCGTCCAACAAGCTCGTACTGGGACAGCTAAAAACCGAACAAAAAAGCAATGAAATTACAGCGATCCCTGAATTGATAAAGATGCTCGATATCAAGGGGGCCCTAGTAACTATTGATGCTATGGCCTGTCAAACCAAGATTGCTAAAGCCATTGTAGATCAAGGTGGAGACTACCTGCTTGCCGTAAAGAGCAACCAAGGAAAACTCCGACAAGCAATAGAAAAGGCATTCTCTTCTCAGCGAGCCAATGTGGCTGATAACATCTCTCTTGAGCAAGGACATGGCCGTATAGAGTCTCGTCAATGCTATGTTTTTGACAGTGCAAAACTTGAAGGTAATTTCTCTCGCTGGAAAGGCTTGAAGAGCATTGTGATGGTTGAAAACTTTCGCCTTGAGAAAGATAAATCTGTCGACCTAGAGTACCGTTATTACATCAGCTCCAAAGAGCTTAGTGCAGAGCAAGCTGCTATGGCTGTCAGAGAACATTGGGGCATAGAGTCAATGCACTGGGTACTTGATGTCACCATGAATGAAGATGCATGCCTGATATACAAAGATCACGGTGCAGAGAACCTATCATGCCTACGTCATATGAGCTTGAACATGCTCCGAGAAGAGCCAACCAAGCTAAGCATTGTTGGTAAGCAAAAGCGCTGCATGATGAATACATCGATGCTAGAGGCAGTATTAAGTGCTGGTTTTACTCGAGTGGTGAAAAACTAGGCACTCATGCGGTCACCCTGTTACTAGCAGGCTTAGGAAACAAATCAATAGTGGGGAAACTACAACAAATAAGGATCAGTGTCGCCCAGCCGACACTTTATCTGGTTGTTGAACAAGCCCGTCACGGTGACACCTTTATTAGTAATTTGCTCAGTCTGAGCAAGAGGGGTTTAGGCTCCCCTCGCGTCTTCAAGCCGAACGAAGCCATTGAGCCGCTCATTGACGATCTGCCCAAGCCGATAGTTGTCCTGTGTCTCTTTTACGTGTTAGACCTCCGCGGTGTTCATTGCACCATTATCCTTATAAGCGAGCACCTTTCGGCTCGTCAGCTGGCTAGCTCGGTCGGGTGATCCCAACGCACACCATTTCGTGCTCGCAACAAGGGCACGTTCGTACGGCTTTGCTGTGCACAGGGAGCGACGTTGGCATCGGACCGATCCACTGTGGTGCCAGCAAGAGTAAGATAGCCAGCCTTAACCGCCTCGCATTGCCATGCATAAATCCATAGTCTCGAACCCGTTGCAGCCCTTTGGGCAGCACGTGCTGCAAGATAAGCCACAGGAACTCGAGCACAGGTAACGAGCGGGTTTCGGTACACTGTGTTTGACTGTCTTGGTAACGGAAAGTGACTGCCGTCTCTGAGATCTCGAGGATGTCTTTGTCAGGCAAAACACCTCGGTAAAGATAGCGTGACAGATACTTCAGTGCAGGCAGGCCGTAGCCGACCTTTCGGCAGTCCACGACCCATTGGGCAGGGGTACCCGTTGGCAGATGAAGGTGAGCGTCATGAGCGAGCGCTTCAAGCAGCCTAGCTCGCCATACTTTCGCCAGTGCGAACGCATTAAACAGGTAGCCTTTCTTACCTTTATACCAAGTGCGCTTTGCTGCGTCATAGCCCCCTGCGGCCACCACGACATGCAGATGAGGGTGCAGGTCGCGCTTACGATTGTGGGTATGCAGCACCGAGGTAAAACCTTGTTGCCCCACTTGAGCACGCACAGCAAAGTCCTTTAGCACACCTGATGCAACCTTAAACATGGTTTGATAAAGCGCTTTGGGATCCGTTTGTGCTAACCCTCTGAGCTCGTACGGCACGGTAAAGGTCACCATGTAATAGTGGACAGGCAACAACTTGCGTTTTTGTCGCTCGAGCCAGTCTGTGGTGGTGCGATGTTGGCATTGTGGGCAGTGTCGATGGCCACAGGATAAGGGCAGTCTGTCATCGTGGTGACAGTGCTGGCAGTACCATTGCGACTGCCCTTGATGTGTTGTTTTACAGCGGAGCATTGCGTGGATCGCACGTCTGATTTCGGGTGTATCTTGCGGTAGTATTGAGGCTGCCGTGCCCAAGCAAATGTTGTAGGGAGCGCAAATCGAGTCCTTGCTCTAGCAAATGAGTGGCGAAGCAATGCCTGAGCGTATGGGGCGTGATGGCTAATTGAATGTGGCAGTCTTTTAAGATCCCTTTCATGGCTTTTTGAATCCCACCTCTGTCCATGGGGTTATCGGCTTTGGATCCGATACCAGGAAACAGCCATTTTGGGTGATGATGCGTGCACCAGTGCCCGCGCAGGGCGTGCAAGGTTCTCTTAGGCAGAGGAAGTACGCGGTCTTTGCCGCCTTTTCCTTCTCGAATGTGAACGGTCATGGCACTGGCGTCAATATCGTGAACAGTCAGATTAAGCGCCTCGCCAAGGCGAAGCCCCAGGGTATAAAGCGTCAAAAAGAACACTTGGTAGCGCTGTTGCCTCGTCATGCTGATGAGCAGTCCCACCTGCACTGGCGTAAGGATATCTGGCAGTCTTTTGACCTGAGGGGGTTTGACGATATCGAGCCATTCCCATTGCTTATTCAGTGTGTAGCGATAGAAAAACTGTAGGCCGTTGCGGTCAAGTTTCACGGTACTCCAAGAGTGGGTTTGGATGAGTGACGCGAAGTAGCGTTTCAGCTGTTGTGTGGTAAGCGTGTCGGGAGCGCAGTCAAAAAATGCACTGATGCGACGCACCGCACGGGAATAGGCATCGATAGTCGCAGGGCGTTTGCCTTGCAGGGTGAGGTTGGTAAGATGTTGTTTATACAGGATGTCGAAGCGTTGTTGGTCTTGGGTGTTCATAATGATGCTCTCCATTTGAACATTCTCGGAATGAGAATGCCGATGAAGAGTATGGATTGGGCTGGGTTTTCTGCCGCAGAGCGGCTTCGTTCAACAATGTCTTTCAAGTAGGTTTTTGTTAGGTCACATAACGTTACATATAAACTAATTTGCCCGTCATTACCGTACATTTAGTCTTGAATGAAAAAAGAAAATATTGCATTCTTTAATATGTTTAAATGAAATGGATTGTGTTTAATGCTCAAGGATTGGGTACATGAAAACAGAAAAGATCTCCTGTTTATAGTTTTCTGCTGGTTTGGCATCTCAATCGTTATGTTCACGCAAACTTGGGAGAGTATTTCCAATCTAGACCTGAAGGATAATGATGATTATATGCGCTATGTCCAGTTTATGGACTGGATAAAGAACGGTAACTGGTACTTAGAGCCTATATCACGCTTTAACCCCGAGAATGGCGTATTAATACATTGGTCTCGCGTACCTGATTTTTTATTAGCAGGAATAACGTTAGCATTGACCCCGTATCTAGGTTTAGTTCTTTCTTCACATGTTGCTATCAGTGTTGTGCCACTTTTTTACATGTTGTGTTTCGCTCTGGCAGTTTTTGCATTTGTAGATCACTATCTGGGAAAGGAATTCAGATTTATCGGGATGATATTTGTTCTTGGTTCTCACGCCATTACAAAATTTTTTCCTGGTTCAATTGATCATCATAATGTACAACTAATTATTGTTGCTCTTTTCTTAGCAATATCACCGCTCAATGATTCGCAGGTGAGATCTAGGGTCAGGTTTGTTATACAATCCTTATTAATTGCCCTCTCTATGTGGATTGGTCTAGATAATTTTTTGTTATTTACAATTTACATAGGTGTATACTCATTTTATTGCCTGTTTATAAAGCACTCTTGGTTTAATTACTTTGGTTGTCTCTGTCTAGGGGTTTCTTTATTTGGAACAATATTTGCACTATTGAATAGACCTTTGAATGAGTTTTGTACACCTTATTATGACTCGTTATCAATTCCTTTTATAGGGTGTTTCGTTTCTGGTGGTATATTATTATTAATTATTAGTAAATTACCTATAGAAAACAAGCCTAATAATATTAAAATGCTTGTAGTAATACCAATTGCATTATTTGTTTTTATTCCTTTGATTATTATATTCCCAGAGTTAGTTCAAGGTGCATATGCTAACTACCCGACTTTATTAACTGAGTATTGGTTGGGAAATGTTATCGAGGCTCAATCAATGTTATCCCTTATACAAAGCAAAGGATTAATATCAACTAGTAATTTTATTTTGTTTTTCATTCCTTCGTTATGTTATCCGTTATTCAAGAATAGAACAGTACAACTGGATATTATCTACATAATTCTCTTACTGTATTTACTAATATCATTCTTCTGGCAGATACGTACAATTACCACTTGTTTTGTAATAAGTGCACCTCTGCAAGCATATGTACTTTATAATTTATCAATAAAAACTAAAAGTACACTCATGTCAGTATTCAGTCTTATAATTGGAATTCCATTTGTTATTATTATTTTGATAACATCACTCGATATTTTAAGGGGCGAGAAAAACGATAGCGAACCAGAAACAAATGAAAATGCTAGCAGTGTTTATAGTATATTCAATGAATATGAAATATCAAAAAGTAAAATTTTATCTGGCATAGAAACGGGCACCACCATTCTAGCAAAAACCAATAACTCTATCGTCGCTGCTCCTTACCACAGAAATATTTATGGTAACACGCTGTCAATAAATACTTTTCTAGAGTCCGATGATAAGGAAATAATAAACTCCTTAATAGAAAATAAAATAGAATACATACTTATAAATAAAGATAATCAACTTGAGTATCTTTATTATTCATCTGATGAAGATTCATTAATCAAAAGGCTAAAATCTGGCACACCACCAGAATGGTTAGAACTAATTAATGACAAGAGTACACAAAGCTATAAACTATTTAGATTTAAAGGTAACTATGAATAATTTAGATATTGCAGTGCTATTACCTTGTTACAATGAACAAGGCGCAATAGGGGACACCGTTAAAGCATTCAAAAAGGCACTTCCAAATGCAACCATCTATGTTTACGATAATAATTCTACGGACGACACCATAAAAGAAGCACAAGAAGCTGGTGCCACCATTCGTAAAGAATACCGGCAAGGTAAAGGTGAAGTTGTTCGCCGAATGTTTGCTGATATTCAAGCCGATATATACATAATGGCAGATGGCGATAATACTTATGATGCTTCTGTTTGCCCTGATCTTGTTGCACAGCTAATTGAAGATAATCTCGATATGATAGTAGGCACTCGTTCTAGAGATCTAGAGTCTTACCCTAAAGGGCATGTGCTTGGGAACAAATTTTTCTCATTTTTAGTGAACACTGCCTTCAACTCGAATCTAGAAGATGTTTTTTCAGGATATAGGGTAATGAGTAATAGGTTTGTTAAGTCGACTCCTCTATTTAGCGATGGTTTTGAAGTCGAAACTGAGCTTACCGTTCACGCTTTACAGAATAAAATACCAACAAGAGAAGTCAGAACAATTTACGCATCTAGACCAGACGGGACAAGTAGTAAATTAAAAACCTATCATGATGGATTTAAGATACTTAAGTTTATTATATTTATTTTAAGAGATGTAAGACCTTTGCTATTCTTTAGTTCTCTATCTGTTATACTTATTACTATTTCTTTATTGTTAGGTACACCAGTAATTATTGACTTCCTTGACTCTGGCTTAGTTAAACGGTTTCCTACTGCTATATTGGCTAGTTCAATTGCTATTATTTCAGTGTTTTCATTATTTATAGGGCTATTATTAGACAATGTAAGTCGAGGTAGAAAAGAGCAAAAATTATTCAAATATATAGCTACAACATACTTTAAGTAGATTAGTAATAATGCTAATTTCAGAACATAAGTCAGGTTAAAATATTTAATAAATTTTGACTTTGACTGTTATAAGTAATTCTTGATGCTATTGAATGTCGTTTATTTTTCGGGGGGATTACCCTATCGCCAAACTTAATGAAGGACCAACGTAAAGTCAGTTTGACGTTAACCTGTTTTTTATAATATAAGAAAGAAAATCGATTATCGATAAGTGTTATTTTGATGTCTAAAGCTAGTATACTAAACTAGAAATATTATAATAAAGATAAGAAGCGTAATCTTTACAATTTATCAGCTTTAACCTACCATTTGACCGATTAATTACTTGCCGCTTGTAACTTGCATTAAAAGTTATTGTTGTTCATTGATTATTTATCATTTGTAATATATGGTTAATGAATAATATATAGCTACGATCTTTGTAATATGAACTTAAAAAAGGCAAGTGATTTATATTTAACTATTGCATTTATAGGTATGATTCTTATAGGTGCGATAATTATAGTTTTTAGAGAATCCATTGTTGATGTATATGACATCAAAAGACATTACCAATTAATTTCTAGTGCTATTTTGTTACTATTTGTTTTTTTTAGTAATAGAGTTAAGAAAGATATTGTTTATTTGGCATTTAGCTTTCCATTTAACATTAAGATAGCTGTGTTTGTTTTTATTTGCGCAATTTTGTTTTCTGATTTTGCTATCAATTATGATCTGGTTAACTCTAGTTTTACCTTTTATTTCCTGTCTATTTTCATTCTTGTAATGGCCACTGCATTATATATTGATAGAAAATTGACATATGTGCTTTTTATTCTTTTGATAATTTCTTTCTACTTTTATATTCTTATTGGGCACACATATGTAACTATTATTCTTGAAGAGGTTCCTGATTATTATTCAATATTTGGTTACTTGAATCCACGTGTTATGAATCAAATGCAAGCATGGATTTTTATTCCGTGCTTGCATTTTTTATATTTATGCCACAAAAAGAAGAGTAACATATCTTTCGCCCTATTGTTTTCTGTTAATATAACTATCATTTATGCTTTGGATGCTCGAGGACTAGCTATTTCGTCTTTGGTTGGAGTGTTTATGTGGCTTTTTATAGTGGGTTTCAATAGGTCTACAGTGCTGTTTTTGTTAGTATCAGTGTTGTTTGGTACTATGTTGAAGGTGGTTACTTTGGCTCCCATGCCTCAAATATTTTTTATTGGCTATGAATTTCTCTTCGAAGATATTATCGATGTAAGAGATGATCACATGAATAGAATTAAAATTTGGAAGGATACATTTTCTATTCTTAGTTTACTTGGTGAAGGCTCGGCATCATACACATGTAATCAGTCAGATCACACAATACCCCACAACTCTGTACTGTACATAGCTTATCAATGGGGGGTGTTACCCGCTCTCTGTTTTATTTATTTATGTCTTACTTCATTCAAGAAAATTATATTTGGTAAATCCATAAAACATAGAATAGTAAATCTAAGTGTATTAGTCCCACTAGCCTATAGTCTTGTTTCTGGTGTATTGATTTACCCTCTATCAGTATTTATTGGGGCGATATCTATTGGCCTATTGATCAATGAAACTGTCAGAATTAAAAAAGTAGATTGCTCTGTTTGGATATATAAGTCAATTATTGGTTTGATGGCTTTTTGTTGCATTGTTTCTTTGCTTTACTTATCTATAGATAGAGTTATAAATAATGAGGTGAGTATTTCTAGGGACGATAAAATCAGTCTTGAGATGTGGGCTAATCCTCCTAAAGAACATTGTAATTTAGATATGATATGAGATTTTTTAATATTAACAAATAGCAGGTAGTTGTTGTTTATATTTGAAATACATTCGGAGCCAGATTTTATTAGCAAATAATTAAGTGGACTATTACATGTCATCAGATACTGTTTTTTTTAGGAAAATTACATGAGTTGCCCTGACATGTGAAACTAAATATTTGATCATGCGCCATACTGAAGCTAGACTCAAGCCTGAAGCTAGACTCAAACGGAAAGACCAAGTTATGACCAGTAACCTGGAGTTGGGGTGTGAAAAATGAAAGGATTTACTAGATTTTTAAGCAGCGAACAGGGGTTGACTGTTGTTGAGTATGTACTGGGCGCTGCATTGCTTGTCGGGACAATATCGCTAGTTTTTGTTGCATTAGAAGGTGAGTTGACGACAAGTTTGCAGACAACAATTGATTATGCTCACAAAGATCAATGAAACAATTGATTAATAGTAACATTGAGTTAGAATTTGAAATGTTCGGCGACGGGCAACTTTGAACAAAGTGCGAATAGTACAATTTATGGAGAGCAAAAAATATGGATATCAAAAGTCAAATCGTTGGTTTTTTCCAAGACGAAGAAGGGTTAACTGTAGTGGAGTATGTTTTGGGTGCGGCTTTGCTTGTTGCAGCAATTACTGCAGTCTTCACTAGCTTGGAAGGCGGGCTTATCAACAGTCTCAATAACACTATGGCAGACCTAAATAGTAAAAATACTTCTACGAATTAGGTTAAGAGCCATGAAACCTTAGAAGCTCGCTCAGCGGGCTTTTTTTACACCCATGCTCATAATGTAATTTATTTATACGAAGGTGACTTGCTTTGCAACATTACTGGTTGCTTCTCTTTGCTGTCTCTCTCTGTGATTTGAGAGAGCAACGTATTCCAAACTTTCTATTGGTTGTCATCATAATAACTCGCCTCATAGAGTTAACGATCAGCTTTAACGCTAATGTTTTTGTTCAATCGGTAACGAGCGCATTTATACTATTTGGAATTGGCTTATTCTTCTTCTTCCTGCGTGCTATGTCTCCGGGTGATGTGAAGCTACTTTTTGTCGTCGGGTTTATAACCGCTACACCAGATGTTTCTAGTCTATTGTTCTGGCTACTTATGGGCGGAGGTTTAGTCGCTTTTTTCTATTACTTTTTTCATCGAGCGAATTTGATAAATTCAAAAGGCTCTATTTCTAACTTAGGAACAGCTGACCTAGATGAACAATCAAAAGGAAATCCGAGAAGTAGTATACGTTATGGAAACAAACTCGTTATGCCATTTGCTCCCTCGGTTATGATTGGTATGGCGATGTTCTATTATTTCAACTAAATTTAACTATATGCATTCAAGGATGAACAATAATGCAAACGTTAACTCCGCAGGTCGAAGCACCTAAAATAGTCTCATCTTTTGAAGAACTTGAGATACCAGAAGCGGTCGTTGAGAACTTGATTTTAAAGCAACTCGCAGCCAGCCCAAAATCAGATGTTCTTCAACTAGCGCGCTTTTTGGGTATAGTGACACATCTCATTGAAGATCTTCTTGCTGACTTGAGAAAAAAAGCGTTAGTTGAGGTGTTCCAACCATCATCTCAGTCTCTGTTTTCTGATTCAGCCAAGAGTCACGTTCGTTATGCTCTTTCGGAGCAAGGCCATTTGCAAGCAGATCAAGCCTTTAAGAAAGATGCGTACCTAGGGCCTGTTCCTGTGCCACTCAACAGATATAACGAGATGGTTAAAGCCCAAGATTTAAGGGCAAATTTAATTACTCGACCTGACGTGGAGAGAGCTCTTGATGATGTCTACGGCTCAGATAGGCTGGTAGAAGTTTTGGGCCCTGCGATTAACTCTGGTCGTGCCCTCCTACTTTATGGGCATGCCGGTACAGGTAAAAGCTTTGTTGCGGCAAGAATTTTGAACTCTCTGAACACTTCTGTGTATGTACCCCACGCGGTGTATGCTGCAGGGAATATCATTAAAGTTTTCTCCGAGCAACATCATAAACCTATAGACAGCAGTCATAACAAAGAAGTCATCAGCCTAAAAAGCCATTATGACAAGCGTTGGGTATTGTGTGAACGGCCAAATGTTCAGGTTGGTGGCGAACTTACTATGGAAATGCTGGAAGTTAACCATTCTGAGCACAACCGAATCTGGATAGCACCACTGCAAATGATAGCTAATAACGGGATTCTGGTAATTGATGATTTGGGCAGGCAACCTATGCCTGTTGCTACTCTATTGAATCGTTGGATCGTGCCCATGGAATACAGCTACGATTATCTATCTCTTCCAAATGGGCAACAGATAACCATCCCGTTTGTACTCACTATGGCCTTTTCGACCAACTTGAGTCCACAGAAAATAGCAGATCCCGCATTTTTAAGACGATTGGGTTACAAAATTCAGTTTCAGCCTTTGATTGAAAACGACTACTTAAGATTGTGGTCAGATTTGTCCAATATAAAACAATTGGAATTAACGCCGTCAGCGATAGAATCTTTGTTAAACCTACATAGTTTGCACAAAGTAGGGTATTTCCCATGTCTCCCAAAAGATATTCTCGGCATAAGCCGTGACATTATTCAGTTCGAAGAAATTGCTCCACAGGTAGATTCAGCTATATTACAGAGAGCATGGGATCTTTATTTCACTGCTGACGAACAGGGAGATTCAGTATTATGAGTAAAGGAACAGTTTTTTTCTTATTAATTCTGTCAGTCGTATTTGGCTTAGGTGCAGTATTAGTAGCCAAGCAGTGGATGGAAGGTCAGTCACAGCCTCAGGTTAAAGTAGAGACAGTAGAAAGACAGCCTACGGTTGTTGCTGCAGTAGATATACCTGAGGGCACAGTCATTGAGGAAAAGCATTTAACTAAGAAACAGTTAGAAGCCGCATGGCAGAATGCCAATCAGATCACTGAGTATTCTGAGCTTATTGGTATGGTTTCAAAGTCTCCAGTGTTTGAGGGAGAATTAATTCATCGATCTCACTTTGGTGGGCCAAATGAGGGCGCTAGTTTAGCGGTACTCATTCCGGAAGACAAAAGGGCTGTAACCCTTAGAGTAAATGATGTTATTGGCGTGGCGGGTTTCCTTTTGCCCGGAAACAAAGTCGACATTCTAAATACTGTGAACAACCGGACTTCGACGGTGCTGAAAAATATTAGAGTGTTAGCCGTTGACCAAACTGCAAAAACCAGCGAAAACAAACCGATAATAGTTCGCGCAGTCACCCTTGAAGTAACACCTCGTCAAGCTGAGAGATTGTTGTCTGAGAACAGTAAAGGTTCCATTCAATTGGCTCTTCGTAACCCTCAAGCAGTCGATCCTCCTGTTAGAAGATACGTGGCACCTCCTAGTGTCACTATTATCAAGGGTACTAACCAGTCTAACGTTCGCGTAAATAACTGAGGTTTATTATGAAAAGGATTTTCGCATTTATTGTTTCTCTTGTGATATTAATGCCTGTCTCTATTGCGTCTACGACTCAATCAGGTAATACGATCACAATACCTCAGCATAAATCTACACATGTAAAGATTTCGGGCAAGGCAAAAAGAGTTTCTCTTGGAGACCCTGAAGTTCTTGATATCGTAATGCTAAAAGCTGACGAATTATTTTTGATTGGTAAGAAGCTTGGTTCTACGAATTTATCGGCTTGGGATGCACAGGGTCGATTGATCGAATCTTTAAATATTGAGGTGACTCATGATCTCAACAATTTGAAAGCTAAGTTGTACGAGTTTCTTCCTGAAGAGGAAATTCAGGTTCATAGTGCACAGGATAAGTTGATCCTAAGCGGTTTAATTAGTAGTCAAGAGAAAATGAACATCGCTGTTAAGGTCGCTCAAACGTATTCGGCTGGAGAGGCAGTTAATGCCTCAGATGGTAATGCAGGGCAAGCTGAATCCGGCGTCATTAACCTCATGACTATAGGTGGAGCTCAGCAAGTAATGTTGGAAGTAACAGTTGCTGAAGTGCAAAGATCACTAGTTAGAACCTTCGATTCTAATTTTAGATTTTTTCAGCAAAGTGGTGATTTTACTTGGGGGTTAACCAGTGCTGGTGGTGGTATTGGAGAATCTGGTGGTGCCATCCTTCCAATAGTGGGTGATCCGGTCGGTGTGAATACTTTTGGCTTCCTAGGTGGTTTTGTAGATAGTAATACACTGTTTACGTTCGCACTTGATATAGCGAAAGAAAATGGTGTAGCAAAGATACTGGCTGAACCTAATTTAACAACACTTAGCGGTTCTCAAGCAAAATTTTTGGCGGGGGGAGAGTTTCCTATTCCTATCCCTAGTGATGATGGTATAGGAATCGAATACAAAGAGTACGGTGTGAGTGTGGATTTCACACCTATCGTACTCAGCGATCAGAAAATCTATCTTGAGCTAGCGATCGACGTCAGTGAGGTAGCAAGTTCCGGGGCATTATCTTACAACCCTGGTGATGTAAATGCGTCGTATATTGTACCTCCACTTACTAAGCGTAGTGCTTCATCAACTATAGAGCTTGCTGATGGTCAAACTATTGGTATAGCTGGGTTACTAAACGAAAATTCTCGAGATGTCGCAAATGAAGTTCCAGGAATTGGTGACGTACCTGTGCTTGGCAATTTGTTCAAGAGTAAACAATACGTTTCTGGTGAAACGGAGTTAGTTATTTTAGTCACTCCTAGATTAGCTAAACCGATTGATAGGGATAAAATTGCCCTACCAACTGACGCATTTGTCGAGCCAACGGATATGGAGTTCTACCTAATTGGCAAATCTTCATATATCGACAATGAACGAATTAAGCCAAAACAACAGGATTCAACAGAGCGTGTACAAGCCTCTACTGCCAGTGGTGGTTCTGAAGGTCAGTTTGGACATTCTTTGTAGCGCAAGGAGCAAGTTATGAAACTTAAAAAATTGATTTTGTTGTTGGCGATTATAGTCCTATCGGCCTGTTCAAATAATCCAAGATTAGGCGAAGCGATGACGTTGGTAAAAAATGAGCAAATTTATAATCCGCAAGCAACCGAGTTGAACAAAGAAGTAGTTCCTGAAGGTAGCGGTGAACGCGCTCAATCTTCAATCAAGGGCTATAATAAAGGTGCTAGTAAAAATATAGCTATATCAGGATTTGAGTTATAGAAAAAGGTTTGGAGGCTCCAATGAAACTTGCACATAGAGGGCACCACAAACAATCTGGCTTGGTTGTTATTCTATTTACAATAGCTTTGACAGTCCTGCTGGGCTTCGCAGCACTTGCGATTGATGTTAATCATGTTGTATTGAATAAATCAAGAATACAAAATGGCGTAGACGCTGCTGCTTTGGCGGGGGCTGTGGTTGCAGATACGGGAGATGCAACTCAGAGTCAAATTGCGAGCGCAGTACTTGCAACTATTAAAAATTATTCATCACTTGATGGGAACTCTGATATTACAGTTGATCAAGATGTCTCATTCGGCGAAGGGTCTTTGTCTTTGAAACTGTCAGATAAAGCTACCTTGAAAATACAATTTTCAAACGATCCGACATCTTTTCCTGGAGTGGTTGGTAGTAATGATGACACCTACGTCAGGGTTGAAGTTACCGATGTAGCATTGGAAAGCTTTTTGATTGGTATTTTGGGTATCGGAAAATCTGTATCCGCAAGTGCAGTGGCTGGGCCTAGTTCATCTGTTGAACAAACTTGCAACCTTGTCCCTATGGCCGCGTGTGCTGTTGATGGTAATGACAGTAAAAATGGTGGGTATACCGTTGGACAAGAGCAGGAATTAAAGTCTTCTTCTTGGAAGGAACATGATATTCAAGCTCCAGGTAACTTTGGTTTACTTGACTTCCTTGATGACCATAGTGTTCTTCGTGATCATTTAGCTGGAGGCTATAAAGGCTGTTTGACAATAGGTGAAAATGTTGGCGTTAAACCTGGTGGGTCAATTGGTAACGTTGCGGCAGGCTTAAATACTCGATTTGACGATGATTCATCCGAAGAATACCCTTCGGACAAGTGGATAGGTGAAGGTACATATAGTGACTATGAAGATGCACTAGTAAACGAAACTGATTCTAATAACTATATTGATGATGGCGAATTATATAGAAGAACGTTGCAAATCCCAATAATTGACTGTAGCAAAGGCTCCGGAAGTGGTAATGGCTATAGTGCACCAGTAGTAACTATTGGATGCTTCTTTATGAAAAAACCAGCACCTAGCAATAATGGAAGCAAAGAAGGGGTAATAGCCGAATATAGACCAAACTGCTTAGTGAATAATGCATCTTTTGGCCAAACTCCTAGTGACTCAGGTGCTTACAAAATACAGCTCTATAAAGATCCAGTAGGATCAGGAGCGTAAGCATGAAAGGGCTACGACAGATACGCGGTTTAGCCGCAATAGAAATGGTTTTTGTATTGCCGATTTTAATATTGATTCTGGCAGCACTATTTGAGATAGGTCGTATGTTTATACACTACACCACGCTTAATAAGTCGCTGCAAAGTGGTGTTAGGGCGGCTCTGGTTGAAGTCTATGGTACTGAGCGTTTAAGTGATGTAGCTTCTGACGACTATATTCAAACAATAGTGGTATATGGTAGTACTATTTCTGGGGCGGACACAATATTGCCTGGGCTCTCAAAAAGTGATGTATCTATTGATAAATCGGTAGATGACTATCTATCAGTGAGTGCTAGTTACGATTATACACCAGTATTTAGTAGCTCTATGCCAATTAGTGGAGAGCCTTTCTCTGTGACCATGACTGCCTCCTCTACGATGAGGACAGCACCATGATAACAGCTGCAAAAGATAAAACCTCTCGGCAAAATGGAATGGCCATCATCGAGTTTACTGTAGTTAGTGCAGTATTGTTGATTGTACTTTTTGGAATAATAGAGATTGCTCGTTTTGTTTTCTCTCTTCAAATGTTAAATGAGGTTACAAGGCGGGGAGCTAGGTTGGCTACAGTATGCTACGTGGATCAAGCAACCAAAATTCCGGATTTAACAAGCATTAAAGCTCTTGCTCCTTACGGTTATGAAAAAGAGATGCTCAAGATTGACTACTTGGATGATGAAGGGAATGTCCTTTACTCGGGTACGGGGACTATTTCGAATGATACTTTCCTGGATATAAGATTTGTGCGCGCAAGAATTGTGAATTATAGCTATGCTTTTTCGCTACTTAAAAGTATTTTGGGAGATAGTATAAGTATGCCAAGCTTTGAGACTATATTACCCAGTGAAAGCTTGGGTATTTATCGGCCATTAGGTGATGATTCAGTCCCAACACGCCCAAATTGTGAATGATTAAATAATAGGATTACAAGGTCAAGGAATGAGCGAAGTAGTGCATATGAGTGCCAACAATGAATTTAAACTGGCTCTAAAAAGTCAGGTGTCAGTTTGGGTTGTTTACAGCACAGATATTTTTAAAGAGCATATAGAAGCTGAGTTTAAAAGGTGTACTAATGCCTTTACCGACTTCATATCCCTTAGCGAGTTTAACTCTGTAAATTTGAGAGAACGTCAGGGACCTGACATTATATTTATTCAAGCTAATCATGATTGGGCACAAAAGCTTACAGAATTGTATTCTAATAGTTTGGTAGTACAAAACAGTAATGCCTCCCTTGTTGTTTTTGGTGATGAAGGTAATAGCTTTGACTTGAAAGTAGCTCTTAGAATTGGAGCTTCAGATTTCCTATCAGAATCAAGTACTCTTGAAGGTATCGCTTCAATCTTAACTGCTGTGGCTGAAGAAAAATTGGCAACGAGAGAATTTGCTGAATTGCATGTTTTTTTGAATAGTAAAGGTGGGAGTGGTGCATCCACCGTTTCTTTAAACACAGCTATTGAATTATCAAAAAACAAGTCGAATAAAGTACTATATCTAGATCTTGATATTCAATTTGGAGCAATTCAAGACTACCTAGATCTAAAGCCTCAGTATGGATTGCATGACATAATTGATGCTGCTGATGATTTAGATGAGATCGCTCTTCAGACCTTAGTTACAAAACATTCTAGTGGCTTGAATTTCCTTAATTTTCAACAAATGCACCCCATAGAAAATGAACTTAAAGCAAGAAGTTTACATACCGTAATTCCACTACTCAGGGAACATTATACCCATATAATAGCAGATTTATCTCGAGGCATTGAGGCTAACTATAGTTCTTTAATTTCTCAATCAACTAAAGTTTTTTTTGTCGCCCAACAAAGCTATGTATCGATAAAGAATACCAATGACATGCTAGAAGTATTGCAATTAGAGTTTGGCTTATCGAAGAATCAAGTTGAGGTTGTAATTAACCGTTACGAAAAAAAACAACATCTTAAAATAACAGACATTGAAGATGCTTTAGGGCAGGTACGAGTTCATGTCATGCCTAATGATTACAAAATTGTGAATGAGAGCTCCAATCTAGGAAAACCGTTTAGTTTGAATAAAAAGAAAAATGCTGTTTCGGAAGCTGTAACACGTTTAGCATCTTCTATTTCTTCTGTAGAGGAAGAAAAATCTAGTTGGTTAGGAAAGTTTTTCAGTTGAATTTAGGATGAAATATGTTTTTTAAAAGGAAAAATATCAACCCAGATTTTGAACAAAAAGTGAGTTCCCTAGATTCAGGAGACCCTACTAACGAAGCTGAGAATAACTTAAAAAGTAAAAAAACGGAAACAGCTCCTACTCCGACAAAGTCTAGCCCTGTCGTAAAAGATATACCTAGTGATAACGATAGGCATTTAAAGCAGGAGTTAGACGTAAAGCACTACTTTCATCAGAAGCTGCTGGAAACTTTAGATCTAGGTGTTTTGTCGAACCTCGAAGAAAGTAGAGCAAAAAAAGAGTTGCAGGAAGCTCTTCATCAGTTGATGAACGATGATAAAACACACGCTGTTAGCTTAGAAGGCCGAAAACGTGTAGTTAGGCAAATCGAAGACGAAGTCTTTGGGTTGGGACCATTGGAGCCTTTGCTACATGATAAAAGTGTTTCAGATATTTTGGTTAATGGACCTAAAAATGTTTACGTGGAGAGATTTGGTAAATTAGAGAGGACTCCTCATACATTTTTGGATGAAAAGCACCTGCGCAATATAATTGATCGAATAGTGAGTCAGGTTGGACGACGTATAGACGAAGCCTCTCCTATGGTTGATGCTCGCCTTAAAGATGGTTCTCGTGTCAATGCTATTATACAGCCATTGGCTATTGACGGTGCTTCTGTGTCAATACGTCGTTTTGCGGTCGATAGATTGAATATGGAAAATATGTTGGGGTTTAATTCCCTATCGCCTGAAATGGCTAAATTCATAGAAGCAGCCGTTCAAGGTGAATTGAACATATTGATTTCCGGAGGTACTGGTTCCGGTAAAACCACCACGTTGAATATATTCTCATCATTTATTCCTAGCGATAAACGAATAGTCACAATTGAAGACTCGGCAGAATTACAGCTTCAGCAACCACATGTTATAAGGTTAGAAACTAGGCCGGCAAACCTTGAAGGTAAAGGGGAGATTAGCCAAAGGGATCTAGTTAAAAACTCGCTACGTATGCGCCCAGACCGTATTGTTATTGGTGAGGTTCGTGGTGCGGAGGCCGTAGATATGCTTGCTGCGATGAATACGGGTCACGATGGATCTTTAGCAACTATTCACGCCAATACCCCCAGAGATGCTTTGAGTCGTGTAGAGAATATGTTTGCTATGGCTGGTTGGAATATGTCAGCTAAAAATCTAAGATCTCAAATAGCATCAGCGATTCATATGGTTGTGCAGATGGAACGACAGGAAGATGGTAAAAGGAGAATGGTAAGTATCTGCGAAATTAATGGTATGGAAGGTGATATAATAACCATGTCGGAGATATTCAAATTCCAACGACAAGGTGTAGATGAAGACGGCAATATTATTGGAGATTATATATCGACAGGTATTGTACCTGCTTGTCACGATAACCTAGTGAAACGTGGATTGGACTTACCTTTTGAAATTTTTAAAGCATCTAGCTTTAAATAAAAGAGATACATTATGAATGATTTAGGCTTGTTTCTAGTATTACTTTTTTTTGCCGTCTTGTTTATTTCACAAGCGTTGCTTTTACCTGTAGCAGGTCAAAAAGCGAAGCATGGCGAATTAACAAAACGTTTGAAGCAAGCTCAAAAAAAACTAGATGAAGAAAGCCTTTCTTTACTACATGAATACTATCTGAAAGAGATGACACCACTTGAAAGAGAGCTTGTTAAAGTTTCTCTTTTTGCTCAATTAAAGAAAATGATTGAGTTGGCAGGTATGTCAGTTACTTTAGGGAGGTTGCTCGGCTGGACTACTTTATCTAGCGTAGTAGTTGGTTTAACTGCATTTTTTACTGGTCAGTTGTGGTATCTATGTATTGCTATGTTTCTTGGTGTTTGGGTTCTCGTTTATATGTATATCCAAAAAAGGATAACAAATAGATTACAAAAATTTGAAGAACAACTTCCAGATGCGTTAGATATAATTAAGAGAGTATTGCAAGCTGGTCAACCTATAAATCAAGCATTCAAAGAAGTGGGTGACGAAATGCCAGACCCTATTGGTATTGAATTTAAGAAAACATTTAATTTGCTTAATTTTGGTTATGACATGCGACTAGCCATTTTACAAATGGTTGATAGGACTCCAACTATTTCAATGTTGGCTTTCTCCAGTGCGGTTATTCTCCAGAAAGAGACTGGAGGTAATTTAACTGAAAACTTAGATAAGGTTTCGAGAGTTTTACGTGCTAGATTTAAACTAGCCAGAAAAATTAAAACATTGTCAGCCGAAGCAAGGTTGTCATCTTGGATTCTAGTTCTATCACCCTTTGCGCTCTATATATTAACTCTGTTTTTGAATCCAGAGCAGGCAAAGCTACTAGTTACTGATCCCAGAGGGATAAAAGCGATCAGTATTGGTATTGTTAGTTTGTCGTTAGGGGCATTGTGGATTAGAAAGATAATCAATGTGAGGGTTTAGTGAATGGATTTTTCTGAATTAGCTTCTCAGCTAGGTGTCTCAGGCTTACTTACTCGAGATAATCTTTTCTTGATTATGGTTTTAGTTGGAACAGTGCTAGGAGTTTTAGCTATTGGAATGCTTGTTCTTGGTTTTAATTCTCCTTTGAAGCGAAAATTAAAAGCAATTGGAGGAGAAGTTCAGGGCCCACAGCGCTCCGATAGACTAGATAATGCGTTGGAGAGCATTGCTCCCGTTATGGTACCCAATAGCAAAAAAGAAAGAGATAGTATTCAAAGGCAACTGATTCAGGCTGGCTTTCATGACGCCACTGCACTGTCTTTCTTTTATGCTTTAAAGTTAGTAACGTTACTGATTGGATTATTTTTCGCAGCAGCTACTTATTTGTTGATGCAAGGCTCTAGTTATATGTTACTGCTTATACTCGCATGCTTGTGGGTGGGGCTGTTTGGGCCGAACATGGTCTTGGCAAAAATGGTTTCAGAACGAATAGAAAAAATAAAAGCAGGTGTTCCTGATGCCCTAGATCTATTGGTTGTTTGTACAGAGTCTGGTTTAGGGTTTAATGCTGCTTTAAAGCGTGTAGGAGAAGAGTTGTCGATTAGTCACCCCGAGTTTGCAGACGAACTAGACATGGTTTGTGCAAAAATACAGGCGGGTGTAGAGATGCCAGTAGCATTCAAAGAGTTAGTTGACAGAACTGGTGCTGAAGAGTTAACAGGGTTAGTTAGTATGCTTTCACATGCGGCAAAAATTGGTGGCAGCATCGCACAAACCTTACGTGATTACACTGAAGATTATCGAGATAAACGGACCCAAGCTGCTGAAGAGGTAGCCGCAAAAATTCCAACAAAGATGCTATTTCCAATGGTACTTTTTATATGGCCGTGTTTTTTCATCGTAGCTATTGGCCCAGGGCTTTTAACTTTGTTGGATGCGTTAAAATAATTAAGGATGATAACTATGAAACTTGATTTAAAGAAAGCGGCATTAACAGCTTTAATCTGTGCTGGGTTGGCGGGTTGTGCGTCTTCTGAACCTGAACCTGTAGAATTTGACGGTTCTTTGTATGCTGGTAAACCAGTAGATTCATTGACAAATGAAGAGCCTCCGAAGACCGAGATGGAAGCTATTACTCGTGGTGATGCCGCATTAGGTTCAAAAAATTATGACTTAGCACTGTATGAGTATTTACGTTCACTTTCTTTTTCTGATGCCACTCATCAAAACCAAACATTGTATACAGTAGGTAGAATTCACTCTGCTAAAGGGAATTTGCCCCTAGCCGAAAAAGCTTATATGAAAGCACTGGAATACGATGCAAATGATGTTAAATCTCTAGAAGAGTTGGGTCTACTTTATACTAAGCAAGGTCTTACTCCTGAGGGGCGCACTTACTTTTTTAGAGCTATAAACGCAGATCAAGTGAGGTTGAATAATCCTGACATTCTTACAAGTCACTCAGAGGTAACAGAGGATACTTTAAGTAAGTTGCCTTATGACTCTGAAAGCCCTTTTAGGAGTTATATGGGGCTAGGTATTCTTTCTGATGTTGAAGAAAAGCACGATATAGCTAAGCGTTACTATGAAAGGGCGTTAGAAATCAATCCCAATTCCACACAAGCAATTATTAACCTAGGCTATTCACATTATATGAGCGGTAGTTATTATTTAGCTCAAAGGATCACAAACAGGGCATTGAAGAAAGAGCCGAATAATGAAAAGGCTCTTAATAATCTAGCGCTAATATACATTGCATTGGGTGATAACAGGCAGGCTTTGAATATATTTAAGCGAAATATGTCTACGCCTGAAGCGTTAAACAATGTTGGATATTTTCTTATGTTAAGAGGAAAGTCGGACGAAGCCATTCCATTCTTCCAGCAAGCTATAGATAAAAACCCTTCTTACTATAAGATTGCCAACGAGAACCTTGAAAGAGCTTTGGCCGAAGTTAGGTTAAGTCAAGTAGAGCCAGTTGAATCTGAAGGCTAAACTTTAAGAAATGATGAGGGAGGAGACTCCCTCTATTTCTTTCTACCTCTCGATAGCTGTGATCTACTCCACAGCTTGAATCGAAATATAACCCACTTCCACTTTCTGCAATTTCTCTCCATTATTTAGAGTCATTTTACTGCTAAATTTCAATGTAAACGTTCTCATTAGTCAAAGTAAACACAATTTTTGACGGAACTCATGTTGCCTTAGGATTGTAAATGAAGAAATTCCAACAGGTTATAAATGCAAGACATTGGGAAAACTCCCTTGTGTTTTCAGCGAACAAACTTTCAGCTCACTCTAAGTTGCGCTCTTATCCATCCACAGAGCAAGCTTTACAGCAGATTACCTCAGAACAAACCAACGCCCTCAATGGCATATGGAAGTTCAAGCTATACGAAAAGCCAGAACTTGTCTCTGAAGACTCTATTTTACCTTCGCTAGACGATAGCAATTGGGACGATATATCAGTCCCAAGCAACTGGCAACTTCAAGGCTACGATAAGCCCATCTATACCAACGTTAAGTACCCGTTCCCCAAAAACCCTCCTCACGTCCCAGCAGAAAATCCTACTGGGGTGTATCGAACAACGTTTGATATTTCACAACAGTGGCTATCACGAAACACGCGAGTCATTTTCGATGGCGTCAACTCAGCTTTTCACCTTTGGTGTAATGGGAAGTGGGTTGGTTACAGTCAGGATAGTCGTTTACCTGCTGAATTTGATTTGTCGAAGTTTCTCACTGCAGGTTCTAATCAGATAACTGTGATGGTGTTGCGTTGGTCAGACGGCTCTTATCTTGAAGATCAGGATATGTGGTGGCTAAGCGGTATCTTTCGTGATGTAACCTTGCTGAGTAAGCCATTATTTTCTATCAGCGATGTCTTTGTCACAACTGAGCTTGATGCTTGTTATCGAGATGCCATTTTATCAGTGGAAACCAAGCTTTCTGCGAAGAGCGAAGGGCATCAAGTTCAGGTACAGCTGTTTGATGCACAGAACAGCCCTGTCTTTGAGCCAGTGAAGGAGCTTTGCGGCACTAAATGGATTGATGAGCGCGGTTCGTATGATGATCGCACTTTTCATGAAATACCCGTACCCAACCCTTTAAAGTGGAGCGCTGAAGAACCTAATCTTTACACTGTTGTGGTTTCTTTGCTTGATAGTAATGGTGAATTTATTGAGGCGGAGAGTTACAAGGTAGGCTTTCGTCAGGTTGAGACAACGGACGGTCTGCTTAAACTCAATGGTAAGCCTCTATTGATTCGCGGTGTTAACCGCCACGAGCATCACCCTGAGCGGGGGCATGCGGTCACTCGTGAGGATATGCTGCAAGATATTAAGCTGATTAAGCAGCACAACTTTAATGCTGTGCGCACTGCCCATTACACGAATCATCCCACATGGTATGAGCTTTGCGATGAGTATGGGCTGTATGTGGTGGACGAGGCCAATATAGAGACTCATGGGCAACAGCCGATGGGAAGGCTGTCTAACGATACTAATTGGCTTGCGGCCTACATGAGTCGAATGACTGCTATGGTTGAACGCGATAAAAATCATCCAAGCGTAATTATTTGGTCTTTGGGTAATGAGTCAGGTTTAGGCACTAACCATCACGCTATGTATCAATGGACCAAACAGCGCGATCCTAGCAGACCAGTTCAATATGAGGGTGGAGGTGCAGAGTCCGCTGCTACTGATATTATTTGCCCTATGTATCCGAGAGTCGACATTGATCTGCCGTACTCTGAGCATGATCCTAAGCACTTAAAATTCGGCATCAAAAACTGGATCAGCAAGCCCAATGAAACTCGTCCACTTATCATGTGTGAGTATGCTCATGCGATGGGCAATAGCCTAGGAGGCTTTTATAAGTATTGGGAGGCTTTTCGTCGTTATCCTCGTCTTCAGGGCGGGTTTATTTGGGATTGGGTCGATCAAGGCTTAGTGAAGGTTGATGAAAAAGGTCAGTCCTATTGGGCCTATGGTGGCGACTTTGGCGATACCATTAATGACCGACAGTTTTGTATCAACGGCTTAGTGTCTCCAGATAGAGTGCCTCACCCTAGTGCATCAGAGGCGAAAAAGGCGCAGCAGTTTATTCAGTTCAGGCTTGTTGATACTAAGCCTCTTAGTATTGAATTAATAAGTGAGTACTTATTTACTAAGGTGACAAATCAGCTAGCCAATTGGCAGATCACTGAAAATGGCGAGACGATTGCTAGCGGTGAATTTAGGTTAGATATTGAAGCTGAAGGGCGTCAGTACATTGAATTGCTTAAAGAATTACCTCTCGTAAAGCCTGGTTGTGAGTACCACCTAAATCTACAACTATGCCTTATAGAGAACACATCTTGGGCTGATGTGGGTCATCAGCTTGCGCACCATCAGTTTGAACTTCCTGCAAGTAGTGAGTTGCAACTACAAAGCCCCCCTATGATAAATGGCAATCTATCGAGAACGGAGACAGATGCGCATCTATCTATATTTAATGACAACTTTTCCATCGAGTTTGATCAAACAACAGGACTATTAACAAAGTGGCTCAAGGGCAGTAAATCGATACTTGAGTTACCTCTTATTGATAACTTCTACCGGGCTCCGCTGGATAACGACATTGGTACCAGTGAAGCGAACAATCTTGACCCTAATACTTGGGTGGCAATTTGGAATAGTGCGGGTCTTAATAACTTGCAACGACGTTGTGTTTCGATTGAGGCGTCAAGTGTTGGTAATGATTGCCTCGTTGAGGTGATATCGATCCACAAGGCCAACGATGTGGATGGCATTAAGTCGGATTGGCAGTACCGCATCTCACCTGAGGGACAAATTGAACTCACAGTGAATGTTTACCTCGCCAATGGCCTGCCTTGTCTGCCAAGGGTCGGAATAGAGTTTGCGGTACCCAAAGGGCCAAAAGCGGTACAGTTTTATGGTTTAGGACCTCATGAGAACTATCCAGATCGTAAGCTTTCTACTTATGTAGGTAAGCACACACAAACTATCGAAGAGATGCACACGGATTATGTGTACCCATCGGAGAATGGCTTGCGATGCGATGTGCGAAATGCCTCTATAGGATCATTAAATATCAATGGTTTATTCCATTTTGCGGTAAGTCGCTATAGTCAATGCAATCTAGCGGAGGCGGATCACATCAATGACCTACATGATTCGGGTAGATTATATATACGCATAGATTCTGAGCATATGGGGATCGGTGGTGATGACTCATGGAGTCGCAGTGTTCATGATGAATACTTGCTGAAGAACAAGCACCATCACTATCAAATTACGCTTTCGGCAGACTAACACTTATACCAATCTAACAATTTAGTTCGGTTGGTATTAAGTCGCCTTGATTAGATTGAGGCCAACAAGGAACGAGTAATGGCTAACATAAAACTGACCAACCTAGTTAAATCCTTTGGTGATACTGAAATTATCCACGGTGTTGATCTTGATATTAAAAACGGTGAATTTGTCGTTTTTGTTGGCCCGTCAGGGTGCGGGAAATCCACCTTGCTCCGCTTAATTGCAGGGCTTGAGGAGATCACATCGGGCACTTTAGAGATCGATGGTGAAGTGGTCAACGATGTCGACCCTGCTGAGCGCGGTATTGCGATGGTGTTTCAAACCTATGCTCTCTATCCACATATGACCGTTGAAGAGAATATGGGCTTTAGTTTGCGCATGAATGGCGTTGATAAAACCGTGATTTCGGAAAAGGTCATGGCCGCAGCAACCGCTTTGCAGTTGGAGAGTTTGCTGCATCGCAAGCCTAAAGAGTTATCGGGTGGTCAGCGTCAAAGGGTCGCTATAGGTCGTGCGATTGTGCGTGATCCTAAGGTTTTTTTGTTTGATGAGCCCTTATCAAATCTTGATGCAGAGCTTCGTGTGGATATGCGACTGCAGATTGCTTCCTTGCATGATGAACTTCAGAACACCATGGTTTATGTCACTCACGATCAGGTCGAAGCGATGACACTGGCGGATAAGATCGTGGTGTTACGTTTAGGTAATATCGAGCAGGTAGGCTCTCCATTAGAGCTCTATAATCGACCAGCGAACGAGTTTGTCGCAGGGTTCATTGGCTCTCCAAAGATGAACATGCTGCCTGCGGTTGTGGTCGATATGGTAGATAACAGTGCAACCATAAGAACGCCGGATGACCAAGTGTTTTCTATTCCAGCAGATGTCAGTTCTCTTGAGTTAGGAGACAAGGTGACCTTTGGCGTTCGTCCTGAGCATCTTTCCATTGAGAAAAATGGCGAACACACCCTGCATTTTATAACTCAGGCCGTTGAGCGCTTGGGTAACAGCACCTATTTATTTGGCCAAGTGGGTGGTTATGACAACTATAAGGTACATGTTAGTGGCGATCGGGAAATCAAGCGTGGCGATGAATTACAGCTAAGCTTTGATACCCAAAATTGTCATCTATTCTTCGAGAGTAGCTGTATTACTAACCTTTAGCCTACCGTTATCAATGACGCAGTGGTCATGAGCAAGTTCTTGAGGCTGCGTTTGAGGAGCCATTATGTCTCAAGAACTGCCTCAAGAGTTTGTGCAACTCAATAGCCAAGTATCTTCACTCATCGTCAGATTATTGCCTGCTCCAGAGATCGTATACTGGGGCAAGGCTATTCCAACTTTAACCTCCGAGGCTGAATTTTCAGCCATTATCGACAGAGCCATATCTCAAGCGCGGCTAGATGTGGATGTCCCAGTTACTCTTTGTCCTGAGATCGGGCGTGGTAGTTTTGGATCGTCAGGGCTTGAGGGGCACCATCAAGGTAAGAGTTGGGCTCCTGTATTTCAATATGCCAACCACACACTCACCGGAGATTGTCTGACCATCGAGTGCGCGGATAAGCTGGCCAAACTTTCAATTAAAATCGACTTGGTACTCGATGAACAAAGCGGCGTGCTAAGTAAATCAATCAGCGTCACCAACCATCACCAAGCAGATTATCAACTAGAAAAATTGGCTCTCACCATCCCCATTCCTTATCGAGCTAAAGAGGTGATGTCATTTTCTGGCCGATGGAGTCGAGAGTTTCAAGCTCAGCGGCACAGCATTGAGCATGGCGTCTTTACCCAAGAGAATCGCCGAGGACGCACCTCTCATGAGTACTTTCCCGGTTGTATCGTCGGCAATAAAGCCTTTACTCACCAAACCGGTGAGGTATGGGGTTTTCATCTAGGTTGGAGTGGCAATCACCATTGGCGAGCGGAAGCCAAAAGCGATGGTCGGCGCTTTGTACAAGCGGGTGAATTACTGATGCCTGGAGAGGTAAGACTTAAACAGGGCGAAAGCTACACCTCACCGACGCTGTATGCTTCCTATAGTTGCAGTGGCCTCAACGGCTTGCGACAGGCGAATCACAACTATGTTCGCCAAAATATCTTGGTACTTGAGCAAGATAAACCTCGCCCCGTTCACCTCAATACATGGGAAGGTATCTACTTTGATCACGAGCCTGATTATATCTGTCAGATGGCAAGCGAGGCGGCCAAGATGGGAGTCGAACGCTTCATTATTGATGATGGTTGGTTCAAAGGGCGCAACAATGATAAAGCCGCATTGGGTGACTGGACTTTAGATAAAACAAAGTACCCCAAGGGACTCACTCCTGTGATTGAACATATCAATCAGCTAGGTATGGAGTTTGGTATTTGGGTGGAGCCTGAGATGGTCAATCCTGATTCTGACCTCTTTAGGGCTCATCCAGAATGGGTGTTAAGCACATCGGGCTACCCACTGACTACTGGGCGTAACCAATTGGTGCTTAACCTGCAAATCCCTGAGTGTTTTGATTACTTGTATCGTTGTCTTGATGGCCTACTGAGCCAGAACAATATCGCCTATATTAAATGGGATATGAACAGAGAGTTGCTTCAACCAAGCCATGAAGAAAAGGCTGGCGTTAGAGGGCAAACGTTAGCCTTCTACCGTCTGGTGGATAAGCTTAGAGTCGCTCATTCTGAGGTAGAAATAGAATCATGTTCGTCTGGCGGTGGCCGAATGGATTATGAAGTGCTGAAGCGTACCCATAGATTCTGGAGCTCAGACTGTAATGACGCACTTGAGAGACAAACCATACAGCAAAATATGAGCCTGTTTTTTCCGCCGGAGGTATTAGGCACTCATATTGGTCCGGCTCACAGCCACACCACACGTCGCCAGCATAGTATTAACTTTCGAGGTGTCACGGCACTGTTTGGTCATATGGGCGTGGAGCTAGACCCTGTTAAAGAAAGCGAACAAGAGCGCAGGGCATTTGCCAGATACATAGAGCTGCACAAACAACATCGAACACTTCTGCACTGTGGGCACTCGTTTGTGTTCGACAGCTGTGAGGCTACGAGAAATACCCATGGTGTCTACGATGATACTCAGTTGCTGCTGGCTATCTGTCAAAAGGCGATGCCAGACTACTCACTTCCAGAGCCCGTTTTGTTGGACATGCTTGATGAAAATGCCAGTTATCAGCTGTCTTTGTTAGAGCTTCCCGAACATGGTGAGGGGATAATGAAGCACTACCCAAATTGGATTGAGCAATTGCGTGCTAATCAAGAGGTGAAAGTGCATGGCAGTGTGCTAAAGCAAATAGGTCTGTCACTGCCGATACAAGACCCTGAAACCTGTTTGTTACTTCACTTTGCAAAATGTGAGGATTAGTCAGTAGAGCGTTGAACAATAAGGGCGAACTCAATGAGTTCGCCCTTATGTTTAAATCAGCTTAAATCGTTCCCAAATTCTAGAACGCCAGCGAAATGCCATGATAATACCGCGAATCCATTCATCTGCCGCAATAGCCAGCCATGCGCCAATAACGCCTAGGCCAAAGTAGATGCCAAATACGTAGGTGAGTCCTACGCCAAATCCCCACATGCACAAGATACCTACCTGTACAGGGTATTTTACGTCACCGGTTCCTTTGAGCGCAGAGATGAAGATCAGGTTAAATACACGACCGCCCTCAAGCAGTATTGAGCCCATCATCAAGCCCATCGCAAGGGTTATTACTTCTGGGTCTTCGGTGAAAACCCTAAGTAGGGTTTCGCTGCTAAGGTAGAAGAGGGTGCTGACACCCACAGAGGCAAGAAAGCCTACCACAAAGTACCTCTGAACCTTAATCAGTATGCTGTTATTCCAACCTTTGCCAACAAAATAGCTGGTTTGGATCTGGCTGGCTTGCCCTAGTGATAAAGAGAAAGCAAAGGTAAAGCGAGCCAAATTCTGTGCATAGGTAAAGGCCGTTAGTGATGCGGTGCCCATCTGCACAACAAAATAAATGATGACCATCTGTGAAAGGTTGTAAGAGAGGATCTCTCCTGCGTTCATAACGCCCAAGCGCAGTATCTTTTTATAGGTGGAAGAAAGCACCTGCGTTGCTTTGCTGAGTCTAGGCTTCAGATCTTTTTTGATCAGCAGGTACCACATGCAGATCGCCCCAAGCAACTGGCTGATCACAGTAACGGTGGCAACGCCGGGTACACCATAAACCGGTAAGCCAAATGGTGAATACAAAACGCAGTAGTTGCCGATGACATTTAAAACGCCAAAGATGAGGTTGATCAGCATTGGGGAGCGAGAGAAACCATGGCTGCGCAAAATGGTAGAAAACACCACGCTGGTGGTAACAAATCCGGCGCAAGTACCACTAATGATCAGGTATTGGTGTGCATACTCTGCAACTTGTGGCTCAAGGCTAAATAGCCCCACTATGTTGTCAGAGAAAAAGAAGAACAAACTGCCTAGAATAATGGAAACGGCAAAGCCTAGGATAACGCTGGCAATCCCCACATGTTCTGCATCGCCAGAGCGCCCAGCGCCATTATATTGAGCAATCAAGATGCCTGTACCGGTGCTGACCATCATAGATACTATGATGATAAAGAAACTGATCGGCGAAATAACGCCAACGGCAGATACGGCAAGATCCGAGTAACCACTTAGCATGAACACATCACTGGTGTTCAGGGCATTGCGTAATAATGCCTCGACGAATATAGGCCAGGTTAAGGCGACGATATTCATACGTTTATTCATGGTTTGTGAAGAATCAGACATAAAATGTGCACGGGATTTTAATTGGTGCGCAAGTATACAGATATCATAATTTTGATGCATTGATTAATACGCAGTTTTCATCAAATTTATCAATGAATGATCAAGTAGTTCTGAGTACAAAGGTGTTGGGTTTTGAACTTAACCAACAAACTCAAAAAGCAATGCGTGATGACCTAGTCATAACCACTATTAGAATAGATACCTACCTCGTGATTATTGTTATCTTTATCTCAAAGAATATCGATTTTACGGGGCTAGCCACGCGTAAAATGCACATTTTAAAGGATAGAGTTCAATGACCATTTCACATGCTCATTTATTAGAAAGTTTGAGCAAGGGTGTTGCCAGTGATGGACAGCCCGCACGCGTTTATCAATTAAAGAATAGTCACGGGATGGTAGCGACATTCATGGATGTTGGAGCAACATGGCTCAGCTGTCAGGTCCCAGTTCGAGATGAGATGCGTGAGGTTCTCCTTGGTTGCGATACCATGGATAAATTTAACCAGCACTCAGCCTTCATGGGAGTAACAGTAGGTCGCTACGCCAATCGCATCGCTAACGGCCAGTTCAGCATCGATGGCACACCTTTTCAGATAGAAGTCAGTGAAACTGGCCATATGCTGCATGGTGGTAAAGTTGGCTTTGATAAATATCGATGGAACGTTGACGCTGCCACTGAGCAACGTATTCAGTTTTCAATCGTATCTGCTGATGGTGACCAAGGTTTTCCTGGTGAAGCCGAGGTTATAGTTACTTATGAATTAACTGAACTCAATGAGGTTAAGATTGGTTATACAGCGACAACAAGCAAACCAACCTTAATGAACCTAACGAACCACGCCTACTTTAATTTGATGGGCGCCGACTCTGGCGAAGATTGCCTAGGTCATGTGCTCAGTGTTAATGCTAATCAATTCTTACCTACCGATGAATTAGGCATCCCTGTTGGTGAGTTGCGTGACGTTGCAGAGACTGGCTTTGATTTCTTGTCGCCAAAGGTGATTGGTCAAGATCTACTATTGGATGAAGAGCAGAAGCTATGCAACGGATACGATCATTCTTTCTTATTGAGTGAAGAGTGCTTAGAAGGGGAGTGTGCAGCAACGGTAACCTCTCCAGATAGCTTGCTAACAATGAAAATGTTCACCACAAAACCGGCTGTACAACTTTATACTGGCAACTTCTTACAAGGTACTGCAAATCGTATCGATGGACAGTACGATACTTACGGTGGGGTCGCATTGGAAACCCAATATTTGCCTGATAGCCCTAATCATCCTGAGTGGCCACGTCAGAGTTGTGTCCTTAGAGAAGGCGAAACCTATAGCCACACAACGACCTATCAGTTCCTCAATAATATGTAGTTCTTCTCATCGGTTTTTAGAAGTTAGAGGTACTTTCGAGTGCCTCTTTGCATTTCTGCTCAATAGAAAAACCCTATAATAATTTCAATAGCTTACCACTTAACACTTTTCTCAGTAATTGATGAAAAAACTGCCACATAGGTAACAAAATGAACGCTATCTGATATTGGCCTATAAATTGGGGTCTACACTCTAATCATTGTTGCAGGTGCCGCCTGCTGCTGAGGTTTCCGCCTCTATAACTCAATGATTTTTGGAGTATCGATATGCAGCCATCTCTCGCGAATGAGACTGCAAAAGGTCGCCCTCCGGTAAGCAAAAAAAAGGCAAGTTCTAAACTATCGCCGTGGCTGTTTCTGTTGCCGGCGTTATTGGTGTTTTGTGTTTATGTTGTTTACCCGATCTTTCAGAGCATCTGGCTCAGCTTTTTTGAATGGGATGGCCTAGGTGAAAAGACCTGGGTCGGCCTTGATAATTACCGAGAGTTGTTTGATTCTGAGGCGTTCTATACCTCTTTGAAAAACAACACCTTATGGTTGGTGTTTTTTATGCTAGCCCCGCCTATTGGCTTAATGATCGCCTTGTTCTTGAATCAACAGGTGAGAGGGATCCGCGTTGTAAAATCGCTATTCTTCTTCCCTTTTGTTATCTCTCAAGTTGTTGTTGGCCTTGTGTTTGCTTGGTTCTACGACCCATCGTTTGGTTTGTTTAACATTGCTATTGGAGCATTAGGTTTCGACCCTATTTCTATTTTGGCCGATGAAGACTTAGTCACCTACGGCATCATAGCCGCCGGTCTATGGCCACAAATCTCCTATTGCATGATCTTGTACTTAACGGGTCTGAATAATCTCGATCCTGAACAAATTGAAGCGGCTCGCTTGGATGGCGCGAAAAGTTGGCGAATGCTGTGGTTTATCGTTTTGCCTCAACTAAGACCGGCCACCTTTATTGCCATTGTCGTGACCGTGATTGGCGCACTGCGTTCTTTCGACTTGGTTGCCACTATGACCGCTGGTGGTCCTTGGGGCAGCTCTAGCGTACTTGCTTATCAAATGTATGAAGAGTCGATCTTCAATTATCGAATGGGATATGGCGCTTCAGTTGCGGTGGTGCTGTTCCTGATTATGGATATCTACATCGCTTACTTTTTATGGCGCATGCTAAGGAGTGAGAAGTAATGTTTCCCAAACCGATTCAAAAATCAGGTGCGTTAGCCAGCATGAGTTATCGCGTTGCCCTGCCTATCGCACTGGTCTTGTGGCTACTTCCTCTCATTGCGGTAATGCTCACCTCAATACGTTCAATGGACGATATCAACAAAGGCAACTACTGGGGCTGGCCGGAAGACACTCAGATGGTGGAGAACTATACGCAGGTATTTACCTCTACGGCGATGGGCGACTATCTACTTAACAGCCTAATGATCACCTTGCCGGCGGTTGCGGGCGCAGTGGCTTTATCGACGCTGGCAGGCTTTGCTCTGGCTAAATACCGCTTCTCAGCCAATATCTGGATCTTTGCTCTTTTTATCGGCGGCAACTTTGTGCCGTTTCAAATCTTAATGATCCCAGTGAGAGACTTAACCATTGCGTTTGGTCTCTACGATACTCACTGGGCTCTGATCTTCTTCCATATCGCCTTTCAAGCCGGATTTTGCACCCTGTTTATGCGCAACTTTATTGTTGGGATACCCGATGCTCTGATTGAAGCGGCGCGAGTGGAAGGGGTGAAGGAGTGGCGCATATTTTGGTATGTGGTTCTGCCTTTAGTCAGGCCGGCCTTGGCAGCCTTAGCTGTGCTGGTATTTACCTTTATTTGGAATGATTTTTTTTGGGCGCTAGTGCTGGTGCAAAGCGATGAGGTGAGGCCGGTTACAGCAGGCTTGAGTTCTTTGCAGGGACAGTGGTTAGCGTCATGGCAATTTATGTCAGCTGGAGCCGTCGTAGCCGCGATTCCCCCAGTCGTGCTGTTCTTTACTATGCAGCGACACTTTATTGCCGGCTTAACCCTAGGAGCGACCAAGTAACTTGGTCGAATAGTTAGGATCAATAGACCCTATTAATTAAGGACTAATAACTATGAAATACGTGAAGCTACTCTCTGCCAGTATCGCCTTGAGCGCTATGCTGGGAACTTCAGTTCAGGCAAGAACTCTGGTCATCAACTCTGATGCGTCAGATCCGGCTCCAAAAGAAGCATGGGCAGAGATTGTTGACCGTTTTGAAAAGGCCAACCCAGAGATTGAGGTTAAATATAACCTTTATGACCACGAGTCTTACAAGACCACAATTCGTAACTGGCTAGTGACCTCACCGCCGGACGTGGTGTTCTGGTATGCGGGTAATCGTATGAAAACCTTTGTAGACCGTGGCTTGTTTGAAGATGTCAGTGACATCTGGAAAGACAATAATATGGTGCAAGACTTTGCATCTGCAGCACCTGCGATGACGGTGGATGGTAAGCAGTATGGTGTGCCATACACCTATTACCAATGGGGCATTTATTACCGCAAAGATATCTTTGATAAGCATGGTATCGCAGAGCCCAAAACCTGGGATGAGCTAAAGGCTGCATCGGCTAAGCTAAAAGAAAATGATGTCACTCCGTTTACCATTGGTACTAAATACCTTTGGACGGCGGCAGGCTGGTTTGACTACCTCAACTTGCGCACCAATGGTTTAGATTTCCATATCCAGTTAATGGATGGCAAGGTGCCTTATACCGATGATCGAGTGAAGAAAACATTCGAGAACTGGGCTGAGTTGGTGGAGCCTGGCTACTTCCTGAAAAATCACGCGTCATATTCATGGCAAGAAGCGCAACCTTTCTTATATAACGGACAGGCTGCAATGTACCTAATGGGCAACTTTATTACACCAAACTTCCCTGAGGAACTTGACGGCAAGATGGGCTTCTTCCAGTTCCCTGTGATCGATCCTGCAGTAGGTATGGCAGAAGACGCGCCAATGGATACCTTGCACATTCCAAGTAAAGCGAAAAATAAAGACGATGCACGCTTGTTCCTAGAGTTTGTTGCACAGGCTGAGAATCAGCAGTTGATCAATGAACTGCTACTTCAGATCCCAACCAATAGTAAAGCAAAAGCCAAGTCTGACCCGTTCTTAGATAAAGGCGTGGCAATGCTGGCATCTTCCGACGGTACTGCTCAGTTCTACGACCGAGATACCGATCCAGCGATGGCAAAAGAGGGCATGAAAGGCTTCCAAGAGTTTATGGTGCACCCTGATCGCATCGAGAAAATCTTAGAAAGACTAGAGAAAACAAGAGCGCGCACGTTTAAATAGCAGCTTCTGATAGTAAAAGCCCCTTCTATATAATAGAAGGGGCTTTTTTATTTTATAGGACTGACCGAGTCACGCTTTACTAATGTGGGTGAGAAGCGCAGTGGGTGCTCAGAAATCGGAGCATCACTGGCGAGGCGTAAGGCAAGTTCCGTAGCCTTTTCTGCCATTAACTCAACAGGATAACGAATAGTCGTCAGGCGAGGCTTCACATAGCGAGCAATTAGACCGTCATCAAAACCAATAATGGAGATATTCTCTGGGGTGGAGAGGTGGTTTTCATCCATTATCGACATAGCGCCAGCGGCCATGTAATCGTTATAGGCCACTACGGCAGTAATGGGTAGAGACTTAGCCAGTAGATTGGTCATTGCCGCTTCGCCGCCCTGGTTATTAGGGTTACCAAACTCAGTGTAGTGTTCGGGAAGCACTTGATTGTGGTCAGTCAGTGCATCTTTATAGCCATTGATGCGCTCTTCTGTATCAGAGATAGCGTGTGATGAGGCGATACACGCAATTTGCGTATGCCCTTGCTTCAGTAAGTACTCAGTCGCTAGGTAGGCGCCCTTATAATTATCCAGAGAAATACAACGAGAACTAATGGCATCGATGTGCCTGTTGATCACAACCAAGCCTTTCACTTCGTTGGCATAGTCAATCAACTCTTCGTCTGTGAGTCCCTTTGCGTGGATGACCAACGACTCACAGCGACTATTAATAAGAAGCTCTATGGCTTGGCGTTCCTGTTCTCGGTCATGATAGCCATTACCGATAAGAATGTGCTTTCCATTCTCTCTGGCCACTTTATCGACCGCGCCCACTAGGCTACCAAAAAAAGGGTCTGCAACATCGCTCACCAATACACCTATGGTATTCGTGCTTTGGCTGACTAACGCTCGAGCGTTGGCATTAGGTCTATAGCCAAGGGATTTCATTGCAGTCGTGACTGATTGAACGGAGGCTTTGCTCGCTTTGGGGCTGTTGTTGATGACTCTTGATACGGTTGCCACCGAAACCCCTGCCAATTTTGCGACATCTTTTATCGTTGCCATACATTGCGTCCTAATAATTCTTCATTTCATTAAACGAATAAAATGTAAACGAATCAACATAAACCGAATCGTGTTATTTATTGGTGAGATAAGTCTAATAAAAATAACGCTCTAAGTATTGTAAACGTTATCAGTTACTGGGTGCTTATCGTCTTGTTGCAGGATTTTTGTACTGGAGAGGGTTTTAGGCGGTCAATTATTGTATCACTGTGATTTTATAGACATTTAGTGTCTGATTTTTAATCGCCAATGTGTGTTTTTTGTAAAAATACAGTGTTGCAGGGTCCTTGAAGAGGTAGCATCGTGTGATCTTGATCGCGTTTTTATTTTTTTTAAGCCAAATGATAATAAATATCAGCTATTCGCCTGCTAACCTGCTCGCGACTTTGTAGCCGTTCAAAGTAAAAATTATAAGATAAATAGGAGTGTTCATAGATGAATACCGATAAGAAAATGTCACTGACCGCCCGAGTAATTCTGGGTATGGGTTTAGGGATACTGACAGGCTTTATCATTCGATTAGCTTTTAGCGAAAACCAGTTTATTAATAACTATCTAGTCAATGGTTTATTTGATGTAGGTGGTTCAATTTTTATCGCTAGCTTGAAAATGCTTGTTGTGCCTTTAGTGTTTGTATCACTGGTGTGTGGTACTAGCTCACTTAAAGACATTGCCACTCTAGGCCGTCTAGGTGGTAAAACAATCGCGTTTTACTTAGTAACTACGATGATCGCAATCTCTATGGCGATCTTCATGGGTACTGTATTCCAGCCAGGCGCTGGTGCAGACCTGGCTGCTGCGACAAGCTTTGCTGCAACTGAAGCTCCTTCACTGGGCCAGGTTATTGTAGGCATGTTCCCGACTAACCCAATTAACTCAATGGCACAGGGTAACACCCTACAGATCATTGTGTTTGCAGTATTGTTCGGTATCGCGATCAGTGCTTGTGGTGAAACTGGTGAGCGCGTAGCTGCGGCATTCCAAGACATCAACGAAGTGATCATGAAGCTAGTAGCGCTTCTAATGAACATTGCACCATACGGTGTGTTCTTCCTGATGGCGAAGCTGTTCACAACCATTGGTCTTGGCGCAATCATGAACCTAGGTGAGTACTTCCTAGTTCTAACTGCTGCACTTCTGATTCAAGGTCTAGTGGTTTACCCGCTTATCCTAAAAGCAACAACAGGTCTTAACCCTCTTAACTTCCTGAAGAAGATGGAAGATGCGGTAATGTTCGCGTTCTCAACCGCTTCTTCAAACGCGACGATTCCAGTGACTATGGAAACTGCAACTCATCGTTTAGGTGTTAAGAACCGCGTAGCCTCTTTCACTGTACCACTAGGTGCAACCATCAACATGGATGGTACTGCTATCATGCAGGGTGTGGCGACAGCCTTTATTGCTCAGGCATTCAATATTGACCTAACCATGGGTGACTACCTAACGGTTATCCTAACAGCAACGCTAGCGTCTATCGGTACAGCCGGTGTTCCTGGTGTAGGTCTAATCATGCTAGCGATGGTATTGAACCAAGTAGGTCTTCCTCTAGAAGGTATCGCTCTAATTATGGGTGTTGACCGTCTACTTGATATGATTCGTACCGCAGTAAACATCACCGGTGACAGTGCTGTTACGGTTATCGTTGGTAAGTCTGAAGGTGCACTGGATGTGGATACATTCAACAACCCAGACGCTGGTAAGAAAGAAGAAGAAGTTCATCTTCACCCAGTAAGAGACTAACTTATTGATTTAGCATCGAAGGGAGCCTTGGCTCCCTTTTTTTGTATCTATTAAAGTTCAAAAACAAAAGAGGCTGCGTATAAACGCAGCCTCTTCTTTTAAAACCATTAGCTGGTGATTAGTTATTGCTGTGTAGTTCGCTGTTTAGCTCTACTGCAGACTTGTTCGTTAGACACTCAACCGCACCCGTTTGCGAGTTGCGACGGAACAGTAGGTCAGACTTACCTGCTAGGTCACGAGCTTTTGCCACTTCAACTTCTTGGCCATTGTTATCCAGCATGCGCACCTTAGTACCTGAAGTCACGTAAAGACCTGACTCGATAGTACAACGATCGCCTAGCGGGAAACCAAGACCAGCGTTTGCGCCAAGTAGGCTGTTCTCACCGATAGAGATAACCACTTTACCGCCACCAGATAGCGTACCCATGATAGATGCGCCGCCGCCGATATCAGAGCCGTCACCGACCATAACACCTGCAGAGATACGACCTTCAACCATGCTAACGCCAGTAGTGCCAGCGTTGAAGTTGATGAAGCCTTCATGCATAACGGTCGTGCCTTCACCCACGTGTGCGCCAAGACGAACGCGAGACGTATCTGCAATACGTACGCCTGCAGGAACCACGTAATCCACCATTTTAGGGAATTTATCTACGCAATCTACGCTTAGAGCGCGGCCTGCAAGACGAGCTTCCATTTGGCGATCAGCAAGTTCTGGAAGGTCGATAGGGCCTTCGTTAGTCCATGCGATGTTGTGAAGAAGACCAAAGATGCCGTCAAGTACAGTGCCGTGAGGTTTAACTAGACGGTGAGAGATCAGTTGTAACTTAAGGAAGCCTTCAGCAACAGACTGTGGCTTTTCATCGCTTTCAAGTACAACGATAACCAAAGGTTGCTCAGATGCCGCTGCTTTTGATGCAAAACGTGCACTTTCCGCTTGGCCATTGCTTTCAAACGCGCTTGCAAGTGCAGCACATTGCTCAGAAGTAATTTCTAAGCTTTGGTTGCCTTGCTCATAACCCGCAACTTCCTTAACTGCAGCAACAAGTTCAGCTGTAGGGTTCAGGATAGGGGTTGGGAAGAAAGCTTCAATAATTTTGCCATCACGGTTTTTAGTCGCGCTACCGAGTGCTAGTGCAAAGAAAGACATCAATTAATCTCCATATATCGTGTTCAAGCACGCCTCACACACCTATTTGCAATGCATCCAGATGAGTAGACGTACCTCTCAAATTTTGTTGATAGCTTTACACTATAAAGAGCGTTCGCTTGGCTGAAAAGGGGTAAATCACGAAAACTGACAAAATGCTGAAACAAGGGAGCTTATGGAGACTAGGGGAGTAGAAAGCTTGGGTGTTTTATAACGGGGAGATAGAGCGGTGCGAAGAAAAAAGAGCCCTGCAATTCAAGGGTGAGTGCAGGGCATTAAGATAGCGTTTTTAAGCAGCGTCAGACTCTGAAGAATCAGGTACAGCTTCAACCTTTGGCTTCTTTGGCGCAGGTTTGCGCTTAGCACCTAGAGCGTAAAGAACCTCTTCTTTGTGCTTCGCTAGATACATAGACAACTCTTCTTGCTGGCCTTCATCGGTGATGATTTCGCTATTGCCCAAAAGCTCGAACAATTCATCTGCCATATCCAGCATCTTGTCATATGCGTCCGCTTCGGCTTTCGAGGTAAAAGTCATCTTTTCTTCTCCGTTGCGTTCTACCACGTACTTGACGATAACAGCCATGGTCCATCCTCATTAAATTGTTTATAAATTGAATACTGGTTATTTATACATAAATCACTCTTTACAGTCTAGCCGAGTTGGTGATTTTGTGGGGTGATCGGTTAAACGCCATTCAAGGCTGTATTGTAAGAATGCATCGAGTAATGGGTTTAAGTATTTATCTTTGTGTAAAACGATCTGCATGGAGCGCTCAAGAGGTAAGCCAATGTTGAGTTTCTTCACCTTGCCCGCCTTTATGGCGCTATCTACCGACAGCTCTGACAAACACGCAAGGCCAAGACCTGCGGTTACGCCATTGATGATTGCTTCGCTGCTACTGAGTTCAAACTCTGTCTGCCAATCTTGTAAATGTTCGGCGACATGATTGATGAAATAATCGCGAGAGCCAGAGCCAGCTTCCCTCAGCAACCACGTCATATCTTCAAGGTCACTAAAGGTAAGGGCTTCTTTAGTCGATAAGGGATGATCGGCTTGGCTTATCACACACATCTGATCAAAACCAAACGGATGATGAATGAGCTTAGGCGAATCTTCATTGCTCTCAATAAACGCGATATCAATCTGGTAATCGAGTATTTTCTGACCTAGGTCAGAGGAATTTGATAGCAAGGCTTTAAACTCGACCGCCGGATGTTTTTGTTTGAAGTCTTGTATAAGAAACGGCAGCAGTTGATTACCTATGGTATCGCTTGCCCCTAGTCGCAACTCACCACTAAGTGATTCAGCGTTATTGAACAGGCCCTGAATCGAGTGAGCTCGATGCAGCAGTTCATCGGCTATAGGCAGTAGCTTTGTGCCTTCATTGTTGATGATCAATCGATTGTTAATGCGATCAAAGAGGGTATGCCCCAGTTGGTTTTCCAGCTCATTGAGAGACAAGCTCACTGCAGCCTTGGACAAGAATAGAGTCTGGGCTGCAGCAGACAAAGAATTGGCTTTGGCCACAGAGGTGAACACCTCTAGCTGACGTAGAGTAAATGGAATCATAGTGTTTTATTTTACTTAACGTTGGTTTTAAATCTTTAAATATTCATAAACATAGCTCAAGAGTAAACTAAGCGCATCAAGTAAATCATGAGCGGAGTAATCTAATGCAAACACAATCTCGTTTAGCCAAGGCACCCACCCCAATGGCAGGGCTGGCTCTAGGTATTGCTAGCCTAGGCTGGTGTTTGGAAAATCTTGGTGTTTTTGGCGGTTATGCGCAAATCACAGGGGCTGTTATTGCATCCGTGTTGTTATCCGTTTTAGCCGGCAAGTTTCTGCTTCATTCGCATCTACTAAAACAAGACCTTTCACACCCCGTTGTAGGGAGCGTAGTGCCTACTTTTGCTATGGGTTGCATGGTGGTGTCGTATGCTATCGGACAACATTTAGCATGGCTTGGTAACCTAATGTGGGTGATGTCTGTCGCCTTGCATATTGTGTTCTTGGTGAGCTTTATTTTTCATCGAAGCCAAAACTTTGAGCTGCACCATATGGTTCCAAGCTGGTTCGTACCACCGGTAGGCATTGTTGTCGCGGCGCTGACTTATTCTGGCAGTTCATCTCTGCATTGGATTGGTGAGTACACCTTGTATTTTGGCATGGCGACTTACGCAGTCATGCTTCCAGTGATGATTTACCGCTTTATATTCTCAGAATTGGTTCAAGATGCAGCTAAGCCAACCATCGCTATTTTGGCCGCTCCTGCAAGCCTTTCATTGGCAGGTTACCTCTCGTTTGTTGAGTCACCATCACCTGTCATTGTGGCTTTGCTGTTTGGTATTGCCATCCTTATGACATCGGTTATCTACATGGCTTTCTACCGCTTGTTAAGACTGCCATTTAGCCCAGCGTATGCAGCCTTCACCTTCCCTCTAGTGATCAGCGCAACGGCCTTGTTTAAAGTGGTCGCATGGATGAGCGAGATTGGTGTACCGGCTGAATATGTTAAGCAAGTGCATGGCATAGCATTGGTTGAGCTAGCAGTAGCGACCCTAGTAGTAGGTTATGTAGCGATACAATATTTAAATAACCTATTGATTCAACCTAGGTTAGAGGTGAGTCTTAAATAACTCACTTTGAGGCATCATACCAATCACACTAAGTAAGTGATCAGAAATAGACAGAAAAAATGCTCGAGAACAAGGCAGAGTTTTTCGATAAGTAGTTATTCTACAATCAAAAATTCTAACGCAGTTATCGAGCATTTTAGCCAGCTAGAATGACCAGTTATTTAGTACGATTGGTATCAATAGCAGTAGGGTGTGGTAATCTTATTGCAATTGATTCAACGGATTGTGAGCCTGCCTTGTTTACTGTTTATCATTCAAACCAGATCGATCTCCTCAAATCTCTACTCATTGCACTTATTCGCCAGCAACCTTTAACCTCTCCCTTTGAGCAAGAGCAAATCTTAGTGCAAAGCCCTGGTATGTCTCAGTGGTTAAAGATGGAACTGGCCAAGGATATGGGGATTGCCGCCAATCTCAATTTTCCTCTTCCAGCGACCTTCATTTGGCAGATGTTCATCGAAGTATTGCCTGATGTCCCCAAGCGTAGTGCCTTTAATAAAGAGGCGATGACTTGGAAGTTGATGCAGGTATTACCAAGCAAACTTGAGCAGGATGAATTTTCCTCCCTTGCGACTTACCTTGAGCACGATGACGACAACTCAAAGCTGTTTCAATTGGCGGGCAAGATTGCCGATATCTTCGATGGTTACTTAGTGTATCGCCCTGACTACATTACCGCTTGGGAAAATAATGAGCATCCTGCGGAGCTAGAAGAACAAGGCTTGTGGCAGGGTGAGTTATGGCGTGAGTTGTATCGCTTTACTGAGCAACTAGGTCAGTCGAAATACCACCGTGCAAACCTGTATCAAGATTTCATCGATAAACTGGCCAGCCTGTCTGAGATAAGCAGTGACAATGTTCCCAAGCGCCTGTTTGTGTTTGGCATTAGTTCTTTGCCCCCCAAATATTTGGAAGCGCTCAAGGCCTTGGGTGAGCATATTGATGTGCATCTGATGTTCCATAACCCATGTCGCTATTACTGGGGGGATATTAAAGATCAGCGCACTCTAACAAAAATGGCGGCTAAGGTTAGGCCGCGCATTCGCTGGCATGGACAAGAGTTGAATGAGGAGGAGGGGATCCCTGTTCTTAAAGGCGATATTGAACACAATGCCCTGCCAGAGTTTCACCACGATGCTATCAGCAACAACCTACTGGCCTCTATGGGTAAGCAAGGGCGTGACAACCTACATCTATTGTCTGAGCTTGATAGTAACGAGGTTGAAGCCTTTGTGGATCTTGATGCCAAGACGCTGTTGCAGAACATTCAGCAAGATATTTTACAGCTCAATCAACATCAAGATGACACTAAGCTAGAGCAAAGCCTGCATAAGCAGGCGGTATCGAAACACGACCGTTCTCTATCCATACATTGTTGCCATAGTGCCACTCGTGAAGTGGAAGTATTGCACGATCAGCTTCTACATCTATTCAATCAAGACTCGTCACTAAAGCCGCGCGATATCATTGTGATGGTAGCGGATATCAATGCCTACTCTCCGGCGATCAATGCCATCTTTGGCAACGCCACCGGTGACAGAAGGATTCCGTACTCTATTTCCGACCGAAGCGTGGCGGAAGAGACGCCGATCTTAAATGCGTTTCTTCAGCTGTTGGACTTACCTAATAGTCGCTGTGGTCGCAGTGAGATGATGGAGATATTGGAAACCCCTGCAATACTGCAACGCTTTGGGTTATCGGCCTCAGATTTTGAACTGATTAATTTGTGGGTCGAAGAAGCGGGCGTGCGCTGGGGGCTTAATGACTCAACCGCCACTGAATTTGAACTGCCTAGCCTAAATCAGAATACCTGGGTGTTTGGTTTACAGCGTATTTTGCTTGGCTACAGCATGTCGGCCATATGTCAGCCATTAGAGTTGAGCAGCGGCAGGTTAGCACCCTATGAGCAAATAGAGGGAATGCAGGCTGAGCTTGCAGGAAAGCTAGCAGCCTTCATTGATAAGGTATTGCATTATCGCAGCGCTCTCAATGAGCCTCAGCATAGTGCGCAATGGCAAACACAGCTGAATGCCTTGGCCAATGACTTCTTTGAGCTAGATATTGAAAATGAGATAGCCCTAACCAGTATTCGTGATGCCCTGTCTTCATTGACGCAGCAAACTACTGAGTCTGGTCTAGATACGGCTTTGAGTCATCAAGTGGTCTCTGAATACCTGCAAGACAAACTGGATAGCTCCCGTGTCAGTCAGCGCTTTTTAGCCGGACAAGTGAATTTCTGTACCCTAATGCCAATGCGCTCCATCCCGTTTGGTGTGGTGTGTCTACTGGGAATGAACGACGGGGTTTATCCTCGAACCGTTGCCCAAGAAGGCTTTGATTTGATGACAGTAAAGAGTCGCATCGGTGATAGAAGCCGTCGTGATGATGACCGATATCTATTCTTGGAAGCGCTACTTTCTGCTCAACAAGGCTTGTATATCAGTTACATAGGGCAATCCATTCTCGATAACAGCGAATGTTTACCCTCGATCTTGGTGACCGAGCTACTCGAGTACTGTTCACAAAATTACTGTCTTGATGGCGACGAGCCTCTCTCTGTGGACGACTCAGGTAAACACTTGCTGGAGCATCTTACCTCTCATCACAGCATGACCCCATTTAGTCGTGAGGCTTTTGAAAATAGCCAAAGCTTTGCTGCTGAGTGGCTACCTGTGGTGAACGGGGTTTACTCTCAAGCTGATAAGTTGAGTACGCCTTTATCCGATTACTTTATGGAACGAGAGGCGTTGTCTGAGATTGAATTAGATCAGCTGTTATCGTTTTGGTCACTGCCTGTGAAGTACTTCTTCAATCAGAGGCTTCAGGTATGGTTTAACAGCGAAAAAGAGCTGATTGAAGATGAAGAGCCCTTTTCTTTAGGGGGGCTTGAGCGCTATTTGTTACGTGATGAGATAGTCGCGGCTATGTTAAACGGTGGAGGTACAGAGGTAGAGCAAGTGGCTCACTACTACCGCAGCTCAGGGCAATTACCCATTGGAAACTTTGGTGACCTAGAGGTCGCGGAGAACCAAGATGCCATGAGAGAGTTGGTCACTGAGATTGAGTTCTATACCAGCAATAAGCAGCCTTCTTTACCTGTCTCTTTGAAGGTGCAGTACCGCGACAAGTGGCTAACGATCACTGGCTGGTTAGATAGCCATTATGCCTCTGGTCTGGTTCATTATCGCGTAGGTCGTGTTCGCTCCAAAGACATTCTGCAAGCGTGGATTAAACACTTGTGTGCGTGTGCTTCAGGTGTGGCGGTGACGAGTCATCTTATTGGAATATCAAGCAAAAAAGAGATTGAGTACTTTTCTTTGGCGGCTATTGAGCCGCAAGATGCATTGGATTTTCTACACGATCTCGTCGCGCTATATTTTGAGGGTATGACTAAACCACTGCCTTATTTCCCTCGTTCGGCGCATGCAGCGACACAAGAGTTTGTGAAGAAGTCGAAGAAGGGAGATACCGAAGTTGCCAGAGAAGCAGCAATAGGCAAATTTAGCTCGACAGTCCTTGGTGATGATTACAACTCGGGTGAAGCGGATGATATGTACATTCAGCGCGCATGGCCACAATGGAGCGAAGAATTGCAACAAGGTGGGTATCAATTAGCTGAAAGGGTCTTGTTGCCTGCGCAAGAAAGACTGCAAGAAAAATCCAAATAACGGAAATCGGCAAAAAGAGAAAGGGTGGCCACCAGCATTTATTATTTGTAGGGTAATTGCTGGTGGCCAAAGGGTCAGAGAGACCTCTTATTTTTTAGTTCTTTATAGGCTTGGTGCGTAGCACTCATAATTTGAGGGCAAGCTTACGCATAACTGTTTGTTATATCAGTGAGTAGGATCGCAAACTTCATCGGATAATGCTCAACAAACAGCAATGAAACTCGGCTTCATAACATTGATCACATATTTAGATAGGGTTCACTATGACAAATGATGCGCAAATTCTTCCTGCGCCGCTTGAGACAATGACATTTCCTTTGCATGGCGCACGCTTAATTGAGGCATCTGCGGGCACGGGAAAGACCTTTACCATTGCCGGACTCTATCTAAGGCTGTTATTGGGACACGGCGATAACGACTCAGCGCACCAAACACCACTTACTGTAGAGCAGATCTTGGTGGTGACCTTTACTGAGGCGGCAACCGCAGAGCTCAAAGATCGCATTCGTGCGCGGATCCACCAAGCACGGGTGGCGTTTAGCCGAGGTCATAGTGATGATCCTGTGATCAAGCCACTGTTAGAACAAACGGATGATCGCGATCGCGCCTGTGAATTGTTACTGGCTGCCGAGCGGCAGATGGATGAAGCCGCAGTTTATACCATTCATGGATTTTGCCAGCGCATGCTGACACAAAATGCGTTCGAGTCGGGTAGCCGCTTCAAAAGCCAATTTATTAAAGATGAAACCCAGCTAAAAGAACAAGTGGTGGCCGATTATTGGCGTCGCCATTTCTATGGTATGAGCGCCAGCATGGTGTCAGAGATCCGCAGTCACTGGAAAACACCGCAAGCCCTGTACGCGGATCTGAATAATTTTATCAGTGGTAATGAGGTCTACATTCACTCAGAGGTTGAAAAGGGAGACCTAGAAACCCTGTATGCTGAGCGTATTGCCGTTCTTGCCGAGCTCCAGAAGCAATGGTCAGCAGACAGCGCTGACTTTGAAAAGTTGATTATGGAATCTGGGATCACCAAAAATCCCTACAACAAGAAGAACGTACCGAACTGGATAGGACAGATTGATAGTTGGGCAGCAAAACCACTCACCAGTATTGCTGTGCCTGAGTGCTTGGAGCGCTTTAGCTCCAGCACGCTGCAAGCCAAGACTAAACCTGACAAGCAAGCGCCAGAGCATGTGGTATTTGATCATATTGATGAATACTGCTCATTGCCTGCTCTTGAGGTGAAGCAGGCTATCCTAAGCAATGCCATTCCCGAATGTCGTGCCGAGTTGCAAAAATCAAAGGGACAGCAGCAGAAATTGTCCTTTGATGATCTGCTAAGCCAGCTCGACTATGCCTTGCAAGCGGACGATGAAGGGCTGTTGTCCGAGCGTATTCGCGGGCTATATCCCGTTGCGATGATTGATGAGTTTCAAGATACGGATCCTCAGCAATACAACATTTTTAGACATCTCTACCTGCAGCATCCTGAGTGTGGATTGTTCATGATTGGTGACCCTAAGCAGGCCATCTATGCCTTTCGCGGCGCCGATATTTTTACCTATATCCGCGCACGTAAAGAGGTGACCTCGCACTTTAATCTCACCACCAACTGGCGCTCCAGCAAAGATATGGTAGAGGCGAGTAACGCGCTGTTTCAAGAGGCTGAATCTGCGTTTATTTATGATGATGACATCCCTTTTACTGCCGTCTCTGCAAGCCCGGGAGCGGATCAAAAGTCGTGGTCGCTCAATGGTGAAACTCAATCAGCCATGACGGTTTGGCTGAAGGAGAACGAGGGCGAAGCGGTAGCAAAGGGCGATTATAACCAAAGCATGGCGCAGTCCACCGCCACGCAAATACAGCGCCTGTTAAGCGCATCCGATACTGGCAATGCACTGCTGCATGGCTCCAAAGATGAGCGAATTCAAGCGGGCAATATAGCAGTGCTGGTGCGGACAGGGCGCGAGGCGAATTTGGTTCGTAGAGCACTGTCAGAGAAAGGCGTTGCTAGTGTGTATCTCTCCAACAGAGACAGCGTTTTTGCAAGCCCAGTGGCCAGTGATGTGTTGCTATTTCTACGTGCAGCATTGCACTTTGATAACGACAGAGCACTGCGCACAGCCGCCGCCAGTTCCTTGTTTGACCTTTCTCTATTTGATCTAGAGCGCTTGAATCAAGATGAACAATACTGGGAACTGCTGAGCCAAGAGTTTAGTGATTACCGACAGTTGTGGCTGAAGGCCGGGATCATGCCGATGATCCGTAAGCTAATCCAATATAGAGAGCTAGCCCAAAGGCTACAAAATGAGCATCAGGGGGAGCGAATACTTACCGATCTCATGCATCTGGCTGAGCTGTTGCAACAAGCCTCAGCAGAGCTAGAAAGTGATCATGCTCTGCTGCGTTGGTTTGAAGAGCACATCTTTGAAGCGGGCAGTGGTGATGCTGGAGACGAACAGAAGCAGCGCTTGGAGTCGGAAAAGAACTTGGTTCAGGTGGTGACCATCCACAAATCCAAAGGCTTGGAATACGACATTATTTTTGTTCCCTTTGTCAGTGCTTTTAGAAAAAGTGACAAGGCACTGTATTACGACGCTGAGCAGCATCGCACGCGATTTGATCTGGATAATAATAGCGAGGGTATTGCGCTTTCAGATAAAGAGAGGCTTGCCGAGGATTTGCGTCTTATCTATGTTGCGGTCACTCGTGCGGTCTATGGTTGCTATCTCGGCGTTGCGCCGCTAAAGGAAGGTCGTAGTAAAAAAGCCAGCGCACACCTGAGTGCGATTGGTTATTTGTTGCAGGGTGCAGAAGCGCAAGAAGCCTCAGCGCTCTCTAGTGCTCTGCATGTGTTAGAAAACAGCTATCCATCAATACAGGTTTGTGAACCGCTTGCCTGGGATGACGTTCGCTATCAAGCCCCACACGTTGAGCAGTCCCTGTTACAAGCTAGTAAGATGCAACAACAGATAGATTGGCGCTGGAGAATGACCAGTTACTCGGGGCTGGTGAAACAAGGGCATGGCTCAAGCCACAAAGACGAGAGTGTTTGGTTGGATACAAGCTTAGATATTGATGCCTCTGATGATCAAACGCCACTGCTTGATTTGAACAAAAAGACCATGTTCAACTTCCCGCGCGGTGCGAGACCCGGCACCTTCTTGCATACCCTGTTTGAAGAGGTTGAATATACAGAGTCAGCCTTTACCGCAGACAATGAAGAGATCATCAAGCAGCTTCTGATCAAAGAGCAGCTAGATGAAGAATGGCTGCCAGTACTGCAACAGATGATCGATAAGGTGCTCAATACCGACCTAGATGGCAGTGGAATCAAACTATCGGAAAAACAGCCACAGCAACGACTAGTAGAGATGGAGTTTCTTCTTCCCATCGAAATCTTGTCCGCTCAGCGGTTTAATGCCATCACCCATAAGCATGACTCTTTAACTGCGCAAGCCGGAGATTTGGGCTTTGCTCCTGTAGAGGGAATGTTGAAAGGGTTCATCGATTTAGTGTTTGAGCATCAAGGGAAATACTATGTACTGGACTGGAAATCCAATCACCTTGGAGACAACGCAGAAGACTATCATCAGAAAAGCCTCGATGAGGCGATGATCGGTCATCGCTATGATGCGCAGTATCAAGTCTATGCCTTAGCCCTACACCGATTCTTAAAAAGCCGACTACAAGACTACTCATACGAGACTCATTTTGGTGGGTGTTTTTATCTATTCTTGCGCGGTATGGATGGCAGCGGTGACTATGGTGTCTTTCATGCCAAGCCATCGCAACAAATGCTAGAGGAACTGGATGCACATATTCGTGGCGAGGAGGCTATCTAATGGTAATGACTAGCGAAAGCCTATCAGAAACACTTAACCTTACCGACATTGCACCCGAGCAACTGGTCAATTATCGACAGAAAAACTGGCTAGAATGGCTCGAGGTCATGGCCAGTGTGGGAATGATCAGAGATATCGACTTCCAACTAGCAAAATTCTTTGCAGCGCAAGAAAAAGGCGCGTCAGCGCAGCGCATTGCCGTTATGGCTTGCGCGGTGAGTTATGAGCTGAGCAAGGGCAACTCATGCCTACCCATTTTAGATAACTGGAATCCCTTAAAGGTGCTCGGGGTTAACCAGCTTGAGCCTTTATTTGCCCCAGAGCTATTGCAATGTGATTGGGTCCGCGAGCTCAAAGCCTCTAGCTTAGTGGCGCATGATTTCCAAGATGCAATGCGTCTGCCACTGGTGTTTGAGTTTGGAAGCCTGTATTTGCAAAAGTATTGGCATTTTGAGGGAGCACTAGCACAAAAAATATTGGAGTATGCAGAGCCCATTGCCATGGAGGCGAGTAAGCTCTCCACCTTGAGGCTTCAGTTAGATCAGCTGTTCGCTTGGCAGCTGAACTATCTATTCTCTGAGCTCCAGACACTGAAGAAAAACAATGCCAGCACAGCGGTAGTTCAAAGAGCCATTTGTGAGTCGTTGGATGTGCTTGATGTTGAGGGGATTGCCATTGATAAAGTCGTGGCTATTGCTACACAGGCGCGCCATGTTAGTGAGCTTGAGGTGCTTAAGGAGTATATCCCCTTGAGTGCCTGCTTGAACCATCAGAAAGTAGCGGCAGCGACGGCCTTAACTAGGCGATTTTGCGTCATCTCTGGGGGCCCTGGTACAGGGAAAACGACGACGGTTTCCAAGCTGCTAGCAGCCTTAGTATCATCCAGTGACTCTGAGATCACGATAAAGCTAGCGGCGCCCACGGGCAAGGCAGCCGCTCGTCTTACCGAGTCCATTGGCCAAGCCATAGACTCACTGCCTGTTGCACCTGAGATAAAGGAAAGGATCCCAACCTCAGCCAGTACACTGCATCGCTTGCTTGGCGCTATTCCTAATCGAACTGAGTTCAAGCACAACTCTCACAATCCCTTGCATTTAGATCTATTGATCCTTGATGAAGCGTCTATGGTCGATTTACCTATGATGTATAAATTGCTCAGTGCATTACCTGCTCATGCCAGATTGATTTTACTCGGTGACAGAGACCAACTGTCATCGGTTGAGGCAGGCGCTGTACTAGGGGATATTTGTCAGCTTGGAGGCCAAGGTTATGGCTTGGCGCATCGAGAGCACCTTAATAAGCTGACGGGCTATCAATTACCCTCTTCGAATCAAGTAGGAACCGCGATTGGCGATAGCTTATGTGTTTTGCACAAAAGCTTTCGTTTCCATAGCCGTTCTGGTGTGGGCAAACTGGCAAGGGCTATTAATTCGGGTAACAGTAAAGAGGCCGAACAGGTCTTCTTGGCAGGCTTTGAAGATATAGCACACTTTGAAGTGACCGCTGATAGCTACCAACAACTCATCAATACCTTAGTAGGGCGTTATCAGGAGTACCTATCTTTGCGATACGCAAATAATGGCGAAATGACAATGCCTTCGTTTGCTCGTAGCGTTTTGCAAAGCTTTGCCAATACGCGATTGCTGTGCGCGGTGCGTGAGGGAGAATTTGGAGTAGAAGGCACTAATTCCAATATAGAGCGAGCGCTGGCACGTAAGAACCTCATACCCGTCGAACGAGACACATGGTATATCGGGCGTCCAGTCATGGTGACCAGCAATGACCATAGCCAGCAGTTGTATAACGGAGATATTGGCATTTGTTTGCTTGATGAAAGCTTAGAAGAGCCGCGTCTGAAGGTGTATTTCGAGCTTCCCGACGGCAGTGTAAAGGGCGTACTGCCTAGCAGGGTTCCGCCCCACGAAACAGCCTACTCTATGACAATACATAAATCTCAGGGTAGTGAGTTTAGCCACACCTTGCTGCTGCTACCTAAGACGCCAACACCGGTATTGACGCGAGAGCTGTATTACACCGGTGTGACTCGAGCGAAACATCAGCTGAGTGTATATGCCGATAAAGCCATTATGCAACGAGCTATAAAGCAGAAAACAGCGCGAAGCAGTCACCTGTCACAGCGTTTGGCAACCGATGGCTAACGATTTAACGGCTATTACTTAGGTGACATCCAGCGCTAGGATCTTTGATTTACGCTGGAAGTTGTAAAGGTCCTGCTTTTTAATGGGCAGGGCCTCAAGGTCGATTTCACTAAAGCCTTGTTCTCTAAACCAATGCAAGCTGTGGGTGGTGAGAATAAACAACTGCTTGATCCCTAAAGAGTCAGCTTGGTTCTTCATATGCGCAAGCAGGTGAGCCCCTCGATTTCCATCACGGTACTCAGGGTGAATAGCCACACACGCCATTTCCGCCATTTGGTCTTCAATATAGGGATAGAGCGCCGCGCAGCCAATAATAAGTTGGTCTTTGACTATGATGGTAAAGCGCTCAATCTCTTGCTCTAGTTGCTCACGAGAGCGACGCACTAAGATGCCATTATTCTCCAGCGGCTCTATGAGATCCAAAATACCGCCGATATCATCAATACTCGCGATACGCACTTGCTCCGCACTAGCGGTGACGACTTGTGTACCAATACCATCTCTAGAGAAGAGCTCTTGGATCAAGGCTCCATCATCCACATAGCTGACTAAGTGGCTACGTTGCACCCCTTTACGGCACGCTTTGACTGCCGCCTGCAAGAAGCGATGAGTGCTTGGGGCGTTGTTATTCGCCTCTTGTTGTAGAATATGCTCCACCTCATGAGGGAATAACTCTGCTGCAACCTCTCCATTAGGCTTGATATAGCCTTGGTCTGAGCTAAACCCGATCAACTTGTCGGCGCTTAATTTAATGGCCACCTGTGTGGCAAGTTCTTCTGAAACAAGATTAAAGCACTCTCCGGTAACGGAACCGGCAACAGGGCCAATCAACACAATGGAGCCTTGCTCTAGCGTGCGGTTGATTCCTTCTACATCGATACGTCTTACCCGGCCACTGTGCTGATAATCGATGCCGTCTTCGATCCCTAAAGGCTGCGCGATAACAAAATTGCCACTGACTACGTTCAGTTGAGTTCCCGCCATTGGCGTGTTGTTCAGACTCATAGACAAATGAGCAGTGATGGCCAGTTGCAACTGCCCTGAGGCTTGCATGACATGCGGTAACATAGAGGATTCTGTTACACGAATATCTTTATGGTAGGGCGAGCTTAATGATTGCTGACCCAGACGCTGATCAATCTGCGGACGAGCACCATGTACCAGAACGAGTTTCACTCCAAGGCTATGTAGCAGAGCGATATCACTGACAATATTAGGAAAGTTGTCATGACTAAGCGCCTCGCCACACAGGTAAATCACCATGGTGCTATCACGGTGTGCGTTTACGTATGGGGTGGACTGACGAAATCCTTTTACCAGCTCAGTACTGCGATACATGCTTAAACTCTTTGAGTGAATTTTTATACAATAATAATGACTATTTATATAATTACAACTATTAACCGCATAATGAAGAATGACGCACTTCTATGTTAATTGTGTGTGATTTTTCTTACAGGCATTGCGCAAAGCAGGGGAGTTTGTCATTCTGCTTTTCTAAGGTTTATTCAAGGACATAAAACCCAGTCAATGCGCAAATTTATACCTCTTCTTACCCTGGCTACTTTGATGGCAGGGTGTGCTCAGCAAGCTGAACGTGGTCAGCAAGATTTTGACCAAGAGTTTCAGCAACCGCTTACTCAAACAGACACCGTTGAGAGCAACGCCTTTAGGGATCTCAATTCATTTGATGCGCAGGCAAAACAGGTGTTGGATAACTCACCGTCAATGGCGAATAAGTATCAAGACCTTTATCAGCAATTGTCTGAGTGGGCTCTGCAAAGTGGAGATCCGACTGAGCTTGCCAACTATGGTGTGCAAAGTGCCCAGATGAAAGGGGGAGACAGCAAGGGCAATGTAATGTTTACCGGTTACTTCTCACCTGTGATTGAATTACGCCATGAGCCTGACGCCACCTACAAATACCCTGTTTATGGAAAACCTAGCTGTTCTCAGCAATGTCCAACTCGCGCGCAGATTTATGATGGTGCACTTGAGGGGAAAGGGCTTGAACTCGGTTATGCTGATAACATGATTGACCCTTTCTTAATGGAGGTTCAAGGCAGCGGCTTTGTACACTTTGGTGATGACAACAGCATGCAATATTTTGCCTATGCGGGTAAAAACAACCGACCTTACGTTAGCATCGGTCGTATTTTGATAGAGCGGGACTTGGTTGAAAGAGAGAAAATGTCGCTTCAAGCCATCAAGCAATGGGTGACAGAAAACGACGAAGAGACGGTGAAAGAGCTACTGGAACAGAATCCTTCTTATGTATTCTTTGTGCCAAAAGACGATCTAGCGGTACGTGGAACCGCAGGTATCCCATTACTACCAATGGCTTCGGTGGCAGGGGACAGAGAGCTTTTGCCTATGGGTACTCCAATCCTTGCGGAGGTGCCTTTATTAAATGCTGATGGTACTTGGTCTGGCGCTCATGCACTGCGTTTGCTTTTAGTCCTAGATACCGGCGGTGCGGTCAAGCAAAACCATCTTGACCTTTATCACGGCATGGGCGCTCGAGCGGGCGTGCAATCAGGGCACTATAAGCACTTTGGCCGAGTGTGGAAGCTCGGGCTAGAGAACTCAGAAACGGCTAATCCTTGGGAGTTGTAAAAAAATCAGCTTCAAGCTGCGAGTTGTAAGCTGCTAGCCACAAGCTACAAGCCACAAGCTAGCATCTTGTTTACATGCCGGACTCCAAGGGCTCCGTCATTCCCGAGCGCTTTTATCGGGAATCTGTTTCTAGGTAGCATGATTGAAGGTCCCCGACCAGAGTGCTGGCCCAGAAAAGCCCTTGGGGACCACGGTTTGTTGCTTAGCGTGTATTTTCAATGTGTGCTAAGAACGACTTGCAGCTGACAGCTGATCGCTGAAGGCTATTTCCCCCCCAAGCTATAGACATTAATCACAAGAGTGCGTATAAAACGCACTCTTGTTGTTTTATGTTCAGAGAAAAATCGTCATGCGAGAATTAACGACCCCAGCATCCGAATCCTATGACCAACGCTTTGGTGGCACTCGTCGCCTGTATGGTAATAGTGAGGTAGAGATTTTACGCGCCGCTCATGTGTGCGTGATTGGTATTGGTGGCGTTGGTTCTTGGGCTGTAGAGGCTTTGGCGCGAAGCGGTGTCGGTGAGCTAACCCTGATTGATATGGATGATGTGTGTGTAACCAACATTAACCGTCAAATCCATGCCATGACAGGCACTGTAGGTAAAAGCAAGATTGAGGTGATGGCCGAGCGTGTCGCTTTAATTAACCCTGATTGTAAGGTTAACCTGATTGATGACTTTATCGATCAGGACAACCAAGCAGAGTATCTGAGCAAAGAGTTTGACTATGTGCTGGATGCGATTGATAGCGTAAAAGCAAAGGCATCTTTGCTAGCCTATTGTCGTAGCAACAAAATTAAAGTGATTACTATCGGTGGTGCTGGTGGTCAGGTTGACCCTACTCAAATCTGTGTTGCGGACCTGAGTAAAACCGTGCAAGACCCATTGGCAAAGAAGATTAAAGATCAGCTGCGTCGCTTCCACAACTTTAGTAAGAATCCAAAGCGTAAGTTTGCTATCGACTGCGTCTTTTCTACTGAACAACTGAAATACCCACAAGCAGACGGCAGTGTTTGCGCTGTTAAATCCACAGCGGAAGGGCCTAAGCGTATGGACTGTGCCACTGGTTTTGGCGCGGCGACCGTAGTAACTGCAACCTTTGGTTTCGTGGCGGTCTCGCGTATCATTGAGAAACTGATTCAAAAGCACAGCTCGAACTAAGGCCGAACCACAATGACTTATCCTGAGAACCCTTTTGGCACCTCAATCACAGAGGCGGATATTCTAGCGCAGATGCAGCAGTGTCAGGGTTGGGAACAACGTTATCGTCAGGTGATACAGTGGGGCAAGAAACTGCCAACAATGCCAGAGTCGCTAAAGGCAGAGCAAGTGCTTGTTGCAGGTTGTGAAAGTCAGGTATGGCTGGTTGGCGAGCAGGATAATGGCGTTTGGCAATTTTGCGCAGATTCTGATGCGCGTATTGTACGTGGCTTGATTGCATTAGTGTTAGCGGTTTTCAATGGTAAAACCAGCGAGCAGATCCAGCAGTTTGATGTGGAAGGTTACTTTGAAAGCCTTGGCTTATTGCAACATTTAAGCCCATCACGCGGTAATGGGCTTAAAGCTATTGTCGAGAAGATACAAGCTACAAGCTGTAAGCGATCAGCTAACTAAACTGATAGCTTGCAGCTTTTCTAAAGCATATCTACAGCTTTGGTCAGAGCAGCGATAAACGCATCCACTTCTTGCTCTGTGTTATAGACCCCAAAAGACACTCTTACCGTCCCCTTTATACCTAGCGCGTCCATTAATGGGTGAGCGCAGTGATGACCGGCGCGTAGCGCAATACCTTGCTGATCAAGTAGGGTAGCGATGTCCTGATGATGTACGCCTGGCATCATAAAACTGATGACACTTGCGCCAGCTTGATAACCCACTAGCTCTATGTCTTCGATATTACAGATCGCCAGATAGGCTTTTTGTTGTAATGCTTGCACATGTTTTTCGGCGCTCTGATAGTCAATTTCTTTGAGCCAATCTATGGCACTGGAAAGGGCGAGTGCGCCAGCCACATTCGGCGTGCCTGCTTCAAATTTTCCGGGAAGATCACTGAATGAAGTCCCAGAAAAACTCACCTTTTGCACCATCTTTCCGCCGCCATGCCATGGAGGCATAGCTTCCAGTAGCGCTAGCTTTCCATAAAGCACACCGATACCGGTTGGCGCATATAGCTTGTGGCCAGAGAAAACGTAGAAGTCACAATCGAGGGCTTGTACATCTATGGGTTCGTGCACAATGCCTTGCGCACCATCAACCACGACGACTGTGTTAAATTGCCTCGCAAGGGCAATCATTTCCTCAATAGGATGGCGAGTACCTGTGACATTAGACACCTGACCAATAGCCAAAATCTTGGTATTGTCATTAAGCAGTGAGCGATACGCATCTAGATCCAGTGTGCAGTTTGCCAACATAGGGATCTTAACAACGGTCGCCCCTGTTTGCTCTGCAACAATCTGCCATGGAACGATATTCGCGTGGTGCTCCATTTCACTGACCAGTATCTCATCACCGGCTTTTAAATAGTTTCTAGCATAGGTCTGCGCGATAAGGTTAATCGCTTCGGTTGCACCGCGAGTCCACACGATCTCCTTATTTGAGGAGGCGTTGATAAAGGAACGTACGTTATCTCTTGCACCCTCAAAGGCTGTGGTTGCCGAAGCGGTTAGACTGTGGCTTCCTCGGTGCACGTTGGCATTGTGCTGTGAGTAGTACTGACTAATGGTGTCGATAACTCTAGCGGGCTTTTGAGTGGTGGCTGCACTATCAAGGTAAACCAAGGGCTGTTGATTTATTTGTTGTTGCAGGGCCGGAAATTGGGCTCGAATGGCGTGAATATCAAACACCTTTAGCTCCTAGTTCGTGATAGTGAAGGTTGGGTAGTGGCACCATAGGCTCGGCGACGCTCCAAGCAAAGGCTTTACCAGAAAGCAGAATAATGATTTCCATAGCAAACTCAAAGGCGGTCGCTGGGCCTTGGCTTGTCAGTAGCTTATGGATTTGATCGTAGGTTACCCGTTTCTCACGCCAGTTTTGCTCTGGAATATGAGACTTAAAGCTTGGGTGGCATGTCATAAGGGCGTCGGGGTATAAACCGTGGTGCTGCAGCATCAGAGCTGGCGTTGCACAAATGGCGGCATTGAGCCTGCCATCGTAGTGCTGCTGTTTAACCATCTCGACGAGTAGAATACTTTTTTGAAACACTTCCGCACCACCCACGCCCCCAGGCATAGCGATGACGTCAAACTCTTCATCGGCAACATCCACCAGTTTCACTTGTGCAGCAAGAGGTATGCCTCTTGAGCCGTTGAAGGTCAGTGCGCCTTCAGGATCGACACTGGCGACGGTCACTTGATAGTTAGCGCGAATGAGCACATCAATAATGGTAATTGCTTCCATTTCTTCTGTGCCTGGTGCAATAGGGACTAAGGCTTTAATGGTCATTTTGGGCCTCTTTTTGTTTTATCTGCTCGAAGAGATTCTTGTTCATCGGCGTATCAATGTTGTGCGCTCGTGCTCGCTCGAGTAAGTACCCAGTAATATAGTTGATCTCTGTTGGGCGATTGTAATGAATATCTTGATGCATGGATGAGAAGTTCTTGCTAGTCGCTTCTATCACCTGTTTTGTTCGAGCAAATAGCTCTGCATTGTCACAAGAGAAACCCTCGGCATTTATCACCGCGCTGATCTCACTACACAAAGTCTCAATGATCTCCAAGGTATCCTTTGCAGCTAGTTCACCATTTCGGCAATCTCTCAAAGCCGTTAACGGGTTAATGCAGCAATTGATCGCAAGTTTATTCCACAGCGCTTGATAGATATTGCTATCGGCGTGGGCTGGAGGCATTGCCAGATTAAAGGCTTGAACTAAGCTGCCCAATTCCACTTCGGCCTTGTCATTGAGAGGACCGATAATGGTTTGTCCCTGACCGGTATGCAGAACCTGCTGTTGATTTTTTCGCAGTGCACCATGAGTGGTTGTGGCAAAGAAAACAGGATGCTCAGACATTTGCGGCAAAATAGCCTCAACAGCGCCCATGCCATTGTGACTAAATAAAATAGAACAGTCGGCTTTGAGCTGCGAAAGAATAGACTTAAACGCGCTTTGTACTTGCCACGCCTTGACAGTTACGATCAATAAGTCGGCATTCGCCAACTGAGACTCTTGATTACAAGGAAATAAAATAGCAGGTTGATCGTCTAACGACAGTGAGAGTGATGACTCACAGCCGCGCGTCCATAACGAGACTGTGTGGCCAGCGTTGTTGAGATAACAGGCCCAAAGAGAGCCAATGGCACCGGCGCCAAGGATGCAAATATTCAAACCATACTCCAGAGTATTTATACCAATCGTACTAAATAACTGCTCATTCTAGCTGGTTAAAATGCTCGATAACTGCGTTAGAATTTTTGATTGTAGAATAACTACTTATCGAAAAATTCTGCCTTGTTCTCGAGCATTTTTCCTGCGCTATTTCTGAACACTTACTTAGTGTGATTGGTATTATGCTTGGCTAGGATACTCGTAATAGAGCTATTTCGCGAATTAACGGGATCAAAAAAGGCGCTAAAAAGCGCCTTTTGTATAACTTAGAGTTCGACTTAGAACTTGTAAGTTACTGCAACGTAGTGACTTACGCCTGATGATTCGAATGCATCGCTATCTTTGATACCGTATACATCTTTGTATAGCTTAAGGCCGTAACCTACTGCGTAACGATCTGAGTGCCAGTAGATACCGTTGAACATTGCGCCGCCGTTGCTAGCAGAAGAGTACTCTTCTTTCATGCCGAATTGGTAGTCAATGTAACCTTGGTAAGAAACGAATGAACCGTTTTCGAAGAAGTAGAATGGTTTGAACCAGTTAGTAGACACTTGGTAACCGTTCCAATCTTTAAGGTTTGAATCGTAAGTACCGTAAAGGTTAAGGCCGATTTTGCCTAACCAAGGAACCATTACGTCAGAACCTAGACCGATTTTCTGTTGGTTAACAGCAAATGCATCAACTTTCTGTGTAGCACCATCCCAAGTGATTTCAGATGCAACGTATAGCTCTTGTACTGGACCGAAAGAAAGGTCTTTCTTAGTTAGTGCATCAAGAGACATACGAGGAGCAAATTTCATGAAGATTTTGCTGCTAGCGTCAGCTTTATCAGAGCTTGGGTTGCTTAGTAGGTTGAAAACATCAACGTAGCCGTAAAGATCGAAGATACCAGAGCGGCCGCCGAATTCCATTTCTAGGTAGTCGTGGCTAGAGTTGCCAGGCTTTTCATCGAAAGCACCCATTAGGTTGAATTGCATCCACTTGTAGTCGTTCTTGTGGATGTCACCGTCTGTGTAGTCAGCAGCCATTACAGGTGCTGAAGTAGCCGCTAGTAGGCCAATAGTTAAAAGTGATTTACGCATAATAATGGGTACTCTAAAAATGTTTGTGCGAAAAAATGAACTTGCCATTCCATAGCAACCGTTTCCGTGAAGCGAATAATAGAGATCTGGCACGCAAATGGAAGTGGCAAAATGTAAAAGTTCAATTCAGATCGGTGATCTTAATCACATTTCTGTAAAGAGGGTGCTCAAAGGTCAGTCAAACGGATATTTTTAAGGGAACTTTTTAGGTAACAAAATGTGGCAAGGTTTCTGATCTATCTATTTTCGTTTGCGTAACAGTTCTGGAGATTAGAAAAGAAGAGTGGCTTATGTCTGTAATTAAATTGTTCCCCTTAAGTTCAGTCGTTTTACCTGAAGGGAAAATGAACCTAAGAATCTTTGAACCTCGCTATAAGCGGATGATCAGCGACTGTTGTAAGGCGGGAGAAGGTTTTGGTGTTTGTTTGATTAGTGAGCCTGGTACTTCTTCTCCTGGCAATATCTCTCGCGTAGGCACACTCGCAGAAATTATCGATTTTGAACAACTTTCAGACGGGTTCCTTGGAGTAACCATAGTGGGAACTCGTCGTTTCAGGGTGAAAAGGGTTTGGAGTGAGTTTGATGGCTTACGTTGTGGGGAGGTAGAAAACCTCAGCAACTGGGATAGCCGAGAACTCTCGCGAGACAACCTTTACATCAGTGATCAATTGCAAAGGGTTTATCAGCGGTTTCCAGAGATTAAGAATCTCTACTCACATTGCTTCTTTGATGATGCAACTTGGGTAAGCCAAAGATGGTTGGAACTACTGCCTATAGAGCAACAGCAATTTGAGCACCTCATATCCCAAGCGGATTGTAATGAAGCGTTGAGATTTCTCAGCCAAGCTATCGAAGCCCAATGAATGATGTACGGAAATACAATCATGTCTGGGGCGTGTCGAATTTGCTTTGCGTATTTTGGTCAGCAATTCATCGGTAGCCACTGCCACTTATTTTCAATTGGTGAACGGCGTCCTATTTTTATGCGGCTGTTTTTGTACCATCGGTCTTTGAGAGCTTTCTTACTCAGATAACGTTTATAAAGATACAGATTGGTCTCTAAGTATTGTTTTCGACAATGATGTAGAAGCGAAGTCGCCCTGAGGGACACCCTGATGCATTGCACAAAACAAGACGCTCTCAACTTCCCCTAACTTGATAAATGACAGAGAAGGCTAAGAAAACCATCACAGCTTTACATCTCACGAACACATTTCCTCAATAATCGGTGGAGTAGAGTATCGAAGTAACTGGACACGTCACCTTCGATATTCATCTCACGTGATTACAAGCCACAAGGCTTCTTCTACCCAGACCATCGCACAGTGGACGGCAAGAATGGGATTATCCTAGATACCTATACGACAGCAGGAAATGTCAACGACTCTCAACCTCATATCCAACGTTTAGACCAAACATTAGTACGCTTTAATTTAAACCCAATCTCGGTTGGACTTGATACTGGGCACTTCCGGCACCGGTTGCCGAATGCATAGAGCGTCGAGGTATTTTAGGCGTGTTGGGTTATCGCCGTCTATTGATAACCAAGAACACGTTTAAGAAAAACACTTCAAATACAACAAAGACAACGACACGTACTTATGTCCTGCAGGGCAAGAATTTGTTTATAAGACACCGACTAGAGGTGGATACAGAGAGTATCACTCAGACGCCAAACAATGTGCGTTCTGCCTAGTTAGACACGACTGTACGACAAGCCAAAACATGAAGAAAGTAGTAACGAGGCACATCTACAGTGAAACCGTTGAGCGTTCCAATATGATGCAGCTCTCACCTTATGGTCGGAAAACTTATCGGCGTCGGAGTGAGACTGTAGAACAAAGTTTCGCAGATGCAAAACAACACCATGGACATCGTTATGCTCGCTTCCGCTGCTTGGCGAAAGTACAAATGCAGTGTTGGATGGCAGCAACTTCTCTAAATATCAGGAAGACAACTCTGACGCAGAGTCATCTAAAAAGAAGGGGGCAAAAGGGCTCAAGTAAAGCAAATACTGACGTTCTGGAACCAACATCAGCCTTCATAAAGTAAAGTGCGTTATAAGTGAAAAATCGCGATCGCCCCCGAACAGTAGCTGATTAAAAGAGAACTCCGTTAAAAAAGCGGGGTTCTTCAGCAATCTGAAGCCGGCACATTTGTGTCGGCTTTATTTGATCTAGATGAAAGATTCCGCCGTATCTAAAGTGCCTAACAAAGGAAATGGGACAAAGTTATGAGATTACTAAAAGCTACCTTACTCGCTACAATCACTTTATTTTTCGTTACTGCTTGTGATGATGATGATACAAGTTCAGCCGTTAGCGCTGCTACGGTTGTCGATGCTGCGGTTGCCGATGGCAACTTTACAACCTTAGTAGCAGCCGTACAGCAAGCCGGCCTTGTTGAAACCTTATCAGATCCAAATGCCGAACTTACTGTGTTTGCTCCAACAGATGCTGCTTTCGAAAAATTTTTGATGGAGAATAATTTAACTGCCGATGAGCTTTTAGGCAGTCCAGATCTGGCTGATATTCTAACGTACCACGTTTATGCTGGTGAAGTTGATGCAGCGACTGCTATTGGACTTGCTGGTAATACAGTTGGAATGTTTAACGGAGATAATGTCGCCTTATCACTAAGCGGTGACAACTTATTGGTAAATACCTCCACAGTGACAGCGACTGATATCATCACGGGCAACGGTATTGTTCATGTGATTGATGCAGTGTTGGTCCCGCCCGCGGACATGGGTGAGCCGACTTCGAATATTGTAGAGACTGCAGTAAACGATGGTCGCTTTACAGTTTTAGTTCAGGCACTCATTACCGCTAATTTAGATGGCGCACTAGCTGACGAAAACGAAACGTATACAGTATTTGCACCCACTGACGATGCTTTTACAGCGTTACTTGCCGAGCTGAATATTGATGCTGCCACTTTGTTAGCTGACCCAAACCTAGCCGATATTTTGCTGAACCACGTTGTTCAAGGCGCTGCGGTAGATTCAGTTACAGCGATGAGTCTAAACGGAACTAATGTAACTACGATGGCAATGAAAGAAATCGCTATTGCCATTGATGATGAAACCGACACACTAACAGTAGGTGGTTCTAACGTTATCATTAGAGATATATACACTACCAATGGCGTGATTCATGTTATTGATGCAGTGATTATCGATTAGAAGTCGATCACACCTCACCCCCTATAAGTCAATGCTCGATACATATCGAGCATTGACTTATCTAGACACAACACAACTAATTACTTGCTTCGCACTATTTGATATAGCTACGCTGCCAGCACTACAGCCTGTATGCCATTAATGATTTAGCCAATATAGACGCGCTTGTTATTGAAGGTAGTCGTTGACCTGTGGCAACTAGCGCTCCCTTGAGGGTGTTGCACGGTGCATCTTTACCCGCAGCTGCCACAGTTGGCGTATACTTAACGGATTCAACGGATTCAACGGATTCAATTAATAGTGATCCAGCCCTACCTGGGTTTGCGTATACAGATATTGTACAGAACGTTTATGTTGCAGAAGGTACCTACGTGGTGACAGTAACGGGCGTAGGCAGTAAAGAACCTGTTCTTCAACTTGAAGGTGTGGCACTAGAAAACGGTAAGGTGTATAAGGCGATTGCAACCAATGGTGACATACTCGCTGCAGACATCACCGAATAATCTATTAGGGAGGTTCGTCCTCCCTCGCTCTCAAAAGGTGAATCATGGAAACGTTAGCCAAAGCCTCAAACCCGACTCGGGCAGAGTGGAACGAGTGCATGGTCAAGGTACAGCAGGGAGATAAAGCCGCCTTTGCTAAGGTGTTCAAGCATTTCTCCCCTCGCTTAAAGCAGTTTGCTTATAAGCATGTGGGGAATGAACAAGTAGCAATGGAGCTAGTGCAAGATGCTCTAGCGGCAGTTTGGCAAAAGTCTCATCTGTTTGACGGTAGTAAGAGTGCTCTATCCACATGGATATACACTATTGCTCGAAACCTTTGCTTTGATCTTCTTCGCAAACAAAAAGGCAGAGAACTGCATGTACACTCAGAAGACATTTGGCCAGATGATTACTGCCCACCTGACTTGGTTGACCAGTATTCACCTGAGAGAAACATGCTAAGAGAGCAGATTGTCCGGTATCTAGATACGCTTCCCGTGAAGCAGAAAGAAGTGGTCAAAGCGATATATCTTGATGAGTTACCTCATCAAGAAGTAGCAGACAAATTTGATATTCCTCTCGGAACAGTTAAATCAAGATTGAGACTGGCAGTAGAGAAGTTGAAAGACACAATAAGGGCGGATCAAGTATGAAACATCATCCAAGTAACGAGTTGTTGAAAGCCTATGCGGATGGAAGCATCGATGCTTGTAATGGACTGACGCTCGCAGCTCACGTAGAGACCTGTAGTCACTGTCATAGCAAGATAGAAGAGTTTGAGGCTCAAGCTTCCCAATCTTTAATGGAACAAGATGCAGAGGTTGATTTTGACCAAAATATGATGGAGGCGATGTTTAATGACATCATCTCTTTAGATAAACAGAGTGCCATCACCAAGCCAAAATCAGCGGTGAAAATTGAAGTGAATGGTAAACAGTTTTTCCTTCCTAAGTCGCTGCAAAACGTGAGTACACGACTGAGTGATTGGAAAAGCTATGGTGGCAAAGTGTATACCGCGCACCTTGACATTGGAGAGCAAGAGCGCGTGAGCTTGCTGTACATAACAGGAGGAGTGCAAGTCCCTCAACATACCCACAAAGGTGTTGAGACGACACTGGTACTGTATGGCAGCTTTAGTGACGAAGAGGGGCAATACAGTGCTGGTGATTTTACCGTCGCCGATGCTTCTATTAAACATGCCCCGCGAACCGAAGAAGGGCAAGACTGTCTATGTCTAACCGTTCTGAGTGATCCTATGGTATTCACTCAAGGTGTTGCACGAATCTTTAATATGTTTGGTCGAGGAATGTACCCTTAGAGGTGACAATCCTAGATACAAAAAATGCCACACTCTGTGTGGCATTTTTATTGAAGCAAGATCAGGATCTAACTTATAGCTAGGCAGAATCTGATTCTTCTTTTAACGATTGATTGTGCCGTTTTTCATCCTCTAAACCGCGTAGACGAGCCTTTTCTAGGACGTCGTTAAAATACCCTCGAAGAGAATAAAGCATGATTAAGCTTGGGATTACCATGGCGGCAGTAATGATAAAGAACAGTGACCAGTCATTGAGATAGTCAACCAACTCACCACTGAAGGAGGCGAGGGTCGTTCGACCAAAGTTGCCTAAAGACGCAAGTAGTGCGTATTGCGTGGCAGAGAAGGCTTGCCCGGTTAAAATCGTTAAGAAGGAAACAAAGGCGACGGTGGAGAATGCCGTAGTAAAGTTATCGACAAGAATGGTGGCTAAGAACAAGGTTTCACTTGGGCCCGCTTTCGCTATCCAAGCAAACATCAGGTTACTGGATGCCATGGCTACACCGCCAATCATTAGACCACGTACAATGCCAAATCTGACGTTGAACATACTACCGACGATGGTAAAGAGTATGGTCGCTCCCCAGCCAAGTAGTTTAGAGTAATGACCGATCTGTTCGTTGCTAAAGCCTATCTCTTTGTAGAATGGAATCGACATTCGACCAAGGAAGGCTTCACCAATCTTAAATAAGAAAACAAACAGTAAAAGAGTGATTGCGACTCGCACGCCATTGCGTCTAAAGAAATCGGCAAAGGGTTCAATTAGGGTAACGCTTAACCAAGCAACGACTCGAGAGCCTACCACTTTGTTATGACGCTGCTCTGCCTCTGCTTGTAGTTTACTTCGAGCGGTATGCGGCTCTTTGGTAAGCAGTGTAAATAGCATGAGTATGCCAATAATGGCTGTCATCCCCATGTATACACCGTTCCAGCCAATGCTATCAGCATTAACGAAGGCTAAATAACCCGGTAGTGAATATCCCGTCCACCATCCAACAACGGCCATTGCTGACGCTTGAGGTAACTTGGACGCTTCACTTTTGGGGAAGCTATCAATTCGGTATGCATCGATGGCCACATCTTGAGTAGAAGACGCGATGGCGATGCCTAGCGCTAACATGGAGGTAAACATTAGGCTCTTGGCAGGGTCAACGCCGGAAATAGCCAGGGTACACATCAACATGATCCCCTGGCATAAAAAGATCCACGATCGACGTTGGCCTAATAGGCGGTGCAAAAGAGGCAATTTAACGCGGTCGACTAACGGTGCCCACATAAAGTTGATGGCATACACGGCAAATACTGAGCCGAAATAGCCAATGGCTGCGCGAGTTAATCCGGCATCTTTTAGCCAGCCAGACATGTTTGAGCCAATTAACACCCAAGGGAAACCGCTAGAGCAGCCCAACATAAACACCCAAAGTAGGCGCTTATCGAGGTAGCTTTTGAACGTCTCACGCCAAGACATTTTTTCCGTCATTCTATTTCCTTTTGCCCAATACAGTTGCAGGGTCCATAGACCCTGCGTTTAACTTAGGGCCTGTTGACCTTTTGCGATTAAATTTTGCTCGACCAGAAGCCATTTAATCAAGGCGAGGGACTTGTAGCCTAGTCATCTAAGCAAAAGTCGCTCAACGACGAGTAAATGGCTTCTGGACGAGCCCTTCGGGTAGCGTTTGTTGGGCATTTCTACCGCGTTAGTCCCTTTTCATGTGGAACCACCACACCTAAAAGCGACTGCCTTGTATAAATACCCAACAAGTCGCTACAAAAATAACCTCAAAAGGTTAACAGGCCCTAGTACTCTAGATGAGATCTATTTTTGAATTGTCACTTTTGTGACAACGATAGGCGTGGAAGGGACATCTTTCATAAAACCAGAGCTTTTGGTCGGAACGCTGGCCATTTTCTGAACCACATCATAGCCTTCAACGACTTGGCCAAAAACCGCATAGCCAGGGTTTGAAGAAGAGTAGTTCAAGAACGCATTGTCTGAATAATTGATGAAAAATTGACGAGTTGCAGAGTCAGGGTTGTTGGTGCGCGCCATAGCAACACTTGCAACCTTGTTCTTTAAGCCATTGCTGGCTTCATTTTTGATTGGACCATAGGTTTGAATCTGGTTCATCTCTTCATCAAAGCCGCCACCTTGTGCCATAAAGCCAGGGATCACACGGTGAAAAATGGTGCCTGCATAGCTACCATCTTCTACATAGCGTAAAAAATTTGCGCTAGTGACAGGGGCTTTTTCATCATCTAATTGAATAGTGAAGTTACCCAGTGTTGTTTCAAACACCACCTTGGTGCTCGCAAAAACAGATGCACTAAACAGCGCGCACATTAATAGTAGTAATCGGCTCATTGAAATTTCTCCTCCATGTAATCGATAAGCTCTACGTCATTCGCAATCTCATTTAACACTAGTTTAGATACGTGATTGAGGATGAGTTCAATTTGCTCATTGGAAGCACCCATAGAATTGGTTGCTTTGGCACTGCCAGTATAGGTTTTCACAAACTTACCGCTCGGTGTTTCGACGGTAACCTTGAGCGTCACCTTAGCGTCCATGTCATTGCTAAATGTTGATGAGTTAACGCGTACTAAGGCTTCTTGAACTTCCAGTTCAACGTTATTTTCACTGCTTAGTGAAATAACAAAACCTTGTGACTCCAAAAGCGACTTCATCGCATTGTTAAACGCAATTCGGGCATTTTGCTTAGCATGGATGGGTAGCGCTTTATCCGCACCCTTCTTAACTAAGGCTAGGTACTGAGCCGTTCGCACGTCTGTTGTGCTCAGCGCCAGAGATTTTTGTTCATTCAACGTAATCTGGTTACTGTCAGCCGCTGGAGCAAAGTTTAGCTGTTGATCTGTCGGGTTAGCACAGCCGCTCAGGATAAGGGCTGAAAAAGCAACAATCAGCAAGTGTTTCATCGATAGTTCCCTTAATGAGATAGTGAAAAATGAAAGAGTAATTCTGAGACTATCACAAGCCTCAGAACAATAGCGCTATTTGATTGATTTTCTTGACGCTTTCTCAGCAGAAACAATCGTGAACTTTTTATTGTTGGCCACCACCTTTACCTTGTTTGGTCCAAACAGTCGGCCAAGTTTGGCGGGATACCCTAGATGACTGTTGCCAATCACTAGTAGCTTACCTCCATCTTCTAGCACTTTATGGGCGTCAGTGAACATCTGCCAAGCAATGTGGTCAGTCACGGTATTTTGTTGATGGAAGGGTGGGTTGCATACAACCAGGTCGTGGCTGCTGGCTTCAAAACCATCAAGGCAGTTGTTGGCGACAAAGGTGAATCTTTGCGGATTGCTGACATTGGCTTCGACATTAATGCGGGCTGACTCTACTGCCATAAAGCTTTCATCGACACTGGTAATTTCTGATTCTAGGTTGTTTCTGCCTAGCTGAATTGACAGCACGCCGTTACCGCAACCTAGATCAACGATCTTCTTATATTGAGAGTGGCTAGGCAGGTGATCGAGCACAAAGCGAGCGCCCAGATCTAGGCTTTCTCCTGAATAGACATTGGGAAGATTGCACAGCTGCATATCATGTTCAGGCACAGACCAGCAGGTTTTTGCTTCTACTGCCTTGGTTGGTTGAGCATTACTTTTACTAAACACGAGTCGGTGTTTTTTCCACGCAAGGGACGTCGATGTTTCGCCAAGGTGCTGCTCGAACAATTTTAGTGTTGAGGTATGGATAGCATTGGCCTTGTTGACCGCGACGACAGGCGTATTTTCAGGCAGGGACTGTCTTATTTGATGTAATTGCCAGGTCAAGAATCGATTACTTTTAGGGATCTGCAAGATAACGGCATCAATATCTTTGGGGATGGTGTCGGTAGAACGCAGAAATTCGACCTTATTACACTGATTGCGTTGCAGGTTCTTCAGAGCGCCTTTTTGACTAATAAGGGAGTCTGATTGCAGGTACACTTCATAGTCTCGAGAGAACCAGCAACTAAGCGCACCGAAATTATCGTTCAGAATGAGAATCTTAGAGCCCGCTGCAAGAGGGTTCTCAGTAAAGTGATTGATAACGTACTCATCACCGGCATCCCAAGCTTGAAAGGTCTCGTTCGCTCGTTTAGGAAATCGGTGTAAGGTAAATTGTTGGTCGTGCAGTGCAAGCTCGGTTTTCATGATTATCAGTGTTAAAAAAGTGATACAAAACTATGTCTATTGTCGCAAATTAGCCCTATTTATGCGAATTAACTTATTGTTCTGATTTAGAATAAAGAAAACGATTAAGTCCAAATGCGCCTGCATTTCGTACTAAAATGTAGCGATTGGCTAAAAATTGAGCTTTTACATTATACTTAAGCGTATCAACTTAGAGAAACAGCATGCTACAGCAATTAATTGAGCAGAAATTGGATCATCACTTCTCTCCGCACCATCTACAAGTCATCAACGAGAGCTACAAACACAATGTACCTGAAGGCTCTGAAAGCCACTTTAAGGTTGTTGTGGTGAGTGACAGATTCGAGAATTTAAGACTGATTGCCCGTCATAGATTGGTAAATCAAGCACTCAGTGATGAACTTGCTGCTGGTGTACATGCGCTTTCAATGCACACCCTGACAAAAGATGAATGGAAAGATCAGCAAATTCCTGATTCTCCGGATTGCATGGGTGGGGGACACTAACGAAAACTCGATAATGGTTAGTTTGTTACATTTTTACTGATTGTTCACAATTTAACCTTGATCTCATAAAAACGGCGTCTGTGCCGTGCTTTAGATCAAGTTTTATGGCGCTAGATGACGTAAATTTGTAATTTATTGCTAATCCTTATTGCACAACATGGAATGTATCGGGCTGATGATGTTAGAATTGCAGGCCCGGAAGGAATCCCTCTAGCGGATTCGTATGGTAATTAACAAGGATATGTTAGAAAAAACTGACCTATCTGTTATGAACAAGCACATTATGGATGTGCTTGTGTTATGAAAGTCTTTTTTCCTTAAAATAGTGCAAGTGCGTATGATTACAATTAAAAAGGGTTTGGACCTTCCTATTTCAGGCGCTCCTACCCAGGTGATTAATGACGGTAATACCGTCTCAAAAGTCGCCTTGCTTGGCGAAGAGTACGTGGGCATGCGTCCAACAATGCATGTTCGCGAAGGGGACGTAGTAAAGAAAGGACAGGTTCTTTTTGCTGACAAAAAGAATCCTGGCGTAGTATTTACTGCACCTCAAAGTGGTACGGTGACACAAGTTAACCGTGGTGCGAAGCGTGTGCTGCAATCAGTTGTTATCGAAATAGCTGGTGATGAGCAAATCACTTTCGACAAATATGAGCAAAACGAACTAGCTAAGCTAGATGCGGATGTGATTCGCAAGCAGCTTATTGATTCGGGCTCATGGACCGCTTTAAGAACTCGTCCGTTCAGCAAGGTACCAGCAGTCGACTCTACGACTAATGCCATTTTCGTTACAGCAATCGATACTAATCCATTGGCAGCAAATCCTGACGTTATCATTAACGATCAGTCTGAAGCATTTGTTGCAGGTCTAGACCTGTTATCAGCGCTGACCAATGACAAGGTATTCGTATGTAAAAACGGTGGTTCACTTCCTCGTTCAGAGCAAAGCAATGTCGAAGAGCACGTGTTCTCTGGTCCGCATCCAGCGGGTCTAGTGGGGACTCATATGCACTTCCTTTACCCTGTGAATGAAGAGCATGTCGCTTGGAGCATCTCTTACCAAGACGTTATCGCATTCGGTAAGTTGTTCTTAACCGGTGAGATCTATTCAGATCGCGTTGTCGCGCTGGCAGGTCCTGTAGTAAACAACCCTCGCTTGGTTCGTACTACTGTTGGTGCTTATCTTCCAGAGTTAGCAGATAAAGAAATGATGCCAGGTGAAGTGCGCATTATTTCAGGTTCTGTACTTTGGGGTACTAACGCGGCAGGTCCTCATGCGTACCTTGGTCGTTACCATCAACAAGTTTCTGCGCTTCGTGAAGGCAGAGATAAAGAATTATTTGGTTGGGCAATGCCAGGTAAGAACAAGTTCTCAATTACTCGTTCGTTCCTTGGTCACCTATTTAAAGGCCAATTATACAACCTAACTACATCGCTAAATGGCGGTGAGCGTGCAATGGTTCCAATCGGCAACTACGAGAAAGTAATGCCATTGGATATCGAGCCGACACTGCTTCTGCGCGATTTGTGTGCTGGTGATGTAGACAGTGCACAGCGCTTAGGTGTTCTAGAGCTATCTGAAGAAGATGTTGCTCTTTGTACTTATGTTTGTTCAGGCAAATATGAATACGGTGAGTTACTTCGAGAGTGTCTAGACACTATAGAGAAGGAAGGTTAAGTCATGTTGAAGAAATTTATTGAAGACATCGAACCGCATTTTGAAGCCGACGGTAAGTGGGAGAAGTGGTATCCGCTTTACGAAGCTGCAGCCACTCTATTTTACACTCCGGGTACGGTAACTAAGACTAAAGCACACGTGCGTGATAGCGTTGACCTTAAACGTATCATGATCATGGTGTGGTTTGCTGTCTTCCCAGCAATGTTCTGGGGCATGTATAACACGGGTAACCAAGCGATCAGCGCTTTGACCTTCTTACACTCTGGTTCTGAACTGGCAGGTATTGTGGCAGGCAACTGGCACTACTGGCTAACAGAGATGCTCGGTGGCACCATAAGTGCTGAGGCCGGGTGGGGCAGTAAGATGTTGCTCGGTGCAACCTACTTCTTACCTATCTATGCCACGGTATTTATCGTAGGTGGTTTCTGGGAAGTTTTATTCTGTATCGTGCGTAAACACGAAGTGAATGAAGGCTTCTTCGTTACCTCTATCCTATTTGCATTGATTGTTCCGCCAACATTGCCTCTATGGCAGGCTGCACTAGGTATTACCTTTGGTGTAGTAGTAGCGAAAGAGATCTTTGGTGGTACAGGGCGTAACTTCCTGAACCCTGCTCTTGCAGGCCGTGCATTCCTATTCTTTGCCTACCCAGCTCAAATCTCGGGTGACTTAGTATGGACTGCAGCGGATGGTTTCTCTGGCGCAACGGCTCTTAGCCAATGGGCTCAAGGTGGCGACGCTAACCTAGTTCATAATGTGACTGGCCAAACTATTACATGGATGGACGCATTTATCGGTAACATTCCTGGCTCAATAGGTGAGGTTTCTACCTTGTTCCTAATGCTAGGTGCACTGATGATCGTTTACATGGGAATTGCATCTTGGCGCATTATCGCTGGTGTTATGATCGGTATGATCGCAACAGCAACGCTATTTAACTTAATTGGTTCTGATACCAATGCGATGTTTAGTATGCCTTGGCACTGGCACCTTGTTCTTGGTGGCTTTGCATTCGGTATGTTCTTCATGGCGACAGACCCTGTTTCAGCCTCTTTTACCAACAGCGGTAAATGGTGGTACGGTATCTTAATTGGTCTAATGTGTGTTTTGATTCGTGTGGTTAACCCAGCTTACCCAGAGGGTATGATGCTGGCGATTCTATTCGCGAACCTATTCGCTCCATTATTCGACCACGTTGTTATCGAGAAGAACATTAAGCGGAGACTAGCACGCTATGGCAAATAAGAACGATAGCATTAAGAAAACGCTAGGTGTCGTTGTTGGTTTGAGTTTGGTCTGTTCTGTCGTGGTTTCTACCGCGGCAGTAGGCCTGCGCGATAAACAGCAAGCTAACGCGGTACTGGATAAGCAAACAAAAATCGTAGAAGTCGCACAGATCTCTGAGCAAGGCACTATTCAAAAATTGTTTGGTGACTTCATTGAGCCTCGTTTGGTTGACTTTGAAACTGGCGAGTTCGTTGAAGGTGATGCAGGTGCATACGATCAACGTAAAGCTGCAAAAGATCCAGCTGAATCAATCCGCTTAGCCGCTGATGATGACAAAGCTAAGATCATTCGCCGCGCTAACGTAGGTACGGTATACCTTGTTAAAGATGGTGATAACTACTCTAAGGTTATCCTTCCTGTGCACGGCAACGGCCTTTGGTCGATGATGTACGCTTTTGTAGCGGTTGAGATGGACGGCAACACGGTTTCCGGCATTACTTATTACGAGCAAGGTGAGACTCCTGGATTAGGTGGCGAGATAGAAAATCCTAATTGGGTAGCTCAGTTCGAAGGTAAGAAACTGTTTGACGACAACTTTAAGCCTGCGTTGAAGATTGTTAAAGGTGGCGCAACAGCCGGTGATATTCACGGTGTTGATGGACTATCTGGTGCAACTCTGACGGGTAACGGCGTACAACATACTTTTGATTTCTGGTTAGGCGACATGGGCTTTGGACCATTCCTTGCTAAGGTACGCGAAGGAGAGCTGAACTAATGGCTATATCTAAAGAAGCGAAGCAAAACCTTTGGGCTCCTGTTTTAGATAACAACCCAATTGCTTTGCAGGTTCTTGGTGTGTGTTCTGCGCTTGCGGTAACCACCAAGCTTGAAACAGCATTTGTTATGACATTAGCGGTAATCTTTGTAACTGCTTTGTCTAACTTCTTCGTGTCTGTTATTCGTAACCACATTCCAAACAGCGTGCGTATCATCGTTCAGATGGCAATTATCGCATCGCTTGTAATCGTGGTAGACCAAATCCTGAAAGCTTACCTTTACGATATCTCTAAGCAGTTATCGGTATTCGTTGGCTTGATCATTACTAACTGTATCGTAATGGGTCGTGCAGAAGCATACGCTATGAAATCTGCACCACTACCATCGCTACTGGATGGTATCGGTAATGGTCTAGGTTATGGTTTCGTACTGATTACCGTGGCATTTTTCCGTGAGCTTATCGGCTCTGGTAAATTGTTCGGTATGGAAGTACTGCCTCTAGTGTCTGACGGTGGTTGGTACCAGCCTAACGGTATGTTCCTACTTGCACCGTCTGCATTCTTCTTGATTGGCTTTATGATTTGGGCAATCCGTATCTTCAAGCCTGAACAAGTAGAAGCGAAGGAGTAATAGCACGATGGAACATTATATTAGCTTGCTGGTTAAATCGATTTTCATCGAAAACCTAGCATTATCCTTCTTCTTGGGCATGTGTACATTCCTTGCTGTATCTAAGAAGGTAAAAACCTCTTTCGGTCTTGGTGTAGCAGTTGTGGTGGTGTTGACCATCGCAGTTCCTGTGAACAACCTGCTTTATAACCTAGTGTTGAAAGAGAACGCATTAGTCTCAGGTGTGGATTTAAGCTTCCTTAACTTCATTACCTTCATCGGTGTTATTGCAGCCCTAGTACAGATTTTGGAGATGGTGTTAGACCGCTTCTTCCCGCCTTTGTACAATGCGCTAGGTATCTTCCTACCGCTAATTACGGTGAACTGTGCAATCTTCGGTGGTGTATCTTTCATGGTACAGCGTGACTACAACTTCGTTGAATCAGTAGTATACGGCTTTGGCTCTGGCGTAGGCTGGATGCTAGCAATCGTTGCTCTTGCTGGTCTGCGTGAGAAGATGAAGTATTCAGATGTGCCTCCAGGTCTACGTGGCCTTGGTATCACCTTCATCACTGTAGGCTTGATGGCGTTAGGCTTTATGTCTTTCTCCGGTGTTCAACTGTAAGAGTAAATTATAAGGATTAGTCAATGAATACTATCGTTCTTGGCGTAGTGATGTTTACTCTGATTGTATTGGCTCTAGTGCTAGTGATCTTATTCGCTAAATCTAAGCTAGTACCAACGGGTGACGTCAACATTTTAGTAAATGGTGACCCTGAGAAAGGCTTTATGGTTTCTCCAGGTGACAAACTGCTTGGCGCTCTTGCTGGCAACGGTATCTTCGTATCGTCTGCTTGTGGTGGTGGTGGCTCTTGTGGCCAGTGTCGCGTAAAAGTGAAGTCTGGCGGTGGTGATATTCTACCGACCGAGCTTGACCACATTAGTAAAGGTGAAGCACGTGAAGGCGAGCGTCTAGCGTGTCAGGTAGCAGTGAAAACTGACATGGCTATCGAGCTTCCAGAAGAGATCTTTGGTGTTAAAAAGTGGGAATGTACTGTTCTTTCTAATGACAATGAAGCGACCTTCATCAAAGAGCTTGTACTTCAGATCCCTGATGGCGAGGAAGTGCCTTTCCGTGCAGGTGGTTACATTCAGATTGAAGCTGAACCACATCATATCAAGTACGCGGATTTTGATATCCCTGAAGAGTATCGTGAAGATTGGGATAAGTTTAACTTGTTCCGCTATGAGTCAGTGGTTAAAGAACCATCGATCCGCGCATACTCAATGGCTTCTTACCCTGAAGAAGAAGGTTTGATTAAGCTGAACGTGCGTGTTGCAACGCCGCCGCCTAACAACCCTGACGTACCACCAGGTATCATGTCTTCATACATCTGGTCACTTAAAGCCGGTGACAAGTGTACTATCTCTGGCCCATTTGGTGAGTTCTTCGCTAAAGATACAGACAACGAGATGGTGTTTGTTGGTGGTGGTGCTGGTATGGCGCCAATGCGCTCACATATCTTCGACCAACTACTGCGTCTGAAGTCTAAGCGTAAGATGACGTTCTGGTACGGTGCTCGTTCGAAGCGTGAGATGTTCTACATCGATGACTTCGACAAGCTAGCAGCAGAAAACGACAACTTTGTTTGGCATTGTGCTCTATCTGATCCTCTTCCAGAGGACAATTGGGACGGCTACACAGGCTTCATCCATAACGTATTGTACGAAAACTATCTGAAAGACCATGAAGCGCCTGAAGATTGTGAGTACTACATGTGTGGTCCACCTATGATGAACGCAGCTGTAATCGGCATGCTAAAAGACCTAGGTGTAGAGGATGAAAACATCCTACTCGATGACTTCGGTGGTTAAACCGTAATCGAATAAAACAATGGCTGGCTCTTTGAGTCAGCCATTTTGTTTTGTAGAAGCTAGAAGCTAGAAGCTACAAGCTACAAGCTAGAAGCTAGAAGCTAGAAGCTAGAAGCTACAAGCTAGAACCCAGTGCGCTCTTCGCGCATTCAACCTATGGAGAGAAAGATGAAAGTTACACGTCATCTTATTCAGTACTCAACATTACTTGCTACTTTGTTGATTTCAGTAGTGGTATTAACGGGCTGTGAGCACGCGCCCAAGCAGGTTGCATTGAGCGGCAAGACGATGGGTACCACCTATCACATAAAGTATATTGCTGATGATAAGGCGCCAGAGCCTGAAGAAATGCAAAAGCAGATTGATGTCTTGCTCGAGCAAGTTAACGATCAGATGTCCACATATCGCCCTGAATCTGAGCTAAGTCTTTTCAACCAGCATCAGACTGCAGCACCGTTTCCTGTATCGAAAGAAACAGAGATAGTGGTTCGTGAAGCAATTCGCTTAAACGAACTGACAGAAGGCGCTCTCGATGTAACGGTCGGTCCTTTGGTCAATCTATGGGGTTTTGGCCCAGAAGCTCGTCCTGACAAAGTGCCAACGGATGAAGAGCTGGCATCACGACGTGAGATGGTAGGGATTCAACACCTGTCTGTTACAGAGCAGGGCTTATCAAAGGATATCCCGAATCTGTATGTTGATCTTTCAACCATAGCTAAGGGTTGGGGCGTTGATGTCATTGCCGATTACCTTGAGTCGCAGGGAGTGCACCGTTTCCTCGTTGAAGTGGGTGGTGAACTGAGATTGAAGGGCAGTAATAGTGAGGGCATTCCTTGGCGTATCGCCATTGAAAAGCCGACGGTGGATGCTCGTGAAGTGGAATTGATTGTTCAGCCAGGTGATATGGCAATGGCGACATCCGGTGATTATCGCAATTATTTTGAGCGTGATGGTGTGCGTTATTCGCACATAATTAATCCAAAAACTGGCAAACCGATCGCACACAAGGTAGTCTCTGTGACAGCGATTCACCCATCATGTATGACGGCTGACGGTCTAGCGACGGGTCTGATGGTGATGGGCGAAGAAAGAGGCCTTCAGGTTGCGAACGATAATGATCTCGCGATCTTTATGATCGTAAAAACTGAAGATGGCTTTAAAGAGGTGTACTCAGAAGCCTTTGCCAAGTATTTGAATAAGTAGGATAGAGCAATGACAACGTTCTTAGTCACATTTGGAATTTTCCTCGGCTTCATTATCTTGATGTCCGTGGGTTATATCATCCAGAAGAAGGTCGTGAAGGGTAGCTGTGGCGGCCTAGACGCGATGGGCATTGATAAAGTGTGTAGTTGTCCTGAGCCTTGTGACGCTCGTAAGCGCCGAGAAGCGAAAGCTGCGGCAAGAGCTGAGAAAGTCGCATCTTGGGAAAAAGACCGTATTGCTTAATCGTATTTGAGTAATAAAAAATGCCAAGCGTAAGCTTGGCATTTTTGTTTCTATCTATTGGGATTATTTTTGCTCTGGATTTTCTTCCATCTGAGCGCTATCCACAACATGCGACTCACCAAGGTCTCTTGGTAAAACAAGGTTCAGAAGAATCGCTACAATACCGCAAAGGCTGATGCCTTGCAGACTGAACTCACCCACACCAAACGCCATACCACCGATACCAAATACCAGTGTTACACCGACAATCACAAGGTTGCGTGAGTTGTGCAAATCTACACGGTTTTGGATAAGGGTGTTTAGACCTACTGTGGCAATAGAACCAAACAGCAACATCATAATACCGCCCATCACAGGCACAGGGATGGTTTGCAATATACCACCCAATTTACCCACTAGCGCCAGCACGATAGCGGTTATAGCCGCGTAGGTCATGATTTTAGGGTTGTAGGATTTGGTTAGCATTACTGCGCCTGTCACTTCACTATAGGTCGTGTTAGGTGGCGCGCCCATCATGCTTGCTGCCATTGTGGCAACGCCGTCACCGGCCATGGTGCGGTGTAATCCTGGTTTTTTCAGGTAGTCTTTACCTGTCACGTTAGAGATGGCCAGCATATCGCCAACGTGCTCTACCGCTGGGGCAATAGCTACTGGAATCATAAACAGGATGGCATTGATGTTGAACTCGGGCGCTACAAAGTTAGGCAGTGCAAACCATGCGGCATTGGTCACTGGGCTAAAATCGACGATGCCAGCAAACAAACTCAAGGTATAACCTACCGCAATCCCGCCAAAGATAGGCAGTAGCTTTAAGAAGCCTTTGGCAAATACGCTGATGATGATAGTAGTCAGTAGCGAGGCCAAAGAAATCCACAAAGCGATTTGCCCATCGACTAATTGAATAGCACCATCTCCAGTTTTACCCAGCGCCATATTTACCGCAACAGGGGCAAGGCCTAGACCAATTACCATGATCACAGGACCCACTACCACGGGTGGCAAAAGTCTATGAATGATGGCAACACCACGAACACGAATCAAGCCACCTAATGCTATATACACAACACCAGCAGCCATGAGTCCACCCATGGTGGCAGGAATACCCCAAGTTTGAACGCCGTAGAGAATCGGTGCAATAAAGGCAAAAGAGGACGCTAAAAAGATTGGCACCGAGCGTTTAGTGATTAATTGGAACAGAAGGGTACCGACACCAGCACCAAACAGTGCCACGTTCGGATCTAGTCCCGTTAATAAAGGAACAAGAACAAGAGCACCAAACGCAACGAATAGCATCTGCATACCCTGTAAAATAGAAGTCATGATTTTCTTTCTCCATTTTTTGGAAAATCGACAAATACTAGCATCTACCTATTGGATGTGATGTTTATTAGATCAATTTTTAATTGATTGAACAGATAAGGTAAGCAAATAGTTTTTGAACAGGGCAAAGAGTAGGTTAAAATGACTGTATGCCTAAACAGTACTCTAATGATTTGCCACAACGAAAGATCATCCATATTGATATGGATTGTTTTTTCGCAGCGGTAGAAATGCGTGACTTTCCCGAGTATCGAAATCGTCCACTCGCAGTGGGCGGAAGTGAAACACAGCGGGGCGTATTGAGCACCTGCAATTATGAGGCTCGCCGATTTGGTATCCACTCTGCTATGCCTACCGCGCAGGCGAAAAAATTGTGTCCTAATTTATTGGTAGTACCTGGCCGCATGCAGGTGTACAAAGAGGTTTCAGCACAAATTAGAGCTATCTTTGCTCGCTATACGCCTATCATAGAACCATTGTCGTTGGATGAAGCCTATCTGGATGTCACGGATAGCTCATCATGCAATGGGTCTGCCACCTTGATTGCTCAGTCTATCCGGCGCGATATCGAATCAGAGCTTAATCTAACCGCGTCAGCCGGGATTGCTCCTATCAAGTTTTTGGCTAAGGTGGCATCGGATTTGAACAAGCCTAATGGGCAGTATGTGATACCGCCCAATCAAGTTCAGGAGTTCATTGACAGTATGCCTCTGCAAAAGATACCGGGAGTAGGCAAGGTTGCATTGCAAAGACTGCATCGTACGGGTCTCTATCTTGGTGAGGATGTGCGTAAAGCTAACTATCGCGATCTGTTAGTCCGACACGGCCGATTGGGCGCCTCGCTTTGGAAGCGTTGCCATGGTGTCGACAATCGCAGTGTGCAGGTTTCTAGAGAGCGCAAGTCAGTGGGCGTCGAGCGAACCTTTACTAAAAACATCGAGACCCTTGGGCAGTGTTGGGAGGTGATAGAGCAACGACTTTATCCCGAGCTACAACGTCGCTTAGACAAGGTGGGTGGAGAGCACGTACGTCCCATTACCAAGCAGGGCATTAAGGTTAAATTTGCTGACTTTCAACTGACAACCATTGAAACCGGTTCCAATAAGTTGAACTTAGCGGCCTTTTATCCTTTGCTAGAAGAAGTCTTATTGCGTCAACAAGGTCGTGAGATTCGCTTGTTGGGCTTGAGTGTCATGTTGCAGCCAGAAGCTCAAGCGAAGCAGTTAAGCTTATTGGATAACGAATAATTTGGCTGTAGAGTAGTCGGATATCATTTAACAAGGAATTATCAATGATAAAGCGCATTACCTCGAGTATTTTAGTCGGGTCACTACTGGTTGCTCCGGCACTTCAAGCGCAGGCGCTAGCGGACTATGAGTCTTGTAATGTCGATTTGAACAACGAGCTGCACCTAGATGGAAAAGAGGTAGAGATCATCGACCGTGAGGGTCACAGAGCGGTATTTGAAGCGAAAGGCCTCGTTATTGATGGTGAATCTATTCCTTTGAGTAAAGAGCAGCAGAAGCTACTTGACCACTACAGAGTGCAATTGAACAGCGATATCCCCAAAGCTCGTGAAGTGGCACTGTCGGGTGTGGATCTGGCGAATGAGGTGCTTGATGATGTATCGGCTAAGTTCAACGACACCGATGCGTTTGATAATGTGCGTCAAGCCATCGATGATTTTTACGCAAAACTAGAGCAGCGCTATTATCAAGACGGAGAATGGGTGTTAAAGCCTAATGCCTTCGGCAATATGTTCGATAATTGGCAGCAAGATTTTGCCGATGCTCGCGAGGTTTTCAATAGTGAGTTTTTTGCCAGTGCCTTTTCGGTATTGCAGGAAAAGCTGGCATCAGAAGACGGAATCAATTTTACAGAGCTTCAGAAACAGCTCAACGATCTCAAGGTTTCAGTAGAGAAAAAACTCCAACAACACTCTTCAGAAATTTCGGAGAAAGCCCAAGATTACTGTGATTCAATGGGTAAATTAGCCGAAGAAGAGCAGTCTTTGATTAAAACTATCCCGGAATTGGAAAATTATCAGCTGTTCAATATTTGAGCTATATTTTAGTGGTTTCAGTGACTTGTAAGTTTTGTTACTTTTAACTAAGTAAATATCTGCAGATAAACTCAGAAAAACGTTTACAAAGCTTTAAACTGCTGTAGCATATGACTCGCTTCGTAAGACAAAGTTGTTAGAAAAATTAAGCAAAAGCAAGTTTCAAATTTTATTGTAAAAAGTAAAGTAGTGTTTTCTGTTTTTCCCTTAACTTAATGGCTAAAGTTTGCGAAGTCGTCACATTGGTGACATACGATTAATCTTAAATACTAAGGGACATAACATGTCAAAGACTACTGGTACAGTAAAATGGTTTAACGAAGAGAAAGGCTTCGGTTTCATTTCTCAAGACAACGGCGGCGCTGACGTATTCGTTCACTTCCGTGCTATCGTTTCTGAAGGCTTCAAAACTCTTTCTGAAGGCCAAAAAGTATCTTTCGAAGTTGAGCAAGGTCAAAAAGGCCCTCAAGCTTCAAACGTTACTACTATCTAATTTTAATTAGATTAAAAGTTTCTGAAAAGCCCGCTGTTTACAGCGGGCTTTTTTTTGTCTTAAATTTACTGCAACCCTCCACGCTTCCCTCTCTTCTCAAAGCACGATAGAAACTCTAATTGATATCTAGAGTATTAACGATCATATCGACTTCAAACGGCTTGTAAGGAAAATAAACGCTCTATAGGCATGAGCGTTCACTAGAGGACTTATAGTGGTATTGGCGAGCTAGAGATAAAATAAAGGTAGCCAATCTCAGCTACCTTTTTAAGAATTTGATGGGGAAGGGGGCTTATCTAAATTGCTTTGCTTCAGGTAGCCACTCGAAGCCGCCCGTTGCCAATTTCTCTATGAGCTGCTGTTTATCGATCTCAAAGGTTTTCACTAGCGCATCTAGGTCGCCATTGAAGTCGTCACGCAGTTTCATATTGATGATGCTCATTAGCATCACAACATCCATTGTTTGATAGTTGGCGAGATTCATGAGTTAGTCCTCGAAATCTGAGATCAACAGGTTTGCAGCGGCGAAAGCTGCGCGGTCACGGGTTTCTTTAGGCAGGCTAGTGTCCGCAGCTACATCATTGAGTGTTTTTAGTGCACAAGTAATAGCTTGTGGGATGTAGCCTTGGTCACCACTGCCAATTTGGGCATAGAGTTCGCGAACGAGGTCACAGCAATCGTAAATTTTCATTATGTTTCTCCAAAAATGAATAAGGCAGCCGAGGCTGCCTTTATTAGAATCTGTTTTTCCCCTTCCTAGAAAGGGGAATCAAAGCGTAAAGGCTTACTTAATCAGACCTTGAAGGTGCGCAACAATGTTGTCCATCTCTACCGGTACTTTCTCACCGTCACGACGGCTCTTGTACTCAAAGTGGCCATTGTCCATGCTACGGTCACCAATAACCACAGTATGAGGAATACCGACAAGCTCGATATCCTTGAACATTACGCCTGGGCGCTCTTTACGGTCATCAAATAGCACTTCGATGCCCTGAGCCGTTAGGTCAGCGTATAGCTTCTCTGCTGCTTCTTTAACTCGCTCAGATTTGTGCATGTTCATTGGAACAATAGCGACTTGGAAAGGTGCAATTGCTTCAGGCCAGATGATGCCGTTGTCATCGTGGTTTTGCTCAATCGCTGAAGCAACAACACGAGATACACCGATACCGTAACAACCCATCTCTAGGATTGTGCTCTTACCATCAGGACCAAGCACGCTGCAGTTCATCTTATCTGTGTAGGTTGAACCGAGTTGGAAGATATGACCCACTTCGATACCACGCTTAAGGTGAAGTACGCCATTGCCACATGGGCTTGGATCGCCTTCTACTACGTTACGCAGGTCTTCAACTTGACCAAGTTCAACGTCACGACCCCAGTTGATGCCAAAGAAGTGCTTGTCATCGATGTTTGCACCCGCACCAAAGTCGCTCATTGCAGCAGCGCTACGGTCAACAATGAATGGCAATTTCAGGTTCACTGGGCCAAGAGAGCCAGGGCCTGCACCAATGATTGCACGGATTTCTTCTTCCGTTGCCATTTCTAGTGGAGACGCTACTTGAGTCAGGTTTTCTGCCTTCACTTCGTTTAGCTCGTGGTCACCACGAATGATAAGGCCAACGAGCTCAGCATCCACTTCTTCAGAAGCCTTAACAAACAGAGTCTTAACCGTTTTCTCGATTGGTAGCTCAAATTGCTCAACGAGTTCTGCGATAGTTTTCGCGTTTGGCGTATCAACTTGCGTCATCTCTTGAGTTGGAGCTGCCAGTTCACCTGTTGGTGCTAGCGCTTCTGCTTTCTCGATGTTTGCGGCATAGTCAGATTCGCTAGAGAAGGCGATTAAGTCTTCACCGCTTTCTGCAAGTACGTGGAACTCGTGAGAGTTACTGCCACCAATAGCGCCTGTATCAGCAAGTACCGGACGGTAATCAAGGCCCATACGGTCGAATGCTTTACAGTAAGCTTCATGCATCGCTTCGTAAGACTTTTCTAGGCCCGCTTTATCGATATCAAAGCTGTAAGCGTCCATCATACTGAATTCACGTGCGCGCATTACGCCAAAGCGAGGACGTCGCTCATCACGGAATTTCGTTTGGATCTGATATAGGTTCAGCGGAAGTTGTTTGTAAGAACTTACTTCGTTACGAACGATGCTAGTAATCACTTCTTCGGCTGTTGGGCTTAGGACAAATGGACGGCTATGGCGATCAGTAAAGCGTAAAAGCTCTGGTCCCATTGTTTCAGAACGGCCTGTCTCTTCCCAAAGTTCGAACGGTTGAACAACGGGCATTAAAGTCTCAACAGCACCTGCATTGTCGATTTCTTCACGAACAATGTTTTCCACTTTACGCAATACACGTAAACCTGTGGGTAGCCAAGTGTATAGGCCTGAGGCAAGTTTACGAATCATACCTGCACGAAGCATTAGCTGGTGGCTAATTACTTCTGCGTCGTTTGGCGTTTCTTTCAATGTAGAAACTAGGTATTTACTGGTACGCATTGATGCTTTCCGTTGTATATGTATATAGAGGGAAGGGTTTATAACCCTAAAAAATAGCTCCCTATAATACCAGTGTATTGCCTTATGCTAAAGGGGCAATATCAACCACTTGAATGCCGTCGTCATTGGCTGAAAAACGGACATTCCATTCAAATAAATGTACGGCATACACCTTAGAGTCTGGCTTGCCTTTCTTATACGCAGGCCTTGGATCTTGTGACAAGATCTCCGTTAATGCTTGTAGACGGTATTCATGGTCTGAGTGTTGCATGAGTACGCCTTTCGCTGGCTCGCTAAATTGAACGGTGACTGGAATGGGTGGGGCTTCCGCATAACCGCCTGTGGCGTCAGGAATGCTATCGGAATAGGGGATATAAGGTTTTATGTCGATGATGGGGGTGCCATCCACTAAATCGACATTACCAAGCTTAACTACGACCTGTCCGTTTCTTATTTCAACATCTAATAATTCCACCGCCGACATACCAATTGCATTGGGTCTAAAGGTTGAGCGACTGGCAAATACACCCACTCTTTCATTACCCCCAAGGCGAGGAGGACGTACAGTAGGTTTCCAACCTGCTTCTATATTCTGATCAAACAGAAACAGCAGCCATAGATGTGAAAACTGTTTCAGTTCACGAACGGCCGCTTCGGTATTTGCTTCGCCTTTTAGGTGCAACTCTGTGGTGACACTAGGCGCCAAATTTGGCTGTCTAGGGATAGCAAACTTTTCTTTGTAGGGGGTGTGAATGGTGCCTATTGGTGAAATTGCGTGCATTTTTTTGGTGTTCCTAAATGATTTTCCCGAGTTAAATGTACGCAGAATGTATGCTCTGCGTCACTTTTTTACAAACAGTGGCAATTGAATAGATTGGAGTTTGTAAGAAGATGTTAATAATCCTTACCCTTTATTCCATATAAGTTTTTCGCTCAATATCTCCTAATTATTGACCTTTTTTAACCTTTTTTTGACACATTTGCTCGGTTTCTAAAGGCGTAACTGCCTTTTCAATTGTGTCGTACTAGGGTATGTTTCCGGCTCCTTTTTGCTGCGTTAGGGAAATAACGTGCCACAACCTGCGGGTTGAGGGGCAAAAAGAGAGATAAAAATAATTAAAGGAGAACTCAGATGAGCACATCTGCTTCACAAACACAACAACCGCCTAAAAAGCCGTTATTCACTCGTTTTCTGGATGGCGTCGAATACCTAGGCAACCTATTACCACACCCAATCACTTTATTTGCTATTTTTTGTGTGGCAATTTTAGTTCTGTCTGGCATTGCTGGATATTTTGATGTTTCTGTTATGGATCCTCGTCCAGAGGGTGCAGCAGGTCGTAGCGCCGATGGCGTTATCAAAGTCGTTAGTCTTCTAAATGGTGAAGGTCTGCGTCTTATCGTTACTAACCTCGTAACTAACTTTACCGGTTTTGCACCTCTAGGTACGGTTCTAGTAGCAATGCTTGGTGTTGCTATTGCTGAGCACTCAGGCATGCTTTCTGCAGCAATGCGTGGCTTAGTAATGAACGCTTCTCAGCGTATGGTTACAGTAACGGTTGTATTTGCGGGTATCATCTCTAACACAGCTTCTGAGCTGGGTTACGTGGTTCTTATCCCTCTTGCAGCTATGCTTTTCCACTCATTAGGTCGTCACCCTCTAGCTGGTCTAGCTGCCGCTTTTGCTGGTGTATCCGGTGGTTACTCTGCAAACCTTCTCATTGGTACGGTTGATCCACTGCTTTCTGGTATCACTGAAACAGCAGCACAAATGATCGACCCAACGTACTCTGTAGGTCCTGAATCAAACTGGTACTTCATGTTTGTTTCTACCTTCTTCATTGCAATCACAGGTGCATTTGTAACTGAAAAGATTGTTGAGCCAAAACTTGGCAAATATAACGATGAAGAAGCGGCTGAAGATTTATCTAATGACAGCATGGGTTCTTTGAAGCCTGAAGAAAAACGCGGCCTTAAGATGGCGGGTCTTGCTGTTCTTGCAGTAAGTGCACTGATTGCACTGACAGTTGTTCCTGAGTGGGGCGCACTACGTCACCCTGAGACGGGTCTAGTTTCTGGCTCTCCATTCTTGAAGAGTATCGTAGCCTTTATCTTTGTATTCTTTGCTATCCCTGGCTTTGTTTATGGTCGCGTTGTCGGCACAATGAAAACTGACCGTGATGTGATTGATGCAATGGCTAAGTCAATGTCTTCAATGGGTCTATACATTGTTCTGGTATTCTTTGCCGCTCAGTTCGTTGCTTTCTTCAAGTGGACAAACTTCGGTCAAGTATTCGCAGTAGCAGGTGCAGACTTCCTACAGACTATTGGCCTAACAGGTCCAATGCTGTTCTTCGCATTCATTCTAATGTGTGGCTTCATTAACCTGATGATCGGTTCAGCGTCAGCTCAGTGGGCTGTAACAGCACCAATCTTCGTTCCAATGCTTATGCTTGTTGGCTACGCACCAGAGACGATTCAGGCGGCTTACCGTATCGGTGACTCGACCACTAACATCATCACTCCAATGATGAGTTACTTCGGTCTTATCCTAGCGGTTGCGACTCGCTACATGAAGAATCTAGGTATAGGTACGCTGGTAGCAACCATGCTCCCGTACTCAATCTGCTTCTTGTTTGGTTGGTCTATCCTGTTCTACCTATGGGTATTCGTATTTGGTCTACCAGTAGGTCCAGGTGCAGCAACGTTCTACACGCCTTAGTAGAAACGTTAGAACTTGATGAAAAAAGTGGTCAGCATATGCTGACCATTTTTTTATCTGGAGTTTCGCAACGAGCAACTACCAACTTTCCGTATTGACTCCCTGTCGCCTCATTGCCAAGTCAGATTAACCTACCTATCGCGCTAGATGCACACTGCAAGATTAGATTGAAGAATGGTTATTGAAGTGGATTCATATGGACTAAGCGGCTAGCCGTAAGCTGTCAGCTACAAGCTGCAAGACACAAGCCTGAGGTTCGTGCGTGAGTATTGGTTTCTGACAGGTTATATAGCTTATTAGATCTATTTTTTAGTGTTGGTGCATTTAAGTAAGTGCCGTCGCTGAGGTTTTTTATTGGGAGCCTCTTATAGCAATAGATACGCAACCAGTGTGCTGGCCCAGAAAAGTACTCAGGCAGGGCGAAACCCTTTAGCCCGGCTTATGACTAAGAGGTATGTCATACCTAGCTATGTGCACACTAAGATCCTGAATCAAGTTCAGGATGACGCCATTTAACTTGAAGTGTATAGCCACAATCAAACTAGAAGCTAGAAGCTAGAAGCTAGAAGCTAGAAGCTAGAAGCTAGAACCTAGAAGCTAGAAGCTAGAACCTAGAACCTAGAACCTAGAAGCTAGAACCTAGAAGCTAGAACCCAGAACCCAGAACCCTGCTCCCAATGCCAAACGACTCACTGTACGGTGACGTTACTGAATTAAGGCGTACATAGCCTGTTTGAGGCGATTTTAGGGCATAAAAAAACCGCCACTACGAATTGAAGTGACGGCTTTTTGAAGGGGAAGTTGAAGGAGTGTGGTTTACCAACCCTTAACTACACCACCTTTAAAGATGTCAGAAGCTGCGTTGTACACTTCTTCTGTTTGGTACGCTTTTACAAAGTTCTGTACGTTTTCAGCGTTTAGGTTTTCTTCACGCGAAACGATAAGGTTTACGTATGGAGATTCTTTGTCTTCAACAAAGATGCCATCACGCTGTGGTGTTAGGTCGATAGAACTTGCGTAAGTGGTGTTGATGATTGAAAGCGCTACGTCGTCTAGAGAACGAGGTAGTTGTGCTGCATCAAGTTCAACAATAGTGATGTTCTTAGGGTTTGCAGTGATATCACGAACCGTCGCCAGTAGACCTGCGCCTTCACGTAGCTCGATGATGCCTTGTTGCTCAAGAAGAAGAAGTGAACGGCCAAGGTTAGTTGGGTCGTTTGGTACTGCAATGCGTGCGCCTTCTTCTAGCTCGTCAACAGACTTGATTTGCTTAGAGTAACCCGCAATAGGGTAAACAAAGGTGTTGCCTGCGATAGCTAGCTTGTAGCTACGATCAGCGATCTGCTGGTCTAGGTAAGGCTTGTGTTGGAATGCGTTTACGTCCACTGAACCATCATCTAGGGCTGCGTTTGGTGTTACGTAATCTGTGAAAGTCACTAGCTCAACGTCAAGGTCGTACTTTTCTTTAGCAACCTTAGCCGCTACTTCTGCAACCTGTGCTTCAGCACCTGCCATTACGCCAACCTTGATCTTGCTTAGGTCTTGTTCTTTATCGCCACAGCCTGTTAGGGCCAAAGCTGATGCTGCAATCGCAACGGTAAAAATGTTCTTTAGGCTAAATTTCATAACTATCTCCGTATAATTTTTTTAATTCTTATCTGTGGTCAACTTTACGAACCAGTGCGTCACCCACAGACTGAATGATTTGCACTAATACAATAAGCATTACAACTGTCACTGCCATGATCACAACATCGTAGCGGTGGAAGCCGTAGCGAATAGCAACATCACCCAAACCACCACCGCCCACAGTGCCCGCCATAGCTGAATAGCTAACTAGGGTAACCAGTGTGATAGTGACTGAGTTGATGATGGTAGGTAGCGCTTCTGGAAGCAGTACCTTGTTAATAATTTGCAGCGGTGTTGCGCCCATTGATTGTGCGGCTTCTACTAGGCCACTTGGCACTTCAAGCAGTGCACCCTCGATAAGGCGAGCCACAAATGGGATAGCGCCAATGGTTAGCGGCACGATAGCGGCGGTTGTGCCGATAAAGGTTCCGATAAGAAGCTTGGTAAAAGGGATAATTGCAACCATAAGCACAAGGAACGGCACGCTTCGGCCTACGTTGACAATGGCGCCTAAGATGGAGTTCAAGCGCTGGTTTTCCAGCAAACCGCCACGTTTAGTGGTGTGAAGGACTACGCCTAGAGGAATACCCACTGCGAAACCGACAATGCCAGAAAAGCCTACCATGTATAGGGTTTCCCAAGTTGCCTTTAATAAAAGTCCGCTATTTAGATTGAACCAATCAGCTAGCACATCATAAGACATAGCCAAGCACCTCTACTTTTACATTGTTGTCTTTCAGGTATTGAATCGCTGCATTGTCGGCTTCTTCATCACCGAAGAATTCTGCCACCATCATGCCGAATTTAACGCCACCGGCGTAATCCAGATCTGAGCTTAGAATTGAGATATCAATATTAAACTTACGAGTGATTTGACTGATCACTGGCGCATCCACACTAGCGCCGGTAAATTCCAGTCGCACTAACGGGTAGCTTCCTTCTTTGCGCTCAGTGAGAAGGCGTGACTCGTAATCTTCTGGAATAGAAAGGTCTAGGGTTGAGCGAATAAACTGGTGCGCAAGCTCTGTCTTCGGGTGAGCAAAAATGTCACCAACCGAGCCCTTCTCAACAAGTTCACCGCCACCAATAATGGCCACCTCGTGACAGATGTTCTTCACTACATCCATCTCGTGGGTGATGATAAGGATCGTGATGCCGAGTTGACGGTTGATGGTTTTAAGTAAGCCAAGGATCGATTGAGTGGTTGCTGGATCAAGTGCACTAGTCGCCTCGTCACAAAGCAATACTTTAGGGTCACTTGAAAGTGCACGTGCAATCGCAACACGCTGCTTTTGTCCGCCACTCAGGTTGGCAGGGTAGGTATCGCGCTTATCGCTAAGACCCACTAAGCCCAATAGTTCAGTGACTTTATTTTCAATAGTTTGCTTATCTTTACCCGCGAGCTCTAGAGGTAGAGCAATATTTTCGAATACAGTGCGAGAAGAAAGAAGATTAAAGTGCTGGAAGATCATGCCGATGTTACGGCGCGCTTCAGAGAGCTCTTTCTTAGATAGCTTGGTAAGGTCAACACCATCCACGATGACTTCACCGCTAGTAGGTGCTTCTAGCATGTTAACGCAACGAATTAGAGTGCTTTTGCCTGCACCAGAAGAACCAATCACACCAAAGATGTTGCCCTTGGCGATGGTTAAGTTGATATCTTTCAAGGCGCTGATAGCGGTTTTTCCTTGATAGAATACCTTGTTAACTTGCTTAATCTCTATCATCAAATAGCCTGCATGATTAGGTAGAGGAGTTTAAATCTTGCAGAGATGCTAGATATTTCATTGACCCAAGTCAATAGATATTTTTACGTCTAGACGTCTAAACGCCAAATCAAGGGTGCGAGTGGTAACAAAGCATGCGATAATCGTTACCATCTTTATGAAGCAGAGCAGAGTAGTTACCCGTGCCTAAAGTAGCCGTTTTTTTAGATCGTGATGGTGTTATTAATGTTGATCATGGCTATGTACATGATGAGCATGATTTCGAATATATCCCTGGCGTTTTTGAGGCAACCAAGAAGTTGCAGCAGATGGGGTATCTATTAGTCTTGGTCACCAATCAATCTGGAATAGCGCGCGGCAAATTTAGCGAAGAGCGATTTGAGTCTTTAACGCAATGGATGGATTGGAACTTCTCGGACAATGGCGTTGAACTTGATGGCATCTATTACTGCCCTCATCACCCTGAACACGGTATTGGTGATTACAAACAAGATTGTGAGTGCCGAAAACCTAAGCCTGGCATGTTTATCTCGGCCAGAGATTTTCTGAAGATTGATATGCAAAACTCCATCATGGTTGGAGATAAAGCGGAAGATATGATGGCTGCAGAAGCCGCTGGTGTGGGCACTAAAATCTTGGTGCGTACAGGAAAGCCGGTCACTGAAAAGGGTGAGGCGATTGCCAGCGTGGTGTTGGATAGCATTAAGGAAGTGCCAGACTATTTAATCGACAGAAAATAGCGCACAGCAAGATAATAAAGGCTTTGAATTATTCAAAGCCTTTTTTGTATGTTATCGGTATTGAACGGTGTAGCGGGTTGGCTTGTGGTTCATCCATAAAATCAGGTTGATGAACACAGCTGCAAGAATAGACCACGCTATCAGTGTCAAAGGGATGAAATAGAGCGAACATATCAAAATAGAAGTATCAAACAACAGCTGCGTTTTGCCCACCGAGATGCCCATCTTATCTTGGATCACCAAACACAATACATTTGAGCCACCTAAGCTGGCACGGTGACGGAACAGAACCAGTAAGCCTAATCCTATAAACGTGCCGCCGGCAATGGCAGCAAAAGCAGGCGTGAGCAGTTCAAAGCGCACAACATGGTGCAGGTTGTCAGCCATCACCGATACCAATGAAACACATATCACGCTGTTGATAGTAAAGCGCTTACCAAGACGAAACCATGCCAAGAAATAAAAGGGGATATTGACCAAGAAGTACATGGTACCGAAGCTAAGGTCGATAAATTGCGTAAACAGCAACCCAAGACCTGCCGTCCCACCCACAATCATGGATGAAGATTTTAAAAAATAGATCCCAACTGCCACTAGTAGAGTACCAGTAAATATAGCAGCGCAATCCTCGAGAAAGCTATGTTTGTTCATTGTACTTAACCTTGCAGATTCAGCCGCGAATAGTATAGGAAAACTGTGCTTTACCGAACTGTTTGCGCAACTTTTTTGTTAACAGCGTGTAATTTTTGATTTACACAGTGTAAAGTTGAGGCCTTCAAAAAAGAGAATCCCAGATAGGCCTTTATTCTGTTGGTTATTTAGGCGAATATACCTACAGAAAACAGGGACAAAAAAAATTTGTGATACGAATTTATTTCGGTAAAATGCCGCCATTGCCGTGACGAAAACGTTTGCTTTTGGTCATTGTGTGGTTTTTTTAGCTATTTACAGTTTAATCTGAGTCAGGAGATACAGATGCTAAAGCGTGATATGAACATCGCTGATTACGATGCGGACCTATTTGCCGCAATCCAAGAAGAGACAGTGCGCCAAGAAGAGCACATTGAGCTTATCGCTTCAGAAAACTACACAAGCCCACGTGTAATGGAAGCTCAGGGCTCTCAGTTAACTAACAAGTATGCTGAAGGTTACCCAGGCAAGCGTTACTACGGTGGTTGTGAGTACGTTGATAAGGTAGAAACTCTAGCTATCGAGCGTGCGTGTGAGTTATTTGGTGCTCAATACGCGAACGTTCAGCCTCACTCAGGCTCTCAAGCAAACAACGCAGTATATATGGCACTACTGAATGCTGGCGACACAGTATTGGGTATGAGCCTTGCTCACGGCGGTCACCTGACTCACGGTTCTCCAGTTAACTTTTCTGGTAAGTTGTACAACATCATTCCTTACGGTATCGATGAGAAAGGCCAGATTGACTACGAAGAAATGGAAGCTTTGGCGGTTGAGCACAAGCCTAAGATGATCATCGGTGGTTTCTCTGCATACTCTCAAGTATGTGATTGGGCTCGTATGCGTGAAATCGCAGACAAAGTTGGCGCTTACTTCTTTGTTGATATGGCGCACGTTGCAGGTCTTATTGCTGCTGGCGTTTACCCGAATCCAGTTCCACACGCTCATGTAGTTACAACAACGACTCACAAAACTCTAGCTGGTCCTCGTGGTGGTTTAATCCTTTCTAACGAAGGTGAAGACCTTTACAAGAAATTGAACTCTGCGGTATTCCCTGGTGGTCAAGGTGGTCCTCTAATGCACGTTATCGCTGGTAAAGCAGTAGCGTTCAAAGAAGCACTAGAACCAGAGTTTAAAGAATACCAAGCGCGCGTTGTTGCTAACGCAAAAGCTATGGTTGCTGAGTTCTTAGCTCGTGGTTACAACATCGTTTCTGGCTCTACAGAAAACCACCTATTCCTTGTTGACCTAATCGACAAGGATATCACTGGTAAAGAAGCGGATGCGGCTCTTGGCGCAGCTAACATTACAGTGAACAAGAACTCTGTACCAAACGACCCTCGTAGCCCGTTTGTTACTTCTGGTATCCGTATCGGTTCTCCTTCAATCACTCGCCGTGGTTTCACTGAAGAAGACGCGAAAAACCTTGCTGGCTGGATGTGTGACATCCTAGACAACATGGGTGATGAGTCGGTAATTGAAGCGACTAAAGCTAAGGTACTAGAAATCTGTAACCGTAAACCTGTTTACGCATAAGATTAAAGGAGCCTGAATGATAAAAGCGAGCCTAATGGCTCGCTTTTTTGTTTATTGGTTCTCTAGATACATCATGAACAGTCGAGCATCTAGCTCAAGCTGATGGTAATCAGGTTCCATATGACAACAAAGTTGATAAAAGGCTTTGTTGTGTTCTTTTTCTTTCAGATGCGCTAATTCATGCACGATCAACATTCGTAGCAATGGCTCTGGTGCATCCTTGAATACATTTGCGATACGAATTTCATTCTTTGATTTTACCTTACTCCCTTGAACGCGATTCACGTAAGAGTGCAGGCCCAATGCATTGTTGATGAGGTGGATCTTGTGGTCGTAAATCACCTTGCTTAACGGGGCCGATTTTTTCAGAAAACGATTTTTAATTGCCATTGTATATTCAAACAAGGCCTTTTCGCTTTTGATGGTGTGCTTGGTAGGGTAACGCTGCTCAAACCATGCGTTTAGCTGCCCTGACTCTACAAGTCGGGTGATAGGCGTGACTATGTGTTCGGGGTAGCCCTGAATGTATCTCAGTGAAGGGTTCATCGTATTCCAAAGCAATAACAGAAGTGCCCAATTCTACCCAATTCCTAATGCCTAAAGAATGGATTTATTGAGCTCTTCTATATTCAATGCTTGATGATAGATAACTTGGCAGTTAACCGCCTTTGTTGATACTCAGCTGCGTGCCTGATTTACAACGGAATGTATAGTAGCGACGGCTTTCGCTAAATTTAGATAGCCCTTCGCCTGAGCAGTAATCGATATTGATGTCGCGCATAACCTCTAGGGTTTTTTCATTATCTAGAGCGAACTTAGACCCATCCGCACAAATGATACGAACCTTGCCATCATCACTCACCGAGTAGAGTGAGACCTCGGTGTTACACAGTTCAAATGATGCTTCTAAGTAGTTGTCTTCTTGAGTGTTTCTATCTGCGCAGCCCCACAAAAACAGAGCTGACAGCGCGCATAATAACAGTCGCATTAAACGACCTCCCTTATTTATGACCAGTCCTAGCTTTAATCATAATGGGCTTAGCGTAGAAAGCAAAAAACCACTGCAATGTGTGGGTGTTTATTTGGGAGTTTTGAGGTTTGTCGCAATTGGGGGAGTGCATTAACTTGCGAGGTTTGCTTAACAAGGCGTCATTCTGGAAAACTCGAGGAGTTTATCCAGAACCTTAGGGAGTGCGATATTGAGATTGTGCACACTAAGCTCCTAGATAGTTGCAAGCAACTTCTAGGATGACAGTGGTGTTGTGCTTATTTCAAATCGCAAGGTTCGCCATAGACCAAAACGTGTCATTCTGGAAAGCTCGCAGAGTTTATCCAGAACCTTGGAGAGTGCGATATTGAGATTGTGCGCTCTAAGATCCTTATATGGACCCCCTCGGTAAATCAACAAAGAATTTGGAAAACAAGTATAGATGCGCACTTATATACGGGCTTTATTGAGGAGCTACCTCGCCCTAAAATGTAGTCGCACCAGTAGGCTATTTCTCGATATCGGCAAGTCTACTGCCTCGAATCTTATCTAGCTCATACTGGTCGGTCTTACCTGTCTTACATCGCTCTTCGTTGACTATGCTCGGTCTATCATGACAATTTAATTGGCTGATAGTCCGAATCATTCTTTAATAAAGCATAAGCGGTTCGAACGGTTTTGTTCGCTAAAGCAATTGCAGCGATCTTTTTTCCTCGCCGTTCGACTAGCGCTTGTAACCACTGCTCTTTGTTTGTTGTCGCTGGACGGTTTAATACATGAGTGATAACGGAAAGCGCTCCTTGAAATAAAACTGAACGAAGTCGCTTATCCGCACTGTACTTAGATATATGTCCAATACGCTCTTTCCCGCCGGAACTGTTCTGTTTAGGTGTTAGCCCTATATTAGCGGATGCTTCTCGGCCATTAGAAAAGTTTTCACCTCGCCCTAATCGTAACGCTAACCCTAGCGCCCCGACCCCTTCTAGCTTCATCAGCTTTTTGCAAATATGATGCGACTTAACCAAAGATTCGAGCTGCCTATCTAGTTCTTGCAAGTGTTCAATTTGGCACAATAAATGTGACCATGACCTGTGTAGCGCCGTTCTAAAACTATCAGGTAAAGAGTTATCAGCATCTTCTAGGATGAAAGGGATTTCCTTTCTTAACTTAGATAGGCCTTGCGGTAGAATAACTCCGAACTCAGCTAATACTCCTCGCATCTGGTTACTTTGTGCGACTAGTTGAACCTTAGCCAAGTGTCGCATACGCTCTAACGATTGAAGTGCCTGCTCCTCAGTTGAGTGAATATGAGTACCATGGATGTGCTCTTGCTGTGCTGCAACACCAATGGCTAAAGCATCATTCCTATCTGTCTTTTGCTTGGTTTGAAATGCTTTTACGGCTCTGGCGTTGATGACTTTTACAATGTGGCCTGCGCTAATTGCGAATCGAGCCCAGTAGTGTGCACTGCCACAGGCTTCCATAGCCACGAGGGCTTGTTTTTCATTTATCAGAATTTCTTTGAGTTTTGCTCGACTGACTTCGCGGTTGTAAATGACTTTTCCGTTAGGGCAGAGTTTGCAAACTTGGAATACATTCTTTGCTAAATCAATAGCTAATAGATTAGGCTTAGTCATGTATGGGCTCCTTTGGCTAATCTTTAGTCGGATTAAGACCGTAGCTCCTCAAGGAGAGGGAGTCCATACATCTAGATAGTTGCAAGCAACTTCTAGGATGACGGTGGTGTTGTGCTTGTTTCAACTTGCAAGGTTCGTCATAGACCAAAACGTGTCATTCTGGAAAACTCGAAGAGTTTATCCAGAACCTTGGAGAGTGCGATATTGAGATTGGTGCGCGCTAAGATCCTAGAGAGTTGCAAGCAACTTCTAGGATGACAGTGGTGTTGTGCTTATTTCAAATCGCAGGGTTCGTCATAGACCAAAACGTGTCATTCTGGAAAACTCGAAGAGTTTATGCAGAACCTTAGGGAGTGCGATATTGAGATTGGTACAATCTAGAGCCCAGAGCCCAGAGCCCAGAGCCCAGAAACAAGAATCCAGAAACGAAAACCTAGAGAGTTGCGGGGCAACCTCTAGGTTTGTGGAATACAAAGTATCGCTGGTGGGGAGATCCCAGATAAAGCAACGCTTTTCTGGGATAAAAAATCCTAGGGGATTTTTTACTTAACTTCCTCACCCTTTGCTTGTAGGTCTGCGTGGTATGAAGAGCGTACGAAAGGGCCACAGGCTGCGTGGGTGAAGCCTAGCTCTAGTGCAATCTCTTTTAGCTCGTCGAACTCTGCTGGTGGAACGTAGCGTTCTACTGGCAGGTGGTGGCGGCTTGGTGCTAGGTATTGACCTAGAGTTAGCATGCTTACGCCGTGCGCTCTGAGATCCTTAAGCACTTCTACGATCTCTTCTTTCGTTTCGCCTAAGCCCATCATTACGCCAGACTTAGTTGGAACGTCAGGGTGTTGTTCTTTGAATTTCTTCAGAAGTTCTAGTGACCACTTGTAGTTAGCTCCAGGGCGTACACGACGGTACAGGCGTGGCGCTGTTTCTAGGTTGTGGTTGAACACATCCGGCGGATTTAGCTTAAGCTCTTCTAGGGCTTTATCCATACGACCACGGAAATCTGGAACCAGAGTTTCAATGCGAATGTTTGGGTTAAGCTTGCGGATCTCTTCATTACAGTCAGCAAAGTGTTTAGCGCCGCCATCACGCAGATCATCACGATCCACTGATGTGATTACCACGTACTTTAGCTTCATGTCTTTGATGGTTTGAGCCAGCTTTTGTGGTTCGTTGGTTTCCGGAGCAACCGGACGACCATGGGCTACATCACAGAAAGGACAGCGACGAGTACAGATAGCACCTAAGATCATGAAGGTCGCTGTACCGTGGTTAAAACACTCTGCTAGGTTAGGGCAAGAGGCTTCTTCACATACCGAGTTCAGGTTGTTTTTACGCATAGCAGACTTAATGTCTTGAATGCGCTGGCTATCAGCAGGTAGCTTAATCTTCATCCATTCAGGCTTACGAAGGACTTCGCTGCGTTCAACTGGAACTGACTTAGTAGGGATCAGCGCCATCTTATCAGCGTCGCGATATTTGACGCCTTTTTCCATTTGAATTGGTTTACTCATAGCTTTCTGTCATTTCTATTACGTCTGTGTAATCCAGTAAGGCACTTAATTCCTTAACCAGAATACCTTGAATGTTTGCACGCTGATCATCGGTTGTGAAATCAGCGACCTGAACCATTTCCATACCGGCATAACCACAAGGGTTGATGCGTAGGAAAGGGGAGAGATCCATATCTATATTCAGAGCTAATCCGTGAAAGGAACAACCTTTGCGGATTCGAAGTCCAAGGGAGCAGATCTTTTTACCCTCTACATACACGCCAGGAGCATCTGGACGGGCAGCAGATTCGATACCGAGCTTAGCAAGGGTTTGCACCACGGTGTTCTCTATATGAGTTACCAGTTCACGCACCCCTAAACCGCGTCGACGCAAGTTCAGTAGGAAGTACACCACCATTTGGCCTGGGCCGTGATAGGTTACCTGACCGCCGCGATCACTTTTTACCACAGGGATATCACCGGTATTAAGGAGGTGTTCCTCTTTACCCGCTTGGCCTTGCGTAAAAACAGGATTGTGCTCAACAATCCATACCTGATCGACGGTATTCTCGTCGCGCTCATCGGTGAATCGGTGCATTCTCTGCCATATTGGTTCGTAATCTTGACGACCAAGATGGTGGATCTCCAATCGATCACTGAGTAGCGATGAGGTTGCGTTTGCTTGTTTCTCTGTATCGTTAGGCAATTCGTTACTTCCCTGAATCATCTATATCGAAGTACGCACATTACTAGCAACGTGAGGTTATTTCTACTAGAAAAAGGCGAATTAATACTATTTGTATTACAAAAAATGGTGCTCAAAGATGCACCACTTTTAAGATCAACGGCTTACAACTTAACAGTTAAGTCTTGGCGGTTATAACACGACGCGAACGATTTCAATATCACTGAGTTCTTTGTACAGTGTTTCAACTTGCTCGATAGAGGTAGCTGTAATGGTTACCGAAACCGCGTTGTACGTACCTTTACCACTTGGAGTGATTTTAGGGCTGTAGCTACCAGGTGCGTGGCGTTGGATCACTTCCAAGATGAGATCTGGCAGTTCAGGCTTTGCGTAACCCATTACTTTGTAAGTAAATTGGCACGGGAACTCCAACAGGTCTTTTAGTTTTGGTTGCTCTTGCATGGTTGCGACTCCAAATGGAAATAGTGTAAATAAGGGCCATTTAAGGCGCGAATGTTACTTTGATTGAACTAAAAACTCAATATGAGGTTCCATTGCCTGTATTTCAAGCTAGCGATAGATAAAAAAGAAGCTGCTATAAAGCAGCTTCTTTTCACATTAACTTAAGCGAAAACGCTTAGAACCAGCTCTTAAAGAGCAGTACCAAATAGTCGATAAGTCGACTGAATAGGCCACCTTCATCAACACTTTCTAGAGCGAGCAGTGGGTATTCAGCGATGTCTTCACCATCGACTTGATAGAATACTCGACCTACAACATCGCCCTGTGCGATTGGCGCTTTGAGTTCTTTATCTAGCACAAAGCTCGCTTGTAGGTTCTTCGCTACGCCACGTGGAAGCGTCACATAGGTATCTTCAGCTAGACCCAATTTAACGGTGTCTTGGCTACCCATCCAGATTTTCTCTTCAGCAAACACTTCGCCTTTTTTATGAGGAGCGACTGTTTCGAAGAAACGGAATCCATAGTTCAGCAGTTTTTTGCTTTCTGCTTTACGAGCATTAGCACTCTTAGTACCCATAACGACCGCAACAAGGCGCATTTGGCCTTCTGTGCCAGAGCTCACTAGGCTATAACCCGCATTGCTAGTGTGGCCAGTCTTGATGCCATCAACGTTCATGCTTTTATCCCACAATAAACCATTACGGTTGTACTGAGTGATGCCGTTGTAGGTGTACTGCTTCTCTGCGTAGAGTGCATACTCATCAGGCACGTCACGGATAAGGGCTTTACCTAGTAGAGCCATGTCGTATGGAGTTGAATATAGGTTATCGTTATCAAGACCGTGGACGTTGGCAAAGTGTGAGTTATCCATACCTAGCGATTTTGCCCAAGCGTTCATGAGATCAACGAAGGCATCTTCAGAGCCAGCAACGTGCTCAGCCATTGCAACACAGGCATCGTTACCAGATTGAATGATGATGCCGTGGTTAAGCTCGTCAACCGTGACAGTTGTGCCCACTTCGATGAACATCTTTGATGAATCTGGGAAATTTTTCGCCCAAGCATTCTTGCTGATAACAACTTCATCATCTTTAGAGATGTTGCCACGCTTTAGCTCTTGGCCAATAACATAGCTGGTCATCATCTTGGTTAAGCTCGCTGGATGAAGCTGAGTATTCATCTCTTTCTCAGCCAATACCTTGCCTGAGTTGTAATCCATCAGTACATAGCCTTTGGCTGCAATCTGTGGAGCATCCGGTAGCACGATAGGTGCGGCCTGAGAGGTCGCTGCAAAAGCAACTGAGGCAAACGCACTCGTTACGGCGAGAGATTTAAGTGATTGGGTGATAGTTTTCATCTTTTCCGTGTAATGTCCAAATTGAAGGCAAAACTTTTTGTATAGTAGCAGAATCAAAAGTCTAGACCAGAGAAACTACCATAATGCTTGCCAAAGTGTGAATTTTAATCCGCGCCCGATCTACTCAGGTTTATGCTTTTTAATAAAGGCGCTCGGATGTCCATTTTGTTGTAGTTTCTCTAGGAGCTGCTTAGCTTCGATGGCGTCAGCAATTGGACCAATAAAGATTCTATTGATGTCATCCTGTTTTTTTACATAACTTGGCTGCTCATACTCTTCAGTGAGTTTGTTGGACAGCTTCTTCGAATTGGTTGCATTTCCAAGGCTCGCTACTTGAATCACATAGCTTGGGTGAGCATCCGATTTTGTGTTGTTGCCAGCCTTTGGTTTAGTCGTAATAAACTCTATTTCGACATTCGCCACGCCAGTTTGCACTACTCCAAGTTTAGTAGCTGCCGCATAGCTCAGGTCGATAATTCGCCCCTCATGAAATGGCCCCCTGTCGTTGACGCGAACAATGGCCGTTTTGCCATTGTCGACATTGGTGACTTTGACATAACTTGGAATAGGAAGATTTTTGTGAGCAGCACTCATGGAATACATGTCATAGGTTTCGCCATTTGAGGTCAAATGCCCATGAAATTTTTTGCCGTACCAAGAGGCCTTTCCCTTCTCTTTAAAACCCTCAGGGTTATTTATCACAGAATAGGATTTACCACGTACAGTGTAATCTTTGTTTCCACCTAGGCTATAAGGTTCGTAGCGTGGAGTCGCATCCTCGATATGGTTCAAGGAGATCGGTGAGTCGGGCGGGACATCTTGTGCTATTGCATAGCGATCTTTGTCCGATCCTGAACATCCAGCAATGATTGTCAGAGCTGCGCCCAATCCTAGGGTTGTCAATATTCGCATTAGTTTGCCTTCGAAAGCATTTTTCTATGAGTTTGGATGGACATTAATATGCCAAAGCCTGCCATTAAGGTCACCATTGAGGTGCCGCCATAACTGATTAATGGCAAGGGTACGCCCACTACGGGCAAAATCCCGCTCACCATACCAATATTTACAAAGATGTAAACGAAGAAACTCAGTACCACGCTACCTGCCATCATTCGACCAAAGGCCGACTGGGCCTGACTAGCGAGATACAAACCTCGACCAATAATGAAAAGATAGACAGTGAGCAAGAACATGACGCCAATCAGTCCCCACTCTTCGGCAATAACGGCAAAGATGAAGTCAGTATGGCGCTCCGGTAGGAACTCTAGTTGTGATTGGGTACCTTGCAGCCAACCTTTACCGGTTAAACCGCCAGAACCAATCGCAATCTTACTTTGGATAATGTGATAGCCCGCACCTAGGGGATCGGACTCTGGATCAAATAGGGTTCTAACGCGCACCTTTTGGTATTCACGCATCAAGAAAAACCACAGTATCGGCACGAACGCCCCCACCGCTAGAGCTGCCGAGAGGATGATATTCCAGCTAATTCCCGCTAGGAAAATCACGAAGATACCGGAAGCTGCGATCAAGATTGAGGTACCCAGATCGGGCTGTTTAGCGATCAATATTGTGGGTAACATAACCAAGATTAAGGAGGTTGCGAGAACCCTAAAGCTTGGCGGAAGAGGGCGGTTACCTATGTATCTCGCGACCATGAGTGGTACAGCCAGTTTCATTAATTCAGAGGGTTGAAAGCGTACAAAGCCAAGATTAAGCCAGCGTTGAGCTCCTTTTGATGCCTCACCAAAGAAGAGCACTCCTAACAATAGGATGAGCCCTCCAGTGAACAGCAATGGAGCGAGTGTCTCATAGGTCCTTGGGGTGATTTGAGCCATGATAACCATGACCCCTAGCGCTAATATCATGCGCATCATTTGACGTTCCATCATGGCGAGATTTTGGCCACTGGCGCTGTACATGATCACCAGAGAGCACCCCATCAGGATCAGAACTCCAAAGATCAAAGGAAGGTCAAGGTGCATACGCTCAAACAGTGAGCGGTTTTTGCCTGTTTCAGGATCTAGTTTCATTCTTCAGGCTCGATATAGTCATAAGTTGGGTTTAACAAAATATGGTCAAAGATCTGTCTTGCCACTGGTGCACCATGAGTTGAACCGCCACCCGCATTCTCTAGAACTATGGTCAAAATTACCTGAGGATTATCGTATGGCGCGAATCCTGTGAACAGAGCGTGATCTCGCAAGTGTTCAGCTATCTCGTCAGCATCGTATTTTTCATCTTCCGCGAGTCCAAATACCTGTGCCGTTCCCGATTTACCGGCGCTCTTGTATTTCATGCCTGCAAATGCGCGGCGGGCAGTGCCTCGTTTACCATGGTTAACCAAGTACATGCCGTGCTTGGCAATGGTCCAGAATTCCTTCTTCACTCCAGTGATGGGTGGATAAAGCTCTGGCTGTTTAAACTCTTCCACTGTGCCATTATGCTCAACGGGCTTGATGGTTGAGCGAAGGATCTGCGGTGCCATTACCTTGCCTTCATTGATCAATACCGAAGTAGCTTTAGCAATCTGCATTGGGGTTGCTGTCCAGTAACCTTGACCTATGCCGACAGGAATTGTGTCCCCTTGATACCAAGGTGCGTTATGTCTGGCACGCTTCCATTCACGTGTCGGCATGTTGGCTTTGCTTTCTTCATAGATATCGATGCCAGTGTAGTCACCAAAACCAAACTCTTGCATCCATTTAGAAATACGGTCGATGCCCAAGTCATAAGCTATTTGATAGAAGAAGGTATCCACCGACTCTTCGATGGCTTTATTAATATCAACTTCACCATGCCCCCAACGTAACCAGTCTCTAAACGGTCGAGTTTTGGAATTTGGAATACGCCAATATCCAGGGTCGTTACGTGTTGTGGTCGGGGTAATCACCTTTTCCTGTAACGCGGCCACTGCAATGAAGGGTTTTACTGTCGATGCAGGAGGGTAAATACCTAACGTGGCACGGTTTACCAGCGGGCGATTAATATCACTGAGTAGCGCTCTATAATCTTTGCCTGAAATGCCGTGAACAAAGGAGTTAGGGTCATAGCTAGGGCTAGATACCATAGCCAGCACCGCATCAGTATGAGGCTCAAGGATAACCGCGCTGCCTCGACGACCATCCAGAAGCTCGAACAAATAGCTTTGTAGCTTAATATCGATGTTCAGAACGATATCTTCACCCGGAGTAGGTGGTTCATATTTTAGGGTACGAATGACGCGGCCGCGGCTATTGACTTCAACCTCTTGGTAGCCCGGTTTGCCATGCAAGAGATCTTCGTAGTACCGCTCGATGCCTAACTTACCAATATCATGTGTCGCTTGGTAATCCTGCACCTTATCTTCGCGGGTTAAGCGCTGTATATCGCGATCATTGATACGGGAAACATAGCCGAGAACGTGGGTCAGGATCTCTCCATAAGGATAGAAACGTTTTAGGGTAGCGTTGACTTCTACGCCTGGAAACTCATGCTGATGAACAGAGAAGATAGCGACCTGTTCTTCTGAAAGTTGCCCAAGTAGTGAGACTGATTTAAAACGTCTAGAACGCTTACGATCTCGCTGAAACCGCTCTACTTGCTCTTCCGAAATAGCGGGCAGCAGTTGCTGAAGGCTAGAAATCGTTTCATCAAGGTTGGTGACCTTTTCAGGGGTGATTTCTAGGGAAAATACGGGTCTATTCTCGGCTAAAACAATGCCATTTCTGTCGTAGATCAAGCCACGGTTGGGCGCGATAGGTACGACTTTGATACGGTTATCGTTAGAGCGAGTTTGGTAGTCTTGAAACTGATTAACCTGAATATGGTACAGGTTAACGATAAGCAGACCGATGAGTACAAGGATGCCAATGAAGGCAACCAAAGCGCGGTTGCTAAAAAGACGAGTCTCGAGTTTATGGTCTCTAAAGTGAGAGCGCTTACGCATCATGCTCTGTTACTCACGATGGTACGGGTGGTTCGCGTTAACGCTCCAAGCTCGATAAAGACTCTCTGCCATTACTACGCGCACCAAAGGGTGAGGAAGAGTCAAAGGAGAGAGTGACCAGCTTTGTTCTGCTGCCGCTTTACAGGCTGGCGCTAAACCCTCTGGGCCACCAATTAAGATGGATACATCTCGAGCATCAAGTTTCCAGCGATCCAATTGTTTAGCCAGTTGTGGTGTATCCCAAGGCTTGCCTGGAATATCTAAGGTCACAATACGGTTTCCCTTAGGTACCGCAGCCAACATGGCTTCGCCTTCTTTTTGCAAGATGCGTGCAATATCGGCATTCTTGCCTCGTTTACCAGCAGTAATTTCAATGAGCTCTAGTGGCATATCGTTGGGAAAACGACGCTTGTACTCATTAAAGCCTTCTTCTACCCATTTTGGCATTTTAGTGCCAACGGCAACGAGTTGGATCTTCACTGATTAACCCCAAAGTTTTTCTAGTTGGTAAAGCTCGCGATGTTCTTCTTGCATGACATGAACCATAGTAGAACCCATATCTACGACAACCCATTCACCTTCAAGTTCACCATCCATTCCTAGAGGCTCAATACCGATCTTTTTTGCTTCAATAGCAATATGATCAGCGATTGAAGATACGTGGCGCTTAGACGTGCCTGTGCAAACCAGCATGTAATCAGTCACGCTTGATTTACCCTGAACGTCCAATGTCACGATCTTTTGTGCTTTCATATCGTCAGCTTTATCAGCTAAAAAGTCTTTTAATGCTTCGCCTTGCAATGCCGGCTCCTTAATAAATTTGTTTAGGTTCAAAAAAGTATACCATGCGTCGCTGTTAAGCGTTTCTCGGCATGCTCATATCGAGTGTCAACTGGGTAAGTATTGGCCATACACTGTTGTCGTAGTCGGTTTTCACGGTATGTTCTGCCTGAGCTAACGTACATACCATGCTATAGAGTGTTTTTGGCGTATGGCGGTTAAGGGCTGCTGTATAAAGCGGTCGCTTGTTGTTCCAAACGCGGTATTGGTCAAACACTTGTTGTAGGCTTTTGCTTGTGAGTTCTTGTTTGTAGCTCATCAAGGTATTCAGCTCTTTTTGCAGTGTTCGCAGTAAGATCACCGCTTCAACGCCTTCACCATGTAACTCACGCAGGATTCGCTGGCTACGTTTAGCCTTGCCTTCGAGCATGGCATCAATCCAGTTAAACGCCGTAAAGTGGTTATGCCTGCTCAAGGCTGATTCTATACGAACTAGGGTAAGTACACCGTCAGGGTAGAGTAAACAAAGCTTCTCTAAACTCTGACTCAGCGCTAATAGGTTCCCTTCATGCCATTGAGCCAGCATTTGCACCGCCTCAGTATCAGGCTTGAGCCCTAATTGATGGCAACGTTGAAGTACAAACTGAGGCAGTCGTTGAATATCGGGTGTGAGACAACTGACCCAAAGGCCATTGGAATTCAGCGCCTTAAACCACTTAGCGTTTTCTTGTGCTTTAGTGAGTTTACTTCCAGATACAATCAGAATGACATCAGGGTTGAGTACTTGATGAAGGTTAAGTAGTTCTTTGGTTATGGCTTGATTAGTGCCCGATTCAGGGAGTTCTAGTTGTAGAATTTTCTTCTCAGCAAATAGACTCATCGAATTACAGGCATCAAAGACCTCATTCCAGTCGGTTTGAGCTGTAATAGAAAAGCGAAACACCTCACTAAAGCCTTCTGATTTGGCTCTGTGCTCTATTTGGTCTCGAGATTCTTGAATGAGTAGGGGCTCACCACCAAACAGCAAATACACTGGGTGCAGTTGCCTTTGTAGTGTGTTGGCCAACTTGTCGGCAAAGATACGCATGCTTAGTCTCTACTTAGCAACGTCAGATTCAGAGTTCACTGTTGTGTCTTCTTCTGTGTTAGTTGCTTCAGAGCTGTTTGCTTCAGACGTATCTTCTGAATCGGTTTCTACACTCGCGTCTGGATTCTCGGCTTCTGAGTTGCTGTCAGCTTCTGAAGTTGATGATGCAGGAGGCGCCGTTTGCAGCTCAACAGGAATTGTTGCCTGATCGTTTTTCTCGTATTCAGCCTGCAGACTAATCTGGTCGTCTTTTCTTTGAGAAGGGTCTTCAATCACGCCGTCTTCATTAACGAAGGTATCAAATGAGCCGTCATCGTTATCAAGGTCGGTGCGTAATCGCGCCAGCTGACGAATGATCTGTCTTGCGGCTTGCTTGCGCATCTCATCTTCAATCATGTCTCTTTCAACAGATTTTGCCAGTGCGGTTAACGGGTTATCGAGATAACTGCGGTTAACTTGGGTGCTGAATGTTCGTGTACCCACATCTGGAACCACGACGCGGTAGCTTGCTCTTAGAGTCAGTTCTTTTTCCGCTGCACGACTGTTTTGATATAGGGAAAGGGTGCGTTCGCTAATACTCTCGGTAAGCAGGTGAATATTGGTGATATTCGCCGCTGGAGTAACAAGCTGTATGCCATTTTGTCTTAGTTCCGTTTTGACCTCTCGAGTGAACTGAGCATAGTCATCGTAGCTGGTCAAAGACATGGAACTGACTTCTTCTGGCACCAAGTAGCTGCCGCGAAAATGAAAACCACAGCCGCTCAGTAATGAGGCAATAAGTAGAGCAATAGCTAGGCGTAAATGAGAAAGGCGTGCAATTTGCATCAAAAGAATACTCTCTTAAGGAAGTTCGGTTCTTATCGTGCTTCTCTGGAACAAGGCCGTTTGCGACAAAAAAGCAGGATAAAAAACGAAAAGTGAGGGCTACATGATGTAACCCTCAGCTTTAAGCGTAGATTAGTTTGCTACAATATTCAGTAGCTTACCTGGTACATAGATCACTTTACGCACAGTTTTATCTTCGATGAACTTAACGACGTTCACATCGTTTAGACCCAGTTCTTCAACTTGCTCTTTCGATGCATCGGCAGCCACGGTTAGTTTTGCACGAAGTTTACCGTTTACTTGAACAACGATAGTTTTTTCGTCTTCAACTAGTGCTTTCTCATCAAACGTTGGCCATGTTGCCGAGTCTACGTTTGATTCACCTAATGCAATCCACATTTCGTAAGAGATGTGCGGAGTCATCGGGTAAAGCATACGAACTACCGCTTTTAGTGCCTCATCAAGGATCGCTCTGTCTTGAACTGATTCTTGAGGCGCTTTTGCTAGCTTGTTCATTAGTTCCATGATGGCAGCGATTGCAGTGTTGAACGTTTGGCGACGGCCAATATCGTCAGTCACTTTAGCAATGGTCTTGTGAACATCACGGCGTAGAGCTTTTTGGTCACCTGATAGTGCAGCAACATCAACAGATTCAGCAGCACCCTTAGATGAGTGTGCGTGAACCAGTTTCCAAACACGTTTCAAGAAGCGGTTTGCACCTTCAACACCAGACTCTTGCCATTCAAGGGTCATATCGGCAGGAGAGGCAAACATCATGAACAGACGTACTGTATCAGCGCCGTACTTGTCGACCATCTCTTGCGGATCAATACCATTGTTCTTCGACTTAGACATCTTGATCATGCCTGAGTGTTCTACGTTACGACCTTGAGTGTCTACCGCGTTCTCGATGCGACCTTTACCATCACGCTCAACGGTTACATCCGTTGGTGCGATCCATTCTTTAGTGCCTTTCTCGTTGGTGTGGTAGAAGGCGTCAGCCAGAACCATACCTTGACAAAGAAGCTGCTTGAACGGCTCGTCAGAGGTCACGTAGCCTGCATCACGAAGCAATTTGTGGAAGAAGCGAGAGTACAGTAGGTGCATACATGCGTGCTCGATACCACCCACGTACTGGTCTACAGGTAGCCAGTAGTTTGCTTTTTCTGGATCTAGGATATCGTCCGCTTGTGGTGAACAGTAGCGTGCGTAGTACCAAGATGACTCCATAAAGGTATCAAAGGTATCTGTTTCACGAAGTGCTGGCTCACCGTTGAATGTGGTTTTTGCCCACTCTTTATCAGCTTTGATAGGGCTCGTTACGCCATCCATCACTACGTCTTCAGGTAAAATCACTGGTAGCTGGTCAGCAGGTACCGGATGAACTTCACCGTCTTCCGTCGTTACCATAGGGATTGGAGCACCCCAGTAACGCTGACGAGATACACCCCAGTCACGTAGACGGAAGTTTACTGTCTTAGTGCCTTTGCCTTCTGCTTCCAGTTTTGCTGCGATAGCATCAAAGGCTGCTTGGAACTCAAGGCCATCAAATTCGCCTGAATCAAACAGTACACCCTTCTCAGTGTATGCAACCTCTGAGATATCTAGCTCAGCGTCATCAGTTGGCTTGATTACTGGCACTATGTCTAGGCCGTATTTAGTCGCAAATTCGTAGTCACGTTGATCGTGAGCAGGAACTGCCATAACAGCGCCTGTGCCGTAATCCATCAATACGAAGTTAGCAACAAATACAGGTACTTCACGGCCGTTCAATGGGTGAATTGCGGTAAGGCCAGTCGCCATACCTTTCTTCTCCATTGTTGCAAGCTCAGCTTCAGCAACCTTGTTGTTTTTGCACTCTTCGATGAACGCAGCAAGCTCAGGGTTATTCTCTGCAGCGATTGCTGCTAGAGGGTGACCTGCAGCAATACCCACGTAAGTCACACCCATTAGGGTATCTGGACGCGTGGTGTAAACTTCTAGGTCTTGTTGACCATTAACTTCAAACTTTAGCTCAACGCCTTCAGAGCGACCGATCCAGTTGCGCTGCATGGTCTTAACCATTTCAGGCCAGCCATCGAGGTTATCTAGGTCATCTAGAAGCTCTTGAGCGTATTCAGTGATCTTAATGAACCACTGTGGGATCTCTTTTTGCTCTACTGGAGTATCACAACGCCAGCAGCAGCCATCTTCAACCTGCTCGTTTGCAAGAACAGTTTGGTCGTTTGGACACCAGTTAACCGAAGAGGTTTTCTTGTAAACCAAGCCTTTTTCATAAAGCTTAGTGAAGAAGCCTTGCTCCCAACGGTAGTACTCTGGAGTACAAGTCGCGAACTCGCGGTTCCAGTCGTAACCAAAGCCAAGAAGCTTAAGCTGGTTCTTCATGTACTCGATATTTTCGTATGTCCAAGGAGCCGGTGCAGTATTGTTCTTAACTGCAGCGTTCTCTGCTGGCAGGCCAAAAGCATCCCAACCAATAGGTTGCATCACGTTTTTGCCTTGCAGGCGCTGGAAGCGAGATACTACGTCACCAATGGTGTAGTTACGTACGTGGCCCATGTGTAGACGACCACTTGGGTACGGAAACATAGAAAGACAGTAGAATTTTTCTTTGTTTGGGTCTTCACTTACAACAAAGGTTTCATTGTTGTCCCAGTGCTGTTGAACTTTTTGTTCAATATCTTGCGGGTTGTATTGTTCTTGCATCGACGCTATCCATTTTCTTGGAAACTGTGAGAACGATTAAATCAGTTCGTTTTAGATCAGCATAGAATACCTAAAGGAGCTAAAAGCAACAACCACAAAGCAAGCTTTAAGCAATGTTAATTGCCATTAGGCAAAGGAGGGCATATGCCAAAACGTCAGGCGGGTTATGATGAGCTGTTATCCGATGTAGTAGAAACCTTAAAACACAGCCCAGATGAAATAAATAATGTGATTGCTAATTCAGAGAAGGTGGTTGAGGCTGCCAATGACATGACCAAAGACGAATTAGCCTTAGTTTCGGCGTATGTTAAGTCGGATCTGCAAGAATTTGCTAATAACTTTGAAGAGAGCAAGTCGGGGCCTTTTTACCTCATGATTGCAAATACGGTGTGGCAATCGCTATTGGATATTACCGATAAAACAAAAGTCGAATGGGTTGAATTTTTTCAAGATCTTGAGCACCAAGGGGTGTATAAGTCCGGCGAGATTATCGGCTTGGGTGTACTAATCTGCGAAAAATGTGGCCACCGAACTCAATATAATCACGCCACCGAGATTCAGGCGTGCCCTCAATGTGGGCATGATGAGTTTTCTAGGCAGCCACTAAAACCTTAGGATTCAAGACCCTAGTAATCTTGATCTAAGGTTACGTTCCAATTGGACTGCAGATCATTAGCTGTGATCTCTTCTGCGATGTCTTCACGAGTCGCAGTCGGAGCCCAAGTTAACCCGTAATAGAGTTGATGAGTACCGTAATCGTCCTCAATGGAACCCCTTAATAAGAAGGGCGCCACCAAAACGGTATTTGGCTTTATGTTGACGCTTTGAGAAACCTTGCGTGTGATATGTTTTTTGCCATTTTTAAACTGTGTTCTGCGATGAGGGTAGCAACGTATTTCGGTAAGAAGTTGATAGCCAGTAGGCATATCATCAATGTAAAGATACCCTTCAAGGTCGCCATTATCGTTTCTTTTTCCGTTCGTTAGATACCCAGATTTATATTGGTCACCAAATTTCAGGTCAAATCGTCGGCAAGTGAATTTGTTCACACCGTCATAAGAGATGGAAAATGGTATAGCGACAGCGCCCATAGTATTCGAACTGTCTTGAGTATTTCCGGCACAACCACTTGTTGTTAGAAGTAAGATAGAAATAGGAAGAAGAGAGAAGTGTTCTTTCATTGCAAACCCTTGCTAGTTGATCTCTTTTCAAGCTAGCAAAGGCTTACCGTATTGAGTTTAGTGCTAATTAGTCTTTCGGCCGAGTTCTCATAGATAGGAACACAGAGAACAATAGGATACAGAAAACTGCGATATCTAGCGGTAACCCACCAAATTGAACGTAAGGGGTTTTACCGTTTGTCGGTACGACCTTCGCTCTTAGTACTGCTTCCTCAAACTGTGGAAGATCAGCGGTTATGTGACCTTTGTAATCCGTGACGGCGGTGACACCGTTGTTCGTTGCGCGAATCACGGGCATACCAAACTCTAAGGCTCTCATGCGAGCAATAGCCATGTGTTGAAGCGGGCCTATTGAGTCACCAAACCAAGCATCGTTAGATAGGGTCAAGATGTAGTCAGTTTCGTCGGTGATATTATCTCGAAGCTGCTGGCCAAAGATAATCTCGTAACATAGCGCTACCACCATATGCATGCCTTTGGCGACAATATTGTCTTGCACATAATCACCACGATCAAATGAAGACATCGGTAAATTAAAGAACGGCGCCAGAGGTCTTAAAAAGTCCTCGAGAGGCACAAACTCACCAAACGGCAACAGGTGATGCTTTTTATAGCGAGGCTGAGTGTCGTAGTTGTATTCACCTGATGGTGTCACTCCAACCGTTGTGACGCTGTTGTAATAGGTGTGACGCCCCTCTTGAGTCAGGACCCCAGTGATTACCGCTGAATCGTTCTGGCGAGCCGCTTTATCGAGATTGCTCATGAAAGAGGTGACTTCGTCTTCGAACGCAGGTATTGCCGCCTCAGGCCAGATGATAATATCCGCATCCCAGTTTTGGCGAGTATGGTCCATATACTTCATTAGCGTTGGCCAGCGCTGGCTTGGTAGCCACTTTGTCTCTTGCTGAACATTGCCCTGAATAAGTGCCACTGTTTGTGCTCGACTTTCGTCAGGGGCTACCCAGTTGATGAAATGCGTTAATCCTGCAACGGCAAACAGTGCCACAGGAATCCACACTTGTTTCCAAGTACGGCGAGTAATAATCATGGCTAAGCTACTCGATATCGCCATCACCCACATGCTAATCAAGTCTACACCGCCGATAGGAGCTAATCCGGATAGTGGTGATTCTATCTGTGTGTAACCTAGTAAAAGCCAAGGGAAGCCTGTTAGAGCCCAGCCACGTAACCAATCACAGATTATCCATAAAGCGGGGGTGACAAGTAGGGCATTAAACCAGTGCTTGTGTCCGTTAAATTTCGTATATAGGGCAGCAAACAGCGCCGAGTAGATCGAGAGATAACCAACCAGCAACGCCATGAGTAGTAGGCTGGCGGGTTTTGGCATGCCACCAAAGGTATCTATGCTGACATGCACCCAACTGATGCCTGTGGCAAATAGCCCTATGCCCCACAGGTACCCTATTAAGGCAGAGGAGCGAGTTGATTGTCCCTTAAGTAAGAGAAGCAACAGCAACGGGCTGAGCAGAGCCAGGGGCCAAATTTGATATGGGGCGAAGGAAAGAGTTGTGCTGGCGCCAACAAAAGCGGCCGCAAGCGGCCGCATTAGGCGATGAGTCATCAATGATTTCATCTTAGTATTGAGTCTGTTTCTCTAGAGGGTTATACCTCGTCCGAGAGCAAGCGTGTTATTCGCCACTCTCTTTCTCAGACTCATTGTCTGGGACGGTAACCTGAAGTTGAATAATACGGCGATTATCTGCTGACGTGACCTTGAAGCTATACGCCTCGATCTCGACGATTTCGCCTCGACTAGGTAGATGACCAAATTGGGTCATGACCAAACCACCTACGGTATCCACTTCTTCATCGCTGAAGTTAGTGTCAAAGGTATCATTAAATTCTTCGATAGTCGTCAGAGCCCTGACAGCAAATGTATGTTTGCTGAGCTGGCGGATCTCTAACTCTTCTTCGTCGTCAAACTCATCTTCAATCTCACCAACGATCTCTTCAAGAATATCCTCGATAGTGATCAGGCCAGATACACCACCAAACTCATCGACCACAATTGCCATATGGTAGCGCTCTTCGCGGAATTCCTTAAGTAGGCGATCCACACGCTTACTCTCTGGAACAACCACTGCAGGGCGTATGACTTGCTCGATATCGAAGGGTGCACTTTCCGAGCCTAGATATTTCAACAGGTCTTTAGCCAGCAAAATACCTTCAACGTGGTCCTTATCCTCGCTGATAACAGGGTAACGGGAGTGTTGTGCGTCAGTGATAAGATTGATGAGCGCATCAAGGTCGTCAGTGCGTTCTACCGTAACCATTTGCGAGCGAGGGATCATGATGTCACGAACTTTCTGCTCGGCAATTTCCATCACACCCTCAAGCATATCTCGAGTGTCATGGTCGATTAGGTCGTTTTCTTCCGAATCACGGATGACATCGACGAGTTCTTGGCGGTCTTTAGGGTCCACTTGGAAAAGTTGACCTAGACGTTCGAAGAAGGATTTCCTACTCGGACCTTCTGATTTTTCCTTTGAGCCCTCTTTAGAGGGCGAGTTGTCTTCGCTGTTCATTGCTTCTCAATGGTTAACGCTATCAAATGTGTAATAGCTCACTGTATCTTTATATTGGGATTACTGCTTTTCTGCAAGGTAAGGATCGTCAAAACCTAACCCTTGCATAATTTCAGTTTCTAGAGATTCCATCTCTTCGGCTTCTTCGTCCTGAATATGGTCGTAGCCAAGCAGGTGTAAGCTGCCGTGCACCACCATATGAGCCCAATGTGCAGTCAGAGGTTTTTGCTGCGCAGCGGCTTCATCTTCAACCACTTGCTTGCAAATGACAAGATCCCCTAGCAAATTTATTTCTACGCCGGGAGGTGCCTCAAATGGGAAGGACAGAACGTTGGTCGGCTTATCTTTACCACGATAATCGTGATTAAGCTGGTGGCTCTCTTCAGAATCCACTATACGAATAGTGAGTTCTGAGTCAGGCTGAAATTGCGTTAACGTGTAATCAAGCCAAGACTGAAAGTCTTGTTCTGAAGGTAACTGGCTGTCGTTTTCAACAGCCAGTTGTAGGTCCAGATAAATGGCCATTATTTACTCACAAGTTGTGATTGTTGCTGAGTTTGAAGTGCAGCGTCAGCGACAAGTTTAGCTTCACGCTCTTCGCGTTCTTGACGACGACGTTGTTCAATCGCTTTCTTTTCTTTTTGGTCTTGAACTTCCCACTTCTCATAGGCGTTAACGATACGTGCTACCACTGGGTGTCGCACAACATCATCCGCTAAGAAGAAGTTGAAGCTGATATCGTCCACTTCAGAAAGTACTTCGATAGCGTGGCGTAAGCCAGATTTAGCACCACGAGGTAAATCTATTTGGGTAACGTCACCTGTGATAACAGCTCGCGAGTTAAAGCCGATACGCGTTAAGAACATCTTCATCTGCTCGATGGTGGTGTTCTGGCTCTCATCCAAAATAATAAATGCGTCGTTCAAAGTACGGCCACGCATATAGGCAAGAGGCGCAACTTCAATAACGTTACGTTCAATCAACTTTTCAACACGCTCAAAACCTAACATTTCAAACAGTGCATCATAAAGAGGGCGAAGGTAAGGGTCGACCTTTTGGCTGAGATCGCCAGGCAAGAAACCCAGCTTTTCACCGGCTTCTACCGCAGGGCGAGTCAATAAGATACGTCTGATCTCTTGGCGCTCAAGTGCGTCGACGGCAGCTGCAACGGCTAGGTAAGTTTTACCAGTACCAGCGGGGCCAACACCAAAGGTGATATCGTGGGTGACCATGTTCATCAGATATTGGGCCTGGTTTGGCGTGCGAGGTTTAATCACACCCTTTTTAGTCTTAATAAACACTTCTTTGCCGTGAGAGAACTCAGCTTCGGCAGCCTGCTCAAGGACGCCACTTTCTTTCACTTCTAGATGGATTTGCTCTGGCTCTATATCAGGGATATTGCCACGAACAGGCGCAGTTTGAACGTAAAGTCTTTTAACGATATCGAGTGCCGCAGAGGCGGTATGAGGTTGGCCCACGATGGAGAAGTGGTTACCACGATAGTTGATTTCAACGCCAAGGCGACGTTCTAGGTGCTTGATGTTGTCATCAAAAGGGCCACAAAGGCTAGAAAGACGGTGATTATTTGCTGGTTCTAGATCGATCTCTAGGGTAACAATTTTATTGCTCAATGGTGCCTCGCATTTACTGTACTGAAGGAGTCCTTGTGGACTCTTTCAGTATAGCTGTATGTTACTTTAAGGTGTAAATGTCGCTACACCTAATTCATCTTCCTTGCGTGTCTTAGTCATCATCTCAGTTGGAGAGACAGCGATACGAAGGTCCATTTCTGATTCTGTGCGAACAAGTTCGCCACGTAAAGAGTTAGCGAACACGTCTGTGATTTTTACATCAACGAATTGGCCAATTAGGTCAGCATTACCTTCAAAGTTCACTACGCGGTTGTTTTCTGTACGTGCGCGAAGCTCCATCAGATCTTTCTTCGATGGGCCTTCTACCAATACGCGTTGCACTGTACCTAGCATTTGACGAGAGTAACGCATCGCTTGTGCGTTAACCGTTTGCTGTAGCTCGTACAAACGCTCTTTCTTCTCTTGCTCTGTCAGATCACATGGGTAATCTGCTGCTGGCGTACCAGGGCGAGGAGAGAAGACAAAGCTGAAGCTCATGTCGAAATCAACGTCACGGATGATCTTCATTGTGTCTTGGAAGTCTTGGTCAGACTCACCAGGGAAGCCAACAATAAAGTCTGAGCTGATCTGGATATCAGGACGAGCTTTACGCAGTTTACGGATAATCGACTTGTATTCGATTGCGGTATGAGGACGCTTCATCATAGTCAGGATACGGTCTGAACCGCTTTGCACTGGTAGGTGCAAGAAGCTAACTAGCTCTGGAGTGTCTTCGTACACTGCAATGATGTCGTCAGTAAACTCAAGCGGGTGGCTTGTAGTAAAGCGAATGCGGTCAATACCATCAATTGAGGCTACTAGGCGCAGTAGGTTTGCAAACGAACAGATGTCACCATCGTACGTTGGACCGCGGTATGCATTTACGTTTTGGCCAAGAAGGTTGACTTCGCGTACACCTTGCTCAGCAAGTTGTGCGATTTCAAATAGAACATCGTCCATCGGACGGCTAACTTCTTCACCACGAGTGTAGGGTACAACACAGTATGTGCAGTATTTAGAACAGCCTTCCATAATAGAAACGAACGCTGTTGCACCTTCAGCGCGAGGCTCAGGTAAGTTGTCAAACTTCTCGATCTCAGGGAAAGAGATGTCCATAACAGGGGCATCATCGCTTTGAGATTGTTTGATCATCTCTGGAAGACGGTGCAGTGTTTGCGGGCCAAAGATAACATCAACGTAAGGTGCACGTTGACGAATATGGTCGCCTTCTTGAGTCGCAACACAACCACCAACACCGATGACTACGCCTGGTTTAGTGTCTTTTAAAGTCTTCCAACGGCCAAGCTGGTGGAACACTTTTTCTTGTGCTTTTTCACGAATAGAGCAGGTGTTTAGTAGTAATACATCCGCTTCTTTAGGATCTTCTGTTAGCTCAAATCCGTTGGCGGCATTAAGCAGGTCAGCCATCTTTGATGAATCGTATTCGTTCATCTGGCAACCCCAGGTCTTGATCAGAAGTTTCTTACTCATTGCATTCACACTCGTGTTAATTAATCACTTTTCAACTGGCTATATTGCTCAGTATTTCACCACGCATAGTCGTGGCGAGCCGCGTATTGTACTGACTAAATGATGCAATGACTAGCTTTCAAGCTTAAATTTCATCCGTTGCAGGGTAAGGCATTGTTTGTATTGAGCTGCTTTTTTGTAGATTTAATCCAAACTGGGGAGGTAACAACAAATAAACTTAAGGGGGAGAATTAGGGTCTGTTGACCTTTTGCGATTAAATTTTGCTCGACCAGAAGCCATTTAATCAAGGCGAGGGACTTGCAGCCTAGTCATCTAAGCAAAAGGCGCTCAACGAAGAGTAAATGGCTTCTGGACGAGCCCTTCGGGTAGCGCTTTGTTGGGCATTACTACCGCGTTAGCCGCTTTTCATGTGGAACCACCACACCTAAAAGCGACTGCCTTGTATTAATACCCAACAAATCGCTACAAAAACAACCTCAAAAGATCAACAGACCCTAGAGCATGAATAAATTGAGTCCTCGTACAGGCATTGCTGAGCGCTTTTAAGTACAATTAATCAAAAGGCATAAACAAATGTTATTTAAGGATAAAGGGTGGCACACATGCATTTTGATGTAGCAGTGATAGGCGGTGGCATGGTTGGCGCCGCAACAGCGCTCGGGCTGGCAAAGCAAGGTAAACGAGTTGCGATTGTCGAGGGCTACCAACCTAAGTCTTTTGAATCTTCTCAAGACTTGGATATCCGAATCTCAGCCATATCAAAAAGCTCCGTTGATCTTCTAGAGCAACTGGGTGCTTGGCCCCATATCCAAAGTAAGAGGGTTTATCCCTACTCAGGCTTGGAAACGTGGGAACTTGAAAATTGCTGTACACGCTTTGATGCGGCTGATCTTGATTTGCCTCTGCTGGGTTATATGGTTGAGAATCGTGTTTTGCAGTTGGGGATCTGGGAGGCTCTGAGTGAGGACTCGAACGTGACCTTTTACTGCCCGGACTCTTTGGTGAGTATGACGACAAATGAACAGGGTAAGCACTTAGAGCTGTCGTCTGGGGATGTATTGAGCGCCAGCTTAGTGGTTGGAGCGGATGGTGCAAACTCAAAGGTGAGACAAATCGCTGGAATTGGCGTGACAGCCTGGGATTACCGACAAGATTGTATGCTGATCAATGTGGATACAGATTGCCTTGATGTCGATGTGACTTGGCAGTGGTTTACTCCTAGTGGCCCAAGGTCGTACTTGCCGATGGGCGAGGGCAAAGGTTGCCTAGTTTGGTATGACTCACCGCAGCGCATTAAGCAGCTTGCTCAATTAAGTGTTGCAGAATTACAAGCTGAGATAGAGCGATGCTTCCCTAAGAGAGTTGGCCATGTAACGGTAAAAGATTCGGCTTCATTTCCTTTGAAACGTCGCCATGCCCAACACTACTGTAAGGAAGGGGCTGTGTTGGTGGGAGATTCCGCCCATACCATCAATCCATTGGCGGGACAGGGTGTTAATCTAGGCTTTAAAGATGTTACTGCATTGCTGACAACATTGAGTGATGGCGATTATTCTTTGGATAATCTTGAACAATATCAGCAACTAAGAAAAACAGATAATTTGATAATGCAAACCGCTATGGATGTATTCTATGTGGGCTTTAGCAATAATCTAGGACCAGTAAAGATGCTAAGAAATGTTGGGCTTAAACTGGCTGACAGTGCAGGCCCTCTTAAGCATCAAGCATTGAAGTATGCCTTAGGGTTATAGCGTTTTTAATTGTTAAAACGGAAAGGGCGCAGATAGCATGATGTTGTCTGCGCCCTTTTTATATGAGATGACTTTTCTACAGGCAATAAAAAACCCGTCTAAAAGACGGGTTCTCTATATGATGGTGCGGAAGGAGAGACTTGAACTCTCACACCTTGCGGCGCCAGAACCTAAATCTGGTGCGTCTACCAATTCCGCCACTTCCGCATCAATTTTGTGGTTAGAGAGATGATTGGTGAATCTCAATAACGTTGTGTACTCTTTTTACTAAGAGCTACCACTTTAAATAGTGGCTGGGCTACCTGGATTCGAACCAGGGAATGCTGGCATCAAAAGCCAGTGCCTTACCGCTTGGCGATAGCCCAACAGAGAAAGTTCCATGAACTCAATCTTAAATAATGGTGCGGAAGGAGAGACTTGAACTCTCACACCTTGCGGCGCCAGAACCTAAATCTGGTGCGTCTACCAATTCCGCCACTTCCGCATCGCTTTGTTTTATCTCTAAGCAAGAGTTTAGTCTTAGTCGATGATTGGTGAATCAACTAGACGTTGTGTGCTCTTTTACTAAGAGCGTCCACTTAAATAGTGGCTGGGCTACTTAGAGCCGAACCAGGGGGAATAACGAGGCATCAAATGCTTTGTCTCACCCTTATTGTAGTGGCTGGGCTACCTGGATTCGAACCAGGGAATGCTGGCATCAAAAGCCAGTGCCTTACCGCTTGGCGATAGCCCAACAGAGAAAGTTCTAAGAACTCAATCTTAAATAATGGTGCGGAAGGAGAGACTTGAACTCTCACACCTTGCGGCGCCAGAACCTAAATCTGGTGCGTCTACCAATTCCGCCACTTCCGCAACAATCTTGTAGTCTTAGTCGATGATTGGTAAATCAACTAGACGTTGTAAATGGTGGCTACTGCGGGATTTGAACCTGCGACCCCATCATTATGAGTGATGTGCTCTAACCAGCTGAGCTAAGTAGCCACTCTGTTTTAGAGATAACGTGATCCCTAAATTAAATATGGTGCGGAAGGAGAGACTTGAACTCTCACACCTTGCGGCGCCAGAACCTAAATCTGGTGCGTCTACCAATTCCGCCACTTCCGCATCAATTTTGTAGTCTTAGTCGATGATTGGTGAATCAACTAGACGTTGTGTGCTCTTTTACTAAGAGCGTCCACTTAAATAGTGGCTGGGCTACCTGGATTCGAACCAGGGAATGCTGGCATCAAAAGCCAGTGCCTTACCGCTTGGCGATAGCCCAACAGAGAAAGTTCTAAGAACTCAATCTTAAATAATGGTGCGGAAGGAGAGACTTGAACTCTCACACCTTGCGGCGCCAGAACCTAAATCTGGTGCGTCTACCAATTCCGCCACTTCCGCATCAATTTTGTGGTTAGAGAGATGATTGGTGAATCTCAATAACGTTGTGTGCTCTTTTTACTAAGAGCTACCACTTTAAATAGTGGCTGGGCTACCTGGATTCGAACCAGGGAATGCTGGCATCAAAAGCCAGTGCCTTACCGCTTGGCGATAGCCCAACAGAGAAAGTTCCATGAACTCAATCTTAAATAATGGTGCGGAAGGAGAGACTTGAACTCTCACACCTTGCGGCGCCAGAACCTAAATCTGGTGCGTCTACCAATTCCGCCACTTCCGCATCGCTTTGTTTTATCTCTAAGCAAGAGTTTAGTCTTAGTCGATGATTGGTAAAATCAACCAGACGTTGTATATGGTGGCTACTGCGGGATTTGAACCTGCGACCCCATCATTATGAGTGATGTGCTCTAACCAGCTGAGCTAAGTAGCCACTTTAATTTTGAGCGAGAGAGGATAAACTAATCTCGCTTTATTTCCAATGATTTTTTAATAAAATCACGAAATAAAATGTGGCTGGGCTACCTGGATTCGAACCAGGGAATGCCGGCATCAAAAGCCGGTGCCTTACCGCTTGGCGATAGCCCAACTAAATATGGTGCGGAAGGAGAGACTTGAACTCTCACACCTTGCAGCGCCAGAACCTAAATCTGGTGCGTCTACCAATTCCGCCACTTCCGCATATTTCCTAATAACTCTCAAAAAGAAAGCATTTAGGAAATGGTGGCTACTGCGGGATTTGAACCTGCGACCCCATCATTATGAGTGATGTGCTCTAACCAGCTGAGCTAAGTAGCCATTACCATATTGTCTTTCTCAACGCTGTTAGACAGTGTCGAGAACGGAGCGCATTATGCGTATATCCCCGGAAACCGTCAATAGTTTTTTTGAAGATTTTGTCACTTATAGCGCGTTCGAACTTTTTTTAAACAAAGCGCCCCGTTTTTATTCAAAAATGCACCAAGAATTAAACACAAACAGACAACAGAAATTAAGTTATTCATGACCTAGTTGGAGAATGAATAACATAGTTGATAAGCAGATTATCTGTGGATCCAAAACAAAAAAGACCGCCGAAGCGATCTTTTTAATCAAAGCTTAATCAATGTTTAGCTAAGCTAGAATGGGTTTAATCAAGGAGGGTTCGCGCAGCATACAAGTGTATGTGAGCAAACCCGACGCAGAGTAAATGTATTCTAGCAACGATAAACTTGATTAAACGTTGAAGCGGAAGTGTATTACATCACCATCTTTAACGATGTAATCTTTACCTTCTAGACGCCATTTACCTGCATCTTTAGCGCCACTTTCACCCTTAAATTGGATGAAATCATCGTAACCAACCACTTCAGCACGAATGAAGCCTTTCTCAAAGTCAGTGTGGATTTTACCTGCTGATTGAGGAGCCGTTGCACCAATAGGGATAGTCCATGCACGCACTTCTTTAACACCGGCGGTAAAGTAAGTTTGTAGAGTAAGAAGGTCATAACCTGAACGAATAACACGGTTTAGGCCTGGTTCTTCAATGCCCATATCAGCAAGGAACTCAGCGCGGTCTTCGTCGTCAAGCTCAGCCATTTCGGACTCGATAGCGGCACAAACAGGAACGACTACGTTGTTCTCTTTCGCTGCGAACTCTCGTACTGCGTCTAGGAACGGGTTATCTTCAAAGCCGTCTTCATTAACGTTAGCGATGTACATAGTAGGCTTTAGCGTTAGGAAGTTTAGGTAGCCAACCGCTGCCAATTCTTCTTTGCTTAGCTCAACCGTACGAGCCATTCCGCCTTCAGTTAGGACTGGAAGTAGTTTTTCTAGTACAGAAAGTTCAAATTTAGCGTCTTTATCGCCACCTTTGGCTTTTTTAGCGTTACGCTGCATCGCGCGTTCACAGCTATCTAAGTCAGCCATCGCTAGCTCAAGGTTGATCACCTCGATGTCTTCGATAGGTGATACTTTACCTGAAACGTGAACAATGTTTTCGTTCTCAAAACAGCGAACAACGTGACCAATAGCGTCAGTTTCACGGATGTTAGCTAGGAATTTGTTGCCTAGACCTTCACCACGAGATGCACCCGCTACCAAACCTGCAATATCCACAAATTCCATAGTAGTAGGCAGGATCTTTTGTGGATTTACGATTTCAGCAAGAGCGTCTAATCGTAGATCTGGCACAGGAACCACACCTGTGTTTGGTTCGATGGTACAGAACGGGAAGTTAGCCGCCTCGATACCTGCTTTAGTTAGAGCATTGAAAAGAGTTGATTTACCAACGTTTGGAAGACCAACGATGCCACATTTAAAACCCATGATTAAAACCTTATTCTGCTTTGAACGTGTGTAAGCGATTTTGTGCTTTAGTTAAACCGTCTTTTAGCAATATATCTAAACTGCGTACGGACTCGTCGACTACGGCTTCAAGACATTCTTGCTCTTTAGCTGGAGCTTTGCCTAATACATAGCCAGCTACGCGGTCTTTATGACCTGGGTGGCCGATGCCGATGCGTAGTCGATAAAATTCTTTGTTATTGCCTAGTTTGCTAATGGAGTCTTTTAATCCATTGTGGCCACCGTGACCGCCACCTTTCTTGAACTTGCCTACGCCCGGAGGTAAGTCTAGTTCATCGTGTGCGATCATTATCTCTTCAGGTTTAATCTGATAAAACTTGGCTAATGCCGCAACAGATTTACCGGATAGATTCATGAAGGTGGTCGGGATCAACAAGCGTAGGTCGTGGCCATTTGCCAAGATTCTGCCTGTTAAACCAAAAAACTTTGGCTCATTTTTTAGTGTCACATTGTGTACGCGAGCTAATTCTTCGACGACCCAAGCGCCTGCATTGTGACGTGTTTTAGCGTATTCAGGACCCGGATTCGCCAGACCGACAAGTAATTTGATTTCTTGGCTCAAGATTTGACTCTCGTAAATGTAGGTGACAATAAAAAGCGCGATATGATAGCACGCAACGTAGCTAAGAGTAAAAAATCCCGGTGCTTATTACTAAGTACCGGGATTTTCAAAGTTATTTAGGTTCAATGGAACCCGATGTTAGCAACAATTAGTGGCTGAACATCGCTGAGATTGACTCTTCGTTGCTGATGCGACGAATAGCTTCAGCAAGCATGCTAGATAGAGTTAGTTGAGTAACTTTACCTGTTGCTGCCATCTCTTTGCTCAATGTGATTGAGTCAGTGATGATCACTTGGTCAAGCACAGAGTTTTTGATGTTCTTAGCAGCGTTGCCAGAGAACACTGCGTGAGTTGCGTAAGCAAATACACGCTTAGCGCCGCGCTCTTTAAGAGCTTCAGCTGCTTTACACAGAGTGCCACCTGTATCAATCATGTCGTCAACGATCACGCAGTCGCGGCCTTCAACATCACCGATTAGGTTCATTACTTCTGAAACATTAGCACGTGGACGACGCTTATCTACGATAGCGATGTCGATGTCACCAAGCGCTTTAGCAGTAGCACGAGCACGTACAACACCACCAAGATCTGGAGAAACAACAACAGGATCTTCTAGGCCACGGTTTGCCATGTCTTCTAGTAGTACTGGAGTACCGAAGATGTTGTCTACCGGCACGTCGAAGAAACCTTGAATCTGTTCAGCGTGTAGGTCGATAGTTAGAACGCGGTCAACACCAACGTTAGACAAGAAATCAGCGACTACTTTAGCCGTGATTGGCACACGAGCAGAGCGCACGCGGCGATCTTGGCGAGCATAGCCGAAGTAAGGGATTACAGCTGTAATACGGCCAGCAGAAGCACGACGCATAGCGTCGATCATTACCACCAATTCCATTAGGTTGTCATTGGTAGGTGCGCACGTTGATTGGATGATAAATACATCGCTACCACGAACGTTTTCATTAATTTGTACAGCGACTTCGCCGTCAGAAAAACGGTCTACAGTAGCATCACCTAGAGAAATGTATAGGCGATCAGCAATGCGTTGGGCTAGTTCAGGTGTTGCGTTACCAGCAAATAGCTTCATATCAGGCACGGTGGAAACCTCAAGGTTGCGTCCAGTTAATTGGGTAGTGTTTGGGCAGTAAACTGCGCCAATGTCAGGTGCAAAGGAGAAATATTGTTTCCTTGTGCAACAAATGCTGTTGTATTTTCAGGGAGTTGTCTTAATATGGTTTCTGCCTCTAATTGAGTATCAAACTCAGCAAAAACGCAAGATCCTGTCCCCGTCAATCTTGACGGCGCGTATTGTAACAGCCATGAAAGTTGCTTATCAACCTCTGGGTACAGTAAACGCACTATTTTTTCGCAATCGTTTTCGTAAGGACTGCTATCTAGTTCATTCCAGCCACGTTTTTTGGTGTCTCGCGTTAAATCTGGATGAGTAAAAATATCTACCGTGGCGATGCTCACGTCCGGTCTTACCACTAAATACCACTTTTCAGCAGGAGTCACAGGGGTCAAGTTCTCCCCGACACCCTCTGCAAAGGCGGCGAAGCCTTGCACAAATACAGGAACATCAGCCCCTAAGCTTAATCCAATATCTGCTAATTGTGGCAGAGGAACGTTTAGACCCCATAGAAAGTTCAGAGCAACTAAAGTCGTTGCTGCATTTGAAGAGCCGCCACCGATGCCACCTCCCATAGGAAGGACTTTCTTTATATGAATATCCGCGCCGAATTTGCATTGCGCGTGCGCTTGTAAGGCGGTCGCTGCTTTCCAGATAAGATTTTGCTCAAGTGGCACACCCGCAAGCTCAGGGGTAACGATAATTTTTCCGCTATCGTTAGGGGTAATGGTGAGTTCATCGCCAAAGTTAATGAACTGGAACAAGGTTTGCAGTTCGTGGTAGCCGTTTGCACGACGACCCGTAATGTAGAGAAAAAGATTAAGTTTGGCGGGAGAAGGCCAAGTGGTAGCTGTGGTTATCATTGGATCTCCCACTTGCTAACAGCAATGTTTAACTTAATTGGCTCGCGAGAGAGGGTCATTCTATTAGGAAGAATAACATCTTCGTTTTCTTGATAGCCTTTGTAGTCCATCAACCAAGTTTGCTCACCACGAGTTTGCTGAAGCGAAAGCAATGTACCGTTGTCGGCCACCTGGAAGTTATCAGCCGCAGTAGGCTGCCCTTTAATCCAGTCTTGCATATAAACAATAGGTAGGCGCATGCTTGTCAATTGATAGAAAAGTAAGTCGGCATCTTTATCAAAGTAGCGATTGCCATCAATGTCGGTTACCTTTGCCCCTTCATCATCAATCACAAGGTTCAATACCGTCTTACCTAAAAAGGTAGATAGGCGCAGTTCACTCTTTTCAGGAGATTGCTTCCAGTGGAAATTTAGGCTTTGGCGCTGAGTAGGATCTATATAGCCAAGCTTTCCAGTGATGCGAAAGTGAGTCAGAGCGGACAGTTTTTGCTGGTGATCTTGATACTCGACACTGTGCGTAGGCATGCGCTGCGTGGTTTCACAGCCAAACAGAAGCAAGACCAAAACAATTGGCGTAAACCTAACCAACCATTTAGAAAAAAAGGATATTTGAGTCATTTGCATGGCAAGAATGAGAGTTCTGATTCAAGGTTTGTGCCAATGATACAATAAAGCCTCTTTTATTGCTGTAGTGGTTCAAGTAAAATTGCGGTTTTGTTTTGTCCATGTCTAAGTAGTCCATGTCTCTATTGACCATAGGAATCAATCACAATACCGCCTCGGTGGAACTGAGAGAAAAAGTCGCGTTTTCTCCAGATAAGATGAGCGATGCCTTGCAGCAGTTGCAATCAATGCCTGTGGTCAGCGGCAGTGTGATCTTATCTACGTGTAATCGCACAGAGCTCTATGTTGATGTTGATGCGCAAGCAAGCAACGATATTGTTGATTGGTTGATTGACTTCCATCAGGTTGATGATGGTGATTTAAAGCCGAGCCTCTATACACATAGGGATGAGCAGGCTATCCAACATCTAATGCGCGTTTCGTGTGGACTAGACTCTCTGGTTTTGGGCGAGCCTCAAATCTTGGGGCAAGTAAAGCAAGCCTACGCTGATGCGAAAGAGCACGAAGCGGTGCAAGGTAATCTTGATAAGCTTTTTCAAAAGGCTTTCTCTGTTGCTAAGCGCGTTCGCACAGAAACAGACATCGGTGGCAATGCCGTATCCGTCGCCTATGCCGCGTGTACTCTAGCAAAGCACATCTTTGAGTCCTTAGATCGCTCGCGTGTGCTGCTCGTGGGCGCCGGTGAAACTATTGAATTAGTTGCCAAGCATCTATCTGATAATGGATGCACGCAAATGACGGTAGCCAATCGAACCAAGGAGCGAGCAGCAGGCTTAGCATCGCAGTTCGATGCGCAAGTGGTGAGCTTAAGTGAGATCCCTACAGCACTGGCACAAGCCGATATTGTGATCAGCTCAACGGCAAGTCCTCTGCCCATTATTGGTAAGGGCATGGTTGAAAGCGCGCTTAAGTCTCGTAAGCATAAGCCGATATTGTTTATCGATATTGCTGTCCCTCGTGATATTGAATCTGAGGTATCAGAATTAAGCGATGCGTATCTGTATACTGTCGATGACCTACAGTCCATCATTGACCAGAATATTGAACAGCGCAGAGCAGAAGCGGTTCAGGCAGAAAAAATCATTGGTATAGAGAGCAAAGAGTTTCAAAGCTGGTTGCGCTCTCGAAAAGCCGTAGAAAGTATTAGAGATTACCGCCGTGCATCCCACACAATGCGACAAGATTTGCTCGCTAAGAGCTTGCAAGCTTTAAGCGCTGGTGGTGATCCAGAAAAAGTATTACTAGAGTTAAGCAACAAATTAACCAATAAGCTTATCCATGCCCCAACTAAGGCGCTTCAAGAGGCGGCTGAGAAGGGAGAGTTGGATGATTTGGCTGTATTGAGAAAAAGCCTAGGTCTCGAAGACCTTTAACTAATTTAAGAAGAATATGAAAGCATCGATTTTAGTGAAGTTAGAAACGCTGGTTGAGCGTTACGAAGAAGTGCAGCACCTGCTTGGTGATCCCGATGTTATTGGCGATCAAAACAAGTTCCGCGCGCTATCAAAAGAGTATTCTCAGCTAGAGGAAGTCACTAAGTGCTTCCAAGCCTATCAGCAAGCTCAAGAAGACCTTGAAGCGGCGCAAGAGATGGCTAACGAAGATGATCCTGAGATGAAAGAAATGGCTCAGGAAGAAATCAAAGATGCAAAAGCAAACATCGAGTCTTTGACCGATGAGCTACAAATCTTACTTCTACCTAAAGATCCAAACGATGAGCGTAACTGTTTCCTTGAGATCCGCGCGGGTGCAGGTGGTGATGAAGCGGGTATTTTCGCAGGTAACCTTTTCCGCATGTACTCTAAGTTTGCAGAGAAGAAAGGCTGGCGCGTTGAAGTCATGAGCGCTAACGAGTCAGAGCAAGGCGGTTATAAAGAAGTGATCGCTAAGATTTCTGGCGACGGCGTTTACGGCACCATGAAATTTGAATCAGGCGGTCACCGCGTACAGCGTGTACCAGAGACTGAATCTCAAGGCCGTGTACATACCTCTGCATGTACTGTTGCGATCATGCCTGAGATCCCTGAAGCGGATCTGCCAGAGATTAAAGCAAGCGATCTTAAAATTGATACCTTCCGTGCATCTGGCGCGGGTGGTCAGCACGTTAACACCACTGACTCTGCTATCCGTATTACTCACTTGCCAACAGGCACAGTAGTTGAATGTCAGGACGAGCGTTCACAGCACAAGAACAAAGCGAAGGCGATGTCTGTGCTAGCGGCGCGTATTATTCAGGCCGAAGAAGCGAAGCGTGCAGCTGAGGTTTCTGATACTCGTCGTAACCTGCTAGGTTCTGGTGATCGTAGTGACCGTATTCGTACCTACAACTACCCGCAAGGCCGAGTGTCTGATCACCGTATCAACCTAACTCTGTACCGTCTAAACGAGGTATTGGAAGGGGATATGCACGCGCTTATCGATCCTGTGATGACTGAACACCAAGCTGATCAGCTAGCAGCCCTTTCTGAGCACGGCTAATTCGTGTCTTTGCCTAGTATTCAAGAGTCGCTGGTTGCAGCGACTCTCTTGTTGACGGAATCTGGCGCTGATTCAGCCAAGCTGGATGCCTCTGTGTTGCTTTGCCATGTGTTGCAAAAGCCGCGCAGCTACCTGCTCACTTGGCCAGAAAAAGCCCTCACCGAAGAGCAGAACCAAGATTTTAACGCCTTGATAGTGCGCCGCGTTAGTGGCGAGCCTGTGGCTTATATCACCGGCGAACGAGAGTTTTGGTCTCTGCCGCTAAAGGTTTCCCCAACTACCTTGATTCCGCGCCCAGACACCGAGCGTTTGGTTGAGCTTGCACTTGAGAAAATAGGCTCAGAGCCAGGTAAAGGGTTAGATCTTGGCACTGGCACTGGCGCGATAGCGCTAGCCTTGGCATCAGAATGCCCTCACTTTGAATTTATCGGTGTAGATATTCAGGCGGATGCTCAGGTTCTGGCGACAGACAATGCACGTCAATTGGGTATCCGTAATGCTCGCTTCTTACAAGGCAGCTGGTTTGAACCTGTTGTTAATGAGGGGCCATTCCAGATCATCGTATCTAATCCTCCTTATATTGATGAGCAAGACCCACATTTAGCGGTAGGAGACGTTCGATTTGAACCTGATTCTGCGCTAGTGGCTAAGGACAATGGTTTAGCGGATCTTAGGCACATTGCATTGCATGCTACAGAATACCTTGCCGAGAATGGTTGGCTGCTCATGGAGCACGGTTATGATCAAGGGGAAGCAACACGACAAATTCTTACAGAGATGGGCTATGACTCCGTCTCTACTGAACAAGACTATGCCGGTCAAGATAGAGTGACCTTAGGCCAATTTAAAGGAAGAAGTTAATGTACGTTGCATTAAAGCACACCCATCTAATGTTGATTGCATTGAGCGCAGGATTATTTCTGACTCAGTATATCTTGATGGTGACTAAGTCACCGCTGCAAAACAAGACATTCATTAAAGTTGCACCACATGCCGTCAATGGCTTGCTGATTTTATCTGGCATCATGTTGCTGTTTGTGACGGGTTGGGTTCCGTTTGCGCCTGGCTCTGAATGGTTATCTGAGAAATTTACCGCATTATTAGCCTACATTGCGCTTGGTGTGTTTGCACTACGCATGGGTAAAAACCAATTGTTACGTGGCTTTGCATTCTTAGGTGCCATGGGTTGGTTGTTGATGGCATTCAAAATTGGCATGACGAAAATGCCAATGTTTATGGGGTAAACAATGTCAGATCTGTGGTTTAACGGTCTTGATGATTTAGAATTGGTCGAAGGCGCATTGCGTCTTTGCTCCCAGGTCGACCCTAGCATTAATGCTACTTGGGTTGAGTTGCAATTAGAAAAGATGCTTGATGAAGCTGAACAGGTTTTATCGAGAGAAACGAACGAGAAGGCACGCTTTGATGCCTTAATACGCATGTTCTATCAGGAGTGGGGCTTTCAGGGTGACTATGAAAACTACTTTTCTTCTGAGAACGCCTTTGTAGAAAAGGTTCTGCAACGTAAGAAGGGCATCCCTGTCAGCCTTGGTGCACTGATGTTGTATTTAGGTCGTAAACTTGGTTTTCCAATAGAAGGTGTCAGTTTTCCCACTCAGTTCCTGTTAGTGGTTAAATGGCCAGATATGAAGCCTGATTATGTGAATCCGTTTAATGGCGAGTATGTGGCTAAGCACACGTTGCAGTCTTGGCTTAAAGGCGCCGAGGGTAATGCAGCTATGCTTAAGCCTGAGCATTTGTCGATTGCCGATACTTCTACCATTATTGGACGCTGGCTAGGCGTGCTGAAGGGCGCTCTTATGCGTGAGGAGCGCTATACTCAAGCCTTGGCGTGTAGCAATCTTGCGTTGAGCCTAGTGCCTGAAGACCCGTATGAGATTCGCGACAGAGGCTTCATCTATCAGCAGCTAAATTGCTTCCAGGTTGCACGCAAAGACTATGAGTTTTTCATTGAAAAATGCCCTCATGATCCCGCGGCAGACATGCTCAAGCTACAATTAAAATCAATTAACGACGAGCCAGTGGTCTTACACTAGCTTCAATAAAAAGAGAGATACACATGGAACAAAAAGTAGTTCAGGTTGGTGATATTTCAGTTGCCAATGATAAGCCTTTCACTCTATTTGGTGGGATTAATGTTCTTGAATCACGCGATCTCGCAATGCGTGCATGTGAACACTACGTTGAAGTGACGGATCGCCTAGGCATTCCTTACGTGTTTAAAGCCTCGTTTGATAAAGCAAACCGCAGCTCAGTTCACTCTTACCGTGGTCCTGGCCTTGAAGAAGGAATGAAGATCTTTGAAGAGCTGAAATCTACGTTTGGCGTAAAAATCATTACTGATGTGCACACTGAAGCGCAAGCGCAGCCTGTTTCAGAAGTGGTTGATGTTATTCAGCTTCCTGCTTTCTTGGCTCGTCAGACTGACCTTGTAGAAGCGATGGCAAAAACGGGCGCTGTAATCAACGTGAAGAAGCCTCAGTTCATGAGTCCAAACCAGGTAGGTAACATCGTTGATAAGTTTGCTGAGTGTGGCAACGATAAGATTATCTTGTGTGAGCGCGGCGCATGCATGGGCTACGACAATCTAGTTGTGGATATGCTGGGCTTTGGCGTAATGAAAAAGGTGTCAAACGGCAGTCCTATCATCTTTGATGTGACTCACTCACTACAAATGCGCGATCCAAGTGGTGCAGCATCTGGTGGTCGCCGCGAGCAGACAGTAGAACTGGCGAAAGCAGGTCTTGCTACAGGTATCGCAGGCTTGTTTATTGAAGCGCATCCAGACCCAGATAAAGCGCGCTGTGATGGCCCTTCAGCTCTGCCTTTGGACAAGCTAGAACCATTCTTGACACAGATGAAATCACTGGATGATTTGATTAAGAGCTTTGCTCAAATCGATATCAAATAGGGTTTAACACTCTAACTCTGTGATAGTAATAGTAAAAACGGGCATTGCATTCGCATGCCCGTTTTTTTGTTGCTATTTTTTGTGCGAATACATTTCATTGGAAAGAAATACATGGAACGGTTAAAAATGAAATCATTGGTCTTGGCTGTAGCGTTTGGCACGCTCGCGGTAGGCTGTGCATCGGATAATGTTGTTGAAACCAACGGCGTTCAAAAGCTGACAATCTTACATACCAACGACCATCACGGTCGCTTCTGGCCAAACAAATATGGCGAGTTAGGTATGGCGGCGAGAAAGACGCTCATCGATCAAATTAGAGAGGAAGTTGAGTCTGAAGGTGGCGCCGTATTGCTGCTTTCCGGTGGTGACATTAATACCGGTGTTCCTGAGTCCGATCTTCTCGATGCAGAACCTGACTTCAAAGGTATGACGTTACTCGGCTATGACGCAATGGCACTGGGTAACCACGAATTTGATAATCCATTATCGATTCTAGAAAAGCAGCAAGAGTGGGCTGAGTTCCCTATGTTGTCTGCCAATATCTATGACAAAGAGAGCCAAACACGTAAATTTCAGCCTTATCAGATGTTTGAGAAAGAAGGTCTGAAGATAGCGGTCATTGGCTTAACCACGGAAGACACAGCAAAGATTGGTAACCCTGAATTTATTCAATCTCTCGATTTCAGAGATCCAAAGCCAGAAGCCAAGCAGTTGCTTGCAGAGATTGAGCAATCCGAACAGCCAGATATCACCATTGCTGTGACTCACATGGGTCACTACCAAGATGGCAATAACGGCGGTAATGCTCCGGGTGACGTAGCGTTAGCTCGTTATCTTCCAGCTGGCGCTTTAGACATGGTGATTGGTGGTCACTCACAAGAGCCTGTTTGTATGGAAGGGCCTAATCTGGTGAAGAAACAGTTCAAGCCTGGTGATGAGTGTCAACCTGACCAACAAAACGGCACTTGGATCATGCAAGCCTTTGAGTGGGGCAAATACGTTGGTCGTGCGGATTACGAATATGAAAACGGTGAATTAAACCTTGTTCATTACGAACTTGTGCCTATCAACCTAACCAAAAAGGTAGAGGTTGATGGTAAGAAAGAGCGCGTCATCGTGGGTGAAGAAATTGAGCAAGATTCAGATGTCGAAGATTTCTTAGCGCCGTATCAAGAGCAAGGCCAAGAAAAATTGAATGTGAAGATCGCAGAGTCTAATGGCAAGCTGGAAGGCGATCGTAATAAAGTTAGATTTGAACAAACCAATCTAGGACGCTTGATTGCTACCGCGCACATGACTCGTGCAAAAGCTGACTTTGGCGTAATGAACTCAGGTGGCGTGCGTGATTCTATTGCACAGGGTAATATCACCTATAAAGATGTGTTAACGGTTCAACCGTTTGGCAATATCGTTACCTATGTGGACATGACGGGCGTTGAGGTATTGGATTACCTGAATGTTGTTGCATTGAAACCAACGGACTCGGGCGCTTATGCTCAGTTTGCGGGTATTTCTATGACAGTGACGAGCAAGGGTGTTACTGATGTGATGATTGGCGGCAAAGCGATTGATCCAAACGGTAAGTATCGCTTTAGTATCCCTAGCTTCAATGCCGCGGGTGGTGATGGTTATCCTGCGATTACCGCTCATCCTGGTTATGTGGATACTGGTTTCGTTGATGCTGAGGTTCTGAAAGAGTATCTTGAGAGCCATAGCCCACTAGACGTAACTCTATACGCGCCAAATGGCGAAGTTCGTTACCCGTAAAAATAAGAGAGAACCATGACACCTGCTGTACGTTTATTGAAAAAGAACAAGGTACCCTTTGAACTTCATCAATATAAGCATGACCCAAACCATGAAAGCTTCGGTTTAGAAGCTGTTGAGGCGACGGGGCAGCCTGCGGAGCAGGTGTTTAAAACTCTACTTTTCTCAGTGGACGGCAGTGCCCAAGGTCTAGGAGTTGCTGTTGTCCCTGTTAACAAAAAGTTGAATCTTAAGCTTGCCGCCAAGGCGAATAAGCTTAAAAAGGCCACTATGGCCGACCCTGCATTGGCACAAAAAATCACAGGTTATCTGGTTGGAGGGATAAGCCCTTTAGCTCAGAAAAAACGCCTGCCAACCTTTATTGATCAAAGTGCCGAGCATCAAGCCACCATCTGCATTAGTGGTGGAAAGCGAGGGCTAGAAATTGAAATCAACCCACAGTTGTTGGTTGAGCAAGTCCAGGGCTGCTTTGCCCCTCTAAGTGAGTAAAGCTAAAGCATCGCAACGGCGGATAACAGCAATAGAGAAGCCATCCCTACATTGAAGCTTTTGATTCGAATGGAGGTAGTGAGCCAGCGCTGCAGTTGCATGCCTGCTAATGTCCACAGTGTGACCGATGGTATATTGGCTAAGGTAAAAATCCCTGAAATCACCAGTAGTTCCCACCACGAACCCGTTGCACTAAACAAAGCGATAGCGGTCAACGCCATCGACCACCCCTTTGGATTAACCCATTGAAAGCTCGCCGCACCTAAAAAGCTCATTGGTGTGAATGAGCCTTTCTCCTTCACCTTACCGCTGGTGGCGATCTTTGCGGCCAAGTAGAGCAAATACCCAAGGCTGACATACTTAAGTATGGTGTGACTTTGAGGATAAGCATTAAACACGCCAATCAACCCAACTCCTACCAAGATCAGCATTACGGCAAAACCTATCGTAATCCCCAACATGTGAGGGATGGTTTTCCTAAAACCTACATTAGCGCCCGAACTCATCAACATTATATTGTTTGGTCCCGGAGTCGCTGTGGAGACAAAAGCAAACAAGAGTAACGCGCCTAAGTGATGCAGTTCCATGACTAAAACCTTCTATCGTAAATGGATAGAACAATTTTAATTGTGGCACTGAGCAATTATTCGCTTATATTGATAGTAATAAACCCAATTGAACAATCTGAGTGCGCTATGGATAAGTTTGACGACAGAATATTGCAAGAATTAAAGCGAAGCGGAAAAATAGCCAATGTTGAACTGGCAGAGAAGGTAGGTTTGTCGGCTTCGGCGACATTGCGGAGAGTGCAGGATCTCGAGCGTAAAGGGATCATTAAGGGTTATCGGGTGCTTCTTGATGGTGTGCAGCTTGGCGTGGGTTTCGTGGCTTACGTGTCGATAGGGCTCTCCTCGCACAGCAAGAAGGCCCAACATGCCTTTGAACAGCATGTTCGCTTTGTCGATGAGGTGGTGGAGTGTCACAATATTACTGGCGCTAATGAGTATTTGCTGCGAATTGAGACAAAAGATTTAGCCGCATATAAGCGTATTCATGCCGATGTGCTGGGAGAGTGTGAGTACGTGAAATCGATTACTACTATGGTGGTGATGGATTCGCCTAAGGATGAAAGGCTTTGATCAGCTGCAAGCTTTAAGCTGTCAGCTTTCAGAAAGAGCTTTAATATCGATAGGAAATGGTCATTCTGGAGCATACGAGGTATTTATCCGGTATGCCTGCCTAGCAGAATCTTAGAGTGCATATGGCTAACTGCAGCACTCCCTAAGATCCTAGATAACAGCTAAGCTGTTTCTAGGATGACGGCTGAGGGGTGACTATTTCAAGAAGATACTTGTAGCTGAAAGCTTGAAGCTGACAGCTACAAATAAGTCTTACTTCTTCAAGCTGAGCTTTCCCTTCACTCGAGGCTTGTTGCCTTCGCTTGGTTTTGTAGGGGTGGCTTTTGGTTTAGCGTAACTTTTATTGCCAGATGGCTTTCCAGTTGACGAATTGCCCTTTGGTCTGTGTCTGCTAGGGGTAAACTTGCCATCAAATACCTGCTTTTGCTCATCGCGGTTGCGACGGGCTCTAGAGGCTTGGTTTTCTTCACGGCTATCGTAAAGCTTAGCGTCAGTGGCTTTTCTTATACGTCGGCCTTGAGCATCCTTTACGGAGGCTTCTTCTGTTCCTACAGAATCGCCGCTGAGTTCAAGCAAGGTTTTTACCTCATCATCACTTAAGTAGCGCCATTTACCGTTGGGAATGCCATCGATAGTGATATTCATAATACGCACTCGGCGCAGTTTGAATACACGGTAATCTAACGCTTCACACATGCGTCGAATCTGACGGTTCAACCCTTGAGTTAAGACGATGCGAAAGCTGTACTCGGACTCTTTAGTGATCTCACATGGCAAGGTTACCGTGTCCAAAATGGGCACACCGCTGGCCATCTTCTTCAAAAACTCTGGTGTGATAGGTCTATCAACACGAACCACATACTCTTTTTCGTGGTTGTTCCCAGCGCGAAGGATCTTATTGACGATATCACCATCGTTGGTCAAAAAGATTAGGCCATCTGATGGCTTATCTAATCTACCAATCGGGAAAATACGTTCTTTGTGTCCAATAAAGTCGACAATGTTTCCAGGGATATCGCGCTCTGTGGTACAGGTGACCCCTGTAGGCTTGTTCAGTGCTATGTAGAGGGCTTTGCGCTTTTCTCTTAGTGGTTTGCCATCAACAAGAACCTCGTCCTCTGAAGAGACCTTAGTGCCCATCTCTGGGATTTTACCATTAATGGTCACTCGGCCTTGTTCGATCAGTCTGTCCGCCTCTCTGCGAGAGCAGAAGCCAGTTTCACTGATGAATTTATTTAGTCGCTTTGCGTTATCAGACATAGTTCTCTCTGTTTTGAGTTAACCTTGACGTTTTTGGTGACGTTCTCGGTTCTCTAGTTTCTTCTCTTCGTTCTTCTTCAGCATTACATAGATTGCGCCACTTCCACCGTGAAAGGCTTGAGCTGAATGAACACAAAGTACTTCATTAATTTGTTGTAGCCAAAAAGCAACGTAGCTTTTCATTAGTGCTGGTGGGTTTGAGTTATGACCCTTACCATGCACGATAATGATAGTTCTTGCTTCGAGTCTTAAGCATTGCTTGAGGAAGTGTACAACTTCATCTCGTGCCTGAGTTAGGGTTCTGCGATGCAGATCTAACTTGGCTTGAATTGGGTACTTGCCCAGCCTTAGTTTCCGGTAAACACCATTTTGTACACCGCTACGTTTAAACTCGATAATATCGTCAGGCTTTAGCATGGGCGCATTATCAAGCGTTAAATATTCAGGTAGTTCTTCTTCAATACTTACCGCCGCCAGTTGTCTCAGTAGATGGTTATCATCGGTGGTATGAGACCTCTTATGGACGGCGGTGTCTTGATGGAGAGGTTTAACATCTCCCATCATCTCATGAAAGGAAAAATCATTTTCAAATTCTTCAGACATAAAAATCAAGAAATAGGTTGGAATAGGGAGATTATAATTGGAAATCGACGAACGTCACTTAAAAAAGAAAAACCGAGGCAATTCAGATTGCCTCGGCGCAACAATTGGCTGCTAACTGATCTAGTGAGGAGATTCATCACCCATTGCTGAATGATGTAACCATAGTAATTTGTGACTTGAAAGTAGAGATGATCTGGATCAATTGTTGCTCGTATGTAACTTTTAGTTTGCTGTTAATGGCTGGTGGCTCTCATTTTTGGTGAGGTAGTGTGATTTGTCGCCACATAGATAGCTCAAACGCATTTTTATAAAGATAGGTATTGCGCAGTGAGAAAAAATCCGTAATATACGCGGTCTCAGCAGGAAATACTCCTCGTTGAGAACTCGGTGAATAGCGCAGCTTGGTAGCGCATCTGGTTTGGGACCAGAGGGTCGGGGGTTCGAATCCCTCTTCACCGACCATACATAGAAACCCCGCACATCGTGCGGGGTTTCGTCGTTTTAGAGGGAAACAAATCAGTCGAGTACGGAAGCCCGCCGCGCTGGAACGCCAGTCCGCCGGAAGCCCGGTCGCATCCAATCCCTCTTCACCGACCACTTTAAAGAAGCCTGTCAGAAATGACGGGCTTTTTGCGTTTCTACAGTATGTACTTTTGTCCCTTCAATGCTTAATCAGATTATATTTTCTTGTTGTTATTTTTTAGGTGAATAAGTTGCGGTATACGCAAAAGTTGTCTAAAAATTAACCACTCTTTACGAGGGAGGATTTTGTGATGTTAGGCAAGCCGATTGTCTGGTGTAGCGCAGTCTTATTGTGCATGAGCCAAACTATTCATGCGGAAGAGAACAACGACGTTACACTGACGGTTGGGGATGTCATTGATAAGCCGGGAGTTTTATCACCTAAAGGGACTTGGTCCTTAGAAGGCTCTCTTAGCTTTACACAGAACTCCTCAAATCGTGTCTCTGTTGTTGGCTATACCGTGCTTCCCACCTTAATTATTGGCCGTATAGAGGTCAGTGATGCAGATTTTGTGACGACTACTTTTGGTTTAACTGCGCGATTAGGACTAACCAACGCGACGGAGTTTGAACTACGTTTGCCTTATGTTTACCGTAATGATCAGATAACAGTGAGACCAATACAAGATGGTTCCCCCGACGTGATTAACCGTTCGAATAGCGGAGGAGCGATGGGGGATCTAGAAATTGGTTTGCGTCATCAGTTTAATTTTGAAAGCACACCCTATTGGATAGGGGGGCTGAGACTCAAAACCAGAACGGGTCGCTCTCCTTATGAAATTGATATTGATGAAACTACAAATACTCTAGAGGACGTCTCTACAGGCTCAGGGTTTTGGAGTATTGAACCCAGTCTCACCATGCTCTACCCAACTGATCCCGCAGTGCTATTCGCTAATATAGGGTACATATATAATATTGAAGATAAAGTCGAGGTGGGTAGTGAAGAGCAAAAGATTGATTTGGGGGATACCATATCAATTGGGGGAGGGATGGGGTTTGCTGTCAATCCAGACCTGTCGTTCTCAATAGGAGTGACCCACAGAACTATTCTAAAGAGTAAGATCAATGGACAAGAGCCGGATGACGCCAAGCTTTTACACTTAGACTCTTTGACGGTAGGGGTGAATCTAAGAATGAATCCACGCTCATCTTTAAACATCAGCGCACAAGCCGGACTGACCGAAGATACACCAGACTTTCAACTATCGGTCAGAGTACCTTATTACTTCTAGTCAGTTTAGTATCTATGCTGAAGTAAAGACTCTTTCAAGCGAAGATCATCTCTGATCTGCTTATTAACACTCTCTACTCGAGCATCCACATCGACAACAGTATTAAGCCCAAGCACACTATCATCCAAGGTGTTTTGGATGATATTGATAATGCTTGGTCCAGTTATGTCAGGCTTGGGCAATTCAGCTTCCTCTGATTGAAGGTCTGTGCCGCCAATGACATTACCTTCTCCAACCTGAACCACATTAACGAGACTAGAGTTAGTTGGATTATAACCTTCGTCATTAGACGTTGGTTTGGCGGTGAGAGTACCATTGTGGAATACGAGATTAGCAATAGTTGTTTGATAGATGTTTTTTCCGTTGACCGCAGCCGTGATGCTTATGCCAATATCAATGACATAATCGTTGCTAAGCTGAAAGCCGCCCCTCAAGGTCGACAGAGTGGTGTTGTCGGCGATTTCAATACCAGCTACACGGATCTCATCAGCGTGTAAAGTACTGACGGGAAGTAACAACAACCCGAACGCTACTATTAACTTACTCGTCATTATAGCCACTCCTAATAGTCCCCAGAGATGGGTAGCGTGATACTAAACACCCCTAGTGAATCACGTGAAACGCCTGCTTCTAGTGGTGAGGCATTGTAGATTGAGAACTCATCATCTGTAATGAAGCCTGCCTTGCCTACTTCTGCTTCATTACGCACTATCAAGGTGAGCCCCTGATAATACTGATTGAAGTGTTCAACAGGCATAACCATAGTTCCGCGAGAGGGATCCCCAATAACAATATTGTTCTCACTTATCCCTCGAATGACAACAAAGTGCATATAGCCATCGAAATTAACTAAGGTTATTCCGGGAACTCCAATACTACGGAGTTTCTGTAAGCTAATATGAAAACCATCGGCCTTTAGGCCCACAGACTCAAGATAGAACTTCATGTCTAACAGGGAAAAGCCTTGTTGATTGATGAGACTCTTGTCTCCTTGTTCATACATCACATCAAAGATATCCTGCTCTCTGGCAGGGCGTTGATAATGAAACTGCAACAAAGAAGCCAGAGCAGCAGAGCCACAACTGAAATCATATTGCTGTCGATAAACATCACCAAAAACCAGTTCTTTGTAGCTTTTGACTGGCACCGAATAGTTAGCTCTGTGCGGCAGGAATTCAATAGCAAAGGTTGATGCCGACAGTGTCAGCACCAACCATGCTAGGGGTCTTCTTATCCTTTTCATCTTGCTATTCGATACTCAAATTGACGACGGTTGAATTCTGAATCAGTACGTTGTTACCTGTATTTTGAATAACGCTGGAAATACCAGAGCTATCAGACAACGCTCCCGAAGACAGAATGTTATTACCGCTAACTGTGTTGCTTGCTGTGTTGCCGACGCTTATGCCATCGACGTCAGAAGCTAAACTCGTAAAATCGAGTTCTACAGACTGCTTACCTCTAGATTGCTCCATCACCTCGTTGGCAACAGCTACGTTGGGCAACACGAGTTCTTCAGCGTGCACAGAGAAGGTCAACATCAAACTGATCGTGCACAGTGTCAAACGCATCATATTCTCCTAGCCAATTTGGTTTAATCCGCTAAAACATTGGCATTGGTTGTCACGTTTTGTTGGACTAAGGAATTAGCTCCAGCATTTTGAGTCACTGTAGTGATACCAGCTGCACCACCAAATCCACCAAGGTTATTGGTATTACTCATTCCAGCTGCACCACCAGGTCTTCTTCCAAAGCCACCACCTGAATTCAAACTATTACCACTTACGGCACCAATTTGAGCTGAGTTTGCGATAACGACGTCAGCATCTAGGGTGATAGTGTTATGACTGTTCTCATAATTAGCACTGGAATCAGTATTAAAACTATCTTTGGCATCATTTCTGGTCACTGTGCTGTTATCTGATTTGTCGGTCATACTATTGTCTGACTTGTCATTAAAGCTGTCTTTTGCATGATTGCTGGCGTCATTTTTGACAATACTACTGTTGTCCGATTTGTCTGTTGTACTGTTGTCTGACTCATCGTTAAAGCTGTCGGCTACATGAGTACTAGCATCATTTTTGACAACACTACTGTTATCAGACTTGTCTGTAGTACTACTGTCTGATTTGTCGACCATACTGTGGTCTGAATTGTCGGTCATACTACTATCAGAGCGATCGTTGTAACTGTCATCAATGTTGGCACTGTCTTCCCACTGGTTATTCCCATTGCCGTCATCAACATAGTTATCATCAACTTCTACACTGTTCGATGGGCTTGGTGAACCATGTCTGCCACCATCAGCTAACGCATTGCCGCCAAGAAACATTGCCGCCAATACTATAGCGATTGCTGTTTTATTAAGACTCATAATAAGTACCCCATTTATCCTTGCTTGTTCAGTTAAGGGTTTTACAAAAATACGTCGTTACTCTCACTTCTCCTCGAGAGCAATGAGATTATAGATAAGGCAAAGCTGAGTGTTAGTGGTGAGAGCTTGCATCTCAAAGTAAGTAAGACCTTTGTGGTAAAAATCATTAATAAACAATGAATTAAGTGAGTTTTTGACAAGGTTGCTTAGAGTATGAAAACTCATGTTAAAAAAGGCTGAGGAAGTTTGAATCTAAATTTTAGCACCGGCTAAATTAAGGGAAATCTAAATCAAAGTATGAGGCGTAGTATTAGCAGATAAAACAGTTGCTTGAAATTTAAGAGACTTAGAAATAGGCATAGATAGGTTCTCAATAGTAGTAATTTTGATGAATGATGTAATGGGATATTCATCTAACTCTCAGCTTTTCACCTTTCTGTTGGAAGCTCTTTAAACTATATTTACTGTACGATTTTTAATCAATTCAGTGAGGCGGTGGCACGTTTAGGTTGTAGTGTGAGCCACTAAAAAATACTAGTCATGAACACTCGAACTTTGTTGATCCTTGCGGAGAAAAATCTGCAAACTAGTCTTCTAGAAAAGCAGCTTTCCGCCAATACAGCCCTGAATGTACATACTTGCCTGCCTGAAGAAGCCATTACCAACAGCCAAACTCTCGTAACTGACTTAGTTTTGATAGAGCACAGTTACTTGCGTGATATCGACAACAAACAACTTTTACCCGACTTTGATATGTTAAGTTGGCCTCTTATGGTGCACAACGTTCCTGCCACACCACTGGATGAAGAACTTCTACGTTGGAAGTTGTTAAAAGGAGTACTTCTTAAAAATGCGATGGTTGAGCACATAAACGAAAGCATTGAATACATCTTCAATGGAGGCCTCTGGCTACCTAGACCCTATATGGAGCGATTAGTATCGAGCTATCGTTGCTCTGATCTATCTTCCGATCCACACGATTCGGATTTAACCTCTAGAGAAAAGCAAATATTAGAGCTATTGGCTTATGGCATCTCGAACCAGCAAATAGCGACGCGATTGTTTCTCTCGGAGAGCACAGTAAAAAGTCACATCTACAAGCTGTATAAAAAGTTAAATGTTCATTCGCGCCATGATGCAATTAAGTATGCACGTATGAATGACTACTCGCTGACGAAATAGCCACAAACCCGTTCTCATTAAACTAGATAATATCCTTTAATTTCATCTGCTTATTTTATTTAGGTATATGGTCATCTGTTGCATTAGGGCGGTCACACTTTTCAATTAATCTCTTCAGATTAGCTACATTTACTATCGTGTTTCTCTATTTCATCATAATCAAGGTCTAGTATTAGGTATCAGTATTACGAATACTTTTTGAGCTTGTAAGGACATTAGCGAATGATCAAAAACGCTCTCACAATCCCGCTACTAATCGCGGTTTCGTTTCCTTCATTGGCCGCGGAGTCTGACAATATTACGTTTTCTCATTTTTATGGTGGGATCAAACTGGGGTCTGCGAATTATGGTGACTTGGGTTCGGGTGTAACAAGCGTAAGCGAAGTGGATGATTCCCCATTTGCTTGGGGGGCCTTTTTTGGTGTTCAGGCATTGCCATGGCTAGCTTTTGAATTGGGGTACCATGACTTAGGCGAAGCTGACCTCAAGGATATACCGGGTAGCTACGACGCTAAGACCCTTGATCTAACGGCAAAAGGCTCTTATGAAATGGTTGATCGCCTCTCTATCTTTGGCAAGATAGGTTTTCAGGCCTACGAGTGGAGCGCCAATGGAGAGAATGTCTTTGAAGACGATCAAGGCTGGACCCCACACTTAGGTGTTGGGCTTGAGTATCAATTTCATAAAAACTGGTCTGGCGCCGTTGAGTACACATGGTATAACGATATTGGTGGTCCAGATATTAACTACTATGGTATTTCAGCCGCTTACCACTGGTTCTAACAATGTCCCAAATTGCGGTGTAATTCGAGAAATGGAATGACGAGTGATACTTAAACAACGACTACTTATTTGGTGGGATAAATACCTTTCGAGATACGCGTTGGTGTTAGCTAGAACCAACGCATTGTTTTTGGTATTTGCATACTCAACTCTAGTTTATTTGGGCTATCGAGTGCTTGGAGAGCATGCACTTACCGATCAGCTTGTTGATTTTATTTACTTCCTTGCCGTCACTGGTTCAACCGTTGGGTATGGTGACATGTCACCTTCTACGCCCAATGGCCGCCTATTCACTGCCTTTTTTGTTATACCTCTATCGTTAGGTTTATTTGGTGTCATTATCGGCAAGGTCATCAGTGCGTTTTCGACGTTCTGGTTTCGTCAATTTAAAGGAAAACACAACGTGAATTTTACTAACCATATTGTGATTATTGGCTACAATCGCGACAGAACGCCACACTTAGTGCAAATGCTGAAGCGAGAAGAAAGGCAGCGTAAAATTGTTCTTATCAGTGTCCAAGAGCAACAAAACCCACTCGGCGATGATGTTGAATTTATCAATGCACATAGTTTTACTGAAGAAGATGATCTAAAGCGAGCGAGCATAGATAAAGCGTCGTGTTTGGTTGTCGATACAGATACTGATGAAATGACATTAACCATTTCTTTATTTGTAGCTAGGCTGAACCCGAATGCACATCTCGTTGCTCACTTTGTGGATGATGTGAAATGTCAGATCCTTTCAGCGCATTATCCCAATGCTGAATGCATATCGAACCTTTCAACTGAATTGCTGGCCAAGTCGGTAATAGATTTCGGTAGTAGCTTTATACACAGTGAATTGGTCTCCGCCCACAAGGGACAGACCCAGTACAGTATTGTGGTGCCTCAAGAGGTGCCTGATTTTGAACTGGAAAAAGTGTTCTTAGATTTCAAACAGAACTTCGAAGCAACGATTATTGGCAGTCGTAATTCGGCAGGAGAGGTCAATATCAATCAAAAGCTCAGTACTGTGATTAAAAGCGGTGAGATTTTATTCTATATCGCAGATGAAAGAGTCGAGTTTTCAAGTTGGCCTAAGTAAAGAATGACTAAGGCCATTGCATTGCGGCAACTTGGACTACTCGTTTATTATGCTCTCTTTCCAATAGGCATAAAGGCCTTCAATATTAGAGGAGCAAAGTAATTTCATAGCTTCTTTGATATGCAAATCGCTCCATTCCCACCATTTCATCTCGATAAGTTGAGTGCGCTGATGTTCGTTAAAGCGATAACGGATATGTTTTGCCGGGTTCGAACCTACGATGGAATAGGGCTCAACATCTTTGGTTACCACGGCTCGACTCGCAATAATGGCACCATCACCAACTCTGACACCATTCATGATCATCGCTTCAGTACCAATCCAGACATCATTGCCAATGACAGTATCACCTGAGCGCTCAAAGCCATCTTTGGCATCCATAAAGTGTTCATTATCTTGATAGAAAAAGGGAAATGTACTGGCCCACTGATTCTGATGACCTTGATTACCGGCCATCATAAACACAGCTCCTGAACCGATCGAGCAATAGCTGCCGATGATCAATTTGTCCACGTCATCTCTATCAGGAAGTAAGTAACGAGCGCAGTCATCAAAGCTGTGTTTATGGTAATAGCCAGAGTAATAACTGTGTTTACCGACAATGATATTGGGGTTAGTAACTTGCTCTTTGAGCGTTTTCCCTATGAATGGGCTTTCAAAATAATTGGTCATCTAGTCGTTCTCGTAAGCTGATTGATTAAAAGTACTGTGTAAAATCAGAACTTTCAACATCTTAAAGATGGCATCATAGATACACCGATGGTGATAACGTTTACACTTTACTTATCCCTTATTTATCCTGTGAGTTAATCTTTATAGGTATGTACTGCTTCTTTTTTGTGGAAACGTTTACACTGTTTGAGTTTGATCACGGATCGATCCTGTAATTGATTGCTAAACTGATTGGCAGTTGATCAATTTAATGTACAGAGAGGTTATTGTGAAAGTACTCGTTACAGGTGGTTTGGGATATATAGGAAGTCATACTTGCGTGCAAATGCTAGAGGCAGGTATGGAACCTATCATCGTAGATAACCTTTGCAATGCAAAAGAAGAGGTTCTGCAGCGCATTGAGGCTTTGACTGGGATATCACCAAGATTTCATCTTGGTGATATCCGAGACGAAGCCTTCTTAGATAGCGTGTTTTCACAACATGACATCGCAGCGGTTATTCATTTTGCTGGCTTAAAGGCAGTGGGTGAATCAGTGGCAAAACCTCTTGAGTATTACGATAACAACGTTAATGGCTCGTTGGTGCTGTGTCGCTGCATGAGGAAAGCAGGAGTGAAGAGCATAGTGTTTAGTTCTTCAGCCACGGTATATGGCGACCCTGAGATCGTACCCATCACCGAAGACTCTCCAACGGGTGCAACGACCAACCCGTACGGCCGCAGTAAATACATGGTAGAGCAGTGTTTATCGGATCTGTTTGATGCAGAGAATGACTGGAGCATTACCTTGTTGCGCTACTTCAATCCTGTTGGTGCTCATCCAACGGGAAGTATGGGTGAAGATCCGCAAGGGATCCCGAATAACTTGATGCCGTTTATTGCTCAGGTAGCGGTTGGACGTCGAGACAAATTAGCGGTATTTGGTGATGATTACCCAACCCCAGATGGCACAGGTGTTCGTGACTATATCCACGTTATGGATCTTGCAGATGGACATATAGCCGCATTAAAAGCAGTGGGCAAAGAAGCCGGGCTGCATATCTATAACTTAGGTACCGGCAAGGGTTCAAGCGTATTGGAAATGGTTGAAGCCTTTGCTAAAGCGAGCGGCAAGCCTGTGCCTTATGAGATCTGTCCTCGTCGGCAGGGAGATATTGCAGAGTGTTGGGCAAGCACACAAAAGGCACAGCAAGAGCTAGGTTGGAAGGCAAGTCGCAGTGTTGAAGCCATGACCGCTGATACCTGGAACTGGCAATCACGCAATCCTCAAGGTTACGAATAAAGAGAACAATTATGTCAAACATCGAATTTAACCCAGTAGATCACCCACATCGTCGCTATAACCCATTAACTGGGCAGTGGATACTAGTTTCACCACACAGAGCAAAGCGCCCTTGGAGTGGTCAGGATGAGAAACCATCGACACAAGAGTTACCTAGCTACGACAAAGAGTGCTTTTTGTGTCCAACCAATGCTCGTATCTCTGGTGATGAAAACCCTGATTATGATGGTACTTATGTATTTAGTAATGATTTTGCGGCCTTAATGCCTGACTCCCCTGATGCACCGCAATCGGATAACCCCTTGTTCAAGACTCAAGGGGTGCGGGGCTTGAGCCGAGTGATTTGTTTCTCACCAGACCACAGTATGACGCTACCTGAGTTACCTGTGAACAAAATCAGGGGCGTAATTGATACCTGGAATGAGCAAATTGAAGAGCTGGGCAAAGAGTATTTATGGGTGCAGGCCTTTGAGAATAAGGGTGAAACAATGGGCTGCTCACAGCCACACCCACACGGTCAGATTTGGGCGAACAGCTTCTTGCCCAATGAGATTGAGCGTAAAGAAAAGCACTTGAAAGAGTATTACCAACAACAGGGCTCAAACCTGCTGGTGGATTACGTTGAAGCTGAAATAAAAGATGGGTCTCGTACTGTAGTTGAGACTGAACATTGGATTGCTGTAGTGCCTTACTGGGCGGCGTGGCCTTTTGAAACCATGCTATTACCGAAAACACATATTCGCCGAATGAGCGAGCTAACCGACGAGCAGCGTGATGATCTTGCTGTAGCGATCAAGAAGCTCACAAGCCGTTACGATAATTTGTTTCAGTGTTCATTCCCTTATTCTATGGGCTGGCATTATGCCCCCTTCTTTGAAGAGGGAACGGACATAGAACATTGGCAGTTACATGCTTTGTTTTATCCGCCGCTACTGCGCAGTGCCACCGTCCGTAAGTTTATGGTGGGTTATGAGATGCTTGCGGAAAGCCAGCGCGATCTCACCGCAGAGCAGGCTGCACAGCGTCTTCGTGACCTCAGTGATGTGCATTACAAAGAACAATAATAACCCTAGAAAAAGCGACTGATCCAAACGGGTTTAGAGCAGTTGCTTTCAACAATAAAAATTAGAGAAAAATCCTATGTCTGAACTTATTCAAAACGTGAAATCCTCTTTCGAACAGGTACTTAACTACAAACCAACTCATATTATTCAAGCTCCGGGTCGCGTGAACTTGATTGGTGAACATACTGATTACAATGACGGTTTTGTTCTTCCTTGCGCTATCAACTACCAAACCATGGTTGCTGCAGCCAAACGTGATGACAATATCGTTCGTGTGATATCCGTTGACTATGACAATGCTGTAGATGAATTTGATATCACCCAAGAGATTGTATTCCAACAAGACAAAATGTGGGCCAACTATATCCGAGGCGTGGTGAAGTGTTTATTGGGCCGAGGTTTTAAGTTTAAAGGCGCCGATATTTCAGTAACGGGTAATGTGCCACAAGGAGCTGGCCTGAGTTCATCGGCAGCATTGGAAGTGGTTATAGGTCAAACCTTTAAGGTGCTTTACCAACTAGAGATCAGTCAAGCTGAGATCGCTCTCAATGGTCAGCAGGCTGAGAATGAATTCGTAGGCTGTAACTGCGGCATTATGGATCAAATGATCTCAGCAGAAGGCCGTGAAAACCACGCAATGTTGTTAGATTGCCGCAGTCTGGAAACGAAAAGTGTATCAATGCCTGAAGACATGTCGGTGGTGATTATCAACTCTAATAAGAAGCGAGGGCTTGTTGATAGTGAGTACAATACTCGCCGTGAACAGTGTGAAGAGGCGGCTCGTATTTTCGCAGTTAAGGCTTTACGTGACGTAACGATCGAGCAACTTGAAGGTAAAGCCTCAGAGCTCGACGAAGTCGTATTTAAACGTACTCGCCACGTTATTACCGAAAACAACCGCACACTAGAGGCCACTGACGCACTTATTGCGGGTGATATGAAGCGCATGGGGGAGCTAATGGCTGAGTCGCATGCGTCTATGCGAGATGATTTTGAAATCACGGTGAGCGAAGTCGATACCTTAGTGGAGATTGTTAAAAATGTCGTGGGCAGTGCTGGTGGTGTTCGTATGACAGGTGGTGGCTTTGGTGGCTGCATCGTCGCATTAGTGCCCCCAAGCCTAGTAGAGGAAATAAAGTCTTCCGTTGAGCAACAATATGAAGCGGCAACAGGCCTTAAAGAGTCAATCTACGTCTGCCAAGCCAAGCAAGGTGCTGGTTTAGTCGAGTTGATAGACTAACAATCTCTTGATTCTTAGCTCTAAACACTCTAGCTGCTAATTTGTTGAAAACATTTTCTTGAAAGAAAGGTGGGGCAGGTAGAGTGTTAATTTTTATAGTGAAATATTATCATTTAAATAAATTTTAATAATTTTTATTGATAAGCAGTTCTCCATATACTCTCTCCATCGACGCAAAACACGAAACAAATTACTAAGAGATTGGAGCAGATTATGAAAATGAATCACGTAGGTATCATGGTTGGCGATATGGACAAAGCGGTTGAGTTTTATACTAAAGCGCTGGGTCTTAAAATCGTAATGAACAACACTAAGGTTATCGAAGAGCGCGAAACCGCTATTGGCCGTATGTGTATCGCAGTATTCGGCGAAGGCTTTAAAGGCTTCAACATTGCACACCTTGTCACTTCAGACGGCATCGGTGTTGAGATGTTCGAAATGAAAGAGCGCCAAGAGCGTCACGAAGTTGACTTCTCTCGCCTAGGTATCTTCCACTTCTGCCTGCAAACAGAGGACTTTGAAGGTGCTATCGCTCGCACAGAACAATACGGCGGTAAGGTTCGCATGGACATCATGCGCTACCACCCAGAAGACGACAGCAAACAAGCAAAAATGGTGTACCTAGAAGACCCGTTTGGTAACTTGTTCGAGCTTTACTCGCACACTTACGAAGAAACGTACGCTTCTGATTACTCTTAATCGAGACAGTGAGTGAAATGAGAAAGGATTGGCTATTGCCAATCCTTTTTTGGTTTTGAAGATTCAATGACATTAGTTCAGAATTAGAAAATACCTAGCAGTGAGGTGTCTTCTATTTCAGTACCTTCTTATCTCTGACTAGTACGCACACTCCGGCGTGTAAATAAGCGTTCAGTGCGATTATCTTACTGATCCGGTAGCAGAGCCTCAACTTGGCGAAGTAGATCCTGTATCTGTTGCTTTTGATAGTGAGCTTCTATTTTTGGTTTGCTGCTCTCACGCTTTATGAGCTCGACAGGAATACGCACTTGTTTCTGTGGGGGCTCAATGAGAGGGTCGTGATTTTTTAATTCGATGGCGAGAATCACGGCTTGTTGTCCTATTTCAGTAAAGTCTTGCTTCACTGTGGTGAGGGGCGGGTTGAAGTAAGCACTGTCTGCTATACCATCAAATCCAACGACAGCCACTTGCTGGGGAACCTCGATGTTCATTTCGTTTAGGGCTCGAAGTGCTCCCAAGGCCATCTGGTCACTAGCAACCAATATGGCATCAAAGCTCTTTTGTTTTGCTATTGCTTCTCGAACGGCAAGGTACCCACTTTGAGCTTGCCAGTCTCCTTGATATTGAAAAACCGCCGACTTGTTTACGTCACTTAGCGTACTGAGCCAACTTTCCAGTCGAATCTTAGAGGCACTGGATTTGCTCGGTCCGGTGATTAGTACGAATTGCTCTCTATTACCTTCCAATAGATGGTGTACGGACTGTGCCGCACCGTCCGCATGTTCGCCATGAACAAAATGCACACCAGTGCCATCAGGTACATCAATAAAGATAAGATGAAGGCTTTGAAACTGCTCTACTAAATGAGTCGCGTCTTCAGAAGTCAGTGGCACATTTAGGATCACACACTCCACTTGCTGTGCAATAAGCTCGCGAATGGACTGTTGGATATTGCTAAGGGTGGGGTCTGAAACCACAGAAAAAGCAGTACCAAAATGCAACTCATGCGCTTTCATACGCACGCCGTTGGCTATCAGTGCCGCACCATGTAATGCCATATCAAGAGTGATTAAGCCTATGCTGGTGGAACGGGCACGGCTAAGCATTTGCGCGCCCTTATTTGGAACATAGCCTAGTTGTTTAATTGCTTTGTTAACTTTGTTCCGTGTTTTCTCCGCGACATTTTCGGATCCATTCGTCACTCGTGAAACGGTTTGTGTCGAAACACCAGCCAGTTTTGCGACGTCTTTGAAGGTGACACTCACTGTTATTTCCTCAACTTTGTTTCCCGACTGGGTCAATACTATAAAAATTATCACAATATAACCTTGACCAACTTCAATAATGTCGTAAAAACATGCAATTATGTTCTCGAAAACAACTAGATCTAGATCGAATTATGTACCTATTGCGCCTTGTTTAGATCACATTTAACAGCCTTTTGGCTACAAAGTTTAGCGTTTTGTATCAGTATTAATCGTTATTAATGTTTACGAAAACAATGTTGGTTTACCATGAACGAATTTATCCATCTACAAAGTAAAAATCACAGCTTGATCATCAAGACTGCTCGAGTTCCTGAAGTGTTGCATTGGGGCGCAAAGATCGCTCAGATCGATGAGGATCTGTTGTTGTCTACCGAGCGTCCCATTTCTCAAGCGCGCTTGGATGTTGATGTGCCACTATCCCTGTGTCCTGAGTTGGGTAGTGGTCATTTTAATGCACCTGGCATTGAAGGGCACCGCGATGGACTGGACTGGGCACCAGTATTTAATTTGGTTGCGACCAAGCAAACTACAGATGCTGTTGAGTTCACGCTACGTGATGATGTGGCAAAGCTGGAGCTTACCATTGAGCTAGAGCTGGATTTTGACACAGATGTACTTAAAAAACGCACCTCGGTGAAGAACTTGGGAGACAGTCGTTACTACTTGGGTAAGCTTTCATCAACGCTTCCATTGCCAAACCATGCTAACGAACTAATGACTTTTCATGGTCGCTGGTGTCATGAGTTCCAAACTCAGCGTCAACGTTTTGAACATGGCGGATTTATGCAAGAGAACCGTCGTGGCCGTACTTCACATGAGAATTTCCCAGGACTGTTTGTGGGGAGCAATGGTTTTAGCGAACAAAGCGGTCAGGTGTGGGGTTTCCATTTAGGTTGGAGTGGTAACCATCAGATGCGTGCAGACGTTCGTAGTGATGGTCGTCGATTTGTTCAGGCTGGAGAGTTGCTTCTAGCGGGCGAGTCGATCTTGGATGCGGACGAATGCTATCAAAGCCCTTGGCTTTATGGCTGCTACAGCAATTCTGGTCTCAATGGTATTTCACAGCGTTTTCAACAGTTTGTACGCCAGAATATCGTTAAGTTTCCAGTAGATAAGCCTCGTCCTGTGCACCTTAATACCTGGGAAGGCATCTACTTTGACCACAAGCCTGAATACATCATGCAGATGGCAAGTGAAGCCGCAGAGATGGGAGTGGAGCGCTTTATCATTGATGATGGCTGGTTTATTGGCCGTGATGGTGAGCGCGCCGCTCTTGGTGACTGGTACCTAGATGAAATGAAATACCCAAATGGTCTAGAGCCAGTGATTGAGCATGTGAATGAAAAGGGTATGGAGTTTGGTCTTTGGGTTGAGCCTGAAATGGTGAGCCAAGATTCTAACCTGTACCGTAATCATCCGGAATGGGTGCTAGGTCTGCAAGGGTATCATCAGCCATCAGGTCGCTGGCAGTACGTTTTGGATCTGCAAAATGAAGGTTGTTTTAACTACTTGTTTGAGCGCCTTAATGATCTACTGACTCGTTATAACATCACTTACCTTAAGTGGGATATGAACCGCGAACTTGTTCAGCCAGGCCATCAAGGTCGTCCAGCGGTTCACGGCCAAACAATGGCACTGTATCGCTTAGTTGATGAGTTAAACAAAGCGCATCCTGAGGTTGAAATAGAGTCTTGCTCGTCAGGTGGCGGTCGAATTGATTTTGAGATCCTAAAGCGTACGCAACGATTTTGGGCATCTGATTGTAACGATGCATTAGAGCGCCAGGCGATCCAAAAGGGTATGAGCTACTTTTTTCCACCTGAAGTAATGGGCGCTCATATCGGTCCTGATGAGTGTCACTCAACTAATCGACGTCATCATATTAATATGCGCGGCGTAACTGCTCTTGGTGGTCATATGGGGGTTGAGCTTGACCCTGTAAAAGAGCCTCAAGAAGAAAAAGAAGCCTTCTCTCGCTACATTGCTCTGCATAAGCAATATCGCCACTTGCTGCACAGCGGTCGCAGTTTCCGTATCGACCCTGCGGACAAAAACCAGAATATCTACGGTGTTGAAAGCGATGATGAAATGTTGATAACGGTTTGTCAGTTAGCAATGCCAGATCATGCGCTTCCATCTCCTCTTCGCATTAGCTGCACTGATTCTGACGCCAAATACCAAGTGAAATTGGTAGAGATGCCACAGACCAGTTTTCAGCTGATGAAGCAACGTCCTAAATGGCTAGATAAAACACTGACTCTAAGCGGCGACAATCTGAAAGAAATAGGGATAACACTGCCTATTCTCGACCCAGAATCCGCTCTGATTGTGCACCTACAAAAAATCTAATAACGACAAAACCTCTGTAAAACACTACCGGCAGCGAGGTATTGCTGCCGAATAAAATATAACAAATAAAGGAAAATAAAATGTCTATAACGGTATTGCTATCGTTCTTTCTGTTTACTGGGTTTGTGGTGGCTTACACCTATAACAAAGTAAAGAATGACAAGAACACCTCACAAGACGGCTTCTTTCTTGGCGGAAGAAGCCTAACTGGTGGCTTGATTGCGAGCTCACTTATTTTGACTAACCTTAGTGCAACGAGTTTCGTTGGTATGAGCGCACAAGCTTACACCCACAACATGAGTGTTATGGGATGGGAAGTGGCCTCTGGTGTGACGCTCGTTATCATCGCTTTGATGCTCGTGCCACGCTATTTGAAGCAAGGTATTACCACCATTCCTGATTTTCTGGAAAGTCGCTACGACCTTTCTGTGAAGAAGTTTGTTACGCTACTTTTCCTTTGTCAGTACGTGATCAACATTTTGCCGACAACTCTTTATGCAGGTGCTGTGGTACTGGGTGAAATCTTTGATGTTCAGGCTCTATTGGGCATCTCTGAATTCAGTTCTATCGCTCTGATTGCGGCCACCATAGGACTACTGGGTTTCTTCTATGCTATCTATGGTGGTTTAAAGGCGGTGGTTATCGCTGATACTATCAATGGTGTTGGCCTGATTATTGGCGGCCTAATGATCCCTGTATTTGGACTTATGGTATTAGGTGGCGGTAGCTTCGGTGCAGGATTGGATACTTTGCTAACAGCTGCTCCTGAGAAGCTTCAATCTGTGGGTACTTCAACGGATCCACTGCCGTTCTCGACACTATTTACGGGTTTGTTGCTGGTGAACCTTTACTACTGGGGTACAGATCAGTCTATTATCCAACGTGCTCTTGGCGCAAAGAATCTAAAAGAAGGTCAGAAAGGCGTTATCCTTGCGGGTGCGATTAAGGTTATTTCTCCTCTATTTCTTATCATCCCTGGAATTATCGCATTCCATATCTTTGGAGCGGATGCGGGTAATCCAGATACCATGTACACGCGTTTGGTTAATGAGGTTCTGCCTAAACCACTGGTTGGCTTCTTTGTTGCAGTGATGTTTGGTGCCATCCTAAGTACCTTCAATGGTGTATTGAACAGCTCAACGACCTTATTTGCTCTTAATGTGTATAAGCCTTTATTTGGTAAAGGAAAGAGTGATGAAGAGTTGGTGAGTAAGGGTCGCATCTTTGGTGTTATTATTGCGATAATCTCTGTATGTATTGCACCTTTCATCATGTATGCACCAGAAGGCTTGTTTCAATATCTACAAATGGTTGCGGGATTCTTTAGTGTGCCTATCTTTACCATTGTGTTTGTGGGATACATCTCTAAGCGTGTACCCGCTATTGCAGCCAAGATTGCTTTGACAGTATTCGTATTGTCTTACGCGGCAATGCAGCTAGTGTTTGATACGCCGATTCACTTCCTACACCAATTGGCTATCTTGTTTGTAGTGTGTACGGCTCTGATGTTCATCATTGGTCACTTTATGCCTCGTGAGACCGAGTATGTGATGCCAATAAATGAGAATATTGATGTTACACCATGGGCATTCCGCTTTGAGGCGTCAGCCATTATCTTGTACATGGTTCTAGGTGCTTATGTGATGTTCTCTGATGTCGGCTTTGTTTCTAATGACCCAACAGTAATGCAAGTCTATGGATTCTGTGGATTGATTATGCTTGCAGGAATCGCCTTCCGCTTACTAAGACGTAAGGCAAAAAACAAAACAGTGGCATGTGCCTAGCTGAGTAAAGTACAACCACATAGATACGTTCTAAAAGCCCTTGCTTTAACCTTCATTACTCAATGGATGGATTAAGCAGGGGCTTTTTGCTATGCGCTTTAAATGCTTTAAATATCAAGTATGTTATTTTTAGTTGGAAAATTAGTTGCTGATCACATTACTGTCTTCTGGAGTAAGGTGCATGCCATTTTTGTGGCTGAATAATACAGCTATCAGCGTAATACTTATAAAGTGAGTTCTTCTTTCTTTCCACTAATCCCACCTTAATCCCTTGCTATGATTAGCTTCTGGCTTTACCTATCTCAATCTAAGCTGGTTGTTTCACTCGCTGAGCAGAAAAACAACAATCGTCGTTAAGATCTAAAAAAACACCATTTTGACGTTTTTGACGAGCAGTGGTGATAATCACACTTTCAATATAAAAATACCTCAACGCAGCCTAGGTATTGAGTGTTAATTAAAGTGTTTATTGGTATTTAATTCATATAAAACAATAAGTTAAATCAACTCCCTTCCGTTTTTACTCCTATTTGACCTTGACTTACTAAATTTGCAATGCGAATTAACGCGTTTTAGATTATATGCAGACCTACTCATTAGCTGATTTAGAAAAATTAAAATACCAATAGGGACTTATCATGTTGAAAAAGAGTTTGATTGCTACCTCTGTAATAACCGTACTGGCTGGGTGTTCTTCAATGCAGAACTCACCACAGAATACCGTTGACCTGCTTGCTAACAATCTAGACATCAAATATGAAGTATTAACTAACCACGGTGCGGATGAAGGCTTGAAATGCCAAGATCTAGGCGCAGAGTGGGCTTCATGTAACCAAGTTAAAATGACGCTAACCAACGATGGTGAAGCGGTGGATTCAAACGACTGGACTATATACTTCCACAGCATCCGTTTGATTCTAGATGTCGATAATGAGCAGTTTAAGATTACTCGAGTGACTGGCGATCTACATAAACTTGAGCCAACAGATAAGTTTGAAGGATTTAAGGCGGGTGAGAGTGTTGACCTAACCTTTATTGGCGAATACTGGCAATTGTTTGAAACTGACTTCATGCCGGGCGCATTCGTTGCAGCTGATGGTGCGGAGCCGAAGCAAATCGTATCACTGAGCGATGTGGATATGACTGATTTCGTGAGCGGTTTAGAAGGGGACAACCTTAAGCGTACCGCTGGCGACAACAATATCATTGCCACAGCGGCATCACGCTTTGATAAAAACAGCGATGTAGCACTAGAAGACGTTACGACAGCCATTATTCCTGCACCGTCTTTCTCTCAAGCTAAAGAAGGTTCACTGGATATCTCTGGTGGTCTTAAGCTAGAAAATGCACCATTTGAAGACGCGCAAGTGCAGGCTCTTGAGAGCCGAGCTGAACTACTAGGTGTTAACTTAGCGGGTACGACACCCGTTCAGATCGCAATTACTCCTGAAGAGTTCAAAGCAGAACATGCTAAATCTGGTGCTTACTCTCTAAACATTGAGCAAGATGGTATTGAGATTAAAGCCTTCGATAATGCGGGTGCGTTCTACGCGATGCAGTCTGTTTTCGCATTGGTAAACCTAGATGCACCCACTGAGCTACCTCAGGTTGAAATCAAAGATGCACCACGCTTTGACTACCGCGGTGTTATGGTCGATGTAGCGCGTAACTTCCATACTAAAGAAGCGATTTTATCGACCATCGACCAGCTAGCCGCTTACAAAATGAATAAACTCCACCTTCACTTAACTGATGATGAAGGTTGGCGTCTAGAGATCCCAGGATTACCAGAGCTTACAGAGATCGGTGCGAAGCGTTGTTTCGATTTGGATGAAAAATCGTGCTTACTGCCTCAGCTAGGTTCAGGTTCAACAACGGAAAACTTTGGTACAGGCCACTTTACTCGTGCTGATTACCTAGAAATCTTGAAGTACGCGAAAGCTCGCAACGTTGAAGTGATTCCAGAGATTGATATGCCAGCTCACGCAAGAGCAGCAGTAGTTTCAATGGAAGCTCGTTACGACCGTTTAATGGCTGAAGGCAATGAAGAAGCGGCTAATGAATATCGCCTAATGGATCCTCAAGATACTTCTAACGTTACTACGATACAGTTCTACGATAAGCAGAGCTTTATCAACCCATGTATCGATTCATCTAAGCGCTTTGTTGACAAGATCATTACTGAAGTTGCAGCCATGCACAATGAAGCAGGTATGCCTCTTACAACATGGCACTTTGGTGGTGATGAGGCGAAGAACATCAAGCTAGGCGCTGGTTTCCAAGACATTAATGCTGAAGAGAAAGTGGCTTGGAAAGGCAACATCGACCTATCTGAGCAAGACTTACCATTTGCTAAGTCTCCTCAATGTCAGGCACTAATTCAAAGTGGCGATGTTGAAGAGTTTGGTCACCTTCCAAGCTACTTTGCAGAAGAAGTTTCAAAAATCGTTGCACAGAAAGGCATTGCAAACTTCCAAGCATGGGAAGATGGCCTGAAATACAGTGAAGGCGCAGATTCATTTGCCACTGAAAACACACGTGTGAACTTCTGGGAAACTCTGTACTGGGGTGGCGCGGCAACTGTTTATGAGTGGGCGAACAAAGGCTACGACATAGTTGCATCAAACCCAGATTACGTTTACATGGATTTCCCATATGAAGTAGACCCGAAAGAGCGCGGCTACTACTGGGCAACTCGTGCAACAGATACACGTAAGATGTTTGCATTTGCTCCGGAAAACATGCCTCAGAACGCAGAAACTTCAGTAGACCGTGATGGAAATGGCTTTACAGCGGCAGGTACGGTTGAACAGGAACGCCCATTCTACGGTATGTCAGCTCAGCTTTGGTCTGAAACAGTACGTACTGATGAGCAGTTTGAGTACATGGTATTCCCTCGCGTTGTTGCAGCAGCAGAGCGTGCTTGGCATGCAGCTGAATGGGAAAACGAATATAAGGTTGGTGTTGAATACTCCCAAGATACAGACCTTGTGAACAAAGATGCACTTCTTGCTGATTGGACTCGTTTTGCCAACGTAATGGGTCAACGTGAACTGGCTAAGATTGAAAAAGCGGGCATTGATTACCGCCTACCAATCCCAGGAGCTGAAATTGTTGATGGCAAGCTTGCTATGAACGTTCAATTCCCAGGTGTAGAGCTTCAGTACTCTGTTGATGGTGAAAAGTGGGTGACATACCAAGATGAACAGCGTCCATCTGTTTCTGGTGATGTATGGATTAAATCAGTTTCCGCTAGCGGTGAAAGGGAGAGTCGAGTAACACAAGTTAAGTAAACTACGTAGGGTTTGTTTATTTCCTCTTGGCCAGCACTAGATGCTGGCCCTTTTTTTGCCTTGAATAAAGTACGCATATTTAAGGTTCAATAACATTAGTTATGCTCGCCATCAGTCGCCACTTGCAGTGTCTGTTGTTTTTAGTCTCTAGCGCATCAAGGGTGTGACATCCTGACTTAGCACCGTCTACTCTTTCCTTTCTACACAACTAACACGAGACTCGTTGTTGCCGAAGTCTTTTATCGGCAATCTTATGAGGTATTTAGATCCCCGATAAGAGCACTCGGGGATGACAGAGCTTAGAAAGTCCGACTCTTCTAACGTATTGATATTAATGTGAAATCCACAATTTAGAGGCCCTAAGGGGTGCTTTGCCAACCCAAGCATAAAACTCACCAAAAGCAGTAGATACTCGAATGTTCCTATCGAGTATCTACTGCTTTTGATATCCCGTAATGTCGCCCCGAGGTTTCCAATAGGGGCTCTAAGAGATGTGTGCTGACCCAAGTACTAAACTCCCCAAAACCCGTCATACTCGAGTGCTTCTATCGAGTATCTACCACTTTTGATATCCCGCAATGTCGCTTCGAGAACTCCAATCGGGGCGCTAAGGGGTGTGTGCTGACCCAAGTACAAAACTCACCGAAACCCGTCATACTCGAGTGCTCCTATCGAGTATCTTCCACTTTTGATATCCCGTAATGTCGCTTCGAGATCTCCAATCGGGGCGTTAAGAGGTGTGTGCTGACCCAAGTACAAAACTCACCGAAACCCGTCATACTCGAGTGCTTCTATCGAGTATCTACTATTTTGGTATTCCACAATGCGAATCCAAGATCTCCGATAGGGGGCTTCAAGAGATGTTTGTCGACCCAAGCACAAAAACTCACCGAAACCCGTCATACTCGAGCGCTTCTATCGAGTATCTACTTTTGAATACCCCGCAATGCAGCTCGTTTTCACTAGGGCTCACTACTTCAAAACAAAGCTGAACGAGAGTGTATCTGCTACAGTTCTTGGCCAAATCTTATAACCACTCTCTTTTGCTAAGGTTTCTTGAGCGAAAATACACCTATTTTTACCTTCACATCCCTCCCAAGATACTCAACTTAATTCACATTCTTAATTTAGATTGTGTGGTTTGCCGTTAAAAATGATTTAACGGAAGGTTTGGAATCTCTATATGCAGTCCTTTCAATTGCTTAGCTTAAACTTAGATCACATTTTCTGTGATTATTTTGAACTTCTGTAATTTGAAATCTAAATCCAGTATGACCCACTTCAACTTTTTCTTGTGATTCAGAGTTGAAAGTCGTCTTATCATGAAGGTTTTTTTCGATGTAAATGGAATTTGACGATTTTGACGTATCGTAACTGACTGAAATTATTGAATTAATTATCTTTAGGTTTTTTGATAGTGAACTTGCTCAAACAAATCCCTCACACTTATTTCGTGTTTGAAAAAATCTGTAAGAATTATCCCAGTAAACAAAAACGGCACCGGAAGTGCTGATTACTCAAATAAAATAATTTATAAAATACAAGGGGTTCCTTCATGTCTCTGTTCAAAAAGTCTTTAGTAGCGGTCGCGTTATCCAGTCTTTCTCTAAGTGGTGCAGCACTAGCTGCGGGTATCCAAGGTGAGAATGCCGCAGAAAATTTCTTAACAAAGAGTGATTTTTCATATGAGGTTTACGGCATCATCGCTTTGCAAGCAGCATACCGTGACTACGATAGTGGTGATTCAGCTACAGACGACAACTTAAGTGGCATGCAGTTGAACAACGAATCCCGTATCGGTTTTCGTGGCAAGAAGCAATTCAAGAACTTTGGTCCAACATTCTTGTGGCAAATTGAAGGTGGTTATGTAGATCCGAGCTTTGGTGGTTCAGGTGCTGGTCTTGGTGAGCGTGATACCTTCGTTGGTTTTGAAAGTGAAGGCATGGGTCAAGTTCGTTTAGGTCGTGTTTTGACTCCTATTTACGAGCTGATTGACTGGCCAGCATCTAACCCTGGTTTGGGTGATGTATACGACTGGGGTGGTTCAATTGGTGGTGCAAAATACCAAGACCGTCAATCAAACACCATTCGCTGGGATACTCCAAAATATTTTGATGCGTTATCTTTTGATCTAGCGGCAGGTGCGGGTGATGAGGCTGCGCTCGGTGCAGGTGACGATTACTGGTTTGGCGGTGCTGCACACTACAACGTGGGACCTTTCCAATTTGACCTAGCGTATGAGCGAAATGATAAGTTCAAATCTGAAGGTGCAGTGTGGACGAACGATACTTACCTAGCTGGCATTCAAGCATGGTTTGAGAATGGTATTTCATTCTTCGCTCAGTACAAGCACATGGAAGCATCAACAGACACTGGCATTGATGAATCACAAGGCGCTATGTCTACAGGTCTTATCTACACCACGGGTGATTGGCAGTACAAGCTAGCTTATGCAATGAACTTCGAGCTTGAGCGTGATGGACAAACTATCGACAACTCAGACGATAACGTAATCTCTGGTCAGATTCTGTACTTTGTTGACCCATCAGCGGTTCTGTATGCACGTGCACGTACTCTAGACTTTGGTGATAAAGTGGTAGCAACGGATACTACGGACCTTCGTTGGAAGTCTGAAGACTTCATGGAATTCTCAGTAGGTGTTGAATACTACTTCTAATTCAGTCAATTTAATAAGGGCGCCTCGCGCCCTTTTTGTATTTAAATTTATAGGAATTATTTTTATGAAAAAGTCTTGTTTAGCCTTGGTGACTGGCCTTTTAATCAGCTCTAGCGCATTTGCTGACAGCTTTCTTTCTTTTCAAACTGAGATAGTTCCTCAGGTCGTTAATAATAAAGCGGTCGATAACGGTATCTTTACCGATATTGACCAAATAAAAATCGTTGAAGGTAGTAACCAAATTGGCGTAACTGTGGGTCAAATAGTATTTGAAGACGCGAAACGTCGTAAGTTTGATTCAAGCCTGATGTTGATGACGTTTAATGCCGACGATGAAGACAGTTACCAGTTATCTTACAAAAAGATGCGAACAATGGAAGAGGCCAATAAGTTTGATAGATCTCCCGAGTTTACTTTGACTGATGGTTCGGGTGAGCCGGTAGACTTTGAATTAGTGGTGTTACCAAAAAGTGGTTTTCAAGGCTTCAACGACTACGAAAAACAAGTGGTTTCGTATAATAAATTAGTTAAAAACGGCACAGCTTCAGCAACGGCAGCTGTCGCGGTTTCTGCTGCACCAACCACTGACGGTGTTGAGGTATCTGAGGGCATTAAGGCTCAGTTCTCTAATCTTTCTCGAGATGAGCAACAGCAGTTCATGCAATGGGCAATGCAAAACCTTAAATAGAAAAAGTTCTTTCTCGTCTGAAATTTAATCTGCAGTTTCTCTTTCTACCGTATAGAGGGTGGTCAATGGGTAGACATCACTTTGGTGATTGAGAGAGGAACTTATGAGATTACTATTAACGGCTGTATTTGCCAGTCTACTGACAGCATGTGCAGCGACGCCATCTAACTCTTCTTGGCAAGAGATCGGGTATAAGCAAGGTGCTAAAGGGTTGCCGATGCAAACCACTGCCAATCTAGAGCAACGCTTTGACCTTGATATGGTGAAAGAGGGTGAGTACACAGAATACCTTGCTGGCTTTGAACAAGGTAAGCAGAAGTTTTGTAACCCAGTTCAAGCATATGAGTACGGAACATGGGGCAATAGATACAAGGGTCAATGCAGCGGACTCCCTGAAGAGGCATTGATCGCTGAGCAGATGAAGTTAGGTTACGAAAGATACATATTTAGTGATAGCGAAGGCTACTACCCTTAACATTACTTCAAAGTTTTAAGGCTCCTTGATACTTTTCATGTTGAGTATCTAGGGGCTTTATTTTTGTCATGAAAATACTCTGTATTTCACACCAAAGCCAACCAACTTAACGCCCTATCAATTTTTATAAGCAGTAAAAGTACGACTACTTTACGTGACTCTTGTCACCCTTTTCTGATTATGTCCAGATTATTGCTTCAATTTATCTAAATCTACTTTGACTCAAGTCCCATTCAACCTATCCATATTCGATTGACATCGTGATCATAGTCACCTTTTGTATTTGTTGTTGAATTCTCTACAAAATTTACATTTTCACTAACTTGTTGTTTTTAGTGGTTTAATTAACTTTTATTTTTTTTATAAGACATGTTGATGTGATATATGTCGCACTGTCGATAGCTTTATTTTTCTTTGCGAATTAACTGAAGCAGGATGCATCCAAGTCATGGAGACATTGTAGCTACTGAAATCGAACTCGAATTCGAAAGTGCAGTACTACTGAAGCTGAAAAGGATTTGTTCTTGGTTCTAGAAGGGTTGCCAAGAAAATCATTAGAAGAGCTTGTGAATTGAAGCTCTCAATAAATTCTAGTTTGACAAATGTAGGTATAAACATGAAAAAAGTTATCGGGTTAAGTGCACTGGCATTGGCTGTTTCTTCTCCAGCATTCGCATCTTCTTACGTTACAGGTAATGTTCAGTTTCACGATGACGGTCGTATCCACGGCTCAAAATCAACTTCGACACTAGAAGCGGGGCATACTTTTGAAAACAGTTTAGGCGGCCTGACTCTTTACACTGAGTTTGACGGCATTCAACTTGGTGAGATTGTTACTGAAAATGGTGGTGCAGGTAATACTACTCCTGCTATCACTGTTGGTGGTGAGCAATCATTTAACCTAACCGATCACCTATGGGTTGCTGCTGGCTACCAGCATTTGATTTCTGCGGGTGAGTCTATTCAGTACCGCCCATTAATTAAGATTGGCTACAACTTCGATAACGGCCTTTCTATTAGCAACCGTACTCGTGCTCATATTGATGCAACTGATGCCGATGCTGATACAGATTACCGCATGGACAACCGCATTGCTTACGATTTTGCGGACATGGATCTGGCTCTAAGCTACAACAACGTTTACATGATTGAAGGCGAGACAATGGATCACGAGATCCGTGCAACTTGGACACGCAATGGTGTTCAGCCTTACTTCGAGTTCCGTAGTCAAGCAAATGGTCTAGATAATGCTCAAGGTGACAGCTTGACGAACAATGCCTTCGTATTTGGTGCTTCTTACGGCTTCTAAGGGTTATTTCCTCATAGGGCGTTTACCTTTTTTGCCCAGTAAACACAAGGAAGGGTGTTAATTGTTTGATTTGCCGAGCTGGATTGTCAGCTCGGCTTTTTTGTTTTTAATACTCAGCGGTGATCTCGTAGGAAGTGAATTTACGCAGGTTAATCACACCGGTATCGAAGTATAAGTACTGACCCTTGATGCCAAGTAGAGTGCCACCTAAACGTGGTGTTTTATCAAAGTTCAAGGAACTGATCTTGGTTGGGTACTCGGTCACAGGGTAGTCAATCTCAACAACGTCAGCATCTAGGCGTTCAATTGCGTCTGCACCGAACCTAAGCTGAAGCTCTGATAGCTTTTCTTCTATCTGAGGAATCAACTCTTGGGAGCGTTGCTTCAGGTCTATGCTGTCTGCTTTGCCTTTTAGCATGTTGCGCCAATTGGTTTTATCAGAGATAAACGCTTTTAATGCCGTTTCTACCAAACCCGACTGAAGGCGAGAACTGACCTTGAAAATCGGTAGGGCTTGGTTGGCTCCCTGGTCTATCCAGCGAGTAGGTATTTGTGTATGACGAGTAATACCGACCTTTATCGCAGTAGTATTGGCCAAATAAACGTAGTGGGGCACAAAGCAATTGTCTTCGCCCCATTGGGGTTCTCGACAGGTGCCTTTATCAAAATGGCAGGTTTCCGGTTTCATTATGCACATGTCGCATTTAGCAAGCTTGGTCATGCAAGGGTAGCAAAACCCTTGAGAATAACTTTTCTTGGTTTTCTTGCCGCACTCTTGGCAATGGATGTTGCCTGAATGTTCTAAAGTGAGCGGCTTACCAATCAAGGGCATAAGATCAAGCAACTGATCATCTAGTGGTAATTGATAGGTGACTTGTCCATCTTGTAGAGCGGAGGTCATCTTGCGGATATGGCCAGTTATTTGAGTCATGCTTTGCGTATTCCTTTGTATTTCGCAACCGTTCGTTAGTATACCTAACAAAATTGTGACTGTGCTCGTAAAGTTGTTTATAGCGAATCGAGGTATTTTAATTACTGATTTAGTTACCTTTTGTTGCAGGTGCTTACATATTACAACTGTAAGCCATTTGCAATAAGTGTGATCTAGATCTCTTTTGGTCTATTAATATTGCAATCTGTCATAATACTGAAACATTAATGTTGTTAAGGGGCGTTAGATGGCGCATATTGAAAGGGTGTTAAACATTATCAAGGAAAGCTTATGCATCACCTATCTATGATTGAACATTCTGAATTTGGTCTTATCAGCCGTATCGCTCTATTTTCATTGGTCTCACTGATCTGCGTAGTAAGTTTCATATTATGAATACTCTAAGCTAGGGGAGTATCTGCAAAGCTACATCGGTTATGCCAAATACTCCCCGCCCCCGCGTCATTTCACTATCTTAATTTTTGCTCTAAATCACCTTGCTTAAGGCTTACTCTGCCCCTCTTTAACTAGTTTCAGCTGGATCTCGTTGTACATTTGTACTTCGGTGCTAAAATAGCGACAAATTTTACGCTTATCCAAGCGACTGGACTGTTAAAGGTAAATTCAATGACGGTAAAAACTCGTTTTGCCCCAAGCCCAACTGGCTTCCTACACGTAGGCGGTGCTCGTACTGCACTTTATTCTTGGCTTTACGCTAAAAACCAAGGCGGTGAATTTGTACTGCGTATCGAAGACACTGACCTAGAACGTAACTCTCAAGAAGCAGTAGACGCTATCCTTGAGGGGATGCAGTGGATGGGACTGGATTGGGATGAAGGTCCGTACTTCCAATCTAAACGATTTGACCGCTACAACGAGTGTATCGACCAACTACTAGCAGAAGACAAAGCGTACAAATGCTATGCGTCTAAAGAGTTGCTTGAAGAGATTCGCGCAGAACAAGAAGCCAATAAAGAAGCACCTCGCTACGATGCCAATCACCCTAAAGTTGTTGCGGCAAATGCCCAAGCTAAAGATGGTGACGATTATGTAGTTCGCTTCCGCAACCCGAAAGAGGGTAGCGTAGTATTTGAAGACCAGATTCGTGGTCGTATTGAAATTGGTAATGACCAGATGGATGACCTTATCATTCGTCGTACCGATGGCGCGCCAACATACAACTTCGTAGTTGTAGTGGATGACTGGGATATGGGTATTACCCACGTAGTTCGTGGTGAAGACCATATCAACAATACGCCTCGTCAGATCAACATCTACAAAGCATTAAATGCGCCAGTTCCTACCTTTGCACACTGTGCAATGATTCTAGGTGACGATGGTGCAAAACTGTCTAAGCGTCATGGCGCTGTATCAGTAATGCAATACCGCGATGAAGGTTACTTGCCGAATGCTCTAAACAACTACCTAGTTCGCCTAGGTTGGTCTCACGGCGACCAAGAGATCTTCTCAAAAGAAGAGATGATTGAGTTCTTTAGCCTGAATGCTATCTCTAAATCAGCCTCTGCGTTCAATACAGACAAGCTGTTGTGGCTAAACAACCACTACATCAAGACTTCAGAGCCTGAGTACGTTGCTAAGCACCTACAATGGCATTTGGATCAGCAAAACCTAAACACAGACAACGGTCCTGCTATTACTGAAGTGATCACATTGGTTGGTGAGCGTTGCAATACACTTGTTGAGCTAGCTGAGCAAGTTCGTTACTTCTATGAAGACTTTAGCGAGTTTGAAGCGGGCGCTGCTAAGAAGCATCTGCGCGGCGTAGCAAAAGGTCCTCTAGAATTGGCACTGGCTAAAGCTGAAGCACTGACAGATTGGTCTACTGACGCGATCAAAGATGGCGTGATCAAAGCCGTTTGTGACGAGCTAGAGATCGGCATGGGCAAAATCGGCATGCCACTGCGCGTTGCGGTTACCGGTGGCGGTCAATCTCCATCTGTAGATGCTGTCATGGAGTTGATTGGCAAAGAGCGTGTTATTGCTCGTATCAAGCTTGCGCTTGAGTTCATCGCACAACGCGAGGCAAATGCTTAATTAGCTGAGTCACACTCTAAGCAAACTGATTTAATCAAACCGCTAACTTTCAGTAAGTTAGCGGTTTTTTTGTATTATAGTTATGGGACTGTCTTTGTCTCGCTATGGTGCCTTCTTGAAATCTCGTGCTATTCCTCTTTTTGATACCCTTAGGTTTTTAATACCGTTGCTGTTCGGCTTGCTGTTTTCAACGCTTGGTCTTGCTGATATCGAACTGACTGAAGAGGAGAAGGCTTGGCTTAGAGAGGGACAAAAAGTTCAGGTTGCGGTATTTGAAAGTCATCACCCTTTTATGTTTACGAATAATCGGGGCGAGTTTGCCGGTATAGTTAATGATTACCTTCAATACATAGAAAAAGAGACGGATATAGATTTTATAGAAGTCCCTATAGTTACCCTTGAAGAAGGCTACCAAGGCATAGAGGATGGCAGCTTAGACTTGTATCCAATGACCTTTGATTTTTCAGGGTCACAGATTGCTCTCAATTACTCAGAGCCATACCTCCCATATCATTATTTTGTATTTACCAACATTAACGATACCTTTGAACCAAAATTGACGCCCAATTCTGAAATACTGCCCAAGCTTGCTGTCATTAAAGGAAGTGCGGTTGACCGATTCCTCCATACTCAAGAGAGCAACTTAGAGGCAGTTTACTTTCAAAGTGATAGAGAAGCGCTTAAGGCACTGGATACAGGACTGGTTGATGCTTTTGTGGGTGAAAAAGTTTCCTCTCAAGGACTGATTAAAGGGCTCCACCTCAAAAACGTCAAAGAACTAAGACCGGTAAGAGCGCTTTATGGCTTGCGACTGCAAATGGCCACCAATCCCAAAGCTACTCAGTTATTGTCGATTATAAATAAGACATTGAAGAGTATGCCCTATGATATTCAAAACGGCATTATGGCGCATTGGTATGATAATGAGCCGCATAAAAATCGACTAAATGGCTATACCTACTTCAATCGTGTCCCCTATATGTACACCTCGGACTCGGCAGTTGGACTAGAGTTTTCTATCTTGCAACACCTGTTTGAGTCCATGGGTTACGAGGCAGGTAATTTATTAGCTGGAAGCCAAGATTTTAATTATGCCAAAAAGTTGGTAGCCGACGACCTTGATTTTGTATCAACTCAAATCGTCGATAGTTGGGTAGTGCAAAATCAAACGCAGGGAGACCTGTTTTACTCTGATCCTTATTTAGTTCAAGAGTACCGACTGGTTTCTCGTTTGGGTGAGCGTATAGCGTTAGATGGTCAAGTACCCAAGATAGTAGGGAGTATTGTAAGTAGAGATGATGTGGTCGTTGCCCATGCTATCAAAATGCTTGGAGAGCGCTTTGGCCGAGGGGTCGATAAGGAGTTTATTGATTTAACTCGCGCTTTAGAGGCGCTTGACGAAGGAGAAGTGGATTTTCTGCTGCTCGATTCAAGGCAACTGTCCGTTCATTTGAGCCGTCTGAATCAAGAATTGAGCGTCAATATTACTCATGATCAAAGCACTCGCTTTAGAGTTCCGCTGACGATTGCTTTTCGTGATCCAGTGCTTCGCGACAAGTTTAATGCTGAGATCAGTATTTTTGCCCGCAGTGCGAAGTACCGCCGCTTAGAAAAGCTGTACGAGAATGCATCATTTCGCTCCAAGGCTCAAAGTGGTGAATTGATGGTAGAAATCGTAGCTTACTTGATATCCGTAGATAGGGATGAGCTCATTGATAAGGTGTTTGAGGCATTTAATTTCTCTAGTGGATTCGAGGCGATTAGCCTTCAATTGGGCGACAACCCTAACAATGTGAGAAATTATTCTACGAATAAAGGCCGGATGGTAAAGGTTGATAACTTTAGCCGTCAGGGGTTGATACATTTAACTATGCCATTAATACAAGAAGACGGCATAGAGCAGGTTAACCTTGGTGAGTTAACCATTTATTCAGAGCTGACAAATAGCACCTCATTTGACCAAAACTACATCCCTCCATTAAGTGTCTTTGAGGGGTTCAGCGCAGCCGATTATCAGAATATTCGTGAAATTTACCAGCGCTCTAACTTACAGGTATCAACGTTAAATCTATCTCAACAAGAGGTTGAGTGGATCAAAGAGAATCCAGTAATCTCGGTTGGTATCGACCCTGCTGCTTTGCCTTATGAGGGCGTTCAAAATGGTGAATATCGAGGGATTGTTGCCGATGTGCTGAAGGAGATGAGCCATAAAGTTGGCGTTCAATTTGAACCTTACTTGGTTGGCTCTTGGCAAGAAACTGTTGATAAGGTGGAGAGACAGGAATTACCTATGGTTTCCGCCGCCATAGAAAACAAGAGCATGTCGTATGATTACGTGACGACTTTGCCATTATTCACGGATCAACTCGCCGTGGCGGGTAGGACAGGACTTGACTATGGTCATGGCTTGGAAAGCATGGATGGAAAACGGGTCGGAATTCAGCGCGGTGCCTCAAATACTCCAACGCTAATGGACAACTACCCAGAGATTGAGTGGGTGTTAGTGGATAGTTCTGCTATTGGCTTAGAACGATTAGCGAGTGAAAAGTTAGAAGGATATGTGGATACGACTTATGTCATTAACTTCATTTTTAATGAACACTCCTATCGTAATTTGTCCATTGTGGACCGCTTAGATTACAAAGTAACGCCTACCTTTCACACATTAAAGAGCGAGCCGATACTCAGCTCTATTGTCACTAAAGCGGTACGTTCAATCAGCGCTAGCCGAAAACAGCAGATCATAAATAACTGGGCCTCAAGTCGAGTGATAGAGAAGATCGACTATCGAATGATATTGTTGATATCCGGTTTCTCGCTCCTTGTCCTTGTGATTTTTTTCATTTCAAATAGAAGACTAAAGAAGCAGGTGGAGGCGACTACTAAGGCAGAGCAGGAGGCCCTTGCCAGTCGAAATCAACTGTTTGATATCCTCAATACCTCGAGTATTGCGGCAATCATGGTGCAAAATGATCGCATTGTTTACTCCAATACCCGTGCTTTAGAGCAGTTTAAACTAAGCAGCAATGAGTCTTATGGAACACTCATATCACGTGTTTATGCGGATGCGGAGGATAGAGAAAATGTCTATCAGGAGCTTCAAGATAAAGGAAAGATCGTTGATAGGGAGATGGTGTTTCAGCGAGAGGACAACAGTCAGTTTACTGCTTTGTGTAGTTACTACGAGATAGATTATCTAGGTCAGCCGGCCGTGCTTTTCTGGAGCTATGATATTTCAGAGATCAAGGCGTTAAATAAAGAGCTAGCAAACGCTATTGTTGCAGCCAACATTGCCAATCAAACAAAAAGTGACTTCTTGGCTAACATGAGTCACGAGATCCGCACTCCAATGAATGCCATTATCGGCATGTCTTATCTCGCCCTTGAAGGTAACTTGAATAGCAAGGCGCGAAATTATATCAGTAAGGTCCACCAGTCTGCTCAATCTTTATTGTTGATAATCAATGATATATTGGATATTTCTAAGATTGAGTCGGGCAAGTTAGACCTTGAACAGCGCCCTTTTTCTTTAAAGGATACCCTAAGGGATATCGCTAATATTCTGAGCTTTAGAATTTCAGAAAAGAACGTAGATTTCATTTATAACATCGAGCGCTCTATTCCAAGAATGGTGATTGGTGATGAGCTTAGACTGTCACAGGTGTTGATAAACCTAGGTAATAACGCCACCAAATTTACCGATAAGGGTGAGATTCTTATCGGCCTTGAAGCTAAGCCTGTGGATAGCCGAGAAGATCTGTATCGTTATCACTTTTATGTGCAAGACACCGGAATAGGGATTGCAGAAGATAAACTCAACAGCTTATTTGAGTCATTCCAGCAGGCGGACGCATCAACGACACGGGAGTATGGCGGCACAGGGCTAGGTTTGAGTATTAGCCGTCAGATTATTGAGTTAATGGGCGGACGAATATGGATAGAGAGTGAGTTAGGAATAGGGAGTACCTTTCACTTTGAGGTTGAGCTTAAGGTTGCCACAAACGCCAATAGGCTCATTCAAGAAAGGTTGGATAATATCAGTGACTTGAGTGATAAGTCTTTGTGGGTATTGGAGTCTTCCGAAAAGGGGGAACTGGCGTTACGTAATGCCTTGCTCGGCACTGATTTAAACCCAAGAATTTATGATGACTTCTCGAAATTATTAGAAGCGCTGAAAGAAGCGAATCAAGTTCAGTCCATTATCTACGTTTGCGATGTCGGACTCTCAAAAGATGCCTCCATATTTCAATCACAGCTAAGGCAACTCAAAGAGAAAGGACGAGTGATCTTAAGTAGCGCCAATGAAGATAGGACTACTCTCGCCAGAGAAAATGATATCGAAACTTTACCTCGCCCTTGGCTTCCCTTTGAGTTCCTCGCCCAAGTCAGTGGTTTAGAGCTTGATGATGGGAAGCAAGCGACGGGAGAGGACATTGACTATGAGACATTGTTACGCGGAACACGAGTGCTTCTTGTGGAAGATAACGAGCTCAATCAAGAATTGGTTCTTGGACTTGTTGAACCCTTTGATCTTGATATTGATGTGGTAGGGAATGGACAACTGGCTGTAGAAAAGGCCAAGCAGCAACGATATGCGATAATCCTGATGGATATTCAGATGCCCGTGCTTGGCGGCTATCAAGCCACTGAGCAAATTCGAGCGTTCGATAAGCAAACGCCTATCGTGGCAATGACTGCGAATGCGATGGTGGGTGATGAAGAAAAAGCCGCTGCAGTAGGGATGGACGACTACTTGGCGAAACCCATAGAAGTGGCGCGCTTGATGGAAGTACTGGTGCGTGCAGCTCTAAAGGAACAAGGGCTGAGTGATGCAACGCCACAAATAATACAGCCGCAAGTCGCAACGAAAGAATCTGAAGAAGGCATCCTATTTTCTGCTGAGAAAGGGTTACAAACCTGCAATCAAAATAGAGCCTTGCTGTTAAACCTACTTCGCAAATATTTGACTAACTCTTCAGCGCGTATCGATAGCTTTGTTCAAGCGCTAGAAGAGAAAGACTGGGAAACAGCAAAACGAGAAATCCATACAGTTAAAGGTACCTCAGCAAATATCGGTGCCATGGTGCTTACAAGCTTGTGCGTCCGTTATGAACAACAGATGCATTCTAGTTCTCCTGAGTTGACGCATCTGCAGATTGATCGCCTTCGTTCAGTATTGATGGAGACAGAGGTCGCAATAGAAGCGTACCTTCATGATAGCCATGCTTTGGCGTTGTTGACTCAAGGCAGCGAACAAGATGATATAACAGTCTATGCGCAGAGTGTACGTTATGAAGAGTTGTATCCCCATATGAGCGAGCTTAAGGGGCTAGTGGAAAACTATGACCTTCAAGCGACGGATAAAGTACAAGCACTTAGAGAGCAGTATTCACAGACTGAGCTACTACAATTACTCGATGCCATAGAAGGCGCTTTGGCCAGCTATCAGTTTGATGGAGCGTTAAAGGTGCTAAATGATTGGTTCGAGAGTCACAAATCTTAGGGAAAGAGATGCCAGACGAAAAGACAATGCTACACCAGGATCAAGATAAGCCCTTGTTATTAATTGTGGATGACACCGCGGAAAACATTGATGTTTTAGCGGGGTTGTTAAAGCAAGACTATCGAATCCGAATAGCGACCAATGGTGAGTTGGCGCTGAAACTGGCTCAAGTCATACCGCTTCCTGATCTTATTTTGCTGGATATAATGATGCCTGAGATTGATGGCTTTGAGGTGTGTCGCCAGTTAAAAAGCCAAGATAATACTCAGCATATCCCTGTTATTTTTGTCACCGCAAAGATATCGCCCGAGGATGAGATCAAAGGCTTGCAACTTGGGGCGGTGGATTACATAGGAAAACCTATCGTTCCTCCCATCGCCAAGCAGAGAATTGAAACACATTTGGCATTATCAGACCAAAATAAGCAGTTGTATCTAAAGGTAAAAGAACAAACAAAAGTCATAAAACAAACCAACGTTGAGCTGCTTAAAAGGCTAGGAAGGGCGGCGGAATACAAAGATAACGAAACCGGTATGCATGTTTTGCGTATGGCGAATTATGCCTATATTTTAGCGAAGTCGTGCGGTATGCGGGATGAGCATGCTGATCTATTGAGAGAGGCGGCACCCATGCACGATATAGGCAAGATTGGCATTCCTGATGGCATTTTACTAAAGAAGGGGAAACTAGACCCTGAAGAGTGGAATGTGATGCGTACTCATGTGCAAATTGGCGTAGATATTCTGGGTGATAGTGAAGACTCTAAGCTCATGGAAATGGCTCGTATCGTTGCCTTAACTCATCACGAAAAATGGGACGGTACAGGTTACCCCAATGGCTTAGAGGGAGAGCATATTCCTTTAGTTGGACGCATCTGCGCTATTGCTGATGTATTCGACGCGTTAACGTCTGCTCGTCCATACAAACAGCCTTGGTCTGTTGAAGAAGCATTACAGTTTTTGGGTGAACAAAAGGGTCAACACTTTGATGCTACGCTGGTGGATCTGTTTTTAAGCCAAGAGCCTAAAATACGGGAGATCATGAGAAAATATGCTGAGCCTGATTAGTGGTTGCTGTTTTTATCTAGCGCATTGATAGTCTCTATCTCTGCTCGACGAAGGCCCTTAAGTTGTCGCTTGAGGGCTTTGTTTTTATACATATTAATGTCTGCTTCAGACAGCAAGTGATCAAAAGTGATGCTCTTATTGTGGTACAAGCTATAACCAATGCTGACTTTGATATTGACGAAGGCACCTTGTACCAGATATTGGCCTTGCTCAACTCTAGATTGGATGGACTGTACCAATTGCGCTAACTCGTCCTCGTTCTTAATTCGAGAAACAATAATAAGGAACTCATCGCCGCCCACACGCGCAATCGTATCGTTAGCGCGGACACTTTTTCGTAATCGCTTAGCCACTTGTTTCAATATGAGGTCGCCACTGGCATGACCGTAGTTGTCATTTATCTGCTTAAAACCATCAAGGTCGATATTCAGTAAAGCAAATCGTGTCCCCGAATGCTTAGCGTTCCCTATAATGTTTTTGAGGGTATAAATAAAGTAGCGACGGTTTGGAAGGCCTGTCAGTTCATCTTGCATAGAGCGCTGCCTAGCTTGCAGATATAGCATTGAGATGATGGCGAACATGGCGAGTATGATGGACAGTATTAAATAGCCGTACCATCTGACAGGATTGATAAGATACCAAAAGGCTGGATTGGCATCCGGCTTTTCAGCAATGAACACCTCCCAATCTCCGTAGTTAATTTCAACATCATTCACCAGCAGTGGCTTTTTCATCGCCTGTAGATCGCCAAATACTTGCGTAGGGGCTTCTTTCTGCCTTACAGCAATAGAGTAAACGGTATCTAATAGGTGAGAGTCTTCTACGACTTTCTGTATGTTAATCAACAGAAGAATGTGTCCTAGGTAGGAGCGACTGCCGATATCTCCTGTGAAAATGGGACTGCGCAGTATGTACAACTCGGGTGCATCTTCAACCTTGTGTATGGTGCCTTGAGCCCAGGTCTTAGGGTGACTTTTAAGCTTTTGTATCTGATTTTTAACCGTTGGAGAACTTGTAGTATCGAGCCCAATAGTAGGAGCATAGAGCAATTCAGGATAGACATAGGTGATAATGTCATCGATAGCGACTCCAACCGCCATTAATTGACTGTCATGATTAAGTAGGCTTTGACTGATTTTTTGTAGCTGTTGATTGGTGATACTGGGCTGAGTGCTAATGATGTTGGCTAATGTATAGGCTGAGTAGATTTTTTTCTGCAAGGATAAAGATAGCTCAGCCGAAACCTCAGCCACTTTGTTTTGCGCGTCAGACAAGCGGATGGTTTTTAATTGATTTTGTTTTACCGCGTACTGATTCTCAATGAAATAGGTTCCAACTATTCCACATAGCAGTATTGCAGAGGTGATGAGGGCTTTTTCTAGCCTTGACGTTAGTTGCACATTTTCCCACCGATTCGCATTGCGATTGCATTTACAGATATTACTTTTGACTGAAGTATAAATAGCATAGTGAATTCTCAGCAGTAAGGTAGGACTATTCTGTCGTGTAACAATACGCTGATCTGTAAAGTAGGTGAAGTTTGAGGGAGATCTCGTTTTTTGTACTTATATGGCATTTTTTATTTTTGCTGTTGATTTTATCAAACCTGCCCCCATTGTATCTTTCAGTGAGATTTCTAAAATATCTCGCCATCAATATTGAAGAGTGTTTAGGGGCACGTCTCGACACAGCTGGTCTATGTCGGTAGAATGTCGCGTCAATTTATTACTCTGAGGTTAATTGGAGATGTCTTGGCTTAAGATATCGCTAATTGATTCGTTGTTGCTTTGATAGCAACGGCACTCTTTTTTGTATTTAGGTGTCTCTTTGAGGCGCACACTAGGATGTTGTCACTCTCTGTAAGGGCTGTGACGCCATGCTCAGGAAACTGAGCTTTTGTTGAGGTTTAAAAATAATGCAAGCTACTGTTGAAACTCTAGAAGGTCTTGAGCGCCGTCTAACTATCACTGTTCCTGCTGCTAACATTGAAGATGCAGTAACAGCTGAACTACGTAACATCGCTAAAAACCGTCGTTTTGACGGCTTCCGTAAAGGCAAAGTGCCTATGAAAATGGTAGCGAAAATGTACGGTAAAGCGGTACGTAACGACGTTATGGGTGAAGTGATGCAGCGTCACTACATCGAGGCTATCGTTAAAGAAAAGATCAACCCAGCAGGTGCTCCAACTTTCGCACCAGTAGAAACCGCTGAAGGTCAAGATCTTGTATTTACTGCAACTCTAGAAGTTTTCCCTGAGATCGAACTTAAAGGTCTTGAGAACATCGCTGTTGAGAAGCCAGTAGTAGAAGTTAAAGATGCAGACGTAGACAACATGATTGAAACTCTACGTAAGCAACAAGCAACTTGGACTGAAGTTGATGCAGCTGCTGAAGAAGGCATGCGTGCAACTATCGATTTCTCTGGTTCTATCGACGGTGAAGAGTTTGAAGGCGGTAAAGCTGAGAACTTCCCACTAGAAATGGGCCAAGGTCGTATGATCCCTGGTTTTGAAGACGGTATCACAGGTAAGACTGCTGGTATGGAATTCGACATCGACGTAGCTTTCCCAGAAGACTACCACGCTGAAAACCTAAAGGGTAAAGACGCTAAGTTCTCTATCAAAGTGAACAAAGTTGAAGCTCGTGAGCTTCCAGAGCTTACTGACGAGTTCGTTGCTAAGTTCGGTGTTGAAGAAGGCGGTGTTGACGCACTTAAAGCTGAAGTACGCAAGAACATGGAGCGTGAACTTAAGCAAGCTGTTAAGACTCGCATCAAAGATCAAGCAATCGACGGCCTTGCTAAAGAAAACGACATCACTGTTCCTTCTGCTCTTATCGAGCAAGAGATCGGTGTTCTTCGCCAGCAAGCGGCACAACGTTTCGGTGGTAACACTGATGCTGCTGACCAGCTTCCTCGTGAACTGTTCGAAGAGCAAGCTAAGAAGCGCGTAGTTGTTGGTCTTCTTCTAGGTGAAGTAATCAAAGCTGAAGAGCTAAAAGCAGATGATGAGAAAGTTAAAGCTCTTATCACTGAAATGGCGACAGCTTACGAAGACCCAACTGAAGTTATTGCTTACTACGAAAGCAACGAAGAAATGATGAACAACATGCGCAACGTTGCTCTAGAAGAGCAAGCGATTGACGCTATCATCGCTAAAGCACAAGTGACTGACAAAGAAGAGTCATTTGATGCAATTATGAACCAACAGCCTGCTTAATGGCGTTGTGTTCACGTAGAAGGTTGACTTTTAAATAACACTTCTACTAATAATGGTCCGTATGAGATAATCATTCGGGCCATTTATTTTAGGGATAGGGATATAACACTATGAGCTACCAAGAAAAAAATGTAATGTCGCCGATCGTCGATGCACTCGTACCTATGGTGGTAGAGCAGTCTTCGCGTGGCGAGCGTTCTTACGATATCTATTCTCGCTTGCTTAAAGAGCGAATCATTTTCTTGACTGGACAAGTCGAAGATCACATGGCCAATCTCGTAGTGGCCCAGTTGTTGTTCCTAGAATCAGAAAATCCAGAAAAAGATATTTTCCTATACATCAACTCTCCTGGTGGTAGTGTAACTGCTGGCATGTCTATTTATGACACTATGCAGTACATCAAGCCGAATGTGAGCACTGTATGTATGGGCCAAGCGTGCTCTATGGGCGCATTCCTGCTAGCAGGTGGTGCACCAGGTAAGCGTTTTGCTCTTCCTAACTCTCGTGTGATGATTCACCAACCGTTAGGTGGTTTCCAAGGCCAAGCGTCTGATATTCAAATTCACGCTCAAGAAATTTTGACTATCAAAAAGAAACTAAACACACTTCTTGCTGAACATACTGGTCAGCCAATGGAAGTAATCGAGCGCGATACCGATCGCGACAACTTTATGTCTGCAGACGAGTCAGTTGAATACGGCTTAGTAGACTCAGTGTTGTCTCGAGGCAAATAAGCCCGTCGGTTCAAGTTTTTTGATATAAACTTTATTAGATTAAAGTTTAAAGCTAAGAGGTTAGCGAATGACAGATAAAAGCAAAGAGAGTGGCAAGCTTTTGTACTGCTCTTTCTGCGGTAAAAGTCAGCATGAAGTTCGCAAGTTGATCGCGGGCCCGTCCGTTTACATCTGTGACGAGTGCGTTGATCTTTGTAACGATATTATTCGTGAAGAGATCAAAGAGGCTCTGCCGAAGAAAGAGTCAGAGGCGTTGCCGACTCCACGAAATATTCGTGAACACCTTGACGATTATGTAATCGGTCAAGAGTATGCGAAAAAAGTGCTTTCAGTAGCTGTATACAACCACTACAAGCGCCTACGCAACGGTGATAAAACCGCTGACGGTGTTGAGCTAGGTAAGAGTAACATCTTGCTGATTGGCCCAACGGGTAGTGGTAAGACACTGCTTGCAGAAACGCTAGCTCGTTTCCTAGACGTACCGTTTACTATGGCGGACGCTACAACACTAACTGAAGCGGGTTATGTGGGTGAAGATGTAGAAAACATCATCCAGAAATTGCTTCAAAAATGTGATTATGACGTAGCAAAAGCTGAGCGCGGCATCGTTTACATCGATGAGATTGATAAAATCTCTCGTAAGGCTGAAAACCCATCTATCACCCGTGATGTATCAGGTGAAGGTGTTCAGCAGGCACTACTTAAACTGGTCGAAGGTACAATCGCTTCAGTTCCGCCTCAAGGTGGTCGTAAGCACCCTCAGCAAGAGTTTTTGCAGGTTGATACCTCGAAGATTCTATTTATCTGTGGCGGTGCATTTGCTGGCCTAGATAAAGTGATTGAGCAACGCGTTGAAACGGGTTCTGGTATTGGCTTTGGCGCGGAAATCCACGCGAAAGACGAGAACAAGAGCATCAGCGACATGTTCAAGCAAGTAGAGCCTGAAGATTTGGTTAAATACGGCCTTATCCCTGAGTTTATCGGTCGTCTTCCGGTAACGACGACTCTTACTGAACTTGACGAAGCTGCCTTGATTCAGATTCTTAGCCAGCCTAAGAATGCACTGACTAAGCAGTATGCAGCCTTGTTTGACATCGAAGACGTAGAGCTTGAATTCCGTGAAGATGCACTTAACGCAATTGCGAAGCGTGCAATGGAGCGTAAAACAGGTGCTCGTGGTCTTCGCTCAATTCTTGAGAACGTGCTACTTGATACCATGTACGAACTGCCTTCAATGACAGACGTAAGCAAAGTGGTTATCGACGAGTCCGTTATCAATGGTGAGTCTGAACCACTGATGATCTACAACGGCGGTGACAACCAAGCGGCGATTGCAGAATCGTAAGGTTGAGCCTTAGAAAATAAAAAGCGAGCAGTAGCTCGCTTTTTTTGTGTCTGTTGATCGCATACTTACGTATGAGATGACTTGTATTCCACTGTTTTACATTCTATTTCAGTCAAAACAACGAAAAACGAGCACTATTTGAGTAAGTTAGCTGATTCTTATTGTTACAAGTATTGATTCTATTTAAAGTGACCTTATATAAAGACCATAAGCCGAAAACGGAAGAGAGAGAACTATGAACTTGGAGCGTTCCGAGCGTATTGAAATACCCGTTCTACCATTACGAGATGTGGTCGTTTACCCACATATGGTCATTCCTCTGTTTGTTGGTCGCGAAAAGTCGATCAACTGCCTTCAGTCTGCGATGGATAATGACAAGCAAGTACTGCTTGTCGCCCAAAAAGAAGCGGACACCGAAGAGCCGACCAAAGATGATTTATTCCAAGTAGGTACCGTCGCCACCATACTGCAGCTTCTCAAATTGCCAGATGGTACGGTTAAAGTGCTGGTTGAAGGTCAGCAACGTGCGCAAATTCACTCTGTGCGCGAAGACGATTTCTTTATCGCGGATGCTGAGTTCCTAACCACGCCGGTGATGGATGATAAAGAAGAAGAGGTGGTTGTACGCAGCGCTATCAATCAATTCGAAGGCTTTATTAAACTGAACAAGAAGATACCGCCAGAGGTATTAACCTCTTTGAATGGTATCGATGATGCCCCACGTCTTGCGGATTCCATTGCCGCTCACATGCCTCTGAAACTTGCTGAGAAGCAGCGAGTGCTTGAGATCATCGACGTTAACGAGCGTCTTGAGTTCTTGATGGGTAGCATGGAGTCTGAGATTGACATCCTGCAGGTTGAAAAACGCATCCGTGGTCGCGTCAAAAAACAAATGGAAAAATCCCAGCGCGAGTACTATCTGAATGAGCAAATGAAAGCGATTCAGAAAGAGCTTGGCGATATGGATGATGCACCAGATGAGTTTGAAGCGCTCAAGGCAAAGATCGAAGAATCTAAAATGCCTACAGATGCTCGTGAGAAAACAGAGCAAGAGCTGCAGAAGTTGAAGATGATGTCACCTATGTCGGCAGAAGCGACAGTGGTGCGCAGCTATATCGACTGGATGGTGGGTGTACCGTGGGCTAAGCGCTCTAAGGTGAAGAAGAACCTAGCCAAAGCTGAAGAAGTGCTCAATGCCGATCACTACGGCTTAGAACGCGTTAAAGAGCGTATCCTTGAGTACTTGGCGGTGCAAAACCGTATCAACAAGCTGAAGGGACCTATCCTGTGTCTTGTTGGGCCTCCAGGTGTCGGTAAAACCTCTCTAGGTCAATCTATTGCAGCTGCAACAGGTCGTAAATACACTCGTATGGCACTGGGTGGCGTACGTGATGAAGCAGAGATTCGTGGACATCGCCGCACTTACATTGGCTCTATGCCAGGCAAGCTTATTCAAAAGATGTCTAAGGTCGGGGTGAAGAACCCTCTGTTCTTGCTTGATGAGATCGACAAGATGTCGTCTGACATGCGCGGTGACCCTTCATCAGCGTTGCTAGAAGTACTGGATCCAGAGCAAAACAACGCCTTTAACGATCACTATCTAGAGGTTGATTACGACCTGTCTGATGTGATGTTTGTGGCAACGTCGAACTCTATGAATATTCCAGGCCCACTGCTAGACCGTATGGAAGTGATTCGTCTATCGGGTTATACGGAAGATGAAAAGCTGAACATTGCCAAGAACCACTTACTTGACAAGCAGATCAAGCGCAATGGTTTGAAGCCTCAAGAGATTGAAGTTGAAGACTCTGCCATTGTAGGCATTATCCGTTACTACACTCGTGAAGCTGGCGTTCGTAGCCTTGAGCGCGAGATTTCGAAGATCTGCCGTAAAGCGGTGAAGAACATCTTGCTGGATAGCGCTTTGAAGAAAGTCGTCGTCAACCAAGACAATCTGAAAGAGTACTTGGGCGTGCAGCGCTTTGATTACGGTAAAGCTGATGACAGCAACCGTATTGGTCAGGTAACGGGTCTTGCATGGACTGAAGTCGGCGGTGATCTACTGACCATCGAAACTGAGTCTATGGTAGGTAAAGGCAAGCTAACACAAACCGGTTCACTGGGCGATGTTATGCAAGAGTCTATCCAAGCTGCGATGACGGTAGTGAGAAGTCGTGCAGAAAAGCTGGGTATCAACCCAGATTTCTATGAAAAGCGCGATATTCACGTTCATGTTCCTGAAGGCGCAACACCGAAAGATGGCCCAAGTGCAGGTATCGCTATGTGTACGGCACTGGTTTCAAGCTTAACGGGTAACCCTGTAAGAGCGGATGTTGCGATGACAGGCGAAATCACTTTGCGCGGTGAAGTTCTACCTATCGGTGGCCTAAAAGAGAAGCTACTAGCGGCGCACCGTGGTGGCATCAAAACCGTACTGATCCCTAAAGATAACGAACGCGATCTGGAAGAAATCCCTGAAAACGTTAAGAAAGATTTAGTGGTAAAACCAGTACAATGGATTGATGAAGTATTGACCGTCGCCCTGCAAAATGACCCGAGCGGAGTGTCCGTAGAAGGGTAAAAGAGTGATAAGTCGCAAATATTAGTACGTAAATTAAGCTGATGAGTACAAAATACTTGTCAGCTTTTTTATTGGGCGCTACTTTAACTAATGAGGCTGTAGCCCTTTCCTAATAAGGGTTACAAGCTAGATTCATAAAAACAATGGAATTGACCTACCTAAACTTTCACTCAGGTAGTAATAGGGGAATATATAGTGAATAAAACTCAACTTATCGAAAAAATCGCGGATAACGCAGATCTTTCTAAAGCTTCTGCCGGTCGTGCTCTAGATGCAGTGGTTGAATCAATCAGCGACTCACTGCAAGGTGGCGATCAAGTGGCTCTAGTGGGCTTTGGTACTTTCAGCGTCCGCACTCGTGCTGCTCGCACCGGTCGTAATCCAAAAACTGGTGAAGAAATTCAAATTGCAGAAGCTAAAGTACCTGCATTCAAGCCAGGTAAAGCACTTAAAGACGCAGTTAACTAATAAATTGCTCTCAAGTCACATCAGATAACAAATTATCGTTATCAAACCTTGTATTTATGCGCATCCTACTGGTGCGCATTTCTTTTTCTGATATCATCGGGTGAATGATTTTTAGAGCCTGAGTTCAATACAGGCCGCACTTCGGAGTTTCACACTATTATGATGGAAAGATTACGCGAAGGCGTAAATAGCATCGCAGTTAAGATCATTCTAGGTCTGATTATTCTCTCTTTCGTTTTTACCGGCGTAAGTGGCTATTTAGGTGGCGGGAACAGTACTGCTGCTAAAGTGGGAAATGCTGAAGTTTCTCGCGCAGAATTTGAAATGGCTTACCAGAATGAGCGCAATCGTGCCCAGCAACAAATGGGCGATTATTTTACTAGCCAGCTAGGCGACCCTGCATTTGTGCAGTCGTTCCGTCAGCGTGTGTTGGATCAAATGGTTAATCAGGTGTTGCTTGAGCAGTACGCTGAATCAATGGGCCTTCGCATCAGCGACCAACAGATTCGTGAAGTGCTGCTAAGCATGCCTCAGTTCCAAAGCAATGGTCAGTTTGATCAAGAGGTTTACCAAGCGTCTTTACGTCGTGGCGGTTACAACGCAGAAAGCTTTGCCGAGTACCTTCGTAGCGACCTTGTTCGCCAGCAAATCCTAAGTGCTATTGAGCAGAGCGAATTCGTGCTTCCTCAAGAAGTTGCTCAAGCATCAATGCTACTGACGCAAAAGCGTGACATTCGCACCATCACTATTGACCCAAATGAAATGGCAAAGAGTGTTGAGCTAACGGATGAACAGCTTCAAGATTTCTACCAAAACAACCCTGAGCGTTTCACTCGTCCAGAGCAGTTCAAGGTGTCATACGTTGAGCTATCTGCTGAGAAAATGAATCAGAGCGATGCGGTTACTGACGAAGAAGCTAAAGATTTCTACGAGAAGAACATCGACCGTTACTCTACTCAAGAGCAACGTAGCCTTAGCCATATCCTAGTTCAAGATGAAGCGAAAGCCGATGAACTATTGGCTGAACTAAAAGCAGGTGCTGATTTCGCTCAAGTAGCGAAAGACAGCTCAGAAGACTTTGGTTCTGCTGAAGAAGGTGGCGCACTAGGTTGGGTTGAAAAGGGCGTGATGGACCCAGCGTTTGAAGAAGCAGCATTTGCTCTACAAAACACGGGCGATTACACCGAAGTCGTTAAGTCTGATTTCGGCTATCACATCATCAAGCTAGACGACCTAAAAGCGGCGCAAGCTAAGCCGTTTGTTGAAGTAGCAGCAGAAATTAAGACAGAAGTTGCTGAGCAGCAAGCTGTTGACCGTTTCTACGCACTACAGAATGAGCTTGAGACAGTCGCGTTTGAATACCCGGATTCACTGGATGACGCTGCAGAAGCGGTTGGCCAGAAGGTGATCACTACAGACTTCGTTTCTGTTGCAGACGCGCCTGAAGTGCTGAAATCTCCTGCTGTTATGCAAGAGCTACAAACACCAGAAGTTCGTGAAGATGGTCTAAACTCTGCGGTTGTTGAAGTTGACCCTGAGCACATCATCGTTGTTCGCATTGAAGATTCTCGCCCTCAAACTGTACTTCCATATGAAGAAGTAGCAGCTCAAGTTAAAGAGCAGCTGCAACAGGTTGAAGGTCGTAATCAAGCGAACGAACTGGCGGCTCAAGTGGTTGAAGCGCTTGAAGCTGGCGACAAGACTTTGCTTGCTGAAAATAACTTAAGCTTCAGTGAAGTACAAAGTGTTGACCGTGGTTCTGATCTTTCGCGCACTGTATTTGCAATGCCTCGCCCTAGCGAAGGTAACCTGCACTACGCGAAATCAATCGACGCTGCGGGTAGCATCGTGATTATTGAGCTAAACAAAGTGGTTAGTGAGATTGACGACCAGTTCAACGCTCAAATCAGTGAACAGTTGCAAACAGGACACGTACAACAAGACCTTATGGGTCTAGTACAGACACTGCGTAACACGACTGATATCGAGTACTACATCTCTGGAGATGCGCAGTAATCATACCGCCGCATTTGCATTAAGAAACGGGCCGCTTTTAGCGGCCCGTTCTAGTTTCTGCCAGTGTTCATTCCAACTATGAGCGCTTTTTTCTAGCTTGAGTAGGGCACGTTTGTGCCTAATTGACTTAAGGGAAGGAGAAAGAGATGGGATTAACGATGATAAAGCGTTTGTGGGTCATTGCACTTTTAGCGCTAGTACCGGTTATAGGGTATGCCGCAGATGAGATGAAGGGCGATAAATACGAAGGTATTGAGATTGAAGTGAACATCAATACTGCCTCTAGTGACGAGCTCGCAACACTACTGCTTGGGGTAGGAGAAACAAAGGCAAAACAAATCGTCGCCTTTCGTGAGGTGCATGGTGAATTCAAAGATGCTGATGAGTTGCAGATGGTGAAAGGAATCGGGCAGGCGACAGTCGATAAAAATCGCGCTCGTATCCGGTTATAATTATAGAACTATTGCTTTAACAACTTACGGGCTAGCAGCGCGACTGCTAGCCCAGATAAGGAGCCAATCAGGTGTGATTCAGTGGATACCCTAGCATTGATAAGCTCAGCAGTAGATAAAGTCACGAGTCCGCTATTTTCAGCCAGTAACTTCAACCCTAAGCCCGCCAACAAAAACCAACTGCTACGCTTCCCTCTAGTGACTTCTTGATAGGCATATAGGGCAAACAACCCGTGCAGTACGCCCGATAAGCCATAGTAGATTTGGGTCTGCGTAAACAGTAGCCCAATACCGATGAAGGTCGAGATAAGGGCGATATAGATACTCAGTTTTTTCCATCGAGCATGAAATAAGTAGCTAATGATCCAGAGTCCAGCGAGGTTCATCAGCAAGTGATACGCATTAGTATGGGTAAAGTTGCCTGTTATTAGTCGCCACCATTGGTGTGTTGCGATAAGATCGTGCTCCCAACGTAGCGCAGTTGATACCGCTGGAATCATAAACGTCGCTAAGAGTAAGCTGAAGGCAATTAGGAATTTATACACGTAACTATGTCCCGATACTGTGAAAGGTGTGGCCGCGCCAAGAAAGCCTGTTTGTGTCAATGGATTCAGGCGGTTGAAAGCTCTATTGAGGTGGTTATTCTGCAGCACCCTAGTGAGGTGAATCAAGCGAAAGGTACCGCCAAGATTATAGAGTTGAGTGTTTCACCTAGTCACCTTTTGGTTGGAGAGGACTTTTCGGCTCATCCAGTGGTAAATCAATGGTTAGCTGAGCCCAATACGCTCAATCTCATCCTGTTTCCCACTCTTGATTCTGTGGAGCTGGGTGGCACGGTAAAGACCTTAGCCAATTATCACAAAACACGCTTATTTCTCATTGATGGAACTTGGAAGAAAGCCTTTAAGATGTATCAGTTATCCAGCAACCTTCACTCGTTGCAGCAGGTCCATTTACCTAAGGATTTAGAGGGGCGCTACACCATACGCAAGGCCCCTAAAGAGAATGCGTTATCTACCGTAGAGGCTGCTTATCACGCGCTTACCATAATGAACGCCTGTGATGCAAAACCCTTAATCAACGCCTTCGATAAAATGGTTGAGTTTCAGATCTCTCAATTGCCTGAAGGTACTTATGATAAGTACTTTGGCGGTCGCAATAGATAGTCAACAGCTAGCTTGCAAACATCTTTGAGTGCATCTTTTGCGCGTACCCATCGGTCATAGCAGAGATGTAGTCGCAGATGACTCTAAATCCTTGGTCTTGCTGATCCCTCGCTAGTCTCCACTTGTTCTTGGTTGCCTCTGGAAGCAGTCTTTCTGGGTCACCACTGAGCGCTTCAAAAAGGTCTATGACGATTTGCTGTCCCTTGTACTCAATGAGCTGAACCTCAGTGGCTTGAATCACATAGTGACTGACAAAAACCTTAAACACCTCGAGTACATCGAGCATCGGAGGATGAAGGGTGGCGTTGAATCGAACAAGAGGATGGCTAAATTCACTGTCGGTGACTTCGGTAATTTCCGCACTGGTGAGTAAGGCATTAACGATACTGCCAATGGCATCTTTTCGCAGATAATGCTCCCCAGAGAAGAGTTGCTCGCTTAAGCGGTTGATCTCAGCCTCCATCCAAGGGTGACCACAATCTGCAAGTTTGCTGGCGGCCGATTCGAGCCATTGCTGCTTAGAGACCAAGCCTAAAACAATGGCATCCTCTAGATCATGTACTCCATAGGCAATATCATCTGCTAACTCCATGATGGAACAGTCGAGTGACTTGAAACGGGTCTTCTTGGTGGTATATCGATTGCCCGCGTGTTGCTTAAGGCTACAAAATGGTTCTATGTCCTGTGATGGTAGCCCTTGAAGCACCCATTCAAAATACGCGTTGTCGATATCAAAGACACCCTTCGCAGGTGTCCAGCGACTTGCCTTAAGCTGTCTTGGATTATCTATGCCATCGGGTATGGAATCGCGCTCTACTTTACTCAGCAGTGACGGGTATTTGAGAAGCCCAAGCAAAGTGCGTCGGCACAGATTCATGCCGTGATGCTGAGTGTAGGGCTCTAGTTGGCTGACGATCCTAAAGGTCTGAGCATTGCCTTCAAATCCACCATGCTCACGCATCATATAATTGAGCGCAACCTCACCACCGTGTCCGTAGGGTGGATGGCCAATGTCGTGAGCAAGGCACAGGGTTTCAATCAAGCTGGTGGTAGGAAGTATTGAAAGAAGATCAGGGTGCTTAGATTGCAGCTGGGCGAGAATACCAGAGCCAATCTGCGCAGCCTCTAGAGAGTGTGTCAGTCGCGTGCGATGAAAGTCATTGCCACCAGCGCCATGCACCTGTGTCTTGGCCTGCAAGCGCCTAAAAGCAGCAGAATGGAGCACTCTAGCCCTATCTCTTTGATAAGGGTCGCGGTGATCATTAAGGCGTGCTTTATTCTCTTCGTTTATACGCTGTTGCCAGAGGTTTTCTACTTCCATGTGATTCAACTACTTTGTTAGATTAACTGATCTCATCAAGGGTCAACTCGAAGCTCGCGGAGAAGGTTTTTAGGAAATAACACATTTCCGGAGAGTCCCTCTCTTGCAGTGTTTGCTCTAAACGTCGCTTTGCTGCGGCAAACTCATGATTACCCGCTGAAAGCTCTTCCAGACACTTTAGATAGGCACAAATGCAGTCAGCTTGCTTTACTAGCGAGTGCTCTTCGTCTGTGGCTTCTCCGTTAATAAGAAATGGCTTAAAGTCATCGACTAATTCTTCTGGAACCATAGACAGAAGCTTCTCTTCCGCCGCGGCCTCGATCTTTTTGTATTCCTTGGCAATGTAGGGATTGTAGTATTTGACTGGGGTAGGAAGATCGCCTGTCAGAACCTCACTACTGTCGTGATACATGCCGAGTACTGCAATGTGTTCAGGGTTGACATTACCACCAAATTTTTTGTTTTTGATGATAGCAAGTGCATGAGCAACAAATGCGACCTGAAGGCTGTGCTCTGAGATGTTTTCCTTAGAAACAGAACGCATCAATGGCCAGCGCTGAATAAGCTTCATCCTAGCTAAGTGGGCAAAAAAGTGGCTTTCTTTGTGCATGCTAATCAACCTTGTAGTAAGACAAAAAAAGAGGCACTAGGCCTCTTTAACGTAAGTTATTGTGTGTACTGCGTGATGAAACGCTCGAAGCGTCCTATCGCCACTTCGAGGTCTTCGATATGTGGCAAGGTGACAATCCTAAAGTGGTCGGGCTTAGGCCAGTTAAATCCTGAACCCTGAACCAATAGCACCTTCTCTTGTTTCAAAAAGTCTAGCACCATTTTTTGATCATCATGGATTTTGTAGATCTTGGGATCTAATTTAGGGAACAGGTACAGTGCACCTTTGGGTTTGACACACGATACACCGGGAATAGAAGTGATCATGTCAAACGCTCTGTCTCGTTGCTCTAAAAGTCGACCACCCGGCAGTATCAACTCGTTGATACTTTGGTAACCCCCTAATGCGGTTTGCACGGCATGTTGCATAGGTACGTTGGCACACAGTCTCATAGACGAAAGCATGTCTAAGCCATCAATATAGCCTTTTGCAAGGTGCTTGGGACCGGTGATGAACATCCAACCACTGCGGAAGCCACAAATACGGTAGGCCTTTGATAGACCATTGAAGGTAACCATCACCACGTCGTCTGCCAGAGTGGCAATAGAGGTGTGAGTGGCACCGTCGTAAAGGATTTTGTCGTAGATTTCGTCGGCAAAGATAATAAGGTTGTGCTCGCGAGCGACCTCAATAATTTGCAACAATAGATCGCGACTGTAGACCGCTCCGGTTGGGTTATTAGGGTTGATCAGAACCAGACCACGCGTCTTGGGTGTGATCTTAGACTTGATATCTTCGATATCAGGGAACCAATCAGATTGCTCATCACATAGGTAATGAACTGGGTTACCCCCAGATAGAGATACTGCTGCCGACCACAAAGGGTAATCAGGCGCAGGTACCAGTAATTCGTCGCCATTATTCAGTAGGGCTTGCATCGCCATTACGATCAACTCGGAAACACCGTTACCCATGTAAACGTCTTCAACGTCTAATGAACGTAGCCCTTTTCTTTGATAATACTGAACCACAGCCTTACGAGCAGAGTAAATACCTTTAGAGTCACAGTAACCCTGAGAGGTTGGTAGATTTCTCAGTACATCGACTAGAATTTCATCAGGGGTATCAAAACCAAACGGGGCGGGGTTGCCGATATTTAGTTTAAGAATTTTATGCCCTTCTTCTTCCATGCGTTTAGCATGTTTGAGTACGGGACCACGAATGTCGTAGCATACATTATCGAGTTTTGATGACATCTCGATATTTTTCATTGTTAACCCTTAGAGTTTATCGATGTTAATAGTGTCAAATTACACCAAATTGGTAATTTTGAGTAGAAAAATCTGTACCCAAACCATTGAGTTACGCCCATTTCAGAGCTTAAATTTATGTTTGCTCTACAATTGTAGTTGTCCTGCTTGATTTGGCTAATCAGTCGCCCTAGAGTATGCGCATGAACAGGGTAAATCTTAAGAGAAAATAGAGAGTTAGAGGTCACATTGTCTCATCTTGCAAATGCTATTAAACAGCTCGCCCAACAAGTTGAATCCGCACCGAGAGATGTCTGCCGTGTAGAGGTGGCCATTGAAGAGTTGTGCGCCGATTCTGTTCTGCCATGGATGGGAAACCAATCTCTGTTTCCAAAATTTTATTGGCAGTCTCGTGATACCACCGAAGAAGTGGTCGCATTGGGTCAGGCTAGAACGTTTAACGAGATCAACCCCGCCTACTCGGTACTCAATCAGGATCAGAGAATTTGGGGGGGATATGCCTTCCCTTATAAAGAAAATAAAGGACGTTGTCTGAGTTCATTCTTCTTTTTGCCTCATATTGAACTCGTCCGAAGAAAACAGGATTGGTTTTTAGCGGCTAACCTGATGGAAGATAGAGATGCGGTGCGCCGTGCTGTCTATCGTCTCAATGGCGATACGATGTCGCTTTCTGAGCACATGCCAGCAGTTACTGACGTCTTACATACCCCAAATAAAGAATTATGGAATGATAATGTCGAACTGGCATTAGAGACTATCCATAACAGTGATTTGAAAAAAGTGGTTTTGGCTCGCCAAACCACCATCAAGTTGGATTCTGTGCTGCAGGGCATCGAACTATTAGCCTTGAGTCGTAAACAAAACCGTCACAGTTTTCACTTTCTATTCCAGCTAGAAGAAGGCCATTCGTTTATTGGTTCGACGCCCGAGCGATTATACAGTCGTCGTGGTCAACTGATTGAAACCGAGGCACTCGCCGGCACCATTGGTCGACACAGCAACCCAGCGCAAGATCTGCAGTTGGCGAATTGGCTGATTAATGACAAAAAGAATCTGCAAGAGAATCAATATGTGGTGGATGATATTGTCGAAAGCTTGGCACCCTTTTGCTCAAATATTGAGGTAGAGGGTGAAGCTCGTTTGGTTCGCCTTCGTCGTGTTCAACATCTAAAACGCCATATACAAGCAGAGCTAACCAAGCACGCAGACAGAGGAAGACTTCTGCAAGCTCTGCAGCCGACAGCAGCCGTCGCAGGATTACCTAGAAGTCTAGCCTTGGAGTTTATTGAATGTCATGAGCCATTCTCACGAGCTTGGTATAGTGGCTCGGTAGGCTATATTAGCGAGCAAAGTGCAGAGTTTTGTGTGGCTATTCGTAGTGCTCTAGTGCAAGAGGATAACCTGCATTTGTTTGCGGGTGCTGGCATCGTTCCTGGCTCGCAAGCTGAACATGAGTGGCAAGAATTAGATAAGAAAATGTCGACGCTTCTTAGCCTCATTACCGAGCAAAGTGTATTGGAACAGGCTTCATGAGTCGGCTGTCCCTTGATGGCTTATCTCAAGCACAAGTAAACCGGGTTTGGTCGGCAGTTTTACTTGAAGAAGCGACCCGCTTTGGCGCCAAGCATGTGTGCATTGCGCCAGGTTCGCGCTCCACACCGCTAGCCTTAGAGTCCATCCAACAAGACAATCTCACTCTGCATACTCATTTTGATGAGCGCGGCTTAGGCTATTTTGCATTGGGCCTTGCTAAGGCAACTCAAACCCCGGTTGTTGTTATTGTCACCTCAGGAACGGCGGTTGCTAACTTACTACCTGCGGTTGTAGAGGCAAACCTTACCGGCGAAAAACTGATAATAATGACCGCAGATAGGCCAATCGAATTAGTTGGGGTCGGCGCGAACCAAGCGATTGTTCAACAAGGCTTATTCTCAACTCATGTCGTTTCTGCGTTAAACCTGCCAAGTCCAAGCGCTTCGGTAAATGTGCGTTGGTTACTTTCTCAGTTTGATGAAGCGCTGTATACACAGCGAGAGAAGGGCGGGCCTGTACACATTAATTGCCCGTTTCCTGAACCTCTCTATGTAGAAGATTGCCCTTCGTTGTCACAGATAAAAGATCTGCCTGTGAATTGGCTCAACTCCCGTGAAACCTTTGTGCAAAAAGAACAGGGTACTCGCTCTAATGCCTTTGTGGAGTTTCTGGATGCTCACAAAGACCACAATGGATTAATCATTGTTGGCCGACTGCCTTATGAGCAGTCACTGAAGGTCAAACAACTGGCTCAGCAGTTAGGTTGGCCGCTGTTGTGCGATCCTCAATCAGGTATTAGCTCTGAGTGGCAAGGCTATGATGTATGGCTTCATAATGACACGGCAAAAGCTCATTTAGCACAATGTGATTTGGTTATTCAATTTGGCGCTCGGCTAGTGTCAAAGCGCTTGTTGGCGTTTTTAAAGCAGCGGGTTCTGCAGCCGGACTTTACGGCGTATGCATTGCTCAGCGATGAGGCGGGTTCTTTAAACCCAGATTATTTGCCAATGCAGCGATTTTCAGCGCAATGGCATATGGATAAACCTCTTTCTTCGCAAAGCCAGAATTGGGCTGACGAATTGACATCCTACTCTGAGCAGGTTGCCAGCCAGGCTCGTAAGCTATGCCGTAGCGACATTACCGAACTAGAGATAGCGCATCGACTCTCTGAGATCACTGATGGCTATCAACTGTTCCTTGGTAACAGCCTTGGCGTACGCCTTGTTGATATGGTTTCTCAAAACTTAAATGTCGAAGCCTATTCAAATAGAGGAGCTTCAGGGATTGATGGCATTATTGCCACTAGCGCGGGAGTGGTGGCAGGCTCAAGCAAGCCAACTCTAACGTTTATTGGCGATACCTCACTACTGCATGACCTAAATTCTCTGTCATTGATAGCGGATAAGGGCTGTATCGTATTGGCACTGAACAATGATGGCGGCGCTATCTTTGATATGTTGCCCGTGGATGAAAACCACAAGCAGCGCTTGTATCAGATGCCTCATGGCTATCAATTCAAACACGCTGCACACCAGTTTGGTATGCTCTTTGAGCAACCTAAAACCTGGCATGAGCTAGAGCAAGTTGTTGCAGATTTCGATGCCTCTGGCTCTCGCTCTGTGCTGATTGAGGTCATCACTCCACCTAATGAGGCCTCCAATCATATAAAAGCGCTAGTTACTGCTTGCAAAGGGCACTGATTGCCCTTGTCTAATAAAACGTCGTCATTATCCCCTCTTAAGGCTGTAACAAGCACACCGACGGTACGCCTAGTCTTTGTACATGGTTTTTTGGGAAGCAGTGCTGATTGGAAGCCTGTAGCTCAATATCTTCCGGATAGTGTTGATGTGTATGCCTTAGACCTTCCCGGACACGGCAGCGCTAAGCAGATACGTCCTAAAGATTTCAAGGGTTTCGTCGATGATATAAAGGGACAGCTACGATTCCTGCCTGACGACGGAATTCCTTTGTTCTTAGTAGGGTATTCCCTTGGAGCGAGATTGCTGATGCATTTGGTTGCCGAGCTTGATGCCGATGAATGTTCCATTGCCGGATTTGTGATCGAGGGCGGAAACTTTGGCCTGCAACAAGAGTCAGAGTTAGAGTCCCGATGGGAAAATGATTGCCGCTGGATTGCTCGTTTTAGAGAGCACCCCCTCAATGAAGTGCTCAATGATTGGTATCAGCAAGGCGTATTTTCGTCACTGACTTTTGAGCAAAGAAAGGGATTGATTGAAGAGCGCTTAAACAACAATGGCAAGGCATTGGCTGAGGTAATGTCGGCGACTTCGCTGGCTAAACAAGACGACTTATTACCATCACTGCAAAGCTCAAAGCATAATATCTACTATATTGCAGGAGAGAATGACGAGAAGTTTTGTCGGTTGTATGAGTCTAGCAAGGTTGATTATGAAGTAGTTTCGGGGGCCGGACACAATGCTCATAAGGATCAACCTAGCAAATATGCCAAAAAATTGACTCAGCTCTTATCCCTTAGAGACACAGACTCGTTATGATGCCCCCCGATTGGTGCTTCCACCAATGTTGGCTTAGGAAACAATAATTATGAGAAAAGCTAATTTGTACCGTTATCAGTTAGAGATGGATAGCGGTGTTATATTGCGTGAACAACGATTGACCCAACGAGAAGGTTGGGTTGTAGAACTATTTGAAGATGGCCGTGTTGGCCATGGTGAAGTTGCCCCCCTAGTTGGATTTAGCCATGAAAGCATGGACCAAGCGTTTGTCGAGGTTGTTGCTAGGCTTGAAAAGTGGATTGCAGGTGAGCCCCTAAATAGCACCTGTCAGTACCCTTCTGTAGCATTCGGTTTATCTATGGCCGAATATGAATTGAAAGGCTTGCTGGGTGAAGAGGGAAACTATCAAGCGGCACCATTGTGCAATGGCGACCCTGACGACTTGATCCCAGCGCTTGATGCGATGCAGGGTGACAAGGTGGCTAAGATCAAAGTGGGCCTGTATGAGCCTATTCGTGATGGAATGTTGGTCAGCCTGTTTCTGGAATCAGTGCCTGATTTACAACTTAGGCTTGATGCCAACCGAGCTTGGGATTTGAATAAAGCAAAGCTGTTTGCAAAAAAAATCAAACCATCACAGCGCTCGCGCATTCAGTACATTGAAGAGCCCTGCCGTGCTCCTGGAGATAGCTTAACCTTCGCTATTGAAACCGGTATTGCTATTGGTTGGGATGAGACACTGCAAAACGGTGTAATGAACCCAGATTTCCATTTGGAGTCTTTAACCGGTGCGAAAGCCATTGTGATCAAGCCAATGCTGATTGGCAATATTGAGCGTTGCATTCAGTTGATTGAAAAGGCGCAAGCTGCAGGTCTAATGGCAGTGGTCAGCTCAAGTATCGAATCGAGCTTAGGGCTCGATCAGTTGGCTCGCTTTGCTCATCAATTTACGCCAATGACCACACCGGGTTTAGATACCTTACAACTGTTTAAAGAGCAGCTTCATACGCCGTGGCCCGGCAGTGAACTGCCAGTGAGAAGTCTTAGCTCTCAAACCCTAGTTTGGCACCAGAGCGCGGAATAGCCTTTTGTTAGCGCCCAACTTTGAACTTTGCTCACCTCTTTCCTATTGGAGCAGATCGCCTGATGGGGAAGGGGGAGGAAAGCCAACTACTGTAAATACGCCTTCACTACAAACCGCCTCTCATAACTATGCTTGGGATCAGTTAGCAGGCTATGTTGTCAGTGTTCAAAAGCAGTTTTTTTCTCAAGGCCTAGAAAGCGGCGATGTATTATTGGTTGTGACTGCTCACAGTTCTTTTGAGTGCTTAATGGTTTATCTAGCCGCTTTGGAAAGTGGCATCATTGTGGCTTTTGTACCAGTTCTTCCTCATACGGAACTGATGAAACGAAGTGCAATACTAAGCAGTTCGGCATGCTTTATCTGTCCTTCTATCGAAGATCACTCCATTGCGCTTCCAAACACCCTCGTTATTGATTTCTCTGAACCGACAGATATGAAGAAACCGCGTTACGGTGAATTTTGTTCATCTAACATTGCGAGTTTGATTTTTACTTCTGGCTCGACGGGTGATCCCAAGGCTGTAGCGCATACGGCGCAGAGCCACCTTGCTTCTGCTCGCGGGTTAAAAGACGAATTTGGTTTTGATCACACCAGTACTTGGCTTCTATCTTTGCCTCTTTTTCATGTCTCTGGTCTTGCCATAGTGTGGCGATGGCTACTGAGCGGTTGTTGTCTGCGCTTGAAACAAGGAAAAGGATTGGTTCTTGATGGGGTGACTCATACCTCGATGGTGCCAACGCAATTGCTGAGGGTGCTAGAAGAAAACAAAAACATTGAGCTGGAGCGGGTGTTGCTTGGCGGAGCCATCATACCGCACCAGTTGGCGAGTTTAGCTAAGGAGCGAGGAGTTGATACTTGGGCAGGCTACGGCCTTACTGAGATGGCGTCCACGGTGACAGCTAAGCGTGTGGATGAGAATGATACAACAGGCAAAGTCCTCCCTCATCGACAACTTAAGGTGCAGGACCAACGAATATTTGTTCGTGGAGAGACTTTAGCCGCAGGGTACTGGCGAAAGGGCAAACTGTATCCGCTTTTGTTAATTGATGGCTGGTTTGATACCAAGGACCTTGGGCAGTGGTGCAATGACGAGTTAGTGATCCTTGGGCGAGCGGACAACCAGTTTATTTCTGGAGGTGAGAACGTCCATTGTGAAGAGATAGAGAGAGTATTGCTTAAGCACCCCCGTGTCCAACAAGCCTTTATTGTGCCTGTTGCGGATAGGGTCTTCGGGCATCGACCTGTTGCCGCTCTATCACTTGACGGAACAGAGCTAAGCGCTTCCTTCAAGCTTGAACTTAATACGTTGTGCCAATCTCACTTGCAGGGCTTTAAACGTCCAATCGCGTATCACACCATACCCGCTCAATTGCTTGGGCAAGGCATTAAGGTCTCTCGGGCACAATTGAGAGACTGGCTTCTTCGCACACGGCAATAATCACCACTTAACATCATTTTGTTATGACTTAGAGCAAAAGGTGATTTTTTAATCTCCTCGCATGGCGTCATAATTCTATTTCAGTAACTAAGGAATCGAAGGAAGAACCTCCCTTCGCTAAATGGAATGAATTATGTATGTACTGTGGGCTCTAGTGGCTTTATCCCTTGCTATCGCACTCTTCACTAATGGTCTTGTCGGCTCAATCGCTGTGGCAATAGGCTTCGTTTTAGTGCTCAGTATTGCTATCAAGTTTGGTCGTACTAATGCCCAAAAAAGCAGTCATCGTATGTTGTCTCGTGTTAAACCGAGCCACTATGACAAGGTGCTTTAGCTTAAAATCAGCTTAAAACCGAATAGTTAGTAAAGTAACCAGACCAACGTACCAATAGAAATTGCCAGCCATAGCCCTACACCGAATAATAAGGGTTTGAGCCCTGCCTCTTTGACTTGCTCCAACGAGATTGCAGAACCAATCAAGAATAAACATGCGACCAGTGTTTGCTTAGCGACAGAGAAGGTCATCTGATAAAGGGTCTCAAACTGAGGCAAAAGATCACTGACCACCACCGCTGCAATGTACAGAAATATAAAGGTTGGGATTTGTAGCTTCTGTTTTCCTTTTCCAAAGTACCATGCACTGCCAAGAGCGACAGGGATGATCCACAATGCGCGAGCAAGTTTCAGGGTGGTTGCGGTTCTTAGCGCTTCTTCGCCGTATGCGCCAGCAGCACCCACAACCGATGAGGTATCGTGAATAGCAATGGCAGCCCAAACCCCGAAGGTGTGCTGATCTAGATTCAGAGCATGACCAATGACAGGAAATACGAACAGCGCCACGGAATTAAGAACAAAGACCACTGCGAGCGCTAAGCCAGTTTGATTGGCATTGGCATTGATTGCAGGCGAGACTGCGGCAATAGCACTGCCACCACAAATAGCGGTACCACTAGAGATGAGGTAGCCCGTTTTCTTATCTAGGCCTATCTTGATAGCGATCCAGGTGCCCAGTATCAGCGTAACAAAGATAGTGGTAACGATAAGGCCGATCCCGCTGGAGGTTGCTTTAAACGCTTCAGAAAGGGAAATCCCAAAACCGAGTCCAATAATTGAATAGCTCAGCAGCTTTTTGGTCCACTTGGCAAGAGGAACATTGGTTGGAACCCAACCGAGCTGTGAGAGAATTAATCCTAAAACGAGGGCTGAAGGAGATTGCAACCACGGAGTGAAGCAAAGGACTAACACCACGAAAAATGGAATATGGGACTTAGAGAACTGCTGCATGGATTCGATGTCTTGGAAATTCAGTCCTTTATGATAACGAGCGCCACTAAATTTCGCGAATTTATGTGCTTTTTAGTACTCAAAGTTCTATACAAAATAACGTATATTCCATGTGGTGATTAAAAAGAGTGTGATCCAGTGCGATATTGCAATAAACTTTAACAACTCAATGTCGAAACTAAGTTCAAATATTGAACTCTAATAGGTAATATTGAGCGGATTCTTAAAAACAAAAGAGAGAATATGAAACGCATTTTTTCGATTATGGCTGTATTGCTAGTATCAGTTTCTATGGTGTACGCACCGGTTTCTGAAGCTAAGCGATTTGGCGGCGGTAAGTCTTTCGGTAAGAGCTTTAAAACAGCACCTGCACCAAAGGCTCAACCTACAAACACTAATTCACTGAACAACAAGGGCACACAAACTTCTCGCAAGGGTGGTTTAATGGGTGGCTTGATGGGAGGACTACTAGCAGGCGGTCTTCTTGCTGCGTTCTTTGGTGGAGCATTTGAAGGTATCCAGTTTATGGATATCTTGATCATGGGTTTGATTGCATTCTTTGCATTTAAATTCTTGCGAGGCATGCTGGGCTCGAAAGCCGGTAGCATGAATCAGCAACGCGCGGCTTACTCAAACGGCCCACAAGGCAACACTCAGTTCAGACAGGAAGCAGAGCCTCAACCGTTCTCGCAGCCTGCTCCAGGTACTGGATTTGGTAGCACTGCGCAATCTGATGTGCCACACAACTACCCGCCGGGTTTCGACCATGCAGCGTTTGTGAACGGCTCACGTGAGCACTACCGCATCCTTCAGGGCGCATGGAACCATAATGAGCTTGAGACGATTCGTGAATATGTATCGGCAAGTTTGTTCGACGACCTGAAATCTGAGCGAGCTTCACTGCAAGGTGAGCAACACACTGATGTGATGTTTGTGGATGCTGAAATTGTTCGTGCAGACTACGATGCTAGCAAGGCACAACTTAGCCTGCAGTTCTCTGGCCGTTACCGCGACACCATTGAAGGCGTGGAAGAAGATATCAACGATATCTGGCACCTTGAGCGTGACCTGACAGAGCAAAACGCACCTTGGTTGATTGTTGGTATTCAAGCTAACTAATTCCACTGGCGTTAACGTGTTTTCAAAGGCCTGAGCTATGCTCAGGCTTTTTTTTCGTCTGGATATAGGGGTTGTTCCATTAGGCTAGTGGATGTCAGTGATTGGCTCGGCGTGCGCTAAGATTCCAGCTCAAGGCTGGAATGACGTAAATAGTGGGGCTGGAATGACGGAATTATTTAGGCTGGAATGGCGAAAGCAAGAGGGCAGTATGACGCCTTTAACTCCCGTTGCACCACTTCGTCATGCTGGAAGCCACAAGGTGGCTATCCAGCCTCTTCGATCCGAACACACTTCAAATCTTACCTATTTTCCATCCCGCCAATCCTCAACTAACCTTACAGTCTGATTACATCAAGAGGGTATCCACATGATGGGCTTTATTCTGTTTTTGTTGATAGGTGCGCTAGCGGGGTGGCTGGCGGGCAACTTTATGAAGGGCGGCGGCTTTGGTTTGGTCGGTAATATTGTGGTCGGTATTCTTGGCGCAATCTTCGGTGGTGTTATCTTTAAGATCTTGGGCTTGACCGCTGGTGGCCTAGTGGGGTCTTTGGTGATGTCTACTGTAGGTGCGGTGTTGCTACTGTACATTGTTGGTTTAGTGAAAAAGGCTTAAAGGGCCTTTAGTGCGCCTGCATCGGCAGAACATTTCGATATCACGGTGTAATTGACGTATGATGCGGCAAGATTTTTAGAAGTAGAGTGCCATGGATACTATCCCAGTTAAGCAAGAGTCTGAGCCCGAAGTCAGTTGTAATACTTGTCGCGCTTGTTGCTGTCGATTAGAAGTAATGATCATTACCGATACAGGCGTCCCTGAAGAGCACATAGCAAGGGATAAGTGGGGAGGGGAGACCATGCTTCGTCTAGATGACGGATGGTGCTCCGCGGTGGATAGAGAGACCATGATGTGCACGATATATGAAAACCGCCCATGGATTTGCCGCGAATTCGAGATGGGTTCGTATGAGTGTCGCAACGAATGGCAATCGAGAGATTAGCTTCCAATAAAAAGGGTCGGTATAAACCGACCCTTTTTCATTTCAGCAAACAGTAAAAATTACTGAGTTGCTTGAATTGCTGTTAGAGCAACAGTGTAAACGATGTCGTCTACTAGTGCGCCGCGAGACAAGTCATTTACTGGCTTACGCATGCCCTGAAGCATTGGACCAATAGAGACTAGGTCTGCTGAACGCTGTACCGCTTTGTAAGTTGTGTTACCAGTGTTTAGGTCTGGGAATACAAATACAGTCGCTTTACCCGCTACAGGAGAGTTAGGTGCTTTAGAAGCCGCTACGTTCTCCATGATTGCAGCATCGTACTGTAGAGGGCCGTCGATCACTAGATCAGGACGCTTCTCTTGAGCAAGCTTAGTTGCTTCACGTACTTTATCTACGTCTGCACCTTTACCTGACTCGCCAGTAGAGTAAGAAATCATTGCAACGCGTGGGTCGATACCAAATGCAGATGCAGAATCAGCAGATTGGATAGCGATCTCAGCCAGTTGCTCAGCTGTTGGATCTGGGTTGATTGCACAGTCACCGTATACCAATACTTGATCAGGCAGAAGCATGAAGAAGATTGAAGAAACGATAGACGCATCAGGTGCAGTCTTGATGATTTGGAACGGAGGAACGATAGTGTTTGCTGTGGTGTGAACCGCACCAGAAACTAGACCGTCTACTTCGCCTGCTTCCAACATCATAGTGCCAAGGAATACTGAGTCTTGTAGCTTCTCACGAGCAACAACTTCAGTCATGCCTTTCTTAGAGCGAAGCTCTACTAGGCGTGCAACGTAGTTTTCACGTACTGCTTCAGAGTCGATGATCTCAACGCCAGCGCCAAGCTCAACACCTTGTTGTGCTGCAACGCGACGGATTTCTTCTGGGTTACCAAGAAGTACACAAGTTGCGATACCGCGCTCAGCACAGATAGAAGCAGCTTTAACGGTACGTGGCTCATCACCTTCAGGAAGAACGATACGCTTGTTAGCACGACGAGCATATTCTGTTAGCTGGTAACGGAATGCTGGTGGGCTTAGGCGACGAGATGCAACAACACCTTCAGTTAGAGAGTCGATCCATGGGCCGTCGATGTGGCTTGCAACGTGTTCGTTAACGAACTCGATACGCTCTTTATCGTCTGCAGGTACTTCAACGCTGAAGCTTTGCAGGTTAAGAGACGTCTGCCAAGTGTTACCTTGCGCCTTGAAGATAGGTAGGCCAGTATCGAATGCTGGCTTACATAGACCTTGAATTTCTTTCGGGATGTCGTAACCGCCCGTCAGAAGTACAGCACCAATTTCAACACCGTTCATTGCTGCAAGAGCTGCTGCTACGATTACGTCTGGACGGTCTGCTGAAGTTACCAGTAGAGAACCTGGTTTGAAGTGCTCGATCATGTTTGGTAGAGAGCGTGCACAGAAAGTGATGCTCTTAATACGACGGCTAGAGATTTCACCTTCGTTGATGATATCTGCATTAAGGTGCTTAGCCATGTCGATAGCACGAGTCGCGATAAGCTCAACACTCCAAGGCACGCAACCTAGTACGCGTACTGGGCTAGTGTTGAAGATTTCCATCGCTTGGATGTTTGCTTGATGCGCTGCATCTGAATCGTCAAAGATTTCAGATAGGTCAGGACGAGTACGACCTGCTTCATCTACTGGAGCGTTAAGTTTGTTGATGATAACGCCAGAGATGTTTTTGTTTTTCTTGCCACCGAAGTTAGATACTGCAACTTCGATACGCTCTTTAAGCTGAGATGGATTGTACGTGCCAGGGGTTGCAACGAATACGATCTCTGCGCCAAGAGTCTTAGCAATTTCTTCGTTTACTTGGTTTGCAAACGGGTGCTTACGAGTTGGAACAAGACCTTCAATCAGGGTCACGTCTGCATCGTTAATTTGGTTGAAACGCTCAACGATTGTTTCTAGTAGTACATCCATTTGCTCGTTACGGATAAGCGCTTGCGCTTCATCCATAGGAGTTGGAGTACCGATTTTGATATCGTTTGCTGATTCAAGAATGGTAGACGTTAGGTCAGGTTGGCTGCCACCAGTACGTGGCTGAGCGATAGGTTTGTAAAACGAAACGTTTACACCCTTGCGCTCCATTGCGCGGATAACACCCATGCTAACACTAGTAAGACCAACACCAGCGCTAATTGGGACAAGCATAATGGTACGAGACATAGTCTGAAGACCTCGAAATGTAATAAAAAGTCACAGCTGGGGGACAGCTGAACCAAAACTAAACGGGTGAGGAAGACCTCACCCGTTTAAAAGATTAAAGAGCAGCTAGACGAGCTGTGTCTTCTGCAATAACTAGCTCTTCGTTAGTAGAGATAACCATTGCTGGGATACGGCTGTCAGCAGAAGTGATAGTACCTTCGCCACCGAAGCGAGCTTTAAGGTTTGCTTCACCATCTACTTCGATGCCGAAGATGCCTAGGCGGTTAAGAACCATTTCACGGATTGGAGCAGAGTTTTCGCCGATACCACCAGTGAAAGTGATTGCGTCTAGACGACCATCTAGAGTTGCAGTGTAACCCGCAACGTACTTAGCTAGACGGTGACAGAACACGTCCATAGCACGAGTTGCTTCTTCTTTCTCGCCGTAGTTGTCTTCAACGAAACGACAGTCAGAAGTCACTTCAGTTAGACCTTGTAGACCAGACTCTTTAGTTAGCATAGTGTTGATTTGATCAACAGTGTAGCCTAGAGAGTCGTGCAGGTGGAAGATGATCGCAGGGTCAATGTCACCACAACGAGTACCCATTACTAGACCTTCAAGAGGAGTAAGACCCATAGAAGTATCTACAGATTGACCATTCTTAACAGCACACACAGAAGCGCCGTTACCTAGGTGACAGTTGATGATATTCACTTCTTCAACTGGCTTGTTTAGTAGGCCTGCAACTTCACGAGTGATGAATAGGTGAGAAGTACCGTGCATGCCGTAACGACGGATGCCGTGCTCTTTGTACAGGTTGTACGGTAGAGCGTATAGGTAAGACTCAGAAGGCATTGTTTGGTGGAACGCAGTGTCAAATACAGCAACGTTCTTTAGCTCAGGGAAGTTGTGCTTCGCTGCTTCAATACCAATGATGTGAGCTGGGTTGTGAAGAGGTGCGAAAGTCGCAGAATCTTGAATACCCTTAAGAACTTCATCAGTGATAAGTGCAGATTGAGTGAACTGCTCGCCACCGTGAACGATACGATGACCGATCGCGCCTAGGTTTTCTTTAAGTTCAGGCTTAGAAGCAAGAATAGTTTCTACCATGAATGCTAGTGCTTCTTCGTGAGCTGCGCCGTCGCCTAATTGAGCTTCGTGCTTACCGTCAAGTTTCCACTTGATACGAGCTTCAGGAAGGTGCAGACACTCTGCAAGGCCTGTTAGGTGCTCTGCTCCTGATTCTGCGTCAACAACAGCAAATTTAAGAGAAGAACTACCGCAGTTTAAAACTAAAACTAGCTTGGACATGTTTGTTTACCTGTATTTCATCTGATTATTCAGAAAGAATGAATTTAGTCTTCAAGAGTAGTCGAGTTTCAGTGTTGAAAGACTACTCTGTTTTTAATTGCAACAATTTCCCTTTGTTGACCGTATATACCTTTCAAGATACGTTTTTCAATCCTTGCTAACACGCCTTGCTCTCGCCTAATATGTAGTTAGGCATGATGCTATGGACGAGACGCTGACAAGGATAGCGATATTAGGCAAATATAACAAAAAAAATTGAAATTTCTTTATCTTTTATCAATTTTTTGTGGTTATTTTTTAAATCTTCAACTTTTTTTTAGCGGTTTGGGTATGGTTGAGAAAGTCGGAATGCTTCACAGATTAAAAGACGGTCAGACGTACATGGATCTTTGGCCCATGCGAAAAGAGCTTTCGCCAATGTTTCCTGAGCATCGCATTATTACAGCCACTCGATTTGGCGTAAGAGTCATGCCTGCAGTCGCAGCTATTAGCGTATTAACACAATTGACCTTCCAAAATGGCTCAGGACTATCGCAAGCGATCATCGTTGCTCTGTTTGCGATTAGTTTGCCGGTTCAAGGTTTTTGGTGGCTTGGGACTCGCTCTAATACGCAACTGCCTCCAGCACTTGCCAACTGGTATCGAGAGATCCACCAAAAGATCTTAGATTCCGGGGCGGCGCTCGAACCACCCAAAGCAAAACCTCGTTACAAAGAGTTAGCTCAGCTATTGAATCGTGCATTTAGGCAACTCGATAAAAACGTATTAGAGCGCTGGTTCTAAATACTCTCTCTTTCTAAACGGCTTTTTCTTCCCTAGTAGAGTGTGCTTTTTGATGAAGTGCGCTCACCTCGTTTCATATCCTTTTCCTCAAATCGCTTTTTTCTGTGACATTTTCTTAACATTTCCACAAATAAGAGAGCTAAGTCACTTTGTTGGCTTTTGTTTTCTAACTCTTACTGGTAATAATAGATGTCTAGAGTGCTCTGTTTTGATTAAAGAAACATCGAATTAACGGTTATTTGATGCTTGTTTGTTCATTATAGCCTCTAAAAGGACATTTAATTCAGCTCTATCTGCTGATTCAAGGAGTGAAAATGAAGACAAATAAGATGATTGCCACCGCATGTTTAGTCGGTGCTGCGCTTCTATCTAGTACCAGTGTTATGGCAAAAACAGCTAAAGTGGCGGTCTCTCAGATTGTTGAACACCCGGCATTAGACGCAACGCGACAAGGCCTGCTCGATGGTCTAAAAGCGAAAGGGTATGAAGAAGGTAAGAACCTTGAGTTCGACTATAAAACCGCTCAAGGTAACCCAGCCATCGCGGTGCAGATTGCTCGCCAGTTTGTGGGTGAAAATCCTGATGTCTTAGTGGGCATTGCGACACCAACCGCTCAAGCGCTGGCGTCTGCGACTCGCTCCATTCCTATTGTATTTACCGCAGTGACTGATCCGGTAGGGGCAAAGCTTGTTCCGCATTTAGATAAACCTGGCAAGAATGTAACGGGTCTTTCAGATCTATCTCCTGTGGCTCAGCACGTCCAGCTAATCCAAGAAATATTGCCTGATGTACAAACCATTGGTGTGGTGTACAACCCAGGCGAAGCTAACGCAGTAAGCCTAGTTCAACTGTTAAAAGCGGCGGCAAAAGAACAAGGCTTAACAGTTATCGAGTCTACAGCTCTGAAGAGTGCGGATGTGTTGTCTGCAACTCAAGCTATTGTTGCAGAAGCTGATGTTATCTATGCACCAACGGATAATACGGTCGCAAGTGCCATTGAGGGCATGATTGTCGCAGCTAACCAAGCCAATAAACCCGTATTTGGCGGAGCAACGTCTTACGTTGAGAAGGGCGCAATTGCTAGCTTAGGTTTTGATTACTACCAAGTTGGTGTGCAAACTGCCGATTATGTTGCAGCAATTCTAGATGGCAAAGAGCCTGGCTCACTAGATGTAAAGATTGCCGAAGGATCTGATATTGCAATCAGCGAAACGGCAGCTAAAAAACTAGGCATTAGCATTCCTCAATCTGTTGTAGCTCGAGCTACCCAAGTTAAATAAGTAAGTAGCCAGCCTCAGGGCTGGCTTTTCCACTTTGTGGAGCTTAGAGCAGCGAAGGAGTATGTATGTCTGCTTTTGCATTTTTTGGGGCACTTGAACTTGGGCTGGTGTACGGCCTTGTTGCATTAGGTGTTTATCTTACCTTTCGCGTTTTAGATTTCCCCGATCTGAGCGTAGATGGTTCTTTTCCTATGGGCGCTGCGGTCGCAGCCACCGCGATAGTAGCGGGTATCAACCCTTGGCTGGCGACAGGAATGGCCATAGTCGCGGGTTCTATGACCGGCTGGGTAACGGCTTTTCTTGCGGTACGTTGCGGCATTTTACATTTGCTTGCTTCCATTCTTACCATGATTGCCGCCTTCTCAATCAATATCCGCATTATGGGTAGACCTAACGTAGCCTTGCTGGGTGAAGAGACTATTCTTACCCCGTTTGAGAGTATCGGCGATCCTATGCTGATTCGCCCTCTAGTGGTGGGCGTTCTCGTTCTTGTTGCTGCCATGTTTATTATCCGACTGCTGAATAGTGATTTTGGTCTTGGCCTTAGAGCGACAGGCGTAAACGCACGCATGGTCCGAGCGCAAGGTGGAAGTACGTCTTTCTATACCTACTTTGGACTAGCTTTGTCTAACGGCTTTGTCGGCTTTGCGGGCGCACTATTTGCGCAAACCAATAGCTTTGCTGATGTGACATCTGGAGTGGGAACCATAGTCGTGGGCTTAGCGGCGGTGATTTTGGGGCAAACTCTTATCCCAGGGCGAAGAATCTGGGTAGCGGTAACAGCCGTTATTGTTGGTTCGGTCTTGTATCGTTTGGCGGTCGCTTTTGCGTTAAGTTCGGGCATGTTTGGTTTGCAAGCATCCGATCTTAACTTGGTGACGGCTGTTTTGGTTGCGGTGGCATTGATTGCGCCGAAGATGAAGGCGAAATACAAAGCGAAACAAAAACTGCAACAAGCGCGCACTAATAAGGAGGTGGCATGATTGAATTAAGTAATATCCAAGTCACCTTTAATCCTGGCACTATTTTGGAAAACCGAGCTTTGCGCGGAGTCGACCTTGTCGTGCCTGAGCATGAGTTTTTGACTGTTATTGGCTCAAATGGCGCAGGGAAGTCAACCCTGCTCGGGGCGGTAACCGGTGAAACGCCTATGGTAGGAGGCAGCGTTGTTATCGATGGTATTGATGTCACGCGGCGTCCGGTGCACCAAAGAGCAAGTCTATGCGCTCGAGTATTCCAAGACCCTTTAGCGGGCACGTGTGGCGACCTTACGATTGAAGAGAATATGGCTCTAGCCTATCGCCGAGGACACCGACGTGGTTGGAGCTTAGCTTTATCGAGCAAGCGCAGAAAACTATTTCAAGATCGTATCGCTATATTAGGATTGGGGTTAGAAGATAGGCTTGGCGATAGCATTGGCCTTCTCTCTGGCGGCCAACGTCAAGCGGTAAGCCTGGTTATGGCCACTCTATCAGGCAGTAAACTTCTATTGCTGGATGAGCACACCGCAGCGCTTGATCCTCGCATGGCCGCTTTCGTCATAGATCTAACCAAGAAGGTAGTGAAAGAGTTCGACCTCACCGCGATGATGGTAACCCACTCAATGAAGGATGCTTTGGCTTGTGGTGATCGTACGGTAATGCTGCACCAAGGTGAGATTGTGTTGGATGTCGCGGGCGAGCAACGAGCTAATATGGGCGTTCCAGATTTACTGGATATGTTCAGTAAAGTTCGCGGTGAAGAGCTTACTGATGATGGGTTGTTACTCAGTTAGCCGATAACTCTACGCTATTATCTCTACAAAGCGTGATCTCCCCTTGATATGCGGTGGATCGCGCTTTTTTATCCCTGAATAATTCACTAATTTGTGGGCAAATCGTTCCGTTTCGGAGTTTGTATGCAAAGCCCATTTCTGTTTCATCCTCAATCGAGTGATAGTCTTACCTTTGATGGTACTCATTTAACCGCAACACTGTTTGTTGAACCTATTGATGGCATACAGCAAGTCGTCATCAGGCATGAGCCGGACAATGAGCAGTTTTATATCCCAATGTCTCAAATTAAAGATGCTTCTAAGGGACGACTGCAGGTATGGCAGGCTCGCTTTCCTATTAATGAAGATAGAGAGGTCTCTCACTATGTGTTCAAGGTACAGACCAATACGGCTCAGTATTGGTTAGATGCGCGCGGTGTTTCTAACCGTATTCCACCAAAGGAAGTTCATTTCAAATACAACGCTCAGCATCGCCCTGCGGATTGGGTTCAGAGTCAGGTTTTCTATCAGGTATTCCCAGATCGCTTTTGCAATGGCAACCCAGACATTGGCGTTTCCAGTGGAGAGTACAGCATCAAACAAGGAACGGTTGCTGCGATTGAATCTGAATGGGGCACGCCCATCAACAATGATGAATCAATGTCCGTTCAGTTCTTCAATGGCGACATTGCAGGCATTTACTCTAAGTTGGATTATTTGCAGGATTTGGGCGTAACAACCCTGTATCTCAACCCTGTATTTAGCTCTCTTAGTAACCATAAATACGATACGACAGACTATTTTAATGTTGATCCGCACATTGGCGACAATGAACAGCTCGCTGAGCTATGCCAAGAGGTTCATCGCCGTGGTATGAGGATAGTGCTGGATGCGGTATTCAATCATACCTCTGCTGAACACCCTTGGTTTGATAGAAGCGGCAAGGGCACCGACGGGGCGTACCATAACCTTGACTCCAAATATCGAGATTATTACTTCTTTGATGGGCAATCACAAAACTACGAGGGATGGAACGGCGTTCAAAACCTGCCAGTACTTAACTTCGAGCACCCAGAAGTGCGCGATTATATTTATGACTCCGACTCCGCAGTCATAAAGCATTGGCTACGTCCTCCGTACAGTATTGATGGCTGGCGCTTTGACGTGATTCACATGTTAGGCGAGGGCAAGGGCGCCTACAACAATGCGCACTATGTCAAAGCATTTCGTGATGCCACCAAACAAGAAAACAGCGAGGCGCTAGTGCTCGGTGAGCACTTCTTTGAAGCCACCTCATGGCTGCAAGGAGACCAAGAAGATGGCGCAATGAACTACTATGGGTTTGCTCATCCCGTGCGCGCATTTTTCGCCAACCAAGATATCGCTTATGACCCTATTTCTTTATCTAGTAGTGAGTTTCAGCAATGGTTACTAGAAGCAAAAGCTAAGGTTCCTTGGCATAATCAGTTGGCACAATTGAACCAGCTAGACAGCCACGATACTGCGCGCTTTATTACCTTGTTGAAGGGTGATGAGGATAAAATGCGCCAAGCAGGTCTGCTCTTGATGACGTACATCGGTGTGCCGTGCCTTTATTATGGTACCGAGGTAGGCCTTGAGGGTGAGAACGATCCCGACAACCGACGCACCTTCCCGTGGGAGCGTGTTGAGCATTCGCAGTGGGTACCATTCTTCAAGAAAATGCTGGCATTGAGGCACAAGTACAAGGCGCTACAAAGTGGTGATCTGCACTTCTTTGAAAGCCAAAATGAGCAACTAGCTTTTGCACGAAGCTTTGGTGATGAACAGCTGGTAGCGTTATTCAATAACAGTGATAAGCCAAGCGAGTTCCGTGTGCCAGTGTGGCAATTAGGATTAGAGAGCGGTTCAGCCGAAAGTGTGCTTTCAGAAGAACATGTATCCATTGAAAAGGGTGAGCTTGTGGTGACCTTAAGTGGTAAAGGCTGCGACCTAATCAAGCTATAACTATTTGAATGAAATAAAGAAAACGACCTTTAATATGTATGGAATTAAAGGTCGTTAAAAGAATCTCAGTTCTAGAACCTAGAACCTAGAACCTAGAACCCAGAACCCAGAACCCAGAACCTAGAACCCAGAACCTAGAACCTAGAACCCAGAACCCAGAACCTAGAACCTAGAACCCAGAACCCAGACTCTTAGCCTCAAGCACTGGCTAGCAACTCTTGGTGATAGCGCTGAATGTATTCCACGATAGGTTCGGCCTTGTTATAGGTGCGTATGCTATGGAACAGCTCTTTCGCCTCAGGGTATTGCTGGCGAAGATACGAAAACCATTGTTTTACACGATTCGGGTAATACAGCCCTTTATCGCCTTTCATCTCATATTCTGAGTATCTTAATAGCAGGGATACTACTTCATTCCACGGCATAACGGTTTGGTTGTGCTTAACCACATTGCCAAGGTTTGGCACGTTGAACGCACCGCGACACACCATGAGAGAATCAATGCCTGTGGTCTCAATGCAGCGTTGCCCGTCTTGGTAATTCCAGATTTCTCCGTTGGCTATCAGTGGCATCTTGGTGTGTTGACGAATCTTATTGAGATAATCCCAGCGGATCTGATCGGCGCGATAACCGCCTTCCTTGGTGCGTGCGTGTACGGTTAACTCACTGGCACCAGCATTTTCTACGGCGTCTACGATTTCAAAGCAATCTTCTGGGTTTTCCCAGCCAAGACGGATCTTTGCGGTCACAGGGATCTCGCTTGGCACGGCCTCACGACACGCGTTGATGATCTGATACATGAGCTCAGGCTCTTTTAACAGAACCGCGCCACCCTTGCTCTTATTAACGAGGCGAGCAGGGCAACCAAAGTTCAGGTCGATCCCCGCAGCGCCAAGAGTAACGGCTTTGTGAGCATTTTCTGCCATCCACTGCGGATGTTGACCCAGAAGCTGCAAGTGTACAGGCGTTCCAGACTTTGTCTTGGAGCCTTGCAGGAGCTCAGGGCAAAGCTTGTAGAATGAACGGTCTGGCAATAATTGGTCGCTGACGCGCACAAACTCAGTGACACATAGGTCAAAGTCGTTGATGTCAGTGAGGATTTCTCGCATTAAGTGGTCGAGAACGCCCTCCATAGGGCCAAGTACGAGACGCATTTTATTCTACCTTTGTTTGCAGGAGGGCGGATTTTAGTGGGTTTTGAGCAAAATGTCACCGACAAAGTTTTCTGGCAACTGGCACTGTAGCAGCCTAGGCCATTTTCACTCATACTAGAGGAAATTTTTAGAGAGTAGATATCATGAGTGATTTGATTGGCTTACCTGAGAGTGTTCAAGAGAGTAGTTATTTTTGGGAAGGCGCTATTTTAGCTGCTAACTTGACAGTGAAGCCACTAGAGCCAGAAATGTGGGCTTCAGAGTTGTGTGGTGATGAGTTTGAGGAAGCAAAGCCGACGATCATTGAACATATCAATGCCCAATACGGCAAACTCAAAGCCAACCAATACTCAGTGCTTGAGCTAACGAATAATGATTCTGAACACCTTGCTGATTTAGCCGAAGGTTTTCTAGCGATATGGCCCATTGTTGAGCAAGAGTGGCAGTCTACAGAGGTTGCTGACGGCACGGCAAGAATGCTATCGGCCTTGCTAACGACACTATCGCTATTGGTTGATGAAGAACAAACCCATCAGCAGATGAAAGAGGCAGGCTATGAAGAGCTGCCCCAAATTAACGATCTTCAGCCACAGCTTGATTTGATGGTTAATGAGGTCGCACAAGCGGCCGATGAGCTTATGGTGGGCAATAAGAGCCAAACACTCAATCCATTCAAGGGTGTGGGGCGCAATGACTCTTGTCCTTGCGGCAGTGGTAAGAAATTTAAGAAGTGTTGCGGTTCTTAAAACCTAGAACCTAGAACCTAGGTCCTAGGCTGTCGATTCTAGGTCCTAGATTTTAACCCAACCAACTGAAGCAGTGTAAATACAATAGAAACACCTAAGCTCGCGCCAAAAATAATCACCAACCACTGTGGCATTGAGAGTTCAAAAAACTGCCAGACGATTTTGCTGCAATCACCAGAAGGCTCGAACATCCAAGGTACCCATTTATCTAGCGGTGCCCAGCTTGGAAAGTTGACAAAGATATCGCAGGTTTTAAACGGTGATGGGTGAAATTGATAGTCTACGTGTTCAAGAGATAGCATGAGCCCCTTGTAACTAGACGCAATCCAGCCCACTAATCCTAGGCCACGAACGATGGGGTTTTGCGGTTTGCATAAGCCAACTGCGGCAGCAACGGCAATGCCCATCATAGCCACGCGTTCATAGATGCACATAACACAGGGAGCGAGTAGCATCACGTGTTGAAAGTAAAGAGCACACAGCTCAAAGGCGATCATGGCAAGTAGCAGAAGTAGCCACGACAGGCGTGAGCGAGAGAATTGATACAGGTTCTCGAACATGAATTGATTTCCTTATATGCACATCTTCCATGCGCAAAAAAGCCGGCGATAGCTGTTGATCACGCCGGCTGATAACAGTCTGTTAGTTTTACCCGTTTAAAGCAGGCAAATCAATAGACTACATACAATCCTATTGGTTCCCTAATGATGCCCAGCAGAGCTAGAAGCCTCGACGGCTTGCATCGGTGCATCAGATACCCAACCAAAGTCATAGAACATTGCGGTGACAGGTTCTAAGAAGAACATGATACCAATCAATCCCACAACCGCTAGTACGATGGTATATGGGAAAGCCATAATAACCATACGGCCATAAGAAAGACGAATCAGTGGTGCCAATGTTGATGTTAGTAGGAATAGGAAGGCTGCTTGACCGTTTGGCGTTGCTACCGATGGCAGGTTTGTACCTGTGTTGATGGCAACAGCGAGTAGATCAAATTGCTCACGACTAATGACGCCTTGTAGCAATGCATCTTTCACTTCGTTGATGTACACCGTGCCGACAAACACGTTGTCAGAGACCATGGAAAGCATACCGTTAGCAATATAGAACAGAGCCAATTGCGTGCCTTGGTCTTCCACCGCAAGTACCGCATCGATAATAGGGGCAAATAGGTCTTGTTCAATAATCACCGCAACGATGGCAAAGAAAACAGCAAGTAGGGCGGTGAAGGGCAGAGCCTCTTCAAACGCTTTACCCATAGAGTGCTCTTCGATAACGCCGGTAAACGCGGTCGCTAGAATGATGACGGATAAGCCAACTAGACCCACAGCGGCAACGTGTAATGCTAGGCCTGCGATAAGCCAAACCGCGATTGCACCTTGTATCCATAGTTTTGCGACATCTTGCTTAGTACGACGCTTTTTCTCTTCTTGGTTGTAGTCTTCCAGTATTTGGCGAACATGAACCGGTAACTCAGAGCCGTAACCGAAAACCTTTAGCTTTTCGACAGCAACCGTGGTTAGCAGGCCCATTACCAATACAGGTAGGGTAACGGGTAGCATGCGCATGATGAACTCACCAAACAACCAGCCGGCTTGATCGGCAATAATTAGGTTTTGAGGCTCGCCTACCATGGTCATTACACCACCTAGCGCAGTACCAACACCGGCATGCATTAGCAATGAGCGTAGGAATGCTCGGTATTCATCAAGGTCATCACGAGTCAGTTCAGTTAAATGCCCATCTTGGGTGTGATCATGATTGCTTGCGTGGCCCTGACCCGAAACAACCTTGTGATAGATTGAATAAAAACCCACAGCAACACTGATAACAACAGCAATAACCGTTAGAGCGTCGAGAAATGCCGATAGAAATGCCGATGCAGCACAAAATGCGAGAGACAGCATCGCCTTAGAGCGAATACCTAGCAATATCTTGGTAAAGATATACAGCAGAAGTTGTTTCATGAAGTAGATACCGGCAACCATAAAGATCAACAGTAATAGCACTTCTATGTTAGCCACCAGTTCATGCTTCACCATTTCAGGGCTAGCCATGCCTATGGCAATCGCTTCTATTGCGAGCAGACCGCCGGGCTGTAGCGGATAGCACTTAAGTGCCATAGCCAGTGTGAAAATAAATTCCACCACTAGTAGCCAACCCGCCAAGAAGGGGTCTACAAAGAAAAAAACCAATGGGTTAATAATCAAAAACGCAACAATGGCCACCTTGTACCAATCAGGGGCCTTGCCAAGAAAGTTCTTGATGAAGGCGTTTCCTAGGCTTAAAGGCATAATGCTTCTCTCTATAAGTATTGAAATCTTGTTGAGTAGGGCAAATTGCGCTTCATCCCAGGTCAATTAGATTCCAGCAAATGGATAAGCTTAAGATATAAAATTTTGCTGTGGGATGGAGTACGTATATTTGCGAGTAGAGAGCCCCAGTTTTACTGGTAACATCTCGTAACACTCATTTTATCGGCGCATCTTTACTCGTATTAGGGTATTAGTCAAATTTATAGTGTGATTTAGATCTTGTTTGCAATAAATACAGCCAAAAATACCCATTTATATAACTCTACTTTGTTGTAGGTGGCCATTTGGTTATATCAGGTGCGTTTATTTGTATGAGAAATAGTTTACGGGATTAACTTGTTGTTTTTTATTGTTTTATTTTTTTATTTAGCATAGGAAATTATTTTTCAAACATCGATATATCTTATTTCATATTTTAGCTCATGTGATTTTCAATCAGCATTTACCTGAACATCGGTTTTTACTGTTTTTTTGATTTTTATGGGATGGTATTTAGTTAAAAGCAATGGGTTTAGGTCGAAGCTCACAAGTTATTTTGCACTGATTTTTGTAATTCAGAATTAGGTGGTATGATGAGTAATATTTGAATGAAATTTGAGTTGGAATATCCAATCTATGGTTATTAAGGCAAAAAGCCCAGCAGGCTTTGCAGAAAAGTACATTATTGAAAGCATTTGGAACGGTCGCTTTGCACCAGGTTCCATCCTACCCGCTGAGCGTGAGCTATCTGAACTCATTGGTGTGACTAGAACGACGTTAAGAGAAGTTTTACAACGACTTGCACGTGACGGTTGGTTAACTATCCAGCACGGCAAGCCGACTAAGGTAAATCAGTTTATGGAGACCTCTGGTTTGCATATCCTTGATACACTGATGACGCTAGATGCGGATAACGCAACCAGCATTGTTGAAGACCTATTGGCAGCAAGAACCAACATCAGCCCTATCTTTATGCGCTATGCATTTAAGGTAAACAAAGAGCAATCTGAAGAAACCATTAAGCGCGTTATCGAGTCTTGTGAGGCTTTGATGAAGGCGGATTCGTTTGCAAGCTTTATGGAAACCTTCCCTTATGCAGACAAAATTGCGCAAAACGTAAAAGAAGATAACGAGAAAGATGAGCTGAAACGCAACGAGATCTTGATTGCGAAGACGTTCAACTACTACGACTATATGTTGTTCCAGCATTTGGCGTTCCATTCAGGAAACCAAATCTACGGTTTGATTTTCAATGGCCTGAAGAAGCTCTACGATCGTGTGGGCGCGTTCTATTTCTCAAGCCCAGCTTCGCGCGAGTTAGCATTGAACTTCTATAAAGACTTGCTAGCAATTTGCGAAGAAGGAAGACGAGATCGCTTACCTGGCGTTGTTCGTCAATACGGTATCGAAAGTGGTCTGAACTGGAATGAAATGAAGGTGAGTTTGCCGACAAACTTTACTGAAGACGACAGTTAAAGCTTAAACTTAGATACTTTACGAAGCCTCGCATTTGCGGGGCTTTTTGTTATCCGGGCGACAGGATGAGTATGACGATCTACTGATGCTTTGCGTAGTGGTTCGAAAGATTTGGCGATAACAATCGGTCTGTTTGATAGCTTAACTAGATTAACTTTATGAGTTGCGAGTGTGGAGTAAGCGACAACGATTACAGCAATATTGATCGAGTGTCGTCTATTGACCCTGTTTTTTATTCCCATAGATACTATTAGTAATGATTATCAATGTGAATGTATTTATCATTAAAGTGGTACTAGAATTAAGGGGCGCTCACAGCTTTAACTGAGTTTAAGGAGGGCGTTCAAATGAACCTAAAAACTGGCTTTATTGCAACATGTATAGTGGCGTTTTCACCCGCAGTACTTGCACAACAAGAGGTGTTTAACGGTTTTATTGATGATAGCAACGCAGTTTTGATTGCAGAGAATCGAGGCGGTACCAGCAACGAAATGAGAGATCCAAAATTTCAGTCTACTACGCTCGAAGATAAAGGCATGACAGATGCTTACGAGAATAAGGAAATGGAGCAAGACATGAAGGAAATGGTGGATGACAGCGACAACCGTGAGCGAGTCCATCATAAGCGTGCCTAATTGCATGTACGATGAAACTGCTACTTGAGCCGCTTCGTTAACGAGGCGGTTTTTTTGTTTCTGAGTATCTGTGATTACAGTCGAGTTAGGTACGAAAATAGTTAACCTCCTACTAGGTTCGCAGCCAAATCTACTCTTTACCCTTTCTCTCATCCCACTTGCCGGTATTTGTGCCTGATTATACCTCTAGTTTGCTTTTTCCGTACAAGCTTTGGGTTGCGATGCCTAGATTCTTCTTTTGCTGTATCTACGCCAATTAGGCGTGCGATCAGATTTGGTTGCGAGTGATTGTGTATTGGCTCTAAGGAATATTTATTAGAGCCATTTCTTAAATCTTTATTGCCGAATTGAAAGATTTTTAGAAAAGGTAGGGTCTATTGGATTAGCTTCACTTTATGATTTTGTTGTTTACAGGTGAAGTACTCAGTAATCGTTACTGATCCTTTTTGAGAGAGTCGCGTAATTACTGTTCAGTCCCTGTTGAGGAAATGAAGATAAAAGAGAGAATGATAATCATTGGTCTTTTATTTATCATTAATGTGGTATCAAGAAGAAGGGGGCGCTCACTAATTTATTTATGTGTAATCGAGGGCGTTCAACATGAACTTTAAAACCAGTTTAATCGCAACCTGTATTATCGCTTTTTCACCTGCTGTTTTAGCGCAGCAAGATTTTTCTTTCGGCTTTGTTGATAACAGCAACTCAATCTTAATCGCCGAAAACCGAGGTGGTACCAGCAATGAGATGAGAGGACCTCAGTTCCGTTCTCACTCAATGGACGATAAGGGCATGATCGATGCTTATCAAGATAACAAGATGGACGAAGAAATGAAGAGTTCAGTAGACAGCGAAGGTTATGATCGTGACACAGTACATAACAAACGCGCTTAGTCTTTTTTTAACCATTTTGCTCTTATAAACCGCTTCATCTTTGAAGCGGTTTTTTTATGTCTAATCGTAATTTCAAGATCAATGAAAATCTCGAGAATGGGTAGATAAGGCTGACAATTTATCGCTGATATCGATTAATTGGCCGGCTATGATATGGATAACATCCCCTTCTTTTTCTATTATCCCTTTCACTTTTAGTACCTTAGCGGTCAGATAGCTTTGCTTTTGTGCTCTAGCGGTTGCCTGCCACACCACAACATTAATATTGCCCGTATCGTCTTCTAGGGTGAAAAACGTCACGCCTCCTGCTGTGCCTGGAGACTGACGACCAGTGACGACTCCCACCACTGTGACCATAGATTGGTGAGCTTGATGCGCCAGCTGGTTTTGCCGAGTAAATCGACCTAGCTTGTTTGCCTTTTCTAATAGGGTAATAGGGTGCTGAGTGAGCGACAATCCTGTCGCTGAGTAGTCTTCAATTAAGGCCTCATACTCGTTAGTCTGAAAAGAATAATCCGCAGATGTGCTCTCTTCAATCTGGCTAAACAAAGGAAGGTCGTCGGCTGAGTCCATTAATTGCCAGCGCGTCGAGTAGCGATCACCGGCAAGGCTAAATAACGCATTGGCTGAGGTGATAACATGAAGCTGCTGTCGATTCATTCCAATATTTTTGATTTGTTGAAGGTGAGTAAATCCACCCACTGGTCGCGCAGCTAGTAGTTGTTGTCTGCTAGTCACTGATAAGCCTTTTATAAGTTTTAACCCGAGTTGTATTTCACTGTGGTTATGGTTTCTTATTATTGAGTGTTCTTCGCCGGAGCGGTTAACGCACACCGGGTGAATGACGACGCCATGTCGCTTAGCATCTTGTAATAATTGAGACGCTGAGTAGAAACCCATTGGTAAACTATTAAGTAGAGCGGTATAGAACTCCGAAGGATAATAGTATTTAAGCCATGCTGAGCAGTAAGCAAGGACCGCAAAAGAGGCGGAGTGACTCTCTGGAAATCCGTACTCGCCGAAGCCACAAATCTGTTCAAATATTTTTTCAGCAAAACTGACTTCATAGCCGCGCTGGCGCATGCCCGATATGAGTTTGTCTCTAAACTTAAACAAGTCGCCATTTTTCTTCCAAGCGGCCATGGCTCGGCGCAACTTATCGGCCTCGCCACCGCTAAACCCTGCTGCGACCATGGCGAGTTTAATCACTTGTTCTTGGAAAATAGGTACACCGAGTGTTCTTGATAGCACTCCTTCGACCGCCTTAGAGGGGTAGGAGGCCGCTTCTTCTCCGTTTCTTCGTTTCAGGTAAGGGTGAACCATGTCTCCCTGTATTGGGCCTGGCCTTACAATAGCGATTTGGATGACCAGATCGTAATAACAGCGTGGCTTCAGCCTAGGTAGCATGCTCATTTGAGCTCGAGACTCAATTTGAAAGACACCTACGGTATCGGCTTTTTGTAGCATGCCATAGACATTAGGGTCGTCTTGCAATCGAGTAATATCAGCGATATTAAGTTGTCGATGATGATGTTGTTCAATCAACTGAAAACAGCGTCGAATAGCGCTTAGCATGCCCAAGGCCAGCACATCGACCTTGAGTAACCCAAGACTTTCTAAGTCATCTTTATCCCACTGTATAATGGTTCGCTCCGGCATGGCTGCATTTTCAACAGGAACCAACTCATATAAAGGGCCAGAGGAAATCACAAAGCCGCCCACGTGCTGCGATAAATGGCGTGGAAATCCGATGATTTCATCCACCAGTTGTATGAACTGCTTACCTTTTAATGATTCAGGCTTTAGTCCTAACTCATAGATCTGCGCCTGCCAGTTAAGCCCGCGGTCACGACGGTTAATGTTCTTGATAAAGAAATCGAGCTGAGTTTCATCGATACCAAGAGCCTTACCCACCTCACGGATAGCGCTTTTAAGGCGGTAGCTGATGACTGTTGCGGCTAATGCAGCACGCTCACGACCATATTTTGTATAGATATATTGAATGACCTCTTCACGGCGTTGATGCTCAAAATCAACGTCGATATCAGGCGGCTCATTACGCTCTTTACTAATAAAACGCTCAAACAGTACCGATATTTGCCTTGGGTCTACCGAGGTGATCTCTAAGCAATAACAGACCACAGAGTTAGCCGCTGAGCCTCGCCCTTGATAGAGGATCCCTTTTTGCTTGGCGAACATCACCACATCATGAATGGTTAAGAAAAAGTGTGCGTAATTAAGCTCATCAATGAGGGTAAGTTCTTTCTCTATGAGTTGTTCAACATCCTGAGATAGCCCATTAGGAAACCTCAGGCGTTTCCCCTTATTCACCAAGTGGCGAAGATGCTGAATGGGAGTGAGGGAAGCAGGGACAATCTCTGCTGGATATTGATACCCAAGACTCGCCATATCAAACTCACACAGATTTGCTATCGAGTACGCTTCATGTAGCCATTCACTCTTGAATAATTTGTGTAGCTTTGCCTTATTGCGTAAAGCACGTTCCGCATTAGTAAGTAGGTGCTCACTAATATCATCGATAGTGGAACCTAGCTTAATGGCAGTCAGTGTGTGTTGCAGGGAAAGGCGAGTCGCATTGTGCATCAGCACACCGCCACACGCCGTAATAGGCAGAGAATAACGGTGGGCTAATTGCTGACAATGCTTTAGGTACTGCTGATCATGGTTACTTAGATGTCTTTGAATGCCTAACCACAGTCGCGCACTATGGTGCTTGCTCAGCCACTGCGCCCATTCATCGTCGTATTCCTTCATCTGAGGAATCCAAATAATGAAACACTGCTTGATAGAAAGCAGATCCCACTCTGATAGCGAGTACTGACCTTTTTCACTGCGTCTGCGTGCATTGGTAATGATACGAGCCAGCTCTGAGTAGGCCTTTTGGTTTGGGCATAACAATACGATTTGGCACTCTTGATTAAACCAAAACATGCTGCCAACGATGAGCTTAATGCCTAGCTTATTCTGTTTGATCGCAGTATGCGCACGAACAACGCCTGCTAAAGAGCATTCGTCGGTGATGGCTAAAGCAGAATAACCAAGGAAATCAGCCTGCATGATCAACTCTTCAGGGTGCGACGCGCCCGTCAAAAAGGAGAAATTGCTCTGACAAAAGAGTTCTGCATATTTGAGTGTATTAATGTTCATCTTGATAGGAACTACAGTAAAGGGCTACTCAGTTAACTGAATAAGCCTTGTATGAACCATTCCTTGGTTGGGGTCCGGTATATCCATAACCAGCGTCCGCTCTGTTCTCGCGCGACAAAATAATCTCGATTGACTGAATTCCCATCCCACCACCCACTATGGATACGCTCAGGGCCTTGCACGATCTCTACCTTGCTTTCTAAAGGGAGAGGTTGAGCGTAAATAAAGCTAGGGCGAGACAACGCCGTGGGGGGGTGTGTACGTGTAGGTTTAGAAAATGGGTCGATGGAGCGAGTACTCAGTTCAGGCCTTGGGTCACAGCTAGTTTCAATCCCCTGAATGGCCTCTTTACCTAGCTTAGCTTGTAGTAGAGAGAGCAGTTCCAGTGGTGATATCTCACCGCTATGTTGGTCAAAAAGGTCACTTCTGTTGGCTGGCGTTTCGGCCATTCTTACTACCTGTAAATCAATAGCCAGTACTGGTGCATTAAGGCGTACTGACTCTAAGGAGAGTTTGGAGAGTTGTAGCCATGTCTTCACGCTATAGTCACCAATAGCAGAATAAAAGCTGACTTGTTGCTGAGACTTATCCCTTTGATAGAGAGTCAGCTGTATCTCATAGGCGACCTTATCTCTGAGCTTAAGAAAGCACTCCATTTGTTCAAGTAAGCGGGTTAAGGGTTTTTGTAGCCAGTCGGTATGCTCAATTTCATACAATAAATTCAGGTGCTGATTGAAGTGAGCGGGTGGGTGATAGAAAGCAACGGGATGCTTAAATTGCCCTAATAGACGACCCACATAATTGACCACTTGGATGTCGAAGCGACGCGCTATCTCCGTCATATTCAGCGCGGTCAGTTGCGTTAGATTATTGACTCCAATACGAGCCAGTTTCTCGATATTGGCCGAACTGAGCTCAGTGGCAATCAGGGGACGTGAAACAATGGCGCTCTCAATCTCAGTCATGTTATCGGAGACGATATTATGCTGTGTTTCCGCTAGCAGCTTTGCACCCAGAGGCGAGTAAGCTGTGGCATAGCTATAGTGAAGATGCAGCTGATCTAGATGCTGTGAGATCACCCGCCAATAACTCTCTAGGTCTCGATAAAGAGTCAGCATATTTGAGACCTTAAGTAGCAGGCCTTGATGGGTATACAGGGTGATATCCGAGGTATAGACATACAACCATTGTGCAATTTGCTGAAGTTTATCTTCCTCTATTTTCTGTTGGTATGGGAATACTTGTAAATCTGCACACAGAGATGCCGCGCTGCCTAAGCCCATGCCTAGAGTGATACCTTTTTCTATAGCGGCTTGATTAGCCTGAGTAATTTGATGTTTTTCAACAATACAGATAGCAGGGTTCTCGCTGCCATCAGCGTGATTCTTAGCCGGTGCAATCGCCTCTGAAAACAAGGTATCTAGCTGCAACCGAGGAAAGTGAATATACAGCCACAGATTCATGCTTGCTGCCTCTTGCGTGCAGGAAAAGGAATAACTTGATGCTGAGGCTTTTCAGTGCACAGTTGTGGCCAGCGTTGGCTGAGATCAACGGTAAAGGTTTGCTGGTGCCAACCACCGCGTCGCTTATTCACGCTGACCTTAACTCCGTTTTCAGTGGCCTCTAGATTGACACTAAGGGGGATGGGCAGTGAGCATCCATTATGCTGGTCGAGATTAAAGTGAATATTGAGTGCTCGACCTTTCTCTGCGGCCACCTGCAGTCTACGTGCTTGGTGCATTTCAAGTTGCGGATGCCATAAGCAGACACATGCACAGCTACCACTCTTTAAACACTGCTCAGCGGCCCACAGATTGTGCTTAGTATCTTGTATCACCAAAATATTGCTGGTGGGTATGCCCTCCTTCTCAAAGTAATGAGCGCAAGGGGAGGCGGGAGGGTTGATCAGCACGATAGTTCGGTTTTGAGCAACTGTTTGTAGCATAGGTGTCATTAGGCGCAGCTCACCAATACCGGCCTCTGATTGGATCTCCATCAGGCCAGTTTTTGGGAAACCCTCTAGGTGCTGATCCCACTCGCTGAAACAAGAAGCTTGGCTTTGTATCGAGCTTTTTTGCTCTGAACCCTGCCAAATCAACTGCTTACGTTGTAATAAATCAATGATGTTTTGCATAATAAATACCTGTATATATATACAGTATATTTAACTTTTTATTAGACGCAAGGGATAGCGTTAAGGGATCCTAAAGATCATCATGGAAAGATAACGAAACTTTGTGTGCGATTTAACTAAACTAACATCAGACGTGTATGTGAGAGATGTTATGGATAGAGCTGTGATCGCCTGCAATCGCTTTGGATTAGGGGCAAAAGAGAAGGAGCTAGAGTTAGCCCAAGCGGACCCTATTAGATGGCTTAAGAGTCAATACCAAGCTGACATTAGCCAAGAGTTTTCTATTCACCAGCCAACCGCAAATGTCATTATGGCAAGAACGGCAAGCTATCGGGAGCAGACCCAGCAAGCGAAAAAAAATCAAGCCGCAGCAGAGGAACTGCAAAAAATCAAAAAAGAAGGCGCTCAGTTTGCTAGGCAAACCTATCGTGATTATAGCGGTGACTCCTTGATGACCTCGATTAATACCAGTAATAGCGCCAAGCATAGATTACTGGAGTTTTTCTCTAATCATTTCAGTGTTTCAGTAACCAACCCCTTGATGCGAGCTTTAGCGCCAACTCTGGAGAGAGAGGCGATACTTCCACACCTTGATGGCTCTTTTGAGCAGATGCTACTTGCGGTTGAGCAACACCCAGGCATGCTTATTTACCTCAATAATGAGCGCTCGTTTGGCCCCAATTCTCGTATTGGACTTAGGCGTAAGAAGGGGATAAATGAGAACTTGGCAAGGGAGATATTGGAGCTTCATACATTAGGTGTGGATGGTGGGTATTCTCAGACCGATGTCACTGAGTTGGCGAAAGGCATCAGCGGATGGAGTGTCTCAGCTAAGAGCGATAACGGTTTTTTGTTTCGTAAATATGGTCATGAGCCCGGCAAGCGACAACTGTTGGGGAGAGCCTATTCACAACAAGGCGAAGAGCAAGGAAAACAGATGCTGCGAGATCTGGCTCGCCATCCTAATACCGCGAGACACTTGAGTTATAAACTTGCGCGCCATTATATCAACGACACGCCATCCCCTGAGCTAGTGAAGTCTCTCTCAGAGGCTTGGCTTGCAAGTAATGGTGATATTCATAAGGTGATGCAGGCGTTAGTCTCTCACCCTGAGGCGTGGCAAAGTGCGTCTAAGTTTAAGACCCCTAGAGAATACATTGTCTCTACCGCTCGAGCGGTACCCAACAGCAAATTGACTGAGCGCAGAGCCTTAGCAAGCCTTAGCCAGTTCGGTCAGATGCCCTATACATCAGGCAGTCCAAAGGGTTTTAGTGACCTAGAAATGAACTGGATGGGAGGAAGCAGTTTGCTGACTCGGGCTGATTGGGCGAACACCTATGCGAAAGAGAGCAAGGCCGATGTGAATCAGGTGATGAGTGTGGCATTTAACCAACAGCTTTCGCCTGATAATAAACAACGTATTGTGCGGGCAGAAAGTCGTCAGCAAGCGCTCACTCTATTGTTAATGAGCCCAGAATTTCAAAGGCGATAAGGGAAGTAAGGTTATGGAATCATCGTCAAGAAGAGCATTTTTAAAGGGAACGGCTGCCAGCTTATTGCTGTTTCATTCCCCTTGGGCTTTGGCAAAAAAATCAGCGCGTTCCCCTAAGGTGGTCTGGGTTGTGTTACGCGGCGCCTTAGATGGAATGCATACCGTCATTCCAAGTTTTGACCCTATGTTAGCCACTCACAGGCCTAGCCTTTCTAAGGCGGCTAAGGGATCTACACTTCAGTTAGAACAGGGGTATTTGCTGCATTCTGCATTACCCAATCTGCATCAATGGTATAAAAATAAACAGCTAACAACTGTGGTGGCCGTTGGCACAGGATACGGTTCACGCTCTCATTTCGATGGGCAAGATTACCTTGAGTGGGGAGGCGAGAATAAAGAGTCTGGCTGGCTTGCCCGAGCTCTTGAAATGCAGCACAGCTCTGCCATCGCGGTTGCACAATCAACACCACTAAGCCTTCAAGGCACAGAAAAAGTGACCTCTTGGTATCCCTCTCGTTTTAAAGGCAGTAGTGAAGATACCTATCGCTCCATTCTCTCTTTGTATGATGCTGATCCTGCCTTGCAAACAGCATTTAAGCAGGGGATTGAGCTAAAAATGACTACAACAATGGAAGGCATGGGTAAACAAAGTGGCCAGTTTGTTTCTCTTGCTCAAAGCTGTGGTCGTTTATTAAAAGGCAGCGAGGGTGCAGATTGTGGAATGCTGGAGTTGGGCGGATGGGATACACATAATAATCAAGAACCACGCTTGAAGCGGCAGTTTGCTCAGCTAGATAAAGGGCTCGTTGCATTGAAAGAGGAACTGGGTGAGGAGTGGGATGATACGTTGGTGATTATCGCTACAGAGTTTGGTCGCACGGTTAGGCAAAATGGCACTCAAGGCACAGACCATGGAACCGCAAGTGTGTTGCTGTTTGCTGGGGGAAGGCTCCCACAAGGAGGAAAAGTGCTGGGTGAATGGCCAGGGCTGAAAGAGAATCAACTTTACCAAGGGAGAGACCTAAAACCGACCTCAAACACCTTTGATTGGATTTCTCAGCACCTAGCCTATCATTGGGATACAAACGTCAACACACTCAATCGTGCAGTACGAGGAGCTTAACTGGTACGGTTATTTTGCTCTAGCAACAGTGCCTCAAACGCTTCTTTGGTAAGAGGGCGACTGTAGTAAAACCCTTGTGCAAACTCACAAGAATGGCTTTGCAGGTAATCCTTATCCCACTGCGTCTCAACGCCCTCAGCCACGACCTTAAGACCAAGTGCTTTGGCCATGGCTATGATGGCATTGACCAACTCTTGTGAGGATGGCGTCGTTTCCATATCTTGCAAAAATGAACGATCTATCTTCAGCTTGCTAAACGGGAATTTCTGCAAATAACTGAGTGCAGAATAACCGGTACCAAAGTCATCAATAGAGAGATGAGCGCCCAGTTGTTTAATTTCCTCAAACAAGCGTACTGTTTCAAGGGTGTGATTGAATAGCAGGCTTTCAGTGATCTCAATATCCAGTAAGCTTGACTCTAATCCTGAGTTACTCAACGCCGTTAGGATATTCTCCATCAAGGTGTCTTTTTGTCTAAACTGCGCCGCCGAAAAGTTGACGGCAATAGACAACGGCTGAATGCTTTGCCACTGCTTAGCCTGATGACAAGCGGTGTGCAGAGCAATTTCGCCAAGCTTATGAATAAGGCCATTCTTCTCGGCAATCGGAATAAACTCCTCAGGAGAGACAAACCCAAGTTTCTCATCATTCCAGCGCATCAGGGCTTCAGCACCTATGATTTGTTCACTGCTGAGTTCAATGATGGGTTGATAGTACATCTCTAGTTCATCTTGATTGATGGCTTGGCGTAACCTAGCGTCGATATCCAGGTTTCTCTGAACATCGGTATTCATGCTTGAGTCATAAAAACTGAAGCCATTTCGCCCTTCTTTCTTGACCCTATACATAGCGGTATCGGCATGCGCCATCAGTTCTTCAGCATTCTCACCATCTTGAGGGTAGATAGACATACCAATACTGGTAGAAACAAAAAACTCACTCGCTTCAAGTTGGAATGGGTCTTCAAAGGTTGCAAGTAATTTTGACGCTAATAACTGGGCTTGTTTTTCTGAATTTAAGTTAGGGATAACCAGCAAGAACTCATCCCCCCCAATACGAGCGACAACGTCAGTCTTGCGCACAGAATCTTTTAAGCGTTTAGCGGTCTGCATTAGAATTTGATCGCCGGCTAGGTGACCCAAGGTGTCATTGATTTGTTTGAAATTATCTAAGTCAATGAACATCACTAAAACATTCATCTCCTCGCGTCTTGCTTGAAGCAAGGCATGTCTAAGCTTCTCATCTCCAGATTTACGATTGGAAAGTCGGGTCAGCGTGTCATGGGTGGCTTGATAGGCCAGCTCTTGCTCATACATTTTACGTCGGTCGATCTCTGTCTTTAGACGCTCGTTCTGCCGAGTGAGAGCTGCTTGCTGGTTGTGTGTTTCCTCAATCTTAGTCGTAAGTATGAGGTTGGTATTATTGATGCGTAGTGAATAATAAAGCCCTAGTATGACGGGGACCGCTAGAAATGAGAGGCCGATAGTAAACCAGGTTGAAGTAATGATCTGGCTTTCAGATACAGGTTCAAACCAAGCATGCAGTCTGAATGGGGTTTGTCCGACTTCTTGGTCAAAATACAAGGTATTACCTTGTTTGAAATTAATAGGTTTTCCTTCTGCGTCAAAGGTATTCCAAATGGGAAGCATGCCTTGTTGTGTTGCGAGATCTAATTTACTACTGCTATTTTCGTATTCTTGTGTGGTTAACAGGCGAACAACCACATCTAAATTGATATCACCCACGACCACACCAACCAGTTCGCCATTGAAATAGACGTTCTGTAGCACTCGAATGATTATTTTATCGTTTTTAGCCAGCACGTCTATTTTGTGATCGGCGGTACTCAATTCATCAAAGGGAACACGACTGACATCAAAGGGGAGTCTTGGGTGTGAGTCGGCAATGACATTAGATTTAAAGCCTACCAATAGCATTCGGTCAAAGAGGGCACTGGTGTTAAGTTGGGTATCTGGCTTCGTGAGGCGGACTAGATTTCGGCGTAATTGCAACAAGCTCGACCCTAGGCCATATTCCATGGACATTCCAGAGGCAAGGTTGGCAAAAAACGTATAGGTGGTCTTGTGCTTAGCTACGCCTTTTACATCTTCGGTAGTGGCGTCAAAGAAGTAACTTAGAGATTCAGAGTAGCTCTTAACCTTTAGATTTAACTCGTTAAGCTGTGACTCTTTTAGGCGGTTCTGCCCTGCATTAGTCACGGTAATCATAAGCAATAAGTAGGCTCCTAAGAGGAACCCACCCATTAAAATTGCATTTCGGCTATTAATTCTAAGCCTCATTTTCATATATTGTTGTTCTCGTGGGACTCAAAGTAATCACTGTAAAAGTAAAATACTGATGGGTAGTACTTTTCGACCAGTTGATTATAAGTGCCATCGCGTCTGATTTCTTTCAAATAATCATTAAAGGCCTTGCGTAGATTTGGTGAGGCTTTACGAAAGCCAGCGGCCATGAACTGCTCTTCAGATACAGGACCAATAACCTTGATCTCTCCAGGCCACTTCTCTAGTGCGATTAGGGTATCAGGGACATCAAGTAAAGTATTCTCAGCATCTTCATTTAAGATAGCGGGCACCATCTCATTCAGTTTACGCGCCTTTACCGGAAGAATAACATTCGCGCCTGTGTCATAAAGATCGTATAGGTTTGGGTCTAAACAGGTTTGTTCCATCGCCAACACATCTTGCCCGTTAAGCAATTGTTTAACCTGAAGAATATCTTTATCGATGGAGCCGCTTGGGGTGATCGGCTTTAGTTTTGAATCTGAACGAGAGATCAACCAAACCGCTGATGGGAAATAGTCATCAGAAAAATCCACTAGCTCTTCTCGCCAAGGGAGAATGGTTGCGCCATTAGAAATAACATCACCGGTAATAGGAACAGTGTCACCATACTGTATCTTGTTATCTTTAAAGATGGCTTCCTTACCAGTCAGTTGACCAAATGCGGTATTCCAAGTGCTAGGAACGAATTCGTACTCTACGCCTATGTATTCAGCAAAGCCCTGAATGAGTTCGATATCGAGTCCGCGAGCAGAATAAAGCCCATCTCTATTGATGTAGCTGACGAAGTTAGCGTAAGGGATGCCAATGTGTCTAATGACACCGGCTTCTTGAACTTCTTTTAAATCATGAGCATGGCTAGATTTGATACCAAAAAGCATCGCTAAGCAGAGGCCACTGACAATACTTAAAAATCGAGTCTTTTTTATCATTATAGTCATCCTTGGTTTAAAGCATTTAGGGCTCGCCTAAGCCAAGCGAGCCCTGTTTTTCTTAAGCCATACGCTCGTATAAATGCGCCATAGCTTCTACTAGTCCTTTCACATCGTCTTCATCGTGGAATAGGTGAGTAGAGATACGTAATGCATAAGTATCAGTAGTGTCACCTAGATGCAATGGGAAGTTTGTTGTACGGATGATGTACCCGTAGTCTTCGCGAAGGCGATCACGGAACTCGGTTAGACGAGCACCACCATCACCAACATCGCCAGCTAATGGATCAAATGTAGTTAAACCACTGGACAATTCACGATTTGGTGGGCAGTAGAAAATGCCACCTGGTATTTTCTTAGCCAGCTCTTCTTTACATAACGCACTGAGGTCAAGTACGCGCTCTTCAATCTTATCACGTCCAATCTCATCCCAAAGCTTACAAGAGTCAGTAAGTGCTTGCTTAGCTGGGTAGTGATCATTACCAATGTACTGCATACGTTGAACTAGGCTCATCATTGAATATCGGTCTTCACCTAATGATGAGTTTACTAGGTAGAAAGGACGGCGATCAGATGGCCAGAAGCGCTCTAATCGTTCAGCTTCTTGGCGGATATATAAGATACCAGTAGCACCAGGGCCACATTGCCATTTATGACCAGAACCTGCGTAGAAATCACAGTCCATATCGTGTAGGTCAATGTTCATCATACCAATAGTATGCGCGGCATCAACTAGTGTTGGAATACCGTTGTCACGAGCAAGAGCACAGATCTCTTTTGCTGGTAATAGAGTCCCTGTTTTGTAGGTGATGTGTGAGAACATGATCAGTCTAATATTATCTCCATGTTTTGAAATTTCATTGGAGAAAGCTTGAACAAAATCCTCTTTAGTTAATGGAGAGTCACCTGTGTAAACCGGAATCTCGATTTCTACGACGGTAGCACCAACACGATCTGCAGCGACAAATAGTGGTGAAGTACCACCAATGTGCTCATGGTGAGTGGTGATGATCACATCACCTTCTTTAAAATCTAGGCCGCTGACTACAGAGATCATGCCATCGGTTGTGTTGCGGCTAAGAACGATTTCATTTTCATCTGCGCCAAACCCAGGAGCAATGTCGGCAACCATTTCTCCTACATAAGGCCAACTACCAAACTTGTTTTGCATATCCCACGGGTATTTTGCAACGATCTCATTATTCTCAGTAAATGTTTGCATTACGCTCTTAGGCATAGAACCAGTCGTACCTACGTTCATGTAGACACTGTCTTTAGCCAAAGTGAATTCTTTTTGAACTTGCTTCCAAAAGTTTTTATCAGAAGAGCCATTGTTGCCTGGAAAGCTTGGCTTTTGCGCCGCTGCACTTGTAGAAAAAAGAGTAGAGCCTAATCCTGCAACTGCGACACCAGCACTGCCTTTTAGAAAGTCCCTGCGATTAAACTTCGACTTGGTTTCACTCATTATTTAATTCCTTTAGTAGAGTTAGTGAAATGTGTAACAAAAAATAAACAAATCTTTTATTCTAGCAACAATGTTGACTTTTCATTTGGATAAATAACGATCAAGTAGTCGATAAGGTAATTAATCGTTAGTGAGCCTATTAGGTATTTCTAAATAACTGAGCTCAATATTTAAATCGTACATTGTTCACTTTAATGAAACTCTGAATAACGATAAAAAAGCAGTCAGTTATCATGATTGTGTAATTTTCAACCTTTGTAAAATGAAAAAATCATTACTTTTAGATTTATTCATCACGATTATATTTACAAAAAGAAACAATTGATATGCCTAGCGTTGCAGCTAGTTTCGAAGTGTGATCTAAATTGTACAAAAGTGCTGTTTACAATTTAAATTCAATCACTTATGAGAAAGAAACGATTTCATGTATACAACGCACCTATTTTTAACACATAGTGTGCACTGGATAACATAAATTAGTGGGACTTTGAGGTTAACAATCTTGTCTTGAGCACGACATAGGTTTAATTATCTTTTCTTTTGTCTTATTAATTACGCTTTCGCAATGAATAATGCCTTAGGTAGCGCTAGAAGGAAAACCATTGACAACTTCAACACATTATTGATGTGGTAGTGAATATATTTTCATTATCTGTATTGGTTTATTTCTCCATTTCGTAACGTTTGCATTGGTGGAGGGGGTTTTTCCGATCATTTGCCCATGATTAAGCGTGTATAATGGCGCTTTTACTTATAGAGAAAAAACCTTGGCCAAGCGCACTCCCATCATCGAAACCACCTCTTATGGCATCTACTCTCACTGGGATGCGAATTCGAAAGACCTTCCGAAGATCACTCAGTTTACCAATACAGTGACGGCTGAAGAGGGGGTAGAATTTGGTTTTATCGTCAACATCAAAAAAGCAAAAGGAACCCTGCTCAATTACTGCATCTATCATCCTGGAATCATCAATAAGAAGGGCAAGGTACTGGCCCCTTTTGATGGCGAGATCTATGTACGCAGTAATGATTGGAATTTCTATCTAGGGGATACTATCCAGTTGTTGCATCCTGTTGATGGCTTAGAAAGCAATCTAGGTGAATGGCGTATGGTGCTTGAGATGCAAGGTAAGATTATTGCTGAAAAGACTTTTCGTGTCGTAGGGCGTGATGAGGCGCAATTTTGGAAGCAGCGCGGGTTCTAGTTTCCCTTTGGTGTATTTTCTTTCAGATACAAAAAAGCCTTACTATCGCAAAGCAACAGTAAGGCTCAAATTCAAACCGTTAGGTTTATCTTCTAATTACTTCTTTAGGTTAGTGAAGTAGTCGAAGATTACTGGTACGTCGTTGTTACCCATGCCTGCATCAACAGCAGCTTGTAGGCTAGTAGAAGTACCTTGAGCGATTAGAGACTCAGTACCTAGCTCTTCACATAGTGCAAGGAAGTAGCCAAGGTCTTTGTTTGCGTTAGCAACAGAGAAGCCTAGTTTTTCTTCGCCGTCTACAGCGTAGAACTTACAGAACTGCATGAACGGAGAGTTAGATGGACCAGCTGACATGATGTCAAATAGTTGCTGACCGTCAACGCCTGCTAGTTTAGCAACTGCGAACGCTTGAGACATAGTAGCAACAGTAGTCATACCCATGAAGTTGTTAACTAGCTTAGTAACGTGACCTGAACCTAGAGTGCCTAGGTGGAATACGTTTTCGCCTTGCTCGTCAAGAACTGGCTTAACTTTGTTGAAAGTATCGATGTCGCCAGCAGCCATGATGTTTAGAAGACCATCTTTAGCGTGAGCAGGAGTACGACCTAGCGGAGCGTCGATCATGCCAGCGCCTTTAGCAGCTAGGTCAGCACCAATCTTCTTAGTAGAAGCTGGGATAGAAGTACCGAAGTCGATTAGAGTTTTGCCTTCAGACATACCCGCTAGGATACCTGTTTCGCCGTAAACTACTTTCTCAACAACTTCTGAAGTTGTTAGGCAAAGCATTACGATGTCAGATTTTTCAGCAAGTTCTTTACCAGAAGTTGCTTGAGATGCGTTGCCACGAGCTAGAACTGCTGCAACTGCATCTGTGTTTAGATCCATTACGTTAACTTCGTAGCCACGGTTTTGTAGATTTTCAACCATGTTGCCGCCCATAAGGCCAAGGCCGATGAAACCAATTACTGGTTTAGTCATGTCTAACTCCTAAATATACTATTGTATGATTATATCGGGAGAGAGGATATACGCCCATCAAGATTTAATCAATCGTAGAATCACAAGAAATGTAGACCAAACTCAAATTTTTTGAACATCCACCAGAAACAAAGTAACAAAGTGTGTCTGGGACATGCAGGTTGCAACAAAAAATGAGTATCTGATCACATATGTCAGTGAGCCTATTTTTTCTATCGAACGACTTTTAAAGATTAGGTCATATTAAAACACCAGCTCACTGGTTGAGTACATTTGAAGGTAAGATCTTTTTCTCAATGAGCTGCTCTAACAAAAGACGGGTCTGTTTTCTAAAGTAGTCACGAAGCAAGCGCACTGTAGGGGTGATGGACTGACGGCTTGGGCACACCAGCCACAGCTCAGTGGGTGTCGGTTGATAATCGGTTAGCACATTGACTGTGCGCCCTGAGAGTAGGTCGTCCGCCATATCTAGGCAGGACTTAATTGCAAACCCATGCCCTGAGACACACCAGCGTCTAACAAGGTCGCCATCGTTAGAGGCTCGGTTGCCTTTTAGTTTGACCTTGAAAGAGTGTTCCTCTTTTTTAAAGCGCCATTCATTTTGCACAATATCACCCAGTTGATAGAACAAACCGTTGTGATTTTTCAGTTCATCGGGGTGGCTTGGAATCCCATGAGCCGCTATATAGCTTGGCGAGGCACATAACAGGCGAGGGACATTGCATATCTTAAAGCCATACATGCTGGCGTCCGTTGGAGAGCCGTAACGAAGCGCCATATCTACCGAGTCACGATAGAAGTCGATATTGCTATCACTGATATTGCTGCGTAGCGCTACCTCCGGGTGGTCATTGAGGAACTCGTCAATCCACGGGGTAATCACATTGCGACCAAGGTCTGATGACAGAGCAATTCTGATCTCGCCCCCGAGCACATCAAGGTCTTCTTGGACATTGGACTGCGCTGCATCAAGCAGCTGCAGCGCCTGTTCGCACTGAGGCAGATAGCGCTCTCCTGCGGGTGATAGCCGTAATTGGCGAGTGGTGCGAATAAATAACTCCACCCCTACGGCTTTTTCGACGCGCTTAATGGCAGCGCTTGCGGTGGCCATCTGCATATCTAGGCTATTGGCTGCAGCGGTGATGCTTCTAAACTCAGCCACCTTAAGCACGACCTTGAGGTCATTCAGTAACATGATATTCAATCCTAGTTTGATAATATATCAATCAATATAGTGTTTTTCATTGAGGTAGCAAGTCGTAACATAGCGGCAATTCGTCATTGAACAATACAGTGGTAGCTATGCAACAACTTCATTTTCAGCAAGGGCCGATTCGTCCGCCATCAGAGGCAGATAGCCTATTGATTCGTACAACCCAAGGATGCCCATGGAACAAGTGCAGTTTTTGCACCCTATTTGAAGGTATGGAGTTCTCTATTCGCCCTGTAGAAGAGATTAAGCGTGATATTTGGGCGGCAAAAGCATTCTATAAAGAGCGCAAATTCACCAGCTGCTTTCTACAAGATGGTGACTCGTTTGCTATGCAGACCGCCGATTTACTTGAGGTGCTGCATACCTTAAAAGAAGCCTTTCCAGAGCTAGAACAGATTAGCTCTTACGGCAGAGCGCAGACCATGACCAAGAAGACGCCACAGGAGATGAAGGCTATCTGCGACGCTGGTTTGAACATGCTGTATTGCGGAATGGAGTCGGGTTCGATAGAGGTACTTAAGAAGATGAAGAAGGGCATAACCCCTAAATCAATTCTTAAGTCTGCCGAGTATGCAAAGCAAGCGGGTATGAAAATGATGACGTTCATCATCATGGGACTCGGTGGCAAAGAGCTTTCCGAGAGTCATGTGACTGGAACGGCTGAGCTATTAAATCAAATTAACCCAGAAGAGATACGAGTGCTCACCCTTGCGGTCAAAGCGGGAACAGATCTCGACGACATGGTTCAGCAAGGTAGTTTTACTCCGCTCACTGAAAAAGAGATGGTGGAAGAGCAAAGAAAGCTCATCAGCCTATTAGACGGCATTGATAGTCAGTATGGGAACTTCCATTCTATTAATCTATTAATGGAATTGAACGGTCGACTACCTGGCGCAAAGCAGGCTTTGTTATCGATGACGGATCAGTTCTTAAGTATGAATCGTGATGAGCAAAACAATTTTATACTGGGTCGTCGCATTCACTATTACACCAAGTTGCAAGATATGGGTAACAAGCTCTACTTTGATACGGTTCAGCAGCAACTTAGCAAGATTGGCAGTACCAACTTAGACGCGATTGAAGATGTCTTCTACCACCTTCGCCAAAGAATGATTTAAAGAGAGTCGCAATGATTGATATACAGCAATGGCTGATGTTTTATACCTTCATCGGTTCAACGCAAGCGCCAAGCACCGCGCACTTCAGCGATTTGTCTATCGAGTCTCTATAAGCGGTATTTTGCCACGCTCACAAAACAGTCTAGAGCTAGGCTGTTTTGTGGATCACGACTCGCTTCCCCTCGCAATTCACTTCTGATGGTTCAGTCCATCAAGTAGGATTAATAGCACTTAATCTTTATCGCTTATCATTTCATCGTTCAAGCAACCAAGGTTCAAACATGGATTGCGGTTTGCCCCTTAATAACGATGAGAACGACACTATGAAAGGCATTATTTCTATCCAATCACACGTTGTGTATGGCAGCGCAGGTAACAGCTCTGCGGTATTTCCCCTGCAGCGATTAGGCTTCAATGTATGGCCGATTCATACAGTCCAATTCTCAAATCACACTCAGTATGCGCAAGGCTGGACAGGGGAGAAGTTTGACCCAAGCACTATTGGCGATCTGCGACAGGGGCTAAGTAATATCGATGCCCTTGAGAAGTGCCATGCGGTGTTGTCAGGGTATTTGGGAAGCTCTGGCCAAACTCACGAAGTATTGAAGCTGGTGAATGAGGTAAGAAGTGCCAATCCGTCGGCAATTTATGTGTGTGACCCTGTGATGGGCGATGTTGATAAAGGCTGTGTGGTAAGCGAAGAGGTCACCGGGGATCTGGTGAATCATTTAATGCCTGCTGCGGACGTCATAGTGCCAAACCAATTTGAACTAAGCTGCTTTACGCAGATGAAGATCACTTGTCTAGACGATGCCATTGCTGCGTGCCAAAAAGCGCTAACACTAGGACCAAAGATGGTATTGGTGAAACATCTGCATGGTATCTCAAACAGTAAGTTTACTATGATGCTGGCAACCAAACAGGGGTGCTACATGGTTCAGCGCCCATTGTTAAGCTTTGAGCGCCAGCCTGTTGGCGTGGGCGATCTTATCTCGGCGCTGTTTACCGGTGGTTTGCTTAAAGGCTTGTCGGCGGTGGACTCCTTTACTCACGCCAACAACGCTTGCTTTGGGGTGCTTAAAGAGACATCGGATAGCGGTGAATGGGAATTGCAGACAGTGGCAGCTCAGCAAAGCCTGATTGAGCCTAAAGAATGCTTCTCTGTGGTGCGCCTAACCTAAATACTTGCGGTATTCCCTGTTATATCAATGCAAATCACATTTATATAGCAGGGCTATATTGGTGAACCGCCAAATTTTTATTATCTAGCTATAACTTATAGTCTTTGATTAAAGGCAATTTAATAATCCTATCTACTATTCAAAATGGCTAATCCATTTCTTAAGCAGTGTACTCAATTGCTGTTGCTCATCATTACTTAATGGAGAGCAGAGTTCATTGACCAATAAGTAGTAGGCAAAAGAAAACCCCATCAGGTTTCCCTGATGGGGTTCTATTTCTACTCGCAGCAATCCGGCTACTAAAGGTGCTCCCTGCATCTTTCCTTGATAGTGGTTAATATCCTTTAACCCAGTTCCATGTCATCGCCATCCTAGCGGTGTCCATACTAGCCTGTCATCCTGACGGGCGAACTCTATCCTAGAGTATTACATCCTTGCTAATAACTAATCCTAAGTTATCAAATCTTCTTCCTGAAGATACCTATTCCGTTAGGGTTTGTTCCTTTTCCTGCCAACATCCTGTCGACATGATTAGTATCTCCGTTATCGATGCCTGTAACAATCAGGTGTGGCATATTTTTATTTGTTTACTGATGGTTGAAAAATAATAAGTCATTAAAAAACAAAGCGTTAGGGTGAGGTGAAAGTGATTGCATTGAAGTTTGTATCTGATCGCTGACTTATTTGTGAGAGATCTCTTACAAAAGCTTGGGGCGATCCTCTCTGTTGCCGCCATGATGCTGGCTGTTTCCAACAGCGATAGATTAGGGGAAGTCTTTGAAAGCATGTTTAATCGCTGGGGCAAGCCTTTGGGGCTAAAATGCTTTGATTTTCCCTTCCCATTTAAGAGTGTGAATTATCACATTACTTATCAGCGTTGGTTTATTAATGATCTGAACCACCAAAGGCTAAGAGAGCTTATTAAACAAGAAGTTAGTCTATAACCCTCTTAGTCAGATCAAGAGCATTGGCTGCGTTATTTGCTGCCGACCTTCACTGCATCTGAGATGATTTCCGTCAGCCATTTGTATTTAGGGGAACTCAAGTTCTTTTGGTGTATGAAGAGATAGATTTGCATGGTACCGATTTCTCTCATATCTAGAATCCTTACTAAGCGAACCTGTTTGCTAACGGCTTCAATTGTTGGCGGAAAGCATGGGCCAATAATGTCGCTATTGATAATGGTAGAGATTAGCCCTGCGACAGAGGTGGTTCTCATTGCCATATGAATGTTTTTACCTGCCTCTTTTAGTCTGTCTTCCAATCGTGAGTGCTTATTTGGGTCTAAATAAGCTAGATCTATGTGCCCAAAGGAGTACTCAAGCAATTCATCGATATAGGCTTCCGACTTTTTAAATGGGTGATCGCGACGCATGGCAATCATAAATTCTAATTGCGTTATGGGTATGGCCACAATCTCAGGTGGCAAGTTTTCAGCCTCAAAATGAATCGCTACATCAATAGAGCCATTGCATAAGCCAGTTAATGTATTAGGGGAAATGGTGTGCAGAATCAGTGTCGATTTAGGGCTTTGTTCATGAAAAGCCTTGAACAGACCAGTGCCCAGCCACACCTGAAGATGCGGATTAATATCCAAATTAAAGCTCTGTTCTAGAGTGCTAGGATCAAACTGTTTCGTTTCTTCTATCGCGAGAGAAATCCCTTCTAACAAGGGGAATACTTTTGCATAGAGCTCATCTGAATATGGTGTTGGCACGAACTGGCGATGAGATAAAACAAACAACTCTTCATCCAATGTTTCTCTTAATTTCTTGATGTTTTGGCTAACTGCAGGAGTGGTTACAAACAGCCTCTCGGCTGCTCTTTTTAGGCTTTTCTCTTGGTAAACGGTGACGAAAATCTTCAGTAGGTTGAAATCAATCTTGTTTAAATTCATAAGGTTATTCTAGAGCGTTGCAATACTTCATTGGTTAAGCATAGCTTAACTTATGGTTAACTACATATGAATATTTTTAATCAAAACTTCTCGTTATAGTAGCTGCAAATTAGCTTGAAGTGCAGGGATCGGACTTCTTAAACCGTATTGAGGTTAATATGAAAAAGAACCGTATCTCCCTAGCTTTATGTGCCCTAATTTCTTCTTCACTTTCTTTCGTTTCTGTTGCCGAAGAAACCGAATCAGACGTTCAAGACATGTCAGATCCATTAGCGGTCTATACGCAAGCTGGCTTTGGCTATACCGATAAAGGTCTCAATTTAAAAATCGGTCAAACCTATGACACAGGTAGTGACATCACTATGGGTATGAATGTCCTTGAGATCAAAGGCATTGCTGGCGGTGCCATTGGTTTTCGCGATAGCGATGATCCGCAGTTTGCCAACGTAGATGACTCAATTGACTCTATTCGTTTTCGAAACTTTACCGTGGATTTAACCAATGGTCGTGGTGCCCAGGTAGATATCTCTTGGGACTTTGACTCAAACCAAGGCTCAGCGTCATACAGCTTTATTCAGGCACTTCCTAAGATGGGCATGTTCAACTTCTACCCATTAGCCGGTCTAGGTGTTGCTGCGGGTGAAGAGCTTGTTCCTGAAACAGGTGGAGATTTAGATGCGGACCAACTACGTGATCGTTACAACATGCACGGTACATTCTATGTGGCGGGTATGTACAGTAAGATGCAGATTACAGACAAATTCTGGCTGAACTATAACCCTATGTATTTAGGCTCTATTTCTGGTTCAAGCACCTTTAAAGACTTTGGATTTGAGGGCGACGACTCTGTATTCGCACACGAGTTTGCAGCCAGCTATCAAATTACCCCACGCGCTAACGTTCGTTACTTTGCTAACTGGACTGAAAATACAGACTTCACCGATGGCGACCATCGCATCGAGTTCAACTACCAATTCTAATCTTGCTTATTTTTGTTCCTATTTCTTAGATGCCGACTTGCTAATGCAATTCGGCGTCAACGACACATAATTTTTTAGGTGGCCTATGAAAACTCTTAATAAATCTATCTTATCAGCGATGATGATCGCCGTGATGTCAGGTTGTACTGCCATTGGCAACAACTCTAACGAGCATACCGTCGTTACCCCATCAGGAGAATTCACATTCGACAATAGCTTTGAGCATGGCTTGCCAACCGAAGCAAGCTCCAAGGCTTTGTTTGATGAGATTGATTATCAACGTGCATCGCAAGCCTATATCTGGGCGGTGCCACTGGTATCAAACTATGCGTGGAAAGCGGCATACGCTGAAATGGGCGCAGAGGATGGGCAGATCACTTATGTTGAATCACATAAATCTAAATTGGGTGGCTTGACTTATAACACCTCAACACCCTACGCGATTACCTGGTTCAATGTTGAAAAAGAGCCTGTAGTAATTGAAGTACCAACGGATGAATTACGTGGTGCGGTACATACCATGTGGCAGATTGGTATTTCACAAATGACTAAGCCAGGCACCTATGTAATCAAGGCTGCAGGTAGCGAAACTCCGGAAAATCTACCGAAAGATGCGGTCGTGTTAGAGTCGGACACCAATTATGTATTCTTTGGTGTTCGCTTAATGGCGAAGACTGAACAGCAACGCATGCAAGATCTTGAAGCACTGCGTATTACTCGCCTTGATGGTTCAGTTCTAAGTGATAAACCCGTTAACTTTCCTGAAGTCGGTATCGATGCGAAACACCCTCGTGGCATGGCTTTCTGGGACGTATTGAACGAAGCAATACAAGCAGAACCTGTAGCAGAAAGAGACCGTATGATGCATGACATGTTACGTCCTCTAGGAATTGAGAAGGGAGAGGCGTTCTCACCAAATGCAAGACAGACTGGTATTTTAAACAGCGCAGTTGTCACAGGTGAAGCGATGGTTAAGAACATTGACTTCAACAAAACAGAGCGTCTCCCACAATCTGTCTATGGTCCAAAAGGCAATACGTGGGAGATTGCAACGGCATCGACACCCGATCAAAATCGTGGCTATGGCATGGATCTAGATGGTCGTGCAGCATGGTTCTATGAAGCCGTGACTAACGATATCGCAATGCACGGATTTGAAAATGGTGGGTGGGGCCAGATCTACCTTGATAACTACAGAGACAATGACGGTAATGGTTTAAATGGTAGCGAGCACTACACCTTAACACTTGATGGTGATGTGAACTTTGCGGATCTGTTTTGTCGGATAGACGGCACCTGTTACCAGGTGCCACCCTCCTCAGAACCGTACGTGCAACTTTCACTGCATACGGCTCAAGCCTCCACAAAGGCACCGTTAAGCACCCAGTAACAAAATTACCTTTGCGATACACACTCAAAGCTTTAAAACTGCCCCAATGACCACTTAACGAATAAGAAACCACGGTTCGTTGTCAGAAGACGCACTGATTTCATTCGAAATCATCATTTGCTTTTCTTCTTTAATAAAGTTCTTCAAGCTATCTCGCAACGGGAGACCAGTTAGAAGTCAGCTCGCTTTCGCGCCAGATATAAACCTGTATCTACTTCATTACAAAGTAGCATTCGCTTTTTCTAACCTCCTTTACCTGCACACCTATCGGCAACCTTCACAGGTTGCTTTCCCATAGGGAGATATACAGGCTTACCCTGTTCCGTATGTCGCGTAAAATGTCAACTTAGATGCCCACAATGGTGCGGAGAGTGCAATGACCACGAAAGAGTATTGTCCAATCTCTTTCCGACTCTCGTTGCCTTTTGGCTACAGCGTATTAACCACTTCCGCTGCTTCATCGTATAACGCGCCTTAAATGGATTCACATTACATTCATCATATTGACCCCCTAGCACTCACCCAACTTGTGGTTGTCAGGAGAAACGTCCTCTCACGATTCCGTTCCCGCTCAGTTTAACGACCAAGCTTCGTTACATTGTCAGAGCCGCTGCTTTATTCAGGCTCCTAGGGGCATCTGGTGGTACAGATGGTTCACTCTTCGTGGTGAACAACGCTTCATACGACTTCAGGTCGCACGGACAATTACGGTTTATAACGTAGAAAACCGAGCGATTATTGATAACTCAATCCAACGCGCTGATGTTGGTTCTAACATTCCAGGAACCGTCAAAGATGAAGAAGGCAATTATACGTTCCACTTCTCACCGACGAAACCTGATGGAGTTAACGCTGCAAACTGGGTAGAGACGCGTCCAGATGAAAACTGGTTTGTTTATTTCAGAGCATATTCACCAAGTAAAGCGTTTGTAGAGCAGCAACCTCATACCATTGTACCTAACTTCCAAAAGGTAAAATAAACCTTCGTTGTATGAGCTTCCAAAGTGAGATTGGAAGCTCTCAAACCTTTGATGTCCGCAATAAGATATAAGTTAAGTAAAACTTAACTATTCATTAAAATTATATAAATTCCTTTAATTCAATAGCTTGATTATATTGTGCACAGATTAGTTTGAAGCGCGGGGATTGAGCTTCTTAAACCGTTTTGGATAGACGGTAATGTTCTCTGCTGATGGTTAATAGCTTAACTCTGGGTTGCATGAGTAGAGCCGGACTTTTCTCGAGCTTTCAACAAGGCGCTGAAGGCTTTTAAAACAAAGTAAACGGATTTTTAGATACCTCAAGCCAGGATACGCACTCTTAGATTGCGTCCCTAGCAGAATATTTATTCCATTTTTAATGGGCGATGAGATCTATAAATGAAAAAAATTCTTACTTTTTCTCTGTGCATGGCTTCGGGCCTAGCATCAGCTGAAAGCTACCAGTCACATGATTACATCGATTTAGGTTTTATGAATAACGATTTTGGCTCCGGTTTCACCGTAGCGGGATCTTTCGATGTCAAACAAATTGAGCCTTTGGTTGTTATTGGCTCTTACTCCCAAACCAGTGATGACTATGACTTTTCTCGTGTCAGTGTTGGTGCGGGCTGGAAGTTACCTCTCAACGTACAGCATGATCTTTTTCAGCGTATTGACCTGTTCTTCCACGGTGAAATTGAAAATATTCAAGTGTCTGGAACAGGGAATTACTACTGTGTAACACCAGAATTCGGTGCCCCAATGTGCGTATCATCGTCATTAGATGAAAGCGACACTGGCCTTTATGGTGGTGCTTTAGCGAGATGGCAACTTACTGACAAATTAGAGTTGTTAGGTGATGTATCCATCAGAACAACGCGTGATTTCAATATTCCAGTGATGATTGGAGCGAATTATAGCTTCACTAAAAATTGGGTACTCAACGCAGAGTATGAGTTTGGCAACTACGACCATATTTCAATATCTGCACGCTACCAATTTAACTAATTTTTAGACAATTTCTGGAGTTCTGAATGAAAAATTTACTACATGTCGCCGTATTGAGCCTTTTCTTAATGGGTTGTGGAGACGATGACCTTTATAAGACAAGCATTCCAATCTTGGAAGAAGGTGTATTGGGGGTTCAAATCCTTGACACTGATGGTGTGGAAGTTGACGGCGCGCGTATCTCTATTTTTGATGACAACAACGTTTTTGTTACGAGTGCATTTACAGATAGCATCGGCGAGCGCTCTTTTGAGCTGCAAGAAGGTGTTTACACCATCAAGGTAGCAGCTCAAGGATATATCCCATCGCCAGTACAGGGTGGCATTGCAATTCCTGTGCAAATTAATGGCGGTGAAGCCACGGATCGCTCTATCCCGCTCACGTTTGACCCAAATGCAGCGAATACGACTTATATCCAAGGTAATGCCAATATTCGAGGTAACTTAGTGGTTATTTCTGATGATGCTAATGCGTATTCAACGTTTACGGATTCTAATGGTAATTACTATCTGTACAACATTCCAGCAGGATCAAACTACAAATTGACGTCTTACCATACGGGCTATGAGACGGATCTTCTTGATGTTTCGCTCAGTGTTGATACTCCTATTCTGGATAAGAACATTAATGCTCGTCAATCGTCAGCATTGCCTGAGTTAACGGGTTCTGTAACCTTCTTGGCAACAAAAAACGGTACCGTAGATATTACCGTTACTTTACCTGAAACAGGTGATGTGATCCCAGGGGCGGTGACGTACACAAGCGGTACTTACACAATGAATGATTTACCGAAGGGCCAGTTCAAAGTTTGGGCAACCTACAATAATGACGGTTATGTCATGGACCCAGATTGGATTGCTAAAAATGGCGGTGAGGATTCTGCATTAGGTCTTGTTGTTAATAGCTCTAATCTAACAAAAAACTTCTCTGTCACTGGCGCAGTTGAGCTTGTATCACCAACCAACTCGTTAGATGAAGTGACCCCAAAAGTAATTAGCACTACAACACCTACGTTTGAGTGGAAAGCTTACTCATCAGCACAAGATTATGCTGTTGAAGTCACTGATATCGATGGAAACCTTGTGTGGGGTGGCGTGGAATGGAGTGGGGATGAAGCTGCCCCAATCGCTACACCAAAGCACGGTTCGATAGGCTCGGTTACATCAATTAAGTATAACTTTGATAACAACCCAGAAACCCCAAGCCTTGAAGATGGTCAACTGTATAAATGGTCTGTAACGGCAATAAATACAGGTAATACAGCTATCTCTACCAGTGAAAACCAAGTTGGTATTATTAAAGTTGAGCTACCGCAGTAGCGTAGACTCTCGATAACTCCTGAGCCAGTAAATCCTTGCTGGCTCAATTCACAGGCTAAATCCTCAATTAAGCCTAGCTTAACCATTCATTAAATTTATATGAATTCCCTTAATTTAATTCACTGGTTATATTATACGCAACTTAGACAGAGGCGCAGGGATAGAGCTTCTTAAACCGTTTTGGATAGACGATAAAATTCCCTGCTGATGGTCAAGAGCTTAACTCTAAATAGGATGAGTAGAGTGTCGTTAAGTTGAAGACTAAAAGCATTATTTTGTGAACATTGCGCTACGACGCATGACAAATAAGGTTTTCTTAATGAACAACAAATTTTCTCTTTCGCTACTTACTGTACTTCTTTCTAGTGTTGCTGTTTCTGCCAATGCCTCTGTAAAGCTTGGTATGGGTGTTGACCAAGGTTTAGGTATGAACCTTAAGCTTGATGATACCTTCAACATCTTTGCGGGTAACAACGGTATGGCGTTTGATTATCATGTCCTACGCGGAAATTTGTCAGCGAGTACTCCACTTTCTTATTTTGTTGGCGTTGGTGGTTACTACGAGTGGGATGATGACTTTGGTATGCGCGTTCCTGTCGGTCTAGATTGGAGCTTTGCATCAAACTGGAACCTTTATGGTCATGTGAATCCAGAGGTGCAGTTTCATCGCAAAGCGAAGTTTAAAGTCGGTGCTGGCTTTGGTGTCAGTTACAAGTTCTAAACCAACACTTCTATAGCCGACATTCCCATGTCGGCTTTTTTGTTCAGATAACCCTAAAGCACTCACAGCGAGGTTAGTAATGCGCAATAAGATTTCCATTGGCTTAATGACATGCCTGCTTCCTCTTGAAAGTAAGGCCTCTCTTCGTGCTGAAAGTAATGCTAGCTATTTGAATGAAACACCTGTTGTTGAAGTTGAACAGAACTCTGTGATTACACAAAGACTGCAACAATTATTTCCTTTGAGAGAAAAAGCGGCAGGTAGAGCATCTGATTTTACGTTGTATGAATTTCGTCAATTTCGAGATGAAAGAAGCGGTTCAGCACTGTTTTTACCTCACTGTGAAATAGAACAAAAAGCAAAAACCAATTCAGTAACGACTTGGCACCAAATGCAAGCAGATGGTCGATTGATTAAAAAGGCCGACTGTTAGTTAGCTTCACGACGTTATTTTCTGGAGTGCTAAGATCCGCTTTTACTTAATATTGATAGCGTTGTGATAGGCTGATAGATAGGTCCAACATCCATTACTTGGCATTGATATTGGACCTAGAGTCACTATCTTCTATCAGGCTTAAGCTGGATGATGCTCAATCCAATGCTTGGCAATATCTTCTCTGGTAGCAATCCATACATTATCGTGTGACTGAACGTAATCTAGGAACCGCTTTAGTGCCATAAAGCGGCTTGGCTTACCTATGATTCGACAGTGCAGTCCAATAGACATCATCTTAGGTTTCGTTTCCCCCTCAGCGTACAAACAGTCGAAGTGGTCCTTCAAATACTGAAAGAACTCATCACCATGGCTGAATCCATACGGCGATGAGAAACGCATATCGTTGGTATCTAAGGTGTAAGGGATCACCAAGTGAGGTTGAGTTTGCTTAGCGCCCTCATAGGCTGGAACTTGCGCCCAAAAGGGTAGGTCATCGCCATAATAATCAGAGTCGTACAGCAGTCCGTCTTGCTGAGAGGCGAGCTCACGTGTGTTGGGGGAGTCTCGCCCTGTATACCAGCCGATAGGGCGCTTACCTGTAAGCTCTTGGATGATATCAAGGGCCTGCTGCATGTGCTGGCGCTCTTCTTGTTTTGGCATGTGCTGATAGTGAATCCATTTTAAGCCATGACAGGCAATCTCATGCCCATCTTGAATAATGGCTTTTGTAACCTCAGGGTTGCGCTTGAGCGCGGTTGCCACGCCAAAGACGGTAAGAGGAAGTTGGCGCTGCTTAAACTCATTTAATATCCGCCAAACGCCTGCTCTAGAGCCATATTCATACATGGACTCCATGCTCATATGTCGGTCGGCATAGGCTTCAGCGCCCGGAATTTCTGATAAAAAGGTCTCTGAGTGCTCATCGCCGTGCAGAATGCAGTTTTCCCCTCCCTCTTCATAATTGAGGACGAATTGAACGGCTATCTTTGCCTTGTTTGGCCAGTTGGCGTGAGGAACATTGTCTCTACCATATCCGATGTAATCGCGAGGGTTGAATTCATCCATAATTAAAACCTTGTGCTGTTGTAGCTAATGAAAAACGTACCAAAGGGAATTAGGAGGCAGTGTTACTGACTCCAATGCTTGAATTGCCCTTGAAATGCTTTAGGGAGAGGCTTTGCATACTGCCCCTTTTTTGATGTGGTGAGTTTTAACTGATGCAGCGACTCTGCAAGTTTTACCGCGGCAACCACGCCATCAATGACGGGGACTTCGAGTTGTCGTGATAACTCATCCGCCAAGTCTGACATTCCGGCGCAGCCAAGGACAATGGCTTCAGCACCATCTTCATTGATCGCTGTTAGGCATTCCTGTTTTAGCGCTTGATAGGTGTCGAGATTGATGGACTCGAGATCGAGAACCGCAATATCGGTGGCTCGCACCCCGCTGCATAAATGCTGGTAGCCATAGCGTTGTAACAGATGCTCACTTGCTGGCAAGGTTCTGGTCATGGTCGTCACCACGCCAAATCGATAGCTCACTAGGCTGGCAAGTTGAAAGGCGGCGCCGGCGATGCCGATGACAGGCTTTGTGGCAATTTCTCTCGCGGCATCAAGGGCAGGATCACCGAAGCAGGCAATAATATGAGCATCCACACCTTGCTCTTCGCCTTGCTGAATTAAGTCTAAAAGAGCCGCTGCTGCGATGGTTTCATCAAAAGCACTCTCAATACTCTCGGGGCCATTGATTGGCGAAGAAGCCATTATCACAGTATCCGCGAGGGCTACGTTGTGGGCGCTGATGGCTATTTTGTCTGTCATACCCTGACAGGTATTAGGGTTGATAAGGTTTATTTTCATTCATTAATCCATGTTGGCGAAAAGCTGTTGAAAGTTAATTGATTGGGACTGGCTAGACTCAAGATTGAGTGATGATTTGATCATTTCTAGGTGATGAGTCATCCAGTGGATAGCTTGTTCAGCCTGATTGTTATCCAGAAGATCCAGAAATTCAGAGTGATCGCCACAATCACAGCTCACGCTACTGCGTGAACCATAGGCGGCGATGATGAGAGAAGAGCGGTAGCATAACTGTTCAATAAAATTGGCTAGCACTGAATTGCCAGATTGCTTTGCCAGCTCAAAGTGGAAGCGGGCTGTCAGCTGTATAGAGGACGCGAGATCTTTTCGCTGCTCCGCTTTTTTCTCTTCGCTTACCATTGCTCTGAAACGACAAGAGCTTTGTTCGTCCCAGTTCGCAAGAATATCCTTAACAAGCAGTGGCTCAAGCATGATGCGGCTACGTAATACATCTTCAGCTTCTTGCTTGCTTGGGTTATTTACGTGTGCGCCCTTGTTTGGCTGGATGACCACAAAGCTTTCCAGTGCAAGGCGCTGTAGTACCTTGCGAATACCTGTACGGCTGATCCCAAAGGCTTCAGAGAGCTTGTCTTCTGGGAGGCGTACTCCTGGCTCAAGCTTATGCTCGACGATTGCTTTTAATATCTTCTGATAGACTTTTTCATCATTTGCCATTGTCTAGTGTTCCTTCTTTGTTCCCTTATATAGATGCAATATGTATACCATTTTAGTAAAAGTACCAATTAATAATTGTATACAATCTTCAGGCTCCTTGATGTAAAGGATAATAGAGGGTGAGTGTAGTTTCGCGAGAAAGAGAGGCTTATTGGTTGGCAAAGGCAATAGCCTAAATAAGCACCATAAAGACGCACAATGTTTGATTATGGTGCGATAAATCATTTAATTTAGGGGGTACTTCCAAAGATCCTTAGTGTTAATAAGGGATCTTAATGTTGGCACGCAAATTGTATTGAGAATTGTATACAACAATACATGGAGATGTGTCTATGAAAACGGAATTACCTGTTAGTCCAAGATTAAGCAATAAGGATCTTGCCCCAGAAGAAAAGAAAGAATGGGGCTGGTACAGTATCTTTGCTTTTTGGATGTCAGACGTGCACAGCGTTGGTGGTTATGTGTTTGCGGCGAGTTTATTTGCCCTAGGCTTAAATGGTATTCAGGTCTTTATCAGCTTACTTGCTGGTATATCGATTGTTTTATTATTTGCTAACTTAATGGGTAAACCAGGTCAAAAGGCGGGTGTCCCTTTTCCTGTGGTAGCTAGGATGTCGTTTGGCGTATTTGGTGCCAACATTCCGGCGGTGATTCGCGGATTAATCGCAGTTGTTTGGTATGGCATTCAGACTTATTTAGCTTCCAGCTCATTTATCATCTTATTACTCTACTTTTTCCCACAAACGGAAACCTTGGCTAACGGTCACTTCTTAGGGCTTTCTTATCTTGGCTGGGTTGGCTTTAGCGCTATGTGGGTTTTGCAGGCAATTGTCTTTATGTTTGGAATGAAGATGATTCGTAAGGTGATTGACTGGTCGGGTCCAGCCATCTATTTGGCGATGTTTGCTCTGTGTGGCTATATGATTAATTTGGCTGGATGGGAGAACATTAGCTTTAATCTGGGCAAAGAGTCATTGGTTGGAACAGAAGCTATTTTGCAGATGATTGTCGCAACAGCGCTTGTTGCGGGGTATTTTGCAGGTCCAACACTGAACTTCAGTGACTTCTCTCGCTACTGCGGTTCTTATAAGCAACTTAAAATAGGCAACCTTTTAGGCTTGCCAGTGAACTTCATCTTATTTTCGTTGTTCAGTGTGATTATCGTATCGGCGTCTATTCCAGTGTTTGGTGAAATGATTGTTGATCCTGTTGAAACCGTGAAGCGATTAGACTCGGGAATGATTACGGTATTGGGTGCCTTGACCTTCATTTTTGCGACGGTAGGTATCAATATTGTGGCGAACTTTGTTGCTCCAGCCTTTGATTTCTCAAATGTATCGCCACAAAAAATCAGCTTTAAAACAGGTGGGTTTATTGCCGCATTTGGCTCGGTATTGCTAACACCATGGAACCTATTTAATAACCCTGAAGTGATTCACTATACCGTAGATGTTCTAGCAGCGATGATTGGTCCACTTTATGGCATCATCATCGTGGATTACTTCTTTATTAAGAAAGAGAAAATTGATGTACCTTCACTGTACACCGAGTCTCCGCAAGGGCTGTACTGGTACAAGGATGGCATTAACATGAATAGTGTATACGCTCTCGCTATAGCGAGTATGGCGGCAATTCTTTCGACCTTCTTTATCACTGAACTTGCAAACTACGCGCTGTTTATTGGTGGCTTTGTATCGGCCTTTGTCTATAAATTCTTAATGCAGAAGCGTTTGTCTTGGGCAGGTCAGTCGACGTTCGCCAAACAATCTTAAATTCACGCATAAAGTAAAAGGGCTATCCATTCTATGGATAGCCCTTTTTGTATTTTCTGTATTGGTGATTAGTTTGCTGGCAACACAACTGCCGAGGCTTCGTCGCTAGAGCTGCTATCTAGCTTCTTAGAGAGATACTCATAAGCATGGACTAGGTAGAGCTTATTGGTTTCTCGCTGACACCAACTTCTGGAAAGGCCTCTTCGATTGAATTCGCTACCGATCGCCGCTTGGGTTTGATTAGTGCGACGGCCGTAGTACAAGGTATCGCAAAGCTGGATATTGGACATGTACTGAGGGTAGAGGTTGACCGCAGACTTGTTGGCATTGAGGTGCTTAGCTTGATTGTGAGTACACCCAGTTAAAATTAATAAAAACAAAGCGATAAGGCTCTTTTTCATTGTCTATGCGCCATCAGTTAATGCGAGAAGGCGCCATTATAAGCATTAGTTCAGTGTTTGTTTGTCAATTTTGCAACAGGCCGTAACAGCGCTCACGTTAGTCGAACGTTATATGGGCGAATTTACGCCTTCTTGGAAACGAAAATGCCGTTCTCAGCGGATGAGTCTCGCTTGTCGATACGTTTGAGTAGCCCTATAGCAACAAACATCGCAATGAAGAGGGTTGTACCGCCAAACACCACAGCAGACCAACCGCCATGCTGCCAGCAATAGAGTAGCAAGAACCCACCTAGACTGCCGCCAATGTAGTAATGAACAAGGTATAACGCCGTTGCTGTCGCTTTAGCATGTGTCGCTTTTCGGCCTACCCACCCATAGGCAAGGGTATGGGTGAAAAAAGCGCCAAAGCTGATCAGAAGAAGCCCTATCATCATGGCGCCAAGGTGCTCCAATAGGGCAATCCACATTCCAAGCATGCTTAGTAGCGAGCCTAAAAACATGCCGTGAATCGGGGAGAAGTGGCGGGTCCAATGACCTGCACATTTGGAACTAAAGGTACCAGCCAGATAGCAGACGAAAATCAGTGAGGCCAAACCAACAGGAACATTGTGCGGAGCGCCAACTAGGCGAAACCCCATCACAGAATAAAGGTTCACAAACAGCGAGAAATTGATGCCGCCAATGAGCATAGCAACCCATACCCTGTGATTTTTGAAGTGACCGATTATCGCTCTGTGTTGATGATGAAAGCTAGTAGAGGAAGGGGTGAAGCCTTGCTGTTTTGGCAATAGGTAACCAACAAGCAACGCCCCAACTAATGTAAACCCTAGCGCAACTTGAATTGCTGTTGCCACGCTGTAGTGATCAGCAATTAATCCACCGCTGATCCTGCCGGCGATGCCGCCTAGGGAGTTGGCCGCTATGTAGCTACCAATTGCCATAGAAAAGGCTTTGCTATCAAGTTCTTCTGCCATATAGGCCACCGCCACAGCGGCAAAAGCGGCAAGCGCAACGCCAATAATTGCTCGGCAAACCACTAAGAACAGAAACGATTGGCCCAACAGCATAAGCCCTGATATGACAGGAATTGCCAGCAACCCAAACATCATCACCGGCTTTCTTCCTATTGATTCAGAGATCACTGCCATTGGCACCAAGCAAAATGACAGAGCCAGTGTTGTTGAAGCAAACAGCCAATTTACCTGAGTTTCAGACACAGAAAACTGTATTGCAAAGGCGGGCAGCATAGGTTGAAGCAGATACAGATTGGAGAATACAAGAAATGACCCTAGGGCGAGAGAAAGGGTAATGCGTTTATATTCTGGTGAACCAAAGCTGACCATGTTTGCCTCAATGAAGGGTGGTACGAAAAAAGAATGCTCAAAGTGTGATTAGGCTATCACCAAGACATTGATATAAGAAATATATTAAAAATATCAATCCCATATATTTTTGATCTCATGGAATCCAAACAGCTCAAGCATTTTTTGGCGGTCGCAAAGCACGGCAACTTCACGCAAGCGGCCAAAGAAATTCATATCGCGCAGCCTGCACTTAGCATATCAATCAAGAAATTTGAGCAGTCATTGGGCGTGGTGCTGTTTCGCCGAGAGGAGAAAAGGGTCAGCTTGACCAAAGAGGGCGAAGTCCTGTTAGTACATGCTCAGCGAGTTATCCAACAACTGCATGATGCCACTTTGGCAATTGATGAACTTAAAGGATTACAAAAAGGTGAGGTGCGATTGGGTGCCCCGTCCATGATGGGGAGTTACTTCTTTCCGCGCGTAGTGATGGCATTTAAGAGCCAGTATCCCGATTTAAAGCTGACATTGGTTGAAGCTGGCACACGCTCCATTCGCAAAATGCTGCTGGAGGGGGAGTTAGATTTGGGGGTGATCAACTGCGACGATGTGCCCGACGATCTGCATGTTGACCATTTGTTCACAAGTCAGATGGTGGCGGTTGTGGGCTCAGAGCACGAACTCGCGAGTAAGAAAACCATTGGCTTTGAAGAGTTCTTTGAATATGAACTGGTGATGTTCAAACACGGCTACTTCCATCGAGATTTTCTTGATCAGGTCAGTGAAGCAAATGGTTTATCTATGAGGTCCTCCTTTGAAACCAATTTGCTGCCTATGATCCTAAGTATCGTTAAGCAAGAGTTTGCGATCACAGCATTGCTCGATCTGGTCACTGAGTACGAAAATGGCATCGTTGGGATACCGTTTACACCCCCAGTAACTCTAGATCTAGGGCTCGCATGGCGAAAGCAGGGCTACCTGTCGATTGCTGATCGCACCTTTATCGAATTTGTAAAGCGTTATGTGTGATCTTATCTGCGACAGAACTTAGAAAGCAGATGCATTCAGTTTGTGTTTTATCTGTGTTAGTGAGTGATCTGCACCAGCAAGACTGGACACTTCATTAAGCGACATTTTGTTGTTCAAAGTTAACTGGGCTTAGATACCCAAGAGCACTGTGCCTTCTCGTCCGATTATAATCAACCTCTATGTACTCGAAGATCGTTTGCCGCATCTGGTCTCTCGTCATAATCGGCTCATATTGGATCGCTTCTACTTTCATTGAATGGAAGAAGCTCTCAACACAAGCATTGTCCCAACAGTTTCCTTTCCTACTCATACTTTGCTTTAGATTATAGCCCTTTATGATGTTTCGATAATCTTTTGAGCAGTACTGACTACCTCGATCACTATGAACGATAACCTGCTCAGGGAACCCGCGACGGAACAAAGCCATTGATAATGCATCGCAGACGAGCGTAGCTGTCATTCTAGTATCCATGGACCATCCGATTACTTGTCTTGAGTAAAGGTCAATAATTACCGCCAAGTACAGCCAGCCTTCGCTTGTCGCAACATAGGTGATGTCTCCCGCCCACTTTTCATTGGGAGCCGCTGCGTTAAAGTTCTGAGCCAACAAGTTTGGAGCAACAGGCATTTGATGCTTGCTGTCTGTAGTGCACTTAAATTTGCGTGCCGCTTTCGGCGTTAAATCTTGACGCTTCATACTGGCCGCAATGGTTTTAACATTGTGGTTATTACCGCTTTCAGACAGTTCTTTTTGGATTCGCCTTGAGCCATCTCGGCCCTTGCTGTTGTCAAAAGCTTCTTTGACTTTTGTATCAAGCTTTTGACGTATTGCCTCGCGTTGAATGGCCTTATGGCGATGTTTAATCCAGTAATAAAACCCACTTCGGGATACCCCTAACACCTTAGCCATACGCACGATATTGAAGCAAAGCAGGTGTTCGAGCATAAATTCATAGCAATTTACTTTAGATTTTTCGCGAAGTAGGTGGCGGCCTTTTTTACAATTTCTAGCTCTTCTGATTGCTCAGCCAATTGCCTTTTGAGCTTGGCAACCTCTGCGGCTAGCTCTTGCTCTCGCTGACTCGTATTGGTGTCTTTCTTCGAGTTCTTCCGCCACCCATAGATTTGAGATTCATGTAAAGAAAGCTGTCTTGCTGCAGCAGCTACTCCGACTTTCTCTGCTAGCTTCAAAGTTTCTGCTTTAAATTCAGGGGAATGTTTAATTCTAGTTTTCTTAGTTGTCATTGTTCACCTCGTTAGTGATTGTACTCACTTAACTCGGTGTCCAAAACTGCTGGGGCGGATCAACAGCAAGTGAGCGATACTATCGCAAAAATGATCCACAGAGATGCACCACGTTTCTTCTCTGTAGAGCTGTTTGAGAATCAGAAGGGTAAATCTGACACCATTGAGTATGTTGCTAAGGTAACAGAGTACGAGTAGCGCACTACTATTGGTGCGACTCAATCGACAGGGTTGCGCTTAACTCCTAAAATAGTGTGGGAACCTAGAGAGCCTTAGCCTTATCAGCTAAGGCTTTTTAGCACCTATCGATACGCCTAATCAGACTAGTTCTTTCAGGTTTTATTGCTGAATCTGGGTATATGTAAGCAAATGTGTCTCCGATTGCGAAATAACTGTGTTTACCAAGATATAAAGAGATAATGATTTTTTGAGCTTATTCACTTTTTGCAGTAATTTAACTGAATTTTGTGAAGTCATAGTATCTAATACTATATGCCATCTAATTATCACGAAATGCCTGTAAAGTAGGCGAAATTTCTGGAAAAACGTTATCTAAATTTATGAAAAGAAGACTGAACGGACTAACTCTTACTCTTTTAGCATCACTATCATTTTCTGTTTTTGCAGCTCCTATAGCGATACCTAATCCTCCCTCTTTGTCTGCCAAAGGTTACGTACTTCTTGATTATCACTCAGGTGAAGTGATTGCAGAGCACAATCCACACACCCAGCTTAAGCCTGCAAGCTTAACCAAGCTGATGACCAGTTATACTGCCGGCCAAGAACTGAATCGCGGCAATATCGCTAAGACAGATCAGGTGACTATCAGTCGAGAAGCGTGGGCGAGAAATTTCCCTGATTCTTCAAAAATGTTCATTGAGGTGGGCAACACCGTCGAGTTTAGTGATCTGTTGCGCGGATTGATTGTTCAATCCGGCAACGACGCATCGGTAGCGATAGCAGAACACGTGGCGGGCTCTCAAGCGGCATTTGTGGACCTGATGAATAACTGGGCGCGTCGCCTGCAATTGAACGACACGTACTTTGCAAACCCTCACGGTCTTGATGATCCAAACCAAGCGACCACTGCCTACGATATGGCGAAACTGGGCCAAGCATTGATTCGTGATGTTCCAACCCTGTTTCCCCTGTATAGCGAAACGTCTTTTACCTACAACGGCATAACTCAGCATAACCGAAACGCACTGCTTCGCGATCGCAGCATGAACGTTGATGGCATGAAAACAGGTTACACACAAGGCGCCGGTTACAGTCTGGTAAGTACCGCAACCCAAGGAGACATGCGCTTGATCTCTGTGGTGATGGGAACGTCTAGCCCGAATGTTCGTACAACAGAGAGCAAGAGCCTACTTAACTATGGCTTTAGATTCTTTGAAACCATTCAACCTCATGAGGTGGGTGCAGAGGTGACGGAAACCCGCATCTGGATGGGTGAAGAGAATCAAGTGAGTCTTGGTATCGCTGAAGACGTATACATGTCGGTTCGTCGTGGCTCAGGCAATAATATTCGCGCAGAAGTTGACTTACCTTCAACCTTGAAAGCGCCGATCGCACAAGGCGAAACACTGGGTAGTGTCAATTATATTGATGAAAATAATCAGGTGTTGAAGACGGTTCCACTGGTTGCCTTAAATGATGTAGAGCAAGGGGGCTTCTTTAAGAGGATATTTGACTACATTCGCTTGATGTTTATCTAAGCCAGTAAAAGTTAGAGATAGATCAAAGGATCTAACTGTGCTTTATTGCAAAATACAATCATTATCATTTACAGGTATTGATTATGCAAAAGGTGGTTATTTTTGGGGCTGCAAGTGGCTTAGGGGCTGCGACTGCAGCCTATTTTTCTGTGCAAGGCTATGATGTTGTTGGGGTAGCAAGAGATCCTAGTAAGAATCTAATGCTAAACCAAGATTCATCTCTGCGATGTGATGCCACAGTGCAATCAGAGGTTGAATCGGTGGTTGATTGTATTGCTGAGGACACTTGGGTTATTTCAAGCATGGGCAGTTTTCAGTCAGATAATCCAGTGGATTATATTGGACATCGATATTTGATTGATTCCCTGCAGCGCAAGGGCGTCAAACGATTACTGCTAGTTACATCACTAGGCTGCGGGGACAGTTGGCCTTATCTCTCTGACAATGCAAAGAGAGCCTTTGGGGCTTCTGTTCGAGAAAAGTCACTAGCCGAGTCTTGGCTACAAACCAGTTCACTGGCCTACACAATTCTGCGACCAGGCGGACTAAAGAATGGCGAATCAACAGGAACCGGAGTTCTATCACAACATGAAGAGGTACACGGCTCTATCACACGCGGTGAAGTCGCAAGGCTGATTGAGCAGTTGCTAAAGACTGAATCTAGCGTAGGTAGCGTGTATCAATGCGTAGATAAGGTAACGGTTTAGTTTCACATTTTTAAAGGCCTGAACTCTGTTCAGGCCTCTCTCTATCACTGCATCTTATTAACAAAAAATCAATTTTATCAACTGGTTAGCTTCTTCTCTGGCAAGTACTTATCCAATAAAAGTAGAGCTATAAAGATGTAAGCCATCGATCCCGCTATTTGAATCAACCTTAACATGACTTTTGTTTCTGCATCTAGCATTAGTGGACCAGGGTGAGAGCACGAGTGATTATTTATTGCTCATCACTTACCATTGACGCTAGTATTTGCTCTAAATAGCTGATTTCCATCGCAGCCATCTTAGTTTTTCGGCGTATACTCGCTTTTCTAGTTGTGTCACTTCTGAGCATATTCACTGCCATGTGTCGCACGACAGCTAAAACCTGCGCAGCATTCTCTCGGTATATCTGACAAGCATCTTCATTAAATGCAGTATCTAGAACCCAGTGGAGGCTATTCTCGATACCCCAATGCTCTTTAACACCTGTTGCAAATGTTTCTTCATTCAGTTCCTTTGAACTAATGTAGTATCGGTATTCGAGTGAGCATTTTTTGCCTGTTTTGTCATAGCGAAAGCTTATCGCCTGCCCAATGCTTTCAATGCCACTCCAATCATTAAACGGTTCTGTTTTTGGGGCTGGTATCACTCGATATTCACGGATTTCGAGTCGCCCATGTTGTTGTTCCAACGGTGACTCTTTGAGATCATCTTCCAAAGCTGAAAACTCAGATTTGATGGCATGGAATAGTTTTTTCTGATTACCTTTGACTGCCAGAAGATAGTCACCTCCATTGTTTACTATCGTCTCCGCAACTTCTTTTTGGCAGCCCATAGCATCGATAGTAATTAGGCATCCTTTTAGATCCAACACCCGTAAAAGTTCAGGAATGGCCGTGATTTCATTGGATTTTTTCTCAGCTTTAACTTGGCCTAGGACCAACTTGTTTTGAGCACAAAAAGCACTGACCATGTGTATCGTTGAGGTTCTTGAGTTGCGGTCATATGAACTTCGAAGAGCCTTGCCATCAATGGCAATAAAACGCTCTTCCGTTACTTCACATAAGCTGTTGACCCAACGAGTAAAGCACAGTTGAAACTGCTCTGCATCCAAACGAGAAATGACTCGAGCTATCGTGTCATGAACAGGTAGACCTTGTTCAAAAAGCCCTTTTTCTTGCAACCATCCAAGATGAGCACGTCCAAAATCTTCAATATCTTCCCAGCCTTCAGCCCCAGTAATAACGGCGCAGACAGTCAGAAATAATACATCAAAGAGTGGATAACTGACTTTTGCAGACTGTCTTGGATCAACTAACGAACTAAAGTGCTTGGTAAAGATATCGGACATATTGCTCTCCTAAAAGAGAGTATGAGATCACACCTAGAGTTGATCTTCAAATCGATCGTTTTAAGTGTTCAAAATATGTTCGCGATCTTGCCCTGACATTGATACTAACCGGAGCACCTGCACCTACTAAAATTCCAATTTTTTTTCGGCTGTGGGTAATAAGATGACGGAAGTCATACATGTATTGATCAGGGTTATGAACAGTTTCTAGCATATATCTATCAGCGAACTTAATTAAAATTTATGTAAAGAGTGCCATACTTCACTGAAGTCAAAATTGATCAATCTCGATAACTTAATATTTTTACGGAAAAAAACTATCATTTATAATGACTTAACTATCAGTAATGGATCTTCTTGCTCGATTGCGTCTTTTAAAGCCCTAACAACCTGCCAGTGCTCCGTTAGTTTAGATATGGCAAACAGCTATAGGGATCGATTAATAAATTTTTACCCCGACTCATTTCGGGGCACAATCATGCTGGTAACAATTATGTTGGTATAGCTATCGGCAATACTTGTTAAAGTTTGCCAAGCATCCCTAAGTCCAACTCAATCGCTATTAGAGCTTTGTAAAGCTGATTCACACACATGGATTTTCCATATCTCCCATAGGTTATTCCTTTTTTGGTATGCCCAACTAATTCTGCTACTACATTTTCAGGTATACCTTTTTGCTGTAACTCGTCAATGAATGTATGCCGAAAGCTATGAAGAGTTGGACGATTCTTACCTATAAATCCAGATTCAGTTAGCGCGCGCTCAAATCGTCTAGCAAATTGTTTACCCCAGTCCTTATCAACACCAATTGGTTTTAGATCAAATAACTGCTCAGACCCTGTCTTTTTTCGAGCAAGACAATATCTAATGAAACCACGCTCAATAAGGTAGGGGTGCACAGGTATAAGACGCAATGATGATGGTGTTTTTAGAGACATATCATCTCCATCATCATTGATCGATAACACCCATAGACCGCCTTTCTCATAAACGTCATTAGTACGCAACTGACAGATTTCGCCTATCCTAGCCCCTGTATGTAAAAGCACTAAAGGAATCCAGAAGTCCTCAGTTATGGTTTGCATGGATTGATTAGCAAAGTCTTTATCGTAGGGGTGAGTGAATTTTTTGTGTCTAAACAATTTCAGTAGCTGTTCACGACTCCAACGGGGACGATCTTGGTGTGGAGCCTGTTTTCTAACTGCTAGCTTAATTCTCTCAAAAGGACTCACTTTACACTCGCCTCTGAGACACAACCAATGATAAAACTGTTTCACTGCCGCCAGATACTCAACATTAGTCTTACGACTTCGACCTTCATTTAACAGGTTGTCTCGGTACTCCATTGCATCTCTTGGGGTTGCCTTCAGGGCTGACATACCGAGTTGAGACAAATAGTGACTCACTCGTGACTCTAACTGCTGAATACTGCGATTTTTAATTCCCTCCGACCGTTTTGTATGAACAAAGGCATTCAAAAGGTCTTTATTCGTAGTTTTAAAATCGGGGTTATGCTTTGCTTTAGTTACTTTGGGCTTGCGTGCGCGCGTGACACGACCAGAAGCTGCGGATGTGAAGTTTTGCTTTCTGATAGTCTCTACAATCGCGCTCAAACGTTCTTTAAATATTTCTGGTGTATCAGATTTGGAAATGGTCTTAATAGCTCTTCTAGCTTCAAGAGAGACTATCAGGTTGCGGTCAATAGCTTGATATCGATTAGTCGTTCCCAAGGAGAAGCGTATTTCCTTTGGAAAGCCATTTTTTTGGAGTGATAGAGGGATGTAGATACGAGTGTAGTAGGTAGAGTTTCTATTTCTGGTTAGATACATGTCGTGACACCTATTCGTGACACCTGCAAGTTCTTAAACGCCAGATATGAAAAAACCCGCTGAAAATCAACGGGTTATCTCAATGAAAGTGGCGGAGAGATAGGGATTTGAACCCTAGAACCGCTATTAACGGTTGCCGGTTTTCAAGACCGGTGCTTTCGACCACTCAGCCATCTCTCCGTTGCGGGAAGAATAATATAGAGATTAAAAACCTTTGTAAATACTAAATTTAGTAGAAAAGGTCTGAGTGATTGTATTTTGAACAATAAGTTGGGGTGAGCTAAGTCGCTTAGTTATCTGGGGCTGAAATGTGTTCAAAAAAGTAAGGGAGCCATCGGCTCCCTTCGGTGTTTCGTGGTCGGACTGACAGGATTTGAACCTGCGACCCTCCGCCCCCCAGGCGGATGCGCTACCAAGCTGCGCTACAGTCCGAGTTATTGCTGTTCGTAGAAACGCTTAGTTTCTGACAATCCTTGCATAATAACGGACAGTTTCGGTTTTGCATCGCGCTGTCTACGGTAATTGTGGTCAAACACTTTGTAGTTGCCGTAGCGGTCTAAGACGGTGATTTCATTAGGAGAAATCAATGCAAATTCGCGGGCATCGCCAGCCATCGTCCAGCGACGATTCTTGCTATTAAATAGGTTTTGACCGCTACTGAAATCCGCAGGGTTCGAAGTCACACCAAGCAGGTCTTGCATCAGGGTCACTGACAAATCAAAGTGACTGGATACGTGGGTCCATTCCTTTGCTGACTTGTTAGGCCAATGCACGACCATAGGCACCTGCAATTGGTACTTGCTGTAGTTACTGTTCGAACCCCAACTGTTGGTGTTGGTTTCGTTAAATTCCCAGCCATGGTCTGAGGTAATCACGACAATGGTATTATCCAGCAACTCTTTGTCTTGCAGGGTAGCAAGTACTTGTTCGATTGTAGCGTCAATTTTGCTAGCAGTAGTGCTGTAAGCCTGACGAAGGACTGCTCCTGCATCTTTTCCTGAAGTGTCACTTACATGGTCTTCAAACTGTTGCATCTGCGTGAGATGAAGCAGGCTAAACCAGTTTTTGTTACCTTCGTTATCAAGCCACTGTTGCCAGTTACTTACGGCCGCTGTATCAGACTTACTGATCTGTTCGGTAAGGCTATCGTCTAAGCCGCTTAAGATGACATCATCATAAATGTTTGATGAGAAGTCATTACCACTAAAGAAGCCCATATCGTAGTTGCGATATTGAAGCTGCTCTACAAATAAAGGCTGAGTCTCGTGATAGCGAACATTGGCAGAGTACGTCGCTGGGATGCCATAAAACAGTCCAAAAGATGCTGAATTATCGTTGCCGGAGCTGTAGTGATGGGTGAAATTCTGGTTTTGTGTCGCAAATTCGCTAAGAGCAGGCATGGTTTCTGGAGTCATGCTGTCTGCACGTAGATCTTCAACCACAATCATCATTAGGTTGTAGTTCTTACTCTTACTCTTATTTACCTTCAATGTTTCTAGAGGATAAGTGAGTACTTCTGTATTCGCTTCACCGCGTTCAACACGCTCTTGATATTCTTCTCGGTCGAACCAACCCTGACGCTCTAAAAAGGTCTTAGCGGTCATTGGATATGACAACGGAAAGTTAGCACGTTGATTTGTAATTGGGTTGTAGAAGGTAGCATCAGCCCAGATATAAATCAGATGACTGAAAATAAAGCTAACAAAGAAGACCACAGCAATAGGGCGACCAATGCGCTTGTGCGACAGTTTTCTTTGTTTGCGCCAAACCCACTCAGCAAGAGCGAGTTGCACAAAGAATATGATGGGTACAAGAACGAACAGCGTTTGCCATTTTGCATTGATGGCATTCTTATCGTCGCTTAACAACAGTTCCCAAACGATAGGGTTAAGGTGCAGATTAAGCTCTTGATACGCTTGTGTATCAAGTAGCAAAACAGTCAGCCCAACCGTACTCGCGAGCACACCGACTATCCTGAACAGCTTAAAGTTTGGGACAATGAAGGTTATGGGGAATAGGCAGAGTACATAGAGCCCAAATACCAAGAAACCAAAATGGCCTACCCAAGATGAGAATAGGTACAGTTGCCCTAAAAGGGTATCTGGCCAAGGGGATTCGGCTATGTATCGCGTACCAATGAGCATTGCAACGATGACATTGAAAAAGCTAAACCAATGTCCCCAACTGACCAGTCTTGATACTCGTTCTGCGTAAGAATTACCGCTATCTACCATGAATGTTCGTTCTTGTTATTAGTTGTTAGTCTTCAACAGATGCAATGAGTGCATCTGAAAAAGTTTTGGCGATGGCCTTCCTTTGTCCTTTAGCCACGTTCTGGTTAAGAACGTTTGTCGCGATATTGCCAACCAACATCAAGCTCAGTTCTGGAGTCGATTGGTGCTTCTCAAGGACTGCTGCAATTTCAGCTAACATGGTTTCGACTTTTTCGTCACTGTATTTCGATGTAATAGGCATAGTTACTCTGCTAATGATAGTGTAAACGGCTTATGATAACCTACTCTGAATAACAACTGAAATCACAAGAGATAGAAATCTCCTATGAGTTTACAATTATCTAATGTCATTTTGCATCAATTAGTTAAAGATTCTGAGCAACAGCTAACGGTTAACTACCGTGAATCGGCCCTAGCTAATGACGCATCTACTGAAAGTTTAGTCGCCGAATTGCATCGAGTGTTCAATGCAAAGGCAGGAAAAGGCTTTGGAACCTTCTCAGATGAGAGCGAGTTCAAAGTTTGGTTAGATAATACGTTATCTGACGATCTCGACTTTTACACTTTCTCACAAAATAGTGCCAAGCGACTGATCTCTGAGATCAGCAAGTATTCTTTCGCGGAAGAAGGGTTTTTAGTGTTAGCTCACTATCAATCTTTAGCCACGGACTACCTGTTTATTGCGCTTATCCCTTCGAATGAAAGCCTGAAGGTCACTGAAGGGCTGGATATTAGTGCTACGGATTACCTGGATATCTCGAAGATGGATATCGCGGCGCGTATCGACTTGTCTACGTATCAAACGGATAGCGACTCGAACCGCTCGCTTACTTTTATCAAGGGACGAGTAGGGCGCAAGGTATCGGATTTCTTCTTGGATTTCCTGCAAGCTGAAACGGGTTTGGACACGAAACAGCAAAACTTAGTGTTGATGCAAGCGGTGGACGACTTTGTAGCGGATGCTAAGTTAGAGAAAGACGATGCTAACTCATACCGTAAGCAAGTTGCAGATTATTGCAATGAGCAGATCAAAGCCGGTGATGAGGTAGAGGTTCGTGAACTGTCGCAAGAGCTACCAAAAAGCGATGACGGCACCAGCTTTGCTGATTTTACCGAAGAGCAAGGTTATGAGCTAGAAGAGAGCTTTCCTGGTGATAGAGCCGCTGTGCGCAAGCTAACTAAGTTTGTTGGCGCAGGTGGTGGTCTGAATATCAGCTTTGACTCCATGCTAATGGGTGAGCGCGTTTTTTATGATCCAGAGACAGATACCTTGACGATCAAAGGGACGCCACCGAATCTACGTGACCAGCTAACAAGAAAGGGTTAACCCTTAAAAACAAGCAGTTAAGACAACGCAACCCTCGAGGTTGCGTTTTTTTTGCACTTTATGAATAAAAATTCTTGTCATTCGCCTCAACTTTTTTAAATATGAAGGACAACAATAAAATTTGATTAGCACTGGTGATAATTTTCAGTGCATTCCCAAAATTACATGGAGTATAGAGATGATGCGAGTAGGTTTAGTTGGCTGGCGCGGTATGGTTGGCTCAGTTTTAATGCAACGAATGGTAGAAGAGCGCGATTTTGATCTGATTGAGCCAGTTTTCTACAGCACCTCTCAGGTGGGTATTCCAGCTCCTGTTTATGCAGGTAAAGATGCCGGTATGCTGCAGGACGCTTTTGATATCGAAAGCCTTAAGCAGTTGGATGCCATTGTTACCTGTCAAGGTGGCAGCTACACAGAGAAAGTTTACCCAGCGCTAAAGCAAGCGGGTTGGAAAGGCTACTGGATTGATGCGGCTTCTACACTGCGCATGGATAAAGACTCCATCATTACTTTAGACCCTGTGAATCTAGAGCAAATCCAACAAGGCATTCACTCAGGTACTTCTACCTTTGTTGGTGGTAACTGCACAGTAAGCTTGATGCTGATGGCGCTTGGCGGTCTGTATGAGAAAGGTCTTGTTGAATGGATGAGCGCAATGACGTATCAAGCGGCTTCTGGCGCTGGTGCGAAAAACATGCGTGAACTGATTTCTCAAATGGGCGTAGTGCAGCAATCTGTTGCAACGGAACTTGCCGATCCAGCAACCTCTATTCTAGATATCGATCGTAAGGTTGCTGAGACTATCCGTTCTGACGCTTTCCCTACAGAGCAGTTTGGTGCCCCGCTAGCGGGCTCTCTGATCCCTTGGATTGACGTTAAACGCGAAAACGGCCAAAGCAAGGAAGAGTGGAAAGCTGGCGTTGAAGCAAACAAGATTCTTGGACTAGATGGCAACCCGATTGCGATTGATGGTACTTGTGTTCGCATCGGCGCAATGCGCTGTCACGCACAAGCGCTGACTATCAAGCTTAAGCAAAACGTACCTATGGATGAAATCGAAGAGATCATTGGTACGCACAACGACTGGGTTAAGGTGATTCCTAACGAGCGTGACATCACAGCTCAAGAGCTTACTCCAGCTAAAGTGACAGGTACTATGTCTGTTCCTGTTGGTCGTCTGCGTAAGATGGCGATGGGCGATGACTTCTTGAATGCCTTTACTGTTGGTGACCAGCTATTGTGGGGTGCGGCAGAGCCACTACGTCGTACACTGCGTATCATTCTGGCTGAGAAAGCTTAATAGCGATATTGTATTGGTTGAATTGAAGGCGCCCTACGGGGCGCTTTTTTTATTTCAGCTGAAAGCTGTCAGCTATCAGAAGTAAACAGCTTCATTCCAGCCATGAGGTGGAGTATTGGGTGGTGCAGGTCTATGCGTGTGCGCTCTAAGTTACTGGCCTTCGCCAGTATGACGTTGTTTCTATGGTGTTTTCACTCTTAGATGTCATCATTTGTCATATAAAAGAAGTAGTCCCAAATAAAGTAAATTATCTGGGACTAAGCTAGGGTGAGAAGAAGAGACTAACGCGTCAAAGGCTTCGAGCTTCCGGGGATGCCAAAGTCTCTTCTCGCTCTAGCGATTCTGAGCTTCTATAACAGGTAATCGCACAAGATCTTTAACCGATATGAAAAAGCCATGAATCGCTCTTACCTTTCAATGTAAGGATAGTAGATTTATGAAAACTCTCTCTATTTCGCAGTTAAAAAACTGTACCGCTATTGGCATTGATGTCTCTAAAAAGACGCTAGATTTTGCAGGATTAACGGCAGGAAAAACCATTCTGTATCAACTCAACAACACCGTAGAGTCGATAGAAAAGTTGGCTGAAAAGCTCGTAGAATCGCAGTACAAAGGTAAAATAATCTGTGAATCAACCGGTCATTATCACCTCAAGTTAGTCTCCGTATTTTCAAAGCATAACCTTAATCTCTACGTCATTAATCCATTGCAATCGAGCAAGCATAGCAAAGCTAACATTCGCAAGACTAAAACAGATCCCGTCGATGCTGAGACACTAGCCACAATGTGTCTTACTGAGAGAAACCTGCCTAAACCGACTAAACTAAGTGACCGTAATCTATTGATTACATTGAAAGTAGGCCAAATAAAGGCAATAGAGAAGCTAATACAGAAAATGGGGAGTAGCCTTCGTTTGTTCGAGGAAACTTATCAAGGTTTAGGGTTTGAGTTAGATGAAGTTCAACAAGAGCTCGCTACGAAACTGGCGGAATTAAAGTCGCTTCACAAGCGTATGCTTCGAGAGCTTGAGGCCTTGATTGTTGAAACTAACGAAAGCGCAAGAGACACCGATATCTTAGCCAGTATTCCAGGGATCTCTTCGACCACTGCTGCTCTTTTAAGCCAACTGGATAGAAGGGTTAAGAGTTGTCATTCATGGGTGGCGTTTGTTGGGTTGGACACCAGCATTCGACAAAGCGGAACGTGGAGAGGGAAAGGAAAACTGAGTAAGCGAGGAAACACTTATTTGAGGAAAAGAATCTTCTGCTCAGCTTGGGGAGCGACAATGCATGATGAACATTTTAAAGCTTACTACGACAAACTGAGGGCAGAAGGAAGGAGCTATAAAGAAGCCTTGTGTATCTTAGCTAAGAAACAAATTAGGATCGCTTATCACTTGTTGAGCAGTGGTGAAAAATACGATCCTATTAAGGCTTTTGGGGCCTAATAATTTGACAAAGTCGTTTAACAGGCATTCCCGAGCGCTTCTATTGGGAATCTACCTATTCGTGATTCTATTGAAAAGGTCCCCGATAAAAGACGTCGGGGACGACATAAGTTTAGCTATTGTGGTGATCATGATGACCACGTCATTCCAGCCTTGAGCTGGAATCTTAGAGGGTGCGGGACTTGGTATTAGTCAATCAACAGCTATCACTGCACTTCTCTCAATCGTAATCACCAGTCTTACCAGTGATCTTCACCACCCGCTCTTCATGCTCGGGTAGTTCACTGCCACAGTGCTTGCAATGAAAGGCATCAGGTTCGTGGTCGTTTTTCATACAATTTGGGCACATCACAAGATCTCTATGGTCTCGATAGACTTTTTTCTGCTGTTTCACCTCTTGGCTCATTTCTGCGGTAATAATGCCGGTGGGTACCGCCAGAATTGAGTAACCGAGTAGCATGGTCAGCGATGCTATTGCTCTGCCTAATGTGGTGACTGGGGAGATGTCGCCGTAACCAACAGTGGTGATGGTTACGATAGCCCAATAAATACTGGTCGGAATACTGGTAAAGCCGTTCTCTGGGCCTTCGATGATGTAGAGCAACGCACCAAAGATAGTGACCAAAATGGCCACCATGCTAAAGAAGATAAAAATCTTACGTCTAGAGTTCCAAAGGGAGCGCATGATGATATTGGAATCTTGAATGTATTGAACCAATTTCAAGATTCTGAAGATGCGCATTACCCTCAGCAGCCTTACAACCCCTAGGAAATGCGCGTTTGGCACTAGCAGTGCTATATAGAAGGGTAAGATGGCCATAAGGTCTACGAAGCCGTAGAAGCTCTTAGCGTAAGCCCAAGGCTTAGGTGAGCAATACAGGCGCAATAGGTACTCTACGGTGAAGAGGGCAGTGAATAGGATTTCAAGATAATTAAGCTGCGTTCCCCACCTTTGACTTACCGATTCTACAGAGCCCATGATCAACACCAGCAAAGAGCCGATGATGGAAGCAATCAAACAGATATCGAACCAGCGACCTAGGGGCGTATCGGTACGAAAAATGATCACATAAAGTCTGTATCTAAAAGTATGTTCTGGATGCGGCATATCAAATTAACTTAAATCAGTAATAACAATAGGATAGCACGTAGATTTAAGGCAGCTCGAAAAAGAAACCTGGAGTACATATTTGTTTAACTAGAACGAAAAAAGCACCTAAAAGGTGCTTTTTTGTACGAATACGTATGTATTTCCAGAAAGTGCTTAGCTCATCAAGCCAGGGAATAGCGCTCCAATTCCGTTGGCAATGAACTCTATGCCCAGCGCACCCAAAATTAAACCCATGATACGTGTGATGACGTTGATTCCTGTTTGCCCTAAAAAACGTACGATGAAAGGGGCAGAGCGGAACAACACCCAACAGCAAAAAGAGAACACAATAACGGTAATGGTGACCGCTACATAATCTATTGGACCTGTGTGATTTGATCCAAATACGATGGTCGAACTGATCGCACCTGGTCCGGCCATTAGCGGCATTGCTAGTGGAACTACGCCCACTTGTTCCTTACTAATACTCTCTGCTTTTTCTTGCTTGTTTTGTTTTTGCTCACCCAATTGGCCGTTCATCATGGCAAAGGCGATGCTGACCAAAAGTAAGCCACCTGCAATACGAAATGAGTCTAGAGAGATACTAAACACATCAAGCAACATCTGACCTGCAAACAAAGACACAATCAAAATTACCGCTACAGCAATGTTCGCTGTTGAGGCCGTTTTAATGCGTTCTTCTGGAGATAGATGATTCGTTAATGACACGAAAATCGGCATGATGCCCACAGGGTTAACTATGGCAAATAAGCCAACAAAAAACTGTAGATATACAGCAACGTTTATACCTTGCATTAGCGAGCCTTAATAAGAAAAACAGGGTGTAAGAAAATTCCGCGCTACTTTAATCAAGGACGAGAAATTACGCCAGTGAAACTTTCAAGTATTCACCTGAAGTTTTCTAAATCATAGTGCATTTGCCATTAGATAAACTAATGCAAGAATTTTGGTGTTTAGCGAGAATGATGCAGTGTGTTTTTTATGCTAAAAGAAAAGAGTAGTACGATCTTATAAAGAAGGATAAAAAATAAAAAGCCTAGTAAAATTTCTCGTTGTCCTATACCCAACAATGGTTATACTAGGGTCTGGCACGTTTTAGACGGCCTACAGAATTTGAAAATTTATGACGTAATGGAATTTTAATTACGTAGTAATAGATGTACTTTCATGGATGAGATCAGGGTCACAGATTGGTGTATTTGTCATACAATATGGCATTTAGAATTAGCTTAGCTAATAACCATTTGGTGGTAGTTCTTTCAAACTAAGTGATCTGAATCAATTTTATTCGCAGAGTGAAATAATATACTCGTCTGTGAAAGCTATTTACTAAGTTGTGTTGTTTAGCGAACAAACCTTACTAAAAAGTTTTTAATTTAAAATATCTAGGAGATAATTATGCCTGTAACTAATATGGCTGAACTGGACGCTCTAGTAGCTCGCGTTAAAGCGGCTCAGGAAGAGTTCTCAACTTTTTCTCAAGAAAAAGTTGATGCAATCTTCCGTGCGGCTTCTCTAGCAGCTAACCACGCTCGTATTCCACTAGCTCAACAAGCAGTTGCGGAATCTGGCATGGGCATTGTTGAAGATAAAGTGATCAAGAACCACTTTGCTTCTGAGTTTATCTACAACAAATACAAAGACGAAAAAACCTGTGGCATCTTAGAAGAAGATGACAACCTAGGCACAATGACTATCGCAGAACCTGTTGGTATCATCTGTGGTATCGTTCCAACAACGAACCCAACATCTACTGCAATCTTCAAATCTTTAATTTCTCTTAAAACACGTAACGGCATCATCTTCTCGCCACACCCACGTGCTAAGAACTCTACTAACGATGCAGCTAAACTAGTTCTAGATGCAGCAGTAGCAGCGGGTGCTCCAAAAGACATCATCGGTTGGATTGACCAGCCTTCAGTTGAGCTATCTAACGGCCTAATGAAGCACGACGGCATCGCTCTTATCCTTGCTACTGGTGGTCCAGGCATGGTTAAAGCAGCTTACTCTTCTGGTAAGCCAGCAATCGGTGTTGGTGCGGGTAACGTTCCAGTAGTTATCGACGAAACTGCAGACATCAAGCGTGCTGTAGCTTCTATCCTTATGTCTAAGACGTTCGATAACGGCGTAGTGTGTGCTTCTGAGCAGGCTGCAATCGTTGTTGACGAAGTATACGACGAAGTTAAAGAGCGTTTTGCTTCTCATAAAGCGTACGTTCTGTCTAAAGCTGAAGCGAACAAGGTTCGTAAAGTACTGCTTATCGATGGCAACCTAAACGCTAAGATCGTAGGTCAACCTGCTCCAGCAATCGCTGAAATGGCGGGTGTTAAAGTTCCTGCTGACACTAAAGTTCTAGTAGGTGAAGGTCTAGGTAAGGTTTCTTACGACGACGAGTTCGCACACGAGAAACTATCTCCAACTCTAGGCCTGTTCCGTGCTGACAACTTCGAAGACGCTGTTGCTCAAGCAGTAACTATGGTTGAGATTGGCGGTATCGGTCACACATCTGGCCTATACACTAACCAAGATACTAACGCAGACCGTATCCGTTACTTCGGTGACAAGATGAAGACTGCACGTATCCTAATCAACATCCCTACTACTCACGGTGGTATCGGTGACCTTTACAACTTCAACGTTGCACCTTCTCTAACTCTAGGTTGTGGTTCTTGGGGTGGTAACTCTATCTCTGAGAACGTAGGTCCTAAGCACCTTATCAACAAGAAAACTGTAGCGAAGCGAGCTGAAAACATGTTGTGGCACAAACTACCTAAGTCTATCTACTTCCGTCGTGGTAGCCTTCCAATCGCTCTTAGCGACCTAGAAGGTAAGAAACGCGCATTCCTAGTTACTGACCGTTTCCTATTCAACAATGGTTACGCTGATGACGTAGTTAAACTACTTAAAGCTCAAGGCATCGAAGTTCAAGTATTCTTCGACGTAGAAGCAGATCCAACACTATCTGTTGTTGAGAAAGGCGCTGAAGCAATGAAGAGCTTCCAGCCTGACGTTATCCTAGCTCTAGGTGGCGGTTCTCCAATGGATGCGGCTAAGATCATGTGGGTAATGTACGAGCACCCAGAAACGCACTTCGCTGAACTAGCGATGCGCTTCATGGACATCCGTAAGCGTATCTATAAGTTCCCTAAAATGGGTCAAAAAGCTGAGCTTGTATGTATCACTACAACTTCAGGTACAGGTTCAGAGGTTACTCCATTCGCTGTTGTTACAGACGACAAGACGGGTGCTAAGTACCCACTAGCTGACTACGAAATCACGCCAAACATGGCTATCGTTGATGCGAACCTTGTAATGAACATGCCTAAGTCTCTAACAGCGTTTGGTGGTTACGATGCAGTAACTCACGCACTAGAAGCTTACGTTTCTGTTCTTGCTAACGAATACTCTGACGGTCAAGCTCTACAAGCACTTAAGATGCTTAAAGAGTACCTACCTTCAAGCTACGCGAATGGTGCTGCTGACCCAATCGCTCGTGAGAAAGTACACAACGCAGCAACTATCGCTGGTGTTGCATTTGCGAACGCATTCCTAGGTGTGTGTCACTCAATGGCTCACAAAATTGGTGCTGAGTTCCACTTGCCACACGGTCTTGCTAACGCACTACTTATCTCTAACGTTGTTCGTTACAACGCGAACGATAACCCAACTAAGCAAACTGCATTCTCTCAGTACGACCGTCCGCAAGCACGTCGTCGTTACGCTGAAGTTGCAGACCACCTAGGCCTAAGCCAAGAAGGTGACCGTACAGCTCAGAAGATTGAACGTCTTCTAACTTGGTTGGACGAGCTTAAGACTGACCTAGACATTCCTAAGTCAATCAAAGAAGCGGGTGTTTCTGAAGCAGACTTCGTTGCTAAGCTTGATGAGCTAGCGGTTGAAGCGTTCGATGACCAATGTACTGGTGCTAACCCACGTTACCCTCTAATCACAGAGCTAAAAGAAGTTCTAATGGCTGCTTACCACGGTACTGCATTCGTTGAAGGTGAAACGTTCGAAGGTACTACAGTAATCAAGAAAAAAGCTGACCAAAAGCCAGCTAAAGCGAAGTAATTCGATTCTTGAATAGTGGGCTTGAAAGAGCCCACACTGAATAGACAAATCCCAGCGCTGAAAGGTGCTGGGATTTTTTATGTGTGCTCGAAAAGAAGAAGATTATACCAATCACACTATGTAAGTGTTCAGAAATAGCGAAGGAAAAATACTCAAGAACAAGGCAGAATTTTTCGATAAGTAGTTATTCTACAATCAAAAATTCTAACGAAGTTATCGAGTATTTTAACCAGCTAGGCTGACCAGTTATTTAGTACGATTGGTATCAAAATCGATATAAATTTTTAGGGTTATCCACTAGCACTTTGTGGATAAGCGTTGCGTCGTTGTCTGTCTGCACTGACAACAGGTTCAATAAATGCACATCATCAGGCATGACGTTGCCGGCGATAGTTTCACTTGGATGTGGCCAATCTGTGCCCCATAGGATCTTGTTGGGATTGGTCGCTATATAGGCCTTACCAATAGCGAGAGTGTCAGCAAAGCTTGGCGATCCAGATTCACTATCGTGATAAGCCGCCGATACCTTCACCCAAGCTTTGTTTGCGTTCATGAGCTGGCAGATAATCTCAAAAGCAGGGTGCTTCACTCCCTCTCCAGCGGGTAGGTGCCCTCTATGGTCAAATACCACATCACAAGGCAAAGAAAATAATAGATCTTTCATCGCAACTATCATGTCCGCGGTTACCCAAAAGCAGATATGCCAGTTGAGCGGCGCGATTTTTTCTGCGCAGCGCTGGATCAAGTCTAAATCTAGGTCTTTGAACTCGGTGATCATAAACCGAAGAAGTGGACCCCAATGGTTGGACACATAAGCTAATTCCTTAAGTGGTTGATCCAGCTCATGCAGCGTATCTCTGCCTACCGAAGTAGACTTCATCAGGGGTTAGGTCATTGAGGCCTTGATGGTTACGCTCCTCATTATAAAACACCATGTAGTGGCCGATTTCAAGTTCGGCTTCACGGGGCGTGGTGTAAGCTTTTAAGTAAACCTCCTCATATTTCAGACTTCGCCATAATCGCTCGATAAAAACGTTGTCGATCCAACGGCCTTTCCCATCCATGCTGATCCGTACGCTATGGTCGAGCAACTTCTGTGTGAACTCAGTACTGGTAAACTGGCTGCCCTGATCTGAGTTGAAGATATCGGGTGGTCCGTAGTGTTGAAGCGCATCTTCAAGAGCATCAATACAAAAGCCTGTATCCATGGTGTTCGAGAGGCGCCAAGACAACACCTTACGGCTGTACCAATCGATAATGGCAACCAAGTACAGGAACCCTTTAGCCATCGGAATGTACGTGATATCAATAGCCCAAGCTTGGTTGGGGTAAGTAACTTCGATGTCACGCAATAGGTAGGGATAAACCTTGTGTGCTTTGTTCGCCAGTGTCGTTTTTGGCTTGGGATAAATCGCTCCAATGCCCATTTCACGCATGATCCGAACGATACGCTTGCGATTAACCTTATGGCCTTTTTTAGCCAGCTCAGTTCGAACACGCCTACTGCCCATGAACGGATACTGAAGGTGAATTTCGTCAATCATTCGACGCAATTCAATCTCCTCAGTAGAAAGTCCGATGGGTTGGTAATAAGCCGTAGAGCGAGCAATATTAAGAAGCTCGCACTGGCGCTTTATCGGTAGTTGGGTGGATTTATCCAGCGAACTCTTTCGCTGTGCTCGATCTAACGACCGAGCACTTTCGCCAAAAAATCATTTTCCATGGTCAATTGACCGATCTTAGCGTGAAGTTTGTCCACTTCTTCAGAATTGTCTTTGCCCAACTGACTTTCAGAGGCAAAGATCATGGCTGCATTTTCAAGCAGCTCTTTCTTCCATGTTGAGATCTGGTTGGGGTGCAGGTTGTACTTCTGTGCTAACTCAGCGACAGTTTTATCACCTTTAGCGGCAGCCAATGCCACCTTAGCTTTAAATTCGGGAGAGTGGTTTCTGCGTTTTCTAGTCATAATCTGCTCCAGTATTTCTGGGTACTATCAAAACAGATCAATCACTTAAAGTCATGTCCGAAAATCGGGGACCACTTCTCGAATTCCGCATACACCTAGACTGTCCATTTGTTGTAGTTGAGAAACAGAGAAGCTGTCATCGATAGTTACAACAGCGCGAGCGCTATCTCCAAGTTGTTGCATCGCATCTAGGGTGCATTGATTATCATTGCCGTAGGCAGAAGGGGTCACGATTACATTTCTCGAAAAGCCAATTTTGCTCTGTAACTGTTGGTACATAGGAACAGTGGCAGTGGGAATGTTAGTGGTGTCTTCGGCACGATAAGCAAAACTATCGGGGTCAAAGATGTGATGGTGACAGTCACAGCTACCCTCAGGTACAGCAAGGGATAGAGACTCCTTGCTAGTGGTAAAAGGTATGTTGTCGCCTGATGATAAATTTTGTTTGGTCATGGAAATATCGCTGAATATCCGTGTGATTCAGTATAGAGGATAGAACTTCTATTACTTAAGATAAATCATTGATTTACCATGACATTACACGGCCGTTGAACGAGTCGTTTGACACAATGTACTCAGTGTTTCTTATCAATTCTTCTCGAATGTTCGCAAAGCTGTTTTGATAGTCATCATGACGAGAGTGATGCACGCTAGGCAAGATCCCACCAACGCGAATATCAAAGGGATTGAGTTCCTTAGCCCAGCTCTTTGTTAGGCCACTGACCATAGAGCTTGTGCTTTCGGTACCAATGATAGAGTCGGAGCGTTCATTGGTCAGGATATTAACAATTACCCCTTGCTGGTGATTCTTACGCATTTGTTCTGCGCAAGCGTGTCCGCAACTGAATAGCGACTGAACAAGGTGAGAAAATTGAGCACTAAACTCTTCTGCTGGAGTCGGGCTCACCAGAGTCGGTAATGGGTGGTTTTCCCAGTTATTAATCAGGATATCAACACCATGGTTGTAGAAGCTCTCAATGTAGCTAAACATATCATCGACATTATGCTGCGTATCGTCAGGTAGGGCATAGGTACACACATTAAAGCCAGACTCTATACATTCTCTGTATGTGCCTTTGAGGAGTGATGCATTTTTGTCTGTAATGACAACCTTTGCTCCAAGAGAGGCAAAGTGAAGGGCAAGAGTCCTTCCAAGTATCGTTCCAGCCGAGGTAATTAATACCACGGAATTGTGAATAACCATTGTTGACCACCTGATTTTTCCAGAGCTTAAATTTAAACTACTGATCACCGCAGTGACAAATAGAGGGCTTAATAGCCCTCTATAAATGAATCCGCTAGTTGGATCTAAGAGCCATGTCTGACTAATAGTTATACGATCGAATATAGTGAATAAGATGTGAACAAGGTGGTGATTTCTTGTGTTTATGATGGGCGATTACTTGAACTAAGGAGTAGCTCACAGTTTGTATGATAGAGGCAGCAAGAACTAATGGAAATTTGTATGAGTTATCATGCTTAGTGCATAATCACCCACTACAAACAAAAAAGGCTACCTATTTAGGCAGCCTTTTCATTATAAATCAACTAATTACTTAGCTAGGTTCTCTGCAACGAAGTCCCAGTTAACTAGAGCCCAGAAGCCATTCATGTACTCTGGACGAACGTTACGGTAATCGATGTAGTAAGCGTGTTCCCATAGGTCAACAGTTAGAAGAGGAGTAACACCTTCTTCTGTTAGAGGAGTTGCTGCGTTTGAAGTGTTAACGATTGCTAGTGAACCGTCTGCGTTCTTAACAAGCCAAGTCCAAGAAGAACCGAAGTTGTTGATTGCAGAATCAGTGAATTTAGCTTTGAACTCTTCAAAACAACCAAATGCTGCATTGATCGCGTCAGCAACAGCACCTGTTGGTTCGCCACCTGCGTTTGGCGCTAGGCAGTGCCAGTAGAACGTGTGGTTCCAGATTTGTGCTGCGTTGTTGAATACACCACCAGTAGAAGTCTTAACGATCTCTTCTAGTGTTTTGCCTTCAAACTCAGTACCAGGGATCAGACCATTTAGCTTAACAACGTAAGTGTTGTGGTGCTTACCGTGGTGAAAATCAAGAGTCTCAGCAGAGATATGTGGTTCTAGCGCGTCTTTTGCGTAAGGAAGAGCTGGTAGTTCAAATGCCATTTGCTCGGTTCTCCATTTATGTGGGCTAAGCCCTAAGCTTCCAATGTAGTAACAAATTACACTCGATGAGAGATTTCTCATCAAATGCATGTGACAGGGTCGGTAGTATTACGAACCGCTGTGCAAATTAGTTCTCTAACTTCGTTTGCATTCTATCAATTTTTTATACTAATAAAAGGTTAGGCAACAAATTTATAATATTTCGTAACCAACGGAATGCGCCTAGGCCAACTTTTGCCTATTTTCGCAACAATAACCATATTTAGTTTATGGTTTTTATTCTAAGCTAGTAAGGTAAAATAACGGAATACTATATAGAGTACATGGATCCGAGGACCGCTATGGAAACCCTAGACAAAATCAAACAGCAGATCGAACAAAACACTATCCTTCTTTACATGAAAGGTTCACCTAAGCTTCCTAGCTGTGGATTTTCTTCTCAAGCGTCTCAAGCATTGATGGCGTGTGGCGAAAAGTTTGCATACGTTGATATCCTGCAAAACCCAGATATCCGTGCTGAGCTTCCAGCTTACGCACAATGGCCAACTTTCCCACAATTGTGGATTGAAGGTGAGTTGATCGGTGGTTGTGACATCATCATCGAGATGTTCCAAAAAGGCGAACTTCAGCCTCTTATTAAGCAAGCGGCTCAACGCTCAGCTAGCGAATAATCTTCGCACTGCTTTGAAACTACAGAGCGCAAATACTAAAAAGGCTTCCAATTGGAAGCCTTTTTCTATTCTAGAGCTAGGTTAGAGAACCCGACTATAAAACCATCGCTGCAACCCAACCGAAAATGATCAGTGGGATGTTGTAGTGGATGAAGGTTGGAACCACGGTTTGCCAGATGTGCTCGTGTTGTCCATCGGCATTAAGACCAGATGTTGGACCAAGAGTAGAATCTGAAGCCGGAGAACCTGCATCACCCAGTGCTGCTGCAGTACCGACTAGAGCAACGATCGCCATTGGCGAGAAACCGAATGCAGTGGCTAGTGGTACATAGATAGTTGCGATAATTGGGATAGTTGAGAATGAAGAACCAATACCCATAGTCACTAGAAGACCAACAATCAGCATCAACAGTGCCGCTAGAGGCTTGTTGTCACCAATAGAAGTAGACAGAGCTTCAACCAGAGTTTCTACGCCACCTGTCGCTTTCATCACTGCTGCAAAACCTGCTGCTGCAATCATGATGAAGCCAATCATTGCCATCATGTGCACGCCGCGAGTAAACACATCTTGCGTCTCTTTCCACGCAATAACGCCACCAAAGGTAAATACCATGAAGCCCGCTAGTGCACCGATGATCATTGAGCCAGTGTAAAGCTGCACTGAAAGTGCCGCGACGATAGCGATTACAGCAACAAGAATGTGTTTCTTGTTGATGTGGCTTGGCTCTGCGTCTACGTGAGTAATTTCAGTTTCTTTATAAGTGCGAGGCTTACGGTAGCTCACAAAGATAGCCACAAGAAGACCGGTGATCATGCCTAGTGCAGGCAACAACATTGCCATTGGTACATCAGAGGCAGTGATGTTCTGAAGGCCGTTGTCGTTCAGGTTTTTAAGCAAGATGTTGTTTAGGAATATGCCACCAAAACCAATTGGTAGAACCATATATGGAGTAACTAGACCAAAGGTCAGCACACACGCAATCATGCGTCGGTCAATGTTTAGCTTTGAGAACACTGCAAGTAGAGGTGGAATAAGAATTGGAATAAATGCAATGTGAACTGGGATAACGTTCTGCGATGACATAGTCACTAGGATAAGAGCAACCAAGACGCCGTATTTAAGACCGGTAGAGGCTGTGTCATTCTCTTGGCCATTGATGCGTTTGATAACGCTTTGTGCCAATAGGTCAGTGATGCCTGACTTTGAGATAGCGACTGCAAAGGTACCTAGCATAGCGTAGCTAAGCGCGATAGTTGCACCGCCACCTAATCCACCTTCAAAGGCAGCAATGGTGTCGGTAATGTTCATGCCTGCGGAAAGCCCACCAACAATGGCACTGAAAGTTAACGCAACAACGACGTTAACGCGCATCAATGCCAATAACAGCATGATACAAACGGAAATGACAACGGGATTCATTATACTTCTCTAATTGTTTAGTTGTGTTTGTGTTTATTCTTCGTCAAGCATTGGCCAGCCGCCTAGGGCTTTCCATTTGTTGACAATTTTACAAAATAGTTCAGCGGTCTTTTGTGTATCGTAAAGGGCTGAATGTGCCTCTTTATTATCGAACTCGATCTCGGCTGCCTTACACGCTTTGGCTAAAACGGTTTGACCATAAGCTAGGCCGCTAAGAGTCGCAGTATCGAAAGTGGCAAAGGGATGAAACGGTACGCGTTTCAATTTGGAGCGTTCACTAGCCTGAGAGACAAAGCCATGATCAAAGGCGGCATTGTGCGCCACGATGATCGCTCGGCTACAACCAGCTTGCTTTTGTTCTTTTCGGACCAGTTTATAGATCTCTTTCAGTGCTTCCGATTCTGGGATAGCCCCACGTAACGGACTGAAAGGGTCACGCATTCCAATAAACTCGAGTGCTTCCTTCTCTAAATTTGCTCCTTCAAATGGTTCTACTTGGAAAGTCAGGGTGCTTGCGGGGTGCAAGTCTCCGTTTTCATCCATAGCTAGGGTTACTGCGCATATTTCAAGCAACGCGTCAGTGGCGGCATTAAAACCAGCGGTTTCTACATCGATAACCACAGGGAAATACCCTCTAAATCGTTTTTTTAGCGTCAAAGCTTCATTTTCTACAGTCATAACAAGCAAAGCATATGGATTAAGGGGAGCATTATTACAGATTCATAAGGTTTTCTAAACCCATACATTAATTTTCCTGAGTCTAAATATGACAAAAGGGCTGTAATTGTCTTTCGACAATCACAGCCCTTGCAAACGTGTTTACTTTTCTGAGAAGTGCTTAGCCGTTCAAACCCGCAGAAGCATTTTCTCGCTGTATAAGTTCTATCTTGTAACCATCAGGGTCAGTAACAAAGGCAATATGTGTTGAACCACCTTTTACTGGACCTGGTTCGCGCGTGACGTTTCCGCCGGCTGCCTTGATAGCATCGCAAGTGGCATAGATATCTTCATAACCAATAGCCACGTGACCAAATGCATCGCCAAGGTCGTACTCTGTCGTACCCCAGTTATAGGTCAACTCAATGACGGCGCCTTGTGATTCATCACCAAACCCAACAAAGGCAAGGGTGTATTCGTACTCTTTGTTTTCGTTCTTACGCAATAGCTCCATACCCATTACCTTGGTATAGAACTCAATAGATTTATCTAAATCACCCACGCGAAGCATGGTGTGTAGTACGCGACCTTGAGACATGATTGTTCCTTAATGTATTTGTGAAATGAACCTAAGTATTAATCGATAGCTTTATCTTTGAACTCGCACAAATCTTCTATCATACAGCTGCCACAGCGTGGCTTGCGAGCAATACAGGTGTAACGACCGTGTAGAATTAACCAATGATGTACGTCCAGCTTGAACTCTTTTGGTACTACCTTAAGAAGCTTCTGCTCAACATCATCTACAGTCTTACCCATAGCAAACTTGGTGCGATTAGAAACGCGATAGATATGGGTATCAACCGCAATCGTTGGCCAACCAAATGCAGTATTAAGAACCACGTTAGCCGTCTTTCTGCCAACGCCTGGTAGGGCCTCGAGCGCTTCTCGGTTCTCTGGAACTTCACCACCATGCTGTTCAAGTAAGATCTTACACGTCTTGATGGTGTTTTCTGCTTTCGAGTTAAACAGGCCAATGGTCTTGATGTATTCTTTTAAGCCATCAACGCCAAGATCCAATATCCCTTGCGGTGTATTAGCGATGGGGTAAAGCTTATCTGTTGCCTTGTTAACACTGACATCGGTTGCTTGAGCCGATAATAGTACGGCAATCAGTAATTCAAACGGAGAGCTCCAGTTGAGCTCCGTTTCTGGATGAGGGTTTTCCTCACGCAATCTTTCAAGTATGAGTCGACGCTTATCTTTATTCATTGAATCCGTTTTAGTTGTTAGTGACACGAGCCCGTTCTATTTGTTGCTTCTCTTGCTTAGGTGCTTGCTGCGCTCGGTAGTTGTCTAGCCAGTTTTTGCCTGCAATCAAGAAACCAACACCGATAAATGCACCTGGTGGCAGCATTGCGAGTAGGAAGTTGCTGTCAACGTGATACACCTGAATGCGCAACACACTTGCCCAATCGCCAAGCAACAAATCCGCGCCGTCGAAAAGAGTACCATTACCGAGGATTTCACGAATGGCCCCTAGGACCACAAGCACAGCGGTCATACCCAGTCCCATCCAAAGACCGTCCAGCACAGCCAGTACAGGTGTATTCTTAGACGCATAGGCTTCGGCGCGACCAATGATAATGCAGTTGGTCACGATCAATGGGATAAAGATGCCTAGAGATAGGTATAAGCCATAGGCGTAGGCATTCATTAGCAATTGAACACAAGTTACCAAAGCCGCAATGATCATCACGAAGATAGGCAAACGGATCTCTTGGGGCACATGGTTGCGAATTAGGGAGACGGTTAGGTTCGAACCGACTAATACCAATAAAGTAGCGATGCCAAGACCCAGTGCATTGGTCACCGTTGCCGATACTGCAAGCAGTGGACAAAGGCCAAGCAATTGCACAAGGGCAGGGTTGTTATCCCAAAGACCGTTCTTTAGTAAAAGTTTTTTCTCTGACATTATTTCACCTCACATTGTGGTGAGCTACTCAAGATCTGTTGCTGATTTTGCGTAAAGTATAGCCCTGTGTTGTAGATGGCCTTCACCACTGCGCGCGGAGTAATCGTTGCGCCAGTAAATTGGTCAAATTGCCCACCGTCTTTACGTACCTTCCAGCTATCTTGATTGTCTGCTGTGATCTCTTTGTTGGCAAACGACAAAATCCAATCCGATACGCGCAAATCAATTTTATCGCCAAGTCCTGGAGTTTCTTGATGTGACAATACGCGAGCCCCTAACACCTTGCCTTGTAGGTCGACACCCACCAACAGACGTATCGTGCCGTTGTAACCATCAGGTGCGATAGTTTCAATGGCAACTGAAGTTGGCTCGCCATCAACAGTAGCGATATAAGCGGGCATGTTTTCTTGTGTGCCTAACGCTTCATTTTGTAAATCGATGCAGCTGGCATAGAGTTCATTGTCGTGCAGGCTCGTTGGGATCACTTGATTAAGCTGTCCTTGCAACTGAGCGATTTGCTGCGCTTTGATTGTATCCTCGGTCAACAGATGGGTAACAGAGACCACACCTGTTGTGATGCAAGCGAACATGGCGAGAACTAAACCGTTTTTTCGTATGGTTTTTAACATGATATTACTTGTGACCGTAGGTTCTAGGTTGTGTGTAGTAGTCGATAAGCGGTACACACATGTTGGCGATAATAACCGCAAAAGCAACGCCGTCTGGGAAGCCGCCAAAGGTGCGAATAATGACGATCAGTGCACCGATTAAGCCACCAAAAATCAGTCGGCCCTTAATGGTTGTCGCAGCAGAGACAGGGTCTGTTGCGATAAAGAATGCGCCGAGCATAGTCGCGCCAGAGAACAACTGGAACAATGGTGAGCCTAGCGTGCCTGGGGCAATGATGTAGAGTATTAGGCTAGTTAAGAATACGCCACTAAGTACACCTGCTGGGATGTACCATTGGATCACGCGCAGCTTAAGCATGATTAATCCACCCATTAGGAATAAGACGTTAATCCATTCCCAACCGTAGCCTGCGATACCAGAGAATAGAGGACTATTACTGATTTCAGAAAGCGTTTGACCATTCCCAAGCCCAGTTTTCACTGTATCAAGCGGCGTTGCCATGGTGATCCCATCAACCCCGGTACGGATCTGTTGCAGCGACATACCATCAAGGTTGTAACCGCTAAAGATAAGCGATAGAGCATCGGTAGCACCCACAGGTGAGGATGAAATCTGCGCTGGAGTTAGCCAACTGGTCATCTGTACTGGAAACGAAATCAGTAAGACAACGTAAGCCACCATTGCAGGGTTAAAGAGATTTTGTCCCACTCCGCCATAGAGGTGCTTAGCAACCACAATGGCAAAGAATAAGCCTATGACGGTGATCCACCACGGTGAGAGTGGCGGTATCGCGATGGCTAACAAGAGTGCAGTGACTAATGCAGTATTATCACGAAGCGCTCGTATTGGAGAGCGACCTCTAGCCAGCATGATGAGAGACTCAAACGTCCAAGCCACTAATATAGCGAACAGCACTTGAATTAAGGTGCCAAAACCAAAGAAGTAGGTTTGCGCCAAAATACCCGGTACAGCACACAGTGCCACCAGCAGCATCATAGTCGATAATGAGCGACGCTTTTGAGTATGGGGTGAACTGGCGATAAAAAATGCCACTAGTTATTCTCCTTTGAGTCACTGCTATCGGCTTGCGCTGCCGCTTTTCTTGCTTTTGCTCGTGCTATCGCGGCAGCAACTGCTGCTTTTTTTGGATCTTCTGCTTCAGGTTGCTCGCTCGTTTCAGACTCAATATCAGCGGTCTGTTGTTGCTGAGCTTTGCGTGCTTTCGCTCTTGCAATGGCAGCCGCAACCGCCGCTTTTTTCGGGTCATCCGATTCTGCTGATTCGCTAGCTTCAGGCTCTGTATCAGTAGTTTGTTGTTGTGCCTTGCGCGCTTTTGCTCTTGCTACAGCGGCCGCGACAGCTGCTTTTTTCGGGTCGTCGGATTCTGCTGATTCGTCAGCTTTTGGCTCAGTATCAGCAGTTTGTTGCTGAGCCTTGCGTGCTTTAGCCCTTGCAATGGCAGCGGCGACGGCCGCTTTTTTCGGGTCATCCGATTCTGCTGATTCGCTAGCTTCAGGCTCTGTATCAGTAGTTTGTTGTTGTGCCTTGCGCGCTTTTGCTCTTGCTACAGCGGCCGCGACAGCTGCTTTTTTCGGGTCGTCCGATTCTGCTGATTCGTCAGCTTTAGGCTCAGTATCAGTGGCTTGTTGTTGAGCTTTGCGTGCTTTAGCTCTTGCTACAGCTGCTGCGACCGCAGGTTTTTTCGAATCATCCGAATCTGCGGATTCGCTGGTTTGAGGCTTTGCACTTGCTTGCGCTGCTTTACGTGCCTTAGCTCGTTCGATAGCTGCTTTCACTGCATCTTGCTTGTCAGCCTTTGCATCGCTAGTTTCTGAGTTTGTTGATGCAAGCTGTTCTTTCTTCGCCTTGGCGCGAGCAATAGCGGCTGCGACTGCGTCACTTTTCGTTCCTGCAGCTGTTGGTTGCTGGTCCGCTTTTTGTTCGCGACGAAGACGCGCTTCTTCTTTGCGTTGTTCACGCAATTTGCGCATCTCTGAATTGTCTGGTTCAGTGGCATTTTCTGACTGTGCTTCGGCTTGCTTCGCTTTAGCCCTAGCAATAGCGGCGGCAACGGCAGGCTTAGGACCTTCAGTCTTCTTCTGTTTAACGCGTTCTATTGCTGCGGCAATAGCATCATCACCACCTTCAGTCTTCATCTGACTGCGACGTTTTTCTGCAGCGATCTTGTACTTCTGTTCGCGCTCAATTTTATCGCGCTCTAGGCGTTCTTTACGCTGCTCAAAACGAACCTTAGCGCGTTCAGCGGCTTCGGCTTCAGCGGCTTGAATTTTGATTTCTGTCTTAGATTGACGGAAGTAATTCACCAATGGGATGTTGCTCGGGCACACATAGGCGCAAGCACCACATTCGATACAATCCTTAACCTTGTATTCTTCGCATTTTTCTAGGTCTTTGTCTTTCGAGTACCAATACATTTGCTGTGGTAGCAGTGAGGCAGGGCAAGCCTCTGCACATTGACCACAACGAATACAAGCCATTTCATCGGCTGTGAACTCTAGCTCTCTTTTCGCAGGGGCTAAGATACAGTTGCTGGTTTTCGTGATAGGCACCTGAGTGTGAGGCAGGGTAAAGCCCATCATTGGGCCGCCCATGATCACCGACTGTTTCTTCCAAGGAGAAAAGTGGGCTTGTTCAAGTAACGACTGCACTGGAGTACCAATTGGCACCCATAAGTTTTGCGCTTGGCTGACACTGCCACCTGTCATAGTCACAACACGTTCAATCAAAGGCTCGCCATCGATGACCGCGCGTTTTACAGCAAAAGCAGAACCCACGTTTTGCACCATGATGCCGATGTCAGCAGGCAGACCGCTTGAAGGCACTTCTTTGTCGGTTAATACCTTGATCAGCTGGCGCTCACCACCGGATGGGTATTTGGTTGGGATAACGCGAATGACGATATCGTGACTCTCTCCAGCCTTATTAAGGGCTTGGATGGCTTCCGGTTTGTTGTCTTCAATGCCAATAATGCACAGCTTAGGTTTTAAGATGTGACTTAAAATCTCAATGCCTTGGATAACCTGCTCTGCGTATTCACGCATCAGGCTGTCATCGGCAGTAATGTAAGGTTCACATTCAGCAGCATTGATGATCAAAATATCAGTACGACTAAAACCAGATTGCAGCTTTCTTGCGGTTGGGAAGCCTGCGCCGCCCATACCTGATATCCCCGCTTGGCGGATGACATTGACCAGCTCTTCCGCGCTTAGTTCTTGGTAGTTGGTGATACCACTGTGCTCAATCCAGGTATCTTTCTGATCCGGTTTGATAACGATAGAAAGCTCTGGCAATCCCGATGGGTGGCAACCTGTTCTTGGCTCAATGGCTGTGACAACACCTGAGGTAGACGCGTGCACTGGCAAGCTTAAGCTGGTGTGGTATTGAGTCAGAGGTTGGCCTTTTAAAACCGAGTCTCCCACCTTGACCAGTAGATCACCTTCTTTACCAATGTGTTGCTTGACTGGGATGACTATCTCATTCGCAATATTAGCTCGCCCGATTTTATGGGTGAGTGATTGTGCTTTGTGTTCTGGCGGATGAATGCCTCCAGGGAAGTCCCAGAGATGGCCAGAGCGAATTTGTTCAATAAGTGACAGCATTGGTGGTTATGAGTTCTCAGTCGTTGTGCTTGGCACATTGGTATCTACATTAACTACTGGAATGGTATCAAGTTGCCATTTCCAGGTGTCCGGTGTGGCTTTAACCGGAATCATTTCAATACATTCAGTTGGGCAGGGTGATACACAGAGATCACAGCCAGTGCATTGATCGGCAATGATGGTGTGCATGGCCTTTGTTCCGCCAACGATGGCGTCTACTGGGCACGCTTGAATACACTTAGTACAGCCAATGCACATGTCTTCGTGGATGAAGGCGACTTTCTTTACATTGTCGGAAAGATCGTGTGCCGAATCGGGTACGTCAACCCCCATAAGGTCTGCCAGCTTTTGAATTGTGGCTTCACCACCTGGAGGGCATTTGTTGATTGCATCACCGTTAGCAATCGCTTCAGCATATGGGCGACAGCCAGGATAGCCACATTGGCCACATTGTGTCTGTGGCAAAATGGAGTCAACTTGTTCAACGATAGGATCGGCTTCTACTTTGAAGCGAATCGAGGCGAAGCCAAGCAATCCGCCAAATAGAGCGGCAAGGGCAACGAGGGCGACAATGGAGATTAAGATAACTTCCATTAGATCTTCACCAAGCCAGTAAAGCCCATAAAGGCAAGCGCCATTAAACCAGCGGTAATCATCGCAATGGAGGCGCCTCTAAAAGGCACCGGAACATCTGAAGCTGCAATACGTTCGCGCATTGAAGCAAACAGGATCAATACCATGGAGAAACCGACGGCTGCGCCAAATCCGTAGATGATGGATTCAACAAAGCTGTGATTTTCGTTTACATTGAGCAGTGCTACGCCCAATACGGCACAGTTTGTGGTGATCAATGGGATAAAAATGCCGAGCAGGCGGTATAGCGTAGGGCTGGTTTTGTGCACCACCATCTCAGTAAATTGAACCACGACCGCAATCACCAAAATGAAACTCATGGTTCTTAGATATTCGATGCCAAGCGGCTGTAGTAGATAGGTTTCTACTAAATACGCACACACTGACGCCAAGGTCAGAACAAAGGTTGTCGCTAGCCCCATACCTATCGCAGTCTCTAATTTTTTAGAGACTCCCATAAACGGACATAAGCCTAAGAATTTCACTAGCACAAAGTTGTTGACCAGCACTGTACCAATCAACAACAAAAGATATTCGGTCATACCAATTTTTTACTCACCCAGATCGAGCTGAACATTATCCTAATTTGTCAGGTATTTAACAACACAACATCTATAGGGATTTAGAACATTTGTAGAAAATATAGCCGTTTATACGCAGTTCTTTTCAAATTGAGTGCATAAAAGTGGGCTGTAACGTCTGATAACGTCGTTTGTTTTTGGTTTTGTGGTTGTTTATGGAGACTAAGGTTGCGAATTTGAGTGGGGAATGACTCGGTTTCGCCCTTGTTCACATTGGCAGTGCCAGATCAGAACCGTCATTGGCGAGGTCTCTTATCGGCAATCTTTAAGTTGGTACGTACTTAAATTCCCGCTAACAACATGCGGGAATGACGGGATTTTTACTTTTGTGCGCACGGCCAACACTAAAGACGTCATTGCCGAGGTCTCTTATCTGCAATCTTTAAGTTGATGCATACTTAGATTCCCGCTAACAACATGCGGGAATGACAGGCTTTTTACTCTTGTGCGCACGCCCAACGCTAAATACGTCATTGCCGAGGTCCCTTATCGGCAATCTTTAAGTTGGTACGTACTTAAATTCCCGCTAACGGCATGCGGGAATGACGGGCTTTTCACTTTTGTGCACGTTGGCAGCGTCAGCTCAGAACTGTCATTGCCGAGGTCTCTTATCGGCAATCTTTGAGTTGGTACATACTTAGATTCCCGCTAACGGCATGCGGGAATGACGGGCTTTTTACATTTGTGCGCACGGCCAACGTTCAAGACGTCATTGCCGAGGTCTCTTATCGGCAATCTTTAAGTTGGTACGTACTTAGATTCCCGCTAACAACATGCGGGAATGACGGGCTTTTCACTTTTGTGCATCTTGGCAGCACCAGCTCAGAACTGTCATTGCCGAGGTCTCTTATCGGCAATCTTTTGTTTAGTACGTACTTAGATTCCCGCTAACGGCATGCAGGAATAACAGGCTTTTCACTTTTATGCACGTTGGCAGCGCCAGCTCAGAACTGTCATTGCCGAGGTCTCTTATCGGCAATCTTTGAGTTGGTGCGTACTTAGATTCCCGCTAACGACATGCGGGAATGACGGTTATTTTTGGGCTGTGGTGCAAAGTACAGACGAAAAAAAACCGCATCATTTTCATGATACGGTTTCTTCGAAATTTGGCTCCCCCTGCAAGACTTGAACTTGCGACATACGGATTAACAGTCCGCCGTTCTACCAACTGAACTAAGGGGGAATTGCTCTAAAGCGAGGCGAATATTACTGAGAAGGCTTATCTCTGTCAACATTAAATCTGAAGATTTATAGGAAAAATTACGCGACTCGTGTTGTGGATAATGTTGAGGCCAGTCGTATTAAGGCTTGATGACAGTTATCCACTGATTTTGTGGATAAGTGTGTTGATGAGATCGGGGTAATTTTATTTTGTTAACATGCTGGTAACCTGGTCTAGTGCGGTTATCTATTGTAAGTGCATATAATACAAGGTGTTGTACGAGAAGTATGTGCTATAACAAGATTTGAGAGGTGTTTCGAGGTTGTTTAAAAAATAAACAGAAAGTTAACGATTGACTAAATTTTGGGGAAAAGCTGTGAGTTAAATAGATGTTACAATAAGAGGGGTTTTCTTGCAGGGGAGAAGAATATAGCAAATGTTAAAATCGAGTGCTAGCACTATTGGTGATAAAATTGATATAAATACCCATAAAGATAATTTAGGTGAAGGTAACCCATTGTGGATGAAGAAAAAAGCATCAAAACGTTTGATTTGGTTTCGAGCTATCAGCCCGCGGGAGATCAACCCACAGCCATCAAACAATTGCTTGATGGATTGGATAGTGGTCTAGCCCACCAAACGTTATTGGGTGTGACTGGCTCGGGTAAAACCTTTTCGCTGGCGAATGTTATCGCCGAGGCGCAGCGACCGGCCATCATTTTGGCACCGAATAAGACCTTAGCTGCTCAATTGTATGGGGAGATGAAGGCCTTCTTTCCTAACAATGCCGTTGAGTACTTTGTTTCGTATTACGATTACTATCAACCTGAAGCGTACGTTCCGACTACTGACACCTTTATTGAGAAAGACTCTTCGGTGAATGCCCATATTGAACAAATGAGGCTGTCAGCGACCAAGGCGTTGCTAGAGCGAAAAGATGCCATCATTGTGGCGTCCGTTTCGGCTATTTACGGACTGGGTGATCCTGAGTCTTATCTTAAAATGATGTTACACGTTAGGCGTGGCGATGTGTTGGATCAAAGAGATATCCTACGCCGTCTTGCAGAATTACAGTATTCAAGAAACGATGTGGCATTTGAGCGTGGACAGTTCCGCGTTCGAGGTGAGGTGATTGATATCTATCCCGCTGAATCAGAGCATGATGCGGTGCGCATTGAGATGTTTGATGACGAGATAGATTGCATCAGTATTTTCGACCCACTAACAGGTTCAGTGATCCAAAGAGATCTACCTCGGTTTACCATCTATCCGAAAACCCACTACGTCACACCGCGTGATCGCATGCTGGAAGCGATAGAGAAGATTAAAGACGAGCTCGTTGATCGCAAGAAATACTTGCTTGATAACAATAAGTTACTTGAAGAGCAGCGCATCAGTCAGCGTACTCAGTTTGATATCGAAATGATGAACGAACTTGGATTTTGCTCAGGGGTAGAAAACTATTCAAGGCACCTTAGTGGCCGTGAAGAGGGTGAGCCGCCACCAACCTTGTTTGATTACCTTCCTGCAGATGGTTTGTTGGTTATCGATGAGTCACACGTGACGGTTCCGCAGATTGGCGCTATGTACAAAGGTGACCGTTCTCGTAAAGAGACCTTAGTCGAGTTTGGCTTTCGTTTGCCGTCAGCCCTTGATAACCGTCCATTAAAATTTGATGAGTTTGAAGCTTTAGCCCCTCAAACTATCTTTGTTTCGGCAACGCCGAGTGATTATGAAAAAGAGATGTCCGGCAGTGATATTGCTGAGCAGGTGGTTCGTCCTACAGGTTTACTAGACCCTGAGATTGAGGTGCGCCCTGTAGGTACTCAGGTCGATGACTTGCTATCTGAGATACGCATTCGAAGCGTTAAAGATGAAAGAGTGTTGGTGACGACACTCACCAAGCGTATGGCTGAGGATTTAACGGAATACCTGACTGAGCATGATGTTAAGGTTCGTTATTTGCACTCGGATGTAGATACTGTAGAACGCGTCGAAATTATCCGCGATCTGCGTTTAGGTGAGTTTGATGTGCTGGTGGGCATTAACTTGCTTCGAGAGGGCTTGGATATGCCAGAGGTATCGCTGGTGGCGATTCTCGATGCCGATAAAGAAGGCTTCCTTCGCTCAGAGCGCTCGCTGATTCAGACCATAGGTCGCGCCGCACGTAACCTTGAAGGTAAGGCTATCTTGTATGGTGATCGCATTACCAAGTCGATGGCCAAAGCGATAGGCGAAACAGAGCGTCGACGCTTGAAGCAGCACCAGTACAATGAAGATAATGGTATCCAGCCGCAAGCTCTGAAGAAAAGCGTCAAAGATATTATGGAGCTGGGGAGTGTTGCTAAAGCTGGAGGCAATAAGAAGTCGAAAGCTGTGCCATTATCGAAAGTGGCGGAAAGCGATGAGCAATATAAGACTTTGTCACCGCAAGAATTAGAGAAGCTTATACTTAAGCTAGAAAACGAGATGTACCAGCATGCTCAGAATCTTGAGTTTGAGCAAGCCGCTGCCAAACGAGATCAAATGGAAGAGTACCGAAGGCAATTCATCGCCAACAGCTAGGAGTTAGGTTTAACAGCGAATGTCAAAAAATAAAATAGCAAACAAGCAGTTAAGATTGTTGATGGTAGAGGACACGCTTTCAGTGGCGACCTTATACCAGACCTATCTATCAACATTGAATTTGGATATTCAAATCGTTTCTAGTGGTGAGGCGGCATTAGCACATCTAGAGCAGCAGCCCATCGATCTTATGCTGCTGGACTTACGCTTGCCTGATATGACAGGAATGGACGTACTGAAAAAGGTGCGGGCAAGAGCACCTAAGGTCCCGGTTATCTTCATGACAGCACATGGCTCTATCGAGGTAGCCGTTGAAGCGATGAGAGCCGGTGCCCATGACTTTTTGATTAAGCCATGTGAGGCGGATCAGCTCCGCATTACAGTATCTAAAGCCATACACCAAACTCAAAATGGCAAGCACGATGTTCTTGGCGAGATAAACCAATATCAAGGCTTTATTGGCTCTAGCGCTAGCATGCAAAAAGTCTATAAAACCATAGACTCGGCTGCATCGAGTAAGGCGAGTATCTTTATTACTGGCGAGAGCGGAACAGGTAAAGAGGTGTGTGCTGAAGCTATCCACTCTGTGAGCAATCGAAGCACTGAACCCTTTATTGCGCTGAACTGTGCCGCTATTCCTAAAGACCTGATTGAAAGTGAGCTTTTTGGTCATGTAAAAGGCGCCTTTACTGGGGCTGCAACGGATCGAAAAGGGGCGGCAGAGTTGGCTGATGGCGGTACGTTATTTTTGGATGAATTGTGTGAGATGGATTTGGACTTACAAACCAAGTTACTGCGCTTTATTCAGACTGGTACCTATCAAAAAGTCGGTTCATCAAAGCTCAGTGCAGTCGATGTGCGTTTTGTGTGTGCGACCAACAAAGACCCTTGGCAAGAAGTGAAAAGAGGGCGTTTTCGTGAGGATCTTTATTACCGTCTTTACGTTATCCCATTGCATCTGCCACCTTTAAGAGACAGAGGGGATGACATCGTCGAGATTGCCTACTCTTTGCTAGGTTTTACTTCCCTTGAAGAGAGTAAGCAGTTTGGCAAATTCAACGAAGAGGTGCTTCGTCACTTCGTTGCCTATCCTTGGCCGGGGAATGTGCGCCAGTTGCAAAATGTAATTCGTAATATTGTGGTTCTCAACGAAGGCGAAGAGGTGAAAATGGACATGCTACCTTCACCCTTAGACCGTTTCAGAGTGGCTTCCTATTCCGAAGAGGTTATCGATCAGTTCATAGACCCTGAGCACAATGACGACAGCAAAAAGATCGTTCCGTTGGCGTTAGTGGAGCGCAGAACCATAGAAAGAGCCATAGAACTGTGTGGTGGCAGTATACCTGCCGCCGCTACTGAACTGGATGTCAGTGCATCAACACTCTACAGAAAACTAGAAAAATGGGAGAAAGGGCGTGGATGAACTCAATCTGTTGCAAAGCGATAAGATTACTAGCTTACGTGCTCAGGTGGGCGAAGAAGCCATGCCAGTATTACTGGATATCTTCAAGCAAGAGCTTCAGCAATACATTGGTCAAATTGAAGGCGTAGCTGCTAGCGAAGAGAATAGAGAGATGATTGCTCGTACCTGTCACGCGATAAAAGGCAGTGCGCCGAGTTTTGGTGCTGCCTTACTTTCAGAAAAGGCCACCGAAATGGACGCCTTTTACAAACAACAGCAGCTGCAAGATTTTGACAATCAATGCGACGAGCTAATCGCACTATTGCGACGTACGGTGTTTAAGTTGGACCAATTACAAGCCCAACTTCATTAGATACCACCTCAAAAGATCAATAGACCCTAGCTACAGCTGCTCTAAAACCGCTAAACGAAGTTTCTCGCGATCATGACGCCAGCCTCTATTCATTGAGGCAAGATCGCGGGTAACGATGTTCCATTTATCTTCCAATTCTGGGTGTTCAACGCTGCCCAATACCACATCGATTTTTCGTCCTTGACAAGCACGCTCAATCCAATTCAGTTTTTGCCTTAAATCCATGCGACCCGCCGGGCCAAATTCAGGACTCAGGTTTTCAATTAGTATTACCTTTGCGTTGGTATTGGCCTTAATGGCTTTGCCGATTTCAGGCAATAACAGAGGTGGCATGATACTGGTTAAAAAGCTGCCCGGTCCCAAAATGATCACATCGGCTTGCTTGATGGCATCAACCGACTCGCAAATAGCAGGGACTTCAGGGTCGAGATCAAGCCTTAACAGATCTTCTTCCATTTCATCTACGCTGGTTTCACCCTTTACCCAACTGCCCTTAGTGGATAAGGCGCGTAAGTCTGAAGGGTGCTCGGTCATCGGCAAGATATTGACATCCACCTTAAGTAACTCGCGGACCAAATTGATGGCCTCTAGTGGCCTAACCGAGAGATTATCCATAGCGGTGAGAATTAGATTACCTAGATTATGACCATCGAGCTCGCCAGCCCCGCGAAAGCGATATTCAAACATCATTGAACTGATAGAGGGCTCTGTAATTAACTGGTTGATACAGTTGCGCGTATCACCCCATGCAATGCCGCCTTGGCAGTAACGAATACGCCCGGTAGAACCGCCATTATCTGTGGTGGTGACTATGCCGGTTGCATTGCTTCCAAAATCTTTTAAAGCCGCCAAAATACGACCAAGACCATGCCCGCCACCGATGGCGACGACTTTTTTAGATGAGTAAATTTCCACGCTAATCGCTTATTTTCCTTAGTAATACTGGGCAAATGTACCCGAATCTTTAGATTAGACCAAATTTACCGCGAATGAACTTGATTAAGCGCGCCTTTTGTAACATTCATCTTGGCAAAAGTTACTGCATTCCTTTAGGCTTTAGCATTCGCCTGCGAAAAATGGTTTATACTGTAGGTGTAAAACTCCGAGTCTCCTTCACTAAGTTTGACGCTGTGTTCCCGAAAGCGAACGTTTGGGCAGAACAATATGTGATTTAGGCCGTGGCATTTCGCCACCAGGGTTGCTCTAGAAATGGAGTTGCCTCCCGTATTTAGGAAAGGTGTTTTGTGACGCAACAATTCGAAGATAGTTTTCATCGCAAGTTTTATTACTTGCGACTTTCAGTTACCGACGTGTGTAACTTTAAGTGCAATTATTGCTTGCCGGATGGGTATCATCCAGAGGCGAGTAAACGCCCCCCATTTATCACTCTCCCTGAGATACAGCGTGTAGTGAGAGCGTTTGCCCATTGCGGTACGACTAAGGTTCGTATCACTGGTGGCGAACCAACTTTGCGTAGAGATTTCACGGATATCGTGCACAGCGTTGCCGAGACCCCGGGCATCGACAAAATCGCAACCACCACCAACGGTTATCGTATGGCTAAGCAAGTTTCCGATTGGAAAGAGGCTGGGCTTACGCATATCAACGTTAGCCTAGACAGCCTTGATCCCAAGCAATTTCATCAGATTACGGGTCAAAACCGTTTTCATGATGTTATGGCGGGTATCGATCGCGCCTTTGAGGTGGGATACGAGCAGGTCAAAGTGAATGTGGTGTTACTCAAAGACCTCAACAGCCAACAACTGCCGCAATTCCTAAGCTGGATCAAAGATAAGCCTATCCAATTGCGTTTTATCGAACTGATGAAAACCGGCGAAATGGATGAGCTGTTTGATAAGCGCCATGTTTCTGGGGTCGCAATACGAAATCAACTGATAGCCAATGGTTGGCTCTTAAAGCTTCGAGAAGTGAATGATGGGCCAGCCCAGGTATTTATCCACCCGGATTACAAGGGTGAGATCGGCCTTATCATGCCATACGAAAAAGGCTTCTGTTCAACCTGTAACAGGCTGCGTGTATCAGCGATGGGTAAATTGCACCTTTGCCTATTTGGTGAAGAGGGCTTAGAGCTTCGCGATCTGATGCAAAAAGATGAGCAAGAAGAGGCTTTGATTGCTCGTATATCGCAGGGTTTACAAACCAAAGATATCAGCCACCATCTTGATCAAAATAATCCAGGAGCGACACCGCACCTGGCATCGATCGGCGGCTAATCTTCGTCACACTATTAATTTACAACAAACAGTACATAGGAATTGAGAGAAATGGGACACGCTCATAATGATTTTACGCCGGCTAGTATTGCCGTATTGACTGTATCAGACACTCGCACTGAAGAAACCGATACCAGTGGTGGTTACCTAGCAGACCAGGTAAAAGAAGCAGGTCATAAATTAGCGGACAAACAAATCGTTATTGATGATGTTTATAAAATTCGCGCTATCGTCTCTAAATGGATTGCCGATGAAAATGTTGATGCCATTTTAGTCACCGGTGGCACAGGCTTTACTGCTAGAGACTTTACACCTGAAGCATTAGCGCCACTTTTTGATAAGCAAGTTGAAGGGTTTGGTGAGCTATTCCGCGCTGTATCATACGAAGAGATTGGTACTTCAACTATTCAATCACGCGCTTTGGGCGGTTTTGCCAATCGTACGGTTATTTTGGCAATGCCAGGCTCAACCGGTGCTTGCAGAACAGCGTGGACTCGCATCATTAAAGACCAATTAGATTCTCGCCATAAGCCATGTAACTTCATGCCGCATATTGGGATGTAAGCAACGATGAGTGAATTAACCCATATTAACCAAAGCGGTGAAGCGAACATGGTCGATGTGTCTGCCAAAGCAGACACTGTGCGTGAGGCGAGAGCAGAAGCGGTCGTCACCATGTCAGAGCAGACCCTCGCATTGATTTTGAGTGGTGACCATCATAAAGGTGATGTGTTTGCTACCGCGCGCATCGCGGGTATTCAAGCCGCGAAGAAGACATGGGATCTTATCCCCCTTTGCCACCCCTTGTTGCTGTCTAAGGTTGAGGTTCAATTGACCCCAATAAAAGAGACCAATCAGGTGCGTATTGAGTCAACTTGTAAGCTTGCGGGTAAGACAGGTGTTGAAATGGAAGCCCTAACAGCGGCCTCTGTTGCAGCCTTAACCATCTACGACATGTGTAAAGCGGTACAAAAAGACATCGTGATTTCTCAGGTTAGATTGCTTGAAAAGACCGGTGGTAAATCAGGTCATTTTGAGGCGGCGTTATGATCAAGGTCGTTTTCTTTGCTCAGGTGAGAGAGCTTGTTGGTGAAGATGAAGTTACTATCGACAGTACGTCTACCTCGGTAGACGCTATCAGACAGCAACTTATTGAACGTGGTGATAAGTGGGCTTTAGCATTAGAGTCAGGAAAGCTGTTAGCTGCAGTTAATCACACTATGGTTCCATTAGACTCGACCGTTAAGTCGGGCGATGAAGTGGCCTTCTTCCCTCCGGTAACAGGAGGTTAATGTGGATAAGGTACTGGTTCAAGAGCAAGATTTTGACTTAGGTGAAGAATATGCCTTGTTGTCTGAGTCTTCCTCTATCGGCGCTGTAGTTACATTTGTTGGAAAAGTACGAGATTTTAACCTCGGTGATGACGTTATTGGCTTGAACTTACAACATTACCCGGTCATGACCGAGAAGGCACTGCACGAGATTTGTAGCGAAGCACGCAGTCGTTGGCCTTTAGATAGGGTCACCATCATACATCGCGTTGGTGACTTAGATATCGCCGACCAGATTGTGTTGGTGGGGGTGTCTAGTGCACACAGAGATGCTGCGTTTGCGGGTTGTGAGTTCATTATGGACTTTCTGAAAACCAAAGCACCATTTTGGAAAAAAGAACGTCTTAAAGGCTCTTCAAGATGGTTGGATTCGAGAGAATCTGATCAAATTTCTATGAAACGTTGGTCATAATCTTGCAGAATTCACCTGTGTGACAATGATCACAAAAATAGTGAAACCTAAAGCCCCTTATTTCAGAGGGGCTTTTTTGATCTAGATCATAAGTATTTAGCTGTTTTTATATCTTTATGATTTTTAAATGCCAAGCCAAAAGTGAAAAACTTAAAGGGTTGGTTTTCATTTGGTGCATTTTAGGTTGCTGACTTGTTAAGTGATCCCTTGTTAAGTTTGAAGTGGATCACTAAATTGTGATAATTCATGTAACAAAGTGTTTTTCATTAAAAAATTGCAGGTTAGATCACTGAACTTTTTCGCTAAATCCAAATTTAGTTCTGGAAAATTGACCTAGGCAGGAATTTAGCAATTGCGTGAATACATTTTTATGGCAAAAACTTTCAAGGATGGTAACTTTGTTTCCAATCTTTATGGTCTTTTAGCTTTTTAAGTTTCTTTCTGGATACAAAGTGACTTAAAAACAACGGCTTGAAGTCAGAATAAAGAGTTCATGGATGCAACGATATAATAACTGGAGTTTATTGCATGTATAAAAATAAGATCACCCAAGCTCTAATCCTTGGAGCGGGCCTAGCTGCGGCAACCACCTCTTTCGCTACTCTTGCTGCTAACGTTCCTGCAGGTACTGAGCTTGCTCCCGTACAGGAACTGGTTCGTGGTAACGGTACAGAGGTTGCTTCGATCGACCCGCATAAAACTGAAGGTGTTCCTGAGTCTCACGTTATTCGTGACCTACTTGAAGGCCTAGTAAACCAAGATGCAGACGGCAACACTATCCCTGGTGTAGCTGAGTCTTGGGAAACGACAGACAACAAAACGTTCACTTTCAACCTTCGCAAAGATGCTAAATGGTCAAATGGCGACCCTGTAACAGCTGAAGACTTCGTTTACAGCTTCAAGCGTGCCGTTGATCCAAACACTGCTTCTCCGTACTCATGGTACCTAGAGATGACCACTATGGTTAACGCAGACGAGATCATTGCTGGTAAGAAAGACAAAGAAACTCTAGGTGTTAAAGCTCTTGATGAGCACACTCTAGAAATTCAACTAGAACAAGCTGTTCCATACTTCGTTAAGATGATGGGTCACACCACTGTTAAGCCAGTTCACCGTGGAACTGTTGAGAAGTTTGGTGACCAATGGACTAAGCCTGAAAACTTCGTTGGTAACGGCGCATTCGTTATGGACAAGTGGGTAGTGAACGAGCGTATCGAGCTAGTTCGTAGCACTAACTACTGGGACAACGAAAACACAGTTCTTAACAAGGTAACCTTCCTACCAGTTGAGAACCAAGTTGCTGAAATGAACCGCTTCCTATCTGGCGAGATTCAAATCACTAACGAACTGCCTATCGAGCACTTTAAACGCCTGAAGAAAGAACACCCAGAGTCTGTAGATGTTAAGGGTAACCTATGTTCTTACTACTACGGCTTTAACAATAAGAAAGCACCATTTGATGACGTTCGCGTTCGTGAAGCACTGTCTTACACTATCGACCGTAACGTAATCGCGAACCTAATCCTAGGACAAGGTCAAAAGCCAGCTTACTTCCTAACTCCTGAAATCACAGCGGGCTTCAACCCTGAGCTTCCAGAGTACGGCAAGATGACTCAAAAAGAACGTAATGCTAAAGCGAAAGAGCTTCTAGCTGAAGCGGGCTTTGATAAGAGCAACCCTCTAACGTTCACACTGCTTTACAACACATCTGAAAACCACAAGAAGATTGCTACAGCAGTACAATCTATGTGGGCTAAAGACCTAGGTGTTAAAGTAACGCTTGAGAACCAAGAGTGGAAAACTTACCTAGATACACGCCGTCAAGGTGACTTTGACGTTACTCGTGCGGGTTGGTGTGGCGACTACAACGAAGCATCAAGCTTCCTATCGCTAATGCAATCTAACAACAGCTCGAACGATCCTAAGTACCACAGCGAAGCTTACGATGCACTAATGGCGAAAGCTATGGCTGCTACCAGCGATGCTGAGCGTGAAGCAATTTACGTAGAAGCTGAAAAGCAACTTGCTAAAGATATGCCTATCGCGCCTATCTACCAGTACGTTACTTCTCGTCTAGTTTCAGAGAAAGTGGGCGGCTACCCAAGCAACAACGCAGAAGACAAGCTGTTCTCTAAAGATATGTACATCATTAAGTAATTCCTACTTAAAACAATAATAACTATGAAAGACACTGCATGTGGAAACACATGCAGCGTCTAATTTTTTGTCACAGACTGGATGGATGAGTTTATGCTTAAATTCATTATGAAACGGATTTTTGAAGCAATACCAACCTTGTTGGTGTTGATTACCGTGTCTTTCTTCCTGATGCGCTTTGCGCCAGGTAACCCATTTTCAAGTGAGCGCCCACTTCCACCGGAAGTTATGGCGAACATTAATGCTAAATACGGTTTGGATAAGCCTGTATTTGAACAATACACGACGTACCTAACCAATATCCTATCGGGTGATTTTGGCCCGTCATTCAAATATAAAGATTTCACCGTAAATGAACTGGTCGCTAACGCGCTACCTGTATCGGCTAAAGTGGGCTTTCTTGCCTTCATCTTTACCGTCATCATGGGTGTTACCGTCGGCACCATAGCCGCACTACGGCAGAACAGTTGGCTCGATTACGGAATAATGGCCACCGCCATGCTCGGGGTGGTAATGCCATCCTTCGTGTTGGCACCCGTATTGATTTACCTATTCTCTATCAACCTTGGCTGGCTACCTGCTGGTGGTTGGAACGACGGCTCATTCCAGTACATGGCTCTGCCAATCATAGGTATGTCTTTGCTGTACGTTGCTACCTTTGCGCGTATTACTCGCGGCTCAATGATTGAGACGCTGAACAGTAACTTCATCCGTACCGCTCGCGCGAAGGGTCTTAGCTACCGTTACATCATCATTAAGCACGCACTTAAGCCAGCATTGTTGCCAGTGGTTTCGTACATGGGCCCTGCATTCGTAGGTATCATTACCGGTTCGGTTGTTATCGAGACCATCTTTGGTCTACCAGGCATAGGTAAGTTGTTTGTCAACGCAGCCTTTAACCGCGATTACTCTCTAGTAATGGGTATTACCATACTGATTGGTTTCTTGTTCATTCTGTTTAACGCCGTGGTCGATATCTTGCTTGCAGTCATCGATCCTAAGATTCGCTACTAACAAGGACTAACAAGGACTAACAACATGTTGATTAAAAAAGAAAACCTTGAAGCGGTCGAAAAGATGTCTGAGAACCTTGAGATCGAAGGTCGCTCATTATGGCAAGATGCTCGCGTACGCTTTATGCGAAATAAAGCGGCGATGGTGAGCCTCGTTATTTTGGTTCTGATTACCTTATCGGTAATCTTCCTGCCAATGATGGCTGAGTTTGCTTATGACGATACCGATTGGTACGCACTGCACTCTGCGCCATCAGCCACACATATTTTTGGTACTGACAGCTTAGGTCGAGACCTATACGTTCGTACTCTTATCGGTGGCCGTATCTCGCTAATGGTGGGTGTACTTGGTGCATTGGTTGCGGTATTGATTGGTACCTTATACGGTGCTACATCGGGCTTTATTGGTGGCCGTACCGACCGCATCATGATGCGTATCCTAGAGATCCTGTACGCGGTTCCATTTATGTTCCTAGTTATCGTACTAGTGACCTTCTTTGGCCGTAACATTGTCCTTATCTTCGTTGCTATCGGTGCTATTGCATGGCTTGATATGGCACGTATCGTGCGTGGTCAGACATTGAGTCTGCGTAGTAAAGAATTCATTGAAGCTGCGCACGTCAGTGGCGTGAGCAATTGGAAGATCATTACTCGCCACATCGTACCCAACGTTCTAGGTATCGTAGCGGTTTACTCAACGCTGCTAGTACCAAGCATGATCCTTACTGAGTCGTTCCTGTCGTTCCTTGGCCTTGGTGTTCAAGAGCCGATGACAAGCTGGGGTGCACTACTGCAAGAAGGTGCTAACACAATGGAAGTTGCTATCTGGCAATTGATGTTCCCAGCCGCCTTCATGGTAGTTACTCTGTTCTGCTTTAACTACGTTGGCGATGGCCTTCGTGACGCGCTTGATCCTAAAGACAGATAAGAATAATAAGGAATAGGGTAATGACGAATAAACTACTAGACGTAAAAGACCTGAGAGTAGAGTTTACTACTCAAGATGGCATCGTTACTGCGGTAAACGATCTTAACTTCTCACTAGAGCCGGGCGAAACGCTAGGCATCGTTGGTGAGTCTGGCTCAGGTAAATCACAAACTGTATTTGCCATCATGGGCCTACTGGCAAAGAACGGCATTATTTCAGGTAGTGCTAAGTTTGAAGGTCGTGAGATCTTAAACCTGCCAGAGAAAGAACTGAACAAGGTTCGCGCTGAACAAATCGCGATGATCTTCCAAGACCCAATGACCTCTCTGAACCCTTACATGAAAGTAAGTGATCAGTTGATGGAAGTGCTTATGCTGCACAAAGGCATGGGCAAAGCACAGGCGTTTGAAGAATCAGTGCGCATGCTTGAAGCGGTCAAAATCCCGGAAGCACGCAAGCGTATCACTATGTACCCGCACGAGTTCTCTGGCGGTATGCGTCAGCGTGTAATGATAGCGATGGCATTGCTATGTCGTCCAAAGCTACTAATTGCCGATGAGCCGACCACGGCATTGGACGTAACGGTTCAGGCCCAGATCATGGACCTACTTAACGAGCTGAAGTCAGAATTTGATACCTCAATCATCATGATTACGCACGACCTTGGTGTTGTTGCGGGTTCTTGTGACAAGGTATTGGTGATGTATGCAGGACGTACTATGGAGTATGGTTCAGTGGATGAAATCTTCTATGAGCCAAGCCACCCGTATGCTGAAGGCCTACTAAAAGCAATTCCTCGCTTGGATACCGAAGGTGAAATTCTACCGACTATCCCAGGAAATCCACCAAACCTACTTAAGCTGCCACCGGGTTGTCCTTACCAAGATCGTTGTCACCGTGTGACGGATCGCTGTATGAGCGAAACGCCTATCCTGACACCATTTGGCACAGACCGCCAACGCGCATGTTTTTCTGATCACGAGGCTTGGACACGATGAACGCACCTTTTATTGAAGACAAAAAACTGATGCTGGATGTGAAAGAGCTAAAGGTTCACTTCCAGATTGCTTCTAAGTCAGCATGGCCTTGGAGCAAACCTACACCACTGAAAGCGGTAGATGGCGTGAACGTGCGCTTATACGAAGGCGAAACACTGGGCGTAGTAGGCGAATCAGGCTGTGGTAAATCAACCTTTGCACGTGCTGTTATTGGTTTGGTTGAAGCGACTGAGGGCGAAGTGGTTTGGTTGGGTCAAGACCTGACCAAGATGAAAGACATTCAACGTCGCGAAACACGTAAAGACATCCAGATGATCTTCCAGGATCCCCTGGCGTCACTTAACCCACGTATGACTGTCGGCGACATCATTGCTGAGCCTTTGCAAACCTTCTACCCGAAGCTAAGTAAAGATGAAGTGAAGCAAGAAGTTAAGAAGATGATGGACAAGGTAGGCCTGCTACCTAACGTTATCAACCGCTACCCACACGAGTTCTCGGGTGGTCAATGTCAGCGTATTGGTATCGCTCGTGCATTGATTCTTAAGCCTAAGATGATCATCTGTGATGAGCCTGTATCAGCGCTAGACGTATCTATCCAGGCACAGGTAGTCAACCTTCTTAAAGAGCTTCAGAAAGAATTTGGCTTGAGCCTAGTGTTCATTGCACATGACCTTTCTGTGGTTAAGCACATCTCAGACCGCGTTCTCGTTATGTACCTAGGTAACGCAGTAGAGTTGGGTGAATCTAAGGCATTGTTCGCACATCCTAAACACCCTTACACACGCGCCTTGATGTCAGCGGTACCTATCCCTGACCCTAAGCTAGAGCGTGCAAAGAAGATTGAGATGCTAGAAGGCGACTTACCGTCACCGATGAACCCGCCATCAGGTTGTGTGTTCAGAACTCGTTGTCCGGTTGCGACAGAAGAGTGTGCTAAGAAAAAACCCGTACTAGAAGGTGATGATGTGCACGCAGTGTCGTGCTTCCATTCATACTAATTCTTTCCGCCTGTGACAGGCTTGAGCGTGTTGTGTATGCAGCACGCTCTTTTTTTTTGGAAAAATTCTTGCAGAGTTAACGGTGGCTCCGTACTAAAAGCAGATAACTGTTATGTTGGAAAATACGAAGTATTTATCCAGTATCTTGGAGGGTGCGAAGCTTAAACATGGTGCTCACTAAGGTCCTGATTTTCATCAGGATGACGATGAACGTGAATAGAATAACGTCAGTGCGTAAAGCGTCATGCTGGAAAATACGAAGTATTTATCCAGTACCTTAGAGAGTGCGAAACTTAAACATAGTGCTCACTAAGATCCTGATTTTCATCAGGATGACGGTCAGCGTGAAATAAATAACGGTAGTGCGTAAGGCGTCATGCTGGAAAATACGGAGTATTTATCCAGTATCTTAGAGAATACGAAGCTTAAACATAGTGCTCACTAAGGTCCTGATTGTCATCAGGATGACGTTTGTTTTGGTTGAGTATAACCCCACCGTTCTTCAACATTTTCGACCAAGATCTTCAACTTGGTTTCCTGTTCATTCCTTGTTTGCCACTTATACTGATCACAAACCAAAGATAAGGATTGAGTGAATGGGCAAGTTAGTTGAGGGTGTTTGGCGTGATGTGTGGTACGACACTAAATCCAGTAACGGTAAGTTTGTGCGTGAAGATGCAGGATTCAGACATTGGATAGAAAACGCTGACGATGCTCAGTTCAAGCCAGAATCTGGACGTTATCACCTCTATGTATCTTTGGCTTGTCCATGGGCGCACCGCACCTTGATCTTTAGAGCTATCAAAGGCTTAGAAGAGCATATCTCTGTCAGTATTGTCAGCCCTGACATGTTATCAGAAGGGTGGGAGTTTGATTCACCAGAGCCTTTGTACGGACACTCAAAGATGCATCAAATCTACACTCAGGCAAAACCTGATTACTCGGGTCGAGTTACCGTGCCAGTACTATGGGACAAGCAAACTGAGACCATAGTCAGCAACGAGTCGTCTGAAATCATCCGCATGTTTAACAGTGAGTTCAACGAGCTTACAGGCAACAACGATGACTATTATCCATTGGCACTGCGCAGCGATATCGATGAATGGAATGACTATATCTACCCAAACATTAACAACGGTGTGTATCGCTGTGGATTTGCAACCACTCAAGAGGCGTATGAAGAGGCATTTGATGCCTTGTTTAGCGCATTAGACAAAGTGGATGAACATCTAGCAGAGAATCGCTACTTAACCGGTGCGCAGCTGACTGAAGCAGATTGGCGTCTATTTACCACCTTAGTGCGTTTTGATGCGGTGTATGTGGGGCATTTTAAATGCAATAAAAAACGCATTACCGATTACCGCAGAATTCAAGGCTATTTAAAAGAGCTGTACCAGATTGCAGGTGTTGCTGAGACCACTAATATTGAGCAGATCAAACGCCACTATTACTTCAGTCACAAGGGTATCAATCCAACTCAGGTGATCCCTAAGGGGCCAGAGCTGGATCTTGAATCAGAGCACAATAGAGATTTGATTTAGACAAGCGGTGCTGTTTCTAGGAAAGATGGATAATGCTTTTGCGCAGAAAAAAGTGACACATAAAAAAAGACCCGCTCAATGAGCGGGTCTTTTTTTATGTGTGGTGGTGGGAGATGGATTCGAACCATCGAAGGCAGTGCCGTCAGATTTACAGTCTGATCCCTTTGGCCACTCGGGAACCCCACCAGGGTATTTTTATACTTAATTAATGGCTTCCCAACCCGTTAATCAAGTGCTTCTCAATTGATGTGTCAATTAAGAGAATGTGGTGGTGGGAGATGGATTCGAACCATCGAAGGCAGTGCCGTCAGATTTACAGTCTGATCCCTTTGGCCACTCGGGAACCCCACCAGGGTGTTTTTATACTTAATTAATGGTTTCCCAACCCGTTAATCAAGTGTTCTCAATTGATGTGTCAATTAAGAGAATATGGTGGTGGGAGATGGATTCGAACCATCGAAGGCAGTGCCGTCAGATTTACAGTCTGATCCCTTTGGCCACTCGGGAACCCCACCAGGGTATTTTTATACTTAATTAATGGTTTCCCAACCCGTTAATCAAGTTATTCTCAATTGATGTGTCAATTAAGAGAATGTGGTGGTGGGAGATGGATTCGAACCATCGAAGGCAGTGCCGTCAGATTTACAGTCTGATCCCTTTGGCCACTCGGGAACCCCACCAGGGTGTTTTTATACTTAATTAATGGTTTCCCAACCCGTTAATCAAGTTGTTCTTAACTGACGTATCAATCAAGAGAATATGGTGGTGGGAGATGGATTCGAACCATCGAAGGCAGTGCCGTCAGATTTACAGTCTGATCCCTTTGGCCACTCGGGAACCCCACCAGGGTGTTTTATACTTAAGAGCAGTTTTCCCAACCCTGTTCTCAAGTTCGGAGCGCATAATATCCAGACCTGGATTTTCTGTAAAGTATTTTCTTTAAAATTCAGTCCGTATGCCCGATTTTTGCACGCAATGGCTAAAAAGCGTCATTTTCGACGGTCGATTGTACGCAAAGCTTAGCCTTACCGCCGATCGTATAATCATCTCAAAACGTATTAATGCGTCTAAATCCCAATACTTTACATTGATTGACGTTATGAACTCATCGAGCTGATAAAATGGCGCCAGATTAGGAAAATCTACGAATTATTATGAAGAGAATGACTCAACAAATGGCAAAACCACTTTCTATCGCCTCTGCACTGTTGCTTGGCACTTTACTCTGTGCGCCATCATTTGCAAAAGGGCCTCGCGGGCCTTCACAAGTCGCTGTCACCACACAAGACGTGGGTGTGCACGAGATTTCTCAAAGCTTAGCACTGGTTGGTAAGCTCAAAGCATCGCAATCTGTAATTATTGCCCCTGAAGTCAGTGGCACTATCGAGCGTATTGCCGTTGGAACCAATCAGAACGTGAAAACCGGTCAGGTGCTTATTCGACTTAGTGATGACAAGGCAAAAGCATCGGTTGCTGAGGCGCAGGCTTATTTAAATGACGAGCAGCGTAAGCTCAACGAATATGAACGCTTGAGAAAGAGCGCGGCGATTACCCTTACTGAGATTGAAGGGCAGAAATCGAGTGTGGATATCGCTAAAGCTCGTCTAGATGCCGCGAAAGCTGAACTACAAGACCGAACCCTTAGAGCACCATTTTCCGGTCAGATTGGCTTTGTTGATTTTAGTTTAGGTAAATTAGTTAGCGCGGGCACAGAACTGCTCACCCTCGACAACCTAGAAAAGATGGAGCTGGATCTTCAGGTCCCTGAACGCTACTTGCCATTGTTATCCACTGGCATGTCGGTTTCGGCTATCTCCAATGCGTGGGGTGACCAAATGTTTGAGGGTACGTTAGTGGGCATCGACTCACGCGTAAATCCAGACACCTTGAACCTTCGTGTGCGTATCGATATTGATAATGATACGGGTAAATTGAAACCGGGTATGTTGGTTCAAGCAACAATGAAATTCCCGCCAATCGAAGCGGCTATTATTCCTGTTCAAGCACTTGAGTACATGGGGACTAAGCGTTTTGTGTATGTGGTTGAAGAAGGTAACAAAGCGGTGCGTCGTGAAGTCTTCCTTGGCACTCGTGTAGAGAACGAAGTGGTTATTGAAAAAGGCTTAGAAGTCGGCGAAACCATTGTAGTGCAGGGCGTGGTAAACATGCGTGGCGGCGCTTTGGTTAAAGTGGTAGGCGAAGAAGAGAGCAGTGAGGTTGGTCAGTAATGCTGTTATCTGACATTTCGGTTAAACGACCGGTTGCCGCTATCGTTCTGAGCTTGTTGCTGTGTGTGTTTGGTATTGTGTCGTTCTCAAAGCTTGCTGTACGAGAGATGCCAGACATCGAAAGCTCAGTGGTTTCGATTAATACTCGATATGACGGCGCTTCTGCCACCATCATTGAAAGCCAGATAACTTCGGTCATTGAGGATCAATTATCGGGTATCAGTGGCATCGATGAGATCACCTCCACCACTCGAAATGGTATGTCACGTATTACCGTGGTATTTGATCTAGGCTATGACCTCAATACGGGGGTCAGTGACGTTCGTGATGCGGTGGCAAGGGCTCAGAATCAGTTACCCGATGAGGCCGATACGCCCACTGTTTATAAAAATAACGGCAGTGGCGAAGCCTCTATCTACATCAATTTAAGTTCCGACTTTTTAGATAGAACAGAGCTTACTGACTATGTAGACCGCGTATTACTAGACCGCTTTAGCCTGATCTCCGGCGTGAGCTCGGTGCAGGTATCTGGCGGTTTGTATAAGGTGATGTACGTTAAGCTCAAGCCAATCTTAATGGCAGGTCGAGCGGTGACCACTGCGGATATTACCTCAGCACTGCGCTCTGAAAACATTGAGAGCCCAGGCGGGCAAGTACGAAACGATGCCATCGTTATGTCGGTAAGAACCGACCGTACCTACAACAGCGCGGAAGACTTTGATTACTTAGTAGTAAGAAGAGCCGCCGACGGCACGCCTATTTATCTAAAAGATGTGGCGGACGTTTACCTTGGCGCGAAAAACGAAGACTCCACCTTTAGAAGCGATGGTGTGGTCAACGTGAGCTTGGGTATCGTGCCTCAGTCGGATGCTAACCCCTTGGATGTGGCGACAGCCGTTCACAAGCAAGTGGATGACATTCAAAAGTTCTTACCTGAGGGTACGCGTCTAGCGGTAGATTACGACTCCACAGTGTTTATCGACCGTTCCATTTCAGAGGTTTATAACACCTTGTTCATCACTGGTGGTCTAGTGGTGCTCGTGCTGTATATCTTTATTGGTCAGGCGAGAGCAACTCTGATCCCAGCGGTAACGGTGCCGGTATCGCTAATCTCCTCATTTATCGCTGCCTATTACTTTGGCTTTAGTATTAACCTCATCACGCTAATGGCGCTTATCTTGTCCATTGGTCTGGTAGTGGATGATGCCATCGTGGTGGTTGAGAATATCTTCCACCATATTGAGCGCGGTGAAACGCCACTACTGGCGGCCTATAAGGGTACGAGAGAGGTGGGCTTTGCGGTTGTTGCGACCACATTGGTATTGGTGATGGTATTCCTGCCAATTTCCTTTATGGATGGCATGGTGGGGCTGCTATTTACTGAGTTCTCTGTGCTGCTGGCAATGTCCGTCATATTCTCGTCCTTGATTGCATTGACCTTAACACCAGTGCTGGGTAGTAAAATCCTATCGGCCAATGTGAAGCCAAATCGATTTAATCGTGGCGTGGAGTTCTTGTTTAAGAAGCTTGAACGAGGCTATCGACGCGTACTGATTGTCGCCTTGAAGCTTAGATGGGCGGCGCCTGTGGTTATCCTTGCCTGTGTGGGCGGTTCATATCAATTGATGAATCATGTGCCAGCGCAGTTAACCCCGCAAGAAGACCGCGGCGTTATCTTTGCCTTTGCTAGGGGCGCAGACGCAACCAGTTATAACCGCATGGCGGTTAACATGGATATTATTGAAACACGTCTGTTACCTCTGTTAGGGCAAGGATTACTTAAATCTTTCTCTATTCAATCGCCAGCCTTTGGCGGTAATGCGGGCGACCAAACAGGTTTTGTCATCATGATCTTGGAAGATTGGGAAGAGCGAGACCAATCGGCAAATGAAGCTCTGGGTGTTGTGCGAAAAGCCCTTGGCGATATTGCTGATGTTCGTATCTATCCATTCTTGCCCGGCTTTAGAGGCGGTTCGAGTGAACCTGTGCAGTTTGTTCTCGGTGGTCCAGATTATAGCGAGCTAGAAAAGTGGGCGGAGATCTTAAAGAACGAAGCCGACGATAGTCCATTTATGGATGGCGCGAGTACCGACTACTCTGAAAAAACACCCGAGCTTGTGGTATCCATAGATAAAGATCGTGCCGCCGAGCTTGGTATTACTCAAAGCGATATCTCAGACACCCTAGAGATCATGCTAGGGGGCAAAACAGAGACCACCTATGTTGATCGTGGTGAAGAGTACGACGTTTATCTGCGTGGTGATGAAAATAGCTTTAATAACATCACCGACCTAAGCCAGATTTATATGCGAACGGGTAATGGCGACCTAGTGACCCTAGATTCCATTACTAAGGTGCAAGAGATTGCCTCTGCCATTCGTTTGTCGCACTACAACAAGCAAAAATCCATTACGGTTAAGGCGAATCTAAAAGAGGGGGCGACCTTAGGTGATGCACTGGACTTCTTAGATCAGAAAGCCATTGAGATTTTGCCAAGTGATATCTCAATCTATTACTCCGGAGAGTCGAAAGACTTTAAAGAGAACCAATCGTCAATCTTGATTGTGTTTGCGTTAGCACTGCTGGTGGCCTACTTGGTACTAGCGGCGCAGTTTGAGAGCTTCATTAACCCGCTGGTGGTAATGTTCACTGTGCCTATGGGCATCTTTGGTGGCTTCCTTGGGCTAGTGATCATGTCGCAGGGGCTGAACGTGTATAGTCAGATCGGCATGATCATGCTTATTGGTATGGTGACCAAGAACGGTATCTTGATTGTCGAGTTTGCCAACCAACTTCGAGACAAGGGCGTTGAATTTGAGCAAGCAATTATCGATGCGGCAGCGCGTCGTTTAAGACCTATCATGATGACGGCCTTTACTACTCTTGCAGGTGCTATTCCGTTGATTCTATCTACGGGCGCGGGTTACGAAAGTCGAATTGCGGTGGGTACTGTTATCTTCTTTGGTATGGCATTTGCGAGTTTGGTGACCTTGTTTGTTATCCCTGCAATGTACCGACTACTGTCGATTAAGACGCAGTCACCAGGTCATGTAGAAGAGATGCTGAATCAAGATATTGAACATGATACTAAGGGACGTATCAGTCACTAGTAACTTACATAGCTGACTAAATCAACAAGCCAGATCTTCGGATCTGGCTTATTGGTTCCACAGATGAAAAGTGGCGTAGCTTCCATAGGGATGTGCGGTATCATCATTGAGCCTAGCAAAATGGGCTAATGCCTTTTTCACCACCAAGTCCCCACTAAGAAAGCAGTCTTGTTCTGATAGACCACGTAATTGCACATATTGCACAGTCCATGGACCAATGCCTTTGATGGCGAGCCATTCGTTGGGCGATGCACTTGGATGTTCAACTACGAAGTTGGCAAGGGCGCTTAGGGAGTCTTTTCGACGCTGAGGCATCTTTAGAAACGATAGGTCTGCACTGGCGACCAATTCAGGACTAGGAAACTGGGTAAGGTCGGTCAGTTGTTCGGTCAGCCTGTTTAGGTGAGTAATGGCTGCCGTGACCGACACTTGCTGGCCGAGTACGGCTCTAACCCCTGCCTCCCATGAACTCCACACCCCTGGAATACGAATGCCTGTCCTTTTGATGAGATCAGGCTCAACCGCTTTGAGGTGAGCCTCAATAGCGTCAATATCCGCATCAAGATCCAGCATCCTTCTTAGTTTGGCGATTAATGGCTTAAGCTCAGTATCAGACGCAATATCGTATTCTAGAGTGAGGGATTGAGGGCGGCTCTGAGTGAGCCTAAACCAAATAGGTTTGTCATTTGAAAAGGCGTGTCGAGAGTAGCTGTTTTCGTCTATGGACTCGATATGCTTAATCGCTCTACGCTGATAAAACGACAGCATAAAGGGCCAGTCTAGCGGCCCCTTATATTCGAGTTCTACACTGGGTAAGGATTTTGATTTGGATAAATCAGACGCTGCCATCTTTTAGTGCTTATCTAGCTGCGATGACATTAAAAGTCGAGTCCAAGGCTGATCTGTAAGCCATCATAATCTGCATCATAATTGCCCACACCTGAGTTAGCGTAGCCATAAATGTATTCAGCTCGTAACCAGTAGTCAGTGTTGATGTTCCATATCAAACCTGCACCCACGGTAAAGACACCACCTGTGGTATCGCCAATATCCTCTCTTGAGCCATTACTTGTATCATGGCCTTGGATATTCGTTGCTATGGCACTGGTGCGGCCAAAGATCTCTAGTGGCGTATCGCCTAATTCGCCCGTGGATAGCAACAAGGATAGGCCTAACTCGTAGTAGTTAATCTCATAGGTTTTGGCATCGTCAGAGGCTTCAGAATAACGAAAGAAGCCTTCCATGCTAAGGTGCTCATTGAAGGATTGTCCCCCACCGATTATAAAGCTTGGGCTTGAGAAGCTATCGGTAGAATCACCGTCTGGAGAGAAGCCGACATCTCCGACGCCGAGGAAAAATGAGTTGTTACCCGCAGCGGTAGCAGAAAATGAGAGTAGGGCGGCGGGTATTAAGCTAAAGAGGCGTAGCTTGTTCATAGTCATCCTTGATTACGTGTTAGTATTAACATTATCGATACTTAGCTTAGATAAATAACAAACCGTTCGAAAGTGTATTTACATCATAAGCTTAACAGTTATATTACAACTAGGTTTCTATAAATATCAAAAACGTTATCTAGGGTAAACAGACCCAGTAGTACAAGGAGAAGAACATTGACTCAGGTAAAACATCAACAATTGTCTCAAGAAGAGCAAGACAAACTGGATGCTGCTGTATTTCGTCGTCTACTGGCTCATTTAGACAACAATAAAGATGTGCAGAACATCGACCTAATGATTCTGGCTGGGTTTTGCCGCAACTGCTTTAGTAAGTGGTATGCCGCTGAAGCCAAAGACAATGGCTTAGATCTGGATATCGACGATGCTCGCATGCGCGTGTATGGCATGACTTATGATGAGTGGAAACAGAACCACCAACTGCCGGCTACACCAGAGCAACTTGCCGCATTCGAAGCAAAAGACAAGAAGTAACAATCTTCACTAGCTCTTTGAGACCTCAGGGAGCTAGTGATTCACGTAACACACCTCAGCCTTAATACCTAACTTAGAAAACTGCTTAAACCAGCGAATCTGGTTGTCTTGCAATTTATCGCCCGGTCCTTTTACCTCAATCCAGCGATAGTCATTATCCTTAAAGGCGATGAGATCCGGCATGCCGGTTCTAAAGCTGCGAATATCACCCAGTATGACCTCAAAGAGCCCTAGCAATTCTTCCATGCTCAAGCAGCGCTTCGCATGTTGCAGAACCGCCAGATCAAACATTGGCCAGTGCACAAAGGGGTTAGTGAGTCCTTGCTTGCATTGATAGACTCGTTCCAGCTCTGCAAAACCTAACCGCTGTAATTCTTCTTTTCGAGTATCAATGAGTTGCTGACGTTTCTCAGTAAACTCAGGCGTGTAGAGATCCTTTGGACCAACCTGATAGGCATTGAGAAAGGCCCCTTCAATGGGCGCATAGATCACATCCCAAAAAGCGAGCCCAAATAGGCCCGTTAAAAACGTATTCTCTAGAAAGTAGGCTTGCCAGCCAGATTGTTCTAGGTGATGCGCGACAGCAGACTCAACCCTTTGGGCGGAGAGATCGAGCTCAATATGGTAGGAAGCAATATTCGGCTTAGAAGCCCTAACTGCCTTTATGCCAAGCTTACGGTTTAGCTGTTGATGCAACCGCTGTGCTACCTCATGCTCGGGTTCGTCTTGCGGCGCTTCTAGCATTTGCTTAACAAGGGTTTTAGCCTCACTCAGCTCATCACGCTTAATAAGTATGCGTACTCTGCGCTCTCTTGAAGGGGCAAGAGCCGATTGCTCAAATAATTGAATCGCTTTGTCAAAGTCTTCTAGGCGCTCAAAATCACGAGCAATGTTGTTGATTAACCTTTGATATCGCCTCGATACATAAGAGTGTTCTATGTTGGCTGGCATTGCTTCGATCAATGCTTCGAGCAGTGCTGACAGATACTCAAGCTTTTCTGTCTTTGAGGCAGACTTTTCCATTTGATAATAACGGTCGCTAATTTGCGCTAGCGAGAGTAATTGCTCAACCTCAGCTCTGCGGTTAAAAAAGCGTAATTCTTTGCTTAGGCTGTATTGCTCAAATTGATGAAGCCCAAGATCACTAAGAACAAATTGGCTCAAATCCTGCCTCGCGTTAGCAAAGAACAGTGTGGTTAATGTGCCCAGAAAGGCACTGTACTCTAGGTGTATCAAGGTAAAATGGAGTTGGCCGGTTGTTATTTCTGTGCATTCTTCACAGGCCTGCTGCACGAGGTTTGATTTAGATAAGGATTTGCCGAGCTGGGGAAACAGCTTAAGAACCTCTGGCTTGGTGAGTATAGAGCGGCAGAGAATTTCGGTGTCTATGGCATCGGGTAGGGAGATAAAGCTAAGGCGTGCAAGCTGCTCAAACGCTCGGTTTAAATCGGGGATTTCAGCATAGCGCAGTTTGTCACTGCGAAACCACTCTCCCTTTCTTGAAAATAAGCGCACCAGTAGCCGCTGCGCCTCTATATGGAGAGAGTCATAATCCTTTATCCATTCAAGCTCATCCCTGTGCAACAAATCAGAATAATGATTCTGAGCATGCTCAATTAGGGTATTGAAATTGCGATGGTAATAGCCTTCAGGCAGCTCGATTTGTTGCATTGTATCCTTAGATTTATTCAAGTGTTTGAATCAGGATTAAGGATACAACAAAAAGATAGGGGGTTAGCTATTTCTAGCTAACCCCCTATCTTTAATAATCTTTGGCTAGCGGCTAGCGGCTAGTAGCTAATGATCAATGATTAGCCAACAATGTTAACAGATGATCACGACTGGCGCTGATGTCACCGATAGTTTCTTTAACCCACTGTGGATTGTAGTAAGTATCAAGGTAGCGCTCGCCACTGTCACACAACAAAGTGACAATAGAACCGGTTTCGCCATTATCTCGCATCTTTCTTGCAAGCTGGAAAACACCGTATAAGTTAGTGCCGGTAGATGGACCCACTTTACGTCCAAGCTTTTCTTCTAGCCATTGCATAGTCACGATAGAGTGCGCATCAGGCACTTTGATCATCTCGTCAACCACACCAGGAATAAAGCTTGGCTCAACACGAGGGCGACCAATGCCTTCAATGTTACTGCCACGATCTAGGGTGATCTTAGCGTCACGCGATTGGTAGTAGTCGTAGAAAACAGAGTGCTCGGGATCGACAACACAAAGCTGAGTTTCACATTGCTGATAGCGAATGAAGCGACCAATGGTTGCCGACGTGCCACCTGTGCCTGGGCTCATCACGATCCATTTTGGAATCGGGTGTTGTTCCATCTTCATTTGACCGAAGATAGAGTTCGCGATGTTGTTGTTTCCACGCCAGTCGGTGGCGCGCTCAGCGTAAGTAAACTGGTCCATATAGTGACCGCCTAGCTCATCCGCCAAGCGATGTGATTCTGCATAGATCTCATCAGAGCGTTCAACAAGGTGTGCCTTACCGCCGTAGAATTCAATTTGCTCAATCTTTTTCTTTGCGGTGCCTTTTGGCATAACCGCAATAAACGGCAGGCCTAGCAAGCGTGCAAAGTAAGCCTCTGAAACCGCAGTGCTTCCTGAAGAAGACTCAATGATTGGCGTTTTTGGGCCAATCCAGCCATTACATAGTGCATACAAGAACAGTGAACGGGCAAGGCGGTGCTTAAGAGAACCGGTTGGATGAGTACTTTCATCCTTTAGATAGATATCAATACCGGGAAACTCGTCCACATCTAGCTTAATAAGGTGAGTGTCCGCAGAGCGTTGATAGTCAGATTCAATGATTTGAATAGCGCGATTGATCCAACTGTGAGTGCAAGTAGATTCAGTGTTCATGATGTGATTCCAGAAGTATTTGACCGAATACAGATAATTTACCCCTTACCCCTGAGAAAAACTTACCCATAAATGCAGTGTTTAGCCTAAAATGTAGAATAATTTTCTCTTTATGTGGGTTCTAATGAAATGAAACTGGACCGAACAGACAAAACGCTACTCACCATGCTGCAAAAAGATGCCACGGTATCCCTTGCTGATCTTGCAGAAGCGGTGAACCTGACGACAACGCCGTGCTGGAAACGACTCAAGCGATTGGAAGAAGATGGAGTTATTCAAAACAGAGTGGCATTGCTCGACCCTGAAAAACTGGGATTGTCTTTTACGGCCTTTGTATTGATAAAAACCAGTGATCATTCCCATGAGTGGTATCAGCAGTTTGTAGAGACGGTTTCTGAGTTTGAGCAGGTGATGGAGTTCTACCGAATGGCAGGGGACTATGACTATATGCTCAAGGTATTGGCGAAAGATATGCAGAGCTTCGATAACTTCTATAAGACCTTAGTGAACTCAGTCTCAGGAATATCGAACGTAACCTCAACCTTTGCGATGGAATCCATTAAGTACACCACCGAATTACCATTAGGCAAGATATAAAAAAGGCGAGGATTAAACCTCGCCTAATCGTAGTGTTAGCCCATCAAGATCAGAAGTTGAACTTGTTCAGTGTTTCCTGAGATGGCGCAGGTGTCATCTTACTGACTACCACAATAGCAACAAACGATAGAATGAATGCAGGTAGTAGCTCGTAGAAGTATTCACCTTCAATAGAGATGTAGTTCTTCACAATGAAGATGGTTAGCGCACCGATAATCATACCGGCCAATGCGCCCGCTTTAGTGGTGCCTTTCCAGCAAAGCGCTAGAATCATCAATGGACCAAATGCAGCGCCAAAGCCACCCCATGCATAGCCAACCATAGCCAGAATAGAGCCGTCGTCATTCGCCGCAATAATCAGTGCCAGTACCGCAAAACCAACCACACCCATACGGCTGATCCATGCTTTCTTCTTCTCATCGTATTTGCTGAAGAAGGGAACATCTTCGGTTAGAGAAGAGGTCAGTACTAGTAGCTGTGAATCGGCTGTCGACATTACCGCTGCTAGAACGGCCGCCAAGATAAAGCCTGCAAATACCGGGTGGAATAGGGCATTAGTGAGCGCAAGGAAAATACGCTCAGGGTTGCCGCCTTCTCCAGACACTGAAGCTAATGGATGAATAGCGTCATAGCCGATACCGATCAGCGCGATAGAGACTGAAATCACAAGAGTCAGAATCATCCAGCTAATACCAACGCGGCGAGCTTTTGCAATGTTCTCTACCTTATCGATACCAATAAAGCGCGCTAGGATATGAGGCTGACCAAAGTAACCAAAGCCCCAAGCCATCAATGAAGCGCCAGTGATAAAGCTGGTGGAGAACTTAAAGGCATCCGGTTTGATGTCACTGATCATTACCGGTGAATCTGCAATGGCCATGTAGCCTAGAAGCATACAGAAGAACAGAGCAGCAAGCATCAATATGCCTTGTACTAAATCCGTCCAACATACCGCCATGTAGCCACCAAGGAAGGTGTACGAAATCACCACAAATGCCGTCACATAAAGCGCGACTTCTTCAGTAGCGCCAAAGCTATGAGCAAATAGCAGCGTGCCGCCTTTTAGACCTGATGCAACATACAAAGTGAAGAAGAAAAGGATCACCAGGGTAGAAACGGTTTTGATAAGACCTGAGTTATCTTCAAAGCGCTTAGCTAAGAAGCTCGGAATGGTCACAGTATCGGTAACTTCTGTCGCATAGCGAAGGCGCGGTGCAACAATCAACCAGTTTAGGTAAGCGCCTAGGGTTAGACCTACAGAGATCCAAACACCTTCAACTAAGCCACTAGCGAATACTGCGCCAGGTAGGCCCAATAGTAGCCAGCCACTCATATCTGATGCACCCGCACTTACAGCGGAAGTTACAGGTCCTAGTGAACGACCACCAATAATGAAGTCTTGGTTGTCGTGCGTTTTTCTCATTGAGTAATAGCCAATCCCTAGCATAAGAACTAGGTAGAGGCCGAATTGTAAATAAATCATGTTCTGCCTTTACATCTGAGGGAGAAAAGAAATGGAAGATTTGCAATAGTAATTGCTAAAGGGATGTTAACAGTGATGTTGTGAATGTTAATCCAAACAGCCATTTATAGTCGGCCAGCTCACAAAATAAGCAAGTAATTCCGATGTTTAGCGTATTTTACGGATAGTTATGCGGATAACAAACGGATGAGATCAACATTTGTGTAGAAACTAAAAAGCACACTCTAGCATGAGTGTGCTTTGCTATGTTTCGCGTTGGTGTTTGCTTACTTAAAGCGCATAACACCTTCTTGAACCGCGCTTGCCACCATGTTGCCAGAGCGGTCGAAGATTTCACCGCGCACTAAGCCTCTTGAGTTAGCCGCATTTGGACTCTCGATAGCATACAGTAGCCAGTCATCCATCTTAAACGGACGGTGGAACCACATAGAGTGGTCAATAGTCGCCACTTGGAACTTAGGGGTGAACAAGCTGACTTCATGAGGATGAAGTGCCGTTACCAAGAAGCCCCAGTCTGATGCGTAAGCCATAATATACTGATGGATTAATTGGCTCTCAGGAAGTTCGCCATTCGCTTTAATCCAAAGGTATTGTTTAGGATCTTCTTTATGCGGCTTGAGCGGATTGACTACCTTAACTGGGCGAACCTCAATAGCCTTCTCACCGCAAAAGGTTTGTCGAATTGGCTCAGGCAAAAACTCAGCAATCTTGGAAGCAAGTTCGCCTTCTGATGCAAAGTTCTCAGGCCCAGGGATGTCAGGCATAGCATTTTGATGCTCAAATCCTGGCTGTTCACCATGATAAGACGCTGTGAGATAGAAGATTGGGCGACCGTTCTGTATGGCTTTTACACGTCGAGTGCTAAAGCTTCTTCCGTCTCTAAGGTTCTCAACATCGTAGATGATGCTTTTGTTGGGATCGCCAGGGTGCAAGAAATAGCTGTGAAAAGAGTGGACACTACGATCGCTTGGGACGGTATAGCGAGAAGCCGAGAGTGCTTGCCCTAATACTTGACCACCGTACACTTGCGGTAATCCAAGGTGTTCGCTTTCACCTCGGAACAAACCGAGTTCAAGTTGCTCTAACTGTAAAAGTGTTAATAGTTCATTTAGTGGCTTGCTCATCCGACCTCCGATTCAGTTGCAATCCGAAAATACCCGTTAACGAACTAATAGACAAGAGCTATTTGTGACAGAGCGCGCGTTTTATATTGAGTAACATCGGTAACTAAGCGTAGGATATAGTTAGGAAAACCCAACAAATAAGAGAGAATCAATGACCATGAACTTACGAAATTGGATGTTGGCATCAGCAGTGGGCGTGTTGCTATCAGGGTGTGCACAAACCGAGAGTGACGCAGTGAAAGCGACTATGGCAGAAAGCACAGAAATGGTTGAGGTGACAGGGACTCTTGCCTACAGAGAAAGAATAGCCTTGCCGGATAATGCCGAGGTAACGGTGACCCTTGAAGATACCTCCCTGGCAGATGCGAAAGCTGTGGTTCTCGATACTCAAACCTTTACCACAGAGGGCAAGCAAGTGCCGTTTAGCTTTAGCCTCAGCTATAACAGCGCGGATATTGACCCTAGACACACCTACAATGTTCGAGCGCAAATTCGTGTGGATGGCAAACTTAGATTCACCACAGATACTGCGGTAAGAGTGATTACCGATATCGAACAAACTCACGACGTGGCGATTCAATTAGTCGGAGTTCGTTAAATTTTCACATTTAACTAACATCTGACAAAAAGTGGCGATCCTAAGCTTTTGGCTTAGGGTTGCCAGCGAAACTGCCTTAACTTTACTTTTCCTGTTGCACTAAAGACAATTCCCTCTTCAACTAGCCGTGACTTCTGGCGTTGCAAATCCTCACCCTTAAGCGAAATCTCACCTTTACTGTTGATTACTCTATGCCATGGCAGGGCTGAGCCGTCTGGTAAATTACTTAAAATGGCGCCTACCTGCCTCGCGTAACCCGGATAGCCCGAAAATTTAGCAATATCTCCGTAGGTACTGACCATTCCTAGCGGAATTTGGTGAACTACCGCAAAGACTTTGTATTTTAGTTGTTGCATAATGTTATCGACTGTTAAATAAATTGAGGAATAAAAACAGCAATCGCAAGGAGGCGAGTATGATGTTTTCTACAGTTCAGTTCTTTATTACCACGTTGTTGGCCATTATATGTGCTCAGTCCATCGATGTCAGTCAGGGAAATGTTCCCGTTCTGGCTCTGGCTATCCCAGCACTGTGGATTATCTCGCGCTCACGTGCATCAGGCATTTTCCTACTTGTCGGCCTTTGTCTATACGGCTTCACGCTCTCATATCAACCTACAGCACTTTCAGTATCGATGTGGATCTTATTCCCTCTATTGATGGTGGCGTTTTCTAAGCGCTGTAACATTGGCGCTCGATTTGGGGTGTTCTCGTTTTTCTTGTTCATGCAATCGGGGATTATCTATTCCCAAGTTATTGGTGCGCTAAGCGGAGAGGCAATCTACACACTACTGCAAATGGTCAGTGTGGCGATGATTTGGCTGGCGGCCGTTTCGTGGAAAACCTCGTCTAAGCACGGCTGGTGGGCTCTTTTCTTAGTGCTGCCTTTGTTGGTGGCTGATATGACTCACGCCGCGCTTATCTCATTGACGATTGTCGGCATCATGTTCTCCATGGAAAGCATGGTGAAGAGCAAGTCCAAGCTTCTTAAACTGCAATGCTGGACACTGCCAACCGCAGCGTTCGCTTCATTGGTTGCAATGCCAAGCGGAAATGTACAAGGAATCGTACTGCTGGTTTGGCTACTGATTTTGGGTGCAATCTGGATGACAGATTACATCCTGCGCATAAATGAAGAAATTGGCGATTAAACTTTCAACGGTTAGCACCAAAGCCAGAAAAAGCGCTTGTATAAACTCAGGGGATGATGAATAATCCCCACACTTCTTTAGCAAAGCTATTTGTTGAAGATGCTCTATGGAGGCCTGGTCCTCCCGCAACAATAGTTCGTGAACTCGGTCAGATCCGGAAGGAAGCAGCCGCAGCGGATGACTTGTGTGCCGGGATGTGGCTGGGTCTCCACCCAACCTGATGTTTGCAAAATAAGTTGATTTCAGCGACACCTCCTTCGAAATACCCTCTAAGCTACTGAAAATAAACTTTCACTCAAATATCTTTATGAGTTACAGCGCTTTTCTGATTGGTACTAAACATTGGTACTGAACTCTGCGAATTTTTCTTTCAGCTAGAATTAAATTTTGTGCTTTCTATACTCATCACACTCTTGCTAGTCCACTGTTTGGATTTAGACCTGATGTGAAAACTTCATTGAGTTCTATCTCAAAACAGATCGCTCGATCCAATACCTTGTAACTCCAAATTGCTCTAAAAAGAATTTTATTTGTCGCGACTGTCGAATGGTATGAACACCTCGATAGGCATCATTACGGCAATGTATATGCAGTGTTACCGAGTAAAATGATTAATCAGAGCCAGCAAGTCACTTCCCAAATTTGATAGGACATAACCCAACTAAGTAAAGAAAGATGATTTTGAAGTGAAATCTTAACCCGTTGGTTTCGGTTAAGGTGGTACCTAATCGCTCAATTGGCTAGGTATTATAGGCAGGTGCGTATAGGGGAAGAGAAGAGGTTGAAGACAAGGAAAGACTTGCCTCCAACCTAGCTGTATCGGTAGCTACAATATGACGAGTTGAACACTACCTATCGAGAATTGCATATCTTGTAATGTGTCGGTAGAACCGACCCATTCAGGAAGTATTGAAACTGCTGTGTCAATATTCTTTAGGGTATTGATATCTATGTTACCGCTGTCATCTGAGAACAGTGCACGTAATGGCACTTGAACTTGCTGCCATCCAGATTGTTCTTCGAGAAAATAGGGTTGTGAGTTACCAAACTCGCTGGATTCCATCTGAACTTGGAAGCGTCTCGTTGGGTGGTCGCCGTAGTTATCGACGTAAAACATAAACTGGAGTACGCCTGTGTCTATGTAGTTGGATAGATCACGGGTATATTCATCGGTTGTTTTTAAAACCAATCCTCCATTTGCACCTGCTGGAGCATCCGTATATGTTATGCGAATATGATCAGGTGCCCAATCAAGAGTGGAAGCCCCTGAGGTCATCCAGTTGTCAATACCCGTTGCCCAACCACCTAAAGCCCAATTATCTAAATCGAACACTTTAGATGCTGCGTAAGGATCGTTTATATCATCTGCAGCAAGTGGTGTGCTGGTGGTGTCACACTCAAGTACGTTACTTTGCTCGATAGAGCTACCTATGATACGAGCATTACCAAATTGAAAATTGAGATTGGTTGAAGAATCCAATGATAATGGGGAAATAGTATTCGCAAAGTCCATACCGTTATCAGAGAAGCATGAAAGTGGAACCTTGATAACCTGAGTGCCCTGATTGTAGTTGGCAAGTAATGCACTGGTGATTGAAACTTTGCCAATGTCTACACCGATTTCATTTTGAGTCGTTACATAGATCTCTTGGTCTAAAGCGGGTTTACTCATTGTAGAGACATCAAACTGTAAGGTCGCACTGGATGGGTCAACATCCAAATTAACATGACTTGAATCGTTACTTTGTAGCAATAATCGGCCTTGTTTATTGTCGGAAATGTTGACGTTAAGTGTACCTCTTGGTGTACCTAATGGGTTTTGAGTTTGGATATTGCCCTGCATCATATTGCCACTTTCATCAACAGTCGCTTCTATACCATCACTATCAATGATGACGACATCAAAGCTTTGATCATCACTTGGACCATAGAGGGCTATCTCTTTGGTAGGGTCACTCATTGCGATCTGAATATCGCGAATAGAAAAGTCGATCCCTTGTAGAGTATCCGTAGACTCTACCCATTCAGGTAAGATAGACATGCCTTTATCGATGTTTTTAAGGGAGTTGATATTCACACTGCCATCTTCACGCGTGAAAAGGTCACTCAAGGGGATCTTTATCTCTGTCCAGCGATTTGCTGCTGTATTTTCATTTAAGAGATATGGCTGAGAGTTCCCAAACTCACTCGATTCCATTTGTACTTGCAGACGTTTTGTTGGGTGTGAAGCGTAGCTTGAGACATTTAGTGAAAATTTGAGAATACCGGTATCTATGTAATCAGAAATGTCTAGCGTGCTTCCATCTGTTGTGGCGAATACCAATCCACCATTCTCACCAGCAGGTGCATCAGTATATTCCACACGAATATGATCACTTGCCCAATGAAGAGTGGATTCGCCAGTTGTCATCCAGTTTGTAATGCCTGTTGCCCAACCTTCTGTACCGGTGTCGCCTACCTTAAATAGAGTTGATACTTGGTAGCTATCGTTCGGGTCATCAGCTTCGACCCTATCACTGGTTGATTGGCACTCTAGGACATCATCTTGTTCGATTGAATCGGCAATAATTTGGATGTTGCCAAGGGTAAAGTCGAGGTTACTGGAAGATTCGAGCGCAAATGGCGCTAATGCTTGAGTGAAGTCCATTCCAGAGCTTATAAAGCAAGACAGTGGAACCTTGACGGTTTGTGTTGCTCCATTGTAGCTAGCCAAAAAAGTACTGGTTAGTTCAACATGCCCAATATCTTGGTCCATCTCTTTTTGGGTCGTTAAATATACTTCTTGACCAACAATAGGCTTGCTCTTCATTTTGCTGTCAAACTGCAAGATAGCTTTTGAGGTATCAATATCTAAAAAGACAGCCTCACCGTCATTACTTTCTAGTAGAATACGGCCATTTTCATCGTTGGTGATGGTGACGTCGAGATCGCCACTGGTGCTTTCCGTCATACTTTGGGTGTGAACATTACCTTGACTCACCGAACCACTGCTGTCGACGAATGCTTTTGTTCCTGAACTGTCGATGACGGCCATTGAAAATAAACCATCGTCACCTGAACCATAAAGCACAATCGAATCAACAGACTGTTTCGGCTCTTCGTAGGGATCATCTAGGCAACCCGCTAACGATAAAGCGCAGAGAGATGCAATAAGTGTTTTCTTACCAAATGTAAACTGTTCCATGGCTTTGTTTCTCAATCCTATGGCTACTTAATAACTGATTTTTATATTTAGTTAAACGTTTAATCTATAGCGAGCATGATACTTAAATTTCAAGGAGGCAAGGAAAAAGATAAAGTCAATGTTATTTTTGTGAATCTCGACAAGAATAGGTGCCCAGTTTTGGTTGGCAATGCACCAAATTGTTTGTTCTTGCCTATCTCTGTTTACAACTAACGCTTTAAGTCTTTGAAAATTAAGCATTAATTTTTATATCTATTAATTGGATAAAAATAACTATATCTGGATCACGTTTGTGCAATACACACTATTGACGATTTAATAAATCTGTCTCAATGTAATATAAACGTTTAAACAACCCTACGATGAATTGGAATTGATGATGAGTAATAAAAAGTATGCCTTTGCAGCTGCATTGATAAGTTTCAGTGTGAGCACTTTTGCCAGTGATATTGTTTTAGACGAATTGACGATCAGAGATCATTTATACCCAGAAAATTTTAAAGCTGAGCTTAACAACAACTTAAATTTCTTCCGGGATGGTGTTGGTGTCGACCCAGTTTCTAAAGTTCCTTTTGATACCGTTTCTATTGTCGATGGTGAAGTTGTTCCTTTCTATTACGTAAATACCACCGAAATTGGCCTGTACCTTAATATCTTGGTAGAGGTTGAAAAAGCGGGTAACGCTGATGCATTGATAAGAATTAGCGAAGTTCTTGATGTACTAGAAGAAACACCAAAGTGGAAAGGACTGTATTTTTGGCCATATGACATTGTTGACGGAAAACTCCAACCAACAGAAGAAGGGATCGTTCCTGCTGTTGATAATGCCAATTTAGCGCTTTCACTGGCTGGTGTCGCAGGGGCGTATCTTGATTCAACGTCTCCAGATAAACAAGCCATTGTTTCAAGAATCGAAGCCATTCTTGAAGGACAAATTGATGGATGGATATCTATCTATGATAAAAACCGAGGCTTGATGAATGCGGGCTGGAGCACCAAAGACAATGCTGCGTTGCCATATTTCATTGACCGAAAAGCGAATGAAAGCCGCCTAGCGCCGTTATGGGCTGCGTTGATTACCCGTGATCAAGGTTCAAATGCAGTACCTACCAGTGCTTTCGATAATATGGAGCTATACACACACCCATATACTTTCAATGGCAAAGAATACAATCCAATGCTGACTTGGAATGGCACTTACTTCCAAGGCATGTTGCCTTCAATTTGGATGAATGAAAGACAACTCATGCCAGATTACAGTCTTGTCGAAGACATGACCTTTGTTCAAATGGTTTACGCAGCAAAACACAACATTCCTCTACTTTCTTCTTCAGCAACGGTTGACGATGGGTACTCTGAATTTGGTGTGCCTTATCTTTCAGAGAGCAAAGTCATGTTTAACAATGAAATGCATGCTGGAGATACAGGAACGCCTCATGCTACGGCTCTGTCATATATTGTTAGCCCAGAAACTTCTGTGGCAGCGTTAAAAGCCCTTAAGGCTTATTACCCAAGCATTGAAAGCGAATTTGGTTGGTATGATGCGGTTGATACTGAAGGGCGTATGTCGACCAAAATACTTTCTCTAGACCAAGGTATGTTTGTTGGTGCTTTTGTTGCTGATGAGATTAATGCCGATGTACAAACTTACTTGGAAGCGCGTGGCTACATGAGTGATGTAGAAAAAATGTATCGCAGCTTCATTCCTAACAACAAGTAAATGTAGAGGGCGTAAAAATGAAAAATATCTCTACATTGCTATGGACTAGCTTAGCTTTGGTTTCTACAAACGTACTTAGTAATGAATCCAAGGCAAATATGTGGGATGGCATCTCTTTACCAGGGTACGGCAGTGTTAAATCTAAGCCGGGAATGTGGGATGGTATTGAGTTACCTGGCCACGGAGCTGTGGCAGGTGATCAATTAGAGCTTCCAAAAAACGATGATTCTTTGCGAGATATCGGTGGTTTTGGTGAGGTACTTATGGCATCAGAATCGGGCGGAGCAACTCCCAAGCGAACGCGTATTCTGACCGGGTACGAGTACGAAGAATACGTTTACAAGAATGCCCCTAGTCAGCTTTTTCACTCCATTATTTTTGCTGATGGCTCAACAAAAATCGGCGAAAACTTCCGACTCGCTTATGTAATCAAAGAGACACATAAGTATCGAGGTAAAGATAAGGTATCTGAGGGTAATTCGTTGCTTACGATTGACCTTATGCCTCGTTATGAAAAATGGGTAAACGAGAACTTCAACTATGCCATCGAAGTTGGCTACGAAAAAGTATCTGGTTTTGATGAGAGTACGCGATACCAAATTACTCCTGAACTTAACTTTTCTCTTGGAAAGCACTTCTTACACCTGAATCTAGAGGCTGGTTACTGGGATGAAGAAAAGGCGATGTTTTACGAAACAGAGCCACTGTATGTCTACCGCTTCAATGATTGGATTAATTTAGGTAGCAAGTTCTTGTATCACGAAGACAAAAACGATTTTGCGTGGAAAGAAATCGCCATCAAACCTTTGATTCAGTTCCGCTTTGATAACAACGTGTATCTGGAACTTCGTTATGAAAGAGGCGAAACCGAAATCTATGATGGAACGGGATACGATTACAACAACTATGCCTTGTACTCAGAGATCCCTATTAACTCAAGTATTAGTTTATTGGCAGATCTCGCCTATCGAGACCACAAGCAGAGAAACGGAAATGAATATACCTGGGGCGACAAAGAAGGTGTATTTGCCAAAGTCGGTATCATTTGGAACTTCTAAATAATTAACCGTGATATGACAAAGCCCTTCGGGGCTTTTTACTTAATGAGACTCCTATGAAATTCAGACTCTTATCCATTTTCACTCTATCGGTTCTTATCTTTACTGGATGTAATAGTAGTAGTGATGACTCGCCAGACCCGGTTGTTCCTGAAGAAGATGTGATCACTCAAATCAGAATCGAATCAAAATACTATCCTGTGGGATTTGAACAATCGCTACAAGACAATATGGACTACTTTATCGATGGTGTTGGGGTTTCAACTCTAGCGCACATTCCTTTTGATCATGTTCTGGTGGATGGTGACGAGATACTTCCTTCTCACTACACCAATATATCGACTATTGCGTTGTACATTAATGTCCTCATTCAAATGATTGAGTATGGCGATGAAAATGCGATTACTCGTCTAAGCACAGTGCTTAGCGTGTTAGAAAGTGCGCCAAAATGGAATGGACTTTTCTACTGGCTGTATCAGATAGAAGGTTCGAATTTAACGATTGATGATAGTGCCATCGCTTCGGCGGTAGATAACGGAATAATGTCTTTTACGTTAGCGGGTCTCTACGGGGCGCTAAATAACCATACTGATGAACGTCTAAACCAACTCTCTCTGAGAGCTGACGTATTATTGAGTGCACAATCTACAGGTTGGTCTGAACTGTATGATGCTAGCCAAGGTTTTTTAAGAGCGGGTTGGAGCCGAAAGGACAACGCCTACCTTAGTTATCATGTGGACCGTAAAGCCAATGAGAGCAGATTGGCAACACTTTGGGCGGTGATGATGACCGACAGTCAGGTTCCGCACACGGCTTTTACTGACATGACACTAGTGAGGGGAGGGTTCTCAAATGCGGGCTTAGATGTCGCGCCTATGCTCACCTGGGATGGTTCATATTTTCAGGCCATGCTTCCAGCATTGTGGCTTGATGAGCAGTCATTGATGCCTAGCTACGAAATGGTAGAGGAGTTTACTCAAGTACATCTTCAATATGCAGACGACCACAATATCCCGCTAGTTTCAGCATCTTCAACTGTCGATGATGGGTACGCTGCATTTGGGTTGGAGTCTGTGTCTGAAAGTCATCGAAAATACAACAATTCAATTGAAACGGGCACCACCGGCACACCTCATGCTTTGGCGTTGTACTATATGATTTCACCGACCGACGCCATACAGCGTTTAAATCAGTTGAAAATAGACTCGCCCCAGATTGAAACATCGGCTGGATGGGCTGATGCCATAGACAGCACTGGGCAAGTTTCAAGTAAGGTCATTGGTCTTGATCAAGGTATGTTTGTAGGCGCATTTATTGCTGAACCTGTGCGCGAAAATGTCGCTATGTACCTTGATATCAAAGGACAAACCTCGGCACTACAGTCTCTTTACAGCTCTTTTGTAGCAGATGAAATATTGTAAAGTCACTGGTAGAAGACAGAGATCACGAAACGACAAACTATCGAAATGAAATCATTGCTTTGATTCAGCCGTATAGTTACTATTTTGTTGAAACGTTTAACCCCGCTTTAGATAGGAAGTTATAGCCCATGGCAAAGGTCACTCTTGAAGGCATTAACAAGGTTTACGACAATGGCTATCATGCGATTCATGATGTCAGTTTAGACATTAAAGATGGCGAGTTTATGGTACTCGTTGGACCATCAGGTTGCGCAAAGTCAACAATGCTAAGAATGGTTGCAGGTCTAGAAAGTATTACAAGCGGTCAATTGTTTATCGGTGACAAGGTGTGCAATGATTTGCCGCCAAAAGACCGTGGTATCGCTATGGTTTTTCAAAACTATGCACTTTACCCACATATGACCACCTATGAGAATATGGCCTTTGGCCTTGAAACGGCAAAGAAATCTAAGCAAGAAATAAAACGACGAGTATCAGAAGCCGCTGAGCTATTAGAGATCACTGATTTACTGGACCGAAAACCGAATCAAATGTCGGGTGGACAGTGTCAGCGTGTGGCATTAGGTCGAGCAATGGTAAGGAAGCCAGAGGTTTTCCTATTCGATGAGCCTCTTTCAAATCTTGATGCTAAGTTACGTGTTTCTATGCGTATGCGAATCACTCGATTACATCAACAACTTCAAGAGTCTAGCAGTCCGGCGACAATGGTTTACGTTACCCATGATCAAGTGGAAGCGATGACAATGGGGGACAGGGTATGCATCTTGAATAAGGGGCATATCATGCAGGTGGACACACCAATGAATGTATATCACAACCCGAAGAACCGCTTTGTTGCTGAGTTCATCGGCTCGCCTGCAATGAACATGTTTGCAGGGAAAGTGAGTAAGTTTGAGGGTTCGGTTGGCGTTGACTTCGGAGGCAAATTAATTGAATTGCCTGCTGAGCGTCATACGCGTGCTGAACTTTGGACGGACAAAAATGTACATGTAGGTATTCGCCCAGAACATATTGCCGTTAGGTTAGAGAAAGGCAGCAATACATTGTCTGCGGAAGTGGAAGCTATTGAAGAGCTTGGCTCGGAAGTTTATGTGCACCTGAATGTTTTAGGCTGTCACGTTATTTGTAAGCAGTCAGATCGTGAGCAGGTTCCTGCTGTCGGCTCTCGCTGTCATATCGAATTACTCATGGACAAATGCCATTTATTCGATGATTCAACCGAAAACAACATTTTCTATTCTTAACAAACTCAGCGTCTGGAGATTTGTCGCGATGCACCAATTTATTAATGAGCCGGCTTTGATCGTCGGTGATGAAAAACTTAACATGACCTTCAGCCCAACTGGCGTGCTGTCTGCGATTCGCAGTGAAAAATTAATGGTCTCACTTTTTGATACGCCGTTGAATGAGTTGTCGATTAGCAATATCTATCTACGCACGTTCGACAATGATGTTATTTCTGCAACACCGTTACTTTTTTTTAATGAAGAAATTGAAACGTTTAAGCAGAAAGATGGTTCACTAGCCTGGAAAACAACGACAGATAAATATGAAGCATTAGTATCGCTAAGAATTGTAGATCGTGCTTTCTTCTATGATGTTGAAGTAAATAACATCGGAAGTTCAGAGCTGACCTTTGACTTGGTTTATGGACAAGACCTTGGATTGGCGGATGAAGGTGCAGTTAAAACCAATGAAGCGTATTGCTCTCAGTACTTAGACCACCAAGTCTATCAACTGGATGATTTCGGGTTCACCGTGTGCAGCCGTCAAAACCTTCCACAAAGCACGGGTAATCCGAGAATTCAGATCGGTTCGTTCTCTCCTGTTATTGGCTTTAGTACGGATGGATATCAGTTTTTTGGCCAAGAGTACAAAGTCACTGGCGAAGCCATGGCTCTGAAGAAGTACGAACTAGCGAATGAAAAATATCAGTTTGAAATGGGCTATATTGCACTTCAAACGGAGTCCGTTACTTTAGCGCCAAATCATGCGAATGCTCAGACATTCTATGGCGTTGTTGAGGGGCATTGTGAAGAATCAAACCTCAAACAACACATGGATGTCGCGTCTATTAAATCTATGCACGCAGATGGTGAACACACTGTTAGTTGTGACAACCTTCTGCCGTATAAGGCTCGAAGAAAAGCACCTTACATTAAAGGTGAAAAGCTAACTGACGATGAATTACGCGATCTTTTCGGTACTGAACGCCGTTTCTCTGAATCTAAAGAAGGTGAGCTCCTATCGTTCTTTTATGGTGACAGTCAATATGTGACGCTGGCCGCAAAAGAGCAATACATGGAACGCACAACGGGGCACGTAATCGCAACAGGAAACAATACCGATTACCAAAACTCTATTATGAGTGCGACCCATCATATATTTGGTGTTTTCAACTCCCAATTAACTCTGGGTAACACATCATTCAATAAGCTATTAGGTGTATGTAGAAACCCTCTCAACCATTTCTCCAATGGCGGTCAGCGCATCTGGATCAAGCAGGGAGAGACATACCAAGCGTTAGGGATGCCTTCCGCTTACGAGGTCGGAACCAATTACTCTCGTTGGGTTTACAAATACCTTAACGGTTTCATTGATGTACGCTCATTCGCCTCTGCAGACACGCCAATCATTCAATTAGATATTGAAACCCGTGGCTTGGACACAGCGCTAGATATTGCCGTATCACACCAACTTGTATTTGGTAATAACGAGTCAGATAGTGTTATCCGTGTCACTCAAGGTGAAGATGGACTCACAATTCAAGGCCGTAACGAGTTAATTGAAAAGTTCTCGTCGGAATTGAGTTTCAGCCTGTTGCCGAGCTTAGAGTTATCCGAGTGGGACACTATTTCTAACCCCGAGACTGGTTCGGTAGATTATCTTGTGCTTAAAGGCCTCGTGCATGATCAAGCGAGGATTACTTTTGGTGGTGAATTGGCCGGAGTTAACTCTAAAGGCCAACGTATTGAATTTGACGAAGAGACAGCAAAGTGTGAGTCACAGCGACTGAAGCTAACTAAAGGGTTCAAGCTGCATTTTGAAAACGATGAAATTAACAGCCAGCGCTTAAACGAAACTGTTCACTGGTTTACGCACAATGCGTTGGTTCACTACAGTACACCACATGGTTTGGAGCAGTATTCTGGCGCAGCTTGGGGAACTCGAGATGTATCTCAGGGGCCATTTGAGCTGTTCATGTCAATGCAAGAATATGGCAAAGCAAGAGACCTGCTTAAAGAGATTTATAGCCATCAGTATCAAGAAACAGGAACCTGGCCTCAGTGGTTTATGTTCGATCAGTATGCACAGATTCAACAAGAAGATGCCCATGGTGATATCATCGTTTGGCCGTTAAAGGCCTTAGGCGAATACCTAGCGGTTACCGATGATTTCAGTGTACTTGATGAGATGCTGCCATACACGTTGGCGAAGGAAGAGTTTACTAAGAGCGCTGAGCGTTACTCACTGTTTAACCATGTAGAACGCCAAATTCAGCACATCATCGATAACCTTGTTCCAGGCACTTCACTTTCTTGCTATGGCGACGGTGACTGGGATGACACCCTACAACCTGCGAATCAGTCGTTGCGTGAAAACATGGTCAGTGGTTGGACGATTCCATTGACATTACAAGCGCTTAAAGGAATGGCTAGCGTCCTAAAAGGGGCAACAAAGTTTGATCATTTCAGTGAAGAGTTAACAAAGCTTGCCACTGATATGGAGCAAGACTACCACCATTATTTAATCAAAGATGACACCATTGCTGGCTTCATCCATTTTGATCGAGATGAGCAAGGTGAGGTTGAACAAGTAGAGTACCTTCTGCACCCGTCAGACAAGAATACTGGCATTAAATATCGCTTGTTGCCTGCGAGTCGCTCCATCATTTCGGAAACGTTCACTCCGGAAATGGCGCATGAGCATATGCTGATGATTAAAGAGAACTTAGTGCACCCAGACGGGGTACGACTCATGGATCGCATGGCGGAGTACAAGGCAGGCAAACAAACCTACTTCAAACGTGCAGAGCTTGCGGCAAACCTAGGTCGAGAAGTTGGATTGCAATATTGTCATGCGCATATCCGATTCATCGAAGCGCTGTGTAAATTAGGCGATGCGGAAGCGGTATTTGACAACTTATACAAGATCATTCCGGTGGGGATCCAAGATATTGTTCCTAATGCTGAAATGAGACAGTCAAATGCTTACTTCTCTAGTTCTGATGCGAAATTTAATGACCGTTATTCGGCCTACGATAACTTCGATAAAGTTAAAGCGGGTGAAGTCTCTGTTAAGGGCGGATGGCGTATCTACTCCAGTGGTCCTGGCATTTACTTGAATCAGCTGATCAGTAATGTGTTTGGCTTGCGATTTGAACGTGGCAACTTAGTACTTGATCCGATTGTATCGTCTCGACTAGGTACTGTTTCAATGGACTACGAAGTTGAAGGTAAAGCCGTGAAAGTGGTCATTACATCAGCTGAAGGTCAATACACACCTAAAACGATTCAACTAAATGGTGTCGATGTTCCTTTTGAACTTCAACAGAATCGTTATCGTACCGGTGGTGCGGTTGTGGAATCTAACTATCTGAAAAACAAGCTTAATGAATCAGGTAATGTTCTGAAGGTCACACTGTAGCCGATGATGTTAACCCGGTTCACCGGGTTAACATCATGAATTTCAACATTGACTTGGTATTAATTGTTGCTTATTGCACATTCTTGGTAGAATCGTTTCAACACATACGATGATGATGAAATCAATTGAAGCAAGGACTCTGTAGAACATGGCAGTGACGATAAAAGATGTAGCAAAGAAAGCAAATGTATCGATCGCAACGGTATCTTATTCAATAAACGGAAGCCCACGAATTAGTGATGCGACCCGGGAGCATGTATTGAAAGTTGCCTCTGAGCTTAACTATGTTGCAAACAACAATGCAAAACAGCTTAAACAGAAAAAGAGCAATGCGATTGGCCTATTTTTTAACTCATGGTTTGGACCGATCTACAGTGAGTTAGTGAAAGGTATAGAGCAAGTCTGTCATCAAAATGGGTATGACCTTGTTGCTTGCAGCGTGTATGGCAATGAGGGGTCTACGGCGCACAAATACATTCGCGATCGCATGGTAGACGGCGCCATTATTTTAACCAACTCGTTTGATGATGAGTTTTTAAAGTCGGTAGCAAAGAAGGACTTCCCTGTTGTTGTTTTAGATAGGGAGGTCTCGGGCCCGAATATTTACAACATTCTCATTGATAATTTTGGTGGTGCGTTTTCAGCGACCAAAGCTTTGATTAACTCCGGTTGTAAAGAGATTTACTACTTTGGAGGTCCTGAAGACTCTTATGATGCTCAAAAGCGCCTTGATGGTTATATCTCAGCATTGGGTTACTACAAGATTAATGTGGATCAATCATTGCTGATAGAAGGGGATTTCACCGAGCGTACAGCATATAAAAAGATGCAGGAACTGATAGAACAAGGTAAGCAGCCAAAAGCGGTATTCGCTTCCAACGATGAGATGGCAATTGGCATTATCCGTGCAGCGAAAGAAAAAGGTATCGCAATTCCAGAAGACATGAAACTGGTTGGGTTTGACGATATACAGATGGCAGAACTCATGATTCCAAGACTCTCCACTATCTCCCACCAAAAAATGGGTATGGGCGAGATAGCAGCAAAAACACTGCTCGATGCAATGAACAGTAAAGATGAAATGGAAGATCTGAGAATTCTACCGACAAAATTAATTTTAAGGGAAACTTTGTAGGGTGGATCATGAAAAAATGGTTAATTGGGTGTGTGCTTGCTTTTAGTTGCCAAACGGTTACGTTTGCTGCAACTAAGCTAGAAGTCATGACACCCGCTGGTAACTACATGAATTTTGTTCGTAATGTAGTTGTACCTGAGTTTAAGAAGCAATATCCCGATGTTGAAGTCGTTGTTTCAAACGATGAAAACTTAGAAACTCGAATGGCGGCAGGTGACTTACCAAATTTATACGCGGGTGTATTTGGTTATCAACCAGCTAAATACGCAAAAATGGGCAAGCTCGTTTACTTTGATCAGTTTGAAGGTTATCAAGAGCTTATCGATCGAATAGATCCTGTTTTTCTACGCAAGAATTTTGGTCGTAGCTACTACATTCCATGGAATGCCACCACCCAATTAATGATTTATAACAAAGAACTATTCTTGGAAGCTGGGCTTGATCCAGACCAGCCACCGCAAACTTGGGAAGAGTTTTTATACGCAGCAGAAAAAATAAACCAGTTGCCCCCGCGTCAAGATGGGAGCCCAGTTTACGGGACTGTATTTTGGAATGATGTATTGTCTTCTGGTAGTTGGTACTGGGGTATGTTGGCTCAGATGTACTACAACTTTAATGAGGGTGAATTTACACTACTTAACCGCTTTGGAACGCATCCTGTTTTTGATAAAGAAGAAGCCAATATGGCGGCGTTCTTAGAGACAATGCAACAAGCACAAAAGTTTGCACCGTTGACGATGGAGAAAAGCTTCTTCTCTCGCAATATTGGTATGTGGCCACAGTTTGGGTTTGGTTGGAAAGCCAACTTACAAGAAGCGGCGCAGCGACCTATGGTGGTAGGGGAAGATGTTGGGCTTGCACCGATACCGACCTTGAACAAGAGCGATACTTCTTATTCAACCCTTGATGGTCGTGCACTTATGATATTCAAGAATACGGTTGAGGTTGAAGAACTTAGCTGGGCATTTGTTCAATTGCTAATGGGTGATGAGCTTAATCATCAAGCAAACGTAGAACTTGGTCAGTTGCCAGTATTAACTGAATTGCAAGACAGACCTTATTACCAAAGCAAGGAAGCCAAACCATTTGTAGATCAGCTTTCCTTTACCATTATGAGTGAACCCTTTTCACAATCAGCTGATGTTGCAACTATATTACTGCAGCAGTATTCCAAGGTTGTACTTAAAAAAGAAATAACTGCTGAGACGGCCGTTGAGTCAGCAAGTCAGCAAGCAAATAAAATATTTGTTCATTAATATATAAGTTCGAGTGGTACTAATATGAAAAAGAATAACCTCATCATGGGGTATGTTTTCCTTGCGCCTTGGATAATATATTTCATGGTTTTTTTGATGTATCCTTTTTATCTTTCGTTTGAAAGTAGCTTTTTAGAAACAAATATTTTATTGCCTGAGAATACCAAATTTGTTGGATTATCAAATTGGATATCTGTGGTAACAGATTTCATGTTTTGGAAATCACTGTTTAATGTATTGTTCAACCAAGTAATATTCGTGTTCCTTAGTTTTTTTATTGGACTTGGTCTTGCCTTGCTATTAAATGAGATAAAGTTCATGGCAAGCTTTTTCAGAACGATAATGTTTATTCCTGTTATCACTTCTATTACTGTCGCTATGGTTATCTTTGATTTTATTTCCGGACCGTCAGGGCCGATACAAAGTTCTATGATCAACGCGCATATTATATCTGAACCCATTTTCTGGAAATTTGAACAGTGGCTTCCTATGCCTGTTATTGCAGTATTTAGTGCTTGGAAGTGGTTTGGTGTTCAGATGATCATATTCCTAGGTGGTATTGCAAGCATAAACCGTTCTCTCTTTGAAGCTGCAGATATCGACGGTGCATCTTGGTGGCGAAAGACACGTAAAATCACACTGCCTATGATTATGCCTCAGATTATATTTGTTATGACCATGAATATTATCAATGGTTTACAGATGTTCATTGAAGTGTTTATGAACTTTGACTTAAGTGGCGGCCCGTATCAATCCGCGCTAACACCTGTTTTATATTTGTATCAAGTAGGCTTCGAAAAGATGCAAATGGGTGAAGCCTCAACCATAGGCTTAATGCTTGCAGCTGTTATTTACTTATTAACAATGATGCAACTGAAAATCACAAGTAAAGAAGACTAAGTATGAACAAAAATAAAAATACAATGATCCTGATTTACGTAACACTCGCGGTTGCTTCTATAGTCGTATTGTACCCATTCTTTTTTATGTTGATTAACTCATTTAAAACTGGGCCGGAGATAATGCACTCTCCTAATAGTCTTCCGACAGAGTGGTCATTTAAAGGATATGTTGAAGTATTTGATTCGATAAATTTAGGACGAGTGTTCTTTAATACTATCTTCATTTCATTATCGGTTACGTTTTTAAATGTATTGTTTTCTTCTATGGTTGCTTACGCCATTGTTAAAACAAAACTCCCGGGGAGAGAGTTTTGGTTGAAGGTGATTCTTGGTTCAATGATGATCCCTGCAGTATTATTTACAATCCCAACTTATATGATGATGTATGAATGGAACTGGATAAACACTTACAGAGTATTAATTATTCCAGGTTCTATTAGTGCATATAATATATTTCTTCTAGTGCAATTCATGAAGCAAATCGACAATGCCTATTTAGAAGCAGCTCGCATTGATGGTGCTAATGAAATTCGTATCTTTAGAAAGATTGTTTTGCCTATGTTAAGACCAGCGCTAGCGACGGTAGGTATTCTAACGTTCATGGGGGCTTGGAATGACTTCATGGGACCGCTTTTGTACGTGAGAGATGAGTCTCTAATGACGTTGCAACTGGCTCTCTATAATTTCCAAACTGAAGTGCCAGGCACCAACTTAGAGCAGTTATGGGCAATGACGACCATGATCGCAGTGCCTGTGGTTATTGTCTTCTTCTGTTTACAGAAAAACTTTATTAAAGCGTTTACTGGTGTTGGGGTGAAGTAATGAGCAATGGAATTAAATTGGGGCTCTTTGCACTGTTGGTGGCAATTGCTTACGGCACAGCCTGGCTGAAAACATATCAACTTTCTGAACGATACAATGAATACGCTCACCAGCAGATTGAAGAGCAGAATTTACTGATTGCCCTGAAAGGCATGAATAAGCTTGAACTGCGGCAAGATGATGTTTATCTAGGTGGATTTCAACAAGTACTCGAAACTTGGGAAAATGCAGTTCTTGGTCCTAAACCTTCGTTTTACGACGACGCCAAAGCAATGCCTGAAAAGATCCTTGCTCAGCTTAACCAGCAACAGCTTGAAATGTTTATTGAGACTTACGTTGAGCTAGACGCTCGTTATGTGCCTGAAGCGGCTGAGCAATTGCGAATACTGGCATTGCAAAATGGGGATAGTGAACTTGCCACTGAGATGAGTGAGTTTTTGTTGGAAGCATTTCCGAACTACAAACCTAAGTCCACTTTGGAGCAATAACGATGGTTAAATATAAAGACTCTTCATTGGCTATTGATGTTCGCACTGAAGATTTGTTGTCAAAAATGACGTTCGAAGAAAAAATGGGTCAATTATGCCAATCGCCAATGTTGGACTATGGCTCTTATAAAGCGCTTTACCTAGACAAGGTACGCAAGGGGAAATGGGGCTCTCGAATTTTAGCTGATACTGCATGGGCCGGAAATGCACCGGGTGAATCGGTTGATCCCAATCAGTTAAATGAGATTCAAAAAGCCGCGATAGAAGAGAGCCGATTGGGTATTCCTATTATCTTTGCTCGCGATGTTATCTATGGGCAAAAAACAGTGCTACCCATTCCGTTAGCCCAGGCCTGCTCTTGGAACCCATTATTAGTAGAAGAAGCTTATCGTGGTATTGCGGCGGAAGCGGCCTCGCTCGGTATTAATTGGACGTTTGCTCCTATGCTCGATATTGTTCGCGATCCTCGTTGGGGTCGGGTTATTGAGAGTAGTGGGGAAGACCCTCATTTGACCAGTCAAATGGCCAAAGGCGTTGTGCGTGGCTTTCAAGGCGATGACTTAACTCAACCTGAGAATATTTTGGCCTGTGCTAAGCATTTTGTTGGCTACGGGGCTTCAGAGGGCGGTCGTGATTACGACACAACGGAAATCTCCGAAAATAGTCTGCATAATGTGTACTTGCCTCCATTTAAGGCAGCAATCAATGCAGGTGTAGGTTCATTGATGACTGGATTCAATGACCTTGGTGGTACACCTGTCACCGGGTCTAAACCATTAGTTCGTGACTGGCTAAGAGGGCAACAAGGCTTTGATGGTTTAGTGGTGAGTGATTGGGGGTCTATTTCTGATCTTGAGTACTTTGGTGTTGCGAAAGACAGTGAACATGCTGCAGCACTCGCCCTTGAAGCGGGTGTTGATATGGCAATGACCCATGAAGCATACGAAGATAATTTGGCTCTAGCGATAGAAAGGAACCCAGAGCTTATAGCTGAATTAGATGATGCTGTGCGGAACGTTCTTCGAGCTAAGTTTCGTCTTGGTTTGTTTGAGAGACCTTACGTTGATCCGAAACATCATCTTAGTGTTCTTGGCAAACCTGAGCATGCAAATAAGGCTCTGGCTCTTGCAGAAGAAAGCTTAGTGCTATTGAAAAATGACAATGACCTCCTTCCGCTAGCTGATTCAGGTTTAACCGTAGCCGTGATCGGTCCGCATGCAGACTCACAGCGACAGCATTTAGGCTCTTGGTGTTTGGATGGTAGTAGTGACGATGTAGTTTCTATCATCGATGGGTTAAGAGCTCAATCAAAGCAGAATACTATCATTACCGACAGTGTCGCGTTCAGTGACGATATGGTGGAGTGCGCGCACCGAGCCGATGTGGTTGTGTTGTGTATTGGGGAAAGCCATAGAAGAACAGGGGAGGCACGTAATGTAGCCGACCTTGCATTGCCCGCGGGTCAAGAACAGCTTATTTCAGCAATCGGAAAAACTGGCAAACCATTGATTGTGGTTCAATGTACAGGACGCCCGATTCCGTCTCCTGCGATAGAGCAGCACGGCGATGCACTTGTCTATGCTTGGCAAAGTGGCACCCAAACAGGGAATGCCGTTGCACGAATTCTCTACGGGTTGGTCAATCCATCAGGCAAGTTATCCATGTCCGTCCCTCGCTCTACGGGGCAGATCCCAATCTATTACGCACGTAAAGAACTAGGAAAAATGCGAGCGTATCAAGATTATCAGCCTTACAAGGATTGCCAAGATACACCGCTGTATCCGTTTGGCTTTGGATTGAGTTATAGCCGCTTTTCATATAGCGACCTGAAATCATCTAAACCTAAGGTCTCTATCGGAGAGGAGGTTCATGTATCCGTTGCCGTTACCAATGATTCTGAGGTTGATGGATGTGAAGTGATTCAATGCTATATCTCACAGAAAGGGACTTCAACTACACGCCCTCGTAGAGAGTTGAAGGCTTTTAAAAAAGTAGACTTAAAGGCTTTTGAAAGCAAAACGATTGAATTTACTTTAACCACAGATGACTTCGCTTTTTATGGCAAAAAAGGAACTATTGAGCAAGAAGCTGCCAAGGTCACGATCTTTGTCGGTGGTGATTCAAACTCCAGTTTGCAAGTATCCATTGATGTGCTCAGTGCTCAGTGCTCAGTGCTTAGTGTTTAGTGCATAGTCATTATAAGTTTGAGTACATCGCATCTGAGCTCATTGTATAGAGCTAGATGAGTAGTATCTGAATTAATGGCCATGGTTTTGCCGTGTTCGATAACTCGCTCTAGTATTACTACTAGAGCGAGACGTAGAGCTAATCGTCTTCTATTGTTAACCCCTCGTCCGCATAGGGTAAGTATCACTTACACTCTGTTTCCTACGGCAGTATCCCTAAATATTTAAGTGTCTGATTTTCATTATAAACACTCTGAAAGTTGTTCTAAGATGGTTAGGGCTATGATTTCTATTTTTCCATTACCTAGAAGTTACCGCTAATCGAGGAAGTCGGCGCACTGGCTTGGCTCGTGGTGTGTACGCACGAAGTAAAACTCAGCAAAGGATATGCAGGAAGCTTAGGGGACCCTTGTATGGATATATCGAAAAAGCACCCACTTTGGCGTAAACCTACGCATCACCTTGATGCAGAGGCGAGTAGTGATCACGTTCATTGGATCGAACTGTTTTACGATTTAGCGCATGTGGTTTCGATATTTGTACTTGGCAATTATCTTAGCCACCACCTTGGGTTGCCGGGCTTCGTTGGCTTTGCTGCCCTCCTAGCAATGTGAGACGGTTACCCTTTCAAATAACTTACAAACAAAAAAATTGTGAGTCCTTGGCTATTCGTAATACTTTACATGCGTCGCATTAAGACTATATCCCATGGTGATATTGCTGGTGCCATCAACGATGTAAACATCTTCAGACTTAAGCTCCGAGGAAATCGTGCCCTTAACCCAAACAGGGTATTGAACCGTTTTCATTGGATAGCCTTTGGGAAATGACACGCTTTCGCGAGATCGCCGGCAAACTTCGAATTAAAGCTGCCAAAGAGCTTCTAACATCTACAGAGCTAAGCACTACCGATGTCTCTACTGAGGTTGGATACACAGATCAATCCAACTTTTGGCGAGCTTTTGTTAAAGGAACTGGCCTCAATCCTAGCGAGTTTAGGTAAATGACTTCGACGTATAATAATTAGACGACAGCAGTTTAATGTATTCACTTGTTGAACTGTGATGGTGGTACAGTTTTTTAACCCTAGCTGTCATCAAGTGGCAATTGTGTATACAGGCCCTGATATAACCTCACAAAAGATAACTCTAACTTTCGCTACGAGAGGTTAGGGAAGACAAATAGTTTGTGAGAAGTACACGTTATGGCAGAGCAAGAGAACACTCCAGAGACAGCAGAGCAACAGAAGCCAGTAAACAAGGTAAAGAGGACAACCAATGCCATCTTAGCTTTGGTGTTTGTATCCATCGGTACTGCTGTGGTTTCCGACCGAATTATACCTACAACCGATAATGTTAGAGTTGAAGGCAACGTAGTGAGTTTGATCCCTGAGGTGTCGGGCCCCATTGACACAGTGTTGGTTGAGCCTAATAAGGTTGTCAAAAAAGGGACTGTTCTCGCAAAAATTGCGCCTATTGATTACCAAATTGCACTTAAGAAAGCGGAAACCAAGGTTAAACTCACTGGGCAAAATGTCGGTGCACAAATGGCCGATGTTATGGCTGCCCAAGCGCAGTTGACCAATGCCGTTGTTGCCCTTGATAACGCTAAACGCCAAGGTCAACGCTTATTGAGTTTGGCTGATAGAGGCATTGTTTCTAAGTCTGACGCCGATAATACGCGCGCTGCTCTACAGACAGCTAAGGCAGATGTCGCAAAGGCAAGAGCGAACCTTGAGCGAGCTAAAACTCAAGTGGGTGCCAATGGCGAAGACAATGCTCAAATGCAGACCGCATTGCTTGAATTACAGCAAGCCCAGCTGAATGTTGAGCGTACGATCCTTCGTGCTCCGACAGATGGTTCAGTCACCAACTTCAAACTCACCGAAGGGGCTTATGCAAAGGCAGGGCAGAGTCTATTAACCTTTGTATCTAGTGACAATCTATGGATAGAAGCGAACTTTCGAGAGAACAGCCTTGGCAATATAAAACAAGGTAACAAGGTAAAGGTTGCCTTAGATTTTGCCCCCGGAAAGACCTACTCAGGTCGTGTGGTATCGGTTGATTTGGGCGCTGCATGGGGCGTTGCAGACCAGCCTGGTGCACTTGCCAGTGTAACCAAGCAAAATGGTTGGCTCAGAGATTCACAGCGTATGCCTGTAACTATTCAGTTGGATGATGCAGATGCGACTGAATATATGCGTATTGGTGGACAAGCGGATGTGGTCGTTTATACCGATGAGAGTTCACTGATGAATATGCTTGGGAAGGCTTGGATTCGACTTGTGAGTCTATTCTCTTATGTTCGATAACATCACAAAAGCACAGGAGCGGAAAATATTTCGCTTCATCTTTGGGGTAGGGCTATCAACGTTTATTGCAGTGTGGTTTAACTGGCCTTTAGCGTTTTGTGCGCCACTACTTACCGCAAAGTTCATTGTCGATAAGGCTGAATTTCATATCTTGCATGTGAAGCAACTGGTGTATGCCTTGGTTGTGACCATGTTGATCAGCTACGCGCTATCTACAGGATTTCCGGAGTATAAGATTGCCTTCCTCGCGCTCTATGGGGCGGGCATTCTATGGGCCTATTATCTGTTTACTGACCCTAAGTGGGTCATGTTTGCAACGTTTCTGGTAATTAACCTGCTGCTGCAACCGTACATTACCATAGTGGATCAGCAAGCCGCCTTAGATGTCGGTATTGGTTTCGCTTTCTCTGGCGTGGTATCAGTAGGGTTTTATGCGCTGTCACATGTCTATTTTCCGGAGATAGAAGAAAACAAATTCAATGGATTTCCTCCATCTCCTCTGCCACAGGCTATGAGATGGGGTGGAGCGATAAGAGCGTGGCTGATCTCCTTTCCTCTGATTTGTTTGTATTTCTACTATCAGCTGTCTCAGGTAATGCTGACGGTCGCTTTTGTTACCTTGCTCTCTTTGTTTACAACGGGAGAGAAGGCCAATAAAACGTCAATGTTCTTCATTATTGCGAATGTATTTGGGGCGATTTTAGCCCTCATCGCTTTCTTCGTGATGTCACTGACACCGAATATGTGGGTTTACATGTTGGTGATGTTGTTAGTAATTTGCCTTATCGGCACCAAGATCTATACCGATCCTGCAAAGGCACCTATTTATGCCACTGCATTTACCGGTTTTCTGGTACTGATCGGTTCTTCAATGACTACCGGCGCACTGGATGACAAGCTGTACGTTCGAATCTTCCAGCTTATCTTGGTGATACCTTACCTAGTGTTTATGGTGTATTTCTTTGAAGGCCGAGATGAAGCAAGAAAGGCATTAGTAGCCAAAACAGAGAGAACCTTGAAGAAGTCAAAAAGAGAACTATCCAAACGCACATAAGTAATAGTGTGTGTAGGGCCCTCATGAACGCTGTCTTGTTAAAATAGATTGATGCCACCTAGTGTATTCACGGGTGGCATTTTACGTGGGTTAATTATTTATCAAATGAATGGAATGACTGGCGCAAAATGGGCGTTATTGTTTTCTGTTTTCTCTAGAATACATTACATCGAAGGGGATAAATCGCAGTAAGAGTTTGGCCCTTAGCAACTAACTACAGAGAGTGAACGATGAAAAGCAATCTAAAGATTCTAGAAAAAGTAACCCTTGGCGTAATCGCAACCGGTATCGCAAGTGACCTTTGGAGTTGGTTGGTGATCCCTGTTGAGGACATCTTTGTGGTGGGCGCTCTGATTTCCTTGATGTTGAGCTTCTTCGTATGGCTTGAAGGTTTCCTTGCGGTTAAATGGCAGGCTAAGGGTGAAGCGAAGAAATATAAGATAGGTCGCGGTATTACCTCTTATATTTCACTTGTTGGTGGTAAGTTTGCGACGATGGGTGCAATTGGCTACCTATTCCCTAAGGTGCAGATGCTAGGTTACTTCAACGGCGTGGTAGTATTCTTTGGACTTATCTTCCTTATCATGGGATTTGAAGCCGCTTGGGACAAGCTCAGCACAAGCAGTCCAAAACAGCTTACTCAAGCTAGCTAATTATAAAGAAGCCGCTCAGTTGAGCGGCTTTGTTGTATTTGAAATCTAGAAAGTGGTCGATTACAGATAGAAGATATAAAAATCCCTTTTCCTCAACAATCCAACGTCAGATATTCAGTAGGATTGATAGTTGTAAGCGTGTCACCAAATGGCAATCGTGCTTAGTCATTAACCGTTAATCTACCGCTCCTATCAAGGGGAGTACATAGCGCGACTTCTACGACTAACTACGGAGCAAAACATGTTAGATAACTTTGCTAAGAATATTATCCCGCCTAAGCCTTACCTAGTATTGGGAAATAGAATGTTTCTATTGTCCGCTGTATTGCTAGTGATTAGTGCGTATCTCTACAATGTAGATGAAGCCTTTGTTGCAGTGGAAGTTGGCATCATACACTTCTTATATAACCTAAAGTTTGCCAACAAAAAAACGGTTTTTTGGGGTGGCTTAGAGCCTTTAGTCACGACTTTGATTGCTGTGCCTCTGTCATTGGTGCCTATGCCGTATGCGCCATTCACTACAGCGATTTTTGTGTTTGTGCTAGTGCTCATTGAACGTGATAACCACCATCAAGGTGTGCCTAAATACATATTGCCTTTGAGTTTCTTGCTGCTCTCTATGATGATGGTTCCACAAGGGGTTGAAAGCACTGAACTGATGATACAACGCAGTGTATCTGTTGTGCTTGGCATAGTGGTTGCGATGTTAGCCACAGCTTTTGTTTGGCCTAATGCCTCGCAGAATCAAACTCAAGATAAAGCCCAAGATAAAGCAAAGCGCACAATCAATAAGGTCGATGTTAAATACTCTTCTCGAAAGGCGTTGGGCATAGGCTTGATTCTTTCATTGGGTTTTATCGATGGCTCAGGAGCGGCTTTAGCTGCCTACCTTTTTATGATGATTCACAGCCCGATTTCTAAGCAGTTGGCGCCTAAGGCGTGGCAACGCTTCAGCGGCACAGTGCTTGGTGCAGTCATTTATGTGCCTCTGGGACTGCTCATGGGGTACCTAGATTCAGAGCTAATGGTTACCGCAATCAAATGGTCTTTGGTGATTGTTTCACTGTATATGATCTTGGTTTACCTAGAACACAATTACACGGTCGCTACAGCGTTTATCATGTTATTGATATTGGCCTATGCTGTTGGCCCTTTTAACTTGCAGATTACAGAGCTTGTTTTCATGCCTCGTTTTTGGAACACCCTGATCGGTGGTGGTGTGATGGTGCTGCTAGGTTTCCTTGTCCCATTGCGAGATAAAGATTTCGCCTAGAAATAGGCCTTTGTGTGTATTTCCAATAAGTAAAAGGCATACGGATGGTGCCTTCTACTTGGTCACTGACCAAAAAGTTGTTATAAAAAATGCCGTTCGACGACTGAAAACTCTTACATGCATTAATGCCGCAGGTCCTACTTATTTCCCCATCCCTTGAAGCATAGAATGGATGTGATGCCGTCTAAATAGAGAAAGATGGATTAAAGTTCCTTTATGTTTTAGTTGAATTAGTGAACGATTTTGTGTGAAAGCCTCAAAAATGGCCCTTTTGTGTTATCATGCCGCCGTAGGGGATAAGATCAGAGCTTAGAGTCGCCGGCAATCTACAACTATTTTTAATGCCAATAACGCACTCATAAGCCTCGACTTATCAAATTATCACTAACATGGAGTTAGTCGTTTGTTATCGCTTTTGCGGTAGCTAAACCTCATTGTTTATGAGTTCAAAATCAAAAAAATATAGTATTGAATCCACCGACTATCAGGTCGGTCAAGATAACGTAACGAAATGGGGCATGGATATCCATAACACCGTTTTTATGGGCTCTCTAGCGTTATCACTTCTTTTCATTGTTACACTGTTAGTCATGTCGCCAGCTGAGGCTAAAGCTGCGATTGATTCTGTGAAAGGCGCTGTTCTTTCATACTTCGACTTCCTATTTATGTGGGGAGCAAACCTCTTCCTAATCTTTGCCATCGTTATTGCTTTTTCACCTTTAGGTAAAATTCGCTTGGGCGGTGATGGCGCAACTACCGACTACTCAACGTTTTCTTGGATTACGATGCTGTTTGCAGCGGGTATGGGTATTGGCCTTATTTTCTGGGGTGTTGCAGAACCGACCGCGTTCTATACGGGTTGGTATGGCACGCCATTGAACGTTGAGTCACACACGATGGAAGCTCGCGAGCTAGCATTGGGTGCAGCGACGTTCCACTGGGGTCTGCATGCGTGGGCTATCTATGGTGTAACGGCACTTTGTCTGGCTTACTTTGTGTATAACAAAGGCTTACCACTTGCGATGCGCTCTGTGTTCTATCCGATATTAGGGGATAGAGTTTGGGGCAAAACCGGTGATGTTATCGATATCCTGACCGTTCTGGTGACACTATTTGGCTTGGCGACGTCTCTTGGCTTAGGTGGCACGCAGGCAGCGAGTGGTATCAGTCATGTATTTGGTCTAGATAACAGCTTGCTGCTTCAGCAATCTATCATCGTACTGATCATGGGCCTTGCTATCATCTCTGTGCTACGTGGTATGGATGGTGGCGTGAAGCTGCTCAGTAACATAAACATGGCGATTGCTATCCTATTCCTTCTGTTGATGGCGGTGCTGAACTTCACAACAGTACTAGACTCATTCACAACAGCTGTGGTTGGTTACGTTAAAAATGCTTATGCATTGAGCCAAACCTCAGGTCGTGAAGATACTACCTTCTTGCATGGCTGGACAGTGTTCTACTGGGCTTGGTGGGTTGCTTACGCACCGTTCTTTGGCATGTTTGTTGCGCGTATCTCGAAAGGACGTACTGTTCGTCAGTTCCTTGTTTACGTACTGATTATTCCAACACTCGTAACTACAGCATGGATGTCGACGTTTGGTGGCATTGCTATCCAACAGATGATTGATAACGTGGGTATATTGGGAGCCAAACAAGCGCTTAGTGATGTCTCTTTGAGTCTCTTCTATATGCTTGAGGCCTATCCGATTGGCGACATACTGTCAGTGGTTGCGGTGATCCTAATTGTTGTGTTCTTTGTTACTACCTTGGACTCTGGCTCGATTGTTATTGATAGCATGACTGCCGGCGGAAAGATGGACGTACCAATGAAGCAAAAAATCATTTGGGCACTGATCTCAGGCACTATCGCTATGGTGATGTTGTGGATTGGCGGCACTGAGTCTATTCAGGCGCTACAGTCGATCACGATAATTGCAGCAATGCCATTCACCATCATTCTACTGATTGGTTGCTTTAGCTTGGTGAAAGGCTTACTGACAGAAGTAGGCGGTTCAAAAGCAGATGCTGACTATGTTGAAGCTGAAGTGAAAAAATAACTTACTTTTAATAAAGTAAAAATGTGAAAGCCTCGGTACGTAATGTGCCGAGGCTTTTTTTGTTTATTAGCGTTAGAGATAGTATTTAATGCCCGGCACTAAATACCGGATTACACCAACTGAGACATCAACAAGAAGCCGCCAAAAACAAACCCAAACAGCATCATACTATTGCCACCCTCAGCGGCGTAACGCTCGCCTAGGGTATCGCTCTTCCTCAGTTTGTACACCATAGCCAATGGAACAAATACGGCTAGGAACACTAGGATGATTCCTGCGTATGCCAGTACAGACAAGAACTGATCTGCCGCCAAGATCGCACCAACTAGTGGGAGTACGAAGGTAATCACATAGGTCACAACGCGGTTTTGCTTAAAGGTGTCACTATTTTGATGAAACAGCGACATGGCAACGCCAAAGAATGAGGTGAGCAGCGCTAGACCGGTAAAGAGTGACAGTACCGTGCCAATCCAAGGTGCTTCATGTTCAAATCCTGCCATTAACTCAGAAACACTCGAGAACTGTTTTAGTTGCTCTGGTGGCAAGTTGCCCACAACCGCAAATAACCAGCATAGGTAGCAAAACAACGGGATCAGAGAACCGACAATAACCATATTGCGCAGCTGTTTATCTGTGGCATCGCTGTTGTATGTAACCAAGCTTGGTATCACCACCATAAAGCCAAAGCTCGTGAAGAGCACGGCACTGGTCTTGATAAGCTCTAACTGGCTGTGATTGCTCACTTGCGCTAGGTTTTGCGCAGAAAACTCGGGTAACAGTGCAAACAGGGTCAAGACCAAGCTCGCTACCATGATCAAGAAAAGCGCGCGGTTGAGCTTATCAATTACTCCAGTACCACAAGCTACAATAGCGCCAGCGACTAGGGTGAATAGGATTTGGCTTTGAGTGAAGCTAATGGAGAGTCCAATAGCGGCTACGCCCTGTGATAGAAGATCTGCGGCACCTAAGATGTATGCCATCAATAAGCAGATCAGTAGTGCGTAAAGTAGCCCGTTTGTCACGAGTTGGCCGCCCTTGCCTAGGGATGATCGGGCGATTGAGTTAAGACCTAAACCGCCACCTGACTTGATGGTGGCTTCAAGTAGAAGCAATGCAGAGTAGGTAGTACCGAACCAAATAAAAGCCATCAATAGTGTGCCGTACACAAGGCCAAATTGAGCTAATACCATTGGAATTGCAAGCATGCCAGCGCCAAGAGCGGTGCCGGAGATAATAAGGGCGCTACCCAAAAGTTTTGTATTCATTTTCTATAAAACCGTAAATATTAATTAAATTTTTAATTCATGCGCGTACGCGCAGGCGTATTGAGAAGGAAGTGAAGATCAATACGAAAAGTAAAATCGAGAAAATGAATAGGACGGCAAGAGGGGGTTGCTGGTGCAAGGAAGAGCAAAAGGGGATAGAGGTGCTTTTGAAATGTGAGCTTGCTGGTGTGGCGACCCTTCAGTGGGTTCCATAATAGGTGTTGTGATCTTGAAAATCATTAAGGTGTCCTAAATAAAGAGACAATCCTTTGAAACAAACATAGTAAATCCTGAACTATGTGCTCTCGAATTGAGAGGATTTCATCTTATATAGGTAGAGATGGATTGCAAAGGGCAAATTGCAGAATGACGGTGTTCTGTTGTGAAAACTATCATTTCACGCCATGGTCATTAGTTAACGCAATTTCGACTTGAAAATATGGTTATTTTATATACAATCTCGGTCTATAAACAAGCCTTGCATATGACCGGAATGAATAACCCTAAGTCATGGGTAAGTGAACATTAATCTCTATTGGCGAGTAATATAATTTGACAGTGAAATCGTTATTTTTATTTTTGTCTGCACTCATGTTGTCGAGCGCAGTAACCGCAAAAACAGCCGAAAAAACATCACAAATTAACCAGATCGAAGAAAAGTACAACACTATAGGTCTAGAAGGTGTGATGGACTTTGATTTGTTCAAAAACGCTTATCAGGCATATAAGTCAACAGATGGTGCTAAAAAGCCCGTACTGACTATCATCGATTATGATCGCCCATCAACAGAAAAGCGTTTCTTTGTTATCGATCTCGAAAAAGAAGAGTTGGCGTTTGAAACCTATGTGGCTCATGGCGTGAACAGCGGTGGTAAAACTGCGACAGAATTTTCGAACATAATGAGCTCGCGACAAACCTCGCTAGGTGTTTTCTTAACCAATGAAACCTATTACGGTAATCATGGTTATTCCTTGCGCCTTGATGGTGTAAGTAAAGGAGTGAACGACATGGCAAGAGACCGTCACATTGTTGTTCATGCTGCAGAGTATGCGACTAAAGAGTTCATCAACAAGCACGGTTATCTAGGACGCAGTTGGGGTTGCCCAGCACTGTCTCCAGAAGTGAACAAAGAGATCATTGATATGATCAAGGGTGGCAGTGTTATCTACGCGAGTGCGTAAAACGACGCTCCCCAAAATACAAAGCTAGATTTTATAAGCCCGTCGATTTTATCGGCGGGCTTTGTTGTTTCTGGAAGCTCGGTATTGGTATCTACACTATAGTTCGCCCAACGGGTCTCCATTTCCAAGAACATAAAAAGCTCAATACAAAAGAGTTTGCGAGCAGTTTCACCCCGCTTAGTCTATCAAGTTCATAATCGGGCTTTTTAATTCCATTGTTATGTTATAACATCTCGGCAATTCCCCCACGCACGATATGTAATGAAACACTTTAGACTTATCGCTTTGGCTATTGCCATAGTCGCTTTTACGCTTGCCTTCTTGTTACCCAAAGCACTGCAATCTGAATCCAATCACGGCCAAGATATCGATATTTTGATCACTCAGGCACCAGAGGTTCCGCGAGAGCCAACGCCTGTGCGTGTACATTATTTCGTTAAGGTTGGAGATACCCTCAGTGACATTTTCTCTGCGTGGGAGCTACCCTACAGTAACTTGCAACAGGTGCTCTCGGCTGATGAGGTCCCGCTGCAACTCGATACGATAAAGCCAGGGGATCACCTTGAGTTTGTCATTGACCCTGTAACACGGCAGATCATATCCCTTACCTACAATATCAGCTTGGTTGAGCGTGCGACTTATACTCGAATTGAAAGTGGCGAATTTGATTACCACTTTATTGAAGAAGAAGGCGAGTGGAGAGAAACCCTTTATTCGGGCACTGTTGAGGGTAGCTTCTCTTTATCGGCTCACAAGGTTGGTTTGAGTTCCAACCAGATCGCCAATATCACTCGCGTTCTGCACGATAAAATTAACTTTGCTCGAGAGCTTAGGGCTGGCGATCGCTTTGATGTATTGATCAATAAGCAGTACCTAGGCGATCACCCTACAGGCAATAGCGAGATTAAGGGCATTTCCTTTAAGCTAGCGAGAAAAGAGGTCGCAGCCTTTTTGGCGGATGATGGTCGTTTCTACGACCGTGAAGGAAATAGCTTAGAGAGGGCGTTCAATCGTTACCCCGTTGATCCGCAGTTTCGCCGTATCACGTCTTCATTTAACCCGAGGCGAAAGCATCCAGTGACAGGGCGTATTACGCCTCACAACGGAACTGACTTTGCTACTCCAGTGGGTGCCGCTATTTATTCGACGGGTGATGGTAGGGTTGTTGGGGTTAGAAATCACCCATATGCAGGTAAGTATCTGGTTATCGAACATAACAGTGTCTATACCACCCGTTACCTTCACCTTGACCGATTCTTGGTCAAAAGAGGTGATTATGTGGAGCGTGGACAGAAGATTGCTATTGCCGGTGCTACGGGAAGAATTACCGGCCCCCATCTGCACTTTGAAGTCCTAGTACGAAATCGTGCGGTTGATCCTATGAAAGCGGATTTACCCATGGCGAGTTCAATTTCAAAAGAAAACAAAGAGTCGTTTGCTGCGCGAATTTCTAAGTTTGATGAGCTAACTATCTAGTGTATGCGTAGGTTTAATTTTTAGAGTAAGGGCTAACTTCGTAGTTAGCCCTTATTTTTGCTAACTAGACTACGATACCGTGCTTTATTCCCTCTCTTTCAGGGTTGTTGTAGGGCTGTATTTAGAGAAGCGATTAATACTCAATCAATGACTAAGTCAACGATTACGCTAGTACGCCCCTCCTTAAAGAGGGTTAGGTAGGGTTTTGAATGATGCAATCATACATAAGCGATTATTCAAAATTTGAAAGGTCGGCTATGATCCCGATACTTTCAAAGATGCATGTGAATTACTCTATATGACTCAATTATCAATAACACAGCGATGTTCAGCACCGTCAACGCTTACTTTAGTGTTGTTGACTGGGTTAGCGGCAATGGCAATCAGTATCTTTTTGCCTTCATTACCGCATATGGCGGAATACTACGACGTTGATTACCCGGTCATTCAGATCTCGATTTCTGGCTACATCATAATGACTGCTGTGGTTCAGCTTCTTGCTGGTCCTTTATCGGATAGGTACGGGCGTCGCCCAGTGGTGCTAGGTTCTATCGCTGCATTTTCGCTTGCGACAGTAGGTTGCCTACTGTCTGAAAATATCTGGCTGTTCTTGTTCTTTAGAATGCTTCAAGCAGTAATTGTTACCGTGTCGATCATTGCACGGACAGTGGTGCGAGATGTTGATTCTGGTCCACAAGCAACACGCAGAATGAGCTACATCATGATGGGAATGTCTTTAGTTCCTATGATTTCGCCAACCCTAGGCGGTTTCTTAAGTGAGTTCTTTGACTGGCATGCAGCTTTTCTTTTGTTGCTCGCATTTGCGATGATTGTGGGTGTGCTAGCGTATTTTGATATGGGCGAGACAGCGCCAAAAATACATCGGACGCCAACGACACGCAATCGGGGCTTTAGAGTGCTCTTGAAAGATAAATACTTCATCAGTAATTCCTTGATTACCATGCTGTCTAATGGCGCGTTTTTTATCTTTTTATCCGCAGGTCCACTGATTGCGACTCAGCACTATAGCTTGTCTCCATCCGCTTTTGGGTTGTATTTTGCGCTAACTCCAGCGGGTTATCTGTTAGGTAATTATCTGACCAGCCGTTTAAGCCAGACCTTTTGTTCAAAAGTGCTCATAAAGACGGGCAGTGGTATTGCTGTGCTGGGTCTTTTTGGCATCATGTTTGTTGTCAATGGTGGCATAGACAGCCCTAGTATTTTCTTTGGCCTGATGTTTTTCGCAGGTATCGGGAATGGCTTGATAATTCCTAACGCGACCGTGCGTATGCTTGATGTTACTCCAGCATTAGTGGGCTCAGCATCGGGCTTGGGCGGGTCAATAATGACTGCTGGTGGGGCTGTTCTGTCTCTTTCATCAGATATTGCTGTCTATCCAGGTTCAGGAGTATTGCCGATAACGGGGGTACTGTTTGTCTGTTTTGTTGCTGTGCCATTGATGTTATCTATGCAAGACGAGCCAAACAAAAGGCTAGCGAACGGCTAGCCTGAATGGATTGATAAGTAACGAGCGCAGGCTTTGTTGTTTATGAATTTGATAATTCGCTAATGCGGTTTTTATACATAGATGCGACTACCGCGCTGCTCATAATGGTCACCAAGAAGCCTAAAGACCAAGTGGTTGCAATGGCATACTCAGTGCCCACCAATACCATCTTTATACCGATAAAGATCATGATGATAGAAAGCGCCGGCTTTAAGTAGACAAACTTATCCAACATCGCTTGCAATACAAAGTACAGCGAACGCAGTCCAAGGAGTGCAAACACGTTTGCAGCCAGTACCAAGAACGGCTGTTGGGTTACTGCAAAGATTGCAGGGATTGAGTCTAAAGCGAACATGACATCCATCACCGCGATGACACCCACCACAATCAGCATTGGCGTCGCAATCCATTTGCCAGCTTGTTTGAATATCAAGCTGTTGCCCTGATAGTCATCTGACACTGGAAGGAACTTGCGAATGAACTGCTCAGGGTAAGGGTTTACTTCTTCCTCTTCGCCCTTATCACGTGCTAATTGAATGCCGGTCCAAATTAGGAAGGCTGCAAATAGATACAAGACCCAGTGATACTCTGCCAGCAGCTTAGCGCCAATAACTATCATCACCGCGCGCAGGACCAACGCACCAATAACACCCCATAATAGAGCTCGAGGGCGCAAGTGTTCTGGCACCTTGTATTGGCTAAAAATGATAGCAAATACAAACAGATTATCGACGCTTAAAGACTTCTCAAGCAGATAGCCAGTCAAAAATGCGACGGTTGCTTTGTTTGCCGAGTAAACGCTGTGCGGTGCGTAGAAATCCCAGAAAAAGTAGATAGAAGTGGCAAATACAAATGCCAACACGAACCAGAATATGCTCCAGCCCAATGCTTTCTTCATAGATACAGTGCCACCGCGAGTTTGGTAGATATCAAGCGCAACAAGTACCAGGGTCAATAGACCAAAGACGCCATACATGATGAGCGATTCTTGCATTGGTACAGATGAACTTAATTGGGTGGTATTTTCTATTGGGGACATACTTCCTCCTGGGCAGAAGGACGGTGTTTAGGTGACCTTCCGCAAAACATAAAAACCAACAGGCATACACAGTATGCTGCTGATCAATGAATGCGTTGGTCTCGTTGGAGTGACTGAAAAATATTCAATCACCTTTACTTACCGGTTAAACATGCGCTTAACGGGATGACGATAAGTAAACTTGCGCTAACTACTCCCCAAAACAGGGCCATGATAGGCTTATTTGGGCCAATAGCCAACAAAAACTATTTGTGGTTAATGTACAAAAGCTTTGTTTAGTGATGCAGCTCAAGCGAGTAAGTTTTATCTGTGATACTTAAAAAAAAGAGGCTTCAACCTTAGTTGAAACCTCTTCTGTTCTGTATGCGTTTTAAAGGGTGTTTTTGTATACTTCACCGTCTTTCATGATGACTTTCTTCGCATCATCACTCATCACACAATCAACGCCTTCAAGAGGGTTACCATCGATGATTAATAGATCAGCGTAAGCACCTTCCACAATTTGACCAAGCTTACCTTCTTGATATGGGTGTTGGTAAGTCGACATCTCAAACAGGCGACCACAGTTAGACGTTGCCATGCGAAGCGCTGTGATAGTGTCGAAGGTTTCTTCGATAGCACCTAGTTCTTGCATCTGTGTTTCATGAACATTAGCAGTACCCACGCAATCTGTACCATAGGCAAGGTTCTCAATGCCATGCTTCTTAATTAGGTCAGCAGATTTAAACATCGCCTTACCAACGCGCTCAGTCTTCTTGTAAGTTTCCTCGTTTGGAAGAGGGATCTTGCGCTCTGCAATCAGCGAAGAGGTAAAGTAAGACGGAACCACCCAGATACCTTTGTCTTTGATGATTTTAGCTATCTCATCATCCATGATGGTTGCGTGTTCAAAACACATGACGCCCGCTTCGGCAGCGCGCAGCATTGCTGGAGTAGTATGAATATGAGCGGCAACGTAAGTCCCGTAATCGGATGCGGCCTCTACTGCTGCCTTCATTTCGTCTAGGGTGTATTGCAGAGTATCTAGCGGATCAAACGTTGATGATGCACCACCGCCCGCCATGATCTTAATCTGCGATGCGCCTTTAAATAACTGCTCACGCACAGCTCGCAATACCTCAGTGCGACCGTCTGCCACTTTAAATGTGCCAGATTTCATCAATGGAGAGTCTTCATGGCCATTCGCCAAGCGCTCTTGAGCCTGATTTTGACGATAATCTGAGTGACCACAGGTTTGTGAAATAGCAGCTTGAGAGGGCAGGATTCTTGGGCCCGTTGCGTAACCACTATCAATGGCGTTCTTAAGTCCAAGCGTGTTGCCACCCACATCACGACAAGTGGTGAATCCACGCATCAGCATCTCTTGCGAGATCTTAGCTGAGCGAATGGCCATCTCTTCGCGAGTTATTGAATCCATTACATCAAAGCTACCTGAAAGGGTAATGTGTACGTGGGCATCAATGAGACCTGGCATTACCGTACCACCTTTAGCGTCGATGATTTCGTCCGCGATGCTCGGGTCGATATCGCCAATCTTGATGATTAGATTGTCTTCAATCAGAACAGAAACGTTTTCGATTAGCTCGTTGTCTGTACCGTTAAACACATTTGCATTAGTAATTAGCTTTTTCATATTCTGTTCCTCTTTAAGGCTGCAATCATTCGGTTGATGCATTCATCTTAGGGGCACAGGCGTATCAATAATTGCCATTTAGTGACAGTGTTCTTTTTATTTTCTAGTAAAGAGAAGAAAACGAGAATGCCATGAATCCGGTAATGGGAAGCACCTATCTTAAAGGTGAGTCTCTAAGGTTTTTAAAGTGGACTGAAAGAAAGCGTAGTCTTAATAAGAGTAATGTTTTTTTCTGACTGGAATTGAATAGGGGAGCGCTGCCAAACTGATTGTTACTCCTTTTTCAAACTAAAGTATTTATTTGAATAACCGATAAAATTGAGATTTAAGTTTGCATTCATATGCTCCGTATTCATGTTGCTAACGATGGATTAAGAAGTACATCCGAGTATACTTGCCATTTTTAAAATACAACAAAAGGATGTTAATACCTGTGTTAATTACGCCGCCTTAAACGCTCCACCCCTCCTATAGCTCTCACTGCTAACCGAAGTAAAATACTAGCCTTTAGTATCTGCTTATTCTTTGCGCTTGTTAATTATCCGTCTTTATTAGGCTGCTTTTTCACGCCAAAATTTTATCAAAGAAGCATCTATCTACACCCCAGATCTATTTCTGGTGCGTTTTGCTGTGCCTAAATTGAGAATTCAATGTACCAAAATATAAAAATTGATTGGATGTCTAACATCCGTGGAGACCTACTTGCTGGTCTCGTTGTTGCGCTTGCGTTAATTCCTGAAGCCATTGCCTTTTCTATCATCGCTGGCGTCGACCCTAAAGTTGGGCTCTATGCCTCTTTCAGTATTTCTGTTGTTATCGCAATAACCGGAGGCCGTTCGGGGATGGTTTCGGCGGCCACTGGTGCCATGGCATTATTAATGGTTACCTTAGTAAAAGAACATGGGTTGGAGTATTTACTGGCTGTAACAGTGCTTACTGGTGTCCTGCAGGTATTGGCAGGATATTTGAGGCTCGGTAGTCTCATGAGATTTGTCTCACGTTCCGTTGTAACTGGTTTTGTAAACGCTCTCGCTATCTTGATTTTTCTTGCTCAGCTACCTGAACTCACCAACGTAACTTGGCATGTGTATGCGATGACCGTTGGCGGACTAGGCATCATTTATCTCTTCCCTTACCTTCCGGTCGTTGGCAGATTAATCCCTTCGCCTTTAGTGTGCATCATCGTCCTGACGATAATCGCTATCGGATTTGACATTGATATCCGCACTGTTGGTGATATGGGTAACTTACCCGATACTTTGCCAATCTTCCTTTGGCCTGATGTGCCTTTCAACTTAGAAACCCTGTCTATCATTTTCCCGTATGCAGTTGGACTTTCTGTCGTCGGTTTATTGGAATCGATGATGACGGCGACGATCGTTGACGACCTTACCGACACAAGCAGTGATAAAAATCGAGAATGTAAAGGCCAAGGCATTGCCAACATCTTTACTGGTCTGTTTGGTGGTATGGCAGGATGTGCCATGATTGGGCAATCGATGATCAATATCAAATCAGGTGGTCGAGGCCGACTATCGACGCTATCGGCTGGTGTGTTCTTGCTAATTATGGTCGTTTTTCTTGGTCCCTGGTTGAAGCAAATCCCAATGGCAGCATTAGTCGCTGTGATGATTATGGTGGCTATCGGAACCTTCTCTTGGCGTTCTATTATGGACCTAAAAAAACACCCGTTATCAACTAATATCGTCATGCTTTCTACCGTAATTATTGTTGTGGCGACCCACAACTTAGCGATTGGTGTGCTTGTCGGCGTTCTGCTTGCCTCGTTGTTCTTTGCCAACAAGATAAGTCGAATGATGGTAATCAAAAATGACAGCGTGGAGTGTAGCTCTCGAAGGTATACCGTCATCGGACAGATCTTTTTCGTATCTTCAGACAAATTTATTGAGTCGTTCGATTTTAAAGAAGTAATTGAATCAGTAACGATAGATTTATCAGCAGCACACTTCTGGGACGTCACATCAGTTTCAGCGCTAGACAAAGTTGTCGTTAAATTTCGCCGTGAAGGTACACATGTTGACTTGATTGGAATGAACCAAGCCACACGTACCATTGTCGACAAATTTGGTGTACATGATAAGCCCGAAGAAGTTGAAAAATTATTGGCCGGACATTAAGGAAGAATGCATGAAAAAAATAATCGCTTGTATAGATGGCTCTAACCTAACAACTTCAACCTGTGAAGCTAGTGCTTGGGTTGCAAATAAAGTGGATGCCCCGTTAGTTTTATTCCACGCTCTGGATCACTCCACTTTACCCGTAGTTAGTGAGTTCTCTGGCCAAATCGGTTTAGGGAGCCAAGAAGAGTTGCTTGCAGAACTCACTGAGCTCGATCAAGCTCGCAGTAAAATCATGTTACAACACGCTAATGCATTACTTACTGAAGCTCAAAATTGGATTGTAAACCAAGGCGTAAAAAACGTGAGCAAATTACAACGCCATGGCAGTTTATTGGAAGGCCTCATGGATATTGAGGATGAGTTACGTGTATTAGTTATTGGAAGGTCGGGAGAGTCACACTCAGTAGGCTCACAGCTTGAAACCGTAATCCGTTCTATTCGGGCGCATATATTGGTCGTATGTGAAGGCTTTCAACTTCCAGACTCATACATCATTGCGTTTGATGGCAGTTCTTTTAGTGAAAAAATGATCGAAAAGGTAATTCAAACCCCTTTGCTAAAAGGAATAGATTGCCACTTAGTGATGATCAATGATGGTGGGAATAAAAACGAAGCACTCGAAAAAGCAACAATTCAACTCGAAGAGTCGGGTATAAAAGTAACAGCAGCGGCACTCACTGGTGCGGTCGACAAAACACTTATCGATTACCAGCAACAGCATGGGGTCGGTATGATGGTGATGGGCGCTTATGGGCACTCTCAACTAAGGCAGTTTTTTGTAGGGAGTAACACCTCCAAAGTGTTATCTAACAGTCACGTCCCATTATTGTTGATTCGATAGGTTCTTGTTGAGTTTCAATTGGTCGGTGAAGTTCAGGTTGATGCCTGAAATCAATCTGAACACAAAATAAAATGGCTTCTCTCTAGGTGAAGAAGCTCATTCATTGCTAGAGAGGTGGCTCGCCAGTTAAACCCAGAATGGCTTTTCTTATTCAGGTGAGGAGCCAACGGCATTTAATTCTTCTATGTCAACATACAGACTGACGTTCAGTCAATACGGGTAATAAAGGTTTGCTCGTCATCAACAAAAGCCACAAACCCGCCGTGATAGATAAACACCCGACCACGCCCCTCAACTAGGCAAGCAAGCTGCGGGTTCAAATCTTCTTCGTTATTTTCGCTTTGAAAAGTGCCGGTATCGGTGATTACACCGCTGAGTGGCGGCAAATATCCATAAGTGCGCTTGGCTTGATCAATCAGGCTCAATTCGCTGGCGGTAGAGAAGCAAGAGGGGATCGCACCTGCGTCTTCGATAAACATGGTTTTCAGTTCTTCAAAAGCTGTTATCACCAGCCAGTCGATGTCGTTAACATGATGGATAAACATAGAGTTTCTCGATAATTCTAGTGCGTGGATTTTATCACTATCAGCAGGGAACGCAGTAGATATTTAGTTGCTAAAGGCGGTAATTTTATGTCGTTTCCAGATATTCATTAGGCCAACAGAAAAACGTTTTATTTCTATACCTTCATCTTATCAGTTCTGATTCCAGTCTAGTCACAATTACTTTATGTTTTTCTTGCTAAAAAGGTAGAAAAGTTTACAGTGTTATTAAGTTGAGATTGAGGTTTGATATGCCATTACAGAAAAAACAATCCAAAGTATCGCTAAACATTAAAATTTCATCAGACTTAGATTTTCGTCTTAAACGAGCTAGAAAAGCAGCACGTGAACAGGGATTGATGTTCAACGTATCTCAAGAAGTTGAAAAATTCCTTGAGAAGGAAGTAAAGAAAGTTGAACGCCATCTATCAATAGATGAAGAGATTAAAGGTAACCTAGAGGAACTTGGTGGATTAAATATAGATAGTCTAATGAAATCAATGGATTAATTGCAATTCTAGCTTGTATTGATTCAACTCACTTACGAAGTATAACTAAGCTTGGAGAAGATTATGGGGACAATAATTGGGCTATTGATTTTAGCCGGCGTCGATACAATCCTAAAGCGTAAAACGGGACTTCACTTGCATCAGTGGATTGCAAAAAAATATAGAGATTCTCAGCATAACAAATAAATCATTTCACCGATTTGACTTCAGGACTTGTGCCAAAAAATATTCAAATATGGAATGGGCTAGTTATCTAGCTCACTTTTGCCCCATTTCGCGTTAGCCCCTTTACTTTTCGAACTTTTTCAATTTGCGTTTACCTTACTAAAGCTTATCCGACGAAGTCTGAAAGTTATACTTTCTAAAACTATGCGTCATTTTGAAATCTAATCTCCCTTACCTCTAGCTAAGATGTTGATTATCAATTGAACTACGATAAGAAAGTCCGCATTATGGAACGATAAAAGACGACTGAAAGCGTTATGTGTTTTGGAGGAGCGTATATGTACAGCTTTCACAAAAAAGACTGCCTTCAAAGGGCTATGAACTTAATCAAAAAAGCCGATGATGCATCACTGCGATACGCGTGTCTCGAATTAAGGCAGTGTATTGAGTCAATCGCTTATGACAAGCTAAAAATGTATAGGAGGTTTGTTCCAGAGAGCGAGTTTTCACGCTGGCAACCAAAACGTGTATTTGATTTCTTAGAAGAAATCGAACCGAAATCAACAAAGGACTATGTTTTCCGAATTATCGAACAGAAGCCAGATCGCAGTCTTGGAAAAGCTATTTTTTCGGGCAATCATAAAACGCTGACTTCCAAACATACGAAGAAAACTTACAATAAGTTAGGCAATTACCTACATAGTCCCACGTTGGTACAGCAAAGTGATTACTATAAGAAGAGCAGCAAGTTAGCTTCTGATTTGTTAAAAATAATAGAAGAATTAGCTCCTATTGTTGATTCAAGTTTTGATACAAACATTGGCGAAATCGTTAGCTTTGAATGTGGGTCATGCGGTGATGCTGTTTATCATAGAAAGCATGGGTTAGATGTTGGCAAGCATGTTCGATGCCTAAAGTCGGAGTGTGGGATGTTGTATGTTGTAAATAAAGTTCGTGGTACTAAGATCAGTTTTGAACCAGTCCAAGCCAAAATTCCGTGCGATTGCGGACATACAACATTTATTAATTATCAGAAATTAAAAGATCCTTCCCACGTAAATTGCCCCTGTGGAAAAATATACGATATAAAACAGCAATGGGTCTTTGGAGAACGCACATAACAAGTTGTTCAACAGCTAAAAATTAGGAGTAACCTTTGGATATACAAGTATTTACAAACGAAAGGCTGATATTTGCTCGTTTCTTTTATTCAGAGGGAGTTAAGCCTTTCAAATCAATCATGACTTTCATAGAAAATGAACAAGAACCATATGTTCCAGTATATGATGAGTCTGGCGAGCCTCAATACATTTATGAATGGATCCAAGCTCAAGATGGCATTGAAGCTATCGGCTTGGCTGCTCTGTCGATGCTATCATCAGCATTGCAACTATACATGAATGGGTGGCTTGATCGTCAAGAAGCGCCTAAAGGCGTTGGAGTGGTTTCAAGAAAAGGGAACAAAGGTTGGTTCCATGCATTAAAAGACGGAATCGCTTCTCATGGTATAGATTTTACTCAATGCCCAATAGATGTTGATGTGCTTGAACAGCTAATTTTAGCTCGAAATAGAACTCCACATAGTGAAGACATTACATCAAATTCAGTAAATCACCTAAAACGAGATTTAGATAAGTTTCAGTCTCATGTATTTGTCAAACCTGCTGATGTGCCAAGGATAAATGCTGGGTTTAACTGGGTTCGTGTTCACGTTGATGAAAGTAACTTTAGCCAAGCAACAGATTCAGTAGAGATGTTTTGCAATTGGCTTGAAAAACAGCATTGGCAGTAACAGCCATATAACAAGCATTCAATTTTTCAAGATACTTTTTCTAATCAGGCAGAAGTTTGTTAGTGCAATAGTTCTAGCACGTTTCTGTCCAAAAACTTCTCAGCGCTAGCAAGGTTTTGTCGGGTGGACGACACTTGTTACCAAGTGCCGTCTCCCTAAGAACCCAGCGTGCAACTTTCACTGCACTAGGCTCAAGCCTTCACGAAGGCATCGTTTGATACCCAGCAACTTACAAGGCAGTCGAAGCAGGTTCGTTCCAAGAGTTACGAGCTAGCCTTTTAGACTTTCTCTTTGCCAAGTATTCTTGGTATTGAGGGTCAAATGGCGTTGCAGCACTTCGGATTTTCACATGTCTTTCTATCGGCACTTTAGCTATTTGGAAGAGATTGAACTGGCAATCCATATCCATGATCTTCTGCCAACCGTGAAACTGCCACTGGCCTTTTCGGTTGATGAAGTATTTTAGGGCAATCCAAGTTTTAGACTTTGTTGGATGACGCCTCTTAGCCCAGTGCCATAACGTATGAAATAGCTTGTGACCTACATATCCGAAGACCTGTTTAGCCACGCAGTGTCGATAATAGTTCGACCATCCCCTGAGTTTCGGATTTATCAATTTGATAAGATCATTTACTGGCAGGGTTACGTGCTTTTTGACGAGTTCACGCAGATTACTTAAGAACATCAACGTATTGGATTTACTCGGCTTAATGAGCAGTTTCCCTTTGTACTTCCTAAGGTTGAACCCAAGGAAATCAAAGCCATCGTTGATATGAGTGATGTGCGTTTTCTCTTCGGATAATGTTAAGCCTCTGTCCGCTAAGAAGTCAGCAATCAACGGTTTGATATCGTTCTCCAGCACTTCCTTTGAAGCGCAAGTGACGACGAAATCGTCGGCGTATCCAATGAAGTTAGCTCTTGCACCCTTTTTGAGTGCAGTAGATTTAATGTGCTGTTCGAAACCAGAGAGTGTCATTAACATCAAGGTTGGGGATATAATCCCACCTTGAGGCGTGCCTTCATCTGTGTCGTAAAATAGCCCTTTGTCTACAAAGCCAGACTTTAGCCATTGCTCCAACATCCGTTTATCAACAGCAATATTGTCCATAAGCCATTGATGCCCGATTTTGTCGAAACAAGCTTTAATGTCCCCTTCAAGAACCCATTGTGCTGACCGCTTCTGACTCAAGCAGATAAAACACTGGCTGATTGCATCTGCAGTGCTTCGCCTTGGTCTAAAACCGTAGCTGTTAGGGTCGGCAAGACTTTCTGACACAGGCTCTAATGCTAATAGATGAAGTGCTTGTTGCGCTCTGTCTATCATGCATGGAATGCCCAATGGTCTAAGTTTGCCATTCTTTTTGGGGATGTAGATACGCTTGAGTGGTTTGGCTTGATATGCCTTTCTGCTCAATTGATTAACTGCTTTCATGCGGCGTGTATCTGTATTCCAGATGACACCGTCTATTCCTGGCGTTTTACTGCCTTTGTTTTGAGATACCCGCTTAACAGCAAGAAGTTTTGCTGAGCGAGAATGAGTCAGTAGCCACTGCAAGGCTTTCGCTTTGCCGAGTTTACCTTCTCGTGTTGCCTTTGCGATACGCATCTGAAGCTTTAATACATGCGACTCAACAGATTTCCAGTCGATTGACTGCCATTGAACGTTGTCAGGAGAGGCACTAATCTCTTTTGAAATCATCATTTGCGTTTCTCCTTGAATAAAGTTCTTCAAATTCTCTCGCAACGGAAGACCAGTCGGAAGTGGGCTCACTTTCGTGACCAGACATAAGTCTGTATCTGCACCGTTACAATACAGCCTTCGCTTTTTCCAACGTCCTCTACCTGCATCACTATCGGCCACTTAGGCTTTCCCAGAGGGAGTGATACAGGCTTACCGTGTTCCGTATGTCGCGCAATGTCAGGTTAGATGCCCGCTATAGTGCGGAGAGTTCGACGATCACGAAAGAGCATGGGGCAATCCCTTTCCGACTCTCGTGCCTTTTGGCCACAGCGTATTAACCACTTCCGCTGTTTCATCACATAACGCACCTTACGCGGATTCACTTGTGTTCATCATACTGACTACCTAGCACTCACCCGATTGTGGTTATCAGGAGGATCGTCCTCTCACGATTTTGATCCCGATTGGTCTATGACCAACCTTCGTTACATTGTCAGGCTCGCTACTTTATTCAGAGCCTTAGGTTCATCTGGTGATACAGATGGTTCACACATTAAGCGGTGAACAGCGCTTCATACGACTTCACGTCGCACGCCCCAAAGTGATTTACGGTTTTCTGAGCCCCAATCTTCCAAACAGTCATTTGACTCAATTTTTCTAACCAATGTATTGTACTTATTGTCTGGTTAAACAGTAATATCTCGATTTAGCTTACAAATGAATAGAGGTTGGTAAATGTTAATCCCATTTGGGCTGAAAGGTGGTGAAATCGTCCACGTCGATGATGTCGACAATGGTAAAGATTGTGGTGTCATTTGCCCGGGATGCAGACAACCTCTAGTAGCAAAAAATAATTGTCAGGAAAAGTCAAACCACTTTGCACACTGCAGTGGCTCAGAGTGTAATGTTTATGCACCTATGACTTGCCTTCACCAGTATGCCCAATCTCTCCTCGAACAAGAAAAGCAAATCGTCTTGCCTCCTGTGATTTACCGATTAGAAGGCCAGTTATCGTCAGGTCGTACCGTGACCGAAACATATTTTCTGTCGCGAGCCAAGGGGATTACCTTTGATATGATCTGCAACGAAGAAGCCTTCGGGCCTTACCGCATTGACTGTATGGGGCACAAAGGGAAGCAGTCAGTCGCCATTGAGGTGAAGGTTACCCACGAGAACACGCCAGATAAATCCAAAGCTCTGCGTGAAGCTAGCCAGATTGCGATTGAAATAGACTTATCCCACCTGCACGGTACTAGGACGTTGTTGGATGCCGAGCAGATCAAGAGAGCCATACTTAATCCTGATAATATTATTTGGCTATCGGAGCCTTTGATGGCAGAAGAAAGACAGCAGGCTGATCTGGCCTTTAGGCAGAAGGTTGAGGACCATCAGCAGGCTATCGACCAGCAAGAACAGATGCTTCGAGATCAGGAGCTGTCCGAGCAGCTCTGGATAAACAACGCCTCCCAAACAGTACGAGCGAGTATCAGCCATCCTCTCGAATGGCTCAACACCACGCTATCCCCCGACTGGATTGAGCAATGGGAAAAAACGAAATCACTGCCAGCTAATAGCCTTATCACACAATCAAATATTGAGTATTTCGGGGAATTACTTGATCTACCGGTTACTGGTGACTGGGTGTTTAATACCCCTAGGTTGCATTGGCAGGCACTCGTGCTTTACTTCCTTGACCATAACGACAAGTGCAACTTGAGTGATGTCAAAAAATTTGTCATGAGGCAAGCAGGAATTCATCCTATGATGCAGACCTTGAACAACTCCCGTTACAGCGCGAAGAAGGTCGCCAAACAAGCATCTGTCTATGTCGATTTGAACTCGTTCTGGTTCCTCACTCCAGATGAGCAATCACGATTAGTCGATCCATATTTTCTTATTGAAGCCTACATCGAGCATTTGATACGAAAGAACGTTGTTTTCCGCGTTCCTTTCCTCAACATTTACCGTGTGAATGGCGGCAGTTTATCAGTCGTTCTAGCTGAAAATCGCAAACAAAATGAATCACTCAGGAAAGAAAAAGAAGACCATCAAAAAATGGAACAACGACAGCGGGATTTTGCTGGGTATTTCTCAAAGGATAGGGAAGAAAAGGTTGTGGATTTAGTTGCCGCTGATAATGACATCGTCAAGCACCACAATGGTGTCGGCCTTCGTTGCACTGAATGCCATATTATTTGGCCAATAAGCATTGATAGAACTCACCAACAGTGCCAACGCTGCGGCTCAGATAAACCTTTCAGACAAGATACGTTAACAGCTGAATATCTTAAAAAGGCCGTCCACCGTTATCGTTGTTTACCATTTTTGTGAGTCTTGCTTGTGAGAAGGGCAATGCCATAGTTAGGATGGCGTTAACGCCACTTGGTATTGATGTGCTGTTACGTATTCATCACTTGACGAAAGCCATTCATCTGCCTCCTTCTGCCCATCTTCGAGTTAGTCAGTTTCAAGTTGATTAACTTTTACCCCAAAGTGAGTCAAGGTGAGATTGGCCCTGACTTAAAACCTAGCATTTTGACTTACTTTTTCTATTTAGTTATGTAGCCAAATTTGCTATGCCACTACGACATACATCACTTAGTCTCATAATCATGGCGCTTTGTGCGATGCTTTCAAATTCGGTATAGACGTCGATAATCGCATCCTTAGCAAAGGTGGATTTAAAGAGCATCCCCACCAGAATTGCTCCAAGCTTTTGTAAACCCTTGCGTACTAACTTCAACGGTATGACCATTGTCATGTACTACAGTTATGTCAGTTGTTGATTTTTTAAAGTTATTAACTATGAATTCATTTCCTTTGAGGTTACGCGCAACGGCTGTTTGGAAGAGGTCACCTTTACCGTCGGGTTCGCAATAAACCTGCATCGTTATATTTTGTCCAGCAATCCGCCAAATCTGATTGTCGGAATTTTCATAGTTTTGATGTTCCGTTGTACAGTAAGAACCCTCTCCAGACAAAGTACTAAAATACACTCTTTGTTTTCCATCTCCACCATTCGAAATCGAAATGAAATTTAGATATCCACTATCATTATAAAAAGAAGGTGCCACGGTTCCCTTTTCACCCCACGGAATAGTGGGAATACTGTCCTCCGAAAAAACTGGCATACTCACCAATATTAAAACTAAAAATCTAAACATTTTTTAACCATTACCTTACCTGTAAAACGCACATCTTTTCAGCAAAAAGCTTCGATCACAAACCATAAGAAACATACCGTAACAATTTACAGGTATTCTTGAGAGGTATCTCAAATGGTGATGTTAAAAGGTGTAGTAGCCGAGTGAAATTGGCTACTACATTAGAGGTTTTCCATACTCCAAGTAATCCGTTAAACACTAATTTAGCGATCCATGAAACTCATTTTTGTCCAGCTTCGTGCTGGCGGGTTAGATCAACGTAACGCAGATTTGCCCCCAAACTCGTTAGATTATATGCTCTACAAAATTTAGGGGTCTCCATTTTCCCTACCAATCTAATCAGACTGGTGTCTAACAAAGTGGGGCCTTACCAGGGAGTAGATTCAATACATCATGCCAGTGCAAAATTGAACCTGAATTCTAGCCCCCGAAAATTAACTTACCTTTCTCATATCTAGGACTTCAAATGTATGGCCAATTTGATAGTTCACTACACATTTAAGTCTGAGTAATTAAATTCATAGTCCGTTATGGTTGTAGGGAAGCCTTACATTGAGCATGAAAAAAGCCATCAGCTTAAGCTAGTGGCTAATGAATCATAAACGCATCTTATCGGGAGGCAGTTAAATGTCGTCTGTTATTGGCGGTGTGTCGGGGGACCTGTTGGTGCTTCATTTGCTGTGATATAACCATCTTTGTTTTTATCCAAATGATTAAAACGCTTGGTGCCTGCCTTAAATTCAGAAGATGATACTTTTCCATCACCATTTTTATCCAATCGATTGATAAACTTATTGCTCTGGTTTTGGTTTTTATTGTGGGTCTGATTTTGACTTCCAGAGCGAAATTGGCTACTTACACTCGTCGTAGTATATTCGTTGATCTTTTCAGCCTGAGGTGGCGTGTTTACTTGATCCGCGAAGTCTTCATAACCGCCTCTTACACTACGGACATAGTTATCAACCCGAATATAGTCGCCTTGCGGGCCACGTGACATCGGTTGTCCCGCTTTAGGATCACTACGCTGGGAACCTGCACCATGTACATCCATTATGTTCTCATGCATCTGACCCAAAGCTTTACCGAAAGACACATAAACTGCGCCAGACTCTGGAGTAGGGCCATCAAGGTGAGTGGTTGAACTCCAATAGTAAGGGTAGTCTTTTTCACCAGCTTCATTTGTTATTGAAGATGTGTAGAAAATAGGGTCGATGGCTGCTGAGTTAGAGGTTTCAGGTGAGCGGGTATAATCGACAATGCTTTGTAACTCTTTTGCATTTGGTAAACGCCAATCACTTTGGTCTGCTAATGTTAGGTTTTCTGAATACTCTAGAGCTTCTTGCCAATTCAAACCTATTTTACTGTCTTCTTGTTGCCAAGTTAGACCTGTCGCTAAATCGGTGATGGTGCCATCATCATTATCAATGAAGTTGTTTTTGCCGTAGGCTTCATTGCCTCTAACAAACCTAAAGTACATTTTATTCGGTTCTTTAGTGCGAGGGTTAAACTTTGGGTAACCTTTGATACGACCATCAACAAAATTAACCCCAAAAACCGTATCATCATTCTTCATGGTTTTGTCAACATACTCAGTACTGGACCAAGTTTGTGCATCAATTTCTCGCTCACCAATTTGTGTATTACCGAGAGGTTGGTTAAAGAAACTAGTGTCGATGAAAGGTGTGACCGCTTTTTGTCCTTTAACTTGACCTGAGAACTGAATGAGTGAATAGAGTTCTTTAATGGTAGGAATGCGCCAGTCATCATGACCAGCTAAGTTTAGACTGTTTATTTTGAGCATTGCTTCATCGTAGCTAAGTTTTTCCCCCATCTGCTTTTGCCAGATTAAGCCGGTAACATTATCGGTGATAGTGCCATCATTATTGTCTGTATATGAAGGTTGGCTCGAGCTGTAGTTGGAATCCTGACCATAAAAATCATGCCCACTATCTGGAAATGGTATCACTTCATTATTGTTGTACGATTTTCTTTGTCCGGTATCGACAATTGCGTAGCTAGCAGTTTGTGATGTTTGGACTAGTTCGGGTTGGGTCGCACTATTTACGACCATAAGGTCTTCACCGAAAATAACATGGCCACTGAAGTTTTTACGAATCACTTTCAAACTCGCTTCAGTGTCAATTGTCCCATCATTAAAGTGTGTGTAGACAAGGTTTCTCACTTTCGCTTTTTGAGCGAGTGTACTTGAGTCATTCAAATTGAGATGAGCGTGAACTTTCTTGTTTGAACCATTTCCCTTCTCTTTTTTTGCTCCTTTATTTTTTTGACGCCCGCCTATCATGACCATTCCGCCAGAATCAATGATCATATAATCCGCATTCTTAGCGAGAGTAGGCAGAGCTTCTGAATAAGTTAGATCCCCAGTAATAACAATCGATTGGTTATTGTGGTCAAAGCGATAGGCGATAGTATGGATTGTATGTGGAACTTGAAGTGTCGTGACTTGTATATCACCAACAGCAAATGATTCCCCGCCTTTTATATCGGTCACATCAAAAGCTTTGATTCGATCATTCAGATTTCTTTGGGTTTTGCTGAGTCGATATTCAATATCAGATTCATACAAATCTACGTTTGTTTCTGTCATTTTTTCGGTGTTGGGAGGGCCAATAATGGTGAAATCATTTCTGCCTAATAATAGGTGAATTAATACGGGAACAAACTCTTCATTATGATCTAGATGGTGATGAGTAATAAATAAGCTTGATAAGTCACGAACATCAAAGCCAATTTTAGATAAGTTTGCTTGAGTTCCATTACCCATATCAACCAATATATGGGTGTTACCAGCAGAGATTAAGATACTAGCGCTCGCGCGATTTTCATTATAAATAGGCGAGCCTGATCCAATGATAGTAGCAGTAAGTTGATCTTCCGCATGAACTGAGTTCGTTATCAATGTCACCAAAAAAATAAAACCGAGTATGTGCTTTTTCATAATTGCCTTCTTATGAATTGTGTTGAGAAAATGGGATAGGTACGATGAAGACAAGGAGTAGAGTATCAATGAGAAATATATTGAAAATTAAATTTACATAATTTTACGCTACTGATTAGATCTAACGAAATTTGGCCTATAACATTCGAGGCCTACTCTAATCAAAATTTCTTCTTTATTATTCAGTGGCAATAAGCTTAAAAACAAAGGTGTGGTGTGGCCTGAGAATGATCTGTTCCAGTGTTACTGGACACTCGACTAAGCGAATGTTGCCATACCTCAATTAAATCATGCTTTACTAAATTAGAATAAACGCAACTGGAACTATCCAGAAACGTGTTACATGCCCATGTGAACTCATGTGATCACCAAGCAATGGCTAGCAAAAAAACCTCTTCATCTGAACACTCTCTTAAAAGAACTAGAAATAGCCCTCTCTTATGCTTCTTTGGTTCGATGATAGAAATGAATAATGTGTCATTAAATGGCAGTTATTGAAATCCAACTCTGGATAAGATGTACATCAAATCGAGGTCACCTAGCCAAATTGAGAGAGTTATGTATGTCTAACGTAGAAAAGAGTTATGGTTTCAACACTCAGCAACGCCTATTTGTGGGTTACACGCTAGCGGTATTGGTCGATCTAGTGGTACTAAACCTGTTTGATGAGTACTGGGGATTTGTCAGTATCGAGTCTTTCACAATCTCACTGATTGCTGCACTGCTACTTCAGTTGCTGCTTAAGCTTTCTATCGGGCTTGAGCATAAGATTGCTAATCACTTTAAATCTAAGCCAGGTAAAGCCCCTAAGGTGTACCGAGCGATTTCGACTTACATCATCTTGGTGGGCTCAAAGTTCATTATGTTAGAAGCAATTAACTTGTTGTTTGGTGAAAAAGTACAATTTACTGGTCCTTGGAACGGCGTTGTCGCCTTCTTTGGTGTGGTGTTTGCTATCTTGATTGCTGAAATGATTGTATCGAAGATCTACTTTGCCCTAGACGATACAGAGAAACAATCAGCAGAAAAAGCGGCAGCTTAAAAGACTTACAGAGCCATCTCGCAAGAGGTGGCTCTTTTATTATCTACCGTGCCATCATTTTTAGAACTCGTTAACTGCACCGCAGTAAATAATCGGTATAATTTTGCTACCCTCCTTACGCCTGACAGCTTGAATGAAAACGCCCACCGCAAAAGATGTCGCAGATGCTGCCAATGTTTCTATAAGCACGGTATCACGCTATCTCAATCGAACCGCTCCAATTGCCAAACAGACGATTATTGCCATTGAGCAGGCCATATCAGAATTGGGCTTTATTCCGTTAAACACAAAGCAGAATGTTGATAGGACTAAAGAAAAGCTGATTGGTTTGATGATTCCGACATTTGATAGCTCTTTTATTAGCAGCACTTTAGAGGGCATGGATCCCGCAATTCAAAATAGTGCATATCGCCTTGTTATTGAAACGAGTAACTGGGACAAGGATAGAGAAGTAAAAGTGATTCAACGAATGTTGAAGCAAGGGATTCAAGGACTTATTGTTCTAGTTAATAGTTTGTCGGAAGCCGAAATAAAAGCCATTGTCGGTGAGTTGCCCGTGTTGGTTGTAGCTGGTGTGAGTGAAGATATCTACCCGCATATATGCATTGACAACGTGGCTGGTGGACGCTTGGCTACCGACTATCTTATTGAGCTTGGGCATAGAAATATTGTTAATCTACATAGTAGCGAGCTTGGTAATAAGGATTCCTTGCAACGCAGCCAAGGTTATCGTGAGAGCCTTGAAAGCGCAGGAATACAATTTGAGGCAAAGTTGAGTTTAGAAGGTGGTTACCGAGCAACTTGTGCCTCACGAGCAACGCAATCGTTGATTGATCAAGGTATCGAGTTTAGTGCGATATTTGCGGGCAATGATCTTAGTGCTTTGGGTGCAATCAAGACCTTATCGCAAAATGGCATCAAGGTGCCAGATCAGGTGTCTGTGATAGGTTTTGATGATTCGCCTGCCGCGTCCGTATTCTTACCCAAACTGACAACCATAAAGCAGCCCTTGTCGAGAATGGGCGAGGTGGCGATACAACAGATGATGGTTATGTTCGCTGGCAAAAAGACGAGTTTACCGACTTTAGAACTCGAGCTTATCGTTAGAGCGAGTACTGCTACGGTAGCCAGTGAAGGTGATAAACCATCTTGTGGTTAGCTCGCCCAATCTTTTGAGTTACCGTACATCGATCCTAGCCGCAAACCAAAGTCATCTCATGAAACAAAACTCGAAATTCTCTTATAAGCTATTGTTTATTAAGTATAAAATCAATGAAACTGATTGGCTGTTTCATCTCTCACTATTGATAGCATTCTTAACAAATTCTCTTGCAGATAAATATAATGATTTCAGTTAATTAGAACACTTGCTGTTAAAAAACTGCAATGTGAATTGAGCTGAAAACCTATTGAAAATAACGCTCTGTTTGAAGCAGTTTCTAGATAGTCTCAACGGTCTTAAGGGAAGAAACAATGAATCGAATTGCGAAACTGGGTAGCGCTTTGCTTATGAGCTCTATTCTTATGGGATGTACATCAGGCAGTAGTGCTCCCGCAGAAAACCAGAATGCCAATCAAGATACTATGGCGGCATCTGGCAAGCTAAATACGACGGATGTGCCTTTGTATGGCGCAGAGGTTTACAGTAAGGATAAGGTGAAATTTGGTAAGTTTGTTGTTCGAATGAAGATGGTATCGAACCCTGGTGTTGTTTCATCGTTCTTTACTTATGACAATGAGTCTTGGCAGGGCGGAATACCTTGGCGTGAGATTGATATTGAAGTGATTGGTAAGAATCCAAATCAATTCCAAACCAATCTAATTACTGGCGACTCAGCGAATAGAATCCATTCTGAGAATATTCACGAGCTTGCGAATATGGAAGAGTTTCATGAGTTTACTGTGATCTGGACACCAGACAAGATCAGTTGGTTGGTCGATGGTAAAGAGGTCTACACTGAGCGCGCTGAAGATTCTCAGCAAGTCATCGACATGCGCTCGTCCCCACAAAGCTATCGTATGAACCTATGGATTTCAGAGGCGGCTGAATGGGTTGGTAAGTTTAATAAAGAAGATCTGCCTCTTTACCAATATGTTGACTGGATTGAATACCACAGTTACGAAAATGGTGAATTTGAGCTAGATTGGCGTGATGACTTTACCTCTTTTGACAGCGAGCGCTGGGGCAAGGGCGATTGGGGCTTTGATTCCAACCTAGTGACCTTTGCACCAGAGAACGTCATCATCAAAGATGACATGCTAATCCTTGGCTTAACGGCAGGTAGCAAAGGCATCAAATAACGTCTAATCACAAGCGCTTTTTAGGTCTTTTGAACACCGCTTTGCTTCGTTAGCTTAGCGGTTTTTTTGTATTTAATTTAACATCTTGGATGTACTCTCTCGAACGATGAGTTCGGCGGGAGGCACAAGAGGTTTATCGGCATTGCGGCTCATAATGTCACAAATATAGCTTAGCGCTATTTTACCTATGTCATACAAGGGCTGACGCACTGTAGTTAAGGATGGAGTGCATATTTCTGAGGTATAGAGGTCATCAAAACCGATAACGGAGACTTGTTGGGGAACGTCAATATCATGCTCTCTTAGGGCTCGAATTACACCATAAGCGCTTAAGTCATTAGCAGCAAAAATAGCGCTGAACGCTATATCATCTTTGATGAGCTGAAGAACCGCATTGTAGGCGGTTTCGGTATAATAACCACCATCGACAATGAGCCTTGAATCGACCTGCAACCCCGCTTCTAGCAAACTTTGCTTGTAGCCTTCTAGTCGATCCTTGGCATCTGGTCCCTCGTTTAAGCGACCATGAGCATGGACAATCCGGGTATGTCCTAGTTGTATCAAATGGTTGGTGGCTATTCTTGCTGCAATTACATTGTCGATCTTGAGTATCGGCAGAGATCCCTTATCTGAGCCCGCAACTATGAGTACGGAAAGCGTTCCTACCAATCGTTTGATTTCATCTTCGCTAAGTAAACTGACCACCAGTACTAGAGCATCCACGCCTAAATCGAGCATCTGTTTGATGATCTTTTGCTCTCGAACCTGACTAAAGCGAGAGCTCTCAATTCGCAAACTATAGGCACTGTTTTGAGCGCAATGATTGATGCCGTTCAAGATGCTAGCAAAGTACGAGTTGTCGAATGTTGGCACCACTACGCCAATCTTCATACTGCGCGCTTTGTTGCCATGATGTTTTGTGGTCTTAGCGTTAAAGTTCAGGTCGGATATGGCTTGCTCTATCGCTTGGACCTTCTCTTTGGCTATGTATCCCGTCTGATTATTAAACCGAGATACTGTGCTTACGGAAACGCCAGCAAGGCGAGCGACATCATAAACGGTAGGCTTTTTCATACAGGTAGATTAGCTATTGAGCTTTATTGAAAAGTGACGCAATAATGTATCTTATTGTGGGATAAAAAGGTTTTGATTTTGCTACTTTTTGCCTGTTTGTGTCTAAGAACGCAGATAAAAAAGCACCAGCGGAGTTCCACAGGTGCTTAGTCTCCTTAGCGCTCATTTATGCAGGGTCTAGCTCCTTACATACTCGCTTTTGAACAAGTGGCGGGGCTGGTTCGTAGTGGCTCAAGCTCATGGTAAAGGTACCTTCTCCGCCAGTCATTGCCTTGAGTCTTCTCGAATAGTCTTGAAGCTCATTAAGAGGTGCTTTGGCCATGATCAAAGTATGCCCGATGCTGATACTTTCACTGCCTTCTACAAGCCCTCTGTTCCCTGCAAGATCACCGGTGACATCCCCAACGCTATTGATAGGAAGCTCTAAAGTGAGGTCTACAATAGGCTCTAGAACAATAGGGTTTGCGTCTTGAACGGCTTGAAGAAAGGCTTTTTTACCTGCGATAACAAAGGCGATTTCTTTGGAGTCTACAGAGTGGTGTTTACCATCAAACACAGTCACTTCGATGTCTCGTATTGGATTGCCAGAAATTGTGCCTTCTTCCAAGCCTTGGCGAACGCCTTTTTCAACCGCGGGGATCAGTGACGTAGGGATAGCGCCACCCACCACTTTATTGACGAATCTGAAGCCTTCACCACTGGCAAGGGGTTTGACTTTCAGCTTTACCTCACCAAATTGTCCAGCACCACCACTTTGTTTTTTGTGGCGATAGAGCGCTTCGGCTTCTCGGGTAATGGTTTCAAAGTATTCAACGCTTGGTTGGGAGGTGTCCACTTCTAGCTTGTAAACCTTGGCCATTTTTTCTAGAGCGACCTTGAGATGAAATTCCCCCTGACCGGAGAGTAAGGTTTCGTTGCTGCGGTGACGGTGCTCAATCTTCAAGGTAGGGTCTTCACAGGCAATACGTTGTAGCACCTCTCCCAGTTTTTGTTCATCCCCGCGCTTTTTAGGTTTTAGGCACAGTGAGTACATAGGGCTTGGGAAATCTAAGGTTTTTAGGGTGACGCCATCTTCATCATGAGAGTCGTGAACAATCGAATCAAAGTTGAGTTCATTGACCTTAGCGATTACGCAGATATCTCCAGCTCTGGCATGGTCTATCTCATTACGGGTTTTGCCTTGCAGTTGATAAAGGTGCCCAATCTTAAAGGCTTTATTGCTCTCATCCACAAAGAGTTGGCTACCTGTATGCAAGTCTCCTTGGAACACTCGAAGGTAGGCCATTTTTCCCATATAAGGGTCAACGCTGACCTTAAACACGTGTGCAACGGTATGCTCCAGCGTCTCACAGTTCACCGGGGTAAGTTTGCCATCTTTTTCGAGCAAAGGAGGGTTGCCTTCATTTGGCATTGGCATGAGCTCACTGAGTGTTTTCAGCAGTAACTCTAACCCAGCCCCGGTTTCTGATGAGACGAAACAAATAGGGACTATGTGTCGTAGGCGCAGAGCTTCTTCAAATGGGTCGTGCAGCTGTGTTGCTGTGAGTGATGAGCCTTGTTCTAGGTAGATTTCCATTAGGTCTTCATCAAGCTCGACGACTTGATCAATCAAGGCCTCGTGCGCAGTATCAACCGCTTGAATAGAGGTCGCAGGCGTGTAGTCAGGCTCAAAGTAGCAATCGATTACATCAGTGCTATCTTCACTTGGTAAATTTAGCGGTAGGCAGTGACTACCAAAGGTGGTTTGGATCTGCGCAAGGAGTTCGGGCAACTGCTCTGGGTGCGTGTCTATCTTGTTGATGATAATCATCTGGCAGTTGTTTCGCTGTTTGGCGAAATCAAACAATCTGCGAGCGCTTTGATTGATTGGAGTATTGGGGTCGATAACAAGCGCCGCTGTTTCAACGGCAGGAAATACGCTTAGGCTTCGACCTAGTAATTCGTTTTGCCCTGGAGTGTCGATAACGTTGAGGCGGTGTTTTTTGTAGCTTAAGGTGACGGGGGTGGCTTCGATGCTGTGCTGATAATGAATGGATTGCTCATCAAAATCGGTGACAGTATCACCTCTGTCAACACTGCCAAGGGAGTTGGTTTCATAACAATGAAACAGCATCTTTTCTATTAATGTGGTTTTACCTACACCGGCTTGACCGGTAAATACAATGTTGCGAATGTGATTGATAGGCATAGTGGCCTCCTTGCAAGATTCTTTCTAGGTATCCTCAATCAAAGGCATTGAGAATTAACTTGGGCAATAGAAGGTTAGGGCGGGAATTCCCGCCTTGTCGTCTTCCAAGTCATCTTGCGAGATAGGAGCCGCATAGGCTGTACTCAATGGAAATTGAACACTGTTATAGCATGACGAATTTCATTGGCTCTTGGTGTGATCAGCCTAGTTATTGGGCAGTTTGAAAGTTAATCTAAATCAAAATTTGCTCAGATAGTTTAAAAGTCGACAAGTTTTGAGTGAAGGTTGTGAGTCTGAAGGCTGTTTGAGAGTGAGGTGTGAGAGTAAATAGTAGGAAAATGGTCGCGTTTTAAAGTAGACTGATCTACCGTGTTTACGTCAATTAAGCAGATCTAAAGAACTCTATGCAAGACCCTCGCGAAAGCTCTAAAACCGAAGCCATCATTGAACACGCTACTGCCAAGTGTAAGCAAAATGGTGGACAGCTGACAGAAAAACGAAAGAAGATCCTGTTGTGTCTGACTGGAACTCAAAAAGCACTATCGGCTTATGAAGTCGCTGATCTGTATAAAGAACAGTATGGTCAGAGCATGTCACCGATGTCGGTTTATCGCATATTAGATTTTCTGCAAGAACAAGGCTTGATTCATCGACTGCAAATTGCCAATAAATACATCTCATGCATGCACATCACCTGTGCTCATAGCCATGAAACGGCACAATTTTTGATTTGTTCTAATTGCTTTAAGGTCAAAGAGGTCAGTATCGATCCTGCACTGATCAGTGAGCTAAGGCAAAACGTCGCTGATGCTGGCTTTGTATTTGCTAGCCAGCAACTAGAGGTGAATTGCCTTTGTGAGGACTGCAAAAACCTATAGAATTAACGGGTTATTTACCCATCTGAGGTAGCCAGTCCAAGATAGCTCGTTTGAAGCTTGGGCGATCCATTATGGCTTCTTTCCATTGTTCCAGGTGCTGATAATTCTCAAATGGAAATTTGGCTGCTTTGAGTATGATAAGCTGCGGCACCCAAGCAATGTCCGCGAGAGAGTATTCTTCTCCGGCTAACCATTTGTGGTCTTTTAAACGCTCATCCATCTTTTTAAAACAGTCATCGATAACCTGCGTCGCATTCACAACATCTTGCTCAGAAAAGCCTTCATTAGAATTAAACCGTTCATGAAACTCTAGTAGAGCCTTATCAAAGGTTTGGTTCTTGCGGTAATCATCCATTACCTCTTGTGAGCGTTTCATCTTGTCGCCGGAACCAAAATTTGAGTACATGTAGGTCTTGATGGATAAGTGGTTGTCTCGGGCTAGATACATCCACTCGTACATCTGGCTTTCGTCCTGTTTGGACTGTGGGCGAAGAGAACCTGATGCGTAATGCTGATCGATGTAGTCGATAATATCCGCCGAATCAATGATAACAACGCCTTCATCCACTAGAGTGGGAACCACAGCATTGGGGTTGATGCCAATGTATTCCTTGGTTAGCTGTTCGCCTTTTTGCAAATTGATAGGATGGCTTTCCCACGTAAGGCCTTTTTCCTCTAGCGCAAGTCTCACTCGCATTGCACAGTTAGAAAAACCTGTGTGGTAGAGATGCAATCCTTTGAAACTTTCTACCGATTTATTGGTTGGTTTGATAATACCCATATTGTTACCTCTTCATCGATTAGTGCTAGTGAAGGAAACCTGAGTAGCCCACTAGTTGATAAATACAACTTTAATGACATTGGTAGAGTTTGTCAACCATTTTGTGTCTGTCGTTTTATTAGCTCGATCTAAAGAGATTCAGCAAGGCGCTATCGACCGAAAAGTCAGTTAGATAAAACATTGCAACTTAATAATTGAAACGACGGTTTGATATTGATTGAGAATTTGATGGTTGAACTGTACAATGAGGACGCTGAATCACTCTTAGTGAGGCTGTTTTCAACTGACTTTTTTCAATGTGATTTGCTTACGTTGAAATGATACAACGTACAGGGTGAGATCGTGAACGTTTTTTAATCAAAATCACAATCGATTTGACGATCACATTTAGCTGTGATCATATACTCCCTTTTTAGGGAGAGCATCATGCACATTGACCACTTCAAAGAACATTTTCAAACGATTATCGACCAACGCCAAGGTGCAAAGGTCACATATTGCCTGTTTGAAGTCCTTTTTGGCTCGCTATGTGCGGTGATTGCAGGCGCGAAAGGTTGGTTCGATATTCGTGAATACATTCTCGGTCATCATGATTGGTTTAAGCATAATGACTTGTTTTTGAATGGTATTCCTGCTGATGACACAATAGCTCGTATCATCTCTACCATTGAACCCGAACAGTTCCATGAGTGCTTCATTAACTGGATGTCATCAATTCATACTCTCACCGAAGGTCAAGTGATTGCGATTGATGGCAAAACACTTCGCGGCTCATATAATCGTGAAGACAGGAAGAGCACCATTCATATGATTAGTGCTTATGCGTCGTCCAACAAGCTCGTACTGGGACAGCTAAAAACCGAACAAAAAAGCAATGAAATTACAGCGATCCCTGAACTGATAAAGATGCTCGATATCAAGGGGGCCCTAGTAACAATTGATGCTATGGCCTGTCAAACCAAGATTGCTAAAGCCATTGTAGATCAAGGTGGAGACTACCTGCTTGCCGTAAAGAGCAACCAAGGAAAACTCCGACAAGCAATAGAAAAGGCATTCTCTTCTCAGCGAGCCAATGTGGCTGATAACATCTCTCTTGAGCAAGGACATGGCCGTATAGAGTCTCGTCAATGCTATGTTTTTGACAGTGCAAAACTTGAAGGTAATTTCTCTCTCTGGAAAGGCTTGAAGAGCATTGTGATGGTTGAAAACTTTCGCCTTGAGAAAGATAAATCTGTCGACCTAGAGTACCGTTATTACATCAGCTCCAAAGAGCTTAGTGCAGAGCAAGCTGCTATGGCTGTCAGAGAACATTGGGGCATAGAGTCAATGCACTGGGTACTTGATGTCACCATGAATGAAGATGCATGCCTGATATACAAAGATCACGGTGCAGAGAACCTATCATGCCTACGTCATATGAGCTTGAACATGCTCCGAGAAGAGCCAACCAAGCTAAGCATTGTTGGTAAGCAAAAGCGCTGCATGATGAATACATCGATGCTAGAGGCAGTATTAAGTGCTGGTTTTACTCGAGTGGTGAAAAACTAGGCACTCATGCGGTCACCCTGATACAACGTAGAAGAGATAACATGGATCCAAATATAATCATTGCATCAATATTGATATTTATTGGTGCTTTTATTCAAACAACGACTGGATTTGGAATGGCTATTGTTGTTTCTCCAGTACTAATACTGATAGCGCCTGATTTTATTCCTGGGCCTATGATTATTGTTGGGTTATTTCTTTCTTCAATTAATGCTATTAAATATAGAGACCATATTTCTCTTGTTAGATTAAAGAGTGCGTTTGTCGGGCTTTTACCTGGAATAATATCAGGGGGTTTGCTTCTTTATTTTATCGATGTGACTAAGTTTTCATTGTTTATCGGTATTGTTGTATTGCTGGCGGTTATCGTTAGTTTACTGCCTATGAAGATTGATGAAACACCAAGACGCCTTGTATCGGCAGGATTTCTATCAGGTTTTCTAGGTATGAGCTCTGGGATAGGTGGTCCTCCTTTAGCGCTACTTTGGCAGCATCAAGCCGCGATGCTAGTGAGAGCAAACTTAGCCGCCTTCTTTGTTATAAGCTCAACTATTTCGTTGATCATTCAAATACCAATTGGATATATGAGTATGAAACACTTGTATTTATCATTGCCATTATTGCCGGCCAGTTATTTTGGTGGGCGTTTAGCAATTATATTTGTGGAGAGAATTCCGCAACATATGGTAAGGGCACTTTCATTGGGTCTTTGTAGTATAGCTGCTTTAGGAACTATATATTCTAGTATTATAAGAATGTGATTAAATTAATATTAAAAGCGAATCTATTTCGTTGCGGTGTAACTAGTATTAGGGGATAACAATGAACAAAAACGCTTGGGTAACCACTGCATGGGCCGATATTTTTAAGAAAATCAAATCGACTAGTCAGGAAATGACCATTGATTTTCCCTCAATGACAGAGAATGGTGTTTACCAAAATACTCACAAGCCATGGGCTTGGGTAGTAGGTTTCTGGCCTGGTTTGCTTTGGCTATTGTATGAGAAAGAGTCTTATAAACCCTTTATGGATATGGCCATTGATAGAGAAAACACTATGGATGGGCCTTTGGATGAGTATGTGGATATTCATCACGATGTAGGCTTTATGTGGCAACTGACGTCAATGAAACACTATGAACTGCTGGGCAATGATCTCTCCAGAACACGAGCGTTGCGAGCTGCGAGTCATTTAGCCAGTCGATTCAATATCAATGGTCGATTCCTTACCGCTTGGAACAAGAATGATGTTAACTCGGCAGACCCAAGGGGTCTTAGTATCATCGATAGCACGATGAATCTGCCAATACTTTATTGGGCCGCAGAGCAGCTCGATGCACCGCGATTTAAGTTGATCGCAATGGCGCATGCAGACACTGTTTTGAAGGAGTTTATTCGTGAAGATGGGTCTGTTCGACACATGGTTGAATTTGACTTTCTTTCCGGGGAAGTGAAAAAGCATCATGGCGGGCAAGGCTACAACCAAGATTCTGCATGGAGCAGAGGAGCATCTTGGGCAATTCATGGTTGTGCGCTTAGCTATCAATACACCAAAGAACCTCGGTATCTCGATGCCGCAATGAAAACAGCGGATTTTTTTATTAGCCAATTACCTGAAGATCATATCCCTCATTGGGACTTCAGAGCCCCTAGAGACGAAAATACGCCAAGAGATACATCAGCAGCGGCTTGCGCGGCTAGCGGGATGATCCTTATTTCAGATCTCGTCGAGGATACTGAGCTGAAAGAGCGCTACTTATCAACTGCGACAAATATTCTAAAAAGCTTGAGCGATAACTACAGCACTTACGATGACCCTAGCCAACAAGGGCTACTGATTGCTGGTGCATTTAACTGCCCACAAGGTTTAGGTATTAATTGTTCTCTAATTTATGGTGATTACTACTTTGTAGAGGGGATGTCTAAATTGGTAGACAGGCTTCAGGGGTAAGTGGTTTCGCTGTTTACTATTAACGCATAAAGCGTACCGAGTAATAGATGTCGGTCTAATCGTTTAAGATCCTGATTATGACCGACGTTTTAGGACTGTCCGTTTTTAGTCTCTATTCTTTTAAGCATGAATTATTCGCAGTGAATACTGTCTTTAACACCTTGTGGAACGGCTAGATCTTCACATTTGGAGATAGTGCGCGCTTTTTCTTTTTGCTGTCCATTAGTCTCAATGTACTGGTCGACATCACCGGTTGCTTCTAGTTGCACTAGAGCTTGGTTGTGCGTGACGGCGTTGATACTGGCTTGCTGCTCAGAAGTCATGTGTGCTTCGGCTCTGATTTCGTCAGTAGATTCTGCAGCATTGTTGGGGTTTGCCACTGCTGCACCTGCCATCAATGCAGAAGTGATGATGCTCAGTTGGATCGTTTTGATGATGTGTTTGTAGTTCATGGATATTCTCCTAATCAAATTTCAATGACACCGTAAACGGCTGCGGTGTTTTGCTGTTGATAGAAGATTACATCGGATTTTGTCGATCTTTTAATCGCACTTGTAGGGTGCTGTCCTACAAAAAAACGGCCACAAGGGCCGTTTTGTATAAGGTTACCGTTACTTCCAAGTTTGCTGGTAAACGCGAGTTAGGTTGCCACCAAACAGTTTACGTAGGTCTTCATCGGTGTAACCCATTTTCCAAAGCTCATCGACAGTAGCTGCTAGGTGTTTAGACAGCTCAGCACAGCCAGTCGCGCCTTGGTCGAAGGCATAAATCATATAGCCATTATCGGTATATTTTTCCGCATGTTTTTTGGCAAACGCGACTACTTTCTCTGTTTTCATCATGTCATCAGTAGCAATACCCACATGGTCAACACCCACTACTTGCACCGCGCCATCAATCATTTCAGCATATTGCTTCGGTGTAATGTCTTCTGGCCAAACACCGTCCATCATCCATTCAGTACCCGTGACTGAGATTACGCCACCCATGTCGGCGACTGTTTTTGCTTGCTCATCTGAGATCAAACGATAACAAGGGGCAAGGCGGTAGTCAGCATCGCCTTTCTTTAAGCCCTTGCTTGCCATGCGCTCTTGCGTTTCCGGCACGGTTTCATGAGGCTCACAACCGTAGGTAGAGGCCAGTGGTGAATGCGAGTAGATTGCTGGGACACCCTTATGGTTCTTCTTCATATAATCGGTAATGTCTTTGGTGGTCTGGTTCGACGTATGCGAAAGGTCAACGGTAATACCGTGTTTCACCATCTCGTCGATGACATTCTTACCAAAATCGGTGAGACCAGATTCGTCACCACCCATACTAGAGATCACGCCAACACCGGTTTGCTCTTTGCCGTTATAAACAAGCTGCATGGTTTTGATGCCCATATCAGCCATGGTTTTAACCTTACTTACATCGCCTTCCAGCATCATTGTGGTTTGAGAGTTCCACATTATTGCGTACTCACCATTTTTGTGTGCCAGTGCGAAATCTTCAGGCGTCTTCACAATGCGTATCTTGGTATCAGCGGATTTGATGGCATGGTTCCACTTTTGATACTCAGACTGAAATGCTATCCACGTTGGTGTATGTGGCGCCCCTAGAGTGACTGAAGCTCCAGTAATGCCACGTTGATGGGCAAGGTCAATGTATTGCGCTACCTCTGAGTCTTTGTCCCAGCCAGTTTGATAAGGTGATGCATAGAAATCGATAGCGACATTGTCCACAACAAACTGCTGCGCTTTAGGGGTTGCCTGGTCGTGCCAATCTTTGGTTTCAATGGATGCAAATGCTGAAGTAGACGCCAAGATTATTGATGCAAGAAGTAACTTTTTCATATCTAAATTCACCTGTTCGTTTAGGCTATATCGTCGTGTTGATGTAGTTACTATAACGGCTGAGAAATCTTCAAATACCCATATTGCGCCAATTGTTTCAGAATGATGATAGGGGTAATAAAGAGAGAAAAGTAACTGTAACGTATTGATTTATAGTTAGTAGCTTAGACTAAATCTCAACGAGTGAAGGAAAGTATGCGGTTTAAGTGCGATGAAATAATTGAGTATAAAAACGTACGATAGTTAAGGCGACCATGACGTACACCAGCATGTTCACCGGTGTCGTGATCTCATAGACGGGTATAGGCTTTGTGGCTGCCATTGTGATCATCAATAGTAGGTTGCCTCCGAGGACTCGATAGACGAGCCATTGCGGGTTGCCAAAGGTGCGGTAAATAACAAATACGTTAATAAAGTAAAAGGTCAGCAATTGCCACACCTCGGTCATAGCGGGCATTAACAGTACATATTGAATAAGAAAGCCAACGCCAAACACCATGTAGCCAATCATCCAATGCTTTATCATTTGCTGCGGCATGTTACTCAAGACGGCGGCACACACTGCGCTGTTAATAATAAACATGGTGCCGGAAGGAATAGGTAGGTAGAGCCAAAACAAGATAGCGGAAGTGAAGCTAGCGCTACCAACCAAAGTATTCCTTGCTCGCTCGCGCCACCTATATTGAACTCTGCGTAAGGCTTGATAGTTATCTTTGTGATTGTCCTGATAGAAATGAGTGACTGTTGTCGGTAATGGTAGGCTCTCGCAACCGTCTTTTGAGACAGACTGTTGGATAAGGGCTATTGCGGAATTAAGGATCTTGAATTCATATGGGCTCAAGCCGAGTGAATAGGCTTGATCAAGCAGTCGCTTGGCAACCCAAATCGCTTTGGCTTGATGATCGTGAATGAGCTGCTTTCGTGTTGGTGTCCTGTCGTTCAATTCAGGAAGGCTCAAAAGATCAGCTAGTGCCTTCTGCGCTGAATTTTCAACGCTGTTCAGGTGCTTTTCATTGAGATGATAGCGGTCGGAGGTAGTGCCACACACCATCGACTGATGCAAAGGCAAAGCCGCATCTAAAACCAAGCGCACTTCCGACTGAAAGCGTTTTTCTTCATTTTCAGGCCAAATCAGGTTGAAGACCACGGAATAGATGAATAGCCCCAAGAAGGTTTCTTGAAGCCTGAGAATAGCCACATCTAGGGTGATGTCGCCTTCGAGCCCACCGGAGATCGCGAGCAAAATACATACGATAAACCCAGTAGTAAAGGCATAGCCATAAACGGGGTCGGAGCCCATGTAGATGCATAGCGCAAGCAGCAATACGGTGGCAGCCAAAAACCATGTTGGGTCTTGGGCAAAATTTGCAATCAACATGATGCCAATCAATGCACCAAACAGGGTGCCGATCAGTCGTTTACGTGCCTTTTTTTTTCCTGCTGTTAAGGTGTCAGATATTGCTAGCACATTGACGGTCATCGCTGACCAATAAGGCCGCTCAAGGTTAAAATATAATGCAAAGGCGATGGCTAGACAGAAGGCGAATGCGACCTTTAGCGCAGTTTTGGTTTGGTCTGTCAGTTGAGGTGCAAAGGGCGACATAAAGGTGTGAGGCTGTGGCTACGAGATCCACATATTTTATCGCGGATTGATATAGTCAAAAACTCACACTTGATGGAGTGAACTCATCAAAAAGGTGGATTTGAAACAACTGCCAGTTAAGTTGACAGTTGTTGTTTCTGCTGATAATTCAGAAGTTAACCCTGAATGGTAAATGTTGCTGATAACGGAGCGTTTGAGTCGTTACCTATGAATACGTCTATCTCACCTGCATCATTGGTAAAGCACTCTTCAGCGCCATAGTATGCCAATGATTCGGGTGTAAGCGTTAACGCCACCTGTATTGACTCTGCAGGCTTAAGGGTTACTTTCTTGAATGCCTTGAGCTCTTTTACTGGGCGGGTAGTGGAAGCCACTTTTCGTCGAATGTAACACTGAACGGTTTCACGTGCGATAACGCTACCAAGGTTAGTCACGGTTACCAAAACCTGCTGGTCTTCATTAGGCGCAACCATTGCGTGGGAGAGTGTGACATCGCTAAATTCAAATTGGCTGTAGCTTAACCCAAAGCCAAATGGATACAGTGGGGTTTCTAAGCTGTCTTTGTAGGGGCGATATTCAGGGAAGCCACGCATTTTACCTATAGGTTTGCGAGCGTAATACATAGGTATTTGCCCTGTGCTACGAGGGACTGTCATTGGCAATTTACCACTTGGAGATACCTCACCAAACAACAGCCTTGCCACCGCGGTGCCTGTTTCTGTTCCCGACTGCCATGCTTGTAGCAGTGCATCGGCGTATCGCTCTGTCATCGGTGACGGAATAGGGCGTCCGGTACATTGAACGACAATTAAAGGCTTACCTGTTTCGCCTATCGCTTCTATGAGCTCTTCTTGACCAGGCGGTAGTGTCAGTTCAGCGATATTACGTGCTTCACCATTACGGCGTTGGCTTTCGCCGACACATAATACGACCACATCAGCGCTGTTAGCACACTCAACCATTTCATCACTAAAGGTGGCGTGCTCAGTTAGAACCTCAACGTTTTTTACTAGGTTAGAAATGCCTTCTGCAATAGAGGTGACGTCACCTGTTTTACCGTCGAGACACCAAGAGCCAAGGTGTTGACGCTTGGAATGTGCATGAGGGCCGATCACTGCAACCTTGTAGGCTTTATCGCGTAAAGGCAATACTTGGTTGTCGTTCTTAAGCATGACAATGCTTTGTTCTGCTAGATCGAGGGCTTGAGCGACATGATCGGGGTGGCGAAGTATTGTTTTATGCCTATCTGGATCAACGTATGGGTTCTCAAATAGGCCAACCTTAAATTTCGCCTCTAACACTCGGCTGGTGGCAAGGTCGATGGCTTCCATTAATTTGGGGTCGTTCTCAACCAGCTGCGCTAAATGATCTTCGTAAGCTTCATTGGTCATGGCCATGTCGATGCCAGCCAATAGTGCCTTTTTGGCCGCGCCTGCGCCATCTTTAGTGACACCAAAATATTCAAGATCAGCAATTGATCCCCAATCACTGACAATCATACCGTCAAACCCGTTACCCTCCCTGAGCCAGCCATTGATGAGCTTTGAAGCGGATGAAGTTGGAGTGCCTCCAAGGTCATTGAACGCTGTCATTAAGGTGGCGACACCGGCTTCTACTGCTGATGCGAAAGCAGGTAGGTAGACGTTATGTAAGGTATTGTCTGTGATTTCCGTTGTGTCGTAATCACGACCTCCTTCTGCAGCACCATAACCCACAAAGTGTTTAGCGCAAGCAAGGATAGAGTCAGGGTCACTCAGGCTGTCACCTTGGAAACCTTTTACAACAGATTTAGCGAATTGCGAGCCGAGATACGGGTCTTCACCGCTACTTTCAATAACGCGCCCCCAACGAGGGTCGCGGACTATATCTAGCATAGGGGCGAAGGTCCAATTGATACCCAGTGACGCCGCCTCTTTAGAGATGCTGCGATACGCTTCTTGTACTAGTTCAGGGTTCCACGAGGCTGCTTGTGCTAAGGGGATAGGAAGCACCGTTGCTTGACCATAGATAACGTCTCTGGCAAAGATGATTGGGATGCCCAATCGACTGCCTTCTACTGCGGCCTTTTGAATTTCGTTTAGCTGCGCTGGCTCTACCGTGTCAACAGGGTTGTTTCCTGCCCAAGCAGTCTCAGCTAAGATCTTCGAACCCCATTGTCCCTGTTTAACCTTAGCTAGATAATGCTGTTTATTGTTTTCGTAGTCATGCATCGGACATTGGCATAACTGGCCAATTTTCTCGGCTAAAGTCATGCGACCTAGCAAGTCATGTACGCGCTCTTTAACGGGTAATTTAGCGTCTAAATAAGCATTCATTACAGCTCCTAAAATGGGATATATACCCTTGGAATTTTGGCAATGGCTTAGTTCAACATAGAACGCGTAAAGGGCATAAACTCTTTGCAAGTGAGATGCTAGAACATTGATGTATATCGAGTTATTAACCCTTGTTAGATTCTTAAAACTAGAATCTAATGGTCAAGTCATTAGTTTAGGCACCAGTTCGGAAAGCGTTTGGGCAAACTTTTTGTGCTGATCGGCTGGCCAATGAATACCCTCTTTGGCGCAAGGTTTAATGAAAGTAGCAGCATCGAGAAAATGACAACCTAGCTCCTGCGAGCGCAACTGATAATAATGAGCAAGTTGTTTGGATTTCTCCTCTGCGCAAGTAAAGCCCTCCATCGTTGTCGATGATTCAAATACCCAAGCAGGTGATACCAATAATACTTGTGGAGGGGTTTTCATAAATGCATGCTCAAATTTTTGCACCACCTCCACTAAGCGTGCCGCGCCCTTTGAGATATCGCTAGCGGTGACACTAAAGCGAGATTTTAGGTCGTTGGTGCCTAGCAGTATGACTACCAAATCTGGGTGATGACTCTCTAGGCAGGGAAGAAGATAATCTAGCCCTTTTTTCCCAGGAGCATATGGGTCTTCTAGTGTTGTGGTTCGGCTATTTTGCCCTTCTTCTATGATGCGATAATGTGGCGAAAGGTGCTGTTGTAATAGCATAGGCCAACGCTCGTTTTCATTGTATCGGCGCGGCAGATCCGGCGAGTATCCCCAGGTGTTTGAATCACCAAAGCAGAGCACAGTTGTCATCTAATTAATCCCTTCAGAAAGTGGTTATGAAGTCAGAGTTCGGCTGGTAAATAACGTCGTCATTCCAATTCTATATTGCTCTATTTCTTGCCAAATAACAGTCTTTTCGATTATCTAGCCAGAGTTCATGTTGCTGCATAACCATAGAAAATAGCGAGCTTTGTAGGTAATCATTTAGCCATTTTCGTAGATTAGGGTAGGGGCTTTGACGAAAGCGCTGTTTGTCGACTTTGGCGAACTTACGCATAAAAGGAAATAGCGCAATATCCACTAGGCTTTCGTTTTCTGAGAACAAATAGGGGTGCTTGCTTAGCCTTGCCTCAAGTGAGCTCACATATTCTTCGCAAGCTTCGCGACATTCTTGTAGGTTGTCGTTGTGATAGCGCTTGGCGCAGCTGTAGGCGTCAAATAAAGGAATGAAAGTGTGTTCAAACTCAGTAATGAAAGAGGTCATCCAAGGTAATGCTTGAGGGTCTTCGCGGCGCAATAGATTATCAGGATCATCTTGCCTTAAAGCCCACAACATAATCTCTAAGCTTTCTTCTAAGACCACGGCTGCGCCTGTTTCATTCTTTGTCAGAACCAATACAGGCACACTGCCTTTGGGGGAGGCGAGTAGCATTTCGTTGGGTTTGTTGTCGAGTTTAATAGCTCGAATGAGCACCTGCTGATTGGCCTTTATAAGCGCAGTTCTTGCTCTCATAGCATAGGGGCAGTGCTGCAGTGAATAGAGTATTGGCATGTTTTTCATACGCTTAAGTGTAGTGAAGAAAACCGTGAAGCTACTTTTTGTTGTACAGTTTATTGGTTTTATTTTGAATACAACGTAAGTTTTGTGAGCCAGTAAACTTGACTAACTCTTCGCCAACTCGTTAGTATTGGCGCATCACTTCTTTCGGAGACTACGCCAATATGAATAACTAAACCTGTCATCCATTTTTCATTTTATTTTTGGATTTACAGGGTTAGTAGGCGTAGCTCACTTACCGATATTTCGTTGCACCAGACATTAATCTAGTTTCTCCACGCGTTGCGTGTGTTGGCGTCGATCTCATCTCAAAACTGCATTTATCATTGCATTAGCTGCGGCTGTTGTCCCTGTCTTACAGGAGGCAAATTATGCCAGTATTACAGGCTAACAATATTAGCCATCAATTTGATAACGGTGATATGCCGTTTCAACACCTATCTTGCTCTATGAACCAGCGACGTGTTGGGTTGGTTGGGCGCAATGGCGTCGGAAAGTCGCTGTTTGCCTCTATATTGAGCGGAGAGATAACGCCATCTGATGGCAAGGTGACCTTACCCTCTTCGTTTGCGACTTATCGCCAGCAACCCTCAGAATTGCTCTCTAGCGACCGCACCATTGCGCAGTTTCTGGGTAAAGATAAGGTGCTTGAGGCGATCGGTAAGATTGAAGCGGGTGACAGCTCTGAACACTGGTTCGAACTCGTGGGTGAGCAGTGGGATCTTGCTATTCGGCTAGAAAATCAGTTGCAAGCAATAGGCTTACTACCGCGCTCAGACACACTTTGTTCCGACCTTAGTGGAGGGCAATTGGCACGATTGCAACTATGGCAATTGTTTGAACAAGACGTTGAGCTTCTGATTCTCGATGAACCCTCAAACCACCTAGATGTAGCTGCCAAGCAGTGGTTGATAGAAGCTATGCGCTCTTTTGAGGGGGCTATTTTACTGATCAGTCACGACCGTGAACTGCTTCGTCAAATGGATGAGATCTGGGAGTTGTCGGGTTTGGGCCTTACCGTATTTGGCGGGAGCTATGACGACTATGAAGAACATAAACGCACTGAGCTAAGGGCTGTCGAGCGCCACTTAGCCAATGTAAGCAAGCAAGCTAAGCGTTTAGAGGAGCAAGCGCAGCGCAATCGCGAAAAGGCAGAGCAAAGAGCGGCGCAAGGAAATAAACAGCGCAAAGAGGGAAGTCAGCCAAAGATTTTACTGGATGCGAAAAAGGATCAAGCGACCGCACGAGCCTCAAATCGCAGTAAGAATGAGCAGCTTCGCCAAGCTCACTTGCAAGATAAAGCACACACATTGAAATCGAGAAAAGAGCAATTGGAGAGTCAAAGGCTATATCTTGCGGATACTCAAAGTAGCTCACGAAAAGTGATTTCACTGCTTGAGGGGATATTGCCATTTGGCCATGCACAGCCGATTACGTTGCAGTTATATGCGGATGACAAGGTGCATCTTATGGGGAGTAACGGAAGTGGCAAGTCGACGCTATTAAAGGTATTACTTGGAGAGTTCGCACTTAAGTGGGGCGAGTTGCAAATCAATACACCCGTGTATTACCTAGATCAACACTTTGGCGGTATTGATGTCGAACTTTCTATATTTGAGAATTTGATGCAGCAATGTGCAGGCATGCAAGAGAGCGATGCGAGAACCTTGCTTGCAGGTATCGGTTTTCGTCGCGACCAGGTATTTCGCCTTGCTAAAGTGCTCAGCGGCGGCGAGAAAATGAAGCTTGCTATGCTCATTGTCAGTCATCAGCCAACACAGCCACTTCTTTTACTCGATGAGCCTGACAATCACTTAGATCTTGATTCGAAGATGATGCTGGCTGCCGCGCTGCAGATTTACCAAGGAGGGTTTATTTTGGTGAGCCATGATCAAGATTTTTCCAAAGAATCTGGCGTTTCTCGGCAGGTTCAGCTTTAAGCTGCGATAAATACCCTTGTCTAATCCTGAGCCAGCGCGAATAGCGCTGGCTCATTACTGTACCTTGTAAATGTCGGTTATGCCTCAAACTCGCCACCTTCCAATCTAGAAATTGATCTAGATTATCAAGTCATTGATTTACTGAATATTATTGTTAAAAAGGCAATTTCAATTCACGTTTTTAATCCTCATTCTTTGATACAACAGAATATACCTACTACTTTTGTAGTAATTGCGTGCCCCGTTGCCAGATAGAAATTTGTTTGGTGATGAGAGGTCAAAGTGGCGCTCATAAACCTAGTTGTAGATATTTTCACTCACGCCGATGGTTTAGTTCGGTCTTTTAGTATGTGCAAAAGTATCGCTAAACAAAGGAAACTATTATGAAGAAACGTTATATCGCTTTGATTGCACTAATCGGTGTCGGTATTGGCTGGCTCAGCCTAGGTGGTACAGCTGCAATACTCCACTATACCTCTAGCACTGAATTTTGTGTGTCTTGCCACACTATGGAAAAACCACTTTTAGAGTACCAAGGTTCTGTGCATTTCAGTAACCAAAAAGGGATTCGCGCTGAATGTGCTGACTGTCATATCCCTGAGGAACCACTGGATTACTTGATTACGAAAATTCGTGCCTCGAAAGACATTTATCACGAGTTTGTCACCGGCAAAATTGATACCGATGAAAAATATGAGCAGCATCGTTTAGGCATGGCTGAAATGGTGTGGGAGCAGATGCGTGAAAACGACTCGGCTACGTGTCGCTCTTGTCATAGTTGGGAAGCAATGGAAACCTATGACCAATCGGCGAGCGCGCAAGATATGCATGCTTATGCGCAGACAAGCGGTGAGACCTGTATTGATTGTCACAAAGGGGTTGCACACTTCCCACCACAAATGGAACTCGACACTTCAGAGTTCGATCATCTATTTGACCTCGCTAAAAATACTCAGCCAAACGCTGAAAATGTTTATCCGATTGAAAGAATTCAAATGGGTGAGCTTGCGACGATTAACCCAACCGTTAAATTGGCAACCGTTGAGAGTGATGGTGACAAGCGCACCGTTAAGGTTTCCGGTTATCAAATGAAGGGCGCTGAGACGGTTATTTATATGGGCGAAGGGCAACGTGCAATTCTGGCCACACTAACAGAAAAAGGTATTGGCGAACTTAAGCTGGGTGAGCCTAAAACAGATGCCTACGGCAACGAATGGCGCACTGCTGAGCTGACCGGTTCTATCGAAGACCCTGTTCTTGACTCTGCTGAACCACTTTGGGCTTACGCCGAGCAGTTAGATAATGTTTATTGTGCAACATGTCATGCCAAGATTGCACCGCATCACTTTACAGTTAACTCATGGGGACCCGTTGCTAAGAGCATGGGAGACCGAACTGATATTACAGAGTTAAACCTTGAGATCTTAACTAAATTCTTCCAAAACCACGCTAAAGACGTGGCAAATCATGAATAAGGACGATGTGACTATGACTAATATTTCTCGTCGCGGTTTTTTGAAAGGTGCAGGTGCCTCTGCAGGTGCACTCGCTATTTCATCTATTGCCCCGTTGCCTGCCAGTGCAGCGACTGGTCGTTCTGACTCATTGATCCTAACCGCCAGTCGAATGGGACCATTATTGTGTGAAGTCAAAGATGGTCAGTTGGTGTCAACTAAAAGTGGTTTAGCTCAGACGGTTCCAAACAGCTTACAGCTTACCGGCCCTTCACAGGTGCACACCAAAGCGCGTGTTAAGTATCCGATGGTCCGTAAGGGCTATCTAGAAAACCCGAGCAACCCGCAAGGGGTTCGAGGGCGTGATGAATTTGTTCAGGTGTCTTGGGATAATGCCTACAAGCTGATTCATGAACAACACATGCGCATTCGCAAGCAGTATGGTCCCGCGTCGGTGTTCGCAGGCTCTTACGGCTGGCGTTCAAGTGGCATTTTGCATAAAGCTCAAACCTTGCTGCAACGCTATATGAGTATGGCTGGAGGCTATTCTGGTCATCTAGGGGATTACTCTACGGGTGCCGCACAGGTGATTATGCCTCACGTTGTAGGCTCTATCGAAGTGTACGAGCAACAAACTACTTACCCTGTGATTTTAGAAAATAGCGATGTAGTAGTGCTTTGGGGGCTTAACCCTCTTAATACCTTGAAAATTGCTTGGTCTTCAACAGATGGACAAGGGCTTGAGTTCTTCCATCAGCTGAAAAAGTCAGGCAAAACCATCATCATTATTGACCCAATGCGCTCAGAAACGGCGGAGTTCTTTGGTGATGCCGCGCAATGGATTGCCCCTAATCCGCAATCTGACGTGGCATTGATGATGGGCGTCGCACATCAACTGCTTGCCAATAAACAGCACGATACCGAGTTCCTTGATAAATACACCGTCGGCTTTGATAAGTTTGAAGCGTACTTGATGGGTAAAGAGGACGGCGTCGAGAAAACACCGCAGTGGGCCGCTGAAATCAGTGGTGTATCGGTGAAACAAATCGAGCTGCTGGCTAAGATCTTTAACGAAAACCGCACCATGCTCATGGGTGGTTGGGGAATGCAGCGTCAGCAATACGGCGAACAGCGTCATTGGATGCTAACTACTTTGGCGTCAATGCTAGGGCAAGTGGGTTTACCTGGTGGTGGCTTTGGTTATTCATATCATTACTCCAATGGGGGCAACCCAACCCGTGATGCAGGCGTTCTTCCTGCTATCTCGCCTACATTAGGTGGCGCATCTGCTGGTGGTAATGACTGGGCTATTCAGGGGTCAGTTACCGCATTTCCAGTTGCTCGCATCGTTGAGTGTCTTGAGCGACCAGGATCTCAGTTTCAGCATAACGGCCATACACTGACATTCCCTGAACTGAAGATGATCTGGTGGGCAGGTGGTGCCAACTTTACCCATCACCAAGACACCAATCGCTTGATTAAGGCGTGGCAAAAACCAGAATTAATTGTTATCTCTGAACCGTATTGGACCGCTGCGGCAAAACACGCAGATATAGTGTTGCCAATTACGACGTCGTTTGAGCGTAACGATTTGACCATGACGGGAGACTACTCAAACCAACACTTGGTTCCAATGAAGCAAGCGGTTGAACCGCAGTTTGAATCGCGTAGTGACCTGGACGTTTTTTCTGACATGGCTGAATATCTACGACCTGGCGGTAAAAATGTGTATATGGAAAACAAGACCGAGATGGAATGGTTGCGTGATTTCTATAAGGTAGCTCAACAAGGTGGACGCAATGCCCGTGTGCCTATGATGAACTTCTCCAAGTTCTGGGAAGCGAATGAGCTGATCGAGATGAAGTGGAATGAGAAAAACGCGCAATTTGTTCGTTTTGGTGATTTCCGTGAAGATCCTGTGATGAATCCATTAGGTACACCAAGTGGCAAGATCGAGATCTTCTCTAAAACCATTGAAGGCTACAAGCTAGAAGACTGTCCTCCACACCCAACATGGATTGAGCCTACCGAATGGGCGGCAAACTATAAGCAGGGTGAGTTGCAGTTAATGACCTCTCACGCGGCGCATCGTCTGCACAGCCAGTTTAACTATGCGGATATTCGTAAGGAGTATGCGATACAAAACCGCGAACCTATTACGATTCACCCAGAAGATGCCAAAGCACGTGGAATAAGCGATGGTGATCTTGTTCGCGCCTTTAATGATCGCGGGCAAGTGCTTGTTGGGGCTCACGTCTCTGATGGAATTAAACAGGGCAGTGTGTGTATACACGAGGGTGCATGGCCAGATCTTGATCCTAAGACAGGCATGTGTAAAAACGGTGGACCGAACGTGCTCACCATGGATATTCCAACCTCTCGCCTAGCCAATGGTAACTGCGGTAACTCTGGCGTGGTTAGAATTGAGAAGTTTGTCGGTGAAGCGCCAACGCTAACCGCATTTACACCACCTAAGAATGGGTAAATCCCAGCGCTAAAGTAGAGTGCTAAAAATGAGAGAGGCAACAGCAGTGTTGCCTCTTTTTTATTGAGCTTAAGTTGCCGTGCAATGGATTTGCTACAGTGATAACAGGGTTTCAATCTGAGGGTACGCATGCTAACAAAAGAAAACACAGGGCTTATCGTCGTGGATGTTCAGGGGAAATTGGCCCGGCTGGTACATGACAGCGAGGCTTTGATTTCTAATTGCACAAAGCTGATTACTGGCGCGCAGATATTGGGGCTCCCCATAGTTGTACTCGAACAAAATCCTGAAAAGTTGGGCCCTACAGTGGATGAGATTGCGACGCTTTTTGGAGACGTAACGCCCATAGAGAAATTTACGTTTAATGGCTGTGAGTCGGCCACTTTTGTTGAAGCAGTTAAAGCCCATGGCGTAGATACTTGGCTAGTCTGCGGTATTGAAGCGCATATTTGTGTGTATCAAACGGCAACAGGGTTGGCAGAGCTTGGTTATAAGGTTGAACTGGTCAGTGATTGTGTGTCGTCTCGTACTCTAGATAATCAGCATCTAGGGATAACTCGCATCATTGAGGGTGGCGCTGCGGTTACGGGGCTAGAGATGTGTTTGTACGAACTGGTGGGGGATTGCAGGGCGTCAGAGTTTAAGTCGATTTTGCAGCTAATTCGCTAACAGAGTGCCTTTGCAGACAACACAAATAGGTAAAAACTAGAAACGCAAAAAGGACTGGCCATAGCCAATCCTTTCTCATTTCACTTACTGTCTCGATTAAGAGTAATCAGAAGCGTACGTTTCTTCGTAAGTGTGCGAGTAAAGCTCGAACAAGTTGCCAAACGGGTCTTCTAGGTACACCATTTTTGCTTGTTTGCTGTCGTCTTCTGGGTGGTAGCGCATGATGTCCATGCGAACCTTACCGCCGTATTGTTCTGTGCGAGCGATAGCACCTTCAAAGTCGTCGGTTTGCAGGCAAAAGTGGAAGATACCTAGGCGAGAGAAGTCAACTTCGTGACGCTCTTGGCGCTCTTTCATTTCGAACATCTCAACACCGATACCGTCAGAGGTGACAAGGTGCGCAATGTTAAAGCCTTTAAAGCCTTCGCCGAATACTGCGATGCACATACGACCAATAGCGGTTTCGCGCTCTTCGATAACCTTAGTGTTGTTCATTACGATTTTAAGACCCAGCGCTTTAGTATAAAACTCAACCGCTTTGTCCATATCGCCAACCATGATACCTACGTGATTCATTTTCATAATCTGCTCCAATCTCTTAGTAATTTGTTTCGTGTTTTGCGTCGATGGAGAGAGTATATGGAGAATCGCTCATCAATAAAAATTATTAAAATTTATTTAAATGATAACACTTTGTTTGTTCGATAGGTATTCTCGATAGCAACAGCGCAAGTGTTGTCGAGTCCCTTGAGTATGTTTGCTAGAGTAGAGCTAATTGTTGATGGAAATAAGATGCTCTAAGAGATGGAATTCAAGAACCTTAAAAGCTTTGTCGCGGTTGCTACTCACCTTAGCTTTTCCCGTGCGGCAAAGGAGTTGAATACTGTACAACCCGCTATTAGTCGTCACATTACCGCCCTTGAGGATGAACTGGATACTAAGCTCTTTTTCCGAACCTCAAGAGAGGTCTCTTTGACGGTGGCAGGGGAGAGGTTATTTCAAGATGCGGGCTTCTTGCTTAGCCAGGTAGAGCAAACAAAGCAAGCCGTTGTGCGAGCCTCTAAGGGTCAGGTCGGGCGATTATCTATCGGCTACTTAGGCGGAGCTACGTTGTTTTTCTTGCCAAGATTGGTGAGAAGCTACATTCAAAGTCATGCAGATATTGATGTGAATTTGATTGAGCTAACGGCTTCTGGACAAATTGAGGCTCTATTAGATAAGCGCATCGACATTAGCTTTTCTAGGCCTTTGCCTGAACAATTCGCTGAGCGTTTTATTTCTAAAGAGGTTTATAAGGACAAGCTAGTGCTGGTGGTGTCTCGGGATCATCCTCTTGCCCAACAACCTAGCATAAAGCTCAATCAATTGAGGGAAGAACCCTTTATTTTGTTCGCTCGTGAATCCGCTGTAGGGCTGTATGATTCTGTAATTAAAGAATGTCAGTTGAGTGGTTTTTCTCCACGCATTGTGAACAGTCCTCGCCAAATGCAAACAGTGCTAACGCACGTGGCCTCAGGGCTTGGCGTATCGATTGTGCCCTCATCGGTTCGAGACTTACGTAGTAACGAGTGCGTGTTTTTGCCTATAGAGCATTTGCAATCTAGCCTGCAATTAGTGATGAGCTATCGCCAGCATAATACATCGCCAATGATTGAAGATTTTGTGGAATTGGTTGAGCAAGACCTCGACACCATACAACAGCATATGTCGCGATAATCTATGTTGTTTCGCTATTGAATCTAAAGTAAATCATCATTTTTGTTATTGATCGGCTTCTTTTAAGATTGTGTCACTTCGAAACGACACAACTATCAGAGCATGATTATGAGCCAAGCAAAAACACCTACATTGGGAACAGGCCGTTTACTTTTAATGTCGAGCGCAGTCTCTGCTACCGCGGCCAACTTATATTATAACCAGCCAATATTGCCACAAATGGGCGCAGAGCTTGGCTTAACACAAGATCAGTTGGGCTCTATACCAGCCGCGAGTCAAATAGGCTATGCAGCAGCACTGCTATTCTTATCTCCACTCGGAGATACCATACCGCGTAAGCGCCTTATCGCTATCTTATCGGTACTGCTCGTCATGTCGTCACTATTGGCATTTTCAGCAAGCAGTTTACTCGCATTAGTCGTGGCATGTTTCGTCATCGGATTGAGTGCCAATATTACCCAGCAGCTCATCCCTTTTGCAGCATCACTCAGTACTCCAGAGTCGAAAGGCAAGGTGATTGGCACACTGATGACGGGCCTCACTATCGGCATCTTGTTGTCACGTACCCTAAGTGGGTTTGTGGGAGAGCAGTTTGGCTGGCGCGCGGTTTTCATTATGTCCGCCGCTATCGCGATGATTTTTGGTGTATTGCTTTACACTTTTCTACCAAGCAATAAGCCAACAAGTACCATGCCGTACCCTAAATTAGTGGCGAGTATGGCGACATTGTTTAAGAAACACAGCGTCTTGCGTCAGTCAGCACTAACCGGCTCGTTGTGGTTTGCTTCGTTTAATGCGCTTTGGGCTACATTGGCTTTGCACGTTCATGAAGCACCGTTTAATTACAATGCACAGCAAGCTGGATTGTTTGGGGTTATAGCCTTGGCTGGCGTGATTGGCGCTAAGGTTTCAGGCTCACTAGTTAGCAAGGTTGGTTCTCGCAACATGATCAATATTGCGTTGCTGTTTATTGCGTCTGGTTTCGCAGTATCGGGAATGTTTGGAGACAGCTTAATTGGGCTAATCGCCGGTATCATCCTTGTTGACCTGGGGGTGTTTAGTGCGCAAGTGTCAAATCAGGTGCGTGTGTTCTCAATCGATCCTGCTGCGCAGAGTCGAATCAACGGCATATATATGCTGGGCTATTACTTAGGTGGTGCATTTGGTTCATTTGCTGGCGTTATGGTATTTGAGCAGTATGGCTGGCAAGGCGTTGCTGCCTTTAGCAGCGCGATGGTAGTAGGCAGTTTGATGGCGAATAACCTAGTGTCATCGAAGCTTAAACGCCTTCAGCAAGCTGAGCAATCTTAGCGTAGGAAATAGCAATGGGAGCAGCATGCTCCCATTGTTCACGTTTATGCTATTTATCGAACATTCCTGAGGTTGCGATAGGGCGCAGGAATCTATGCAATGAATCATCAGGCACATTGGTTGAGTAAAATGCAATGACTAGGTCTTTGTCTGGAGAGACATACAGGCCTTGAGACTGAAGACCCGCCTTCCACATATCACCGTCGCTCCATATCGCATCCCATTGTCTGCTGTTGCCTAGCATGCTGTCATCATTGAGGCGGCTCACAAATTGTGGACCATCAAAGCCAGAGAGATAAAAGTCTTTATCGCGAACGCCACCACGAATACGCTCAATCATATCTGGTGTTACCACCTGCTTAGTGGATGTCTTATTCCAGCTTGGGGTATAAAGCATGCCAAAGCGCGCTAAGTCTCGCAGTTGACTTGAGATCACGCCGTGAGCAATAGCAGTGCCGCCTGGAGATAGATGAAATTGCAGAGGGCCATCAGATCCCACGTTTGACCAAATGTTGTCGTTCACGTAATCAGAGAATGTCTGATTGGAAACGGCTTCTGCCAGCAAAACCAGCATCTGCGTAGTTGGGGAGCCGTATTCGAATTTACTTCCTGGCTTAGAGACCGATTTTGCGTCTTTAAGTACTTCAGGTACACGTTCGTGCTCGCCTTTATACTCCATGCCAAATTCGGCGAGGAAGGTACGAATAGCAATTGAATCTGGGTCTGAGCGAGTGGCATCATTCTCTTCTGAGTTCATACCCGGCGTCATGTCCAGAATGTCGATGATCTTGATGTCAGCCCAATCCGTGTCTTTGAATTCGGGCATATAAAAGCCAATGGTCTTTTCTTGGTCTATCTTGCCTTCGTTGATCAGCATATCGATGACTAGGCTTGTCCAAGGCTTAGCCGTCGACATCCAAATGTGGTTGTCTGTTGGCTTCATTCCCGGATAGGTTTCATAGACCACTTCACCCTTGTGCACCACGATAAACGATGCGGCAAAGCTTTGTGGGTGGGTCATGAACTCATCTAGCGAGAGTGTGCCAAACTGCTTGGTTTCTGCCGTTATCTCACCGATCTTAGGGTTAAGCGAGGTGGCCAGTGGCATGTGCTTGGTTTGCGGTGCTAAAACCGCGGTTGGTAATACCTCTGAGGTCCTCATGGAGAACCAAACCGCTAAGTCTTCGCCTTTCAACATCTCTGGCAGGTTGTAGTTGTCTCTGTAAGAGCGGATTTGCTCATTAGTGAAGCCGTTTTTAAATTCAGCGATTGGGGTGCGAGTTTGAGTAGCGTCGGCTACTGCGTTTGCTGAAAGTAGAGAAAGCGCAACACCTGCCGCTTTTAGTTTGCTTTGATTGTTTGACATGATCACTCCGAATAGCACTTGGCTAGCGAACAAGTCGTTCAAGCCTGATTGTCGTTGCTGCCATCATAAGAAGGAATTCAAAACTAGAATAATCGTTGTTGAAGGATTAAACCCTACTTGTGTTGGGTTTTCTGAGGGTTATTGGTATCGAATTTGAAGTAATTGCGCTTAACTGAGGGTTTTATCCTACAAATGCGTTTATAGCTTTACATGCAGGTAGTCTAAATTGACGCTCTGTGCTTTCACTTCCTATTGGTAAAGCTCTTCTGCTATCAACATTGGCCATAACATGTATCTAAGTACCTCTTTTTTAACCGAAACCTTTACCGTTTTGGGTACCGCCGCTTTCGCTTTATCTGCCGTATTGGCCGCCAATGAAAAACGGACAGACGTATTCTCTGTGGTGGTACTTGGAGTGGTCACCGCGGTAGGTGGGGGAACAATACGGGATTGCCTGCTTGGGGTGCCAGTATTTTGGTCGGAGGCGCTGTTTTTCATCTGGATTGCGATCATCAGCAGCTTAATTGGTTTTGTTTGCGTGCCATTACTTAAAAGGCGCTTTGTTAATCGCTTATATTTGTACATTGATGCCATTGCTATCGCCATGTTCTCCATTCAAGGGGTTGAGAAGGCATGGGACTTGGGATTTGGCCTGCCTTTAGGTCCTATTATCATGGGGGTATTAACGGCCATTGGTGGCGGCGTCGTGCGAGATATGCTGCTTCAAAGACCAACCTTATTTCTTAATAAGGAACTCTATGCCATTCCTGTGGCTTTAGGATGCACTTTCCACGTCACTGTATTGGCACTAGCACCCGCACTGTCTTACATCAGCTCGGTTTGTGCCATAGGCCTGGTTATCTATATTCGTTACCTTGCCATTAACAAGAGCATCGAAGTGCCTTCATGGGCAGTGTTCAAATAATGCTCCGAAATTAGAACTCCGATTGCCTCTTTCCTGCTTTGGATAAAGGAATAGTGGGATAGCTTGGCGTTTTAACGTCTTTCTGACACTCCAATCTGTAGGGAAAGTATGTTGCGCCGAGACTGAAATCGATAGCATAGAAACATGACTAACACTGCCTCTAGCAAGGACAAAAAACGCCCATCACCCCGAAAAATTATAGGGTGTGTTTTACTTTTATTCGTTATCGGTTGGGGAGCGTTTCACTACAGCGTTTCCTCAATGGTAGAGCAACGCTTTTCAGGCCCCTTGTTTGAATTGCCGACCGTGGTCTACGCGCGCCCAATGACCCTCAATATTGACTTAGCGGTGAAGCAACAGGACGTTGTCGATGAGCTCAAGACGCTTAATTATCAATTAGTCGACAAGCCAGCACACAGTGGCGAGTACAGTGTGGCAGGCAATAGCATTACTCTGGTGCGCCGTCCCTTTGAATTTGCTGATGGCTTTCGCGATGTGCAGAGAGTCAAGCTGACGTTCAGTCGCTCACGCATTCAATCCATGATTGATGTTGATAGCGGTATGGGACTGGGCTTATTCCAACTTGAACCCAAGATGATGGGTTTGATGGGGGAGGATGGTAATCAACATCGACTCTATCAGTCTTGGAAAGCGATGCCGGAAGGCGTGGTCAAAGCGCTACTATTGACCGAGGATAGAGCGTTTTTCGAGCATGATGGCGTATCAGTTACCGCTATCGCTAGGGCATTTTTTACCAACGTCAAAGCGGGACGAACCGTTCAGGGTGGCAGTACTTTAACCCAGCAATTGACCAAGAATCTGTTTCTTAGTAGTGAGCGCAGCTGGAGTCGAAAAATCCGTGAAGCTTATATGGCGCTACTCATCGACTCTCGCTATACCAAAGATGACATTTTAGATGGCTATGTGAACCAGATTTATTTGGGTCAACAAGGCAAGGATGCGATCCATGGCTTTGAATTAGGTGCTCAGTTTTATTTCAATCGACCTCTACAAGAACTAAGAATCGATCAGCAAGCCTTGCTGGTGGCGTTGATAAAAGGCCCGTCTTATTACAACCCGTGGCGCTTCCCTGAGCGAGCCAAGACACGCCGCAATACGGTTCTGAAACTGCTGGCTGACGATGGTCATCTAGAGCCTAAAGAATATGAAGCTGCCATTGCTCGAGAGCTTGATATACAGGTGCGAGGCCATGTGAGCTTGAGTCGTCCAGCCTATTTCGACCTTGTTTCTGATGAGCTAGAAGTGGCTCTGCCAGGACGTAACATTAAAGGCGCACGCATATTCACCACCCTGGACCCTCTCTCCCAACAAAACGCCGAAAGTAGCCTTTTATCGACGCTGCCATCGCTAGATGCCAAAGCGGGCGTGGAACTAGAGGCTGCGTTTATCAGCATCGATTACAGCAATGGCGCTATTCGCGCGATAGTCGGAAATCGAAACCCTAATTTTGCTGGCTTCAACTATGCGCGCCATGGTAAACGACAAGTAGGGTCGATAATCAAACCAGCAGTGACCATGGCTGCACTTCGTTCTCCTGAAAAATATAATCTAGCCAGTGCCTTAGACGATAAACCTCTTACTGTTAAGCAGCCCAATGGAGACAATTGGCAGCCTCGTAATTACAGCAGAGAGTTTTGGGGAGAAGCCTCCCTGTATACGTCTCTTGCACACTCTCTTAATGTGCCCATGGTGAACCTAGGCATGCAGTTAGGATTAGAGAATGTGGCTGATTTTATTGAGCAGTTGAGTGGGCAACACAGTGAGATAAAACCGCTTCCATCAATGGTACTTGGGGCCTTTGAAATGACGCCTATCGAGGTAAGCGGGCTCTATCAACCCATTGTAAATCACGGCGCGAGGCAGCAAGCGTATTTGATCAGTGCGGTGGTTGATGCAAAGAGCAAGGTCTTGTATCAGCATAAGCTTAACCCTGAGCAGGTTGCACCTGAACAAGCTGCAGATTTAACCGTAGCGGCAATGCAGGGAGCAGTAAGCGAGGGCACGGCTAAATCACTGGGCTCTGTAGGGGTTAAGTACAAGCTAGCAGGAAAAACAGGCACCACTAATAGCAACCGAGATAGCTGGTATGTGGGCGTCGATGGACGTGAGCTGGTGACGGTTTGGCTTGGGCGAGGGGACAACGGCAACACTAAGCTAACTGGTGCAACAGGTGCATTATCTGTATATCGACAATACATCATGCAACGTGGAGCGCTAGAAATTAGCCCTCATTATGCCGATGATATTGAGATGGTTAACTTCAGCCGTCGTGGTCAGGGTAAACTCGCGGCCAGTTGTGGTCGTGGATCCGTCACTCTGCCTGTATGGGGCGCTAGTCAATTTACTTCATCGGGGTGTGTTGGGGATGAAATCACGAACTTTTTCAAGAGCTTGTTTAATTAAGTCAAAAAGGATACCAAAGACCAGTGCGCCAAAACTGGGCTAGGCATTATATCAATAGTGAATAGTTGTTATTGAGATAAATAATTTTCACGAATACCAAGCGTGCCCTATAGTTACCCTATACCAGTGATGCCTGAGGCATTCTCGCTGAATTAATGTAGGGGTATGAACAAATGAAAATTGTATCGATAGTGACTTATATATTTAGTTTGGTGTTTATTGCCGGTGAAACGCTACGTCGAGGAATAGGATACTTCTCTGTCAATGCTACCACTATGGTTGAAGACTATGTGTGCGGGGCATTATTGCTATTGGCGGCAGTACTGTGGTCGAAGGGAAGTAAGTATGCACATAAGTACATGATTGGCGCGTGGGGCTATGCAGCAGGCGGAATGTTGGTGCCTTTTTTTGCTCATCTAGAGGCTTACTTGCGTGGTGTCCAAATACGTTCAGACCACCCAATCGATGATGTGAATTCAGTGATTCTAAAGGGTGTTATTTGGAGTATTTGTGTCATTTGTTTTATCGTAACTCTCAAGACAAAGCAGGATTTGAGCCTCAACGATAAAGGCGCATCAGCATAACCCTTCTCTTTATCTACCTGCATAAGCAATATGCTTAATCGTCACGACAAATAGCCTGAATTGTTAAAAATCAAAGAGCGAGAGACTATGCCCTCTAACTTTATTAGGGTATGTGCAATGCAAAAGTCGTTCTCTCTTATAGATAAGCCAACCTTCTTTGGCGCTCTATTTTTACTCTTGAGTGTGGTGTTCCCACTCATACTATTTCCAGTTCAAGGTGCCAACTGGATCGCGGTTGCTAAGTCGTTTATGACGGACAAGCTTGGGGTTTTATACCTTGCACTTGGCATCGCTGCTATGTGTTTTATGATCTACACCATCTTCAGTGATCTTGGGCAGATCAAGCTAGGTGATGCCGATGAGCAGCCAGAATTTAGCAATGCCTCTTGGGCCGCTATGCTGTTCTGTGGTGGCATTGGTGCCAGTATTTTATATTGGGGCTGTATCGAGTGGGCCTACTACTACCAAACGCCTCCGTTTCAACTTCAAGCAGGAAGCGAAGAAGCGATACGCTGGGCGGCAACCTATGGCCTTTTCCACTGGGGACCTATCGCATGGTCTATCTACCTTATTCCAGCCCTGCCGATTGCCTATTTCTATTACGTTCGTAAGCAGCCGGTATTAAAGATCTCTAGTGCTTTGATGCCCGTCTTGGGTGAGAAACGTGCCAATGGTGGTATCGGGAAACTCATCGATGTGTTGTTTATCTTTGGCATGTTGGGCGGGGCAGCTACAACCCTAGGCTTGGCAGCACCGCTTATCAACGGTGGTCTGCATCATATCTTCGGTATTCCTAACAATACGCTAAGCCAAGTGGCTGTCTTACTTCTGTGCACCGCTATTTTTGGTTACTCAGCTTACGCGGGTTTAGAAAAGGGCATTAAGTTTCTAAGCAATATCAATTTCTGGGGTGCGATGGGGTTATTGCTGTTTGTGCTAGTGGCAGGGCCTACCGTGTTCATATTAGAAACGGGCTTAGACTCGATTGGACGAATGCTGTCGAACTTCTTCATGATGGCGTCTTGGGCGGAACCCTTTGGTGGCTATGGCGAGTTTACTGACACTCACTTTCCGCAAGATTGGACCATTTTCTACTGGGCATGGTGGCTAGTGTTCGCGCCTTGTATGGGGCTGTTTATTGCGCGTATCTCTCGCGGCAGAACCATCAAACAAATGGTAGTAGGGTCAATCTTCTACGGCTCTTTAGGTTGTTTCTTATTCTTTATCGTTCTGGGTAACTACGGCCTGTCTTTACAGCTTACTGGTGAGCTAGACGTGGTCAGTATCCTCAATCAATCTGGCGCTCCTGCCGCTATCTTTGCGACCTTGGATACCTTGCCGATGGGGACTATGGTCATTGGGGTTTTTACGCTGCTGTGCGTCATTTTTACCGCTACCTCTTTTGACTCTATCTCATACATCTTGGCATCTGTGGTGCAAAATGATGTGACTGAAGAGCCAATGCGTTGGAACCGTCTGTTTTGGGCCTTTACCTTGTCATTCTTACCGACGGTATTGATGTTTATGGGTGGCTTATCGACGCTGCAAACCGCTGCCATTGTCGGTGGTCTGCCACTGCTGATTATCTCTATCATGTTGATGGTGTCTTTTGTGCGTGCGGCGACACTGGATATTAAACATCAGCCGGAATATGAAGAACCTACGATCAATATCGAAGACCTTCCTGAGATGGATCCATGGTCAGCCGAGGGTATGGCGCTAGCTCAGTTTGAGCGCTTTAAAGATTTGGCCCAGCAAGCCGCTGAAGAAGAGCGTGAAGCGATGGCAAGCCTAATGAGCATGCGCAAGGAAATTCGAGCCTATGCCCTTGAGCATCACGATGATGCGCATTGCGCAGATCACCACCTGCCTGAAGAGATGCAAGCTGAGTTGCAACGATTAACAGATGAATTGACAGCGGCAAAAGAAAAGAAACAGGTCATGTCAGAGCAGGCTCAAGAATCGAGAATGACGTTCAACGCCATTATTTTAGAAGGTTTATCTGCAAATATGGCAACTTCCTAGGCACATAGCAGATAGTATTAAGCCGAGTCGCAAGACTCGGCTTCTTTTTTATATTCACCTAGCCGGTGAGTTGTTTTTATTAGTTAATGCGCTCAATTGACGGTGGTACAAACTTGAACCACTGCTCACTTGGGCCATACATGCGGAATAGTGAGAACCACTCTTCGCCCGCATTCAATGGCATACAGTTGGTCATGGCATCAGTGCAGTTTGCTGACCAGTGAATATCAACTGAGCCATTTGGGTTAACCTGAAAATCAGATTGGTTGGATGCAATACCAATTTGTGTGCCCGCACCTTTTAAGTAAGCGCCAGTTTCCATTGAATACGTCAAGAACGAGTAGAATCGCTCTGCGGGTACCGCGCTAGAATCTGCAATGTGTACTTTATAATCGTGGTCACCAGAGAGTGGGCGACCTTCGTTGTCTAGAACACCTTTGATGTAGGTTGTTGATTTAGACTCAGCCAAAGAGGCTGGTGGTGCAAAGTAATAGGTAAATGTCGTTCCTCGACCAGAGTAATCGTTCCAGTTTTCATCCACATAGGTCGCATTGGTGGTCATCATCTCTTGGTTTACAGGGATGGTCCATTGAGAAGCTTCACCCCAAAGACGCGGTGCGTAATAGGTAAAGTCATGCTTCATCTCATCTTTCAGTTCAACAATAGCAGCATTGAACATAATGACCTGATCTGCCGTTGGCTCGAATGCTTGGCCTTTTTCGATACCAATCATCTTCATCATTCCGTAGAAGGCTTTTTCATCGGCCTTGATACGCTCTTGTTGAATCGCCTTATTAGCTGACTCCCAGAATGACATATCCCACTGAATGTGACCGTCATATTGAACGTTATCTAAGGTAACAAACTCAGTCGTTGGCTTTGAACCTAGTGGGTAAATCTTCATTTTCTGCACATACTCAGAGTGGCCCTTCATGTCTTTTTCAGACGTGGTTTCTGTTAGTGAGCGAATAGAGATGTAGCCACGATCTGTGGGTTGTACTACCACAATGTAGCCATCGGTATTACCTTCATATCCTTCTGGAACAATTAGGTACTTCCCGCCTTTACCTTTGTCTTCACCACCAGGACCTACATCCATAATTGGCTGATGCCAAGACGTTAGAAAGGTACCAAAGAAGGCGTTGCTATCTGTTGCTGGGGGGATTTCTACCACAACAGGGCCATCAGCGATGTTGTGATAAGTGTGAACGTATGGAGAGTTATTATTGCCCGTTACCATAGCGGCTTCGGCAGTCATTGGGCGCTCGTAGTAATACACAGTGTTGTTACGTTTGTCTTCGTTGCCAAAGGTATCAAAAGCCACCTGCGCCATTCGCTCGTACATTACCTGAGGCATGATCCAGATACCTGCTTCTAGAGCACGGCGGTTAAAACGCTTTTCATCTATATTGACGGTTTGTGTGTCAGCTTGCGTCGTCGATGAAGTAGAAGCGATAGCACTAGCGCTAACAGTAGACAAAATAGCAGTGATAGTGAGCGATAAAACAGTGTGTTTCATTTGCGATACCTTAGTTACTAAATGAGTTATGGGGGCGTTGTGAACAACGTGGCGCCATAGTAACGGTCGCAAATGATAAAGATTTCGCATGGTGCGAAATCTACCTAATTATTTCTACTTTTCGGTAGCTTTGTTTGATAGTGCCTTGCTTGTCGAGGGCTTTCATCGCTCGAGATACCTTGTGACGACTGACGCCTAAGTAAGAGGCAAGGTCATCATGAGATATCTGAACCACCAGGTCGCTACCACTTAATTGTGTTAAACGGTCCATAAGACGCTCGCTTAACGGGCGGGTTGCGAGATTATCAAATTTGCCATACATAATTCGCAAACGCGCAACGATGGAGTGGGCAACAAATCGATAAACTTCATTAAGAAGTGCTTGTTCGACTCGTATTTGAGAGTGAGGAATACCGATTATCTTGATATCTGTGAGTGCGACTGCTGAATAGGGGAGCGCACCCCCATCCACAAAAGCCGCGTCTCCAAACCAAAATCCAGCAGAGCATTTCTCGATGATCACATAGTTGCCTTCTTCATCAATATAAGAAACCTCTACCTCACCGCTGACGGTCAGTGCTAATTGATTGGGAATGTCACCTTGTCGAAACAAATGCTGTCCCGCTTCTAGGGAGTAGCTCTTAGCACTGACAAATGCCTTGTATAGACAAGGATATTCGTCGCAGTTTATAAACGGTTTGATAGCTGGTGGAGAAAGCTCTGTTGTCATCGAATATAGCCTAGAGTCTGTGTTGTCAGGTTTGCATCTATGGATTGATCACCCTTCATTCGCTCCCACAATGTACTGAGATGCTCAAAGCCTCTTTGGCTTGGAAATCGTTGCGGCGCGTCGACTAATACCCAATTACCGGCGTCGTCACGCTCGGCATAGACAAACTCAAATGAAAGATTGTCACCCATGCCAAGTCGCAAGTCCGAGACAATGAGTGAATCTTTCTCTTCGCGGTAATTTAAGTAGTTATGCGAGAAGGCTTTCAGCCCTTTTAATGTGGCTGGCTTTTCTTCTAGAGGCCATGCACCTAATGGGCGACCCACAAAGTCGATATTGGTGTCTTTATCGAGTATTGATGCAAGGCCTTCCCAATAGTAATCGTCGTCCATTACCACGACTCGCCAAAGCACCGTATTAAACGGGGTGGGGGTGATCATGACCTGTTTGTTTGGGAGGTTTTGCGCAGCTAGATTATGTTCGACTCGATTGGCGATGTATTGTTGAGCTGCAAAGCCCCAGCCTAGGTATAGGGTAGAGAGAAGCAATACGCTTTGACACCATTTAGCCCCCGCGGTTTTGGAAAACAGAGCGACAACAATCGCCACCAACAATGGGAGCGTATAGAGCGGGTCTATGATGAAGATATTACGCAGTTCAAAATAGCCCTCAAACGGCCAAATAAGCTGGGTGCCGTAGGTGGTCATAGCGTCAAGAAGCGTGTGGGTCACGAGCACGCTTACGGTCAGTACAGAGACTCGTTTGAAATTCCAGAATGCATCGGGACGAAATCGGCAGTAAAGCCAAGATAACAGCAGTGCAAATGGAGGCAATAGCAATAAAGAGTGAGTGAAGCCACGATGCTTAATGGTGTTGCTTACCGCATCGCCATAGTCGAGAACAACATCAAGATCGGGCAGTGTGCCCAGTGCGGCGCCAGCCAACAGCACCTTGGCATTGCATTGCTTCCCTGCGACAGCACCGGCAATGGTTGCCCCTAGTGCTGCTTGTGTTACTGAATCCATTGATTTCCTTTTATCGAAAACGTTATTTAGATGAAGATGGTAAAGGGTTGTACCCGAGATCAAAACGCTAAGATCAGCGTAATATTGATTCTGCCACTATACCTTAATTGCCAGCGTTGCGAATCACACCGAGCATAGCCTCACTGGCTTTAGATACATAGTGTTCTTTACTCCAGATAGCGGCAAGTTCCCAGCGAATGTTCTGTTTAATGGGTATAAAGCAATAGTCATCACTATTGAGCCTTTTGCAGATGGGCTCGGGCATAAAGCTCACGCCTGTTCCACTTTTCACCATAGCCGCCAGAAAGTCCCACTGACTGCTCCTAACCCCGATTCTAGGCGTGAACCCGTGCTCAAGACACATCTGGGTGATCACCTCTGAGATAATAAACTCAGGGTTATACAGATAAAATGGCAGATCCTTAAGCTCCACAATATCGAGCTGTTGTTTATTTTTCCACTGCTGCGTTTTTGGTAATACCGCAAAGATGGGGTAACTGCCGATAGCCCAAGTATTAAATCTTGGGTCGGGCTCCGTGAGCATGGTAATGGAAATATCAATCTTCCCATCAAGCACGGCTCGCTCCAGTTTGCGGCTGCCGCTCTCTACGATTGAAACCTCAATATCTGGATACTGAAGAGAGAACTCCTGAATGAGGTGGGTGTATAGATGACCCACCATTGGAGGGATCCCTAAGGTAATCTTGCCACTTTTGAGCTGTTTTAGATCGTTGAGCCTCACTTCCAACTCTTGTTGTTGAAACAGTATCGACTGTGCGTATTGAAAGACGATCTCGCCAGCATCGGTTAATCCTAGCTCCCTGCCATTGCGATAGATGAGCGCTTGCCCATAGGCGCTCTCCAAAGATTTAAGCGCCTTGCTAATCGTAGGCTGAGTGACAAAAAGCTGTTCAGAGGCTTTGGTAAAGCTTTTGCTTTGGATCAGGGTGACAAAGTACTGAAGCTCTTTCATGGTCATCTTTACATTCCTTTTTGGAATACTTTGTGATCATTTTATTCATTGGAGTTTGGTTATTCAATGTTTGATAATTTAATCACCATTTCGTCAGCCGTATTTTCAATGAACCGCTTAAAACTAAAACACATAGGCATGACCATCATACAGATCGTAGCGCTCTGTCTAATTTGGCTATTCTCCGACTGGCTTGTATCTACTTTCCATATTCCTTTGCCTTCAAACGTGTTGGGTATGTTTTTGTTGTTGGCTTTGCTGTTTAGCAAGGTGGTCAAAGTGAAATGGCTTAAAGCGGGTTCTAACTGGTTGATTGCCGAAATGCTGCTGTTCTTTATTCCTGCGGTTATTGCCATTGTGAACTATCAAAGCTTGTTTGAGCAGCAAGGGCTAAAGATTGCTCTGGTTATAGGCACTAGTACCATCTTTGTTCTATCGGTAACGGCGCTAGTGGTGGATGTGGTGTACCGCTATGAGCTTAAAAAACTTCGAGGTACTCGATAATGCACACGTATCTAGCCATTTTCTGTTTTGTGTTTACTGTTGTGGGTTATTACTTCACTAAGTCACTGCATGGTCGATTTAACAAGACTTGGTTGATACCACTGGTTTCGGTGCCGGTGTTGATTGTGGCTGCGCTACTACTGCTGGGCATTAGCTATGACGACTATATTCAAGAATCCCACTGGTTGGTGTGGATGCTAGGGCCAGCCACTGTCGCATTTGCTATCCCTGTGTATGAAAACAGACGATTGATTAAAAACCATTGGTTGTCGATTTCGCTGGGGGTAGTGGTTGCGGTGATTGCTGCCCTAGTGAGTACGATATTACTGAGCAAAGGTATGCATCTTTCTGAGTTGCTGCAAAAAAGCTTGGCGGTTCGCTCGATTACCACACCTTTTGCGGTAGTAGCTTCCAAAGCCATTGGTGGTCAGCCCGATCTTACCGCAATATTTGTTGTTATGACGGGTATCGTCGGGATTGTCGTTGGTGAAACTATGCTGAGCCTATTTAGAATCCGCTCTCGTCACGGCAAAGGCGCAGGTCTTGGCGCATGTGCTCATGGCTCAGGCACGGCAATCGCCTATGGCATTCATTCCAAGGCGGGGACCATTGCAAGTTTAATCATGCTGTTTTCAGGGGTAGCGACAGTTCTGCTCTCACCAATAATCGCTTTGATGGTGTAGTTTACATCGCTGTTACCACAGCAAAGGCTGAAAGATTCCAGATAAGTCGCATTTAAAGCACTGTGTTTATTCGACTGAATGGGTATTTCGAAGAGTTGTGTTTGTTGTTCTAGGTGAAAAGCCAGTAGGTGATGCCACAGATTTTCCCATAATCAATTTGCCATACAAGGTTACTGATTTGATAGGCTCACACTGCTTTATTCGACCTAATAGAAGTTGTATTGCTTGTTTTGCCATCTCTTTTGCAGGTTTATCCACGGACGTGAGTTGAGGTTCAAAAAACGAATCCATCTCAGAATTATCTATGCTCACTATGGATACTTGTGAGGGGATATCTATGCCTTTTTGCTTTAAGGCTTGTCCAGCCCCAATCGCCATTTTGTTGTTAAAACAGACAATAGCAGTGAATTTGACTCTTAGCTCGAGCAATTGCATACATGCTTGATAGCCACCATTGAGTTGATAGTCGCTGGTGGCGATGAGTAATGGATTGAAGCCTAGGTCAGCCTTATAAAGTGTTTCGATGTAGCCCTTCATTCGAGCTTGACCACTGGGGTTATCAGTAGGGCCGGTGATGCAGGCGATGTGGCGGTGTCCCTTTGCAATGAGGTGTTCCATTGCCATCTTGGTCAATTGTGACTGATCTATCGACACTGTTGGATACGTTAATGTGTCAGAGGAGCGGTTCATCACTACCAAAGGAATGGTGAGTTCTTTGTGCAGTTTTTGAATGTGCTTGTCTGATAGAACTCGGCTATACAGTAGTACCGCATCGCACTGGCCTTGAAGTTGCACAATGGTTTCATACTCACTGGTTGCATCACTTGAGGTGCACACCAGATTAAGGCTCATTTGATGTTTTTGCAGCTCTTTTGCGATGACGGGTAACAGTACTCCCCATTTTGACCTATTTGACTCAGGAAATACAACAGCCACAGTGTTGGTTTTATTGGTCGCTAAGGCTTGTGCTGTCTTGCTAGGCCGAAAGTTAAGTGTGGCTATTGCATCGAGAACCTTTTCTCGGTTTTGTTCCCCAACATTGCCATTGCCATTAATAACACGAGATACCGTCGCTTTAGATACTCCAGCGAGCTTACTGACTTCAAGAATGTTACTCATAGCGCTTCCCTAGAAGATTAGATGTCACAAGTTGCGAGGAAACAGCGCTACCCGAGTGGGAGTAACTCGGGAGCACTATTTGTCGAAAAGGCAGTTTGTTGACAAGACTGACCTAGGAGGCGTTATCTCCTAGTGACCATATTAAAGTTAAGTGTATTGACGATATAGGTCATTTGGGGACTTTTAGGTGATCGGCTTAATCGGCGGTGAAACCTTATACAAGTTTCGCTTTTGCTAGCGTTCTTTTCTGATCTGAGCAGGTGTTTTATTGGATAGGCGTTTGATTGCGCGATTAAAATTGGACACATCGCTGTATCCCATTCGAAAAGCAATGTCGCTGATACTTTCATTAGATTCCGCTAAAAGCTGCTCGGCTTTGCTTAAGACCGCTTGTTTCTTTATTTCTTTGAAGGTGGTGTGGTTGTCTTTAAGGTAGCGATAAAGGGTTTTTCTTGTTACTCCAAACAGCGACGCCAACCAGTCTATCGTGAAGCTAGGAAGGTGGCAGTATGTTTCAGTCAACAGTCTGATTTCTTGGATATCGCGAGCGTGTAATGAGCGACTAGCTAACGCCTCAAAGCTTTGCAGCGGAGGCAATTCGATAGTCAAATGCGGTTGATTGTATGCGACTGCAGTATCAGTGAATAAATAACCTTCATACAGGTAGCCTTGGTGCAAGGCTGTCATCATATTTACCTTTGACGGAGACCACTCGTTACCTAACCAATGACGACATAAATTGATTAGTAGTGAAACACGAAACCACTCAACTGCGGCGTATCCTGGATAGGAAGGAGCAAGGTTTCCTCTATTACACAAACACCACTGTTCATTTAACTTTTGTAGCCAGTAGGTATTTTGTCGGGTTAACGTATGAGAGTGCGTTATTCGTGCCGTGAGTGCCTGTTGGAAGGTATCGTTAGGTCGGAAAAAACGTCGCCTGTCTTGTAATAGACTCTTTGCAGCCTCTTTTCCCACAATAATAGGCATGTCTGGAGCGCACAATGGGGTGATGGCTTCTATAAATAATGAATAGTTCTTTACGGGAATCCACTTCTCATTGTTTGAGTATTTGGTCGGAAGATCGACACTCTTTGCTATGGATTTCCAATCAATGTTGTGTCGCTCTAGGTAGGGAATAAAAAATAGCATAGAGTCAGAAGCGGTAAGTAGCAGCGAACGAGAGTCTTTACGCATAGGAGCTCTTTTGAGGATACTTTTTTGGGGCTGATTTCAATAGAGAGATACTTTTTAAACTGAGAACGAATAGAGCTCAGTACACTAACGCGACTGAGCTCTTTGTTTTAGTAGTTTAGAAGCTGTAACGCATACCCAGCATTACTTCATCTTGGTCGTTGTCACCGATACCACCTTGACCTTCGTCAAGCAGGTTGATCTTGTAACTGCCGAAGAAGGCTACATCACCCATGTAGCGAGCGTATTCGATACCAACGAAGTTGATATCAAGATCTCGGGTATCTTCGGCATGGAAGTAGCTGTAAGTTAGGTTCACGTTGTTTTGGCCAAACGCGTAACCTAAGTAGGCATCCGCTGCGTTGTAGTTTGAACCCTTAACATAATGACCGCCTTCAAGAGCAGTAGAGATAGTACCGCCTTGGTATAACGCGGCTAGCCATAGGCCGTTTTCATGGGTGTATTTTGCTGCTGCCATAAATGCGTCAGTGGTATCAGTCTCATTGCCGTTACCGTAAGTCTCATCACTCGCGGCATAACCCACACCAATGTCTAGACCGAAAGGCAGAGCGTATGCCACAACAGCGCCGTAGCCGTTACTTTGTGCAGATTCGCTGTCTGAATTAAAGTTGCCGTCAACTTGTACCGTCAAGCCTGAGTTAGTCGTCCACTCATAGCGCAACACGTTTTTAGCTCTATCTGCGGTAGCAACTGTGTATTCGTTGATGTAACCACTGTAGGTTTCTGCAGCATCGGTCCAGTCGGTCAAGTATGTCACAGCGTTGTTTTGGTGACCGTAGTAGAAGTTACCAATGTTTGTTTCTACACCTGCGTACAAGAAACGAGTGTTAACGGCAACGTCATCCTTTGCACCGTCTTCGTTCTCGGTTAATTCAAACTCGTACTTACCAAAGAATGCGACTTCATCATTAAGTTTTTGAGTGCCATCTACGCTCAATCGAACGCGAGAAGCGTCAGAGTAGGTGTGATCGTTGCTGTCTGTTTTGTTTGCATCCGAGAAGTTGCCGCGTACTTCCGCGCGACCGCCAAAGTTTAGGATGGTATCTTCATTTTGATAAACGGTTGCTGCTGAAGCTAAAGTGGAGGCGAAGATACTAGATACTGCAATAACTGATAGTTTCAATTTCATTGTAAAACCTAAATTTCCTTGTAGTAAAAAATTCCCAATAAATATTTGCGGGAATAATTGATTATTATTATTTAATTAATCGCTGGCTAATGGTGCTTTTAAAATGCATAGATAATAAAAGAACGAAGTGGATTTTTTAATAATATGAAAGAGTTGTACAATCGTGTTTGATGGATCAGGTCCTCACAAGGAAAGCTGAGAAGGCATTGAGGTGATGGGGCTGGCGCTGTTGGCAATGATTGTGGCTATTTATCTGAATATGTTAAGGAAACTCGATGACGCCTTTCTAGGGATTGAGAGTGTTTGATTCTAGTATGGAGGTGAATTGCTACATTGTTTACGATCTATTATGTTCAAATCAAAGCGGTAGCGCTCTCTTCTTATTATAAATGAAGGTGATTAACAATAATAAGTTATGCTTATATGTACAGTTTTTTTTGAGATAAACAAATGTGGTCATATTGGTTTGGTATTATTAAATCTAGGAATTAAAACCCAGATTACGGCCAATAATATAACGGCATAAGTCATAGCTAACCCAGGGTGACCGCATGAGTGCCTAGTTTTTCACCACTCGAGTAAAACCAGCACTTAATACTGCCTCTAGCATCGATGTATTCATCATGCAGCGCTTTTGCTTACCAACAATGCTTAGCTTGGTTGGCTCTTCTCGGAGCATGTTCAAGCTCATATGACGTAGGCATGATAGGTTCTCTGCACCGTGATCTTTGTATATCAGGCATGCATCTTCATTCATGGTGACATCAAGTACCCAGTGCATTGACTCTATGCCCCAATGTTCTCTGACAGCCATAGCAGCTTGCTCTGCACTAAGCTCTTTGGAGCTGATGTAATAACGGTACTCTAGGTCGACAGATTTATCTTTCTCAAGGCGAAAGTTTTCAACCATCACAATGCTCTTCAAGCCTTTCCAGCGAGAGAAATTACCTTCAAGTTTTGCACTGTCAAAAACATAGCATTGACGAGACTCTATACGGCCATGTCCTTGCTCAAGAGAGATGTTATCAGCCACATTGGCTCGCTGAGAAGAGAATGCCTTTTCTATTGCTTGTCGGAGTTTTCCTTGGTTGCTCTTTACGGCAAGCAGGTAGTCTCCACCTTGATCTACAATGGCTTTAGCAATCTTGGTTTGACAGGCCATAGCATCAATTGTTACTAGGGCCCCCTTGATATCGAGCATCTTTATCAGTTCAGGGATCGCTGTAATTTCATTGCTTTTTTGTTCGGTTTTTAGCTGTCCCAGTACGAGCTTGTTGGACGACGCATAAGCACTAATCATATGAATGGTGCTCTTCCTGTCTTCACGATTATATGAGCCGCGAAGTGTTTTGCCATCAATCGCAATCACTTGACCTTCGGTGAGAGTATGAATTGATGACATCCAGTTAATGAAGCACTCATGGAACTGTTCGGGTTCAATGGTAGAGATGATACGAGCTATTGTGTCATCAGCAGGAATACCATTCAAAAACAAGTCATTATGCTTAAACCAATCATGATGACCGAGAATGTATTCACGAATATCGAACCAACCTTTCGCGCCTGCAATCACCGCACATAGCGAGCCAAAAAGGACTTCAAACAGGCAATATGTGACCTTTGCACCTTGGCGTTGGTCGATAATCGTTTGAAAATGTTCTTTGAAGTGGTCAATGTGCATGATGCTCTCCCTAAAAAGGGAGTATATGATCACAGCTAAATGTGATCGTCAAATCGATTGTGATTTTGATTAAAAAACGTTCACGATCTCACCCTGATAGCTAACCCAATTGAAAATAAGACTAGAACACATAAGATTGTCGAAAATATCGCAAGAACCTTTCCTTTACCGTTGAGTAGCTTAACGGCACTTAACATCGCAAACAGGTAGATCACCACGAAGATCCCGTTGGCTAGGGTCAGAAACACTTCGATATCGATATTTGAAAGCTCTCCAAATACACAGGATAACGCCAAAGTAATGCCAACAAACACCGTGGCTACAGATGGCACTCCCTTGATTGATATTCGTGCTACCGAGCTTGAGGGTTTGTACTCTCTTGCCAGTGACCAAATCATTCGCGCTAAGCTTTGTGTGTATAGGTTGATAGTGGCAAAGCATGCCAAGAATCCGGTTAAGCTGATGAGCCATGTTAGCCCAGAGCCAAACAGAAGATTGGAAAGATAAGGCACTGAGGTGGTATTTAACTCCTGCGTTCCAAAGGCGTGATGCTTTAGTACAACTAAAGAAAAGAGATAGTAAACAGTGCCAGCGATAAGGCAGCCCACCAAGATAGCGATAGGGTAATCTCGCTCAGGTCGCTTAAACTCTTCACCCATATGCGCAAACGCCTCAATGCCAACAAAGCACCAAAACATCACAGCTACAGCACTGCCAATGGCAGGAAGGTTATTGGCAGGTAAAGTAGCGGGAATACTGTCGGAAACCGAAATGTCACCAAACCACACAAAAAGCCCAACGAGTACCAATATTCCAATGGCAATGCCGGTTTGGAACTGACTGGATATTTTGCTACCTGAAAAGTTTACGACCATTAAAAGAACAACCACAAGCAACTGGGCAGTCAATGGCTGTGCCAGAAAGCTAGGTAAAAACTGCTGAGCAAATCCACCGGCGATAGCAATGGCTGCCGGAACACCTACAGGGATAACACTGATAAATAAAAGAGCGATGGCTTTTTCAAGGCGAGATCCAAAGGCCTGTTTTACAAAGTAAGAGGCTCCCCCAGCATTGGGGTAGCGTTTACCCAAGGCTGCAAAGGTGAAGGCAATGGGGCACACTGCAAAGATAAGCAACCACCATGCCCATAGCATATCTTGCCCAGCAATGCTGGCTGCGATGGCGGGCACCATGAAAAGCCCAGTTCCAAGCAGGGTGGTAGACATCTGGCCTATGCCACCAATCAATGTGATCTCTCGCTTTAAGCCTGACATCATCTTCCTTGAATATGCGTTTTTAGATTTGGATTTAATACTGAACGTTAGATTATGGCGTCAGCACGCTCTATGAGGTCGCTTTGCGTATAGTCTTCTGCCGATTTCCCTTCAGCAATTAAATCAAGCACCTGATAATCAGCCAGATCAGAAAATTCTTTGTTAAAATAGTCGCGAAAAGCTTGCTCGTTCGGCCACTTACCACGAACGATATAGCCATCATCCTTATCAAAATCTTCGGTCTCAAAAAACGAAAAATCCGTCATACCAATGTTGTGGCAATACAGTACTAGATACACGATGAACCCTTGAGAAAAGCTTGTTAGGGCATGTATTTAAAGGGAATAGATTGTGATTTGCAAGGCCTTATAATTTTATCTGGTTCTGTATTGTCCGCCTTATGTCCCCACTCGAATAAATCCTAAACAGAACTGTAAGATTACCGTAAATTCTCTTTCTCATTAACAACTTACACATTTTACCGTTTTACTATCCGTGCAAATTGTTGCAGTGGAAGTAATATGAAAAAGTTAGTCAGCCTTTTGGCGGCAGTGGGCCTGTGTGTATCCTTGAGTGCCAAGGCTGAAACGGGAATTGGTATTTCGGTAGGTAAGCCGTTTTGGGGGCTGGATGTGGCCCACAATGGCTTTCGAATGAATGTGAGTTTGGATGACCAATTTGGCATTGGAGCGAACAAAACCTTTGCGGTGTCGGGTACGCCCATGTATTTCTTTATTGGTGGTCAATATGTGGATAGAAACCAACACTATATTGCGCTGACTCCGGGGATTGGCGCGGAGTTTCGGGTTAAGCCTGTGGGGTTTTATATCGACCTTACTCCTGCGATTTATCTTGATGAACTGGATGTTGAGTTGGAAGCAAGGGCAGGGATTAAGGTGTATTTCTAACGGGGTAGTATTTCATTGCTTGGCTAATTTGAACTTAAGTATCGGCACTACGTAAGAATGGTCATTGTCGCTGTGAGGGAATGATCATGAGAACGCTTCTTTTATCTGCTCTGCTTTGCCTTTCGTTTGTTTCTACACCGTTTGCTGGCACAACACCTTGGCTGCCTTGTTACGTCAATGGCGAGTATGTTGGCAACATTATGATCACTGAGTGCCGCAAAAAAAACGGCAAGATCTATAAAAACGAAAAGTAGTCGGTAGTTGAGCACTTACAGTTGAGAACCGAAAATTAAGCACCTAGAAATAAAAGCCTAGAGCATCCATTGTTCTAGGCTTTCTTGTTTATTACACCGATGCATATCAGATGTCAGTGCAAGTCATTGGTCTTAAGTGGATTCCTGCGGCATTCTCTGCGGTCACTCATCATTTAGGAAAGCGTGTCCTTGAGCTTACTCGTTGTCGCAGTTCTGCTATTGCTTTGGTCCCCAACTCGAAACTTTCTTATAGGCTTCTTTTCGCCCTTCATCTTTTTCATCGTGCTGTGCCTAGCCGCGATCGCTTTTGGCTAACAGGCCTTTAAGCGGAACGGCACAGTTGATCGGTAAGACAATCTTGTTTTGCTTCAATAATATGGCGAGCCAGTTGCGCGAAACCAAACCCACCGTCTTCATTTAAAAGCACGCTAGGCTTGTGCGCTAGTTGAGGCAACACCTTTTGAATGTTACGCACGCCAAATGTGGTGGGTAGCCAAGCAAACATGGCCTCATCATTTTGCGAATCACCGATATAAACCACCTTGTCTAAGTCGATGTCACTAAAAGGAGAGTGTGCCTTGAGATAGGCTTCACTTGTTACGCGCTTACTGTGTTCGCCAATCCAAACATTAAGATGAATCGAGCTAAGAGACGCGTTGACAGTATTGCCATCGATAACCAAAGCCCTCGCTTTCGTCAGCAACTCCTTCGCTACTTGTTCACTGACGGGCTCTCTGTCTTGACTAAGATTAATGGCGACATCGCAAAAACGAAATGGCTGGTCTGCAGCAAAACGAATGCCCTCGTAATCTTCCAAGATTTTAGCAAGCGCCGATTTAAGCTCTGTTTGCTCAAGATGCATTTGAGGTAGAGGGATTTTAGATTCAGTTGCAAAGCCAGATTCGTTTTGGCTCATCCAAAATGCGCCATTTTCTCCGATAGCCCCATGAACGGGCCAAACCTTAGCGATCTGATCGCACCAACCTGCGCATGCCCCAGTAACTGCCACCACCTTAACGCCCACTTCTTGCAGATCGTAGAGGGCTTTTAGGGTGACATCAGGAAGTTGCCCCTTCCAGGTCAAGGTATCATCTACGTCAGTAAGCAACCATTCGATGTTCGCCAGTTGCTGGCGCTCAATTGAGTGTAGTGACTTAAGCATTCACCACCTCTTTTACACACTCTTGGTGAGAGGAAAACTCGATGCGTTTTTCGCTTGTCGAATCAAATAGGTGCAAGTGCTGGTGGCTGAAAGTAAGGCCTAGCACATCGCCGGACTTAATGTTTTCGTGTCCATCCACGCGCACTACCAGTCTTTGTTCACTGCTATCTAAGGTGTGGCAGTAAAGCAAGAGATCAGCGCCCAATGCCTCTATCAGCTCGACCTTGACGGAGAACTTTGGTGTATTTTTCTCTACGAATAGATGCTCAGGACGAAGGCCAACCTTGATTTGCCCTAAGGCTAAGTTTTGAGTTGCGATAGTGGTGAGTGAATCGGCAACGTGCATACCAAGCTCGCTGATCTGTCCATCTAGGATGTTCATGGCAGGTGAGCCCATAAAGGTCGCCACAAATAAAGAAGCCGGAGCATCGTAGATCTCTAATGGAGAGCCTACCTGTTCAATATCGCCCTTGTTTAACACCACCAGTTTATCAGCCAGCGTCATAGCTTCTACCTGATCATGGGTAACGTAAACAGAGGTTGTATTAAGGCTCTTCTGCAAGCGCTTGATCTCAAGACGCATTTGAACACGCAGCTTAGCATCTAGGTTGGATAGGGGTTCATCAAACAGAAACACCTTAGGCTTGCGAACAATTGCGCGGCCCATTGCGACGCGTTGTCGCTGGCCGCCAGAGAGCTGCTTAGGTTTACGGTCTAATAGTTGGCTAAGTTCAAGCATTTCTGCCGCTTGCGTGACCAACTCATGAATTTCCTTCTTAGGTGTTTTTCGGTTTCGCAGTCCATAGGCCATGTTGTCGTAGACAGACATATGTGGATACAGGGCGTAGTTTTGAAAAACCATAGCGATATCACGCTCGCCGGGTTCTCTATCATTCACCACCTTGTCATCAATGCTGAGTTCGCCACTTGAGATTTCTTCAAGACCGGCGAGCATGCGGAGCAGGGTCGACTTACCACAGCCACTTGGACCAACGAGCACAACCATTTCGCCGTCATCAATAGAAAGGTTAAGGCTATGAATAGCTTGATATCCGTTCGGGTAGCACTTTGCGATATTTGAAAGAGTTAGGGTAGACATAATTTATTTCTCCGAGTCCACTAGGCCTTTAACAAAGGCTTTTTGCATCGCAATAACAACGATAACAGGGGGTAGCATGGCAATAATGGTGGTGGCCATGATCTTGTTCCATTCAATCACGCCATCGACGACGCCAAGCATCTGCTTGATGCCCATAACAATGGTGTAATAACTGGCGTCAGTAGTGATGAGCAATGGCCATAGATACTGGTTCCATCCATAGATGAAGGTAATGACAAACAGCGCTGCGATATTGGTTCGTGATAGTGGCAGCAAGATGTCAAAAAAGAACTTGATAGGGCCTGCGCCGTCAATACGAGCAGCTTCGACTAACTCCTTTGGCACGGTCAGAAAAAACTGCCTAAACAAGAACGTGGCGGTGGCACTGGCAATCAATGGAATGGTGAGTCCGTAGTATGAATTCAACATGTTGAGATTGGTCACCACCTCAAAGGTGGGCATGATTCTTACTTCCACAGGCAGCATTAGGGTGAAGAAGATCATCCAGAAGGCGAGCATTCTTCCCGGAAAGCGAAAGAACACCACAGCGTAGGCAGACAAAATAGAGATAGTCAGCTTGCCTATGGTAATGCACATGGCCATCACGAATGAGTTCAGCAGCATTTGCGGGATAGGCAGGGTGCTGTTGTTGTATGCCTCGCTGCCTGAAAGCAGGTCTCTGAATACACTGAATCCAAGGTCGCCAAACCACAGTGGCGTGCCAGTGGCAAACTCAGTGTTGTTATGAGTAGTTGCCACCAGAGCAATCCATACTGGCAGGGCGATGGAAACGATGCCTACAATCAAGACCAAGTGACAAAAGAGTTTAAATAGCGGTCGTCTTTCTACCATTAGTAAGCCACCTTCTTTTCTACATATTTAAATTGAATCACAGTCAGTGAGGCAACCAGTGCCATCAATATCACGGACTGCGCTGCTGATGAGCCTAGATCTAGGCCAATAAAGCCATCGTTATAGACCTTGTAAACCAGCGTTGAGGTGCTGTTGCTTGGCCCGCCTTGCGTCATGGCATGAATGACCGCAAAGGTGTCGAAGAAGGCGTAGACAAAATTCACCACTAACAAGAAAAAGCTGGTTGGTGAGATAAGAGGAAAGCTGATGCTCATGAAGCGCTTGATTGGCCCACTGCCATCAATAGCGGCGGCTTCATGCAGAGACTTAGGCACAGATTGCAACGCAGCTAAGAAGAACAGAAAGTTATAGCTGATCTGTTTCCACGTAGACGTAATAACCACCATCCACATGGCATAGTCGCCATTTAGGGTAGGATTCCAGTTCACTCCGAAGGCCTCTAATATTTCAGTGATGACACCAATGGTTGGGTCAAAGAGAAATAGCCATAGGGAACCGGCGACAACGGGAGCGACCGCGTATGGCCAGATAAGAAACGTTCTATAGAAGGTCGCACCACGTAGAATCTGCTCTGCAAATGCTGCCAATACTAGCGCTGAGACTAAGGCCAGCACTGCCACGCACACACTAAACATCATGGTGGTGGAAAAAGAGGCCCAATAAAGTGGATCATTGAACAGTCTGATGAAGTTTTCCAACCCCACAAATTCGCGACTGATGCCAAAGGCATCTTCGAGTTGAGTGGATTGGAAAACCGCCTGCCCAGCAGGCCAGATAAAAAACACTAAGGTGATGATCAGTTGGGGCGCTATCAAGGCTACAGGTAGCCACTTGTGCTTAAACACAACTTGAGATGACATAATGGTAAGTCCAAAAGGCGCCACCCAAATATGGGTGGCGCAGTACTAAGTTACTTTTGCGTGCGCTCGAAGCGGCGCAGTTGCTGATCGCCACGCTCAACAGCGGTGTTCAAAGCGGTTTTTGCTGATTTATTGCCAGCCCAAACTGCTTCTAACTCTTCGTTGATGATGTCGCGCGTTTGTAGGAAGTTACCAAAGCGAATGCCCTTAGAGTTTACCGTTGGCTCGCTTGAGGTCATCTGCAATACAGCGGTATCCGTGCCAGGGTTTTTGCTGTAGAACCCTTGCTCTTTCGTTAGCTCGTACGCTTCTTTAGTGATGGGTAGGTAGCCCGTAAACTGGTGCCAGTCAGCCTGAACTTCTGGGCTAGATAGGTAGCTGAAGAACTTAGCGACGCCTTTGTATTCAGCATCGGAGTGACCGCGCATTACCCAAAGAGATGCACCGCCAATGATGGTGTTTTGTGGCTTGGAAACCAGCGTGTCATCGTAAGGAAGTTCAGCTACACCAATATTCGTGTCCTGCATATTCTCTTGGATTCCAGCAAGGCCAGCTGAAGAGCCCATCGTCATGGCACATTCGCCAGTGTAAAACAGAGGCATGCCGTCTGATTGGCGACCGCCATATTTGAAGATCCCTTCTTCAGACCATTTTCCTAGCTGTTCAATGTGCTTAACAAAAGGTTCAGAGTTAAAGCTATAGTCAGTGTCAAAGCCATCGAAGCCGTTGTTATTCGTCGCTACAGGGATGTTGTTGCGTGCACCAAAGTTTTCGATCTGTACCCAAGACTGCCATGAAGTCGTGAAACCACACTTTTCACCGGAAGCGATTAACTTGCGAGAGACGGCTTCCATCTCTTTCCATGTTTTTGGCGCTTCCTTGATGCCTGCTTTTTCAAACATATCTTGGTTGTAATACATCACAGGTGTAGAGCTGTTAAACGGCATTGAGAGCATCTTGCCATCGTTAGAGGTGTAGTAACCTGTTACAGACGGTAGGTAGTCATCAGCGTCAAAAGGTTCTTTTGTGTCTTCCATTAACTGATAAACAGGGTAAATAGCTTGCTGTGCGCCCATCATAGTGGCAGTGCCGACCTCAAAAACCTGCACGATTGCCGGTTGCTCTTTTGCACGAAACGCTGCTATCGCACCCGTCATAGTTTCTGCATAGCTGCCTTTGAAAACAGGCTTAATTTCATACTCTGATTGGCTAGCGTTAAAGTCAGCGGCAATCTCGTTTACCTTTTGACCTAAAGCGCCACCCATGGCATGCCACCATTCAACTTCTGTTTTAGCTTGAGCGTGAGCACTGAATAGTGCAGTTGCGAGTAAAGCGCCGGTTAGGTGCTTGATAGACATAACGTTTCCCTTTTTCGTTGGCTGAAAGAAAGCGAATGTTCAATTTTGTTCATATTCGCTTTTTTGTGTTCAAGTGAAAGTTAAACGAGATAAATGACGCTTGGGTTACAGAAAAATGAACTTATTTGAAACGAAACAACTTAAAAAAACTGACATATTTCAGTCATAAAGCGCTGACACTCTGCAAGTGAATCAATATGAAAATAGAGTGAACTCAGATGAAAAAGGAACGCAAAACGACAGCTCATCGCGGTGTCTCAAGCCTAGCGCCTGAGAATACAATGGCGGCATTTAAACTGGTGAAGGAGCATGGCAGTCAGTGGATTGAGATCGACGTGCAATTGTCGGCAGATGGGGTACCTATGGTTATCCATGATCGCACGGTCAACCGCTGCACCAACGGGCGTGGTAGCGTGAGAGAGATGAGCGTGTCACAACTAAAGATGTTGGATGCAGGAGGATGGTTTGACGATAGGTATGTTGATGAACGCATCCCAACCCTAGAAGAGACGCTTTTGTACGTGAAGGAGGCTGGGCTGCATCTCAACATCGAGCTTAAGGTGTATCCTGAAGATAACGTCATCGCTTTGTGCGATAAAGTGAAAGAAGTTGTTGAAAAGTCAGAAATACCTCTGCCACAGGTATTGTTTTCGAGCTTTGATAATGGGGCGCTCTATCAGCTGATGCTAACATTGCCTTTGATAAGAAGAGGCCAGCTATGGCAACAAATCCCGGATGAGGCTCTTTCTTTACTGCGTAAAATTCAGGCCTATAGCGTTCATTGTGATTACCGTTTTTTGCTAAAGCAAGAGGCCGAATTAATAAAAGAGGCAGGTTATCAACTGTATTGTTACACTCCTAATTTCCCTGAATTGGTTGAAAAACACTGGCAATGGGGCGTAGATATGATGATAACGGACGACCCTAAAGCCTATGCTTTAACTCTGGAAACTTGATATTACCAATATGCAAAACCTGAGCTTACGCCAACAGCAAATGCTAGAGATGATCTCCTCCCAAGAATACTGCAGTGTGGAGGCGCTCTCGGAGCATTTTTCGGTCACCACCCAAACCATCCGCCGAGACATTAATGAGCTATGCACCTTAGGATATGCGCAGCGCCATCATGGTGGGGTAGGTTTACCTGCGACGCTTGCAAACCGCAGCTACATTTCCAGGGTCAGCACCAATCAAGATGAAAAGCGTGCGATAGCTCGTGAGGTAGTCCAGAAGATCCCTGATGGCAGTACCGTTTTCCTTGGAATAGGCACAACCATTGCAGCTATTGCTGAGCAGCTCTTCAATCATACCCAGTTGCGCGTAGTGACCAACAATTTCCAGGCTGCTCATATCCTCTCTCAGTACGATCATATTGAAACCTGGATGCCCGGAGGAAGGTTACGCAGTACCGACGGTGATATTGTTGGTGAGGAAGTCAGCCGATTCTTTGAACAGTTCGTCGCCGATATAGGCATAGTAAGCTGTGCATCAGTATCTCAGGTGAGAGCGGTATCCTCTCACTTGTCTGATTCAAATCCGATGAATGAAATGGAGATCGCTATGGAGCATGAGCTTCGTGAGGCTCAGGTCAGCCAAGCGATCTTGGCTAATTCTCAGCAGAAGTGGCTGGTAGCGAACAGCAGCAAATGGCACAGAAAGGCCAATGCTCGCGTGGCAGAGCTTGATTATTTTGACCATGTGTTTGGCGATAGAAAGAAGTGTTGAGTTGGTTGCACTATCGTTAGTGGCACTCGGCTAAAACTAAGCTAATTTATTTTTTATCAATAGTTTAAGCTGGTTTTTCCGATGCACAATAAAGTGCCAAAGGGCGCGGCTATTCAATCTTTCGCTGAGTTTCAATGGTGCTATGGCTTGTCTGTAGGCAATGCAAACGGCACATCTTTTTGCCACAAATGTTAAGACACATCTGCCAAACCTTCTGCTTAGATTCACTGTTCAAGCATTTGACCTGTGATGCACACAAATGACCATCCAATATCAATCTTTCAATATGCTCAGCACTTATCTCTACTTGCACTGTGTTTTGATTCCAGTCCATAATACGCGCTCAATTTACATTAATGATAATCATTCTCAAATAATATCAGGGTAATCGAGAACAAAAAACCATCGATTTATTAATGATAAGAGAATGCGCATTCTGAGTGCTTATTACTATTTACTGCTTAAGGCAGTCATGTTTCGCGGATTTTAGCTAGATGAATTTGTCCCACAAAGATTATTTAAAGATTGCTTTTCCTTTTATTGTTTCAACGGTTACCCAACCCCTGCTAGGCGCTGTAGATACAGCGGTAGTAGGGCAGATTGGCGTTACGGAACTCATCGGTGGTGTCGCCATTGGCGCCGTGATTATGAATACCTTGTATTGGCTATTTGGGTTCTTCAGGGTCAGTACCACAGGTCAGAGTGCGATTGCGCTAGGCAAGAACGATGACCGAGAGTTGGCGAGTAGCTTGCTGCGCCCATTTGCCCTCGCATTGCTGGTTTGTTTGGCTTTTATTTTGCTCCAACCCTTGATATGGAGCGGGGCAATGTGGGTGATCTCTCCTGATGCAGAAGTCGCGATGCACGCCAAAACCTATTTTAGCATCATGATCTTTGGCGCCCCTTTTGTGCTGATTAACTATGTGATTATTGGCTGGTTGATGGGACAAGCGAAGGCCAAGGCAACCTTGTTTACGCAGGTATTTGGTAACGTATTGAACATTATTTTGGACATAGTGTTCGTCTACTACTTTGACCTTGGTGTCGCTGGAGTAGCGTACGCCAGTTTAATTGCACAAGTTACCACCTTTGCTATTGGCGCCTATCTGGTATTGGCAACCTCAAAGGTTTCTTTATTAAGTCACCTATCTTTAGTCAAAATGTCACGTGCTGATCTTAAGGTGATAGTGAGCGCTAACATGGACCTGCTGCTGCGTACCGTGTGCATTTTGATCTTCTTCAACATGATGGCACGTGTAGGTTCTCAGCTGGGTACAGATGAGTTGGCCGCCAATGCGATTATGATGCAGGTGACTTTTCTTGTGAGCTACATGTTCGATGGCGTAGCCAATGCCTCTAGTGTATTTGCCGGCAAAGCGGTGGGACGAAAGGACATCCGATTGCTAGACGATGTCTTAAAACTCAATATGCAATGGACCACAGGCTTCATTGTTGTACTGACCCTGCTGACCTTAGTATTCAAGTATGACCTTGTGATGCTATTTACGGATATACCCAACGTGGTAAGCATCTATCAAGATATGTCGGTTTGGTTGATCATTTTCCCTCTAGTGGCTGGCTATGGTCTAACCCTCTACGGCATCTTCACTGGTACAGGTACAACAAGGCCGGTAAGAAACTCAAGCTTTATCACTCTGCTGGTGTTCTTAGTGGTTCAGTTCATTGCGGTGAAGCTGTGGGGTAATCATGGGCTGTGGCTGGCATTCACCTTGTTCTATGTTGGCCGATTTGTATTTTTGTACCCTTACATCGGGCAAATTAGAGTTAGATGTTTTAAATGATATGTTATATCATTCGCGCATATTTCGAGACCTGATTACGCGCTAGCTAAAATATAATGAACAGCAACTTGCCTCTGCTTGAGGTTTCTAATCTCACGATCAGTGACTCAAGAAGAACCATCTTTAAAGATTTGAGCTTTGCCATTAACTCCGGACAGACCTTAGCGGTAATGGGGCCATCTGGTATAGGCAAGTCGATGTTGTCCAAGGCCATAGCGGGCTTTACCCCTGCTGATATTGTGGTGTCGGGTAGCATAAAAGTTGCGGGTGTAGAGGTGGCTCAATTGCCACTTCTGGCACGAAAGGCGAGCCAAAGGCCTGCGGTTATCTTCCAAGATGCACTGCAGGCGCTTAACCCATTGGCTAAAGTCGGTACCCAACTGAGCCTAGCGCTGAGTTCAAGGAGCACGAAAGCTAGCACGCAACAGCTTCAACACATCACTGAGCTTTTGCAGAGCCTAGGTTTTGATTATCCCAAAGAAACACTGGCCAGTTATCCGAGCCAACTCTCTGGTGGCCAAAGGCAAAGGATCTGCATTGCTATCGCGCTATTAGGTGATGCCAGCGTTCTCATTGCAGATGAACCGACCAGTGCCCTTGACCCTGTCTCTGAAAATGAAATTCTACGCTTATATCGTCAGGCTATTAAGCAAGATAAATTGGCTGGTTTTTTGATTACCCATGACCTTCAAGCGGCGCTTGCTTGCGACAAGCTCTTAGTCATTGACGATGGAAAGATGATTGCTTATGGCCAGCCCTATCAAGCATTACATGAAAGCGAGCACAGGTTCTGTTCTCAAGTGCGAGAGTTGATGGCATAACCTATGGCACACCAACACGATCTATCGGCACAAATCCAGTTTGATGGGGTTTGTGTTCACTACACCGCTTCCAAATGGTTCAAGAAAGTGCCTTTTCGAGCGCTTCACCGCTTAGATTTGACGATCGGCACAGAAAACCTGGCGGTAGTAGGGCCTTCCGGGGCTGGGAAATCCACCCTGATTGAGCTGTTGTTTGGGCTTAGATTGCCAACCTATGGCGAGGTGACTATTTGTGGCTTGCCGCTTTCTACGTCGTCTAAAAAACAGAGAATGGAGCTATGTAAGCACATTCAGCTGATCCCTCAAGAACCTCACACTAGCCTGAATCCTTATTATTCTGTTCGCAAGATCTTACTCGAGCCTATGAAAAATGTAGGGATCATTGATAAGCACGAACAGCGAATAGCTGAGGCTTTGACGGCCGTGGGCTTAGAAAATAAACATCTAGACTATCTGCCAAAACAGCTGTCGACAGGGCAAGCCCAGCGAGTGGCAATTGCTCGCGCATTGGTGGTTGAACCTTGCGTGCTGGTGGCAGATGAGCCGACAAGCAGCCTAGACCCGATTAGCCGAAAGCAGGTGCTTGATTTGTTAAAGCATCTACAGAAGACCCGCCATATGCGACTTATTCTAGTGACCCATGACTTACAGGCAGCCAAGGCACTGTGCAGTCATGTATTGGTATTAAGCAAGGGTAGGGTGGCTGAATATGGTGATCTTGATAGGGTGCTTAGCGCCCCTCAACACACGACGACACAAGCCCTTATTCAGGCACAACACGTTTCTACTTTTACACCATCATTTAAATAAAAGAGTATTTCCATGCGCTTATCTATGAGTAAAATTGCGGCATCAATCGCTTTGATTCTTCCCCTTTCAGGATGCTTTGATTCAGGTTCAGAACAAGCAGTAGCCACTGAGTCTAACGCTGAAGCTACTGAACTCCATGTGGCGATGATGCAGCCCCCAAGAACGGGTCTTTCTCCACTATCGGATGATGCATTTAAGCTTTCTCGTTGGAGCACAGCTGAAACCTTGATCAACCTCAGCGATCAATCTATTGCAGAGCCAATGCTTGCAACAAGTTGGGAGCAAGTAGACCCAATGACGTGGCACTTTACTCTGCGTAAGGGCGTGAAGTTTCATGATGGCTCGGAACTGAATGCGGATATGGTGGTGAACTCATTAGAGCGTGCCCTTCAGGCTGCCCCTAAACCTCGCATCCTAGACAGTATTGATTGGCAAGTGAGTAAACTGGCCGAGGATAAAATTGAGATAAAAACAAACTTCAACGATCCACTACTGCCAAGCCGTCTTTCGAGCCCTCAGTTGTCAATCCTTTCCACTGCCGCTTACTTGGATAATGGCCGTGTAGACCCAACTCGCGCGGGCTCTGGGCCTTTCGTGCTGACCAATATCAATGGCACGACGAGTGCAAATCTAGAACGCTTCGACGATTATTGGGGTGAGAAGGCGAAGGTAGAGAAGGTATACGCTGAATACGTTCCAGACGGTTTTGCACGAGCTGCAGCGCTGCGTACGGGCAAAGCAGACATTGTTGAAGCAGTGCCTGTTTCTCAAATCGCAATGATCGACTCAGAGCTTCTTCATGAAGTGGCAATGCCACGCACCAACACCCTGTACTTAAACAGTAAGTCTGCGGTATTCAAAGACATTGAGATGCGTAAGATTGCCTCGGGTGCCGTTGATCGCGACCAAATCATCAACATGGTTTATGAGAACCATGCCGATAAGGCGCAGGGTCTGCTTGGGCCTGCACTCGCGTGGGCTGCGCCAATTCGAGGTGAGGCTGTGCCAATCGACAGCACGACGAAGGCCAATGGCGAGACCATCACTATCGGTACCTTTACCGATCGCGCAGAGCTTCCTGAGGTTGCAGCATTATTAAAGCAACAACTTGAAGCCGCTGGATTTAAGGTTGAACTTGATATCCGCGAGTACGCGCAAATTGAGAATGATGCCTTAGCGGGTAAATTTGATGCCTTCTTGCTATCGCGCGCAACAGTGCTGGATTCTGGTGACCCAGTTGCTTATATGCAAAGCGACTTTAGCTGTGACGGTTCGTTTAACCTTGGCCTGTTCTGCTCAGAAACGGTTGACCAAGCCATTGAACATGCTGATCTTCAGCAACTTGGAGAGCCTCGTCAGCAAGCGATTATTGAAGCTGAAAAGCAGATACTAGCGGAATATGCGGCGATTCCTCTGCTGCACGAGCGCGTCATTCAAGGTGAGAGCACTCGAGTAAAACACGCACAGCGTGACCCTCGCGAGCGTCGTCTAGTAGACCAACAAACAGAGGTTAACTAGTTACCATGCTGTCTGCTGTAGCGAGGCGAATAAGTCTAGATCAAGCGATGCCTTGGGTATCTCGCCTCTTCTTTTTGGCATTCGTGGTGGTATTGGTGGGGTTGATGCCGGAGTTTGCTGGCATCGATCCAAGTCAATCCATCCTTCGCGCTCGTTCGGGTCATCAGCAGTTACTGACTGCTGAGGCCTTGCAATCGATTCGTGATGAGTTGCAGTTAGATCGTTCTACTGGCGAGCGTCTGTGGGACTGGCTGTCTAGTGCAATGCAAGGGGATCTCGGAACCTCATGGGTTGACGGTTCGCCAGTTATCGATGGAATACAGCACACAGCGTCCACCTCGTTTACATTAATGGCAAGCGCCTTGGCGCTCACTGTCATCTTTTGTTCAATTGCATTTGTATACACCATGGTAAGTTGGTATCGCGGGCGATTGGTATCCTCACATAATAGCCTGAGCTCTGTATTGGTGGCTCTACCTGAGTATGTGATTGCCGCAATGCTGATATTGGTGTTTGCCATTTGGCTTCAGTGGTTGCCCCCTTATGGTTGGGTTGAATGGAAGAACCTATGGCTACCAAGCCTTGCCCTTGCCTTACCGGCCAGTGGCCTTCTTAGTCGTCTACTGAGTGACAGCCTTAAACGTGTCCTTAGTGAACCTTGGGTGATCACTTGGCTGAGTGCGAACATCTCTATCTATCAGATCACCTTGTTTGCTCTGAAGAGAGCGACGAGCAATCTGATCCCGCAGTTCTCCATGGTCATTATTGGCCTGACGGGTGGGGCGGTTGCCGTTGAGGTGATCTTTTCCATTCCGGGCATTGGTCGAATGTTGCTAGGGGCGGCGAAATCCCAAGACCTTCCTATTCTGCAGGGAGGGCTACTCGTGTTATTGGTTTTCTCAATTACGATTAGCTGTATAGGGATATTGCTGCAGAAAATAATACTCGGTAAGGCACTGTCTAGCGGCAAGCTTATTGGCTCGCAATCATCGTTTAGTTTTACTAAAAATAAGTGGAAGCGACTGAGTAGTCTTTCTATTTTTGTGGTTCTTTTTGTCTTTGTGGGAATCGCAACACTCAATGACCCATATACCAGTCAGTTTGGGCGTTTGGTATCGCCAAGTCTTGATATTCCTCTTGGTTCAGACGCAATCGGTCGAGATCTCTTTGCTCGCGTCGGAACGGGGATGTTATCAACACTGCAGGGTGGCATTCTAGCGACAGTACTAAGTCTGTTTGTTGGTATCGCGCTGGGTTTGTGTACTCGATATAGCCAGGGTCTCATAGAGATCACCAAGGGCTTGCCTTATATTATTGTGGGTCTTCTGGTGGCAGGTTTAACGGGCATGAGCCCTCATAGTGCTTTGATTGCGATAGTGGTGACCTCATGGGCACCGCTGGCCGCGCACTGTTCAAGCTTGTTGCTAGAGGCCAAGGCTCAGCCTTATGTTCATCTCGCCCCTACGTGGGGAGTCAGGTCTTGGGACATGTATAGGCATTACTTGCTTCCCTATGTATTACCGCCTTTACTTCGACACGCGTTACTTCGACTGCCGGTAATCACGCTTAGCCTAACGTCACTGAGCTTTATTGGCTTAGGTGTGAAACCACCAGAGCCGGAGTGGGGGCTATTGATAGCTGAAAACCTTCCCTATATTGAGCGGTCGCCCTTTGGCGTTGTTGCGCCTATTCTTGGGCTGGTGTTGTTGGGGATTGCGGTAAATTTGATGTTTGATGACTGACAGCTGTCAGCTGGAAGCTATCAGCTGTCAGACGTTCATACACCACCAACACTAAATATGTCATTGCCGAGGTCTTTTATCGGCAATCTAGAGTGTGCGTAGTTAGATCCCCGATAGGAGCATTCGGGGATGACGAGTTCGTACGTAATTGGGGGGAGAACGCTATCTCAGCTAACCCAACAGTCATCCCAATTAGAGTGCCGTCATCCCAGACTTGATCTGGGATCTTAGGGAGCACCATGCCGACTAGAACGCACTAAACTTGACGTACAGAGTCTCTTTGAACCAGCGTTGAGGGAACAATCACCCGTTGAAAGTCCTTATGCTTACCCATAATGGACTCAATGGAGAGCTTGGCAGATTCGACGCCAATCTGGTAGGCGTCCTGACGAACCACTGAGACTGGAACTTTAAACAGTTCCACCATAGGGATCTCATCAAAGCCTAGCACAGAGGCTTGCTCTGGCACTTGAATGCTGGCGGTATTAAATGCTTGCAAAAGCTTAGCGGTAATCGCTAAGTGTTGGGTGAAGAACGCGCTGGGTGCCGTTTTCTTTTTTAGCAATTCAATCGGGTCTTTCTCGAATCCTTGCTCTCTATCCCAATAGAGAATGGCATCAGGATCCTTCTCAATCCCGTGTTTTTCAAGGGCCTCCACATACCCTTGATAGCGAGCTTGACGTGATTGGCTTTGTGAAAACTCTTGGGCGACAAAACAGATGTTGCGATGACCCATTTCAATCAAGTGCTCGGTGGCTTCAAAGGCGGCTTGTTGATAATCGGAAAGCACCAAGTGGCTGTGACAATCGGGATACTCCAGTTGGAATTGCACTATAGGCATGCCACCGGTAATAAACTGATTGATGAGTTCAGAGTTTTGCCCCGATGAGGTGATGATGATGCCATCGACGCACATCTGCTGCAGTGATAATAGTGCGCGCTTCTCGGCCTCTACATCAAAGTCACTGTTATAGATCATCACATTGTAATTGTGTTTTTTGCAGTAATCGTCGATACCGCGCATAACGCGACTGGTGTTGAAGCCTGCGATATCACGCACCACTACGCCAATGGTTTTGGTTTTCTCTACCTTGAGGCTGCGTGCGATAGGGTTTGGGACGTAATTAAGCTCTTTGATCGCCGATTCAATCTTTAGCTTAGTTTGTGGCGACATATGACCAAAGCGACCATTAAGATACTGGGAGACCGTACTCTTAGACACACCGGCCTGTGTCGCTACATCGACAATTCTTACTTTCTTCATATTCGCTTTTAAACTGTTAACCACATCAAACTAGAGAGTTGACATTCTATTCGGAGATCTAGATGATAGCAAGTAAATCGGTTTACCAAACCGTTTTAGTAAACCGATTTACTTAAATTTAAAACCGAATCAAAATCAAATTAAAATTGAATGAGAGATTAAGATGATAATCCAAGATGTAAAAGTATTTGTCACCAACCCAGGAAGAAACTTCGTTACCGTTAAGGTGGTTACCGATGAGGGTGTGTTTGGCCTAGGTGATGCAACGGTTAATGGTCGTGAGATGGCTGTTGCCGCTTACCTAGAAGAGCATGTGAAGCCATGCCTAATCGGTCGCGACCCGCACATGATTGAAGATATTTGGCAATACCTCTACATGGGGGTGTACTGGCGACGTGGTCCAATTACGATGGCTGCAATTGCTGCTATTGATATGGCGCTTTGGGACATTAAGGGCAAAGTCGCAGGCTTGCCTGTCTATCAATTGCTCGGTGGCAAATGCCGTAACGGCGTAAGGCTGTACGCTCATGCCAATGGTGAGACCATCGAAGATACCTTGGACAAGGCTGAGGAATGTATAGAGCAGGGCTTCAAGGCTGTACGTCTGCAGTCGGCTATCCCTGGATTGTCTGAAACTTATGGGGTTCTTGGCGACAAGAAAGATTACTTTGAATTGCAAGGCAACCGCCCATTACCGCCAGAGCAGGATTGGTCTACTAGTAAGTACTTTAAATTGGTACCTGAGCTATTTGAAAAAGCCAAGGAGCGCTTTGGTGATCAAGCTGAATTTCTGCATGATACACACAGCCGCTTAACGCCCATTGAATCGGCAAAACTGGGCAAGATGCTAGAACCGTACAACCTGTTGTTTTTAGAAGACGCATCCATTGCTGAAAACCAAGAAAACTATAAGTTGATTCGTCATCACACCACAACGCCTCTTGCCTTGGGTGAAACCTACAACACCATTTGGGACTGTAAAGACCTGATTCAAAACCAGTGGATTGATTACATCCGCACCGCAGCAACTCATGCGGGGGGGATTACCGGGATGAAGAAGATTTCAGATTTTGCCGCTGTGTACAACGTAAGAACCGCTCCCCACGGCGCGCCAGATCTATCGCCAATCTGTTTTGCTGCGCACATGCACCTGAATATCTCTACTCATAACTTTGGTATCCAAGAGTTTGTTGGCTTTGGCAACGAGGCGTGTCAGTCCATCTTTAAGCACGATATGAAGCTAGACAACGGCATGATCTTAGTCAGCGACGCACCAGGTCTGGGTGTGGAGTTTGATGAAGAAGAAGCCGCAAAATACGAATATAAGCGCTCATACCTGCCAGTAAGCCGACTAGAAGATGGCACGCTTTGGCACTGGTAAGTCTCATACAAATTAGCGCTTATTAAACAGAAATTTTGGAGAAGAAATGAATCAGAAAATATTAGTGTTCGGTACAGGGTTTGCGGGACAAGGGCATGCCAAGGCATTCAGAGATGCGGGCGCGGAGGTTGTCGGTATTGTTGGGCGCACCGAGCATGTTGTGACTCAGGTAGCCAAGGATCTTGATATTCCATACTCAGGAACCAACTGGGCATTGGCATTAGAGATGTGTAAGCCGGATATTGTGTCTATTGCGACGCCAGGTGGAGCGCACGTAGAGGCGATCAAAGAAGCGATTTCGTTTGGTTGTCATATTTTCTGCGACAAACCGCTCACTGAAAGTGGCGAAACAGCGCTAGAAATCTATCGTCTGGCTAAAGAAAAAGGCGTTAAGACGGCATTTGCATCAAGCTTTCGCTACATGCCTGAGATCATGCATGCCAAGCAACTGGTGGCCGCAGGGGCGATTGGTGAGCCCACTGAAGTTGAGTGTATTTCTCACTTCAATCTAGATAGAAATATCCCATTTGGTTGGTCGCACCGCACTGAGGCGGGTGGCGGTCGCTTGAACAACAACTTTACGCACTTGCTGTCGATTGTAACCTCAGTGGTGGGTGAAAAGCTCCTTTCCATCAGCGGTGAGGTGCGTAACGATATGCCAAAAGCGCCAGTGGTTGAGGGCGTGCATAACTTTACTGAGCGTCGAAACTTTATCCCTAAAGACATCAATGATCCGAACCTTGAATGGCGCGCTTGCGATGTAGAGTGGTCATACACAGTCATGGCCCAAATAGAGAGCCGTATTCCAGCGGCTAACCCAGTATCTGTTTTGTTCAAGCATGGCGGGTTAACCCCACGCTTTAACGAAGACCATATCGTGTTCCATGGCAGTCAGGGCTCTATTTATATCAAAGGGCACTATGGAGATGGACCTCTGTACCTATGGAAAGAAGGACAGTGGCAAGAGGTTGCGCTGCCTAGCGAAATCACCGAGAAGCTTCCTGCGATAGAGTGCGAAACACAGCGCAGCTGGACTCATCTTGCTACGCAGTTGGTGAAAGATGTCAGTGGCATTGAAGTGGAGCCTTACCAGACGTTTGAAGACGGCTGCAGATATCAGCTGATCATCGACTTGATTCGTAAGAACGATCGCTGGGTGGATGTTACTGATTTACTGTAATTGATTGCTTAATCGAAACTATTGAAAACGCAGAGCAGGCTATCGTTCTGCGTTTTTTAATTCCACGTTACGTCAAATTGCACGATTCCTATACTGAAATTCCTTCATAATCCATATGAATCATTCGATGTTGTTTCCTGTCGTCACCTAAGAGATATTTTAGACGTCCAGACATCTTACAAGGAACGGCATCATGACAACGACACACATTCTTGGTTATCCACGAGTTGGCGAAAAACGCGAGCTTAAATTTGCACTAGAACAATACTGGAATGGAGAATCCGACGTTAAAGCACTGCAAGACGTCGCCTCGGATATTCGCAAAAACAACTGGGCCCTTCAGCAAGACAATCAACTGTCATTTGCTACTGCGGGTGATTTTGCATGGTACGACCATGTATTGGGTACCAGCCTGTTGCTAGGGCATGTGCCAAAGCGCCATAAAAATGGCTTTCCAGATCTTGATACCCTATTTCGCATTGGCCGAGGGCAATCTCAAGCAAGTTGTGGCTGCTCTGGGGAAGCGGCGTCAGACATGACCAAATGGTTCAACACTAACTATCACTATATTGTTCCTGAGTTCTCAGCTGACAATAAGTTTGAGCTAAGCTGGACTCAGCTGTTTGATGAAATCAATGAGGCGCAAAAGCAGGGTCATAAGGTTAAACCCGTTTTACTGGGACCGCTTAGCTACCTTTACCTCGGCAAGGAGGTAGAAGAGGGGTTCGATCGCCTTACGCTTCTGCCAAGACTGCTCGCGGCCTATCAGGGGATCTTCGCCAAGTTAGAAAAACTGAATGTTGAATGGGTTCAAATAGACGAGCCAATCCTATCTCTAGAGCTGGATGCAAAATGGCTGAGTAGCTTTAAGCTGGCATACCAAGTAATAAGAAGTGACGTTAAAGTGCTTCTGACCACCTATTTTGATTCAGTGGTAGACGCCCTGCCGACGATTACTGAACTTGCCGTTGACGGCCTGCATGTGGATTTGGCCAGCGCTCCTGAGCAACTGTCAGAGGTTGTTGAAGCTCTACCTGAAAACTGGGTGCTATCGGCGGGGGCAATCAATGGTCGAAACGTATGGCGCGCCAATCTTGTAGAAAAACTAGCAAGCCTAACAGCAGCAAAAGAAAAGTTAGGTGAGCGCTTGTGGGTTGCTACCTCTTGCTCACTACTGCACAGCCCTGTTGATCTAGAGCTAGAAACGGGATTGTCCGAAGAAACTCAATCATGGTTCGCGTTTGCTAAGCAAAAGGTAGCAGAGGTGAACTGGCTTGCTAAGGCGTTAGAGGGCGACAAGCAAGCTATCGCGTATTGCGAGCAATACAGCCAGCCTATCATCAAGCGTCAGCAATCATCCTTAGTTAACAAGGCAAGTGTTCAAAAAAGACTGGCTAATCTAACACCGGCAGATGCCGAGCGCAGCGCCAAATATGCTGAACGCTCTCATCACCAAAAAGAAGTGATTAAGCTTCCATTACTGCCAACGACCACCATCGGATCGTTTCCACAGACAAGTGAAGTGAGAAAAACCCGAGCCGCCTTCAAGCGAGGAGAACTGACACAAGGGCAATACCGCGAAATCATTCAGGGCTTTATCAAAGATACGGTTGAGCGTCAGCAGGCCATTGGTTTGGACGTACTGGTGCATGGTGAAGCCGAGCGCAACGACATGGTCGAGTACTTTGCTGAAAACCTTGCAGGCTTTCAAACCACACAATTTGGCTGGGTACAAAGCTATGGCTCTCGCTGCGTGAAGCCTGCCATCGTGGTGGCGGATATTGAGCGAGAACAAGCGATCACCGTCGATTGGACTCAATACGCGCAATCCCTTACAGACAAACCGATGAAGGGCATGCTTACAGGGCCTGTGACCATTCTTTGTTGGACCTTTCCTCGTGAGGATATTACCCGAGAGGCTATCACTAATCAGCTGGCCTTTGCACTGCAAGATGAGGTTGCTGATCTGCAATCTGCAGGCATCAATATTATACAGATTGATGAGCCTGCAATACGCGAAGGCTTGCCACTGAAGAGTAGGGATCATCAAGAGTATCTCAATTGGGCAGTGAATGCTTTTAAGGTGTCTGCAGCAAGCGCCAAACCTGAGACTCAGATCCATACCCACATGTGTTATAGCGAATTTAACGAGATCATTGACTCGGTCGCAGCCCTAGATGCGGATGTGATTACCATAGAGACCTCACGCTCAAACATGGAACTGCTGAACGCATTTGAAGAGTTCAATTACCCTAATGAGATTGGTCCAGGTGTTTATGATATCCACTCACCCAACGTACCAAGCGTTGAATGGATAGAGCAGTTAATTGAAAAGGCGGCTACACGTATCCCTGTCGAGCGCTTATGGGTAAATCCAGACTGCGGCCTTAAGACCCGCAACTGGCAAGAAACAGAACAATCTCTTAAAAACTTGGTTGAAGCGACTCAGCGCCTGAGGGCGAAACTCGCTTAGCCAATCTTTGTAAATGTTGTAGACCTAGGGTTAGCTTCGGCTAACCCTTTTGTTGTTACACGTCAAATCCTCCTACCAGTCACATTATTTGTATGACAAATAGCCAAGAGGCTTATTTCCATAGTAGTATTGTGGAATTGAATAACCTTGCCTAACGCGCGGTTATTCTTATTCAAATAATAAAATTCCCGCACGACGGGGTGAGTGATTAGGAGTTGGCTATGGTTCAGATTGTCATTGATGGAAAGTATCGTGTAGTAGAGCAGGGCATGACTTTGCTTGAGGCTGCCAATGTGTGTGGTGTGGAGATACCCTCACTGTGTGGTGCTAACAAAAGTGGCGAGAAGGTGCCGTGCGACTTATGTGTGGTAGAGGTTGAAAGTGGCGGAGTGCAGCGCTCTTGTGAACTTGAGGTGCACAATGGACTGAACGTTGTCACTCAATCTGAACACCTGAGTGAACATCGTCGTCAAGCCTTGAACCGCATCATGACCGACCACTACGCCGACTGCGAAGCGCCGTGTAAAACGGCTTGCCCTGCGGGTGTTGATATCCAATCTTATCTGTATCACATCGCTCAAAATGATCATCAAAAAGCCATCGAAGTGATCAAGCGTACCTTGCCTATGCCCCTCTCTATTGGGCGCGTTTGTCCTGCTTTTTGTGAAACTGAGTGCCGCCGTGGATTAGTGGATGACTCCATTGCGATCCGCCAATTGAAGCGTCATGCGGCCGATGCTGATCTAGAGGCTCAAGAAGCCTACATTCCACCAAAGAAAGACGATAAGAATAAGCGTATTGCCGTTGTGGGCAGTGGGCCTGGCGGTTTGACGGCGGGATATTATCTGTCCAATGAAGGCTATGAAGTGACGGTATTTGAGTCTATGCCTCATGCGGGCGGATGGCTTCGTTACGGTATCCCTGAGTATCGACTGCCTAAAGATATCCTAGACAAAGAAATTGAATTGATGTGCCGTAATGGCATGTCAGTGGAGTGTGGCAAGAAGCTTGGTGAAGACTTTACGCTTTCCTCATTAAGCGAGGAATACGATGCGGTCTGCCTTGCGGTGGGCGCGTCTAAAGCGGTTGAGATGCATTATGCAGGCAGTGAGTTGGCTGGCTGTTATCTAGGTGTCGACTACCTAAAAGACTATGTTACTGAGCAAAACTACACCACAGGCAAAAAGGTTGCCGTCATTGGTGGTGGTAACACGGCGATTGATTGTGCCAGAACCGCTGTACGTGATGGTGCAGACACCACCTTGATCTATCGCCGTACTCGAGCGGAAATGCCAGCGGAAGACTACGAGATAGAAGAAGCAGAACACGAAGGGGTGAAGTTTCACTTCTTGACTAACCCAGCAGAAAACATTGCGGATGAAAATGGTCGAGTAACCGCCATTCGCCTTGAAAAAATGGAGTTGGGTCCCGCCGATGCATCGGGCCGTCGCAGTCCAAAAGCGACGGGTGAATTCTTTACTGAAGAATTTGATACCGTGATTGCAGCGGTTTCGCAAAAGCCAGACTTAAGCTTTATGGATGATGAGCAACTAGAGATCCCTCTGACTCGCTGGAACACCGCCGATGTGAACCCTGAGACCCTGCATACGGGTACGGGAAACATCTTCAGTATTGGTGACTTTCGCCGTGGCCCTGCTACAGCAGTAGAAGCTGTGGCCGATGGTCGCATTGTTGCTCAAGCCATAGATCGCTTCTTTGAAGGGGATATGGATAACGTTCCTGCGATGCCATTTAATTCTCGTAAGGGGAAAACCGTCAAACAGGTTGATCCTCTGCACTTCCAAAACATTCAGAAAGTTGCACGCAGCATTATGCCTGAGCTGACTAGCGCTCAACGTGAACAGAGTTTCTCTGAGGTAGAGTTAGGCTTTGATAATGCCGAGGCGATGGCAGAAGCCGCTCGCTGTCTTGAATGTGGCTGTCAGGCAAATACCGACTGTGACCTTCGTGATTACTCCACTGAATATGGAGCAAAACAGTCATTCAAGGGCATCGTAGAGATTAAGTCTGATGCTGACTGGCAGGCAATGCGCAGCAGTGATAGTCGCAGTAAGTTCTGTGTTGATAATAGCTCTGAGTTTATCGTGTTTGATGCCAACCGCTGTATCAGTTGTGGTCAGTGTGTACAGGCGTGTCGCGAGCAGTCTGTGCACGGTGTGCTTAGCTTTATGACCAATCAAGATGGTCGCCCTGCGGCGCGCCCTGAGTGCCGCCCAAACTTCGGGCCAAATCAAACCCTGATGGGCGATTCTGCCTGCGTTCAATGTGGCGCGTGCATTCAGGTGTGCCCAACGGGCGCAATGATGGATGGTCGTGACCGAGCGCAAGGTCGTATTGAAAACCTTAAGGTGGTGGATACTATCTGTACCTATTGCGGCGTGGGTTGTAAGGTCAGCATGCATGTGGATGAAGAGGCCAATACCATTCGTTATGTGAAGGGCGGGGATTCACCCGTAAACGAAGGCATGCTTTGTGTGAAAGGCCGCTTTGGCTTTGACTTTGTTGGCAGTGATGCACGCTTAACAACGCCACTGATACGCAAAGATGGTTGGTTGCAGCCTGCATCATGGGAAGAGGCCATTGAACTGGTTGCCAGCAAGTTTGGCTCTATTAAGCAGACCTTTGGTGGCAATGCATTAGCGGGTTTCTCTTCGGCAAAAACCACCAACGAAGACAACTATGCCTTCCAGAAATTAATCCGTCGCGAGTTTGGCACTAACAACGTCGATCACTGTGCACGCTTATGTCACGCCTCAACAGTAACGGGGCTAGAGGCCTCATTGGGCAGTGGCGCCATGACCAATGATATCCCAAGTATTAAGCACTCCGATGTTATCTTTGTTATTGGCTCAGATACGACAGCCGCGCACCCAATCATTGCCTCACACATTAAGCAGGCGATTCGACATAATGGTGCCCGCTTGATTGTCGCAGACCCTAAACGCATTGGACTCGCTGATCATGCTGAGCTCTACTTGGCGCAAAGACCGGGTACCGATGTGATGCTTCTTAATGGTGTGATGCAACAGATCATCAAGAACGGTTGGTACGATATGGATTATATCGAAGACCGCGTTGATGGCTTTGATACCCTGCTACAAGAGGTGATGTCTCCAAACTACGCCTTAGATAAGGTGGAGTTGGTGACCGGCATTAAGGCTGAAGATGTGTATGCTATGGCTCGCACCATAGGTACGGCAAAACGTACCGCTGTTTATTACGCCATGGGTATAACCCAGCACACCACAGGCCATGAAAACGTACGCTCTATTGCTAACCTGCAGCTACTATGCGGCAACATTGGCATAGAGGGTGGCGGTATTAACCCGTTACGCGGACAGTCCAATGTTCAGGGGGCTTGTGATATGGGGGCTTTACCCAACAACTATCCGGGCTACCAGAAGGTATACAACCCGCTTGTACATCAGAAATTCGCCATTGAGTGGAATGCGCCGAATCTGCCTACTGAAGCAGGCTTGACCCTAACGGAGATCATTGATGCGGCGTGTAAGCGTGAGGTTCGAGGCTTGTATGTTATGGGTGAAAACCCAGTACTTAGCGATCCCGATCAGGCGCATGTGCTTGAAGGTTTAGAGGCGCTGGATTTTTTGGTGGTACAAGATATCTTTCTCACTGAGACTGCAGAATATGCTGATGTAGTGTTGCCATCGTGCTCGTTTGCTGAAAAATCGGGTCACTTTACCAACACTGAGCGCCGAGTTCAGCGCTTGAATCCTGTGGTGAATCCACCGGGTGAAGCGCTTGAAGACTGGGTGATCATCCAAGATATTGCCAATGCTATGGGTGGCGCTTGGGACTATAAGCATGTGAGTGATATCACCTATGAGATCACCCGCGTGACGCCGCAATACGCAGGGCTAGGTTGGGATGCCATTCCTGCTGTGGGTAAGCACTGGCCAAGTAACAAGAACAACCCTCAGGGCACGCGTATCATGCATAAGGAGCAGTTTACGCGTGGCAGAGGGCAAATGGAGGCGATTCCATTTAGGTATGCCGCTGAGCTTCCCGATGAGGAGTATCCTCTTATCCTGACGACAGGTCGCATTCTTGAGCAGTTCCACACCGGAACCATGACTCGCAAGACAAAGGGATTGGATAATCTAGCGGGCCCAAGAGCGATGATCAGCGTGGCAGATGCCGAAGAGATGGGGATTGGCAACGGTGAGATGCTGAGCGTTTCTACTCGTCGTGGCACCATTGATATTGCAGCCTTTGTGACCAAGCGTATTCAAAAGGGCGTGGTATTTATCCCATTCCACTTTGTCGAGTCACCGGTAAACCGCTTAACTAATACGGCGAAAGACCCACACTCAAAGATCCCAGAGTTCAAGGTTGCTGCGGTTAAAGTGACTAAGAAGTGTGAAGAAGCGGTAAGCTAATCATAGGCTCCAGAAAGGCCAGAGTACTGGCTTTTCTGGAGAGTTGTCAGCAATTAGCTTTAAGCTGACAGCTATTTTAGTTAAAAGACTTCGCTATCTGACGAGCATAGCTCTCTTCTTGGTTATTCCCGTCACCGCTTGAGAAGAAGGCGATAACGAGATCTTTACTTGGTGAGATATACAAACCTTGACCGCCGACACCAGATTTAAAAAGGTCTCCGTCTTCAAATATGGCATCGAATTGGAATGCGTTTCGCAATCCCGTATCATCATAAAACGAGTGCGCAAATTTTTGTCCCGCAAAGCCCTTGTGATAGGCGCTTGGGTTTCCTGAAGTTTGGATGAGTTCTATCACGTCACTTCCAACACCTTTATGGCCTGCCAGTTTTGGTGCAGATGGGGTTAGCATCATGCCATATTTGGCCATATCTTCTAAAGTAGAGTTCATAGAGAAGAACTGTAGCGGGTAGCCACCGTGTGGAGAAACCGCTACAAAGGCATCATTGTTTGCGCCCATGTATTGCCACATATGTTGCGATACAATTTCATTCATTGGCTTATTGATGACGTTCTCTACAATACGGCTTATGACGAAGGTATTGATAGAATTGTACTCAAACTTTTCCCCGCCAGGTCCTCTGCGATGCATTTCAGCTACGGTTTCCAATGGCATTTGCTGGCCTTCACCTTCAAATAGACCTATTGATACGGCCCACTTAAACCATGGCTGTTCGGGATTAGTTCGTGAGTCATGATTTGGCTCATCGTGTTCGGTAGCGTTTAAGCCGGTTGCCATATTTGCAGTATCGTAGACCGTAACGCTATCCCAGTCGCTACCTTTTAGCTCTGGAATGTATTGAGAAACAGGAGCTTGCGGATTGACCTTTCCTTCAATTACAAGCTTGGCTAGCTCGATACCAGAGGTGATCTTAGCGTTAGAGAACCAGTTATGCTTGTCCGTTTTGCGCATAGTGTTATAGCGCTCAAATACAATCTCTCCTTTCTTCACAACCAAAAAACCATCTACAGGGAAGCTATCCAGATGCTCGTTTAGCGTTTTGGCTTCGCCATGTACTTTGGCTGTTATCATACCAATGTCGTTATTTAAAGCGTACGGGAGTTCATACACCTGACCGTCACGAGTGATCTGTGCTGTCGGAAAAAATCGGCTCATGTTCTGCCATGCGTATTGTGACTGCGGTTCAGGAAACTGAATCTTCACCTTATTGTCTTTCTCCAGAAAAAAATCATGGATCTGCTGGATTTCTTGAGGAGTTGCGGTCTCATTGATACTCGGCTTCGCCATTACGACTCCGGTACTTAGCGTTGCTGCAATAGATAGTGCGATATTATTTTGCATGGGATTACGACCTGTATGATCCATTGAACTAGTTAAGAACCGTATAACCACGACCCACCATGCAATTTCGCATGATGTCGCGCTCAGCTATTTCGTGTTGTTCTTCGTTGTATTTCTTTTCTGCGCCATGAGACAAGGCGCCACCTATGATGCCAATGCCGGCACCAACCTTCGCACTCTTAGAACCACTCCCACCAGAGATCGCACCACCGGCAGCTCCTAGTGCCGCACCCTTGGCAGTGGAACCCACCAGGTCATGGCCCAGGGAATCAGTTTGTTTCTGCTCTGCTTGCTCGCTATAGGCTTGGCACTCGTAGAGATCGGCATGGTATTTTTCTTGGTCGACCCCTTTGGTATCGACGATGATGTTTGCGTAGCTTGCTAGTGGCAGGAGCGCTAGGAGCGTCGCTGCTTTTGTCATTCGTTTCACGTTACTGTCTCGATTGAAGATGATGTGGACAGGTTAAGTGCTGACCAAAACATATATAAATCGTCGTTGATGGACTTAATCATGCAAATCTAGGTTTTGAGGTGCTACGTTTACAGTGATCATTTAGAGACGCTGGTGAGTATCTAAATGGATAGGGACATAATTAGATAAGGGAAAATGAATGAAATACGCCTGCGTGCGCCTGGTTCTTGGTGATCAATTGAATATCCAGCACTCCTGGTATGAACAAGTTAGCGACGACATTTTGTATGTGATTGCCGAGCATCATCAAGAGGCGACGTACGTGAATCACCACGTTCAAAAGATCTGTGCCTTCTTTTCCGCTATGTCGCTCTTTGCTAAGACATTGAAAGATAAAGGCCATCATGTTTTGCACCTGACTCTGGATGACACTCAGGCGTTCTCAACATTCAGTGAGCTGCTTACTCATCACATTAAAGAGGTGCAGGCGTCGCGTTTTGAATTTCAAAGGCCGGATGAATACCGACTCCTTACACAACTACTCGCACTAAAGTTCCCCAACTGCGTTAGCAAGATGGTGGAAAGCGAGCACTTCCTATTGCCGTTTGACGACATTGCTCAGCAGTTTCCCGAAGGTAAGCATGTGCTGATGGAGCACTTCTACCGCCGTATGCGCAAGCGCTTTGATATCTTGATGGAAGAGGAAAAACCGCTAGGGGGGCAGTGGAACTTTGATAAAGAGAATCGTAAAAAGCTGACAGTAAAAGATGTCGCTTTGGTGCCTGAACCCTTGATGTTTGCAACTGATGTTCAAGATATCGTGCTGCGATTAGAACGGCATAAGGTCGCGACCTTAGGTAGTTTACAAGGTGAGTTGCTGTGGCCTGTTTCTCGGGAGCAGAGCCTGCAGTTGTTGGTGTATTTTTGTCGAAGTTGTCTACCTAACTTTGGCCGCTTTCAAGACGCAATGACTGAAAAAACACAGCATTCATGGAGCCTCTATCATTCTCGCCTCTCTTTTTCTCTCAACAGTAAATTGCTTTCACCCTCTGAGGTAATTAGTGCATCGGTAGACGCGTTTTTACATTCTGAGGGAGAGATAGATATCGCTCAGGTAGAAGGCTTTGTGCGCCAAATACTAGGATGGCGAGAGTATATTCGCGGAGTGTACTGGGGCAATATGCCTAGCTATGCTAAGAAGAACGCCTTGTGTGCAAACAACACACTGCCAGATTATTTTTGGACTGGGAAAACCCAGATGTCTTGTCTTCGAGCCAGCATATCGCAATCGCTGGATTACGCTTACGCACACCATATTCAGCGCTTAATGGTGACAGGGAACTTTTGCCTGATCACCGAGATAGACCCAGACCAAGTAGACCAGTGGTACTTGGGTGTATACGTTGATGCCATTGAGTGGGTAGAGATGCCGAATACTAGAGGAATGGCACTATTCGCCGATGGAGGGGTAGTGGCCACCAAACCGTATGCAGCCAGTGGTGCTTACATTAATAAGATGAGCGACCACTGTAAGGGTTGCCATTATGACGTAAAGAAAAAAGTGGGAGAGCGAGCCTGTCCGCTGAACAGCTTGTACTGGCGCTTCATGAATAAACACAGAGAAAAATTGTCGAAAAACCCGCGTACACGCATGATTTTCAGTGCTTGGGAGCGGATGGGTGATGAGCTAAAACAACAAACCCTGCAGCAGGCTGAAATCTACCTTAATCAACTTGAGGACCTGTAAAATTGATGAGTGACTCTATGCCTATCTCACAGGTCTTCTTCCAACTTGAGGCGCATTATGGGCGCTTTATATGGTGGCCAGAACCCGATCCCTATCGAATCATGGTGGGTGCCTTCTTGGTGCAAAATACCAATTGGCGAAATGCGCAAAAGGTGTTAGATAACCTTGGTGATGACCTAGCGCCCGCAACGATTCCAACGCGTCATTGCCGAGGTCTTTTATCGGCAATCTCTTCGTTGTGAAGATCCCCGATAAGAGCACTCGGGGATGTCGGGATTAGAAGCGCTCGCGTATGACCTAAGACAGAAGACAGAGGTACTTGACTCGACTTGTGCTCAAATGTCAGGCTATCAGCTATCAGCTATCAGCTATCAGCTATCAGCTATCAGCTATCAGCTATCGACTAGGCGACAGGGTAGTCGTGGTAACCTAATTGTTCTGAGATTCGCTTACCTGCGTGTTGTAGCATTTTTACGTACTCAGGCTTACGGTCAATATCAAAACGAATAGTCGGGAAAGAAACCGATACTGAGGCAATAATGTTGCCAAAGCGATCATAGATAGGTGAGGCTATACAGCGTAGCCCTGGTTCTTGCTCTTCGTTGTCTTCACCAAAGTGTTGTTTAGCAACGAGTTCCACTTCACCCATCAACTGGTCTGCATTTTCGTGGGTTTTGTCGGTATGCTTGATGAACTCTACAGGCTCTAAGATACTTAGGGCTTCGTCATGACTTTTGCCTGCCAACAACACCTTGCCTATTGCAGTGCTGTAAAGAGGGTTACGTCGACCTACACGAGAGTGCATACGTAGGTTGTAGCTAGAGTCTATTTTATGAAGGTAGATGATTGCGCCTTCATCCAGAGCACCAAGGTGAACTGTCTCGTTGGTTTGATTGGATATCTCACGCATCTCTTTGTCAGCAATATCGATCAGATCAACGTACTCTAAGGCTTTAGCGCCCAGCTCAAATAACTTAAGCGTGAGTGCGTATTTATCGGCTTCTCCTTCCTGGGAGACAAAACCAAGCATCTTCATGGTTTGCAAGAATCGATAGGTGGTTGCCTTTGACATCATTAAGCGCTGTGAAAGCTCAGATACACCAATCTCTTTTTGCTCAGCGAGAGCTTGTAAAATATTGAACACCTTTAGTACCGATGAAACGGCTTCAGGCTGTGTGGATTTTTCCATCCTAGTCCTTGTTTTTTATTACTGCATTTTTTCGGAAAGTATACAGACAAAAAGCCATTGAGTCAGTTATTTCAAAAATGCTTTTCATTATTTTGAAACCGAACAGATTTGTTGAGGATATATTCAGTACTTCTAATAATAAATAGATGAAACGACGTTTTAAAATGTATACTGTGTAAATTATTAGAAATTAGTAATCGTGCCGGTGAGAGAGTAGATGTCAGATCTTCATTTTTGGGGACAAGTATTAGGGTTTGTAGGTTACGCCATTGGTGTGTCTACGTTTTATCAAAAAGATGATAGACGTTTAAAGATCATGATGATGGTATTCAACATTAATCATGTGTTCCACTACCTGTTGCTGGGCTCAATGATGTCTGCGTTGAGCGCTCTACTTTCCGCGATGAGAACGACGACATCAATTTTCACGTCTTCTAAGTTAGTTGCATATATCTTTATTCTCGCATCTGGTTTGCTGGGATATACCCTTGCGGAAAGCTGGGCGGACATCTGGCCAATTTTAGGAACCGCCATTGGTACCTATTCGGTATTTGTCCTAAAGGGGATCCCTATGCGTATAGGTTTTTTGTTAGGTGCATGCTGTTGGTTGGTCAACAATATTATCGTAGGTTCAATCGGTGGAACGTTATTAGAAATGACCCTGATTGGCGCTAATCTGTTTACTATGTTTCGCCTGCACAAAGAGGCACAGGTAACGAGTGTCACAGCGGAAGAAATACAATAGAGTTCTGAGTATCCTTGAATACAAAGCGTCATTCTGACGCAGGTCAGGATCTTCGAGTGCACATAGTTGTAAGATCCTAGTTACTTATAGACATGAAACTTAGTGGCTTAGGAATCGCAATGAAAGATAATAGCCTGCTCGCAATGATGCTCTTGGGTTGCATGTTAATGAGTCCCGCTGCATTCGCACAGGTAAACATTACCGATATTGCTCATGGCGGAATGGAGGCATGGAAAACCAAGGATATTACCACCCCAACTCGTTACAATGTCACCGACTATAAAAACCGGCCTGCGATACAGGCACGTAGCGATAATGCCGCTTCGGGTCTTGTCCTCAACAAGCGCATCGACCTCCTCGATACTCCTTACATGAATTGGTCATGGCTGGTAAAACAGTCTCTCCCTGCGCTTCAAGAAACCACCAAGCAAGGGGATGATTTTGCCGCGCGGGTATACGTGGTCATTGATGGAGGGATGAAGTTCTGGAACACAAAATCCATAAGCTATGTTTGGTCAAGTGCTCCGGCAGATGGTGAGGTTTGGGATAACCCCTTTGCAGGGGCTAATGTAAAAATGCTCGCCACCCGAGGTAGCGAGTCAAATTCTAAGCAGTGGTACGACGAAAAACGTAATATCTATCAAGACCTAATCCACTACTTTGGTGACAAGGGCAGCGATAAAGCCAATCAAGCAAGCTATCGCTATATCGATATGGTGGCGATTATGACCGATACCGATAATAGCGGAAGCCATGCAGAGTCTTATTATGGCGATATTATCTTTTCTTCACGATGAGTGTGCAGCCGCATTCAGCTTACTGTTGACCCTTTTACTCAGAGCAAAAATCACAACTAAGGTTGAGGTATAGACGATCAGCTGCATTAGGCTTGGCTTCTCTGTGTAGCCGAACACAACATGCATTACTAGCGCTAGCCAGTTTGTATGGTGGTCAAAATAAGGGGTGGTATTCCAAACCTGTGGAATGAGTGATGGAACAAGCCCTATCGAAGAGAGCTTTGCCACCGCGTTGGCTGCCATGCCTGCAGACAAGAAGGTCATGATCACAGCAAAAACATCAAACACCTTGCCAATATTGACGCGAATAAGACCAAAGTACATGAGCACGCCTATCACAATGGCTTCAAGCGCCCCAAATACACTGCCTAGTATTATAGAGTGAACCGATACGCCAGATTGGCTCATCAGCCCCAGCAAAAATAGTACGACCTCGCTGCCTTCTCGCACCACAGTTAGGAATGCCACAATAGAGAGTGAGAGCAGAGGTGAAGCAGCATCGGAGACATCAATATTAGAGATCTTTTGACCTATCTTTTTGCCCTCTGATTTCATCCAAATGACAGTCCAAGCAATAAGTAGGCTAGCAAGGATGAGGATGATAGCCCCGGTTAGTTTCGCTTTAAGTAGCGAAGCTATATAGGCGTTAGACAATGCCAAGCTAGCCAGTAAAATTGATACACAAACACCAGCGATACCGCCTAAAAGTATCCATTTATTTGCCCCCTTAACCTGATGTGTTGCCGCCAGTAGCAGGGTGATGATCAGCACCATCTCAAACCCTTCCCTAGAGACAATGGCCATACTTGCAAACATAACAACTCCGTTTATAAATGAAATGAGTTCTCATTATCAATAGAATGAGCGCCATGTTACAGATGGAAAAAGTGGAACTAAGATGCCGAATTTGGGATTACTGGTATAAAGGAAGTTCAGCCTCTCTTGGACTGGACTGATAGTAAAAAAGTATGATTCTGTGTGCTATTCGATAGCTGCTATCAATGGGTTTTCTGCCTTGATTGAAAATAACATAAGTCGGTTCCTTAAAGGTGATTTGTGTCGCTGTGATTGAGCTATTGTTAATGTATTGTGATTCGTAATGTTTAGGACTATTACGGATAAAGAGGATGTACCATGGTAGTGACAAAAGAGAACTTCAAGAAGGAAGTGGATAAGCGACACCAATCAGTATCAGACATGAAAGACAAAACGTTGCCAAAGTTTTTGGTGTTTTTTGCCTTGTTAGCGGGTTGGTGTTCCTTAGTGGTTTATTCGACGCTGACGAGTTAGTAGCAAATTGTTAACAAAAAAGGAGCAAAGGCTCCTTTTTTTGATCTCGTGCATAGCACTCATTATCTAGTTAATTATTTGTCTTTCAATACCTTAGTCTCTTTGTCTATCCTTCAGCCCGTTTTTGATATTCACGGTGTGACTGATTCGTGAGAATTAAGCTTTAGCCATCTAGACGTTTACACTTCACTATAAGGTGGGTATGTTAATAGGGTAGGGATCACTAGGATGGATGATGTTAGAACTAAAACACTTACGGACAATGCAAGGACTGGCCAAATTTGGTTCTATCGCTAGCTGTGCCGAGAACTTGCATATTACGCAATCGGCGATCTCTCATCAGCTCAAAGAACTTGAGGTAAGAGTTGGTGGGCAATTGTTCTATCGTAAGACCAAGCCGATACGTTTTACCTCTCAAGGGCAGATTATCATTGAGCTCGCGAATCGGGTTTTGCCACAGGTCTTGGCCACCGAACAGCAACTAAGCCAACCACAAGAAAATACCCGCTTTACCTTAGCCATTGATTGCCATTCTTGTTTTCAGTGGCTGCTACCAACAATCAAGCGCTTCCAAAGCCAATACGCAGAACTGGATGTAGACCTTGAGTCGGGTTTTCATCAGCACCCTCAAGAACGCCTGCTAGCGGGTGAGATAGATCTAATGATTACCTCTGATATCGAAACTCGCGGAGATATCCATTTTCTGCCATTGTTCGGCTATGACCTGCAACTGGTGATGAGCAGCGATCACCCTTTGAATGGTAAACCCTTCATTGAACCTACAGATCTAGCCTCAGAGATATTGCTCACTTACCCAGTAGATAAGCGCCGGATGGACGTTTATAACCTATTCCTTAAGCCAGAGCAGTGTGAGCCTCTTAAATGGAAGAAGGTAGACAATACATCAACGCTATTGCAGATGGTTTCAGGTGGCTTTGGGGTTGCGGCTTTGCCTGATTGGGCTGTGCGCACGTTTGAAAACCAAGACCTGATCTCTACAAAGCCATTGGGCGGCGGAATACGACGCCATTTATATGCAGGTGTACGCGTGGCAGACAGCAAGTTGGAGCATATACAGGCATTTACCGAATTAACACAGACACATCACGCCAACTAGAGCTCATCGGACGTGTTTCTGTTTTTCCTGCGTTTATGTGCGATGTTTGGTATTGATTAAAGAAAATGTGTTTTTGAGATTAATATGCGGTTAATTCTGATATATGATGACGCCTTCACATGCTACGGACTCAGCAAATGCTTAAAAATCTTCAGATGATCATGAATGTTTTCTTGGTCATGTTTAATACTGCTTACACCTCGTTTGTCGTCAGTATTCTGGCAATTATCAAAATAGTCTTGCCATTCGCCGGCGTCAAAGTCTCAATGAGCAAACTGGCCAACAAGCAGATGTGGCTTTGGGCAACGATTAATCTGTGGCTACTCAATGTCAATAACAAGATTGATTGGCAGATTGAGGGGGGAGAAAACCTTTCCACTGAGCAGTGGTATTTACTGATCTCCAATCACCTTAGCTGGGCTGATATCGTCATCTTATCTTCGGTGATGAAAGATAAGATCCCTATGGGTAAGTTCTTGCTTAAGCATAGCCTTTTATACGTTCCTTTTGTTGGCTTAGCATGCTGGGGTCTCGACATGCCGTTTATGCGTCGCCACTCCCATGAGTTTTTGGTGCGTAATCCTGAGCGTCGTAACGATGATTTTGATGCGATTAACAAGGCGTGTGAGAAGTTTCGACGTGTACCTACGACCATGATCAGTTTTGCTGAAGGCACTCGTGCTAATCCAGAGAAAATGGCGACGGCGAAGACCCCTTATCAACACCTGTTGAAGCCAAAAACTGGTGGCGTTGCATTTACCCTTAACGCTATGAACGAGTTATTGGACGGGGTAGTGGATGTCACTCTTGCTTACCCTGAGAACCGCGAAGACCCATTTAACGACTTATTGAAGGGACGTCTGACTAAGGTTGTGGTGAATATTCGAGTGTTTGATATTGATGAGAATCTGCGTGGCGATTACTTTAATGACAAAGTGTTTAAGCGCGGTTTCCACCGATGGCTCAATACTGTGTGGCAAGAAAAAGATGAATATTTAAAGGGTGTTTACTCACCAAATAAAGACCAGTAAGAAAGAGGCAGCAGTAGCTGCCTTTTTTACGTCCCCTCCCCATAACTCTAGCCTCACACTTCATAACTACAGAGCGTGACCATGTTCGATATTCTGAAATTCAATTCTCGCCTTTAGAACCCTCTTTTTGCATATTGCTGGTTCGATCTATTTCATCGGTAGTAGTAATGAAAACTGAAAAAGAAAAGATGCTGGCTGGAGAGGCGTATGAAGCATGGGATGAGGAACTTCTCGCAGAAAGAACACACTGTCGTAAGGCGGTAAAAAAATTTAATGAGACCTTACCTGGAACACCGAACTGGCGTTCTACTTTAGAAAATCTGATCCCAGGAAGCGGTGATGCTTATATTGAGCCACCGTTTCGCTGTGACTACGGCTCTAACATCAAGCTGGGCAAAAATTTCTATGCCAATTTCAATTGCGTCATCTTAGATGTGAATACGGTAGAGATTGGCGACAACGTGATGTTCGCTCCTAACGTGCAAATATACACGGCAGGTCACCCGGTTGATCCAATACAGCGCATCGAAGTGGGGATTGAGTTTGGCTTGCCTATTAAGATTGGCAATAATGTCTGGCTTGGTGGTGGCGTGATTGTCTGCCCTGGGGTGACCATAGGCGAAAACGCGGTTATTGGCGCGGGCAGTGTGGTTGTGAAAGATATCCCGGCTAACGTCGTAGCTGCAGGCAATCCCTGTAAAGTGATTCGTACTATTGACGTTTAGATTTAGGATGAGTCATAGCTGAATTTAAAAGGCGCTTCTTTAAGCGCCTTTTTTGATCCATTATCCGTTTGGCACTTCACTCTTGAAGCCTCGGTAGATATTGCCGTAGGTAATAATTGAAAACAGTGCAATGACACAACCAAGTTGCCATGCTTGGGTGAGCCCAAGGGCCATCAATCCCATACTAACAATCGAAGAAATCATCATTTGTCCGCCGCCCGACATTGCCGCCGCAACGCCGGCTTTACGTCCGTATGGCTGCATTATCATGGCCTGTGCACAGGGCAGAGCTAAACCATTGCCCAGCACCATAAACAGTTGCCCGATCATCAACCATAGAGGCTCTAACGGGCAGAATATCAGCCAAATAGCGCCAATCATTTGCAGAAACGGGGTGATTCGTAGGGTTTTATGGATGCCAATGGCTGGCCTGAGTCGGTTACTCAAAGAGGTACCAATCAGCATTCCTGCCGTTGGGATCAATGCCCACAAAGCGTATTGATCTGAGGTCATGCCAATTTGGTTTTGCATGATGAAGGGCATCAAGGAAACAGTGGTCACCACTAGGCTAAAGTTGAGCCATGAGATACTAGAAAAGCTAATGAAGTAGCGTGAACCGAGCAATTCTTTGTATTGCGCTATCATAGACCCCACAGAAGGAACCTTGCGCTTGTCTAACATCGTCTCCTTAAAGTTCATCATGAGCACTAGCCAAGCGACTGCGACATAACAAAGCAAAGAGATAAACACCATGCCCCAGCCAAAGTAGTGGTTAATAAAACCACCGATGACGGGAGCGACTAATGGAGTGAGCGAGGCAACCATGGCGATGTAAGAAAGTGCCGTAGGCAATTGTGAACCGGTGTAGCTATCGCGGGTTGATGCCCTTGCCAGAACGGCACAGCACCCTGTACCTAACCCTTGTAGGAAACGACCCAACACCATGGCGTGGAATGAGTCGGAATACAGGATAATGGCTCCCAACCCTAGCATGGCAATCAACAATCCACTCAAAAGCACTTTTTTACGGCCAAGAGCATCGGAAATGGGGCCATAGATGAATTGCGAAGGCCCAAATCCAAGTAAGTAAATACCTACTAGCAATTGAGCCTGATCCAATGTGATGGAGAAATCTTTGGCAATCCACGGAAGAGAGGGAAAAACGAGACCCATACTCAACTGACCAATACTGATGATCAAACAGGCGAGAAAAATAGGCTTTTTACGAAATAGCTGAGTCATGGGTGTCCGGCTTGGTATACGCGATGAGCATTAGAAGGAGAATCATCGTGCTAAATTAGAAATTGAACCGAGGGTTCATCTAGCAGTATACCAAGCTTGTATGACTTTTTCTTAGCCTTTTGTGTTAGGAATGTGAAAGACGATCTTAAGGCCAGTTTCTTGTATTGAATCGCTAAAACCAACATCGATATCCATCTCATGCAGTTTTGCTACTACCGCCACTAATGCGAGTCCAAGTCCATGCCCTGGGGTGTTTCGAGATTTGTCCGCACGGTATAAGCGCTGCATGATTTTCTGCTGTTGATCCTTAGGCACGCCAGGGCCATTGTCTTGGATAATGAGAGCGTCTTGGGATAGCTGTATACTGACATGTGCCTGATTGGGACAATACTTATAGGCATTATCGAGCAGGTTGTAGATCAAGCGAAACAGCAAGGATGGCTCACCTTTCATGGCCACAGGAGAGAGGTCTATAGAGAGTGTTTGCTGTTTTTCTTCTAGTTGCGCCTCGGCAAGTTCAGCTGCATCTTGAATGATGCGAGACAGGTCTAACTCCACAAACTGGCTTTTATCGCCGATATTCTCCAGCTTACTGAGTTCAAGCATGGCATTGAAGGTTTGCAGTAGGTCATCAAACTCTTGTTGGATCTGGGTCATTTGTTCATCAGTTTGTTGTCTGTGTTCAGCACCGCTTTCTAAGATGGATAGGCGGTTTTTGATACGAGTAAGGGGCGTTCTCAGATCGTGAGCAATAGCGTCTGTCACCCCTTGGATCTGCGTAATTGATGACTCGATTTCATCCAACATAGCATTGATGTAGTGCGCGATGTTATCCCACTCATCATGAGAGTTATTGGTTTGAATTCTGCCCCCAAAACGCCCTTTCTCTATCTGAGAAACCACAGAGTGTATGCCGGATAATTGTGACTTCATCTTGCGGCGTATTATCCAGCTTGGGATTAGTGCGATGAAAAAGGCACAAATGAGCACCACGATAGCGGCATTTTCAAAGTTTTCACGTACCTGCCATAGGTATTCGCTATCGGTGGCAACCAGAACAGAATAACCGTCCATTTCAAACTGGCAGCCTTCCAATAAAGAGAGGTTGCCACTGTTGCCACGGACAACAGGAAACGGCTTGAGTGTTGGGCATGACGGTAGCGTGCTTGGGAAATGATTGAGGGATCCATAGATCTCGCCTGTGTCACTTCGCAATACTGTAATAATGCCTTGTGGGTCGTAAAGGGTGTCATCAAGAAGGTCGGGCAGGGTGCTAGGTGCATTAGTTTCACTGGCGCTTAACAACTGCTGGGCGTGTTGTAGCAGGATTTGCTGACGTGACTGTATCAGCGGCTGTATGCTCAGTTGGTAGATGGTGAATAGTGCGACTGCTACGGCAAGCCAAAGCATGATTGCTATAGACAAAGAGAGTCGCCACAGAGAGTGACGACGCCAGGTGTTGATCACCAATGCCTTGCCTTGAGCGAGCAGGTTATTCATGTCGCTTTTACCATCCGATAACCAGCGCCGCGTACCGTTTCAATAAGGTTAGGTTGCCCTTCAATTTCTAGCTTCTTTCTCAGGCGCGCAATGTGTACGTCTATGACATTGGTTTGAGGGTCAAAATTGTAATCCCATACCGCTTCAAACAATAGCGAGCGCGTCACTACTTGCCCGGCGTGTTCTACCAAGTAGCGCAGTAGCTTAAACTCTTTGGCTTGCAGGTTAACCTTTTGCGAAGCAACAAAGACCTCTTGTGACAACAGGTCTAACTGAATATGACCATTGCGAAGCTGGCTCTGAATCGATGGGGCGGATGACGACACCGCTCTGCTTGCTAGGATCTCTACACGGGCTATTAGTTCTGCTAACGCGAAGGGCTTGGTTAAGTAGTCATCTCCCCCCTGTTTCAGCCCTTTTACTCGTTCATCTACACTATCTAGTGCGCTAAGGATAAGTACTCGAGCAGTGGTATTTGCTGCTCGTAAAGTGGAAAGTAAGGTGAGGCCGTCAATAGAGGGCAACATGCGATCGAGCACGATCACTTGATACTCGCCTTCAAGGGCAAGAAACAAACCATCCTGCCCATTATCTGCGCTATCTACCTCATAGCCTTGCTGTTTGAGTGATTGACAAAGATACTCTCGAGTATCCTTGTCATCTTCGATCACCAATACCTTCACTTAGATTGTCCTTATTTATGCTTCTTGTTCTTCATTACTGGGATTTCTTCACCAGTAGCAACATTAATCAGAAGCTTTTGCTTGCCTTGCTCAGTGCTTGCTAGCTCGACCTCATAAAAGACGATGCCTTTTTTGCTTTCAAGTTCGACTTCTAAAGCCTTAGCTGAATATTTTTCTTCCAGCTCGGTCAGCTTTTTCAGAATATCAAACTCGGCCTTTTGTACTTGCTCAATAGCGTAGCGCTCATCGTCATCTAAGTCACTGAAACCAAGAGTGGTGAGGCTTTCAGATTGGTGTCTAAGTAGCGCACCATCTTGCACTGAGTAGCTCATCTTATGTTCAAAGCCTTCATTTAGGTCAACAACCTTAAATTTGTACGCGAACATAGTGTCTTTGTAGTCATCTAACTCTACCTCAGTAACCACTCCCGTTGAGATAGTGCGAACCTCTGGGGCTAAGTTCACTAGGGTGGCAGAGCCAGAGTTGATCGCCATTAGGCTTAGCGCTGCTTCTTGTTGGTCGTCTGCATGAACGAATGGCACAACAGCAAGAAGGCTGGCAAATAGTCCGGTTTTAAGTAGTTTCATGTTTGTTTTCCTCGGCTAGGTAGTCACTGTAAAATAATGAGCAAGGGCATGGGTGACAGAAAATAGAAACGCATAAGCTGTTGCACATACCAGTAGTCCGCGCTTGTTTTTATGTTTCACTTTCGTTTCACTCCATGTCTCTCGATATGCAATTACTATAAAAGACCGAGATAAACCCAAGATGGAGAGAAGATTAAATAAAATTAATCTTCTCAAAAGTTGTTAGTAGAAATCGCTATTAATAGTGCCAAGGGAACTTAGTGAAATCCTTCGCGCGTTTCTCAAGGAATGCATCGCGACCTTCTTGTGCTTCATCAGTACCGTAAGCTAGGCGAGTGGCTTCACCGGCAAACAGTTGCTGACCAACCAAACCATCATCAGGCAGGTTGAAACCATATTTCAGCATACGCATAGCAGTAGGGGATTTACTGTTGATTTCGGCTGCCCAGCGCAGTGCTTCTGTTTCAAGATCGATATGATCGATGACCTTGTTCACCATGCCCATGTCATAGGCTTCTTGAGCGGTGTAATCAAAGCCGCAGAAAAAGATCTCTCGAGCACGTTTTTGGCCAATCATTTTGGCCAGATAAGCGGAACCGTAACCAGAATCAAAGGACGCGACATCAGGATCGGTTTGCTTAAAGACAGCATGTTCTTTTGAGGCAAGTGTCAGGTCACACACTACATGCAAACTATGCCCACCACCCACGGCCCAGCCTGGAACGACGGCAATGACGACCTTTGGCATAAAGCGAATTAAACGCTGAACCTCTAGGATATGTAAGCGCCCCATACGTGCGACATCTGCTACGTTCTCGCCATCACCCTCGTATTTATAGCCATCTTTGCCACGAATACGTTGATCTCCACCAGAAGAAAAAGACCACTGGCCTTTTTTAGAAGGACCATTACCGGTCAATAATACACAGCCTACGTCTGACCACTGCCTTGCGTGATCAAGTGCGGTATACAGCTCGTCTACCGTTCTAGGGCGGAAGGCATTGAGGCAATCGGGGCGGTCAAAGGCTATGCGAACAGTTCCTTGGGTCTTACTTCGGTGATAGGTAATATCTTCGAAGTCAAAGCCGGGTACAGTTTCCCAAAGTTCGGGATTAAAAATAGATGAATTGGTGTCAGTCATGATAGTTCTCACTGGATGTTTCTAATAGGCTAGGAACTTGAATGGTGTCAGTCAATATGAGTCTATGATTTGTTTGGTTTTTTCGTTATTTGTGTCGTTAATTTCAGCAATGTCATGAGATTACTGCCAAGGATTTCGAAATAGTGGATTGAACAACTATCTTGATGATGAACTTTTGTTATTATCGAGAGATATGAAACAAAATGTTAAGCAAGGACGATATGAATTTTTTTGTAGAGAAGAATGTAGCGAGAACATTCATAGTTTCAGCGGTAGCACTTGGCTTGGCGGCATGTAGTGTCAGCACGGATTATGATAGAGAAGTTGGCGCGCAAAATGCGGCAGCGGTTGAAATGCAAATGGGCGTGTACGATAAAAATGAGATGGAAGCGTACGTACAGCAAATTGGTGCTCGTTTAGTCAGCCACATTGAAAACCCTGAATTTGAATTCCAGTTCAAGATCGTTGATGACGCCATCCCAAATGCCTTTGCGCTTCCTGGTGGCTACATCTTTGTATCACGTGGACTGCTTAGCCTAGTGAATAATGAAGATGAACTCGCCTGTGTAATGGCGCACGAGATTATCCACGTGACCGAGCGTCACTCTGTGAAACAGATGCAATCGAGCGTGCTTCCAGGTCTTGTTGAGCTGCCGGGTAATATTGTTGGGGGGGTTATCAACGAGGATCTCGGCGACCTTATTAATGCACCAATCACGACCAGCAATAGCTTGTTGATGGCAGGCTACAGTCGTGGCCATGAAAGTGACGCGGATAGACTCGGTATTCAACTGGCAGCCAAAGCGGGCTATAACCCTCTTGCGATGAACAGTATCTTGTTCCGTCTTAACCGAGCGGTAGAGATCCAAACCAAGCAAGAATCGGAAAAAAGCTATTTTGATTCTCACCCCTATACGCCAGATCGTGTATCCGACGTAAAAAAGGTAGCCAAAGATCTCAAGGTGGCTGAATTGGCACCAATCCACAAAGATTTCGTTTCTCAAATCGATGGCTTATTGGTTGGAGAAAATCCAGGTAAGGGGTTGTTTAGAGAGCAAACCTTTTTACAGCCTGATATGAAATTTGTTATCGACTTCCCTGAAGAGTGGCAAACCGTCAATCAAGCTGCCGCTGTAGCAGCGGTGGATAAAGAACAAGATGCAGCAGTTGTATTGAGTCTTGCGTCTAACGAGTTTAGTGCCAAAGAACATGCGCTTCGCTTCCAGAACGAGCTTAAGCGTCGCTATAACACGGAGCTAGATGTCGATGAGAAGAAACTGGACTGGGGCAATTCAATCTACAGTATCACCCTTACCAACGAGCAAAAGCAGGGCACCAGTTACATGACTCGCGGTTGGGTTAATCTAGGTATTGATACCTATCAGATCGTGACTATCTCTACCGAGGAGAAGCAGAAGGTTGCCAATGATAGCGCTAGCACTTTCCGTCCAATGACAGAGGAAGAATTGGCCTCTATTACTCAATTAGAGCTTAAGGTGGTTGATGCTAAGCAAGGCGAGACAATCGATACTGTGTATAAAGCAACGAACAGTAAGACCTCAGCCGAACTCTTAGCGGTAATGAACGCCGTTGATGAGACTGAAGCGCTTAAATCTGGAGATAAAGTGAAGGTCGTTGTTGAAGCGCCTTACAAGTAACTAGCGCATCAAAATAGCAAAAGAGAGGCACACAGCCTCTCTTTTTTTGCCTAAACAAATGCGAGATAACGAATTGATTTGTAAGTCACCTTTGTGCGTTAGCCTTGCAGCAACTAGCATTAATCCAGTTAATAAAATCAGGCCAACAGCGATAAAACGCATCGCTATTTGAGCCAATGGGCTATTGGAGAGAGTCGATGAAATTCAGCTTCAATATGGAGGATGCCAGTCAGGTATTTGTCGGAGCATTTGCTCTTGCGGTGCCTATTTCATTTTCTGAAGAGGCTTGGCGGTTAGGGGAAACCTTACCACTGGGAAACTTGATGATGTTGTTTGCATTATCGGTGATATTTCTAGGGGTGTTTACCTATCAGAGCGTGTTTCAAAAGAACGTTCGTCATCGGCTGTTTGTATTTCTGTTTCGTATCTTTATCGCCTACGTTATAACGGCGCTGGTGGTGAGTTTAGTGCTATTTTGTCTAGATAAGCTACCACTGCTCACTGACCCAATGACGTCACTAAAGCGTGTCATTGTCATTACCATGCCTGCATCAATGGGGGCGATTGTTGTGGATAGCTTTGATAAAGAGTAGCTATCCACAATGCATTATTTTGCTAGCTGTAATACAGGCAAATTTTCTGCCCGTTGGCTTCACTGATAGTAAAGTCTATCTCGTAAATCCCGCTGAGGGTTTCGGCATCAATCACTTGCTCAGTTTTACCTTGCACTATCACCTCTCCGAGTTTCATGGCGATGATGTTATCGGAATAAACCGATGCAAAGTTGATGTCGTGAATAACAATAACCACCGCTTTTCCAGATTCGTGAGCAAGCTTTTGCAGCGACTTCATGATGGCCACTGAATGCTTGATATCAAGGTTGTTTAGCGGTTCATCAAGGAAGATATAGTCCGTATCTTGCGCCACTACCATGGCAATAAAGGCCATTTGTCTTTGGCCACCGGAGAGTTGGTCTAGAAAGCGGTCTTGAATATCGATGATGTCGAGTTGCTTTAGAGCGCGGTCAATGATCTCTTCGTCAGTAAGGGTGAGTCGACCATTGCTGTGAGGAAAGCGACCAAAAGCAACCAATTCACGCACGGTAAAACGCATATTGATGTTATTGCTTTGACGCAGCACCGCTAGGCGTTTTGCCAATGCTTGAGTGTCCCATTGAGATAGGGGCTTTTCAGCGATTAACACTTGCCCAGCATCACTATCGGTCAGGCGACTTGCCATCGACAGTAATGTACTTTTTCCTGCGCCATTAGGGCCAATGATGCTGGTAACTTCACCAACCGGGAAGAGGGCGTCTGCATTATTAACAACGTATTTGTCGTTGTATTTCTTACTTAGTCCAGTAATTTTAATCATGGTTAGCTGATCTTGTTTCGTACGAGTAGGCTCAGGAAGTAACTTCCGCCGACAAAGTTAATAATAACGCTGATGGTGGTCTGAAAATCGAGTAAGTGCTCAACCAGCCACTGACCACTGATCAGTAGTGCAATAGAGACCACACAACTGCTAGCGATGAGAAATCGGTGCTGGAAACCGGTGAATATTTGCCGAGTCAGACTCACTACAATAAGGCCAAGAAACAGTACCGGACCCACTAGCGCCGTCGATATCGAGACTAGTAAGGTGGTAACGAACATGACTTTTTTAGTGAGCTTTGCAGTGTCTACACCTAGGCTTTTGGCGTTGTCCACACCCAGCCAAAGCACGTCCAGTTGCGAGGCATATCGATAGAGGTAGGCAATGCACGCCAATAAGGGAAGGGTGCACCAATACACTAATTCTGTGCTGACATTGTTGAAGCTGGCAAACATCGAATTTTGGATAGCGATAAACTCGTCAGGGTCTATCACCATAGTGAAAAAACCAGTGACACTATTAAATAAGCTGCCACACACCACGCCGATCAACAGTAGGGTAAAGATATTGGTTCTTTGCTTCTTGAAGTACAGTCCAAACAAGAATGTCGCCAATACCGCCATAATCGAAGTTGAAAGCACAAAATTGATCTTGGCGTCTGTGATCCAGAGGCTTAGTCCGCCGAAGCTTGCCACCAAGATCACTTGAATCATGATGTACAGCGCGTCGAAGCCGAGGATTGACGGGGTCAAAATTCGGTTATTAGTGACCGTCTGGAACACTAAGGACGAGGCGGCAATCGCCATGCCAGCTAATACGATGGCCAGCACCTTTGGTATGCGGCGTGACAGGAAGAACTGATAGTTGTCGACGGTCAGTCCTTTGCCAAGAAAGTAACCAATAAACAGTAAAGAGAACCCTAGGATGAGGGCAAGTTTGGTCGAATCACGCATTGCTCTTATCCTTCAATATTAGGTGGATGAAGACCACACCGCCCAAGATGCTGATCACCATTGAAATAGGGATTTCATAAGGGAATAAGATCACTCGCCCTAACACATCGCAGGCCAGCACTAGCATGATCCCGGTATACGCTGTCCATGGCAGATTCTTGCGCATATTATCGCCAACAAACATAGACACCAGGTTGGGAACAATCAGCCCAAGGAAGGGGATGACGCCCACAATCATGACTACTGATGAAGAAAGTACGGCCACCAACAACACGCCGATAAAGACGATTTTTTGATAGTTCAGACCAATGTTTTTCGCAAAGCTTTCGCCAATACTGGCCGCGCTAAACTGGCTGGCAAACCCATATGCAAGCAAGGATGCAGGTATGGCTAAGTAGAGAAACTCGTAGTTGCCCTGCAGTACAGAGGCAAAATTCGCCACTGTCCAAGACGACATGCTCTGCACTAGGTCATATTTATAAGCAACAAATGTGGTTAGCGCCGAGATGACGTTGCCGTACATGATGCCGATAAGAGGCACTAGCATGGCATTCTTGAATTTCAGACTCTGCAAGAAGCGGACGAAGACTAGAGTACCGATTACTGAGAAGGTGAAAATAAGCGCAAGGTGCGCCCAGCCGCTGATATCGGAGAAAACCACTAGGCTCAATACATAGCCCAATAGTGCACAGTCTATGGTGCCGGTGGTTGAGGGAGCGGCAAAGCGGTTTTGCACGATTTGCTGCATGATGAGACCGGCAATACTCAGGCCAGCCCCTGCAAGGCAAATAGCAATGAGACGTGGAAGTCGGCTCTCAAATAGGATGTGCCAAGCGTGACTGTCTCCCTCAATCAGAGCAGACAAGTTCATGCTGGCAACGCCAATAAACAAAGAGGCTGACCCTAATACAATTAAGGCCAGCGCAGACAGATAGTGATGTACTTTCATCTGATTAGTCGTTTAGAACCTACTACAGAACAGATTCAACATCATCAATCATGATGTGTGTTGCTTTATATCCGCCAGCACTTAGGTACCAAGCTGCTGGGTCCATAAAGACCACCTTTTCATGCTTATAGGCAGGAGTGCTATGCACTAGGGCATTATCAAATAGGGCTTGCGCACGGCCGTTACTGGTGCCAATAGCTTGTTCTCTATCGAGAATAATCATTGCGTCAGGTTTCGCTTGAGCAATGTATTCAAAGGAGATGAGATTTCCGTGAGGACCTGTCGGTTTGGTCGATGGCGCGCTTGCTGATTTAAAGCCAAAGTCTTCAAATATGATTGAGAAGCGACTCTGCTCACCATACATGGCCAGATTGTTGCCATTGTTCATCACAGCCAAAGTACGAAGGTTTTCTTTGCTTGCTAGGGCATGAACGTTTTGCATTCTTTCATCGGTATTCTTGATAAGCGACTCAGCGATGTCTTGCTTATCAAAAATGTCACCCAAAACACGCCAATGGTGCTGAGTAGTCTTCCAATAGTCTTTGTTATCGATCTGGAACAGGTAGGTCGGTGCAATCTGGCTTAGTTCTTTATACATTGCCGCCTGACGACCTTCGGCAATGATGATGTCCGGCTTAAGCATGTAGATGCTCTCAAAGTTTGGCTCTTTCAGAGAGCCAACCGTTTCATATTCGTTCCCTGCATATTGAGAGATAAAGTGTGGAAGCAGAGGCTTTACAACACCAACAGGCTTAACGCCTAATTCATCCAGAATATCTAGGCTACCATGGCCCAAAACCACCACACGCTTTGGTGTTTGATTAATTTCGATAGTTCCCATTGTGTGGGTGATTTCTTTAGCTTGAATCGCTTGTGGTAAAAGGACTGAGCAAAGAACGGATAAGGAGGTCACTAGATGCTTTATGGTTTTATTTTTTAACATAGTGCTAATATCACAACCTGTTTAATTACAAATGAGAATTAATTTCAATTGACATAAGTTATCAAATGCATAAAATCCGTCAAATATATATTTGGAATAATCACTATGCGCATATTGAATACTGGCCAGTTAGATCTGAACCTGCTGGTGGTACTAAAGCAACTCCTTGAAGAGAAACATGTTTCCAACACGGCACTGTCCTTGGGAATGAGTCAGCCAGCAGTAAGCCGCGCTCTACATAAACTGCGAGTCGTGTTTAACGATGAACTTCTTATTCGTTCAGGTGAAGGCTATCAGATTACTGAGCGAGGCAAGGTGCTGCAATCGGAACTGGATCAGGTACTGCAAGGACTGGAAACCTTGATGCAAGGGGACAGTTTTGATCCCGCCTCTTCAACCAAGACCATCAAGCTATTTGCTCTGGTGCCTCAAGCTACGGCGCTTGTCCCTAAGTTGTTTTCTGAGCTGAGAGAGCGTGCACCCAATATGAATATGGCCGTAGATACCGTACCACAACATCACTTTTCAGGATTAGAAAGTGGTGATGTGCACTTTGTCATGAGTACAGCGCAGCCTGACTATCGCCAGCAAAATCTCTATCGCTTGCCAATCCAAAAACGAGACTTTCGCTTATTGATGAGTGAAACTCATCCTTTGGCCAGTAAAGAAACGTTAGAGGTTGATGATCTATTAACCGCCTCAATGGGGCGCATTTCTTTGTATGGAGATACGCGCTTTAATCTGCAAACTCGATTGAGAGAAAAGGGTTACCTAGGACGAGACGAGTCTCTGAATGTGCCTATTTCTTTAACCAATTTTAACCTTGCCGCCTCTATTGCAGAAAGTAGTGATGTCATCTTCCATTTACCGACTCCCTACGCTAAGCAAGTTGCCAAGACTGGAAAGCTGATTCTAAAAGAGGTGCCTGAAGATATACGCTCAGACAAAGAGCAGGTCTATGTGTATTGGCACAAACGCTTTCAAAACGACGGTATGTGCACTTGGTTCAGAGAGTTAATCAAAGAAGTGTATAGCGTGAGCTAAAGGGATAGTCTGATTATTGCGCACTATTCATAAGCTGAATACTAACAATTCACCTTATGAATTCGGTTGTGTTTGTTAACTATAGCCACTGTCGAGTATGTTAATGCGAAACATTATCATTACTATTACACAAAACAGTGGTATCCATGTCAACTCGCACCAAAGTCTCTACTGCCATACTCGCCGTTCTTTCTTCTTCGGCTTACGCTAACGAAGCGATTGAAACTGATGAGCAAATGGTTGTTACAGCAACACATACAGAAACATCCGTTATTGAAGCGCCAGCGACCATCTCTGTAATCACAGAAGAAGAGTTGATGGCAGAACCTGGCACAGCCCTTAATGATCTTGTTAAGAATATCGCAGGTGTTGAGAGCCAAGTGGATGGTGGGCGTGCTGGTAGAGAGATGATCTCTATTCGTGGTATGGACTCAAAGTTCACCATGATCCTGATTAATGGTCGAAAAATCAGCTCTTCGAATGCTATTTTCCGTGGGAATGACTTTGACCTATCAACGATTCCAAAAGAAAGCATTCAACGCATCGAAGTGATCCGTGGCCCAATGTCGGCACTGTATGGTTCTGAGGCCCTTGGCGGCGTGATCAACGTGATTACTAAGAAACCGGATAACGAATGGCGTACTCAGTTTAATGCTGACTATGGCTACAGAGACGATGATGATGGCGGTGAGTACTCAACCGGCCTTTACACCTCTGGTGCACTGATTGACGATACCTTATTTATGTCCTTTTCTGTCAGTCAAAGTGCTCGTGATGCTTGGAACCCTTATACAGGGACAGCAACAGGCAGCAACGGTGACTACGACCGCTCTGAGGCTACCGCCCTTGAAGAGCGTGATACGCTGGCAGTGACGGGTGGCTTGTTGTGGTACATCAACCAAGACCATGACCTATCATTTGATTTCACCTATTCTGACGATGACCGCGAGGGCATTATTGAATCAACCTCAGGCTTAACCGAATCAGATCAGCGTGTTAAGCGTGACACCCAAGCAATTACCTACAATGGTGTATGGGATTGGGGTGACAGCTTACTCCGCTATAATCGTGATGCGGTAGTCAGTAAGGATAACTACAACAGCAAGAACACGACTCTAGGCTACTACGATATCGATGAGGTCAATCACTCAGTTGATGGTCACGCGACCACCTACTGGGGCGATCATACGGTGACATCGGGTGCAGACTGGAACTATTCTGAGCTAAACAATCCAGATAGCTTAACCGAAACCGGTACTGCAAGCGTTAACCAATATGCTCTATTTGTGCAGGATCAATGGGCATTTGCTGATGACTATACCTTCACCTATGGTACCCGTGTGGACATGCATGATGACTTTGGCGCACATTGGAGCCCAAGGGCTTACCTAGTGAACAACTTCAGTGACAAGATCACGATTAAGGGTGGTGTGGGCACGGCATTTAATGCACCAACACTGCTACAGTTGTCAGAAGAAAACATCATCAATAGCTGTAAAGGCAGCTGTCAGGTCGTGGGTAACCCAGACTTGGATCCTGAAACCAGTGTCAGCTATGAAGCTTCTGTGGCTTATGTAGAGACCAACTGGCAGATTGAAACAGGCGTATTCCGCAACGAAATCAAGAACCTAATTGATCAAGACCGTGATAATCCAGTTGGCAGCATCAATGGTCAGGATATCTATACCTACAAGAATATTGATGAAGCGGTTATCCAAGGGTTTGAGTTTACGGCAAGCTACGAGATCATCGAATCTGTGAACCTTCGTGGTAACTACACCTTCCTTGATACAGAAGACAAAACCACTAATGAATCCCTAGAAGATCGTCCTGATCATGCAGCGATGGCGCGACTTGGTTGGGCTGTGAATAATGATCTTGATACCTTCGTGCGAGTGAATTACACCGGTGAAACGATTATCTCTAACGACGATAATGTCTCACGCCCTTCCTATGTGACGGCTGATCTAGGTGTGAACTACTCGATTCATCAACAGTTTAGACTGCGTGCAGGCGTGAATAACCTAACGGATGAGCGCTTTGATGAAGTGGAAGTAACTTCTCGCGGTTATGCCATCGACCCAAGAACTTGGTATGTGGGTATGACAGCGGATTTCTAAACTTTTGCTCTAGTTTCGCTCTCATTAAAAAAGCCAACAACTGTTTTCAGTTGTTGGCTTTTTGCGTTATTGGCTTTGTTTTTAGGCGGTTTTCTTTTTATTGAACACAAAGGCGTCCAACACCCGTAGCGCGACAATAACGTACAGAATCGCTAGGGAGATGAAGAAGATTCGAGAATTCAACGCACTGATAAAGTCGGAGTCGGCTCCCATATTACCGTTGATTAAAACAATGATACAGGTCATCGCTGAGCCGTAATATTTGCCTCTTGGGTTGGATGAGAAGATGTTCATTCCCATAAATAGCGCGATTCCAAACATCAAGATGATGAAGAACTGAAATAGCGGCACTGCCACTAAACCCCAGTAGAACACGAAGGCTATTAAGCCACCCAAAATGGTAGAGATAAGAGAGTTACGCCCTGCTTCTTTACCGGCGCTAAGCTCGGGTTTAAGGGTAAACATTGCCGCAAAAATCATGGTTAGCAGTAAATCGGTGCGAGCAAAGGTGATACAAAATGCCACGATCGGGAAGGCCACTAAGGTGCTTTTTAAAGCAAATTGAGCGGCTACCGGTGAGTAGACATTTTTAAATGGCGCAGGTGAGGGCAAGGTGACCTTATTCGTATCAGGCAAAATAAAATGCAACACAAAAACGAACAGCATTGCCGCCCATGCTGAACCGACAAATCCTAATGAAAACCCAATGGCCAAACCCTCAGACATATAGGTAAGCATAGGTAGGATCAACATTGAGAACATGGTCATTAGAGTGAGCCAGAACGACCCGCCTCGGTTGATATAGTAATAGATGTTGAACAAGGCCATGAACATTAAGATCAAGAAGATGACTGGGAACTTGATCAATACTACAGAGAAAAACAGGCCAAAACAGAAGCCCTTTACCGTGTTCAATAGCCCAACACCCAGTTGCTTTGGCGTCATTTGAGGCACAGGCATTGATAACAACAATGTGGCGAAAATAGGGAACAAGAATGCCAATGGCCAGTTGAAGATGTAGGCGATCGCAGCAGAGACCGCGACTCCTACTGCAAATCGAAGCTGTCGCACCATGGTTGCATCTTGCAATGCAACCTGGATGCTAAAGCGTGGAGTGTCGCTCTTAGTAGACATAAGAGATCCAGCTCAACAGGCGGATATAGACCTTCGCAATACCATTTAATATAAAGTTATCGCTGGTATAAAACTGTACGTCAGCTTGACCACCTACGCGGCGAAGTCCCTTTGGCAGCTCTTCATCAAAAGAGATCACCACTGGGAAACGTTGCGGATCGCGAAGCCAGCCAGAGCCAGAATTTACTGTAACCAACCCGCCAACAGCATCCGTAGAGCCACTTGCAACAGCAAAGCCGATACTGCGTACTTTTCCTTTGTAGATTTTCCCCGGAGTAATGTCTAAAGAAATGTCCACGGGATCGCCAATCTTCAAATTTGCGAGGTTGTTTTCTTTAAGGTTTGCTTCAATCCAAGAATCGTCGGCATCGATGAAGGTCATTACTGGCGCGCCGGGATTGGCGTAGTAACCCACATCCACCTGCAAGTTAGTGATGCCACCGTTAGTCGGAGCAAGTACGCGGGTTCTACTGAGATCTAATTGTGTCTGTTTGAGTTTCGCTACTGCGGTTCTTACCCTAGGGTTTGCCGCCCCTTCAGGGCCAAGAGACTGTTTGGCTTTATCAAGGTTTGCTTCGGCGCTGCGAACTTGTGCTTTAGCTTGCTTAATTGCAGCTCGCGCTTTATCGCCATCAGATTTGGAGTAAAGCTTGCGCTGCTCTAGCTCGAAAACACGTGCGCTTTGCACATTGACGTGCTCTAGATTTGTTTGAGCCTCAACCAGACCTGCTTGGGCTGTGACGACACTTGCCATCCCTGCGCCAATTTCTTGGCCGGCGATTTCTAACTCCGATTCTGCCAGTTCGACACTGAGCTCATAATCAGCAGGGTCAATACGGAAGAGCTGCGAGCCACGCTCAATGACATCGTCTTGGGCAACATTAACTTCTAGTATCTTGCCTGAAACTTGAGGAATGATAGGGATCACATAGGCTTGAACGCGAGCCTCATCCGTCCAAGGCGTATGTCTGTCGGCAAATAAGTACCAAACAAAGATAAGACCAACAACGATAAAGACATTGCGCGTGATTTTCTTCACTGGGTCATGGATTTCTTCTGCAGGTGTCTCTGGCGCTTGAGCCGCTTCTTTCTCCGTCGCAGGTTGAGCCTCGGCTTCCGGTTGTGTTTTTTCGGCTTCGGTTTGATTTTCTTTGTTGTCGCTCATTGTTACCTCTGACATCCATTTTCAGGTAAGTATCACGTTATTGAATTGTGAAATATCGTTACATTTTATGTGCTTATCATGCTGTTGTATAGCACTTGCGAGCTTAAAATTCGTATTCGATGCCGACGGTGAATACAACATCGGTGGCTTCTGGTTGAATTCCATCTTCATCGGCGATGGGGTCAATGGTGTTGTCGATAACGGTAATCAGCTCCAAGTCAAAGTCGTCGATGAGCTCGATATCAAATCCAGTCTCAATACGTTGGATAAAGCTACCCGATTCCCGATTCACCACCTTGCCATCGTAAACCAGGAAGAATTCGATATCTGAGGTGATGTCATATTCAAAATCAAAACCAAAGGCGAGCACAGGAGAGAACACCTTGTCATCCTCATCGGCCTCGACATTCACAAAGCGAGTGTACTGAACGCTTGGGCCGGCATAGACTTCTAAATCCATGCCCTTGATGTCGATGACCTCATAGCCGACCGCAACACCCAATGAGGTCTGATGGTCGATGTTTCTAAATTCATCGAGAATGAGGTCGTAGCTGGGCAGGGTGAAATACAGTTTCTTCGAGTAGTAAAGATCGTATTTAGCGGTAAAGCGATGATTGTCTTCTGTGGTTATACTGGTGCCGTTGACTTCCTCGCGAACCTCTTCGTAGACGCCTCTGTAGGTGACGTTAAAGCGCCCAGAAGTAATCAGATAACGGAGATCACCGGCAATATAATAATCGAAGCTTTCAGTGTTCCCGGATTTAAAGTTTAATCCAGCACTAAGTTCTCCAGTCCATAAGCTTTCACCACTTTTCTCTGATGGTGAAATAGACAGTATGTTCTCTCTTGGATAGGTGACCGAAGGCAGCTCCATGAGATAGACGTTCTCTTCATCAATGACAATATGGCCTTCAATGATGGTGCCATCAAGAAAACGAAGTTGCATGATGTCTTTGGTTCTTAGCTCCTTGATGTCCTTCATCTTTACTTTGTGAACACCCACTTCATCACTATCAAACTCGACTCTTTCGTCGTACATGGCAATGATGTCACCTCCGAGCAGTTCGCCCTTGTGGACGAGTAGCCAATCAAACTTTGTGGGCACAGAGGGTATTTCAATAAACCAAGCAGGAGCAGTCAGTTCCGGCTTTTCGCTAGTTGAGTCTAGCTCTGACTCAGCGAAGCAGGTAAAAGGGAGGGCAATGGCGCAGAAAGCGACGCTAATTTTCTGTTTGTGAGACGTCATTGTCATAATGAAACCAAATCCTTGTGTTCCATTAAAATTAGACCATTTCTCGTTAAAAAACAGTGAGTTTGTGAAATAGCTTTAAGCAATTATGCGAGAGAGGTTATTTTACTCTCATCAGTTGGTGCTCAGCATGTGAAAACTTAAAAACACGAACTTGTGACGGCTTCATTTTCTCAACGGTTTCAAGCATCTCTTGCGTGTAGTCTCTGCGTTTCATCCATTCTAGGTCTTCCTTAAAGTTGTCCTCACATATGACAAAGGACTCGTCCCTAAAGCGGCTTTCTTTAACGTGGACAACCCAAACCCTAGATTGAAACTCACTGACCTCTGAAAGCCACTTTTTAGCGGAAGAAAATATTTGGTTCAACATGATATAGGGCCCTAGAAAACAGCGTATAAGAATAACAGATTTCGCTTTTGTAACCACATTGAGATGTACGGCACCAAAGTGCCTTTTGAAGCACTCATTTATCTTCAGAGTTTGATGAAAGACAGAGGTTATTACTGAAATAGGTAAAAACAATTTAGTAAATTCTCAAATTTGGTCGACACTTAACAGGTAGAGTGACGTTGTGTGGAAGGAGTCCAGAATGCAGTCATTAAAAGTTAAAGATTATATGAACCATCAAGCAGTTACATTTACCCCAGGTATGTCATTGTCTGCAGCACTGGAAAAAGTTTTACACTCCGCGCATGTGGGCGGGCCGGTAATTAATGAACAAGAAGAGGTAGTGGGATTCTTATCGGAGCAAGACTTACTCGATAAGTTGATCAAGGTGAGTTATCACTGCCAAGATACGCATATTGTCAGCGACTGTATGTACAAAGACGTGCTTTCAGTCACCCCTGAAACCTCGATCATAGATTTAGCGTCGATGATGCAAGTAGGTAAACCTAAGGTGTACCCAGTGATTGATAATGGAAAACTGGTGGGTATTATTTCACGCAGTGACGTGCTTAAGGCGGTAGGTGCATCTATTGACTTGTGCTTTAAAAACCCAATCTAATCGTTAAAATGTTTTGTGTATTTCAGTTAAGCCTCGATTATTCGAGGCTTTTTTCGTTTTGGAGCGCGAGATTAGGCTTTTGTTATTCTAGAATGTGATAGCAACCGTTTAACCTTGAAACCACTCCAACAAGGTAATTGAAAATCGTGACCATGCTCACAATTGGTCGTGATTATATTGTCTAGAGTAGTCGCTAAATAATGACCACATTAGAAGGGTATTGTGATGACAACTGAACAAAACGTGTTTCACTTGGGTGTAAATAAAACTGATCTGCAGGGCGCAACACTGGCCATTATTCCGGGTGATCCGGACCGTGTGAAGCGTATCGCTGAATGTATGGACAACCCAGTGTTTCTCGCCAGTCATCGGGAATACACTGTCTATCTGGCTGATCTTGCGGGTAAAAAAGTAGTGGTGTGCTCTACGGGTATCGGCGGACCATCCACCTCTATTGCAGTAGAAGAGTTGGCTCAGCTTGGCGTAGATACATTTTTGAGAGTGGGAACAACGGGCGCCATTCAGCCACATGTGAATGTGGGGGATATGATTGTCACCACAGGTTCTGTGCGTCTAGACGGTGCTAGCTTACATTTCGCTCCAATGGAGTTTCCTGCGGTAGCCGATTTCAATATCGCTCTGGCGATGAAGGAAGCGGCACTTAGTGAGAAAGCCACTGTGCATACGGGCGTAACAGCATCGAGTGATACCTTCTACCCAGGTCAGGAACGCTACGACACCTTTAGCGGTCGCGTAGTTAAGCGATTCCAAGGGTCGATGCAAGAATGGCAGGACATGGGGGTGTTAAACTTTGAGATGGAGTCTGCGACCTTACTGACTATGTGTGCAAGTTCAGGACTTCGAGCGGGTTGTGTTGCCGGGGTTATTATCAATCGAACGCAGCAAGAGATCCCTGATCAATCGAAGATGAAAGAGATTGAAGGGCTATCCATTCGCACTGTAGTGGAAGCGGCAAGACGTGTACTTGAGTCTTAATCTGAAGCTTAATTGATTAAAAAAGGCCTGACTTCGGTAGAATATCGAACTCAGGCCTTTTACTTTTTGAGGGATTAGATCAGGTCGGTTCCACCTGCTTTAATTAACCATTCTCGCAAATGGCTTCTCAAATCTTTCAGCTCTTCAGGGCCAATCAAACCCAGCCCTAGATCCATCGCTCGGGTAATGTCGTTATAGCGCAGCGGTCTGAAGCTAACGAGCATTGCTCTCGCTTGTAATCCACCAAGCAGATCACGCAGGGATTCGAGCTTGTAGAGCGTATCGTCACCATCATCACGCATACCCTTGGTCTTACACTCAATGATATGCAGTTTGTTGTTCACAACAGTGGCGACATCCAATTCATTGCGAACCTCTTTTTCGCCAATCTTACGCGTTACTTGAACATTCAAAGAACAGTCTTGGATAGTGGTCAATTCTTGCTGTACAGATTTTACCTGAGTATGCACATAAGACTCTAACCATTCACCGTTAGAGAAGCGCCTTGCTTGCTCGGAGCGGAAGGTTAGAACACCGTTGCTGTATGCGGCTAGTTCAGAATCCACTAAATCTTGAAGCAGGATATTAAGCTCGCGATAACCTTGCTGCTTTTCAGATAGCGCCACATCAAGCTTTTGCTCTTTGCGGCAGGTGGTGGCTAAGAAATTCAGTGTGGCAAGACCAGGGCCAAGCTCCAGGGCGTTACTTGCCCACTTTTCACAGATCTTAAGCAGCGTATCGTCAATTTGGATAGCATCATTAGGATCTGGGAACTCAGATTGAGCACCGAAGATAGTCAGGTAATCAGCAATGGTAATATGGTCTTGTACCTGTGCGTCTTGTAGCCCATCGGGGTACAACCAACTTAGGCTATCGGTGTTGGGCTCAACCACAAAAATAGGCCATCTGTAGCTGCGCACGACTTCATAGACTGAGAGTAAACGGTGGCGAAGTCCGCAGCTTGCGTTAAGTTTGATTTCTTCACCCGTGAGCTTTAAGCGCTCAGCCAACAGGGTGATCTCTTTTTTAATGATGGCAGTGTTGGAGACGTTGGGGATTTCAAAAAACTCACTCTTAATGCCGCGCATACCAAGTACAATGCTCAGTTTATCGAACATAGGTTTTTGAGAGGAATCGCCTATAAAGATCGTATGACGACTTGAGGCTCTATCATCGAGTAAAGGGGTGACCAGTCTGATCGGGTCTTTGTCGATAATACCAATTTGAATTGGCATAAGGGGTCCTTCTTTTAATTGTTATAAGATTCGTCGGAACGAATGCAACCGACATCTTATCTCTATAGATAGCGAGGATGTCTAAAAATTACAATTGCTTACACTAATCTTAGTTTCCAATTTTGAAAAGGTACTCCTTTATTATTTTACGCCTTAGGAAGTTTGCTTTTATCTAGGTAATGATACAATCTTGATAAAACTAAGGAACGGGCTAGAGAAATACCATGGCTGAAGAAACTATTTTTAGTAAAATCATACGTCAAGAGATACAAACCGAGCTGACATACCAAGACGACTTGGTTACTGCTTTTCGCGACATTAATCCGCGAGCGCCTTCGCACATTTTGATTGTGCCAAATCATGTTATCCCAACCGTAAACGACGCGACTGAAGAAGACGAACGTGCATTAGGCCGTATGTTTACTGTTGCAGCAAAAATCGCAAAAGAAGAAGGTATTGCAGAAGATGGCTATCGCCTTATTGTGAACTGCAACTCTTTTGGCGGCCAAGAGGTTTATCATATCCATATGCACCTTGTCGGTGGCAAGCCATTAGGACCAATGTTGGTTAGTTAATGCAGCCAGTGAATAAATCGATACGATTTTGTTTGATTGTAATGAGCAGCGCAGTGATTACTGCCTGCTCTTCTCTTTCTGCCGGTAACTTGTTCAGTCACTACACCGCTCAAAACAAATCAGTTCATCAAGCACTGCAAGCCGGTGACTATGTAACGGCGCAGGAAAAGCTTCCTGATTATCGCGCTGGCGACATTCTGGATAATATGGAAAAAGGGCGCGTTAATTTCTTAGCCTCCACTTATCCTGCCAGTAAAGCATCTTTTGAGTTAAGTGATAGAGCGGTACGTGAATGGCAAGATCAAGCACTGATTTCTGTTAGCGATACGGCAACGAGTGTTGGCGCCTTGGCGGTCAATGACAATATCACCAATTATGAGCCTGCCGACTATGAACTGGGTTTTTTGCACTTATATCTGGGGTTAAATTACATCCAGATTAACAGTCTTGAAGGGGCGTTGGTCGAGATGCGCCGTGCCAATCAAGTGCAAGAGCGTGCGAAGCAGCAAAGAGAGTCTGATCTTAAGTCAGCGGAAGCTGATTTGAAGAAAAGTGGCTTGAGCCCGAACTTGGGGAGCGTATTGTCTCGTTATCCAGATGCGGGTGATAAGCTAAAAGCGGTTCAAAATGGCTATTTGTTGTATCTGTCAGCGTTGCTTTATGAGACGCAAGGCGACCCTAACAGTGCCTATGTCGACTATCGCCGTGCGCTCGCCGTAGCGCCTGATAACAGACAAGTTATAGACGGAGCGCTTAGAGTGGCAACCCTATTGGGTATGCGACAAGACTTAGAGCTTCTCACTAAACAATATGGCCCTTATCAACCCTTACCTAAAGGCGAGGGACGCGTGATCATCCTCGATGAGCGAGGGGTGGTTAAGGCGATGGATGATTGGCGAATCACGATTCCTGTTAGAGATAGTCGTGGCGATGTTGGTTTCTATTCGGTTGCTTTGCCGTATTACAATAATAATGCAGGTCAACGATTTGGTGCGTTACAGCTGGACGGTAAAGGGCTTGTTGGCGACGAATTGGTCGATGTTAATCTCATGGCCAGCAATCAGCTAACAGAGCAGATGCCAAAGATTTTAGTGCGTCAGGTATTACGCACAGTAACAAAAGACCGGTTGCGTAAAGAGACCGCAAGCGGTAATGATGTGGGCAACGCTTTGTTCAACGTTTTTAATACCCTAACCGAACAGCCAGACACTCGCAGTTGGCAATCGCTGCCTGCAGAGGTGTACAGTTCAGGTGCTACACTAGAAGTAGGAACGCACCAGTTAACTGTGGCAGGGAAGAGCCATGAGTTTTCTGTACGAGAAGGTGAGACTACCTTAGTATGGCTATCAAGACAGGGTAGTAACGTGACAATATGGCACAAACAATTGGGAGCGATACAATAATGAAAAAACTGGCGCTACTGTTCGTGGCTCTTGTAGCATTGGCAGGCTGTTCTCAAAACACCGCAGGCTTGAGAGTGGATGGAAAGAGTCAAAAGGTACTCTTTGGCGATAACGTCTTGGGCAGTCGCCTTGTCGTTGATGATATTGCGACGGTAGAAAAAGAAGACCGCACTAGAGGCATAGTGACGGTGAGCAGCACTTATAAGGCTGATTTACGTATCCAATATCGCTTTTATTGGTATGACGACAATGGGCTAGAAGTAAATACCAAGCCTTCTGCTTGGAGACAAGATGTAGTGAGAGGTTTCGAAACTCGAACCTTCTCTGAAGTTTCAATCCATCCGGAAGGGACTCAGTTTAGAGTGCAAATCCGAGAGTCGGACAACTAAGGAAATAAGATGAAAAAAAGTGTAGTTGCGTTATTAGGCCTAGCTGTCATTCTTGGTGGCTGTTCAAACAAGGTAAACTATGGTGACGCGCAAGCTGTAGAAACCACTACGGTTGATTTTGGGTCTACGGATCTGCAAAAGATTGCAGGTGAAATGGTAGATAGCATGCTCAACTCAGGTTCAGTAGCAGCGATTACTAAAGATCAGCGTCCGATTGTGTTTGTAGAGCGTATTAAAAACAAAACCAGTGAACACATTGATACCGAATCTATTACCGATTCTGTCAGCACTAAAATGCTGAACTCGGGTAAGTTCCGCTTCGTGGATATGGACCGTGTTGAGTCTGTGCGTAAGCAGCTTAACTTCCAGAACAATGATGAGCTTGTCGATCAAAGCAGCGCCATACAATTCGGTAAGATGGTGGGTGCGCAGTACATGCTGTACGGCAACCTATCAAGTATTGTAAAAGATGCGGGTAGTGACAAAGATGTGTACTACAAGATGACGATGCGTTTGATGGATCTAGAAACCGGCTTGATAGAGTGGGCTGACGAAACTGAGATTCGTAAACAACAGTCTAAGAGCTTGTTCGGACTGTAATTTAGTCAAAACGTTAGAGGCCAGCAATTTGCTGGCCTTTTTTATTTTTCACGGCTCGGTTTGTGGTTATCAATAATTTCTTCAATACTTGATGTGGCTCAAGAAATGACGGCAACAATTTCTCTTCGATAACTTCTTATTGGCTGAATACGTGTTAGATTTAAATGAGTAGTGACTATTTTCGGCAGACATAATTTCTCAACCACTGGCTGTCAGCATTTACAAGGAAGGCTCCATGATTATCTATCTTCACGGCTTTGATTCAACTAGCCCAGGTAACCACGAGAAGGTACTGCAACTTCAGTTTATCGACGAAGACGTACGTTTTATCAACTACAGTACGTTGCATCCTAAGCATGATATGGCGCACCTTCTAAAAGAAGTACACAAAGCCATTGAGTCATCAAAGGATAAGAATCCGATTATCTGCGGTGTAGGCTTAGGTGGGTATTGGTCAGAGCGTCTTGGCTTCTTGTGCGGTATTAAGCAGGTGATATTTAATCCTAATTTGCATCCTGAGCGCACCATGCAAGGCCGAATTGACCGCCCAGAAGAATACGATGATATTGCGACTAAGTGTGTAGAGCAGTATCGAATCAAAAACAAAGAGCGCTGCATGGTGATACTGTCGAAGCATGATGAGATTCATGACAACACAGTGACGGCTGATGCGCTGGAAGATTACTACCAGATTATTTGGGATGAGCATGAGACACACAAGTTCAAGAAGATCTCTCAGCATCTGCAAACCATTAAAGCATTTAAGAATGCTTAGAGGTAAAAGCCTAACAAGCCAATGATATCCGAGGACGACGATTATCAATTGCATGAACATATCAACAAGGCCTGCTTATGCAGGTCTTTTTTTATCCAGATCGTGTGTAATTCGCGCTCTTTTGAGCAAGATAATCTCAATTTCATTACAGTAATTGGGGTTATTTGCAGATTGTTGGTTGCTCAGTTAGTCGATTTGGATATAATGCGATTAAAAATAAATTGATTTAGATCAAAAAAAATTGAGAGGCGAGAATAGAATCGCCCTATAAAACTTAACGTGAACAACAGTGTCTACTGATACTCAATCAAATTCTCACAGGTACGCATAAGCGGGCCTGAAATCAAAAATTATCATTTGTATCAAGGAGTGTTGAAATGACACGAATCATTATTGTAGGCGGCGGCGCTGGTGGATTAGAACTAGCGACCAAAATGGGTCACAAGTTTAGACGCAACGAAAACACCAGTGTGACCTTAGTTGACCGTAAAGCGAGTCACCTTTGGAAACCTCTGCTACACGAAGTAGCAACAGGCTCTCTGGATGCGGGTGTGGATGCTCTAAGCTACCGTGCTCACGCCAAGAACCATGGCTTCGACTTCCAAATGGGCAGCCTTTGCGACATCGATCGTGAACGTAAGGTGATCATTCTTGAAGAACTAAAAGATGCCAACGGCGAACTATTGATCCCTAAACGTGAAATTGAGTTCGACTACCTAGTAATGGCGATTGGCTCAACCTCAAACGATTTCAATACTCCAGGCGTACGTGACAACTGTATCTTCCTAGACAGCCCTGAGCAGGCGCACCGTTTCCGTGAAGAGATGAACAATCAGTTCCTTAAGCTTCACGCACAATCAGGACAAGGACAGGTTGATATTGCCATCGTTGGCGCAGGCGCTACCGGCGTTGAGCTTTCAGCTGAGCTGCACAACGCGGTGAAAGAGCTGCGTAACTATGGCTTCGGCGACCTGGATTCAAGTAAGCTAAACGTAAGCCTTGTAGAAGCGGGTGAGCGTATCTTGCCTGCTCTACCTCCACGTATCTCTCAATCGGCTCACCAAGAGCTGACTAAGCTCGGTGTGAACGTTCGTACGGCAACTATGGTGACACTGGCTGATGAATCTGGCCTGACAACCAAAGATGGCGAAAAGATCCCGGCACAGATCATGGTATGGGCTGCCGGTATCAAGGCTCCTGACTTTATTAAAGATATCGCAGGCCTAGAAACAAACCGTATTAACCAGCTAGTGGTTAAAGATACGCTGCAAACGACTCGCGATGATAATATCTTCGTTATTGGCGACCTTGCTCAGTGCACGCAAAAAGACGGTAAGTTTGTGCCACCTCGTGCGCAGGCGGCTCACCAGATGTCTAGCCATGCATTCCGCAATATCTTAGCGATGATGAACAACAAGGCGCTTTCGGCTTACGAATACAAAGACCATGGTTCATTGGTATCACTGAGCCGCTTCTCTACCGTAGGTAGCTTGATGGGTAACCTAACCAAGGGTTCTATGATGGTTGAGGGTCGCATTGCTCGCGTAGTGTACATCTCTCTATATCGTATGCACCAAATGGCGCTGCACGGCATGTTTAAAACAGGCTTGATGATGTTGGTAGGGCGCATTAACCGAGCGCTACGTCCAAACCTGAAGTTGCACTAATCGTTAGTTAACGCATAAATGCAAAAAAGGGGAGTTGGCTTAGCCAACTCCCCTTTTTTAATATCGATTGGTATCAATCTTCAACTCTTCGTACCTGAATAATCATGCCCATAAGAGGGTGATCTAGGTAGTGCGTTTCGCTACTGCGCATACGACGCTTTTGTTCCATACGGTAGCTCTTCAAGAACTGCTCTTCCACTTTTTCAGGAGAGACTTCCTGTAGATTACCCGCCTGCACATTGCTGTTTTCGGCTTCGGTATCTGCTAACACAGCAAAGTTTTCGCTGTCCTTAAGCTCATCCGGTGCTTTCTCAGTAAAGGTAACGCTGCGAACACCCGGTTCGCGAAGATCTAATTCTGTTTCTACAAATAGGTAGTGCTGAACATAAACCTGAATCGCGCCGTCTAGTTCATACAGAGGCTGAGCAATGGTTTTCTCTTGGATATCGTCGCCCATACCCGCGTCACTGCTTTGAGAGCCAATCTTTGAGCCATCAGCGTTAAAGGTTTTAGAGTAGTCTTTACCTGCCTGGATATGGAACTTAGGCGCGCTTGCTCGACCTTGATCCCCTTGACGCCATGCGGTATGTAGTAACACCTCAAAGCCTGCGTGTTCTTTCAGCACGTCTCGCTCTTTAAGAAGCTTGTAGTTATCGTAAGAAAGCATCTGTGCTCCCTTCTTTTTACGATAAGCGTGATTGTTGAACGGTTCTACCCCTTCCATGTTGATCTGAGTTAGCTCATTTGGCCATGATTCAGGGGTTTTTTCAGGGTCGATCGAACGCTTGAATATCAGGACTTCAATGTCAAATTCTCTCTGTTGTGCTTGTGCGAGTGTAGGAATCAGCAGCAGCATCATCAATAGAGGAATAATTTTTTTCATTCTGGCTCCATGGCTTGTCAAAAGGCCGTTTATCTTTATGAATACTATGAGATTATTCTTATCTTCATACTAAAATCAATTGTGAGTAAAGTCGTCACGAAAGGGAAGTTTACCCTAGTTTTAGGCAGTATAGCAGATCTCATTTTATTGCTATGACTGCCAAGTCTTTACGCCACTCTATTTTGTGCAAAATCTTCGATTAATTGCTTAACGTAAGAGACGCGATCTCTGCGGTCGACCAAGCTTTGCATAAATTTAATCTTAGTCGGCCCGTCCATTGCAAACTTGTTGGGTTGTGACTGCAATAGCTTAACCAAATACATCGGGTTTATGTCAGCGTCCGGATAGAACTCGATGTAGCCCCCTTTCTCATGAGCTTCGACTTTGTCTACCTTAATGGCCGCCGCTGCAAGTTTTATCTCAGAGACTTGTAGCAGGTTCTTCGTGGCATCTGGAAGTGGGCCGAAGCGGTCTATGAGTTCGACCTTCATCTCGGTAAGTTGGTTATCGTTAGCCACGCTGGCAATACGTTTATAAAGCGACAGGCGAGTATTTATATCTGGGATATAGTCATCCGGTAATAATGCGGGCAATCGCAGTTCTACCTCGGTTTGCTCACGCAGTAGGTCGTCCAGTGATGGCTCTTTACCTTCTTTCAATGCTTCAACCGCTTGCTCTAGCATCTCCATATACAAGGTGAAGCCAATAGAGTGGATCTGGCCACTTTGCTCATCACCCAACAATTCGCCAGCGCCACGTATTTCAAGGTCGTGCGTAGCAAGGGTGAAGCCTGCGCCCAAGTCCTCAAGAGAGGCAATGGCCTCAAGACGCTTGGCTGCATCCTTAGTGACGGCTTTAGGGTGCGGGGTAAGCAAGTAAGCATAGGCTTGGTGGTGCGAGCGACCCACACGTCCGCGTAATTGGTGAAGCTGGGCTAAACCTAGATTGTCTGCACGATTCATGATGATGGTATTGGCCGTTGGTACATCAATACCGGTTTCAATGATGGTGGTACACACCAATAGGTTAAAGCGCTGGTGGTAGAAATCGTTCATTACCGATTCCAGTTCGCGCTCTCGCATCTGACCGTGTGCGGTAGTAATGCGGGCCTCGGGTATTAGCTTTTCAAGGTCTTGCGCTACCTTATGGATGGTGTCCACTTGATTGTGCAAGAAATACACTTGGCCACCGCGCATGATCTCACGCAAAACGGCTTCGCGAACTATGGCGTCGTCACTTTGACGAACAAAGGTTTTGATTGCTAAGCGGCGAGCTGGTGGTGTGGCGATGATAGAGAGGTCGCGCATGCCACTCATTGCCATATTCAGCGTTCGCGGTATTGGGGTCGCGGTCAGCGTTAGGATATCGACATCAGCACGCATCGCCTTCATCTTCTCTTTTTGTCTTACGCCAAATCTGTGCTCTTCATCGACAATTAATAAACCAAGATCGGCAAACTTGATGTCATCTTGCAGGAGTTTGTGAGTGCCAACAATAATATCGACCTTACCTTCAGCCACATCAGCCAGAATTTGTTTCTGCTCTTTGGCACTCTTGAATCGGGATAATACCTCTACACGAACCGGCAGGTTGGCAAAGCGGTCTCGAAAGTTTTCAAAATGCTGCTGAGCGAGCAGGGTAGTTGGCACAAGTACCGCCACTTGCTTGGCATTATCGGTGGACACGAACGCGGCGCGCATGGCGACTTCCGTTTTACCAAAGCCAACATCACCACACACCAATCTGTCCATGGCTTTGGCTTGGCACATATCTGAGAGAACGGAGTTGATAGCTTGAGCTTGGTCATCGGTTTCTTCAAATGGGAAACCCGCCTTAAATTGGGCGTATTGCTCTCTATCTAACTGAAACTTATAGCCCGGTTTAAGTTCACGCTTGGCGTACACATCCAGAAGTTCAGCAGCCACATCGCGCACTCGCTCTGCCGCTTTACGGCGAGCCTTACCCCATGATTCACTGCCAAGTTTGTGCAGTGGCGCGGTATCTTCTGCGCCACCAGAGTAACGGCTAATGAGATTGAGTGAAGAAACCGGAACATACAGCTTGGATTCGTTCAGGTACTCAAGAGTCACGTATTCGGTTTTGATGCCACCAGCCTCTAGGGTTTGCAGACCAAGATAGCGACCAATACCATGGTCTAAATGCACAACTGGCTGGCCGGGTTTAAGCTCGGCTAGGTGGCGGATAACCGTATCGCTATTGACCGCTCGTTTATCTTTTTTGCGCCTTTGAATCACGCGATCGCCAAGTAAATCACTCTCACAAATCAGCGCAAAATCAGGGCCTTCATGAATGAAGCCATGCTCTGAGGCGCCAAGGACGAGAGTGAACTTATCATTACCAGAAAGGGCATCTTCAAGACTAGGCACCGCTTTTGGCGCAATCTTGACAGGGCTTAGTAGCTCTAACAAAGCCTCGCGACGGCCTTCAGACTCAACAGAAAAAACTATCTTGCCGGTATAGCCTTCGCTGAACTGACGCAGAGCCGACATTGGCTCTTTGGTTTGCGGAGCTGCGGCAAGCGCCGGTAGCGGCTCTATGTCTAGGTTGAAGCGACCTGCTTTGGTATCAGTGCTCTCTTTATTGAGCTTAACCTGTGGCCATTGCTTAATAGCGGCAAATAGCTCGTCCTTCTTCATCCAAAGCTCTGTGGGTTCTAGCAGTGGACGCAGCGGATCTACACGTCGCTGATCAAAACGATAATCAACGTCGGTAAGGAATGTATCTATTGCCGGTTCTATTTCACCTACAGAGAGCAGTAAGGTGTTTTGTGGCAGATAGTCGAACAGGGTTTCTGTGTTCTCAAAAAACAGTGGTTGCCAGTACTCAATCCCTGCGGGCCAAGTGCCCTTTGACACTTGCATATAAACCGACTCGGGCTCGCGTCTTGCATCGAACTTTTGTCTCCAACGAATACGGAAGTCTTCAATGGCCTCTTCATTGGTGGGAAATTCATGGGCAGGTAACAGTCTAATCTCATCGATATCGGCAATAGAGCGCTGATTCTCAGGATCAAAGGTGCGAATGGTGTCGATCTCGTCGTCGAAAAAGTCAACGCGATACGGGTCAGAGCTTCCCATAGGGAACAGGTCTAAGATAGAACCACGACTGGCGTATTCACCGGGACCAAATACTTGGTCAACGTTTCGATAGCCTGACTTTTCAAGTTGCATCCTGAGCTTATCTAGAGAGAAGAGGTCGCCCGCTTTCACCATCAAGGTGTGCTGTAGGAGAAACTCTCTTGGAGACTGCCTCTGCAATAGAGTGCTAATGGGAACAATGATGATGCCATGGTCAAGGGTCGGCAGTTGGTACAGGGTAGAAATGCGGTCGGAAATAATATCTTGGTGAGGAGAAAAACTGTCATAGGGCAGTGTTTCCCAATCCGGGAACAAGGAAACAGGCGCAGAGCTAAATTGCTCCAATTCCATCTGCAATTTTAGTGCTGTCTGCGGGTCACTCACGATTAACAGCGTTGGTCCTTGGTGTTGTTTGTTCAACTGAGCTACAGCGATAGCTAATGACGCACCTTGTAGGTTGCCTAGCTGTTTTCTATCGCCAGCGGTGGACGCAATCGGTAGAGCAAAAAGCGAGTGGTTATCCATAAGAGTGTGAGTTTCCAAGATAAATTGATCAGCATGTAATGTATCTGATTATCGTAAACCCAGACGGGTTTATCTATCAATAAGTGGTCAAAATTGGCGGATAGTTGATGTGATTGCTCAATTATTGGCTTTTTGTGGAAGTTTCCAAATAAAAACAGGGGCAAACACTACTCGAAAAGGCGATTAGTGGTTACATTAAGGGCATTGTACTCATTTTTCGGTTGGTTATGTTTCGACCCGTTTCGCTTTATATTGGCCTGCGTTATCTCAGAGGACGTTCGGGAGATCGATTTAGTCGATTTGTTTCCTACATGTCTACCGCAGGCATCACCATAGGTGTGTTGTCTCTCGTCACCGTAATGTCTGTGATGAACGGTTTTGAAAGCCAGCTTAAGGGACGTATTCTTGGAGTGCTGCCTCAAGCTATCGTGGGTGATGTGTCCGGAAAAACCCCACTGACCGAACAGCCCCCGCAATTTATTACCTCTCTTCCTCATGTTATCGAAAGCGTTCCGATTGTATCGAGTGAAGCGGTATTACAAAGCCCCGCACAGCTTACTGCCGGTCAATTGATCGGTATTGAGGGAGATGCAGATGAGCCTTTGCGTCAATTTATGCTGTCGGGAAGTGTGGACTCTTTGCAGCAAGGAAAATACCGAATCATCATAGGTCATACCCTGGCGCGTAAGCTAAAGGTAAATCAAGGCGATAAAGTGCGCCTTATGGTTACCAGTGCCAGTCAATATTCTCCCCTTGGGCGCATTCCTAGCCAGAGAAACTTTACCGTATCGGGCATATTTAACACAGGCTCCGATGTGGACGCTCAGCTTATGGTGACCAATATTGAAGATGCCGGTCGCTTATTACGAATGAATAAAGAGCAGGTTTCGGGTTGGAGGCTCTATCTTGATGATCCCTTTGCCGTAAGCACTCTCGCAGCAATGCCACTGGAAGAGGGCTGGGCTTGGCAAGATTGGCGCGCACAACGGGGCGAGCTATTTCAGGCGGTTAAGATGGAGAAAAACATGATGGGCCTTATGCTGGGTCTTATCGTGGGTGTGGCAGCATTTAACATTATCTCTGCGCTGATTATGGTGGTTATGGAGAAGCAATCTGAAGTGGCCATTCTAAAAACACAAGGAATGACCAAGCAACAAGTGATGGCCTTGTTTGTGGTGCAGGGCGCAAGCAGTGGCGTGGTTGGCGCTGTGTTTGGTGGCTTGCTCGGCGTTCTGCTGTCAAATAATTTGAATTTAATACTGCAAGCCATGGGGGCATCCCTTTATGCCTATGGTGGACAACTGCCTGTGTTAATTGAGTACGGTCAAGTACTCCTAGTGGTTGGATTAGCTGTGTGTTTGAGCATAGTGGCAACCCTTTACCCTTCCTACCGAGCTGCATCCGTTAAACCCGCTGAGGCGTTAAGATATGAGTAATTTACTAGAGTGTCAGAACCTAAAGAAAACCTACACCGAGGGCAGCGTTGATACGCAAGTGCTTAGAGGTGTGAGCTTTACGGTGGGACACGGCGAGCTGGTCTCAATTATCGGAAGCTCAGGCTCGGGCAAGAGTACCCTACTGCATATATTGGGCGCATTGGATGATGCGACGGTGGGAGACGTGCAATTTAACGGGCAAGATTTAGGCGCACTCTCAAGTAACCAGCAAGCGAAACTGCGCAACCAACACTTAGGCTTTGTGTATCAATTCCATCATCTATTAGCAGATTTCTCTGCGGTAGAAAACGTGGCAATGCCTCTGTTGATTGGCGGTGAAAAGCCAGCTAAAGCTAAGCAAGCGGCGAGGGAATTGCTAACTCGCGTTGGTTTAGAGCATCGTTTGGAGCATCGCCCGTCAGAACTGTCTGGCGGAGAGCGTCAGCGTGTGGCTATCGCGAGAGCTTTGGTGAATAAACCCTCTTTGGTGTTAGCCGATGAGCCTACAGGTAACCTAGACCACACTACTGCTCTAGGTATCTATGACTTGATGCGAGAGCTGAACCAGAAATCAGGCACAGCCTTTTTAGTGGTGACTCATGATGGTGAACTGGCCTCTAAGATGGACAGACAAATGCATATGCAAGACGGCCTTTTGGTTCAAGTTGAAGAAGAGGTTGCCCAGTGATCAACTCTTTATCACTGTTTATTGGTGGGCGCTTCAGTCGGGCCAAGCAGCGGAACAAGATGGTGTCCTTTATTTCCCTTTCATCCACCTTGGGGATCATGGTGGGGGTTGCGGTGATCATTATCGGCCTATCTGCGATGAACGGCTTTGAAAGAGAGCTAGAGAATAGAGTGTTATCGGTTGTTCCCCATGGCGACTTTTCCGCGGTGAACAAACCAATTCAAGATTGGCCTCAGCTGGTAGAACATATCAACAAGCAACCGCAGGCGGTCGCTGCTGCGCCTTTTGTGAAGTTCACTGCATTGGCGGAGCGTGGTACACATCTTAAAGCAATCCAAGTGAAGGGCGTAAATGCGGCACTGGAAAGTGAAGTATCTAGCCTATCTCAGTTTGTGCAGGGGGATGCTTGGCAAAACTTTGCTCCGGGATCAAATCAGGTGGTGTTGGGCAAAGGCGTTGCTGATCAGCTAGGCGTTGACGTCGGTGATGGCATTTCTCTCATGATCCCTGTGGCATCGAAAAACGGTCGAACACAAGCACCAAAACGTGTTCGCCTAAAAGTCAGTGGCATTTTCTCGCTCGGCGGACAACTGGATCATGCCTTAGCGATGGTTCCACTTGAAGATGCTCAGTCTTATCTTGGCCTTGGTGATACCGTGAGTGGTATTTCAGTGAAGACGACCAGCGTATTTGATGCTCCAGACTTGATGAGAACGCTAGGCAGTAGCCTGCCAGTTTATGTGTATATCAATAGCTGGAAGCAAGAGTTTGGCTACATTCATCGAGATATTCAGATGGTTCGCACCATCATGTATTTGGTTATGGTATTGGTCATTGGGGTTGCTTGCTTCAACATCGTTTCTACCTTGATGATGGCTGTGAAAGATCGCTCTGCGGAAGTGGCTATCTTGCGCACTATGGGGGCTCAAGACTCTTTGATTAAGGCTATTTTCATGTGGCAAGGCGTGTTGTCAGGGGTTATGGGGGCGGTAGCAGGGAGTGTGCTCGGGTTACTGGTGGCGCTAAACCTGACTACACTGATCCAACTGGTTGAGAAGATCATTGGGCACAAGTTCTTATCGGGTGACGTGTATTTTGTAAACTTCCTGCCGTCCGAAGTTAACCCAATGGATGTGTTGATTGTCTCCGGGACAGCAATTCTTTTGAGCTTGGTAGCGACTTGGTTCCCAGCAAGTAAGGCAAGCAAATTGAACCCCGCGACGGTGCTGAGCGCCAAATAGCACTCTTACCAATTGGTATGAATAAAGAATTAAAAAAGCGTTGCTCAGTGAGCAACGCTTTTTTTGTGTCTAGGATTTTTGTGCTGGGGCTTTGTTGTGAGAGTTAGTTTGTGTCTTTCTTGGCAAAAGGGTTTAGCTTGAGTTTCAGTTTTCGCTTTTGCCAGCTGCGCACCACGGAATATCGCCATAGCGCACGAATACCGAAGTAGCCCATTGCAGAGAAGATGACCGCACAGATGGCACAGCCAAGCAGGAACGGTGGTCCGATAGTGGACATCTGAGAGACTAAGTAGTCCCAAGATAATTCAAAATGAAACGCCTGTGCAGGCAGGTGCATTACCCAAGCACCAAGCTTATAGGCCAGATAGAACATAATTGGCATGGTGACAGGGTTACTGATCCATACCAAGGCTACCGAGAGCGGCAGGTTGACGCCAAACATGATTGCAAGCCCTGCTGCCATAATCATTTGGCTAGGAAGGGGAACAAAACACATGAAAAGGCCGACAGCAAAGGCTCCTGATGCGGAGCGTCGATTCAAAACCCACAAGTTTGGGTTGTAGAGAACATTTCCAAATATTCTAAGCGCTTTTTGACGTTTAATCAGTTCATGGTCCGGCATGAAGCGTTGAATAAATTTTCTAGGCATGAGGGAATATGGCTCTCTTACTAGGTAACTGGAATCTTATTTCATTCTCAGCGACGATTGTCGCAGCAATGTATTGGCACACTCTTCCTGATTTGAGGTGGCTTGTTCCGATACTTGCCATAGTGTTGCTCTGTTGCCGATTTAAAGTACTAAGGATAGCACTCGGGGTCTCGTTGGCATCAGTGGTTAGTCTAGTACAGAGTCATGTTTTTGTAAGAGACGTCAACACCTTATTCGATTGCGCTGAGAATATTACCATAAATGTTGAGTTGCACAGCACATTTAGATCAAATCTTTATTTTTCAAATTCGGTAGTTAACCTAGATCAAATTCATGGTTGTGATGCCAACTATTCTGGCTTGCTGTTGCTTAAAGTCCCCTTAGATTTGGCGCAAAATATAAAACTAGGGGAGACGTGGCGTGTAGAGGCTGAGATAAAGCCCATTTACGGCCTGCTCAATGAAGCAGGCTTTGATGCTGAGCGCTTTTATTTTGGGCAGCGAGTCATAGCTCAAGCTAGGGTGCATAAATTACTTCAGCGGATTGAGAAGGCAGACCTAAGAGGCCGCTGGTATAACGAGGTTTACCTGCAAACGGCGCAATTGGAATCTCGACCATTAATCTTAGCTCTGCTGTTTGGGGAACGCTCTCTTATTGAGAATCAGCAATGGAGTCACCTAAAACGAACCGGAATTGCCCACTTGATTGCAATTTCTGGATTACATATAGGGCTCGCCTATATGGTGGGCTGGTGGATAGGGCATATCTTACGCATTGTTATCCCCACTTGGCTTTGGCTACCTGTTTTGTCTGCTGTGGGCATGGCAACCCTTTATGCGTGGCTTGCTGGGTTTAGCTTACCCACCCAACGCGCCTTGGTGATGTGCCTCATTGCCGCTACAGCCCTGTTTCTTGGGATTCGCCTAAGTCGCTGGCGAATATTGTGGCTGACCCTGGCAATAGTGCTAACCCTGTCACCCATGTCAGCGGTAACTTCCAGTCTTTGGCTCAGCGTTGGAGCCGTCATTATTATTTTTCTGGCTATTGGGCCAAATCAAAGCCGTCTCGAAAAGCAAAACCCCGAACCGCGAGTTGGCAAAGCAGAAAAGAAACAGAGCAAGATATACATCAAGAAACTGTACACCTGGTTTCGAATTCAGCTCTATCTCAGTTTAGGACTAGCGCCCATATCGGCTTGGTTGTTGGGCGGGGTTGCTTGGCTCTCTATCTTGTTCAATGCCATCGCTATTCCTCTGGTTTCACTGTTTGTGGTTCCGCTATTGCTTGCCGGTATCTTGTTAAATCCCGTATCTGAGTCATTAGGTTTTGGCTTGTTTCAATTGTCCGATATGGGTTTGAGTCTGCTGGCAGACCTAATTTCGAAGACACAGGCCTATTCGAACCTATGGTTTCAAGCCTCACAGATGCAAATTTTGGGGTTAGTCTTGTTATTCGCTCTCATCTGCGTAAGAAAGCGCTGGCTGGTTTTCATGCTATGTATTGGTGGACTATGTGTCGCGATGGTTGGGTTAGAAAACAATGATACGAAATGGCGCCTTGATGTACTGGATGTCGGTCATGGTTTAGCCGTGCTGATAGAGTCAGATGAGCGCACCATTCTCTATGATACGGGAGCGGGGTGGGATGAGGGCAGCATAGCGCAGATGGTCGTAGAGCCGGTAATTGTGCAGCGCGGTACTGGCATTGATGCTCTTTTTATTAGCCATTGGGACAATGACCATCAAGGTGGCATGAACTACCTTATTGCGCGCTTTTTACCTAGGTATGTTTTTACTCCGCAACAAGACATCAAGACACTACCTTGCATGCAAGGGCAGTTCTGGTGGTGGCAAGGATTGCAGTTTGAAATAGTTTGGCCTCCGAAGACCGTATCTAGAGCCTATAACCCTCACTCGTGCGTCATGCGGATCTCTGATGGGACTCATTCGGTGTTATTGACCGGAGATATTGATGCAATTTCAGAGTATCAATTGGTTGATGCCGTTGCTCAATCTGACGTGATTATCGTGCCTCATCACGGCAGCAGTACCTCTTCAACTCAGGTATTGGTCGATAAAGTTGATGCAAATATCGCCATAGCCTCCACGTCGAAGCAGGGGCGTTGGTCGCTTCCTAACCAAATAGTGGTGGATAGATATCGCCAATCTGGGTCTCGATGGCTGAATACGGGTACCGATGGGCAGGTATCTGTACGTTTTTTGAGTGATGAGGTGAAGGTTATGACTCTGCGCAACCCACAAACTGCTGCTTGGTATAGGCAGATTTTGCGGAAGGGAGTAGAATAACTATTAACTGAATAAAAAATAAAGCAATTCTTATGACACAACTTGAAGATGAGTCTACGTGGAAAACCTTTAAACGCCTGTGGAAATACATTCGTTTATACAAGCTAGGACTCTTCGTTGCAGCGTTCGCCCTGATTATCAATGCGGCTGCAGATACCTACATGATTTCCCTATTAAAGCCACTGCTTGATGAAGGCTTTGGCGATGTAGAATCCAATTTCCTTAAAATCTTACCTATGATCATCCTAGGTATGATTGTGGTGCGTGGTCTCTCCGGATTCGTATCCACCTATTGCTTGAGTTGGGTGTCAGGCAATGTGGTTATGTTGATGCGACGCGCTATCTTTAACCACTTCATGCACATGCCTGTTCCCTTCTTTGATAGAGAGTCTACCGGTGGTTTGCTGTCTCGCATTACCTACGACAGTGAGCAGGTTGCGGCCGCCACCAGTAAAGCCTTAGTTAACCTAGTGAGAGAGGGCGCAAGCATTATCGGCTTGCTTACCTTAATGTTCTGGAACAGCTGGCAGCTCTCTTTGGTCCTTCTTGTTGTAGCGCCCGTTGTCGCCTTCGCTATTCGCGTAGTTTCAAAGCGTTTTCGTAAGATCAGTAAGAACATGCAAACGGCAATGGGACAGGTAACGTCTTCCGCCGAGCAGATGCTTAAAGGCCATAAAGTGGTTTTGAGCTATGGTGGTCAAGAAGTTGAAAGTGGTCGCTTTGATCAAGTTAGTAATAAAATGCGCCAACAAACGATGAAAATGGTGACAGCGCAAGCTGCTGCAAACCCCATTGTTCAGTTGATTGCTTCCTTTGCTCTTGTGACAGTGCTGTATTTGGCAAGTTTTGAGCAAGTGAGAGCAGACCTTACTCCGGGTGCATTTACGGTTATCTTCTCTGCTATGTTTGGCATGATGCGACCGCTAAAATCATTGACTAACGTGACTTCTGAGTTCCAGCGCGGTATGGCTGCAGCCCATACCTTGTTCACTTTAATGGATTTAGACACTGAGAAAGATACCGGCGAGAAAGAGATTAAGCGTGCCAAGGGCGTGGTTGAGGTTAAGGATGTGACCTTTACTTATCACGGTAAAGATAGGCCAGCGCTCTCTCACATTGATTTTACTATTCCACAAGGTAAGACCGTCGCTCTAGTGGGGCGCTCAGGTTCTGGCAAGAGTACCATTGCTAACTTATTTACTCGTTTTTATGAGGTAGATGGCGGGGAGATTTGCCTTGATGGTGAGAACATTAACGACTACAAACTGACAAATTTGCGAGAGCAATTTGGTCTAGTTTCGCAAAATGTTCACCTGTTCAACGATACTATTGCCAACAACATAGCGTATGCCGCTGAGGGTGAATTCACCCGTGAGCAAATAGAGCATGCAGCTAAGTTAGCTCACGCAACTGAATTCACTCAAAATATGCCTGATGGTCTAGATACCATGATTGGTGAAAATGGTGCGAGTTTATCCGGTGGTCAACGTCAAAGGGTTGCTATAGCTCGTGCGCTGCTGCGTGACGCTCCAGTATTGATCCTAGATGAGGCAACCTCCGCGCTTGATACCGAGTCAGAGAGAGCCATTCAGGCCGCACTGGATGAACTACAGAAAGATAAAACAGTACTCGTGATTGCGCACCGTTTGTCCACGATCGAAAATGCAGACGAGATATTGGTGGTGGACGACGGCGAGATTATTGAGCGCGGTACTCATGCTGAATTGATTGCCAAGGGCGAGGCCTATGCGCAGTTGCATAAAATACAGTTCGGTGACTAGTTAGTGATACATCTACTCTGGTTTAGCTCGAGCCCTATGCGATGGTTGTTTTGGCCACTTTTGTGGCCTTTAAGTCAGCTTTTTAAGGTGATTAGCCAAGGGCGTAGGCGTGATTATCTGCAAGGAAAGAAGCCTAGCTACCGTGCACCTGTTCCTGTCGTTGTGGTGGGAAACATCACAGCGGGTGGCAACGGCAAAACACCTGTAGTTGTGTGGTTGGTTGAAAGCTTGCAGGCTCAGGGCTTGACTGTCGGTGTGGTTTCCAGAGGGTATGGCGCCAAGGCTCCAAACTACCCCTTGCTAGTAGGTCAGGATACACCAACCAAACATTGTGGTGATGAGCCAAAGCTAATTGCTCAGCGCACCGGGGCGATTGTGGTAGTTGACCCAGTACGCTCGAATGCGGTTAAGCACCTGCTACAGAATGACGTGGATATTGTGGTTACAGATGATGGACTGCAACATTACGCCCTACAGCGTGATATAGAGTTTATTGTTATCGACGGTAAGCGTCGGTTTGGTAACGAGCACTTGATTCCTCTAGGGCCCCTTAGAGAGAAGATGAGCCGTCTCCAAACGGTGGACTTTCGCATTACCAATGGCGGAGACGCTCAGCCTGACGAAATTGGCATGACGTTGCAACCGTCACTGGCGGTAAATCTTGTAACTGGAGAGAAAAAGTCTGTTGATCAGTTGGGAGCACTTACCGCTATAGCCGGTATTGGCCACCCTCCACGGTTCTTTGATACCCTAGAGTCAATGCAGGCCAACGTAATCACGACCAAAGGGTTTGCTGACCATAAGGCGTTGCTAAAGGCGGATATTACGCCGTTAATTGCCGATGGCCATCAGCTAATAATGACAGAAAAAGATGCGGTTAAATGCCGTGACTTTGCAGATGATAATTGGTGGTATCTACCTGTATCAGCACAGATTAGTGATGATAACCGCCATAAAATAATGAATAGAATTCAAGAGGTTTTAAAGGAATATGGATCATAGATTGTTAGAGATCGTTGCATGCCCAGTATGCAAAGGAAAGCTGACTTTTGATAAGGAGAAGCAAGAGCTAGTGTGTAAATTGGATCGTCTTGCTTATCCAATCAAAGAGGGAATTCCTGTACTCCTTGAGCCTGAAGCTCGCTCAATTTCAATGGACGAGGGACGCTAAGATGTCATTTACCGTCATCATTCCTGCTCGATATCAATCAACGCGCTTGCCAGGCAAACCACTGGCGGATATCTGCGGAAAACCAATGATCGAGCACGTGTATCGACAGGCGATTCAGGCCGGTGCTGAACAGGTGATTATTGCCACCGACGACCAGCGTGTCGCGGATGTGGCGACTGAGTTTGGTGGTACGGTTTGCATGACCTCACCTGACCACGAATCGGGCACTGAGCGCTTAGCGGAAGTTGTGGAAAAAATGGGAATTGCACCGGACCATATTGTGGTGAATGTGCAAGGAGACGAGCCCTTAATTCCACCAGTGGTGATTGCTCAGGTAGCAGATAATCTGGCTGCTTCTACTGCGCCAATGGCGACACTTGGGGTTGCTATTGAGGATGCAGAAGAAGCCTTCAACCCTAATGCGGTGAAGGTGGTGACAGATAACCAAGGCTATGCACTCTACTTTAGCCGTGCAACCATTCCTTGGGACAGGGACCAGTTTGCTGATGATAAATCTCAGCTAAACCAACCCCTAATGCGTCACATTGGCATCTATGCTTATCGCGCTGGCTTTATCAGCAAATATATCAACTGGGCACCTTCAGCCCTTGAAAAGATAGAGAGCCTAGAGCAGTTACGAGTGCTTTGGTACGGAGAAAAGATCCATGTCGCTCTGGCCAAACAAACTCCACCACCGGGTGTCGATACGCCAGAAGACCTAGAAGCAGTAAGAGCGCTGTTAAGCTAGGTTGTTGTTGAATATAGAAAAAGGAAACAGCAAGCTGTTTCCTTTTTTCGTTTTTAGCGTTGTAATAATTTCTAGCTTCTAGCTTCTAGCTTCTAGCTTCTAGCTTCTAGCTATAATCTTGTAGCTTGTAGCTTGTAGCTTGTAGCTTGTAGCTTGTAGCTTGTAGCTTGTAGCTTCTAGTTCCTAGATACTCTTCCCATAATCAGTGCGCTTTGGGCAGGAGGCGAGGACGTCTCTGTGACCGGACTCTTTAAGCTCTTCTAGAATGACATCAAAGCCCCACAGTCGATACAGATGCTTGAGAACATCGTCGTAGCTCTTGTCTAGGGGAATGCGTTGATGAGGGATGTGTTGCAAGGTTAAAGAGCGATCACCGCGCACATCGACATTCCATACCTGAATATTGGGCTCCAGGTTGCTTAGGTTGTACTGAGCCGCTAGCTTTTCTCTGATTTCTTTGTAACCCATTTCATCGTGGATGGCATCAATCTCGATATAGTTCTTCCTATCATCGTCTTTGATGGCAAAGAACTTAAATTCGCGAATAAGCTTTGGAGACAAATACTGGCTAATAAAGCTCTCATCCTTGAAGTTCTGCATCGCAAAATGCACTGCCTCTAACCAGTCACTGCCTGCTAAATCTGGGAACCACTCCCTGTCTTCGTCTGTGGGCTCTTCACAGATGCGACGGATGTCTTGGAACATGGCAAAGCCTAAGGCATAAGGGTTAATACCACTAAAGTATTGGCTATTGTAGGCTGGCTGGGCAACAACGCTGGTATGGCTGTGCAAGAACTCCAACATGAATTTATCGGAGACCAACCCTTCGTCATACAGGTGATTGAGAATACTGTAGTGCCAGAATGTCGCCCAACCTTCGTTCATTACTTGGGTTTGCTTCTGCGGATAGAAGTATTGGCTGACCTTGCGCACGATGCGCACGATTTCACGCTGCCATGACTCTAACAAGGGAGCGTGCTTCTCAATAAAATACAGGATGTTTTCTTGTGGCTCTGAGGGGAAGCGCTTCTTCTCAATCTCAGCGCTGTCAGCGGACTTTGGAACGGTCCTCCACAGTTCGTTGACCTGTGATTGCAGATACTGCTCGCGCTCTTGCTGCCTTATCGTCTCTTCGGCGATGGAGATCTTCTCAGGGCGCTTATACCTATCAACACCATAATTCATTAATGCGTGACAAGAGTCGAGTAGCTTTTCTACCTCATCAACGCCGTATTTCTCTTCACAGTTGCTGATATAGTTTCGAGCAAAAATAAGGTAATCGATGATTGAACTGGCGTCAGTCCAAGTCTTGAATAGGTAGTTGCCCTTGAAAAAAGAGTTGTGGCCATAGCTTGCGTGGGCCATAACCAGAGCCTGCATAGTGACAGTGTTTTCTTCCATTAAGTAGGCAATACAGGGATCAGAGTTGATGACGATCTCGTAGGCAAGCCCCATCTGACCATGCTTGTAGTTTTGTTCGGTCTGTATAAATTTCTTACCAAACGACCAGTGATGGTAGTTAATCGGCATGCCGATACTGGAATAGGCATCCATCATCTGCTCGGCAGTAATGACCTCAATTTGATTGGGATAGGTATCTAGCTTGTAGTGTTTAGCTACACGCTTTATTTGCTGGTGGTACTCTTCCAGCAAATTGAAGGTCCAATCGGGACCGTCAGGCAATGTTTTGGATTTAACTTCTGCTGTCATAGCGCATCCTTACTCGTATTCCCTTAGCTATGTTCCTTCTGGAACAGCTCCCTAAATACAGGGAAGATATCTTCCACCGCTCGGATATTTTTCATGGCAAAATTATCAAACTGGGACTCTAGCTTTTCGTACTCATGCCACAAGGTTTGATGACTTCGGCGCGTGATCTCTATGTATGAGTAGTACTGGCAAATGGGCAATAGGGCTTCAGTGAGCAACTTCTTACACCTTGGAGAATCATCAGCCCAGTTATCGCCATCGGAGGCTTGTGCCGCGTAGATATTCCACTGATTGGTGGGGTAGCGTTCTTTGACAATCTCATCCATCAGTTTCAACGCACTGGAGACAATGGTTCCACCGGTTTCTTGCGAATAGAAAAACTCGTGCTCATCCACCTCTTTGGCCTGAGTATGATGACGTATAAACACCACTTCTACGTTCTCATAGGTGCGATTAAGGAACATATACAAGAGGACATAAAAGCGCTTAGCAATGTCCTTGGTGGCTTGATCCATTGAGCCGGATACATCCATTAAGCAGAACATTACCGCCTGGCTGGATGGAATAGGGCGTTTTTCATAGTTTTTGAAGCGCAGGTCGAAGGTGTCAATAAAGGGCACACGTCTCATTTGAGCGCGGATCTCTTCTATCTCTTCCTTAATGCTTTTTTCTTGCAGTGGTTTTGCTGGCTCGCAACTTTTTAGGGAAGTCAGTTCATCTTCTAACTCACGGAGTTTACGCTTCTTACCTGCAGACATTGCAGTGCGTCGAGCCAGAGATTGTTGTAGCGAGCGAACGACGGCTATGTTGGAAGGAATGCCTGCTGTTTGGTAACCCGCTCGATGGGTTTTCCATTCAGTGATGCGGTTAACTTGGTTTTTCTTAAGGTTTGGAAGCGCGAGATCTTCGAACAGAATGTCTAGATACTCGTCTTTTGATATCTGGAATATAAATTCATCTTGGCCTTCGCCGTCGGGGCTAGCGTCTCCGTCACCAGAGCCCCCTTGACCACCGCCACCTGGAGGGCGTTCTATCTTGTCACCGCGGATAAATTGATCGTTACCTGGATGAACACGTTCGCGATGCCCACCTTGACCTTGATGAAAGGCAGGTTCGGTAATGTCACTTTTAGGGAGGGTAATATCCTCGCCGTTATCGGTATCCGTAATCGAGCGACGATTTACCGCATCAGAAACGGCTTCTTTAATTTTTTGCTTATGTCGGCGAATAAAGCGCTGTCGATTAACAGTGCTTTTATTCTTGCCATTCAGCCTTCGGTCAATAAATTGAGCCATGCGCCACCTCAATAAGTCCTACATGGTGATACTCGTATAACCCACTGTTGAGTCGACATTACGAGTCGAGTCATACGCGTATGATCCTTGCGCCACAACCTAAGTTGCATCAATGCCCTCAACTGCTCAGATGCAAGAAAGAGGGCATAGTGTCCAGTGAGTGACAGGGTTAACGTCACTCTGTCTATTAAGAAGACTTACGTACTCGCAAGTACCATTCAGATAGCAAGCGAACTTGCTTCTCTGTGTAGCCTTTTTCCATCATGCGATTAACAAAGTCGTCGTGTTTCTTCTGATCCTCAGTAGAGGTTTTTGCATTAAACGAGATAACAGGGAGTAGCTCTTCCGTATTCGAGAACATTTTCTTCTCGATAACAGTGCGAAGTTTCTCGTAACTTGTCCAAACAGGGTTAGTGCCACCATTGTTGGCGCGAGCCCTTAGAACAAAGTTCACGATTTCGTTTCGGAAGTCTTTCGGGTTACTGATACCCGCTGTTTTCTCAATTTTTTCTAGTTCTCCATTAAGCGATGAGCGGTCAAATAGCTGCCCTGTCTCAGGGTCGCGATACTCTTGGTCTTGAATCCAGAAGTCAGCGTAGGTGACGTAGCGATCAAAGATGTTCTGTCCATATTCAGAGTAGGATTCTAGGTAAGCCGTTTGGATCTCTTTACCAATAAACTCAACATATCGAGGTACTAAGAAGCCTTTCAAGAACTCAAGATAACGCTCTGCTTGCTCTTGAGGGAACTGCTCTCTTTCTACTTGTTGCTCAATGACATAGAAGAGGTGCACAGGGTTTGCGGCAACCTCAGTCTGGTCAAAGTTAAACACTCGAGACAGGATCTTAAAGGCGAAACGGGTAGAAAGCCCTGCCATCCCCTCATCGACTCCTGCAAAATCTTTGTACTCTTGGTGACTCTTCGCTTTAGGATCCGTGTCTTTTAATGTCTCACCATCATAGACGCGCATTTTACTAAACACAGAAGAGTTCTCTGGGTCTTTCAGGCGAGAAAGGATGCTAAATTGTGCCAGCATATCTAGGGTGCTAGGCGCACAAGGCGCATTAGTTAACTCACTGTTTTTCAGGAGTTTCTCGTAGATTTTGACTTCTTCAGAGACTCGCAAGCAGTACGGGACCTTTACGATGTAAACGCGGTCAAGGAATGCCTCATTGTTCTTGTTGTTGCGGAATGTGGTCCACTCGGATTCATTGGAGTGAGCCAAAATCATGCCATCAAATGGCAGTGCTGATAGTCCTTCCGTACCGTTAAAGTTGCCTTCCTGAGTTGCGGTTAGCAGTGGATGTAGAACCTTGATAGGTGCCTTGAACATCTCCACAAATTCCATCAAGCCTTGGTTGGCCTTACATAGTGCGCCAGAGTAGCTGTAGGCATCTGGGTCATCTTGAGAGAAGTGTTCAAGTTTGCGAATATCAACCTTACCCACAAGAGACGAGATGTCTTGGTTGTTTTCATCACCGGGTTCGGTTTTCGCCACACCAATTTGGTCTAAAATTGAAGGGCGTAACTTGATGACTTTAAATTTCGATATATCACCACCAAATTCGTGCAGACGTTTTGCTGCCCAAGGTGACATGATGGAACGTAGGTAGCGTTTATCTATGCCATATTCACTACGCAGTATTTCGGCGTCTTCAGATGGGTCGAATAGGCAGAATGGATGGTCGTTGACTGGGCTGCGTTCCCCATCGGCGGACAACACATAAATAGGTGCTTGTTGCATGAGCGCTTTTAACTTCTCGGCCAGCGATGATTTACCACCACCAACAGGGCCAAGTAGGTACAAAATTTGCTTCTTCTCTTCTAAGCCTTGCGCTGCATGCTTAAGATAAGAGACGATCTGCTCGATGGCATCTTCCATGCCATAAAAGCCTTTAAAGGTTTTATACCTTGCTATGACGCGGTTTGAAAAAATGCGACTTAAGCGAGGATCCAGAGCAGTATCAATCAGTTCCGGTTCGCCAATAGCATGCAAAAGACGCTCAGCAGAGTTTGCATATGCCATTTTGTCTTCGCGACACAATGACAAAAACTCCTGAATCGAGAGCTCTTCTTCCTTTGCAGCTTCGTATCTGTGCTGAAAATGTTCAAAAATACTCATAACAAAAATCCCCTTTAAAATGTTACAAGACCCAAGCCAATCGTTACGCTTATCCCAACTTTAATCCTAGACATGAAAAAACAGATTTGCTTGAAATATAATAACTTTTTCATTATTTAGCACTAAACCGACTATCAAAATGCGTGTATTATAAGACCTGCAAATAAGCAACAAAATTACAACATTGACGCAAAAGGATTTGCCTTTGAAATGGATTGGATTTTCGGCAGCGCTTCTCGCTTTGTCATCTAGCCCTGCAGTAGCAGGGTGGTCTTTGGGTGTTGGTGCCTCATATTCGCCTGCGGTTTATAAGGATACGCCCTCTAATCAGGTTGTGATTCCTGTTATCGGATATGAAGGAGAGCACCTTTATCTGCGCGGTTTTACCGCTGGATATCGAGTTTGGGAACGCCGTTCCCCGCACAATCTCATCTTTCGTCTAGCCTATGACCCTAGAACCCTGCAACCTTCTGACTCCGATGACCCCATCATTCGCCAAGTGGATAAGCGAAAGAGTACTGGGCTAGGGGGTATCAGTTATCAGTATGCCAACCGCTCTATCGGTCAGATACAGCTCACCATTGCTGGCGACATTGCCGGTGTCCATGATGGGTTATACGCAGAAACGGTGTACAGTGTGCCAATTCGCACCAAGCGCTGGATGCTTACGCCCTCTATCGGTTACTCGTTGAATTCATCAAAGCTGAACAATCATCTGTACGGCGTTTCTCAAGAAGAGGCAGACAGAATTAATGGGTTGGACGAGTTCTCTCCAGATGGAGATGGTCAGTTCTTTTTAGGCTTACGAGGATTGTTTAAGTTTACTGAGCATATCGTTGGAACGGCAGGGCTGCGCTATACCAATCTAGAAGGGGACTTAGAAGACAGTCCTTTGTTGGAAGATACGGATTCATTTTCCGCAAATATAGGGTTGGTTTACGCCTTTTAGAATCTGACAGCTGACAGCTGATAGCTGATAGATGTTATTGAGGCCCTAGGCCCTAGGACCTAGGGCCTCATTTATTATGCGTTAAAGATCTGAGTGATCTCAGTAGCACATAAGTGGTATTGACGTGGGCAGTTGCGCCACGTTGTCAGCATGCGGCGGTACTTGTCTAGCATCGGCATCTGGCTGTTGAAGTGGTGATCCGCTTTGTCGAACTGAGGGTAAAGGCCCTCTGATTCAGTTAGGAAGCGCACGTAGTTTACGATGCTTGCTTCAGTTGCGATATCAAAGCCTAGGAACATAAGGCGACGCTTGTCCACGTTCGCTTGCTCTGCAGTAGCCAGCATGTTGAACGACTCTTGCATCGCGTGGTACATCTCCATGATGTCGATGACTTCACGACATTCGCTCTCGCTGATTGCCCCAAAGTCTTTGTCTAGCTCACGCATTTGCAGACCGTAGCCACGCTCAACGATTTTTTGTAGACGCTCGTACTTGTCTTTGTTTTCTGGAGAAAGCTTAGACATTAGGTAGTATTGGTTCGAAAGGATCAAACGCTGTGCGTTGGTCATTTCCATAGATAGGTTTCCTTAATGAGATCTAAATGTACGTTAGTGCCACTAATTGGCTGAGTACAAAGTTAGTATTTAACGTTGTCGTTGTATTGACTAAGAATACCGACAATCTTGTCCATTGTTTCTTTCGATGGTGGCTCTGTACCCTCTAGAGGGTAATCGTAACCGAGCGCTTCCCATTTGTGCGCCCCGAGCTTGTGGTAGGGTAGTAGCTCTACCTTCTCGATGTTATCCATGTCTTTAATAAATTCGCCAAGCATGTGTGCAGATTCATCATCATCAGTGTAGCCAGGAACGATTACGTAACGAATCCACGTTGTTTGGCCAATTTTGTGTAAGTAACGAGCGAAATCTAGAGTACGTTTATTGGATACACCGATAAAATCTTGGTGGATTTCATCTTTCATGTGCTTGAGATCCAGCATAACAAGATCAGTCGCTTCTAACACTTCATCGACTACATCAGTATGCTTGCGGATATAACCATTGGTATCTAGGCAGGTATGGATGCCTTCAGCTTGCGCTCTGCGGAAAAAGTCACGAACAAACTCAGGTTGAAGCATTGCCTCACCACCTGAACAGGTGACACCGCCGCCAGACGCATTCATAAAGTGACGATATGAGGTTGCCTCTTTGACCAGCTCATCGACGGTAATTTCTTTGCCGTCATGCGTGTCCCATGTATCGCGATTGTGGCAATACATGCAACGCATCAAACAGCCTTGCAAGAACACGATAAAGCGAATGCCCGGGCCGTCAACAGTGCCACAAGACTCAAATGAGTGAATTCTGCCTTTCATAGATTTTCTCTATTCTGATCATTTTGCGAATGTGATAAGTGTATTACAAACAGGGATCATTACCTAGACCAGAGGCCAGATAAAGCCGTGAATATTCATAGATTTTTACGTATTACATTCAAGGCTTAATCTAGAACAAGTAGAACAAGGCAAGTGAACCGTTGGTGTGCACGCCTTTATCATCTTCTTGATAATCTCGACTCTTACTCGAGATGGACAAACTGGCTCCCCAGCCTCGATAAAAGCCAGCTAAACCGACGCTGGCAGTACCTTGTAAATGCTCTACTTCGCTGGCGGTAATGCCGTCATCGGGACGGTCGCCATCGATAGTGATGTCGTTGAAGCGCACTCGTCCTTCGACACCGGCAAACATGTACCAACCGGTTTTATTTCGTACGATCAAGCCTGGGTCTATAGTGGATTCATTGCTCACCTTCGCACTACCAAAGCTCTGATTTAGGCCCGTGCCCCAGCGCCACATTACACCGCCTGCTACCTCACTGCGATAGTTACCACCCAACAATCGACTGGGTACGCTAATCTCATGGGTCGTATTGCCACTCGGTTCGGATTGATACAGTTTATCGGTTCTGTGATAACCAAGGTTTAACACCAATTGATTATCAATTTGGTTGTCCCAGCCCTGAGGATCCTCGGACTTAATGATGCTATGGACAAACTTTTGCGTTTCTTCAGCGTAGGCGTTTGGGCCTACGGTACCGAACATTAGGCTATAGGCACTCACGCTTGAAGGCGAGATAGAGTAGAGCGTGGTTGAAACGTAAAGGAGGCCAGCATAAGGGCGTTCGTCTGGGATCGGATTGGGATCCTCGATATCTTCGGGGGTCCACATTTTCTGCCCAAGCTCGATGCTGTATTTGTGCTTTACGGTACCCGTTGGATCGAATTTAAAGTGAGAGCCAGGAAGAGAGTCAAAAAAACTGTTGGGCTCAATACTAAATTCGCTGGAATAAACTAAGAATAACCCGTTAGAGTAATCTTTATCTGTGGTGACGATACTGTCGTTGTCTATACCGATATAGAAAGAACTATCGGAGGGTTCGGATTCGGCATAAGCGAAACTGGGCGCACATGCAAAGGAGCACGCTAATAACAAACGCGCGTTGGTTGAAAAGTGGGACATACTACTCCGTGTTTGATCTAAACATCCTGTCTCGTGGCTATGAAGCTTATTACAATTTTAGGTAATAAAAAACCCCGCCTAGGCGGGGTTTTCGTTATATCTTGCGACTCAGTCTAAAGTTTTAAAACTTATAGAGACTCAGTGAAAGTACGAGCGATAACGTCTTTCTGCTGTTCTGCAGTTAGAGAGTTGAAACGCACAGCGTAACCCGATACACGGATAGTTAGCTGAGGGTACTTCTCTGGGTTCTTAACAGCGTCTTCTAGAGTTTCGCGGTTTAGAACGTTAACGTTAAGGTGTTGACCACCTTCAATGTCAGACTCATGGTGGAAGTAACCATCCATTAGACCAGCAAGGTTAGCGCGTTGGCTGCTTTCTTCTTTACCTAGTGCGTTAGGTACGATAGAGAAAGTGTAAGAGATACCGTCTTGAGCATCAGCAAATGGTAGTTTACCTACTGAAGTTAGAGACGCTACCGCACCTTTTTCATCGCGACCGTGCATTGGGTTAGCACCAGGAGCGAAAGGAGCACCTGCTTGACGACCGTCTGGCGTGTTACCAGTCTTCTTGCCGTAAACCACGTTTGAAGTGATTGTTAGGATAGACTGAGTAGGACGAGCATTACGGTAAGTCTTAAGCTTACGGATCTTGTTCATGAATACAGAAACAATTTCACAAGCGATATCATCTACGCGAGCGTCGTTGTTACCGAATTTCGGATAGTCGCCTTCGATGTTGAAGTCGATAGCGATGCCATCTTCGTCACGAACTGGGCTTACTTTAGCGTACTTAATAGCAGCTAGTGAGTCAGCAGCAACAGATAGACCAGCAATACCACAAGCCATTGTACGAGCAACGTCACGGTCATGAAGAGCCATAAGAGCTGCTTCGTAGCTGTACTTGTCGTGTGAGTAGTGGATTGCGTTTAGTGCAGTCACGTATTGGGTAGCTAGCCAATCCATGAAGTGATCCATCTTGTCCCAAACGTCAGCGTAATCTAGCACTTCGTCAGTGATCTTAGGCATCTTAGGACCCACTTGGATCTTAAGTTTCTCATCCACACCACCGTTGATAACGTAAAGTAGTGTTTTAGCAAGGTTTGCACGAGCACCAAAGAACTGCATTTGCTTACCAACAATCATTGGAGATACACAACAAGCGATTGCGTAGTCGTCAGATTCTAGGTCAGGACGCATTAGGTCATCGTTTTCGTACTGGATAGAAGAAGTATCGATAGATACCTTCGCACAGAAACGCTTAAAGCCGTCAGGTAGTTGCTCAGACCAAAGAACAGTGATGTTCGGCTCTGGGCTTGGACCCATAGTGTATAGGCTGTTTAGGAAACGGAAGTTAGAACGAGTAACTAGCGTACGTCCGTCAAGACCCATACCACCCATTGATTCTGTTGCCCAGATTGGGTCACCAGAGAACAACTCATCGTATTCTGGAGTACGTAGGAAACGAACCATACGTAGCTTCATTACGAAGTGGTCAATCATTTCTTGAGCTTCTACTTCAGTGATTTTGCCAGCAGCAATGTCACGCTCGATGAAGATATCAAGGAAAGATGAAGTACGACCAAGAGACATAGCCGCGCCGTTTTGAGATTTAACCGCTGCTAGGTAACCGAAGTAAGTCCACTGGATAGCTTCTTGAGCAGTTTGAGCTGGCTCAGAGATATCACAGCCGTACTTAGCTGCCATTTCTTTCATTTGACCAAGTGCACGGTACTGCTCTTGCAGTTCTTCACGCAGTTGCATAGTCAATTGTAGGTCTTCACCGCCTTCCAGTTTCTCTTGAGTAGAGTGGAACTGTGCAGCTTTGTTCTTCATTAGGAAGTCGATTCCGTAAAGAGCAACGCGACGGTAATCACCGATGATACGACCACGGCCGTATGCATCTGGAAGACCAGTTAGAACACCAGACTTACGACATTTTAGGATGTCAGGAGTGTAAACATCGAAAACACCAGCATTGTGTGTTTTGCGGTATTCAGAGTAGATTTTGTTAACTTCTGGATCCAGTTCACGATCGTATGCCTTGCACGAACCCGCAACCATACGGATACCACCGTTAGGGATAAGAGCGCGCTTAAGTGGTGCTTCAGTTTGAAGACCAACGATAGTTTCAAGATCTTTGTTGATGTAACCAGCGTCGTGAGACGTGATGGTAGAGATAACAGAAGTATCGAAATCTACAGGAGCGTGGGTGCTGTTCTCTTGCTTGATGCCTTCCATAACTTTAGCCCAAAGCGCGTCAGTCGCTTCAGTACCTTCAGTTACTAGGAAAGACTCATCGCCTTCATATGGCGTGTAGTTCTTTTGAATGAAGTCACGAACGTTTACGTCGTTTTGCCAGTCACCTGCCGCAAAACCTTCCCAAGCTTTAGCAAATTGCTCTGCCATGATGTACCTACCTTATTAGTAGCAAAAACACGTGCCGTCCCACTACTCAAAATTGAGCAGCTAAGTGTCGCAAGCGACACAGCACACTTAAGATTAATAACAATATGGATAAGTTTAGTATCAACCTAATACTTATTCATATTGGTACGAACCAATCAACAAACAAGTCAATCTTCAAAAATAATTATAAGTTTTAAACTAAATTAATAAAAGCATTTTTTTGCAATCTTTGAACTCAGTTTCACTTAGTTGACATTACTCAAAAGTATTACAGATTTTTAGACGACTTTTGCCCAGTAATCAAACTCTAATTTGCAACAAAGGGTAGTGCGTTAGCACTACCCTTGAATATGCATTACAGGAACGCTTTCAAACCGTACTGTGATTCAAGCATACCTACAGCTAGCATTGCTACTAGACATACTACGAATACACCCACAGGGATAATGATTTTATCTGCGAACGATAGACGTGAAGAACGCTCTTTGTCACCGATGAGACCGTTGTTGTCCAAGAACATAGTCAGAGCCCATGCAAGAACTGGGTTAGTCACTACAGCCGCAAAGATACAGATACCTGCTGCTTGTGAGTCTTTAGTTTCTCTAACCATCTGCATACCCGCTTCTAGAAGCGGTAGGAATACACCTACAAGCAGTGCAATACGCATCACTGGAGGCCATACAGCAACATCCATTGGGAAACCAAGGATAGCAACGACAATACACATTGCGCCTAACAAGATTGCGCCGCCTGGAATAGGACGCTTAGCAATTGCAGCTGGGATCATGTACGTGCCCCAAGATGACGTGATGTTACCACCACCTACTGCAGTACCGACAATCTGACGAACCGAACACATGGTCATAGTGTCATCTACGTCCATCAATACTTTTTCAGTCTTTTTAGGGTAGTTCAATTCTTGGAAGATACGGTGACCTAGGAAGTCAGGTGACCACATTGCTACTGCAAGAATTGCAAACGGCAGAGATGCTACAAAGTGAGAAACATTTGGAAGACCCAGTTGCCAACCTTGTTCTGTGCTGCCCCACCAATAAACAGGGTTCAGGTTAGGAATACCCATTTGCGTTTCAAACGTAAGGTCAAAACCTGCGCCTAAACCAAGCGCGATAATTAGGCCTGCAATAGCACAAACAGGGATAGCCAACCAACGCATACCAATCTTAGCTAGGTAAGCATAGATAGCGATGTTAATACCCAGTACCACTAAACCAATGTAGCCAAGGCTACCTGCGGCAACGTCAGCAGACTGAAGACCTACAGCCCAAGATTGGATATCACCAATCTGACTCATGGTTCCGGTAAAGCCGAGGAAGATCAATAGACCGCCAGCGGTACCCTCTGAGGTGAGGTTAACGAGTTTCGAACCACCCTTAAAGAAGCTAAGCAATAAACCGAAGATACCAAGAAGAATAGCCAGCGCTAGAGGGTGAGCACCTGCAAGTGCAATAGAACCGATAAGAGGAATCATTGGACCGTGGTTACCGGCCAAGTTCGCTCTAGGGTTAAAGAAGCCAGAAGCAAGGATACAGAATAGCAGCGCTGGGATAAGCATCTCTACACGAGCGACTTCGATAGCGAACTCTTTGCCTAGGTTAACGTGATCCCATGCTTGAGTTAGGCCATCAGCCCAAGACATCATTACTGCAGAGTACATTGCGATAATGCCGATAGTACCTGCTAGAGCTGGAACTAAATCTTCTAGTTCAAAGCGGAAATCACGACCAGGAAGGTTCAAACGGAAGCGGCGAGGCTTCATGATTTGTAGTTCGTGATCTAGGTAATCAGAACGGCTTGCGAATTCAGAGGCTGGTTTATGCAGTTCTGAATAGCTTTTTTCTTCAGCTTCAGACTGCTTGTTGTTGACAGCGTCGGACATAAAATCCTCGTTAACTTATAGGTAGAAATAAATCTGGGTTAATTTGACACGTTCGCGTGAATCATTTGCGACGGCATAATTTCTCATACTTATTGAAATGTAGCACGTCGTTTTCGAAATAATCTTAGGCGAAAATTTGAAAAATACTCGTCAAATTTGAATTTGTTGGCCGGAGTGTAACAAGGTCGCAACTTAGAACAATTGATCTTGATCAGTTAAAGAAAATTACTGAAATAAAAGTACATAAAGGGATCTGGGAACATAACCACGCTAAAAGTGTGGTAATTACACTTACATTCACAAAGTCCTATTTACCTTTGGTTACATTATCAGCACTCTTGCGCAAAATATGCTCAAAGCCACAAAGTTGTTGCTAATGTGTAAAAATGTGTGGTCTTTTTATCAGTTTCATTTACATTTATAGCCCTATAACGTGCTGTTGTTAGCGCGTTTATTCGCCAATTATAACGTTGTATGTATATATAGGCGGTAAATATGACTAAATATCCTATAAATTCGCTGTTGTTGAACCATTGCTAATCGTTTGCGCAAATGGTACCTTTCTTTCATCAACATAGCCTGACACTAGGATTACAGGGAGAAACAAGCGCATGACGGATGTACCCGCGCTAAGAATTAATAATCTGCATAAAACCTTTGGACAGAACGAAGTACTGAAAGGCATCTCACTTGATGCACATAAAGGCGACGTCATCTCTATCATTGGTAGCTCAGGCTCAGGTAAAAGTACTTTTCTTCGCTGTATTAACCTTTTAGAGACACCTACAGCTGGTGAAATCTGGGTAAACGGCGAACTGATTGAGATGAAAAATAATCGTCTCGGTGAACCTTTCCCATCAAACGCTAAACAAGTACAACGAATTCGTTCTCGACTCGCTATGGTATTCCAAGGCTTTAACCTTTGGTCACATATGACTGTATTAGAGAACGTGATCGAAGCGCCTGTACATGTTCTTGGTGTACCAAAAGCACAAGCTATCGAAAATGCGAAACAGATCCTGCAAAAAGTGGGACTGTACGAGCGCAAAGATTACTACCCAGGTCACCTTTCTGGTGGTCAGCAACAGCGTGCAGCAATAGCGCGTGCGTTGGCGGTAGACCCTGAAGTAATGCTATTTGACGAACCTACCTCTGCTCTGGATCCAGAGTTAGTAGGCGAAGTGCTTGGCGTTATGCGTGACCTTGCCGAAGAAGGCCGCACTATGTTGGTTGTGACACACGAAATGGCATTTGCTCGTGATGTGTCTAACCACGTTATGTTCTTGCATCAAGGTTTAGTTGAAGAGCAGGGCGACCCTGCCAAGCTATTCACTAGCCCTGAATCAGAACGCCTACAACAGTTTATTTCATCAATTTACTAAACGAAGTGCTCATAAAGCGCTCACTTAAACACAACAAAAAAACACTTAAATCACAGGAGTATGGATATGAAAAAGTGGTTATTGGCTGCGACACTAGCAGCAACAGCACTTTCTGGCGTTGCACAAGCGAAAGAATGGAAACAAGTTCGCTTTGGCATTGAGGGTGCTTACCCTCCATTTAGTAAAACTGAAGCCGATGGCTCACTAAGCGGCTTTGACGTAGATATGGCTAACGCGCTGTGTGAGGAGATGCAGGTTAAGTGTGTACTGGTTGCTCAAGATTGGGACGGTATCATTCCTTCTCTACTAGCACGTAAGTACGATGCGATTATCGCTGCAATGTCTATTACTGAAGAGCGTAAGAAGCGTATCGACTTTACCGGTAAATACGCGCAAATTCCTAACAAGTTTATTGCTAAGAAAGGCGCTGACCTTGAGTTCACTAAAGCGGGTCTAGACGGCGTTAAGATCGGTGTTCAACGTGCAACTACTCACGACAAGTACCTATCTGATAACTACGACGGTCAAGTCGAGATCGTTCGTTACGGTTCTTTTGATGAAGCGTATCTTGACCTTGCAAACGGCCGTATCGCGGCAGTACTGGGTGATGCATCAGCACTAGAAGAAGGTGTTCTTAACTCTGCTGAAGGCGACCAATACGAATTCGTTGGTCCTTCTCTAACGGATCCTCAGTGGTTCGGCGAAGGCATGGGCATCGCGACTCGCAAGCAAGATAAAGAGCTAACTGCAAAACTAGACGCTGCAATCCTTGCTCTACGTGAGAAGGGTGTATACGACGAGATTGCTGCTAAATACTTCAACTATGACGTATACGGCGAGTAAGCCTCTTAGGTAACAGCTATAGCCCGGTAATAGATCGCTATTCCCGGGCTATTTTTCACAGCCTCATCAGATGTTGTTTGATGAACGCTTCAGCGGTTTGTACTGTTGTAAACAGGCAACTGTCATCAACTAGGACGCCAACATAGCCGTAATAGTGTTGGAAGATAATTATGTTAGATTTACAGGGATATGAAGCCTCGATTCTCAGTGGAGCTTGGCTGACGTTACAGGTAGCTGTGCTATCACTGCTTTTGGCAGTAATACTCGGCATGGTGGGTGCTTTAGCTAAGCTATCTCCTTATCGTGTGGCCCGTGGTATTGCGACCCTTTACACCACCATTATTCGTGGTATCCCAGACTTAGTGCTGATGATGCTGATTTTCTTCGGTGGCCAGATCCTGCTTAATAATAGCTTGTATGGCATCAACGAATGGCTTAATGAGTACTTCACATCAAGCGATCCCAATCATGAGTGGGTAGCTTATGTTCCAGATTATATTGATGTTAGCCCTTATGTGGCGGGCATCCTTACAATAGGCTTTATCTTTGGAGCCTATATGGCGGAAACCTTCCGCGGAGCGATAATGGCGGTCGACGCTGGCGAACTAGAGGCGGGTAAAGCCTACGGTATGAGCCCAGTACTTGCCTTTAGACGCATTCTTTTACCGCAGATGATTCGACATGCACTGCCTGGCTTTGGTAACAACTGGTTGGTATTGCTAAAAACCACCGCGCTCGTTTCCATAATTGGCTTGGAAGATATGGTTCGCGTGAGTGCTATGGCGGCGGGTACGACCAAGGCACCGTTTACCTTCTACATGGCGGTATCGTTGATTTTCTTATTGTTTACTGCGGTATCCACGGGCTTGTTAAAGCTTGTTGAACGCAAATTTAGTATCCAAGCGAGGTAGGACATGGATTTCTCAATTATCCTCGACAGCTTCGACATCTATTTAGAAGGCCTATACACCACGGTATGGCTGGTAGGCTTGGCGCTGATCATCGGTTTGTGTATTGCCATTCCTTTAGCCATTGCGCGCAACAGTAAAAACTGGTTGTTCGTAGGGCCGACTTGGGCATTTATCTATTTCTTCCGCGGCACGCCTTTATTGGTGCAGTTGTATCTGATTTATTACGGTATGGATCAGTTCTACCCAGTAAAAGATACCATGTGGGAGAATGCGTGGTTCTGTGCGTTAGTCGCATTTATCCTTAATACCTCAGCGTACACCTCTGAAATCATACGTGGCGCTATTAATGGTTTACCTAAAGGTGAAGTGGAAGCGGCTAAGGCTTATGGTATGAGTCCATTTGCCACCTATCGTAGAATCATTTTGCCAAGTGCACTTCGCCGTGCTTTGCCTGCTTACAGTAATGAAGTGATCTTCATGCTGCATGGCTCGGCCGTTGCAGGTATTGTCACCATACTTGATTTGACCGGTGCAGCGCGTTTGGTGAACTCTCGATACTACGCGCCGTTTGAGTCTTTCCTAACGGCAGGCCTGTTCTATATGAGTTTGACCTTCATTATCTTGTTCGTATTCAAACATGCAGAGAAGAAATTCTTAGCGTATCTAAGACCATTAGAATCGAAATAGAAACACGATAAATCTAAAGCCGACTTGATGAAGATCCAGTCGGCTTTTTTGTGCTTATTATTCATGGTTTATGCATTGAGGGTTTATGCGTTACTGAACGATAAAATTTAATCATCTAGACGACAAATAATCGGATTAGTCCAGATCCTAACAATCTGTTTCAATACCGCCCAAGCAAAGAGTCAGTTCTATTTTATCTGCAAATTGGGTATATAAATGTTTGAAATCGAAGACGTAGTGGTAGCAACCAAGGGTATTGATCTTGGCCAAATGGTAGTCACAGGTTTAAGCGCGGGTGGGTATTATGTCCATGTAACCGTAGACAGTATGACATTGACATACCCAGCGCGTGACCTAAGCAAAGCATAAAATAAAAAAGGTAGCCCAATGGCTACCTTTTTACGTTTCAAGTGGGCAACTATTTAAAGGTTGCCCAGATCGGAGCGTGATCAGAAGGCTTCTCGATGCCACGCAGTTCGTAATCAACCTCTGATTCGATACATTTCTCTGCAAGAGAAGGCGTTGCCAATACCACATCAATACGTAAGCCTCGATTATCAGGGAAGCCCTTAGAGCGATAATCAAACCACGAAAAACGGTCATTCACTTCAGGCTGCAGCTTGCGGAACGTATCTTCAAAGCCCCAATCCATCAATGTCTTTAGCCACTCACGCTCTTCAGGTTGGAAAGAGCACTTACCCGTCTTAAGCCAGCGCTTACGATTTGGCTCGCCAATGCCTATATCCGCATCGATAGGGCTGATATTGATATCTCCCATAACAATTAACTGCTCTTCGCTGTTGTGATGATCAATTAGGTAGGTCATGAGATCTTTGTAGAACTGGCGCTTATAGGGATACTTAGTTTCATGGGAGATATTATCGCCCTGGGGAAAGTAGCCATTAAGGATGGTCACCGGCAGGCCTTGTGCGTCTTCTACTGTCACCATGATCATGCGCTTTTGATGATCTTCATTGTCAGTAGGGAAGCCTTTTTGTACTGAGATCGGCTCTTTCTTACAAAGCATTGCCACACCATAATGGGCCTTTTGACCATGGTGATACACCTTATATCCCATTGCCTCGACGTCTTCGATAGGGAAGGCTTCGTCATGTACCTTGATTTCCTGCAGTCCGATAACGTCTGGCTGGTGCTTATCTATGATGGCTTGCAGTTGGTGAAGTCGGGCACGAAGGCCGTTGATATTGAAACTAATTACTTTCATTATTCAATTCCGTTGATTGAGCAGAGCTAGTCTTGTTGTTGTTTTTTACTGATCAGATCGCTCTTAACGATCTCAAGGGCAGAGAGAGCGGTATCGATATCTACCTCATTGGATTCAAACAGGTAGATAAGGTCGACAGCCAGTTTAATGTCATCTGGTGCATTATCTAATGGCGATTTAGGTTCACTCATTATTGATGTTGCTCCCTAAAGGTTATCTGTTTTTCTATCTTGATAATGGCGTCTTTGCAACGTTGCAGGCGCTGCTCTGCGGTGATCAAGGCTTTTTGAGCTTGGCCTTGATTAAAACCCACCGCGGTGTCTAATGCGCGCTGTCTATCTATCACCATCTCCATGAGCTGGCGCTCCCACTCTTTGTGTTTAGCAAGGTCTTGATAGATGGCGTTGATAGGCTTGCGGTAATAGCTCTTGTGCTTAGGCTCATCTTTACGAAAGTAAGCGGTGGAGAGCTCGCGCGTTATGGCGCTTATTTGTGCTAGCAATCGTTCGGATAAATACTCGGCACGCTCAGTTGTGAGTAGCCCGTGCTGTTTTTCACGGCTTATTGCTTCATAGGTGTTAGTGGCTTCTTTTACGCAAGGCAGCAACACCTTGGCACGGCAGTTAAATAAACTGCTATCAAACAAGGGCAGGTGATGTTCGCCACGCTGCTTGTCCAGCTGTTCTGCGCTGTACGCCATTTGCGATAGTTTTTCTTTTAGTTGTGCGAATTGACTCATCAAGATCCCTTACAGAGTGACGAACCAAGCGTCATAAGCAAGCTTAGCAGCTAGGATAGTCACCACAGTGACAAATACAGGGCGGATAAACTTAGCGCCAAATCGAATGGCCGAGTGTGCTCCAAAATACGCACCAAGCATTAGACAGAAGCCCATCGTCAGACCTAATAGCCAATCGATATGTCCCAATATGGCAAAGGTAATCAATGAGGTGAAATTACTGGTGAAGTTCATTGCTTTCGCAAGGCCAGATGCTAGCAATATATTCAGGCGATAGAGTGCCATGCTACTGACGGTCCAAAACGCGCCGGTTCCAGGTCCTGCCACGCCATCATAAAAACCCAGACTAAAGCCCTGCGTCACTTGCGTGATGTTGTGCTTTCTACCCGGCTCAGGCATTAGGTTTTTATTCGCATCGGGGGTTTTATGGATGATGGTATAAAGAGCTGCCGCCAAAATAACGAGAGGGAGCACCTTTTCTAACCACTCGGTAGAAATAGAATCTACAAACAAGGTGCCACACGTTGCGCCAATGAGAGTGGCAATGAAGGTAGGCAGCCATAATCTAGGCTTAAACAGCTTTTTCTTGTAATAGGTAAAGGCCGCTGTTGAAGAGGCAAACGAGGCAGCTAACTTATTGGTACCCAAAGCGATATGTGGAGGTAAGCCAATAGAAAGCAAAGCTGGGACAGTAAGCATCCCACCGCCGCCAGCGACCGCATCAATAAAGCCTGCTATAAAGGCAACAATGGCCAATATGAGCAGCATACTTGGTTCTATGTATTCCATTGAGTAATGAATCAGTCCTAATCGATGCGACGTTTAAAGGGTGGTAAAGAGTCTAGTAATGCCTTGCCGTAACGTTTGGTTACGATACGGCGGTCGAAGATAATAACTCTACCAGAATCTTGCTCCTTGCGCAGTAATCTCCCTACAGATTGGATCAGCTTTTTACTGGCCTCCGGCACCGCAATTTGCATGAACGGATTGCCGCCACGGCTTTCTATATACTCGGCGTGGGCTTCTTCTACAGGCGAAGTGGGAACCGCAAATGGGATCTTGGTAATGACCAGGTTCTCTAATAGCTCTCCAGGTAAATCAAGACCCTCAGAAAAGCTGCCGGTACCAAACAAGATGCTGGTTTTTCCTTTTTTTACTGCGGCTTTATGATTTTTTATGATTTCAATTCGAGAACTGTCGCCTTGAACCTGCAACTGCCAACCCTTTTTGGTGAGTTCTTTTTGCATTGCATCCGCAACTTGGTTCATTTGCCAGTAAGAGGCAAATAACACGAGATTGGCCTTATCAGGCACTAACCAATTAATCAGCTCTTCACTGAGGTATTCGGTAAACTGTGGCGCTTGAGGCTCATACTTTGCTTTAGGCACAATCAATTCGGCATTGTTCTGATAGTCGAAGGGCGAGGCGAGGGCTAAAAACTGCGTTCCTTCCTCTTTATCGTAGCTAACACCACTTTGCTGGCAGAAAAACTGGAACGAATTGAGTGCTCTTAGTGTGGCTGAGGTTAATACCGCGCCAACACACTTGCTCCAAAGCTTCTGATCAAGAGACCAGCCCACCTCCAAAGGTGAAACACTGACGATGAAATCCAGCTCTCGCTCGGGGTTAGTTTCGATCCAGCGAGCCAGTGGAGCGCCTTTGTCACGTGACGGCTCAGCCATTAACTGCCAAACCTTGGCGAGGTTTTCTAGACGTTGCAAAAAGAAGCCTGCTTCGGCAAGCGCTGGCTCGGCTAAGCGAGGGGATACCTCACCGTCTTTAACGCGTTCACTAATAAGGTCGGTGATCTTAGCCAGAGCTTGTGCGGCCTTATTACAGACGGTTTTTAGCTCTTTACTTTGCTCTACTAGCCAATGGGGCAGTTCACCATGCTCAAATCTCAATCGATTTTCTTTAAAACCGGCCGGGTCTAGCTGACGCGCAACGTTGTTTAGGCTGGGAATGATCTCACCGATAGAGTTTTGCAGCTCAGTAAGAAAGCGATCGACTCTTTTGGCATCACCGAGAGAAGATATCTTGCTGCTGCTTTTGTTTAGGGTTTCTAGCCATGCCGCCGCGCCTTTTAAGCTAGCGGAAGCGGAGGAGTGATCTCTGGCAACCTTAGGGAGATGGTGCGCCTCGTCGAATACATAGATGGTATTTTCCGGCTCGGAAAGAATTACGCCGCCACCCAAGTCTAAGTCGGCCATAACCAAACTATGGTTGGCAATAACCACATCGGCTTTATCGAGCTCAGAGCGTGCTTTCTGAAAAGGGCAATCCCTATGTGCTGGGAGTCCGTTATTGCAGCTGTGCTTATCACTGACAATGCTTTGCCAAACCGCATCTTTTATCGGCTTGGGCCAAGAGTCTCTATCACCATCCCATTTGTTCTCAGACAGCGCCTTGTACATTCTCTCCAACAAATCGATATCTGATTTGTTTGGCTTGGTTTCGAACATGGCTAATTGCGTCTCATCCGCGCCGGATGCCGCCGCGAGCTTCTCAGCGCAGCAATAGCGTTGTCTGCCTTTGGCCAATATAAAAGAGAACTCGAAATCCACTAGGCGACGATAAAGGGGAAGGTCTTTATTAATCAGCTGTTCTTGCAGAGCAACGGTAGCGGTAGAGATCACCACCTTGCGGCTACTAAACTTTGCCACTGGAATAGCGGCCATCAAATAGGCTAATGACTTACCAATGCCAGTTCCGGCTTCAGCCACTATGAGGCGATTCGACTTGTGATAATCACCACATAAGGTCTTGGTTATCTCTGCTACAAGGTAATTTTGCGCGCGACGAGGGATAAAGTTATCCAGCTGATCATGCAGGTTTTTATAGCTGTGGCGAATCGCTTCTTGGATTTTTCTATTCATTTCTTTTCAAACAGTTAGATGCTTTGGCCATGATAACACACCTCTAAAGCACAAAGAGTTCCCCTCAAAATGTTATTTATCGAATATTTTTCGTGATCAATATCTCATAAATGTCATTAGGCTACCTAAGCTACTGAAACTTCTATATGAATCCATTGTCGCGCCATCTTGGTAGATAATTTTATAAGTGCTTTTAGATTTTGTTATGTCAATAAATTAAACCCTGAATGTAAAAGCAAAAGCAGTGGTTAATTCTGTAGAATTATTATTTTGCAAAATTGTTAAGTGGTGGTGAATTGGCTGTAAAAACTGTGAGCTATGTATTTGCACTGCTTTAAATAGTTGTTTTTTAAGGTTTTTTATATTTTCATTTGTAATTTTTAGGGTGTTTGACACTGCTTTAGAAAAATTGCAATGTATCACCAACTTCAGGAGAACGTAGATGTAGAAGCATTTTCGCCTGATGATTATAAAAATAAAATTATTTCAAGAGCCGCATAGGGTTCGAGTTAAAAGAAAAGGACGTAAATTAACATGAAAAAGACACTATTAGCGCTAGCAGTAGCATCTGTAGCTGCAACTTCTGTAAACGCAGCAGAAATCTACAAGTCAGACGACGGTTCAGTAGACTTTTACGGTCAACTACGTCAAGAACTTAAATTTCTAGACGGTAACGACCACGACGCAACATTGAGCTCTGGTTCTTCTCGTACAGGTGTTAAGGGTCAATACGCAATCACAGATAGCGTAGATGTAGTAGGCCTTGTTGAGCTAGGCATTCGCGACAACACTGACGTTAACGTACGTCAGCACTATGTTGGTTTCGCTGGTGACTTCGGTACAATCAAATTTGGTAAGCAGTGGACTACTTCGGATGACGTGTACGGCGCTGATTACTCTTACTTCTTCGGTGGTTCAGCACTACGTTACTCAACTCTTAACGGTGCTCAACACGAATCTCAAATCAAATACAACATCGACTTCGATAGCTTCTGGGTTAAAGCAGGTTGGGGTCTAAACGATTCTGATTCTGAAAACGATCTATACGAACTATTCGTTGGTGGTAATGTTGGTGACCTAGCTCTACACGCAGGTGCTGGTTATACTGGTGAGACAGCAGGTACTGCTACTAACGGTTTTGAGCTAGAAAACACTTACGCTGAATTTACTGCAGAGTACGGTCTTGGTGATCACCTAATTGGTTTCACTTACTACTGGGCTGAACTAGCAAATCAAAATGGTTCAGAGAAAATTGACGAAAGTGGTATCTCTCTAGCTGGTATCTTCCAAATGATGGAAAAAACTGCACTTTACGCTGGTTACGAATACACAATGCAAGATGCAAGTGGCTTCGTTGGTGACAATGGTGATGAAGACGGCACGCTTATCTACGTTGGTGTAGAGCACAAGTTTAACTCTTGGGCACGTGTATACGGTGAATACGGCTACGGTGACGGTACTACTCTAGGTTACAACAACCAAGGTTCTGATTCTCAAGTAGCTCCAACAATGGCAGACGGCGAAAGCAACTTCGCAGTTGGTGCACGTTTCTACTGGTAATCACTAGTAAAACATAAGTACTTCAATGCCCAGCCTCAGTGCTGGGCATTTTTATTTTCAAAGCCACTAAATTTCCATATAAAAGCATTTTTATCTTTTTTTATCTCCGCGTTAACTCCCATTAAGACAATGGCTTGCGATTCGATGCACTGCTCGAGAACATTAAACCCAATGCCTATATTGAGCTTGCTGACCAATGCCGCGAAGCACTAGCGCAATCGTTTGTTTTTTATGTTAAAATCGCCTAGAAATGACGCGAGTCAAATCTATCAAAAACAGAAGCTGTCAACAGCTCTAATGAAAAACAGGATTTCCCCAAAATGTCACAATTAAAAGTTTGGTTTACAGTTTCCGAAGCTGAAGGACTAGTAAAAAGCGGAGGCTTGGCTGACGTTGGTAAGGCGCTGCCTAAAGCACTACAAAACCTTGGCACTAACATTGCGATTGCAATCCCTGGCTATACAAAGTTACCTAACTTTGAACAGAGCCCAGTTGTGCTTTCTACTACGCTAGAGCACTTTCCACATACTCCGTATCAAGTTCGGAAGTTAGAGCTTGATGGCGTACCAGTATACGCATTTGAGTGTGCACAGTATTTCGACCGTCCAGAGCTTTATGCTGAGCGTAACCAAGCGTATGCGGACAACGGTGAGCGTTTCGCGTTCTTTGCTGCAGCAAGCCTAGACGCACTGCCGAAGCTTAACTTCAAGCCTGACGTGGTTCACGCGAATGATTGGCACACTGGCTTAGTGCCTTTCTTATTGAAGACACGCTTTGCGAACAACGATTTCTATAAAGGCATCAAGAGCGCACTGACTATTCACAACGCATTGTTTAAGGGCATTTACCCATACAATGAAGTGAGCATCATCCCAGAACTAAAGCAAGTTGAAGCAAGCACGGTGAACTACGGTCACGATTGTATCAGCATGCTACGTGCAGGTATCCAATACGCTGACAAGCTAAATGCCGTGAGCCCGAACTACGCAGAAGAACTGAAGACCCCACTAGGTTCTCATGGTTTAGTGAATGACTTCGTCTCTCGCTCTGCCGATTTTTCTGGCATCGTTAATGGCTGTGATTACAGCGAATGGGATCCAGCAACAGATAAGTACCTAGTGAAGAAGTTCAAGCCAACTAAGGCGAGCTTTAAAGCCGGTAAATCTGCCAACAAAACAGCGCTTCAACAGGAGTTCAATCTTCCTGTGGCTAAGCTACCTATGTTCGGCATGGTGTGTCGTTTGACTCATCAAAAAGGTTTCCACTACATTCTTCCTATCCTAGATCGCTTCTTGAAGAACGATGTACAACTAGTGATCATCGGTACTGGCGATCCTGATATTGCCGCGCAGCTGCGTGAAGTATCAGAGCAGTACGGCGACAAGTTTGCTTTTGTAGAAGCATATGACAACCGTCTAGCTCACCTTGTGGAAGCAGGCTCAGATTTCTTCCTAATGCCTTCAGAATTTGAAGCATGTGGCTTGAACCAGCTTTACTCTATGGCTTACGGCACACTGCCAATCGTTCGCGATGTAGGTGGCCTGAAGGATACCGTGAATGATTACGATACCGAGCCAAGCGTTGGTACCGGCTTCTCATTCCACGACCCAATCCCAGACGAGCTATTGGTTTGTATGCAACGCGCACTGATCCTATACCTTCAACAACCAACAGAGTTCGCTGAAGTGCAACTACGCGCCATGAAGCAAGACTTCGGCTGGGACGTAGCGGCAGAGAAATACCTAGAGATGTTTAGAAGCTCTTTGTAGGTTAAGTAAGCGGTCCAAAGTTGAATTAGACAAATACGTCATCCTAGAATTTACGAAGTAAATATCTAGGAACTTGGGGAGTACGAAAACCCGATTTGGGCACTCTCTAAGGTCCTGAATCGAGTTCAGGATGACATTTGTTTGCTTCCACTGTGTGCATGCTAAGAACTTGTTGGGTTGGCATTTGATGATCAATCGTGCGTATATATTTAATATAACGCACTCGTCATCCTAGAAAGTTCGGAGAACTTATCTAGGATCTTGGTGAGTGCAATAGCCAGCTATAGGCACTCTCTAAGGTCCTGAATCGAGTTCAGGATGACATTTGCCTGCTTTCACTCAGTGCATGCTAAGAGCCTGTGGGTTGGCATTTGATTATCAATTGTGCATATATATTTAATATAACGCACTCGTCATCCTAGAAAGTTCGAAGAACTTATCTAGGATCTTGGGGAGTGCAATAGCCAGCTATAGGCACTCTCTAAGGTCCTGAATCGAGTTCAGGATGACATTTGTTTGCTTCCACTGTGTGCATGATAAAGCCCACAAAAAAAGCCTGAATCTTTCGATTCAGGCTTTTTACTATCTTCTAGTAGCTAGTAGCTAGTAGCTAGTAGCTAATAACTTAAAGCTTATCCGTCAACTCAATTGCTTGACCAATATAGTTCGCTGGAGTCATTTCTTTCAGGCGAGCTTTCTCGTCTTCTGGAAGCTCTAGGCCGTCGATGAAGTTACGCATTGCTTCGCCGTCAACGCGTTTACCGCGTGTTAGCTCTTTTAGCTTCTCGTATGGCTTCTCGATGCCGTAGCGACGCATTACTGTTTGTACTGGCTCTGCCAATACTTCCCAGTTCTTATCTAGTTCAGCAAGTAGCGCTTCACGGTTTACTTCTAGCTTGCTAATACCTTTCAGAGTCGAAGTATAAGCAATGATTGCGTAGCCTACGCCAACACCTAGGTTACGAAGAACCGTAGAGTCAGTTAGGTCGCGCTGCCAGCGAGAGATAGGCAGTTTTTGTGCTAGGTGGCCGAATACAGCGTTAGCAAGACCTAGGTTACCTTCCGAGTTTTCAAAGTCGATTGGGTTAACCTTGTGCGGCATGGTTGAAGAACCAATTTCGCCAGCGATGGTCTTTTGCTTGAAGTGACCCAGTGCGATGTAACCCCAGATATCACGGTCGAAATCGATCAAGATAGTGTTGAAACGAGCAACTGCATCAAATAGTTCAGCGATGTAATCGTGTGGTTCGATTTGAGTTGTGTATGGGTTCCAAGTTACGCCAAGAGACTCAGTGATGAACTCTTCTGCGAATTGGTGCCAGTTTACTTCAGGGTAAGCGGATAGGTGAGCGTTGTAGTTACCTACTGCGCCGTTCACTTTACCTAGAATCTCAACAGCTTCGATCTGCTTGTATTGACGCTCCATACGGTACGCCACGTTAGCCATTTCTTTACCCATAGTCGATGGGGAAGCTGGCTGACCGTGTGTGCGAGATAGCAGTGGAATGTCACGGTATTCAACAGCAAGTGCTTTTAGAGCATCAATGATGTTCTTGATCTCAGGAAGAATCACAGTCTCACGCGCTTCTTTAAGCATTAGTGCATGAGAGGTGTTGTTGATGTCTTCTGAAGTACATGCAAAGTGGATGAACTCGTTAACCGCGTGAAGCTCTGGTACGCCAGCAACTTTTTCTTTTAGGAAGTACTCAACCGCTTTTACGTCGTGGTTAGTCGTGCGCTCAATGTCCTTGATGCGTTGTGCGTCTTCTTCGCTGAAGTTAGCCGCTACGTTATCAAGAAATTGGTTTGCTTCAGCGCTAAACGCTGGTACTTCTGCGATTGCATCTGTTGCTGCAAGCTTTTGTAGCCAGCGGATTTCAACGATAGTACGGTATTTTAGGAGGCCATACTCACTAAAGATGCTACGTAGTGCAGAGGTTTTGCTACCGTAACGGCCGTCTACTGGTGAAACAGCAGTCAATGCTGACAGTTCCATGTTGTTCTCCCGAGTTGAGTTTCTTAAATTTTGTGAGGTTTATACCAGTAACAAGGGCAATTGTCACTAGTGTTGCGCAAACGATTGCGTTAATTTTCTGTGCGCAAAAAAATTAGCTCGCGACAATGCGCGAGCCAATGTTTAAATTCGAGCTAAAAGTATCTCAGCCTGCTCAATCATTTTCTTGCGGCCAAAGATTAGGTGGCGACGCTTGCCACCCACCTGACGCCACAGTACGGCACTACGAATGCCAGACAGGAGTAGGGCACGTACCTTGCTTTGTACCGAGGTTTGCTGAAGCATTGCTGGGTTGCCAGTGACTTGAATACGCGGGCCTATAGGGCTGACCACATCAAGATAGACACTCGCGAGGTTGTTGATCATTTGTTCTTCAAACAGATCAAAGTGCTCAGTTTGGCGCTCAATTTGTTGAATGCGATCGCCCAGTTGCGCCATAGAGTCACGGCGCTGGCTTAGCTTGCGCTCCAGTGCCATCAAGCTTATCACGTAGCGAGTCAACTCATTGCCTGTCGCCGAGCTATCAATGCCACGTGCTAGACACTCAAGACCCACCTTTAGATCGCGCTCATTGCCAAAGACGCTGACCGTGTCCGCAGGGTTGGTATTGATAATTGCAGCAACTGAGGTTTCAAACGCGGCAGAATTACAATGTCCGTCTTTTGCCACTTGTTGAACTAAAGCGACAGCCTGGCAAATGCCAGCAAAAGCGATGGTACGGTCATAATTGGTATTTGCCACGTAAGAACTCCTTTGTCTTAAGCTTTGATTCGTTTTTCGATAATTCCGCCACCCAAGCATACATCGTCTTTATAGAAGACCGCAGATTGACCAGGGGTAACGGCTACTTGTGGTTCGTCGAAGATCACTTTGATGTTCTCGTCGTCCACAGGAATAATGGTACATGGAATATCGGTTTGGCGATATCTCGTTTTCACAGTGCAAGTCATTGGCTCACGAATAGGGTTGCGTTCGACCCAATGTAACTGAGAGGCAATTAGGCCTTCAGACTTAAGCAATGGATGATCCGCACCTTGAACCGCAATCAATACGTTGCGCTTCAGGTCTTTCTCAGCAACGTACCATGGGTCTTCGTTACCACCGCCGCCTTTTTGGCCACCAATGTGTAGACCTTTGCGTTGACCTAGGGTGTGGTACATCAAACCCATGTGTTCGCCAATCTCTTGACCTTCAGGGGTTTCAATTTTACCCGGCTGTGCTGGCAAATAGCGAGAAAGAAAATCTGTAAACTTGCGCTCACCGATAAAACAGATGCCAGTTGAGTCTTTTTTCTTCGCTGTGATCAGACCTTGCTCTTCAGCAATGCGGCGAACTTCTGGTTTCTCGATGTCGCCCACAGGGAATAAGCTACGGCCAACTTGTTCATGGCTTAACGTGTACAAGAAGTAGCTTTGATCTTTGTTGCCATCTAGGCCGCGAAGCATGCGTGGCTTTTCGCCTGCCGCAATTTCTTCTGCGCTAGGGAAGGTACGACGCACGTAGTGACCCATTGCAATGTAATCAGCGTCCAGAACTTCGTCAGCAAATTCCAAGAAGGCTTTGAATTTGATTTCTTTGTTACAAAGGATATCTGGGTTTGGCGTACGACCTGCTTTGTACTCCTGAAGGAAGTACTCAAACACGTTGTCCCAATATTCTGCAGCAAAGTTTATCGTGTGCAAATGAATGCCCAGCTTGTCGCAGACCGCTTGCGCATCGGCAAGGTCTTCTGCTGCTGTACAATACTCTTCGTTGTCGTCTTCTTCCCAGTTCTTCATAAACAGGCCTTCAACTTGATAGCCTTGCTGTTGAAGCAGGTACGCAGAGACAGAGGAATCAACCCCACCGGACATGCCGACGATGACTTTCTTTTGGCTGTTGTCAGACATTCAAAATTACCACTAGATAAACACGGTCGCAGATTCTAACAGAAACAAACCCAGTGTGACAGATCCGCGATGTGAATCACACTTTCAAATTGACTGAAAAGTGTAAACATTTTCTGTCATACTATGTGCCAACATTTCGTTGCTCCCACAATAGGGCCAAAGACCATGCAAGACCAACAAGAAGTTCAAGACCAACTAATTGAAATCGTTGAAAATCAGATCGAATCTGGCAATCCAAAGAAAGTAAAAGAAACGCTGATGCGCCTAATGATGACAGGCAATAGCCGCGACGATGCTATCGCCATGATTGGTTGCGCGGTAGCAATCGAAGTGTTTGATGTAGTGAACAACGGCGCAGAGTTCAACGAAAAGCGTTATGCAGAGCATTTAGACCGTCTTCCAGATTTAGGGTTTATGGAAGGGGAGTGAGGCAGCCTCAAGCTTCAAGCTGTCAGCTGTCAGATTAAACAGAGCCTAGAACCTAGGTCCTAGGGTCGGCTTCTTTCCATTCACCGTTTGGTAAATCGCCTAGGCTGTATTTACCTATGGAATAGCGGATTAATCGCAGAGTGGGGTAGCCGATGTTGGCGGTCATGCGGCGCACTTGTCGATTGCGACCTTCTATAATGGTAATCGCAAGCCAAGTGGTTGGAATGGCCGCGCGAAAGCGCACTGGAGGGTTTCTATCCCATACCTCAGGCTCTGGCATGATTTCTACCTGTGCGGGTAGTGTCATGCCGTCTTTTAGCTCTACACCATTGCGCAGCTTATCCAAATCTTGCTCTGATGGCGCGCCTTCTACTTGTACCCAATAGGTCTTTGGGGATTTTGAATCAGGTTGAGTCAATTTAGCCTGTAAAATACCGTCATTGGTCAGCAGTAATAATCCTTCACTATCTCTATCGAGTCTTCCTGCAGCATACACGTCCTTTACCTTGATGAAGTCGGCAAGAGTTTGCCTGCCGTCACCATCAGTAAACTGGCTTAATACATCAAAAGGTTTGTTGAACAGCAGTACTTTTCGCTCTTCGGCAGAAACACGTTTAACCGTGCGTACAGGCTTTCTTCGATTGGAAGAGCTAGAGCGCTTTTGGCTGAACTTGTTACTGGGCTTCGAAGATGTTTCAGAAGTTCGAGACTTATTTTGAGGTCGGCGGTTGCCGCTAGACATGTTAACTACCTTGCATTTTTGTAAACAAACTGTATGAGTTCATTCTCACGAAACAACATTTGCTTTATGATACGCGCAGCAAACGGGTTAGGCTAATCATAACACGATTGCTAACAGAGCCGATTATTTGATAGGTTAAACAGTATCGCCTTGTATGACTTAAGGCGTTTTAGGCTATTTAAAGCCAAGAATTGATAAAACCCAAGACACAACATCACGATCGCACGATGCGAACGCTATAAAATCGACTAACACGAGAGCTGAATACAGCCAGTGAACAAAAATTAAAGATAGGGAAATTTCATGTCTGCACAAAAGCCCACCATTATTTACACCATTACCGATGAAGCTCCAGCGCTGGCAACATACTCATTTTTGCCAATGGTACAAGCATTCACTGCATCGTCTGATATTGCAGTTGAAACTCGCGACATCTCATTAGCGGGTCGTATCATCGCTAACTTCGCTGAGTACTTGAAGCCAGAGCAACGTATTGGTGACGCATTATCAGAGTTAGGTGATTTGGCGAAAACGCCAGAAGCGAACATTATTAAACTGCCAAACATCTCAGCGTCTATCCCGCAACTTAAAGCAGCAATCAAAGAGCTACAAGCAAAGGGCTTTGATCTTCCTGATTACCCAGAAGAAGCAAAAACTGACGAAGAGAAAGCCATACAATCTATCTATGACAAGATCAAGGGTAGTGCGGTAAACCCAGTATTGCGTGAGGGTAACTCAGATCGCCGTGCTCCTGCTTCAGTAAAGAACTACGCGAAGAAGAACCCACATTCAATGGGTGCTTGGTCTAAAGATTCTCAATCACACGTAGCAAGCATGGACGGCAACGATTTCTTCGGTAGCGAAAAATCGGTCACCATCGATGGTGCGACAGAGGTTCGTATTGAACTGCGTGGTGATGACGGCAGCGTTAACACATTAAAATCAGCCTTCGCACTGCAAGACAAAGAAATCATTGATACTTCTGTGTTGAACAAGAATGCGTTGGTGTCTTTCTTTGAGAAAGAAATTGAATCGGCAAAAGAGCAAGATGTACTGCTTTCTCTGCATATGAAAGCGACTATGATGAAGGTATCAGACCCAGTTATCTTCGGTCATGCAGTTAAGGTTTACTACAAAGACGTATTCGAAAAATACGGGTCTCTATTTGACGAGCTGGGTGTTGATGTAAACAACGGTCTTGGCGATGTTTACGCTAAGATTGAGTCTTTACCTGAAGCGCAGAAACAAGAAATTATTGCCGCGGTTAATGCGGTTTATGAAACGCGCCCAGAGCTTGCAATGGTAGATTCAGACCGTGGCATTACTAACCTTCATGTCCCATCAGACGTTATCGTTGATGCTTCTATGCCTGCAATGATCCGTACCTCTGGTCAAATGTGGGGTCCAGATGGTAAGCCAAAAGATGCGAAGGCGATGATTCCTGATCGTTGCTACGCAGGCGTTTACCAAGCAGTGATTGATTTTTGTAAGCAGCACGGTGCATTTGATCCGACCACTATGGGTAGTGTGCCAAACGTAGGTTTGATGGCGCAAAAAGCGGAAGAGTACGGTTCTCACGACAAGACATTCATCTTAGCTCAGTCGGGTAAAGTCTGTGTTGTTGATGCGAACGAGAAGGTGCTTCTTGAGCAATCGGTTGAAGAAGGCGACATCTTCCGCATGTGTCAGGTAAAAGACGCGCCAATCCAAGATTGGGTGAAGCTGGCGGTTAACCGTTCACGTCTTTCTGGTACTCCAGCGGTATTCTGGTTAGATTCAAATCGTGCACACGATGCAGAGCTTATCAAGAAGGTAGAAGCGTACCTGCCTGAACACAATACTGACGGTTTAGACCTTCGCGTATTGTCTCCAGTAGAAGCGACCTTGTTCACTCTAGAGCGCATCGCTAAGGGTGAAGATACCATCTCTGTAACGGGTAACGTACTGCGTGATTACCTCACTGATTTGTTCCCGATTCTAGAGCTAGGTACTTCAGCTAAGATGCTGTCTATCGTACCTCTAATGAACGGTGGTGGCTTGTTTGAAACAGGTGCTGGTGGCTCTGCTCCTAAGCACGTTCAGCAGGTAGAAAAAGAAAACCACCTACGTTGGGATTCTTTAGGTGAGTTCCTAGCACTGGCTGCATCTCTTGAGCACCTAAGTGAAGTGACAGGCAACGAAAAGGCCCGTGTACTTGCAGAAACGCTTGATGTAGCAACAGGTAAGTTCCTTGACGAGAACAAATCTCCTTCACGTCGCGTGGGTGAACTTGATAACCGTGGCAGTCACTACTTCCTTGCTCGCTACTGGGCAGAAGCATTGGCAAGTCAAAACAAGAATGCTGATTTGGCAGCGCAATTTGCTGCGGTAGCTACATCTCTGGCGTCTAATGAAGAGAGTATTGTTGGCGAGCTTAACAGTGCGCAAGGCGTTGCAGGAGTGTTAGGTGGTTACTACTCACCAGTAGATGCGATTGCCTCTGAGCTAATGCGCCCAAGCGCTACGCTAAATCAGATTATCGACAACGTATAATCCAATATAAAGAGTAAAGCCCGAGCTAAGTGATTAGCTCGGGCTTTTTTATGCGTAGAGATTGGTTTAACGGCTATGCGTGAAGATAACCAGTGAACATCAGATAAACAGAAAGTGCAGCCAACGCTATCAGTGCTCGCTCTATCCAAGTATCTACTACTGAATACACTTTCTCGCCGGCCTTTATGCGTGAGGCGTGCGTGTATCGGAAGAACGGAATACCTATGGTGTACAAAATAGTCGCCATCAACTGATATTCAAGTCCTGCCGCGGTAATTAGCCAAGCGCAAAACAACGCTGCGCTTGTGGCTAACGCTATGTGCCCGTAATTACGCTTTTCTAAACCAAGAGACTTAGGATCTAGCGAGATCTTAAGAAGGAAAAGACAGCTAAGTAGGTAGCAAGGTAGAACCATTACCGATGCGATGTTAATCGCTGCTAGATAGACGTTCTCAAACATCACGACCAGTAAGACACACAGCTGCATGAACAATGTGGAGACATTCAATGCATTGATTGGCGCCTCATTTTTATTGGTGCGACTGAAGAAGCGCGGGAACTCACCCACTTTACCTGCTTCATAGGGCACTTCAGCCACCAACATGGTCCAGGCCACAAGGGCACCGAACACTGAAACCAGCACACAGATGTTGACTAGTACACGTCCGTATGGGCCGATTGCGGCTTCTAACAGAGACGCTGCTGACGGGTTTGCCAATTGTGACAACTCTTGCTGAGGCAAGATGCCAAAGGCCAATATAGAGATCAGGCTGTACATGCTGATAGCGACTAAAAAGCCAATAAGGGTTGCTTTACCGACATCCGACTTCTTTTTCGCCCTGCCAGATAACACCACAGCGCCTTCAATGCCCACAAAGCACCAAAGGGTCACCATCATAGTGCTCTGGATTTGAGTGACCACAGAGCCAAGTTGCTGTTCTTCTCCCCATACATCCAGGGATAAGTTTGCAGGCTCAAAGCTGTACATAATGATGGCAATAATAATGATCAAGCCAATCAGCTTACCTACCGTTGAGATAAGGTTGATAAAAGATGAACTGGCGGTGCCTCGCAGTGCTATGGCGTTCATGCCCCAGAGTAATGCTGAGCACAGGAATACGGTTTCTATGCCGTGTTGTAGCAGTACAGGGAAGAATAAGCCTAAAGAGTCATTGATCATAACCGCAAGGGCGACGTTACCCATACAGGTCATTAACCAATAGCCCCAAGCGGAGTGGAAGCCGATGTATTCGCCAAAGCCGGCTTTCGCGTATGAGAAAATGCCGGAATTTAGGTTAGGTCGTTGTTCGGCAAGTACTCTAAAGGTTTGCACCAATAGAAGCATGCCGATACCTGTGACCAACCAAGCTAGGGATACTGCACCGATGGAGGCTTGTTCAGCCATATTTTGCGGAATACTGAAGATACCGCTACCGATCATTGAGCCAAATACGATGGCGATTAAGCCAACTAAGCCTACGGAATTCTTATTACTCATTGCGTGCTCTAAACTGCTTCAGTGGTCATCAAAAAAGTGCGATGACCAAAATTATGTGAAGTAAACTGATGAGTTGAGTGTTATTTGACCGCCGCTCATCACAAGGGGGAGGGATTATACTGATTGGTATGCTGAATAAGTAGAGTTAATCGTAACGAGAGATTAAAACTATAATTCCATGGATGATCGATGTTCTTTAAGTGAAATAAGGCAGATACTTAGCATTGAGTTTTCGCAGTCTTATTATTGTGCCGATCACTCATTGGAAGACACATTTTTTTACAAAATAGAATCAGGGACTTAAGAATGACAAAGCTAACCATAGTAGCCAATATTGTTGCCAAACAAGACAAAATTGAGCTGGTGAAATCGGAGTTGCAGAACCTTATCGATACAACGCGCGCTGAAGAAGGGTGTGTGAACTACGACCTACATCAAGACAATGATAATCCAGCACATTTTCTGTTCTTTGAGAATTGGGAAACACGCGACCTATGGCGCAAGCATATGGAAAACGATCATCTAGCGGCTTATATTGCGGCAACAGAAGGAGCGGTAGAGTCTTTCGTTGTGCATGAAATGACGCAGGTAGGCTAGCTTGTATGTCGGTTTGATTTTGCACAAAATTGGGTGAGTGTTTGATTCCTGTTTGATATTCTAGTGATAGAAGAAATAGGAGTCATTGAGTCTATGAGAAAGAGCCTGATCACAGTAGTTTTTGGTGTATTAGTTACGGGTTGTAGCCAATCTGAAGCCCCCAAAGAGATCAGCGATTATAACTCCCACAAGAACCAGCAGGTGATCATCGTTCACGGCCTTGCTCGCAGTGCATCTTCAATGGAGGAGATGTCGGAAAGAGTAGAGGAGCATGGCTATCAAGTTTGCGTGGTGGATTACCCAACTGTGGGTAGAGAGCTAGACTACACACTACGTAAAAGCGGTCTGCAGATAGATGAGTGCGTTTATCAGTTTGATCGCGAGCTGTCTCAGGCTAGTGGTAGTAAAATACACTTTGTTGGGCACTCTCTAGGTGGGTTGGTTATTCGAGATTACCTTGCCAAAAAGCCAGCAATGACGTACTCCCAACATCTAGGTGAGGTAGTGTTTTTAGGCACCCCAAATCATGGCAGCGACGTGGCGGATTTTTTCTCTAGTCTTTGGCTGCTGCCACTTGCGGGTGGCACGGCTGCCTCATTAACCACAGATCCGCAAAGCTTGCCTAATTCATTGCCGCAGCCCAATTATCCGTTTGGAGTAATCGCAGGGACTGATACCTACCCGGTTTTAAGGCATGTGTTCGAGAATTCGAACGATGGCCTAGTGTCGGTTGAGTCAGCGCAATTAGAGGGTATGCAAGACTTTATAGCGGTGGACATCAAACACGACAGCTTGAGAAGTGACCCTATGGTGACCGACCTTGTTCTTAACTACCTAAGCAATCGGCGCTTTGCGGTAACAGAACCAGCGCAATAAGTGGTTTTACTCATTAGAATGAATAACGGCTGACTCATGATATTGAGTCAGCCGTTTTCGTGTTTGGAGTTAGGCCTCGCTACTAAATAGCTACTCAAAAGGTACTAAAGAGCGACTAAAGGACCTTGACGACTTTATCTAGGTCTAGGCGAGACTTAGGAAGATTGGCATTGTAATCTTCTTCTTTATGGTGATAACCAATGGCGAGAGCGACATTACATACGTAGCCATCCAACTCTTCAGCAAAGATGTCACCAATCAGTTCACTGTCCACCCCTTCCATAGTTGTCGAGTCGATCCCTAGCCTTGCAAGAACGTGTAGAGCGTTACCTAGAGCCAGATAGGTTTGCGACTTGGTCCATGTCGAGGTATCACCATTTTCGTCGGTATTGAGCTCAACAAAGGCAAATGCGCCAAACGCCGAATCGCGTTGCTCTTTCGGGGTTCGACCATCTTCAATACCCTTATCCACGACCTTAGCGTAGTCTTCTTTCGTGTAACGCGGGTTGTGAGCAAATAAGATCACGTGAGAAGCGGACTTCACATGAGGTTGGTTAAATTGGTGTTTTATGGCAAACGTATCGTGCATGCGTTGCTTGGCTTCGTCGCTTTCAATGACGATAAATTTCCAAGGCTGTGAGTTAATGGATGACGCGGATAGGCGAAGCGCTTCGTAGATCACGTTTAAATCTTGTTGAGGAATACGCTTAGATGCATCGTAGCGTTTTGCTGTGTAGCGATTTTCTAGGTCAGTGATGATTGGATGAGCCATGGCTGAGTCCTTTAATAGTTGGGTGAGGTAGCAAGTGAGCGCGACCAAATAAACTGTGAGTGCTTTGAATAAATCTAGACTATTTGATCGTGCGCCGTGAATAAACCGCAGTTCATGCAAATTACTTTCAAATACTATTCAATAATTCTAATAGTATTGTGAATCCATTTATAGATAGCAGTTATCCTAACTAATTGAATATTATGAATATGCTGTATTTGATCACAAAAAGCGGGTATGTCAGATATTTGCGATTCTAGCGGTGATCTCGCATAATCGGCACAAATATCATCTGGGTTTAACGCATGAAAAGATTAGTTTTGTATGTAAAGGATAAGTGCCCGCATTGCAAAGATGCTCAGCGCTATCTTGATTCTAAGGGTTATAAATACCGCTTAACCAACGCCAAAATGCAAAGAGGTCGAAAGGAACTAGACGCTATCGGAGCTCGGTCTTTACCTGTACTGAAGATAGGTGACCAAATCATGATTGGTTGGGATCCGAAGAATTTCGAGCGAATGTATAGTAGTAATTAAGCTTGCTGCAAAAACGAAAAAAGAGGCCCTAGAGCCTCTTTTTACTTATACGGTAACGCTATTTTGCTGCATCGCTTTCTATTGGTACCACAGCGCTAGCATGGGAGCCCTTAGGCCCATCTTCGACTTCGTAGTTGACAGTTTGACCCGCTTTTAATGTCCTATAACCATCCATCTGGATAGTTGAATAGTGAGCGAATACATCGCCTTCTTCTCCTTCTGGGCAAATAAACCCAAACCCTTTGGCGTTGTTAAACCATTTAACTGTACCTGTTGCCATGCTTTACATCCTTATGCATTTATTACTTGTTGTGCGCTGTGTCGCAATAGTCTGAATGATCAAATTACTTCAGTTAAACCAACATCATCAGCCTACTTTGTTTGAATAGAAAATCTCAAATGATGATTTTCTAATCAGACAATAGAATAATGTAGACGAAGAATCATCATCGTCAATACATTTCGTTCGATTATTTAACAGAATAATAACGATTGCTTTGCGATTAAACAACGCGGATCACTCAATATGTGGTGCAAGGTCAAGGTATGAGCAACATGTTGCAATAAACAGCGGGTTTCGAGGCGAAAGTAGGCTAAAAAACGCTCGTCCGATACTGATAGCAATCTTTTATTTGCAGGGATACAATTGCTCTATTAGTCTCTAAAGTAGCTGGAAAAAATTCTGCTACAAGAGTGATTGTTTTTTCTACTAAAGACGTAAAAATGAGTAAATTTTTTGAATGGGTGACTCCAGACTCAGACTTGCTGGAGAAAGAAAAAACCGAGGTAAAACCACCACCTATGTATCACGTTATTCTTAATAACGATGATTACACCCCTATGGATTTCGTTATTGAGATCCTTGAGCGCTTCTTTGGTATGGATGCCGACAAAGCGACTCAGACCATGCTTCAGGTGCATTACCAGGGGAAAGCACGTTGTGGAACGTACACAGCTGAAGTTGCAGAAACAAAGGTTGCACAGGTTACTATGTATTCTGAACAGCAAGAGCATCCTTTGTTGTGCACCATGGAAAGAGCATAACCACATCGCTGTCGAACAGGACTAAGTGGTTGTATTTGAAGTTTTGGGGAGGCCTGTATGCTTAACAAGGAATTAGAAACGAGTTTGAATGGCGCTTTTTCTCAAGCGCGAGATAAACGGCACGAGTTTATGACGGTAGAGCATTTGCTGTTGGCGCTCCTGGACAACCAATCCGCTCAAGAAGCTCTCAAGGCTTGCGGAGCAAACATTGACACAATTCGTCAAGAGCTTGATACCTTTATTGAGCAAACCACGCCATTAATCGCCGTTGATGATGCGACGCGAGAGACTCAGCCAACCTTGAGCTTCCAGCGAGTACTGCAACGCGCGGTTTTCCATGTGCAATCTTCTGGTCGTAATGAAGTGTCTGGTGCAAACGTGCTGGTCGCTATCTTTAGCGAGCAAGAGTCTCACGCTGCCTACCTTCTGAAAAAGAATGATGTGAGTCGATTAGACATCGTTAATTTCATCTCTCACGGCATCACGAAAACACAAAAAGATGAGCCATCTGAACTGTTTGGCAGTGCAGAGACCACAGAAGAAGTCGCGCAAGAAGATCAGTTAGAGAATTTTGCCACCAACCTGAATATCGTGGCTCGCAATGGCAATATCGATCCGCTTATTGGTCGTGACCAAGAGCTGGAGCGCACTATTCAAGTATTGTGTCGTCGTCGTAAGAACAACCCTCTACTTGTCGGTGAAGCAGGGGTGGGTAAAACCGCAATTGCTGAAGGCCTAGCGTGGAGAATTGTTGAGGGCGACGTGCCAGAAGTTATTGCCAACTCGGTTATTTACTCTCTGGATATTGGTTCACTGCTTGCAGGCACCAAATACCGTGGTGATTTTGAGAAGCGCTTTAAGAATATCCTCAAACAACTTGAGAAAGAAGATGACGCTATTCTGTTCATTGATGAGATTCATACCATCATTGGTGCAGGCGCAGCATCGGGTGGACAAGTTGATGCCGCTAACTTGATCAAACCGCTGTTAAGCAGTGGTAAGTTGCGTTGTATTGGTTCTACGACCTATCAAGAGTACAGCACTATCTTTGAAAAAGAGCGCGCGCTGTCTCGCCGTTTCCAGAAGATTGATGTGGTTGAGCCTTCTCTCGATGACACCACTAAGATCCTTATGGGTCTTAAATCGAAATACGAAGAGCACCATGAAGTTCGTTACACCAACAAAGCCCTTCGTGCTGCGGTAGAGCTTTCTGCCAAATACATTAACGAGCGCCATTTGCCTGATAAAGCCATTGACGTGATTGATGAAGCGGGTGCGAAGAGCCGCTTAGTACCTAGCAGTCGTCGTAAGAAGACGGTAGGGGTGGGCGATATCGAAGCTATGGTGGCTAAGATGGCGCGCATTCCAGAGAAGTCGGTCTCTTCTTCAGATAAAGACATTCTTCAGAATCTAGATAAGAAAATGAAGATGTTGGTGTTTGGACAAGATGAGGCTATCGATGTACTGAGCGAGTCTATCAAGTTGTCTCGTGCTGGTTTAGGCGCAGAGAACAAGCCTGTGGGTTCTTTCTTGTTTGCAGGCCCTACTGGGGTGGGTAAAACAGAGGTGACAGCACAGCTTGCTAAACTGATGGGTATTGAACTGCTTCGCTTTGATATGTCTGAGTATGGTGAGCGTCACTCTATCAGCCGTTTGATTGGTGCACCTCCAGGTTACGTTGGATATGACCAAGGTGGTTTGTTAACGGATGCCGTTATCAAGCAGCCTCACTCTGTGGTTCTTCTTGATGAGATTGAGAAAGCACACCCAGATATCTTCAACTTGCTTCTGCAAGTGATGGACAACGGTACGCTAACGGACAATAACGGCCGTAAAGCTGACTTCCGTAACATCATCTTAGTCATGACTACTAACGCGGGTGTGGTGGAAACTGAGAAGCAATCGATAGGCCTGATCCAACAAGATCACGCACCTGATGCGATGGCTATTATTAAGCGTGTATTTACTCCAGAGTTCCGTAACCGCTTAGACAACATCATCTGGTTCAATAGCCTAGATGAAGAAGTTATCCACCAAGTTGTCGATAAGTTCATTGTTGAGCTTCAGGCGCAGCTTGATACGCGTGGTGTATCTCTTGAGGTTGCCGATAGCGCTCGTAAATGGCTAGCTGTGAAAGGCTACGATAAGTCGATGGGTGCAAGACCAATGTCTCGAGCCATTCAAGAGAACCTGAAGAAACCATTGGCTAATGAGCTGTTATTTGGCGTGCTGGTGAATGGCGGTACTGTGACCGTTGATCTTAAGAATGACGAGTTGCAATTCCACTATGCGAATACAGAGGAAGAAGCGGTTCATCATTAATAGTTTCATTATTAATGGGTAGAACGTTGGGTTCTGAAGGAGCCCAACCCTAAGCTCACTGAGATTGGATAGGACTATTAATCTTCAGCCAACAAAAAACGGAGCCTAAGGCTCCGTTTTTTTATGCATAGTTAATAGAGATATTAACGAGCACGGAAGACGATGCGGCCTTTACTTAGGTCGTATGGAGTCATCTCTACAGTCACTTTATCGCCAGTTAGGATACGGATGTAGTTTTTGCGCATCTTACCAGAGATATGTGCAGTCACAACGTGACCGTTTTCTAGTTCTACACGGAACATAGTGTTTGGCAGAGTGTCCAGGACAGTGCCTTGCATCTCAATTACGTCTTCTTTAGCCATTTAATCCTCGAATCAGAATAAGGGTAATCTTGGTAACTCAATTTAGTTACCTATTCACATTGGGCGATATTCTACCCTTGCCACCGGTGATTTACTAGCTTTTGATGCGAATCAAATCGGACTTTGTAGTTCATGGCTGGGCATTCATCAATTTGATAGCCCAGATAGAGCCACTTTTTACCTTGTGAACGGGTGTATTTGATTTGATAGAGCACTGACAAGGTTCCCAATGATATAGGGTGCTCAGGGTCGTAAAAGGTATAAAAAGCACTATTTGCACTGCTCACTTGATCTGTGACCGCGACAGAGACTAGTTGCTCTTGATAATAAATTTGCAAAAAGGTGGTTGGAATCGTATTTGAGCGAATAAATTTGGCAAAGTCATCGCGTTTTGGAGGGTACATACTGCCCTCAAAGTGCCGAGCTTCGATATATTTCTCGTAAACGTCAAACCAATCTGGGTTAATTTGCGTGGTCACTTCCCAGGTATATTGCTTGCCTTTGTTAAGCAAACGCTTTTGGCTTTTTGATGGTTTGCAGTGCTCAACGTCTATTCGAATGGCGATACACTTACTGCACCCTTCACAATGGGGGCGATAAATCGTGTCTCCACTGCGCCTAAACCCATTTGCTAACAACAACTCATAGCCTTGCAAGCTTTGCAGTTCACTATCCAGAGCAATCGCGACACGCTCTTGCTTGTCCTTCAAATAGCTGCATTGATGGCTTTGGGTGAAACCCACTCGAATTTGTTGTAACTCTGGATTCATTTACGGATAGATTCCTTTTTGGTGTTAGCTGACGAGATAAACGTTATGAAGTGAACAGTTGCTGACTGTCGTAGCAACCTGCATTCATCGGCGCATCTCTACTCTCTAAAAGATAGTCTTGAAAGGTGGTTCTTGGTATCTCAATTGCGCCTAAAGAGGCCAAATGTGGGTTCATGATCTGACAGTCAATCAGTTTCCCACCATGGCTGATGAAGTGTTTGCAAAAATACCACAACGCTACCTTTGACGCGTTGGGCTTAACACTGACCATAGACTCTCCGCAAAATACCTGACCCACAGAGACGCCGTACAGGCCGCCTATGAGCTCATTACCATCCCATACTTCTACTGAGTGGCACGAACCTGCTCGAGCGAAGGCTTTATAAGCCGCAAGCATTTGCTCTGTTATCCACGTTTCTTCATCAGGGCGGGTGTCAGCACACAACTGAATAAGGGCTTCTGTGGCGTGATTTAGAGTCACTGTATAAGCGTGCTTTCGTTGAAACTTGATTAAACTTTTTGCAGGCTTGAAAGTCTCAGGTATAAATACCGCTCTTGGCGATGGACTCCACCATAAAATGGGTTCACCATAGCTATACCAAGGAAATATCCCTTGCCTATAGGCGCTTTGTAGTCTGCTTACAGAGAGATCCCCCCCAAATGCCAACAGCCCATTAGGTTCAGCCAATGCTAAACTTGGGTCAGGGAACTGGGTATTACTGAGACTGAGTTCTGGAAGATATAAGGTCATTATAAAATGAGAGTACTGATTACATTTTTGCTACTGTTTCCATTATTAGCACAAGCGGCTTATCAAAGAAATACAGCGCGTCCAGTTAATGAGGTGGTTTATGGTCAAGTGGATACCGTTCGCTATATTTCTCAGCAACAAATAGTGGAGTCCGAGGCTAAGGGATGGCAAACCTTATTGGGCGCTGTCGTTGGTGGCGTGATTGGTAATCAATTTGGTGGGGGTACAGGCAAGGAAGTAGCAACCGCGATTGGTGCAGTGGCGGGGGCGGGGGTTGTACAACATTATGGTAATCAGCAGTACCGAGTTGAGCACAAGCTAGTGGAGATACTGATCAAAACCGATGACAATCGATTGATTGATGTAATTCAGGATATCGATAGAAACATGCTTTTCTCTGCCGGCGATACCGTTCGTATCCTTTATTTTGATAATGGTGTGCGAGTAGATTTGCATCAATAAAACAAAATTCTCAGATTTAGTGCCAATTGAGTCTGTTTTTCTTTGCGCAATTTCGATAGTCTGAAATTATCTTCAATATCACGACTTAGCATCAAATTGCTTTCAAGGAAAAGACGTCAATGGAAAGCTTAACCCTACAACCTATCTCTAAGGTCAGCGGCCAAGTTAACTTGCCGGGCTCTAAGAGCGTATCCAACCGTGCACTACTGCTTGCAGCCCTTGCAAATGGCACTACTCGTTTAACTAACCTTCTCGACAGTGACGATATTCGTCATATGCTGAATGCCCTTGAGCAACTAGGCGTAAAATACAGCCTATCTCAAGATAAAACAGTCTGTGAAGTTGAAGGTCTGGGTGGTGTATTCAATGCGCCTAAAGCACTAGAACTGTTTCTAGGCAATGCGGGTACGGCAATGCGCCCATTGGCTGCGGCACTTTGTGCTAGCCAAGGTGAATTCGTACTGACGGGTGAGCCGCGTATGAAAGAGCGCCCAATCGGTCACTTGGTTGATGCTCTGCGTGAGGCTGGTGCTGAGGTGACGTATCTTGAAAACGATGGCTTCCCACCGCTTAAGATCCAAGGCACAGGGCTAACCTCTGGTGAGGTATCTATTGACGGCTCTATTTCTAGCCAGTTCCTAACAGCATTTTTAATGACTGCACCTTTAGCTGATGGTGATATCACTATCAATATTGAAGGCGACCTAGTGTCTAAGCCTTACATTGATATTACTTTACATATCATGCAACAGTTCGGTGTTAGCGTTGAAAACTACGATTATCAAAAATTCATCGTACGCTCTGGTCAAAGCTATGTAGCACCAGGGGATTTCTTAGTAGAAGGCGATGCATCGTCCGCATCATACTTCTTAGCAGCCGCTGCCGTTGGCGGTGGTGAAATCAAGGTGACAGGCATTGGCAAAGACAGTATCCAAGGCGATATTCAATTTGCAGATGCACTGCAGGCTATGGGCGCTGAAATCGAATGGGGCAGTGATTACATCATTGCTCGTAAAGGCGAATTGAAAGCCGTTGATATGGACTTCAACCATATACCAGATGCAGCAATGACCATTGCAACAGCAGCGCTGTTTGCAGAGGGCACCACAGCCATTCGCAACGTGTACAACTGGCGTGTAAAAGAAACAGACCGTTTAGCGGCAATGGCCACTGAACTTCGTAAAGTGGGTGCGACGGTTGAAGAGGGTGAAGACTACATTATTATCACTCCACCACAGCAGTTGATTCATGCAGCCATTGATACCTATGACGATCACCGTATGGCGATGTGTTTCTCGCTAGTGGCATTGAGCGATACACCTGTGACGATCAACGACCCGAAGTGTACGTCAAAAACCTTCCCTGACTACTTTGATAAGCTCCAAGGTCTAGTGGTCGCTTAGGTTGACAGAAAATTCCCTCGAAAGAAAACGAGTAGAATAAAAAAACGGGCTCCCATTGGGAGCCCGTTTTTTATGTAACCAGCCTTAGTTGGCTGGTGGCACCTGCTCAAGGAGTGCCTTGTTGTGACGTAACATCGTCAGAATATCATGGATGTAGTCATCAGAGCGCTCAGAATAGCTGCCTAGCCCATGAATCAGCTGTTCAGCGGTTGGCGTCTTATGTTGTGCGCGAATATTCGCACGGAGCTCTCTAAAGCTGCTGTAGGCTTGGTTGGTGTTTAGGTTATCGACGTAGGCGGATACTGAGTCACCAACGGAGTCGAACTTAGCCACTTCGTGGGTCATACCTTCTTTACGTTGGTTTGGCACAACGCCACAGCCTTGGGTAAAGCACCACTGACCAAAGAAGTTATTGGCTTCTTTTGCAAAACGGGAGGTTCCCCAACCACTTTCATTAGCAGCTTGGATCAAAACCAGTTGTTCTGGAATCACGTCTACATGAACAAGTAGCGCATCGACTTCATTTAGGCTGAATTCTTTCACTTCGATGCGATACTGACTGGCAATTTGAGTCAATGTGTTCTGCTCTGCTTCAGACAATACTTGGCCACCAACTAACTCGCTTTGTAGCGTCACTAACGTTTGGCGTTGCTGCTGAACAAAGGCATTTTTCTTTTCAATGTACGGCTTAATGAAGGCAAAAAATGCACTTTTCTTCTGATTTACGTCGCTGATTGCGGCAAAATCGGGTACCGATACTTTTTCAAATTGTAGAGAATTTTGGTTATTACCCATACCTAGATGGTAATAGGTGGAAGCCATCAAAATGATAGCCATGCTACCAATAATAATTGCGCCATTTGTTGGTATAAATCTGCGTAAACTCACCGTAATTCCTTGTCTCAATCGATTGAAAAATGTGAAGTGGGTCATTATATGTGAGAGCGAAGCGCTTGGATACAGGCGCAACATTATGTTGCGTGTTTTATATGGCACATGGTGGAAAGGCGTCGATATAGAGGCAATAAAAAGAGGCCCTTAGAGGAGCCCTTTTTAATAATTAACGAACTGTAAATTCTTTTGAAAGGTGGTGCGCTAAGTATTTGAACATGTTGAAAACAGCGGTAGTGTTAGGGGTTGGCAAACCGTTGCCATCAAGGAAGTATTCACCCTTGAATATCAATACTTCATCCTTTTCAACAACCGAGGTCGCGCGCATTCCCTCTATATAGTCGTCGTGTTCTTGGATGATGTTATTTGCAATCATCAGCAACTCAAGTTCTGAGATAGGCTTCTTATCACTCATCTTGTTACCTATAGTTCAATTAAATTCTGGCGCTAAGTGTACCGCTAATAACAGGCAAAACAAAAGCAGATTCATGTAAATCCATCTATGGTCTATCCTGACTAGACTGGCTATTAAGCGCACAATTAGCACTAAAAGAGTAAAAATGGGTTGATTTTGAAAAAATCTCGCTCAATAGTAAAAAAAGAATCAAAAGTAGAGTTCGCACGTTTGCGGGCCAAAAACATAGGACAGAACGTTCAGTTATGGGTAAGTCTCTCGTTATAGTGGAGTCACCAGCTAAGGCAAAAACGATCAATAAATACCTTGGCAAAGACTTCATTGTTAAATCTAGTGTTGGTCACGTACGTGATCTACCTACTGCGGGTCAATCCAGCGGTAAAAAGGCTACGCCTGTATCCACCAAAGGAATGAGCGTAGAAGAAAAAGCACGCATTAAGAAAGAAAAAGATAAGAAAGCTCTGATCAAAAAGATGGGTATCGACCCATACCATGGTTGGGAAGCTAACTATCAAATCCTTCCTGGTAAAGAGAAGGTAGTTTCTGAACTGCAAAAACTCGCTAAAGACGCTGACTACGTTTATCTCGCAACCGATTTGGACCGCGAAGGAGAGGCTATCGCATGGCACCTTCGTGAGATCATCGGCGGCGATGAACAGCGATACAAGCGTGTAGTGTTTAACGAAATTACTAAAAATGCTATCCAGCAAGCGTTCGAAACTCCGGGCGAGTTGAACATGGATGGTGTTAATGCTCAGCAAGCGCGTCGCTTTATGGACCGCGTTGTGGGCTTTATGGTTTCACCGTTACTTTGGAAAAAGGTGGCTCGTGGTCTGTCTGCGGGTCGTGTTCAATCCGTTGCTACCAAGCTTGTGGTTGAGCGTGAACGCGAGATCAAGGCATTCACTCCTGAAGAATACTGGGACGTTCATGCGAATACGCTAACCAACAAGAGCGATGACTTCCGTTTGATGGTCGCTCAACGTGACGGACAAGCGTTCAAGCCGAGAAATGAAGCAGACACTAAAACCGCTTTAAACGTTTTAGAAAAAGCAGAGTACGAGGTTTGTAAGCGAGAAGACCGCCCAACGAAGAGCAAACCTTCGGCGCCTTACATCACATCGACGCTGCAGCAAGCGGCAAGTACGCGTTTGGGTTACGGCGTTAAGAAAACCATGATGCTGGCTCAACGTCTGTATGAAGCGGGTTACATTACCTATATGCGTACCGACTCCACTAACTTGAGTAGTGAAGCGGTAGAAAACTTACGCAGCTACATCGGTAGCGAATACGGTGATAAGTACCTACCTGCGAAGCCTATTACTTACGGAAGTAAAGAGGGCGCGCAAGAGGCGCACGAAGCGATCCGTCCTTCGAGCGTAGAAGTGAAGGTCGACGACCTAGCGGGCGTTGATGCTGATGCTCATAAGCTGTATGCACTGATTTGGAATCAGTTTGTGGCGTGTCAAATGACACCGGCACAATATGACTCGACAACCATCAGTGTTAAAGCGGCTGAATTTACCCTAAAAGCGAAAGGTCGAATCCTTAAGTTTGATGGTTGGACTCGCGTTCAGCGCCCTATGGGTAAGAACGAAGATCAGCTCCTTCCTGAGGTTAAACTGGGCGATAAGCTTTCACTGAAAGAGCTAGAACCCAAGCAACACTTTACTAAGCCACCGGCGCGCTTTACTGAAGCAGCCTTGGTTAAAGAGCTTGAGAAGCGCGGTATTGGTCGTCCATCAACGTACGCATCTATCATCTCGACCATTCAAGATCGTGGATACGTGAAGGTTGAACAGCGTCGCTTCTATGCTGAGAAAATGGGTGAGATTGTTTCAGATCGCTTGAACAATAGTTTCCTTGACCTGATGAACTACGACTTTACTGCCCGTATGGAGCAGAAACTCGATCAGATTGCAGAGGGCGATGCGACTTGGACTCAGGTTCTAGATAGCTTCTTCACTGATTTCTCATCTGAGTTAGAGAAAGCTGAGCTGGATGCAGACGAAGGCGGTATGGAACAAAATCATATCGTAATGACAGATATTGAATGTCCGACGTGTTCTCGCCCTATGGGTATCAGAACTGCGTCAACGGGTGTTTTCTTAGGGTGTTCGGGCTATGCGTTGCCACCGAAGGAGCGTTGCAAAACGACCATTAACCTCGGTGATGAAGATGGAATCATCAACGTTCTTGAAGAAGACCCAGAAACGGCTGCGCTACGTGCTAAACGTCGCTGTCCTATCTGTGAAACAGCGATGGATGCTTATCTAATTGATGATAAGCGTAAGCTTCATGTGTGTGGTAACAATCCAAACTGTGAAGGCTACGAGATCGAAAACGGTGAGTTTAAGGTCAAGGGCTATGATGGTCCTGTTGTTGAGTGTGATAAATGTGGTTCTGATATGGTGTTGAAAAACGGCCGTTTTGGTAAATACATGGATTGCACCAGCGAAACCTGTAAGAACACCCGTAAGATTTTGCGTAATGGCGAAGTTGCGCCACCAAAAGAAGATCCAGTGCACTTCCCTGAACTACCTTGTACTCAGTCGGATGCGTATTTTGTACTTCGTGATGGTGCTTCAGGTCTGTTCATGGCAGCAAGCAACTTCCCTAAATCCCGTGAAACTCGAGCGCCGTTAGTGGAAGAACTGTCTCGCTTTAAGGATCGCTTATCGCCTAAATTCCAGTATTTGGCGGATGCTCCTGTAGAGGATCCAGATGGTAGGCCAACAGTGGTTCGCTTTAGCCGTAAGAGCAAAGAGAACTATGTTCGTTCTGAAATCGATGGTAAGCCTTCTGGTTGGACTGGCTTATACATTGACGGTAAGTGGGAAATTACTGACAAGCGCAAAAAACCAAAAGCGAAGAGCTAGCGGTTTGCAGCCTGAATGACAAGAGCCAGTGCCGATGATTCGTGCGCTGGCTTTTTTGTTTAAAATTTGACCGAAAGAGTAATTTAATTCTGAGTTAAACGTTTGCGTTTTCATAGTGTGTTGAAGGTCACATTTCTAGCGTCTACAATTTGCAGTTCTATTCCCCTAACATAGAACTCGAATGAAATTTCCAGGCCAACGCAAATCTAAGCACTACTTTCCAGTCAATACCTCTGATCCATTAGTTCCGAAAACACAATCTGATGACGGTGCTCATAGCACCTATGTTGTGGGAATTGATCAGACGTTAGTAGATATAGAAGCTACGGTGTCCGATGACTTCATTAGCAAGTTCAATCTTAGTAAGGGGCATTCGTTAGTCATTGACGACCAAACCGCAGAGTCTCTGTATAACGAACTTAAACAGCAGCAATTGATCACTAACGAATATGCGGGTGGCACCATTGGTAACACCTTGCACAACTATTCAGTATTAGCAGATGATAAGTCTATCTTGCTTGGCGTAATGAGTGCTGAAATTAAAATTGGTAGTTATGGCTTTCGCTATTTGTGTAACACTTCTAGCCGAATGGATCTTAACTACCTACAAGGTGTGAATGGCGCTATTGGCCGCTGCTTTACCCTTATCTCGGATGGGGGAGAGCGTACCTTTGCCATTAGCGAAGGTCAGATGAACCAACTTCGCGCTGAGAGTATTCCAGAGTCTATTTTCCCTGACGCAGCCGCTCTTGTGCTGACCTCATACCTAGTTCGTTGCAAAGAGGGTGACCCTATGCCTGAAGCAACGATGAAGGCTGTCGAGTATGCGAAAAAGCACGACGTACCTGTTGTATTAACCCTAGGCACAAAATTTGTTATTCAGGATGACCCGCAATTCTGGATTGATTTTATTTCAGAGAACGTTTCTGTTGTGGCAATGAACGAAGAAGAGGCGGAGGCGCTGACAGGCCTGAGCGACCCTTTGTTAGCTGCTGATAAAGTATTGGACTGGGCTGACTTAGTACTGTGTACTGCGGGCCCTGTGGGACTATTTATGGCAGGCTACACTGAGGAGAGTGCTAAGCGCGAAACCTCACTGCCGCTTCTACCAGGAGAAATCGCAGAATTTAACCGCTATGAATTCAGTCGCCCTGCTTTAAAATCGGCGTGTACTACTCCTTTTAAAGTCTACTCTCACATCGCACCATATATGGGTGGTCCAGAGAAGATTAAGAACACCAATGGAGCAGGGGATGCGGCTTTATCTGCTTTGTTACATGATTTGTCAGCAAATAGATTCCATAAGCAGAATATTCCTAACTCAAGTAAACATGAGCACGAATATTTGACTTACTCTTCTTTTTCTCAGGTTTGTAAATATTCTAATCGCGCCAGTTATGAAGTTTTAGCGCAGCATTCACCTCGTTTATCTCGTGGATTACCAGAGCGAGAAGATAGCCTAGAAGAGGCGTACTGGGAAAGGTAATATTCTGTAATTAAATTAAGGCTCCGATAGGGGCCTTTTTACATAGAGCTGACAATTAACGTTTATTTGTGCTTTAGAGGGATTGGGATTAAAAATACCTAGTGGTACTGGGTAGTACAAGAGCTTACAAACTTATCGGTATTGCAGTCGATATAGCTCTGTTCAATGATTTAATATCATTCCTTTATCTATTGTTATTTTTTTGTGCTTAAGATTGCATATATTGGTTAATTGAAGGCATAAAAAAGCTCCCGAGTAGGGAGCTTAATTCAATCTAATGCAAATCTAGTATTTAAATTATGCTTTGATTAGGAAAGAGTCTAGAGACTTACCTTCATCAAGTTGTTTTTGGATTGCAGAAGGCGTACGGCCTTGACCAGTCCAAGTTTTAGTTGCACCACTTTCATTTACGTATTCGTATTTAGCAGGACGTGGAGCGCGTTTAGATTTTGCTTTACCCGCTTTAGCTGTAGAATCACCAGTAACTGCTGCTACTAGATCTTCAATATCAATGCCTTCTTTAAGAAGTTGTTGAGCATATTCTGCTAGTTTCTTTTCTTTTTCTTCACGTGCTGCACGTTCTTCAGCTTCGTTTTCACGACGTTCTTCTACAACAGTCGTTAATTTATCTAAAGCTTCTTCTAGTTGTTCAAAAGTTAGTTCACGAGAGAAAGCGCGAAGACTACGGATATTTAGAAGTGTTTTAGTGATTTCAGACATTTTTTGATCCCATCAGATTTATACAGCAAACAAATGTTGCCTAAGTAAAGTGCACAGATGTGCCACAGAATAAGTCAATTATATAAGAGCTTTTCAAATAGTTAAATATAAAATAAATAAAATTTCAAAAATAATAAGAAACAAAAGATTGGAAAATAAAAGGAATTTTTAAACTTACATAAATTAATCGGTACTATTCAAAGTAAAGTTTCTTAACTTAAATCTCTTTATAGAGCTTTAACTCTATTTATTGGGTGGCAATACTGATTAGCTAACTACCTGATCTTCAAGGCTAAATCTATATGGGTGAGATTTTGAAGCTGGACTACTCATGCTTGGATACTGCTTCCGAATGAAGTGTTGCCACTTTATGTTGCATTTTCTATTTAACTCAGTAGAATGCGTCGCTCCTAGATCATCTAGTAGCATATTACATTTTGTAAGTTGCGTAACTAGGGGATGAGGTAGAGGCGCAGATACTATCAGTAGCTAACAATAGAGTGATGTCGTTGTAATTGTTAGTGAAAGGAGTAGCTGCCGAAATGAGTAATCCAATCAAGGTTGCTTGTTGGGGTTATTTCCGAAAGGAATAACACTGCCATAGTCTATTGTGTTGTTAAACTATGGAGCGCTACTGTGGGGTAACCTGTCGCCTGATGGGTTGCTTATTCAACATCATGTCGAATACCTATCTACAGTAGATCTCTTACCAAATTTGGTATTAAGAAGATCATGAATTTAATGGATTTTGCTACATCGCCTGTTTCTTTATTGCCCCCATTATTGGCTTTAGGGCTGGCTATTATTACTCGTCGCGTACTGCTTTCTTTGGGTACCGGTATCGTCCTTGGCGGTTTCCTTTTAGCTGATTACTCCGTAACTGGAGCAGCGGGTTACATTTTTGACACCGTTTATGGCGTATTCATTGAAGACGGCAGTATCAACTCATGGAATATGAGTATTGTTGGGTTTCTATTACTACTAGGCATGATGACAGCATTGCTGACATTGTCTGGTGGTACTCGCGCATTTGCTGAGTGGGCTCAGTCTCGCGTGAAAAGCAAGCGTGGCTCTAAGCTACTTGCTGCTTTCCTAGGTGTGTTCATCTTTATTGATGATTACTTCAACAGCCTTGCTGTTGGCGCGGTTGCTCGTCCTGTGACAGACCGCTTCTACGTTTCAAGAGCAAAACTTGCCTACATTCTTGATTCGACAGCTGCGCCTATGTGTGTGCTGATGCCCGCTTCAAGCTGGGGTGCATACATAATGACGATCATTGGTGGCATCCTTGTTAGCCACAACATGACCGAATATTCTGCACTGGGCGCTTACGTTCGTCTTATCCCAATGAACTTCTATGCCGTGTTTGCACTGCTTATGGTATTCGCTGTAGCCTGGTTTAAGATTGATGTCGGTGCGATGCGTCACCATGAGATTGAAGCATCTCAAGGTCGCGGTTTCGAAAAAGACGAAGAAGCAGAAGGCTCTCACTTAATTGATGAAGAGCTGGATATTGAGCAAAGCTCTCGCGGTTCAGTTACAGACCTTATCCTTCCAATCGTTACTTTGATCGTAGCGACAGTGGCGGCAATGATGTATACCGGCGGCCTAGCTCTGGCTGAAGATGGTATTGCATTCAACGTGCTAGGCGCGTTTGAGAACACTGATGTAGGGACTTCTCTTATCTATGGTGGTCTCGTTGGTATTGTCGTGGCACTTGCAACCGTATTGCGTCAGGGCTTGCCTGCAGTTCAGGTTAGCCGTGCATTGTGGATTGGTGCGAAATCTATGTTTGGCGCAATTCTAATCCTAGTTTTTGCATGGTCTATTGGTAGCGTAATTGGTGACATGAAGACAGGTTCTTACTTATCGTCAATGGCACAGCAAGCGAACATCAATGCAGGCTGGTTGCCAGTCATCCTATTCTTACTAGCGGGTGTGATGGCATTCTCTACCGGTACTTCTTGGGGTACGTTCGGTATTATGCTGCCAATCGCCGGTGACATGGCGGGAGCGACAGACCTTGCGCTAATGCTTCCTATGTTGGGCGCTGTACTGGCAGGTTCAGTCTTTGGCGACCACTGTTCACCTATCTCTGACACCACTATTTTGTCATCTACGGGTGCGCGTTGTAATCACATCGACCACGTTTCAACTCAGCTGCCGTATGCGCTCTCTGTAGCGCTTATTTCTTGCGTGGGCTTTATCACCCTAGGTATGACGACCTCAGTGGCGATTTCGTTTGCAGCATCAAGTGTGGCTTTCGTGGTGGTATGCTTTGTACTTTCAACGCTGTCTCGCTCTAAGATGACTTGCCAAAAGGCATAGTGCGTCTAAGCACAGAGTGAAATGATGATTAAAAAGGAAGCTTTGCTTCCTTTTTTTGTAAACGGTATTTTACGTTTCGGTCGAACCCTAAGTAAATTTACCCTGAAATCGAATTTTTCATAACTAAACGGTTGCAAAGTTTGATCTGCTTAGTTAGTGTGTTTGTAAGCCAATTGAATAAGCCTTTAAGAACATGCGCCGACAAGATATGAACCTTCATCATCACCATCACCCACACTAGTCTTTCGGGCGAGTTGCGCGTATCCGGGAGACAATGCTCTCGGAGGTTGAATCAAGAATTCAGATTTAAACCCTTGGGAGCCTAGCCCCAAGGGTTTTTTCATTTTTACACGATTTACAAATTAGAATATCAGCACAGGGAATCTGCAATGCAAACACAACGTCTAAGAATTGCTATTCAAAAGAAAGGTCGACTTAGCAAAGAATGTCAGGAATTACTCAAGAAGAGTGGCGTTAAATTCAACATCATGGGAGAGCGTCTAGTCGCTCATTCGTTAAACACACCGATCGATCTTCTGTTGGTGCGCGATGACGATATCCCGGGTCTTATCATGGATGGTGTTGTTGATTTAGGTTTCATTGGTGAGAACGAATTAGAAGAGGTTCGCCTTGATCGCAAAGCGCAAGGACAACCAAGCGCCTTTAAGACACTGCGTCGCCTAGATTTTGGCGGTTGCCGCTTATCTATCGCTGTGGATAAAGAGATGGAATACGCAGGTCCTCAAGACCTAGCCGGTAAACGCATTGCAACAAGCTACCCACACTTGCTTAAGGCGTACATGGACACGCAAGGCATCGAATTTAGCACCTGTATGCTAACCGGTTCTGTAGAAGTGGCTCCTCGTGCGGGTCTTGCTGACGGCATTGCTGACTTAGTGTCTACTGGCGCGACGTTAGAAGCGAATGGCCTAAAAGAAGCCGAAGTTATCTTCCGTTCAAAAGCGACACTGATTCAACGTGACGGCGAGTTTGACCAAGAGAAACTAGACCTTATCGATAAACTGCTCACTCGCATGCAGGGCGTGCAGCAAGCCAAAGAATCTAAATACATCATGCTTCACGCGCCTCTTGATCGCTTAGAAGAAGTCACTGCGCTACTTCCAGGTGCTGAAGACCCAACAGTACTGCCTTTATCTAACGATAAGTCTAAAGCCGCTATTCACCTAGTAAGCTCAGAAAATCTGTTCTGGGAAACTATGGAGCAGCTTAAAGAGTTGGGTGCAAGCTCAATCCTAGTGCTACCTATTGAGAAAATGATGGAGTAGGTGATGAGAACGGTTACTTGGGAATCATTAAGTAAAGAGCAGCAAAGCGCTGTTCTGCAGCGCCCAGCCATTGCTGAGGGTGCAAACATTACCGCCGCAGTCTCTGCGGTAGTCGACAGCGTTAAAAAAGACGGTGATAAGGCACTGCTGGAGCTTACAGAGAAGTTTGATGGTATTCGCCCAGACAGTATCCGCGTCTCTAATGCCGACATCGATGCCGCCTCTGAGCGTCTGTCTGAAGAGATGAAGGCTGCGCTTAACCAAGCGTACCAAAACATCGCAAAGTTTCACCAAGCGCAGAAACCAACGCCAATAAAGGTAGAAACTCAGCCGGGTGTGGTATGCGAGCAAGTAACGCGTCCTATTAATACGGTCGGTTTGTATATTCCCGGTGGTAGCGCACCATTACCATCAACGGTATTGATGCTTGGCGTGCCAGCGCAAATTGCAGGCTGCAACAAGGTTGTATTGTGCTCACCTCCGCCGATCGCCGATGAAATCCTGTATGTGGCTAAGCTGTGTAATATCGACGAAGTGTATAACCTAGGTGGTGGACAAGCGATTGCGGCTATGGCCTATGGCACGGACACGGTAGCCAAGGTTGACAAGATCTTCGGACCAGGCAACGCGTATGTTACAGAAGCTAAGCGTCAAGTGAGCAATGATTTTCGCGGTGCAGGCATTGATATGCCAGCAGGTCCTTCAGAGGTGCTAGTCATTGCCGATGAAACTGCAGACGCTGACTTTATTGCCGCAGATCTATTGAGCCAAGCAGAGCACGGCCCGGACTCTCAAGTTGTTCTTGTGACGCCTTCAGTGCTGATTGCTGACCAAGTGACCGACGCAGTTCAGCGCCAGCTGCAGTTACTGTCTCGCAAAGATATCGCTCAGCAAGCTCTAGCTTCTAGCTTAATCATCATTGCTGAATCAGTGACTCAAGCCATCGCTATCTCGAACTACTACGGCCCTGAGCACTTAATTGTTCAGACTAAGAACCCACGTGAGTTAGTGCCACTTCTTGATAATGCTGGCTCTATCTTCTTAGGTGACTGGTCTCCAGAGTCTGTGGGTGATTATGCATCGGGCACCAACCACGTACTGCCAACATATGGCTATACGCGCACGTACTCTAGCCTTGGTTTAGCAGACTTTAGTAAACGCATGACGGTACAAGAGCTGAGCGCAGATGGCTTAAGACTATTAGCACCAACGGTTGTGACTATGGCCGACGCTGAAGGTCTTGATGCCCACAAACGCGCTGTGACCATACGCGTAGAAAAACTGTTATCGGCTGAGTAGGAGAGATTGAACATGGAAAAGTTAGCTCGTAAACAAGTTCAGGCTCTTACTCCGTATCTCTCGGCTCGCCGCATTGGTGGTTCGGGGGATGTATGGCTAAACGCCAATGAATCACCGTTTGATAATGCCTACACACTTGAGGCTTCTCGCCTAAATCGTTATAGCGAATGTCAGCCTCCACAGTTGATTGAAGCTTATGCCGCTTATGCTGGCGTTACACCACAACAAGTGTTGACCTCGCGCGGTGCCGATGAAGGCATCGAACTGCTTATCCGTGCGTTTTGTGAGCCGGGCGAAGACGCAATTCTATACTGTCCACCTACCTATGGCATGTATGCCATTAGCGCCGAGACGATTGGGGTTGAGCGTAAGACAGTGCCTCTCACACAAGAGTGGCAGTTGAACTTGGAATCCATCGAGCAAAACCTCGATGCGGTGAAACTGGTCTTTGTTTGCTCGCCGAACAACCCAACGGGGAACTTAATCAATCGTGAAGATATTGTCTCTCTACTTGAGATGACAAAAGATAAAGCGATTGTGGTGATGGACGAAGCCTATATCGATTTCTGCCCAGAAGCGTCTACGGTTGATCTTCTGAGCCAATATCCAAACCTTGCCATCTTGCGCACCATGTCTAAAGCCTTTGCGCTTGCGGGTCTGCGTTGTGGGTTTACCTTGGCAAATGAGGCGCTGATTCAGGTACTACTTAAGGTGATTGCACCTTACCCAGTGCCAGTGCCAGTGGCGGATATTGCTTCATCTGCCTTGTCCAAAGAAGGGCTTGAGCGTGCAATGACGCAGATTTCAATCCTAAATGATAACCGAGCATTCTTAGAGGGTGAGTTACAGGCCCTCCCTGATGTGACGGTATTTGCCGGATTTGGTAATTACTTGTTGGTGCGCTTTAGCGATGGCGATGCGTTATTTAAAGCCGCTTGGGATGCAGGTATTATCTTGCGTAACTCCCCAATTAAAGACTGCGTGCGTATCAGCATTGGCAGTCGTGAAGAATGTGAAAAGACGCTGAATTTTATTAAGCAACAATTGGCTCAATTTGCTGCGTAGGACGCCGAATTAGAAAAAGGAATAATAATGAGCAACTCCCAAAAGATTTTATTTATCGACCGCGATGGCACCTTAATTGTTGAGCCACCGGTAGATTTTCAAGTAGACCGCCTAGACAAACTCAAGTTTGAACCTTTGGTGATCCCAAGTCTACTAACCCTCCAAGATGCGGGATACCGCCTTGTTATGGTGACCAACCAAGACGGCTTAGGCACAGATAGCTACCCGCAGGCTGACTTTGATGCGCCTCACGACTTGATGATGCACCTTTTTGAATCTCAAGGCGTACGCTTTGATGATGTGCTTATCTGTCCGCACTTTGAAGAAGACAACTGCTCTTGCCGCAAGCCAAAGCTTGGTATGGTGAAAGAGTACCTGCAATCAGGCAAGGTAGACTTTAAAACATCGGCTGTGATTGGCGATCGTATGACAGACCTTCAACTCGCCGAAAATATGGCGATACAGGGTATCCAGTACAATCCTGAAACGCTAAACTGGCCTGCTATCGTCAAGATGTTGACTACCAATCCTCGCATTGCAGAGGTCGTACGTACCACCAAGGAAACGGACATTCGTGTTGCGGTAAACCTTGATGAAGCGGGCGGCAACAAGATTGAGACTGGCCTTGGGTTTTTCGACCACATGCTAGACCAAATAGCCACACACGGCGGCTTCCAGCTCAAGCTATCTGTTGATGGTGACCTGCACATCGACGATCACCACACCGTAGAAGATACGGCACTGGCCCTAGGCCAAGCTATCAAAGAAGCTTTGGGTGATAAGCGTGGTATCGGCCGCTTCGGCTTTAGCCTGCCAATGGATGAGTGTTTGGCGCAGTGTAGCCTAGACCTTTCTGGTCGTGCTTTCCTAAAGTTTGATGCCAAATTTAGCCGCGAAGAGGTTGGCGGTTTCTCAACGGAGATGGTGGTTCACTTCTTCCGCTCTCTTGCTGATGGCATGGCGTGTACGCTACACCTGTCGTCAACGGGTGATAACGATCACCACATCATCGAGAGCTTGTTTAAAGCATTTGGCCGTACTTTGCGCCAAGCGATCAAGGTTGAAGGTACTGAGCTACCAAGTAGCAAAGGGATGTTGTAAGAGATGAGTGTGGAAAATCAATCGCAAACTGTTGTGATCATTGATACCGGCTGTGCAAACGTATCTTCAGTACGCTTTGCTATCGAACGCTTAGGCTTTGATGTGTCAGTATCAAAAGACCCAGACGTAGTGCTAGGGGCTGACAAGCTGTTTTTGCCTGGCGTTGGCACCGCTAGTGAGGCAATGCAAAACCTTAAACAGCGCAATCTGATTGAGCTGGTTAAGCAGGTAGAAAAGCCGATGCTAGGCATCTGCTTAGGTATGCAGCTTCTTGGGAAACTGTCTGAAGAAAAAGGCCAAAAAGCCGATGAGATTGTACCCTGCCTTGGCCTTTGTGAAGGAGAAGTGCGCAAGCTAGACAGTAAAGACTTTCCTCTGCCTCACATGGGCTGGAACACAGTGTCGGCGGCAGAAGGCCACCCTTTGTTTAAGGGGATTGAGTCAGGAGAGTACTTTTACTTTGTGCACAGCTTTGCGATGCCAGTAGGGGACTACACCATTGCCAGTTGTGACTACGGCAGTCGCTTTAGCGCAGCAATTCAGAGTGGCAACTACTATGGTGTTCAGTTTCACCCAGAGCGCTCTTCAAAGGCTGGCTCACAACTGATTAAAAACTTTTTAGAGCTGTAAGGCTTTAAATCTTTCGACTTTAGGGACTAGAAGTGATTATTCCAGCATTAGATTTAATTGAAGGTCAGGTAGTCAGATTATACCAAGGTGACTACGGACAAGTAACAGAGTACAAGGTAGACCCGGCAGAGCAGTTCAACCTCTATCATCAAGCGGGTGCTAACTGGTTACATTTGGTTGACCTAACGGGCGCAAAAGATACCAGTGCACGTCAGCTTGATCTTATCGGCCGACTTCTGAAAAGCACCCCAGCTAAGATTCAAATCGGTGGCGGCGTTCGTACAGAGCAAGACGTCATTGATTTGCTCGATGCCGGCGCAGAGCGAGTGGTTGTAGGTTCAACCGCCGTTAAGCAACCAGAGCTGGTCAAAGGCTGGATGGAAAAATACGGCCCTGAACATATTGTCCTAGCGCTGGATGTCAACATAGACAAAGAAGGCAATCGCAAGGTTGCGGTATCAGGATGGCAAGAAGACTCAGGCGTGACGATTGAAGCGCTTATTGAAGACTTTTTAACCGTTGGCTTAAAGCATGTACTTTGTACTGATATTTCAAAAGACGGCACTTTGACGGGCTCCAATGTAGAGCTGTATGTCGACCTGTGTAAGCTGTATCCACAAGTGCATTTTCAATCCTCTGGTGGTATCGGAAGCCTGGCGGATATTGAAGCACTAAAGGATACCGGCGTGCGTGGTGTCATCGTGGGACGCGCCTTGCTTGATGGCAAGTTTACCGCAGAACAAGCATTTGCGAGCTGGGAAACAGCCTAGTCATTGAGTTTAAGCTTTTAAAAGGATTACAGGTATTATGTTAGCGAAGCGAATAATTCCTTGTTTAGATGTCCGCGATGGACAAGTTGTAAAGGGTGTTCAGTTTAGAAACCATGAAATCATTGGTGACATTGTTCCCTTGGCTCAGCGTTATGCCGAAGAGGGCGCTGATGAGTTGGTGTTCTATGATATTACCGCCTCTAGTGATGGCCGTGTAGTAGACAAGAGCTGGGTTGCTCGTGTTGCTGAGGTGATTGATATTCCGTTTTGTGTTGCTGGTGGCATAAAGTCCGCTGAAGACGCCTCTCGTATTTTAGAGTTTGGCGCTGATAAGGTATCCATCAATTCTCCAGCCTTGGCTGATCCAGGATTGATTACTCACTTAGCGGACAAATTCGGCGTGCAGTGTATTGTTGTTGGTATTGATTCGTACTTTGATAAAGAGACGGGTAAGTATCAGGTGTACCAATTCACTGGAGACGAAGCGAGAACCAAAGCGACTCAATGGGAAACCAAAGATTGGGTGCAAGAGGTGCAAAAGCGTGGCGCGGGTGAAATTGTGTTGAACATGATGAACCAAGACGGTGTTCGCAATGGCTACGATGTTACTCAGCTGAACATGGTGCGTGAGGTATGTAAGGTACCTTTGATTGCATCAGGTGGCGCAGGCGCTATGGAACACTTTGCAGAAGCCTTCAATAAAACCAATGTGGATGGTGCGTTAGCCGCTTCTGTATTCCACAAGCAAATCATCAATATTGGTGAATTAAAACAATACCTTAAGACCCAAGCAGTAGAGGTGAGAATATGAGTTTTGCAGCAGCTGAAGTAACGACATTAGCTGAAAGAATTGACTGGGATAAGGTTGATGGCTTGGTGCCTGCCATTGTTCAGGACTTCACTTCTAGCCAAGTATTGATGATGGGTTACATGAACCCAGAGGCATTGCAGAAAACGGGCGAAACTGGAAATGTGACCTTTTTCTCACGCACTAAGCAGCGTCTGTGGACTAAGGGTGAAACCTCTGGCAACGTACTGCAGCTTAAAAACATCGCGCTAGATTGCGACAACGACACCCTGCTGGTGAAGGTAGCGCCAATTGGTCCTACTTGCCACACTGGCACAACAACCTGCTGGGATGCAGACTCTCAAGAAGAATCGCAAATGGTGTGGCTTCATCAGCTCGAGACTTTATTGGCCGAGCGCAAATCAGCCGATCCTGATTCTTCCTACACCGCTAGTTTATATGCCCGTGGCACCAAGCGTATTTCGCAGAAAGTGGGCGAAGAAGGCGTTGAAGTCGCGCTTGCGGCGACGTCGGGCGATAAGGCGGAACTAGTGTGTGAGTCTGCGGACCTGATTTATCACTTGATTGTGCTACTTCAAGACCAAGGCTTATCGCTAAATGACGTGGTGAACAAGCTTAAAGAGCGTCATAAATAATAATTAGCCAATTCAATTTAAAAGGCCATCTCAAAAGAGATGGCCTTTTCATTTAACTACCGCAGCACTTTTTATATTTCTTGCCACTACCGCAGACACAAGGGTCATTACGGCCAATTTCTCTCTTCTTCACTGGAAGAGGGTAGTCATACATCTCACCATCAATATAAAACCACTGGCCGTCTTCTTTAACGAAACGTGATTTCTCTGTGAAACTGTATTGGCGTTTATCTTCGATAAAGTAGGCATTAAAGGTGACGTAACCTTCATAGTCATCTTTACCAGGCTCTGTACTCACTACCTCTAGTTTTTTCCAATCACCATGAACGGATTCAGCAATGGCGTCGGCTTCCGCTGCAGCGTTGCAACTAGGATGGTAGGTGTGCACCACAAAATCCACGAGTCTTAATTCGTGCGCACAATAGCGAGCGCGCATTAGTTGCTCAGGCGTAAAGGCATTGCTTGGGTCGGTATGGATAGGCTGGCAGCAGTCTTGATAAGCCTTTTGGCTATGACAACGGCAAAGGGAAGTGGCTAATTCGCTCATTAAGGCTTCATAATTGTGTTATTTGTACCAATTATAACACCGATAATTGAGATTATTTATTGCTGATTGACGAACGCTTATCCGCAAAGGAAATAAATTGATGTTGTGGATTTTGCAGTGCTTCATTGGCCGCAATAGTATTCGGCAATTCGTAGACAGTCTCTGAACTCAGGGCTTTGTGGTTCAATTCTTGATACACCTGCCTGTACCAAAGTGGATAAGACTCATTTAATACGTGTTTTTCAAACATCTCGGGTATGGAAAGATAATAGCCTTGAAATAGATCGAAGCCCGCATTCAGTGCCTGTAAATACTGGTGTTCATGCTCAATTTTTTCTGCAATAAATCGAATGTTTAGGTGTTTGTTAGCCTCGATAAAAAGATGAGAATCGAAAAGAGAGTACTGCTTTATATCAATCTTGATAATGGAAATAAATGGAATAACCGGATCCCATTCTGGAGATGGAATAAAGTCATCCAGTGCAATCTGATAACCCTTTGCGTGTAGATCTTTAATGGCTTCGATTAACTCAGCGCTTGGCGAATCGCCCTCTAATACCTCAACAACGATATTTTCAGGTGGCAGACATAACGGTAGGCCATTTATTATGCAATCATGGCTAAAGTTAATATAACCCGTGACATTATTTAGCAGTAAACGTGAATGGTCTAATAAAAGATCAACCATTATGGAACGAGTTGCATAATTGGCGTTAACTTTTGGATAACGATTTAAATGGCTTTGTCTATACAGCAACTCATAGGCTACTGTATTGCCATTGCGGTCAGAAATCGATTGTCGAGCAATATATGAACTATACACAAAAATTATCGGCTATCACAAAAATGTCACATTAGATAATAGACACAAATTATGAATTAAAAATGATTTTTGTCTAAAAATGCCTATTTGGTAGTATTAATAATTCAATTTATAGAGGTTGATTGAATAAATTAAGGTCATCCTTGGTGACTTCAAGGATTGAAGCTTCAGTAAACCAGTCCCCAAGAACGATGCGTTGTCTAATTCCATCGGCATCTAATGGGTGGATATCTTGGCGGTGAGTATGGCCGTGAATAAGCCATTTTGCATTGTGACGTTGCATAGCATCAATAACCGCCTGCTGATTCACATCCATAATATCATAGGATTTGGATTGCTTGTCATCATTGGCATTATTCTGCACTTTCTTAACCAGTTTACGGCGAAAGGATAGGGGAACTCGGTTGTAAATCCACTGCAACCATTTAAGGTGCATCTTCTTACGGAACTCTTGGTATTTAACATCATCGGTGCATAGGGTATCGCCATGCATGATTAAGGTTGGAGTGCCATAAAGGTCGATTAAGGTTTCATCGCCTAAAAGCTTTGCCCCGCTTTTACGCTCAAATCTCTTGCCCACTAAGAAGTCGCGGTTGCCTTGGACAAAAAAGCATGGCGTTCCTGAGTCTACAAGCGTTCTTATCTCATTGGTTACTGTGTTGTTTAGCGGAGAATCATCATCGTCTCCAACCCAGAACTCAAAAAGATCCCCAAGAATATAAACCGCGTCTGAATTCGCTGCTTCTTCACGCATAAAGCGTACGAAAGCGTCCGTCATGTCGCTGCGATTGGGAGTAAGGTGTAGATCTGAGATAAAGAGAGTGCGCATTGGGAGAGGGTTCCATTGGAGAGAATAAACCGCCCAAGCCAAGCTTGGACGGTTTGAAAGCTATTACTCAGTGATAGTAGTGCCAGTAATAATAACTTCTTCTAGAGGAACATCTTGGTGCATACCCATGCTACCAGTGCTCACGCCTTTGATTTTGTTTACTACATCCATGCCTTCAGTCACTTTACCGAATACACAGTAACCCCAGCCGTTCATGTCTTCTGATTTGAAGTCCAAGAAAGTGTTGTTGTTAATGTTGATAAAGAACTGTGAGCTAGCAGAATGCGGTTCCATAGTACGCGCCATTGCGATAGTACCAACAGCGTTGCTTAGACCGTTGTTTGCTTCGTTCTTGATAGTGTCGCGAGTGGGTTTTTCACGCAAGCCAGAAGTCATACCGCCGCCTTGGATCATAAAACCATCGATAACACGGTGGAAAAGAGTGTTGTCGTAAAAACCATCTTTACAATACTGAGCGAAGTTTGCCGCTGTCGCAGGTGCTGCTTCGTGGTTCAGTTCTAGAGTGATGTCACCGTGATTGGTGTGAAGGGTGATCATAAGAGCGTCCTTAACGTTTATTTAGTAGATAAATCGAATCAAATTCTAACCAAACTCTCAGCACAATCAACTGCTATCCGAGTTTTATGTTACTTAACGGGTTATGTGTTGGTATACTAACCGCATTATTGCCACCAAGAAGTAAAAGCAGAAGAAATGCTCAAGATATACAATACACTGACGCGTCAAAAAGAAGAATTCAAACCTATCACTGCCGGTAAAATAGGCATGTATGTCTGTGGAGTGACCATCTATGACTTGTGTCATATTGGACATGGTCGCACTTTTGTTTCTTTTGACGTAGTGTCTCGTTACCTTAGGTATCTTGGTTACGACTTGAACTTTGTACGCAACATTACCGATATTGATGACAAGATCATCAAGCGCGCGGCAGAAAATGGTGAAAGCTGTGAGTCTTTGACTGAGCGCCTTATTGCTGAAATGCATGCTGATTTTGATGCACTCAACATGAAACGCCCTGACGTTGAACCTCGCGCAACAGAATTCATTGATGAGATCATAGTTCTAGTTGAGAAGCTTATCGAGCGTGGCTTTGCTTATGTTGCAAGTAATGGCGATGTGATGTTCGAAGTCAGCAAATTCGACGAATACGGTCGACTGTCAAAGCAAGACTTAGAGCAGCTTCAAGCTGGTGCTCGTGTCGATGTAGAAACAGCGAAACGCAGCCCTCTGGACTTTGTTCTTTGGAAGATGTCAAAACCTGGTGAACCAACATGGGAATCTCCATGGGGCGCTGGTCGTCCGGGTTGGCACATTGAGTGTTCTGCAATGAACTCATCGATTCTAGGCAACCACTTTGATATTCACGGTGGTGGTTCGGATCTACAATTCCCTCACCACGAAAATGAGATTGCACAATCTTGCTGTGCCCACGGCACCCAGTATGTAAATACTTGGATGCACAGCGGTATGGTTATGGTTGATCAAGAGAAAATGTCTAAGTCTTTGGGCAACTTCTTTACTATCCGTGACGTGTTAGGTCATTACGACTCGGAGACGGTTCGTTACTTCCTCATGTCGGGCCACTACCGTAGCCAGCTAAACTACAGTGAAGATAACCTGAATCAAGCTCGAGCGTCTCTTGAGCGTCTGTACACGGCACTTCGTGGTCTAGACGCTACCGCGACACCGGCTGGTGGTGAAGACTACGTGTCTCGCTTTACCGCTGCAATGAATGACGACTTTAATACCCCTGAAGCATACGCAGTGCTATTTGATATGGCGCGTGAAGTGAACCGTCTGAAGGGTGCTGAGCTAGAAAAAGCAAGTCAACTGGGCGCGCTAATGCGTGAACTAGCGGATGTGATTGGTATTCTTTACCAAGACCCTGAAGCCTTCTTGCAAGGTGATCAAGAAGACGACGAAGTGGCTGAGATTGAAGCTCTGATTAAGCTTCGCAATGACTCTCGTGCTTCTAAAGATTGGGCAAATGCCGACCTTGCTCGCGACAAGCTCAATGAACTGGGTATTGTCTTAGAAGATGGTCCTCAAGGTACCACTTGGCGTCGCAAGTAATTCTTAACCTTTGAATAATAAGGGCTGATATTTATCGGCCCTTTTCTTTATGTAACCTAGAACGATAATAAAGGCTTTAACGTGGCTCAGATGTACTTCTATTACTCAGCGATGAATGCGGGTAAATCCACCACACTTCTACAATCCTCTTTTAACTATCAAGAAAGAGGGATGAACCCACTTATTTTTACCGCAGCACTTGATGATCGCTATGGTGAAGGGAAGGTAACTTCTCGAATTGGCCTTCAGGCTGATGCGCACCTTTTTCACAAAGACACTGATTTATTCAAGAAAATGAGCGAGCTCAATGAAGAAACGCAGCACCACTGTGTACTAGTGGATGAATGCCAGTTCTTATCAAAAGAGCAGGTATACCAACTGACGGAAATCGTCGATAAGTTGCACATCCCAGTATTGTGCTACGGCTTGCGTACCGACTTCTTGGGCGAGTTATTTGAAGGCAGCCTTCACTTGTTAGCGTGGGCGGACAAGCTAGTTGAGCTAAAAACCATCTGCCACTGCGGTCGCAAAGCCAACATGGTGATCCGAACCGATGAGCATGGTAACCCTATCGCAGAAGGGGACCAGGTGGCTATTGGCGGTAATGATAAATATGTGTCGGTATGTCGCGTACATTATAAAGAAGCGTTGGGAAGGTAGGAATAAGGTTAAGAGCGGTCCTGTGTTCTTGGTCCTAGGAGGCTAGAACCCAGGGCCTAGGACCTACCTAAAACAAAGCCCTCATCACTTTTACAGTCATGAGGGCTTTGTTATTTCTATCGATAGAGACTACTTTTTCACGTTATCCAAATGCGCGGCAAATTGCTTAGCGGCGTAGGCTACGCGTTCTGCGGGTCTTGGATACTCAGCGGTTTCACCGAGGTTTTCAACATGTTTCAACCTAGGAAGTAGGCCTGTGCCGTTAGCGATCTGAATCGCTAAACCCGGGCGGGCGTTAAGCTCTAACACCATAGGGCCTTCTTCACTATCAAGTACCATGTCGGTACCCATGTAACCTAGGCCTGTCATTTCCCAAGCGCTTGAGGCCAAGACCAGTAAACGCTCCCAGTGAGGAACCTGCAGCTGCATTAGGTCTTTACCTGTGTCAGGGTGGTGGGTTACGGGTAAATCGTATTGAACAGCGCGCACGGCTTTGCCTGTCGCTATGTCAATACCCACGCCCACAGCACCTTGGTGCAAGTTAGCCTTTCCGTCAGAGTTAGACGTTGACAGACGCATCATCGCCATAACAGGGTAGCCTTTGAATACGATGATACGTACATCGGGCACACCCTCGTAGCTGTAACCCTCGAAGCAGCTGTCGAACTTAATCAAGTTCTCTACAACGGCAACGTCGTTCTTACCGCCCAAGGAAAACAGACCCGCCAGTGTGTTACTGATATGGCGTTCAACATCTTGCTCGTTAACGGTATCGCCAGACGGCTTGGTATAAACGCCGTCTTTGTGCGAAATGATGACCAAGATTCCTTTACCACCACTGCCTTGAGCAGGTTTGATACAGAATCCAGGCCATTCCTTAACCATTTTATGGATACGCTTTACTTCAGCTTGCTGACCGATGACGCCAATGAGCGCCGGCGTTGTTGCGCCGTGAAGCTCTGCAATCTTTTTGGTCTTTAGCTTGTCATCCACAAGAGGGAATTTACTACGGTCATTGTACTTACCAATGTAACTGTGGTTACGTTGGTTCATGCCCATAATTCCCTTTGAGCGAATCTTAAATGGCGAAGTAAACTGACTCAACATAGGCTTAGTCCTCCGCCAGTGGCTTGAAGCGACGTAGCTCGGTTAAGCGGTATCCAGTGTAGTTACCTAGCATTAGAATCAGTGCCAGGATAATTAGCTGCATGCCGATAAAGTTGAAGGTCAGGTGTTGGATGTACATGTTAGTCATTGCTAAGTAAACCAGTACAGCCGTTAGTAGTGAACCACCACCTTGCAGAACCACTTCTTTCGCGCCTTCCTCTTCCCAAAGAATCGACATACGTTCGATAGTCCAAGATAGGATGATCATAGGGAAGAAGGTGATAGACAGACCTTCTACCAAGCCGATATTAAAGGCAACAATAGTGAAGACTGAAATAATTAAGATTACGGTGATGATGACCGCGGATATCCTGGCCACCAGTAGCAAGTTGAGCTTGGAGAGATAACTACGTATCACCAAACCTGTACCGACTATGAGTAGGAAACCGACAATACCTGTCACTAGCTGTGTTTGCACAAAGGCAACCGCAATAAGCACTGGCATGAAGGTACCGGAAGTCTTAAGACCGATGATAATTCGCAAGAACACCACGATGAGCGCACCGATAGGAATCAGCATGATGGTTTTAAACATCGACTGCTCTTCTAGAGGTAGGCTGTGAATGGAGAAGTTGAGTAGGTCATCAGCATTTACCTTGCTTGCGGTTGCAGCGCGAGGCGTAATGTCTTGAGCAATCATAGAGAACAGCACCTGACTGTTTCTACCACCGGTAACGTCAAGAAGTGACACATTCGACTCATCCCAGATAAGCGTGTTTTCACTCTTACCTTGAGTACCTGTCTCAGCGTCAAATAACAACCATTCCTTGCCGTCCCATACCTGGACCATAGGATTGATTGACTGACGGCGACGACCATCTTCCAACTGAATAACACCTACAGTTTTACTCGGTACTTCAGCGTAAGCGAGTAGGGCAGAAAGCGCTTCTTGCTTGGTAAACTGATTGAGCAGTAGGGCAGCGTTCTGGCTGTTGCTATCGTTCAGCTTGCGGATGATCTCGCGAGTTAACGTTTCATCGTTAGCGCTTCGCTTGGTCGCTTCTTCCACAATGGCTTGAGCCGCTGCTTCTTGAGGGCCATCAAAGGTTGGCGCTTCAATGCCACCTTCAGGTGGAATTGATTCTACCTTGGCCTGCGGGTCGACAAGGAATTGAGCCTTGTAGTAGATAGTTTGTGGTCCCTCGGCATAGCGGATAGTCCATTCCGCTCGTCGACCAATATCAGAATTTACATAAGCTACGCCATAACCCGGCGATGATGCAGATTCGTCAATTAGTGTGTAGCCGTTTTGAGTCCCTGGTGCTGCAAGAGAAACCGTCACCGGTTCACCTTGTGCAACAAGCTCAACGCGAGCTTCAATATCCCAAAGCTCTCGGCTTTCACCCGGTGTCCAAGGTACCCCGTAGGAGTCATGGCGCTGTATAGATAATGCGGCGCCAGCAACTATGAGCAGGGCAATAAAAATATAAAAAGGCACTCGTGAAGTCATAACAATCCTTATTATTGAGGCGACCTAATTTGTCACTGCTGTTTTTCTGTTTGAATAAATTCTTTACTTACATCTACTAGGGCAATGTCCTTGATGAACTCTCTGCCTAATAGTACCGGGTGGGTCATGTGAGAGCGGTCAGCCAGAGTGAACTGTGCTTTTTCTCTTACGTCACCTAAGTTAATCCACAGTTCAATAACTGCACGTCGATGCGTTTTAGTTGTATTAGATTGACGAACCTTCGCATAACGAATGAGCGGAGCTTCAATCCATGTTGGTTCAGCATCTTCGGCTTTATCAGTGGATAAGTTAAATTTAACCCATGTGTTGCCGTTTCGTTCAAATTCTTGAATATTAATTGCATTAAGTGACGATGTTGCGGCACCTGTATCAATTCTTGCTTCAAACGTTTGATTTATCTGTTCAAATTTGACTGTTTCAATTGAACCTAAAACAACCAAATCGCCATTGGACACAGGTGCCTTTGGCTTAGGTTGTTGTTCTTCTTGCTTAGGAGCAAGTAACACTCGAGCATTTTGCTTAGCTAGGTTATCAACTCGATTCGACATGATAGCTAGCTGGCCTTCTAAACTCTCAATATAGTCATTTTGATTATCAATTGAAAGCTGTAGGTTACTGATCTGATTAGATAAATTATCTTCAGACGATTTGACTGCTTGCATAGATTCCGTTCTATATTGTCTCGTTTCTTCCTGTGTTGCTTGAGACGTAGCACATCCGGATAAAAGTACCGCTCCGGATAAGGCGACAATATGCTTGAGCATCTTAGACCTATTATCATTTGTACTTAGCTCGAGAATCCGATTCAACTAGTCAGATTCGTAATGCTAAGTGTAGAACACATATTCTATATTTTCGGTAGTTCAATAAAAAACATTGATAATTTTCAATGTTTTAACTGATGTTCATTTAGTGAACAAACGGACATCAGTGAATCCAATTAACTCGGATTTTTTGCAACCAGTATGGCTCTGCGAGGAGCAGGGTAGCCTTCGACAGTTTTACTTGGGTCTTCTGGATCAAGGTACTCAGGTAGTGAGTTGTGCTTCATCCATTCCGTTGATCTTTGTTCGCCTACCGAAGTCGTGTTTTCGTCGACAATTCTTACATCAACCAATCCGCATTTTTCCATCCACACCTTAAGCGCTTTTGCCGAAGGGAAGAAGTACACATTGCGCATCTGAGCGTAACGATCAGCAGGTACTAGCACCGCATTCTCATCACCTTCAATCACTAAGGTCTCTAAGATCAATTCGCCACCGGGCAGAAGTTGATTTTTCAACTGTAGAATATGGTCAAGAGGAGAACGTCTATGGTAGAGCACGCCCATACTGAAGACTGTATCGAAGGCTCTTAGTTCAGGTAGTTGTTCAATTCCAAGTGGAAGAAGGTGAATTCGCTGGTCATTGTTCATCAACTTACGCACAGCTTCAAACTGCACAAGGAAAAGATGTGATGGATCTATCCCTACGCACATTCTTGCACCCGCTCCCAGCATTCGCCACATGTGGTAACCATTGCCACAGCCTACATCCAACACAGAACGGTTTTTCAAAGGGGAGATGTGCGGAAGTAAACGATCCCATTTCCAGTCTGATCGCCATTCGGTATCAATGTGGATATCGTGCAGGGTAAATGGACCTTTACGCCATGGGTGGAACGTTTTTAGCAGGCTTTCTAGTTTCTTCTTTTCACCATCAATGAGGGGGTGAGAATTAGAAACACTGACCTCGTACTGCAATTCGATGTTATCCGGCGTGAGCGCAGGTATCTTATTGAGAGCTCGTAACCAGCGGTCAAAATCACCGTGCTCGGCGCTTTGCCAGTCAGCAAGCTGTTTAGGTAGGGTCTCTAGCCACGGCTGCAGGCGCGTGTCTTGAGCGATTAATTGATAAAAATTGGCAAAATTAAACATGCAATTCAACTTGTTACTGAACATTGATTTGAGCGTGCGAAACGATACACTGCATCAATTGAAATTGATAGTTTTTATCCGGCATTCGTGTCAAATCTAGGTTAAATGACGGTTGTTTGTGCCCTTGTTAACAGCCATTGAAAATTGCTTAGAGCGGATGTTGAGTAAAGCCCTTAAAACGCGCAAGGTTTTCACATAGCACTAACGCACTCTCAAGCTAGGCAGATAACGGTTTAACCCAAGTAGATAACTAGAAACTTGAAACTGATTGGGTATAATGTTCGCACTATAACGTCTAATAGTAGACGTAACATTGGATAACATTATAGGAACAGTGATGATTTTAGTTGTTGGTCATAAAAACCCAGATAGCGATAGTATTTGTTCAGCTTTAGCTGCTACTGAACTTCTTAAGGCTCGTGGCCTAGACGCTAAGCCAATTCGTCAAGGAGAGATTAACCGCGAGACTCAGCACATTCTTAATGTAGCGGGTCTAGAGCAACCAGAATTTCGCGATTCAGTTGCGGGTGAAAAAGTTTGGCTAGTTGACTACAGTGACCTAGCTCAAGCACCTGATGACGTGAACGAAGCAGAAATCGTAGGTATCGTTGATCACCACCGTTTGGGTGATGTGATGACAATCAACCCACTTGAAGCGTGGATCTGGCCTGTAGGCTGTTCTTGTACAGTTCTTTTCAACATGTTCAAGATTGAGGGTGCAGAGATTGCTCCAGCAATCGCTAAGCTAATGATGTCAGCTATCCTATCTGACACAGTAGGTTTCGCTTCTCCAACATGTACTCAAAAAGATAAAGATGCAGTACAAGAGCTAGCTCAAATTGCGGGTGTTGACGACATTGATGCATTCATTAAAGCACTTCTGATTGCTAAGACAGACATCGAAGGCCTATCGCCAGCACAACTGGTAGAAAAAGACCTTAAAGCATACCCATTCAATGGTCGTGATGTTGTTGTGGGTCAGATTGAGCTTGCAACCCTTGAGCAAGTTGATGGTCAAATCGAAGCGCTTGAGCAAGACCTTGTGCGTCGCTGTGACGAACAAGGCCTAGCGTTTGCAGCTGTTATGCTAACAGACATCACTTCAGCAACCACTCGTCTTCTTTACAAAGGTGAGTGGGCTGAGAAGCTAGACAAGCACGCGGATAATGGCGTTCTTATGATGGAAAATACGCTAAGCCGTAAGAAACAAGGCTGGCCTTGGCTACAAGCTGAGCTAGTATAAGCTACGCGTTATAGCAAAATAGTAAGGGCAGGGTGAGTGATCATCCTGCCCTTTTTTTATTGTGGGTTCTAAGTCAACGCTCAATGTTACTTAGAGTAATTTGGCGCCTTATAAAAGTGGTTATCAACTAGCTTCTGGGTAATGGCGTGTTGGGGATCAGATAATACCTTTTGCGTATCACCCGCTTCCACCACTTCACCGTGAGACATCACCATTACTTTATCTGAGATGTGCTTAACGATACCAATTTGCTGAGATACATAGATAAACGACAAGCCCATTTCATCTTGCAGTTCTAGCAAGAGGTTAATGATCTGCGATCTCATTGCCATATCTAGACCATTTAGCGCTTCATCAGCAATGATGATCGAAGGCTGAAGTATTAGAGCCCTTGCAATACAGACCCTCTGTTTTTGTCCAGCAGCCAACATTTGCGGGTAGAAATACGCATGCTCAGGCAGCAAACCCACACGTCTTAGCGTTTCAATTACGCGTCGCTTGCGTGCCTCTGGTGGCATGGCGGTGTTTCTTTTTAGCGGACCTTCTAGGATTCGACCAATCTGAATGCGTGGATTCAAGGAGGAGTTGGGGTCTTGGAAGATCACGCGTATTAATTTACAACGAGTTGCATAGTCTTTGTGTTCTAGCTTTTCGCCGTTAACAAAGATCTCTCCTGAACTTGGCTCTATTACTCCCGCTAGCATCTTAGCTAACGTAGACTTGCCAGAAGAGTTTTGTCCTATTAATGCCAATGTCTGACCGGGTTCTAGAGTAAAACTGACTGGCTTTACCGCATCAAAGTACTGCTTTCTAAATAGCCCATAGCGGTTGACGAAGGTTTTACTTAGGTCCTTAACCTCTAGTAACGAGCTCATTCACTCACCTTAGCTTTGGTGTTGAGAGGGAAATGACAATTGTACTTATGGCCTTTTTCTTTTTTAGAGTAGGGCGCCTTTACGCATTTGTGTTGTGCATAGGGACAACGCGGCCCTAATCGACAACCGATCGGCAAGTGCTGAAGCGGCGGGATGCTTCCCGGCAGAGATTGCAATTTCTGTTTATGCGGAAGCCAACCACTAAAGTCAGGCAGGGCTTCAAGAAGTGCTTGAGTGTAGGGGTGTTTTGGCGCCGCCATCAACTTATCTGTTGGCGCAGACTCAACACTTTGCCCGCAATACATTACGGTGATCTTCTTAGCCCATTGAGTAATGGCTGCAAGGTCGTGTCCGATAAGCAAAATTGTGGTGTTGTTTACCTGATTCATTCTACTCAGTAGTCGCAAAATTTGCGTCTGCGTTATGGGGTCAAGGTCGTTGGTAGGCTCATCAGCAATCAAGATCTTTGGCTTGGCGGCAATCGCCATCGCAATCATTACCTTCTGGCACTCACCGTCAGTGAGTTCATAGGGATAGCTGCGCATAATGCGGGTGTGCTCTTTAATACCCACTTTATGCAGCAGTGCAATGGAGGTTTTCTTACGCCAGCCCCAACGTTGCCACCATTTGCCTTCAAAAGTTCTAGAGGGGATAGACTCGGCAAGTTGGCGACCTACGCGCTCACTGGGATCCAAGCAGGTGGAGGGCTCTTGGAAAATCATCGCAATCTCTCGCGCGATAACCTTTCGTCGCTCTTTTGGCTTGAGCGCCAAAAGGTCAACGTCACCGAGGCGCATTCGGTCTGCGGTGATCTTCCAGTTTTCTTTTTCCAGCCCAACAATGGCCTTTGCAAGCAGGCTCTTACCTGAGCCCGATTCGCCTACTAACCCTCGGATTTCGCCTTCATTGATGGTTAAGCTCATGCGGTCAACTGCTTTAACCATTCCCTGAGGGGTATCAATCTCTATAGTGACGTGTCTAAAATCCAATACAGGCATTACTCAACTCCTGCATTAAGGGCGTCACGAACCCCTTCACCAACGAGGTTAATGGTGATTACGCTATACATGATGGCAAGTCCCGGAAGGACCACTGTCCACGGAGCCAGATAGATAAGTTCAACGGAATCTCCCAAGATAGCTCCCCATTCTGGACTTGGTGCTTGAGCGCCAAGGCCAAGAAAACCGAGAGCGGTAATGTCGAGTAGCGCGATGGTTAAAGCAAAGGTAAATTCTGCCGCAATAGGCGCTAGTACGTTCGGTAATATGGAGACAGTGAGTAGGTACCACTTGTCAGCGCCATCAAGTTTGGCTGACATGATGTAGTCTTTCTCAACCTCCGCATGAATGGTTTGGTAGACACTGCGAATAAATCGAGGGATCAAGGCAAGGCAAATGGCCATCATTATCGATGTCATACCCGTGCCTAGAAACGCCACAAAGATAAGCGCAAGTAGCAACGAAGGAATCGACATTACCGTATCGAGCAGGTGATTCAGAATACTCGATAGTAAGCCCTTAGTCATACCCGCTAGCGCGCCAATAATACAACCAATAAACGCGGCAATTAAGGTAATGAAAATGGCTGAACCAATGGTGATCTGCGAGCCACTTAGCAGGCGCGACAGTATGTCACGGCCTAAGTCGTCTGTTCCCAAGAAATAATCGATACTGCCTTCTTTAGCCCACGAGGGTGGCTGCAGCAGTACTGAAGATTGTGCAAGGGGATCATGCGGTGCAATCAACTGAGAAATCAGGGTGATAAATAGAATCACACCGAGATTCCATAGCCCAAACATCGCTAGGTTGTTGCTACGAAAATGGCGCCAAAAGCGTTCGCGTTGAGTGGGTATACTCTCTTCGAGGTAGACACTAGTATTTAGCATACCATTCCTTCCTTGCTAATGGATTAATCAGCGTACCGACCAACTCTGACAGGATCTGCGTTGCCAATACAAAAGTAGCCACCACCATGACTCCTGCTTGAATAGAAACGTAATCACGGTTGCTCACTGCATCAAGCAGCCAACGCCCAATTCCCGGCCAGTTAAAGATAGACTCGGTAATGATGGCGAATGTAAGCATACTCGAGAGTTGTACGCCGATAAGTGGGATGATTGGCGGAATAGCGTTACGTAACACGTGCTCAAAAATGATCTCAACCTTTGAAAGGCCTTTAATTTTGGCTACGCGAATGTAGTTTTTACCCATCACATCCGCCACGGAAGCGCGCATCAGTCTTATGAAGTGTGTGGTAGGCGCGAGTGCCAATACTAAAGCTGGCAAGATCAGGTGCATCACAACACTAGTAAAGGCTTCTTCTCGGTTAGGGCTATCACTGAGCCATGCGTCTATCATCGCAAAGCCTGTGATATGTGGGATATCGTACAGCAGGTTGTAGCGACCTGAGATAGGCAACCACTCCAGACGCAGAGAGAATAGCATCACCAATAACAAGGCAACCCAAAACAACGGGGCAGAGTATCCCGCCATAGAAAAGAACGAGATTAATCGATCTGCCCATTTATTCTGGCGCATTCCTGCAAGCGTGCCTAAGGGAAGGCCGATGCACAGCGCGAGAATAAAGGCAAAGAAACACAGCTCAAGCGTTGCGGTAAATACCACCTTAACTTCGTCAAAAACGGGTGTACCTTGAGCGGTTGAGCCAAAGTCTAGCTGGCTGATTTCATGAAGGTACAGTGTCCATCCCTGCCAAAAGTCAGAAATAGCCCAAGGTGAAGTTGGGTCTAAACGAAGGATGCTGTAACCCACTAGGGTTAAGATCATCAGGGTAATGACGAATAGATTGAAACGTCGAATGGCATATATAAACACTACTTGCTCCTCTCAACGTTTTCAAAGCTTAGGGTATTAAATGGGCTCGCATCAAATCCTTTTAGAGACTTATGCTTAGCCTGAAATTGCATGCCATGAGCGATAGGGATAATAGGCACTTCTTCGTTGAGCAAATTTTGTGCTTGGCGATATAAGTTAAAGCGATGACGCTTTTGCGTGGTTTCTTTAGCGATATCAATCAAGGCATCAAAGTCTGGATTACACCAAGAAGCAATGTTCAGGCCCGCTCTGTCTGCGCCGCAAGAGAGCAATGGACGAAAGAAGTTATCTGGATCACTGGTATCGGCATTCCAGCCCGTTAAGATCATGTCGGCTTCTGCGACACTTTGGAAGGTTGAGCGTGATAAACGTTCATCAAGAAAGATGTTGAGCTTTACCCCAATATCGGCAAAGTTTGACTGCAGAAGTTCTGCGACTTTTCTCGGGCTTGGGTTATAGGCTGTGGGCTCTAGCGCGACCCACAAAGACAGCTCCAGTCCCGTGCCATAACCCGCTTCACGAATCAGCGCCCTCGCATAATTGCGGTCGTAGCGTACCTGGCTAGAGTCTTTTTGATAAGCCCACGATTCGGGCGGCAATATCGAATAAGCCGATGTGCCATATCCGTAGTAGACCGAGTCGATAATCGCGTCACGGTTAATGGCTAGGTTTAGCGCCTTTCGCACTCGGGCATCGTTAAGGGCAGGGTTTAGCGTGCGAAGCGCTATAAAGGCGACATTCATGCTTGGGTATGCCTGCAACACCAAATCAGGATGTGCTTGAATGGTTGGGATCTGGCTGGAACGAGGCGAGAATAAAACGTCACACTCACTGCGTAAAAGCTTTGCTAAGGTGCCTGTACCACGGGAGGTGATATCGAGTACAACTTGCTCCATTTTAGCTGGAGTTCCCCAAAAGTCGGGGTTACGACGCAGACGTATGTAATCATTAACGCTAAATTGGTCTAGATAAAACGGCCCTGTGCCTACAGGAAGCTGATCAAGGTTTTGCTTCTGATCCTTTGCCAGTAACTGATTGGCATATTCAGATGAATGTATGCTCGAGTAAGTCGTGGAAAGGTTGGTTAAGAACGTATTGTCTGGCTTGAAAAGCTCAAACTGAACCGTATGCTCATCAACAGCCTTAACCTCTTTTAAGATGCGCTTGAAGCCAATAGCCTCAAACCAAGGGTAAGTACCACCACTGACATAGTGGAACGGATGGCTGCTATCGATAATTCGCTCAAAGGTAAATACCACGTCTTGTGCGCTGAGCTTACGGGTTGGAGTAAACCAGTCAGTGGTTTGAAAAGAGACGTCAGGGCGCAGTTTAAACTGATAAACAGTGCCTGATTCATCCACAGTCCAACTGGAGGCTAGCATAGGCTCTAGCTCCAAGTCTTTATTGGATAAATGCACTAAGGTATTAAAGATCTGCGGACCTAAGGCTTCTGCAGCAATGTCGTTGTCGACTAATTGAGGGTTAAAAGAACTGGGTGTTCCTTGACCACAAAATATGAATCCATCTTGTTTGATCTGATCGGAGACTTCGATATCACCACAACCGGATACAATGAGGGTGCACATACCCACGAATCCGAGTTGAAGCGTTCTCCAGATATTCGCCTTCATAGACTAAGGCACCACTAATTGTTTCTTTAGAATGATCTGCATAATCTAACACTTATTGCCTTTAAGCTCCATTGGGTTAATCATTGATCCTAAACCATTTTATACTTTCTAAGCATTCCTCTAAATTGGTGATAACTCAATCCTAGCAGACCTGCGGCTTTCTTCTGATTATGTTGTGCTTCTTGTAAGGCCTTATTGAGCAATTCAATATCCTGATCATGCTGCCACTTTTTATAATCAAGGGGTAAAGAGGCGATGGTCACTTCAGCTTTCTGTTCTACGGATACTTTGCCGGTCGGTTCAGTGGTGACATTAGGTTTAGCAAAGGGGTCAAATACCAGTTCTTGGATAGGTGTGTCCGGCTCGGGGTTAAGATAGATGGCTCGTTCGACGACGTTCTTGAGTTCCCTGATATTACCAGGCCAAGTATAGTCCAATAACTGTTGCTGACATTGAGCGCTAAAGCCATTGAATAGCGGCAGTCCCAGTTCTTGGCACATGCGCAAAGCAAAGTGCTCGGCCAGAAGTGGAATATCTTCCAGTCGCTCTTTCAAGCTGGGTAGTAACACCACATCGAAGGCCAGCCTGTCTAATAGATCTGCGCGGAATTTTTGTTGCTCCGCAAGCTCGGGAAGGTCAGCATTGGTGGCACAAATGAGCCTGACATCGGATTGCAGGATGCGACTGCCCCCAACTCGTTCATACTCCCCGTATTCGATAACCCTCAATAACTTCTCTTGCACTGAGAGTGGCGTTGTCGCTAATTCGTCCAAAAATAAACTGCCACTCTCGGCACGCTCAAAGCGGCCTTGGTGTTTGCCTGTTGCCCCAGAAAATGACCCTGCTTCATGACCAAACAGCTCTGAATCAACCACACCTTCACTGAGCGCGGCACAATTTAGACTGATTAGTGGCTTGTCCCACCGCCTAGATAGGTAATGCAGTCGCTGAGCAATTAACTCCTTACCTGTTCCACGGTCGCCAATAATCAATACAGGGCGCTCAATAGGTGCAAGCCTAGAGACTTTATCTAATACAGCAAGAAATGGGCTAGATTGACCGATCAGTGTCTGTTGCATGATATCCCTGTTGGTATTTTTAACCGATTAGTGGTTAATAATTTACTATTCACAGTTAAAGTCAAACGTTTTGCATGTTAGAGATCAAGTGCATATCGCTTACCTTTAATTAAAAGAACAGCGAAGTTCTTCATAACCTATTGTTTATCATAGTTATTGTAACTATCAATTATCAGCGTGAAGCTAACTGTTCAAGTTTGGCATGCAATTTGGATAGTAGCAGGTAGTAGGCGCGAAACACGTCGCCACAAACAATACCGATAAAGGAGAGATAAGATGGGTATTTTTTCTCGTTTTGCTGACATAGTGAACTCAAACATTAACTCGTTGTTGGATAAGGCAGAAGATCCAGAAAAAATGATCCGCCTTATTATCCAAGAAATGGAAGATACCTTAGTGGAGGTGCGCACAAGCTCAGCCAAAGCACTAGCAGAGCGAAAAGAGCTTCAGCGTAGAGTGGCTCAGGTGGAAGAGCAGGTTGAAGACTGGCAACAAAAAGCCTCATTGGCACTAAGCCGTGGCAGAGAAGAGCTCGCTCGTGCAGCGCTAATAGAAAAACAGCGCATCACTAAAGTGATGAAATCTTTGCACACTGAGCAGACCTTGGTTGAAGAAACCATCACTAAGTTGAGTGATGAGGTGGGCAAACTTGAGACCAAGATTAATGAAACTCGAGCTCGCCAATCTGCTCTAGCAATGCGCCAAAATGCCGCCAAAAGTCGCAAGGATGTTCAGCAACATCTGCACAACAGCCGCACCAAAGATACACTGGCTAAGTTTGAGCAATACGAACAAAAGATAGATCGATTGGAAGCCGATGCAGACAGCTATCAAGTCGGTAAAGAGCCGAGTCTTGATGATCAGTTTGCCGAGTTGCAGGCCGATGATGAAATAGAGCAAGAGCTGCAAAAAATGAAGAATTCGATTAATAAAGACCAATAAGGGGGCGAAATGTCTACAGCATTGATCACGGTACCATTGAGTGTTTTCTTAATCTTTGTTGCCCCGTTATGGTTGATTCTGCACTACAGAAGTAAGCGTAAACTAGGGCAGGGTTTGTCTGGCGATGAAAGGGAGCAACTTCAGCAACTGTCATCGAAAGCGGTGCAGATGAAGCAACGCATCGAAACCCTAGAGAAGATCTTGGATGCGGAGTCACCGAGTTGGAGGTCGAATCAATGAGAGGATTATATCGAGACACCCACAATGGGAAGCTGACGGGTGTGTGTGCAGGTATTGCCGCGCGCTTCGGTATTGAAGTCTGGGTAGTACGAATCTTGTTTGTATCGGCAGCTCTACTTGGCGGCGGCTTTGTTATGGTATTAGCGTATTTCGCCGCAAGCTTAATGCTTGAGAAGCAATCACCGCAAATCTTTCAAACTAGGCAGCAGCAATTTGACCATCAAATGAAGCAAAAGCCGTGGCAGTCAGGTAAGGCGCCCAAAGAGCTACTTACTGTGATGGAACAAGATTTCGAAGAAATGGAAACAAGTCTTAGAAAGATGGAGGCGTATGTGACCTCAGATACCAGAAAGACCAATGCCGCTTTTAGAAATTTGTAGTCTTTTTTGAATCAAAAATAAAAACGCCAATCATATGATTGGCGTTTTTATTGAGGCTTAAAGTGATTACTTTTTAGCTAGAGAGAATGCGTCAACGCGGATCTCTGAGGCTTTGCCAATATCGCCAGTGATTGCAGAAGCGTCATCGACTTTTAGTTTTGCAAAGATCGTTGCAGACGTGTTGCCACCCGAGTTAAATTCAACCGCAACTTGACGGAAAGACTTTCTGTCTGCGTGAGGAGCGTTGTTCATACTCGCTACGTGGAATTCTTGTTCTGCTAGTTCTTGACCTGCAGCATCGGTAGCGCCAACAACAACAGACGTTGGTGATGCTCCACCTTTTTTGTCTTCAACGTAAAGAGATAGCACGTAATCTGTGTTTGGTGCCAAGCCATTTACTTGTTGGCTTAGACCTGGCATTGCAGAAAAGTCATCAGATGCACTGATAAAGCGAATACGCACAGAGCCTTCATCTTCAAACGCTGATACCTTCGAGCTACCTACGTCGCCAAGGCCATTGTTTTTGTCTGCGTGTTTCTTCCAAACATCACTTTTACCGCTGTTAGCACGAAACTCTACGATATGTGGATCGGCTACTAGGTTGTCACCTGTACCTGCCGCAACAACCATGCTTGCTTCGTTTGCAGCTGGTGCCGCCATTTCAGTTTTTGCACTATCGCTTGGAGCAGCACAACCTGCCAGTAAACCTGCAATAGCTAGACCTAGATACACTTTTTTCATAATCTTTTTCCCACGTTTTATTGGTGCATTCCTTTATTAGAATGACAAAAGGATACAATAGTATTGTATGACTTAACGTGATTGATTAGACAGTTTTGTAATTCTAGGTTAACGCAATGTTGATCGATAACTCATTTTCAAATTGCTCTTTTCTCCCAGCAGCAGATTGAGCAGATGAAAGGCTAATTTCACGCCAAAAAATCCATTCCACTCGTTTCATATTGTTGATGGACGCTGTCCTCTAATCGCGAGTATTTATTACCAAGCTCCGCCCTTACAATGCGTTCTTTCCTTAATATGCATGGGGTTGTATGGCCTATGGAACCCACGATGCTCATCAAATTCGTTGAGCCCTCAAGCATTTCTACCCTCAATTTAGAACTAAAATCCTCAACCATGAGAAACCGATCATGTGGAATAAATTAAACAAATCGATGATGCTTTGTCAGATGCTCTTCGGGCTCTCTTTTTATGGCGTGCTTGTCAGTCTGACTCGATTCTTTCTTGAAGACCTTAATTACAGTGAAGCCGATACCATGATGGTCGTTGGCGCATTCGCAGCGATAGGCCCTTTGTTTGCCATTGCTGGTGGCTTTATTGCTGACAAACTACTTGGAGCTTATCGCTCTCTAACCATTAGTTATCTGGCATTCGTCGCTGGCTACTTTCTGTTAGTTGTTGGCGCGACCAGCCTGCATGTGCCAACGGCTATGGCGGGTATTGCGCTTGCAAGTTATGGGCGAGGCTTGATGTCTCCGTCCTATCCTAGTCTTTATAAGCGAACCTTTTCTTCGCACCAAGATTTCGAGAAAGGCTTTCCCATTAACTACTCGGTAAATAATATTGGCGCATTCTTAGGTCAGTACCTATTCCCTATGTTGGTGCTCTACATTGGGTTTAGTGGTGGTTTTTCCGTATCCGCTATCATGGCAGCGGTTGCCCTATTTGTATTATTAGTGCTCCACAAAAGCTTTAAGCCAATGGGTAAACCCATCGACCAAGCAGCAGTGTCTCTCACTAATTGGCTGATCTTTGCGGTTGCTTCAGTCGCTATGATTGCCTTGGTGTTTTTCATGTTTTCGAACATGGATGTGGGACAAAACATCGTCTACGCCATTGGTGTGTTAGCGATTGTGTACTTTATCTTCTTGATGTTTAAAGTCGAGCGCTCAGAAAGCTTGAAAATGGGCACCATCTTGATTGTGACCTTTCTGACAACCTGTTTCTTTGTTTACTACGGTCAGATGATGACCTCAATGAACATCGTTGCGATGAATACCCTAAAGGGCAACTTGTTCGGTTTCATTCCTCTAGAGCCAGAAGCCGCAATGGCAATGAACCCTCTATGGTGCATGGTGGGCGGACCGATTGTGGCCTTCGCTTTTCATTCATTAGAGAAGAGAGGAATCAACCTCTCTACCTCCACAAAGATTGCAATAGCCTTTGTTCTCACGACTATCGCGTTTGGTATTTTGACCTACTTCATCTCTACAGTAGGGCCAGATGTCGCTATTCGACCTGAAGTCTTCTTGGCAGTGCATTTCTTCCAAGCGATTGCAGAGGTGGTTGTAGGGTCAATGGTAGTGGCATTCATCTTATCTGTTGCGCCTCATCATATTGAGAACTTCTCAGTGAGCCTGTTTTCGGTTGCTATCGCGTTGAGCGGAATTGTCGGCGCAGCCTTATCGACCAATATCGCATTGGAAAAGGGCCAAGTGCTGACCCAAGATATCGCACACAACGTCTACGGTGAATACTTCCAACTGCTCACCATTATGGCGGTGGTGATGATTGGTGTTGCCTTACTCTGTTCAAAGCTGATTCAGATATTACTGACTAAGGCTGAGCAGTGTGAGCAAGATGCGAGTAGTGATACTAAGCCTGAAGCCGTGCATTCGGTGTAAAGCGTCACAGTAAACACGCTAACTTGGGAATATTTTTCTAGTTAGCGTGTTTCAAACAACTTGATGGCAGTGTCTTTGATCACTCTAGTCATGATTGCTAAACTTTAAGGGCTTTACATTTGGAGCTACGCAAGGAACAATCCCCTCCAATAAAGAGAACTATAGCGCGTAACACTGGAAGACTATGAGTAGTACCAATACCAAAAAATCTAACCCTCTATTCGAGATACTGTTTAACGTATTTATCCCGTCGTTCATCTTAATGAAGTTTAGTGGGGACGAGCATCTAGGCACTGTGCTGTCGCTTGTTGTGGCTTTGTCGTTCCCGGTGGCTTACGGTGGTCTAGAACTTATCCGCAATAAGAAGTTTAACTTCATTGCAGCACTTGGCTTTGTGAGTGTGCTTTTAACTGGCGGTATTGGCTTACTTGAGTTAGACACTCGCTGGTTAGCAATGAAAGAGGCGCTAATTCCTGGCCTTATTGGTATCGCGGTATTGGTTTCGACCTTCACCCGTCATCCATTGATGCAAAAGCTGATATTCAATAAAACCGTGTTGAATTTGTCTCTGATTGAAGAGCGCTTAAAAGAGAGTGGCAATGAAAAGGCGTTTGATCGCTGCTTGATGAACTCTAACTACTTGTTTGCAAGTACCTTCGCGTTCTCATCGGTGATGAATTATGCGCTGGCGACTTACATTGTTACTAGCCCTGCAGGAACAGCAGCGTTTAATGAAGAGCTTGGCAAAATGACCTTGTATAGCTACCCAGTGATTGCCATCCCTAGCATGTTGATGATGCTGGGTATCTTCTACTATGTTTGGCGTCAAATCCGTAGCATGACATCGCTAGAGACAGAGCAGATTTTTCATCAAGCCAAGTAAACTAGCCTCAAGTCATTCATGATATTAAACGCACTGCAGATCCTGTGGTGCGTTTTTTGTTTTCGCGTGTATCAAATATCTCTTCATATCAACATCTCTACAACACCCTTCTTTTAGCTCTCTTTGAGAGCACTCTTTCCTTGCTGTCTCCTTATTCGTCACTTCTCAACTATCTTATTGATAATAAACCAGTCACATTGATAAAGAGCGGACCCAAAGTCTTTGTCTATCATCATTAATGCATTGTGAATTCGTAATGTTTATTAACATCTGAACGCTTTATAAACACATTGTGATTTAATTAGGAAAAAGCTTTAAAAACAGGTTTTTAAAGTAGATTTAACATCTTGAAACATCTATCTTTAAAGGTATTGACGCTCAATAAGGAAATACTATGCGTATCAATTGGTTTTTGATGTTTTGTGCATCTCTCATCTTGGTGGGGTGTGGAGAAAAGCAAAATGCCGTTTCAGAGCCTGAATCTCGCCCAGCGAAACTTCTCACTGTGTCTGTTGGAGACAAAAGTTTTGAACGTGTGTTCCCTGCATCTTCTGCAGCAGGCGACCGTGCAGTACTTGCTTTCAGAGTTCCTGGAGAACTCATCGAATTGCCTGCTACGGCTGGATTGCCCGTTAAAAAGGGCGATGTATTAGCTGTACTGGATGACAAAGAGTACAAATTGCTGCGCTCCAAAGCGAAGGCGAACTTTAACTTGGCTCAAGTGCAATTTGACCGAATGAAGAAACTGATTAAGGACAAGGTTGTTTCAGAGCAAGAATATGATCAGGCGAGGGCACTTCATAAGTCAGCCAGAGCAGATTACGATCAAGCGCTAGCCAATTACAGTTATACCAAACTTACCGCTCCGTTCGATGGCACTGTCTCACTTATTAACTTAGATAATTTTGAGTATGTAGCCGCCAAACAGGGTGTCATGAACATCCAGTCTAATGATTTGCTCAAGGTTATTTTTCCACTACCGGATTCTATGCTCAATCGTTTTCGAGGATACGACGTCATAGAATCCTTCATGGTGTTTGATTCCTTTCCTGAACAACAATTTCCTTTAACCTTTCAAGAGATAGATACGGAATCGGACAACTCCACGGGCAGTTACAAGGTCACAATGATCATGGAGCGTCCTAGCGACCTTGGCATACTACCGGGTATGTCCGGGAATATTCGCGTTATGTTACCGCGTCAAAAACCGACAAAGCTTCCGGAAACTTCATTGTTTCCTTGTGGCAGCGACCAATGTGTATGGAAAGTCACAGAAGACTTTATGGTTGAACAAGTGGCTATCTCTCTTAGTAGCGAAGGGGAAGTTGTTTCAGGCTTGGTTGACGGCGATCAAATCGTTATTTCTGGAGTAAGAGAGCTTGAATCAGGGATGAAGATCAGAGAGTGGATTAAGGAGCGAGGCTTATGAGTTTAGCAATGAAGTGGCTCTCGAAAGGCTCACTAGTATTGGGATTATCTGTGGCATTGGCAGGTTGTGAAAGGCCCGTCGTAGAGCCAACAACCCATATTTCAAAAGTGGAAATTCTTCAGTTAGGTGAACCGGAAGTGACGGATCGCATTTATTTCCCCGCAGTAGCACAAGCGGCACTACGCTCTCATCTAAGTTTTAGAGTGCAGGGAGAAATCACACAACTGCCAGTTAAAGAGGGTGATAGGGTCAAGAAAGGTGATGTCATTGCCCAACTAGACACACGAGACTTTCAAATTGCAGTGGACAACACAAGGGCAAGCTATGCCGCTATAAACAGCCAGTATAAACGTTCTGGTCCTTTGGTTAAAAAAGGGTTATTAGCACAGTCACAATATGATGAACTAGCAGCGCAGCGCAATATTGCCCTGGTTGATTTGCAGTTGGCGAAATTATATTTGGAATTTACGACCCTTAAAGCACCGGCCGATGGCATTATTTCTCGTGTCAATGTTGACCGTTTTGAAAATATTCAAGTAGGTCAACAGATAGTCAATATTCACAGTACGGATGCGGTTGAAGTCTTGATTCAGATACCGGATCGTTTGTTTGTCCATCAGCCTACACAGAGAGATTTACGTAAGGTTACTGCCAAGGTAAAGGTTGAAAGTGGCAATATCTACGAAGCGACCATTAAAGAATTTACCACCGAACCGGATCCTACAACCGGCACTTACAACGTGACATTAACTATGCCAATGCCTGAGAAAGAAATTATTCTCGATGGTATGGCACTAGAAGTCACAGCAAGAAGCAGTGAGGCTGGATTGAACGTTAGCGTGGGTTCTTATGTGCCATTCAAGGCAGTGGTCAATATGGACGGAGACCTTCTGGACCGGACAGAAACCTATATTTGGGTTCTAGAAGGGAACAAAGTGCGCAAGCAGTTGGTGGAACTCGGAAAGCTTCAAAACAGAACCGTGCAAATTGTTAGTGGCTTGCAAGGGGCGGAAAAGATCGTAGTGAAAGGAATGTCTCAACTGCGTGATGGAGCGGAAGTGGAAGTAATTAAGAAGGAGGCTGTTCAATGAGCCAGGATAATCTCGAGCAGCAAGACGATGAGAGCACCAAAGGAATCGCAGCCTATTTCATAAAGAACAAAGTGATCAGTTGGATGATCTCTTTAATCTTTTTTATTGGCGGCGCTGCGTCATTTTTTGAGTTAGGACGACTTGAAGACCCCGCTTTCACCATCAAAGACGCCATGGTCGTCACTAGCTACCCTGGGGCAACTCCTCAAGAGGTTGAAGAGGAGGTGACTTACCCGATAGAGAAAGCCATTCAACAGCTAAGTTATGTGGATGAGGTTAATTCAATTTCAAGCCGAGGTTTATCTCAGATCACTGTGACCATGAAAAATAGCTATGGCCCTGATGATCTTCCTCAAATCTGGGATGAGTTACGTCGTAAGGTGACCGACTTAGATGGCACTTTGCCTCCCGGAGTCAATACTCCAGCGGTTATAGACGACTTTGGCGATGTGTTTGGGGTGTTGCTCGCTGTTACAGGCGAAGGCTACTCATATAAAGAACTTCTTGATTACGTCGATTACTTGCGCCGTGAGCTTGAATTGGTTGAAGGCATAAGTAAAGTTGCTGTGTCGGGCGATCAACAAGAGCAAGTGTTCATCGAGATGTCGATGAAACGACTTAACACCTTAGGTATCGCTCCCAATGCTGTGGCAAATCTCCTCAATACTCAAAACATAGTGACTCCTGCAGGTGCAGTACGAATGGGTGATGAGTACGTCCGAATACACCCAACCGGTGAATTTCAGGATGTAGATCAACTTGGCGACCTTATCATTACCGATGTTGCTCAAGGTAGCTCTAGCCAGATCTATTTGCGTGATGTCGCGGAGATCAAGCGTGGTTATATTGATGTCCCGAGTAACTTAATCAATTTTAATGGTAATTTTGCCCTAAACATGGGTATTTCTTTCAATGCGGGTGTAAACGTAGTGAAAGTCGGAGCACTGCTCGATAGACGTTTAGCGGAGCTAAAATACCAACAGCCTGTTGGCATCAATATTTCTGAAATCTACAGCCAACCTAAGGAAGTGGATAAATCGGTCAGCGGCTTCGTGGTCAGTCTTGGTCAAGCGGTCGGCATCGTTATCGTGGTACTACTCTTCTTTATGGGGCTACGTTCAGGTTTATTGATTGGACTGATTTTGTTGGTCACCGTATTAGGCACTTTCGTGTTTATGAAATACTTTGCCATCGACCTGCAGCGTATATCTCTGGGGGCTCTGGTTATTGCACTGGGGATGCTGGTGGATAATGCCATTGTGGTGGTTGAAGGTATATTGGTGGGGACGCAGCGGGGTCGGACTCGCTTGCAAGCCGCAACCGACATAGTGACACAAACTAAATGGCCATTGCTGGGTGCAACCGTGATTGCGGTAACCGCATTTGCTCCAATAGGTTTGTCAGAAGACTCCACGGGTGAATATTGTCGTACTCTGTTTTCGGTATTGCTTATCTCGCTAATGCTGTCTTGGTTCACTGCAATATCGTTAACTCCTTTCTTTGCTGAGCTTTTCTTTAAAGGACAGAAGTTTAATCAAGATGCAGGCGATGATCCGTACAACGGAATTGTTTTTGTCATGTACAAGAAATTCCTCGAGTTTTGTATGCGTAACGCATGGATAACGGTCGCAACATTAGTGGTCGCGCTAGGCGTGAGCATCTATGGGTTTACCTTCATTAAGCAAGCCTTCTTCCCATCCTCTACCACACCTATGTTTTTGTCGGATATCTGGCTACCAGAAGGCACGGATATACGTGTGACCAACACCAAGATGAAAGCCATCGAAAACTGGTTGGTCGAGCAAGAAGGTGTTGAAAGTGTAACGACTACGGCGGGTAAAGGGTTGGAACGCTTTATGCTGACCTACACGCCAGAGAAAAGTTATGCTGCCTATGGCGAGATAGTGACACGTGTAGAAAGCTACGAAGTATTGCATGATGTGATGAAAAAATACCGGGAACATGTCGCCAGCACCTACCCTGAAATAGACTACAAGTTGAAGCAAATAGAGTTAGGTCCAGGTGGCGGTGCCAAGATTGAAGCGCGAATCATAGGTTCGGATCCAACAATATTGCGAACGGTTGCGGGGCAAGTGGTGGATATTCTCAATGCCGATCCTGGTGCAACAGCTGTTCGTCATGACTGGCGAGAGCGCACCAAAGTGATTGAGCCTCAGTTTAATGAAAGTCAGGCTCGTCGTTACGGGATCAGTAAAAACGATATGGACCAATTTCTGCAAATGTCGTTCTCTGGTTTGACGGTAGGGGTATATCGAGATGGCACTACATTAATGCCTATAGTGACCCGTTTGACTGAAGCAGAGCGAGTCGATTTTAGAAACATTGAGGGGATGAAAATTTGGAGCCCAGTGCTCAGTGATTACATTCCTTTGCAGCAGATCACTTTAGGGAATGAAGTGCGTTGGGAAGACCCGTTGATTGTTCGTAAGAACAGAAAACGTATGCTAACCGTGTTTGCTGACCCCGATATATTGGGTGAAGAAACAGCGGCGACTTTGCAGGCGCGTATTCAATCCAAGGTTGAAGCTATTGAACTTCCACCAGGCTACAGCTTGGAGTGGGGGGGCGAATATGAGTCTTCAAATGACGCAAAAGGGTCGTTGTTCTCAAGCATGCCAATGGGCTACCTGTTCATGTTCTTGATCACTGTGTTCTTGTTTAACTCAGTGAAAGAGCCGTTGATTGTCTGGCTGACAGTACCTTTGGCCTTGATTGGTGTAACGACCGGATTGTTGTTGTTGAATACGCCATTTGGCTTTATGGCGCTGTTAGGCTTCTTGAGCTTGTCAGGGATGCTATTGAAAAACGGTATCGTACTGATTGATCAGATTGAACTTGAGATTCGATCAGGCAAAGAAGCCTATGCCGCGGTAGTTGAGGCGGCACTGAGCCGTGTTAGACCTGTATGTATGGCAGCAATCACGACCATTTTAGGTATGATTCCGCTACTACCAGATATCTTCTTTAAACCAATGGCAGTAACTATCATGTTCGGTTTGGGCTTTGCGACAGTACTCACCCTAATCGTGGTGCCCGTGTTGTATAAAATGTTCCATAGAATAGAGATAAAACAGGCATAGACTAAGCGCTAATATGTGGCTTTGACATTGCCAAACCCATTAAAGACTACACATTTGTGTAGTCTTTTTTTTATGCCCAGAGCATGGGAAAAGTGAGTCGTTCTATAGGCTTCATTGGTCATCTATGGATGAAAAAGGTGAACCAGGCTCAACTAAGTGGTCATGTTTTAAAAACGGGTAAAGCCTATCCTTGATTGAAAGATGAGACGCAATGCATATGTGTTTTCGGGTCTGATAGATTGAGGTGGATAGAATGAAGAAATTGGCAGCAGTACTTGTTATCGCGTCAGTAATATTGACAGGGTGCCAAGGTGGGTCAGATAGTCATGAAGTACAAGAATCAATACAAACCGGTGAGAAAGCGAAGGTGTCTCTACCCTCAGTTAACGAGCTTAGCGTTCAAAGTACCAATGAGAACAAACAAAAATCACCTCCATTACCCCCAACTTCTAGTCATGTTTTTATCACACATATTTCTCCGGAGAGTAAAAAGTCATCTGATACAGTGGCCCATGCACATAGCCCAAAAGAATCAAAGCAACCGACGAGTGATGAAACAACATGGTTAGATAAACCTGAAAATCAAAAGACTATAGAGGTTTTTCAAGATGCGGGTTTTACGGAAGAGCAGGTGTATGACTTATGTAAAACATACCTAACTTCTGATGCCACATTTACTTGTACATCTAGTGTAGATAAGAACGGTAATGATTCGGCTAATTTCGAGTTCTACTATCGAACTCCATATAAAGTAAATGCAGGAAACTTTGATGGTCGTACGGAATTCACATACACGCCCACTGAACAAAAGTTAGTTATTTTAAAGGCTCGTCAATTTGATAGTGCGCAAGATTCAGCAAATGATCAGTTGAATAACATCAATAAGCTAGTATTTAAACATGTTGAAACTCCTAAGGTAGAAGTTGTGCGTGACGTGGATAACGCTACCATCACCGCTCAAGCCACGCTTTATATGGACGATGAAATCACTAAGTCATTGAGAGATGATTACATAAATTCTCAGGAGGACTCCAACCTATTGAGCAAGCTCAGTTTCTATAAGAAAAGTAAGCCTGTTATGGCGTTAACTGAAAATATGGACAAGGGTAGTGCAGACGATGTTCCTGTGATGAACTCTTGTTTACATAAAATCCTTGAAGTAGTAGGAGGATAGTAGTGTTTAACTGTAGTGGTCAACTAAAATTGGCCACGTCTTTATAAGTTTCCCAGTACTGCCTCTCCGATTCATTCGGTGTTAGACCACCATTGTACTGGTGCGGTCTGATTTGGCTGTAGTATCTAATGATGTAGCCAACAATGCTCTTCCAAGCTTCAGATAAACTACTGTAGCCACTGGCTGGCACCCACTCAGTTTTTAGGCTTCTAAAGAAGCGTTCCATTGGACTGTTATCCCAGCAATTTCCTCGTCGAGATAGACTCTGTTTTATCTGATATCGCCAAAGCACTTGGCGGTACTTACGACTCGTATAATGACTCCCTTGATCACTGTGGAATAACACATTAGAGGGCTTACCGCGTGACTCATAGGCCATCTTAAGCGCCTTACCTGTCAGTTGGCTATCGGGCGAAAATGACATCGCCCAACCGATCGGTTTACGTGCAAAGAGGTCGATTACAATGGCAAGATAACTCCAACGATTTCCGGCCCACACATACGTCACGTCGCCGACCCAGACCTGATTAGGAGCAGTCACAGCGAACTGCCTATCTAAATGATTTGGGATTTCAATGTGTTCCTGAGCTACTTTACTGTAGCGGTGTTTAGGAAGTTGCCGGCTAACTAGCCCAAGTTTTTTCATCAGCTTAGTCGCTCTGTAGCGAGAGAACTTGATGCCCGAGTTCGTTATGATACTGGCAATGGTTCTCGCACCGGCTGAGCCGTTACTAACACTGTGAGCTTCTTGAACTAGGGCTCGTAGACGGACATCTTCTTCAGATTGAGTCTTGGGCTTCTTACACCAATACTTAAAACTGCTTCGATGGATACCGAACACTTTACACAGCTTGGCAACGCTGTAGCTCTGTTTGAGTTTCTCGATTATCGAGAATTGTTCAGTGAGTCCGACATCAACAGAGCAGTAGCCTTTTTTATGATTTCATTGTGCTCTTCCAGTTCAGCAATCCGCTTTTTAAGCTCACGGATTTCAATCTGTTCAGGAGTGAGCGGTGAAGCTTTTGGCGTAACACCTTGCCTCTCTTGCTTGAGCTGTCTAACCCACTTATCCATTGCTGACTTGCTAACGTTCATCGCCTTCGCCGCTTCAACAACGGTATAGCCTTGGTCAGTGACTAGCTGAGCGGCTTCTAGCTTAAATTCGGGGCTGAAAGTTCTTCTTGTACGTTTTGTCATAGTTTCACCTGTTGTGTACGAGGTGCATTCTAGCACCTCTAATCAGGTGGCCAAATTAACTATGCCACTACAAACTGACTTATGTAATCAAATGTTAGTTTTTAAGTCATTGAGTTAATTATACTTTCAATGAAATAATGCATATTTAGAATGGCATATCGTTAAGTGTTATCACAAGGATATGTCATGCATTCGTTCAAAAAGGCTGTTGTTCTATTCAGCCTTCCTTTCTCTTTAGCTTCTTTTCATTCATACGCTCATAGTGATGCTCGCGGTATTGCTATGGCGGGTACAGGCGTTGCTGCCGCTAATTTTGTCAGTGCGAGTTTTTACAATCCAGCGTTAGCTGCATCGGGCGAGTCTAAGCATAGCTTTGGTATGATTTTGCCCGCGGTGACGGCAGGTGTTCATGATGGACAAGGTATGCTCGATAAACTTGATGTCTACTTTGATGCAGAAGATGACTGGGTTGATAATCCAACCAGCAGTGAAGCACAGGAAGCGTGGAAAGCGGCACTGAGAGATCTCTCTAATGGTGATGTAACGGCGAACGCTTCAGCGGGTATGGTATTTGCGGTTCCAAACAGCTTCATCAACACCAATTTCTTTGTGGCTACCCACGCAACGGCATTGGCAACAATGGATATTGATGACAACGATTTTGATAATATCAGCCCTGATGATGAGGTGCGATCGACAGTTACTGGTTTAATTGGTGGTACGCTAGATATAGGCTTCACGTTTGCTCAAAACTATGAAGTGTACGATAGAAACTTGAGCGTTGGCTTTTCTCCTAAAGTCCAACAAATCTATACCACCTATTTCCAAGAAAGACTTAACGAAGATGAGTTAGATGATGCTGACTTCTTTGATGATCTTGAAGAGAAAACAACCTTTAACCTAGATATTGGCGCAAGTTATGAGGTCATTGATCACCTCAACGTGGCGTTTGTCGCTAAAAACATCCTTTCACACAGTTTAGAAACTAACGTGCAGATGGGACAAACAGCCACCTACGTGGTTGAACCGGAATACAAGCTGGGTAGTGCATACTCTAAAGATTGGTATACATTAACAGCCGATATTGATTTGAACTCGACTCGTTATTTCGAGGAGCAAAGCTATAAAACGCAGTTTACTCGAGTTGGTGGTGAGGTCGATCTTTGGAAGTGGGCTCAGTTTAGAGCGGGTTATATGCATAGCATGACCGATTACGCTGAAAATATGGTTACGGCAGGTTTCGGGTTTAGACCCTACGGTGTGTTTGGCTTTGATCTCGCCGCTCAATATGGTGATGATGACAACTATGTGGTTTCGGCTCAACTAACCATGATCATCTAGCGTTTACTTCACTTTAACACCGTACTTTTCTATCAATTGATGATGGGTTTGCTATTCTGACTATCACGTTGTAAAGATAGAAGGGTGCGGTGTGCACCGAAAGGGATAATGATGAAGCGATGCAACTGGCTTGATGTTAGCAAACCAGATTATGTGGAATATCATGACAAAGAGTGGGGTGTACCGGTTCATGATGACAAGGTGTTTTTTGAGTTCTTAATCCTGGAATCAGCTCAAGCCGGTCTGAGTTGGTACACCATTCTAAAGCGCCGAGAAGGCTATCGTAATGCCTTTGCGAACTTTGATCCTGTTGTCGTCTCTAAGTTCGATGCGGATAAGATAGAGGCGTTGATGCAAGATGCGTCAATTATCCGCAATCGAGCCAAGATTGAAGCGGCAATTAATAATGCTCAACTGTTTTTACAGATCCAATCTGAGTACGGCAGCTTTGACTCATTCATCTGGTCCTATGTTGATAATAAGCCGGTAGATAACAGAGCTAAAGGCGACTTTCCTGTGGCAACCACTGAGTTCTCTGATCGTCTTGCCAAAGATCTTAAAAAACTTGGCTTTAAATTCCTAGGCAGCACAACCCTGTATGCATTTCTGCAAGCGACAGGGTTAGTAAACGATCACGACCTAGATTGTGTTTGTAGGGAGAATAAAGCCTCACTGTGAGTGCTCGGCATTTTTTATTGTCTTGAGTCAGTGGTCACCAGGGTAGAAAAGGTATGCTTATTTCAGTGCCGCCAAGATAACCTCAGCCTTACTTACCTCAAAGCTCTTTGGTGGCTCATCATTAATAAGGCCCACCAAGAAGCCTTCGGGGTCAGCCGTGTAGTAGTTTTCAGCATCATGTAGCCCCGGGTTCCAGCCTTCTAGCATCGCCCATTCAACCGCTGTATCAATCTCATCTCGGCTCATTGTTCGGATCTGAAAATCGTTATTGCTCATCCCTCTCTCCATGAATCACTTTGTACTCCCTCATTTACCCAGAAAGACAGAAGTTATGAGTATAGATGCGAGATTACAAAGGTGGATCCAGAATTAAAAGCAACAGACCCTAGATGGTTAGTTGGTAATTTTAGTTGAAGTATCTCAAAAAATTGAAAAGCTGTTGAGGTGTTTGATTACTTTATTGTTGAGGATCAATTCACGCTAATTATATGTTTTTAATATGAAAACAAATAATTAATATAGGAAACTGTATATGTTCTATGTCCATATGTTGCTCTTACTCAGCATAATATTTGTAGGTATTCGGTTTGGTGGTATTGCGTTTGGCTTATTAGGCGGGCTAGGGGTATCGATACTAGCGTTTGTGTTCGGCATAGCTCCGGGCAACCCTCCCATTAGTGTCATGCTGATAATATTAGCTGTGGTTGCGGCGTCGGCAACACTAGAAGCCACTGGAGGGCTGAATCTCCTTGTTAATTATGCAGAAAGATTGCTAAGGAAACATCCATCTAAGATTGTATTCCTTGGCCCTTTATGCACCTATACATTGACCGTTCTGGTAGGTACGGGGCACTCTGTTTATCCGCTATTACCCGTTATTTATGACGTAAGTATTAAGAAAAATATTCGACCAGAGCGACCAATGGCGATGGCAACGGTTGCTTCGCAGATGGGTATTACGGCTTCGCCTATTGCCGCTGCTGCCGCTGTGATTATGGCTACAGCAGCAACAAATAACCTAGATATCTCTTTATCTAGCGTTTTGATGGTAACCATTCCGGCTACGTTTACAGGGGTTATCATTGGGTGTCTATGGTCATTGCGTCGCGGTAAAGAACTCGCCGTTGATCCAGAATTCCAAGAGCAGATGAAGAATGAGGATTTCAAAGCGCAGCTGATCAATGAAGAAATGGCAACGGCGGATAATCAGAAATTTTCCAAGCAGAGTAAAATCGGGCTTTCTATCTTCTTGGGCGGTATAGCGACTGTAGTCTTCATTGCTATGTTTGGTAAGGATATTGGTTTACTGCCGGAAGGGGTGAAAACCTCAGTGGCATTGCAGTTCTTGATGCTAAGCGTAGGTGCACTTATCCTGCTTGCAACTAAGGTTGATCCAAAGAAAGTTGTGAAAACCAACGTATTCACCGCGGGTATGAGCGCCATCATTATCATCTTTGGTATCGCTTGGATGAGTGACACCATCATAGCCGCCAACAAGCCTTATATTATTAGCTTGGTAGAGGATGTCGTAAGAGCGCAGCCTTGGACATTCGCGATTGCTATGTTTGCTTCTTCAATCTTCTTGAAGTCTCAAGCCGCTGTACTGACCATAATGCTACCGCTTGGTTTTATGCTAGGCATTCCTGCTGAGGTCTTGATCGGTACGCTACCTGCTTGTTACGCCTATTTCTTCTTCCCATTCTATCCATCTGATTTGGCTGCGATTCAGTTTGATAGGGCCGGAACTACCAAGATCGGAAAGTATGTGCTCAACCACTCCTTTATGATCCCAGGCTTTATTGGTGTAGTGTCAGCAACCTTGATCGGTTATTCAATCTCTACAGGTATCTTGCCCATTTGGGGCTGGGCCATTGCGATCGTCGCTATAATCACTACCATTAATCTACATATGAATAGGCAACCAGAAGTGGCTTCAATATAATTTTTGTTATTAAAAACTTGGTTGTCGGCGAGAGCGCTTAGCTCTGTGTCAGTAAAAAAGAAAGCCACTGCTGAAGCAGTGGCTTCTGAGTCTATTTCCTTAGCTGTTCATACCACAACAATCATTCCTGCAAGCGACAGGACTAGTAAACGATCATGACCTAGATTGTGTTTGTAGAAGCCAACAAGGTTAATAGAAGCGCATTATTTCAGCCCCAAGCGCTTCATCAAGCGGTGTAAATTACCAGGGTTAAGTCCCAACTGTTTTGCTGTGGCGCTGAGTTTTTTGTCATTGTTTAAGAAAGCCGATTGTATAAGCTGCATTTGAAACTGCTCCGTCGCCTCTTTTAAGTCCAAGTCTTGCCACTGTTCGATAGATTGCTGCGTGCTGGGTGATTCTAGAGAAGGGGCTTTGTTCGTATTTGGCATATCGCTATGCGCAAACTGAAAATGGCTTGGTTTTAATACAAGGTGCGGGGCGTTGCTTTGTGCTTTGGCAATAACACTTGCTCGATTTATGGCATGCTCAAGCTCACGTACATTGCCTTCCCATGGGTTGTTTTGCAGTAAGGTGAGCACTTCTGCATCCAGTGTGATGCTAGATACATTTAGCTTATGCTGGCACTGCTGGGCAAAAAATCCTGCTAATAAAATGACGTCTTTATCTCGTTCTCGAAGTGGTGGAACAAATAAAGGAAATACGCTTAGCCTATGGTAGAGATCGGAACGAAAATGCCCCTTTTTAACCTCTTCGTGCATCACTCTGTTTGTGGCAGCAATAATGCGAACATCCACCTTGATGTTACTGTCATCGCCCACTCGCTGTATGTCGCCATATTGCAGCGCCCGCAACAGCTTTGCCTGTAGGGCCAGTGAAAGTTCGCCCACCTCATCAAGAAACAGTGTGCCGTGGTTGGCCAATTCAAACTTACCTTTACGGTCGCTAATAGCGCCGGTGAAAGCGCCCTTGATATGCCCAAAAAGCTCACTCTCTGCGACTGACTCGGGCAGGGCAGCGCAGTTAAGGTACACAAAGGCTTTATCTTTTCGGTCAGACTGAGAGTAGATTGCGTGTGCGACGAGCTCTTTACCCACTCCGGTCTCCCCCATGATCAATACGGATAGCTCGGTATGGGCGACAGCTGAAATATGAGACTTAAGCTCTGTGATACCTTGAGATTGGCCGATAAAATCCAATTGATTGTAATTAGTGCGCTTATTGTTTGAAGTGCTGGATACGCCAACATTCTTCTCAAGCTTTGCCACCAACAAGGCAGTATGCAAGCTATTGGCCGCTAGGGCACTGATCAGCCGAAAATCGTCATCGGCAAAACCATCAAATAGAGTTGGATCAAAGGCATCAATAGTCACGGCACCAATGAGGCGATCTTCTTGAAATAAAGGAAGGCCAATGCAAGAGTGAACCTCTAGTTTTTGTTCATGGTTGGGGATGAGCGCATCATAGGGGTCGGGCAGATCGCTGTCAGAAGGAAAACGCACAATATCTCCCGCTCTGGCGATGGCCTCAAGACGAGGGTGTTGTTCTATGTTAAAGCGTCGTCCTAGCACATCTTCACTAAGGCCATTGATGGCAAGAGGAATGAAGTTTTGATGCTGAAATAGCAGGAGTGCCGCCGCGTCGCAGTGAAGCATGTTTCGAATAGTGGTCAGCAGCCGTTGAAAGCGGTCTTGCTCGGATATCCCAGAGGTAATGTCCCGAGCTACCTGTATCCACTCGCCCTTATACTTCTTCATAAACTACTCACAATCCAATCATACTTTTGTCAGTGTAACAAAGCTTTGTCATAAAGACATGAAATATGACATTGTCGTAATGATAATATTAAGGGGTTACTCTGCTATAACGAACTGAATTATAATAAAATACTGCTATTGGCATACCCATTGCATTTAATTGAACTAGATTAAATGTAATGGAAAATAAAGAGGTTGAGCGATATGACTCCACACGTTGGGTTTGTTTGTGGTTTGGTGAGTTCTAGGGTTGATTGGACAGACATTTTATTCTCTATAAGAGTAAAGGTGTCGGGTATTTCGTTTATCGCAGGTCAGTTTACTAAGTTGGGTTTGTACAACTCTGAGGGTAACTTTCTGCGCAAGGCCTATTCAATAGTGAACTCCCCAGAGGATTACAACGCAACGGGTGAGTTGGAGTTTTTGATCATTTCCGATCCAGATGGCGCTTTGTCTCCCAACTTACATACCTTGCATCCAAAAGACGAAGTTATGGTGGGCGAGCAGTGCGCTGGATTTATGACCTTAGATGAAATCCCAGACCACGCAACCGAACTGTGGATGATGGGAACGGGAACCGGTATCGGCCCTTACCTATCCATTCTGCAATCAGAGGCCTTCCCTGAGCACTATACCGATATTATTTTGGTGCATGCGGTGCGCTTTAAACAAGATCTCGTGTATAGCGATTTGATTCAGGCGTTTCAGGAAAAGTTTGGTAACAGGTTTCAATATGTTCCTATTGTGTCTAGAGAAGAGGTGCCGGGGAGTCTCTCTGGCCGAGTGCCGAAACTGATAGAAAAAAGGGTGCTCGAGTCTCACACTGGTGTGCGTCTAGATATGGAAAAAACATTTGTTTATCTATGTGGCAATCCAGCCATGGTGCGCGAAAGCGGGCTGACTTTGACGCAAAGGGGCTATCATAAGCACCTAAGACGAAAGCCCGGGCATTATAGCTCGGAGAACTACTGGTAAGAGTTATTACCTAAACATCTTTTGCCATGAACGCAGTATTCTGAGATGACTCAGCGTGCTGCTTTTTTTCATGGCGTCCATTAGCCAACAAGCAAGTGACACTTGTTGAGGCCGGAGAGCGCCTTATGGCAAATCAGTTGCCTGAGTTAGTCGCACTGAAACTAGAGCAATCGATGCGAAAGCTGGACATTGATGCCCGTTGTGGTGAAACGGTAACAAAGGTCAGTCAATCTACAAACGGTTATCATGCGGTGCTTGGCAATGGTGAGCAATTGAGTGTGGATGAGGTGTTGGTTTGCGCGGGGCTAGCACCTAACATTGCCTTAGCAAAGCAGACTGGCCTTGCTACCAATCGCGGCATATGTGTTGATGAATTGATGCAGACGTCAGAGAAAAACATCTATGCCTTAGGTGATTGTGCCGAGTTTGGTGGCCAAGTGAGAGCTTATCTTCAACCCGCTGTCGTGAGCGCTTCGGCCTTGGCTAAGACCTTATTGGGGGAGCCTACATCTGTTGTGCTACCCAACATGATGATAAAGGTCAAAACACCCAAGTATCCAATTCAGATCGCAGGCATTAGTTCAGATAATCACGTTAGCCGTTGGAATCTAGACATTCAAGCCGATGGTATAGTCGCTAAGGCCTACAACGATCAAGAGGCGATGATTGGTTTCGTTGCAACACAGGATAAAACTAAACAAGCCTTTCCTCTACTAAGGGAGTTGTCCGCCTAAGGTTTAGGAAGTCAAAGCGCCTGCATGTAGGCGTTTTTGTTACTAGTAATCGCGTAAAGCGACTGCCTTGTATTAATACCCAACAAATTGCTACAAAAATAACCTCAAAAGATCAACAGACCCTAGTAATGGGTGTTTGTCGTAAGTGCAGTATTGGGGGGAAGGGAGTGTTATTAGGCAGTTCGGTGGTGTTGGCACTGTCAGAGCCTAAGTTGAAAGCACATTACCAACGCTTTACTACCAATCAGCTTGATAGAAACAATGAAGCCAGCTCATTAATAGCTGGCTTCTTAGCAACTGCGAGGTGACTGCTAGTTCTTAGCGAGTTTTACTCGTATCTTACTTTGTTTCACTTCAGCGTGATCTAATGCTGATAGGGCAGCTTTCGCTTCACTTGTGTTTGGCATTTCAACAAAAGCAAAGCCCTTAGAAAGGCCTGTCTCTTGGTCTAGCACTAGGTTACATACCGTAACGTCACCGTGCTCAGAGAAAAGAACACGAATCTCATGTTCAGTCATTTTGCGTGAAAGGTTGCGAACTAAAAGTTTCATCTTTGACCTTGATAGATAAATTCGAGGTTAATTGTCTCAGTTTAGGCGTCCAATACCAAGCATTAAAATCCACCGGCCCATGTGTCGTAGTCATCAATGGTTTGTTTCTCCTCTTTTGTTAGAGGAGCAGGGTAGTAGGGAAGCGCCAGTAAGGTTTCAGAGGGGAGTAATTCCCAGTCGGGCGTGATTCTATAGCGGTGCAATTCTTCATCGGTACGCACATACATATAGTAGCCATCAGGGTGCGTATTGGCATAACTGGCGATGGTGACAACTTCACCTGAAGGGAGTTTCACCTTGCGACCAAGGGGATAGAGCTGATGCAAAGCAAAGCTAACGGTGGCATCTTGCAAGATACCTTGCTTAAACCTCTCTAAACCTATAGCGGTTGAGGTAGAACGATGAGTCCAACCGGTAAGGTACAAGCCCGTCAGTGTGTCTTTAAAAGGTTTGCCCTTACGAATGCCTTCATTTGAGATGAACTGTACGGTCAGTGCATCGCCTTGTTGGTCTAGAATTTCTAGAAATTGTTCGCCAGTCTTATCTGCTAGGAGTCTCATGTTCTTTATTTGCACAAATAGAGTAAGTAGAATGGTCAGTGCTGTGATTTGGCCATAAAAACCAAATAATGCGTGAATTTGTTTGCATCATCTTTGATTTAGAGTCACATTGAGCACAATTTTTGTCAATTCATAAGTAGAAGTAAGCTATGACCCAACAACAACCGAATAACCCTTTACACGGTCTCTCTTTAGAGAAGATCTTAACGCGTCTGGTAGAGCATTATGGTTGGAGCGGTCTGTATGCTGAAGTTAGGGTGAACTGTTTTAGCAATGACCCTTCTATTAAATCATCATTGAAGTTCTTAAGAAAAACCCAGTGGGCAAGAGATAAAGTCGAAGCGCTTTATATCAGCACCTTCAGTTAAGCTAAGTAAGTTAGCACAAATTGATGATTGTTCTCGTACAAAGCAAAGTGTCTAGAACGAGATAAAACAATGAATCAAATTAACCCTAAAAAGTTGCTACGAAGTAAATGGACGGCGGTAAACTGTCAAAATAAAGAGAAGCACTTTATTGTGACAGAAGTAGAACTCGATGAAGAGGGGATGGTCGAGGTCTGCATTATAGAACCTATAGTCACTAAACGAGCCCGCTCTATTGATTGGATGGTATTGAAAGATCCAAAAGAGTGGTTACATGGATGGAAGTAGTGAGTGAGCACTAATTGCTATTTTGGTTACGCTGTAACTTAACGAGATGAACATAGACCAAAACATCACCGTTGCATTACCTTCTTTAATTCATAGGGTCGGCGGAGAAACCGTACAATCGGTAAAGCAGCTCGCGCTTAAACATGAGTGTGAGCTAAAGAGGGTACGCCGCAGTCGGCATTGGCAAGTGTCCGGTGATGCCATAAATATTCAAGCGCTCTGCTCGGAGCTTTCGCAGCAGCCGGATAGTGTGCTTTTTATTATCAAAAAACTGAATCTCGCTCTACAGCTTCATCAAGATAAACTGGAATCCCCCACAGACCGCTTGAAGCGTTTATTGACCGAAAATCCAAACATGACCTTGTCCGAGTTGATGGAAATGACGCACTGCTCTGTTGCTGAGGCGAGAAGAGCAAGATTCGAAGTGGATGAGTTCGAATCTTTGGGTTAACTTTCTAGCTCTACAGACATCTTAAGGTAAGGCTCACCGCTTTTGAAAAAACGCTCACCGTGTGTTTGCATGTTGAAACGAGCATAAAACTCTTGTGCTGACTCTCTGGCATCACACCAAAAATAGGTCACTCCCTGTTTCTTTAGATATTCAATGATGTGCTCGATCATCTGAGTACCCATGCCTCTTCCTTGATGCTCGTGCAGGGTCGCAAACTTTCTTAGTCTCGCCTCAGCGCCCGTTATGAAAACGGAAGCCACACAAAGCAAACTATCATCTTCAAAAACGCCAAAATGGAGTCCGGAATCATCTTCTTTGACTTGGCAAAATTCGATGGGCTTTGAGGGCCAAAGCACGCGGTGACGTACGGGTAGGGTTGCTTCTGAGGTAATCAAACGGATCTGCATCGTTTTATATTGGTGAGTTGACCTAGTGTGAATCTATCAAAGGTCTATTCTGAAATCGATACGTATGATGACAAAAATCCCAACAACTACATAGTTATTGGGATTTAAAAATGGGTAGGTATTGAACCTTAGAGCTAAGCGATCTGCGTCATCTCATTTAGAATAAATTGGTCCACTGCGCCGTCGGTTGCTGCCATATAGTCAGCTAGGTGCTGGTTACTCATGTGAGTTTGCCATAGTTCGCGAGAGACCCAGTTTTCATAGAACATGAAGTGAGCAGGGTTTTCGTTATCTTGATGCAGGTCGTAGTTGATACAACCCTCTTCTGCACGAGTCACATCGATAAGTTTAAGCAACTCAGCTTTTACCAATTCAATTTTGTCTTCTTTAGCAATGATGTTTGCAACGATAGTTAGCTTAGTCATATGATGTTCCCCTTGGAATGTGTTTGTGTTGACGGGGAGAATAATAGTGTGCAATCACCATTAAGTGAACGGCTATATATTTGAATTATTATCAAATTTAAATTGATAATATTGGTGAGAATTGGTCTACCGTGTTTACCGAGCAAAAAAATGGCTCCACTAAGGAGCCATAAAGTCACTGTTAACAGATTCTGTTAATCGCTGTGGTTATTCGGTATCGATATACCAATAACCCTTGTTGATTAAGTCGCAAAGTAGCGATACATTCGCCGCCGCAATGCCACTTGGGAAGTCATCAACAGTAAGCTGCTGTTGGCCGCAAAGTAGCTTTATGATTGAACTGTCTTCTTCGGAGACCTTGATCACTTCTCCGTTAATATAGGCAATGCTTTCATCCTGCTCATGATACAGAGCGCGTAAGCCAGCTACTTTTTCAATGCTGCCACCAGACAGAAGATGATTTGCCACTTCTTCACTTTCCCACAAAGGTTCAGGGGTAATGATATTTAACTGATGACGCGACTGACTTAGCAAACAACCCATAAAGTCATTCACGCGGTGCTCATCTTCCATTGATGCTAATAGCATCTCCGTTAAGGAATTTAGGTCGCTAGTGCTAATCTGACCAAAGTTATCCTGCGTCTTCATCTCTGGCTTGTGCAGGTGCACATCACCAACATCGTTGGCTAAGATGTAGTCTGCGAAATTGCTGATCAGCTCTTGTTCTTTTGGAGAACGAAAGCCGATAGAAAAGCTCATTGACGGTTCAAGTGCAAACCCGTCATGTGGAAACCCTGGTGGTATATATAAGATGTCCCCTGGCTCAAGGACTTGGTCAATGATGGCTTCAAAGCCTTCGATTTGACGTAAAGCACTGTGTTGATTGGTTTCAACATATTGGCCTTCATCCTTTGCGCCAACGCGCCAATGGCGTTTACCACTGCCTTGCACAATAAACACATCATACTGGTCAATATGCGGACCCACACCGCCATCCTTGACTGAGTAGCTGATCATCAAATCATCGAACAACCACTGTGGCATGGCCTTAAATGGTTCAACAAGCTCCGCGGCACCTTGATGCCAGTGGTTTGCAGCCTGAACGATGATTGACCAGTTCGTTTCATCTAGTGAAGCATATTTATCTTCGTTAAAAGGACCATGCTCTGCGATCCACTCACCATCTTTATTAGAAACATAACGCGAGTCGACTTCTTCTTCCATAGTCAGTCCCGCTAGCTCTTCAGCGGAGATAGGGTCTTGGAAGTTAGCAAAACCGCCCTTAATGATAGTGGGTTTCTTTTGCCAGAATTCAGCCAAAAACTGTTGCAGTGAAATCGTCAATTGATACATGTTAAACCTTGATAATGTAAGCCACACTTGTGTCTGGCTATGGGTATAAATTTGATGGTTTGTTTGTCTTTAGATGCCCGAAGTGTGTTATCGGGCATCTAATTCAACAAACAGACCTAAACCTTGAGACGATTATTCACATCACGACTTTGGAGAACGCGCTCAGCATGATCAATCTCTTGATTTGACTTCGCTAGACGGTCGTACAGAAGCACATTGACCGTTGCAGCCAGGTTCATACAGCCAATAGTTGGCACGTAAACAACGGCATCGGCCTTATCAACCACTTGCTGAGGGATTGAACCATCCTCTGGTCCAAATATGTATAGCGCTTTCTCAGGGTGTTGAAATTGAGGCAGTGGCGTTGCACCTTCGGCAAGCTCAACACAGACAATCTTTGTGTCTTGGTCGAGTTCATCGGTAAGGGATTCCATCTGTTTTAGGTCTATTTTCCCTGTCATATCCTTGGTGTCGGTATGGTACTTGGCCGCTTGAGCAAAGCGCGTTCCGGTAAAGCGAACCTCACTTGCTTGGTAACACCCAGCTGCGCGCATAACTGCGCCGACATTGGTTGGGCTTTTAGGGTTACATAGGCCAATCATGGAAATAGAATTTTTAGACATTGTTGCTCCGCGCTACTGAATGTTCGCCAAAAATGGCCGAACCTGCTTCTTACTGCGGGCAGTATATAGGTCTAGCGAAGAAATAGAAGAGTAAAAATAATAGACCTCCCTCGAGTGGGGAGGTCTCAGAAGAAAAATTAACTTACTGCGCTTTCTTCGGCTTGAAGAACAGCGTTATAGCGAGCAAAGCCCACCTCGAGATCTTTGATAAGATCGTCCACGTTCTCAAGACCGATATGAAGGCGGAATAGAGTGCCAGTGAAATTCGGGTTTGCTACCGTTCTTAGGCTATTGAAGCTTCTTGGCTCATTAGCAAGAATCAAACTCTCATAGCCGCCCCAAGAGTAACCCATACCAAACAGTTCCATTCCATCGAGTAGGGCGGTGGTTGCTTTGGTGTTTTGGCTCTTCATGACAAATGAGAACAAGCCATTGCCGCCGGTAAAGTCACGTTTGAAGTATTGGTGGCCAGGGCAGGTTTCAAGTTCTGGGTGGCGAACATGATCAACTTCGGGTCTAGTGGCTAACCACTTAGCGACTTTCAAGCTGTTTTGCTGGTGCTGCTTGAGGCGTACATCTAGGGTGCGAATACCACGCAGGCCGAGATACGCATCATCAGGTGACACGCATTGTCCCATCAGATAGCTATTTTCACGCAATTGATCCCAGTATTTTTCAGTCGCGATAGCCGTACCTAGCATGACATCAGAGTGTCCCACAATGTATTTTGTGGCGGCTTGAACTGAGATATCGACGCCAAATTCAAAGGGTGAAAAGTGCAGGCCTGCGGACCAAGTATTATCCAACATAACGATCATATCGTTCTGGTGTGCAATCTCTGCAAGCAGAGGGACGTTTTGCACTTCCATGGTCACTGAACCAGGAGATTCCAAGAAAAGGAGCTTAGTGTTTGGCTGGATAAGGTCTTGTATCTCTTCGCCAATGGTTGGCGTGTAGTAGGTCGTCTCAACACCAAGGCGCTTTAGCATAGTGTTGCAGAAGTCGCGTGTTGGTTCGTAACAGGTATCCACCATTAGGATGTGATCGCCTGTTTCTACAAAAGATAGGATTGCGTTTGAGATAGCCGCAGTGCCACATGGGTAAAGGGCGCAACCAAAGCCACCTTCAAGCTCAACCATAGCGTCTTGGAGTGCGAAATGAGTTTGGGTGCCGCGGCGACCATAAAATAGTGCTTTATTGGTTCTGTTGATGGCCGCTTGGTTTTTCTCAGCTACCGTATCGAACAAGATCGTCGATGCGCGCTGTACGGGTGGGTTGACCACTCCATGGGTGTATTTTTTATCTCTACCCGCACTGATAAGTTGCGTAGTTTTTGTCACTGGAGATTTGCTCTTTGCCATCTGCCTTCCCTGATGTAATTGCTATAGGGTTATTTAAACCATGAGCAGGGCAGGCAGTGCAAGAAAAATTACGTTTAATCAAGTAAATCTCATGTTTATAGAACAGGACTAAACAGATAAAAAGCGCGCTCTAGGAAGCGATGTAACATACTTCGTTCACGCCAGTGATCTTCGTCTACCGTTGTCGACTGCTGTATGTAGGTTTGCTGTAGCCAATATAGTTGCTGGGTAAACTCGGCATCATCAACCACTAATGTGACCTCTAAGTTAAGCCAAAGGCTTCTCACATCAAGATTTACCGTCCCTATTAGACAATATTGCTGGTCTATTACCACCGATTTGGTATGCAGCAATCCACCTTCAAATTCATGAATAATGACCCCAGCAGATAACAACTCTGCATAGAAGGCTTTAGATGCCCAACCGACCATAATAGAGTCATTTTTCTTTGGAATAATGAGCTCTACTTTGACACCACGTTGTGCGGTAGTGCGGAGTGTTTGCAGTAACTCTTCGCTTGGAACAAAGTAAGGTGTGGTGATGGTCACCGCTTCACTGGCACGGCTAATGGCAATAGTCAGTACTTGCTGGATAAGGTTCTCTGGCATGCCCGGGCCTGATGGAACCACCTGTATTGGGTGCAGCAGATTGTCTTGGTCGATATGGCACTCTGGCGGGGCAGGGAAGGAGCGCTCGCCTGTTTCAACCTCCCAGTCCCAGCAATGGATAGCTGAGAGAACGTTCACTGTTGGCCCTGTGATTCGCACCATCACGTCGACCCACATTCCAACCCCCGCATCTTGTTTGAAATACTCAGGATCTACAAGGTTCATTGAGCCCGTGTAGGCAACATTATCATCGATAACGATGATTTTTCTGTGCTGTCTCAAATCAAGACGACGCAGGAACATACGCCAAGGGTTTACCTGCAGAGCTTGAACCACCTCGACACCCGCATCTTGCATCATCTTGCACCAAGAAGAGGAGAAGAACTTTCGGCTACCCGCAGCATCAATAAGGATCTGGCATCGCACACCTCGCTGTGAGGCTCTGATCAAAGCCGCAGACACAGCATTAGCCAAACCACCCTCATTCCAGATGTAAAACTCCATGCGAATAATGCTTTGCGCTTGCTCAATGTCTTCGACAATCGACTTTAGAATTTTCTCTGGTGTATCTTGCAAAGATAAGGTGTTACCACAAAGGGCAGGGATGCCCATGCGCTTGGTACACAAATCATCGATATGGGTAATGTGTGTTGGCGTTTTTTCAGGAAGGTGAGCGTTACAATCAAGCAGCTTTAAGAACCAAGCTTCATAAGGGTTAAACATCGCCTGCGCGCGTTCCGCTCTTTTTTTGCCTAGGTTTAACTCTCCAAATAGGAAGTAACAGATCACCCCGATTATTGGCAGAATATAGATAATCATTAGCCAAGCTAAAGAGACGCTAACAGAACGCCTTTTGATGACTACCCGAATGGTGACACCCGCTACAATTATCCAGTACAACGCGATCCCGATAAGGGTCAGCGCATGATAAAATCCTTCCATTTCTCTCAGTTAATAATCAATCACTTATAGTTGTAGTGTATACGCAAAAAGGCACTTTGTACGTCTTTTGCGAAAGAGTGTCGTAATGGGCGTGAAATTAAGCTGAGTTATTATTGAAGAGTAATCAGATTGTGAATAAGGTGTATGAAAAACCAAGGCTTTAGTGGTATCGGAGCGGCAATAGTGACAAAGGTAGGATTCACTCAGCGCTCACTATATACTTAACCCTCAATCCCAGTGACCAATCACTCATCCAGAGCCGTTCATGTTTGACATAGTAGATAATCAACCCGATTTCGTGTTGATCAACAAGCACCCGGGCGTTAGCGTCCATAAAGATGACCAAGAAACGGCTTTACTACAAGAAGTCCAAAGCGCTATCGATAGTGGGCCACTTTACCTTATTCATAGATTGGACAAGATGACCTCTGGATTGTTACTACTGGGTAAGAATCAACAGGCAGCAAGTGAACTTTCTCAGGCGTTTGCCAAACGCGAAGTAGAGAAATTCTATCTAGCAATCTCAGATAAAAAGCCGAAGAAAAAGCAGGGACTGGTAAAGGGTGATATGGCCAAGAGCCGCCGCTCTATGTGGAAGCTTATACCAAGTAATGAAAACCCTGCCATTACCCAGTTTTTCTCCGCATCTGGCGACGGCTACCGCGTATTTATCTGTAAACCTCGTACGGGAAAGACGCACCAAATACGTGTGGCGTTAAAATCCATTGGTAGCCCTATTGTGGGTGACCCAATTTATACGCCGACTAGCCAAAGCGATAGGGGTTACCTGCATGCGTTTGCCCTTGCTTTTGAGCTTAAGGGGCAGGCCTATCGCTATCAACTTGACCCTAGCAATGACACTAGCCTTGGCGAGCTATGGCAACGAGACGCTATCAAACAACAGATTGCAAACTGGCAACAACCACAACTACTGAATTGGCCGAAAATAAAATGACTGAAATACCCCAACCAATGAACCCACAAGCGCTTCCTGTACTTTTTTCAAAATTGAAGGAAGGGTTAGCGCTTGCGCCAACTGAAGTAAGACGCTTGTTTCACGGACGAGGTCGTACCTATGAGGGGCTCGAGCAGATCACTTGTGATTGGATTGGTCAGCACCTGGTTGTACAGCTATTTAGGCCAGTGACAAACGAATTTATGGTTGAACTCACCCAAGGGTTAGAGGCATTGGCATCCGAGCCTGATCATGCTTCAATACGTTCGATCTCAATTCAACATCGTTATGAACACGGCGCGCCGACGCAGTTTCTTTTAGGAGAGCAACCAGACAAGGTTGAGGTGGTGGAGTCCGGTCTGAAATACTGGATGAATATCTCTTCCAATCAAAATTCTGGTTTGTTCTTAGATATGCGCCTAGGCCGAGATTGGGTGAGAGAAAACTCTGAGGGCAAGAACGTCCTTAACCTATTCTCTTATACCTGCGGTTTTTCGGTTGCGGCGATTGCTGGTGGAGCCAGCCAGGTGGTGAATGTGGATATGGCACGCTCATCTCTTAGCCGAGGGCGCGACAACCATCACTTGAACAAGCAAGAGGTGAGCCGAGTTAAGTTTCTTGCCCATGATATCTTTAAATCTTGGGGCAAGATCAAACGCATGGGGCCATACGATTTAATCATCTCGGATCCGCCGTCTTTCCAAAAGGGTAGCTTTGCTCTAACCAAGGATTATCAGAAGATCCTGCGACGCCTGCCGGATTTACTCACAGAGAACGGTCAAGTGATGGCTTGCGCTAATTCACCAGCGGTCACTTCTGATTTTGTCATTGACGGTATGGCGGAGCATGCCCCAACGCTCAATTACTTACAACGTTTGGACAATCCGCCAGAATTTGCCGATGTAGACCCAGAAGCCAGCTTAAAGGTACAACTGTTTAGTCGTTAACTTGACGCTGGAAACAAAAAAAGGCCAAAGTAGTTATTTCTACTTTGGCCTTTTTTATCTGTATGCTCAATTATTCAGCGGCTTTCTCTTCACTGGTAGTACAGGTCTTGGAGCTAATCATTTCTTCTACAACTAACTGACCTCGGTTATTTCGAACCTTGATGAGGTAACCGATGCCTTCTTCCATAGACGCTCTCACATCTTCAGAGCTGCAGTAATAGTTTTTCGCACTCGCAACCAACTGATCGGCAGACTTACTGCCCGATTGGTTGTACAGCATTTCAATGATGACAATACTTCCCTTTGCTGACGCTCTAGTGATGGTCAAAGGGCCATATTCAATTGGCAGGCTTGAAGCCAAGATCCCAGCTCGGCGATCCGCCTTGAGTTCTAGCTCTCTCTGCTTATCACCGTTTGATGAACAGCCTGCAAGAATAAGAGTGGCCAGTGCCGCGATAAACAGAGTTTTAAGTGATGAATGCATAATTAGAATACTTTTTTAAAGGGTTTGACGATAACGTTCTGATAAACGCCAGCTTCGATGTAGGGATCAGCATCAGCCCATTCCTTGGCATCTTGCAAGGATTCAAATTGTGCGATGACGGTAGAGCCAGTAAATCCTGCTTCACCTGGATTATCGCTGTCGATTGCTGGCATTGGACCTGCGGTAAGCAAACGTCCTTGATCTTGTAGACTCTGCAAACGCTCTAGGTGCTGCTCTCGCACGCTAAGACGTTTTTGCAATGAATCTTCGACATCTTGAGAAAAAATAACATACCACATAGTCAGTCCTTTTACTTTTCAATTGCGCGAGGGCGCCCATTTTCATCGATTGCAACATAATGGAAGGTAGCTTCGCAAACAAGATCGCGCTCACCTGTGCGCTCGCCCATAACTTTTTTGTTCCATACCTGTAATTCGATAGACATGGATGAGTTACCAATGCGGCTGCACTCTCCATGACAGCATACTATGTCTCCCACAGAAACGGGGCGTTTAAAGGTAATACTTGATACAGAGACTGTAGCAATACGTCCTTTTGAGATCTCTTTGGCAAGAATACCACCCGCCAAATCGAGTTGAGACATAATCCAACCACCAAAGATATCACCATTCGCATTGGTATCCGCTGGCATAGCGAGGGTTCTAAGTAGCATCTCGCCTCTAGGGAGGATTTTTTCGGATTGAGATGATGGGGAAGTCATTGCGTTATTCACTCTCTTTTTGCATATGTTTGTAAATATAAATACCGGTGAGCAAGGTGAAGATCAGCGTCGCGGCGAGCAAGCCAAAGACCTTGAAGTTAACCCAAGTATCAAGCGGCAGATTGAAAGCGATGTAGACATTCAGGACGGCGCAACCTGTAAAAAACAGCGTCCAAGCCCAATTAATCTTATTCCATACACTGTCAGGCAAAGTGATCTCTTTGCCAAGCATTCCCTTGATAACCGGCTTTCCGATTAATTGAGTGACGATAAGCCCTATTGCAAATACAGCATAAACTAGGGTTACCTTCCACTTTATGAAGTTGTCATCATGCAGAAATAGGGTCATGCCACCTAAAATGGTGACCATAATAAAAGTGATGAGCTGCATCTTTTCAACTTTTTTGTACATTACGTACGTCACAATGAGTTGAAGGGCAGTGGCAACGATTAATGCCCCTGTAGCGGTATAGATGTCGTACATCTTGTACAACACAAAAAATATTATCAGGGGAATAAAATCGAGTAACTGCTTCATTGTTCTTATTGAAATTAGCGTTTGAATCAGTCTACCTAATTGAACACATGAAATATAGCGTTGACCGGCCTTACACACCCATTAACTCTCATTAAATACTTTGCGTCATGACAGTTTTATTTCAGACGACGCTTAATTAATCGAAAATAATTGACCTAGGTAGAGTAAACATTCTACCATGTGGGTAGAGTAAACATTCTACCTAGAGGGGATTATGGTAAAAGATGAAATTGCAGGTCGTTTAGAGATCGCGTTCAGTCAGCACGGCTTTGCACAAATGAGCGTCGCTGAACTTAAAGTCGCCTCTGGTGTGAGTTTAAGAACTCTATATCGCTATTATCCATCGAAAGAGTCAATGGTGATTGGTGCGCTCGAGCATCGCCATCGGCGATATCTTGCCTTTTTAGATAATGAGTCATTTGAAAATGGAACAGAGTCGGTCATTGCACTATTCGACGCTTTAGCCCATTGGATGAGCGAAGATGCGCCAAATGGTTGCTTGTCAATGAACGCATTTTCGGCATTTCCAAATAATGACGAGGTGAACGCCGCGGTACAACAGCATAAAGAACAACTGGTTCAACTTTTAGCCCAAAGAAGCACAAGACCTGACTTGGCAATGGCGTTGTTTTTACTACATGAAGGCGTATCTCTAGCATGGCCAACTATGGGCGACCAAGCCATAGTGGCAGCGAAGGATATGGTTAGGAAACTTTTAAAATGAATACACAAACTATGTATGGCGTCCAAATGATCGGTCACGGAGATTTCGATCAGCTGCAGTATAGAACGGATATTGAAGTGCCCACTCCTACCAAGGGAGAGGTGTTAATCAAAGTGTCTGCGGCAGGGGTGAATAACACTGACATCAACACCAGAATTGGTTGGTACTCAAAGAATGACGCCGACGGTGATGATACCTCGTGGTCAGGTGATGCTTTTCGCTTTCCAAGAATTCAAGGCGCGGACGTTTGTGGCGTCATCGTTGCCGTGGGCGATGGTGTCGAGACGACGAGAATTGGCGAGCGAGTGATCGTTGAACCTTGCCTTAATGAAGCCAATGGTGAAGCCTTGCCAAGCCCTTGGTATTTTGGCTCAGAATGTGACGGTGGATTTGCCGAGTTTACTAAGGTGGCATCGCGTTATGCCCATCATGTAAACACCCAACTCTCTGACGTAGAGCTTGCCTCATTTCCTTGCTCTTATTCAACGGCAGAGAACATGCTCACTCGCGCCAATGTAGATGCATCTGACACGGTTTTGGTGACAGGGGCTACAGGTGGTGTAGGGTCGGCGGCTATTCAGTTGGCAAAGGCGCGTGGTGCTACGGTCATTGGCGTAACCAGCCGTTCCAAAGAAGCGCTTTTGAAGGGCATCGGCACTGATGAAGTGGTTTTTAGAGACCAAGATCTAGTATCAATCCTAGGGGTCAACAGCGTTGATGTGGTGATTGATCTTGTTGGTGAAGCTGGCCGACATTGCTTGATGTAATGAAGCCCAAGGGGCGCTACGCTGTTTCAGGCGCTATTGCCGGCGCTGATGTGACATTGGATCTTCGCACCTTGTATCTAAAGGACCTAAGCTTCTTTGGTTGTACAGTTATCGAGCCAGAAGTCTTTCCAAACTTAGTGAAACGCATAGAGAGTGGCCAGATCAAACCTCTAGTGGCTATGACCTTTCCTTTGCAACAAATTGAGCAAGCACAGCTAGCATTTATGGAGAAAAAGCACTTAGGGAAGATAGTACTAACTCTAGATTAGCCCCTTGCGCTAATCGTGTCATGATGATTAACTGGCTAAATAAATCAGTGTGTTAGGAGTGACAATGAGTAAGGAAACTGCGCGTCTTTATCACGTTTATGATCCCATGTGCGCATGGTGCTGGGGTTATAAACCAACGTGGCTACAACTAGAGTCAGCACTAAAAGACAAACTAGAGATAGTGTATCTGGTCGGTGGGCTAGCCTCTGACTCAGATATCCCTATGCCAATGGAGATGCGTATCCAGATTGCCTCATACTGGAATAAAATTGAGTCCTTACTTGGGACTCAATTTAACCACGACTTTTGGACATCGAACACGCCGCGTCGTTCTACGTATCCCGCCTGTAGAGCCATGCTTTCGGCAAGATTGCAAGGTGCTGAGAAGCAGATGTTAACTGCCATTCAACACGCCTATTATCTTCAAGCTAGAAATCCAAGTGACGTATCAACATTAATCGAGCTCGCCCGTGAAATTGGACTCAATGTCGAGCAGTTTGAAAGGGATTTAGGTTCAGCCGAGATAGAGCAAGCACTGATGCAGGAACTTAGGTTTGCCCGCTCAATAGGTGGCAATAGCTTTCCTTCGCTGTTTGTTGTCAAAGGGGAGTCTGTTACTGAGCTACCGATAAACTACCAAGATGCCGCAGTCACGCTTAATCAGATAGATCATGTTTTAGCGAAAATTTAGAGTAATTTTTTGGGAAACAGCGAGTACCTTAAAATAGCATGCTACATTTATTGTGAATCCAACTGCAATTTTACTCTATACCTTACTAAAGGGGTGATTATGTTAGGTGAGAAACACTCTCTCGAGAATGACTTTCCAGAACTACAAGACGTTATCAAGCAACTGGTTGAAACCAATGAAGCCTTTGCCCAAGACAACAAGACCTATACTGCATTAGATAAAGAAATTCGTGTACTAGAGCTAAACGGTGATCCTATTACCGACGAAGAAATGCATAAGATGAAACACGACAGAGCAGTGTTGAAAGACTCCCTATATCAGCGTCTAGTCGCCGCTAAAGGCTAGTTTAAAATGTTATAGATAAGGCCACTATTGCAGTGGCCTTTGTTGTTTTTGACTACTTAAATCTTGCCAACATCTCATCTAACGTTGACACAACACTATTACATTTAGCTGCGTTCATAGCATCCGCATGGGGGTTGCTAAAACGGCCAATATCATTATCAAAATACTGTCCTGATGCATCGGCAAATTCTTCTGATAGCGCAGCACGAACTAGGATGCTCGCACCAATAGAAAGATCGCCTCCGGCAACGCCATACGCTTCCTTCACCATTTTACTACCCAGAAATGAAGCTGGGTTTACCGCTATGATTGCAGGGCCGTCCGCGCCTAGGGATTGAGCCAGGGTTCTTGTCCACATGGTAATCGCCAGCTTACTTTGCGCGTAGGCCTCGCCTTCTGAAAGCGATTTTCCACCCAATAGAGCGTCGATATCAACCGTAGATTGCGCTGCTGAAGATAGGTTCACCACGCGACTCTCACCATTCATTAGAGGGAGTAACTGTTGCGTGAGCAAGTAAGGTGCAAGTGTATTGACTGCAAAGCGTACATCTAAGTTATCAGCAGTTACTGCATTCGGAACGCTGTAAACACCGGCATTGTTAATCAATGCATCAAGGTGCGAATGATCGTGAGTTATTTTATCAGCCAGCGTTTTAACATCAGCTAAACGAGAAAGATCGGACTCGTAGGTCTCTATTTTGCTAGCACCTGGAAGACTAGAAAGTTCATCTTGTACTTTTTTAAGCTTCTGAGGATTACGACCATGTATCAATAGATGATGGCCTTGCTCGGCGAGTGTTTTGGCAGTCTCAAGGCCAATACCGTCGGTAGCGCCAGTGATTAGTATGATTTTCTGCATGGTGACTATCCTCAAATTAAGCTCAAAAGGTCAACAGACCCTAGTTATGAATCAGTTAGATATTAGTTGCTAGATCAATAAGATAACACCTTGATTGACAGATTTAATTAGCTGGATCCGCGAAACAGTTTAAAGAATTCGTTAATAATCAATCTACATCTCCGAGGGAAAGGTTTTCTTCAATCGGCGGAGTAATCTCAATGATCTTCAAAAGAGACATTGGTGGGTAAAGGTTGAGCACTTTAGCAATGTTAATATTGACGGTGTAGGCAAAATCTTCCACACGCAATACCGGCAGTTCTCCTGCCGTTGTATCTGTTGAGAATAGCGTGTCTATTTGCAGTGCGGCTACTTTACCCACTTCATAATCGTTGGCCGCAATAGACATGAGCGCATGGGAGTCATGAACCATGTTCTCATAAGGCGTGATTATCGGCAGAGAGGCTTTTAGGGCGCAGTCGATCAAGATTGCTCCGTGCTTCTCTAAATAAGTGCTAGAACCAAGATAGATAAAATCGACATCTTGCTGCTTGAGCGTTTGAATACCTTGTTCAATGGCCTGCATGGGCTCAGCATTAGAATTTAATGGAACTGAAACGAGCTTAAAACCATGCTGTTCACTTAGGGCTTTGAGTTCTTTTACTTTATTGAGCGAATTCTCCGCACTGGGCTCAAACAAAACCCCCAACACTTTAAAGTTTGGCATGTATTGCTTGATGGCATTGATGTTGACGGCTTCAGGTACTCGGCTGTACACACCAGTAATATTGCGTCGACCAGTATGTGAGAAATCATCGATAATATCAGAGGCGATAGGGTCAGATACTTGGGTGAAAATCACAGGAATCGAACTGTCTATGCCTTTGGTGTCATGCTTCTTGCCTGCGATTTCGATGGTCGTTTTTGTTCCCCATGTTACTACGGCATCCGGTCTTTCTTTATTGATTTGCGCTCTGATGGACGCCAGATTATTGGGGTCACCGTGGGCATTTAAAAGCTGTAACTGGATATCGTGGGGAGAGTTGTTGAGAGCATCATTTAGCCCCTTACAAACGGCTTCACAACCGTCCCATAGCACCATAGTCACGGTATATTGGCTAGAAGCACTCACTCTTATGCAGCTAGCACAAACGAGTAGGACAAAGGTCATGAATTGAATGACGGCTTTGCTCATGATGAAGACTCCAGCTTGCGTTGAGGTATTTGCAGTAGAAGACTGAGCAATACTCCACCTATGAAGAACCACGCAAGAAAGTGTAAAGTCGCGGCATAGGAGTAGTAACCGCTGAGCACCCCCGCAATCAGCAGTCCAAAGATTGCCCCGCCTCGTTCAATTACGCGCATTAACCCAAGCACATTTGAAGCTCCTAGATGGGCAAGGGGACCTTCAGCGAGTCGCATGACCCTATCAGTGAGAGGTCCCATGCATAGACCCATACACAAACCACAAAGCATACACACCCATACCATGCCGACAAAGCTAGGACTCATCGACACCAACAGTAGGGCGATAGAGGTGATCAGTAGTGATAGGGGAAGTAGACCTGGGGCAACCTGCAACCTTTGCGGGAGCTTGCCTAACAAAGAGCCACCTAATATATAGAACAGAAAGTACAGTAACATAGCCCTAGATATGTCGACGATTGACACGTGAATTTCATTTAACTGCATTGCTAAAAGGTAGGTAATGAAGACGTGGTCAATCAGGGCTAGAGGTAACATGTAGCCAATAATGAGGGCAAGATATTGACGATGAGTGAAACACTCTAGCATCTTAATGGATAGCCCTTGAGAGCTTGAGCGAGTTACCTTTGGCTTTCCTTTGCATACAAACTGCGCAATAAGCACTATAGCGACTGCGGCAAATAGGGCACAGATTATAAACGCGACTCGTGCTCCCACATACTCAGCCAGTACACCCCCTAAAGCTGTACCCGCAAATACACCAGCCGTTGCGGTTGCCCGCAATTGGCTATTGGCTATCGCTCGGGATTGTTTAGGTAACTGATCTAATGCGTAGTCTTGGCAAGCCAGTAAGGCTAGAACGAACCCAATTCCGTTGATGGCATTGGCAAAAATCAGCTGCGGAATATTGGTGGAATAGAAGAAGGCGATTTTCGCCAGTATGGTCAGTGACGCAGAAGCGAGAAAGAGGTGTCTGTATCCTAGTTTGATGCTGAGCGGTCTTGCAAAAGGTGCGACAACAAGGCCGGCTATCATGTAGCTGACTAGAGGCAGTGTCAGCAACAAGTTGGCGTTGACGGCTCCGACTTGAGGTAAAAGTTCTTTACTGAAAATAAGAAAAAAAGACAGGGGTAATTCATCAGCCAGCGAGATAAGAAATAGGGCGAAGCGTACATCCGATAGGTGAGCAAGGCGAAGTACCTTTGGTCTAGGAAAGGAAAACTGCAGTCGTGGGCTTGCGGTAATGCTAATCTTTATTATTCGTTGAGGAACAGAAATGATGCTCCTAACTAAGCGTCGACCGAGATCAAGGGCATGCTGGTTCAGCTGATCCAATTGCTTAGTTTGCTGATGATCAGAGGTCCCCTTATAGACTAAAGAAAAATCAAACTGAGCTTGTTTACGAGCAATGATGGCCAAGGCATTAAGAGGCTTGGTAATTGAAACGGTAAGCATTAAAGCCACTAGTTCGAACCCCAATAGCAACACCACCATCAACAGCGTTAAGAAATCCAGTGAATGAGATAAAAGCTGTTTATCTATCTGAGCGCTATTGGTTTGAAAAATTAATTTGGCTTGATCTTGATGATTAAGCTGTAGGGTCTTCTCAATGCTGTTGGCAAAGCCCGTTGACACTTGCCCTACGGTTGTAGACCAATGTTGCGTTTGGATTGTTAATCCTTCAATTTCATCAAATAGATCAACAAGGTGTGTAAAGTAATCTCTGTCTTGCGCGAGGGTTACAAGGGGAATATTGAGATACATAGCATGCTCAATTTCCTTGGCAACTTCGTTGGTGATCAGTTGGGTTCGCAGGTTTATTTCTGGGGATATGGAGCGTTGAATTTCATTATGTCCATAGGCGGAAAGAACAAGCGCTCCAATCAGTACCAGAGAAAAAACCACTAAGCCCATTTTCTTTAGAATTGTCCTAGTAAAGCCTGTTTCATCTATTCCGAGTATTTTTGTGTCTGTGAGGTCTTTAATGGAATAAGGGGCCGGACCATTACAAGGCGGTATAGTAAATGAGTGCACAAGAAGAGTGTAGTTGCCCAATGCTGTTTTATAGTGGTTGGCAACTTCTTCATTGACACCGTTTCTACTGTGTAACTGTTCGACAATTCGCTTACTGATTCCACCAAGTACAACGATACCGATCAGCGAACCAGTGAGCCAGATCATGCTTGTCCAAGCGAGGGTGGTTTCTTTAAACATCTGTTGGCGCAGCGCCATATCTTTAGTGTCGTATTGAATTAACAGTATTGCTATTTCATGCTTGTGACTGTTTAGTATCACCCGTCCAACAAGGCCTTGCTCTTCTGTAGTGAGAACTGGCCAACTGTCGTCGGAAGCCCTTATCCACTGGTGAACCGTTCTTTGCGAAACAGAAATTTTTCCGCCCGTTGCACTAGCGACCATAATGCCTGTTGGATTGATGAGATACAGGTTTTGAATGTTTGGGTCGCTAGATTGTGCCCGCTGTAAGAGGTGTTCTTTGTTGCGGACCGATGATACCGGCAGCCCCATTTCTGCAAATGACTCAATAGGCTGGGCCGCAATACTTAGCGTGGTTATTATGCGTTTCTGGGTTAGATCATTTAAGAGAGAAGCGTGCTGTAAAATAAACAAGCCTGCCAAAGAAAAGAGAATAACTCCTAGAATTAGGGTAAAAGACACCACTATTTTGCGTTGAAAACTCACCACAAATCACCGAAGTTTGATGGAGCGAGCGATACTTTTTACGACGAGTACGCGAGAGAAATGCGCTGGTTATTTTTTGAGCGATAGAGAAGGGTAGTTCGCAATGAGAATAGAAACAAGTCTAGGAAATATTTGAAATAAAAAAGCTGGGCGTTATAGCCCAGCTTGATATTGAGTGTTGTCGTATCAGTTACGCTTGTTGCTTCTGAAGCTCAACTTGTGCTTCTTCTTCAATTAGAGCATCAACGATAACAGCACATGCCGCATCACCAGTGATGTTTAGCGCTGTACGAATCATGTCAAAGATACGGTCTAGAGCGAACAGTAGTGGTAGGCCTTCAATTGGAATACCTGCTGCTAGCAATACTGCAACGACAAGGAACGATGGCCCTGGTACACCTGCTTGACCAACTGCACCCAATGTAGATGTGGCGATGATAGCGATGTATGCACCTAGGCTTAGATCGATGCCGAACATTTGCGCGAAGAAGATAGCCACCAAGCCGTAGTAGATTGCGTTACCAGACATGTTGATGGTTGCGCCAAGAGGCAATACGAAAGAAGCCGTAGAGTTCTTAACACCTAGTTCATTCTCAACCGTGTTCATGGTTACAGGAAGTGTTGCCATAGAAGAGGCTGTTGAAAGAGCAACCGCTTGTGGTTTCTTCATAGCGACTAGGAACTTCTTAGCAGAAGTCTTAGTGAATACGTGAACCAAAATAGGGTAGACAACGAAACCAAAGATTAAGATAGCGGCAACGTAAACCAAGAATAGCTTGAACACTACCATCAGTGCGCCAAAACCGAACGAACCAACCGCATCAGCCATTAGACCGAATACGCCTAAAGGAGCGATCAGCATAACCTTGTTGATCATCCAAACCATTGCATCAACAATAGCATTTACGCCATTGATAAGAGGGTCGCGACGCTCTTTTTCTAGGCTAGAAACAGCAATACCAAAGAAAAGACAGAAAACTAGAATTTGCAGTATGTTTGCTTCATTCAAAGACTGGAAGAAGTTGGTTGGGATCATGCCAGTAACTGTGTCCCAGAAGCCTGGAAGAGCGCCTTGGGCTGCGTATTCTGCAGAGAACATGCTTTCTACAGAAGCAACATCGATACCGGTACCTGGTTGGAATAGGTTACCCATGACCAAAGCAAGTGCTACCGCTAGTGCAGACGTTAAACCGAAGAAGCCAAGCGTTGTTAGGCCAACTTTCCCAGCATTAGAGCTGTTACCTAGACCCGCAGCACCAGAGATCAGTGCAACAGCAACTAGAGGAATAACCAACATCTTGATCAGATTGATGAAGATAGTACCTAGGGGAGCAAATACAGTTGCGCTCTCACCCATCATTGCACCTACTAGGGTGCCGACAATCATCGCAATAACAACTTGCACACCAATATTGCCGAGTAAACTTTTATCTTTTAACACTTCCTTTACCTTTTGTGCTAACAATTCGAGGTATTGCCGAATATAAGAACTTATATATGGCCCTATGCCCTATATTTAGGGGTGCTTCTTTGTACTTTTATTCGAGGTTACGTGCAGAGGAAGTGGGAATAAATGTGATCCTGATCACTATATTTTTAGGGGCATTGATAAACTCAGGCGACTGAATGAGTAATTTATTATGTTTTTGTGTGATAAATGGACAAGGCAATCGTTTGCGTCGTGCAAGATCTATACATACATTAAACTTGGTTATGAGTGCAGTTGTAATGAGTATGTTGCATATACTGGGATGGGGTAATGACAAAAAAGCCACATTCCGCTTTCGCAAAATGTGGCTCTAGATACTCAGTAAAACAGAGTTACTTTTGAGTCGCTGCCTTCATATTGGTGACGAAAGTCGCTAATTCGCCAAGCATCTTCTCAGCATTCTCAACATTGTCCTCAATGATTTTCACTACAGCGGATCCAGAGATCGCGCCAGCAGCGCCTGCTTCAATGGCTGTTTTCACTTGCTCAGGTTGAGAGATACCAAAGCCTAGTAGTGCTGGTGGAGCATCAAACTTAGCTAAGCGCTCAAGCATGTGATCAACGGGCATATTTGCTTTCGTTTCTGCGCCAGTAACACCTGCGCGAGAAAGCAGATAAGTGTAACCACCACCCAGCTCTGATACTTGCTTTAGTGTCTCATCCGTTGCGGTTGGAGGCGCGATGAAGATGGCATGTACGCCCGCTTTCTTAGCCGCAATATTGAACTCCTCACTTTCACCGGTTGGTACATCGGCAATCAGCACAGAATCAACGCCCGCTTTCGCACAGGCTTGATAGAAGGAGTCGATACCGTTTGCAAACACTAGGTTTGCGTACACCAGCAGACCGATAGGAAGATCTGGATGTTGCTCTCGGATTTGAGCGATTAACTCGAAGCAAATAGTCGGCGTCGTCTTTGAATCTAAAGCACGAATATTAGCGCCTTGAATTGTCGGGCCATCGGCTAATGGATCTGAGAATGGAATGCCTAATTCAAGCGCGTCAGCACCAGCATTGGCCAGCGTCTGCATGATTTGCAAAGACAATTCAGGATTAGGATCGCCAATGGTAACGAAAGGAACAAATGCACCTTGTTTTTTTGCATCTAAACGCTCAAATAGCGCAGCGTAACGGTCCATTACATCTCTCCCTTTTCTTTCAAAATATCATGTACTGTAAAGATATCTTTATCACCACGACCTGATAGGTTAACCACTAACAGTTGTTCTTTTTCTGGCTCATCAAATGCCAGTTTTAATGCGTAAGCAAGTGCATGTGCTGACTCAAGAGCAGGGATGATGCCCTCTTTACGCGCCAAGATTTGGAATGCATCTAGTGCTTCGTCATCGGTAACTGCGCCGTATTCTGCGCGACCTGTCGCATTAAGGTGTGCGTGCTGTGGGCCCACAGATGGGAAATCTAGGCCTGCAGATACTGAGTAAGATTCTTCAATCTGACCGTGAGTATCTTGCATCAATGGTGCTTTCATACCAAAGAAGATGCCTAGCTTGCCGTGCTTAAGAGGCGCGCCGTGCATGTCTGTATCCAGACCTTTACCTGCAGGCTCTACACCAATAAGACGAACATCAGACTCTTCGATGAAATCAGAGAACATACCAATCGCATTTGAACCACCGCCAACACAGGCAATCACTGCGTCAGGTAGACGGCCTTCGCGAGCCATGATCTGATGCTTAGTTTCTTCACCAATCATGTGCTGGAATTCACGCACGATTGTTGGGAATGGGTGAGGACCTGCTGCAGTACCGAGTAGGTAGTGCGCGTCTTCGTAGCTTGCAGACCAGTCACGTAGTGCTTCGTTACAGGCATCTTTCAATGTTGCTGAGCCAGAGTGTACAGGGATAACTTCTGCACCCATTAGACGCATGCGGAAAACGTTAGGGCTTTGACGTTCTACGTCTTTAGCACCCATGTAAACGCGACATTTAAGACCAAGCAGTGCACAAGCCAGTGCTGATGCAACGCCGTGTTGACCCGCGCCAGTTTCAGCGATGATTTCAGTCTTACCCATACGCTTAGCAAGAAGCGCTTGGCCAAGTACTTGGTTAGTTTTATGAGCGCCGCCGTGAAGCAAATCTTCACGCTTTAGGTATAGCTTGGTTTTCGTGCCTGTTGTCAGGTTACGAGTCAGCGTTAGCGCAGTTGGGCGACCTGCATATTCTTGCAGTAGCTGCATGAATTCTGCGTGAAACTCAGGGTCTTCTTGTGCATCAATGAAAGCTTGCTCAAGTTGGTCAAGCGCCGGCACGAGGATCTGTGGAACGTATTGTCCACCGAACTCTCCAAAGTAGGCATCTAGTTTTGCCATCGTAATTTCCTTAAATTCGGTATCGCTATCTCAGCAAATGCTCAGAGATAGATGTTGTAATCAATAATTTCTGATCGCGGCAAAAGCTTGTTCTAGCTTTTCACGAGATTTCTTACCTGGTTCAACTTCTACGCCGGAGTTTAGATCAAGACCCAAACAGCCAAGCTGTGATGCCTGTGCAATGTTGTCTGCATTTAAGCCGCCCGCTAGCATCACATTAGGATTGTCTATTTTCGACCAATCAAATGCCTTACCCGTACCGCCGCTTTGAGTGCCTACTTTTGAGTCGAGAAGGTGGCGATCAACGTTCCCTACAAAAGAGGGCACTTCGTCCATTACGCCATAGGCTTTCCAGATCTCTGTGCTGTCATCGAGTTGCTCACGCAAGTCAGCGACAAAGGCTTCATCTTCATCACCGTGCAATTGGATAGCATTTAATTCTAAGGATTTTGCCATCTCGCAGATGTAATCAGCGCTTTGGTTTTGGAAAACACCCACATAGCGAAGAGGGGCGCCGCTCATCGTAAGGCGAGCACTTTCTTTATCTACCTTGCGCTTTGACTTGTCAGCAAAGATAAGTCCGCCATAGACAGCACCTGCATTATAAGCCTTTGCAGCGTCATCAGCGTGAGTCAAACCGCAAACCTTGTTTTCACCCAGCAGTACTTTACGCACCGCCAGTTCAATGTTGTCTTCTGACATCAGGGAACTACCAATTAAGAAGCCATTGGCAAACTTAGCGAGGTCGCGGACTTGCTGATGGTTGTAGATACCAGACTCAGAAATTACAGTGGTGCCTTGTGGTAATTTCGGCGCTAATTCTTTGGTGCGATTTAAATCGATAGTTAGGTCGCGTAGATTACGGTTGTTGATGCCAACCACTTTTGCTTTCAATTCGATAGCACGTTGCAACTCTTCTTCATTACTTACTTCAGTAAGAATGCCCATACCTAAAGAGTGGGCAATTTGTGCCAGCTCGCGATATTCATCGTCGTTAAGTACAGATAACATCAACAAGATTGCATCCGCTTGATAATGACGAGCCAGATAAACCTGATACGGCGCTATCATGAAGTCTTTACATAGAATTGGCTGCTTGGTTTGCTTCTTTACCTGAGGTAAGAAATTAAAGTTGCCTTGAAAGTACTTCTCATCAGTGAGCACTGAGATAGCACTCGCATGATTGTTGTAGACCGAGGCGATGTAATCCAGATCGAAGTCATCACGAATCAAGCCTTTCGATGGAGAGGCTTTCTTACACTCAAGGATAAACGCAGTGTTATCGCCAGAAAGCGCATCGTAAAAGCTGCGATCTGATTGAGTCAGCGATGCCTGAAAGGTGTCTAGTGGTTGCGCTTTCTCGCGCTCTTCAACCCAAATCGCCTTGTCAGTAACGATCTTAGCCAGCACTTGTGCCATGTCTTTGTTTTGTTGAGAGATATGCTCTGACATGATTAACCTCTAGCTGCCAGTTGTTCTACAAGTTGGTATGCCTTGCCGCTACGCATTGCGGCAATTGCCTGCTGTGCATTGGCTTTAAGGTCTTCGTGACCAAACAGTTTCATTAGCAGGGCAACGTTTGCTGCTACCGCTGATTCTTGCGCTTCAGTGCCTTTGCCTGAGAGAAGGTCAGTCACAATAGTGCGGTTCTCTTCAGGTGTGCCACCTTTTAGCGCTTCTAACGGATGTGAGTTTAGACCAAAGTCTTCTGCCGTTAGCGTGTAATGCTCTATCTTACCGTCTTTGATTTCCGCAACCGTCGTAGTGCCGTGAATGGCGACTTCATCAAGACCGCTACCGTGAACAACCGCTGCGCGCTTCATGTCCATTTGCTGCATAGTTTCAGCAATAGGGGCCACTAAGCTTTCATCGTAAACGCCCATCAGTTCGATGTTGGGACGAGCAGGGTTAATCAGTGGACCAAGAATATTGAAGATAGTGCGTGTTTTTAGTGCCTGACGTACTGGCATCGCATGACGCACACCTTGGTGATACTGAGGTGCAAACAAAAAGGCAACACCAATATCGTCGACAGCTTTACGAGTGTCTTCTGCGCTCATGGCTAGGTTGATACCAAAAGAGTCCAACAAATCAGAAGAACCAGACTTGCTCGATACACCGCGGTTGCCGTGTTTTGCTACTTTAAGACCAACGGCTGCGGCAACAAAAGCTGCAGTGGTGGAGATGTTGAAGGTATTAGAACCGTCACCACCTGTGCCTACGATGTCGGCAAAGTCGTAATCTGGACGCGGGAAAGGCTGTGCATTCGCCAGCAGTGCTTTAGCGGCGCCAGCAATTTCTTCTGGTGTCTCGCCTTTAATTTTCAGAGCGGTAAGGACTGAACTCAGTACAATCGGCTCTACTTCGCCTTTAATAATTTGGTCAAACAGTGTTTGACTCTGCTCTTGGCTTAAGGCTTCTTGGCGATAAAGTTGTTCAAGAATTTGTTGCATCGTTCTTCCTTGTTATTGTTCTTTTGAAAGTTCAATAGACCCTAGTGCCCACTCAATTGAGTTCGCTAAAAGGGTGGCTCCATAGGTGGTCATAATAGACTCGGGATGGAACTGAAATCCACATACTTTGTCTTGCTCATGAACGACCGACATGACTAAGTCGTCTACTTGTGCGGTGATGGTTAAATCATCGGTCACTTTTGTTGCCACTAAAGAGTGGTAGCGCGCAATCGCAAACGGTGACGGCAAACCTTGGTAAGTTGCATGATTATCGTGTTGCATCATGGATACTTTACCGTGAATGATTTCACCCGCACCAGCGACGGTGCCGCCATAGGCTTCAACAATGGCTTGGTGGCCAAGGCAGATGCCGATCATGGGCACCTTGCCTTTGAAGCCGTCGATAATTGCAGGCATGTTTCCTGCTTCGCTCGGGGCGCCAGGTCCTGGTGATAGGACAATCACAGGGTTATCAAGTTCACCTAGCGCATTACCTAGCATTTCAACGTCTATATTGTTTCGGTACACGGTCACATCGTGGCCAAGGGTACGGAATTGATCCACTAGGTTGTAGGTGAATGAATCGAAGTTATCGATAAAAAGAATATTAGCCATGCTTCACCTCAGTATGTGCGGCTTGAATTGCACTGATTACAGCTTGCGCTTTACCGCGAGTCTCATCGGCTTCTGCTTGAGGGTCTGAGTCAAATACGACGCCAGCTCCGGCTTGAACCTTTGCGATGCCATTTTCAACATACGCAGAGCGAATAACGATACAGGTGTCTAGATCACCGCGACCTGTCATATAACCCACAGCGCCACCGTAGGTGCCTCTGCGTTGTTGCTCAACATCGCGGATTAACTGCATTGCACGAATCTTTGGCGCGCCCGTTAGCGTTCCCATATTCATGCAGGCTTGGTAGGCATGTAACGCATCTAGGTCATTTCTCAGTTGTCCCACAACGCGCGATACAAGGTGCATCACGTGGCTGTAGCGGTCAACTTTAAGCAGGTCCGCTACGTGGCGAGTTCCCGCAGCAGCAATACGCGCTACATCGTTGCGAGCCAGATCCACGAGCATCATGTGCTCTGCATTTTCTTTGCGATCAGAACGAAGCTCTAGCTCGATACGGCTATCAAGGTCATGGTTGATGCTGCCGTCTGGATTCTTGCCGCGGCGTCTTGTGCCCGCAATTGGGTAGATCTCAATCTGATTGCTTTGTGTTTCGTATTTAAGCGCACTCTCAGGAGAGGCACCAAACAGAGTGAATAGCTCGTCTTGCATGTAGAACATGTAAGGGCTTGGGTTACTCTTCTTTAGATGCTTATAAGCAGCCAGTGGAGAAGGGCACTCTAGAGAGAAGTGTCTCGAAGGCACCACTTGGAACACGTCACCTTTAACCACAAACTCTTTTAGGTCACGGACGGTTTGGCAAAACTCTTCATCACTGATATTTACCGCTACATCGCAGCGCTCTAGCTTGACCGAATCAGGTGTAGGCTCAACCACCTTCATTTCCGCTTCGATGGTTTGGAGACGGCCTTCTAATGTTGCGCGAGTCTCTTCATTAGCATCAAACAAGCTGCCATAAAGGTGTGCTTGTTGCTGCTGATGGTCAATAACAATGAGGGTTTCTGATACGTAAAATACATAGTCAGGGCAACGGCTGTTTTCAGCGGCATCGCCTAGAGGTTCAAAGTTGGCCACTAAGTCATAAGCAAACAAGCCGCCGATGAACAGCGCCATAGGGTCATGCTCATCACAATTGAAGCTCTTTTTCACTAAGCGCAACATATCAAACGATGACGGCTGACGAAGTCTGCTGTCTTCATCAAGGTTGATATCAGGAGCGGTGAAGTTGACGGTGAGTGCACTATCGCTCTGTTCAGAGACGAACTCAGAGTTTAGGTTCGACGCAATGCGAGCAAGTAATGCACGTCCGTTATCCGAGTTGGCGGTTAACACCACTTGGTGGCCGCGACACTCGATGCGCATAGCGGCATCAACAAGTAGTAAGCTCTTTAGATCTTCTTTGGAGTCAATCTCTGCGGATTCGAGTAGTAGGGTATCCGCTTTGTCTTTACACAGATGATGGAATAGCTCCGTTGGATCTTGTGTATAGAAGACATCGCGTTGCAGAAGCTCTAGTTGGCCTTGTGCAGTCAGATTAATGGTCTTATTCACAAGACCTCCTTGTAAGCTTGAATTTCTTTGCATCACATACTCTCATATTCTGTTGCTCCACCCAAAAGTGATTGCGTAAAAGCGGGTCAAAGTTTGCGCACTTAACTCATTTTTGCGAGGCAATTTGATAGAGTTAGTTTGCGACGCGCTGGATTGTGTAAAAAAGGCATAAAAAAAGCCCGCACATTAATGCGAGCTCTAGAGTTGTGTAGACACACTCAATGCTTAGCTCGCTTAAGTTTCGAGCCACCAACGCCATACGTTAGATACTGCGCATACACAAACTCTACCGAATTCGGTACAGATTGGCGTTTGCTGTTGTATCATGACTGTATTCATAGCGATCTGCTAAACATCCTTAATTAATCTAGGTGTACTAGTTAACTAGTACACGAGTGGAAAGTCAAGCCTTTTATGATATTTGATCTGCATTCTCACACTACCGCGTCTGATGGCCGTTTTAGTCCGCAAGCTCTCATTGATAGAGCTATCGAGCACCGTGTTGGCGTACTTGCTATAACAGACCACGACACTGTAGAGGGTATAGAGCCTGCCTTGGAATACATTCGAGATTCTGAAGCGGATATTCAACTACTACCCGGTATAGAGATTTCAACGGTTTGGTCGAATAAGGATATCCATATTGTTGGATTGAATATCGATATTCGCAATCCAAAGCTGACACAGCTTATTGAAGAGCAGCAAGCAAGGCGTATAGAGCGTTCGGAGTTGATTGCGCATCGTTTATCTAAGCACCTTAAGGTCGACCCCTTGCCTGAGGTAAAGGCGATAGCAAATGGCGCTCCGGTAACGCGTGCTCACTTTGCCAAGTGGCTGGTAGACAATGGCCATGCGAAGAACATGCAGCAAGTATTCAAACGCTTTTTAACCCGAGACAAGCCAGGGTACGTGCCTCCTATTTGGTGTTCAATGACAGATGCGGTCAATGCCATTCATGCTGCTGGAGGTTTGGCCGTGTTAGCTCACCCTGGCCGTTATGATCTCACTGCAAAATGGCAAAAACGATTGTTATCGGCATTTGCTGAGGCGGGCGGGGATGCAATGGAGGTTTCTCAACCTCAACAAAGTCAACAAGAGCGACGCAACTTGGCTGATTATGCTATACAATACAATCTATTAGCTTCCCAAGGTTCCGATTTTCATTATCCATCGCCTTGGATGGAATTAGGGAAGAATTTGTGGCTCCCGTCCGGAGTGACTCCCGTATGGGAACAATGGCCACAGTTTTCTGATCCTAAGGCATCGACTCTATAGATGCCTGCTCATAAGGAGATACGATGAGTCAGTATTTTTATGTTCATCCAGATAATCCGCAAGCGCGCCTTATCACACAAGCCGTTGCTATCATTCGCAATGGTGGGGTAGTGATCTACCCGACAGATTCGGGTTATGCACTTGGATGTCAGCTAGAGAACAAATCCGCACTGGATCGCGTGTGTCGAATTCGTAAAATCGATGACAAGCACAACTTCACACTGCTATGCCGAGATCTATCAGAGCTATCCTTGTATGCACGCGTCGACAATAGCGCGTTCCGTCTATTGAAAAACAATACACCGGGTGCGTATACCTTTATCTTTAAAGGAACAAAAGAGGTGCCTCGTCGTCTAATGAATGCCAAGCGTAAAACCATTGGTATTCGTGTTCCAGATAACAAGATTGCGCTAGATTTATTAGAAGCGTTAGGCGAGCCGATGATGTCGACGACCCTTATCCTTCCTGGTAATGAAGTGACAGAATCTGATCCAGAAGAGATCAGAGACAAGCTAGAGCATGCGGTAGATTTGATCATCAATGGTGGTTACTTGGGTGAGCAACCAACGACGGTGATTGATTTTAGTGAAGATGACCCCGTTATCGCACGTCGTGGAGCCGGGGATACAACTCCGTTTGAATAGTAAGTATTTGTTAATAAAATCAATGGCTTGCTAGGCATTAAAAATGCAGTAAATATTGAGTGATTTTCGGTTGGGTTTTTGAGATACTACGCGACCGCAATTTCTGCGAAACATTACTTCATCCGACGTCTGAGAAGACGACACAAAGGTAACTAAATGAGCGAAAAATTACAGAAAATTTTAGCACGCGCTGGTCATGGATCTCGCCGCGAACTTGAAAGCTTAATTAAATCAGGTCGCGTAAGCGTTAATGGTCAGGTAGCCACGCTAGGAGAGCGCTTAGAAGATGACTTAGCGGTTGTCCGCATTGATGGTCATCAAGTGCCAGTTAAAGCTCCTGAAGAAGTAGTGTGTCGTGTTCTTGCTTACTACAAGCCAGAAGGTGAATTGTGTACTCGTCACGATCCAGAAGGTCGCCGTACAGTATTTGACCGTCTTCCTAAGGTCAGCGGTGCTCGTTGGATCTCTGTGGGTCGATTGGATGCAAACACCTCAGGCTTGTTGCTGTTTACTACCGATGGTGAACTTGCAAACCGTCTAATGCACCCAAGCCGCCAAGTTGAGCGTGAATACCTAGTTCGCGTATTTGGTGATGTAAACGAGGAGAAGGTTCGTAACCTAACTCGTGGCGTGCAACTTGAAGACGGCATGGCTCGCTTCGAAGACATCGTTTACGCTGGTGGTGAAGGTATGAACCATACCTTCTACGTCGTGATTAACGAAGGTCGTAACCGTGAAGTTCGTCGCCTTTGGGAATCTCAAGACACCACAGTAAGTCGTCTAAAGCGTGTTCGCTACGGTGATATCTTCCTAGAGAAGAAATTGCCTCGTGGGGGATGGATGGAAATGAACCTGAAACAGGTTAACTACCTTCGTGAACTTGTTGAGCTTCAACCAGAGAAAGCAACAGTAATCGATGAGCGTAATACCTCTCGTAACCGTGAGCGCTCTCGTTCTCAAAAAATCCGTCGTGCAGTACGTCGCCACGAGGAGCGTATTACCTCGAATGGCCCAGCTAAACGCAAGCCAAAGAAAGCGCGCAAATAGCTTTCAATATCAGATTCAAGAAGCGACTCCAAAGAGTCGCTTTTTTTATACCTCAAATATGGATTTAAACGATAAACTGTTCGTATCAGAAACTAACTGGTACATAAAAGGACGCGAAAATGAATGGCATTCAGCTTGGATACAATCATGAGTACTCTGAAATTGCGCCAACGATTGAGGAGGTAAGGTTTCTGTCTGGCTACGCTCTTTTAGAGTTTGGCGCGCCTTGGTGTCCCCATTGTCAAACTGGTGAAATCGTTATTCAGCAAGCGCTAGACGAGATCTCGCCTCAGCTTCATATTAAGATCTTTGATGGCAAGGGTAAAAAACTAGGCAGACTGTTTTCAGTGAAGCTTTGGCCCACGTTAATCTTGCTTAAAGAGGGCCAAGAGGTAGATAGAATCGTGCGCCCCACCTCTGTTGACGATGTGCGAATGCTAACAGCACTTATTGATGAGTAACCTTGTACTCTGCTCAGTTAGCCCCCGAATCACTCTGGTTCAATGGACTCTAGGTTTCCCCAAGGCTGCAACGCGATACTCTGACCTCCCAACCAAATAACAATAGGTAAAGGTTTAGGTTTGACGTATTCGGCAAAGGTTGTGTCGTGAATAACATCCTTATCCGTCGCCTCAAATACCATTAAGTCTGCAAACATTACTTGGCGGTCATACTTAAGTATCTCCGCAACTTCTCCCCAGTACACATAATCATTCGCCTCCATCCATGATGTTAGTGGCTTGGTGAAAAGTTGATTAGAATTTGTTGGATAAGCAATATCAATGTTGAGTTCGCTATTGTGTTCGTTGTTGATTAAGTAAGCTTGAATGCCGGTTTCTTCAGCAAACTGATAGGTTAAGGTAGGGTTTGGAGATTGAATGATACTCTCGATAGATTCAATACGAAAAGGAAGAGGCACATCACCATTTCTTAGGCGTTGTAATGTGTATAAAGGGTCTAAACCACCAACGTTACTCTGTGCTTCTATGACCGAAAAGCGAGGTTTAGGGTTGTCCTCGAGGGGATTGATTACGTAAGTGGACCACTCAGCTCGTATCCCATTGAGATTGGCCCCGCGCGATTCATACAAGTTCAAAGATATCGCATAGACCGCTTTTTTCTGCTCAGGATAGAAACGCATCTTTGCCAGTTTGAAGTGCGAAGGTAGAAAAGCCTTTTTAAATGCTTTGACCTTATTTGGGTTAATCTCAAAATTAATGAAGATAGTTTTTGGCGCAGTTTTTAGCTCGAAGAATAGAGTTGGCTTCGAAATACCCCCTAAGGTAGAAAGCCCTTGATAGAGATCCTGCAGGGCAAAATAGAAGGTAGGTATATACATGGGAGGCGTATTGGCGAACATGCTCTCAAAGACTTTTTGCGGTGGTGTAGGGGGTATCCCCATATCTGGAGCGCCAAAAGCGGATGCTACTAGACACGCATACTGTTTGGATAGAGAGTTAGGTATCATTGGATTGTAACAATCTGCAGGGCCTAATGCTGGAGATTGAACCGTGACATTAGCCGTGACCGGTTGCGCCATGAATGACATATCGTCCTTTGGAATAATCACTTCCACCAAGTTATGTGCATATTCGGACCAAGGAAAGGTCGAACTTACCGTCGCTTTATTTATCTTAACCTTGTGCAAGCGAGCGCTAACCGAACTGCCGTCATAGTAGTAGCGAGTCTGAGCCCCTTTTGGCCCTAAGGTATTCTCGGCCGCATCTAAATACGCCTGACTGAATGTTTTACCTTGGGTACTTCTGCCTATGGGGATATCTAATTCAAGTACATACCCATTAGTTGAGATAAGGGATGAGCGAATTCGGCCCTTAAGCTTATCTAGTGTGATTTCTGAAGGGGTTAGGGTGTTCAATTCAAGCAGATCGTTGCCAGGTATCTCTTTAAATGAGGCAAAGCGATACACTTGGATTTGCGTGCTACCAGCAACAGTGACAAAGGTTTTCCATTCTACCTTTAGCCCTTGCTCAGCCCCTGATGTTTGTGCAATATCAGCCATAAGGTAATAGTGTTTGTCCTGTTGTGAAAATAAGCTAAAAGAAGATCCATTCTGTTTATTGAGCCAAGCGGCGAACCTTCTATGTAGCTTAGATTCAGTGAGAGACGATACTTTACTTACACTGAGATAGGGTGGCAGTTCTATGGCTGATGCAAATTGCTCAATCTCACTGGGTTTGATTTGCCATGTGAGTAACACTCTATCGTGGAGGTGGTAGGGGAAAACGGGGGGTGTCTCGCCAGAGAGGGTGGTTTGAGTGAGGGATGCATTTAATGTACTACCACCAAATACCTGATTTCGAATGGTAATGAGGTTTTCTTTTTCCAAAGTGGTGATAGAAAGTGCGCTATGAGGGAGTAACGAAACAAGCAGTGTGATAAACGAAATGATGACAATTTTCGACATAGTTTTCCCTTAGTTCACTAGTAACTAGACGGGACACTGAATACGTCTTGGTCTCGTAGATGTAGATGAGAACCGCTTATAAGGTTTAGTCTGTTACACGTGAATTACAAGCTACATCCTCCCGAATAATCATCAAACGTCATAAGATCCGACCTGTTGTTTACTGAGGGTATTACGCTGGTGAGAGTGTGATTTCTCCCGCTAACTAATTGATAAGCAAATGGTTAAAATGGCTCCTGTATCCGGTGTATAGGAAATACAAACAAATAGGAGAAGTGAGAGACAATGGAAGTAATAATCGGAAGCGACGCGGAGATTATCAGAAAGGCACAGGTTATTCGTAATCAAGTGTTTACTGTAGAGCAGGGAATCCCACAAGAGCTAGATTTAGATGGATTAGATGAGACAAGCCATCACCTTTTGATGACGGATAATGATGATCTCGTAGCCACAGCTAGGCTGACGCCAAAGCAAGGTGGCGCATCTGTAATGGCTCGTGTAGCGGTATTGAAGGCATATAGAGGATGTGGGTTAGCGAGTAAGATAGTAGAGGCCTTGATTGAGTACGCGAATAACCAAGGAATAGATTCCATTGAAATACACGCGCATGAATACCTGAAAGAGTTTTACGAGCGCTTTGGCTTTTCGTTTGTCCAACAGGTCGAAGTTGTGAGTGAGCATCAGTTAATTGAGATGCAATACCAAGCTTCAATCACCCAATAAACTTCATCACCTAGTTAACTTCAACAATCTAGCTAAACTGCAGTTGCACTCTAGAGTGAATAGCCCTTAAAGGGGTCACTGCAGTCAGGTTAACTAGTCTCTAGCTGGGGCATTTCTTTGCGACGGAGAATCTTTAAACGCCTTACTGAAGGTTAACGGGTCAACTTGTTCTCTTTGCTGTTGACTTGCCTGCGCCCACCACATCAATTGCGCTAAAGTTCGGTACAAGTAATCATCCCATTGTGCCTGGTCGTCAGGGTTGATGGTGCGCCCTGTTTCATCAAATACATCTTGCGCACAAGGTAGATGAACCATTGCAGAAACGGGAAGGCAACCCAACTCTGAAAGAAAGGTGCGCATAGACACTGCGGCTCTAGCGCCGCCCCATTGACCCGCAGAGTAGGTGACGATTGCGCTAGGCTTGAACGAAAAGAGTGAACTGCCAAAGTGATTTAAAAGGTGCGCCAGTGCAGGGCTCATCGAGTGGTTATACTCGGGGCTCACCATCACATAGGCATCTGCATTCTTTATTTTAGTGGCCAGCGTTTCTAAGTCTTGAGGAACCTGTTTTCGACTGTAGGCAAACTCCGGCTTAAAGACTCCACCAGTTTCGTAATCTAACGGGTCAATGATTTCTATGCTATTACCGGGAAAGGCTTGATCTAAAAGCTGTGAACATGCAAGGCTCACTCTCTCACCCAGTCGCTTAGGTCGTGGCGGTCCACTGGTACGGCTAGAGCCCAAAAATATAAGGATATTCAACGTCTTTCGTCCTTGTTGATACTGATTTTTAGTCGGCTATGTTATCGAATGTTGTCAGCGAAACCCATCTTTTCTGACTTCGGGCACCTTTTCTAACTTTGGGTACTGTGCCACATTTCTTCAATTAGCTTGGTTCTATACTGAGGGAAGCCAAATCAAGAGGAGATGCCGATGCTCAATGAAAATCACGCCTTTATCCTAGATTTTCCTGAACTAAAACTCGATATAGTTCAGCTAAATCATGACGATCCAACGTTCAAAGCCGCTATGCAAAAGTACCATGAGTTAGATTATGACATCCGAGAGCTCGAGGTATCAGGGAGCCCTATCGATGATGGCAATATGCATGATCTTAAGCTAAAGCGTATGGAGCTCAAAGACGAGTTATATCAACAACTGACCAAGCACCATCAACAAGCCACCAGCTAACGGTATGGTATAAAAAAGGACTCTGCTACTTAGAGCTAGAGTCCCATTTGCTTAAGCGATGCCACTCGACACTTAGTAATCGATTTGGTGCTCGATTAAGTCAGCATCACTAAACCAAACGACCGTCCCTGTATAACCGTTCTCTTTCAATAGGCTATCTATCTGCGCGGCGATGCGCGCGGTCATCTTAAACCAACCATTGTCGCACTCTAATTCGCTAAGTAGATCTTCTGCGATAGAGAGTGCGGTTTCGTCAAGCTGCAAGTTCGTGTAGTTCATTTTGATTTCCAAGGTGCAGGAAAGCTCTAATTGGCTGAGGCAGTCCTTATTGAGAAAGGGATTCTAGCACACTCATGCACGAACCCTTTACGCCTTAGGCTTTGTTTCAGCGGTTTCGATGAAATCCATAATCTGTTGCTGTTTTTCTGTGCTGACCTTAAGCGCTTCTGCGGTGATCTGTATGGACTGAGCCATTGAGGAGATATTGCCGGTAGCTCGAACCAGCGTTTGTTGCATTGGTTTTAAGATCAATAGATAGATGGCCACCAGAGCCAGTACGATCACCAGAACGATGGCACACAATACTACTATTAACTTGAACTGAAGGTCATCCATTAGCGTTTGACTGGTTTGCTTAAAAGCAACGCGAGATTGCTCCAAGGCATTGGGTAAGCCGCGCAGGGTTTGAGTCGTCGACAAGGTGAGTTGATTGACGCTATTGATGGTTTTATCCAGAGCCTGTTTCTGATCCTCACTCAAGTTGGGATTATCGACAATCGCTTGTAGGGAGTCAGAAATTGATTCTAGTGACTGTGTTGCTTGCTCAGCATATTGCTCCATCCCATCTAAATCTAGAGTCATATCAATATTGATCAATGGTTGCTGATGTTGCTTGGTCACGGCTTCTTCAGCCAAGCTAGTAAATGAGCTAAAAGCTAGAACTAATGCCACTAGGCAATGCTTTAACATGAGAGTTCCCTTTCTCAGTGTTTGGTCACTCTACTGTAGAGAACAACGCTGGGTATTGCTAGTGGATTAGGCTGTATTATGAATTGGTTTAATCCGTTTCGATGCAAAATAACCGTTTTTAAATCAGTCACTTCGCCAATACACTCGTGACTGAGTTCTTTGATTTCTCAGTTGGCTAATGACTGTTGAGTAAAAATGGGGCAAGCTGATATCGGGTATGAGAGATTTCAACAAGGATGAAAATGGAACTGAGTATTTACCAAGTTGACGCCTTTGCATCAGAGGCATTCACAGGTAACCCTGCTGGAGTCTGCATTACAGACACGCCTCTTTCAGATGAACTCATGCTATCAATTGCAAAAGAAATGTCTGTCTCAGAAACGGCTTTTCTGTCACGTGAGAATATGAACCTTCGTTGGTTCACACCGGAAGTTGAGGTGAAGCTATGTGGGCATGGAACATTATCAGTTGCCCATATATTGGCTGAAACAGGAGAGGCAAAGGTTGGGGATCTGATTACCTTCAATACCTTGTCTGGCCCTTTGAGTGCAAAAATCACAGATAATGATATCGAGCTTAATTTTCCAACGGCAACTTTGACAAGCGAACAGCCACTAAATGCCCAATTATTGAAAGCTTTAGGGCTCAAAGATAATGATGTCCTTTCATCAGCAATCTTTGACTCTAAACAACTTATAGAGGTCGTCGATGAGCGGGTTGTGATGAGCCTTTCCCCTGACTTTACAGCGATGAAAAAACTAAGTGGGAGAGGGGTCGTGATTACCTCAGCTTCTAACAAGTCGGACCTAGACTTCTTGTCTCGATATTTTGCTCCGTGGGTGGGCATTGAAGAAGATCCGGTAACCGGATCTAATCACTGCGCATTAAGCCTATATTGGGGCAAAAAGCTTGGAAAAACTGAGCTTAAGGCCTATCAAGCCTCTGCTAGAGGTGGGTACATTGACATGAAGCTGTTACCCGGCAACCGAACCACTTTAATAGGAAAAGCGATCACTACCATTAAGGGTGTTATGTTCGTTTAATTACCTACGATGCCATCAGTTAGAGATAGAGGTAACACGTATCCTTCTTTCTTCTCTATTTATCTCATTACTGATATTGCGTACTCAGTTAGCCGTATACCTTTTGAGTAAAAGCGTATCCTAAGGAACTAGAAATGATCAATATAGCGTTTTTCAGTACCAAGTCTTATGACGAACAGGCATTTACGGTAGCCAAAGCAGACCGTGATTTTCAGTACCATTTCTTTGATTTTCAGTTGACTGAAAAAACAGCGAAGTTAGCCAAGGGCTGTGAAGTGGTTTGTGCTTTTGTGAATGACGATTTATCAAAGCCAGTGCTGGAGCAGCTAGCTATGCGCGGAGTGAAAATGATTGCTATGCGCTGTGCGGGCTTTAACAACGTTGATCTTGATTCAGCGAAAGCGCTAGGTATTCAGGTTGCCCGAGTGCCCGCTTATTCACCTGAGGCCATTGCTGAGCATGCGGTTGGTCTGATGATGACACTCAATAGGCGCTTTCACAAAGCCTATCAACGCACTCGTGATGCAAACTTCTCCTTAGAAGGATTGGTTGGTTTTAACTTCCACGGACGCACTGCCGGGATTATAGGTACGGGGAAAATTGGCCTTGCAACAATGCGAATTCTGAAAGGGTTGGGAATGAACATACTGTGTTTTGACCCTTATCCTAGTGACGTGGCCAAGGAGCTTGGCGCTAATTACTGCGACTTAGATACACTTTTTAAGCAATCGGATGTGATTTCTTTGCACTGCCCGATGACAAAAGAGAATTTTCATCTGCTGAATGAAGAGGCATTTAGCAAAATGAAGGATGGCGTAATGATCATCAACACCAGTCGTGGGGAATTGGTTAACTCTAATGCGGCAATAGAAGCGTTGAAGAATGGGAAAATCGGTGCCCTAGGTTTGGATGTTTACGAAGGGGAGAAGGATTTGTTCTTTAAGGATAAATCTAATGATGTGATCATCGATGACGTGTTTCGTCGCTTGTCTGCATGCCACAACGTTATCTTTACCGGACACCAAGCCTTTCTAACCGTCGATGCCTTAAAAAGCATTGCCTCGACCACACTAGAAAACGTGGACAGCTTTGGTGCCAATGAAAGGACCGCTAATTTTCTATAAAGCGCGTTAGAAAAGTGAATCGACAAGCTAAGGGTGTCTCAGCTTGTCGATTTCATTAGCTACGCAAATCGCTTTACGTTATCCATCCACATTTGCTGCTGATACTGAAATTGCTCTTTCAGTTGCTGGTGGCGGATCTTCAATACTTCAAGCTCGTGGCTCTTCAGTACCTGCTGTTTCTTGTTCTGCAGTAGGTGCATTTTGCTGTCGTAATAGTCGCGCATGCTTTCAATTAAAGACTCAAACTCTTGTTCAAGTTTATTAGAGAGTGATGGGCTTGCATCCATTTCATTGAGTTTTTGATGGGCATTTTGCAGCATCATAGTCGCACGCGCTTTCTCAATCTTAAATTGTGGCGTAACACGCAGTTTCTCAGTCAGACCCACCCACGAACACGCTTTAATTAACCACTTAGTAGGGTCGTAGTGCCACCAGCTAATTCCATTGCGGTAGTCATTTTCAAACAGATGGTGGAAGTTATGGTAACCCTCTCCAAAAGTAAAAAATGCCAGAATACCGTTGTCTCGCGCTGAGTTTTTGTTGGTGAAGGTTTGCTTACCCCAAATGTGCGCTAGAGAATTAATAAAGAACGTCGTGTGGTGGCTTAAGACAAGCCTTACCGCTCCAACAACTAAGAACATCCCGATGATGTCGTTGTACAGTACGCCCAATAAGATAGGAAATCCAAAGTTAGTCACTACAGCCAGCAGACCGTAATATTTGTGCTGCCATTGGACAATGTTGTCTTTTTTAAGGTCGCGGCAGTTTTGGTAGTCGGAGTAAGTCTCTTGGTTGTAATCACGTAGCATCCAGCCCATATGTGAGTACCAAAAACCACGTGAGGCCGAGTAAGGGTCTTTAACATCGTGGTCAACATGCTTGTGATGCTCACGATGATCCGAAGACCAATGCAAAGCGCTATTTTGCAAAGAGAATGCGCCGCCAATGGCAAAGATAGCCTTAAGGACAGGGCTAGCTTGATAGGTTTTGTGACTCCACAGGCGATGGTAGCCCGCAGTAATGGATAGATTGGTAAAGCTGAATGCAATAACGAACCAAATCAGATGTGCCCAGCTCAAACCATAATTAAACGCATACCAAGGCGTAACAACAGCAGCTAACAACAGACTAGAGACAAATATAAAAATGTTAAACCACAGTAGTGGTGGACGTTGAGGGCTCACAATTACTCCATATTTTAAGTTTCAGCTTACAACTGTTCGCTAGAATATCAGCTTATGTTTATAAAGCAAACAGCTTGATCACACAGAGGTAACAAAACGTTGCAAAAGAGTGGGCATGTTCTAAGAGACCCTTCCAGTTCTTTCTGAAACTGAAGGATGACAAAGCTAAATTCTCGCTCTGCAGGACCAGGTCCATCACAGGAGAGTTAGTCACCCCATCGATAGCAAATAGAATGAACCCCTATAGGAGTTCTTTATCTTTTCTTATTTGCGTTCTCCACTCACTCAGTGCACTTAATCAAATCAGTCGAGATCTGTATCTATGCCTCACGTCTTTTCCAATCGTCGACGTATCATGAATTTAACGGCCAACAAAAAGGAACTAGCGTCTCAATTTCGCTGGGAAACCATCAATGCTATTGCCTACAAGGTTGGCGGTGCTTTATTTGTGATTGGCAGTTATTTCTTTTTCCCAGATCAAGCTCAGTATGCTCATATTGGGGGGGGTATATTCCTCATTGCATCACTGATTTATCTTGTGGTGAATGTTCATGATATGGCTGAGATACGGCGCTACTGGAAAAACCATACCGCGCACAATCGACAAGACAAGCTAGAGTATTTTGCTGGCGCGACTTACATGTTAGGGACGCTGTGTTTTGTATTGGGACGAGTGCTTGGATTTGAGGCGGTAGGATATCCATTAGTGAGTGCGTGGCTGTTTATTATCGGAAGCCTACTGTTTGTGTTTGGCGCATCCACCAATGTTTTTTTGATCATACGTGCAGAGTCGGTAGAGCTATTACAGCTAATGAACCTCACATCCATTACCTTTATCGTAGGTTCAGTTTTATATGCGATTGCCTCGGTGCCTTATCTTTGGGCCTTTGAATCTCAGGTAGATCACTTGCTCATTCTTAATTTTCTTGCATGGCAGTATATGATTGGAAGTCTGTTGTTTTTATTGGGTGGTGTATTTAATTACTGGCGTGCGTATTTACTGATGCAGCGTAAGATTGAAAATATAGCGGCATGAGTTTTCTCTCATGCCTTCACAAGAGAACATCTTTTAGTAACCGAATTTGTCTCTTTTCTCTTAGAGGTTTTTCCAATCCAGCATGTCGTAGACTTCGAAGGCGGCCTCTTCATAAGGGTGGGCTTCTAGAAGCGCCTCAATACTTTGTCTTATATATCGGTCATCACAGACTAGCTCTATTTTTAGCTCTTTAAGGCGTTCTACCTCACCATGGTTGCCAATATGTGGATTGGCATCAGCCAATGGGCGAAACTGGCCTTGGCCTTCGGTTTGGAAGCAGCAGCGATCGTAGTCTCCAATCTTTCCTGCGCCCGCATCGAATAGCGCATCTTTTACCGCTTCAGCGTTGTCCACGGGAACAAAGAAAATGATTTTTTTCATCTAAGCACTCAAGAAATAAAGTCAATCAATAAGATGATTGTAGAGTAAATATGAGCAGTTGTTTGCCAATCAATCTGTCTACAGGGCAGGTATGACGTTTGCCTTTGAGAGCGTGATAAAGAGGTAGTTTTTCGTTATTGGAACAGGGGTTAGATGCGGCTTTGTAAGACACCGTATTCAACAATAAATCATTACGGATACGACAAAAATTATTTGATTTTCAACGGTGCCTTTTCACTCTATTTTCAGCTTGTTCTAATAACACAAATAATAGAGGTCATTGTGGCTGAGACATTGATTCGCTTGGGTGAAAAACGCTTCTACGACGATAAAGCTTTTCCTCGCGGTTTCGCTAAATCAGGCAACTTTACAATCTTAGAAGATGAACTATTGATGTATTACGGTGATACCTTGTCTGGTTTAGAAACTGGCAGGCTAGAGCCGATGAATCAAGAAGAAAAACATTTTCTAAAAGCACTTAAGGATCCGAAAAAGGCGAACACTAAACTTGAAACAACGTGGCTGAAATACATCAAACATTCTCGCACAAGAAAATGTTTTTATACCTTTAACAGCAAGAAAATATCCACCAATCACAGCGCCTTTGAGCAAGAGTTAGCTTACGCTTACGAGGACTGATCGTTTTAAATTGTGAGAGGTATTTTTCGGTGAAGAATACCTCTCGTTGTTCTACGCTTCAGGCGTTAAAACTTCTTTCCAAGCATGCGGCTGATAGTGCCGTCTTTATCGATAAATTGGTGCTTTAGCGCTCCAGCAATATGAAGTACCAGCACAGCAACTATGATGTTCACAGCACTGTGATGGATAGTGCTGCCCACTTGTTGCAACCACTCAATCTTTTCACCCTCATTAATAATCACCCAACCGAAAACATCGACAGCTCTACCGCCAGCGGCGCTCATAGTGATGCCAGAAATAGGCATGGCTATCGTCGCTAACATCAAGATGCCATGCACTGCGTGGGCGATCTTTTCTTGCCATACTGGGCTGCTACTTAGACTCGATAGTTTGCCTTCTTTGAGTCTCCATGCAATGCGCATCGTCGCGACAATAAGGATCAGCACACCAAAGGATTTGTGATAACCCATTAACTCAAATTTGCTGGGTCCTCTGTCCATTTCAGACATGATCAGGCCGACGACAAATACACCAATGAAGGACGCGCCGGTAAGCCAGTGCATTACAATGGTAGTGAGTGAAAGTTTTTTGGGCTTGGGTGCCATGGATTTATACCGAATAGAAAATTTATAAGCGTATTATCTATGAACTTTATGAAACTAACAGGTGAATTACTGTAAAGTAACGTAAATGGGCCCTTAATTGCATAAGGCATTGAAATGCAGAAACAAAATACAATAGAACAGCAGCAAAATATGCCTGATAAAGGGTCGAAAGATGATCGGAAAAGCTTGAGTATTTTACTTGAGCTGCTCAAATTTGTGGGGCCTTATAAAGGCAAGGTTATCGCTGCTCTAATTGCCCTGTTTTTTACAGCAGGGCTGACGCTATCCGTAGGTCACGGAGTTCGCTTGCTCATCGATGAGGGCTTCTCCCAGCGCTCACTCAGCGATCTTGGCAATGCGATTCAATTCATTGTTATTGTGACTGTCTGTATCTCCGTCGGCACCTTCTTTAGGTTCTATCTTGTCTCATCGGTTGGTGAGCGCGTCAGTGCGGATATACGTCTTGCGGTGTTCAACCACGTTGTGACCTTGCACCCTAGCTATTTTGAAACCAATGGCAGTGGCGACATTATGTCACGCCTAACCACCGACACTACGCTATTACAAAGCATCATTGGTTCGTCCTTTTCCATGGCGATGCGCAGCGCATTAATGTGTATTGGCGCAATCATTATGCTATTCGCCACCAACGTAAAGCTCACTCTGATAGTGCTCGCTTCAGTCCCTTTTATCTTAGTGCCAATCTTGGTTTACGGCAGGCGAGTTCGCGCGCTCTCGCGTAAAAGTCAGGATTCAATGTCGGATGTAGGCAGTTATGCAGGAGAGGCGATTGAGCACATAAAAACGGTGCAGAGTTATAGCCGAGAGTCTGAGGAGAAGGCGTCATTTTCAACAGAGGTGGAGCGCGCGTATGAGATAGGGCGAGAGCGAGTAAAGCAGCGGGCCATCCTTATCTCTGGAGTGATTGTGATCGTCTTTGGCGCTATATCCGGCATGTTATGGGTTGGGGGAAGCGATGTTATTCACGGCAAGATGTCGGCAGGTGATTTAGGTGCTTTTGTCTTCTATGCCATTATGGTTGCTTCATCGACGGCGACCATCTCTGAGGTCTTTGGAGAGTTGCAACGTGCCGCTGGCGCCACTGAGCGATTGCTCGAAATCCTCAATGTAGAGAGCCATATAGTGGCACCGCAAAATGATGCGCTCTCAACCAAGGGGGTGTCCGCAGAGGTCTCCTTTGATGATGTGTCTTTCTTTTATCCATCAAGAAAAGACAGCGCGGCCATTAGCCAGCTGAATCTGACCGCTGAAGAAGGCAGGGTACTGGCGCTGGTGGGGCCGTCTGGCGCAGGTAAAACGACACTGTTTGAACTGCTGCAACGTTTCTATGATCCTCAGAAGGGAGCGGTAAAACTCGGTGGCGTGGATGTACGTCGTTTTGATCCCAAAGAACTGCGCGACACTATGGCATTAGTGCCTCAGCAACCAGCGCTGTTTAGTCATGATGTGTTTCATAACATCCGGTATGGCAAACCCAACGCAACCGATGCAGAAGTGATAGAAGCGGCCAAGAAGGCGCATGCCCATGAGTTTATTGTGAACTTGCCTCAGGGCTACCAAAGCTTCTTAGGAGAAAAGGGCGTTCGACTGTCCGGTGGGCAGCGTCAGAGGATCGCGATTGCAAGAGCCATTCTTAAAGACCCAACAATCTTACTATTGGATGAAGCCACCAGTGCCCTTGATAGTGAGAGTGAACACCACGTGCAAAAGGCACTAGAAGAGTTAATGAAAAACAGAACCACGATCATCATTGCTCATCGCCTTTCTACCATTCAACACGCTGACCAAATTGCCGTTTTAGATCACGGAGAACTGGTCGATGTGGGTAATCATGCCCAGTTACTGCAAAGCTGTGATTTGTATCAGCGACTGGTAGAGCTACAGTTTAAACAAGGCGCAAGAGAGGCTATTGAATAGATGCGCTCGCGTGTAATTCACGGCTTAGCGGATGGCACTAAGCCGTATTATCAGTCTAGACAAACGGCTCCCACCAATACGATTATTTCAATGACCTTAAGTATTAGAGCAGTGCTTGTTGGTTCTGTATGTTACTTAATCCAAAGAAATCTCTTTTCCTGTGCCGTTGAGATGAGCATGTCGAATAGTAGCGAGCAAACCATCATTTGAGTTTATGTCTATACCCAATTGGGCTTTCTACAATTGCGACCCTGCACACGCTATCTTTATATTAGAGTTCGAAAGTGTGAAAGTGTGGTGGTCGGATACCATGCTCTGAGTCGTTTTTTAGTAATTCGAAATAACGATGGTCATCTGTTCGGTTTTGGTCATGTGAGACTCAGCATAAAAACTTTGCAGCAAGTCTCTGCTCACAACGCTTCTTACTTTGGAATATGGGCTGAGTACTTCCCCGGCTCTGAAATCCCTCAATAAGTCATGGTGTTATAGTCAACAGCCTGTTTACAATAAGAGGTTGTGAGCGCCATAATGAGACTGTGCGCAACTAGCGTCATTTCGCTGGATAGTAATGGATGTGCACTTTTCTATTCGGCGAGTTCAGGTTAAGCATCGGAAGTAAATACCGAACACGCATATTCATAGACTTAGGTAGGGAGCGCCTGAATATTGTACGTCACACAAAGTACCAATCTCTTACTGAAAACTTTGCTTAGATACCTAGGGGCGTTGCTACTCTTATTGCTTACTGGGTGTTCATCATTGAAATATTCAACGGTGAGTGAGCAAGAGGAGTTGGCTCAATGTGCTGACCCAAGTTACGAATGGAGGCCAAAGTTAACGCCAGAGCAAATCATTAATACAAGGGCTATCCGCAGTTCGGTTAATGATTACATTGCGTTGAACGAACAACTGCTATCTTATCGCGAACGAATGTTTGTAGAAATTGAATCGATGAGAGCTGATTATTCGGAAGATAATCCTATACCGTCCAAGGTATTAAACAGACTAAACCAAAAGTTAGTAGAGAGTGTAGAGCTTGCCTATCAATTCGAAAACGTTTTGCAAAACAACTACTGTTGGTATGGCAGTCTCGAAGATGGAGAGCAGGACTATTCATCGTTTATCGGCTTTATGTTAGAGCTCTCCAGCGCATTGACACTCTATGATATCTATTTCCAAGTTTATAGCACGGCCTACGAGAATCAGCGTCTAACTCGCTTCTTAAATCAAGGCGATAAGGGCTATGAAAAACCGCCAAATTCCTTGTCTTTGTATGCTCAGAATATCCAAGATTTTGCCAACCTCAAGAGATTGTCAGAGCAGGTCGCTTTTTATCAAGATAATATCAGCAACTATCCAAAGCTCGTTAACTCCTCACAGCTTTGGTATTTGAAACTCAATATTGAGCAAAGTCCTACTTTTCAAAAGATCCCTGACATGAAACTGAGTGAGGTGATGTCGAAACGCTTTAGCCATAATGTCGATATTGCGGTTTACGATTTCGAAGAGATCAATCGCTCAGCGGTCAACGGAATTAGTGGTTTCTTCGGTAATGTGACTGGCTTGTTTGAATCGAGAAAGGGCTATCTCTACAACTCCCCGGAGGTTATACAAGATGTGAGTTCGCACTTAAAAGCAGGGGACATTTTGTTAGAAAAAACGCCTTTCCGGTTAACGGATAAAGTGATTCCTGGGTATTGGGGTCATGCGGCTGTTTGGGTTGGCAGTGAAGAGGAGCTAACTGCCCTTGGTATTTGGGACCATCCTATTGTCGTAAAACATCATCAACAAATACGTGAAGGGGACATGGTGGCAGAAGCGTTGCGCTCTGGAGTACAACTCAGTTCTCTTGAGCACTTCATGAACATCGATGACCTAGCAATGATACGCGTAAGCAATCAGACACAAGAGCAAAAGCAGCAGGTGATTATTGATACGTTACGCCAGATAGGGAAGGAGTACGACTTCAATTACGATATAGAAACAACAGATAAAATAGTGTGCTCGCAACTTGTCTATATCGCCTACAGTGACATCAATTGGTCAACAGATAGGGTCGCAGGGCGATATACCATCAGTCCTGATGCGATAGCTGCTCAGACGTTAACTAATGAGCAGGTTAGTATCGAACTTCTGTATTTGTACAATAAGCGAGTAGATCAAGATTTGTCGCTACAGATGTCGGAAGTGTTGTTGGCCGAAGAGTAATTCTCACTTTTATTAGGGAAGGAATAACCTTGTTTAAGACGTTTTTAGCCAGCTTAATGCTACTGCTTGCTGGTGGCGCAGTATCAGGAGAGGTGGATAACTACTATGGTTGGGGAAAAGAATTAAAAGATGAAAAAAAGGCTTTTAATCAATACCTGAACGTAACAGTTACTCAAATCTTAGTTGATCAGAAATCCAAGTTTTCTACAGCGCAGTGTCCTGACGTTGCTGAGTGGATCATGCGAAATCTGGGTGCGCAGAGATATCCTCTAGCCTACCGAGGCGCATTAAATTCAGATATGGAGATCTGGGCTCAAGAATCCCCTTTGTTAGACCGGTTACCTGCAGTTGGAGTATCTCTAGACCAATACGCTTTGGATAGTATCTATTCCCCAGTGATGCGCACAGCAGGTATCAAAACTGACCTCGACCATATTATTAATGTGAACGGCACATATATTGGTACGGACAAAATCAGCCATTTTTTGGGATCAGGCTATGAGTACTACAAGCGCTACAGAAAAGCGATTCAATCTACATCACCGGAACTAGCGCAGATGGAAGCTATTGCGTGGGCTGACTCGATGGAAGGGGGATTGTTAGGAATGAAGGTAGTCGGCGTCTACTCCTATGCGGATCTTGAGGCTAACTATCAAGGATTTTTGTTTGCAAAGGATCTGTGTGATAAACCGTATATTAAGCAAGTGGATTCACAGTGGCAGTTGACGACCCCTATTGAAGTCGAAAACTATGTTAATCCCAACTGGGATGAATCCTTCAATGTCTCAGCATACAGTAAGTCCAGACTAGAGAGTGTAAAAAACAACCTAACCCACTTACCGGTTTGTGATCTGAAAGACGGGGCTTGGGTTAAAACGCAAACAGAGCAATATAAGCGGTTCGATCAATCCCCGAGAACAAAGCAAAGCGACTATTTAAACACGAGCTTTTCAGCACAGTTGCTTTACTTGACCCAACAATACAAACACGCTCCGGACACATTGACGGCTGAGTAACTGCGCGCCCAGTTCAAAGAGCTGAATATTACCCAATCTCAACTTGATGCCTGGGCGCGAAAGGTAAGTACACCGTTACAGGCAGACTTTACGCTGTCAGCGCTTTGTCCATAAGGGGCATGGAGTAAGAGGGCATGTATTATAGCTATGGGCTCGGTTAGAGCTAATAGCTCCCTGTTGATTAATCTAGATAATTTATGGCAAGTGATTGCAGCACCTCCATTACTCACGCAAAAAGCAAAACCTGCTCCTGTTATCTTTTGGTCTTGAGTTGTATTTCCGACCTCTAAACAACTAATGTTAGTAGTGACACCATTGTAAATTATGTGGGTGGTTACTATGAAAATATTGAGCGTTAGCCTTGCATTTTTGTTGTTGCTTACCTTAGCGTCGAACGGCGCTTATAGTGATAGCAAAAAAGGTGGTTATGAAAACTTGTCTTCAATACATTTTGTATCTGAAGCTATTAGTGAACACGAAAGACTTCATTTGATATTTATGCGTGAAGAAGAAAAACTTGCTCGCGATGTTTATATAAAACTAAGCATAGAGCACCCTGAAACGAGAATATTTGGCAAAATTGCAATAGCTGAAACTCATCATACTGGTAGCGTTTTTGATGCGTTACTGCGATTTAATATCGACGATCCCGTTGTGAATGATAATGTTGGAGTATTTTCAGGCGAGGAGTTTGGTCCGTATTTCACTGAAAAATATACAGATCTTACTAACCAAGGGCTATCCAGTGAGTTGGATGCGCTTTATGTGGGAGCCTTCATCGAAGAACTCGATATGTTAGACATAAAGACTTGTCCGAAAGTGATGATAGAAGAAATCGACTCAATTAAGGTATCGAATGATTGTGGTTTAATCTATACAAACGATAGAGTGATTAGCTCGCTTTACGGGCATTTAATCGCAGGTTCGGAAGATCACCTAAAAGCCTTTGTTTATAATATTGAAAAATACATAGGAGAAGGCGCATATCAAGCGCAAGTTCTCCCTCAAGAAGATATCGATGACATTTTAGGTCGATAAAGAGAATGACATCTAACGTGGTTAGCAAAGCTTACTGTATTTTAAATATAGTAGCTTTGCTTTTTTGATCCGGGCCAGAAAATGCGGGCTTCGGAAAGGGGTAGGATAATGAGGCGGATTCTCTTTGAGTATGTGAATTACAATTGAGCCAGTACAACCTATCTGGTCTAGTGAATTCTTGAACTGAAAACGATGATTGCGTACTCCCTAATCTTATTTAGCAGCCTTCTGGATGATAAACATCTCGTAGCCAAACTCATCCAAGTAGCGCTCATAGATGCTGACTTCTGTGTTGATGTCATTGAGCGCATTGGAGTCAGGCATGCTTGGCGTCAACTCGATGGCTCTTTGCTTCAGTGGTAGGTAGTAGTTTTCCCATGCTTGTTGGCTTAGCGGGAAATGGTCAACAACCTTATAGCCTGCCGCTTTGATCTGCTCTAAGCGAATATCAACGCTAACCATGTCAGGGTATTCGCCCTTCCAAAACTCTTGTGCTTCAGGGGTCTGTTTGTCTGTAAACCACACCAAATCGCTGAGTATCATCACGCCATTGTGTTCAAGCAGTGGTCGCCACTCTTTGAGCGCACTTTCTACACCCATAATGTACGCACTGCCTTCAGCCCATATTAGGTCAAAACCTTTAGGCTCAAAGGGCAGGTCGGTCATGCTGGCACACACAGGCTTGATGCGATCGTTTAGACCGTGCTCAGTAAAGCGTTCGACCAACCTATCTAGCGCGGACTGCTCGTTATCAACGACCGTGATTGCTGCTTGGGTGTTGTTTGCCAGTACTGTTGTGGCTAACCCCTTGCCCGAACCTATTTCCAGTATGTTACGACTAGTGAGTGGTACTAAATTGAGGGCTTTTAGGGTTTCTTGTTCGCTGCCTGGTCCCCAGTGATCGAGTGTTTCGTAGACCTTCATAAAGTCGGCCATGTAATCTTGATGTTCGTTCATGTCTTTTGACAACCATTTTAATCTGAGGGCTTCTTTTTCATCAAAGCCTTGTTTAATAAGCCAATCCAAGTGAGCATCGGGTGCTAATTGACTGACGTTCTCATGCCAAGCTCTGTGGTCACCTTCGCCAAGGAGTGCTGCTAATACACCTCTAGAATGCTGTTTCTGAGCGATCTCTTTATCGAGTTCATCTAGGCGGTTTAGCAGTAGGGCTCTGTCTATCTTCGCTTCTAGGCAGCCTTTGCACTCCTTCAAGGTTAATCCTGCTGCTTGTAACGTCTGAATCAACAACACTCTTTGCACATCTTTATCGCTGTAGACGCGATAACCATTGTCCAACCTGACTCCACTGATCAGCTTAAGCTTCTCGTAGTAGAGCAAAGCGGTACGTGACAAGCCGACTTTCTGAGCCAGCTCTGATATGCGGTACATAGGGTGATTCCTTACTTGGTTGCCTCTAACTTAAACTATAAAGCAATAGACAGGTCAACATAAAGTGGTGATTTTTTTCTTTGATTTACGTGGAGTAGATTCATCTGGGCAGATCAAGTTAGGGATGTTGGTTGAAGAGGTGATGTAGTGAGTTAGAACTGAATAGAAGTAACGTTTGAACGGGAAAAATGCTAATAAAAACTATCTATGAAAGGCTCTATTTAAAATATAAGCCAGTTTAGGAGTGACGGTCAAATGTCACGTAATAGATATCTATAATTAATACTATTTGAGAATTTTGTAATATGAGTAATTTAATATTTAAAAATACTTTAAATTAACGCACTTTATATTTGATTGGCATCTTAGTGAATAAAACCACATAGATACATAGAGTTATGTTTAGTTCTGAAATAGATATGATTTATATAAACAATAAAAACGTTTAAAAACAGAAGGTTAAGATTGTTTTCTGCCATCACTTTGATGCATCTATACACTGAATAAATAAATTACCATAGCAATATATAGGTCAGGATGTTTAAATGCTCTCGATCTTTGACTAAGTAGATTAATACATTGGAACTTATTTACTTAGATCATTGTCTCAAAACAAGCATTTGGCTTAGTTCTATTTTTTGTGTTGATGTTAATCATCGTTAAATAAGTTGAGTGCTACCTTTGTCTTCGTGCTTATGACTCAGTCATACGCCAGTTCGTTAATGTGAATTAAATGAGAAATAGAGTGTTAGGATCTTATTTTACTCGAGCCTGGGTTATTCCTGTGTGCTTATTCAGTTTAACTGCCTGCGACAATCAGCAGGCACTTGTGGCGGAACCAGAATCGAGACCAGCCAAACTTATTACGGTGTCTGCGGGTAGCGACCGCTTTGAGCGCGTATTCCCTGCATCCACGCTTGCGGGTGATAAGGCCGTTTTGGCATTTCGCGTTTCAGGGCAGGTGATCAATCTGCCAATCAAAACCGGACAAAAAGTAAACAAAGGCGACTTACTTGGGCTACTAAACCAAGAAGAGTACGCGCTGTTTTTAGCTGAAGCAGAAGCGGAGTATGCCCTTGCTAGTGTGCAGCTTGAGCGCGCTAAAAAACTGATCGCCGACCGTGTCATATCTGAACAAGATTACGATCAGGCTGTTGCTGCTGAACAAGTGGCAAAAGCGACATATGAACAAGCTAGAGCAAACTTTCAAGATACACGCTTAGTCGCGCCTTTTGATGGCACCATCTCCATGAGGCACATCGATAACTTTGAGTATCTTGAAGCCAAACAAAGTGCGATGAATATTCAATCGGACTCTTTATTGAGAGTGGTATTCCAACTTCCAAACTCGATGGTGAATCGCGTGAAGGGTGCTGATGCAGAGTTTTCTATGCAGTTTGATTCTTACTCTGGTGAGACCTTCCCATTGGTGTTTCAAGAAATTGATACTGAGTCAGATTCCTCTACCGGTAACTATAAAGTGACCATGGTAATGGAAAGGCCAGATGACATTGGGATCATGCCTGGTATGTCAGGTGACGTGACCCTTTCGCTTCCTAGGGCTAATCCTTCAACACTTCCTGATTCTTCAGTATTTCCTTGTGAGGAAAACTGGTGTGTTTGGCGAATTGATGAAGAATCTCGCACAGCGAAAACACCGGTCATTCTTGCTGAGAATGGGCAGTTGATCTCGGGCCTAGATGATGGCGACCAAATTGTGTTGTCAGGTGTGAATCAATTATCTGAAGGCCTGAAAGTACGTGAGTGGATTAAGGAGAAAGGGCTATGAGTTCATTCAAATCCCAGTCTTTAAAGTGGCTATTTGTATTAGCTACGCCTTATTTCCTGAGTGGTTGTGAACGCCCAAGCGTCGAGCCTACCACACGATTGCAAACGGTTGAGTTGCTTAAGCTAGCCACTACCTCTGCTGCTGATGCATTGATGTTTCCTGCTATCGCGACGGCTGCAGAGCGTGCACATTTGAGTTTCCTTGTTTCTGGTGAAGTAACAGAAGTACTAGTGAAAGAGGGAGATCGAGTGTCAAAAGGTGACGTTATCGCCAAGTTAGACCCTCGAGATTTCAGGATTGCAGTACGCAACGCCGAAGCAAGTTACACCGCTATCAATAGTCGATACCAAAGATCAAAGCCGTTACTTGAGAAAGGGTTACTGGCTCAATCAGAGTTTGATGAATTGTCGGCTAAGCGCCAGATGGCAAAGGTTGAGTTAGATTTTGCTCGTTTGTACTTGGAATATACCCAATTGAAGTCGCCGATAGATGGCATGATTTCTCGAGTCAATGTTGAGCAATTTGAGAATATCACTCTAGGTCAGAACATAGTGAATGTTCACAATATTGATGAGGTGGATGTACTGGTTAAAATTCCAGATCGCTTGTTCATCAATAAACCGTCAGAGCAAGAAATTTGGCAGGCAAAGGCAAGTGTTCAATCACCAAGTGGACAACTGTTTGATGCGACGATCAAAGAGTTCACCACGGAGCCAGATCCTACATCAGGGACTTATACCATCACGCTAACCCTGCCGATGCCACAAGATGAACTCATCTTAGACGGCATGGCGGTTGAGGCCTTTAAACCAAAGAACATATCCGGCATGGAATTAGGTCCAATTTCTACCGTGCCTTATAAAGCGTTGATCAATGCGGATGGGGACACCCTCAATCGAGAAGAAAAATACGTTTGGGTGTATGACAACAATACAGTCAGAAAACAAAAAGTAACAACGGGTGCGATAACAGGCAACTCAGTGCAAGTTATTGCCGGATTAGAGGGTGATGAAATTATCGTTGTTAAAGGGTTATCGCAATTGCGAGAGGGCGCTGAAGTGAAAGTGACAAATATGGGGGCAATGCAGTGAGTTCTAATAAGAGTGACCAAACTACCGCTCAATCAGATGAGCAAGTAACCGGTATTGCCGCGTATTTTATTCGCAATAAAGTGATCAGCTGGATGATCACCTTGATCTTCCTTGTTGGTGGTGTTGCTGCCTTTTTCGACCTAGGTCGCTTAGAAGACCCCGCATTTACCATCAAAGATGCAATGGTTGTCACCAATTACCCAGGGGCAACGCCAGAAGAAGTGGAAGAAGAAGTCACTTATCCATTGGAAAAAGCCATTCAGCAGCTGACCTATGTGGATGAAGTGACGTCTATATCAACTCGCGGACTGTCTCAAATCACTGTGACGATCAAACGAAACTACACTTCGGAAGATCTCCCACAAATATGGGATGAACTGCGTCGAAAAGTCACCGATATTCAGGGTTCTTTACCACCAGGCGTGAACACTCCAGCGGTCATTGATGATTTCGGCGACGTGTATGGGGTGTTGTTGGCGGTCACCGGTGAAGGCTATTCCTATAAAGAGTTGCTTGATTATGTGGATTATCTCCGCCGAGAGCTAGAGCTCGTTGATGGTGTCAGTAAAGTGTCTGTCTCTGGTGAGCAACAAGAGCAAGTCTTTATCGAAATGTCGATGAAGCGCATGAACGCTCTTGGTATTGCCCCTGAGACGGTATTCAATTTGCTGAATACTCAAAATACCGTGTCATCTTCAGGTGCGGTAAGGGTTGGCGATGAATACATCCGAATCCAACCTACAGGGCAATTTGACAGTGTCGAGCAGTTAGGCGACCTCATCATCACCGATGAGAGTACGTCGGGTTTGGTGTACTTAAAAGACGTTGCAGAGATAAAACGCGGTTACATAGATGTTCCTACCAATGTGCTGAATTTTAACGGCAATATGGCGCTAAATATGGGAATTTCATTCAACGCTGGCGTGAATGTGGTTACCATTGGCGAAGCTCTTGACCAAAAACTGGCCGAGCTAGAGTATCAACAGCCTATCGGCATCAACATTGATGAGATCTATGCTCAACCAGGCGAAGTTGATAAATCGGTAAGTAGTTTTGTAGTCAGTCTTGCTCAAGCGGTTGGTATCGTGATCGTGGTGCTGCTGTTCTTCATGGGCGTACGTTCTGGGGTACTGATTGGCCTGATCCTTCTGCTGACCGTTTTGGGTACGTTTGTGTTCATGAGCTACCTTGGCATAGAGCTACAACGTATTTCTCTTGGCGCGCTAGTTATTGCGCTGGGGATGCTGGTGGATAATGCCATTGTGATTGTTGAAGGCATATTGGTCGGCATGAAGAAGGGGCGCACTCGACTTCAGGCAGCGACTGATATTGTCACGCAAACCAAGTGGCCACTACTGGGTGCGACTGTGATTGCGGTAACGGCGTTTGCGCCTATCGGTTTATCAGAGGACTCGACGGGTGAGTACTGTCGTACCTTGTTTACTGTGTTGTTGATCTCTTTGATGCTGTCGTGGTTCACCGCGATGTCATTGACACCATTTTTTGCGGACCTGTTCTTTAAGGGGCAAAAAGTCGAAGCGAACGAAGAAGGCAGCCAATACAACGGTATTGTATTTGTCATCTATCGTAAGTTTCTTGAGTTTTGTATGAATCGCGCTTGGCTGACTATCTCAGCGCTAATAGTGATGTTCTGCACAAGCCTGTATGGATTTAGTTTTATTAAGCAGTCGTTTTTCCCAGCGTCTACCACTCCTATCTTTATGTCAGATATCTGGCTACCGGAAGGCACGGATATTCGCGCGACTAACGCTAAACTGCAAGAGCTAGAAGAATGGTTGCTAGAGCAGGAAGGTGTTGAAGACGTAACGACTTCTGCGGGTCAAGGTTTGCAACGCTTTATGCTGACTTACACGCCAGAGAAAAGCTATGCGGCCTATGGTGAAGTCACCACTCGCGTGGAAAGCTATGAAGTGCTGAATGGCATTGTGGCTAAGTACATTGATCATTTGGATACCAACTATCCAGAAATTAACCATCGTATGAAGCAAATTGAGCTAGGCCCTGGAGGCGGAGCAAAAATTGAAGCACGAGTGATTGGTTCTGATCCTACGGTATTGCGTGAGTTGGGTGCTCAAATTGTTGATATCTTGAATGACGACCCAGGCGCTAACAACATTCGCCATGACTGGAGAGAAAGAACTAAGGTTCTTGAGCCAATCTTTAATGAAAGTCAGGCTCGTCGATACGGCATCACTAAGGCCGATATAGATGACTTTTTGCAAATGTCGTTCTCTGGAAAGACAGCGGGCCTGTATCGTGATGGCACAACCTTAATGCCAATTGTTGGGCGCTTAACAGAAGAAGAACGCGTTGATTTTAGAAATATCGACAGTTTGAAAATCTGGAGCCCAGTGCTGAATGATTATGTGCCTTTGCAGCAAATGTTGATGGGTTATGAAACCCGCTGGGAAGACCCTATTATCATGCGTAAAGACAGAAAGCGTATGCTGACGGTATTTGCCGACCATGACATCCTGGGAGACGAAACCGCTGCGACATTGCAACAGCGTGTACAAGAAAAAATAGAAGCTGTTGAGATGCCTCAAGGTTATAGCTTGGAGTGGGGCGGAGAGCTTGAATCTTCGAGCGACGCTAAAGGCGCTTTAGCATCGAGTATGCCTATGGGCTACCTGTTTATGTTTTTGATTACAGTGTTCTTGTTCAGTTCTGTTAAAGAGCCATTGATTGTATGGTGTACCGTACCATTGGCGATTGTAGGTGTGACCTGTGGCTTGCTGTTGTTTGATACCCCGTTTGGTTTTATGGCCTTGCTTGGTTTGTTGAGCCTATCTGGGATGCTATTGAAGAACGGTATCGTATTGATTGATCAAATTGAAGTTGAAATGCGCTCAGGAAAGGACCCGTATCTAGCGGTGGTAGAAGCAGCTATGAGTCGTGTTAGGCCAGTATGTATGGCGGCGATTACAACGATACTGGGCATGATCCCATTGCTGCCGGATATCTTCTTTAGACCGATGGCGGTAACCATTATGTTTGGTCTGGGCTTTGCCACAGTGCTGACTCTGATTGTGGTGCCAGTGTTGTATAAAGTGTTCCACAACATCAAATACAATGGCGAAACGACTAAAACGGCAGAGCTAGCGAGCGACGTTTTATAGTCTAGGTAATAATAAAAAAGGCCAGATGGATTAACATCTGGCCTTTTTTATTTCTCTATATTTAGTCGCGCTTCCACAATATATGGCAAAACTTGTGGTCAGGGTCGCGTGACACCAACAGTCTTGCGAACACGTCATCCAGCGTATCATCCGCTTCGTTTACCAGGCCGATCTTGATTTCGGCGTAGGTTTCTTTGTCAACTTCAAACCCTACGTGTTGAACCCAATCATCACCGGTTTCAACCAGCTCAGCAGCACCTCTCTCTTCAAATTGAAGAGTGAATAGAGCCACATCGGCGGCCTCTAGGTTATCTGGAGCCATCTCGAGAAAAATGTCGTAAGCGGTATCGATGGTGTCATCGTAAGACAAAAGTTCAGTCATTAGATTTCCTTAGCGGTATCTTTGATAATTAGCGCGATTGTACGCCTTAATTGTGTCAATTAGAACAGCCCAAGCTGAGGTGCATTGATATCATCAAATTTTAGCCCAACGAAGGGTAAGATGGCATCGGCAATTGGCTTTATCTGTTTATCAATATAGTGCTCGTAGTCGATTGGGTTCTTCACATACTCAAGAGGCTCAGGGCCAATGGTGGTCATCATATAAGCGATTCGACCACGGTTTTGATATTGCAGTGGTCGCCCAAGTTGCTGGTTAATCTCATCGGCTAAACGAGCAGCGCGCACTTGCGGTGGAATGTTTTTCTGATACTCATGAAGCCTTCTGCGAAGTCGCTTTCGATACACCAGTTTATTATCCATTTCCCCGCTCTCAACTTGTTCTACGGTATCTAAAATGAACTGCGTGGGATCGGAGCCGGCAAAGATAAGCTCGTAAAGGTGCGCCTGAAAATCTCGCGCAACCTCAGTCCAGTCGCTACGGGCACTCTCTAAGCCTTTAAACACGATACGAGAGCCAGATTCTTGAGTAATTAATCCGGCATAGCGCTTCTTTGAACCTGTTTCAGAGCCGCGAATGGTTGGCATGAAAAATCGAGAAAAGTGGGTTTCATATTCAAGCTCAAGCAGGGAGGTGAGGTTATATTCCTCGGTCAAATGCTGGGTCCACCAACTATTGATGTGCTTGGTCAGCGCATTGCCAATATCATCCGCTTGCTCTTGGGTGCACTCATCTTTGAGAGAAACAAACGTAGAATCCGTATCCCCATAGATCACCTCATAGCCTTGTTCTTCAATAAGCTTACGTGTGGTCTTCATTATTTCGTGACCACGTAACGTAATCGATGATGCCAATCGTGTATCAAAGAAGCGACAACCGGAAGATCCCAATACACCGTAAAAGGAGTTCATTATGATCTTAATGGCTTGAGAGAAAGCGACTTCTTTGTCCTTCTTAGCCTGATCTCGGGCCTGCCACAGCTCTTCAATGAGGTTGGGCAAAAAGTGTTTTTCTCTATGAAACTGCGCCTTACGAAAGCCTGGTACGGCTTGGTCTGCCTCGTTGCCTATTTCTAGTTGTAGCCCCTCGATTAGCCCCATAGGGTCAATGAGAAAGCTGCGAATAATAGCGGGGTAGAGGCTTTTAAAATCTAGGACCAGAACAGAGTCATACAGGCCAGGTCTGGAGTCCATAACAAATCCACCCGGACTGGCAATCCAATCGTTTGGCATGAGATTTGGCGCTACATAGCCACCTCTATGCAGGCGTGGCAGATACAAGTTAGAGAATGCGGCAACACTGCCACCAATGCGATCAAGGGCGAGACCTGTGAGTTTACTGCGCTGAATGAGGTAATCGAGTAGGTGTGTCTTCTCAAAGATCTTGTTCACCAACACGCAGTCTTGCAGGTTGTACTTAGCAAGAGCAGGCTTATCATGATGGAACATATGATTGATCTCTTCCATCCTGTCTTGCACATTGTGTATGGCTTTGCCTTCGTGCAGCAGTTCTTGAGAGACAGACTCTAGTGACCAAGAATCGAAAGAATAAGTGGCTGATTTAAGCCCATCAATGCCATCAACCACCACGCGTCCCGGTATGGTAATAAAGCCTTGTTGGCTTTGATTAGATTGTCGGTAAAAACAGGTTTGTTTGTCTCGTCCGAGAGTCAGCCTAAGTTTGTTTTGCTCTGCTCGCTGCACCAATAGTCGCATGTCAAAGCCAATCACATTCCAACCCACAATGATGTCAGGGTCAAACTGCGTAAACCAATCAATCAATGCCAGCAAAAGGGCTCGTTCATTCTCGACCCACTGAATGGGTTTACCTTGTTCGGGTTGCGCTTCACCAATCATGATGACTCGGCTATCAAGCTCAGAATCCAATCCCACTGAATAGAGAACGCCCTTGGCGGAACATTCTATATCCAACGAGACAACGGATAAGTTGGGTGAGTACTCTTTAGCCGCTCGGCATTGTGCGTTTGCTACCTTGAGATAGCCGTTTTCTTGCTGCTCGACACCATCAAATTCTATTTGCCCCTGAATAAACCGCTCCATCAAGTAGCGATCGACCAGCCTGATATCGGATTCATAGATAGGAATCGAGTGGCTAGTTAACACGGTTTCAAAATCAGACGCATGCTTACGAGTAGGGAAGTAGCAGGCAGTAGTCGCCTCTAGTTGGAATGTTTTTAGAGGAAGCGGTTTAGTCTCACAAGGGATATTAAGCTGCTTTGCTAACTGCTGAACCTGCGCTTCATCAGAGCTGTTTATAAAGTAGACAGACTTTTGATCTGGGATTTGAATCAAAGTGGGGCCGAGATCCGTAGAAACCCACAGCTCAATAAGGCTAGAAAAACCTAAATCTTTACTTTGACGAGTTAGTATAAATCCTGAACGCAATCTGCAAACCTTTTTGCTACTCTTATTGAAGAAGATGATACCAAACCCTTGTCTAGGCAGTTATATGAATTTGGTTTCTATCAACAATGTTTTTCAATTTACTGATTTTATTGGATAAAAAATGGACCTTTATCCTCAGGCATTGCCTATGATTAATGTTGCATAAGAGCGGGTTTGGTATAAAAAACGAACGAACGATCCCTTAATTGCAGTAGTAGGTCATAATAATTGAACTAAATTGTTGTAAAAATGGCGAATACTAAGCATATTTGCATGTTGTTGGCTACAGCAATAACGTAGAATAAGGACCGCATGTTATGATTCATTCATGACGAACTTTGCGGCAAAAAAATAAAAAGTGTGGAGATACAAGTTTGATTAATGTTTTCCTTGTAGATGATCACGAGCTTGTACGCACAGGGATAAGACGTATTATTGAAGACGTCCGTGGAATGAATGTAGCAGGGGAAGCGCAAAGCGGTGAAGAATCTGTAAAATGGTGCCGAAATAACCATGTTGATGTAATCCTTATGGATATGAACATGCCCGGTATTGGTGGCCTTGAGGCCACAAAAAAAATCTTACGTTTTAACCCAGACGTTAAGATCATTGTGTTGACCGTTCATACGGAAAACCCATTCCCTACCAAAGTAATGCAAGCTGGTGCTGCTGGCTATCTTACCAAGGGAGCGGGCCCTGATGAAATGGTTAACGCAATTCGTATGGTGAACAGCGGTCAACGCTACATTTCACCTGAGATCGCTCAACAGATGGCTCTGAGTCAAGTTTCACATTCTTCTGATAATCCTTTCAAGGACCTCTCGGAGCGTGAGCTACAAATCATGTTGATGATCACCAAAGGCCAGAAGGTCACGGATATTTCCGAACAGCTGAGCCTTAGCCCTAAAACAGTAAATAGCTATCGCTATAGACTGTTTAGCAAGCTAGATATCAGTGGTGACGTTGAATTGACTCACCTAGCTATTCGTCACGGAATGTTGGATACAGAGACACTTTAGTGACAACAGGGTTCGACTCAGCCGCATTTCTTAAAACGGTTACCGACCAGCCCGGCGTTTATCGTATGTATAACGCCGAGGCTGTTGTTATTTATGTCGGCAAAGCCAAAGACCTAAAAAAACGCCTCAGCAGTTACTTCAGAAAAAAGCTCGATAACGAGAAAACGCGCGCCTTGGTCAGCCATATTGATCACATAGACGTGACGGTGACGCATACCGAAACTGAAGCTCTTATTCTTGAGCATAACTACATTAAACAGTACTTACCCAAGTACAACGTTTTGCTTCGAGACGATAAATCCTATCCCTATATTTTCATCAGTAACCATAAGCATCCTCGCTTGTCTCTTCATCGCGGCTCTAAAAAGCGTAAAGGGGAGTACTTTGGTCCTTATCCTGACTCTGGAGCAGTAAGGCAAACCCTGCACTTGCTACAGAAAATACTGCCGATGAGACAGTGTGAAGACACCATCTACGCCAACCGAACCAGACCGTGTTTGATGTACCAAATTGGCCGATGTGCTGCGCCGTGTGTCAGTAGCGTGATTTCTGATGAAGAATACGCAGACCTTGTGCAATGGGTTCGCTTGTTCTTACAAGGCAAAGACAAGCTGGTAGTAGGGCAACTGATTGACAAAATGGATGAAGCCAGCCGTACCCTGAAATTTGAACAAGCGGCTAAATTTCGCGATCAAATTCAGGCAATAAGGCGAATTCAAGAGCAGCAATTTGTATCTGAAGATAGCTTCGATGATATCGACGTGCTCGGCTATGCCCAAGAATCCGGTGTGGCGTGTATTCATATCTTGATGATCCGCCAAGGCAAGATATTGGGCAGTCGTAGCTTTTTTCCTAAGATCCCCAATAATAGCCCGCAAGACGAAATCTTTTACAGCTTCATTAGCCAGTATTACCTCAATCAATCAGAGGGTAGGGCACTGCCTAGCCGTTTGATATTTGCAGCAGGTCTGCTGGCTGAAGAACAAGCCTTTCAAGACGCGTTAACTCAGATGGCAGGAAGACGAGTTACCTTCCATACCAATCCTAGTGGCAATCGTGGACGCTACTTAAAGTTGGCGAATACCAATGCATTGAGCGCCATTACGACTAAGATTAACCACAAAATGACCATTTCACAGCGCTTTAAAGAGCTTCAAGAGGTGCTGAATATGGAGTCGATTCGTCGCATGGAATGTTTTGATATTAGTCATACTATGGGTGAGAGCACCATTGCCTCTTGTGTTGTGTTTAATCATGAAGGCCCAGTAAAGCCAGAGTATCGTCGCTACAATATCACCGGCATCACGGGCGGCGATGATTACGCCGCTATGGGGCAGGTCCTTGAGCGTCGTTACTCGAAGCAGCTCGATGTTGATAAGATCCCAGACATCATTTTTATCGATGGTGGTAAAGGCCAGCTTAATCGAGCCATAGAGATTATCTCCCAATATTGGGACGAGTGGCCAAAACGTCCTAGACTGATCGGCATAGCCAAGGGCGTAACGCGTAAGGCTGGTTTAGAAACGATGATCACAGCTGAGGGTGATGAGTTTAATTTGGCCAGTGACGCACCAGCACTGCATCTAATGCAGCACATTCGCGATGAGAGCCACAATCACGCTATTGCAGGGCATAGAGCCAAACGCGGTAAAACAAGGCGTACCAGCGCTCTTGAGGGCATCGAGGGAGTAGGTCCGAAGCGTAGGCAGGCGCTGCTAAAGTATATGGGCGGTTTACAAGAGCTAAAGCGTGCCAGTGCTGAAGAAATAGCCAAAGTACCCGGTATCAGTGATTCTTTGGCAGAAAAGATAGTTCAGGCGTTGCAACACTAACTAAAATCCCGCAACATTGGGGTTAAATTTAAAGTCAGATAAGCGCACTGTTTTCACGTGCCTTCAGAGTAAATAAAATGCGATTGACTATCCCAAACATTCTTACCATGATCCGCTTATTCTTGATCCCAGTGTTTGTCATTGTGTTCTATTTACCAACCACATGGGCACCGTTTACCGCGGCTATGGTGTTCTGGGTCGCTGGATTTACAGATTGGCTCGATGGACTTGCGGCTCGTAAATTAGGACAGACTTCTCGCTTTGGTGCATTTTTAGACCCAGTCGCCGATAAAGTGATGGTGGCTACAGCGCTGCTTCTCATTGCAGAGCACTTCAATACGATTTGGATTACCGTTCCTGCGATTATCATGATTTCCCGCGAAATTATCATTTCTGCACTGAGAGAGTGGATGGCAGAGATTGGTAAACGCTCGAGTGTAGCGGTATCTTGGGTCGGTAAAGTAAAAACCTTCTCTCAAATGTTTGCGTTGTGGGTTCTCATCTGGCGCTACGACGATTGGATGGTTTGGATTGGTTACTTGTCTCTGTATGTGGCAACCGTCCTCACACTATGGTCTATGGTGCAATATTTAATGGCAGCCAAAGACGACCTGCTCAATTCAGAAGAGTAAAATCGATTTATGAAAACCAGCGAAAGCTGGTTTTTTTGTATCTGCGACAACCAATTGCAAATATTTTATGCCTAAGTGTCTTCACACCAACACAAACAACGGGTTAGTGTAAAAGGCAGTGCAGAAAAATACGCCAAATTAAGCGTAATTTGAGCAGTATTTGATACTTATCTAACCACTTGCATGCAGTTTGTTTGTAAAGCGAGCAAACGAATCAAAATTATAAAAATTCTGTTGACTCATCGGGGTGAATCCGTAAAATGCCACCCCGTACCGAAGAGAAACATTCTTCAGTAACACAGAGGCGCCTTGGCAGAGTGGCTATGCAGCGGATTGCAAATCCGTGGACCTCGGTTCGACTCCGGGAGGCGCCTCCATATTTTATCTTATAGCTAGTAGCTGTAAGAATGCGACACTAGCTCAGTTGGTAGAGCGCAACCTTGCCAAGGTTGAGGTCACGAGTTCGAACCTCGTGTGTCGCTCCAAATTAAACTTATAGCTTCAAGCTGATAGCTTCTAGCTGCAAGTGGATGGTGTCTTACCCATCGCAACAAGTTTTGCGTGCCCTGGTGGTGGAATTGGTAGACACAAGGGATTTAAAATCCCTCGGCGTTCGCGCTGTGCCGGTTCAAGTCCGGCCCGGGGCACCATCTAATATGCGACACTAGCTCAGTTGGTAGAGCGCAACCTTGCCAAGGTTGAGGTCACGAGTTCGAACCTCGTGTGTCGCTCCAAATAATTACTTATAGCTTCAAGCTGACAGCTTCTAGCTGTAAGAAAAAGATAATGGCGCCTTGGCAGAGTGGCTATGCAGCGGATTGCAAATCCGTGGACCTCGGTTCGACTCCGGGAGGCGCCTCCATTATTTCTAAGCTTTCAGCTACAAGCTGCTAGCGACGAGAATGCGACACTAGCTCAGTTGGTAGAGCGCAACCTTGCCAAGGTTGAGGTCACGAGTTCGAACCTCGTGTGTCGCTCCAATAATTAACTTATAGCTGTGAGCTTTAAGCTATCAGCTGTAAGAAGATGGTGTTACCCATCGCAACAAGTTTTGCGTGCCCTGGTGGTGGAATTGGTAGACACAAGGGATTTAAAATCCCTCGGCGTTCGCGCTGTGCCGGTTCAAGTCCGGCCCGGGGCACCATCTTAATAGCTATTAGCTTCGAGCTGCTAGCTACGAGAATGCGACACTAGCTCAGTTGGTAGAGCGCAACCTTGCCAAGGTTGAGGTCACGCTTATGTTCAAGGGAAAGCGAACCTCGTGTGTCGCTCCAAATTAAAGAATGCTCGATTCAGCCACGAGGAACCTCGTGCCCAGTCTGGTCGATACGCTCCAAACAAAAGAAAGCCCTAGCAGAAATGCTAGGGCTTTTTTGCTTTTTATGTCCTTAAGTCTATAGATAGAAGGCTCTATTTCTCTCCTCGTCTTAACAGAATTCAAGAAAGTTACTTTTGAGCCTTTAACTACGCGTTAAAGTGTTTATTATCCCTATTAAGAATAGATTCTTTATCTTCAGTCACTTATTCACCTAACACGGAGCGACTCATGGAGAAATTGCAGCCAGTTGTCGATTTTCTTCTTACTTATAAAAGTATTTTCAGTGTACTCATTCTATTCGTCATCTGGTTATTGCGTCGTTTTTTGCTGTCCGTGATTCGCGGGAATGATGCCTTTATCTCAGAAAAGCAGCGTAATTGGATGTCAAAAACCAAGAACGGCAGCTTTGCATTTACTCTGATTATTTTGTTTATCCTATGGCAGTCGGAGATCAATCAATTTGCGCTGAGTGTGACTGCGATTGCGGTTGCTATTGTAGTGGCGTCAAAAGAAATTATTCTTTGTTTTACTGGCTCAATACAAAGGGCAAGCTCTCGTTCATTTCGTATTGGTGATTGGATTGAGGTCGGCAAGTTAAGTGGAGAGGTGATAGAGCACAATATGATGGCGACAGTGATCCAAGAGATCGACCTTCATCATGGGCAATATCATTACACAGGTAAAACAGCGACACTGCCAAACAGCATGTTCTTTACCTACCCAGTAAAGAACCTTAACTTCATGAAGCGCTATGTTTATCATAACTTTTCAATTGTGGTGAAGGACTTCGTTAATCTGTATCCGATGATCCCTGAATTGACGGAAAAGATTGAGGAGCATTGTGCGTATTTTAGTGATGTTGCGATTCGCTATAACGCTATGATTGAAAAGCATGCCGGCTTGGATCTACCTGGCGCAGAGCCGCATATACACATTAGCAGTAACATCAACGCAGAGCAGATTGTGCATTACATGATCTTCTGTCCAACGGACAAAGCGAATCACTTAGAAAACTTGATTCGTAAAGATTTTATGGATATGTATGAAAAGCGCTTTCCAGTAAAGTCTGACTGATACAAACGTAAGATATCCGAGCCTCAGTTTAAATACTGGGGCTTTTTTATGGGCGAAATTACTGTTTGATATTCATGTAACAATTTGAAATAAATCTGCGGTTATAAATAGCGCATTTTGCTTGTTTACTGTTGCTAAGATCACGTTTTCTTGCTAAATTCCCGCGCAATCTCAGAACACTCTGAGGGACACGCGTAATAAGCCTGATTGTGATATTACGTAGGGTAGGTATCAAACGGCCTTCGTTTGATAGATGGGAATAAGATGCCAAGATGGCATTGAGAAAGGCACCCAACATGTATCATCAATCTAATTTGACAATCAGCTTCGTTCTACCGGCTTACACTATTATTACTGAGCCATGATCCGTCACATCTGACAGTTCACCCCCTTTAAATTCTATTTTCCTAAGCATCTCTTTTTAAGTGATGTTTGCGTACTATATACCCGTAATGTTAATCCGTTGTTCTCAAGAATGAACAAGGGGAGGCATTACTCTAATTTAGGTAAATCTATGAGCTCTGCATTTGAATTTGAGATTGCGGCCACTAGCGCTGTTTTTTCAAGTGATGTCCCTGTTGTTGAAGGCATTTATGACCTAACACCAGATCAAATGTTAATTGACCAAGCTGAGCACGAATCTGAGGTTCGTTCTTATCCACGTCGTCTACCCCTTGCTATCAAACGTGCTTACGGCGCGTTAGTTGAAGATACACGCGGCCAAATGTTTTTGGACTGCTTAGCAGGAGCGGGCACGTTAGCCTTGGGTTATAACCACCCTGAGATTAATCAAGCGTTGAAAGAGCAGCTCGAAAGTGGCTTGCCGTATCAAACACTGGACATTACGACTCAGGCTAAAGATACCTTTATTAAGCGCGTAAAAGCGTTTCTTCCGGAAGAATTTTCTAAGAACTCTGCGATTCAGTTCTGTGGTCCTTCGGGCGCAGATGCGGTTGAGGCTGCGATCAAGTTGGCTAAGCAGACAACTGGCCGTAATACCGTATTCGCGTTTCGCGGTGCCTACCATGGCATGACCAACGGTACTATGGGCATGATGGGTAACCTTGGCACGAAAGCGCGTCGCACCGGACTGATGTCTGATGTTCACTTTATGCCTTTCCCGTATAGCCTACGTTGTCCGTTTGGATTGGGTGGTGATGCCGGTGCTAAAGCCAGCATTCGTTATATTGAACGTCTTCTTTGTGATGATGAAGCGGGCATCATGAAGCCAGCGGCTATCTTCGTTGAACCTGTCCAAGGTGAAGGTGGTGTTATTCCAGCACCAGCGTTCTGGCTAAGCGAACTGCGCCGCATCTGTGATGAGCACAATATCCTGTTAGTGCTGGACGAAATTCAGTGTGGTGTGGGTAAAACCGGTTACCGCTTTGCCTTTGAAGAAGCGGGCATTTCTCCTGACATTCTATGCCTATCTAAGGCTATCGGCGGCGGCCTTCCTATGTCTCTACTTGTGTTTAAGAAAGAGAACGATACATGGAACGCTGGCGAGCATACGGGTACCTTCCGTGGCAACCAACTGGCAATGGTATCGGGCGCTAAAGCGCTAGAGATCATTGAACGCGATGGTTTGGTTGAGCATGCAGCAAAAGCGGGTCAGTACCTAAGAGAAGGGCTTGAAGCAATTCAAAGTCGTGTGAACTGTATTGCTGAAGTACGTGGTAAGGGCTTGATGCTTGGCGTCGAAATCGTTAAGCCTAGCGGTGAGCGCAATAAGTTTGGTGAGCGTGTGGCCGATGGAGAGCTGACTCTTGCGATCCAACGTGCGGCGCTAGAGCGTGGCTTGATGGTAGAAAAAGGTGGTCGTGATGGCAGCGTCATTCGCTTCTTGCCACCAATTATCATCTCTTACGCTCAGATTGATTTTGCTCTCAAGACTATGGAGCAAGCGATTCTAGCGGCGGGCGGCTCTTTGGTCGACCCTGAGCCAAGCAACAAGCAATGGCAAAAGCACTTTATTCATACGGGCGCACAGGGCGCAGATGAGTTTGCTAAAGTCATGCATCACACAGTAGATGCAATGAAATCTGTATTTGAAGCGGTCGATAAGCCGTATTCTGGTATGGATCCTAAGGCGCTAGAAGCTCAGATCAATCAGATTGATCTGGATGCTGGAAACCAAAACCTAACTGACGTTATTGATAATGCCTCAGATTTGGTTGCCAAAAATTCAGTCATGGTTCAGCACCCTAACTGCATTGCGCACCTACATACGCCACCGCTAATGCCGGCCATTGCAGCGGAGGCGATGATTGCGGGTCTTAATCAGTCAATGGACTCATGGGATCAAGCTTCTGCAGCTACCTATGTAGAGCAGAAAGTGGTGAATTGGCTTTGCGAGCAATACCAGATGGGTGAGAACTCAGATGGCGTATTTACCAGTGGTGGCACTCAAAGCAACCAAATGGGTCTACTACTCGCGCGCGATTGGTTTGCGGACGTTACTAGCAAGCACTCTATCCAAAAGCTAGGTAACCCAGACTATGCAGATAAGCTTCGTATAATCTGCTCAGACAAATCACACTTTACCGTGCAAAAATCTGCAGCCTGGATGGGCCTTGGTGAAAAGTCAGTGATCTGCGTGAACACCTTTGACGACGGCACAATGGATACTGAAGCACTTGCTGAAACCATTGCCAATGCAAAGGCTGAGGGCTTAATGCCGTTTGCGGTTGTGGCAACTGCGGGCACGACCGACCATGGCGCTATCGATGATATTCAAGCAATGGCGAGTATTGCAGAGCGTGAAAACCTTTGGCTTCACGTAGATGGCGCTTATGGCGGAGCTCTAATCTTGAGCAGTCATAAAGATCGTTTGAAAGGCATTGAGAAAGCAGATTCAGTGTCGGTGGACTTCCATAAGCTGTTCTATCAAACCATCAGCTGCGGTTCTTTGTTGGTGAAAAACAAGGCTAACTTCGATTACCTGCTGCACCACGCCGATTATCTTAACCGTGAACACGATGAGCTACCAAACCTTGTCGACAAAACCATGGCGACTACTAAGCGATTTGATGCGCTTAAGGTTTACATGACCATGCAAAACGTCGGCCCTAAAGCGCTAGGTGCCATGTACGATCACCTGATAGAGCAAACTCAGCAAGTGGCGAAGATGGTTCAGCAACACGAGATGTTTGAGCTGTTAGCTGATCCTGCACTGTCGACAGTCTTGTTCCGCTGTAAGCACTTAGATGCGTCTCGTTTAGACAAACTGAATCAGAAAGTGCGTATCGAGGCTTTAGTGCGTGGCGTAGCGGTATTAGGTGAGACTGTGGTAAACGGTCACTCAGCGCTGAAATTTACAATTTTGAATCCGTGTCTGACCTTGTCAGATTTCGAAAAACTATTAAATGACATTGATAAGCTAGCGGTAGAGCTAGCGGCACAATAAAGGAAAGTAACAAATGGCAGTTTTGCAAATTGGTGCAGGTGGTGTTGGTTGGGTTGTTGCGCATAAAGCGGCACAAAACAACGACGTATTGGGTGACATCACTATCGCTTCTCGTACCGTCGCTAAATGTGACAAGATTATTGAATCGATCAAAGGCAAAAACAACCTTAAAGATCCGTCTAAGAAACTAGAGTCTCGCTCTGTAGATGCTGACGATGTTGCTGCTCTTGTTGCGCTTATCAATGAGGTAAAACCTGACCTAGTGATCAATGCTGGTCCTCCGTGGGTGAACATCATCATCATGGAAGCCTGTCTACAAGCTAAGGTTTCTTACCTAGATACGTCTGTAGCGGTAGACTTGTGTTCTGAAGGTCAGCAAGTACCGCAAGCTTACGATTGGCAGTGGGGCTTCCGTGACAAGTTTAAAGAAGCGGGTATCACCGGTATTCTAGGCGCAGGTTTTGATCCTGGCGTAGTCAGCGTATTTGCCGCTCACGCAGTGAAGCACCTATTCGATGAAATCGACACTATCGATGTGATGGATGTTAACGCTGGCGATCACGGTAAGAAGTTTGCAACTAACTTTGATCCAGAAACGAACATGCTTGAGATCCAAGGCGACTCTTTCTACTGGGAAGATGGCGAATGGAAACAAGTAGGCTGTCATGAGCGTATGTTTGAGTTTGATTTCCCGCTAGTAGGTAAGCACAAGGTTTACTCTATGGCGCACGATGAAGTGCGTTCTATGCAAGAGTTTATCCCGGCAAAACGCATTGAGTTTTGGATGGGCTTTGGCGATGCATACCTGAACTACTTCAACTGCATGCGTGATATCGGTCTGCTTAGCCCAGACCCTCTAACTTTGCATGATGGTACGGTTGTACAGCCTCTGCATGTTCTTAAAGCACTACTGCCAGACCCAACGTCACTAGCACCGGGTTACACAGGCAAAACTTGTATTGGTACTTGGGTTCGCGGTACTAAAGATGGCAAGCCACGTGGCGTATTCATCTACAACAACGCAGATCACGAAGTGGCTTATGAAGACGTTGAGCACCAAGCGATCTCTTACACTACTGGCGTTCCAGCAATCACAGCGGCACTGCAATACTTCCGTGGTAAGTGGGCAGACGCTGGCGTATTTAACATGGAGCAGCTGGACCCAGATCCGTTCCTAGAAACCATGCCTGAGATTGGTCTAGATTGGCACGTTCAAGAGCTAGATCCAGAGCAAGCACCAGACATTCAAGTTCTTAAGTAGAGCTTGAATCTCATTTTCTAGTATTAAAGCCGGTAGTGATGCCGGCTTTGTTCGTTAAGAGACTACGATTTTATGAACCATTCTCAGTTGCAAACACCTTACTTCATGATTGATGAAGCAAAGCTTATTCAAAACCTTGAGACGGCCAAGAGGCTTAAAGAGCTATCGGGCGTGAAATTGGTTTTAGCGCTTAAATGCTTCTCGACATGGGGAGTGTTCGACATTATTAAGCCTTACCTTGATGGCACCACAAGCAGTGGTCCTTACGAGGTGAAGCTAGGTTACGAGACCTTTGGCGGTGAGACTCATGCTTACAGTGTGGGTTACACAGAGCAAGACGTTATTGAAGTCGCTGATATTGCAGACAAGCTGATCTTTAACTCTCAAAGCCAGCTGGCTCACTATCGCCACTTGGTTGAGGGCAAAGCCTCTCTGGGTCTGAGATTAAACCCTGGTGTGAGTGTTGCAGGGCAAGATCTCGCAAACCCTGCGCGCCAATATTCACGTTTGGGCGTACAGGCAAACCAGATTGATCCTGCTGTGTTTGAAACCTTGCAGGGTGTGATGTTCCACATGAACTGTGAGAACAAAAGCGCCGATTCATTTATTGCGTTACTAGACGCGATTTCTACTCAGTTTGGCCACTACCTAGATAAGATGGAGTGGGTGAGTCTTGGCGGTGGGGTATTTTTCACTTGGCCAGGCTATGAGCTTGAGAAACTAGCGTCAGCCCTAAAGGCATTTTCTGACAAGCACGGCGTTCAATTGTATTTAGAGCCGGGTGAGGCGATCATTACCAAGACTGCCGATCTTGTGGTGACGGTTGTCGACATTGTTGAAAACGAGAAAAAAACAGCGATTGTTGACTCGGCAACTGAAGCGCATCGCTTGGATACGCTCATCTATGATGAACCTGCATCTATCCTTGAGGCGACGGAGGGCGCAGAGCACCATTACGTTATCGGCTCATGTTCTTGCCTAGCGGGTGATCAGTTCTGTGAAACGCAATTCTCGCAGCCTCTTAAGATAGGCCAGCGCCTGCATATTTTGGATAGCGCAGGCTACACCATGGTGAAGCTTAATTGGTTTAACGGTATCAAGATGCCGTCAATCTATTGTCAGCGTGCAAGTGGTGAAATAGTGAAGCTTAATGAGTTTGATTATTCAGACTTTAAACGCTCGCTATCACAGTGGTCAGTGTGATTTAAATATAATGAAAGAAGAGCAGTGAACCTGCTCTTTTTTATTTCATTTACCAGTGAACTTAGGTACTTTGTAGTCTTCGTTTTACGGTTTCTGGTCAATCTCGTCATGCCTCAATTACAAATCAAATTCATCGCCGCCGATATGGATGGCACACTCCTTGATGAACATAGTCAGCTTAATCCTGAATTCTTCGACATATTTGAAAAGCTCTACGACAAAGGAATCACCTTTGCGGCCGCATCTGGTCGTCAGTATTACAGCTTGATTGATATGTTTGCCTCGGTAAAAGACCGTATGATGTTCATCGCTGAGAACGGCACTATGGTGATGCACTTGGGGCAAGAGTTGTATAGTTGTGAGATCGACACGCCAAGCGTAAAAGAGATTATCAAATCTGCACGACAAATTGACGGCACCTATGTGGTGCTGTGTGGTAAACAGTCGGCCTATATTGAAACTGAAGATCAGCGCGCTTTAGATGAGATCAAAAAATACTATCATCGTTGTCAGTATGTCAGTGACCTTTTGGCGGTCGATGATGAGTTTATTAAGGTTGCGATCCTTAATTTTAATGGCTCTGAAGAGCTTATCTATCCCAGCTTTAGTGCGCAGTTTGGTGAGTCACATCAAGTCGTAGTCAGCGCGAAGATTTGGTTAGATGTCATGAACAAGCATGCCTCCAAAGGCGCGGCGATTAAACACCTGCAAAATACTTTGGGCTTCACATTTGAAGAGACGATGAGTTTTGGCGATTATTTGAATGATTTAGAGATGCTCAAAGAAAGCTATCACTCTTATGCGATGGCCAATGCACACCCTAAAATCAAAGAAGTTGCACGCTTCTGCGCGCCAAGTAATGTAGAAGCCGGTGTGCTGACAACCATTAAAGAAAAAGTGCTATAAGCCTCGCTTTATCTTTGCTGAGTCATCAAATCTTTTATAAAGAGCAGTTTATCTGCTCTTTTTTGATCTGAAAGCGTCTGAAAACCGTGATAAGGAATTACGTTTATTTCTGTTTGTATGTCATATGCAAACGCAGATCTCGAAACAACATAGTTATGCCCGTTTAATTTCGCTAAGGTGATTTTTACATAAGAGGGAATAACTAAGTGTTTATAAACAATGAGTAAAATCACCAGAGCTTTAGAGTACGTGAACGAACACTACACACAACGCATTACCGCTGATGAAGTGGCGAACTACTGTGGCTGTTCAGTGTTCTATCTACCAAAGCTATTTAGAAACCATATGGACATGTCCTATCAAGACTACCTAACCTTCAAGCGCATTGAGCACGCCAAAAAGCTCTTGGCAAAACCTGGTCATTGTAAGATTGCGGGAGTAGCGTATGACTCCGGCTTTGTTGATGACACCTATTTTTGTCGCATATTTAAGAAGAAGACCAGCCTAACGCCGACCCAATATCGAAGACAGTATCTTGAAATACAAAAGCGCGAGCAAGAGATGTATGCGGGGCGAGATATGGCTGTGCAGCAGTCGTTCTTACTGGAACAGGCCTAGAGGTACTAATTCAAAAAAAACAAAGCCTTAATCATAAAATTCTGGATAAAGAGTCATTCTCTCCTAGGCTATGAATACGACTTAGCTAAAGAAGTGAGGGGAAATGAAGGCTCAATCTATTTTCTTATTAGTTGCCTCGGCAGGCCTGCTACCAATCGCGCTTTCCTACGGCTTAATGCCAACACAATCTCTCTCTTTCCTGTTCAGCATTGATGCTGAACCGGTCAACGTTCGTCATATTTTCCGAGCAGTGATGGGGCTTTACTTAGCCCTGCTGTCATTTTGGATTATAGGGGCGCTGTATGAAAAGGTTCGCTTACCCGCATTGTATAGCCTGACGGTTTTTATGTTGGGGTTGGCCTCGGGTCGTCTACTCAGTTTAATTGTTGATGGGACAGCTCATTGGCTATTGGTGGTGTATTTGATCTTGGAAGTTGGTTTTGGCGTTGTGGGTATCGCAATGATCAAGAAAAGTGAAAACAAAGTATAAGGAATAACTATGAAAAGGACGCTTCGCTGTTTGTCTTATCTTCTGCTCGGGTCGCTATCTTCAGCGGTCTATGCTGCCCAAGACAAGCCCAATATCTTTGTTATTTTTACCGATGATATTGGCATCTCAAATCTAAGTGCTTATCACAATGGCGTGATGAGTAGTGACACCCCCAATATTGATAGTATTGCTGAAAAGGGAATGTTGCTCACTGACTATTATGCCCAACCCTCTTGTACCGCAGGACGCTCCGCCTTTTTGACAGGACAATTTCCGGTCAGAACTGGTATGCACTCTGTTGGGCTTCCTGGCGGACCGGTAGGACTGCATCAAGATACTCCGACATTACCTGAAATTTTGAAAACCATGGGGTATGCAACAGGCCAATTTGGTAAAAATCACTTAGGTGATAGAGACGAGTTTTTGCCAACGATGCACGGTTTTGATGAATACTGGGGTTGGCTATACCACCTCAATGCCATGGAATACACAGAAGATCCGGATTGGCCTAAAGATCCGGCTTTTCAAAAGTTTGCCCCACGTAACGTTATTCACGCAACATCAGATGGTAAGGGTAATCAAACCATCAAAGATGATGGGCCGTTGACGATTGAGCGAATGCGAACCTTAGATGATGAAGTAAACAAACACGCTATTAACTTCATTGAGCGAGCAGTGAAAGCCGACAAGCCGTTCTTTACTTGGTATTGCCCATCAAGGGGACATGTGTGGACCCATCTTTCACCTAAGTATGAAGCCATGCTTGGTCAAAATGGTTGGGGATTGCAAGAAGTGGTCATGAAGGACTTGGATGATCATGTGGGAGAGATGCTCGCTAAGCTTGAAGAGTTAGGGGTAGCCGACAATACCATTGTGATGTTCACCGCGGATAACGGCCCTGAGATCATGACTTGGCCTGATGGTGGTATGACGCCATTTAAGAGTGAGAAGGGCACGACTTGGGAAGGGGGTGTTCGCGCGCCAGCACTGGTCAGTTGGCCTGGCAAGATCCCAGCAGGAACCGTGAATAATGGCATCTTTGATGGCATGGATTGGTTGCCTACCTTTGTTGCCGCTGCTGGTGGCCCGCAAGACCTGAAAGAGAAGATGCTAACGGGGCATGAAGGCTTTAAGGCGCACCTTGATGGTTACAATCAGATAGAAATGTTGACCAAAGATGGTGAATCAAGTCGTAAGGAGATCATCTACTACGAGCGAGACAATCTACAAGCGGTACGTTACCAAGATTGGAAGGCACACTTTGTCGTGCAAAATGAGGGGTGGAGTGGTCCTAAAGAAGAGTTGAACGCACCTTTGTTATTTAACTTAAGACGCGATCCTTACGAAAGAGCAGCAGAAGAATCTGGAATGTATCTGAAGTGGATGGGAGAAAAAATGTGGGCCTTTGGACCTGTGCAAGCCGCGGTTGCGCAGCACAAAGCGACATTTAAAGAATGGCCAGCCTTAACACCAGAAACACCAGCGCAGAGAAACGGTGGAGTTGGTAACTAACACTGTTAAAACTATAAAAGCTCGCTTTCATAAGCGAGCTTTTTCGTTTTATCTAGCTAAACTAATGTTCTAATAAGCTAGGGTTGCCTTTCAAGCCTCGACAACAACTCGAGTGTCTTCGCTAAGTGATTCTAGTTCTCGTGTTACATCATCAACATTAAGTTCTGCGGGCAACTTCAAAGCCAATTCAGCTGTGAACAGGCTGGAGCTTACACCGCCACCACCGGCGATAAACACACGATGACAGTCCATATCTAGGATACTGATACCTTGACCATCAAGGACTTGGGTTATTTCATTGACGATACCAGCTCGATCGGTAGAGTCGACTCTGAGGCTAAATATCTCCTCTTTATCGTGCAAAGAGGCATCAGCGTCGGTGAACTGACAGACAATATTCTCTGTGCTACTGAACGCGCTCTTAACTGTTTCTGCGTTGTTCGCTGGTAAATCAACCTTGATCACCCCAGCAACTTGTTGGTCGATGAAGTTAACCTTACTGATCAGCCACTTGCCGCCGTTTTCGTGGGTGATTGCGGAGAGGCGCTTAATCGTCGATGGCGATGCAGTGCCGATGAAGTTCACGATAAATGTAGTATGCATGGTGGTTCCCCCCACAGTTTTGATAAGTCTATGAAATTCAAAACTAAATAATTGATATCTCTAGTTTAGAAAACAATACAAAGGCTTGCATGATATTGGTCAAGAATTCACTCAACACATTGATTTTAATGTGAGAACTTAGATCTCAAATGTGTCTAATTTGCTTATAAGTGCTCCAACCACTGGCTATTAAGGGCAGATCTTCTATAAATAGGGTGAGATTTTGTGGAGAACCTTTTATGCTACGCAAGTTTATTTAAGGAAGTGAATATGATTATAAAACCTCGAATTCGTGGATTTATTTGTACCACAACACACCCAGTGGGCTGTGAAGCTAATGTAAAAGAACAAATCGCTTACACTAAAGCGCAAGGCCCAGTTGCGAACGCACCTAAACGTGTTCTAGTAGTGGGTTCTTCAAGTGGCTATGGTCTATCTTCTCGTATTGCTGCTGCTTTTGGCGGTGGTGCTGCGACAATCGGTGTATTCTTCGAGAAGCCGGCAACAGAAAAGAAACCAGGCACAGCGGGCTACTACAACGCTGCGGCTTTCGACAAGCTAGCTCATGAAGAAGGCTTGTACGCAAAAAGCTTAAATGGTGATGCGTTCTCAAACGAAGCAAAACAAAAAACGATCGACCTTATCAAGGAAGACTTAGGTCAGATTGATATGGTGGTGTACTCACTGGCTTCTCCAGTGCGTAAGTTGCCAGAAACTGGCGAGTTGATCCGTTCATCTCTTAAGCCAATCGGCGACACTTACACCTCTACTGCGGTCGACACCAACAAAGACCAAATCATCGAAGCAAGCATTGAGCCTGCGACCGAAGAAGAAATTGCAGATACCGTTACTGTAATGGGTGGTGAAGATTGGGAATTGTGGATCAATGCTCTTTCTGAAGCGGGTGTATTAGCTGACGGTTGTAAGACTGTGGCGTACAGCTACATCGGTACTGAGCTGACATGGCCAATCTATTGGGACGGTGCTCTAGGCCGCGCTAAGATGGACCTAGATCGTGCTTCAACAGCATTGAACGAAAAGCTATCTGCTACTGGCGGTACAGCAAACGTTGCAGTACTTAAGTCTGTTGTAACGCAAGCAAGCTCGGCTATTCCAGTAATGCCTCTGTACATTGCAATGGTATTTAAGAAGATGCGTGAAGAAGGTGTACACGAAGGTTGTATGCAGCAGATCTACCGCATGTTTAGCCAACGCTTGTACAAAGCAGATGGCACTGCCGCTGAAGTCGATGAGAGCAATCGTCTACGTCTAGATGATTGGGAACTTCGTGAAGACATCCAGCAGCACTGTCGTGATCTATGGCCTCAAATTACCTCTGAGAACATCAGAGAGTTGACTGATTACCAAGAGTATAAAGACGAGTTCTTGAGCTTGTTTGGTTTTGGTGTTGAAGGCGTGGATTATGAAGCTGACGTTGATACGCTAGTAGACTTTGACGTTATCGATATCTAATTAGCGGTATCTAAAATACAGTGAAGCCCCAGTTGTTCTTTGAACGACTGGGGCTTTTTTTGTGTCTAGCCAACTCGTTTTAATTCTAACGAAGCACCAATTTGCTGGTTGTTTTATGAGCTATCCTTGTGGTGGGCTGATACAAAGCAGGTGCAGAGTATGAAAGTCAAAGTAGCGATATCGCAAAAGCCACCAGTACTGTTGGAATTGGAAAATAGTATTGAGGTTGCTTTAAACATTATTGAAGAGGCTGCCGAGAAGGGCACCCAGTTATTGGTTTTTCCCGAAACCTTTTTACCCGGTTATCCGACGTGGATATGGCGGTTAAAACCAGGTGGAGACATGGCGTTGGGAAATGAAATTCACAGCAGATTGCGCAGTAATGCCGTTGATTTGCATCATGGAGGATTGAATAAGATTTGTGGTGCTGCGAAAGCGCACAATATGGTCATTGTTATAGGGTTCACTGAACTTGATTCCGAACATAGTGGTAGTACCTTATATAATTCCGTCGCGGTTATTGATGTTGATGGCACTATAGTGAATCGTCACAGAAAACTCATGCCGACCAATCCGGAAAGAATGGTTTGGGGTATGGGTGATGCGTCCGGATTGCATGTTGTTGAAACAGCAGTGGGTCGAGTAGGTACTCTTATTTGTTGGGAGAATTATATGCCTATGGCGAGATACGCACTGTACGCTCAAAACATCGACATTTATGTGGCGCCAACATGGGATAGTGGCGAAACTTGGTTAGCGTCAATGAATCATATAGCTCGAGAAGGGGGGTGTTGGGTATTGGCAACCGCGACAGCGCTTCATGGCCGAGATATACCTGAGAACTTCCCTAGTGGAAGTGAGCTATTCAGTAAAGAAGAGTGGATTAATCCTGGGGATGCAGTTGTTGTTAAACCTTTTGGTGGAGTAGTAGCAGGCCCTTTGCATGAAGAGCAAGAGTTATTGTATGCCGAAATTGAAACAGAAGAGTCAGCGAAGTCACGAAAAACTCTTGATGTTTCAGGTCATTATAACAGACCGGATATATTCCACTTTGAAGTTGATAGGCGTTCTATGGCTCCTGTAACCTTTTGGGATGATGGGGACTTTGAATAGACTATAATTACTTGGATAAGAATACGTTTCTTAGAAGCAGAATAAAGGTTAAGAAAGGACTTCTCAATAGACCGCGTATTTGTGTTATTGCGGACGATTTAAGAAGCGCAAGATAGATTTGGGTACCTTGCCTTGTCGTATAAATCTCTTCGACTTAGGAGATTGATTATGTCTAGATACTATATCGATTGTCGAGATTACCCTGGAGAAATAAACTGCTCTGTTGCGTTAGCCGCAGACTCCAAAGAAGAGTTACTGCTAGCGGTGGTTGAGCACGGTACTAAAGTGCATGGATATGAAGACACCCCAGAGTTTCGTGAGCAGATAGTGAAAGAATTTAAAGAAGGCACACCTCCAGTGTAAACATTCTGAAGTTTAGTTTTGCCGTCTCAGTGAGGCGGCTTTTTTGTGCTTGCCAATACACAAAAAAGCCCCTTACCGAAGTAAGGAGCTTGAGTTAAGGGAGTGTTTATTATTCTTAGTAGAACAACACCATAAACATACCCATCAGAGTTAGTAGCGTATTGGATACAGCATAAGGCACTGTGTAGCCAAGCATTGGGATATTGCTTTTCGCTTTTTCGCCAACCATAGCCACAGATGCTGTACTGGTACGAGCGCCGCCACAGACACCTAGGTTGATAGCTGGGTGGAACTTGAAGATGTATTTACCAATCAATGGTGCAAGTAGCATTGGAATAGCCGTTGCTGCTGCGCCGATGACGAATAAGCCTACACCCGCATTTTTTAGACCAGCAACAAAACCTGGGCCTGCTGAGATGCCAACGATAGCGATGAATACGTTCAGGCCAACTGAGTTCATAAACCATTGTGTTGGCGCTGGAAGGCGTGCAAACGTTGGATGAACTGAGCGTAACCAGCCCAAGACTAGACCGCCAATTAACACGCCACCAGATACAGATAGCGTTACTGGAGCACCATCAACATTTACCGCTAATGCACCCAATAGGCCAAACACAACAATGAATAAACCAACCCAAACCATATCTGTTTCGGTGTAGTGGTCAACTAAAATTGGCCACGTCTTTATAAGTTTCCCAGTACTGCCTCTCCGATTCATTCGGTGTTAGACCACCATTGTACTGGTGCGGTCTGATTTGGCTGTAGTATCTAATGATGTAGCCAACAATGCTCTTCCAAGCTTCAGATAAACTACTGTAGCCACTGGCTGGCACCCACTCAGTTTTTAGGCTTCTAAAGAAGAGAAGTGGTCCCCGATTTTCGGACATGACTTTAAGTGATTGATCTGTTTTGATAGTACCCAGAAATACTGGAGCAGATTATGACTAGAAAACGCAGAAACCACTCTCCCGAATTTAAAGCTAAGGTGGCATTGGCTGCCGCTAAAGGTGATAAAACTGTCGCTGAGTTAGCACAGAAGTACAACCTGCACCCCAACCAGATCTCAACATGGAAGAAAGAGCTGCTTGAAAATGCAGCCATGATCTTTGCCTCTGAAAGTCAGTTGGGCAAAGACAATTCTGAAGAAGTGGACAAACTTCACGCTAAGATCGGTCAATTGACCATGGAAAATGATTTTTTGGCGAAAGTGCTCGGTCGTTAGATCGAGCACAGCGAAAGAGTTCGCTGGATAAATCCACCCAACTACCGATAAAGCGCCAGTGCGAGCTTCTTAATATTGCTCGCTCTACGGCTTATTACCAACCCATCGGACTTTCTACTGAGGAGATTGAATTGCGTCGAATGATTGACGAAATTCACCTTCAGTATCCGTTCATGGGCAGTAGGCGTGTTCGAACTGAGCTGGCTAAAAAAGGCCATAAGGTTAATCGCAAGCGTATCGTTCGGATCATGCGTGAAATGGGCATTGGAGCGATTTATCCCAAGCCAAAAACGACACTGGCGAACAAAGCACACAAGGTTTATCCCTACCTATTGCGTGACATCGAAGTTACTTACCCCAACCAAGCTTGGGCTATTGATATCACGTACATTCCGATGGCTAAAGGGTTCCTGTACTTGGTTGCCATTATCGATTGGTACAGCCGTAAGGTGTTGTCTTGGCGCCTCTCGAACACCATGGATACAGGCTTTTGTATTGATGCTCTTGAAGATGCGCTTCAACACTACGGACCACCCGATATCTTCAACTCAGATCAGGGCAGCCAGTTTACCAGTACTGAGTTCACACAGAAGTTGCTCGACCATAGCGTACGGATCAGCATGGATGGGAAAGGCCGTTGGATCGACAACGTTTTTATCGAGCGATTATGGCGAAGTCTGAAATATGAGGAGGTTTACTTAAAAGCTTACACCACGCCCCGTGAAGCCGAACTTGAAATCGGCCACTACATGGTGTTTTATAATGAGGAGCGTAACCATCAAGGCCTCAATGACCTAACCCCTGATGAAGTCTACTTCGGTAGGCAGAGATACGCTGCATGAGCTGGATCAACCACTTAAGGAATTAGCTTATGTGTCCAACCATTGGGGTCCACTTCTAAGCGTTCCATTGGACTGTTATCCCAGCAATTTCCTCGTCGAGATAGACTCTGTTTTATCTGATATCGCCAAAGCACTTGGCGGTACTTACCACTCGTATAATGACTCCCTTGATCACTGTGGAATAACACATTAGAGGGCTTACCGCGTGACTCATAGGCCATCTTAAGCGCCTTACCTGTCAGTTGGCTATCGGGCGAAAATGACATCGCCCAACCGATTGGTTTACGTGCAAAGAGGTCGATTACAACGGCAAGATAACTCCAACGATTTCCGGCCCACACATACGTCACGTCGCCGACCCAGACCTGATTAGGAGCAGTCACAGCGAATTGCCTATCTAAATGATTTGGGATTTCAATGTGCTCCTGAGCTGCTTTGCTGTAGCGGTGTTTAGGAAGTTGTCGGCTAACTAATCCAAGCTTTTTCATCAGCTTAGTCGCTCTGTAGCGAGAGAACTTGATGCCCGAGTTCGTTATGATACTGGCAATGGTTCTCGCACCGGCTGAGCCGTTACTAACGCAATGAGCTTCTTGGACTAGGGCTCGTAGACGGACATCTTCTTCAGATTGAGTCTTAGGCTTCTTACACCAATACTTAAAACTGCTTCGATGGATACCGAACACTTTACACAGCTTGGCAACGCTGTAGCTCTGTTTGAGTTTCTCGATTATCGAGAATTGTTCAGTGAGTCCGACATCAACAGAGCAGTAGCCTTTTTTATGATTTCATTGTGCTCTTCCAGTTCAGCAATCCGCTTTTTAAGCTCACGGATCTCGATCTGTTCAGGGGTGAGCGGTGAAGCTTTTGACGTGACACCTTGCCTCTCTTGCTTGAGCTGTCTCACCCACTTGTCCATGGCTGACTTGCTTACGTTCATCGCCTTCGCTGCTTCAACAACGGTATAGCCCTGGTCAGTGACTAATTGAGCGGCTTCTAGCTTAAATTCGGGACTAAAAGTTCTTCTTGTACGTTTTGTCATAGTTTCACCTGTTGTGTACGAGGTGCATTCTAGCACCTCTAATCAGGTGGCCAAATTAACTATGCCACTACAACTCAACCCATGCTCTTGTGCCACAGATACAAGAGCATTAGTTAGCGATAAAGAAGTAGGAAAAGAAGATGCAAATCACCAGTCACAATGTAGACATTTCACCTCAGGTCAAATCCCTCATTGAAGAAGGCTACATGAGTGTTCATCAGTTTAATTTGTATATATTACTGCTTAAATGCGATGTGAAGTGGCATAAGAATCTAGGGACTTATCAGGTTGCTTTGAAGATCTATCTACAAGATCAAACGTTTTATGTGGTGCATTCAGACCCTAAGTTGGAAACTGCGATTGATAATGCCTTCTGTTCATTGCAAATGAAACTAGCCAAGCATGAAGATATGTTGGGTATTAAGAGGCTCTTCCGAAATAAATTAGAGCAAGTGATGTGTTGGTTAAATCTCGGCCACAAAAAAAACGTGAGCTTCTAGATAACAGACAGAGTGAGTGATGTTGAGGGCAGAGCGTGAAGGGTGATCAAAAAGACCCCATAATGCAATGTATTACGGGGTCAATTATTAGTGACAACTTAGAAAATAAGGTGCCCGCACAAGGCAATAATCGGTAGTGTGATTAGTGTTCTCAACACAAAAATGGCCATTAGTTCGAATACATTTACCGGAATCTTACTTGATAGAATCACAGAGCCGGTTTCTGACATGAAAATTAACTGTGTGATAGATAGCGCAGCAATGACAAACTTTGTAAGGTCGCTATCAATGCTAGAAGCCGCAATAATCGAAGGGACATACATATCGGTGAAACCCACTAGAACCGTTTCCGCAGCGGCTGTTGCTTCAGGAAGGTTTAGCATTTCCAATACTGGTACAAAAGGAGCACCCAACCAAGTGAATATCGGAGTGGCTTCTGCAATGATCAAACCTACAGTACCGACAGCCATAACCACAGGTAAAACGCCAAACATCATATCCAGTGCGCTGTGTAATCCCTCTTTTGCCACTGACGATAAGCTCTTCACTTTACTCGCTCTTTCAAGAGCGAGTTGGTAACCAAACTTAACCGCAGATTGTCCTTCAGGGATTAGTTCATCATTGCTGTTTGGCTCAGTGCCATCAATATAGGTATCTTTTTTGTAGCTCAGTGGTGGCAAGAACTGAATAATCATTGCCGCTACCACACCTGACAAACAGATAGTGGCATAAAAAGGCACAAAGTAATTTTCCAAGCCTACTTGTGTCAGAACCACCAGTGAGAAAGAGATACCAACAGGTGAGAACATAGTTGCGACAACGGCAGCTTCACGAGTAGTGTATTTTTTCTGCTCATACTGTTTGCTCGTAAGAAGAACGCCCACGGTGCCGTCACCAAGCCAAGAAGAAATGCAGTCGATAGCCGCTCTACCAGGAAGACGGAACACCGGGCGCATGACTTTACTTAGTAGAGTGCCAAGAAGTTCAAGTAAACCAAAGTTTAACAATAGCGGTAGTAGCAAGCCTGCAAAAAAGAAGGTAACAAATAATGAGGGCAGGAGATCATGCAATACCAATCCACCAGTATTACCATTCCATATTAACTCAGGACCAACTTGATGCAGTGCAGCTAGCGTGAACAAAGCGCCTAGCACTCTTACTACAACCCAAGACGGAGAAAGAACAAAAAGGCGGCTGAGCAGAGTTGATTGGACAATAAAGTTAGGCTTAAGGACGTTCGCAACTAAAGTGGCAAAAGCGGAGAAGCAAATTACTGCGGTAACAGTAGGTAAAATGGCATCTCCAAGTACACTCTTCACACCTTTCGCCATCAATGCCAACGGGAAAGTGAAGCTATCCGCTACGTTCAGCGGTGCCAAAAAGAAAAACAAACCCAATAGGGAAGGGATAGCAAACATCAATACGTTTCTTTTGTTATTAACCGTATTGTTCGCTACTAAAATATCGCTCATCTACAACCTCATGATGACTATTTATTCACTTAATGTGAATCTTAAAACGTTGGTTGCGATTCTACACAGTAAGGTTAAGTGCGCAAGAAATTATTTATATAAATATGCATTTTAACTGAATTTAAAGTCACTAGATGTTGATTGTGTCTGTGGTGTTACTGGAGTGTTTCGGCTTGGTTTTGGTTATGTTTGTTTGATGGGTTGGTTTTGGTGTTCTAATGGTAAATAAAAAGACCCTCAATAATTAGTATCTAATTACTGAGGGTCTCTGTTTATTGTTTATGACAAAGCCATAAAAATGCAACTTCTAATCAATTAAGCCATATTCTTTGCTTAAGATTTCAACAATCTCAGACTTTGGATTGGAGCTTAGTTTGATGGCATTGCCTGTGATCTTTTCGGCAATATTGGTATACGTTTTTGATAGATCCATCATCGCTGAAAGTGGCAGTTCATTATCGTTTGCCAATGCTTCACGCTCGTTCATGCGGTCTTTGTTTAAGAGGATATCTGGATCTGGGAAGTGGTTAAGCAAAAACTGACGGAAACCTTCTTTAGAGTTTTCCACAACTTCACCATTCTTATAAGCTTGCTCATCCCAAATACGAGAAGAATCAGGCGTACCTACTTCATCCATGTAGATAAGCTTTTCATTTCCTTTGCTATCCGTTACGTAACCAAACTCAAATTTGGTGTCGACAAAGATCTGTCCAATCTTGGCAAGTTCGTTGTCGATAACGTTGAAGCCTTCTTTGAGTAGCACTTCGTATTGATCGACATCTTCTTTAGCTAGGAAGTTGAACGAGGCATAGTTGTCCAGTAGATCTTGGCGTGTGATATTGACGTCATCAACTTCAGGGACATTAGGTATGCCCTTTAAAATGCCTTTAGTCGATGGAGTAATCAGTAGGTCTTGTAACAAGCCATCTTTAATTAGGCTTTCAGGTAAATCAATACCACAGAAGTTACGTTCGCCTTTCTCATAAGCACGCCACATAGAGCCTGTGATGTACTTTCTGCAAATGGCTTCAACCATCACCGGTTTAGCTTTTTGTACAATCCAAACTAGGGGGTGGGGGATATCGAGAATGTGGCTATCTGCTAGGCCATTGTCTTTAAACAGCTTGAACCAGTGATTTGAAATTGCGTTCAAAGCTGCGCCCTTACCAGGAACACCTTTTAGGTTCTCTTCACCATGCCAAATACAATCAAATGCTGAGATACGATCGCTAATAACCATGATAGCCAAAGGTGCATCATCAGACACATCATAGTTTTTTTCTTTGATTAAGCGACGGCTATCTTCATCAGTTAGCCAATATACAGAACGCACCTTACCACTGTGAACAGGCTTGTCCGTGCGGATAGGCAGGTCATCGTTAACGTCTAATACTTGGTCAGCAAGATTCATAATTTATACCTAATAGGGCAAATACTGATGCGAATAATACACAGATCATTTTCACTATTCCAATAGAAAAGCAAACGATTGCGCCTAAGGTATTTGCAAAGGGGAGATTTCCCCTTTGGTATCTTAAATTATTGTTAACTTAGTGAAGGTATTGAGTATTTGACGTTGAGAAAAACACATCACAATCATGATCTTTACCTAATTGCTGTAATTGTTTCTGAGCGACAGCGTCAATGTTACCACTAGCAACGACGGCACTCGCGTTACCTGAGGTGATGGCTTTGATGACAACTTCCATCTCGTTGCTTTTGTTCGAAGGCTTTAACTGAATAATTTTTTCGCAATCTACACTGTATGTTTGAAGGTCTTTAAGTTCAGGCAAATGGGTCTGCGCTGTAAACAGAATCCACTTACGGGCAGAGGATGCTTTAGCCAATCGCTCGAGGTTACAAGGCTGATAAGCGCTAGGTGTAAGACTTAAAGTATTGCTGTTATTCAGGTTTTGAAAGTGCATTTACTGTATCTCCATACATACTGTATGAATAAACAGTAATACTGATTCGGTTAAAGATCAAGCTCAACAATTAAAATTTGTGCATAAAAAAACCCAGCGCTAGGCTGGGTCGTTGATCTTGCTCGAGGAGCTTAAGCTCTGTGTCCGCTTAGAGATTCTTTTTGCGGAGTGACTCGTTCTTCATGATTGTAGCGTTTCACATCGATTAGCGCGGTTTGCTTACAGGAGCCACAGCTAGAGTTGACGAAGCCGTCCATGTAAGTCAGTTTTTCGACAAAGGCTAATTTTTTACACCAATCGCAATGTGAGAAGGTTTTTTGCATACCGTTAATTACTCCATAAGTATTTGCATGTGATACTACCTTGTTTAATTTCGAGACAAGCTAGCATCGTTATTTCGATCCTCGCTACAAGGTTAGGTACCTAATATTACACTACGAAAGCATAAATGTTAAATATTTGTTTAATTTCGTAACATTTAATTGTTATTGAGCGTCTATTTAAGCAATTTTTTTGCTTGCGCCCCTTCTACCGGACGACTTACCGACAGGGTTCTACCTTTCTTTAGTCCCACTTCGTAGTCAGCAGTGAGATTCTTCATTGCTTCTTGAAGTTGCTTTTTAAAGGTTTCACGATCGATATTCTTAAATTCTTTATCGATATAGTTTTTAATCTTTTTATCTGATTCGTCATCGGGAGCGATAAGAGGCAGTTTTTCTAGAGCGCCTTCTATCCAACCGGATAAAAATGAGTTTACGCGCTTGGTCACCTCAGAAGCAGGAGTACCAGAACCTGCAAAGCTGTTTCTGAATTTACCCGTATGTTCATTCATCTCTCGATAAACGACATCGAATGCAAATGCAGCGAATATAGCGCGATCAGCTTCGCCAATGAACTCTACTCGTTTTAGACCTTTGTGGTTAAGTAGCACAGCTTCAACACCAAATCTGGTATTAATCCCACGTATGATTCGTAGAATATTACTGCCTACGTTTGCAGGAAGCAGATGAGAGGATTGGGTTTTACCCATTTTGATGAACTCAATATCGTCTTTTTCAAGACCGTATTTGAGCATAAGGTTGTGTGCCATCTTGATGGCATTAGCCGCCTCATTAACATTGGCTGAATTTCCCAACTCAAGACACTTTGCTATTTTTTTCAACGCTTTTTGCTTGTTCATGCTTTCTCGGTACTGCCAAAAGGGGGACACATTTTACTCCTTTTTTAACGACTCTGAAAGCCCAATTTGTGACCATAGTCTCAAGTGGTTTTTATGCAGGAATAAATCATGTAAAGTGTTAGAAAATCGAACGAATTACTAAAGATCATGCCGAGCACAATGGAGTAGAGCGTGATTATCGCAGGAAGCAATATGTTACCAAGACTCAACCAAGACTCTTCTATCAATTCAATTGTCGAACGCTATCTATCTGAGCTGCAACAAAAAGGCTTTCAGGGTGATATCGAAACTCAGTATGCTAGCAGGTTAGCTGTTGCTACTGACAACAGCGTTTATCAACAACTGCCACAAGCGGTAGTACACCCTAAAACCCAGCATGATGTCGAGTTGCTAGCACAGCTTGGTAATGAGCCTGACTTTCATACTGTTCGATTTTCTCCTCGTGGCGGCGGTACGGGTACAAACGGTCAGTCCTTAACTGAAGATATCGTGGTAGATCTTTCTAGGCATTTGAATCAACTGATTGAAATCAATGTAGAAGAAGGGTGGGTAATTGTAGAAACAGGCATGGTCAAAGATAAGCTGAACGACCTTGTTAGACCGCACGGCTTTTTCTTCTCTCCAGAACTTTCTACCAGCAACCGCGCTACCGTTGGTGGCATGATAAATACCGACGCCTCAGGACAAGGTTCATTACGCTACGGAAAAACCTCCGATCATGTACTGGGGCTCACCGCTGTTTTGGCTGATGGTTCAGTACTGGATACCGAGCAATGGAAGAGTGTTAAAGAGAGCACCTTCGCTGAAGCTGCTGTAAATGAAACCCAAAGGATCTGTCGAGAGCATCGCGCTGCTATTGAAGAACGCTTCCCACCGTTAAACCGCTTTCTAACGGGCTACGACTTAAAAAATTCGCTACAAGATGACGAGTTTCTGCCAGAACGAGTGCTGTGTGGATCTGAGGGTTCTCTCGGTTTTATCACTCGAGCTAAGCTTAATCTAACGCCGATTCCTAAGTCTCGCGTATTGGTGAACGTTAAGTACGACAGTTTTGATTCAGCGCTGCGCTCGGCAACCATGATGGTGGAAGCCAATGCACTGTCTGTTGAGACTATAGATTCAATTGTTCTCAACTTGGCAAAGCAAGACATTGTTTGGCACACGGTGAGCGACCTATTGACCGAGGTACCTGGACAAGAGTTATTGGGCGTTAATATTGTTGAGTATGCAGGTAATGATGTTGCCGAAATAGACCAGCAAGTCAGTGCGCTTTGTTCAAGGCTCGATTCGATGATAGAGAGCGAAGAAGCAGGAATAATTGGCTATCAAGTCTGCCGTGACTTAGGCAGTATCAACAAGATCTATGGCATGCGCAAAAAAGCGGTAGGTTTGCTAGGGGCGACAAAGGGCGCTGCTAAGCCGGTTGCTTTTGCCGAAGATACCTGTGTGCCCCCTGAAAATCTAGCGGATTTCATTGTCGAGTTTCGCGCACTGTTAGACGCTCATAATCTGCGCTATGGCATGTTTGGTCACGTAGATGCTGGCGTACTTCACGTTAGGCCAGCACTGGATATGTGCGATCCAAAGCAAGAAGAGTTAATGCATCAAATCTCCGATCAAGTGGTTGCCTTAGTTGCCAAATATGGCGGATTGATGTGGGGTGAACACGGCAAAGGCTTCCGCTCAGAATACGGCCCGGAATTCTTTGGTGAACACCTTTTTGAGCAATTACGCCGTGTTAAGGGATCCTTTGATCCACTCAACAAGATGAACCCAGGCAAGATTTGTACCCCGCTAGAGTCTGATGATGAACTGGTAAAAGTGAAAGGCGTCAAGCGTGCGCATTTTGATCGTCAGATCCCTGTTACCGTCCGCGATAGCTTTAATGGTGCAATGGAGTGTAATGGTAACGGCTTGTGCTTTAACTACGATGTTGCATCACCAATGTGTCCATCAATGAAGGTACTTGCCGACAGACGTCATTCGCCTAAGGGTAGGGCGGGTATCGTTCGAGAATGGCTACGCCAGTTGTCGGAACAAGGCGTTGATATACTCGATCTAGAAAGTAAAACTCTGAAAGGCTCATTGTCTTTAAAGAGCATGCTAGATCGAATGACTAACCGCTTTAATAAGCGACACCATTATGATTTCTCTCATGAAGTGTATGAGGCGATGCAAGGCTGTTTAGCGTGTAAAGCCTGTGCCACTCAGTGTCCTATCAAAGTCGATGTGCCAAACTTTAGGGCGCGCTTCCTCAACTTGTATCACTCTCGTTATCAAAGGCCTCTTAAGGACTACTTTGTCGCTAATATTGAGTCCTTGCTTCCGGTAATGGCACTGTCGCCAAAGATTGTGAATACAGTGCTTGATGCGGGTTGGGTTCAGTCGTTAGTGTCTTCAACGGTCGGTTATGTGGATGCGCCATTGCTGTCTTCTCCGACATTGAAGCAACGTCTGAAGAGCCAACACGTTGAAAAATACGATCATCAAAAGCTTTCAAGCTTAAGCGATGAGCAAAAACAGCGTCATGTGATTGTGGTACAAGACCCGTTTACCAGCTACTACGATGCCCAAGTGGTGGATGATTTTGTGTCTTTGTTGGTGAAGCTTGGATTTATTCCAGTAATGCTACCGTTTAAGCCCAATGGCAAGGCACAGCACATCAAAGGCTTCTTGAAGCAATTCACTGATACAGCGCAAAATACCTCACAATTCCTTGCTGAGGCTGCCAAGCTCAAAATGCCGATGGTGGGAGTAGATCCTGCGTTAGTGCTTTGCTATCGCGATGAATACAGAGAAACCCTGAAAAAAGATTGCCCTGATTTTTCCGTAAATACAGTGCATGAATGGCTACTTCCACAGTTGGAGACGCTTCCTTCTCGCGACAGTAACAGTCAAGAACCTTGGTACTTGCTCGCGCACTGTACTGAGAAAACCATGCTACCCAACGCGGAAAAAGAGTGGGGAGCAATCTTCAATCACTTCGGCGCTTCACTTGCGGCTGTGCCTGTTGGCTGTTGTGGTATGGCAGGTACCTTTGGCCATGAGGCTGATAAATTGCAATGGTCAAAAGACATCTATGGATTAAGTTGGAAGCCAAGCTTCGAGCGCTTACCTATAGAACGCTGTTTGGTTACGGGATACTCGTGCCGAAGTCAGGTGAAACGCTTTGAAGGTACAGTGGTTAAGCACCCACTCCAAGCGCTGTTAGAAGTGCTTTAAATAATAGAAAAGCGGGGTTTTACCTCGCTTTTTTCTTTTCCATTAGACGTTAGATTTACACCGCTGATTACTTTATTAGCTTTGAAACGTAAGGAACATTTCTTAATTTATCTTTCCAAGGTAGTCCATAGCCGACGAGCAAGTCATCATTTTCCATCTCATAAGCAAAATATTGCGCTACGGGTATCTCTACTCGGCCTGGCTTTACAAACAACGTTGCGATTGAGATTGAGTTAATCTCGTAATTGTCTGAAATATACTCCACTAACCTTTTCATGGTGCCACCAGATTCAATGGCATCGTCGATCATAATGACGTCCTTACCCTGAATTGATACGTTCTCATGGTATACGATTGAAGAGGCGTTGTTGCTATCGCCGGGGGTATGGGGGCAAGAGATAGTATCCATCTTTAAATCAAAGCTGAGGTTACGAACCAAATCAGCGGTAAATAAGATGCCACCAGGAACAACAGTGATCACTACCGCATCATCGAACTCTTCGTTTAGCTTATCTGCTACAATTTTCGCCCCAACCCGAATCTGCTGCTCACTTAGCACCAACTCACCGATATGTTTTGATTTCATTCCAAATTCCTAAATTTTCTGTCGCAAGATAATCTGTTTTATACAAATCAAATTGTGCATGGTCCTCTAATGTTGCCATTTTTCATCCCTAATTACAGTCAAAAATTCATTAATTTTAATCAGTGATGGGACTATGTTTTAAGCATATTTACCTTCAAAAGAGGAAATATACAGTGTAAAAGTTTACCGCAATTTATATTACTACCTGTGGTTACAATATTAAGGCGTTTGATTCTACTTAGTCATTCAACCTTAAAGCAAAGCCACTATGAACCAGAAAGCAAAACAACTTTTACAGCACTTGTGCGCTGAATACGATAGATTATCCGAAGAATTCAAATCTCGTTCGTTCCCTGAATTTTCAGAAACCATTACCCACTCATTGGGACATTGCTTTGTTCTATGCCCCGTTGGTAGTCAGCGTTTTTCAATCGTGTCGATTAACTTTGATCCTTGTGTGAGAGGGCAAGGGGTTCTAACCGAGTTTATCGATTATGTGAAACAGCACCCTTACCATTACCAAGGGGTTGAAGTGGCAACTATCGAGAATAAAAGCTTGGCAAAGCGGCTACGATCTCATGGGTGGAAGTACAAATCTCTGTTTGGCAAAGTTTTCTTTTCTAACACGCCGACGCTCATCCAGGATTTTTAGTGAGTCTATTGCTTTCATACCCAATGATTCGTTTAAAAGTCCGTTAGCATACGTAAAAAGCCTTTCCTAGACTCTGGGGTGTTGTCTCTGTGGGTTGCGTACTCAACATGCGCGTTTGCATCTGCCGTCGATGATAGATTGATACTCCACAGGGCTCTAATTTCGTTGGGCACCATAGAGTAACGCACATCTATAATTCTAAATTTATCGGTAGGATCTTGCGCTAGAAAACCATTTGAAAATTGACTGAATCGCTCGATGTCTTTCGCTTGTTGAGAGTGAGGGTCTAGCCAAGGAAAGTCTTTAGTCACGTTTAGCTTGTCGATGGATTCGCCAGAATACGTTTTTACCGATGTCCCCAATCTGACCGCGTCCACATAATATTTATCTTCTGTTTCGTAGATGACCTTCCACAATAAGATATTAGCGAATGTAGGTTTTGCTTCTAAGCGCAGCGGGGCATGTTGTCGCTCTTTAGCTAATTGCCATCCTCGCGCTTCTGCTCTGTCTCGCTGGATCACCCCAAGAGTTAGATAGATTAAACCCCATAGAAGGGCAATGCGTGCTAATACAGGCTTTTTCTTAAGTGTCGCAAATACCAGCAAAATCAATATGGGTAGGGTGAATGCAGGGTCAATAACGGAAATGGTATTCCATGCAAAACGTTCACTGGTTAGTGGCCAAAATAGCTGAGTGCCGTAGGAGGTACAGGAATCAAGTAGCCCATGTGTGCCATAACCTAACGCGCAAAACCCCCAGCTTTGCTTAAACGAGAGGCCACGCTTGTTCGCTATTAGCCAATGTAAAACCAATGCACAAATAAAACTGCCAATGGGGATAAACAGCAGTGAATGCGTAAACTGTCGATGAAATTCCAAAAACAATAGTGGATCGCTCGATGAACGAATAAGCACATCCAAATCTGGCGCCATCCCAGCAAGCAGGCCTAATACACCAGCAACAACGACATGCTGTTTCTTACTCAACGACTGAGGCACAGAAGCCCCGAGCAATCCTTGCGTTAATGGGTCCATTAATTTCTCTTCGGTAGGTGTTGCTTGATACACGCAGTGCAACTCGTTTTAAAACTGAATCTAGTTTAGAAACAAGGTTACTCTTTAGCATAGATTAATCGTATTGGGTTGAGATGGAATAGAGTCCTAAATTGACAAAAGGGTTTAGGTTGTGGATGTCTCTTAAGACATGCTGGGACAAGACCACCAACTTGCTATGCTAAAACAAAAATCGGAAGCCATTGCCTCCGATTTGTCTATCTACAGGTCAAGCCATCTACAATGTGGCTAATATGGTTTCAGCCGTACTCGCTTCAAACTCACCTTGCTTTTCAACGTTCAGAGTTGTCACTACGCCATTATCGATCACCATTGCATAGCGTTGTGAGCGAACGCCACCAAAACCAGCGGTATCCATTTCGAGTCCTAACGCTTTGGTGAACGAGGCATTACCGTCCGCCAGCATAGTGATTTCTGATGCATTTTGAGACTTCGCCCAAGCGTCTAGTACAAAAGCGTCATTGACCGAGATACAGGCAATCAAATCAACGCCTTTGGCTTGCAGCTGGTCTGCTAACACAATATAGCCAGGCAGATGTGCTTCGGAGCAAGTAGGTGTAAAGGCCCCCGGTACTGCAAACAGAGCCACTTTCTTATTAGCAAACAGCTCGTTAGTCGAGTGTTGCTGCATTCCATCGGTAGTGAGTTGGCTCAAGGTGCCTGTTGGTAGGGTTTGGCCTTGTTTAATCATGACATTACCATCCTTTGTATGAGTGAAGGATCAGTGTAACCGTGATTACTAAGATTCGCTAACGGTGCTGGGTAACTGGATCCCTAGAGCCAACAGTTCGTAAACATCAGTTGCTACTTGTGTGCAACCATGCAGGGAGCTCACGTTGCTGGGGACTCCCTAGACGTTGTTTCAAACTCTAAACTACAAATGAGCCTACCGCTTGTGAACTAGTCTTATGCACACAACACTATTTAGGAACGCACACTATGGTGAATCATCGGCGGCATTTAATTGAAGACATGACAATACCTACTCTTTGTTACACCGGAATAGATACGGAACTGCTCTTCACTCATAACTAACCTCTTCTTGGATATGCGTCTTACCCGCTTCTCGCCAAGTCGTCGACTCGTACAATAATAGAAAAGATGTATATGGACCTTATAGCGCTGGCAAAACGCTATCAAACAGCCGTTATCTTGGATGCGATGACATGGATAGCCAGTTCACAACGAGGAGCAATGATTGGTCTTAATGAACATCAGCTACGAGATTTCAATTTAGATGCCATCGACCTAATGGCGCAAGTGCGAGATAGATGTGGTGATTTACCTACACTGCTCTCTGCACAAATCGGCCCCCGAGAGGACGGGTATCAAGCAAATAATCAGATGTCTGCAAACGAATCTCTAGGCTATCACTCAACACAGATAGACACCTATAAGTTGACTAAAGCTGACTTTATTACAGCCTCTACACTGAGTTACCCCGAAGAAGCTGCAGGGATAGTCTTAGCAGCAAAAAGCGCTAACATACCTGTTGTTGTCTCTTTTACCGTCGAACTCGATGGTAACCTACCGAACGGACAATCGCTTGAAGACGCGATAGCCAAGGTTGATGGATTAACTAAGCGTTACGCGTCTTACTTTATGATTAACTGCGCCCATCCATCGCACTTTTCACATAGTTTCACCCAGCAACCATGGGAGCAACGCATTAAAGGTATCGTGGTTAATGCTTCAAAATGCAGCCATGCAGAATTGGATAGGTGCGAAACATTGGATTCAGGTGATCCTTTCTCATTGGGCAAGGAAGTTGCAAAGATTTGCCGTCAAAATACTCAGATATCAGTAGTGGGTGGATGCTGTGGGACGAACCTTGATCATCTAGAACAGATCATGAAAAATCTACGCGAGAGTTGATGGTCAATAAGACGAAGAAATATCGAAAATGATAGGTATCGTACAAAGGACTTGTTAGAAGTTTCTGCTTTGAGCTTAGTTGCTGTAAGGGCTTTTAATCAGAAGTCTTGCTCTTTTTGATGTACTTATACACCGCCCAAATAAGATAACCCGCAACGCCGACGATAAGTGCTGAGCGAATCAGAATAGGGGCGTCATGCTCTAGTTCATTAACGTGCGGGACTATGCTCGCGTACAGTCGAGTGGTGAAAAGCAATCCCATTATTAGCATAAAAACTTTGTTCATGTGACCGGCCTTTATATCAATGCTTTGTACAGAACAATGTAATCGTGAATGCCTTCTCATTGAGAGCAGGTTTTGTCCTGTTTGGATTTAGAAGAATGCGCTTCTTAAGCAGGCTCGTCAACGCGACATGCGTTTATAACAGGTAAGCTAATTTTCCAGATTTGGAAATGCTCTATGCTTGGCTGGGCCAACTCGCTCGGAAATGAAGGTTCATACACTATCCTTCAAACTGAAGTGATTGTATGGCTTCTTCTACGGACAGGAACTGTATCTTGGTCAGGCACATTTCTGCTTTGGAAAATTCATGTTCTTGAATCAATTGAGTAACCGATTGCAGCGATAGCGGTGCTTCAATCGATTCAAATAGATATTCGTCGCCTCTTTGTTTGATGGTGTAACTTTGACCTGTGCTATCAATCAGACAATCGGCACTACCCCAAATGAGCCCTTCTAATTCTTGATTTAACGTTAACATTGAGTCGATAAATAGTAGCTCAGAGTCACCGTCCAACTTTAAAATACATGGCCATTGAATCATCGTCTTCCTCACGAAAAAAACCTACAATCCTGTTTTTCTACCGTAACATTAACCCTCTAGGAGTTCTACTTATCGCAGTCTGTGGATTCATTCTCAAGGTTATTCTGAAGAGGATAGGCAGTTTGATGATTTGCTATATGAGATAATTTTAGTAGTATCTCGTTTCCTGATTTTCGAGATAACACTATGACCTTTAAAGCCGCAATTTTTGATATGGATGGATTGCTTCTTGATACTGAGCGCGTGTGTATGAATGCGTTTGAAAAAGCATGCCATACATTGGATCTCGAATTTTTGAAGCCGGAGTACCTTGCAATGATTGGCCAAAATGCTCAGGGCGTGGAGCGTACTATCCGTGACGGTTATCCTGATGATTTGGATTACCCAGCACTGCGTAAAGTGTGGATGGAGTACTACCACGATGTCACGCATCATCAGGCTATTCCCATTAAAGAGGGAGTGCTTGAGCTTCTTGATTGGCTAAAGGGCAATAACATACCGATAGCAGTCGCTACATCTACAGAGTTAAGCTTGGCGAAAACAAAGCTTAAACTGGCTGGACTAGAGAGTTACTTCGATGTTCTGGCTTGTGGGTGTGAGGTGACTCATGGTAAGCCCGATCCTGAGATCTATTTATTGGCTGCAAGTAGATTGAATATAGATCCACAGCAATGTTTAGGTTTTGAGGATTCAAACAATGGCGTGCGCTCAGGTATTGCCGCAAATCTGCAAATGTACCAAGTCCCAGACCTAGTCTCTCCAACTGACGAGATAGTCGCGCTAGGCCATCAAATTCTTCCTTCAATGCTTGATGTACTGCAGCATCTAAAACAAGCGGGTTGAGTTTCCAATTAGCGGTAATCTAGGCTGTTTAAAATAACAAAATGCATTGCGAAGGTAAGACCTTCTGCAATGCATTTATCAACGGTTTGCTTATTGATTTACGCTTTAAAATTTAGCGAAACTGAGGCATGTAGTCCAAGTTTGCTTGGATAGTTTCCTCTAGCGCTTTCTCCAAGATTGAACCTGTAGTCACCAGTGGATTCAATATCAAGGCTCTATGCGCCGCGTTACGATTGCCAGTTACAGCAGCTTCAACCGTTAATGATTCAAACTCTTTTAGTACCTGAATGAGACGCAAGGTATCACTAGGGAAGGGCGCCACACTGAGAGGTACAGGACCTGATTTTGTGATCATGCTGCTAACTTCTACGGTGCAGTCATCAGGCAGGCCTTGGATAGTGCCGTTATTGCGTGTATTAACATGCATGATGGTACGCTTGTCGTTGTAAATAGAGCTCATCAGTTCGCAGGCCGCTTCTGAATAATATTGACCACCACGCTTTTCTAGCTCTTTTGGTTTTTCGTTTAGCTCAGGGTTTTGATAGATATCGAACAGGCGTCTTTCCATGGCTTTCACCACTTCGCCACGAGTACCTTCACCGCTGGCTTCTTGTTGTTCTTGCTCCATGATGTCTTCGCTAGTGTAGTAGTAGCGTAAGTAAGCGCATGGAATCATGCCCATGTTGCGCAGTAATTCTGGTGGCCACTCAAACTTAGGGATGTTTTGTGGAACCAAAGGATCGTTTCCAGATAGCATGGCATCTACCACATCTTGAAGCTTATCTTGACCGTTATGTAAAACTTGGCGAGCCCAGATAAAGTGGTTAAGCCCTGCAACTTGCAATACGAAGTCTTGCTCATCCGCTCCTAGTATTTGAGCGATGCCTTTTTGCATGATGACAGGTACATTACACAGACCAACGGCTTTTACCTTGGTGTGCTTTAAAATAGCCTCAGTAACCATGCCCGATGGGTTGGTAAAGTTAAGCAGCCATGCATCAGGGCACAACTCTTCCATTTCACTGCATATTTCTAAGGCGATAGGGATAGTGCGGCACGCATTGGCAAACCCACCCAGGCCATTGGTTTCTTGACCAATCATTCCATATTTAAGCGCAATACGTTCATCACGAATACGACCCTCTAAACAGCCAGCGCGGAATTGAGAACAAACAAAATCAGCATCTTTAAGTGCAGGCTTACGATCTAGGCTGACATGGACATTGATGTGCGACATGCCGTTCTTCGCCAACATGCGACGAGTGAGCTCTCCAATAATCCTTACTTTCTCTGCACCATCTTCAATATCAACCAACCACAACTCACCAATGGGTAGCTCGTGGTTACGCTTGATCAGACCTTCAATAAGCTCTGGTGTGTAACTAGAGCCTGCGCCAATAATAGTGATTTTTAGGTTCTTGTTCATCGTGATGATTCTCGCTATGGATAAGATGGTTTAATTTAAAAGCATTAGGCGTGCCTTTACAAACCAGTAATAAAAAGCTATGAATTAGCAAGGCTAATCCATGGGTAATATCAAAGCACTATGAATAAAAATCAACAAATGCTATCCAATATGTACACCTTCGCCATTGCAGGAAAATCACTTAGCTTTACCAAAGCAGGAGAAGAACTGTTTATAACGCAAGGCGCGGTAAGCCAGAGAATAAAATCCCTCGAAGCACAATTGGGCTTTAGTTTGTTTGTCAGAATGACGCGCCGTTTGGAGCTTACGAAAGAGGGAGAGCGATTACTTCATGCATTGAATCAATCATTCGAGGTCATCTTTTCTGAGTTAGAAGACATTAAGTTTGATGAGTTACGTGGTGAGCTATACATAGGTGTTGCGCCCACTTTTGGACAAAAATGGTTGCTGCCAAGGCTTAAGAGTTTCCAAAACAAGTATCCAAATTTGAATGTGAAGCTGAGGGTAAAAGCCAGTCGATTGGACTTCCAGCATGAGCCTGTCGATATCGCGATCTATTACAGCAAAGAGGACCATCATGGCTTTCATCATCAAAAACTCTACGATGAAGCGCTTGTTCCAGTGTGTAGCCAAGAGTACTTCAATGCGCACTTTGGCAATGAGGTGCCAAGCGTAGAGCAATTTTCACAAGCGACATTGCTGCACTGCACCGAGTCGTTGGAAGGTGGCGAGCCGGGAAAAGAATGGTCAATCTGGCTTGATAAGCAATCGCAACATGAGCTTAAGTCATTTGATGCAATGCAGCGCACCTATCACTTTAACCACTCAGATATGGCGATGATCGCCGCTAAAAACAGCATGGGAATAGCAATAGCGAGGGCATCACTAATACAAGAGTATTTAGATAGGGGTGAATTAATTGCACCATTTGAGCGAGTAAGTGCAGGGCGCGCCTACGATCTGATCTGTCTAAAGGGCCAACAAGACAGACCAAGGATTTCAGCATTCATTGCATGGTTGACGACCCAAGTAGCACAAGAACAAGAATTGCAGGAAGAGAGAAAGGGAAGGAAAGTTTTTCTGACGGCTGACGGCTGACGGCTGACGGCTTTAAGCCAGAAGTTAAAAAGGGCCTAATAGCATTAAGCTCTAGACCCTTTCTCAATTGTTAACGGTAACGCCTGTTACTTATTAAAGTTTGTTTTCGCTGCGTTGAACTTGTCTACGTAAGCCATCATGTCTTCTTCAACCCAAGGGATAAGACCGCTAGCAATCATTCGTTTACTACCTGTACCGATAACTTGACCGTCTCCCTTAAACTCGAAGTTCAGGGTGACTACACCGCGTTTACCATTCACATCAAAGGTGGCGCTAGACAGTTCTACTGTCGGCTCCTTGATATCAAAGCGATCAAACTCAAGCTTCATGCTTTCATAAATGATAAGAGGGCGTTTAGTGTTGAACATCATTTGCTCTTCTTTCATAAGAGGAACCATGATGTGAGGGAAGTTCATGCCTGAAAATTGTACATAGCCACGAATTACATTCTCAATGAGCTCAGCATCGGTGCAGATGTCACCACGACGCTCCATGCTCAGATATTCTTTGCCTTTTTTATCTACCACCGCGCTGTTTTCATCACAGGCGTGATCTAACTGTAATTCAACGCTATCACCCACCATTCCAGAGAAGGTGAATTTCATGTTCTGGCTTAGTCCCTCATTCTGCAGTAATACCGCGAATAATAGGTCACCGGGTACGCAGAAACGCTTGTTGTCTTCATCATGTATAGGGTTGAAGTCACCCGCAACACCTTTAGCAAAATCACTTGCTTGCTTGCGAGTAAAATGAATTGATGAATTATCACTTACGAAGTACGGGGATAGAAACATAGTTACAGCTTAAATCTTTGTTATTAGTAGATATGTGAATGGAGTATATCAAAGTGTAAAAACTTAATGGTCTATCCAGTATATAAATGTGTGCATAACTGTGTAACTTAACGTGTTGAATTACGGGATTAAAGCCGTGTAATCCGGCATTTTGGTTGTTATTTGAGTGATTTTGGTTACAATGCTCAGCTTGCTGTTATTTGAATCCAATCACATCAGTAATTGTGAAGGACTTAATGGCCATTTCTTTGGCTCTTGTATTCTAGGCATTGAACGCAAGAGATTAACTTAAAACATGTGTTGCTTCGTATGTAACACCACTGGAATAGGACTTAAAATGCCTGTAATTACTCTTCCTGACGGCAGTCAGCGTCAATTTGACAACCCTGTATCAACTCTAGATATCGCAGCTTCTATCGGCCCTGGTCTTGCAAAAGCAACCATCGCTGGTCGTGTTGATGGCGAGCGCGTTGATGCTTGTGATCTTATCGAACAAGATGCAAGCCTAGAAATCATTACTGCAAAAGATGAAGTTGATGGTCTTGAGATCGTGCGCCACTCATGTGCTCACCTTCTTGGTCATGCAATCAAACAGCTTTACCCTGATGCGAAAATGGCTATTGGTCCAACGATCGATAACGGTTTCTACTACGACATCGATATGGAGCATCACCTTACGCAAGAAGATTTAGAAAAAATCGAAAAGCGTATGAAAGAGCTTGCTAAGACCAAGTATCAAGTTGTTAAGAAAAAAGTCAGCTGGCAGGAAGCTCGCGATGCATTTGAAGCACGCGGTGAAACCTACAAGATTGAAATCTTGGATGAGAACGTTTCTAAAGACGATCGTCCAGGTCTTTACCACCATGAAGAATACATCGACATGTGTCGTGGTCCACACGTACCGCACATGGGCTTCTGCCAACACTTTACGCTACTTAACGTAGCAGGTGCATACTGGCGTGGTAACAGCGACAACAAGATGCTACAGCGTATCTACGGTACTGCATTCCACGACAAGAAAGCTCTTAAGGCGCACCTAACACGCCTTGAAGAAGCGGCTAAGCGTGACCACCGTAAGATTGGTAAGCATCTAGACCTGTTCCACATGCAGCAAGAAGCACCGGGTATGGTGTTCTGGCACCACAATGGTTGGTCTATCTTCCGTGATCTAGAAGTATTCATTCGTCAAAAACTGACTGAATACGATTACCAAGAAGTAAAAGGTCCTCTAATGATGGATCGTGTTCTTTGGGAACGCTCTGGTCACTGGGACAAATACGCTGACGCGATGTTCACAACGAACTCAGAAAACCGTGAATACGCGATTAAGCCAATGAACTGCCCAGGTCACGTTCAGATCTTTAACCAAGGTCTAAAATCGTACCGCGATCTACCGCTACGTATGGCTGAGTTTGGCTCATGTCACCGTAACGAACCGTCAGGTGCGCTACACGGCATCATGCGTGTTCGTGGCTTTACTCAGGATGATGCACACATCTTCTGTACTGAAAGCCAGATCCAAGATGAAGTGATTAGCTGCATCAAGATGGTCTACGATACGTACCAAACATTCGGCTTCGATAACATCGTAGTTAAGCTGTCTACACGCCCTGAAAAGCGCGTAGGTTCTGATGAAATCTGGGATGAATCAGAAAAAGCACTAGAGCAAGCTCTGCAATCTTTGGATATCGCTTATGAGATCCAAGAAGGCGAGGGTGCGTTCTACGGACCGAAAATTGAATTTACTTTGTATGATTGTCTGGATCGTGCGTGGCAATGTGGTACAGTGCAACTCGATTTCAACTTACCAGGCCGTTTAGGTGCAACTTATGTCGGTGAAAACAACGAACGTTTAGTTCCTGTTATGATTCACCGTGCAATTTTGGGTTCACTTGAGCGTTTCATCGGTATCTTAATCGAAGAATACGCTGGTTTCTTCCCAACGTGGTTGGCGCCAGAACAAGCGGTAATTTTGAATATTACTGACAAACAGTCAGAATATGTACAAGAAATCGTACAAAAATTGCAAAAAAGTGGAATTAGAGCCAAAGCGGACTTGAGAAATGAGAAGATTGGCTTTAAAATCCGCGAACATACTTTAAAACGTGTACCGTACATGTTGGTTGTCGGCGACCAAGAAATGGAAGCTGGCGAGATTGCAGTACGTACTCGTAAGGGTAAGGACCTAGGCAAGTTCAAAGTGGATGATTTTATCTCTTACATCCAAGCCGAGGTTTCAAACCGTAAGCTCAATCTGGAGGAATAAGCTATTAAAGGCGGAAGACGTGGTCAACAACAACCGGCCAAACAAAACCAGCATCGTTTAAACGATGAAATCCGAAGCGTTCGTGAAGTTCGTTTAAGTGACGCCGAAGGCGAACCAGTAGGTATCGTTACTTATCAAGAAGCGCAGACTATAGCAGACGAAGCTGGTATGGATCTCGTAGAGATCAGCCCTAACGCCGAGCCACCAGTTTGTCGTGTGATGGACTATGGTAAATTCCTCTTTGAAAAGAGCAAAGCTCTTAAAGAGCAAAAGAAGAAGCAAAAGCAGATTCAGATTAAGGAAGTAAAATTCCGTCCTGGAACTGATATTGGAGACTATCAGGTAAAACTACGCAACCTGACGCGTTTCCTAGAAGACGGCAACAAAGTGAAGGTAACAATTCGCTTCCGTGGCCGCGAAATGGCACACCAAGACATCGGTGTAGACGTTCTGAAGCGACTGAAAGAAGATACAGTAGAATTTGCTGTTGTTGAATCTTTCCCTAGCCGAATTGAAGGTCGTCAGATGATCATGGTGCTAGCCCCTAAGAAGAAGTAATTACAGGCCTGCAAGTAATGTAACCTCGCTGCTGTATGCGGCGGGGTTTTATTCGCCCTAATTACTATTGTTTAATTAACTCAACAATGCGGAGTTATTCATCATGACTAAGATGAAAACCAACAAAGGTGCTGCTAAGCGTTTTAAGAAAACTGCTGGTGGTATCAAATTTAAGCACGCTGGTAAACGTCACATCTTGACTAAGCGTACTACTAAGAACAAGCGTCAGCTACGTCCAAATGCAATCCTTCCTAAGTGTGAAGTGGCTGCAGTTATTCGTATGATGCCATACGCTTAATTCTTTTTAGTTTATAATTCGTTTAGTTTAGGAGAAGCATAATGCCTCGCGTAAAACGTGGTGTACAAGCTCGTGCACGTCATAAGAAAGTTCTAAAACAAGCTAAAGGTTACTACGGAGCACGTTCACGTGTTTACCGCGTAGCTTTCCAAGCAGTTACTAAAGCTGGTCAATACGCATACCGTGACCGTCGCAACAAAAAGCGTCAGTTCCGTCAGCTATGGATCGCTCGTATCAATGCTGCATCTCGCCAGAATGGTCTATCTTACAGCCGTTTCATCAACGGTCTTAAGAAAGCATCTATCGAGATCGACCGTAAGATCCTTGCGGATATCGCGGTATTCGACAAAGCTGCATTCGCAGTTCTAGTTGAAAAAGCAAAAGCTGCTCTATAATTTTTAGAACACCAAAGCTTTATTTAAAGGAGACCTTAGGGTCTCCTTTTTTATTGCTTATAATTCCTAGCTGATAGCTGATAGCTGATAGCTGATAGCTGATAGCTGATAGCTGATAGCTGATAGCTGATAGCTGCTATTCATTCCGACTGAAAGTGTTGCTTTCCAAGCTCAATGGATTTGCTTAGGTCGTCTTTAATCAGCGGTAAGCAAAGCTCTCTAAACCACTGATGCTCTGGATCGTTATTATAACGAGCGTGCCAAAGTAGGTAATAGCTGTGTTCGTCGGTATCAAAGGGGACGGGCTTAACAACCAAGTCTCTATCGGCAAAGCCTGCGGCAATGTGCAGGGGAACCGTCATCAATGTTTGGGTGAGGAGCAAGGCTTCGACACCAGAATCAAACGAGGGGACGGTGGCGAATATGTGCCTCTTTTGTCCAGCATCTGCGATCAGTCGATCCACTTCTCTTTGTTTATCAACGACGCCATTCACCAAAATGTGTTTAGCATCGGCGTAGCGCTTTGTGGTCATCGACATATCGGCTAGGGGATGTGAGGCCGACATCAGCACAACGTACTTATCGCCTCCAAGACGTTTGCCGTACAGATTGTCCGGGATCTCTTCTGCCATGGTCGCTACCACATCAACACTTCCCTTATGCAACTCACTAAGGTCTTCACTTTGCCAAAGTTGCGTCGTTAAACTGGATAAAGGGGACTGCTCCTCTAATTGCTGGCAAATAACCGGCAGTATCTTAGGGGCAATGAAGGCGTTGAAGGCGAGGGTAAAGCGGCGAGTGATTTCTTTGGGAATGATTTCTTCTGGGGAATAGAGTCGGTTTAGCCTTTGCAAGAGTTCAGGTAACTCTTTTTGTAAGTGGGTAGCACGCTGACTCAGTGAGAATTGATTGCCTTCACGGATCAATATGGGATCACCGAAGGCATCTCGGATCTGCAGGAGTGTTTTGCTCATTGCCGACTGACTGACATTAAGCTCTTGGGCAGAGAGTGTCAGGTTGCGGGTTTTGAGCAATGAATCCAGCGCGATTAACAGCTTATAATTGTGCATCTTTTCATCCTTGATAAGATTCAAACCATCCAACGGGCGGTAATTACTACAACGTTTTTAGCATCCACACGTCACACATATTGTGTAGCGTTCCTTCTAACGGAGCAGATAGATGCTCAAAACCGAGCTTTTCATAAAGACGCACTGCAGAATTCATATTAGATAGAGTATCTAAATAGCACTGAGTGAAACCTTGCTCTTTGGCAAACTCTAAACAGTGGTTAGACAGGGCTTTGCCTAGACCTAGTCCTCTTGCTCCCTCTAGTAGAAACAATTTTTTTAATTCACAAGTCGATGAGCCTTCAGTAAAGGGTGCAACGCCACAACCGCCCACCACTACACCATCTTTAAGCGCGACAAAGTAACGGCTCTTGTTCTCTAGCGTGTAGTATCGACTCATATTCTCTACTTCAGGATCTGAAGGGCCATAGCCTTCACCAACGGCGCCAAATTCCTCACCTACTTTCTTGATGACCTCTTTTACAACAGGATCAAACTCTGGGCTTATGCTTACGATTTCTAAAGACATAGGATTTCCTCATTCTCTATTATTCTTGGTCTGTAGTAACAAGTTACCGTTATTTATCGCTATAGAGAAATGGATAAAATGACTACTTAGTATGAATTTTTATCAAGTCTAGCAGAAATGGGAGAATTATTATCATGCTAATTTACTGAGCATTGTACTTGTCACAAGGGTTGGTTTGATAAATACTGAGTTGTTATGAATCAGTATTTTAGGGATAAGAGATGAGCAATGTGTTGGTTGATTGTGCTTGGCTAAACGAGCATTTAGATGATAAAGATCTGGTACTGCTTGATGCCTTTATGCTGAAGGTCGTGGGCAAAGAACCTATTGAGTACCCAGAGTTCGTCACCATTCCCGGCGCGTTGCCCTTTGATATTGAAAATGATTTTTGTAACAACGAATCGACGCAGCTGCACGCACTTCCTACCTCACAACAATTTACTGAACAGGTTCAGAAGCTAGGCATTAACAAGCAAAGTAAGGTCGTGATCTTCGATAATCAAGGCATTTATAGCGCTCCTCGCGCATGGTGGACGTTTAAAGTGATGGGCTTTGACAATGTGAAGGTGTTAGATGGCGGACTACCTGCGTGGATTGAGAAAGGGTACCCAACCACTTCCGCTTATGCAGAAGCTTCTGGCAAAGGCGATTTTGTCGCTAGCTACGATTCAAATAAAGTGACTGACTATCAAACGGTACTATCAGAGCTAAACAATCCTCAACAATTGGTTGTCGATGCCAGAGGCAGCGCGAGGTTTAATGCCGAAGTAGCAGAGCCAAGACCAGGCGTTAGAGCGGGGCGAATCCCTAATTCTGTGAATCTTCCTTTTGCATCGCTAATGGAAGGGAATGGGTTTAAATCGAAACAGGTACTATCACAGCTGTTCTCGAATGTTGATACTGCTGACTCTGAGCGTATGGTGTTTTCCTGTGGCTCGGGGATCACCGCTTGTATTCTGATCTTGGCGGCTCATGAAGTGGGTCTATCCAACACCATTTTATACGATGGCTCTTGGGCGGAATGGGGCTCTAATGAGGCACTTCCGCTAGGAAAGTAAACAAAAAACGAGGAGCCATAAAGGCTCCTTTTTTCGTGAACTTATTTGTTAGAACTCATAACCCACACCAGCGTATGCACTCATTGATTCTGTTGCTGTGTCGTAAGCGCCACCGAGTTTTGCAGTAAAGTTCTCGGTGAATCGTTCACCGACACCTACAGCAACCGCTTGTGCATCACCGTGATAACCCACTGCGGCAGTAACCGCGAATTTACCTACACCATATGGGTCAACTAGACCTGCAAAAGCAGCTGATTCGGCATACGCACCATCTACGTTTTTAGCCATTTGTTCGAAGTCTTCTCGTAAATCTTGAAGATCTGCGCTGTTTTGTGCCACTTTCTCAGAGTTTTGCTCAACCATAGCGCGGTTCTGCTGAGCCATCGCTTCTGCATGTGTGGCGTGATCATTCGCATTGGCTACTTGTTTCTGCTGATTACGCAGAGTCTGCGTATGAGCATCGAGAGTGTGTTTATGTTCTGCTAGCGTTGCTTCATTACGCTCAACCATAGCTCGGTTCTCTAGTGAGTGATTCGCATTTTCCGTTACTCCTTGCGAGTTGGCATTAGCGGCGCGAGCATTGGCTTTAACTTGCACATCTTGACGATCAAGATTCGCTTTATTTTCCAAGGCGTGACCAGCATTCTCAGTTAACTGTTGACGCTGTGCATCTTGCTGACGTTGCACTCGTCCTAACCACTGATTGTTGTTGTGAGCAGTTTCCGCGTTACCTAGCGCTGCTACGTGGTTTACATCGGCTTGTTTTTGCACTCGCCCTAACCACTGATTGTTGTTGTGAGCAGTTTCCGCATTGCCTACCGCTGCTACGTGGTTTGCATCGGCTTGTTTTTGCACTCGCCCTAACCACTGATTGTTGTTGTGAGCAGTTTCCGCATTACCTACCGCTGCTACGTGGTTTGCATCGGCTTGTTTTTCCACTTGCCCTAACCACTGATTGTTATTGTGTGAGGTCTCTCCAGCTGCTACTGCTGTTCTGTGGTTCATCTCTACTTGCTGTTCTAGTGTCTGAGTCGCGAGTGCGTTTACTGAAACAGCTGTAACTGATAGAGCAAGTAGAGTTTTAGTTAGATTTTTCATTATATTCACCTTCAATTAAATGTTAGTTAGTGCCCGTTGTTGCTTCAGTTCGTTGGGCATGCATTTAATTTAGGTGTTTTCAGTCGCTCAGAAAAACGACATTTTGGAATAGGGGGTGTGAGATAATTTCATGTGCATTAGGTCTAGTAGTCTATTAATGCATTCTTTTAGTCAGCGTCGAAATATCTCACAGTTAACGCTTGTTGATAGGATAACTAGGGTAGCAGTCGCATCACCTTGCCACTGTCTGTGGTGATATACAGGTAATCATCAGGTGAGACTTGTATATCACGAATCCTTTCGCCTAAGTCTTCAAATAGGCGCTTCTCTTCAATCAGTTCCTTACCGTCTAACTTGATAACGTTGATGTGAGTGAGCTTTAAGGCGCCTGCGAGTAGCTTTCCATTAAGTTCTGGATAGCGTTCGCCTCGATACATAATGAGTGAGGAGGGCGCAATTGATGGGGTGTAAACAAGTGAAGGCGGTGTAACCCCTTCTTGGTACTCAGAGTCACCGACCATTAAAGGACCCCAGTATTCTTTGCCGTGAGAGGTCATGGGCCAGCCGTAGTTGTGTCCTTTCTCAATCCTGTTTATCTCATCTCCTCCACGAGGACCATGCTCGATTGCCCATAGTGTTTTTGTTACCGGGTCAAAGGTTATCCCTTGCGTATTTCTATGCCCATAGCTCCATATCTCAGGTAACGCATTGTCACTGCTTACATAGGGATTGTCTTTTGGTACTGAACCGTCAGCGTTAATACGTAGAATGGTGGCAGCATGATTAGAGATGTCTTGACCGTTATCCCTATCGCCTCTATCTCCAATGGAAAAATAGAGCATGCCCTCATCATCAAACACAATGCGGCTACCAAAATGTCTTCCGGTATCTGAGTGAGATTGGGTAGGCAGGATTTCCTTGAAATTACTGAGTGAACCCTTGGCATAGGTTGCTGAGGCTAGGGTAGTGCTCGGGCCTTTTTTATCATTCTGGCTGTAGGTGATGAACAACTGGCTGTTGTCTTTCGGGTTAAAGGCGAGGTCTAGCAGTCCGCCTTGACCACTAGCGTACACATCCTTAGGTTTGTACAGAGCTTTGACCTTTCCTGAGGGGATGTCCAGCTCCACGATAGAACCATTACGCTCGCTAATGACGGCGGTTTTACTATCGGCAAACTCGATTGACCAAGGCACTTTTAATCCAGTTGCTACGGTTTGCAAACTGTAGGCGTGGCTTAGGTTTACACAACCCAATGTTCCCAACGCGACTGCAAGTAAATGACTTTTTTTCAACCTAAGCATGCCTGTTTCCTTTTAGCGCGACTGTCCAACTTGATCCCCGCAACGCTTGAATAGTGACATCCAGTATTGTGCGTGATTGATTGTGGCTTGTTTATATTCAGTATATGCACTTTGTACAGGATGATGGTATTGCTTGTCGAGATTGACAGTATAAAGAATGTCGATGTGTGGAGACAAGGTATGGTAGGCGGAGTTAAGGTCAGCGAGGTAGGGCTGAATCTCCCCAACATAGTACTTCTGAAATACGTTTTTTAGTCTGCGATACTTGGTTGTGTCTCGGTTTTTTCCGCAGAATATAACGCTATCGTGCTGCTTAAGTTGTTGTGTACTCGCGTGCAAATAGACGGTCGCAGATTGCAAGGAATAGCTTATTCGGCCGAGTTGATCGTACTTTTCTATCTCTTCTTGATAACTAAGGATATCGAAGTATTCAGGCAGTTCTTCCTTAAGGTAAAGAGCGTGTAGCGTAGACAATGCTTGAAGCGCGCTTTGCAGGCTATACAGCCCTTGATTCGTCTCTTCTGTGTACCAGTTTGTTGAGAAGGCATTGGCGTAAAGAACGTCACTGCTGTAGAGAGTATTGGTGATATGTAACGGCAGTTCTTGCCACTTAACGGCATAGATCCTCTGTAGATCTTGGTTGAGCTCTGCGTTCAATTCATTCGTGGCTAGACACGATTTTAGTCCAATTAATAGTGCGACTTCGTACTCTAAGCTTCGGAACTGATCTTGCACCTTACCCAGTACCGTGTTTCTCTGTGCAACCAGCTCCATGAGATGACATTTAGAAAGCTGAAGGGCATCAACAAGCCCAACGGTTTGCCTAGAAGGTTGCTGAAAGAGGTCGCGCTTTCTTGGATACTCAGGGGGTGAAATTGCCACTTCCATCGCGTCTTTTTCTTGTACGTTCGCAAGGCGCTCAAGATAGTTCTCAAATTTAGCTTCAACGCTCGATGATCGATCACAACCCAACAAGGCTAGGCATGCTGCCATAGTAACAGTGATGGCGATTGCGCTTTTTGCTCCCTTCACAAACAGCCCTCGAATATTATTCATAACCACGTATACGCATTGGAAGAACAGATAGTCTAAGTGGGTTTGCTCATCCCCTTGTTCATCGAACTGTCATCATGTTTCAAGCGTTGGAATAGCCAACCTATGGCCACTAAGCACAGCCCTAAACCTAAGAAAGATAAAGCGCGATATAAGCCCGTTAGCTGAGACATATCGATGACAAAGGCCTTAAAGATGACAATAAAGAGAATGCCAAAGCCAATGTGGTGCGCCAATTGATTGACCTGTTTTTGAGACCAGACAATGGCGACAACCGATAGCAGTAGCCAAACGACGGAGTAGGTATAGAGCTCTAGTTCTTTAATGCCAAGCACTACGCCAATCGAACCATCATGAAAGTAATGACGAATTAACGCATTGATGCCTAAAGCGATAAATACGCCCGAAGCGGCTAGCGCGTAAACAGAAAACTGGGTAGATATCAGCTTGAATAACCAACCAATAGCAAGAATACAACCAGGAATGACCCATAGCGGGAGCAACCAATTTAAAAGGAAGTAACCTCCAAGGAATTGGTTAGTAAATAGTGGGTTTAATGTGGTGAACAGATGTACGTGAAGCAAGGCAGAGCCGCCGATTAACGCGCAGGCAAAGTATTGGTAAACGAGCTTTGTATTTCCTGTGCTGACTCTCAAACGGTATAGATAAATGAGAGAAAGCGCCAACCAGTTCATGGCTAATAGCGCTGATTCTTTGAAGGTAAGTGTAAATATCGAAGGATAGTCGCCAACAAGAAAGTAGCTGGTTTCAGTGGTGACGAATAATGCAATGAGGTGTAGGCGAGATCCTGCTAACCAAGGCTCTATGGACGAGCGTTGTAATTGAGTGCTGGTGGCAAATAACAGAGCAAAGCAGACAGGGTAAATGATCAGTGTCCAATGAATACCCAAGATGGTTTCGGACTGATACTCAGGTAGCCATGGCGCTAATGTGAGGCGAATTATGACCACCGCGACCATCACTTTAATCAACCAATCTGGAGCACTGAAGTTGAAGCGACGACTCCAGAAGGCAAGAGCAAGCAATTGAAGCGTCAATGCTACGGTGAGCGTGCCGGCCTCAAGAAGCATGGTAAATATCAAACACAGGTTAGCGTTAGCGAGCAGCCAGCCGGAAACCAAAATATGAGGCTCTTGATACCTCTTTGTAATGAGCACCGCAACAATGGCTAAAATGACTAACTCTACAGACCACAAAGAGTAGAGCATTTGGCTCGCCTCAGCGCTGGTTAAACTATAGCTTGTAGCAAACAACAAAGGCGTTGCACTCGCAAACAGCAGTGAAAACGCAGGGCGGTTGGGGTAACGGCGGTGCATCATTGCGGCAAACATCAAAAATGCGATGGCGCAGAATTGGGTGAACTGATGTGCCCCTGTGTACATGAATAGCATGTCACTGAAGTCAGAGGTCGGCACATGAAGCACCAAGGTCATTATGGTGAGCGCTAGTGCCAGCATGGGCCATGTGTCAAAAGTGGAATGTCGGACAGACGCAGCGCAAAGGACAGCAGCATAGATCAAAGTGCAGCTGATGAGCTCCCCTTGAAATCCATAGAGAGTATAAAAGGCGATAAGTGGCGCCAATGAACAGATCAACCCTGCTTGCTCTTTACGTGGCATGAGCAAGATCTTAAGGGGCATAGCTATAGTGTTTTGTTGCAATAAACGCCATCCCAAAACGGGGACGAGGGTAAACAGATAAAGAGATAACAGGCTAAAGGCAAGAAGCACGTAGATCTCAAATGAGCTGCTAGAGATTAGCGTCGTAATGAGAAGCCAAGCGAAGTTCCCCGCAAAGCTAAGTCGCCACAGCCATTCGCTAGCCACTTTTTCAGAGATATAAACAGCAGACGCACTGATAAACACCACAAATAGGGCGATTTGCAACGTATTGGGCTGCAGTTCCCAAAACAATGCGGGTATCGCGTAACTGCCAATAACACCAATGAAAGCAACAATAGGGCCAAACCTAAGCGCCATAAAGGTGGCCAGTGAGGTGACGATGACGGTAAGAATCAACGCCGGAGTCGAGGAGATAAACTGATAGTAATGTGTCGAAACCACTATCATGGCAAAACAGGTGATGACACCCGCCGAGGCTAATGCGGCGCTTACTTGATTGGTTTGGATATTAAACCGCTTGGGGTATCGAACAAGGTATTCAGCACCAATAAGCAGCGCAATACCAAATGCAAAGCCAAGTGCGACGCGAGCATGAGCTGAAATTAACTCAACTTCCACCGCGTATTTTGCAAGAAATACGCCGCCAAGTGCTAACACAAAGCCACCCAGCCACAGCAGACTATTGCTACTGAGATGCTCAAGCCACTGCTTGAACTTGATTTGTCCAGCCTCCCATGAAGGAGCGCTTTTACTTTGTGGTTCTGATTTCGGCTGGTAAAGCGCTAAAGTCGGCGTTGCTCTTGCTAGGTTAGGATTCTGAGCGTCCTGCACCGCGACTTCGGATTCTTGATCGCGTCTTTCAATGTTGTGTTTTTCAACATTGTGCTTTTCTACATTTTGCAGCGCGACTTGAAGTTGTAGCTGTTCTAATTCACCTTGAAGCTTGGAAATTCTTTTGTGAGCGTAACGCGCCATCACCAAACCAACAATGATGGCGACGAGGAGGACGAATTGTAGCAGGAGCATTATTTCAAACATGTATGGCAAGTAATCCAAGGTTTTCGTTTCTTAAGCATAGCACCTTGAAACGTGTTGAATTACTTGGTTTTTCTTTGCGCTTCTACAAACTTCCTTTGGACAAAACCCTTAGTAAAATAGACCCACTTACTGAGCACTATCCTTACGATACGTATTGTGAGGTTTCAGTTTTTTTAAAGACGAACCCAATCTGTTTCTTATCGCCTGTAAACTAGTGATCTCGGTGGTGAACCCTAATGCGGTAACGGCGCTGGTAAGTAAGCTCATTTTAGGGATATAGCGTTTAATTTGTCGGCAATATGTGTGCAGTTGCGTCCGATCTTGGCAAAGTTTTAATTAATCTTGAATTTCCTCCCAATTAGGTTTGGCTTTGTGTCTGCCTTTTATTACTATGTGTAGCTATTCAAAATACCCGAAGTCCCGAAGGATACTGCCAGCTAGGCAGATGAGGAAACAATGCAACATCTACAAGAGATTATTGCTAACGCGACTGCTGCTATTGAAGAAGCACAATCGCTAGTCGCACTGGATGAAGTGCGCGTTCAGTTTCTAGGTAAGAAAGGTGAGCTAACGCTTCAGCTTCAAAGCCTAGGTAAACTACCACCAGAAGAGCGCCGCAGTGCTGGTCAAGAGATCAACAAAGCGAAAGGCGCAGTTCAGCAAGCTATCGCAGCTCGCAAAGACGGCCTGCAAAAAGCAGAGCTGGAAGCGAAGCTAGCGGCTGAAACTATCGATGTGACCCTACCAGGTCGTCGCATTGAAAATGGTGGTCTGCACCCAGTTACTCGTACTATCGAGCGTATGGAACAGTTCTTTGGTGAGCTTGGTTTTGCAACAGAATCAGGCCCTGAAATCGAAGATGCATTCCATAACTTCGATGCACTGAACATTGCAGAAGATCATCCGGCTCGTACTGACCACGATACTTTCTTCTTCAACCCTGACTTGATGCTACGTACGCACACCTCTGGTGTTCAGATTCGTACAATGGAAAACGGTAAACCACCGTTCCGTTTCATCGCACCAGGCCGTGTTTACCGTAACGATTACGACCAAACTCACACTCCAATGTTCCATCAAATTGAAGGTCTGTTGGTTGACGAGAACGTAAACTTTGCACAGCTTAAAGGCATCATCTCTGACTTCCTAGTTGCCTTCTTTGAAGAAGAAGTTGAAGTACGTTTCCGTCCTTCTTACTTCCCGTTCACAGAGCCTTCTGCAGAAGTTGACGTTAAGCGTAAAGACGGCAAATGGCTAGAAGTTCTTGGTTGTGGCATGGTTCACCCGAACGTACTTCGCTCTGTAGGCATCGACCCTGAACAATACCAAGGCTTCGCATTTGGTATGGGTGTTGAGCGCTTGACTATGCTTCGTTACGGCGTAACGGACTTGCGTGCGTTCTTCGAGAACGATCTTCGTTTCCTTAAACAGTTCAAGTAATCCAGGGGCATAATTAGATGAAATTCAGTGAATCATGGCTTCGTCAGTGGGTTAGCCCTGCGGTTACTACTGACGAACTAACACACCAAATCACAATGGCTGGCCTAGAGGTAGACGACGTTCTTCCTGTTGCTGGCGAATTTACCGGCGTTAAAGTAGGTAAAGTTGTTGAGTGTGGTCAGCACCCTGATGCTGACAAACTGCGCGTAACTAAAATAGATGTTGGCGCTGAAGAATTGCTAGATATCGTATGTGGCGCTTCAAACTGCCGCGAAGGTATCCTAGTTGCTGTAGCAACTGTGGGTGCTGTTCTACCTGGCGATTTCAAAATTAAAAAAGCAAAACTGCGTGGCCAACCGTCACACGGCATGCTGTGTTCATTTACTGAGCTAGGTATCGACATCGAGTCTGATGGCATCATGGAACTACCTGAAACCGCGGTAATCGGTACTGATTTCCGTGAGTTCCTAGACCTAAACGACGTAACGGTAGATGTTGACCTAACGGCGAACCGTGCGGATTGCTTTAGCATCCGTGGTCTAGCTCGTGAAGTGGGCGTTCTAAACCGTGAAACGGTTAAAGAGCCTGAGTTCGCAGCAGTCGCTGAAAGCATTCAAGACACAGTTTCTGTTGAAGTAAAAGCTTCAGAAGCGTGTCCACGTTACCTTGGCCGTGTGGTTAAGAACGTAAACGTTAAAGCTTCTTCTCCTATCTGGATGCAAGAGAAGCTGCGTCGCTGTGGCATTCGCTCTATCGACCCAATCGTTGATATCACTAACTACGTGATGCTAGAGCAAGGCCAACCAATGCACGCATTCGATCTGAGCAAGATTGAAGGTGGCATCGTGGTTCGTATGGCTGAGCAAGACGAGAAATTGACTCTTCTTGATGGCAACGAAGCGAAGCTAAACGCAGATACACTGGTTATTGCTGACCACAACCAAGCGCTAGCGATTGCAGGCGTATTTGGTGGTGAAGGTTCTGGCGTAACGACAGAAACGACAGACGTATTGCTTGAGAGCGCATTCTTTGCACCGGATCATATCCGTGGCCGTGCACGCGCTTACGGCTTGCACACTGATTCTTCTATGCGTTTTGAGCGTGGTGTGGATTACGCACTGCAGCACAAAGCAATGGAGCGCGCGACTCAGCTTTTAGTAGAGATCTGTGGCGGTGACGTTGCCCCTATCGCTGGCGTTGAATCTGAAGCAGACCTTCCAAAAGCAAACACAGTTGCTCTGCGTCGCTCTAAGCTAGACAGCCTACTAGGCCACTCTATCTCTGATGCAGACGTAGTTGAGATCCTTGAGCGTCTTGGCTGCAAAGTTGAAACTACTGATGCTGGCTGGAACGCTGTTGCTCCAACATGGCGCTTTGATATCGCTATCGAAGAAGACTTGATTGAAGAAGTTGGCCGTATCTTTGGCTACAACAACATTCCAAATCAAGCGCCAATGGCGGCTCTTACAATGAACGACCACAAAGAGGCAAACCAGCCACTTAAACGTGTTCGTGATTTGCTAGTAGACCGTGGCTACCACGAAGCAGTCACTTACAGCTTTGTAGAGCCTGAGCAGCAAAAGCTTATCGAACCAAACATTGAACCTTTGATCCTGCCATTCCCAATCTCTGCCGATATGTCAGCGATGCGTGTGCAGCTTATCCAAGGTCTATTGAACACTGTTGTTCACAACCAAAAGCGTCAGCAACCACGCGTACGTCTATTTGAATCAGGTCTTCGTTTTATCCCTGATGCAAATGCTGAAAACGGCATGCGTCAAGAGTCGATGCTAGCGGGCGTTCTTGCAGGTACTCGCAGCGAAGAGCACTGGGACATTGAAACCAACACCGTTGATTTCTTCGACCTTAAAGGCGACCTAGAAGCCGTTCTTGAACTTACGTGTGATGACAAAGCGTACAGCTTTGCGGCAACTAAGCACCCAGCACTTCACCCAGGACAAGCTGCGGCTATCATCCTAGACGGTAAAGAAGTGGGCGTGATTGGTACGGTTCACCCAGAGCTTGAGCGCAAGTTTGGTCTTAACGGCCGTACTGTTGTGTTTGAACTTGAGTGGTCTGCAATTGCAACTCGCGTATTGCCTGAAGCCGTAGCGGTATCTAAGTTCCCTGCAAACCGCCGCGACATCGCGCTAGTTGTTGATGAAGCAGTCGCTTCAGGCGACGTAGTAGCTGCATGTCTTGCAAACGGTGGCGAGCTAATGACAGATGCGAAACTGTTCGACGTTTACCAAGGTAAAGGCGTTGAAGAAGGTAAGAAGAGTCTTGCGATTGCTCTTACTCTACAATCAGTTGAGCGTACTCTGGAAGAAGCAGACATCTCAGGCGCTGTAGAAGCAACAGTGAAGGCTGTATCTGAGAAGTTTGACGCTGTATTGCGTGACTAGTTCTTATTAACTAGTACAGAAAATCTCAATATAAAATGGGGAGCCTGATGGCTCCCCATTTTTTTGGCTAATTTCCGTGAAACTGAATGTAATTGCACTGAAAACTGGCAGAAGGCTGTTAGTACTACTTCAATTAGTCGAAATACGCTAGAATGCGCCTCACAATTTAAGTCTGAGCCAAATTATCTATGACCAATGCCACAACCTCTAACAGCTTTGCTGATCTTGCCTTAATTAAACCTCTTTTAGCCCGACTAGAAGAGCTGGAGTATCAACAGCCTACACCTATCCAAGCGCAAATCATCCCTAGTGTATTAGCGGGTCGTGACGTCATTGCCGGTGCAAATACTGGCTCAGGTAAGACAGCGGCATTTGCACTGCCAATGCTGCAGGAACTGTTCACCAAGCATGATTTAGTTAAATCTAGCTCAAGCAAGGGTAACTATGTTTCTGGCTTGATCTTGGTTCCAACGCGCGAGTTGGCAAAACAGGTTGCCGATAACATTAAGTCTTACGCGGTGCACTTTAACGGTGAGATCAAAACCGTAGCGGTATTCGGCGGTGTATCGACCAACGCGCAGATGCAAGCATTGCGTGGCGGTACGGATATCTTGGTGGCAACGCCAGGTCGTCTAATTGATCTTATCTCTAGCAACGCCATTAAGCTTGATAGAGTGAAGACCTTAGTGCTTGATGAAGCAGACCGCATGTTGAGCCTTGGCTTTACCGAAGAGCTGTCTGATCTTTTAGCGAAACTGCCTAAGCAAAAGCAGACGCTTTTATTCTCTGCGACTTTTCCAGAGCAAGTGCAGGCGCTCACTCAAGAACTGCTAAACAATCCAGTTGAAGTGCAGCTGCAGAGCGATGATGAGAGCACCGTGGTTCAGCGTGTATTCAACGTCAACAAAGGCGAGAAGACAGCTGTACTTGCGCACCTCATCAAAAAGCACCAATGGCGACAAGCATTAGTGTTCGTGAATGCGAAAAACAGCTGTGAGCACTTAGCGGACAAACTGTATAAGCGCGGCATTGAAGCTGACGTCTTCCACGGTGACAAAGGCCAGGGCTATCGTACCCGAATCCTTGATGCGTTTAAGTCAGGGGAGATTGAAGTGCTGATCGCAACGGATATTGCAGCTCGTGGTCTAGATATTGAAAAACTGCCAGTAGTCATCAACTTTGACCTTCCAAGAAGCCCATCAGACTACATGCACCGTATTGGCCGAAGTGGCCGTGCAGGTGAAGTGGGTTTGGCTCTGTCATTGATAGACTATGAAGACCTACATCACTTCAAGGTTATCGAGAAGAAGAACAAGATCCGTCTTGAGCGTGAGCAAGTAGCAGGCTTTGAAGTAGATGAAACCATCACTCAAGAAATGATCGAAGCCAACAAGCCAAAGGCAGCACCTGCAGGCACTGGCAAGAAAAAGCGCAAGAAAAAAGGGCAGGGTGGCTCTGACATCTGGTTAAGAAACTCTTAATCAAAAACAGTGAGTGCCAGCCCATCAAGGTTGGCACTTTTTTATTATTCATACTTTCAAAATAAGGAAGACACCATGAGCGGAACTCAAAGATCGGACATCCACGCTGGCCTAGAAGTGAAAATTGTCCTTAAGAAAGACCAACGCACAGGAACACTCACTTCAGGCGTTGTTAAAGACATCCTCACCAAGTCACCCAACCATCCACATGGCATCAAAGTTCGTCTTGAAAGTGGCGATGTTGGTCGCGTGAAAGAGATCGTTTAAACGAAAAAGTATTTGGCTTTTGTTCGTACCTCTCAAATTATAATTCATTACTGTAGACCATTTGACTAGGCAATCGCAGGAGAGAAAACATTGAAGTTAGCAGGAATAGATTTAGCTTGGCATGGTGAAAAGAACCCTTCTGCTATTGCCATTGGTACATTACATGGGACACATCTCACATTAGATGAGCTAGAGCCTGTGGTTTATGGTATGTCTGCGGTTTTAGATATTATCAATATTCAGCAAGAGCTTAATGGAATTGCGATAGACGCCCCCTTAATAATCGAGAACCAAACAGGTCAAAGAGACTGTGAAAAATCACTTAGCCGTGATTACGGTTCAAGAAAAGCATCTTGCCATACTTCGAATAAGTCTTTGTACCCAGATTCTTTAAGCGTCAATTTGTCTTCGAACTTGAAAAGCCAAGGATTTGAACATTTATCTACGAATCGATGGCAAATCGAGTGCTATCCGCATCCTGCCATAATTGAATGCTTCGATTTACCTGAGAGACTTGCCTATAAGAAAGGTAAAGTCGCTGACAAAAAAACAGGGCAGGTTAACTTAGCAAACCTACTTTTAAAGCTAGAAACCTCAAATGTACTAACACTTCAACTTCCTGAACAAATCAAAGTCCTTTTCTCAGAGTCCTATATTAATACGTTGAAAGGTAGTGCTCTAAAAAGCAACGAAGATGCACTAGATGCTATTTTCTGTTTATACATAGCGGGGCTTTATCAATTAAGAGCTTCGAGCATTACCTATGGTGATACAGACCGAGGTTATATCTGGGTTCCACGTGTCAAATGTATATAAAGAGCTTATTCTGTACCTCCTAAAGTTAAGTTTTTAGTTTGATGTAGAAAAGGCGTTTACAGACTTCAGATAAGAATAAACTGGGCATAATCACACATCAATCTCGCGGTATGTCTATAGAGCTTATCGTTGAGATCACTTTTACAAGTGTGAAAAAAGTGGTAATTAGCGTATAGCATTCCCATTTGTTCTAGTGCGATTCAATTAAACCTGAATAATTTCAGATGATTGCTGATCTAGACTCCTTTGATAATGGGAAACCTACTATCTGGTTTATTGAGAGTTCCTATTAACCGATTGTAGATTACCGATATAATGATATATTAGGTATTAATATCAGATAGTTACTATTAGGGGTTGTTGTGCTGAACGGTTACGAAGTAGAACTTCTCACTAATAAGCTGTTAGTATTCTCAAATGTACGGAGGTAAATATTGGACGTATATTCTAGTCATTTGAAGCGCCAAGGTTTTGAGTTACTTGGTGATATCGGAAGTGGACTTTCTGGTAAAACAAAAAAAGCCAAGCAGACCTCTCTAGCTAGGTTTGTTGCAGTAAAGTTTTTTGATAGTGTCTTCAATCGAAATAACACTGAGCTTAAGAAAAAGTTCAAACGAGAAGCGTTTATTTTGGCTGAAGCCCAACACCCGGCAATACCTTATGTAATTACTCATGGTGAAATCCCACATCAGGAAAACTCTATTCCATATATTGTAATGGAATACATTGATGGCACAAATTTAGAGGATTACATTCAAAAAAACGGAGTGCTAGAACATCGTCAAGTTACCAATGTCGGGACTCAAATTCTTGATGCACTGTCACTTGTGCATTCAAAAGGTATCATTCATCGAGATATAAAGCCTTCTAACATTATGCTGTCTTCGGCTGGTCATGCTTATCTCATTGACTTTTCGATTGGTTTTGCTCCATCAGGTAATCCAAATTTTACTAGAGCGACAAGAACCGGCGATCGCTTAGGTTCAGCTGAGTATATTTCTCCTGAGCAAAATGAGGATATGAAGAATGTAGATTGTCGAACAGACATCTATTCCTTGGGTTTGACCTTGTGCAAGTTACTTACAGGTACACCTTCATTAAAGGCGTTAGATAAACCAGAGTTATCCATACCCTACGCTTTACGTAAGCTAATCTGTAAAGCTGCAGAACATAATGTTAAAGACCGTTATCAAAATATTGAAGACATGCTGAGGGAGCTAAAGAGTTTTTCAGGTGCAGGACACTTCGCTGTTACTTCTCCAAGTAAAGCGCTATGTAATAATCTGAAGTGCCCCGATGCCGATTGGTCACCTAGCGGTTATTATAAAGGGGCTAATTTCATTGAAAACTGTATTGATATTCATTGTACTTCGTGTGGTAGTGAACTCGTTTATCAATGCATGTGTGGATATCCAATAGCCGATACGCGTTTTTGTGGTGGCTGTGGTTCTGAACTTTTCCAAATTCCAGAGTGCAATATTTGTGGTTCTCACTTGACGAAGAAAGACATCGGTAAAGATACGTCAAAGGGGTGCAATAAGTGTTTAAGTAAACAGCAGCTAAAACCACAACCACAACAAGTTTGGGGTCAACCTCAGAAACTATCAATTCCTGTAGATTTCGACGATGACATACCATTCTGAGAACAGAATACTAACAAGGCGCTCAACGGTGACCCAAAACGCTTGGCATTTTTGCTACGCAAAGTGTAGCCAAGGTTTTGTGCACGTTAGCTTGGCGTTAGCCATCATAGGAGATTGTATGCCTCAAAGTGATTATTCTCAGGAACAGTATCAAGCTGATTTTTTGGATAATAAATGTGTAACAAGACAGGCTTTGGATAGAGCTCTTGATACTAGAAAATTTGAAATAGAGTTGTATTGGAAGAGAGCAACCTACTTTTGGACGTTTATTGGTGCAACATTAGCTGGTTTTATCGCAGTTCAAGCATCAAGTATTGAGAACAAAATCGATCTATCGGTTGTACTTTCATGTGTCGGGTTTGTATTTTCTTTCGCTTGGTTTTGTGTAAATCGTGGCAGTAATCATTGGCAAGAAAACTGGGAAAAGCATGTAGACATGCTCGAAGACAAAGTATCTGGTCCACTATACAAAGTTGTCCTTACTCGTGGTAAGCCAACTGGAAAACTCGAGCACTTGCGGCATTGGCTAACAGGTCCCTCTCCACTGTCTGTTTCCAAAATAAACCAGTTGATTAGCCTTTATGTCTCGCTACTCTGGGGTATCTTGGTGTATTACTCCTTACCTGAATTCAACCGAAATGCAGATATAAATTGGTTTTATGTTGGTGTTATTTTTCTTAGCATTTCGGCATGTATTTCATTTTTATGGTTGGCTCGCTCGTATCAAGGTGGCTTTTGGCACAATGCTACAATCAGAACCACGACAATCAATAATGGCTAACAAAGCATTTAAGAGTGATTCGCAACGCTTGGCATTTCTCATTCCATCGTTGGGTTTCGTGTTTATGGTGGTAAGGTTAAGTTTCGTGGTCGCGTTGCTCACACCTTAATGCGGCGTTAGATTTTTTGGGAGGCATCATGACTAAATTACAAGCCGAAGTATCTCGTGGGGAATTTAAAGGCACGCCTTTATTTCCGCACAAGCATAAAGAAGATGGCAGGTATGTGGCGAGCTTGTCTCGATTTGAAGAGGATTATGTCCGAGTCGATACAATAGAAGAGTTAGCGACTTTGGTTGAAACTGGTTATGGCGCAAGAATGTCGAACAATGCAATACCAAATGCTCCTTCACTTATCGTGTCTTCGAATATTTCAAACTCTGCTGTTCGTTCCCTTGTCCCATCCGAGCATTTGCCTGCTTCAATTCGTGAACGAGACTTGGAATCTGACTCAGTAGCAAAGATAAGAAAAGAGCAAACCTACCTTCGCGCACACCTGTTAAAAGGCAAGAAAGTGGCGAAATGCTCCCTGTGTGGTGAAGAGTTTCCATTTGATTTACTTGTTGCAGCCCACATCAAAAAGCGTTCAAAATGTGAAGATTTTGAAAAACTAGACTTTGATAATATTGCTACTCTCATGTGTAAAACAGGGTGTGATGATTTCTTTGAAAAAGGCTATGTCGTTGTAATAGAGGGCGAAATAACACAGGCAAAAAGAAAGGGGTTAACTTCTAGGGTTCAGTCGTTGATCGATCAGTTAGTAGGTAACACAGTCCCAAATTGGGAAGGCAGTAAACGATACTATGAGTGGCATCAAAAAGCGCATTACAAGAAGATTGCATAAAAAATCTAACAAATAAGGATCAGTGTCGCCCAGCCGACACTTTATCTGGTTGTTGAACAAGCCCGTCACGGTGACACCTTTATTAGTAATTTGCTCAGTCTGAGCAAGAGGGGTTTAGGCTCCCCTCGCGTCTTCAAGCCGAACGAAGCCATTGAGCCGCTCATTGACGATCTGCCCAAGCCGATAGTTGTCCTGTGTCTCTTTTACGTGTTAGACCTCCGCGGTGTTCATTGCACCATTATCCTTATAAGCGAGCACCTTTCGGCTCGTCAGCTGGCTAGCTCGGTCGGGTGATCCCAACGCACACCATTTCGTGCTCGCAACAAGGGCACGTTCGTACGGCTTTGCTGTGCACAGGGAGCGACGTTGGCATCGGACCGATCCACTGTGGTGCCAGCAAGAGTAAGATAGCCAGCCTTAACCGCCTCGCATTGCCATGCATAAATCCATAGTCTCGAACCCGTTGCAGCCCTTTGGGCAGCACGTGCTGCAAGATAAGCCACAGGAACTCGAGCACAGGTAACGAGCGGGTTTCGGTACACTGTGTTTGACTGTCTTGGTAACGGAAAGTGACTGCCGTCTCTGAGATCTCGAGGATGTCTTTGTCAGGCAAAACACCTCGGTAAAGATAGCGTGACAGATACTTCAGTGCAGGCAGGCCGTAGCCGACCTTTCGGCAGTCCACGACCCATTGGGCAGGGGTACCCGTTGGCAGATGAAGGTGAGCGTCATGAGCGAGCGCTTCAAGCAGCCTAGCTCGCCATACTTTCGCCAGTGCGAACGCATTAAACAGGTAGCCTTTCTTACCTTTATACCAAGTGCGCTTTGCTGCGTCATAGCCCCCTGCGGCCACCACGACATGCAGATGAGGGTGCAGGTCGCGCTTACGATTGTGGGTATGCAGCACCGAGGTAAAACCTTGTTGCCCCACTTGAGCACGCACAGCAAAGTCCTTTAGCACACCTGATGCAACCTTAAACATGGTTTGATAAAGCGCTTTGGGATCCGTTTGTGCTAACCCTCTGAGCTCGTACGGCACGGTAAAGGTCACCATGTAATAGTGGACAGGCAACAACTTGCGTTTTTGTCGCTCGAGCCAGTCTGTGGTGGTGCGATGTTGGCATTGTGGGCAGTGTCGATGGCCACAGGATAAGGGCAGTCTGTCATCGTGGTGACAGTGCTGGCAGTACCATTGCGACTGCCCTTGATGTGTTGTTTTACAGCGGAGCATTGCGTGGATCGCACGTCTGATTTCGGGTGTGAGTCGGTCAGCATAACGCTGTTCGAAGGCGTTTTGGTGGTGCTTAAGTACGTCGATAAAGGCGCTCATCATGCAACCTCCCACAGCACGACCAATTGCTCGGCCAGTTGATTTAGCGCGTGTGCGGCTTGTTTCTGCTTTGGTTCGGTGAGCTGGGTGTATCTTGCGGTAGTATTGAGGCTGCCGTGCCCAAGCAAATGTTGTAGGGAGCGCAAATCGAGTCCTTGCTCTAGCAAATGAGTGGCGAAGCAATGCCTGAGCGTATGGGGCGTGATGGCTAATTGAATGTGGCAGTCTTTTAAGATCCCTTTCATGGCTTTTTGAATCCCACCTCTGTCCATGGGGTTATCGGCTTTGGATCCGATACCAGGAAACAGCCATTTTGGGTGATGATGCGTGCACCAGTGCCCGCGCAGGGCGTGCAAGGTTCTCTTAGGCAGAGGAAGTACGCGGTCTTTGCCGCCTTTTCCTTCTCGAATGTGAACGGTCATGGCACTGGCGTCAATATCGTGAACAGTCAGATTAAGCGCCTCGCCAAGGCGAAGCCCCAGGGTATAAAGCGTCAAAAAGAACACTTGGTAGCGCTGTTGCCTCGTCATGCTGATGAGCAGTCCCACCTGCACTGGCGTAAGGATATCTGGCAGTCTTTTGACCTGAGGGGGTTTGACGATATCGAGCCATTCCCATTGCTTATTCAGTGTGTAGCGATAGAAAAACTGTAGGCCGTTGCGGTCAAGTTTCACGGTACTCCAAGAGTGGGTTTGGATGAGTGACGCGAAGTAGCGTTTCAGCTGTTGTGTGGTAAGCGTGTCGGGAGCGCAGTCAAAAAATGCACTGATGCGACGCACCGCACGGGAATAGGCATCGATAGTCGCAGGGCGTTTGCCTTGCAGGGTGAGGTTGGTAAGATGTTGTTTATACAGGATGTCGAAGCGTTGTTGGTCTTGGGTGTTCATAATGATGCTCTCCATTTGAACATTCTCGGAATGAGAATGCCGATGAAGAGTATGGATTGGGCTGGGTTTTCTGCCGCAGAGCGGCTTCGTTCAACAATAAATTTAAGCAGATTCGTAACGCTCGGCATTTTTGCTTTGAATTAGCTTTAGTGTTTACGGCACAATGGTTTAGGTGGGGGTAGCGTTACTCACAACTTAAGCGGGCGTTATTTGTTCAGCTCGAGTTATGAGACTAATAAATGAAATTAGTACAAGTTACCAAAGACAATTTACGTAAAGTTGTTAACTTGAAGTTAGATGAAACACAAATAGGCCTAGTGTCTGACAATGTTTTATCCATGGCTCAAGCAGCAGTTAATAAGGACTATCAACCAAGAGTCGTAGTAGTTAAGGGCCAGATTGTGGGCTTTTTAATGTACAGTGAATGGCTTAACGCTGATTGGGCACCAGTGCCTCGGCCTAATGAGTACTATATTTTTCGCGTAATGACGGATAGAAACCACCAAGGTAAAGGGTATGGACGTCTAATGATGAATAAAGTCTTAGAAGAAATTCGAGCCAAAAATCCTAAGGCAATCCATATTGGTTATAGTGAGAGCAACCAAGTTGCCAGAAACTTTTATCAAAGTCTTGGCTTTGTGGAATATGGACACTTTAATTGGGGTGATGTTGCAGCCAAAATTGAGTTCAAATAGCGCTCTATACTAGTCGAGATTACTTGGAAAAATACGCAACTAACAAAGCACTTAAAAGTGACTCGCAACGCTTGTTGTTTTCTCTTCGCTCCAAGTATAGGCAAGCGCCGCTCATACCTTTATACGGCGTTAGCTAATAATAAACTTTCACACACATTTCAAAGGTTTGGGGGATCTATGAACGGTAAAGGGAAGTGTCTATGCGGCTCGGTTCAGTTGGAAGTTGAGTACGCCAGCAATGAATTGGCGGCTTGTCATTGTAGTATGTGTAGAAATTGGTCTGGCGGGCCAATGTTAGCGATTGATTGTGCAGATTCAATTAAAATTTCAGGTGAATCAAATGTTGTTAGGTATCAGTCGTCAGACTGGGCAGAAAGAGGATTCTGCGGTAAATGCGGCACCCACTTGTTTTACTTTTTAGTTCCAAGTAATGAGTATCACCTTCCTGTTGGCTTATTGAACCCAGACGAAAATTTTAAGCTAACCCATCAAATATTCATTGATGAAAAGCCAGAATATTACGAATTAAAAAACCAAACTCAAAATATGACGGGTGCAGAAGTTTTTGCCCACTTTGAAAGTGGAAAGTAAGCGACTTTCAAGTCGCCCAATCAGATCTCAAACGCTAGGTGTTTTTGCTTGCGGTTAGGGCACAAGACAAAATGGACAGAATCGTAGAACTAGTAAAACAAGACCCAATTAGAGTTGAAGCCTTAAACTGCGTTTCTCAACTTGGTTTACCTCAATGTTATATTGCCGCAGGTTTTGTCCGAAACCTTGTGTGGGATTCGTTACATGGATTTGAGATAACCACGCCATTGAATGACGTTGATGTGATCTATTTTGACCTTAATGAGCAAGATCTCAATGTTCACTTTTCTTATGAATCTCAGCTTAAACAGCAAATGCCGCAAATTAACTGGCAAGTGCGAAATCAAGCTGTGATGCATACTCGAAATGGTGATGTTCCCTATACCAGTTCACTGGATGCCATGAGTTACTGGCCAGAGAAAGAAACCGCGATTGCTATCCGACAAATTGCTCCTGAAACATACGAATGCATTTCAGCTTTTGGCTATGAGTCACTGTTTGATTACTGCGTCACACATAATCCGAAAAGGTCACGAGAAGTGTTTGAAAATCGTGTAAATTCAAAAGGATGGTTAGCGAGGTGGTCATCTTTGGGCATGGCACCTTAACCAGGCGTTATAAGCAGAAGAGGAACAATGACCAAGATCTATTTCGTCTGCGGTTTTATTGGTTCAGGTAAAACTACTTATTCCAAAACCCTTGCACAGAAACATGGTGCTTTTCGTTTCTCCATAGATGAATGGATGATTCCTTTATATGGTGAGCATATGGAGCGGGTAGTTTTTAATCATCGCTTGGCTACTTTGCAAGAGCTATTCAAAGACTCTGCTCTACAGCTTTTCTCTCTTGGAGTACCTGTTATTTTCGACTTTGGTTTTTGGCGTAAAGCTGATCGAGATACTTTTACAGATTGGGCATCGAAAGTTGGTGCTGAGGGCGAAGTTCATTACCTAGATGTTTCTTTTGATGCATGTAAACAAAGAGCATTTACCCGCAATTCAGATTTGAATGGCAAGTCGTATGAGATGACACCAGAAATGTTAGATTTGTTCTGGTCTTGGTTTGAAGTTCCGGCTTCAAATGAAAATGTTGTATGGGTCCAGCAAGCGCCGTAAGTACGTTTATAATACCAATCACACTAAGTAAGTGATCAGAAATAGCGCAGAAAAAATGCTCGAGAACAAGGCAGAGTTTTTCGATAAGTAGTTATTCTACAATAAAAAATTCTAACGCAGTTATCGAGCATTTTACCAGCTAGAATGACCAGTTATTTAGTACGATTGGTATAACAAAGCGTTTACTGACAAAAGGATTATGGAAGAATTGATAGCCCAATATACTGGTGCAAACGAAGATGAAAGACTAACTCGGCAATACATCGCACAAATAGAATTTGATACGACCATGCATAAATTGTCACCGTATTTATCTAGCGGTAAATCGGTGTGCGAGTTAGGGGCAGCGACAGGTCGTTATTCTTTGAATTTTGCGAAGATTGGGTGTGATGTAACAGCCGTCGAACTCGCACCTGACCAAGTTAGTATCTTAAAAACCAAAGCTAAAACCGAGAATATTACGTTAAAAGTGTTTGAAGGTAATGCATGTGATGTTTCATTTATTGAAAGCAATTCACAAGATGTTTGTGTAATTCTTGGGCCTCTTTATCACTTAAAAACTCAGCTCGAAAGAGAGCAAGCAATAAAGGAAGTTTTACGAATATTAAAGCCTAATGGGGTCATGGCCGTAGCTTATATCTCGCGTTTCTTTGTTGCTGGCATGTTCGCACAGCAATTTCCAGAACTAGTGACTTCAGACGTTTTATTGGAATTACGTAAAAACGGAACGGTTTCAAACTCGAAAGCAGGAAGCTTCTTCAAAGTTGGGTACTTTGCTACTCCAAATGAAATTGAAAACCTAGTACAAAGCAACGGGTTTATCGTTATGGGACATTCAGCGACAGATGGTTTTGGTCGTTATATCTCTAGCGGAGTTAATAATTTTTCACCATCTCAATACCAGACTTGGTTAGATTATCATTTAGAAACTTGCGATGAACCTAGTCTTTTAGGTTCAAGTAACCACGGTTTAGTGATCGCTAGAAAAGCCAGTTAACAAAGCTTAAGTTGGATTCTATATGTGTGCCGACTCGTTTACCCCCAAAATCAATCCGCAATCTCAATCAATTTTCCATTATAATTCTATGTATTATCAAAACCTTAATAAGATAGAACATGAGAAAATACTATACCGTTGAAGGTGACACCTCGTCTAAAAAGCAAAAAGTCGCCTACCCAAAAATGGCACTGTGTGAGAAATGCGTGAATGATTTCATCGTCATTAGTGAAGGTGAGAGAACTTACGAACCGTGTCAAAAATGCGGTGCTGACGACTGACTAGTGCGTAACTCATTTCAAATAACAAGGATGCTTTATGATTGAAATTGAGCGACTGAATTCCTCGTATGTCCCTTCTGTAAAAGACATTCAACTCTCTGATGAAAGTGTCAGATTTGCTTCTACTGCCGATGACTTCTTGCTTGATGGGAGTGATACCACACACCTTCATGTGATCAAGCACCATGGCTTGGTTGTTGGCTTTTTTAAGCTAGATACTGCTTATGCCTCTACGTACAGCTTCTGTTCTAAAAACAGCATTGGTTTGCGGACCTTGGCATTAGACCAAAGACAGCAAGGCAAAGGCCTTGGCACTAAATCAGTAGAGGCTTTGGGTGACTATCTTGCCAATCACTACCAGAGTTATGACTTTGTCTATCTAACGGTGAATTGCAAAAATCCTGCGGCGGTTGCGTGTTATCGAAAGGGTGGTTTTGAAGATACGGGTGAGCTTTATCTTGGTGGCGAAGCGGGCCCGCAGCATGTTATGCGTCGCAAAATCACTGGGTGATTATTTAATATCCCTCAAAACGAACAGAACTTGCTAGGATTACGGTTCACATGGATGAGTGCCAGTTAAAGGATGAACGATGGACTTTGATATTTCTGAGTTAGAAAGCCAAGATAAATATCGGCTTCTCAATGGTGGCGTGACTCCAAGGCCGATTGCTTGGATCAGCACACGCTCAGCTGAGGGCATTGATAATCTTGCGCCATATTCCTTTTTTACCGTCGCCAGTTGTAACCCGCCTGTACTTCTCTATACCCAAGTGACCCAAAGAAGCGGTATAGACAAAGACACCTTACAAAACCTCAGAGAAACGGGCGAGTGCGTCGTTAATATCGTTGGCTCAAGCTTGTTGGAACAAATGAATAGCACCAGTGCTGCTCTGGATGCCGATGTGAGTGAGTTCGAACACGCAGATATAGAACATACCGCCAGTAATAGAGTTAGCCCATTGTCAGTAAAGGATTCCCCAATTCGTTATGAGTGCCATTTGAGAGAAGTTATTTCATTGGGCGACCTTCCAGTTGGTGGAACAATCGTTCTGCTAGACGTTAAGTCTGTTTACGTTCGTGATGATTTGTATGTTGATGGAATGATCAATCAACAGCTGGTCGATACTGTGGGCAAGATGGGTGGAAATGACTTCAATGTTAATGCCGATATTGTTGAGTGTATTCGACCTTAGGTCATAAAAATCAATCGGTTAATCAAAATACTTTTTAATTGCAAGGGAGCGCAATAGAGCATGGAAATCAAGATTTATCAGGTGGATGCTTTTGCAGAGAATGTATTTGAAGGTAACCCCGCAGCAGTGTGCCCCCTTGATGAGTGGCTTTCAGATGAGCTACTGCAGAACATTGCCCAAGAGAACAACCTGTCTGAAACGGCATTTTTTGTTGCCGAGGATAATGGTTATTCACTGCGATGGTTCACGCCGGGCGGAGAGGTAGATTTGTGTGGTCATGCGACTTTAGCCTCTGCTCATGTGTTGTTCCAGCACCTTGGTTACTCTGATGAGGTCATCGCATTTCATACCATCAGTGGCGCATTGTTGGTGGGGAAATCAGGCACAGGGTATAGCATGAGCTTTCCTGCGAGCGACATTAAGCCTACGGATGCACCCAGCGAATTGCATTCAGCGTTGGGCGTGACTCCGGTTGAGACACTTTCAGATTTTGATTATGTGGTCATCTTGGACAATGAATCCCAAGTGGCGTCTTTGACACCTGATTTTACCAAGCTTTCAAATCTAGGCTTACGCGGCGTTGTGGTATCCGCACCTGGGGAGAATGTTGATTTCGTGAGTCGTTGTTTCTTTCCAAAGTTTAACGTGGACGAAGACCCCGTCACTGGCTCAGCACATTGTGAGTTGGCTCCTTATTGGGTGAAAAAGCTTGGTCGTACTCAGTTAGTGGCAAAACAGCTATCGAAAAGAACCGGAGTGGTTCAGTGTGAGGTAGTTGATGACAGAGTGTTCCTCTCCGGAAATGCAGTCGATTACATGTCAGGAACAATTACTATCAACGCCTAAAGAGGTGAGTTTTACCTATGAGAATGACGAAACATGGATGAGAAAAGCCAATCCTATTTAAATGTATATCTAGAGTCCTTACCTAGCGACATAGCCAATAAATACACTTCATTCAGCGCCGATTATTTTTGTGCAGATGAGTACAACGCCAACCTGTGCGCGCAGCTGATTTTACGCGGCGAAAAGCGCGCCTCGTGCAGTATGGAGTATTGGTACAGTCACGAGGGTGAGGCTATGCCCGCTGTGGGTCACTTGCAAGTTGTTACCGATTGGCAGGGTGAGCCTATTTGCATTATCGAAATTACCTCCGTGGATACCTGCAAATATTGCGACGTTAGCGCTGAGTTTGCAGCCCTTGAGGGGGAAGGCGATAAATCCTTAGATTGGTGGCGAGAAGCCCACTGGAAGTTCTTTAGTTTAGAGTGCCAAGAGTTGGGGATTACACCTACTCAAGAGATGTTACTGGTTTTAGAGCGCTTTAAGGTTGTCTACAGTGCGTCTTGATAGGTTTGTATGCAAAAGTACCGAACTCACCAAAGCTGAAGCCATCGAGCAGATCCACCAAGGAGCGGTCAGCGTCAATGGCGAGGCGATTACCAGCGAAGCGACTCAAGTTCATGAAAACAATGAAATAACCCTTAATGGTGAAAAGCTCATTGCTCGCAGTTTCCGATATATTCTGATGCACAAGGCCGCAGGCACTATCTGTTCCAACAAAGATGAAGTCTATCCATCGCTGTTTAATCAAATCGCTATTGATCGAGTTTCTGAGCTTCATATCGCTGGGCGTTTGGATGCGGATACTACCGGCATGGTGTTAATCACCGACGATGGGCGCTGGTCATTTAATATCACCACGCCAACCCAAAAGTGTGAAAAGGTATACCGCGTTGGGCTAAGTCGTCCTATTGCTGACGATGCTGCTACTAAATTTAGCCATGGCCTCAGCTTGCAAGGCGAGGACAAATTGACCTTACCTGCGGTGCTGGAGGTGATAAGCCAAAAAGAAGTGCTACTAACGATTACCGAAGGCAAGTTTCATCAGGTAAAGCGCATGTTTGCTGCTATTGGCAATAAAGTAGTGTCACTACATCGTGAAAAAATCGGTGCGGTGTCGCTTGATGTGGAAGTCGGGCAGTGGCGATATCTGACACCTGAGGAAATACAGTCGTTTACTAACGGCAAATGAATTTAAGGATGACTATGATCCCAGTAAATACCTCTATTGTTTCTGGTGTGGCGCTATCAAAGATTGATGGCGAGACGAAGATGTTGCTCATGAAAAGGGTGAAGGGGGGCTTTTGGTGTCATGTGGCTGGTTCTATTGAGGGTAACGAAACCGCAGTAGAGGCCATCATCCGCGAGTTTGATGAAGAAACTCAAATACAAGTAGCCGATCTTTATAATGCGCAGTTTTTAGAGCAGTTCTTTGAGGCTAGTGTGAACGTGATTGAGCTGATCCCTGTGTTTGTTGTGCTGTGTCCTGCCAATCAAGAAGTCGAGCTTAATGATGAGCATACGGAATATAAGTGGTGCAGTTTAAGCGAGGCGCTAGAGTTGGCTCCGTTTCCCAATCAGCATGCAGTTTATAGACATGTGTGGTCATACTTTGTTGATAAGCCAATCAATCCGCTTTATCGAGTGGAGCTTGCAAAACAGTAGGGTTTTGAATTTGCCAAAAACAAAAACGAGAGCCAATAGGCTCTCGTTTTTTTTGAAAGGCGAACTTTCTAAATTAATCCTGCCTTGAGGATTAACGGTATTCAATCACGCGTGCAACGTAACGGAATACGCCAGAGTCACCGTAGTAATCTTTGTACAGATCAACAGAGAAGAAGTCAGGCTGGTCTTTTTCGATGTGTTTAGCGATATCTGCGCTCAACTTGTCGATGTTGTGTTGGTTATATACGTGGAATGTATGAACCTTTTCTAGACCCATTTTCTTCGCGTCGTGGTGAGTCACGTAGATGTCTTTGTATTCAGAGATAACGAAACCTTTGTACTCAATTTGTTGAGCATTGGTGTCGATGTCTTTTTCAATCTGAACCATTACCGGAACAGATGTTTCTAGTGAAGCCATATCAGCGTCAATTTTTTGCTGCTCTTGGCCGATGTTTTTTGCCATAGCGCCAGTAGATAGAAGAGTTAGAAGGCCTACTGCAATTAATGTTTTTTTCATGATGATATCCTATTGATACGGCGCGTTTGTGTCCGTACTGTTGTGTTGATGTGGGTAATTTAAGGCAGTTTTTGCCAATCACCAACACGGTTATGTAGGATTAGATCCGTCGAAGAAATACAATAAAAGAAGTTGAAAGGTTCGAGCTTGTCTCTTGATCAAAAGTCAGGATTTAGGGGGAGTGTCATGTCAGAGTGCTTTTCTGGGGCTGCATTCTGGTTAGGCATCTGTTTGTTAGAACGGTTGGTGAAGAGGTCCCCGATAGAGGCGCTCGGGGACGACGTTTATTTCGGGCTATGTTTGTTTAATGTAAACCTAGAATCAACTATTGACGCAAATAGTTGAAAGCTTCGAGTTTATCTCTTGATCAAAAGTCAGGGGCTAGGGGAGTAGTCATGTCCGAGTGCTTTTCTGGGCCAGTACTCTGGTTGGACATCTGATTCTTAGAACGGTTGCTGAAGAGGTCCCCGATAGAGGCGCTCGGGGACGACGGTTTGTTCGGCCTAGGTTGGTTAATTTCAACCTAGAGCCAACTATTGAAGCTAATCAAATTTGTGTATAACAGGCTGATAGCTGATAGCTGATAGCTGACAGCTAAAGGCTTCATCTTTCCTCAAACACCACCGCACTCCACGGTGGCACAATCGCCATATCATCAACCATTTCCGTACCGTCTGCTAACGAGAAGGGGCCAAGTTGAGAATGGAAACGATGAGGCTTAAAGCTGCTCATGTTCAATTGATCTATGGTTTGAATGTCGTTGCGTGCGTTGATCACCACTACAATTCGCTTGCGCTGCGGATCTAGGTTTTCAAACGGCGCTCGGTCATCAATGCTCATGACAATTAAGCCAGGAAGCTGATTTGAGCCAGTATTGTGGAATTTAATGCGCTGACTGATTTCTCTGCCGTCACCTAACGTAAAGAGTGGGCTACTGGTTCTGATTTCCATCATCTCCTTAAAGAAGCGCTCCATAGTGGCGATATCACGCGGAGAGACATCTAACTTGCCTTCTGTGTTCTTATAGATGTTCTCAATCAACGCCCAATTTTGTTCGTCTTCATCGGCACTCGGTAGCCCAACATTCCAGTTGTTGGACTGCTTGGTAAAGTCGACGCGGTTGTACCAATCTCCAGAATCATACGAGTTTCTTTCCATTGATTTGGAGCGTAACAACTCGCTGCCCATGTGATGGAATACGACATTTTGCCCATACATGACTGTGGCTAAGCTGGTGGCATGCATTCGGATGCGAGTATTAAGGTCGGCATCAAATGGCGCTTTGTATTGGTGATTGTCCCATAGGGTTTGGTTATCGTGTTTCTCAACGCAGTTTATGATTTCCCAAGCATCCTTGGCGTAGCCTGCGGGTTCATCGTTGTACTCTAACTCAGAGCCTTTGATGGTGCGATCTTGGCTATCGGTAAACGAAAAATCTCTCAAGTTGCCCGCCATTCCAAGACGCACAATATCGGCTAGGTGCTTTGCTTGGGCTTCGTCTACCTTGTTTAGTTCATTGGGATAAACAAACGCGCCATTGCCAAAGCCTTGCGAGGCTCTTATCTGCTCTTCTTTATCAAATGGAGAACCACCTCGCACTGCATCTCGCATGCGATCGGAGAAGGTGCCTATGCCGGTGCCATATAAATTGAGCTGAGACGCTTGTTGAAACTGACTGTCGCTTTTCACTTCGCCAAAGTCCCAGCCTTCGCCATAAAAATACACCTCAGGGTTTACTTCTTTTGCGGCATCAAGGGTGGCGAGTATTTGCGATTTTGGATGGTGACCCATCAAGTCCCAGCGAAATGCATCTACCTTGTAATCCTTAGCCCAAACCACCACAGAATCTGTGATCAGCTTTTCCATCATTTGTCGCTCTGGCGCTGTGTTTGAACAGCAGGTGCTTTCTTCTACTTCGCCAGTGACAGGATCTAAGCGGTGATAGTAGTTAGGTACAATTTTATCGAGTACCGACTTGTCCGCCATACCAGATTCATTGGTGTGGTTGTAAACCACATCCATAACGACATTCATCTTGATGTCTGACTTAATAGCCATAATCATCTTACGAAACTCGACAATGCGCTGCATGCCATTGGCTTCGGTAGCGTAGGAGCCTTCGGGGGTTGAATAGTGGTAGGGATCGTAACCCCAGTTGTAGCTGTCGTTTTGACTAATAGCCCGGCTCAACTCTTGAACAACCGGCGCTTCAAGAGAGTCCTCGCGAGAGAATTGCTCTAACACCTTTTCGCCAAATAATCCGCCATCACAATACAAGCCAAATTTAGGGTGGCGTATTAGGTTGGGGTTCATCTGACACAGCTTTCTAAACGACTCATTAATATCGGCGCGCTCTGTAAGCTCTTCGTTGACTGTTGCGAAGTCAAATACAGGCATTAGGTGCAAGTGGGTCGCGCCACGTCTTGAGAGCGATTTTAGGTGCGTTACAGGCGCTGAATCACCTTCGGTGAACGCTAGGTATTTACCCCGATAATGGTCCGTTGTGGATTCATCTAGCGCAGAAAAGTCGCGAACATGCGTCTCGTAGATCATGAAGCTGGCAGGGTTTTCCTGAGATACAGGGGAAGAAAGCTCATCCCAACCGGCAGGTTTTAATTCAGAGCTATCCAGATCCACCACTTGGCTGTGTTGAGAGTTGGTGGACAAGCTAAGGGAGTAGGGGTCGGTTACTTGCAGTGTTTCTACTCGACCGGTTTCTGGATGATACAGGGTGACTTCATAGCGGTAAAAGTCGCCATGCGCTAACTCAGTATATTCCGCAAGCCAACTGCCTGAGGCGTTGTCTCTTCTCATTAAAATAGGTGTTAGAGCTCTTAAGTCTTCATCGAAGGGGATGAGCTTGACCTGCTGCGCGGTAGGTGCCCAAAGTCTAAATGTGGCGGTGTCCGATTCATGGTCAATAACCGCGCCGTATTCGAGCTTGGTTGCCTCATCTGCATATAAGCTGTCTAACAGCTCTGCGGTCTGCACTCGTGTTACTGAACTCAGTGCCCGAGCACCTTCCTCGTCAGCATAAGAAACTAACCAGATTTGGCCGCGGATCATATTGGCAATGGTATTGCTATCACCTTCCTTGATTTCAAACGCAGTAAACTCATCGGTGAGATGAGGATAGTCTTGTTGCCAAGCTGAGGCGCTAGACTGTGCCAGTGTTAACGTTGTCGCAGTACCTTCTATAAGGTTGTCTCTTTCATTGATGCTCATGCCACCGGTTGTAGACATGACCAGCTCCGCTTCAGTGGTGTTTTTGGGAACTAATATGAGCGAAGGTGATATCCAGTGAGAGTTGGCACCCTTTAGGCTAACCGCAGTTTCTGGGGGTGTGGTTGAGGGGGTATAAAAAACACGATTAGTATCTTTAAACACATAACCTACCTTAGCGCCTTCGTTTACATTATCTGAAAAACGCAGTTTTAAAGCGGATGTTTGATAATCAGGGTTGAAGCGGTGCGGAGTAAAATTGACGCACTCAGCGTTGGGATCTATTTGCAGATCCCAATACACACCATAATCGGGGTCTTGACCACTAGGCTCTAAACCTGCCTTCCAATCGGTATTATCACCCATATAACCGTCACAGGTTTGATCATTCCACACATGAAGAACGTATTCGGGTTGAGCTTCTGTGGAGTTGAAATAGATTCGAGCGATATCAGGATTAATTAGCGCGGTATCTTGAACTTCGTCTTGCGTTGCGCATCCAATACTAGAGAGTGCGAGAGCAATTGAAATAGACAGGTTGCACCTTGATGCAGGCATTGGAAGCAATGTAGGCATGAAATTCCTTTTCAAGCGGGTGTTAATTAGACAAGTGTACTCAAAATTTTAAAAGTTCCGTGTGAGCCTGTTCACTTTGCTCAACTATTATTCATAGGATAGCAGAACAAGTGACTGAATTTGCTCTATAAAACTCACTTTTTTGTAAACTTTACTCATCAAATAGTCTTGTTTATTCATAAAATTTAACGCAAAAACACTTGAATTATCTAAGTGTCTAATTCTTATAAATATTATTTAGAAAAAAGTTGGCGAAACTGAAAACCTTGGCATACACTTTCGATCGAGTCATCAATATGTAGTTGATTGTAGAGACAAATTTTAGGAGCTATCGTTGGTTTCAATTTAAGTGAAGCCTAGGAGTGACAAACTCTAGCGTAGCAATGGTTCATCTAGCTTTGAGGAAAGTTTTATGGCGCTCACCAAGGCCGATTTGGCTGAAAACCTGTTTGAAAATCTTGGATACAGTAAACGGGATGCCAAGGAAACCGTGGAAGTGTTTTTTGAAGAAATTCGGAAATCACTTGAAAGTGGCGAACAGGTAAAACTGTCTGGTTTCGGCAACTTTGATCTAAGAGACAAAAAAGAACGACCTGGTCGTAACCCGAAAACAGGTGAAGATATACCTATTTCCGCACGTCGTGTGGTCACGTTTAGACCTGGGCAAAAGCTTAAAGCACGAGTAGAAGAGCTTAAGAAAGACGACGTTAAATAACATACCATTTGCGCAAAACAAAAAAAGAGGTCCTATGACCTCTTTTTTGATTTCTCGAAACGTAGAAAACGAGCGTTTCTATATTTGTATCGAGCGTGATTCAATTAGTAATGAATCTTAACCTTCTTGGCTGCATCGACAGCTGAATCAACCGCGCGCGTTGTGTCTTTAGCGCGGGTCAAAATCACACCTAAGCGGCGACGGCCATCAATATCAGGCTTACCAAACAGTCTGATCTGCGTATCAGGATTGCCCACCGCATCTTCAATACCTGTATAAGACAGGTTACTTGACGTGCCTTGACCTAAGATAACCGCAGACGCTGCAGGACCGGTTTGGCGAACCTTGTTGATAGGATTACCCGTGAATGCGCGAACGTGCAAAGCAAACTCTGACATATCCTGAGAGATCATGGTGACCATGCCTGTATCATGCGGGCGAGGGGACACTTCGTTAAAGATGACCTTATCGCCTTTGATGAATAGCTCAACACCAAATAGACCGTAGCCACCCAGCGCGTTAACAATTTCTTCTGCAACGTACTCTGCCGCTTTAAGCGCAACATCAGACATTTGCTGTGGCTGCCATGATTCACGGTAGTCGCCATCTTCTTGACGGTGACCAATAGGCGCACAGAAGTGAACGCCATCGACAGCGCGTACGGTTAGTAGGGTGATCTCGTAGTCAAAATCAATGAAGCCTTCAACGATAACGCGACCTTCACCACTGCGACCCCCCTCTTGAGAGTAGTCCCACGCTTTTTGTACATCTTCTTGCGTGCGGATAACGCTTTGACCTTTACCTGATGAACTCATTACTGGCTTTACCACACAAGGCATGCCAACTTCGGTAACGGCTGAGCTGAAGTCTTCAAACGTGTCAGCAAAGCGATAGTTTGAAGTGTTTAGGTTTAGCTCTTCTGCCGCTAAACGGCGGATACCTTCACGGTTCATCGTCAGTTGCGTAGCGCGTGCGTTAGGAACAACCGTTGTGCCTTTTTTCTCAAGCTCTACCAAGGTATCAGTAGCAATGGCTTCGATTTCAGGAACGATGTAGGTGGGTTTTTCTTTATCAACAATATTTGCCAGTGCTTCACCGTCAAGCATGTCCAATACATAGTTTCGATGCGCCACTTGCATTGCTGGAGCGTTTTCATAACGATCACAGGCAATCACTTCGATGCCTAAACGTTGACACTCGATGGCCACTTCTTTACCCAGTTCGCCAGAACCTAGCAATAAAACCTTAGTTGCACCTGATGCCGTAGCCGTACCCAACATAGTATTTCCTTTAAGAAGATGATTTTTTTCAGCAGATAATACTCAAATTTTTGCGTAGCGCAATCGTTTGCATGGCGATTTTGATGAATTTTTTATGAGAACACCACAGACTAAGCTGTGGTGTTTAATTATAAAGATGTTCTGCAGAGATTATTCGCCAATCGCAACGTAAGCGACAGGGATATCTGGATTAATCGCCTCTATGGTGCTTTGCGTATCCGCAAGGTGCGAAATAGAACCTTCGTTCATTTCAGCTAAACCTACTTCAGCTATTTCAGAGAAGGGTATGCCAGCCATTTGCAGTTGCACTAGTGCTACCTGTAATGGCGGTAAGCTAGGGTTGAATGCGGCGTTTTCTGCGTAGCTTCCACAAAATAGAGTGCCATCTTTGGTCTTGATAGACACGCCACTGTGATCCTTTGTGTAAGGGGCATGGCTGCGATTGAGCGCGTAAATAGCCTTTTCAAGAAGCGGGTCATTCTCAGCAAAGCTGTAGCCATGATCAACCGGAGACATCAAGCCAGACTCGATACCTAGGTCTTTTGGACCAAAGGACTCTGGTAAATACTGCTGTAGCGTCATTTTATCGCGCTCTGGCAGTTGTACAGAAAGATGCTCAGCGGTAGAGAGTTCATTCATGAACTGACGGCAATGACCGCAAGGGCTGAAGTTAATTGTGATATCAGAGATACCTTCTTCGCCTTTCATCCACGCATGGCTGATAGCAGATTGCTCAGCATGTACCGTTTGACCAAGTTGCGCACCGGCAAATTCAAGGTTTGCGCCAAAATACAGCTTTCCTGACGTCCCTTTAACAATGGCGCCAACATAGAACTTTGAGATAGGCGCGACAGAGTAGGCGGCGGCAAACGGCAGTATAGCGACCTTCAATTCTTGTTCGTCGAGCTTGGTGATCTGCTTAAGCGTTTGAAACTGCTCATTGCTTATCTCGCCAGCAAACGAGGGAGAATCAAAGATAGATTTGAAGCCATCTACGTAGTCGGTTGGAAGGTCTTTGTAGAGGTCAATAAAACGCTGGCTCATTGCAGGTTCCTATTAGAAAAATCATTGCAAACAGCATAGTGCAACTCATTGCGAATAGGGAGACTAATCGGTGAGGTAAACGGTTTCGTTCACACTGAATGCGGTTTGTTTGTTCATTTTGAAGCCTTATCGGCTATAGAACAGTGCTTAAGAGCTGAGGCTAAGCATGAGTGTCATTACAAAGGGCGCCAGTAGAGAGGTGATAACGCCACATAAAACTAATGCTAGCGAGCTAAACGCCGCATCCTTTTGACTGTGCTCAAAGGCTGTGGCTGTGCCAAGTGCATGGCTAACGGTGCCCATAGTCAGCCCCTTTGCGATAGGGTGTTTGATCTTTAGTAATTGGTACACAGGATACGCAAGCAGCGAACCTGTTAATCCAGCCAGCAATACCAAAATGGCTGCAACAGCGGGCTCGCCACCAAGCTCAGCAGACACCTGCATCGCTATCGCAGTGGTCACGGATTTACCCATAATGCTGGCGAGTAACTGTGAATCGGCACCAAGCAACACAGCGAGAAGACTCGAGGATAGCATTGCACCTAGGCTACCGATAACGCAGGTGGTGAGGATTAACTTCCACTTTGCACGTATCTCGTTTAACTGCTCATACAAAGGATAAGCAAGGGCTACCACCGCAGGTTGTAACAGGTGTTGAATGAGCTCATTGCCTTGGTAATAGGTTTGATAAGGCACCTTAAAAAGCAACAAGAATGGGATGATAATGGCGAGACTTATCAGCAAAGGGTTCGCCAACGGGTGATGGGCTTTCTTGGCGATAAATCTGGCAATGAAGTAGACAACAATACTGAGCAGTAACCACATATTATTTGTCCTCCGCTAAGAGCTTATCCAGCGCTAAAGAGAGGACAACCAAGATAAACAGGCTGCCTAATACGGTACTCACCAGGATGGCAAGGGCATTGTCTAGCAGCATATGGTAGTGGTTCATTAGGCCTGCACTGATGGGAATGAACAGTAAGATCATGTACTTGATCAATAGTGAGGCGCTAGGTTGAACCCAGTGAGGCTTTACCACGCCACTTACCAAACCCAGAAACAAGATCAATAGCCCAATCACACTTCCTGGTACAGAGAGTGCGAAAAAGTCCTGTATCCAATCACCGATAACAAGCGAAAGGACAATTAAGCCTGCACTTAGCAGATAGAAGAATGCCTTGCTGAGCATTAACTAAGAAACCAACTGTTCAACGTAGTGGTAGATGGCCTTGAGGATCTTCATCTTATGCTCATCCCCTTGATGCTGCGCACCAAGATTTTCTAGGTTTAACATGTAATTAGGCAGTTCTTGCTCAAACTTATCACGACAGTGGAGTAGCCATCGCTTCTGCTCTTGATCGGTCAGAGTATGAAAGAAATTTCGAGCTCGGTAGTTAAACAGCAAAGGAGCGATGCGAGGATCTGTAACTTGAATATCAAGAGAACCTAATACCTCAGGCTTTGCATCTCGGATAATGCGCATCTGCGCCTTATCTGATGGAGAGAAAAAGCCGTTGTACAGCTGCTCTTCGATGTTTGGGCTAGTTGGAAACTCTCGATTTTCTGCAAACACCGCATCGAGTTTTTCTCGAATCTGCGGATGTTGCTGCAGCAACTGCTGTTTTCTCAAGCACTCTTCTTTGTCGATCTGCGTGCGCTCAATAGCGTCAGCAGTCAACACACCTAAAGGCGCAAGAATGGGGCACTTGTTAAGATGCACCAGTTTTACTGGGATAGGCAACTGACCCTCTTCAAGGTCGCTGCGTTTGGTATAAAGTCTGTCTTTGATTTCATCGGCTGAAAGCTCAATTAGCGGCGTAATGTCTTGAGTAAGATCAATGGTGATTAACGCCTTAATCGGTGTCCAACCAATAGGAGCAATTAGAGCGGTTTTCTGGTGCTCAGTGCTGAGCATGCCCGATACGTGAACCAGAGGGGTCATGTTTACAATGTCCACAAGGGCGTTTAGCTTTTGTTTTCCTCTATGTTTGTAGAAGAAATCAAATAGCTTAGGCTGGCTCTGCTTAACCTTTTTTGCCATCTCAATCGTGGCATAGACATCGGCCATAGCATCGTGGGCGTTGCTGTGCTCAATGCCGTTTGCAACCGATAAATGCTCTAATCGAAAACTGGTATTGCCTTCATCATTTTCTGGCCAGTTTACCCCTTCCGGTCGCAGTGCATGACAGGCGCGCATCACATCCAGTAGATCCCATCTAGAGTTGCCGTTTTTGTAGCTCCACTCATAAGGTTCGATAAAATTACGATAGCAAGTGTAGCGGGTGACTTCATCGTCAAAGCGTACGCTGTTATAGCCAAGGGTACAGGTATTTGGGCGACTCATTTCATTGTGAATCGCAGTGATGAATTCTGGCTCTGATAAGCCTTCATTCATCGCCTTTTGCGGCGTAATACCGGTCACAAGTGCCGCTTCAGGATTGGGTAGATAATCTGCAGGGGGTCTGCAATAGATGACTAGCGGCTCTCCAATGACATTTAGGTCGGCATCGGTGCGCACACCAGCAAACTGACACGGTCTATCTTTTGCAGGACTGACTCCCCAAGTCTCGTAATCAAAGAAAAAGAATGTGGGTTGGTCCGTGTGCATAAAAAATGTCCAAATATCAGTGTGTTGTCAGTTATTAGACCATTGCCGAATGCGGATAGCAAACCTCTTTGGCAATGTGCGTAATCAAAGCTCAGCCTAAGGAATAAAACCTGAGTTAACTTAATAAATTAGCAATGAGAAATACGATTCAATTCAGAATCTTATAATAATCTTAGGAGGGAAATCGCAAGGGGGTATGAATTTCCATCAACTGCGGTGGGGTTCCTAGAGATGGATCAAAAAAGGCCCCTTGCTAGGGTCGCATTGTTCGCTTAATACATCGTATTGTCGTTGAGGCTTTCTTTCGGGATTTGTTGTATTGAGTCCCAGTGCTCGACAATCTTTCCATTGCTGTCAAAGCGAAAGAAATCCATGGTGACGTACTGGTCATCATCAGGCCATGTTTGATGGGTATGTAGGGCCACTAAGTCACCTTCCGCAACAGCGCGCACGAACTCAATCTCTTTATCAGGGTAGTGCTGCTGCATTTCAGTAAAGTAGTCGATAAAGGATTGCTTACCATCCCCAACTAACGGGTTGTGCTGTATATAGTCATCTCCCACATACAGCTCTACCGCTTGCTTAGGACTACCGAGATAGGCCATTTTGTAAAAGGCGATGGCGTTCTTTTTGTTGGATTCGAGCTTCATAGAGATGTGCCTCAGCGTTAACGTAATAGTGGTTAAAAGCTAGGCGATATTGTGGGATTGCGCGAACTCTAAATACACAAAAACCGAGGCAAAAGCCTCGGTTTGATAGCGTAAGAACGAGAGCGCGAGTGATTAAGCGTTGGCTTCTTCTAGCTGTTCTTGCTTCTCTTTACCTAGGATACGTGAAGTAATCGTACCTGCGGTCATTGCACCAGAAACGTTTAGGGCCGTACGCGCCATATCAATTAAAGGCTCGATAGAAATCAGTAGTGCGGCAATCCATACCGGCAGTCCCATTGCTGGCAACACGATAAGAGCTGCGAAGGTTGCACCGCCGCCAACACCGGCAATACCAAATGAGCTGATGGTGATGATAGCCACAAGCGACAAGATGAAGCTGAAGTTCATTGGGTCAATACCCACTGCCGGAGCCACCATGATAGCTAGCATTGCTGGGTAGATGCCTGCACAGCCATTTTGACCAATGGTTGCGCCAAATGATGCAGATAGGTTTGCAATTGCTGGTGGCACGTTCAGTTTAGTGATCTGTGCTTCTACGTTTAGCGGAATGGTTGCCGCTGAGCTGCGAGAGGTAAATGCAAATGTTAGTACTGGCCAGATTTTCTTGAAGTATTCTTTCGGGCTAACGCCAACAAGAGATACAAGCAAGCCGTGCACAACGAACATTAGAGCAATTGCTACGTAAGAGGCAACGATAAAGCCAAGCAGATTTAGGATGTCTGATGCACTTGAGGTTGCAACGACTTTCGCCATCAATGCCGCGATGCCGTATGGCGTTAGAGCCATGATCATTTTAACGAGACGCATCACCACAGACTGAGCCACTTCAACGAAGGTGCGAATAGGTTGCTCTAGCTCTTCTTTCTCGATCATTACTTTACGAGCCGCAATGCCCATAAGCACGCTGAAGATCACTACAGCAATGATTGAAGTAGAGCGAGCACCTGTCATGTCGCTAAACGGGTTTGTCGGAATAAAGCTTACCAGCATTTGCGGGATAGTTAGATCCGCAACGCGGTCAATACGGCTCTCTAGTACGGCGATACGTGCAGTTTCGCGAGCACCTTCAGCCAGTCCTTCAGCCGTTAGACCAAATACTTGGGTAACGGCAATACCAACTAGTGCAGAGATGGCGGTAGTAAATAGCAACACGCCAATAGTCAGTCCGCTGATTTTTCCAAGAGAACCTGAGTTGTCCAGTTTAACGACAGCAGAGACCATAGATACCATCACCAGGGGCATGATGATCATCTTAAGAAGTCCAACATAACCACTGCCGACCACTTTTACCCAATCAAGAGTTTGAGCAATAGCAGGGTTTCCTTCGCCATAGATAAGTTGTAGTGCTAAGCCAAAACCACTACCAGTAACTAAGCCTAAAAGTACAAGACGGGAGAGTGTATTTTGTTGTTTTTGTTTAGAAAATAGAAAATAGATGATACCAACAAAGACCGCTAAGTTGGCAACGACAGCAACTGACATAGTTATTCCTTTAAAGTGTAAATCCGTGTGTTTTTATAATCAGATCTTGAAAAGAGAGCATAGATTATCGAATTTTCCACTCAGTCATAAGTTCAAAAAGGAATAACATATTCCAATTGTGGTTATCAGTTGTAGTTATAGCTTGTGGTAATAGAAGGCTAACTAATTCAACAACTTGATGGTTCTAATGGGTTAACCATTCATCTCACGATAGTTGGCAATGGTTTCGCCACGGTCGTTAACGTCAATACACAGGCGATCCACCAGATATTTCGCCACGTCTTGAGCGTGAATAGGGCGAAGATTTTCAAGTGGACCCAACATAATAGGTTTTACGACCTTAAGGACTTTCTGCAGTACGACCTCGTCCCATCTAGGCGCTGTTCGCTCCCCTTGTAGCGGGCCTGGCCTTGCAATAACAAGCCTCTCAAAGCAAAGTTGTTGCAGGTCTCGCTCCATCTCTCCCTTACATTTTAGGTAGTGAGAAGGAGAATCGGCTTTAGCACCATAGCTAGACACCACACCTAACCGCTTAACGCCTAAGTTCTTCATTGTTTCTGCAAACGAGATAACCAAGTCATGGTCGATGCGATAGAGTGCTTCATTGCTTCCAGCCTGTTTCTTGGTGGTGCCCAAGCAAATAAGCCCAATAGTTGCATTAATGTCTAATGAGTTGTCGAACGCCTCATTGGATAGGGTAACCAGTGAATCTGCCGAGAGCGTTAACGGTCGCCTTGTTGGCGCGTAGATTTTGTCGACATATTCAGGGTGCTGCAGAAGATAATGAATGGCGTGCTGTCCTATAAGGCCAGTGCCTCCGGCGAGAATGAGATTGGGCTTTGTGATTTCCATAGAGAATGCCTATTAATCTTCTGTCACTAATACAGAGTTTCGGTATGATGTTGCTTCGATGTTACATCTATATAGTAGGCTTCGGAAGGGAGAATCCATGCCAGTACCATTATTTGAGTCCTCATTTTTACAAGACACGCTTCAAGCATCTGCGACTTCGCCTCGCTCTATTACCCTGAGCAATGGCGTGCAAATGAGTTTGTTGCAAAAGGGAGTACTTAAAATTTCCCCGCCGGCTGACGCAAAACAAGCCAAACACATGGTTATTTCTAGCGCGGTTCATGGCAATGAAACGGCGCCTATCGAAATGGTGGATGATCTTGCTAGCCAAATTGCCAGCGAGTCTATTGTGCCGCAGCACCACTTACTGCTGATTATTGCGCACCCTAAGGCAATCCTTGCAGAAGAGCGATTTGTGGAAACAAACCTCAATCGCCTGTTTGGCGATGCCGATTATCCACAGTCTGAAGAACTCGCTCTGGCGGTGTCTCTAAAAGAACAAGTCACCCAGTTTTGGCAAGATGTGCCAATGGCAAGTCGCTGGCATTTGGATATGCATTGCTCCATTCGCGCTTCTAAGCACTATACCTTTGCTATCAGTCCGCAATCGGCTTATCCAACCAGACAAAAAGAGTTTATCGACTTTATGCAAAATGCAGGCATAGAAGCGGTGCTACTATCCGAAGAGCCTTCAAGTACGTTTAGTTGGTTTAGTTCGAGTAAATTTGGCGCACAGGCAGCTACCTTGGAGTTGGGACAGGTGGCAAAGTTTGGTCATAACGATATGAACAAACTGGCACAGTATCACAAAGCGTTTCTAGAGCTTGTTCAATCGGTAGAGTCGAGCACTGCGACAGATATGATCACCTACCAAGTGGACAGTTCAATCTATCGTGAAAATATGGACTTTGAATTCTACTTTGACAAAGCGTTACCTAATTTCTCAAGATTTGCTGAGGGTGAAGAGCTGGGTAAAGACGGTGACAAGGCGTTAACCATGACGGTAGAGCAGGGCGGCGTTGTGTTTCCTAACCCTAATGTAGAGCTTAAACAAAGAGCCGCACTGATTGTAAAACCCTGTGCGACTCGATATGTCGACAATCAACTGACGGTAATAGATTAGTTACTATTGTCGGCAAGGAAGCGATTCAACTTCTGCATGCTTTGATCAAAGTAAGGGTTCCAACTTATCCGAGCCCTTACTTGAGTCTCTTCACCATCCCCAAATGCAGCAAACCAGACTTGGTCGCTGGCCACTTCTGAACAATCTTCAGGCATGCCTTCTGGTTGCTCTCTAAAGCACAGCCTTACCTCACCATCGCGTTTATAAATAGGATTGTCCGGTGAGAATACTAAGGATATATGTGACGCACTCAAGATCTTCTGCTGGGGAAGGTCCATGCTATAGCGGGTTATGCGTTCATCTTTATATTGAGTCTCACCAAACCATAGAAGCTCACTCTGACTGTTGGTAAATCTCTCAGAAAACTGTTCCACGGCGTACTGCGAGTCAATGGTTTCGTCAGCTTCACTTAGCATGACAAAAGTAGGCTTGTCGTAACTGGCATCGTCTATGTAGTCTCGAACCACTGCCGATGTCTCGTAATAGGTCGCCGCGCCATTCATATGCAGCGAGTTGTAACGGGTATAGTTATCCTCTTTTGTTTTGCCTTCCCAATCGACAAACCATTTAGCGTAAGGGGAGTACTTCGCCAATGAGTTACGTGGTTTAAATGCAGGAGAGAACAGCAATAGCCCTTTTACGGTTGGCTGTTGATAGGCTAAGGCGGTCACTAGGTTTGCTCCTGTGGAGAACCCACCGAGCCAAACACCTTCCACTTTTTCATTGAGCAATTGGTAGTGATGAGCGACAACGTTTTGCCAATCCTCTAGCTCAGGAAGCGACAAATCTGCAGCCCGCGTTCCGTGACCGGGTAACAAAATGACTCGCACTAGATAGCCTTGAGCGGCAAGGTCGGGAGCGATATCCACATAAGAGAATGGAGAGTCCCCAAGCCCATGTACTAACAGAATACCTTGTCCATTTGGATTTTGGGGAACAAGCTCAAAAGGTGCTACAGCGCTAAGTTCGGTTTGCTTGTCGTCGGTAAAGAATACTCGATTTTCAAGTAACCACTGTTGAGTCTCAGCAAGGTAGGTTTGATAGTCTTCTTGCATGTAGGGCTGTAGTGATTTTGATGCGACAAATTGTGGATCTTCAGGTTCACTGGCACATCCAGAGAGAGTTAAAGCAAAAACGGGTAATAAAACTAGTTTTTTGCACTTGAGCATTATCTATATCCTTATAAATGGTCAGTATGCTGGCATATGTATCCACTTGCTTAAAATAGATTGAAATAATCTATCGCAAAGCACTTTGGAGGCAACTTTGCTTACATCAGTCATTTGAATGTAACTTAAATTTATACCAAGCATAGGTTTACTGTAATAAATACTCAGCATTATTCAATTAGATTAAGAAACTGATTTCTGGCTTGGTATCTATTTTGCATTTCTGTGGATTATCAAGCAGAAACCATAGATTTGAGTGATGAGTGGGAATGAAAGGATTGTTTGAGTTTTGTACAATCTGTGACATTATTCACCAAATTGCATCTTGCTCACACGTTTGCGTGACCTATCTCTCATTATCATTATATTGAGATTTGATCTTTCTAAAAGTGTGAGTTTAAGCAGATATATTTTGAAGGATTAATTTATTATCTCTGCAATGACGAACAAAAGAGCTTTTGAAAAGCCGTAAGTCGTTTTTTATTACATTATATTAGTTCAATGTTAGAGGCCCCCAGAATGACGGAACATAATAATAATTACTCGCATTTGTCGAGTAACAAATTAGTACGTAACACAGTTGCATTAGTACTAGCAGGCGGGAAAGGTACTCGCCTGAAGGGATTAACCAAAGAGATCGCAAAACCAGCTGTTTCTTTTGGTGGTAAATACAAAATTATCGATTTCACACTTTCAAACTGCATCAACTCAGGTATTCGTCGTGTAGGCGTACTGACTCAGTTCATGGCACACGATCTTATCGATCACGTGCAAAAAGGCTGGGGCTTTATGACCAACTCTACGCTTGATGAGGGTGTTGCAATTATCCCAGCACAACAGCGTGTTGGTGAATCTTGGTACCGTGGTACAGCTGATGCTGTATACCAGAACCTTGATTTGATTCGCAGACGTAAATGCGAACAAGTTCTGATCCTTGGTGGCGACCACATTTATAAGATGGATTACTCTCGCATGCTTAACTTCCATGCTGAAAGTGGTGCAGACGTAACAGTTGCTTGTATCAAGAAACCAATCGAACAAGCATCTTCATTTGGTGTAATGTCACTGGATGATAACGGTCGTATCGTTAGCTTTGATGAGAAGCCAGAAAACCCAACTCCACATCCAAAAGATCCAAGCCAATCACTTGTTTCTATGGGTATCTACATTTTCAATGCAGATATCTTGGACAAAGAGTTGAACGATGCTCTACTAGACCCAGAATACGGTCACGATTTCGGTCACAACATCATTCCAAACCTTTTAGAGCGTGCACGCGTAAACGGTTATGTATTTACTGAACGTCATCCTGGTAACAACGGTTACTGGCGCGATGTAGGTGATTTGGATGAGTACTATGCAGCTAGCATGGACCTTGTTGCTCCAGATCCTGAACTAGACTTATACGACCACTCTTGGCCGATCATTACTCAGCAGCAGCAACGTCCGGGCGCAAAATTTGTGTTTAACGATGAAGACCGTAAAGGCTTCGCTGTAGATTCGGTTCTATCTGCGGGTACGATTATCTCTGGTGCAGAGGTGAATCACTCACTAGTAGCGACTAACTGCCGCATTGAAGAAGGCACAGTACTTCAAGACAGCATTATTCTTCCAGAAACCGTCATTGGTAAGAACTGTCGACTAACTAAGGTTATTGTGGGTGAGAACACTATCATCCCTGATGGCACAGTTATCGGTGAGAACCTAGAAGAAGATTCTAAACTGTACGAAGTTACTAAAGGTGGCGTTGTACTAGTGACTGAAGCAAGCTTCCAGTAAGCATTGCAAAAGTTGATGAAATGGAGCCTATTGGCTCCATTTTTTTTGCAATCGAGAAATGGTTGCGCGGTAATTATTCCAAGCAAAAATGCCCGCGAGGGTGTTACCGATTGCGGCCCCAATAAATAAACCTTGCAAGCCACCCAGGTATGCGCCGGCATACAAACAGGGCAAAAAGAAAACAAACAGTCGGCAAGATGAAACCAGTAATGCCTTCATTGGTTTGCCCAAGGCATTGGAAACAGAAACCAATAAGATACAAACGCCCAGCGGAGCAAGGCTAAAGGGGACAATAACCAAATGCATGTCCAAAATTCGCTCTACACTTTGCTCACCTGTCATTAAGGTAGCCAGTTGTCCTGAGATAACCAAGGTGATCAGCGCCACTAGCACTTGTGAGCCAAGAATATATACGCAGGCAATATTGACCAACTTGATGATCTTATCGCTGTCTTTCGCCCCAACAAATCGACCTATCATAGGTGGCATGGACATAGTTAAGGCAAGCACGCTGACAATAGCAAAAAACTCATAACGACTTCCTAGAGCCCAAGCAGCAACTGCGGCTGTGCCGTATGATGCGAGAAGCTTAGTTGAAAGCATTGCCGCTAGAGGCGGCATCAGCTGGCTGGTCATTGCCGGCATCATGATACCGAACAGTGAACTAATGCTTTGTTTGATATCTAGGTTACCCCAGTCAAAGGAATAGTAGTGCTTTGATTTAATTCGGTAGACTACGTAGAGAATACCGATACCGAAGGCAATGATGGTTGCCACTGCCGCGCCATGGATTCCCATATCAAAATAGAAAATGAAGATAGGGTCGAGCACCACGTTTAAGATGCTGGTTACCACCATCATGATGCCGGGCAACATAGTATTACCGTTTGCACGACATACGCTGTATAAAAAATACAGCACCGCACCAACCCAAGCACTGATCAGCCACACTATCCAATAAGTATCTATGATAGGAAAGACTTCTTCGGTCGCTCCTAGTAGAGACAGCAATGGCGAACGAATCAAATACAAAAATAAGCAAATAGCGGCACAACCAACGCTACCGAGTGCCAGCACCAATCCACCTAGTTGCTTGGCGTACTTTTCATCGTTTGCACCTAAAGCATGGGCAATGACAGAAGTGGTTGCGATGCCAAGGCCTACTTGCACCCCAATGATCAGTTGGCCAATAGGAAGGGTGAAACCTTGCGCGGCTAGAGGGAGAACGCCAAGCTGTGCGATAAAGGCTGAATCGATAAGCTGGAAACTCATTAAAGAGAGTACGCCAAAGATCATTGGCCAGGTCATCTTATAGAGTTCGATACCTAAGGTTCGGCTAGTCTGTGATTTCATTAATATCAGTTTGATTCTTAAGGGAATTATAGTGAGTAGTAAGAGTAGTCGCTATCTGGTCTCGCTGCGAGCGAGACCAGTGCTGAACTTTAGTACGGCGGTAACAACTGATTGTTGTTTAGCTTATGTTGATCATCCACTTTCTTAGCGAACTGTGCAATTTCTGAAAATTGCTTTTTAGTCCAAACGTGGCGTTCTTTAAGGTAACCGGGTAGTGCACTAAAGTTCTTCTCAGAATCGGTGGCAACGAGAGTAAGGTAACCAAATTCTTCAAGGTATTCATATTCAGATAGTGACGTTGTCACTCTATTGTCACTGTCTCCCCAATGCGGAGTAATGGTTAACCTAGGTTCGTAGTCGCGGGTTTTGACAACCCATTTGTTGGGCAGTCGCTTGCCACTGTCCCACCATTTCTTATCAAGACCATCCATAATCTCTTCAGTTCGGTCTTCGTTTTGAGCGCCAAGCTCAGTCAGTTTTCTCAGAAATATCTCAGAGAAGGCTTGCTGATACTCTTCTTTCGTTGGATTTGAATTGGTTTCTAAAATCTCTATTGCAATAAAAGCGCCAAGCATATTGGAGTAGAGATCTTCTGGAGAATAAGCTGATGGGTATTCTTTGAATCCGGCAACCGAGGTAAAACCAAACCACTGAGCAACTTCGTGCCACTGTGCTAAACGATAGGCAAGAAGGCCACTTAGCTCTATTTCAGCTTGTGCCTGCTCTTCAGGCGTCATATCAACAAGCTTATCCGTCATCTCAATCATACGACTGCGAAGCTCATCTTCTAGGATGACCTGCTTTTTCGTGCCTAGTTGTCCACTGATTTGAGAGTGTAAGTAGAGCGTATAATCTGCGGTATCTCGGACATGGGCGGTATCAATGATGCCGCCTTTTGACGTATAGATAAGTCCATTCGACTCATCACCGGTGCCCATTAGGCTACTCGCAACACCTTGTTCTCCATCGTTGTATAGATGATCTTCGAGATCGGAAAGCTCGACAATATTGTTAACTCGAAAGAAGGGGACTGGAACAACGCCGAGTTCTGACTTCATGTTGATACCAAAGGCACAACAGGGGCGGACGCCACTAGGCGCATCTATTGCATAGCTTGCAGAAGAAAAGAGAGTGATTCCTGCGATAAGTAGAGATTTTAGTTTCATTAAATGCCTTTAAAGGGTTCTTTAGAACGCTTCATGTATATTGAAATAAACAGTGGTCTCGTCTCCAAAGCCTAGGTCAAGACGAACATTGACTCTAGGTTTGAAAGCAAAACGGTAACCGACTCCATAGGTAGGGAGCCAACTGTCTTCAAATAATCCTTCAAAGTGAGGGGCGATATTTCCTGCTCCGCCCCAAATTACAGCGCCATGTCGTTCGTTAAACTTGTGGCGGTATTCTAGCTGTGCGGCCATCTGATAGCGGTCTCTGTACCGGCCGCTATAGTAACCGCGCATGCGATCGTCCCCACCCAATTTGCTCATAGCAAACCAAGGGAGGTCTTCGTCATTGCTTAGCCCTTGCACAAAGTAGTCAAAGGCGAGGATGTTATCGTCGTATAAATTCACATACTCACGATAATTGATGGTCAGCTCTTCATAATCGTAATCACCACCGAAGGCTTTTACATACCATCGATGTTCAAAGCTAACTAGGCGACCAGAGTAAGGGTTGGTTTCGTAGTCTCGGGTATCGTATTCAAGTGCCAGAATAATACCCAGGTTAGTAGTGTCTTCCAATTGCTCAGGCGTCAACGCGCTACCGTCTGATTCTTGATGGTATAGGAACGTGGCGTCGAAACCGGTTTTGATAAAGTAGCCATCTATAAACTGGTAGGCAACGGTGGGCTCTAATCTAAGGTATAGGGCTTCATGCTGGGTTTCATTGCCATCTTGTTCAGCGGCATCTTTTCCCACGCCCCAATATTTACTGGGTGTCTGAGAGAGACGTCCCATCAAACCTAACTTCCATTGGTTTTGATTTAAGAACGTTGTGTTGTCGACGCCTATCCCGTAAGTACCTTCTGACGATACATAGCCGCTCAGCGTTAGAGTAGAGAGTTGGTTGCCTGTTTCAAGGCCTTGAGGCGCATACAAACCCACGGCGGCCACACCAATACCGACACCTTGTTCAGGGTTGGCAAAGGGGCCGGGTAAAACGCCCCAATCCATGCCACCAGACAAATCCACCTCATCACTAGAGCCAAAGAACTCCAGTAAATCGGTCACCCAACCCGTGCCTTTGTTGGTCAGGTCGTTACCTTCAGCCAATGCGTAAAAGGGGGCGCTAGAAAGTAGCAGCAGGCTTATTGGATTGGATAAACGCTTCATTAACTGCGTACACCATGTTGACCTAAGGTGTTAGCCTTAGGTGTATGTGCGCGGATAAATAGGGACGGGTTTGTTGGCATCTTTAAAAGCGGGTGTCCAAAGAGATAAATGCACTTTGACGGTCGCCAAAGCCAAATTCACCGATGATGTTGAAAGTAGGGTTGATGACGTAGTTGAAGCCGACGACGGTGTTCCATTCAGATTCAAGCTCCTGTTTAACAACAAAACCTGCTGTTTCTCCTTCTGCTTCAATCATGTTTACGAACTCCGCGGGGAAAATATCTCGTAAATCACCCTTTAGGGTTTGTTGAATATTCTGATATTGACCACCCACCCAAACACGAATTGGATGGCCGTGATTAGTAAAATCAAAACCTACTCTTGGCGTTACAACGATAGAGTCGATGCCGCCATCAATAACAGTAAGATTAGTTTTAGTGTAACTTGCATCAATAATGGTGAACCATTCTTCATACCCACCAGCAACAACGAAACCACCACCATACATGTTGCCGTCGAGGTCAAGCTTGAACGGAAGTTGTGGTAGCGTGAGGTTGCGATCATTACCGTAGTTTACGTTTACTATTATGTCTGTTTCAGAATAGCCAGATATCTTCCCGGCAATAGCGTAAAAGTTTAAGAATGGGAAAAGCCACATATCTGCGCGAACAGTCCATACCTCACTTTCTTGATACCCACCAATAGTCTCTACATCAATGCTATTGATTGGGATATCAGCGGGGATCCCAGGAATTGGTGGGATTAGGCAATCACCAGTAATTGGATTACAAACACCAGGGAAACCGGGAGTACCTTCATTTCCAAGACTGTCTTTTATGCCATTTAAATCTATTGAAGTAACATTAATCCCTTGCTCGACCTTCATGTAACCCACGCTAAGTCCAAATGCTTTAGGCAGAACGTAACCACGCTCTTCTGCTTCTGACTTCCAAATAGGGAGCTCGAATGATGAGGCGTATGAATAGGTGGGAGCAAAAGTAGTGCCAATGATGGCGGCGGCAGTGGAGAAACGTCTAAGTTCCATTCAGAAATCCAAAAGGTATAAAATTGTGATACGGATAACGCAATTATATACCCTTTGAACAAAAAAGTGAGAAATTACACAGATTTACACTTAGCTAAGTGGGTGTTTTATATTCACTTTGTTTAGTATTTCATCGATTAGTTGCAATGTAGCAATAGTCTGCTCAGGAGATATCACCTCACTGAATAATTTTCCTTCACGTAGACAGCTTTGCACTTCGCGAACTTGATACTCAAACCCCGAACCTTCATGAGGGAGATTAAGCGCAATGGGATCGTTACCGTACACCTCAAGCGTTGCTTTCGTGGCATCCCAAAAAGCGCCATCAATGGTTAATTTGCCGTCACTACCATAGATGGTCATGCTGTTATCTAGGTTGGACCTAAAAGAGCAGGTGAACTGGCTGGTGAAGTCGCCGTAATCCAATGTCGCAGAGCAGCGTTCATCAACATTGGTTTCGCCAACGAACACATGTGACGAGATACTTTGTGGCTCTCGTTTAGCTAGATATTGAGTCAAAGAAATATTATAGATGCCTGCGTCGAGCAGCACACCACCAGCCAGTTTTGGATTGAATAAGCGGTCTTCATAATTGCGCTCTGCCTTGAATCCAAAAGTAGAGTGGATATTTTCTAGCTGTCCAATTTGACCTTCTTCAACCCAGCGTTTTACCTCAAGCCAAGTAGGAAGAAATCGGCTCCACAGCGCCTCCATCAAAAAGACGTTGTTGTCTTTGGCAATCTGAAATAACGCTTTGGCTTGGGAGGCATTAACAGTAAGCGGCTTTTCACACAATACAGCCTTGCCTGCTTTAAGACACTGCTTAGCAGTATCAAAGTGAAACTGGTGGGGACTGGCGATATAGATAACATCGATTTCTGGAGAGTGGATGAGCTCAGCATAACTATCGAACACATGGGTTATATTGTGCTGCTTGGCAAATGATTCTGCGTTAGGACGACTGCGACTGGCCACACCATATAATCTGCCATCATTGATTACGCTAAATGCTTCGGCGAAGCGATTAGCAATACGCCCCGGTGCGATAATTCCCCAGTTGATCATCCGTTATCCTATTCGTTAGTCTTCTGATTTGAGTTCGTTCAATGGCAGCCAATCAATGGTGACGCCGGCTTGATTAAACATGTCTTCACTGACCTTGATTTTGTCTCCCCAACGAGAGAGAAAATCCGGTTCTTGTTCTGGGCAGTGTACCGCAGAGATACCTGTTTGAATGATCTTCGCCGCACAGTTTGGACAAGGGAAGTGGGTTACCCAGATTTCACAGCCATCCAGATCACGTTTCGCGAACAAGATCGCGTTTTCTTCGGCATGCAAGGTTTTCAAATACTTCATATCACGCTCATCGGTCTCAGCGCTGTCGGTAATACCGTGGGGATATCCGTTAAAGCCAACTGACACAATACGGTTGTGTTTGGTAATGACAGCTCCAACTTGAGTAGAAGGGTCTTTACTCCAAGAACCCACCAGTTCAGACATCTGATAAAAGCGCTTTGCCCATTTCGTTAGCATGTTTAATTCCTTGATTTAACTAAGGGTATCAATAATTGATTGGTTTTAGCTTAACGGTTATTCCTTACAAGCCAAAACATTTTTATTCGATTAACCGTATCTGTTTGTAATTTATGCCAGATGTGGCTTGAACATGATTCTGCTAGGCTTATCGAGAATTTTGTCTATACAGTTGATCTATTGGTTTACTTGAACCAATAGTTAATCGTTGATTTCATAGGGTGATGTTTAAATTTGTTAATCCTTATTCGTGGCTTGCCTGGTTCGGGCAAGTCCACATTAGCTAAACAGCTAACACGAGCACATGAATTACTGCACTTAGAAGCGGATATGTACTTCACCGACGAGAACGATGAAAACTATCAATTTGATGCAAGCAAGCTTGGAGAGGCCCATCTATGGTGCCAAAAGCAAACACTAAAGAACCTCAAACAAGGCAACTCTGTTGTGGTTTCGAATACCTTCACTCAAGTATGGGAAATTAGACCTTATCAAAGAATGGCAAAACAGTGCTCAGTTGAGCTATACATATATGAATGTGAAGGGCAGTTTGCGAATGTTCACAATGTTCCGCTAGACAAGGTTGAAGCAATGCGCAAGCGCTGGGACGTCTTACCACGAGATCTAAAAAAGCGTCTAAAATCAATTGAGTACTAATGCACAAGGAGAGTGGTATTGCGACAGTTTATCGAAGGCCTACCTAAAGTAGAGCTTCATTTACATATCGAAGGGACGCTGGAACCAGAACTCATGTTCGAACTGGCGAGAAGAAACAACATTGAGATACCATTTTCTAACGCTGAGGAAGTTCACAAGGCTTATCAGTTTAACAATTTACAGTCTTTTCTTGATATCTATTATCGAGGGGCAAACGTACTGATCACAGAGCAAGATTTCTTTGATTTAACTTGGGCCTACTTACTAAGGTGTCACCAAGATAATGTGATGCATACTGAAATCTTTTTCGACCCCCAAACTCATACCAATAGAGGCGTATTGTTTGATACGGTTGTTAATGGTATCCATAGTGCTCTTATCAAAGCCCATGAAGACCTTGGTATCACTAGCCATTTAATTATGTGTTTTCTGCGTCATCTCGATGAGGACTCGGCGTTAGAAACACTTCAAAGCGCCTTGCCTCATAGGGATAAAATCATAGGAGTGGGTTTAGACTCTTCTGAATCGGGACATCCGCCTAAGAAGTTTCAAAAGGTTTTCCAGTTGGCATTAAAGGAGGGGTTTCTTACGGTTGCTCACGCTGGAGAAGAAGGGCCTTCAAGTAATATTCAAGATGCAATGACGATGCTCGGCGTGTCTCGTATTGACCATGGAATACGTTGTGTTGATGATCCCAAGCTTATTGAGACGCTACAAGTGCTGCAAATCCCATTGACTGTGTGTCCATTATCAAACGTCAAATTGAAGGTGTTCGATACCATGGAAGAGCACAACATCGTAGAGCTGCTGCATCAGGGACTGTGCGTGACCATTAACTCAGATGACCCTGCGTATTTTGGTGGCTATATGACAGATAACTTTCATCAAATCGCCCTGACTCATCCAGTGGAATCTAAAGAACTCGCTCAGTTTACCCGCAATGCCATCAAGGCAAGTTTTGCGAGCGAAGCTCGTAAGCAAGATCTATTACGACACTTAGAGGGCTACCTTGTCCAAGGGATCCACTGATTATTGATATTTACCAAGAGCCAAGGTTAGGTTACTGATGACCTTGTCTCTTATGTGCAAAGGCTCAATAACCTCAACTAGATTAGCGTTTTTCATTAACCACCACTCAAAGCCTAAACTATCACGTACTTTCGCTCGAATAGTGGTGTGCTCATCATCGGACTCTACAATGGATTGACACTCAGAAAGCTGCGTTTCTTCGATAAGGTGTAAGCCGTGATAGTTGTTGATTTTGAGCACGACTTCGGTGAATTGCCCCCCAGAGAAATGAGGCACATGCTCCTCAATATATTGCTTAGCACTAAAGTTTTGATGGGGCTTTAATACCGTAAAGCCGAGCGACATATCGGTGATCCTATGGATAGCAAAGGTGCGGTACTCTTGGCTGTTCTCTTTCACTGCCAGTAAATAAAAGCTGCGACCATGCAGAGCAATACCAAGAGGTTCGACACTGTACGGTTCGTCATGCAAACTGCCACGTTTTCGGTATTTCATTTTGAGTAGTCGCTTCTCTAATATTCCTTGCTCGATAGTGTCTATTAGAGCTTCATCAAAGCTTGGCGAGGTGAGTTGAAACTCGATGGGTGCATAGCTAAAGCGTTCCTTCCACAGTTCAATCCTTTTGTCTCTCTCTGCTTTACCTGTACTGATGAGGTTTGACACCTCTTTGCGCATGGTAGGTGGGAGCATTTCCAATACTTCGTGCTCAATAATTTGCAAAGAAAGGACGCTACTCATTGCCGCAGGATTGATAGGGTGCTGCTGGCCCTGAGAGATCTTTATCTGATGAGGACGTTTTTCAGTATCAATTTCGACAGAATAATAATCTGACGCCACCTTATTGATAACCCTTTGCACTGTCTTCATTTGGCTTTTGTCATCTAGGGTGGAGTCGATAAGATCCTTTGAAAGCAATATCTGGCGCAGTTCAAGACTGGTGACATAATCGGGATGGCAGGGAATATTTTGCAGAACGAGTTGATAGCGCTCAAACGTTTTGGACATTGCTTTACACCTTCTCATCAGATAACGTTGAATATTCTAGTTAAAGAGACAGTTTTTGTCTCTATATTGACCATAATTAGTAGTGTCATCGTTAATTGGAACAGAAAATATGCGATTTAACCTCGCAATGTGCATGATGGTATTGGCAACCTCATTCAGTGCATTTGCAGACAATACCTGCCGAACAGACTCTCTAGGCACAACGCGCTGCAGTGATGGCACCACTTATCGTACCGATTCATTGGGCACGGTAAGAGACAACAAAGGCAATACATGGCGCACTGACTCTTTGGGTACAGTAAGAGGTAGTGACGGAACCACTTACCGCACCGACTCGTTAGGGACGGTAAGGGACAATAAAGGTAATAGCTGGCGTACAGATTCTCTGGGAACAGTTAGGGGTAGCGACGGCACTACCTGTCGAAAAGACTCTCTTGGCACGGTTAGATGCACTAAATAACAAGGAATTATAATGACATTAACCTATGTGATTTTTGGCTTAGTGGTTCTGCTGACATCAGCAGTGGCGTATTGGGTCGCTCAGCGCCCTGTTGGGCAACTGAAGCTAGAGCTCGAGCTAGCTAATGCAGAATTGGCGAATCAGTCAGAGCTGGCGCAGAGTACGCAACAAAAGCTAGAACATGCGCAAGAAGATGTAAGCGACTTAGAAGTGCGCTGTGCTCAGCTAGGCTCTGAACTCCAATCTGTCCGAGTCTCTGAGCATACCTACCGAAAGCAGCTGAGCGAGAGAGAACACACCCTGCGTCAAACCTCTGAATTGCTTAGTGAAGCAAAGGTGGCGGAGAGTTCGGCAACGGCCAGTTTTAAAGCCAAACTCGAAGAGCTGCAGCTTGAAAACCAAAGAAGCCAGGCACTCAACGTTGAACTTCGTGATCTAAATGAAAAGTACTCCAATGCTATGGGTAAGATTGGAGAGCTTAACACTGAGATTGAGACCAAGCAGACCCATTACGATCAGCAAATTGCGTTACTTAAAGAGAGCAAGCAAGAACTGAGCAAGGAGTTTGAGCGTCTAGCGAATGAAATCTTAGAGCGTAAAGGTCAGGCATTTAAGCAGCTTAATACTGAAAGTATGAGCTCTATTTTAAATCCTATTCATCAAGAGCTACGAGGCTTTAAGAACAAGGTTGAGGATATCCATAGCAGGGAGACTGAGCAGCGAGTGCAATTGCGTACTGAACTGCAGAATCTGCAAAAACTTAACCGAGAGATCACTGACCAAGCGGATAAACTCACTACTGCGCTTAAAGGCGAGAAAAAAGTGCAGGGCAACTGGGGCGAGTTAATGCTTGAGAATGTTCTGGATAACTCCGGGCTTCGCCTAGGCACTGACTACAAGCGAGAAGTGAGCATCGATAGTGAAGAGGGACGCTTTAGACCCGATGCTATTGTTTATCTTCCGCAGAATAAGCACTTGGTTATTGATGCTAAGACCTCACTAAACGCCTATACGCGTTATGTGAATTCAGAAGATGTGAATGAGCGAGAAATCGCCCTGCGTGAACATGCCTCAGCGGTGCGCGATCGCATTAATGAGCTAGCAGCAAAAGAGTACAGCAAGCTGCCAGGTCTTAACTCGCCAGAAGTAGTGATCATGTTCATCCCTATCGAATCTGCGTATGTGGAAGCGTTAAAGGCGGACTCTAACTTGTTCCAATCGGCTCTGGAGAAAAACATTCTTGTGGCTACCCCAACAACGCTATTAACCAGTTTGAACATAGTCAGACAGCTGTGGCGATTTGAAGAGCAAAACAAGCATACGGCTGAGTTGGCCAACCGCGCAGAGAAGTTCTACACCAAACTCAATACCTTCTTAAACTCTATGGAAGGGGTAGGTAAGCAGTTGGATAAAGCCAAAGAAACCTATGACAGAGCACTAGGGCAATTGCATACGGGTAAGGGAAACCTTATTAAGCAAGCGTCAGAGTTTAAAGAGCTGGGCGTTGCAGTCACAAGAGAGTTGCCAGCTGAGTTAGTCGAGAAGGCGAACCTAGAGCTTGAGTATCACCATACAGCGCCTGAGCTGACCGTGATTGATCACAGCAATAGCTAAACGGCTAAAACCACAAACACTATACTTAAGGCAATTACTAATGAAGGCGATTGCCTTACATCTCCAAACGAGATAAACGAATAATAAAGGAAACACAATGGCATCACGCGGCGTAAACAAAGTCATCATCGTAGGAAATTTAGGCACTGATCCTGAACTGCGTCACTTCTCAAACGGCAATGCAGTCGCCAACTTTACGGTGGCAACATCTGAGACTTGGCAGGATAAAGCGACCGGTCAGCAGCGAGAAAAAACTGAGTGGCACCGCATCTCTGTCATGGGTAAGCTGGCTGAGATTGCGGGAAATCACCTGCGAAAGGGCTCTCAAGTGTATATTGAAGGGCAATTGCAAACCCGCAAGTGGCAGGATAAATCAGGCCAAGAGCGCTACACCACAGAAGTCGTCGTGCAAGGCTTCAACGGCACCATGCAAATGCTAGGTGGCCGTCAGCAGGGCGAGCAAAGCAGCCCAGGCAATCAATATGCTGGTGGTTCAAACCAAGGCAATCAGTTTAGTGGGGGCAATGCCCCTGCTAATGCACCGACTAACCCAGGTCAATCGGGCGCACCAGGTGGATTTACCCCAAGCCCTGATGACTATGATGATATTCCATTCTAGACCCTGCTTTTCAAGTTAGTCTGTTAACACTCAAAGACAAAAACAAAGCTCAACAGTGTGTTGGGCTTTTTTTTGTCCGTTTAATAGAGGCGATTATTTCACCATCTACTGTTAAGGACACTTGTAGTCGCCAATCTCGGTATCTTGACCTTACACGATGACAGTAACGTTTGTTACTGTCGTCAATTGATAAGAACAAGATAACCATCAGCTTTATACTGGGTAAATACTCCGTAAAGACTTTAAGTTGATGATAAGAGAGATGTAACTGTGTTTGACGAAGAACTTGAAGAAGAGTGTGGCAGTATTATTGGCGATATCTTGGTTGGCTTTGGTATCTTCTTTCTGGTGATCGGTATTTTTAAGCTGATCTTTGCTGCCATTGAAGCGTTTTTTATTCTGCTGAGTTTCTTGTTCAATTGCATACTGTGGGTGTTCTATAAAGCGAAGCTAATAGCGGTAAGAGGAACCGGCTACCAAGCGTCTGAGTCAAATGATGAAGAGCTCGCCAGTTATGGCGGTCGAAGCCCGTATGCTCATGGTCTAGCAGCCCTTGTGATGATAGTCGGTGGTTTATCTTTGTTTATGGGTAATGATGCGAGCAATGTGTCAGCAAATGAATCCTATCGAATGAATCGAGAAGTGGTTCAAACAGAGCCGGCTAAGTTACCCCTATTACAAGCAAAGGTGCTAGCGACTAAGCTCAATGCACGTAAAGAGCCACATACAAAAGGCAAGATTCTATATAAACTACAACGCAACCAGACCGTTGATGTCTATATGAAGCAGGACGGCTGGTGGTTGGTTGAAGTGAATGGCGTTAGGGCTTGGACAAGTGCCAAGTACCTGAGGGCTCAATAGACACTATTGCTCAACCGTACATTGGAAAATAAAAGAAAAACGCCCAATTTAATTCTACAAATTGGGCGTTTTTGTTTGAACTGAGATTTACTAGTTCTCAATTACTAACCTTTGCTAGCTCTTAATTATTGAGCTTTACTAGCTAGCCACTCAAAGATCGCAATCAAACGCGAATCATTAAGGTTGAACAGCGTATCACCCACATACCACTCAATCATAGATTGGTGTGGATTGCCGGTCACCTGAGGATTTCCCAGCCAAACGCCTTGCTCTTTGGCAAGCTGGTCTCTGATCTCAACGGCGGTTTCATAGTCGAAGGGTAAGATCAGGTGAAGCATGTTCGCCTGTGGCTCGACAGGGTTTAAAGTGAACTGCGGAAATGCCTCGAGCAACGAATAGATTTCTTTAGTGCGACGGTATAGCGCTGGCATTTGCTCTAAACGCTGCTCAAACTGCATCGCAGCTGAAACCACGTAGGGGGTTCTATGGTAAACATTGCCACCTTGGCGCTGCATCCATTTTCTAGCGAGAGCGATAAAGGATTCATCTCCCAGTAAGATTGAGCCACCGAGTCCGCCAAGTCCTTTATAAAGCGATACATAGGTAGTATCAAAACCCGCGGCTATCTCGTGGTATGGCTTGTCATAGAAAGCGGCAGACTCCCACAAGCGAGCGCCGTCCATATGCAGGTGTATGTTGTTTTCCTTGCAGTAGGCCTTGATGGCTTGTAGATCATCCCATGGCAGCAACTGACCACCAATCTCGCGCATAGGGAGTTCGTACAACACCGCTGACAGTTCATCAGGGCAAGAGGCGAGGTCATCGACCTTCCAAGGTCGGTAACGGTTGCCTAGATTAAGGACATTGAAGCGTTGCTGCAGCTGATAGTTTTGATTCTCATGGCGCAAGATATGACTGGTTTCATGCATCCCAACCAACTTGTTACGCTTTTGTCGGCAGACTAAATCCAGAACCGTTGGCTGAGTCAGTGTGCCTGTCATTACAAATAGGCCAGCCTGGTAACCGAGCAGTTTTGCTATTTTCGCCTCGAAGTTTTGGATCAAGTCACCTTCGCCATAGACGTCGTGCTGAATATCGTTGTTTTCACACCATGTTGCCATTTGAGAGAAAAGCTCGGCGGGGGTAGGCGTGTGATGGCTTGATAATATGAGATCACATTCAGCGCGTAGGTTGTTTGTCATGTTACCCTTCCTTTGGTTTTAATTATTCATGCTATAGGAGTTGTTAATTCACCTCAACTCTCTCTTTTATCAAACCAAATCTTTGCGATACTCATAATAGGATTTGATTGCACTGCTTAATACATAGTGGAAGGAGTGCACGATATGCAGCTGTGTTTTAATGCCTCTTCCTCTACCAGGTTGCCATTTTATCCAGCCTAGATCAGCAAGATTCTTCATTGTTTTTGCCACATTCCGAGTGGAGCAAGACATGACGCGAGCTAAGGTTTGAGTGTCTAATTTAGGAATGTTCATTGGAGCCGTACCTTTGTTTTCCCGCCCACAAAAGGAAAAGACCGAAGTGATAAACACTGTCGGTCTTTTTTGTAGAGGTTAACCAATAGGAGTTATACATAGAACTCGAAAATTTATTCAGAGACTGTAATTACTCTTTTTTCTGAGTCCAAGTGTGGAATGCATTGCGGTGTTGCTTTTGCTGCATTCTTTGCTTGTGTTTACATTGTCTTCCAATGCGAGTTCGTCTAGTGCGGGTTAGGCGGTTCATTTTATGTACTCAAAAGTGTGTTGCTGACCGTAAGTGCGATCAAAAAGGAGTGAACAATGTGTACAATAATTGCTCGCTTTTAAGTATGTACGCGAATGACGGATTTTTCCTGTTCAATTTTCATCACAGATCACAATAGGGCAAATCAGTCCTAAGCCGTCTTGGAATTAAATATTCGTTACAGGTACGATATAATGCCTAGCCCCTACAATACAGACACTATTTGTCGCTTTTTAACGATATGATAGAGACTAGATCTTCAACTACTGATTCATAACAAATAAAGGTGAATACTGTGTATACACAAGGCGATTTATGCCCGCATTGCGGAATACTTATCATGATGCCAACAGATTTGGAGCCAGTTTGCCTGTGTTGTGGTAAAACTATTAATGAAGACGAAGATGAGTAACCTACACGCGTCTTATTAAACGAATTTAACCCTATCTTTCATAGATATAGGGTATTGTGAAAAGTTCTATCTCTTTACTTTTAAAACGACTTTCCTACGTTGGTTTTGATGAAAATACTGCACACCTCTGACTGGCATTTGGGCCAGAATTTTTTTACTAAAAGCCGCTTAGCTGAACATCAGCAGTTTATTCAGTGGCTTTTAGGCACCGTCGAGTCCGAACAGGTCGACTGCGTCATCATCGCCGGTGACGTGTTTGATACTGGTACGCCTCCAAGCTACGCACGTGAGTTGTACAATCGCTTTGTTGTGGATATGCACAGATTAGGGTGCCAGCTTATCGTTCTTGGTGGCAACCACGATTCAGTCGCTATGCTCAATGAGTCAAAACAGCTTCTTAAGCAGCTTCATACTCAGGTGATAGCGAGCGTAGGTACAGAGATCTCAGAGCAAATACTAGAGATAACTAAGAGTAGCGGGGATGTTGGCGCTATCGTATGCGCCGTTCCTTTCATTAGGCCAAGAGATGTGCTTAAGAGCGTGTCTGGAGAATCGGGAAGTGAAAAACAAAAAGCGCTTGGCGAGGCGATAAAAGCCCATTACTCAACTCTTTATCAAAACGCTTTGCAGCTGCGTTCAAGTAAAGAGTTAGATGTGCCTATCCTTGCGACAGGGCACTTAACCGCGCTTGGGGTCACTACCTCAGAGTCAGTTCGAGATATCTATATTGGCACGTTAGACGGCTTTGCCGCTGATGGCTTCCCGCCAGCAGATTACATTGCCCTTGGGCATATTCACCGCCCGCAAAAGGTCGCTAAAAGTGATCATATTCGTTATAGCGGCTCACCTATCTATCTGAGTTTTGATGAGCTGAAATCCCAGAAACAAGTGGTGTTGGTGGAGTTTGCATCAAGCCATCTTGTGGGTATAGAGCCCGTTGCTATCCCTTCATTTCAGCCGATGTTTTCTTTAAAGGGCGATTTAGCTAGCTTGCAGCATCAACTGGATAGCATCAGCGTTGAAGAAGGGGCATCTGTGTGGGTGTCTATTGAAGTTGAGGTTCAAGACTACCTAACGGATCTTCAGCAAGCGGTACAAAAGATGATTGGTGACAGAGAGATTGAAGTGTTACAACTGCGCCGCTCTAGATCGCACAGAGAACGCACGTTAAATCAGGAGCAAGCCGAAACCTTGTCAGAACTTAGCCCAATAGAGGTGTTTAGTAAGCGATTAGCTGTTGAGGTCTTTGACAGCGAAGAAGACAAAGCCCGACAGCAGAGAATAACTACGCGCTTTAAGCAGATTGTCGAAGATGTTGAAGGGGAGAGGTCATAATGAAGATCCTTAACCTCACTTTCGAAAACCTAAACTCCCTCAAGGGTAAATGGCACATTGATTTCTCATCGCCTTCTTTTGTGGAAAGCGGTTTGTTTGCCATTACCGGTCCAACAGGAGCGGGTAAGACCACCATACTCGATGCCATCTGTTTGGCTATCTATCACGAAACCCCAAGACTGGGCGGGATCTCAACATCAAACAATGAAATCATGACTCGTGGCACAGCCAGTAGTAGTGCAGAAGTAGAGTTTGAGGTTAAGGGTAAGGCGTATCGTGCCCACTGGAGCATGCGCCGATCTCGCAACAAGGCGGATGGCAATCTGCAACCAGCGACGGTTGAGTTAGCCGAGGTAGAGTCTGGCACCATTATCGCCGACAAGGTTAAAACAAAGAATGAGCAGGTCAACGAGATAACGGGACTAGATTTTTCTCGCTTCACTAAATCCATGATGCTTTCTCAAGGCCAATTTGCCGCATTTCTAAATGCCAATGCCAACGATAGGGCTGAATTACTAGAAGAACTTACCGGCACCGAGATCTATGGTCTTATCTCAGAGCGCGTTCATCAGCACTACAGCGATGCAAAGGTTGCCTTGGGTCAGCTTAATGCACGCGCCGAGGGCGTTGCACTGCTGTCGCAAGAGCAACTTAAAGAGTTAAACGAACAACAAGTAGAGCTCACAGCATTAAGCTCAAGTCAGCAGTCACAGCAAACGTTATATCAATCACAGCTGAACTGGTGGGGGCAACAGCAGTCGCTAGAACAGAAAGTGACAACGCAACAAAGTAGCCTTGCTAATGCACAAGAAAAACATCACGCATTGCAACCCGACATTGAAAAACTGCAACGCAGTGCTCCAGCAGAAGGGATGCGTACCAGCTTTGAACTATGGGCCAACACCAAGTCTGAAAGCGAGCAATTAGAGACGCAAATTGCGGGTAAACAACAATCTATTGATGAACAAAACAAAGCCCTAGAGCCACTTCAAGAAGGCGTACATCAAAACCAGCAACGACTGAATCAAGCAGTGGAGCAACAAACTCAATTACGAGAGTTAATTCAGCAGCAGATCGTTCCGCTAGATACGCGCATTGCTGAGCAGAAAAAATCAGTGACAAAACAAACGACGGCAACTGAGGAATCGGTTCAGGCACAACAAGGTATAAACAAAAGAGAACTTGAGCTTTCAGCTGAGATAGAGTCCGCGCATAAAGGGATAACTGAAGGGAAAGTCTATTTAGACGCTCACGCTAAAGATGAATGCCTGCAAAGTGCCTTACCTTTGTGGATGCAGAGCTATAAGCAATATGCGCAATTGCTAACAAAGTCTAAGCAAGCAACGCAGTTGGTTACGTCTCTCAATAGTGAGCACAGTAAGGGCAAGCACACTCTAGATTCAACACAGCAAAAAGTGGAAGCGTCGAAGCGCGTTCTACTGGAAAAAACCAAGTTATTTTCTAGTACACAAGAGCAGTTAGAAGCAGCCCTTAAAGACGGCGACACGTCATCATTGCATGACCAACTGCAGGCTTTGCAAAGCAGCCACCCTGTTTATATAAGGCTGGAAAATGGCAATGATAAGCATGCTGAGAACGGTAAAGAATTACTTGAGATTACTCAGTTTATAGACCAGCAAACAGCCTTGATTGCGAAAAATCGTCAACAGGTCACTGAACTTCGCAGCAAGCAGGCACAACTTGAGCAAAGTGTAGCGGATATTAGGCAGCTTCTGGATCAAGAAAGTGAATTGGCGAAGTACAGAACGCAGTTAGATAACCATACGCCGTGCCCGCTGTGCGGATCTGCCGAACATCCTGTGTTGCAGTTCAGCGACAGTAGTGTTGATGTGACTAACTTGCTGACGAGGCAAACAGATACAAAGCATCAACTCACTCAAACAACGACAGAGCTAAAGGAGCAAGAAGCACAGTTAAATACGCAGCTTAGCCATCAGCAGCACGCTGAGAAAAGGCATCCAGCTCTGTTACGAGAAAAAGAGAAGATACAAGAACTGTGGGGCACGCTTACCGCATCACTTGGCTTAGTTTTAGAGCTAGGTGACAGCCAAGGTGTTGAGCGCCTGCTGAAGAAAAACGACGAACAGCAGAAGAAAATCAATGCTCAGCTTAAGCGTTTGGACAACCTTCAGAAAAATCGAGATGAAGCGAATAAGGCGCAGCAAGAGTGCCAAGCCTCTGTTTCACTATTGTCTGATAATCTAAATGCACAGTCGAACGCCCTTGCTCTTATCAACAGCAAACTGGAATCTGCGCAAAAGGAAGCCAAGCAATGGAGTGATGAGGCAAGCACTGTTTGGAGTGAATTGGCGGCAGAGGTCAAAGCGTCAGGATTTGATTTGCCAGAGGTCGATACTGAGCAGTGGTTTAACCAAAAGCGTGAAGACCTCACTCGCTGGCTAAAACTGACCACCGAAATACAGCAATCAGAGCAGCAGTTAGATAGATTGCGTACTCAAAGTCTCGCTTTGGAAGAGACGCTAGCTTCTGCAAACGCAAGGCTTGAACAAGAGCGCTCTCGCTTAAAAGAGATGCAATCAATCCTGCTAATTGATGAGAAACAGCGCCAAGGGTTATTTGCGGATAAATCGGTAACCGCTGAATCTGAAAGAATGCGCCAAGAGGTGGATGGGGCAGAAAAGCGCTATAAAATCGCTATAGAAAATAGAGATTTATGTAAGAGCACAATTGCCACGTTATCGGGCGAGTTAGCGTCAATGCACCAGCAGAAACAGCTTGTTGGTGATAAATTATTACAACACACCAAGGCATGGGAGAGCGAATTACAATCGAGCCCTTTCTCTTCCATTCATGAGTTCCAAGCAGCGTTACTGTCTAAACAAGAAAGAGATGCGCTCACTGCAAAGATTGAAGAGAGTAAACAGAATCTAGAGCATGCCAAAGCAACGCTTGCTAGCGCAAGTTCTGCATTGGTGGCACATAAGCAAGATGCAGACGAAAAAGGCTGGGAGTTGCAGCCTCAGGCAATCCTTGAACAAGAATTTGCCCTTATTAAGCAAGAGGCTGATCAGACGCTGAAACAGCAGGGCGAAATTACTCAGCAGATCGCCTCTGATCAAGCTAATCGTCAGCGCCTAAGCGGTTTGCTAGATGAAATAGAAAAGTTTGAGCAAGAGTACAATGATATCTCACACTTGAACTCACTGGTGGGCTCGGCAAAGGGAGATAAGTTTAGAAAGTTTGCTCAAGGTCTAACCCTAGAGAACTTGGTGTATCTTGCGAATAAGCATTTAGCGCGTTTTCATGGGCGATATGAACTGCAGCGTAAGTCTGATGATGGTCTTGCACTGCAGGTACTGGATACCTGGCAAGGAGATGCGGTGCGTGATACCAAGACCTTGTCCGGTGGTGAGAGTTTCTTGGTCAGCCTTGCATTAGCCTTGTCTCTGTCGGACTTGGTGAGCCATAAAACTAGTATTGACTCGCTATTTCTTGATGAAGGCTTTGGTACGCTTGATGCGGAAACCCTGGATATGGCACTCGATGCACTCGACAACTTGAATGCGTCGGGCAAGATGATCGGTGTTATTAGCCACGTAGAGGCGATGAAAGAGAGAATACCTTTGCAGATCAAGGTCTCGAAACGAAGTGGTCTTGGCGTCAGTGAACTTAGCCGAGAGTACGCCTTGTAAGCCTAAGTACATAACTAAACACAAACAGTCGCACCTATAGCGACTGTTTTTGTCTTGAATGTCGCTATTGTGGAACAAGATTTAAAATTGATTCTATAAGGGTTGGCGATGGTTAAGTGGGGCGTGGGTATAGCGGTTGTGTTGGCGTTGTTGAGCCACTGGGAATTGGCACTCATCGCGGTGATTTGCATCCCAATTGCTATGGTGGCTATCCCTACAATGATCATCACGGCAGGTGCTACTATTGGTGTGTTGTTGGCGAAAGGTCTGTTGATCTTATTGCTCATCTTGATCTTTGGCTAATCACTTTAAACGGTGTGGAGTGTGTGATGGACTACCAAGAGTTCAACCAATTTTGTAGCTCATTTAAGGCAACAGATCATGTTGTGCAATGGGGTAATGCCGACGTCTGGAAGGTAGGCGGCAAGGTGTTCGCTATTGGGGGATGGAGTAAAGACAAAACACCCGCATTCACGTTCAAAACCTCAGATCTAAATTTCCAGTTTTTAAGTGATCACGATGGATACATACCAGCCCCTTATTTTGCCAGCCGCGGAATGAAGTGGATCCAGCAGGTGGATAGCAGTGGCCACTTGGATGAAGAGCTAAGATATTATATCTCTGAATCTTATCGCTTGGTTGCTCTAGGTTTAAGTAAACGCAAGCGCGCAGAGTTTGGGATTGAGCTCTAGTCTTCTGAGCTCTAGACTTCTTCTCTCGACATCTCACTGTTACCACTTCAACATGCTTGTTACTGTCAAAGTGTACTAAACTCACTCATCTGACCACATTAAAGTTAATGTATCTACTAGTTCGGAAAAGGAGAGCCCAGCATGTACCCATTTTTTCGCCTTGCTAAGGTGTATTGGCAAGCACGAAAACAATCTTCATTAAAGATAAGTGATAAAACGACGACGTATTTTTCTTGTCGTCCATGGGATCTCGATATTTTCAACGAGCTTAATAATGGCCGTGTGTTAACCCTTTATGATCTCGGACGAACGGCGTTAGGCATTCGTTGTGGACTGATGACCGTGCTAGCAAACAAACGCTGGGCATTAGTGGTAGCAGGGAGTTCGGTACGCTATAGAAAGCGCATCCATATGTTCAACAAGATCACTATGCACACTCAATGTGTAGGCTTTGATGATAAATGGCTTTATGTGGAGCAATCCATGTGGGTAAAAGGGCAGCCATGCTCATCGGTACTGATACGAGCCGGAGTAACGTCTAAGAAGGGGATTGTAAGCCCTAATGAAGTATTAAATGCAATGGGCGAACCCAATCAATTTGGAGAGCTACCTCTTTGGGTTAATGAATGGGTAGATTCAGAGCAACATCGTCCATGGCCGCCATTGGATGGTGAAGTCGAGGCTGAACCACAAACCGAGCATGCGTGATTCAGACAGGAAGCTTCACATCAGAAGCTTCCTATCCTTTATTTAGCGATGTTCGTTAAAAATGCGCGGCCCATCCTAGCAAGAAGCCTTGTGACGCCGTGTCGTAGGCAAAGGTATCCCCATTGTCATAGTCTACCCAAGTGGATTTGTACGCTAGGTTTAAGTCCGACCAACCATTGATGGCATAACGCACTCCAGTTTGTATTGAGCTAGTAAAGTTGGTGTCTCCACTCAGTCCTATATCGCCATTAAAATAGACACTCCAGCTTTCGGTAAGAGGGGTAGTTAAGCGTGCGCCAATCAAATAATCCACCCAATCTTCTTCTAGGTTACTAGAGTCGTCAATGACACCGTTTTGAGAGCGAACCCGAGTATCGATGTCATTGTCCCACCAGCGAATACCCGCCATGTAGTCTACAAAGCCAAAGTCATACTGATAACGTTTGAAGACTTTGGCTTCTAAAACACCTTGTCGAATGTCCATGCTGCCACTAACAACATTGAAATCTTGCTGTAGCAAGGAATCAGTTTTGCCTGACAGTTTCATGAAGCTGTAGTCGATATAGAAGCCCCATGTATTCTTATACACACTTTCCCAATGACCCATCGCACCCATATCAATCTTGTCCATGATGAATTTTGGATCGACATCGACATCGGCAGAGAGGTTATTGATCTTGCTGTCGCCACGAATATTCAGAGCGAGGGCATATATCTCAATAGAATGTTGCCAGTTGGAGCTAGAGGTATCGGGATCGTTGGCAAAGGCATCGGATGAAAAGGCTAGCGCAAGTGACATAGCGAGTAATGAATGACAAGTAAGGTTTTTCATTGGGTCACGAATCCTTGTGTATGAAAAATCAAAGCAAATCTGTATACCGCTTGGGGTTGTACCCATACGGTCATGTTAATTCAGTATGGCACAATCTAATTAAATGAAAGGGTTAGGGGGATTATTGTTTGTGGGTTCTGTTTTAAGTCATTGGTGTGAGTCACCAATATTTGTCGACTCTAGGAATGAAGATGGTAGGGATAAGAGAAGTAGGATGTTCCAGTTACAACAAAGCCCGCTAAAAAGCGGGCTTTATCATAAATTTGGTGGGTCCGGGCGAATTCGAATCGCCGACCCCTACCATGTCAAGGTAGTACTCTAACCAACTGAGCTACGGACCCAAATTTTGTTGTTCAATACGATTGCAGGTTAATGCAAGAGGATGGTGGGTCCGGGCGAATTCGAATCGCCGACCCCTACCATGTCAAGGTAGTACTCTAACCAACTGAGCTACGGACCCATCTTCTTGAACGAGAGTGATGTTATCGATAAGCGGGGTAGGGTTCAAGCACAAATCTTAGGTTTGTGAACTGTTTGCCGTTTTTGTAATCGAACAAGGACTTTTTTGATTGAAATGCGATCAATGCCATTGGAATTCACTAAAGAAAATAAACGCGTCTTTTCAAAGAATAAACACTTAGGTATTTGAATTCTTTGTTGAATTTGCCATTCTCATACTAGTGACTGCAATTAACTAGGAAAGGGAATGACTCAGGCAGAACAGTCTATCAACCTTGTTCGAATAGAAGACGTTAAGTTTTTCGTCGATCTTTTGATGCAAATCGATGCGGATGCGTACCAAATTCTTCGTCAAGCCACCATCCCTAATGATATCAATAGTGACAATAGCTACGACTGTTTGCCCGAAAGTGCAATGTTAAATGCTCTTGAGGTGTTAGGTTCGCACTATAGCAAAGAAGAGCTAGGGGTCATTTTTTGGGAAGGGATCCGCAATAGTTATATGCCGACCTTTGTGTCGCAACTCTCCGAACATGACTCAGTGCTCGATGCCTGCCACGAACTGACTGAGCTTGTGAAAATCTCATCACCAAACTCAAAGGTGTATCCAACGTTTACCGCTGGATCTTGGTGGCTAGTAAGAGAAAAGCTCGGCCAAAAAGAATCTTGGTATGAAGACGCAGAGGTGTTTTCTGTGCTGTTTATGGTGGAATTCATTCGCTCTATTACTGAGGCGACGTGGAAACCTGAGCAGATCTCTTTAGTCAGTGATCATAGTGACCTCTATACCAGCTTACCCACTTTGCACAATGTTACGTTTATCCATCAGCGCTCTGCCACCGCTATCAAGATCCCTGAAGCGGTAATGGAGAGAGTACCGAGTTTTTATAAGAGCTCCAGTGTCTCGAACAGTGTAAAGCCAATTTTGTTCAGTGAGCCTACTTTCATGGATACCTTTAGGCTGGCTATCTCGCCTTACCTGTCTATGGGGAAACTTCCGGTAAAGCTTGCCGCTGAGATACTAAGAATGAATGTACGAACCTTACAGCGCCGTCTAGAAAAGGAAGGCTTAGTGTATAAGGCGCTCATTGAAGATATGACCTTTGAGCTGATAATAGAGGCAATGAAAACCTCTCAAGAATCTATTACCACCATTGCCAACCGATTTGGCTATTCGGATGCTGCTCATTTCACCCGCGCTTTTAAGCGTCGTTACAATCAAACTCCTAGAGCGTTCAGAAAGTCTCTTACAAACGAGCCTGAATAAATGGATTGTTTTAACTCATGTCATTAAATGGCAATTATTAAAAGTGGAAAGTCTTTAATATCACTCCTAAGTTATTGAGTGTTACAGAAATTAACTCTCGGATTTCAATCCTGAAGATGATGTAACTGTAGGAAAGCAAAAAAGACCTACCCAATGGCTTCATTGTTAGATGGATATAACGTCATTAAACCTGACGAATCACGATGGATACTGAGTTTGACGCTTTATAGGAAACAACAAATGAAAAACGTTTTGAAACTTTCAGCAGTTGCAATTTCATGTTCTCTGGCATTTTCTGCCTCAGCAGCAACGACCATTTTTAAGAACGTCGATATCTTTAACGGTACAGAAGACAAGTTGTATGAAGATCACCATGTAATGGTTGTCGACAACAAAATTGCTCAGATTTCGTCGAAAGAAATCACTGCCGAAGATGCGACAGTCATTGATGGCGAAGGCAAAACCCTTATGCCTGGTTTGATTGATGGTCACGCACACATCATGATCAACTACAACTTTGACCAAATTGAGAAGAATAAAGACCTTACAGACATCTCTATTAACTCAGTGACTGTAGCGGAGCGCTTTTTGCAAGATGGCTTTACTACGGTTCGTGATATGGGCGGCCCAGCATTTGGTCTAATGCGTGAGATTGAAGCGGGCAATGTAGCCGGTCCTCGTATTTACCCATCTGGCGGATTCATTTCGCAAACCTCTGGCCACGGTGATTTCCGAGACCGCTCTGATGCGGGCTTCTCTATTCAATCTGCGGGCGATATTTCAAACTTTGAGCGTATGGGCATTGGCGCAGTCGCTGATGGCGTACCTGAGGTGCAAAAAGCAACGCGTTTGAACCTGCGTAACGGCGCGACACAAATTAAGATCATGGCTGGTGGCGGCGGTTCATCACGCTTTGACCCAATCGATACCACGCAATACTCAGTTGAAGAGACGTGTGCCATTGTAGAAGCAGCAAAAGACTGGAACACCTATGTAGCAGCGCACGTATTTAACGACCGCTCTGTAAATCGTCTTCTCGATTGTGGCGTGAAAACCTTCGAGCATGGCTTCTTCATCAATGATGAGACTATGCAGCGTATTTCTAAGGAAGGCGGTTATGTAGTTCCGCAAATGTGGGGATTGTCACCAGACCTTGCGAAGAACCCATTGATGCCTAAAGATAAACTGCCTCTTATTGCTGAGCTACGTAAGAAGTACGGCACATTCGGCCAACGTCTTCTAGAGAACGATGTGAAGGTTGTATTTGCTTCTGACTATGTGGGTGTGAATTCGGATGCAGAACGTGCACGTCGTTATGAGATCTACTGGCGTGCTGAAGCCTTTGGTAGCAACTACGAAGTACTGAAGCAGATGACGTCTAATGCAGGTGAGATGCTGGCTATGTCAGGTCCTCGTGGTACGGCTAAAGGTAAGCTAGGTGTCATCGAGAAAGATGCAATCGCCGATATCATTCTTGTTGAGGGTAACCCTCTAGAAGACATGTCTGTGATTGGCGCGACTGACGCTTGGTTTGACGCGGACCCAGAGTACAAAGAGATTGAAACCATCAAGCTAGTTATGAAAGACGGTAAGATCTATCGCAACAAGCTGTAATCAATTCTGATTAGTTAACTATCTAGTATTCAATAACCAGTGTTTAGTATCTAGGCAGGGCAATATGTCCTGCCTCTTTTCTTAAGGTATCTGTAAATGAAGTTGTTAAAACGAATTCTGCTAGGAAGCGCATTGTTGTTCTCACTGAACCTATTAGCCAAGGATGTGGTAGCCCAGGAAATGGAACCAACATTATGGCAAGACTTGCTTCCTCAAGTAGAAACGGTTGAAGACCCGTTTGCAGCGCTAGATCCTAATCAGCTTTACGATTTGGGCACAATAGCCCGCTACCGTGATGCTCAGAAGGTAGAAGGGTTTACACCTTCTAAAGAATCACAACAAGAGATTGAAGCGTTAAAAGCGAATTTTGCCAAATCGAATATTGATGTCGATGAGTTATTTGTTCAGCGTGAAACGATCATGCAGCAACGTACTAAGCTTGCGACTCTACCTAATACAGAGCTACTTAATAAGGCTCATCGCATACCAGGCTTTATTACTCCTGTTGAAATGGAAGGCACAAAAGTGACTAAGTTCTTCTTAGTGCCTACTGCAGGTGCGTGTATTCATACGCCACCGCCACCACCTAATCAGATTGTATTGGTTGAATACCCGGAAGGCATTGAGCTAGTCAGTTTGCAAACACCAGTTTGGGTTGAAGGCGAGCTGTTTAATGAAGCTGCAAAAGCAAATGTGAACTACAGTGACGGCGCAAGCAATGTTGAGACGGTATATCAGATGTCAGCGCAGGAAGTCGAACTGTATCAAACCAACTAAGTTATTCGATTGATGGCGCATAAAGGGCGTCATTGAGTAACAAATACCACTAAAATACAAACAAATCATAAAGATATCAGGGTGTGACATGACATTGACTTCTCGACTTTCTAAATCTTGCCTAGCAATCGTAACGGCACTTGCGTCAGCATCAGCTTTTGCAGAAGGGGCAAACTTTGAAGGACCAGACTCAGTAGAAAACACCATTGCAGCGCAAAAGGGTGAGCAGAAACATTGGCGTGAAAACTTAGCTGATAAGGGCTTTACCTTTGGCGCTGACTATTTTGCTCTTGGACTGGCAAGTCCTAATGGTGCAACTGGCGATGATGTCAGTGCTTCATCGGGTGTTGCTCGTTTGTACGGACAGTGGAACCTTGTTGGCCGTGATAGTGGCAATACTGGTAGCTTAATTTGGAAAATCGAACATCGTCATGCGTATTCCGATTATGCACCTAAGGATTTTTCTGGAATTACGGGTTCTCCTTTTAATCCCGACACTTTGGGTTATATGGGGTTGATGTCTCCGGCATTTAGCGATCAAGGCTTTCGTGTTACTGACTTAAATTGGAAACAAAAGATCAACGGTGGTCGCGGTACTATCCAAATTGGTTGGCAGGATGTGACTAACTACGTCGATACTTATGCGTTAGCGAGTCCGTGGACAGGGTTTTCGAACCTAGCATTTTCTACCGGTTCTGGAGTGATGGGCTTACCTGATGACGGCATCTTAGCGCTATCTGGCGGCCATATGATAAGTGATAACTTTTATGTAGTCGCTGGTATCGCAGACGCCAATGGTGATTCTGGTGATATTTTTGAAGGCTTTAATACTGTTGGCGATGGTGAGTACTTCAAAACACTAGAATTTGGCTGGACAGCATCTCAAGATCAGATATTTACAGAAAACTTCCATATCACTTTATGGCAGATGGATGGAGGTACTCGTCACAACATAGACGCAGATGGTGATGATGGACAAGGTATCAATTTCTCGTACAGCACATTTGTAACACCGCAAATTATGCCATTTGTGCGTGGTGGTTTCTCAGAAGGTGGTGTCGCTCTTTATGACAAATCGATATCTGCAGGCTTTGGTTATTTTGCTTTGGGAGGCGCGAATAACAATTTGGGCTTTGCGCTTAACTGGAGTGAGATCAATGATGAATATTTCCTTGCCCCGTTAGCCAATAGTGATTCACAGGTAACCGCTGAGTTGTACTACAACATGCAATTTGGTGACCACTTCCAAGTCACCCCCGATATTCAGTTGATTGTCGATCCTGCATTTTCTACAGAAGACACCGCGCTAGTCGTTGGAGTACGTGGACGCATATTCTTCTAATACCGTTACTCGCTTCTAATTCCACAAAAGGGTCTTGATTCTATCAGGGCCCTTTTTCGATCTTGCTAAGCTAGCTTTACCTTTTCGATTTGTTATAGTGAAACAAATCAATAGCTTGATGGATAACAAGGAGAGTTGATGGAAGTCACAGTCAGACGTTCAGAGCCGCAGGATGCAAGAGCCGTCAAAGAGATTTATGAGTGTACCAATGCCTATATGGGTACACTGCAACTGCCTAACCCATCACTAACATTGTGGGAAGGGCGACTATCCACTGTTCCTGATCATGTCTTTTCCTATGTCGCGGTTGCAGATGATGAGATCGTTGGCAATATCGGCTTTGAAGTAGGTACAAACCCAAGGCGTCGACATGTGGGCTCATTTGGTATGGGCGTTAAGGATCATCACCAAGGAAAAGGTGTCGGGACGGCATTGCTCGCCACAGTGATCGACTTGGCCGATAACTGGCTTAACCTGAAACGCATAGAACTGACTGTATTTGTAGATAACGAATCAGCGATCAATTTGTATATGAAGCATGACTTTGTCATTGAAGGTGAGTCCCAAGCCTACGCATTTCGAGATGGGGAATATGTCTCGGTGTATCACATGGCGAGAATCAAAAGTTAGACCATTGCTGAGCTTGCAGTAATATAATCCTGCACAGTATTTAAACGCTATTTTCGGTTGAGTGTTCAGCCCTAACAGGAAGTCTTATGAATTTGGATAAAGCTAAGAAACGAATCGCGAAACAGGTTAAAAAAGGCTTCAACGGTCACCCAAAAATTACTTTAGCCTACTTTGGGCCCTCAAAAGACTATGCGACTGAAGTGTCAGTTCAGTTTACTTTGAGTGAAGGCGATAGTGCTCAGGAAGAACGCTTCGCTTGTGAAACAGAGATTAGAAACAATGAGTTAATTCAAACCACATTACTTAAAATCATTGAGAGAGCCAATGTGAATTCTGTCATTGAGGTTGAAGGCGTTACCGTTCTTTAGCCCAAGTAATTTGTCTCATTGTTTTCCAGTTCTATGTTTGTGGTCTTCATAAGCTAGGTTTAGCTTCGCGTTAACTATGTATTGAAATAACGGAGTATCAAATGTCAGAACATTCAGCAACCGTTAGATGGAAACGTGGTGAAACTGAAGCTTTCAGCGACAACAAGTACAGTCGAGGCCACACCTGGGAATTTGATGGCGGTGCATCTGTTTTGGCTTCAGCATCGCCTCATGTTGTTCCTCTACCGCTATCTGTTGAAGAAAACGTAGATCCAGAAGAAGCCTTTATCGCGGCTTTGTCCAGTTGTCATATGCTTGTCTTTCTATCGATTGCCGCAAAGAAAAAATACGTCATTGAAAGCTATACGGATAACGCAATAGGTACGCTAAGAGAAAATACCAAGGGCAAGATGGCCGTCACTCAAGTGGTACTCCGTCCTCAGGTAGTCTTTTCTGGTGAGCGTGTTCCGACAACAGAACAACTAGAAAAAATGCATCATCTGTCTCATGAGAATTGCTTTATTGCGAACTCGGTAGAAACAGAAGTAATCACGGAAATAATTACCTAAAGACTTTAAAACAACAAAAGCTTAATGGGCTTGGCCTAAAACCATACAAGGAGCGTTAATGGTTGTATATGGAGATCTGCAGTCTGGGAACTGTTTAAAGGTGAAATTGATTCTGTCATTCCTTGGCATAGAACATCAGTGGATTCACGTGAATATTCTAGAGAACGAAACTAAAACTCCTGAGTTTCTTTCTATCAACCCAAACGGGAAAATACCTGCTGTTGCCCTTGATGATGGACGCACTTTAAGCGAATCAAATGCTATCTTGGGCTACTTTGCCGAAGGCACTGATTTCCTCCCAACAGATAAATACCAAAAAGCCAAAGTTTATGAATGGCTGTTCTTTGAGCAGTATTCACACGAACCCTATATTGCGGTGGCTAGGTTTATTCAAAAGTACCAGGGAATGCCTGAAAATCGAATTGACGAGTTTAATTCTCTACAAGAAGGGGGCAACAAAGCGCTGGCTCTAATGGACAGCCAGTTGTCTCAATCAAACTTTCTGGTAGGTGCACAGCCAACAATCGCCGATATTGCTTTATATGCTTACACCCATGTTGCCAACGAAGGTGGGTTTAATTTATCAAACTATCCTCACATACAGCGCTGGATTGCGAATATTTCAGCAATAGATGGCTATGTGGACATGTCTTGATTGATGCGCACCCCCACCAAATATGGTGTAGCTAAATGCATTTGAGAATGTCATTTGTAAATCGAAAGATGATGCAATAACAAGGTAACCTTAAACAATGGAAACAACCCGACTGCGTTTAACTCCTCCTTCATTAGAGGATCAGCCGGCTATGCTGGTGGCCATTAAAGAAAGCGAGCAAGAGCTTAAGGAATTCTTACCTTGGGTCCCATTTGCGCTTTCACAGCCGGCGTCCATTGAAAACACCCAGCAGGCCATAGAAAACTTTGCAGGCTTCAAGGATGAGCTTCGTTACTCTCTAATAGAAAAAACATCGGGTAGGTTAATAGGCGCCATCGGCCTGATCATTCGCGATAAAGAGGTGCCTTTCTTTGAGATAGGCTATTGGCTGCGAAGCGATAGTGTCGGCAAGGGGTTTATCACCGAAGCGGTAACTAGGTTAGAAGCGTATGCCTTTGATGAGCTCAAGGCGAACCGCATAGAAATAAGAGCGGCCCAAAGTAACGTTAAAAGTAGGAATGTGGCCCAGCGCTGTGGTTATGAACTTGAGGCAACTTTGCGCAATGAACGACGACTGCCTTCAGGAAACCTCGATAACACACTAGTGTTCGTAAAGCCACGTAACTAGCGACTAGCGAGCCAGGTTGGCTCGCTGTCTTGAATTACTCTTGTTTAGCTCTCACACACTTCGTAATTGGATTTACGTCGACAAACTACATACCAAATCAATGGCAGTGACATGAACAGTGCCATCATCTGCAATGATCCTAGTGGCAAGAAGTTAACGATACCGATCAGCGTTGAAGCTCCAGCCATCTGGAAGAAACCCAATAGTGAAGCGGCGGTTCCTGCTCGCTCAGAAAATGGCGCTAGTGCAGCGCTACAGCAAATGGCCAGAGTTAAACAGAAACCAGTACTCGCAATAAACACAGGCCCCATGAAGGCAATAGGACTATCTACGCCTTGCAGCAGCAAGATTGAAGCTGCTGCCAGAGTGCACATTGCAATCGCCAGTTTCAGTGCTCGTGATTGACCTAAACGGCGAATGATAATCGGCGCGGTAAACGAACCCAAAATGTTGATAAGTGCATTGCTACCAAACCATAGTGAGAAGGTGGTTGGGTCTAAGTCCAACTCGACCATAAGACGCACTGGAGCCACGCTAACAAAGGCAATAATGATCGCCATTGCCAACATAACCAGACCTGCGTTAAATCTAAAGGTGTGGCTTTGTAAAATGGGTTGGTATTGTTTCCAGTTGATAAGCTTAGGGCTTGAGATGGTATTCGACGGGCGCGTTTCCGGTAAACGCAACAAAGCAAATAGAGTCACGAACAAGGCATAGCCTGCCATAAAGTAGAAGGTTGCTCTCCAGTCCCATGTTTCACTCAGCCAACCACCAAGCATTGGCGCTAGCGCAGGAATGACGCAGATAACGCCATTGATGTAACTGTAGATAGACGCCGTTCTTTCGGTGCTATAGCTATCGCGCACCCCAGACATTACACCTACTGATACCGCACATGTGCCCAAACCTTGTAATATTCGAGCAAGCCATAACACTTCTATTTGCATAGCGAATGCAGCAACGCCAGATCCAAAAATATAAAGCAATAGGCCACTTAGAATGAGGGGTCTGCGTCCGTAGCGATCAGCCAAAGGCCCTGCAAGCAATTGACCCAAACCTAAAGCAGCGAGAAAAAGTGTGATGGTGGTTTGGATGTTTGCCATTGGGGTCTGTAGATTGTCTGCCATTTGCGGGAGCGCAGGGAGATAGATATCAATTCCCATAGGGCTAATGACGATCAACAGTAAGAAGAGATAAATAGGGGCTTTGTGGTTCATTTGTATCTTTGTCTGTGTGGTGTAGGGCGGCAGTGTATCAATGTTGCGATATGACTAATATTGAATTATTGTCATCAGATACTTTCTTAAATGGAATATCTAGTGAAACTAGACCACATAGACTTAAATCTGCTCAGATTGATGTTAATTCTGCTTGAGGATGGGAGCGTGAGCCGTGCGGCAACACGATTGAACCTCAGTCAGTCGGCAGTGAGCAAGCAATTAACTAAGCTAAGAGAGCAGCTTGGTGCTGTGTTAGACGATCCACTGTTTATACGTACAGGTAGAGGGCTAACCCCAACAGCGAGAGCTTTAAAGCTTGAAACACCGCTTCGCCAATGGCTAAGAGATTCGCACATCATGTTGCTTCCAGAATCCTTTGATGCGGCGAACGATGAACGTACTTTTACCATCAGTATTTGTGAGACCGCATTCCCGGTTATTGTCCCTAGACTCATGCCTAAACTGACTCGGCTGGCGCCTGGGATGCAACTCAGCATTGTTCCTAAATCGAAGGCAAGCCTAAACCATTTGAATCAAGGTGATTTGGACTTGCTTATAGTGGCAAGGGATACCGATCAACGTGTAGAGGCACCTTATCATGTCTCTGATCTTGCAGAGCAACCGAACCTCGAACTCTATCGCGATCATCATGTCTGCTTGGTGAGCCAATATCATCCTATTTCTATACAGGCATGGGACGAACAAGGCTTTTTGGACTCAGATATCATTCGAATCTTTGTAGAAGAGAGCGAGTTTTGGTTGTTAGACCGAGTGGCAGCTGAACAGGGGCAACGATTGAAAGATAAGGCTAAGGTGCCAGATTTTCACAGTGCGGCGCTTCTGGCGCAACACACCAACATGTTTTTTGTGTGTACCTCTATCTTTGCAAAACAGTTAGCACAAAGGTACACACTTAAACCCTTACCGCTACCCTTTGAATTAAAGCCTGTAAGTTACCGCATGTTGTGGCCAAGCATGCTAGAGCGGGATTCAGCGCACCAATGGCTAAGAGAGTTAATCGCAGAGTGCTGTCATGATCTGTGAGAGTGAGAGTGAGAGTGAGAGTGAGAGCTTAAATATCCCGCGCTATTGAGTGGGTGATTATCCCCTTTATGGGCGGTCAGATCACCGCTATACACGCACATAGCTGGATTCATAAGGCAATGGCAAATGGTTGCGGTTTCTTTTTACAATTGCCAAATATTAGTGGTGATACGGTTTTAACGCCGGATGCTGAGGGGTTAGTAGAGAAGGTCATGATTCCTGAGGATGGGGAAGTGTTGATCTAACTGCAAAACCGTTAATTTAATCGGCGCAATTGGGCTTTAAATTAAATTAGCTATAATCAATTTGATATGAGGTTTGGGTCATGCAATATACATAGAGAAGCATGCCAGAGAGTTGGAGATGTTTTCTTTATGCAAAAGATAATTGGTCTGATACTAGTCGTGTTTCCTTTCAGTTTATGTGCCCAAAGCAATATAACATTTGAACCCCCGAAGCGGACAATCGCTCCAGTCCAATTCGCAGTAATTGGGGATCTGACGGGTGGTGAAAGGGCTGGAGTGTATCAAGGCGCTGTAAATGCACTGAGCCTACTCCAGCCAGACTTTATCTTGTCGGTTGGAGACTTGATTGAAGGGGGAACAGAAGAGCTCAGTACAATGAACTCTGAGTGGGAGACTTTTGCCACCATTACTCAATCCAATGATATCCCATTTTATCCTGTTGTCGGTAATCATGATATTTCCAACATAGCAATGCGTGAGTGGTGGGAGTCGAGTATTGGCCCTAGGTACTATCACTTTAGGCATAAAGATATGTTGTTCTTGATGCTTGATTCTGAGGATTTTATTGCAGAACGTTTTAGCGAAATTAAAGTATTAAGAAATGAAGCGGTAAACCTTTATAAAACCGAGGGTGAGGACGCTTTTATGGCGACCGAGTATGCTCAATTAAAAGAGCGGAAATACGGAAAACTTAGCGATGAACAAATTAAGTACTTCCTAAAGGCGTTGGATAATAATAAGGATGTTAACTGGGTATTTGTCTTAATGCACAAACCCTTGTGGAGCGACGATTCTTCAGGCTTTACGGCAATAGAGTTAGCATTACAAAACTTCTCATATACAGTTTTGAATGGTCATGAGCATACGTACTATTATGAAGAACGAAAAGGACAAGACTACATTCAGCTAGGAACAACAGGTGGGGCATTTACACCGTCTGATCGTGGCTTTCATATGGACCATATTATGTGGATTTCGGTTTCTGAAGGCGAGCCAACCATCATAAATTTAAAACTGGATAGTTTGGTTGATAAGTATGGTGAACCTTTACTTGATCTAAATGAAAGCAAGTAACTCAATTATGATTGCTCATGGTGATATAGGAATTATTAGGTGACTGTAGCTAAATGACTCGAGAGTAGCTCGTTACCACAGGATATTGAACCAACGAAACCTTTGTTGATGGCGTTTTTCTTCCGTTACCAAAAGCAAATCAGTCTGTGTATCAAATCAATGTTTCTTAAAAATTAAAAGCTCGATAGACCTAGACGGAATATCGAGCTTGTAGACATTTGCGATTCTATAGTCGTTATTTTTTGGTGTGATAAGCCTTTGATACTGCGAAACTGTCTTCAAACCAGTTCCAACTCTTCACTTTGCCATTTTCAACGTGAACTCGTACTGCCCAGCTGAATTTGCCTGTGTCTACACCTGACTCGTTCGCAATTGCACTCATACTGCCCATAAATACGGCTTGGTCACCGCTTACAAAGCTATAGTCCGTAGTCCAGCTGGTTACTTTCAAACCTGCACCGAAGAGGGGGAGAAAAGTATTGAGTACTTCTTCTTTTGAATCCCAGTTTCCGATCCAGGGGATGCTATCGTCACCTTCATTATGCCAGACAAAGTCATCAGCCATGAGTGTCTTAAGTTTTTCCATATCGCCAGAGCCTGCAGCCCATAGAAACGCTTGAGCCGTTTCTAATGTCTTAGCAGGATCAACCATTTCTGTTTCATCCGCCATGGCTGCTGTTAGGTGAAAGAAAGCCAATAGACTAGCAAGACCGATCAATAGATTCTTCTTTAACATTTTATCTCTCCTGACTGTCAATTTTGAAGTTCAGTGCCTAGAAGATAAGGGTCGCTATCTACGTATGCCTTGATCTTCAACTCCGCTTATTGCATTCGTGTAATAACTATAGTCGTGCTAAATTTTAAGTAAATGCACTAATTAAACACATATGGTATGCAAAAATGCACAACATTCGATGGGGTGACCTGCAATATGTTCTGGCGGTGGCTAATGAGGGATCTTTATCGGGGGCGGCGAGATCACTTGGAGTTAATCACAGTACCGTATCGCGTCGTATTGACTCTTTTGAGTATCGGCATAAGTTACGAATTTTTCATAAGCTTTCTACCGGTTATAAATTAACGGTTGAAGGACAAAAGCTACTAGAGTCTGCACTCTCTGTAGAGTCTACAGTGAGAGAGTTGGAACATAAAATTTTCGGTCAGGAAATGAAGTTGGAAGGTACGTTGAGATTGACTACTACAGACGCTTTGTCACGTTTAGTATTAGGTCCTCATTTGGCTGCGTTTCATCGTCTGTATCCTAAAATCCAATTAGAACTGAGTCTGACATCTCGTCGACTAGACATTTCACATTTAGATGCAGATGTTGCGATTCGTCCTGCGAGTGAGTTATCTATGTCTTTGGTTGGCACAAAGTTAAGCAAAATTGCCTTTGGTGTTTACGGTGCACCTAGTTATATCAATGGGCTTAAAAGCAAGCACCCATTAAAGTCTGCATCTTGGTTAGTCATGTATAGGGGTAGCGCTTCGCTTCAGGTATCTGAATTAATTTCTGACGAAAAGATAGTAATGAAAACGGATTCTTTCGAATCTCTGATATTAGCCGCTGAGAACCAGATGGGACTTGCCTATCTACCTTGTTTTGTTGGTGACAGTTCTAGGTCTTTGCAAAAGCTGGATATGGAAGTGGAACAACACAGTACAGACCTTTGGATTATGACCCATAAAGACCTAGAGGACTCTGCCAGAGTAAAAGCGTTTTTCAACTTTATGAAAGAAGCAATTAAGTCAGATCGCAATCGATTAGCGGGCTTAGATAATTAACCTTTTACTCTTGATGCAGAATAAATACTACTGATGTGGAATGAGCTTCAACTTTGTTGTGAAAGCCTTATAAGTTTGCATTTTAGTGATCGATACATCCCGAAAAACAGCTTATAGCTTGTCTACTTAATTCAATTATCCTCCATTCTATTAATGTCCCTTTAACGGAGGCTAATTATGTCAATACGAACTCCCGTCACTTTAATTGCACTTGCATGTTCTGCTCTCGAATCCGAAACGGCTCAATGTAGCGAGTTTTCTGATTTCTTAATGCTTGCTAAGCCTTATCAAGGGGAAGAGCTCAATAGCAACTACCTTGTGAGTGAAAAATTAGATGGCATAAGGGCGATCTGGGATGGAAAAGAGTTGCGTACTCGAGGAGGTATTGCGTTGACTGCGCCTAGCTCTTTTACCGAACAGTTGCCTACGTTTGCTGTTGAGGGAGAGTTGTGGGCCGGGCGTGGCAATTATGCTCAAGTGCAGAAAACGGTTCTGGATGAGAGGCCAGATGAGCCTAGCTGGAGCACTATAACTTATATGATTTTTGATAGGCTAGACAGCCTAGCTACCTTTGAAGAGCGTTATGCCTCACTTCGTTTATGGAAGATGGCGTCAGGTTCTCGTTCTGATCAGGTACAGGTAGTCGAGCAGATTCCTTTTCAGTCAAACGCTCAGTTAAATAAACAATTACAACAAGTTACCAAACGAGGTGGCGAAGGGCTGGTGGTTCGTCATAAGCAAGCTGTCTATATGTCAGGTCGTAGTGAGCAGCTGTTTAAGATAAAGATCCACCAAGATGCGGAAGCGACAGTGATTGGATACAAGCCTGGTAATGGAAAGTATCAGTCGCTGGTGGGCGCACTTCATGTTGAGTCTCCATCAGGTGTGCAATTTTATATTGGAAGTGGACTCACAGATGAAATGCGAAAAGCGCCACCAATGCTTGGTTCGGAGATTACTTATCGCTATAACGGCACAACAGAAAATGGTGTGCCGCGTTTTGCTCGATTCTTAAGAGAGCGTAAGGTGCATTAGCGTAAAGTGCATTAGCGCAAAGTGCAATTAGCGAGAGGCAAACTCTAGCTGAACCTCTCGGCTCTGACGATGCATCCACTTAATGCGCATAGATAACAACACTGCTGCAGTGGTTAAGCCGATGATAAAGCCATACCAGTATCCGTGAGCGCCCATCGGCTCAAACAGCCAGTCCGTAGAGCCGAGTACATAGCCGATAGGTAAGCCAATCATCCAGTAGGAGATAAAGGTGCGGTTGAAGATAGATTTCATATCTTTGTAACCGCGAAGTGCGCCAGCGCCTACGACCTGTACGGTATCACTAAATTGATAGATGGCAGCAAGTAACAGCAGTTGTACTGAGAGCGCGGTTACTGCTCTGTTATCTGTGTATAGGTTTGCAATATCTTCTCTAAACAGCACTGTAAGAACCGCGGTAACAACGGCTATCGCCAAGCCTAAAAAGATACCGACACGGGTAGCAATACGAGCGCCTTCTGTATCCTCTTCACCTAATTTATGCCCAACTCGAATACTCACTGCGCCACCAATACTCATTGGGATCATAAAGACCATTCCCGATACGTTGATAGCGACTTGGTGAGCGGCAACAATTATGGGACCCAGCGGAGAAACCAGTAGGGCGACGACGGCAAACAAGGTTACCTCAAAGAAAATCGCCAGCGCCACCGGAAGCCCAAGCTTGAATAAACGATATTGCGCTTTTAGATTTGGTTTATGCCACTTATCAAACAGGCCAATCTTCGCCAGTCGTTTAGACGTCATGGTATAGAAGAGCAACATGCTAAACATCACCCAGTACACTATGGTTGTGGCCACACCACAGCCAATTCCGCCTAGAGCGGGGGCGCCCAACTTTCCGTACACAAAGATGTAGTTCAGTGGAATGTTAATCAGTAGCCCGACAAAACCAATAACCATTGCGGGTTTGGTTAAAGACATTCCATCGGTAAAGCTTCTAAGAGTTTGGAAGAATAAGAATGCTGGCACTGCTGGAAGCATTGCATACATGTAACCCGTGGTGATGTCTGCCATGGCCACATCGACATCCATCAACCCCAAGATATTACTGGTTTGCAGTAAGACGAATGCAATAGGGAAGGCAATTAATACTGCTAGGCTAGCACCTTGCTGAATCTCGTTAGCAATCTTGTGTTGATGTCCTCTACCGTTAAGCTGTGCCACGATAGGGATGAGTGCCATCAAGATGCCGATACCAAATAAAATAGAAGGTAGCCAAATGCTTGAGGCGATCGCAACTGCAGCCATATCCGTTGCACTCACGCCGCCGGCCATGATGGTATCAACAACACCCATGCCTGTTTGAGCAACCGAGGCAATGAGGATCGGGGTCGCTAGCTTTATCAGGTTCTTGGCTTCTTTTTGGTAACGGTGCACGGCGTTTTCCTATATTCATTTAGGGGAGGAATAGTAATACCAAACTGTTGAGCGTGCTACGGTTTTTCCAGTTTTTATTGCTCTATTTATCAATGCCTATTGACCGATTGCCTTGATGCTTTAAATGTCTCTAAAAAGGTCCACATGGTATACTTTTGAAAAATTAGAAAGCTTGTTAAGGGGAAATATGTTTACAGGAATTGTTCAAGGAACGGCTCGAGTTATCTCAATAGAGCAGAAGCAAGATTTTCAAACTCATGTCATTGAATTACCTGACTCATTGAGTGAAAACATTTCTGTTGGCGCGTCTATTGCTCACAATGGTTGTTGCCTTACGGTGACCAAGGCAGATGACAATAGAGTCACTTTTGATCTGATGAAAGCCACTTTGGATCTGACCAACTTGGGAGAGCTTCAATCAGGTGACTACGTCAACGTAGAGCGGGCTGCGCGCTTTGGTGACGAGATTGGCGGGCACAATATGTCCGGTCATATTTCTGGAACCGTCATCATTATAGACATTGTAAAAAGCCCTAATAACCAAACTATTTGGTTTGAAGCTGACACGGATAGCATTCGTTATATCTTAAAGAAGGGATATATAGGTCTTGATGGATGTTCGCTAACCATTGCAGAGGTAGAGGGTAATCGATTCAGCGTGAATCTTATCCCAGAGACTCTGACTCGTACTTTGTTTGGCCACCGTGCTGTAGGCGATAGGATTAACCTTGAGGTTGATCCTCAAACACAGGCGATTGTTGATACTGTGGAACGAGTGTTAGCTCAAAAAGCACTTTAGAAGATTTGCTCGTCGTCAGCATCAATCCGCAGTTCCACTTTATCTCTGACCTCGTCTAGCTCCATACTGAGGTGGATAGAGTGGCAACACGCAGGGCAATCATCATAGAAGTCTTGACTGCCCTGAGTTGTATCTAGAGGAACCGTAATATGTTGTCCACAATGTGGGCAAGAAACATGTCTTTCAGCATATTCTTTCATAATGGTGCTCCTGACGCTGGGTTCAGTATTCACGCATATTGTTTGAGTAGTTCGTCTATCCTCAGTTGCGCGTCATGTAAATAGTGCCCGCCAAATAGATTACAATGGTTCAGCACATGATAAAGATTATAGGTGTTTTTGCGCTCTTCATAACCTTCAAGTAGGGGTTTGATACTCTTGTAACCTTGATAGAAAGCATCAGGGAAACCCCCAAATAATTCGGTCATGGCAATATCACACTCTCTATCTCCCCAGTAACAGGCCGGATCGTAGCAAATAGGTCCAAACGGCGATTCGGCGCAGTTGCCGTGCCACAAATCACCATGCAACAAGGCTGGTTTTGGGTGGTGATTGGATAGCGAAAACTTGACGCTGTCTATGATCTCTTCCAGATTCCCAAACTCGATGCCTTTTTCTTTCAGTAACTGCAGTTGCCAGCCTATGCGCTGTTCTGCAAAGAACTGACACCACTTTTTGTGCCAACGATTGGGCTGTACAGTGGCGCCAATATAATTGTCGTTATCAAAGCCATACTCTTGCTGATCACCCCAAGAGTGCAATCGCGCAACAGCTTTCCCAAACTGGTAGCTGGCTTCGTGATTAGATAATGGATGGGTAGGGAGGTAATTGAGAATCAAGAAAGAGGCTTCTTTGGTGGAACCAAAGTGCACAATCTCTGGAGTGGCAACGGTATTAGAGAGTCTCAATTCGTTTAGGTTATCAACTTCGGCAGAAAAACTAGCAAGAAAATCCTTACTATTTATCTTGATAAAGTAACGCTGTTCACCATCACTGATCATATAGCTTTCGCTAATATCACCGGAAGTAATACGGGTCTTTTCTTCTATCTTGAATTCAAACATTAATACGTCTGAAAGTTGTTGGGTTATCGCCTGCCACATAAACGTACGCCTCAGCTGATCCTTACGTAGTTAAGTTTAGGCTAATTCTCGTCGGGTAATAGCAGTAGAGTGGTATTACCTAGTCTGGATCAAAAAATTTAATCTAAAAAGGTCAACAGACCCTAGTTTACACGGCGAATTTGCCAGAATACGTCGGCCCAGTAAGGGGAGTCTAATCTGGATATGATGACGCCGCGAGACGTAGAGGCGTGCATGAAACTGTTGTCTTCTACGTATATCCCGACATGACGGGTATTGATCCCTGTTTTAAAGAACACTAAGTCACCAAAACGTCTGTCGCCGTAGTCTACCTCGACACCCATCTGGCTTTGCAGTTTGGTGGTCCTTGGTAAGGGGTGTTTGAACAACTGTGAATAGGCGATTTGGGTAAACGCAGAGCAATCTATGCCGTTTTGTGTCGTTCCTCCCAGCCGATAGGGGGTCTGATGCCACACATTGTAAAACCGAAATAGCTCGTCACTTTTTTGTGCAGACACCTTGTGGTCAATTTGCTGGTCAATCTGGCTTGTGTTTACTCGTGCTTGAGAGTTCGTTTCGGGACCAGAAGCACACGCTGTGAGAAGCGAGCTTAATGTAATGAGTAGTATTTTATAACGGTTTAGGTGCTTCATTAATTGTTCCTAAAAGGCTGAGTCAGCATTTTATCAATTCGTTGCTCTTTAGGCTCTCGGAAAACACCAATCCCAATGTTCATCCCTTGATGACCCAACTTTGGTTGCTTTATGTAACTACCAAACAAGCGATCCCAAATAGATAGGCAAAAGCCATAATTAGAATCGGTTTCTTGTCTTATGGTGGAGTGGTGAACTCTGTGCATATCGGGTGTGACCAACCACTTGCGAAGCACTTTGTCTAGTGACAAAGGCAGGCGCATATTGCTGTGATTAAACATGGCGCTGGCATTAAGCACGATCTCAAAGATGATAACCGCAACAGGCGGCACACCGAGGGCGATGACTATGCCTATCTTTATCCACATGGACAACCAGATCTCAATGGGGTGAAAACGAGCGCCGGTAGTGACGTCAATGTCTTGGTCTGCGTGATGGACTTTATGTAGGCTCCACAGCACAGGTATCGTGTGAAATAAACGATGTTGCCAATAGATGGCACAATCTAGTGCTATCACAGCAACCACAGTGGCAATAGGCAAAGGGACGGACAACCAATACAGCAACCCAACTTGATTTTGCTCTGCCCATAGCGCGGCCTCTACGGCTAGCAAAGGCATGGTAATCATCAAAACTATGGAGTTAAACCCAGTTAAACCGAGATTGTTTAACCAACGAAAACCTTTTGGTTGCGTCAGTGGACGCTTGGGTTTAAGAGCCTCTATGAGTGCGCAAATACACAGCACTGCAATAAAAATACTCAACCTTATGGATGCAACGTCCATTAATTATTTTTCTCCAAGGTGATGACAATTCTGGTGTGCTTCATTACTCTTACTTCCTTTTACGCAGTAGGGCGAAAAATGCGTGTACATGCCGTTCATAAACTCGTTGAGTACAGACTGAAACAATCCACTAAGCCCTTTAGTGCCAGAGGCTCCAAGGTAGATCGTTGTCCGCACTGTCGTATTGCACAGCAGTATTGTATCTGCGCACATCAACCCCAAGCTCACACGGGCTTTGCGTCCTTGTTGATATACTCGGACAACGAGGTGTTAAAACCGAGCAATACGGGACGTCTCATTGCCGATATCTGCGGTGATGCTCATGCATATCAATGGAACCGTACTGAGCCTGATGAGCAAATGTTGTCGCTCTTACAGGATACAAGGTATCAGCCCATTCTGATATTTCCAGAAAATTATCTATTTGATTCTAATGCGCTTGTTCCTGATGATAGGCAAAGCTTTGTTCGGGATAAGATCCCGCTGTTTATTTTCTTGGATGCCAGTTGGCGTGAGGCGCGTAGGATCTATAGAAAGTCAGAGTATCTGCATCATTTACCTGTTGTGTCTATTCAACCAGAAAAAATCTCTGAGTATGTGATGAGAAAATCAGAACATGCACAACATCTCGCCACTTGCGAGGTTGCTTCGCTTGTTTTTCAAGAGTTTGGATTAATCCATGCCAGTAATGAGCTGCAATCTTGGTTTGGGGTGTTTAAAGAGAGCTACATGCTGAGCAAAACTCGAGAAAAGAGAGATTTTAGCCGTCCAATACTCAATCAATATTTATCAAAGTAGGACTTCTAGTTACATCTTCGGACGTTGTTTAACCGAATAGACTGAGCGGGGTGCGTTTTATGGCAGTCATCACGGTATGTATGCCATAAGATCTGGATAATACGAATTATTTTTCAATGAATTATACGGTTTAGTTTAGGAGATAACTGATGTTTTATGGCTTTGATGTGGGCGGCACCAAGATTGAATTTGGTGCGTTTAATGAGAGTCTGGAGCGTTTAGCGACAGAACGAGTGCCAACACCTGGTGATGACTATGCAAAGCTAGTTGAAACATTGGCAGGTTTGGTAGAAAAATACGATGCGCAATTTGGTGTAGAGGGTCTTATCGGCTTTGGTCTTCCAGGTATGGAAGATGCCGAAGACAACACCATTTTGACGGTAAACGTACCAGCAGCAAAAGGTAAGCCTTTACGCGCTGATCTTGAAGCTCGAATTGGCCGCAGCGTTAAGATTGAAAATGATGCGAACTGTTTTGCATTGTCTGAAGCGTGGGATGATGAACTGAAAGATGAAGAGTCTGTAATGGGTTTGATTCTTGGCACTGGTTTCGGTGGCGGTATCATTCATGAAGGTAAGGTCTTTTCTGGTCGTAACCACGTAGCAGGTGAGGTGGGTCATACCCGTCTTCCTATCGATGCATGGTTCCACTTGGGCGAGAACGCGCCTTTACTAGGCTGTGGTTGCGGTAAGAAGGGTTGTTTAGATAGCTACTTATCTGGTCGCGGCTTCGAGCTGATCTACGCTCACTACTTTGGCGAAAAGAAGAAGGCCATCGACATCATCACCGCTTATAACGAGGGTGAAGAGAAAGCGGTTGAACACGTAGAGCGCTTTATGGAGCTGTTAGCAATCTGTTTTGCGAATATCTTTACTGCTTACGACCCGCATGTGGTTACCCTTGGTGGCGGACTATCAAACTTCGAACTGATTTACGAAGAAATGCCTAAGCGTATACCTAAGTACTTAATGTCAGTGGCTAAGTGTCCTAAGATCATCAAGGCGAAACATGGTGATTCAGGTGGCGTACGTGGCGCAGCATTCCTAAATATTCGATAATCTTATTCGTTAGATCATCAAGTAAAAAGAGAGCACTTCGGTGCTCTTTTTTTGTCTAAAGATTCGCCCATAGATTGATCAGATGAATATGAATTGTTAAGTATCCTGTTCTGTTTATTTTATAAATGTAATTTTCGGTTCTTTTCACAGCAAAAATCTACAAAGTTGGGCGCTATTTTGCTATAAACACGCTTCAAATTTTCATGCCTGCTGAGAAGCAGTGAACAGGGGAATCATTTAATGAGACTTGCACACAAACGTAACGTGCAGATGAAGCTACAAAAGCGCATCAAAACGAGCACTAAAACTGTTGCTTCTAAGACAGTGGCTAAAGCTGAAACTAAACCAGCAGCAGTGACTGAAACCGTTGAAGTTAAGGTTGAAAACAATGCAGAAGCGAAGGCTTCAGACATTGCACTTACTCCAAAGCAGCAACAGGTACTGGACATCGTTGTCGCAAACGCTGAAGGCATCAACCCTAAAGGGATTGGCCTAGAAGCAGGTCAAGAAGAGGCTAAAGCGGCTTCTTGGGCAACGGGTGCACTAAAAAAATTACTGACTGAGAATCTTGTTCAAAGAGAACAGTTGTCAGGAAATAAGGTTATTTACAAGGCTTTATAGTCTGACCCTGGATAACTATCAATGCCTCGATGACTCGGGGCATTGTTGTATTTGGGCGAGAGTAATTTCCATCTTGGGTTGGGTAAACTATCAAATTTGCAAGATACTGTATATTAATACAGTATCTTGGTCAGGCTCAATAAAAAGGGACCGTTAGGTCCCTTGTGTTATTTTTTTCCAATCGGCTTGTTCTCTTTTGGCTTTAGCGTGATCTTGCCAAAGCCTAATTTTCTAAAGTAGTTGTCACGATAATCACGAACAGCTTTAGTATCAGAAACCGCTTCAATTTGTTGTTCCATCTTAAGGAACTCTTTCAGGTCGATCCCTTCAGCTTCAGCTACCGCTTCATGAATATTGCGGTGCTCCTGATAAGAGAACAGTAGTTCTTTGTGTTCTTTGTTATATACGTATTGAATCGTTCTTGCCATTGTATTCTCTGTTTAGTAATCGACGGTTACGCCGGTTGTGAACTCACAGCGATGCGCGGTGGAGTAATGCCGTTCTTCTTGAACTCTTTCATTACACGCAGTGTGATATCAGTTTCGAACAGTTTCTCATATCCCGTATCGACAACATAGGCCTTACAGGTCAATTGTATCGCTAAATAGTTCTCAGTGATGGTTTGTTTGACTAAAACAACAACGGGTTTAGGAAGATGTATGTATCGGCTCGAAGAAGCGGCCTCTTGAATCAGGTTTCTTGCCAGGTCTATGTCCTGATCCATTCCGATAAAGAAGGGTATAACCACTTGCATATCCAATGCGCCGTAGTTGCCACTAACGGTGACTTCATTTAGGAATTTGTTATTAGGAATGGTAATGATGTCATCATTCAGGGTACGCATTCGTACTGAGCGCAACCCAATGGTAATAATGTCGCCATAGTTTCCTTCAAAGGTGACGCGGTCACCTACTTGGAACGGACGGTCTATCATAACCGTTAAGCCTGCGATAAATGAAGCTGCTAGATCCTTCAAGGCAAAGCCCACCGAAACCGCAAGCGTACCACCAATCAGTGCCAATATATGGTCGTTGATTCTGAAGCTGATCATGAACACCACAATACCGGCCGTGATGTAGATGAAAAACTGCAGGAAGGATTGTGCTTTTTGCAAAATCATTCGGTACTGAACGAACTGCGTACTCACACTGTCCACTATAGAGTCGATGAATCTTAGTAGTAACCACGTACAGGCAATGATCAATACAGAAAATAGCACACCGCCCCAGCGAACCAGACTAGCAAAGTCCTGAATAGCGGTAACATCAGGCACTTCTTGCATTGCGAAAGAGAGACTACTGAATGTAGTGATGAAAACAAGGAACAAAATTCTTAGCATATTATTTTACCAGTAGATGCTGACGGTGAAGGACATTAGTAACGTGGCGATACCAGTGATCTGAAATCTTTGCCTTATCGTCACTCCATTCAATGTAGCCACGGCTTTGGAAATAACGCAGAGTACCTAACACTTCAGAGAGACTCAGCTGAGTACACTCAGACAGTTCTTCTTGGTTTGCCACTTCTAATTGAACAATTGAGCGAAGCACTGCCAACATAGGTTTCGGCATTTTTTCTAGCTCTTCAGACTCAGGTGCTCTAAATAACCTAACCACTATGCTGTCATCACTTTTATTGCGACGTAAGGACAATCTAAAGAATCTGAGGGCTACCGTTGGATTGCCATCTGCGTAGTGCCAAAGGATTCGATAGAAGCCATTTCGAGCGCGGTCTTCTTCACTGATATTGTCGTGATCCCATTGTTTTGGTACCACAAGACCTTCAAACGAGAGTCGATACTCATCTGATTGGTTTATTCGAGACTCCAATAGTTGAGAAACTTGAGCTTCGTTCCAGTTTGGAAGAAAAGAAACCCAATCAAACAACAGCCTTTCTCCGCGAGCTCTATCAACAAAACGCCAACTCGCTTTCTCGATAGCGAGCACAGCGCGGTGGTTTTTCTTAGAACGACGCAATAGGTTAGTAAACCTAATTAGGCCATTGAGTCCGCCCACCATTGGTTTAACTAGGCGCTGACCGTTATCGAGGGCAATGAGGTAGCTTTCATTACTTTTTCGAAGATGGTTTAGGATTTGGATCTCGCCAGCTTCTCGATCAAGGCCTAATTGCTCGGCAAACTCTTCGATAAGCTCTGAATAACCCGCATAAGGGCAGTTGAGATAAATAGGCGTGGCATTCTTGACCTTGTGTAGTAACTGCTTAAGGAAGGTTGTCGTGCCAATACCGCGCTCACCGGAAATAACGCATACAGCAGGGTTGTTAGACAGTACATATCGAGAGACCTGTTTGAACTCATCCGTTGCATAGTCAATTAAGGTGCTGTCTTCGTGCCCTGGTGTAATGTATTTGAAGGTTTCATCACCCTTAATGCGAACAAAGTTTTGTGAGTGCGCTTCACTTTGATTCTGCTTGGCGACTTCAATTTTGAAGAGGTAGGCTAGGCCTTGGCTGAAGAAGGTAAAATTCGACAGTTTGGCAACGATCATGCCCTGGCACGTTGCGGTGAAAATCCAAACAATGCCCAATACGGTGGCGATGATATTGAGCAGGAAGGTATTCTCATTCTTTTCAGCCCAAACAATCCACAGGGGTTTCTCCGGCATCTTGGCGATGCGACGGAAAACAATAGGTCGCCACTTACGCAATACATGGATGGTAATCAGCACAAACCAGAAAAAGACGAGGCTGGATATCCAGTAATAAATGGTGCCTTTACCCACCATTCGCTGTGAAATCTGCAGGAACACGCCAACAAAGATAAAGCTCCATACATACCAACGTATCGTAGACAATCGGAGTGCGACGATTTCTTTACTGGAACTGCGGCTATTACGGTAAGCGAACTCGAGAATAAAGCTTATGGCAATCGAGCCACCTAAGATCCACCAAGTGAAAATCTCTAGGACTATAAGCTGACTTAAGCTCGGTATTGCAGAAAGTACACGTAGCGATAGAGTGATGGCGATAAGCACCGCTATGGCGCGATTTGCTCGACTGATATACCAAATCAAACGCATCCATAGAGGAGGACGAGTGCCATATTCTGTTTGAGCATTTTTGAAGGCTTCAATAAATCGCTTACTGTTGGCTAACCACCAGGTCAGTAGAAAGTAGATAAATAGAACCTTAATGACCGCCCACATCAGAGGAATAGGGGAAATGAAGATATCTTTTATCAGCGCTTTAAAGCTGCGTATTTGCAGATGAAATAGAAACTCGCCGTTTAAACGCGTGATATACCACTCTTGCTTAAACTGAATTACCCCAGACGGACCAAAGCCTGCCACTAAGTCTTTGGTAGAACTGCTGGCGAGCTGTAGTAAGTTAGCCTTACTTTTCCCTAAGCTACTTAGTGTCAGCCAAGAACGCTCTGCTATTTTCCAGTTTTCATCAGTACTGTCGTCACTATAGGCGTCAATCTGCTCAGCGAACTGGTCAGCGTGTTTACGCTGCTCCCTGATAACCGCTTCCATCAACTGATTGACCTTGTCTCGGTCCGCTCGCGACATAAACAGTGGCTCTGGCAATTTATCTATCTCTGTAGCAATACTGATAGACACTTTGTCGATATTCGGTTCATCTGCTAAATCGTATTCCCAATTGGCATGAGCGCCAAAAGAAAATAAAGCGAGGAGCAGAGGAAGGAAGAATAGTTTTGAACGCATGATTCTCTCTTGTCCGTTTGATTCCTTGAAAAGTTTAGTGCAGAGAATGTGTTTCACGAAATTTTTTGTGAAAAAACATTGAATTAGAGGTAAAACATTTCACTAAAAGATGCGATCTCAGTCTCTTTATTTTCCCCTTGTATGAATGTTAATCTTTATTAACAATTCATTAGCAATTGCTTTGGGGCCTCAATATGAACTTTCCATACAAAAACATAGTCGTGTTAACCGGTGCTGGTATCTCAGCGGAGTCGGGAATCCAAACGTTTCGAGCGCAAGATGGACTTTGGGAGAATCATCGTATTGAGGACGTTGCTACACCAGAAGGCTTTGCTAAGGACCCCGTGTTGGTGCACTCTTTTTACAATATGCGCCGCCAGAAACTCTTGTCCGAGTCTATTCAGCCAAATGCGGCACATAAAGCGTTAGGGCGTCTCGAAGAGATGTTGGATGGAACTGTCACGGTAGTGACGCAGAACATCGACAACCTTCACGAAAGGGGCGGTACCAATAACATAGTGCATATGCATGGTGAATTACTGAAGGCTCGTTGCAGCGAATCAGGTCAAGTGGTTGAACAACTGACGGATCTCAATGATGGTGATCTGTGCCATTGTTGTCAGATACCTCATCAAATGAGACCGCATATTGTTTGGTTTGGAGAGATGCCGCTGCAAATGGATAGAATCTATGCCGCCATAGAAGAGGCGGATCTTTTTGTTTCTATCGGCACATCAGGGGTAGTTTATCCAGCGGCAGGGTTTGTGCATGATGCAAAAATGCACGGTGCGCACACCATAGAAATCAACCTAGAGCCGAGTGCGGTACAGAGCGAGTTTGAAGAAAAACGCTATGGTCCTGCAGGTGTTGAAGTACCTAAGTTGGTTGAAGAGCTGCTCTCGTAAACCAAAATGCATTAGCGTACTTTAACTTCTAGGAATAATTGTTCGTATTTCAAACGACTCTCAGGTGAGTTGAGCTTAAAGTGGCCATTTTCAATAGTCTCTGCCGACAGCAGTTTCAGCAGTTTACTCTGCATAGGAAGGCCATCAATCACTGGAGTTAAGCCTGAATAAAGTGAAATTTGTGATTGAACGGTTTTATCCATAAGGAAGTTCATCAGCAAAAGCGCGTCTTCCTCTGCATCGCTGTCAATGTTCATTGATAGGGCATAGGCGTCTAAAATAGCGCCTTCTGTAGGCCATTCAATTGCGATATCCGCATCTTCCAGACTACCAATATACGCGTGGTCATTACTCAATATACCAACCGAGACTTGCCCCGATAGAAAATGCATCTCTGGGGCTTCTTTTGATAAGAAGGCGGCATTATTTCGCATATTGATGAGCCATTGTTTCGACTTTTGTAGCTGCTTGTCGGTTGCATTGTTGATGGGATAACCCATCCCCAGCAGTGCAATAGAGACCAGTGTTTGAGCATCATCTAAAATGAGAAGCTGCCCAGTCCACTGTTCATCATGAAGGTCAACCCATTGTGTAAGCATCGAGGGTGGCAACATTTTAGAGTTGGTCGCTATACCTATGCCATGAAGCATTAAAGGCACTGAATATTGGTAATGTTGAGCGAGTTCGACTCTATTTAACTCAGGTTTTATGGTGCTTGCGTTGGACAGCGAGTCTTTCGCTATCGGCTTAAAGTGGCTCGCGAGTTCTGTTTGTGCTGGGAAATAGCTGTACGGAATCAACGTGAGGTCTACGGCGGAATAGTCTCGTCTACTGATATGTTGTGGGGTGTCTATATTATAAACACGCTGCTCTACGATGATACCCGTTTGAGCGGTAAACTGAGACAGAACAGACGATGGAATCAGATTATTGGGTAGATAGATACTGACAGCACGCGGAGTGATTATATCTACAGATTCTCCTTTAAGCGGCTGTTCTGATTCAGAAAAAGCAGAGAAGCTAAAGAATAAGGATAGAAGGCCAAAGGTCTGAGTCATTCGCATTAGTAGAGCCATAGTTGTAACGTTAGCTTTCCCTTAAGTATCTTTTAGGGCGCGAGTATAACAGAAGTGCAAGGGTTTGCACTTAAAGAGGTTTCTTAAGATTCACCCCATAATTTAGACTTGTTGATAATTCATACGAAAAACGGTGCGGATGGTTTGTTTGTATGCTCAAAACAGAGTTAAGTGATAGGACCTTTTGCTTAAGACTATGCCGTAACGCCAGTTTACAGGTATACTTGCGCCAGAATATTTTCTTTTAAAGGCAAGGACCTAAAGATTCAATGAGCGATCCGATAGAGAAAAACTTCAACCTTGGTGGTAGCGTAGAAAAGGCATTGGCTGGGGATTTTGAATTAAAGCCCATCAGTGTGATTAGTGAAGCATGGCAACTGACGATGCGTAATTTTTTGACTTTTTCCCCCGCTGTTATCCTTCTTATCGCCATCCAAGCTGCCATTTTTATCGTTGCACTTAAACTGCAAATTGGTGATCTCTCAGCAATCTTAGTTATGTTTCAAGACCCTGAGTCTTTGCAGCCAGGCATCTTTCAATCGATCTTCGTGGCGAACTTTAGCTATGAAGTGGTCGCTGCGCCTATCTATGCTGGTGTTGCGTTGATGGCAATGAGCCATGCGGCAGGCCTGAGAACAGAGACCAGACACATCACCAAAGGTTTGCCTTTTATGATGCCAGTGATTCTGGTCACTATGCTCAATCTATTGTCCCAAGCAATCGCTGGAGCATTGCTGCCGTTCTTATCTCTTTATCTGTCTCTTGCCTTCAGTAACGCGGTTTTACTGGTCTGTGAGAAACGTTTGACCCCAGTTAAAGCTCTATGGACATCGATGCGCGCAGTGAACAAGCGTATCTTCTCTATTGCAGTTATCTATCTTGTGACCATGTTTGCATTTGTGGCTGGCATGATGCTGTATGGTCTAGGTCTCGTTATCGCAGTACCGTTCTTCTTCCATGCAAAAGGTATTATCTACCGCAATATGTTTGGTATTCGCTTGCAGGTTGTTGCCACGCAAGATGCACCAAAGCAAGAGAATGAGAAAGATGAGCATATTGATGAGTCTGACGATGACAATACCCCCCCAACATCGGGTACCCCTCGAGGTGGCTCAAACACATTTGATGCATAGGATAATCGCTTAAAATGAAATGTCGTATATTGACCGCGGCGCTATTGGTCATGGGCCTGAACACAGCACAGGCCGAAGAATACATGTTTACCTACAGTAAGTTGTATTCGCCATTAAAACACAATCTGAAAGAGCCACAACAAGACGTCAAAATAGGGCTCTTTTTTACCAACTTTGAAACCAAACAACCTTGTTCAATCGAAAAGGCTTGGATGGAAAAAGAAGAGCACTTTGAAGAGTTGACTATCAGTGACAACGGAGAGGTGAATGTGCCTCTAGATAGTAACCTTAAGAGTGCCAATCCTTTAGTCTATATTCACACGCAAAAAGACGCGCGTTGTGATTACTCTTTGGTTGTCTTAACGAAAGAGCCATTAAAGGGTGAAGTAGGGTATTCAGAGTTAGAGAGTAAAACCTCTCAAATGAAAACGGTGCTTGGCGGTCTAGGTGGTATGTTCTCGAACTGGTTTACCCCAGATATTGAAGGCGTAACACTTGAATTCACCCCAGATACTGTAAAGCAAATCATGCTTTCCAATGGCAAGGCTGTCCCGGTTAACGAACAAGGAAAAGCCATCCTTAAGTTAGTGGATTTAAGTGACGGTGTCACAGCTAATATATCTGAGCAAACTCAACGGGTTATGCCATATATTGAGCAGTAAAGCAGATACAAAAAGGCCGGAGCAATTAAGTCTCCGGCCTTTTTTATTTATCTGAATTAAACGTTAGTTACGTCTAACTGAAGTTTAGGGTCAAACTCTACTGGTTCAACTGCTGCAGTTTCTACAGGTATTTCTTCTTTATCAAAACCAATATCACCGCCATTGATCACGCCAGAATCTTGATCGACCGATTTAAAATCGAATAAATCAAAATCGGCTAGGTGGCTAGGTACTACGTTTTGCATAGCACGGAACATGGTTTCTATACGGCCTGGGAACTGCTTGTCCCAACCGTTTAGCATCTGCTTGATGTTTTGACGCTGCAAGTTTGGCTGCGAACCACAAAGGTTACATGGAATGATAGGGTATTCGCGCATATCGGCAAACTTGATGATGTCTTTTTCACGGCAGTAAGCCAGTGGACGGATCACAACGTGTTCGCCGTTGTCTGAAACCAACTTTGGTGGCATAGCTTTCATTCTACCGCCATGAAACATGTTCAAGAACAGTGTTTCTATGATGTCATCGCGGTGATGGCCAAGGGCAATCTTGGTTGCGCCAAGCTCTTTGGCTGTACGATATAAGATACCGCGACGCAGACGTGAGCAAAGAGAGCAGGTCGTTTTGCCCTCAGGGATCTTGTCCTGAACGATAGAGTAGGTGTCTTCTTCTACAATCTTGTATTCAACACCAAGGGTCTCTAGATATTCTGGAAGAATATGGTCAGGGAATCCTGGTTGCTTTTGGTCGAGGTTAACTGCAATCAAGGAGAAATCGATTGGAGCACTCTTCTTAAGACTCATCAAGATCTCAAGCATAGTAAAGCTATCCTTCCCGCCAGATAGACAAACCATAATGCGATCGCCTTCTTCAATCATGTTGAAGTCTCTGATTGCGTTGCCTGTGTCACGACGAAGACGCTTTTGCAACTTGTTAAAGTTGTATTGTTGGGCCTTGGTGCGCTCTTGAACTTGTTCGCTCATTTAACTATCCGGATCTTGATTAAAAAGAGAGTGCGTATGATACGGATATTCTAGGCAGTTTCCAGTGAAAAAACAGCGAACATAAAAAAGCGGTGTTGCCACCGCTTTAACTATGAACTTGATTGATCACTTATTGAAACTAACTGCCATGTGGATCCAATGGGCTTACATAACCGCTAGGTTTGAGAGCCAATACGTCACAATTTATTTCATCAATGATGTTTTCCGCTGTGTTACCTAGGAATACTGCGGACAAGCCTGTCCGGCCAGAGGTGCCAAGGACGACTAATCCAGCGCCAAGGTCTTTCACCGCTTTAGGTATAACGTCTTGAGGTAAGCCTTGCTCAACAATGGTTTGCTCCTCAGCAATGCCATACTCTTGTCGAAGGGCTTTCATGCTTTTTAGGTGGTGACCGCGAACAGAGTCTGTGTAGATGGTTGGATCAAACTCAGGTAATTCGACGGTGATGTTTGGAGGAGTGATAGGGTAAGAGTTGACTAAGTGCAGCTCTGCATCAAGACGATCTGAGAGATCGAGTGCCTGTTCAACCATCCTATGGTTGAGCTCAAGGTGAGCCTCATTCTCTGAACCAACGTGAACGGATACCACTACATGACCTTTTTCTGGCCAATCATGGTTTTTAACCAGCAATACAGCACAAGGGCATTTACGTAGTAGGTGCCAGTCTGTTGGGGTAAACAGTACAGATTCGAGGAGATCGTGTTGGCGTGTCGTTTTAACTACAAGCTCGTAGTCTTTGGCAAAGACTTCACTGATGATGGCTTCATAAGGTCTGTTGTGCCAAACCACCTTAATATCGAGCTCAATGTGGTCATCATCTCTATAGGGTTCTGCGACTTCTTTCATCCACTGTTCACGTTGATGGATAACACCAGCGCGCATCGCATTTCGTTCATCAGGGGAGAGCATAGATGTCATTTCATACGAAAAGTCATATATTGCGAGGAAAAAAGTAATCCGACTTGGTGACTTACTTTTCTTTCCGATTTGCATGGCTCGAGCCAAGGCTGGCTGCTGCTCTGCGTCGATATTGGCAACAACCAGAATGTTGTTGTATATACTCATAGACCACCCGTTTCATTCTATTAACGATAAGTACAATATAACTCTACTGTGAAGAAAAGTGTTAGATTGCAATCTAAGATTAGACGAAAAAAGAGTGACTTATTAGTGATTTAGAAGAAATAAATGAGGAATTTGAAGTGACTCAGCTAAGAGTCACTTCTGGGAGTAGGTTAGCTACGGCTAGCGCCTGCCAATTTTGCGAGAGCATCGTGGTCGTTGATCGTGATGTACTTACCTTTAACAGCAAGAATATCTGATTTTTGGAAGCGACCTAATAGACGACTGATAGTCTCGACCGTTAAACCAAGGTAGTTACCGATATCACCACGGGTCATGGTCAATCTGAATTCTCTTGGGCTGAAGCCACGCTGAGAAAAACGCTCAGATAGGTTATACAGGAAGGCCGCTAAGCGCTCTTCTGCATTCTTCTTAGAGAGAAGCAAAATCATATCCTGATCGCCTTTGATTTCACTACTCATCAAACGCATGATTTGTTGGCGCAGTTTTGGCATTTTGCCTGACAAATCATCAAGGATTTCATAAGGGATCTCACACACCATCGACGTTTCCAAAGCTTGTGCAAAGCTTGGGTGTGATTGGGTGTTGATCGCATCGAAACCAACCAAATCGCCGGCTAGGTGAAACGCGGTAATCTGCTCGTCGCCTTGTTCAGTGATGGTATAGCTTTTAATTGTGCCTGAACGAATGGCATACAAGGATTTCAACTCGTCACCAGCCTTGAAAAGCTCTTGGCTTTTCTGAATCGGCTTCTTGCGTTCAATGATCTGATCGAGCTGATCAAGCTCTGCATCATTCAGCGTAAATGGAATGCAAAGCTGTGAAATACTGCAATCTTGGCAATGAATAGCACAACCACCGGACTGTATACGCTTTGTTGCTGGTTTCTCAATATTAATCATATTTATTAGATTTACATATAATTGATTTACGTCAATATATTAGCACTTTCAACCCTAAATGGGTAGTCATATAAACGTTCGTTATATCAGAAAGTTAACTAATGCATTTGCCTAATTAACTAACAATAATATTGAGTACATTGCGTATGCTATCATCAAACTTCCAATTATGCGGCGAATGATAGGAGATCGAAAAAACTGAGAATATTTAGCTGAACCTGCGCCAATGAGAATCATAGCGGGTAGGGTACCTAATCCAAAGCATCCCATAATTAGTAGGCCATTAGTTGCACTGCCAGAGACCGCAGCCCAACTCAACATCGAGTAGACCATTCCACAAGGAATCCAGCCCCACACTATACCGACAGGATAGGCATACCAAGGAGAGCGCAAAGGAATCATTTTAGCCGCGATAGGCGATAGAAACTTCCATAAGTACTGTCCCATTTTTTCTATCTTTAATAGCCCATTCCACCATTGTGCCAAATACAAGCCCAATAATAGAATCATCACAGCGGCAATGGCGCGCAACACGGTTAAAAAGTGGGTGGAATCGAAGACACTGACACTGCTAGCGACGGTACCACCAACCAGTGCGCCAATAACAAGATACGAGGATATGCGCCCAAAGTTATACAGTAGAGTGATTTGGAACGAACTTTGGCGTCCATTTAACGCTACAGCGCTGGCTATTCCTCCGCACATTCCCATGCAGTGACCGGCGCCAGCTAGTCCAATAAGAAAGGCACCTAACCAATCAATATTGCTCATTTCTCTTTCTTACTCTCGTCAGACGGAATGTCATCTTCTTCGAACAGGATATTATGTCCTTGGCGATCAAGATCTTCAAACTGCTCCGACTTAACTGCCCATAGAAATACGGCCACCGCTACGGCGACCAGTACGATTGCTATGGGAATCAGAATGTATAGACTTTCCATGTTTATTTAGTAATCTCAGTGAGTTAGTAACTACGATGATGGAGCTTGCTGACATGCCCACCACGGCAATATAAGGCGCGACCAATCCGCAAACCGCGAGTGGCAGAATAAGTAGATTGTATCCAAGCGACCAGGCAAGGTTTTCTCTAATTATCTTGCGAGTTTTAAGGGCAAGGGTGCGAGCCTCGATCAATTTATCTAACTTATCTCCCAAAAGTACCATATCCGCTGAGGATTTGGCGACATCAGTTCCGCCGCCCATTGCCACAGAAAGATGGGCACCAGCAAGGGTCGGGGCATCATTGATACCATCACCGATCATGAGTGATACATCTTTCTTAGGCAGGCCATTGAAGTAATTGAGCTTGCCCTCAGGGCTTACGCCAGCTTTCAGCTCGTCAATACCTAACTGTTTGGCGACAGGTGCTGCATTCAGTTCGTTGTCACCGGTAAGTAAGGTTGTGCGAATGCCTAAGTCTTTAAGGGACTGAATGAAGCCTTGGCTGCTTTCTCTGATTGGGTCGCTGTAAGTAAAGGTTGCTGCCAGTTCATCATTGATAGACAGATAAACCGTATGCGGTGTGTTTGCTATTGTGCTGTCACAAGCAAACGTGTAACTGCCTATCTTACAATCAAGGTTATTCACTGTGCCCGTTAGACCTGAGCCAATGTGGTTTTCTACCGCTTCAGCCGTTATCGAATCATCAATGTGTGGCCTAAACGCTACTGCAATTGGGTGATTGGCGTGGGCTTCAAGGGCTGATGCAATCGCTAGGACTTGTGATTCTTGCCATTGTCCAAAGGTCGTCACACTAGAGAGCGACACTTTTCCTTCGGTGAGTGTGCCGGTTTTGTCAACGATAACGTGATTGATCTTACAGAGCGTTTCGATGGCATGCGACTTTCGTAATAATATGCCAAGGTCGCCCATTCTTGAGGTTGAACAAGTAATGGCGGTGGGCGTTGCTAGTGAAAGGGCGCAAGGGCATGTTGCCACCAATACAGCCAGCATGATCCAAAATGCGTCTTCAGGTTGGTTTTGTTGCCAGTAGAAGTAGGTGCAGGCAGAAATAATTAAGATAGCGGCGACGAAATAACGGGCCACGATATCGGCAATTTCTGCGATCTTTGGCTTGGTTGCCTGTGCTTCATCCTGAAGCCTAACAATATTGGCAATCATGCTCTCTTGTTTGCGACAGGCGACTTCTAAGGTAAAGGTTTGTTCACCGTTGATAGTACCGGCGTACACTGTTTCACCAGTACTTTTCTTCACGTGTAAAGACTCACCAGTCAGCATCGATTCATCAACGAAGACGGCTTTATCCAGTACATAACCATCGGCGGGAACGTGCTCGCCGGCCAGCACTCGCACACGGTCTCCTATGCTTAGGGTTTTTACTGGCACCTGGTTGCCGTCTTCTAGTGTCGCCATCGCAGGGACAAGCTTTAGTAAGTTGGCACTGGCCGCAGCTGCCTTGCGACGCGCCCGCATCTCAAGAAATCTTCCAAGTAATAAGAAGAAGGTAAACATTGAGATGGATTCAAAAAACACTTCGCCACTTTGTGTAAAGGTAGCGATTAAACTTGCGAAGTACGCAAAAATTAAGGCGATAGAAACGGGGACGTCCATGCCGAGCGTTCTGGCTTTTAGGCTTCGCCACGCATTCATGTAAAAGGGCAGAGCAGAATACAGCAGAACGGGAGTTGCGAAAATTAGACTGACAATTCGGAAATAGTGTTTAAATTCAGGCTCTAAGTTACCAAACACCTCTAGATACAAAGCCACGGCCAGCATCATGACCTGCATGGTTGCCAGTCCCGCAATACCGAGTTTGTACAGGTATTGCTTCATCGCTCGATAATAGGTTTCTTCTTGTTTGTCGGCTTCGAAAGGAGCTGCTTTGTATCCTAGTTTATGGATGGCACTCAGTAATTCACTCAGTTTGGTTTGTGTTTTATCCCAAGACAATAGGGCTCTGTGAGTAGCGGTATTGACGTGAATACGAACCACACCCTTGTGTGCATTCATTTTCTTTTCAATCAGCCAAGCACAGGCTGCGCAAGACACTCCATCTAGTGACAATGTCACTTCAGAAGTGTTTTCGTCGTTGCGCACAAATTCTGATTGCACTTGCTCGTTATCGTAATGGATCAACGATTGCAACTGTTCAGGAACGAGATCGACTCGCTCTGCTTTCTCTGTACGGTACTGATAGTAAGAGCTTAAACCACTATCTACGATAGTCTGTGCCACTGATTCACAACCAGGGCAACACATCTCTCTCGATTCTTTTAGAATCGTGACGCGATAGTTCGTGTTCTCTGGTACATCTTCACCGCAGTGATAACACGATTTTTCCATAATAATCAGTTCATTAATGGTGCTGGAGTGGAACTAGGGAAGGTCATTCGACCTTGAATTAGCCATTGCTTGTCATGAGGTCGCAGTTCAATAAACCATGGGCCTTGTAGAGGCTCTTCTAGGTGAATCTTATACGTGCCAGAAGGATTGGCGGTAGCAAGATAGTCAAAGTCTCTGTCAGGCAGTGTACGGTGTGAAAACTCTATATTGAGAGCTGGGAAGTTACTGAGCTCACCTTTGTTTAGCTCAATGACGATATCACTCTCATTAGAGTATACCATTGCCGAAAGGTTGAGATCTTGAGCCACACTGACCTTAGACAGGTCTATGTTGATGCCTTTGCCTTTTTTATAGTAATCCTCTGAAACCAGCGAAACGGTATGTTGAGATAGGATGTAAACGCGAAATAGTGTGCCGAATACGGTGGTTAAGATCAAAAGAAGTATGAACCAAGCCCAAAAATGCTTATACCAAGGCTTTACCATAAAAAAGTTCTCTAATTGAAAAATGAAAGGATGATTGTAAAGAAAAGTCAGCCCCTATGGGTAGGGGCTGTTATTGAGTTGTTACTATTTATCTTGGTTGCTTAGGCTCCACACGTAAGCTGAGACAAGTTGTACCTTCTCTTCGCCTAGGATGTCTTTCCAAGCAGGCATAACGCCCATACGACCGTTAGTCACCGTTTCGGTAACTGCCGCTCTTGAGTCGCCATACAGCCAATTGTTATCAGTTAGATCAGGCGCGCCAACTGCAGGGTTACCTTTACCATCTGTACCATGACATGCTGCACACACTATAAAGCGCGATTTACCTGCAGCTGCTTCACGAGCATTTACCTTACGGCCTGATAGTGAAAGGGTGTAACTAACGACTTCTTTAACGCCGTCTTCTCCTAACACATCAATCCAAGCTGGCATCTCGCCAATTCGACCGTCCATGACCGTGGTAACGATTGCTTCAGGCTCGCCGCCATACAGCCATGCGTTATCCGTTAGGTTAGGGAAGCCAAGCTGACCACGGGCATCAGAACCGTGACACTGAGAACAGTTCTGTAGGAACAAACGTTGACCTACTTTTACTGCTTCTTCGTTGGCTGCGATTTCAGGGATAGGGCGCAAGCCACTACCGTCGTCTGTCATCGCAAGCTTACTGAATGCTTCACCAAAGTAGGCATCAGCATCTTCCAACTCTTTTGCGTATTGAACCAATTGCTTGTTCTCTTGAGAACGAGCGATAGAGGCTCGAGATTCTTCAATGCTAGTTACCGTTTGGTCAGAACTCTGCCAGCCTAGTAGGCCTTTGTAGTTACCAAGACCTGGGTAAAGCGCAAGGTAGACAATCGCGAAGATGAAAGTGGAAATAAACAAGTAAGTCCACCACTTAGGCAAATCATTGTTGAGCTCACGAATACCATCGTATTCATGGCCCATGTCATCACCTGGATCAACACCCATTTTGTCCTTTACACACCAGCGAAGGATGATAGCAACACCTACCAAGGTCCCTACGGTGATGAAGGTAATCCAAAGACTCCAAAATGTAGTCATTATTTAGTCTCTCCTTGCTGGTCTTTCTTCGGGCTTTGTTCGTCCGCAAATATAAGATTTGCGTCCTCTTCGAAGCGAGCCTTGCGGTTTTTACCGAAAGCCCACCACACAACGCCGCCAAAGCAGACAAATAGTAGAATTGTCCAGATGCTGTGAATAACACTGATATCCATATTCACTCCTTACTTCATCGCATGGCCGAGAGACTGAAGATAAGCAATCAGAGCGTCCATCTCTGTTTTGCCCGCTACGTCTTGAGACGCAGAAGCCACTTGCTCGTCAGTATATGGTACGCCAAAGTTGTTCTTGAAGATCTCTAATTTCTTCTGCGTCAATTTGCCGTCCAATACATTTTCTTCTAACCAAGGGAAGCCAGGCATGTTTGATTCAGGCACAAGCTCACGTGGATTGATCAAGTGAACACGATGCCATTCATCAGAGTAGCGACCGCCTACACGAGCTAAATCAGGACCAGTACGCTTAGAACCCCAAAGGAAAGGGTGCTCCCAAACGCTTTCACCAGCAACAGAGTAGTGACCGTAACGCTCTGTTTCAGAACGGAACGGACGAATCATTTGGCTATGACATACGTTACATCCTTCGCGGATGTACACATCACGACCTTCCATTTCTAGTGCAGAGTACACGCGCAGGTTCTGTACAGGCTCAGTGGTTTGCTTTTGGAAAATCAACGGAGTGATCTCTACCAATGCCCCCAAGCTGATTGCGAATACAATCAGAATTGCCAGTAGTCCAACGTTTTTCTCAACTAGCTCGTGGCGATTTTTTGGATTATTAGCCATATCAAAATCTCCTATTGTGCCGGTTGAGGAACAGCTTTAAGACTGTCCTTTGGTGCAGCGATGGTCTTGTAGGTGTTGTACGCCATTAGGAACATACCTGCTAAGAAGATAGCGCCGCCGATGAAGCGAACCGTGTAGTACGGGTAAGACGCTTGCACAGATTCAACGAAGCTATAGGTTAGAGTGCCGTCTGGGTTAACACTGCGCCACATCAGGCCTTGCATTACGCCAGAGATCCACATCGCAACGATGTAAAGTACGGTACCCACAGTCGCAAGCCAGAAGTGAACATTGATCAGGCCTACTGAGTACATACGCTCTTGACCGAACAACTTAGGTACTAGGTGATATACCGAACCAATAGAAACCATTGCTACCCAACCTAACGCACCAGAGTGTACGTGACCGATAGTCCAGTCGGTGTAGTGAGACAATGCGTTAACCGTTTTAATAGACATCATTGGTCCTTCAAAGGTAGACATACCGTAGAAAGACAATGAAACGATTAGGAATCGCAAGATTGGGTCATAGCGCAGTTTATGCCAAGCACCAGACAGCGTCATAATACCGTTGATCATGCCACCCCAAGATGGAGCAAACAGAACAAGGGACATCACCATGCCTAGAGACTGAGTCCAGTCTGGCAGTGCTGTGTAGTGAAGGTGGTGCGGACCAGCCCAAATGTATAGAGACACTAGAGCCCAAAAGTGAACGATAGAAAGACGGTAAGAATAAACAGGTCGTTCAGCTTGCTTAGGTACGAAGTAGTACATCATACCCAGGAAACCAGCAGTCAAAAGGAAACCAACAGCGTTGTGCCCGTACCACCACTGAATCATGGCATCGACAGCACCGGAGTACATCGAGTATGACTTCATTGGGGAGACAGGAATTGCCATGCTGTTTACGATGTGCAACACCGCAACAGTAAGGATAAAGGCTCCGAAGAACCAGTTGGCGACGTAAATATGCGATGTCTTACGCTTAACCATGGTTCCGAAGAACACGATTGCATAAGCTACCCAAACGATAGCGATGGCGATATCGATTGGCCACTCTAGTTCTGCGTACTCCTTGCCGGATGTAAATCCTAAAGGCAATGAAATAGCAGCGGCTAAAATAATCGCTTGCCAACCCCAGAAGGTGAATGCCACTAATGGACCACCAAATAGGCGCGCTTGACAGGTGCGCTGAACCACATAATAAGATGTGGCAAAAAGGGCGCTTGTACCAAACGCAAAAATAACCGCATTCGTATGAAGCGGTCGTAGACGAGAGTAGGTTAACCACGGCGTATCAAAGTTAAGCTGTGGCCAAACCAACTGAGCGGCAATCAAAACACCCACACCCATGCCGACAATACCCCAAAGAATGGTTACCAGGGTAAATTGACGAACAACGGTGTAGTTGTAGTTTTGTTCAAGCTGCTTTTCTTGGCTCATTTGCATGCTTCCAATTTATTATTAACTACACTTTTCCAACACAACGCCAACAAGTTGACGCAACGACAAATACCAACAAAATCCGAGGAAAATGAGTCAAAAACGCTCGACTTCCTAAAATCCATTTTAAAGATGGTATTAACAGCATGAATTATACGGAATTAACATTTGAATGACAGAGACTTAACTATAGGAATGAATAGAGTTTTCCTATTTAATGTAAAAAGTTTGAAGTTTGTTACAAAGGAGTCATTTAATGGCCGCAGAAAAATTGACCAAAGGGCGTTTAATTCAAATTATTGTGACATTTGCTGTGCTTATCGCTGCGTTCACTTGGCGAACAATTGAACATAGTGATAACAAATCAATAAATGAAACGAGTTGTATAGTGGTGGATTCGTGCCGTTTTGAGTTTAACAGCAACGACTATCAGCTAGAAGTGGACCCTGAAAACTCCGCGTTTCGAGTGACTAGAGTGTCAAAAGCAGAAAACGATGACTTCGTAGAATATCAGGGAGGAAGTCATCATATTTCAGAGTTTATAAGTCTTGAGAACAGCAGTGAGTTTACTTTTAGTGTGAGAAACAACGAGCAAATATTGCAGGTAAATGTTAACGACAAGTGATATCTAGCACGTAGGTTATGTCGTTAGATGGATCTTCACATCTCTAGCACTTAATGCACCAAACAAAGCACAAAATCCACCTACAATTGCGATTACGAACAATGACGCAGTCCAGTTCCCTGTGGCTTGATGTAAGTACCCAAGAAGAGGTGGTCCTATCGTTGCAAAGCCATAACCGAAGCTCTGAGACATCGCGGATAAAGCCGCTGCTTGAGAGGCGTTGTTACTTCTAAGTCCAACAAACGATAGGCCGATGACAAAGGTCGAGCAGTTGCAAAACCCAAACATCAAGGTCCAAAAGATGGCGAAGTCTGGTAACCAAATTAGCCCTAGAGTCGCCGCTACAGTGCCTGTTGCTGTCAATAAGAATAAGGCTTGCGTGCTCTTAAGCCTTGATAGAAAGGGAATTAATACAAGGCCTGGCCATATGGTCGCGAACTGTAACAAACCGTAGATGTAACCGGCTTCTGTTTCGGTCATGCCTTGGTCCAGCAAGATTTTTGGTAGCCAACTAGCGAACGAGTAGAAAGTAAATGAATTTAAACCTAGCGCGAGTGTAACTTGCCATGCAATACCGCTGGAAAGCAGCTGTTTAATGCTGACTCCCTTGTGTTGAGCGTTATGATTTTCTGTTTCTTTCGAACGAAACCAGAAGACCAACGCCAGCGTCACGAAAAACAGATTAAACAAGAGTGCAAACTGCCACCCTGATAGGGGCGTTACCGTTAGATGAGATAACGGTACCATAGAGGCAGAAGAGAGAGTAGAACCAATCCCCATAGTGAAGGTATATAAGGATGTCATCACCGCTATACGAGTAGGGAAATTCATCTTAACGGCTACAGGCAACAGAACATTGCCGATAGCGATACCCGCTCCAATAAACACTGTGCCCACATATAAGGTTGCAACACTACCAACAGAGCGTAGACACACCCCTAAAAATATGGAGAACAGGGCTAGGCAGACACTCTTCTTTAAGCCAAAACGAGTAAGAACGGTTAAGGCGAGTGGAGATATTAAGGCAAAAGAGAGTAGTGGTAACGAAGAAAGCATGCCCAAAATAGTGGAGCTTAGATGAAGCTCAACCATAATCTGGTCAAGTAAAGGCGCCAGACTGGTAAAGGGACCGCGTAAATTGGCCGCTAGCAATAATATGCCACCTAGCGCTAGGTAGTGGTTGCGTGTAAGAGACACAGGTATTCCCGTTGTGAAGAGCAAGTGAGAGATTATAAAGGAGTAATGATTTCTTGTAGAGCGTTGATTTGTAGTAATTTATAACCTTCGAAAACCATGTATATTTTCGTTATTTATATAACTTGACGCACTATAACTAAAGTGTTGCTGTTGGTTTAATTATCATTCGATATCTCGTTTAAAATATGAGGACTAAAGGTTCTAGCAAGATGCTAAATAGAATGGGGCTGGGGACTTTCTAACTGATGGATAGCATAAACGATTGACACATTTAGACATAGATCGACTTTCAAATATGGCGAAGCGTGCAAAATGTAACGCATGTAACAATCTGTAAATATGATAAGACAAGTTCATTGCTAGCGATGTTATTTTTAGCGCCTATTTAAAATTCTAGAAAGTGCCTTTATGTTAAGAACTATTGTTGCTAGTACCATTGTATTGGTCTTAGCGGGTTGCGGAGGAAGCAGTGCCAACTCTCCAGCATCAAGTAACCCTGATCAACCAATAAACACTCCAATCGATGAAACAGGTCAATATAGGGTAATTAGCTCTACAGAGCTTAACTCAGACGGCCCTGAAAGCATGGAAACCTACGACTTGATCGAGAGCATCTTGGGGCGAGGTGCTATTGAAGCCCCAGATCTCTATTCAAACAACGACCCCGATGGCGGTAGACACATCGTTGAAGAATACGACGAGGTCATTGGCAATCATTTTAAGTTCATCATGCACTTCGAAGATGGAGACCGTGATAAAGGGCGTGTGGACCGTCAAAGAAACGAGATCAAGGCATATGATAAATCTCCAGATAAATTAAAGGGTTACCTAGGTAAGACCTTTGAATACAGCTGGAAATTTAAAATTGGTGATGACCTTAAGGTAACCAAGCAATTTACGCATCTATTTCAGCTAAAGGCCGTAGCCGAAAAGAATAGTGAGGACTTTGTTATTACGAGCAGTCCGATTCTCACACTGACTGCTAACGTTCGCAGCAATCAAAGTGGCCTTGAAGTAAGACATGTCCATTACAACAACGACCGTACAGGTACAGTCAACAACACGCTTGTTCATACCACAAAGATGGATGACGTAGATTGGAATCGTGATATCGCAGGACAATGGATAGAAGCCTTTGTACGAGTGAATTACAGCGAATCTGGTAGCCTGTACATGACGCTAACGTCATTGGGTGAAACCAAGCCAATGATAGAAATCACCGAGAACAACATAGAAACGTGGCGCTCAGGACTAAATGGACGCGACGGAAACTTTGTAAGACCTAAATGGGGCATTTATCGTTCGCTTAAATCTGAGGAGCTATTAAACCAAGATCAGGATGAGGTTTACTTTGCAGACTTTAAGATAAGAGAAGTGAAAGCTGTCGAGTAAGTTGCGTAGCGAAAATACAAAGCCGCTAATTCAAAGCCAAGTGTGCGCGGTGTTGATGATGTTACTCGCCGTCGTGATGTGATTGCTGACCTGTTTCAAGAGATCCTAAGTGCCGGTGAGCTTGAAGAGCATGGGCGAGGCTACAAGCTTTCTTAAAGGCATAAACAGATTCAGTTAGATTCAGTGCGTAAGACTCCATTAGGGATTAAATTAGAAGAGCGGAGAGCTTAGCTCACCGCTCTTTTGTTTAGTGTCATAGCTCACTTCGAAATAGGCATGTTTGACGAGTTCCAGAAATGCTCGGTACTGCCTTTGTTTAAATCTGATGTTAGGACATCATCGATCCGCTTTAGCTCATTCAGTGTTTCTTGAATTGGATCATCAAGATAGTCTAGTCCGTACATACTTTTTACTAAGAGTTTCTTAAATTCCGCTTCTTTCAGGGTTCCTTTAAGACCCGCAGTGCTAGTCTTGTCTTCAACATATTGCTTAGATGTCTCAAATACTTTCGTTAAGTCACCTGACAATGACCTGACTTCGTCTCTAAAGAAAGCCACATCTCCAATAGGTACGTTAATTTCCACGTCGTGATTATCGCTCATGGCACTGACCAAAATATGGACCCGCAAAGCAGCAAGGTATGTTCCAATGCCGGGCACTAGTTGAGGCAGAATCCACATGGCCATTTCTGGGTGGCGCATCATGTGTTTTAGCGAGAAAAGTAGTGTCCCTTCACCTAATAGGTCTGTGGATTGGTGAATAAACCGCTCTATATCTTCTTCAACATGCTGACTTAACCTTGCTGTTGGTTGGTCTGGGTTCTTGAGTATACTTTCCACCTTATGAGCTAATCGCAAAAAGCTGGAAGTAGCTAGAGTAAATGCGGTGGCAGCTTTTTCTGCATCCTGCATATCCAGTTCACGTTTAATTACTCTAGCAACAATGCTCTCGATTTCAGTTGCATCTGGCGGGGGTGGGACTGAACTATTTCCACTAATGGACATTAAAAGTAAAGAACCAATGCCAAGGATAATTCCAGCTGGAAGTGCACCAATCGGCCCTAAAGCGGCAATGCCAGTGGCCAGTGACACAACAATCGTATAGCCCACATCAATCCCTTTTTGTATATCCTCTGCTTCTGGATTTCTTATGTTCAATGCAGCATATCTCGATTGATAAGGGGCAATAACTCGCGACCACTCAATGATACGTGCTCCAGAGTGACTAGTAATAATTAGTAAGGCTGAATCTGGATAATCGACAATCTCATTCCATGGGCCATACCCCAAGGTATTATTCCAACCATAGCGGGTGTCTGCAATGTTCTCATCCGCATAAATAATACGCGCCTCTATTCCATTGTAACCGTAGTGGTAATCATCCGTAGTATTGTTGAGGATATAAGTTTTCCGAGCGAAAAAGCCACGATCTCGCCATTTATATATACAGACCGCTATGGTTCCTCCAGTGCAGTTCATGATGCGCATTGTTTTGATATCCCTTATTAACTTAACGCAATTAAGTGTAGTTGCTTATTTTTGAACGACACGACTGAACCTAGAGGCGTACCTTAACAGTGTTTGTCTTGGTGGGTTTATGCATATCAGTTCACCGGTTCTGAGCCGTGTTCTACAGGTGGAAGAAATGAGATGGGGGATTGCCAATATAAGGAGTTTGAATAATCCATCACTTAGGTAATTTAACATAATATACATAATGCGCACTATATCTAAGAGTTAGAAATAGTGGTTATACAGCTTTAAACCCAAACCCTAGCGCTTATGAGCGTGACTTTTTGCACCTGGCAACGCGCTACGTAAAATGTGGCGTGTTTTGTTAGGCACACCCTTTGAAAATTTAACTCTGTACTGTTCTCTAGACTTGTACACCTTCATCGTACCGTTGAATGGATTTTTACGAGCGATGTCTTTGCACTTGTGAAGAAATGATTTATCAACTTGACCTATGTGTGAACTGACTTCACCTTCTTTAAACGTCAGTTTCATTTTCGGCTTATCGTAAAGCACGATCGCAAATATAAGCGCTGCAGCGATCAAAATGACATATAACATGAATGCCTCCTACATCGAGTGCGAATTAGTCTGATAAAAGTTTGCTGAGGTCTTCTTTGAGTAAGTTGACCTTTTCGTTGGCTTTTTCACTGCGCTGAGCTTCACTAAGTAGATACTCAATGGCGTCAGACAAGGTGCAACCCAACTCATTGGCTCTATGAGAGAGTTTTTCCCAAACGCGATAATCCAAATCTATGGATTTCTTTCGTGTGTGCACTTGTTCTGCGTTGAAATGACGCTTTCTCTTGGCCCGAATGGCTTGTTTGAGCTTGTTATCTAACTCAAGAGACATGTGATTCTCAATCCATTCCAACACTTGAACCGGTTCGTGTTCGATAGCGCGAAGGAGTTCTACTGCTGCAGCGTCTGCGCTGCTGTCTAGATGGCGAGTAACTTTCTCACCTTCTTTCCATTTTTTTACTAGATAGTTCCACTTCCAACCACATTCAAGGTTCTCAAGTTGTTGATATTTCATGATTGTTAATCTAAGTCCATTTAAAATTCAAGACGTACAGTGACAGCGTAACCCTAGTCACTCAATTTGACAATGCAAAGACCTTGCATATTTGTTGTAAAGCACAATTTGATGTAACTAAGTCTAAAATAAACGCTCCGAAATGCATCAAGTACACTATTTTTCGGGTTATCTGTTAATAGCTTAGGTATACTAAGTAGATAGTATATTTTAGTAAGTTTTTATGAAATCGATAGATTGGCAACTCGCAACTCCACAACACGATCAAGTAATAGACTCTAGTCTATCTCTGTTTCAATACCAAGAAGCCCCTTTTGTCTCATTACAGCCTCGATTAAACGCAAGTCTAAAGCGTTTTGTTGCGTTAGCAGATGATGCGCCTTTGTTGGCTATCAACGGCTCTGATACCGTGTCAGTAAAGAAAGATGTTGCCTCTATCCTTTCTCAGTTAACACAAAAGAGTGTCCATCACACAGAATCTATTGTCGCTGAAGAATTATTAGGAAGTTACATTGTCACTGACTCTGGTGATGTTCAATCATCTGTGGGTCTGTTTGAGAAACACAGTAACGGCTACCTAATTATTTCAGCTAATGCAGTGTTATCACAACCGACTACCTTGTTGGCTATTCGCGCATTATTGGCTGGTGAAGACGTCGCAAGAGTGGCGGCAAGCAAGAATGGGTTTTCACCTAAGCAGAGATTTAAAAGCGCAGTGAAGCTCATCATTGTAGGTGATCGCAATCAGTTGGCTGATTTAGATTATCTAGACCCTGCTTTCTCCTCTTCGCACACCATGTTTACTGAAGTAGAAATGGACGTTCGCGTCGATACGACTACCGCACCACTCTATTTAGGCTACATTGCGAGCCTAGTTCGAGAGGCTGGCTTACCCGACATGTCTAGTGATGCCATACACAGCTTCTTGACGGCTGGCGCCCGCGTATGTGAAGAGCAACACTTTGCTCCACTATCCGCCTCTTGGATTCGAGCATTGCTGCGCGAAGCTGCGCTAGAATCTAACGCAGAGACGATCGAAGCCAAGCACATAGATGCTGCACTTGAAGCGCGCTACTACCGAGAGTCTTATCTTCCAAATAGAGCACTTGACGACATTCTTGATGGTCAGGTTTTAATCCAAACCCAAGGCAATGAAGTTGGCCAGGTTAATGGCTTAACGGTGATTGATATCCCAGGGCATCCTGTTTCCTATGGAGAGCCAGCACGTATTTCTTGTGTTATTCACTTTGGTGATGGTGACGTCTCCGACGTTGAGCGCAAGGCAGAGCTGGGTGGCAACCTACATGCTAAAGGCATGATGATTATGCAGGCCTTCCTGAGTAGTGCTCTTAATCTTGATGAACCTTTACCTTACTCTGCTTCTATTGTATTTGAGCAATCATACAGTGAGGTAGATGGCGATAGTGCTTCTTTAGCGGAACTTTGTGCCTTTGTGAGTGCCTTATCTGGTTATGAAATCAAACAAAACATTGCGGTAACCGGCGCTGTTGACCAGTTTGGTCGAGTTCAAGCGGTTGGCGGACTCAATGAAAAAATTGAAGGCTTCTTCTATGTTTGTGCCCATCAAGGGTTAACAGGCGACCAAGGTGTTATTCTGCCGAAGTCGAACCTAAGACACCTTTCATTGCACAAAGATGTTGTCGACGCGATTAAGCAAGGCAAGTTCCATATTTGGAGCGTAGAGGATGTAAACCAAGCTTTACCTATCATCACAGGACAAGCATTTAGTGGCGAGAGTGATGATACTATCTTAAATAAAATCGCCGAGCGCATCGACCGACTCAATCAGCACGATATCAGCGAAAGTTTACTTAATCGCTTAAAAAGAGTGCTGTTTAGGGACTGATCGGAGTTGTAAGTACTATACTGCATCACATAAGATGCAGGTTCAAAAAATCTGGAGACTCAATACAATGCAACAAAAACCTTGCGATATCGCAAACTCATATGATCGTGACGACCTACTAGCATCAAGCCGTGGTGAGCTATTTGGCCCTCAAGGTCCTCAATTACCAGCTCCTAACATGCTGATGATGGACCGAGTGACTAAAATGTCACAAACCGAAGGTGAGTTTGGCAAAGGTCTTATTACTGCAGAACTAGATATTACTCCAGACCTTTGGTTTTTCGATTGTCACTTCCCTGGTGACCCTGTAATGCCTGGCTGTCTTGGTCTAGACGCTATGTGGCAACTAGTTGGTTTCTTCCTTGGCTGGATCGGTGGCGAAGGTAAAGGTCGTGCACTTGGTGTAGGCGAAGTTAAATTCACAGGTCAGATTCTTCCTACTGCGAAGAAGGTAACCTACGAAATCAACATGAAGCGCGTAGTTAACCGTAAACTGGTTATGGGCATGGCTGATGGCCGCGTGCTAGTAGACGGCAAAGAAATCTACGTTGCTAAAGATCTTAAAGTGGGTCTTTTCCAAGATACGTCTAAGTTCTAAGACAGTTTCAAATCTTTTCTTCTAAAGCCATGACCCAGTGTCATGGCTTTTTTATTGCGCTCTTCTCTGTTGTTCTATTAGATATTGTTTCGTAGTGAGTTGGTATAATTTCTATATTTTTTGTTTAAAGCTTTTTAGTTATAGTGCGTTAGTGTCATAAAAACAAGACCCCGTATGGGGTCTGTTTGGATGAGGTTATTTATATAGACCGGATTCCATGTCACCTTTCGCGTCTCTCCAACCGCCCAACCATTGTGATTTGGCATCGGTTTGCTGGTATGGGCAAGTATCGCTTGAGCGACCATTAAGCCCCGCTTTGTAACCTTGGGACTGTGCTCTCTCAAGACGGTCGCGTTTTTGTCTCTTCATAGTTAAATCCTCTAACCTTTCGATAAACAAACTAAAGGCGCGATAAGTTTCTTTGTTCGTGGGTAATGGATATGTCAGTCTGTGCTGAAGCATCTACGTTCAAAGAATCTCAAAGCACCCATATAAGATTCGTCTATAAATTGAGTTTTCTCAAGGTGAAAAAAAGGACAACGCACAATTTGTGATGTTGTCCTTCGTTAACTATGCAGTTAAATGTCTGTTAGGCGGTCAAATAATTACTTGTTTAATCTTCTGCGAAGACCTATCAGACCAAGTAAACCAAGCATCCAAGGAGCCATGCTGCCCCCCTGGCGTTCAACGGCTTGTTGTTCAACACTACGTGGAGTAATCGTTGCTGTTGCGTCCGATGCATTAAGATCAACCGTAGGTACTAACTTAACAGCGACAACCGCTTCAGTACCTGTACCACCGCCACAGTAGGCGTTATGGCCAGTATTATCATAACCGCCAGCACAGTACAGAGCTGTAGCTGCAATTTCGCCTTTATCATTAATGTCTGACGCAGCAATAATGCGGAACTGGTTATTGTTTCCAGAGGCATCATCGTCATTGGTTAGGTCATCAAGCCACCAAGCACGATTTTGGAACAGAGCACGGCGAGTGTCATGAGTGCCTACATCGAAGTCGTATGGGTCGATGAAACCACGGTGTCTACGCTGCTTACCGTTGTACTCACGTGCAGTTTCAGCATCGATGATACCAACGATCTCATTGTAGTTATTCACCGCTTTAGCTTCGCCACCAGAGCCAGTGAAGAAGATAGACTCCCCTGTTTCAGACAAATACGTTGCAGAAGGTGTCTCTTCAGATGCATCAGCTACAAAGATTCGATTTGCAGCTGCACCATTTTCTGGATAGAAGCCACTACGCTTTGATTCACCGATGACCATTAAGTTGTTGTTAATGTCGGTTGCTCGAGTATTGGCGTAAATGTAATCGCCATCGTCTTCGACTATCGCTCTTGAAATAAACTTAAACGTCCACTGATCATCTTGCGTAAGATCCAAACTATCATTTGGGTAGAATAGAGCCGCCTGCATAAGCAAGTTGTTATCATCTCGTAAAGTGTTATAACCAACAAGGACTGGCTTACCCTCGTAAGCAGTTGGATCTGCAACGCTACCATCTTCGTTTGGAATCAGTGTGCTATCAGGCACTACTGCACCACGTACACTCGACATATAGGATTTTTGGTCACGTGTTGCACCAGTATCAGAGGTACTCCATGGTGCTACAGATACACCTGTTGTACCATCACTACTCCAAACGAATCCTTTGGTAGAAAAAGCGAAGTTCTGACAGTAATCTTCAGCTGCAGGATCGGCAATAGACTGTCCATTACTAAAGCATTTACCGACATCACGACCGTTGTAGTCTTTATCGCTATCACCGTAATCAAATGGTGCGACAGATGCACTACCAACAATATAAGTTGCGCCCTCATAACTAAACGAGTCAAACGCCATAGTGCGACCCATTTGAGTGACGATGTCACTTACAGCTACATCATTAAAAGTAGTAGCCGGAGGCAAGATGGTCGTGCCTACAAACCCACGTTCTCGGTAAGCAAGGCCGTAATTGCCAAAGTCATAGTAACCACTACTTGTGGTGCCCATCACTTCGCCATCAACACTGAACTTATTAACAATAACGTTGTTAGAACCAACTACATATGTTCCATTTCCAGGCCTATATGGTTCTGCATCATTAGCACTTGGTTCTGTTTCAAATAATCGTTGCCCCGTACCATCAAAACCATTGGCATTGGCCACATAGTTCTTATCGTAATACGCTTCGCGTTCACGTTTCAAACCACCCGCATCGTTAATACCAAGCCATTCGCGAGTAGCCCAGTTTTCACAACTGTTGTAACCAAGTTGGCGGTAACAGTAGCTTTCTATATCGTCAAAATCTTGGTAGATAAAATTGTTATCAAGACCAAATGGGGCTTCATCGCGAAACGGTAAACCGTCTGTACCATTTCGGGTATCACCGGCCACATTGCCTGTTTCGTCAATGGCACTACCATAAGATTCAAGGGCAAGGTTTGCGGGTACGGTGACCAACTCTACGTTGTAAAGATTGGCACTTGCACTATAAGACGCCATAACCAAAGTGGCTACGGCTGAAAGTTTAAAGATACGACTGCAATTCAAAATATCTTATTCCTGCTGCATTGCTTCGAGCTCTTCCCAGCGCTCAAATGCTATTTCTAGTTCCTGTTCCTTGGAGGCTAGCTCCTCTAGCACAGGCTGTGTTTCCTCTACTGGAAGTGCAAAAAATGCTGGGTCGTTAACCCTTTCCTGTAGGCCTTCTAATTGTTCTTCAAGTTGTTCAAGAAGCTGTGGTAGCGATTCTAACTCACGTTGCAACTTATACGACAACTTTTTACTGGTATTGCGACTTGGTTTGCTTGCTGCTTTGTCTTTAACCACAACATCAGACGTACTCGCAACAAATTCCTGCCTAGAAGCCTTAACTTGAGCTCGCTGCTGCTGTGCGTCATGGTAACCACCAACAAACTCTTCGATACGGCCATTGCCTTCAAAGATCCAACTCGCCATTACGGTATTATCCACAAACTCACGGTCGTGGCTCACTAAAAGTAATGTTCCCTGATAGTTGGCAAGTAAATCCTCTAAAAGTTCCAAAGTTTCGATATCTAAATCATTGGTTGGCTCATCGAGCACCAATAAATTGTTCGATCTTAAGAAGATTCTAGCCAAAAGCAGGCGGTTTTTCTCACCACCAGAGAGAGCTTTAACCGGAGAACGCGCACGACGCGGAGAGAACAAGAAGTCTTGAAGGTAGCTCAGTGCATGACGCTCCCTGCCCCCGACCATGACTTCTTGTTTACCATCGGCAAGGTTATCGATAACTGTCTTTTCTGGGTCTAATGCTTCACGGTACTGATCAAAATACGCGACTTCAAGCTTAGTACCGCAGTGTAAGCGGCCTGAGTCAGCTTCTAGCTGGCCTAACATCAGTTTAAGTAAGGTACTCTTACCACAGCCGTTAGGGCCGATCAGGGCAATCTTATCGCCTCTCATTACCGTGAAACTAAAGTCATCAACAATCTGCTGACCATCAATCTGGTAACTCAGATTCTGCGCTTCAAACACAATCTTGCCACTGCGCGTGCCATCATCAATTTGAATATTGGCTTTGCCCTGCACTTCAATACGCTCTGTGCGTTCACGGCGTAACTGTTTAAGGGCTCTTACACGACCTTCGTTACGGGTACGACGAGCTTTGATGCCCTGGCGAATCCACGTTTCTTCTTGTGCGAGCTTTTTATCAAACTCGGCGTTCTGCGCTTCTTCTACACGTATCGCTTCTTCTTTATCGATAAGATATTGCTGGTAGTTGCCTGGGAACGACGACAACTTACCTCTATCTAGATCAACAATTCGGGTCGCCATAGCTTGGATAAAGCTTCTATCGTGCGAGATAAAGATGATTGAACCGCGAAAATCCTTCAAGAACGTCTCTAACCACTCAATGGTTGTGACATCCAGGTGGTTTGTGGGCTCATCTAGAAGCAGTACGTCTGGGTCACACACTAATGCACGAGCCAGCGCGGCTTTACGTTGCCAACCGCCGGAAAGGTCGGTTAGCAAGGTATGACCGTCTAAGCCTAGCGCTTCCAATACGTTGGTAATGCGGCTTTCAAAGCGCCAAGCACCACTGTGCTCTAGCTGATCTTGTATCTTAGATAAGCGGTTAATGTTCTTTTCGCTAGGGTCTTCAGTAACAAGATCCAACTGATCTTGATAGATCTTAAGCTGTTTGCCTATTTCTGCTAGCCCCTCAGATACGTAATCAAGGACAGTGCCAGCTTGGTTTCTTGGTGGATCTTGCTCAAGGCGTGATACGACCACATCTTGAGTGATCTGCATGTGGCCATCGTCCATCTGCACATCACCCGCGATGACCTTCATCAGAGTAGATTTACCGGCACCATTTCGACCGACGAGACAGACGCGTTCTTTTTCTTGTAATTGGAAGTCAGCATTATCCAATAAAGGGATATCACCGAATGCCAATTGACCATTATGAATGGTAAGTAATGCCATTATTCTCTAACCACTGTTGTAATTGTTGTAAGTTGAAGGGCCAGTTAAGCTCTGAGTTTTCAATGTGGACCACTGGTATTGTGACCCCGTAACGAGAAAACAGCTCATCATCGAAGGCAATATCAACGATTTGGGGTTCAACCCCTACCGTGAGCAGCAGCTTATGTGCTTGCTCACACAGATGACACCCTTCAGTACTGTATAGAATTACGCTCACTACGCATTCTTCTCCAGAGAGACCAACCAGCAATTGTGAATGTGCTTGTTACGAGCAAAGTCCAGTGGCAAGGTCTTATCAGAGATATTCTGCGCTCTAAGGCCTAGCTCTTTAATCGCCTCTAGGTCCATTTTGAATTGGCGCTTATTGTTTGAGAACACTATGGTCCCTTCAGGACGTAGCAATCTCTTTAGGTGCGTCATTAGTTGGATATGATCGCGCTGAATATCAAAGGTCTGCTTCATTCTCTTAGAGTTTGAGAACGTCGGCGGATCGATAAAGATAAGATCGTACTGCCCTGTTGCCGTTTCTAGCCATTGTAAGCAATCCGCTTGTACAAATTGGTGCTGCTTGCCCTTGATGCCGTTAATGGCTAGGTTCTCTTTTGCCCAATCTAAGTAGGTATTCGACATATCAACCGTTGTGGTTGATTTAGCGCCGCCTACAGCGGCGTGAACCGTTGCACTGCCGGTGTAAGCAAACAGGTTTAGGAAATCACACCCTGCTGCCATCTGACCAATCTTACGACGCGTCAGTTTATGATCTAGGAATAAACCCGTATCTAAGTAATCAAACAGGTTTACCTTTAGCTGAACCCCGTACTCGTTCACTTGCATCTGATGGGATTTTTGTGCCAATTTTTGATATTGGTTTGTACCTTTTTGTCTCTGACGTACTTTAAGAACGACATTGTTGGCTTCTACCCCTGTTACTTGAATAGATGCACGAATAATGTCAGTCAGTCTACGTTTAGCCGTTTCTGGGTCGATAGTCTTCGGTGCGGCATATTCCTGAATAACCAGGTGATCTGGGTAGACATCAATAGCAACGTTGTAATCAGGAAGGTCGGCATCGTAGATTCTGTAGCAATCTAGGTGCTCTTTCTTCGCCCACTTACCAATTTTGCCAATGTTCTTCTTCAAGCGGTTGGCAAAGTCTGGTGCCACAATTGCTTCAGTCTTTGGCGCGTCTGCAGTAGAAGCCGCCTTAGCAGAGATTGCGTAGTTCTTCTGTAAACAGTTCAAAGCACCATTGTTCACTTTGTATTGCTTGTCAGCGCGCATACGAAGACAGCTAAGCAGTTCATCAGAGCTTGAGAAGATAGACGCATTCCAGCCACCAAACTGTGCCTTCATCTGAGCACCAAACTCAGAATAAAGCGCAATTAGGCCTGGCTCAGTACTTAGACGCTCACCGTAAGGCGGGTTACAGATAATAGTACCTGCAGCAGCATCCTTAGGCGCTTCAATTTGCGTTGCATCGCCTAGACGAAAATCAATCAAACCTTCAATGCCCGCTCTTACCGCATTCTTTTTCGCGGTTTCTAGTACGCGCGGGTCATTGTCGTAGCCGATCACAGGTACTTCAAACTTGTTAATACCGCGACGTCCGACAACTTTAGCTTCAGATTTTACTTCAGCCCACAGTGCGTAATCGAAATCTTTAAGGTTCTCAAGGCTCCAGCTAGTGCGAGCGTGACCTGGTACCACATTGGCAGCCAGCATTACAGCTTCTATCAGTAAGGTGCCTGAGCCACACATTGGGTCGATAAGCGGAGATTGCTTATCCCAGCCGCTTCTCATCACTATGGATGCCGCTAGCGTCTCACGCAAAGGTGCACGACCGGCTTCGGTACGATAACCGCGCTGGTTAAGTCCTTGCCCCACCATATCGATACCCAATATCGCATCTTCTCTATGAAGACGAACATGAACGCGAAGATCTGGACGATCTTTGCTGATCTCAGGTCTAGGCAGGTTAGCTTTGGTGAAGGTATCAACGATGGCATCTTTAACCTTCATTGCACCATATTGGCTATTGCGTATTTCACGGTTAGTACCATTAAAATCCACAATAATAGATTTGTTTGCGTCAAATAGATTCGGCCAACGTACGGACATGCATGACAGATATAAATCCATATCGTCTACGCATTTGAACTCTGCAAGAACACGTACAAAACGCGAAGCGGTGCGGCTAGACAAACAGGCTTTATAGATCTGTTCTAAATCTGCCTTAAATCGCACCCCTGCTTGTACAGGTTTTGGGTCTTCAATTCCCAAGTTCTTAAGTTCTTCTACCAATAGATTTTCTAAACCATTGGCCGTTACCGCAAGGTATTGATGCATGTTAATCACTAAGCTGCTAATAAAATGGCGTTAATTATAAACCCTTCTAATTGTAAATTCCGAAATTTCTCCCTTAATTGGCTCTAATTGTTCATTTCTAGAGCACCACTTTGTGTTGGTTCACTTTCAACACGCTTATCTCAGCAGCCAATCACTCTTGTCTATTTTTCACAGCAAACTGGTACTCAAACCGATAGTGAATACTTATTCACACTAAAATTGGTATATACCAGGTGCAATTTAAGACTGAAAGTTACTTACAAAAGGCACTAAAAAGGGAAATAAAACCGGCAATCACCACTCCAATTGGCACGTTGCAGCGGTAATGAGGACAAAAAAGAATTTAAAAAATGTGCACTTGCAACACCTAGCCTCACACTAATAAGGATTAATTAGTGCGACTTAGTGAAACTGTGAGATGGGATTACTCAACTTGATGGGTATTCAAGCAAAGAAAAAGGCCGCTTTAGAGAGACTCTAAAACGACCTTGGGGAATAGCAGTGAGTGTTTGTGATAGTAATTAAGGGAGCTGGGGCTACGAACTAAGACACCATTTGAATGTGGCTTTGACAGAACATCGCATTGGCTGAGCGCATTCTGTCGTGCATGACTTTAATAGGTTCACAGAACGACATGGCTTTACTTCCGGTAAGATAGAAATCTTCTGTACTGACTGAAATGACGATGCTCGCTGTTTCTGACGATTCCACCACCATAAAATGCCCAGTATTGTATTCGTTTTGCAGTTCAACAATCTCCCCTTCCTGTGGCTGATATCCTGCAGACTGGGTTTCAAAGAACCAGCTTTTTGGCTGCACAGGCTTATGGAAGCGCTTAACTGTCACTGCTTTAAGTACAAGCTCAGCTTGTCGTGGAATAGATAAAGGTAGGCCTTTAACAGAGTCTTGGAATACATGATAAATGTCTGCGTCTTCGACTGAAAACGGCTGTGGTGTAAATGCAGATTCGATAAGAACTTTACGAGGGAGATCAGAGCGAAATACCATATCTTCGCTAATCTCAAGCATCAGAGAGGATTTATCCTCGTCGTAGTACCAATTCCATGTATCGCTTAGCTTAAGCATAACTCTGTCCTGTTTTAAACTCGGTTTAAGTAAGGCGCTACACCATCCCTTTGCAGGGTCCACGTTACTTTCCGATAATTCTACTAACAGGAGACGAAAAAAAAAGGGGAAAACAATTCCCCTTCTCTTTAGCTAAACAATTGGTTTTACTGCAAATCGATTACAGATTCTTAACGATATCTTTAACCAAGTTTGGTCCTTTATAGATAAAGCCTGAGTAAACCTGCACCAACTTCGCACCAGCCTGCATCTTTTCTTTTGCCGAAACGTAAGAATCGATACCGCCAACACCAATAATAGGGATCTCATCACCCAACTCTTGATGCAGCTTAGCGACAACTTCAGTACTACGCAGTTGTACTGGGCGACCGCTTAAACCACCCGCTTCATCTGCATGCTTCATACCAGCAACGATAGTACGGTCTAACGTAGTGTTCGTCGCGATTACCCCATCGATGCTGTGCTTGCGCAGTGAGTCACAGATCTGAACAATCTCATCATCACTCAAGTCTGGAGCAATCTTAAGTGCAACAGGTACATAGTTACCGTGTAACTCATTAAGTTCTTTTTGTTTGGCTTTCAAGTCACCAAGCAGTGAGTCTAGTGCCTCACCATACTGAAGTGAACGAAGGTCCGGTGTATTCGGCGAAGAAATATTCACCGCGATGTAGTCAGCATACTGATACACTTTTTCCATACAAATCAGGTAGTCACTGTTACCCTCTTCGATTGGTGTATCTTTATTTTTGCCAATGTTAATACCCAGAATGCCATCAAATTTGGCCTTCTTAACATTTTCGACTAACGCATCAACACCGAGATTGTTGAAACCCATTCGGTTGATGATGCCTTCCGCTTCTAACAAACGGAACATACGAGGTTTGTCATTACCTGGCTGTGGACGAGGTGTCACTGTACCCACTTCTACAAAACCAAAGCCCATCGCATCAAATGCTTCAATGCACTCTGCATTTTTGTCTAGGCCTGCAGCCAAACCCACTGGGTTTCTGAAGGTTAGACCCATGCATTCAACAGGACGATGTGGCAGTTTTTGACGATAGAAAAGATCGAGAGGAGTGCCGGTAATTTTTGGAAGATAATTAATTGCGAGATCGTGCGCCGTTTCGGCGTCGAATTGAAATAAGCCAGTTCTGGCAAGACGGTAGAGCATTGTGCCTCCGATAAAAAAAAGCCCCGTGTAAACGGGGCTGTATTATTTACTTTGTAGCTTCACAATTCAAGTTCAAAAGCATCAACTCTCTCAAAGCAACGGAAAATTTAGCAAATTCATGCACATTACCCACCTTAAACTCGTTCAAGGTATTCTCCCAACGTTGCAATGCGATGCGATTGCTGACAATCCAGTTTTCGATTGTCTCTTCTTCTGAAAGAGGTGAATCACCACAGTTGCATTGCAACACTTGCACAGTCAGTTGACGTTGCTGCCAGTCAAGATCTTCTCTAAAGGCTGCTCGAGCTAATGCCTGCCAGTTGTTATCCACGACCTGATTATTGATTTGATCAAGGAACCAATGCAAAGACAATCTATCACCTAAGTAGAAGTAGAGTTTTGCAGTACGCTCGATAGTAGTGCCACACTCTTTTGCCGCTAGAGAAATATCGTAGCAGCAGTAAAGGCTTGAAAGTCTTGCTAAGTAATTAGCCAATGATTTATCAACGCCCTTCTCAATCCATTGCAACGCAATGCTTTGATGTTGCTCCACTTCACTTGGCACCAAGAATTGGTCAAGCTTATTCACGATAACTTCAACGTCAGCTTTGAAACGCTCAACTAATTGTTCGACACTACTATTGTGGGAACGGTTTCTTAGCATCCATCGGGTTAATCGTCTCAACGTACGGCGTATCACAACCATCAGTTGATATTGGACACTGGTTTCAATGCGATTGTCATGTTCACGAATCTTGCTAAACACCTCTGAGAACTTAAACAGTTCTTTAGACGCAGCAAAGGCATTCGCTATATCAACAACACTTGCGCCTGTCTCTTCTTGAAGACGAGTAACAAAGTTGCAGCCCATTTCATTGACTATCTCATTGGCAAGTGCAGTTGCAATGATTTCACTACGTAGCGGATGAGAGTCCATACTTGCAGAATAGTTACGGCGTAACCTATCAGGGAAGTACTCCACCAGCATACGAGAGTGATATTTGTCATTTGCAATCGCATCAGTGGCAAGTTGCTCTTTTAAAAGCATTTTTCCATAAGCCACCAGCACAGACAGTTCAGGTCTACTCAGGCCAACGCCCTGCTTTTCTCGCTCTTGAAGCTGCTCATCATCAGGAATGTATTCAAGTTGTCTGTCGAGATGACCCGCCTTCTCCATAGTGTGAATAAAGCGCATTTGCTCTTTCATACCATTGACGCCTTGCTCTTCAGTCACAGAGATTGACTCTGCTTGACAATAGGCATCGTGCAATACTATTTCCGAAACGTCTTGTTCCATCGAATCAAGGATTTCATTTCTTTGCTTTAATGTCAGGTCGCTATTTTGTACTAGGCCATTAAGCAGGATCTTAATGTTTACCTCATTATCAGAGCTATCCACTCCACCCACGTTATCAATAAAGTCGGTATTAACACGACCGCCGTTCAGCGCAAACTCAATACGCCCAAGTTGCGTCAGCCCAAGGTTACCCCCTTCACCAACGACCTTTGCACGGAGTTGATTGCCGTTTATACGCAATGAATCATTGGCTCTATCGCCGACTTCAGAATGGCTTTCTTTGCTCGATTTAACATAGGTACCGATGCCACCATTCCATAATAGGTCGACCTGCATCATCAAAATGTGCTTGATAAGCTCATTTGGCGCCAGCGCATCTTCCTCTATGCCTAACATTGCCTTTATTTCTGGTGACAGTGTCACTGATTTCGCTTTTCTAGAGAAAACACCACCACCCTTTGAAATCAATGACTTATCATAGTCATCCCAACCTGTTCGAGGTGTATTGAATAAACGATCGCGCTCTTTGTAGGACGTTTTAGCATCCGGGTTAGGGTCAATGAAAATATGAAGGTGGTTAAACGCCGCTTGCAGCAAGATATGTTTGGACAACAACATGCCATTACCAAACACGTCACCCGCCATGTCACCCACACCAATAACCGTAAAGTTTGTTGTTTGACAATTCACGCCTAACTCACGGAAATGTCGTTTAACCGACTCCCAGCCCCCTTTCGCTGTAATGCCCATGACTTTATGGTCATAACCATTTGAACCGCCAGAAGCAAATGCATCCCCTAGCCAGAAGTTGTACTCTTCAGACACGCTATTAGCGATATCAGAAAACGTAGCGGTACCTTTGTCCGCTGCAACAACCAGATATGAATCGTCTTCGTCGTGACGAACAACGTTAGTTGGCGGCACTAGGTTGCCTTCTACAATATTGTCGGCCACGTCTAGCAAAGAGCTGATGAACATGCGGTAGCAACGCTGTCCTTCGGCAAAGATCTCGTCTCTGCCCGAAAGAGTATGTTGCTTCTTACAAACAAAGCCGCCTTTTGCACCCACAGGCAAAATCACCGTGTTTTTAACTTGCTGCGCTTTCACTAGGCCCAGCACTTCTGTTCGAAAATCCTCTTGTCTATCTGACCAACGTAAACCGCCACGCGCGACTTTGCCACCACGTAGGTGCACACCTTCAACGTCTGGCGAGTAAACGAACATCTCAAACTCTGGCACAGGTTTAGGGATCTCTGGGATCTTCTTAGGACTGAGTTTCAATGCCAAACACGGCTTGCGTTCGCCATCCTTGGTTTGCTGATAGTAGTTGGTACGTAACGTTGCTCGAATCATTTCTACATAACGACGCACGATACGATCATCATCTAGGCTCTCTACTTTCTCTAGTTGATCTTTGATCTGCTTGATCACCTTCAACTGAGAGGCATCATCACCGTTATTTTTTGGAAGGAAACGTTTTTCAAACAGCGTCACCAGATTATTGGCAAGCTTAGGGTGCGCGGCTAGCGTATCTCCAATGTAGTGTTGACTGAAAGGAAAACCAACCTGGCGCATATACTTGGCGTAAGCACGCAAGATTGTGGTCTCCACACCGGTAAGGCCCGCACCTAAAATGAGTCGATTAAAACCATCGTTCTCTAGGTCCCCTTTCCATACACCGGCAAAGGCTTGTTGGAAACGGTCTCTGACCTTATTGAAATCAACCGCATTACTGCCTTTATGCAGCATAGAGAAGTCTAAGATCCAATAGGTCTCACCATTCTTGGTTTCGACTTGATAAGGAGACTCGCCAATGACTCTTAGATCGAAGTTCTCCAGCATAGGCATCACATCTGACAAATGAATTGGCGAGTGCTTATGATAGAGTTTAAGGTGAACGACCTTTGAATCGATTAGCTCTTCTTGTGGTCTGTAGAACAGCATTCCAAGCTGATTAAACTCATTTAACAGCTCTAAACGCTCTATATCCGCAACGGCCGCATTAGGTAGCACTGCTTCTTGATAAGATCTTGGGAAGGCTTCCATATAACGCTTAGCAATAGGCAAGCCTCGGCTTTCACCCAAACTAGACACTACCGCTTGCTCTAATCTATCTCCCCACGTAGACGATGCTTCCATCAAGTCTTGTTCAATGCTCTTGGTATCGAAGGTGAGGTTACTGTCTTCAACACGCACAATGTAATGAGTGCGAGCCAGCGGGCTTTCAGAAAAATAGGTGGTGAACTCTACTTCTTGGTTTGTGTTGAATGCGCGCTTAAAGATGCGTTGCGTTTGACGTCGAAGCTCTGTGTTATAACGCTCTTTTGTCACATACACCATGCAGCTCAAGAAGCGACCAAACGGGTCTTTACGCACAAACAATCGGATCATATCTCGGTCTTGCATCTGCACAACACCCATCCCAATGTGCAAAAGCTCTTCTTCACTGGCTTGCAGCAGTTCATCTCTAGGATAGGTTTCTAAAATGTTGTGTAGGGCTTTGAATGCATACGACCCCTTCAAGAAGCCACTGCCTTCCAGAATACGCGCTACCTTGTTGCGTACTAAAGGAATGCCCTCAACACTTTGGTTATATACCGCTGAAGTATAGAGACCCGTAAATCTATGCTCTCCAACCACTCTACCTTGCTTATCAAAGGTTTTAATACCTATGTAGTCATTATAAGCCGGTCGATGGATACGAGATGGTCGGTTGCCTTTAGTGAGAATGAGAATATAAGGCTTAGTGGCTTCTTCTCTCGCAGACTCAGAAAAATTAGACAGCTTAGTCGCGCGTACGCGAGATTGATCGGTAAATAAGCCAAGTCCCGCTTCTTCTGTTGGCTCTAGGATCTGCTCGTCATTGACTTCAACAAGTCGGTACTCTTTGTACCCCATCAAGGTGAAGTTGTGATCCCCTAGCCAATTCAAAAACTCGAGGGATTCTTCAACATGTTTGTTATCTATGCCTTTAACTTTTTCAAGTCCCTTCACCTGCTTAACGACTTTCTTTAAGGCGTCTGTCATAGGTTGCCAATCATTCACAACAGAATGAGTATCGCGAACGACACTCTCTAGTTCCTGTTGCAGGTCATCCATCTGACTCTTACTAGAGAGTCTATCTACCTCAATATGGAACACTGACTGCAATTGGCCATCGAGTGTTTTGTTATTGATATCAAACACTTTGCCATTCTTTAAATGCAGCTTAGCTGGGCCGTGCAACATTATGTGACTGGATAGCCCCATACGTGACAGTGTCATTTTAATGGAGTCAACCAAGAAGGACATATCAGGTAAGATGATCTCTACTATGGTGTGTGTTGACTGCCAGCCATGTCGGCTTAAGGTTGGGTTAAATACCTTTACCGATAAATCATCGAGATCCTTCTCTTTCATATGTTGCCATAGGCTTACCACGGCGCCATACAGATCAGACTCGTTTCGAGAAACTAGGTCATCATGAGAGATATTACTGAATAGATGTTGCGCAAGCTTAGTCACTACGGTTTGATGAGCGGGATCAAGCTTGTCTTCGATCAGTTGATAAACTTTTTCAAGTAGTACAGGGACTAGGGGTTCACGTGCATTCATGGGGCACACTCCGTCAGAGATTTTTATTGTTATGTTAATGCAAGGCTAGTAAATCACGTTACACAAGCAGATAAATCTGCCTATTAGCGCTATTGTAGGTTTTTTATTTCATCATCGTTACATAATTAAAGGCGCATTCTCTAAAAATCTTCAATATGTGACGAAACTGTTAATAAGCAAATCTTTCCCTTGAATATAGAACAAAAAAAGGCTTAGCGTGATGCTAAGCCTTTTCATTCATAAGCGATTGTTTGTTATGCAATTATTTAAGTGCAGCTTCTACTTTTTCAAACAGATCTTTCGCCAAGTTAGGAGTATCGCGCAATACCTCTAACTCCTTACGCATCATTTGTTTACGTTGCTCATCGTATCGAGCAAATTTGAGCATTGGATCAATGAGACGTGAGGCGACTTGCGGATTGCTTGTGTTCAATTTTGCTAGCATCTCTCCAGCAAACTGATAGCCACTGCCGTCTATCGCATGAAAACCGTATGGGTTATTAAAGAATGAACCCAATACGCTGCGAACTCGGTTTGGGTTCTGCATGCTAAATGCGCTGTGATCCATGGCCGATTTCACTGCAGATAGCGCGTTCGAACTCGGCTTTGAACCTTGCAACATAAACCACTTATCCATCACCAGTCCATCGTGACTCCAGCGTTCACTAAACGCATTCATTAGAGCCTCACGGCTTTCTAGATCAGATTGGTTTGCCGACGACAGTGCGCCTATGGTGTCAGTCATATTATCGCTGGCTTCAAACTGTAACTTGGCAAGGTGCTGATGCGCTTTCAAACACGATAAAAACCCTAAACAGGTATTACGAAGAGCGCGCTTAGCAATGCTTTGATGAGAAATGTCATACTCACCACCGTTCAGTGATTGATAGGTTTCTAGCAGTTCAGCCTCTAGGCCTTTAGCAAGCGCAAGCTTAAGCTGTTTAAGGGCCTTTGAAATGCCATCGACATCTATGGCTTCAAACCAACCACATACTTCACTGTGAGGTGGCAGTGTTAGAGCTTCAGCCACAAAGGCTTTGTCTAAGCTCTCATCAAGGAGCAAGGCTTTAAACGAATGAATCACATCAGGAGAGAGCTCTATATCCCCCCCTGGGTAACCGCGTGCTTTATGTATTGAGACAGTAGTGTCTGCCCCGCATCCCAGCGAGAGACTTCATTGGTAGAACACTTCATCAGCTGAACCAACTGGGATTCCGAGTAGTCGTATTCTAGCTTCACAGGAGCGGTAAACTCTCGAAGCAATGAAGGTGTTGGCTTTTCATCAACCTGCTCAAACACAAAACGGTGAGACTCTTGGGTAATGTGCAGTAGTGACTCTACTTCCTTATCGTCGATAATTAGGGGAATCACAGAGCCGTCCTGGCGATACAGTTCAATATCAAACGGTATATGCAGAGGCAACTTCTCTTCTTGCGTGGCGGTTGGCGCCGTATATTGACGAACATTTAAGGTGTAGGTTTTGCTCGTCGCGTCATACTCATCGGTTACCGTTACGGTTGGCGTACCTGATTGACTGTACCAACGCTTAAACTGGCTCAAATCAACACCAGAAGCATCTTGCATTGCCTCGACAAAGTCATCACATGTCGCAGCAGTGCCATCGTGACGCTCAAAGTACAGCTTCATCCCCGATTGGAAACCTTCTTCACCCAACAAGGTATGAATCATTCGAATCACTTCACTGCCCTTTTCATATACGGTTAAGGTATAGAAGTTATTCATCTCTATTACTTTGTCCGGACGAATTGGGTGCGACATTGGGCTTGCGTCTTCGGCAAATTGTGGACCGCGAATAATACGCACGTTGTTGATTCGGTTTACAGCACGAGAGCCCAGATCACTGGAAAACTCTTGGTCTCTAAATACCGTTAATCCTTCTTTTAGGCTTAACTGAAACCAATCACGACAGGTGACTCGGTTGCCGGTCCAGTTATGGAAATACTCATGACCGATAACGGCTTCGATGCCTAGGTAATCTTTGTCTGTTGCAGAAGCTTGATCCGCAAGCACGTATTTTGAATTGAAGACATTAAGTCCCTTGTTCTCCATCGCGCCCATGTTGAAGAAATCAACCGCTACGATCATGTAGATATCAAGGTCATACTCTAAGTCGAATCGCTCTTCGTCCCATTTCATGGAATTTTTGAGGCTGAGCATCGCATGATGAGCTCTATTAAGGTTCCCCTTATCAACGAAAATCTCTAATGCAACTTTACGACCAGAGCGTGTGGTAAAGCTATCGACTAATTGGTCAAAGTCACCCGCTACTAGAGCAAATAAGTAGCTTGGTTTTGGATGTGGGTCTTGCCACTTCACCCAATGACGGTCGTTCTCAAGCTCGCCCTCTGCGATCTTGTTACCATTACTGAGTAGGAATGGAAAATCAGCTTTATCCGCTTCTACTGTGGTGGTGTATTTAGCGAGTACATCCGGTCTATCAAGGAAGTAAGTGATACGCCTAAAGCCTTCTGCCTCACACTGAGTGCAAAATGCGCCATCTGAAAGATACAACCCCTCAAGCGCAGTGTTTGCCGATGGGTCTAGCTCTGTGGTGATGGCCATATCAAATTGAGCCGGTAAGTTTGAGATAACCAAACCTTCATCATTCAATTCATAGTCACTCCAATCAACGCCATTGATGTGCAGTGCTTTGAGATTCAGCTGTTCCCCAACCAAGCTTAAGCGTGTCGCATCATCGTTTGCTAAGACCGTCGATGTTGCAACCACCACTGTTTGCGTTTGATGCAGTTTAAAAACCAGATCGATGCTATCGATATTGTGAGAAGGGGTTGTGTAGTCTTTACGATATTTAGCGACAGGCTGAACAGGAGCTGCGTCTTTCATTCCTACTTCCTATGTAATGATGTTGTAGAGGGTTTAGGGTCTATTTTTATTACAAAAATTACAAGTGTTACACACGTTTGAACTTGATAATTTGTAGCCTATATAGAACTTATGTTTTCTGTTGATTATTTAGCGCTCAATCTCGACTCCTCAATGACTACCGCAAACCAATGTCTTTCGTTTCTACAATCGTTCAGACATAAAAAAGGCACCGTACTGGTGCCTTTTCCTTAATTGACATTCACCGCATTCGAGCCAGTTCGGCGTACATATCGGTGCCTGTGCCCGATAGAGTCAGAGTGTCGTCGTTTAAACTGTAGCTCGATTGAGTTTCGCCGTTTTCATAGAGCAATACTAAGTGATCGTTTTCTATGTAATAGATGCCGCGCTTGATAGATTCCTGGCCTTTTTCTCCACTGGCGCGAAACATAAACACGAAATCTGGCTGAAGTATCAGGTCCAGCTTTTGCACGTTACTAGCAAGGATGTCTTCACCGGCCAATACCTGGCTTGACCAAATACCAGCGAGAGGTTTCGATAGCGCTTTATGGAAGGTAATGCCATTAAGATTCAGGCGATTGTGAGTAGTCTTGTACGCGTAGATTTGAGGTGTGGATGTATTTAGGCCAAGTACAACGGTATCGTCACTGGCGTTATACAAACCCTCCCAACGCTCTACAGAATAGTCTTTCTTCTGAATGTCGATGGTAAAGTAGTAGTTTGAGTCAAAGCTCAGTCGAATAGTTAAAAAGTCATCCTGCGTAGACTCCGGAGCAGGATTAGTGATGAACCATTCCCCAAGCAAAAAGGGATAGTCAAAACTCGGTTCTTTATTTTCATTAGCACTGACATTAAACGACTGTAGCGCGACCAAGAAGAAGATAAACAAAATTCTGCGCATCATTAATCCTTAGTTTTCCCCAAACAATTAAAGCTTAGGTACTCTTGTACGATAATGCGAAGAATTTTGATCTAAATCACATTTGCTATTTATCTCGTTGACAGTAAAGACATAAAAAAAGGTGGCTAATCAGCCACCTTTTTTATCGTATATTTCAGCAATGCTAACTGCTTGAGGTATCAGACAACATATCAACCATTATTGAAATTGATTCATCGAGATAAGCATCAGGCGCTTTGTAATCACTTGGTACATCATCTAGTGACTTAAAGACCTCTTCATCGTTCGCTTTTTGGCGCTCGTTGATTCGCTCAAGACGTTGTGCTTCGCGTTTCTCAGACTCTTGCTCACGAGTCTTAAGGTTCAGAGAAAGCGCATTGGAGTCCTTCTCTTCTTTATAGCGAACAATATCGTCTTCGATGAAACCGAATTCCATGTCATTTTGAATGCGCTTGACATGTTGATCGGTTAATTTCTTGATCAGTGCTGACTCATCACTCAGTTTGGTGTACTTAGCCGGCTCAATGCTATCCCAAGGTAATGCGTTATCTTCCACACTCTCACCTGTTTCAGCAGGGTCGATAGGTGTTGGATAATGAATGTCTGGGATCACACCTTTGTTTTGTGTACTGCCACCGTCAATTCGATAGAATTTTTGAATGGTGTATTGTACATAGCCTAATTCGTTGTCAAACAGATCATAGATATGGTTGAGCGAGCGATGCTGCTGTACCGTACCTTTACCGAACGAATTTTCACCAAGAATAACCGCACGTCCATAGTCTTGCATCGCAGCTGCAAAGATTTCAGAAGCCGATGCGCTGTAACGATTGACCAATACAGTTAATGGACCGTCGTAGCTGATGGCATTGCCGTTATCTGCGTTGACATTGATGCGACCATAGCTGTCTCTCACCTGCACCACAGGGCCGCTGGTGATAAACAGCCCAGAGAGCGCCGTTGCTTCACTTAATGCACCACCGCCGTTATTGCGAAGGTCCACTAAAATACCGTCAACATTCTTCTCTTTCAGCTCGGTAATCAACTTGTCAGTATCTTTAGAAAGTCCCACGTAAAAACTAGGCACTTCAAGAACGCCAAACTTCTTACCGTCTTTTTCAATGATCTCAGACTTAACCGCTCTGTCTTCTAAGCGAACTTTATCGCGAACGATAGTGACGACACGTGTTTTAGCATCTTTGCCATCAGGCAAGATTTGCAAGTTAACCTTGGTACCTTTTGGTCCCTTAATAAGGTCAACAACATCATCAAGACGCCAACCAATGACATCGACAATCTCTTTGCCATCTTGTCCAACGCCAACAATTTTATCGCCTTCGCCTAGCTCTTTACTGCCCGCTGCTGGACCACCAGCAACCAATGAGCGGATGACTGTGTAGTCATCAGTCATCTGCAGCACAGCGCCAATCCCCTCTAAAGATAGGTTCATCTCAGATTGGAAAGTATCGGCATTACGTGGAGAAAGATAACTCGTGTGAGGATCTACCTGACGAGAAAATGCATTCATGTACAGCTGAAAGACGTCTTCGCTTTGAGACTGTGAAATTCGCTTCATCGCATTGTTGTAGCGTTTCGTCAGAATCTCTTTGATCTCTGGCCATTCTTTATCTGTCAGAGCCAGATTAAGCGCGTCGTACTTTACTCGCTTACGCCACAGCTCATCAATTTCCTTCGAATCTGTCGGCCATGCTTCTTCGCTACGATCTAGCTCAATAGATTCATCAACATCAAATTTGATTTCATCATCAAGAAGATCAAGGGCAAAAGCATAACGTTCAAAGCGCTTTCTCATTGAAATGTTATACATCTCAAACGCAATGGTGTTATCGCCCTCTTTTAAAGAGTCATCTAGCTGTGTTCGATAGGTATCGAAACCATCGACTTCAGATTGAGTAAATAGGTTGCGACTAAAATCCAACATATTGAGATATCGGTCGAAAATCTCTGCTGAAAATTGATCGTCTAATTTGAATTGCTTGTAATGAGAGCGAGTAAAACGTGAAGTCACTCGTTTAGCAGCAGTTTGATGCTGAACTTCAGGGGTGAGAACAGGTAAGTCTTTTACCGTGAGGTTTGCTTCGACAGCATTTGCAGAGGCAGCTAGCATAACGCTAGCTGCAATCAGCGTAATCTTTGAACGCATTTTCATTCGCAGGATAAACTCCTTTTAAGCGCGAAGATGCTCCGCCTTAACAACCATTTGCAGGCCATTATTGAGTTGCACTCGCACATCATCCTTGTTTACTTCAACAATGGTCGCAGCCATGTTGCCTTTACCCATGTTTACATTCACATTGTTACCAACAGAGATTTCATCGCTGTTCAATGCACGTGTTTCAACTGGGGCTTGCTTAGGTTTTTCTGCTCTTGGCTTAGGCTTGCGAGCCGGAGCTGCTTTTTTAGCTTGAGCGCGTTTTGCTTTTTGCTCTTCACGGGCTTTATCAGCCTGTTCTTTTCTGCGAGCCGCTACGCGAGCCTTGCTTTCTGCAAGTGCTTGTTGCGCATGGTCCACATGTTCTTGCTCTAGTACGCCACAGTCGTTGCCATCTAGATCAACACGTATCGCACCAGCTTTAACGCCATGTAGGTAGCGCCAAGATGAAGTGTATTGTCTTAGCGCAGCTCTAAGTTGAGTCTTGCTCACTTTAGAGTCTTCACTTAGACGCTCTGCTAAATCCTGAAAAATACCAATTTTCAGTGGCTTAGCTTCGCCTTCTAAAGTAAAGCACTTAGGGAAGCATTCGGCAATATAAGCAATCACTTCTTTACTGGTTTTTAATTTTTCGGTGTTTTCCATGCGGGTTCCTGATTAAACGCGACTCTTGCGCGAGATTCTCAATAATATTCAGCGCTATTATAAAGACATGACAAGTAAAAACCACTCCCGAGTGGTACTTTACTTAGAGTTAATTGGCTCATTGAGCAATTTTTCGACCATATCCATCAACAATACTAACCCTTGTTCATCGATTTCGCTAAAGCGGTCATGTAATGGACTGTCGATATCGAGTACGCCCACCACTTCTCCGTTCATTGAAAATGGGATAACAATTTCTGAATTGCTGTCCGCATCACAGGCAATATGCCCTTCAAACTGGTGTACGTCTTTAATGCGCTGCACGGTATTGGTTGCTGCGGCTGTGCCACAAACGCCTTTACCCCAATTAATGCGAACGCACGCTGGGTTGCCTTGGAAAGGTCCCAACACTAATTGGTCGCCCTCTTTTAGATAAAAACCTACCCAGTTAATATTCGCCAATTCCATGTTCAGTACTGCACTGATATTCGCTAAGTTTGCGATCAGGTTACTTTCACCGCTAATTAATGCCTCAACCTGCAACGTTACTCTCTGATAGTCTTTGATATCCACTTTTTGTTACCTATATGAAAATTGTAACCAAACTCTTTGAAATCCTTCACAATAGGACTCAACATCTAAGATTGCGTATATACTGCAAACTGTAACCGATAAATCATTGAATCTAAACCATCTACGGCAATAAATGTGCTAGCGTAACAGCCGATATAAACTAGGTACGATAACTGCATGGCAACAATTCACAATGCAATCACTACTAATTCCGAACTGCGCCTGTGCCAGGGTTGTGGATTAGCCGTGTCTTCGACGCCTATCAAAGAAAACCAAGACGCGTATTGTCCGCGCTGTGAAACGCAGCTCTACCGTGGACACAGACACTCTTGCTCCGGAGACGTTGCCTTAGCCACTGTGGGCCTTTTACTCTTCATCCCTGTTGTTCTTTACCCTTTTCTATCCATACGTCTTTTTGGAGAATACATAAGTGCCACACTGCTTGACGGCGTGTTCTTACTGATAGATGAAGGCTTTGTATTTGTTGGGTTTCTGGTTCTTTTTTGCGGTTTCTTAGTCCCCCTTGCCCACTGCGTCTGTGTCATTACCGCCAACCTTGCCCTCAAGCAAAACAACACACCGCTGATGCGCTGGAGTATGTACGGTATTTATCACCTAAAACACTGGATGATGATAGACGTCTACATAGTCAGCATTGCCATTTGCTGCTTTAAGCTGACCGATTACAGTGACCTTATCTTTGGCTTAGCACTTCCTGTATTGGTAGTACTGCAATTGGTGTGCTTAGCATTAGTGCTGCGCGTGAGCCCTAGAAAATACTGGCAAAGGCTGGATGAGGTTCAATACCTAGAACGCACGATTAGTAAGGAAGTAAACCCCAGCGAGCTACATGATTGTCCTCAATGCCATTTAATACAGACGCATACCGAACATTGCGTTCGCTGCCACAACAAGATGAAGCGCACTGCTAAACAGTCTCTGCAAGCCACGTGGGCTTACCTTATTGTGGCAACGATTGCTTTGATCCCAGCGAATGTAATCCCAATTTCCATTTTGTTTACCAATGGCGCTCGTCTTGAAGATACGATTTTCTCTGGCGTTATTTCCTTAGTAGATAACGACATGCTGGTGATTGCTATCATCATCTTTATTGCCAGTATTGTAGTACCCGTTGCCAAGATACTCGGCATCCTCTATCTACTACTTTGCATTCACTTCAAGCGCACTGTTTTTCATAGACAGCGTATGATGCTGTTTTATATAGTAAAATGGATTGGTAAATGGTCGATGGTGGATCTCTTTGTTATGTCGATCATGCTAACCTTGGTAGACAGAGGACAAGTACTTAATTTCACACCTGGCTTTGGCGCGGTCGCATTTGGCGTCGTGGTCGTCTTTACCATGTTTTCTGCGGATGCGTTAGACCCGCGTTTAATTTGGAAAAACCATACTCATAAGCATTCAATCTCAACTGGTGACACTTTTTCATGACAGAGCAAAATCAATCATCCTTACCGACTCCTAAGGTAAAACGCTCAACTGGCCTCTCTCCACTTTGGGCGCTGCCTATTGTCGCGCTGCTGCTTGGTGGTTGGCTAATGTACAAAAGTGTCAGCGAAGCAGGACAACAAGTCCGTATTCATTTTGCCAATGCTCAAGGGCTGATTGCCGGAAGAACGACGATTCGCTTTCAAGGCCTAGAAGTTGGCATGGTACGTAAGCTTGAATTAGCAGAAGATCTCAACGGGATCTACGTTGACGCTGAGCTCTATCGTGATGCGCTGCAGTTGTTGGGCGAAGACACTCAGTTTTGGCTAGTCAAACCTACAGCCAGTTTATCTGGGGTATCTGGTCTAGATGCTCTTGTTTCTGGTAACTACATCGCCATACAAAGCGCGACAAAAGGCTTTAACACTCCTCCAAAGACATTCGCCGCATTGTCTAAAGCCCCACAGGACTTACACAGCGCCAGTTCAGAAGGTTTACGCCTTACTCTTAGAAGTAAGGACCTTGGATCTGTGAATGTCGGCTCAAAGATCCTGTTTAGAAAAATACCGATTGGTGAGGTTTACAGCTTTAGTCTCGATGAAGATGGTAAGTCCGTTGTGTTACGCGCCTATATAGACGAAGAGTACGACCACATCATTACCAGTGAGAGTCGTTTTTGGAATGTATCGGGCATTAATGCCAAAGTCGGCTTCGATGGCGTTGACGTCAGAGTTGAAAGCCTTGCTGCGTTAATTGGAGGTGGCATAGCCGTCGACTCTCCTGCTCAAGGCACTCGCGTAGAGTCCGATACTGAGTTTAGGCTTTACCCTGATCTGGCAACCGCCGGTCGCGGTATCCCCATCAAGATAACCCTTCCAGACGACAACAATATCAACCCAACTGGCGCACCACTTGTTTACCGAGGTATTGAAATCGGTCAAATCACCAATGTGCAACTTAGCAAAGACCGACAGGACATCATCGCCCAAGCCACCGTTGAACCGGCTTATCACGACCTATTGAATTCAGGGTCTCAATTTCTTCTTGAAGAAGCCTCCCTGTCTCTAGCTGGCGTTGAGAACCTTGGTAACTTTGTCACCGGTAATTTCTTGACCTTATTACCTGGAGATGGCGAAGCCACCCGCTCATTTAAAGCCGTTAAGCAGGACGAACTCAATACTCAAGACAGTGGCAATCTAGCATTGTCTTTGATGGCTGAGCATAGCTTTGGATTAGCCAATGGATCGGCTGTGCTTTATAAGGGCATTCAGATTGGTCACGTTACGTCGTCACAATTACATGACAGTGGTGTCAAGGTTAACGTACTGATTGACTCACAGTATCGTGCATTGATTCGCTCTAAAAATCGCTTCTTTGTTTCTAGTTCGGTGTCAGCAAGTTTTGATGCCAGCAAGCTGAACGTCAACGTACCTCCCCTTCAGCACCTTTTGGCGGGAAGCATAAGTTTTATTAGAGAAGGCAGCGAATCTGTTAGTTCAAGCTATACGCTGTATGCCAGTGAAGCTCTAGCAGAGCTTGCGGTCTACACAAAATCTGGCAGTCAGGTCATCTCTCTTCTTTCTTCAGAAATGCCTCCTGTGAATGTGGGTACGCCTATCTTCTACAGAAACTTAGTCGTGGGACAAGTGTTGGATTACAAGTTAGGCCATGCGGGGATGGAAGTGAAGATCAAGCTTGACAACCAATACCGCCACCTCATCAATTCCAACACGGTGTTTTGGAACCATTCGGGTGTAGAGATTGATGCTGGTCTATCGGGCGTGTCTGTGAAAGCAGCTCCTTTATCTCGAGTTCTGCAAGGGGGCATCGCCTTTGATACCTTGCCTGGTGTTGAGAACAAGCTCGGCAAACACTATAAGCTTTACCCTAGTCAAGATGATGCTCGCCAGTTTGGAAAAATTATTCGCATCAACGCTGCTGATAATGCCTCTGTCACTAAAGGTACAAAGATCAAGTATCAAGGTGTTGATGTTGGTGAAGTTACTCTCGTCTCTCCACTATTTGAAAAAGCTGGCGTTGAAATGCTTGCACGCATCTATCCTCAGTACGTCTCCAAGATTGCGGTTAAGGGAACCCAATTTTGGCTCGTGAACCCTGAGATAAGCCTCAGTGGCGTTAAGAATCTAGCCAGCGCTATCATTCCGATTATTGAAGTAAAACCGGGCACGGATAGTGCCAAGAAAAATCATTTCACTTTGTTAAAGAAAGCACCACTAGAAGATGGCGTGACCTTTTTCTTACAGACTGAAGTCAAAGGCTCAGTTTCTAAGAACACCCCCATCCTCTATCGTGAGATGGAAGTCGGTTACGTTAATGATGTCCAGTTAGGTGAATTGGCGGATAGAGTGATCATTACCATTAAGGTTGATAAAGACTACGCCTACTTGGTAAGACAAAACTCTCTATTCTGGAATGTATCTGGCCTAGATGTTTCTATTGGCTTAAGCGGCGCAAACGTAAAGGCTGGCACCGTAGATAGTCTTCTTAGGGGTGGCATTGCATTTACAACACCGGAAGAGCAGAATTTGCTACCAATGGCAAAAGCTGAGCGCTCTTTCTACCTGTACAAGAAGGCTGAACCCGCTTGGCTGGAATGGCGCACCGCTATTCCAAAACCTTAGAAAAGTTCTCCTAGAAGAGAGACGCTATCAACGCAACGCGTCTCTCCTCTTTCAACGCTATACACTTTCAAGATAAAGCGAGCGTTGCTACACTTCGCATGCTCGCCTTTCTCATAGGAATCCTACCTTGCATCAAAACGTATATATCCCAGAGCAATTTGTTCAACTAATGAAAGAACAAATGCCTTCGCACCTAAACCTAGATGAATTACTTGAGGCGTGTAAGCGCCCTTTAAAACGCAGCATTCGGGTGAATACTCTTAAGATCTCCGTTGAAGACTTTAAAGAGCAGGCATTAGCAATGGGCTGGACATTAACACCCGTACCTTGGTGCAAAGAAGGCTTTTGGCTGGATAACGTCGATGAGTCTGCCACCTCACTTGGCAATACTAGCCAACACCTTGCAGGCCTATTTTACATTCAAGAAGCCAGCTCTATGATGCCAGTAACGGCGCTATTTGATGACCTCAATGTTGACGCTGATTTTCGAGTATTGGATATGGCGGCAGCACCGGGCTCAAAAACCACACAGATCGCCGCCAATATGGGAAAACAAGGCTTAGTGGTTGCCAATGAATTTTCAGCAAGCCGAGTAAAGATACTGTTTGGTAACTTAATGCGCTGCGGCATTGGCAACATGGCAATGACCAACTTTGATGCACGTGTGTTTGGGCCTTGGCTTCCAGAAACCTTTGATGCCATTTTGCTTGATGCACCTTGCTCTGGTGAAGGCTCTTTACGTAAAGACGCAGATGCAATGAAGAACTGGAGTTTGTCCTCTGTTGAAGAGATTGCCGATACTCAGCAAGACTTAATAGAGAGTGCCTTCCACGCCTTGAAGCCAGGTGGAACACTTGTCTATTCAACCTGCACGCTAAACCGCCAAGAAAACCAGCAAGTGGTCGATCACCTGTTACAAGCCTTTGACGGTAGTATTGAAGTTGAGCCTTTAACTGACCTTTTCCCCGAAGCTTCTCTATCTCTTACAGACGAGGGATATATTCACGTATACCCACAAATCTATGACTGTGAGGGCTTTTTTATTGCCAAGTTCAAAAAGACGGGCTCAGTCTCTGCGCCAAAAGTGAAAAAGCGCTTAGGTAAGTTTCCTTTTCAGCGAATGTCCAACAAAGACAGTGACACCGTCACTAACTCATTAACTGAAGCCTTAGGCATTCAGATATCGGACAATTATTCGCTGTGGCAGCGAGATAATGAAGTCTGGTTGTTCCCAGTACTGATAGAACCCCTACTCGACCAAATGCGCTTCCAACGCATTGGTATCAAACTCGCCGAAGCTCATAAAAAAGGATATCGCTGGCAGCACCAGGGCGTTGTCGCGATGAGTCAACACAACGAAGACAACGCCATTGACCTAAACATAGATGATGCTCGTGAATGGTACATGGGCCGCGATGTTCGTCCAGAAGTTCCTTCGAGTAAAGGTGAGGTTCTGGTTCGCTACGATGGTGTGACCATAGGTATTGGAAAATGGGTGGGTAATCGCATAAAGAATGGATTACCAAGAGAAATGGTTCGAGATAATAACTTGTTCTAATTCATAGAGATGAAGTAGAAGCCTGCAACTTAGTATTTGAAGATAGGCGCTCTTGTGTGGCAAGAGCGCTTTAGTGTACTAAACTTAACCCAATTAATCGGTTAGCGCAGGCTCTTACATAGAGCCATTCCCCAAAGCCTAGGTCAGGATAGCCTAGGCTATTTTTTGGCAGAAATTTGCTATTTTACTAAGTGGATTCCATCAGCTTCGATGGTAATCAAGCCTGCTTTGTACAACCCACCAATGGTCTTTTTAAATGTACCTTTACTGGTGCGGAATACCTTAAAGATGGCATCTGGTGAAGACTTGTCATTAAGAGGCAGGAAGCCCTCTTTTTTATTCAGTAGATCCATCACCTTCTCACTAAGATCATCCATCTTAGCAACACCGACTTTCTGCAATGACAAATCAATCTTGCCGTCATCACGTACTTGTTTAATGTAGCCCTTAAGGCGCTTGCCAATAAACAGCTTACCAATGACATCCGAACTAAAAATCATGCCCCAATGTTCACCATTGATAATGGCCTTGTAGCCTAGGTCACTGCGTTCAGCGATCAACAGGTCTACTTGGTCATTGGCTTTGTAATGATGCGGCGTTTTATCCAGCCATTTATTGAACTTGGTTGTGCCTACGATACGACCGCTGGCATTGTCCGTGTAGACATACACCAATATTGTCTGACCTTCATTAAAACGGGCACGCTGTTCACTATAAGGAACCAGCAAATCTTTCTTTTCAATTCCCCAGTTAACAAATGCACCCGTGGCGTTGATACTGGTAATTTCCATCAAACCCCACTCGCCTACTTGCGCGATAGGGTTTTCACGCGTAGCGCAAAGTTCATTGTCGGAATCAAAGTAAAGAAAGGCTTTCACTAACTGACCAACTTCAGGCTCTTCACTGAGCTGTTTTCTAGGTAAAAGCACGCTTCCATAATCGTAAGCGTCTAGAAAAACACCAAAGTCAGTGATTTGGGTGATTTTAAGTGAGTTAAGTTGGCCAATTTTAATCATAGTAGTACTCGAGTTTGACGATATCGCGACGATTGTATTGCCTTACCCCAACAATAAAAAGACTTTTCTAGCACTTTGCACAATACAAAGGATTAGCACTCGTGACTTAATCTAGATTAATCACGTCACATTGCGGGTGCTCTAGCAAAAACTCTTGCAGTTTCGCTTTGCTTGCCAAGTCTTCTGTAATCAACATCGCAGGCTTACGAGCCGCATGGGCTTGGGTTAGAACCAGTGATAGCAACTCAGTGACTGATTCGTGCTCCACGTTGTAACCCGATGATACCGCTTCGTTATTCCTGTCCACGCCAAGAGTAAGCTGTGTAAGTGAAGCTAGGTCGATGCACACGCCGTCGAAGTACTTTAATAGACGCTCTGAAAGCAACACAGAGGACGGCGTGTCAGCGCCAAATAAAACCTTAAGGCCATTTAATCCACGAGGTAGACCTTGCTCTGCCAAATTGTCGATGACCTTAGCCGCATCACTTAAGCTACGCACAAAGGGAACGACAATTTCTACAGCTACGCCCTGCTCTCTGAGGTCTTTAATGAACTGACACTCAACCGCAAAGCTGGATTTATAAAAGTCAGAGGCATAACGCGAAACACCGCGCATTCCCAGCATAGGGTTCAGCTCTTGCTCTTCTAAGCTGCCAGCAATCAAGGTAGATAAAGAACTGCTGTCGCAATTGCTCAGTTGCACGCGTACACGCTTGTGCTCAACTAGCTTAAGATCTTTTGCTGTTTCGTTTAGAACTTCTAGATAGAACTCTCTTAGAACTTGACCGTTCACAACAGCGTCAAGGGCCATTTTGTCCGCATCACTTAGCGTAGAGTCTTGGCCAATAAGTGCAGGGTGAAAGAACACGCGCTCTTGGATTACATCCCCTATGGACAGCAATACATGCTCTGCAGTGTCGTTCACTTGTTGCAATGAAGAGCCTAAAATAATTTCCGAATTTAGCGTGTTTGGCATTTGCGTCCCTTTCTAGATCTAAGTAGCTATTATCTGATTCAAAATACCACCTCACACCGACGATTCAAATACTTAACCGAAAATTTAGGCGAAGAAAAATACGGAGTAACCCCCTTACGCCGACCAAGGATGCCACTCACTGTTCATAACCCTCTTTAGCGTGCATTTCTTAGACAAATAACTAAGAATTTCTCTATTTTTGGGTAATGAAGTTTATTCCCTCTCGTAATTCCGCTATCTTTAGCCCAATTTCGCTATAAGAAGAAAACAAAATTATGTCTCTAAAAACTGATGAGTTGCGCACTCAACCACTCGGTCCAATGCCAACGCCAGCTGAGTTGTCTCAAAATCACCCTCTTACTGCTGATGTTGCAGCCCGTATTGAGGAGTCTCGTCGCCAAATTGAAGCTATCTTAAAAGGCGAAGATAAACGACTTCTCGTGATTGTAGGTCCTTGCTCTATTCATGATACTGAAGCGGCGATGGATTATGCCGGTCGTCTAGCGGCAATTCAGGACCAATACAAAGACCAGTTATTCATCGTAATGCGTACCTACTTTGAGAAGCCTCGCACCATCATCGGCTGGAAAGGCCTGATTACGGATCCGAATCTAGATGGCTCATACGCACTAGAAACCGGTCTCAACAAGGCGCGTAAGCTGCTTCTAGACATCAACAAACTAGGCCTAGCTACCGCAACTGAGTTCTTAGACATGATCACGGGCCAATACATTACTGACCTGATTTCATGGGGCGCAATTGGCGCTCGTACGACTGAATCTCAAATTCACCGTGAAATGGCTTCTGCCTTATCGTGTCCTGTAGGTTTTAAAAATGGCACAAACGGCAGCGTAAAAATCGCTATCGACGCTGTGCGCGCTTCTAAGGCTTCTCACTACTTCTATTCGCCGGATAAGAATGGTCGTATGACGGTATACCGCACTTCAGGTAATCCTCACGGCCATGTGATCTTACGCGGTGGCGATACCGGTCCAAACTTTGATACACAATCAATAGAGAACGCTTGTAATGCGCTTGGCGAAGTAGGCCTGCCGAAACGACTTGTTGTCGACTTTAGTCACGCTAACTGCCAAAAGCAGCACCGTAAACAACTAGATGTAGCAAAAGAGATCGCAGATCAGATAAAATCAGGCAGCACCTATGTTGCTGGGATCATGGCAGAGAGCTTCATCGAAGAAGGCAATCAGCCAATGGACGACCTTTCTGCACTGCAGTACGGCAAATCTATCACTGACCCATGCCTAAGCTGGGCACACACAGTAGAGATGCTGGATATTTTATCAGACGCTGTTAAAACACAACTTTAAGGAGAAGAAGTAAATGCCTTCATTTGATATTGTTTCAGAAATCGAAGTTGTCGACGTGCGACACGCAGTAGAAAACGCGAATCGTGAACTTGCTACCCGTTTTGATTTCAGAGGCGTACAAGCCAGCTTTGAATTCAAAGATGAGCAAGTAAAACTGACTGCTGAAGCCGAATTCCAACTGCAACAAATGCGCGACATTCTACGCGGAAATTTGACCAAGCGTGGTGTTGACGTCAATACAATGGATTCTCAAAAAGAAGAAGCATCAGGCAAGAACTGGTACCAAACTGTACTGTTTAAGCAAGGTATCGACAAGGAAATGGCCAAGAAGCTGGTTAAAGCCGTGAAAGACGCCAAGCTTAAGGTTCAAGCGAGCATCCAAGGTGAGAAAGTTCGTATTACGGGCAAAAAGCGCGACGACCTACAATCGGCTATCGCACTAATCAAGAGCTCAGACCTTGGTCAGCCGTTCCAATATGAGAACTTCAGAGACTAACTTTCAAGTAAAGTCTAAAAATACTAACGAGGGCCATGGCCCTCGTTTTTTGTGATTTCTATCCTGCCACCATTTGCTGTTTTGTTTTACTTGCCGCCACTAGCATGTAAATACACGTTGCCAACAAAGCTGCGAATAAATAGCCAAGCAGTCCATGTAGTTGCGAAAGAAACCCATCTGCTACGACAGGTCCTGCAACAGAGCCAACGCTATAGCTAAACAGCATCACTTGTGTTGCTGAGACAATAAAGCGCTCATCAAGCTTTTCGCATCCAAGGTTTATGGCCACCGGGTAAATGCCAAAGGTTGCCATTCCTAGCAGAAACAGTGCCCCAGCGAGCAGTGCCACCGAAGACGAAACAAACGTTAAGCCAATCGCAAACATACCTAGCATACACAACAACGCCATTAGCATGACTCGGCTCATGAATTTGTTAAGCTTACTCACCAAAGGCTGAACCAACATCCCGCCTAAGATCACCAGCGCCATCAAACTGCCTATATCAGTGTGCTCAATTTTACGGTTCGCCAGTTCTACCGGCATAAGCCCATATATGGCACCCAGTGTAAGGCCCGATACAATACAACCTATAATGGCTGCGTGGTTAAGCCTTGATATTTGCTTAAAGGAAAGTGTCGCTGACTCTTGGCTATTAGGCTGTGTGCAGGCAACAAACTTTAACACTAAAACAGCCGCAACGATTGGAGAGACAATCACAATAAAGGGCGTTACGCCATTGATGCCAAAAACGCCAATACCCAATTGACCAAACGCAGAACCACCGTAAAGCGAAAGCATATATAGGCTTAATCTTTTCATTCGAGACTCTTCATCACCGGACATTAGCCAAGACTCAACGATGACGAATATCCCTGCAACTGCAATGCCTGCAGTAAAACGTGCCGCTAACCATACAAAGCCATTGGCAAACACTGGCAATACCACAACCGTTAGGGCAAATGTCACTAAACACCCAATGAAAGCGCGTCGATGCCCTACCTCATGAATAAGACGTTCAACAATGACGGCACCGACTAGTAAGCCTGCATAAAAAGCGCTCGCAAGCCAACTCGCATAGTACGTTGGAATATTAAACTGACCCAACATAAGAGGGATCAAGCTCATTAAATAGCCCGATGCCACGGCGTAAAAAGTCAATGCGATAACAGGTACGGTGATACGAGATACACCTTCAGGAAGAAGTGCTTTTTCCAATGTCTTGCGCCTAGATTAATGAATGATTAGGAAGGATTTAAGGCGCGAATATGGGATTAATTGAAGGCTAAGTAAAACAAAGAATTTCTAAGGTTTCGATAAAAGAAATTTATGGCAATATCACAAAAAAACCGTCCGCAACTTAATGCTACGGACGCAGAGAATTACTTGGTAAGTGCTTGATTTAACCACTGATCAAACTGAGATTTTGGTAAGGCGCCACTGAGCATATCTACGCGTTGACCATTCTTAAATACCATGACGGTTGGAATGCTTCTAATTTGAAATTGCGCACCTAACTGTTGCTGCGCCTCGGTATCAATCTTGACACAACGAACCTGACCTTCGCGCTCTTTTGCCACATCAGCAAACACCGGCGCAAACCCTACACACGGATTACACCAAGGTGCCCAGAAATCAACGACAATAGGCGTGTCACCTTGTAGCAAGGCTGCGAAGTTGTCGCTTGTTCCTTCGATAGGAGCGCCATCGAGTAGCGCCTGTTTGCATTTGCCACATTTAGCGCCTTCTGAGACGCGCTCGTTAGGGACTCGATTTAGACCGCCACACGAAGGACAGCGGGTTTTAAATGATGACATAACTTCCTCATTTTTATTAATAGATTAATTGTTCGAAAACTTTAGCGGTTATCTCGCATATCCCAATACTTGTATGCGGCCGTAACATAATGAAAGCTCTGACAGCAGCCCCTTGTTAACTTCAGGGAGCAATACCACCACAGAGCGTCGCAGTTCCAGTTGCTCTTCTAGCCGTTTTTTAAGCTCAGCGACCTCACTCCATGAAATACGCTCCGCATCTCGTCGACAACTATCTGCAAATACCGCATCTAATTCATGATGATAGAGCACCATCTCTGCTGATTGCATCAGACGTAAAGCCTTGAGAGTGAGCATTTCAAAATCACTGCCCGTCTCTATCCAACTGACAGAATAATTTGGCTCAAACTGTTTGCTATCTAGCGTCGCTTCATAACAGGCTTGCAACTGCGATTTCGTCTGTGAAGATTTAACCTCAGGTGCCTCGAAAAAGTACTCCCAAAATAATCGTCTGCGAGTCACATCTGGCAGTTTCACTTTAATATCGGCACGTTTCGACGCTGCAAACTCAGCCAGCAGACCCAAATTTTGTGGCAAAACCGCCTCAAAGGTACGCCTTAGGTTGCGAATAAGGACAGGTGAGCTGCCGCCACTTGAAAACGCGACCTGAATGCGTCCACGGGTTATCATGGAAGGGGTAATGAAATCACAATATTCGGTATCATCAACCACATTGACCATAATGCCTGCTCTTTTCGCATCGGCATGCACTCTGTGGTTGAGATCTGGATTATCGGTTGTTGCCCAAATTTGTACGAACTCTTCTATGAGTTCTTGTTGGTAAAAGCCTTTTATCCAACTTAGCTTCTCTTCTTCGTACAAAGAAAGCAAAAATGGCTCTAATGTAGGTGAAACTACTGAGACAAAAGCGCCAGCCTTGAGCAGGCTCTCTACTTTTCTGCTTGCTACTTCCCCCCCACCTACAACCAAAACTGGTTTGTGATAGAGATCATAAAACAGAGGAAAATATCGCATTTTGTTCCTTAAATGTTAATTGCCCAAGCTAAACCCGTGTCACCATTTTGGTGCGCGATAAAAATTAAACCGCTAAGTGTGACATTGAAATACTCTGTAATACTTAGTCTAATAGTATTTATCACTGCAAATTAATAGCTTTTCCACACACAACACTGATTAGACCATTCATATTGGGAGCTTTCTCCGATTCCCCAAAGTTACACAATGCTGCACTATTTACAAACTGACAACATTTAGTCATTCTAAAGTGGTTAGTTAAGAGTAAATCACAATTTGTAATTAATTGAGATACTTAGCAACCTCAACTACTTTGTATACGGGTATAAAAAATATGCCCCAATTTAGTGAATCGTACAATCGAATTCACGTTTAATGCAGAAATGCAAAGTCGTACTAGGTGATGCCTCATCACCCATGGATTTTAAAAGAAAGGATACGAATAGATGGCGAACAAACTCACAATTCTAGCTTCAGTAGTAGCTGCATCGGCAGCTGTCGTAGCGACGTCTGCATCAGCAGCAGATAGCACACTAGACAAAGTATTAGCTGCAGGCTCTCTCACCTGTGGTGTGAGCACTGGCCTTCCAGGCTTTTCGAACCCTAACTCAAAAGGTGAGTGGGAAGGTATTGATGTTGAGTACTGTCAAGCGCTTGCTGCAGCGGTTCTAGGCGACAAAACTAAGGTTAAATACGTACCTCTTACAGCAAAAGAGCGTTTTACAGCGCTTCAGTCTGGTGAGATCGACGTACTGTCTCGTAACACTACTTGGACTCAGCACCGTGATACGGCACTAGGTCTAAACTTCGTAGGTGTTAACTACTACGATGGTCAAGGCTTCATGGTTAAGAAAGACCTAGGTGTTTCTAGCGCGAAAGAACTTGATGGTGCGGCGGTATGTGTACAGTCAGGTACAACTACCGAGCTAAACCTTGCCGATTACTTCCGTGCAAGCGGCATGGAATACAAGCCAGTAGTATTTGATACAGCGGCTCAGACTTCTGCAGGTTTCGATGCAGGACGTTGTGACGTACTGACTACTGACCAATCTGGCCTATATGCACTTCGTCTAAACCTTAAAGATCCTTCTTCTGCAGTCGTATTACCAGAAATCATCTCTAAAGAGCCTCTAGGCCCAGTTGTTCGCCAAGGCGACGACAAGTGGTTCAACGTAGCTAAGTGGACGCTTTCAGCAATGATTAACGCTGAAGAGTACGGTATCTCATCTAAGAATGCGGATGAAATGCTGAAGTCTTCAGATCCAAACGTTAAGCGTATCCTTGGTGTTGACGGTCCTAAAGGTACTGCACTAGGCATTAAAGATGACTGGGGTTACCAAGTGATTAAGCAAGTGGGTAACTACGGCGAAAGCTTCGAACGTACTGTTGGTACTGGCTCTCCGCTACAGATTAGCCGTGGTGTTAACGCACTATGGAATGCGGGTGGCTTTATGTACGCGCCACCAATGCGTTAATCCTGAAGTTGTAACCTAAGGGCGGCCTCGCCGCCCTTTTGTTTAAATGGATTTAATTAAAGGTTAGTTGTATGACGCCACCGAAAGTAAACCCCGCCGGAGTGAGTTCGGCACCAAAAAGCACCAACCTCCTCTACAATCCCACCTTCCGAGCCATCGCCTTTCAGGTTATTGCTGTACTTGGCCTAGTTTGGTTCTTCTATACCATAGTCAATAATGCATTAAGCAATCTGGATGCACGTGGTATCGCGACGGGATTTGATTTCTTATCAAAAGAAGCCGGTTTTGGTATTGGACTGCATCTTATTGAATATGATGAGACTTACAGTTACGGCCGAACCTTCTTTGTTGGTCTACTAAACACCGCTTTGGTTGCAGCGTTGGGGATTTTTTTCGCGACAATCCTCGGATTTATCATGGGTGTTGCTCGCCTATCGAGCAACTGGTTGGTAAGCCGCTTAGCCGCTGTATATATCGAGGTTTTCCGTAACATTCCTTTGTTACTGCAAATCTTTTTCTGGTATTTCGCTGTATTGCAGGCGCTGCCATCACCAAGACAAAGCTTGAGCCTTGGAGAAGCCCTCTTCTTAAACGTTCGCGGCTTGTTTATGCCGGCCCCTGTTTTCAATGAAGGCAGCGGTATTGTTCTCGCAGCTTTTATTATCGCGATTATTGCCTCTATCTTTGTTGCGATTTGGGCTAAAAACAAACAAAAGCTAACCGGTCAACAAACCCCTGTTGGTCGTATTTCTGTTGCACTGATTATCGTTCTACCTTTGATTGCATATTTCATTGCGGGAATGCCAATCAGTACTGAATACCCTGAACTTAAAGGTTTTAACTTTAAGGGTGGTATCAGTATCATTCCGGAGTTAGCCGCTCTTACTCTGGCACTGAGTATTTATACGGCTTCGTTTATTGCCGAAATCGTGCGTTCAGGTATCAACGCCGTTAGCCATGGGCAAACTGAAGCGGCAATGTCCCTAGGTTTACCTCGTACTCGTACGTTGCGTTTGGTCGTGATTCCGCAAGCATTGCGTATCATCATTCCACCATTAACTAGCCAATACCTCAACCTGACTAAGAACTCCTCTTTAGCAATGGCTATTGGTTATCCGGATCTTGTGTCGGTATTTGCGGGTACGACGCTGAACCAGACAGGTCAGGCTATCGAAATCATCGCAATGACAATGGGCGTCTACCTGACATTAAGTCTACTGACCTCTCTAGTCATGAATATCTACAACAAAAAAGTTGCGCTGGTGGAGAGATAATATGAGCATACATCAATTTCAACCTGATCTTCCGCCACCCTCAAGCTCTGTAGGCGTTGTGGGTTGGTTACGTAAGAACTTATTCAGTTCTCCTTTAAACTCTATCGTTTCGGTACTATTGGGCTATCTCGCCTTTTTACTCTTCAGCAACGTTTTGAGTTGGGCGTTTGTAAACGCTGATTGGGTAGGTACTACACGTGATGACTGCACCAGCGCAGGCGCATGTTGGGTGTTTATCAGTGTGCGTTGGGAGCAATTTATGTACGGCTTCTACCCTGAAGCTGAACTGTGGCGCCCTCGCCTATTTTACGCAACACTCGCAATATTTGTTGCAGCGTTAATGTATGAAAAAACACCGAAGAGAACGTGGATTTGGTTATTCTTCGTTAATATCTATCCGTTTATCATTGCTGCCTTGCTGTACGGTGGTGTGTTTGGATTAGAGGTAGTAGATACGCATAAATGGGGCGGCTTGTTAGTAACGCTGATCATCGCACTCGTTGGTATCGTGGTTTCACTGCCTATAGGCGTGCTATTAGCTCTGGGCCGTCGCTCTGAGATGCCGATCATTCGTAGTATGTGTACCGTCTACATCGAAGTATGGCGTGGTGTACCGCTAATCACCGTTCTATTTATGGCTTCAGTAATGCTGCCTTTGTTCCTATCTGAGGGAATGGAAACGGACAAGCTGATCAGAGCCCTGATTGGTGTGGTAATGTTTAGTGCCGCTTATATGGCCGAGGTTATTCGTGGTGGTCTTCAAGCGATTCCAAAGGGACAATATGAAGCTGCTGATGCGTTAGGGCTCACATATTGGAAGAAAATGCGTTTAATCATTCTTCCTCAAGCGCTTAAGATTACCATTCCTTCGATTGTAAACACCTTCATTGGTTTGTTTAAAGACACCAGTCTAGTTCTCATCATTGGTATGTTTGATGTTTTAGGTATTGGTCAATCTGCAAATACCGACCCTGAGTGGCTTGGTTTTGCTATCGAAAGTTATGTATTTGTCGCGTTAGTGTTCTGGGTATTTTGTTTCGGCATGTCGAGATATTCGATATGGCTAGAGAACAAACTTCACACCGGTCACAAACGATAATTATCAAGGACGTATTATGACGCAACAACAAGATTACATGATCCAATTGAAGGACATGAATAAGTGGTACGGTGAGTTTCACGTACTAAAGAACATCAACCTTGAGGTTAAAAAAGGCGAGAAGATTGTTATCTGTGGCCCATCGGGCTCTGGTAAATCCACAATGATTCGCTGCATCAACCGCTTGGAAGAGCATCAGCAAGGGCATATCTTTGTATCCGGTACAGAGCTCACCGAAGATCTAAAAAACATCGAAGCGGTGCGTAGAGAAGTGGGCATGTGTTTTCAGCACTTTAACCTCTTCCCTCACCTAACGGTTTTAGAGAACTGCACCTTAGCACCAATTTGGGTTAAGAAAATGCCTAAGGAAGAAGCTGAAAAAGTGGCGATGAAGTATCTAGAGCGCGTTAAGATCCCAGAGCAAGCAGACAAATACCCAGGTCAGCTTTCTGGTGGTCAGCAACAACGTGTTGCTATCGCTCGCTCTCTTTGCATGAATCCTCAAGTAATGCTATTTGATGAGCCAACGTCTGCGCTTGACCCTGAGATGGTACGTGAAGTGTTGGACGTAATGGTTGAGCTTGCCGATGAAGGTATGACCATGCTGTGTGTAACGCACGAAATGGGCTTTGCAAAAGAGGTGGCGGATCGGGTTATCTTCATGGATGCCGGAGAAATCATTGAAGAAAACAACCCAGTGGACTTCTTTGAAAATCCACAATCGGATCGTACACAAAACTTCTTGTCGCAAATACTGCACCACTAACGGCAATTTTCACGTAGAATAAAGGGTAGCTAAGCTGCCCTTTTTACTTTGCTTTAACTAGCAATGTTACCATTTGTTACACTTTGCGGTTCACTCGGTAACACTATTTGCTTAATATCAAGTTGGCTCAGGCGAATGTCATACTTGAAAAATGGAACTTTTCGCCACATATATATACTAATTATTTAAAGGTCTTTGAGGAACTCTATGAACAGTCCAATGGTATCACGCACTCGCACGCAAGAAAGTGTGCTGCAAACCAACAAGGTTTTGCGTAACACCTACTTCTTGTTATCACTAACACTACTTTGGTCTGCTATCGTTGCGGGCTTCTCTATGGCAATGAACCTACCTCGCCCAGGTCTTATCCTGATGCTGGTTGGTTTTTACGGCCTACTTTACCTTACTGAAAAGAACCGTAACAACAGCATGGGTCTAGTGTTTACATTCCTATTCACAGGCTTTTTGGGCTACACAACGGGTCCTATCCTGAACATGTACATTGGTGCAGGCATGGGTGACACCATAGTGACTGCTCTTGGTGGTACAGCACTGGCCTTCATGGGCGCATCTGCTTACGCTCTAACTACTAAACGCGACCTTTCTTTCCTTGGTGGCGTTTTGATGGCTGGCTTCGTAGTGCTACTAGTAGGTATGGTGGCCAACATCTTCCTACAAATGCCAATGATTCACCTAGCAATGAGCGGCATGTTCGTTATGTTCTCTACTGGTGTAATCTTGCTAACAACACAGCAGATTGTTCGCGGCGGTGAGACCAACTACATCTCAGCGACAGTAAGCCTGTATGTATCTATCTACAACCTATTCATCAGCCTGCTAAGCATTCTAGGCATCATGAATAACGATTAATTTTGATTAATCTCTGAGTTGTTAAGCCCGCACTAGTTGCGGGCTTTTTGTTTTTTAATGATAATTCAATGAACAGAATCTAAATTAGGAACAGACTATGTTTGAATTTAACGGCAAAAGCATAGAAACCGACGCGCAAGGCTACCTACTCAACTTTAAGGATTGGGAAGAAGGCATGATCGCTATCTTAGCCGAAGAGGAAGGCATTGAATTGACAGAGGCACACCTTGAGGTGGTGCATTTTGTACGAAACTTTTATATAGAGTTCAATACCTCACCTGCAGTTCGAATGCTGGTCAAGGCGATGGAGAAAGCGCACGGTCCAGAAAAAGGCAACAGCAAATACCTTTTCAAGCTGTTCAAAAAAGGTCCTGCAAAGCAAGCGACCAAATTGGCAGGACTGCCAAAACCGGCCAAGTGCTTATAGGATATTAAAGCCTGAATAGTGCTTAAATTCGGCTTCTGATGGAATACAGCTTTCTACAGAAGCCGTTCTTGGGCCTTGTTTGAGCCATTCACCTAACTGATCGACCCCTGACTCAGAGCCACAAGCCATCACTTCTACATTGCCATCATTGAGATTTTTCGCATAGCCGGTCAAACCCAGCTTTAATCCTTCATGAGCGGTGTGATAGCGAAAACCCACCATTTGTACCCTGCCCGACAGTAAGAACTTTCTACAGATCGACACCATATCGCCTCCTGATTGTCCAAAATAGATTCACCTATACGAATATCTAAAAGTATAAGCCCTTCTGATTTGCTTTTAGCGGATGCTTACACGACAATGTCACAAAATTTCCTTCGAGACCTACATTTCCTATGAGTGCATCTATAAAACTTGCCAAAGGCAGAGATAAATCTGTTCGCCGTCGCCATCCGTGGATCTTTTCTAGAGGTATAGAAACGGTTTCAGGTGATCCTCAACTAGGCGATACTGTGGATGTGTTTGCACATAATGGACAATGGCTAGCAAAAGCGGCTTACTCGCCTCACTCTCAAATTCGAGCTCGTGTTTGGAGTTTCGCTAAGCAAGAAATTGACACTCAGTTTTTCATCAAACGCATCGAGCAAGCGCAAATGTTGCGTGACGAATGCATTGCTGAGGGTGGGCTTACGGGTTATCGCCTGATTGCTGCAGAATCGGATTCTATGCCGGGTGTCACCATTGACCGCTACCAAGATTACATGGTGTGCCAATTTTTAAGTGCGGGTGCTGAAAAACTTAAACAGAACATTGTAGATGCTCTTGTACACTGCTTTCCTAGCTGTTCTGTTTACGAGCGTTCAGATGTTGCGGTTCGTAAGAAAGAAGGCTTAGAAGAGAGCACAGGCCTTTTACATGGCACTGACCCAACAGAGCCTGTAGTGATTGAAGAGAACGGCGTTAAGATTCAGGTGGACATTAAGACCGGCCACAAGACCGGCTTCTATCTTGATCAGCGTGACAGCCGCCAACATTCGATGAAGTATGTTAAGGGTAAACAGGTTCTCAACTGCTTCTCTTACACAGGCGGTTTTGGCTTGTATGCTTTGAAGGCCGGCGCTGAGCGAGTCATCAATGTTGACGTATCACAGCCAGCTCTTGATATTGCAAAGAAGAATGTTGAGATTAATGGCTTTGACGTTAAGAAAGCCGTTTTCCTTAACGCAGACGTATTTAAGATCCTTCGTGAATACCGCGATCAAGGTACACAGTTTGATGTGGTAATTATGGACCCACCTAAGATGGTGAGCTCTAAGCAAAACTTAAACAGTGGCGCGCGAGGATATAAAGACCTAAACATGCTGGCCATTCAAATCCTTAAGCCGGGTGGCACGCTACTCACTTATTCATGCTCAGGCTTGATGGAGTCAGGTTTGTTCCAGAAAATCATCGCAGATGCTGCACTTGATGCAGGGCGTGAAGTGAAGTTTGTTGAGTCATTTACTCAGGCGAGTGACCATTTATTTGATACGGCTTATCCGGAAGGGCTTTACCTGAAAGGCTTTGCTGCTAAGGTAATTTAACTTAACTTAATAACGAATACGATAAAGGCTTGCATGCGCAAGCCTTTATTCTATCTGTAGTACTGTCGTGACTAATCGGGTACTACGACTATCTGTGCTAAGATATCATCGGCATTAAAGTTACCTGAATCTGAAATCAAATCGCCAAATTGCTCTCGACTATCTTCTATGACAATGGTTTGTGTACCAGACTCATGAGCGATATCCAATGTAATATCTTCACCGACGACGAACACCTCTATTGAAGCAAGCAACTCATCTAGGTTATTGCTTCCAGTATCATCCAGAATGTTATTCAGGTTAAGACTGTCCTCTCCGACAGTGAAGTTTTGCACTACATCCGTACCGTCATCAAGTTGCCCGTCGTTCCAGGTAAATGAATCAGAGTCAGAGGTTCCGACTAAGATGTCTTCACCAAGGCCGGCTAGTATAGGGTTTTCCTCCTCGACAGCAGCCAGGCTTGCGTTTACAACAGGTTCACCATCTAGAATTTTAACGTTAATTTGATCTTGTGACGGTTTAGGTTGACCAATATTCACATCCACCAAATCAATAGTGAAAGTCTCATCTCCCTCTATTTCACTATCAGGTGTGCCATAAATTTCCATTGAGACAATATCATCATCTGATGCACCTTTAGCTACCGTCTTATCTACATTGGTCACGTTAGTAATGATGACGTCAATCGTTCCATCTTGGCGCTCCACAAAGGTGGAGTTGAATCCATCAGTGGTGTTTATTAAGACGTCATAATCATCCAGAGTTAACCCTGCTGCCATATTCGCAATAGCAAAAGTGAAGACTAAAGAAGCACCAGCACGAATTGTAACGTTCCCACCTTCAAGCAACTTAACGTTAATAGAGTTACCGAAACCTCCTTCAGGTACTTCGTTAAGTTTCTTAGGAGTAAGACCCCATGCTGCATCATTATCTTCACCACCGATTAGTTGAACCCTAACTTCTGCGGTATCAGTTAAACCACCAGTGTCTGTAACTAAAACTGTAAAAGTTTGATCATATTCAAAGTCATCAGTAAGTGCCTGATTCAACGTAATATTACCGGTTGAAGGATCTATATCAAAGACACCATTTGTATACTCGCCATCTTCAAAGCTATAAATCAGTGCATCCCCATCGGGGTCTTCGGCAATGACTGAACCAACTATATCACCAACATCAGACCCTTTAGACAATCCAACAAAATAGTAGCTATCGTTATTTGGTTCATCTCCTGGTTGATCATTTCCTGAGATGAACTCTGGAGCATCGTTTATACCATTAACGGTAACAACAATTGTTTTTACCTCACTAACACCACTATTGTTATCAGTGGCGGTATAAGTGAAGGTAACCTCGTCACTCTCCCCAAAAACCAAATCATCAAAGTCACCCGCCGGGTCAAAACTATAACTACCATCGGCGTTGAACGTTAACGAGCCTTTATTTACATCTGACACCAACTGATAGCTAGCAATTGTACCATCCACATCCGTAGCCGCAGGGACATTGCCCTCAACCGACGTGTCTTCATCAGTAACAATGCCGCCATCGAGCGCCACAGGAATGTCGTTCACGCCGTTTACTGTGATCGTGATGGTTTTCTCTTCACTCACACCGCTATTGTTATCAGTGGCCGTATAAGTAAACGTCACCTCTTCACTCTCACCAGGTGCTAACGCCTCAAACTCACCATTTGGATCGAAGCTGTAGCTGCCATCGCCATTAAAGGTCAGAGAGCCTTTATCTACATCCGATGCCAGCTGATAGCTTTCCACGGTGCCATCCACATCCGTAGCCGCAGGGACATTGCCCCCAACTGACGTGTCTTCATCGGTAACAATGCCGCCATCAAGCGCCACTGGAATGTCGTTCACTCCGTTAACCGTGATCGTGATGGTTTTCTCTTCACTTACACCACTATTGTTATCAGTGGCGGTATAAGTAAATGTCACCTCTTCACTCTCACCAGGTGCCAACGCCTCAAACTCACCATTTGGATCGAAGCTGTAGCTGCCATCACCATTAAAGGTCAGCGAGCCTTTATCAACATCCGATGCCAGCTGATAGCTTTCCACTGTGCCATCCACATCCGTCGCCGCAGGGACATTGCCCCCAACTGACGTGTCTTCATCGGTAACAATGCCGCCATCGAGCGCCACAGGAATGTCGTTCACGCCGTTTACGGTGATCGTGATGGTTTTCTCTTCACTCACACCACTATCGTTATCAGTGGCGGTATAAGTAAATGTCACCTCTTCACTCTCACCAGGTGCTAACGCCTCGAACTCACCATTTGGATCAAAGCTGTAGCTGCCATCGCCATTAAAGGTCAGCGAGCCTTTATCAACATCCGATGCCAGCTGATAGCTTTCTACAGTGCCATCCACATCCGTCGCCGCAGGGACATTGCCCCCTACCGACGTGTCTTCATCGGTAACAATGCTGCCATCGAGCGCCACTGGGATGTCGTTCACTCCATTTACTGTGATCGTGATGGTTTTCTCTTCACTCACACCACTATTGTTATCAGTGGCGGTATAAGTAAACGTCACCTCTTCACTCTCACCAGGTGCCAACGCCTCGAACTCACCATTTGGATCGAAGCTGTAGCTACCATCGCCATTAAAGGTCAGCGAGCCTTTATCAACATCCGATGCCAGCTGATAGCTTTCCACGGTGCCATCCACATCCGTCGCCGCAGGGACATTGCCCCCTACCGACGTGTCTTCATCGGTAACAATGCCGCCATCGAGCGCCACTGGAATGTCGTTCACTCCGTTTACGGTGATCGTGATGGTTTTCTCTTCACTCACACCGCTATTGTTATCAGTGGCGGTATAAGTAAATGTCACCTCTTCACTCTCACCAGGTGCTAACGCCTCGAACTCACCATTTGGATCAAAGCTGTAGCTGCCATCGCCATTAAAGGTCAGCGAGCCTTTATCAACATCCGATGCCAGCTGATAGCTTTCTACAGTGCCATCCACATCCGTCGCCGCAGGGACATTGCCCCCTACCGACGTGTCTTCATCGGTAACAATGCTGCCATCGAGCGCCACTGGGATGTCGTTCACTCCATTTACTGTGATCGTGATGGTTTTCTCTTCACTCACACCACTATTGTTATCAGTGGCGGTATAAGTAAACGTCACCTCTTCACTCTCACCAGGTGCCAACGCCTCGAACTCACCATTTGGATCAAAGCTGTAGCTGCCATCGCCATTAAAGGTCAGCGAGCCTTTATCAACATCCGATGCCAGCTGATAGCTTTCCACGGTGCCATCCACATCCGTAGCCGCAGGGACATTGCCCCCAACTGACGTGTCTTCATCGGTAACAATGCCGCCATCGAGCGCCACAGGAATGTCGTTCACGCCGTTTACGGTGATCGTGATGGTTTTCTCTTCACTCACACCACTATTGTTATCAGTGGCGGTATAAGTAAATGTCACCTCTTCACTCTCACCAGGTGCTAACGCCTCGAACTCACCATTTGGATCAAAGCTGTAGCTGCCATCGCCATTAAAGGTCAGCGAGCCTTTATCAACATCCGATGCCAGCTGATAGCTTTCTACAGTGCCATCCACATCCGTAGCCGCAGGGACATTGCCCCCAACCGACGTGTCTTCATCGGTAACAATGCTGCCATCGAGCGCCACTGGGATGTCGTTCACGCCATTTACTGTGATCGTGATGGTTTTCTCTTCACTCACACCACTATTGTTATCAGTGGCGGTATAAGTAAACGTCACCTCTTCAGTCTCACCAGGTGCCAACGCCTCGAACTCACCATTTGGATCAAAGCTGTAGCTGCCATCGCCATTAAAGGTCAGCGAGCCTTTATCAACATCTGATGCCAGCTGATAGCTTTCCACTGTGCCATCCACATCCGTAGCCGCAGGGACATTGCCCCCTACCGACGTGTCTTCATCGGTAACAATGCCGCCATCAAGCGCCACTGGAATGTCGTTCACTCCGTTAACCGTGATCGTGATGGTTTTCTCTTCACTCACACCACTATTGTTATCAGTGGCGGTATACGTAAACGTCACCTCTTCACTCTCACCAGGTGCTAGCGCCTCGAACTCACCATTTGGATCGAAGCTGTAGCTGCCATCACCATTAAAGGTCAGCGAGCCTTTATCAATATCCGATGCCAGCTGATAGCTTTCCACTGTGCCATCCACATCCGTCGCCGCAGGGACATTGCCCCCTACCGACGTGTCTTCATCGGTAACAATGCCGCCATCAAGCGCCACTGGAATGTCGTTCACTCCGTTAACCGTGATCGTGATGGTTTTCTCTTCACTCACACCACTATTGTTATCAGTGGCGGTATACGTAAACGTCACCTCTTCACTCTCACCAGGTGCTAGCGCCTCGAACTCACCATTTGGATCGAAGCTGTAGCTGCCATCGCCATTAAAGGTCAGCGAGCCTTTATCAACATCCGATGCCAGCTGATAGCTTTCCACGGTGCCATCCACATCCGTAGCCGCAGGGACATTGCTCGCTACAGAAGAATCTTCGTCAGTAGTGATTTCATCATTAAATGCTATCGGTAAGTCGTTAACTGGCTCAACTACTACTGCAACCGTAGCAGTGTCAGAACCACCATTACCATCCGAAATTGTATAAGTGATTTCCACCGGTCCTACATAGTCTTCAGCTGGTGTAAACTTCAATTCACCATTAACAACCTCTACTACACCAACTTCTGGTGAAACTAATGCTTCAACTATGCTCAGCTTGTCCCCATCTGAGTCAGCATCATTCGCTAAAACGTCAATGGTTATAGGCGTATCTTCAAGAGTTGTCGCTGTATCATCGGCTGCACTGGGTACTGAGTTTATAAGCGCAACGGTCTGCACTACAATTTCAACAATTGCATCACTTTGTTCAACAGTAATTTGAGGTGGAAATAAGCCTTCCGTTTGAAAATCTGTAGCAGCTATAGTTTGTGCACCATCTCGCTCAACCGCACCGGTCGCGGTCAAACTAGACCCTTCGTCATCTCCAGATTGGGGATCATTACCGTCTTCTGCAGTAGGATCGCCGCCCTGTTCAAGGGAGTCTAAAACGCTTTGAATTCCAGACTGTGCATCTACAGATTGGATCGTGTTTTGTTGGGCGATAGACACTCGCAATTCAGTCACTATATCTTCAGGTACAGTTAGCGGGTTTTCGCCTATAGAAAGGATCACGTCACCGTCTTGCGGAACATAATCTAGGGGAGCTATTTTGAGGTTACCTTGCGCATCGACGATCAACCAACCATCGCCAGCAATGACTTCTTGAGCAAATGAGATACTGTCCATGTGTTCTCCTTAGGCGAGCTGTTCTTACTTTGCATGAAACATGCCGTAACATATTTTTCGCCTCTGAGTAAATTTTATACTATTTTTAGGTTTACATCTCATTAATCTTCTTAAAATGAACAGTAAACAATACGAAACAATTTGCTCATTCTATTGTTGTAAATAGTTTTGTATTAACTATTATGTACTTAGTGACCAAAACGCCGTATTGAAAGCAAGTGAAGGCTTCAGTTTTGGTTAAAAAAAAGTAACGGAATACTAGGGAGTACACCTTGAAAAGGATTAAGCTAAGCGCAATCGCTCTAGCTACAATGCTGTGCAATCCAGTCTCAGCCCAGTCGTTAGAGCAAGCCATCTCATACACTCTTCAAACCAACCCAACGGTTAAGAGCTCTTACAACGACTTCATGTCCTATGTTTATGAAAACAAAGCCGCAGTACGTGAGTACTACCCAAAGCTTGATTTAACAGCGGGTATAGGTTGGGAAAACTATCAAAATGATCAAACTAACCGAGATGACGATTACACAGCGTTAGACGCTTCGTTAACGTTCACTCAGCTAATTTGGGATGGTTCTAATACTCTAAACAATATGGATCGTACGGCAGCGGAAGCTGAGTCGCTTAGGTATAAAGTGCTCAGTGACGCATCTGATATCTCATTGGAAGTCGCCAAAGTGTACCTCGATGCTCTGAAAGCCTATGAGATTTTGGCTCTTTCTGAGAGTAACCTTGCCACTCACAAAGAGATCTTTAAAGACATCAAAAAACGAACCGATTCGGGGATTGGCTCAACCGCCGATTTATCCCAAGTTGAGGCTCGTATTGCTAAAGCACACGGCAACTTGCTAGCGGCTCAGAACAACTTGTTTGACACACACACACAATTCACTCGCTTAGTGGGTCAAAGCCCGCAAGGACTTGTGTTCCCACGTGCAGACGAAACTACCATACCTCTAACTCTCTCAGAAGCTATTGATGTAGCGCTAGAGAAACACCCTGTGATTAAGACAGCTAAAGTAGATGTCGATGCTGCTAAATTCCAATACAAGCAGTCAAATAGCCCTAACCTACCCACTTTTACTATCGAAGCGGGTTATGACTACTATGACGATGCTGAAGGTATTGAGGCACAGCGTGATGAGATGAATGCCACACTAAGAATGCGCTACAACCTGTTCAATGGTGGCGTCGATAGTGCAAATAAAGACAGAGCGGCTTATCAAATGAATAAGGCTAAAGACCTTAGAGACAGAGCCTACCGTAATGTAGAAGAAAGCCTTCGTTTGTCCTGGAGTGCATTGGATTTAACACTGCAACAAAAAGAATTCTTAGCTGACCATGTAGACGCAGCCTCTGATACCGTTGTCGCTTACGACAAGCAATACAAAATTGGTAAACGAACCCTGCTTGATTTGTTGAACACTGAAAATGAGCTGTTTGAGTCTCGCAAAGGCTACGTTGACGCTTTATATGCAGAGCAATACGCAAAATTTCGCGTACTTAATGCAACAGGCACCTTGCTTGAGTCCTTGTTGGTAGACGTTCCTGAACAGTGGAACGAGGCGGTGGAGTACTAATATGAAAAACTTATTTCTAGCCTCAGCAGTTTCACTAGCACTATTGGGCTGTGCCAACGATACCGAAGAGTACATCGAAACACCTCTTCCTGATCAACAAGCCGACCTTCGTGATTTTGATGGCGATGGTGTGATTAACGCTCGTGATAAATGCCCTACTACGCCAAAAGGTGCGCGGGTTAACAATGACGGTTGTGAGGAGCTTATTGAAGTTTCGCAAGAGCAGAACTTGAAAATCCTATTTGAAAACGATTCAGCCGAAGTGAACCCTGTTTTCTCTGGACAGATACAAGGGATGGCCGAATTCCTAAAACAATACCCTGAAACCTCAATCGAAATACAAGGCTTTGCCAGTAACCCAGGTGATCGAGAGTACAACCTCGAGTTATCACGCAACAGGGCACTATTTGTTCAAGATAAGCTTATTGGGTTTGGTGTCGAACCAAGTCGCGTCACCATCATAGGTTATGGTGAGGATGAAGTAGAAGATGACACCCCTACAGATGAAGCACTAGAGCGTCGCGTTGAAGCCACGGTCGTGGGCTTTAAGGGTGACTTCATCAAGGAATGGACCATCTTTACTAAGCTACCAAAATAGGTAAAACACAGCGCACTTTAATGACTAGCCGAGCATTTGCTCGGCTTTTTTATTTACAGAACGGTAAAATGTGCCACCTAAACAATAAGCATGCTAAAATAGCCCGCATATCACACTGTTAGGAAATAACCATGAGCCAATTGAGCAACGATATTCAGAAAAATCTAGAATTGTTTGTTGAACAAAGCAAAGAAGACAATCGTGTTTGGGGTCTAAAAAACGAAGACGGTTGGCTAGCTTGCGACTCTAGCGAGTTTGCGGAAACTGAAGTTATGCCGTTTTGGTCTGACAAAGCCGATGCCCAATACCACAACGTTGAAGAGTGGGCAGATTTCGAAGTAGTGGAAATTCCTTTGGATATCTTTGTTGAAGACTGGCTAATTACCCTATCAGAAGACGGTGTTCTTATTGGTACTAACTGGAATGCTGAACTAGAAGGCAAAGAAGTAGAGCCTGAAGCACTGGCTAAACTCTACATCTAATTACGTTTTACTTTATCCCTGCCAATTTATTGGTGGGGATTTTTGTTTTTAGGTAGGTCATAAATCATGTATAAACTCATCGCTATCGATATGGATGGCACTCTGCTCAATACCGACAAGGTTATCTCAGAGCAAAATAAACTAGCCATCGCAGAAGCAAGAAAACAAGGTGTTACTGTTGTTTTAGCTTCTGGTCGCCCACTGCAAGGTATGGTGGATAGCCTAAATCAACTTAATATGAACAGTGATGAAGACTATGTGCTTTGTTACAACGCCGCAATGATTCAAAATATTGGCACCGGTGAAGTCATTCGAGAATGTTTAACCTCCGGTAAAGACGCTAAGCGTGTTGCCAAGTTCGCAGAAGAGCGCGGCTGTAACTATCATGCGTTCAGTAAGATTCATGGGTTAATTACCCCTCGCGATAGCCACTACACGCAACATGAAGCAAAAATCAACGATCTCACCGTTACTCTAATGGACTTCGATACATTGGAAGATGATCATCCAATCGTCAAAACCATGCTAGTAGACCCTGTTGAGATCTTACAACCTATCGTAGACAGTGTCCCTGAAGACCTGAATAATGATTACTCCGTTGTACGAAGCGCCCCGTTTTTTCTCGAGTTCAATAACCCACTAAGTAACAAAGGTGAGGGTGTAGAGGCGCTGGCGAAGCACCTTGGCATTAAGCAAAGTGAAGTGATCTGTATTGGCGATGCGGGCAATGACCATGACATGCTGAAATACGCAGGCCTAGCGGTTGTGATGCAAAATGCTGATGAAGAAACTAAATCTTTAGCCGACTACATTACCAATACTAACAACAACTCGGGTGTGGCAAAGGCAATCGAGAAATTTGTACTAGCTTAGTACTTTAGTCATGCAATGAATATGCGTTTGAAACCCTCGTTTCTTGTAGGTTTCAAGCGCATTTTTGTTGAAATGCCACACTTCAACGTTTAGCCTTTTAGCTCCGTAATCCGCAAATTCTTGTTCAATGCGCTCAAGTAGTGCCAACCCTAGTCCGTTTCCTCTGTGTTCCTCACTGACAAACCAGTGATCTATACTGCCAACTAATTCAGACTTTGTTAGCGGTGAAGCCAATTCACACAGTTGCCCTGTAATAAAACCGCTCAACGCACCATCGTTCAATACCACAAACACGATGCAGTCTGGTGTATTCAAATACTCGGCAATTTCAGTTTCTAGCTCTGATCGACAAGGCTTTTTAATTAACCCATCATCGTGATTATGATGCCATTGATAAAGAGCGGCCCATAGCTCAATTAATTGTGTTTTTTCTGCCTCTTCAGCCCGTTTGACTTTAAAAGTACCCGACATTTTGCCACACCACCCTAACCGCTAATGCAATTAACACCACACCAGAAATCTGGTCAATAATTTTGCCTTTAGTACGTAATCTTTCCAGAAATATCGGGCTTGATAACACCAAAGTAATAAAGGTATACCAAAGGCCATCAACAATTAATGGGGTCATTACTACAGTTGCTTTTGCACCTGTGCTTTCCCCAACCGCGACAAACTGACTAAACAAGGCGATAAAGAAAAGTGCAATTTTGGGACTGAGAAGCGATATAAGTAGCCCTTCTTTTGCAGACTGCTTGATGCTCACCGCCTCACCACTTTCTAAAGTACTGGCTATCCCACCTTTAGAACTTAGAGATTTGTAACCTAGATAAGCAAGATAACCCGCACCACAGAGGGAAATAGTCACAAATAGTGCTTCTGATTTATGCAACACAACCGCTAAACCAATAACCGTAATGAAGGCATAAAAGCCAATACCAATAGAATGAGCCCATGCCGAGGCAAGACCGTTAAGCCTCCCGCCAGAGAGGGTATGTTTAGTCACAGTGGCAAGACTTGGGCCCGGAGACATAGCACCAAGTAAACAGATGACAAATAGCGAGAGCCAGAGATCGAGAGACATTTGGGGGTCCGATAACGAAAGTAGAACTCTATGCTATTGATTTATTTTAATAGGTAAACCCCTATTGCGATTTTTTCTGCAATCCTATGGCTTCACTGGTTTGATCGATTTTGACAATTTTTGCTTGTTTAGCATCAATACTCTCATCGATCTTCTTAAGTCTATCAGAAGCGACTTTCTTACGATCGCAAGAGTCTGACTTGGCATCCCAACTCGTGCCATCCAAATAAATCTGACACTCTTTAACAAGGCTATTGAGGGTGTTGATGAGTTTTGCACGCTGAGTATGGAGTTCATTGACTTCCTGTTGTAAACGCAGCTGGTCTTGGAAGAAAACTTTAGAGGTCTCTAAGACGTTATTTTGTATTTCAGTACGCTCTTTCAACACATCATTGCTTGCGGTAAGTTCTTCCACAGCTGTTTCTTGCTCCTCAAGCGTGCTTTTTAGTTGCTTGAGTTCAGTTGAAAGCTTCTGATTTTCTTTCTGCAGTTGTGCTGACTTGTCTTGAAATTCAGTCACAGATTGCGCTGTTTTTTGTTCACGTTCGTTCGTCGTGGTGAGGGTTTGCTCTGCTTCAGACAAGTCGGAGCGAAGTTGATTATTTTCTGATACTAATGTCGCGTGCTCTTGAATGATTTTTTGGTGATTTTCTCTTTCAACAATAATCTCTTGATTGGTATTGTGTGAAATAAACGCGCTTCCCGCTGCCACTCCAAGTGCAAAACAAACAACGCCGGCTAAAACCGTAGTTTTTGTGTTGCCTGCACGAGCGAACAAGCTGGATACATTTTTTTTATCAACCACACACTTCTCCATTAGTGAATCAATTCAGTAATCATCAACACCGCAGTGTAGACTACGAAGGCACCAGATAACACTATAACGACCCATTTCTGTAGCTTTTCGTTGGTGTTATACCGTACAAACAAAAAAGCTAGGGCAATCAATATAACGATAGCCAGTAAACGTGTCATTTTACCTCCTCAAAATCCGTTTAATATCAGTTCTACGTTAAGTCTATCAGTTAAGTATTTGTTTTATTTATTCTAGAACAAAAGATTTTTCTATTATCCCCTTGAAACTGTAATGATTTATGTTAATTTACCCGCCTGTAAGTAATTTACTTACACACCTAGCGTTTTTAGCGCTAGTTCCGATGAAGACTGCAGGAGAGTGACGTTTTATTACGTCCACCGAAGAAGTAAATCTTTCAGGTTCTTGTTTATACGTTCTTGTTTAACAAGTGAGGACTGCAGTTGGAGGAATCTCTGGAGAGAGCCGTACTACTTTGTTGTAGCAAGCGGCCGCCGAAGGAGCAAGCCCTTTTAGGGTGAAACTCTCAGGCAAAAGGACAGAGGAGTGAAATTGCGTTTAACTACTTTTCTGTTAATTTTGTTCTATTGATCCGCGTTCACTCTTCTCCTTATATGTTGTTTATTAAGGGGAAAACATGCCATTTTCACAATCTTCGCTACATTCTGTTTTACAATCCATCGACAATTTTGTCTGGGGTCCACCGCTGCTGATCTTACTGGTGGGTACTGGGGTTTATTTTACCTTCAGCCTTGGTCTTATTCAGCTTAGACACCTTCCTACTGCGTTAAAGATGGTGTTCACTAAATCCGGTGACTCCAAGTCTAAAGGCGATGTTTCCGCCTTTGCTGCACTCTGTACTGCCCTATCTGCCACTATCGGTACTGGCAATATTGTCGGCGTTGCTACAGCGATTAAACTTGGCGGGCCAGGCGCGCTATTTTGGATGTGGCTTGCTGCTCTATTTGGCATGGCGACAAAATATGCCGAGTGTCTACTTGCAGTAAAATACCGCACCACCGATGACAAAGGTGGCATGCTTGGCGGTCCAATGTACTATCTTCGTGATGGTGTTAAATCGCCACTACTCGCCACACTGTTTGCCGTATTTGCCCTTGGGGTTGCTCTATTTGGTATCGGTACCTTTCCTCAGGTGAATGCCATCTTAGATGCCTCAGAAGTGACATTAGGCGCTGATAGAACCATGGCGGCCATTGTTCTAACTGTACTCGTTGCTATGGTGACCTTAGGCGGCATTAAATCCATCTCACGCGTCGCGGGTAAGGTCGTTCCCACTATGGCAGTGATCTATATCGTCTCCTGCTTGGGTATTCTGGTGAATAATAGCGACCAGATATTGTCGGCGATTGAGTTAGTTGTCGTCTCAGCGTTTACGCCGACTGCAGCAAGCGGTGGCTTCTTTGGTGCGAGCGTGATGCTTGCTATTCAATCCGGTATTGCTCGCGGCGTATTCTCGAACGAGTCTGGGTTAGGCAGTGCGCCAATGGCAGCTGCAGCAGCTAAAACGGATTCTTGTGCTCGTCAGGGACTTATCTCAATGACAGGCACCTTTTTCGATACCATCATCATCTGCACCATGACCGGCTTAGCGCTCATCATCACTGGCGCATGGCAAACGGATCTGGCTGGCGCAATGATGACCACACACGCATTTGCTGTTGGTCTAAACGCCGATACGCTGGGCCCTATATTGGTATCTGTTGGCTTGTTGTTCTTTGCGTTTACTACCATTCTTGGTTGGAACTATTATGGTGAGCGCTGTGTCGTTTACCTGTTTGGAACTAAAGCGATACTGCCTTATAAAGTGCTGTTTATCGCCTTGGTGTTCTCCGGCGCATTTATGAAGCTAGATATGATTTGGCTTATCGCCGACATCGTTAACGGCTTAATGGCCGTACCCAACCTTATTGGTTTGATTGCTCTTCGCCAAGTGGTCATAGCTGAAACCAAACTGTTTTTCAGTAAGCCCCTACCCGGTAAGGTCGCTACTAGTTCGGTATAAATAAAAGAAGCCCACGTTCGAAAGATAGTGGGCTTCTTTTTGATAGCTGAAAACTATCAGCCTGACATTCATAGCCAATGAATTAATGAACTAATGAACTACAGACGCGTCATTGTCGAAGTCTCTTATCGGCAATCTTGGTTTTGCTACGAGAGATCCCCGATAAGAGCACTCGGGGATGACGTAGATGGTAGAAATATTGGAGGTAAGTCGACTTGTGATTAGAGACCAGCTGTAAGCTCGAGGCTTGCAACTTGCGGCTAGCAGCTTTCAGCTATCAGCTATCAGCTTTTCAATTTTTTCACCGCTAAAATATTCGGATTACCTGTCATCGTATTGGTCGATACTTGAACCTGATACGGGTAGATAGATTCTATTAACTCTTGCGTCAGTATCTTGTTTGGCTTTCCATCTGCGACCACTCTTCCGTTTTGCAATAACATCAGACGATCACAAAACTCTGCTGCTGTGTTTAGATTATGAAGCGCGACGACGACTGTCTTCCCCTCTTTTACCAAACTGTGCAAAATGTTCATTAATTGGGCTTCATGGCCAATATCTAGGCTAGCACTTGGCTCATCAAGCAATATAATGGGTGTGTCTTGAAGCAAAATTCGCGCTAAATGAACCAGTTGTTGTTCGCCTCCGGAGAGATGATCCACCGTTCTATCGGCCAGGTATTCTATATCGAGTCTCTTTAAGGCTTGCGCTATTTTTTGCTTTTTTACTTCGATGCTTAAGTTGGCATTATTTACCAATCCAAGGGATACCAGTTCAGTGACTTTGTAAGGAAACTCAACGCGATTGGACTGAGGTAAATAACTGATCTGGGCGGCGCGTTCACTTGCAGAAAGCGCTCCTAACGATTGCCCTTTGATAAAGACATTGCCGGAAGATGGTGTTAAATAACCACTTAAGTGCTTTAACAGACTCGACTTACCCGCTCCATTGGGTCCGATAACACCTATCAACGCGCCGGCTTCCACCTCAAAGTTGATCCCTTGCAAGATGGGTTTACCATTGATTTGCGAGCAGAGTTCCACAGTATTCAGACGAGGTTTACTCATAACAATCGACCTTGTTTTTGCACTCTAACCACTAGCCATAGGAAATAAAGGCCACCGAGCACTGCGGTGATGATGCCAGCCTTTATTTCATAAGGGGCAATCAAGTAGCGCCCTAGCAAGTCACACACGAGTAATAGAATTGCCCCAAATAGCGCTGACAATGGCAACAAACTGATGTGATTAGCCCCCGTCAACATACGAACGAGATGAGGCACCATCAGACCAATAAATCCAATGGGACCGGCAATGGCGATGGACATCGCGGTGAGTAAAGAGGCGCACAACAATAAGGCAAAGCGACTTCTTTGTACGTTCATCCCTAGCCCGTGAGCCGCTTCGTCGCCAATAGACAGGGTGTTGAGCCAACTCGCACGTTTCAAGAGCCATACAGACGCTAATATGATGGCCGGCAATGGCCAAGCAATATGTTGCCATAAGCGCCCTTCCAAGCCACCCATGGTCCAAAAAACAAATTGATTCACCTCATACTGCCTAGCAAATAGAAGCACGCCAAGGGTTGCTCCGCCCAACAGGGATGAAAGCGCTAGCCCAGCCAAAATAAGATAGAGGGTTTGACCATTACCTGAGTTTTTCGCCAGTACATACACAAACATGGCGCAAGCCAACGCTCCTACACTCGCTATCACAGGTGTCCACAATGGATTGGATAAAGAAAGTCCAGTCGCAATGGCAATCACCGCACCAAAACTGCTACCTGCACTGACGCCAAGAACATCTGGACTCGCCAAAGGATTTCGAAATAAGCCTTGCGTGCACGCACCTGCAAGGGCTAACGCACTGCCTGCGGTAATTGCAGCGACAACACGGGGTAAGCGAATATGAACGACGATGGCTGACAAAGTTGGATATTGTGAGCTCGCAACCTCTTGCCCTTCAACAAGCCACAGCTTTAAAAATGCAACTAAGTCCGCCAAAGCGATATCAACAGCGCCTAAAGTCAGTGCAAACCAAATAGAAAGCAAAAGCACTAACAAAGAGCCATAAAAGTAGAGTCGTATTTTTGGCAGGCTCGAATCTGCAATCATGGAGCTGGCGCTCCTAGTACCGCTTTGTTGACGAACAAAATGGTCTCAACAATATGTTGGCTGTAAGTGCCACGTAGATTTTCAGGTATTGGATAAACGTCCCCATGCTTAATCGCGTCGATGCTTCTGAGGGCGGGATCTGTCATTACCTGATTCATGAAGTTTTCTGCGCCCTGTTCGTCACCATAAATCCAGCCTGGGACAAAGAGTACTTCGGGATTTAACGCCACCAGCAACTCTTTAGACATAGGGGTCTGTCCAAACTTGTCCGCCTGTAAATCAGAGACCAAATTTTGAAAACCGGCTTTATCGACAATGAGCTGCCACGTCGATTGGCGAGTGCTCGATGTTCCCCAGCTGTTGTAATCGAGTACCTTATATTGATGACTGGTAAATATGAGCTCTTCTTCTAGTCTGCGATCCATTTCCGTCACCATGGCTTCCGCCTTGTTTTGCTCATCGACCATCTTACCCACCAGCTTGATCAGCTGTTTTATCTCTTCATAGGTGGATGGTGTGGGTAGTAAAAAGACCTTAATTCCAGCGGCGCGAAGCTGCTCAACGCGACCTGCATCGCTCCAATTTGCGGCAAACACAAGATCAGGTTGATTGACTAAGATTTGTTCAACATTGAGATCGATACGAGGAATTGTTGTTGGCATCTTTCCTGCTACTGCAGAGAAGTGTTTATCGTCCACTAGATTGGTGACGGAACTGAACTGCTGAGGATCGATTAAATCCAGCAACACTTCATCACTGAATAAGGATTTCGATGAGATTTTTTGCGGTGCTGAAGGTAGATGAACTGCAGTGCCACTTGCATCCGTAACCGTCATTGGGAAACTCGCCCATGCCGTTGACGCACAAAAACAAGCAAGTAACAAAAAGACGCGCATAATACTTTCCATAGTCTGTTTTATTCAGAAATTAACCACTTGATGTTGTCTACTCCACGTGAAGAAAATTGAAGTAATCCGTGATTTTATCGAATAACAGTGATTAGATATCAGATTGGGACATAGAGTAACAATGTTTCTCTACTAACGCATTGAAACATAGTCTAATTGTAAGCCGAAAAGGACGAATAAATGAAATTCAGTGGCAATATCGATGAATTAGCTTATCCATTCATCTTTGAAGAAAGCCCACTTTGTGATTTTGAGATTCTCACAGATGAACTATGCACTGTCGTCGGGTTAGCGCTCACCGCTATAGAAAACCCTCAGATACGCGACTCTCTAGACCAACTGCAGCCAAAGATATTTCATCTCAATGGGTCTATACGTGGAAAAAATGGCATATTCGAGAGCGATGTAGAACAGCTCACAAAGGAGTACCATTTCTTTAGAAATAGCGTCGCCGATGATCAAAAGCGTTTCGTTTTACCAAGAGGAACGGGCCCTGTTGTGCAACTGCACTACTGCAGAAGTCTGTCAAAAAAGGTAGTTAGACAATTGGTATTGGTAGAAAAATCTGGGAAGAATGTCCCAGAAACTCTACCTAGGTTTGCGAACCTGCTAGTGAATTACTTTTTTGCCTTAACCCGAGTACTAAACCAAGAGATGGGTATTGATGAGCCAGAATACGTCAGTATCAATTATCCTGCGAAACCTAGAACTTAATGGTACCAGTTACCAGCTTCAAGCTGACAGCTAGAGACTAGATACTAGAAGTTAGAAACTACTCACCATCAGCTGCGCTCCTAGCGCAACCAACACCACACAGGTACACATCTGCAGGCGGTAATTAGTTTTGCCGTTTGCTAGCAAGGCTTTGGCCTTATCGAGCATGCTTGCAAGCCCACACTGCCACAACATAGCTATTACAAAGTGTATTGAAGCAAGAAACATAGATTGCAGCCAAAGGTTGCCATTTTGGTCGATAAACTGTGGCAGAAATGCGAGATAGAACACCGCTGTTTTTGGGTTTAACACATTCGACAGAAATCCTTCCCTAAGAGAAATATAACGCGATACTCCCTTTTCACTGCTGTCGATGTGCAATGCGCCTACACCTCGACGCAAGGAGCGAGCCCCTGACACGCCAAGATAGATCAAGTACGCCGCACCAACAATCTTGATACCATTAAACAAATCGGGACTTTGGCTAATAATGGCGGCAACGCCGATCGCGGACCAAGTTGCATGAAGGTATAACCCTAAGCAAATCCCTAGACTCGTAGCATAGCCATCCCACTTACCGCCTCGACTGGTATTTCTTATCACCAATACGGTGTCTAACCCCGGAGTAATGGTCAACAAGGTCATTGCGGCAATAAAGGTATATAAGTCGTTAATCTGCATTGGATTTTCTATTGCTGACTAGGTTGGAAGCAGGAAGTTTGCTAGTCTAAACCAATTCAACACCCTTAAGGAAGAGATATGTCTGCATTTCAATCACTCAAAGACCATTTCCAAAAGATTGATAATTTTAACCACCTATCGGCAATCTGCGGATGGGATGCTGCAGCGATGATGCCAAGTGGAGGCAACGAAGCCCGTTCACGTGCCATGGCAGAGCTATCCGTGCATGTACACAGCTTAAAAACGGAGCCACAGCTAGAAGAGTGGTTTGGCAAAGCCTCAGAGCAATCGCTATCAGTTCAAGATAGCGCCGTACTACGAGAGATGAAGCGAAGCTGGCTTATGTCCAACGTACTGCCAGCCAATCTGGTAGAAGCAAAGTCCTTAGCAGGCTCTAAGTGCGAGCATGCGTGGCGTACTCAAAGAGGTAACGACGATTGGCAGGGGTTTTCGAAAAACTGGCAACCTGTGGTTGAACTGTCTCAAGAAGAAGCACAAATACGCGCCGAAGCGACTGGCCTACCTCCTTACGATGCCATGCTCGATATCTTTGAGCCAGGGACAAACAGCGAGTCACTTAGCCAAATCTTCGATGATGTAAAATCTTGGCTTCCAAGCCTCATAGATACGGTCATTACTAAACAAAGTACTGAAGCAATTATTGAATCGACGGGCACCTTTGACACCTCTAAACAAAAAGCGCTGGGCCTTGAGGTCATGAAGCTACTTCAGTTTAATTTTAAACACGGTCGCCTCGATGAAAGCGTACATCCGTTTTGTGGTGGTGTGCCGGAGGATGTAAGAATAACCACCCGCTACGATGAAAAAGAATTCATGCAGTCGCTGATGGGCATTGTTCATGAAACGGGTCATGCGCGCTATGAGCAGGGCTTACCGTCCTCTCTTTTGGGAAATCCAGCGAGTGAGGCTCGTTCAATGGGGATCCATGAATCACAGTCCCTATTCTTTGAGATGCAGCTTGGGCGTAGCACTCCTTTTATTGGTCATCTAAGCCAGATGGCCACTAAGCAGTTTACCTCTCATGATCCGGCACTATTTGCGCCTAGCAATCTGAACAAGCTTTACACACGGGTCAAAAAAGACTTTATCCGCGTTGACGCCGATGAACTCACCTACCCAGCCCACGTTATTCTTCGCTTTGAGATAGAGCGCGACCTCATCAATGGCAAGATCAGCTACAAAGATGTTCCTGAATTATGGGATGCGAAGATGCAGTCTTATCTCGGCCTGTCTACTGCTGGAAACTATAAGAATGGTTGTATGCAGGATATTCACTGGACCGATGGTGCCTTTGGGTATTTCCCAAGTTATACGCTTGGTGCTATGTACGCGGCGCAGTATATGGCGGCTATGAGAAAAACCGTAGATGTCGATGGCGCACTTCATGCTGGAGACCTAAGCCCTATCTTCACTTGGTTGTCAGATAACATTTGGTCAAAGGGGAGCTTATTAACCACCGATGAACTGGTTAAAGCCGCGACAGGTGAGACACTGAACCCTATTCATTTCAAACAGCATCTGCAAAATCGTTATTTGTAATTCATTCAGAGCACCTAATTTAGGTGCTCTGACACTCTTTCTTGTAGGTGACACTTTGTCTTCACCTAAACGAGCATGTACGAACCACATTACCTACAGATATTCGTTTCTCTGTTTTATTGCTTCGCGGTATACCGCATCTGCCACCTTCGCATGCATCTCCTTATCCAGAGCCTCAGGGACAAGATCACCATTAGATGCTAATGCAGATAAGGTTTCTGATACTGCGATTTTCATTTGATGAGTGATTGTTGGAACGTCCGCGGCCAAGGTACCTTTAAATAAACCAGGGAACGCCAGCATATTGTTCACGACCTTGCCACATGTTGCAAAGCTAGCACCATGCTCTATCGCTAGACTTGGTTCTATTTCTGGGTCGGGGTTACTCAACGCCATAATTATTTGCCCTTTTCTGACCATCTCTGGCTTAATAAGGCCTTTTACTCCAGTTGTGGCTACTACCACATCCGCAGTCATCATCACCTCTTCCAAACTCATAGGCTGGCCCCCCATACCGCGAAGCTTTTTCTGAGCATCTTGGTCTAAATCACAACCTACCACTTTTTTAACACCATACTCTAGTAACAAACTGCAGATTCCCATCCCAGCAGCCCCTAGTCCAATCTGACCAAATACTCTCCCTTTAAGATCAATATTGGCTTGTTTAGTCGCCGAAAGAAGCGCTGCTAATACAACCATAGCGGTACCATGCTGGTCATCATGAAAGACTGGTTTGTTGACCCGCTCGATTAGCTCATCTTCAATTGTAAAGCACTCTGGTGCTTTAATATCCTCTAGTAAAACAGCACCAAAAGATGAAGAAATCGCTTCCACTACTTCGATAATTTTCAACGGGTCTTTCTCTTTTAGCAAAATAGGCACTCCAGAAAGTTCAACCATTTCAGCTAGAATCGCAGCCTTACCCTCCATCACTGGAAGCCCTGCTTCTGGCCCTATGTCACCAAGCCCAAGGATAGCGGTACCGTTAGTCACAATTGCGACGGTATTTTGGATATTGGTGTACTCCTTAATCTTATTCGGAGACAGCTGAATTGCCTCACAGACGCGGGCTACACCGGGTGTATATAAGTCACGAAGAATTTCCAACGAATCGATGCTAATCGCAGAGACGGTTTTAATCTTACCTTGCTTATGACGATTGAAAACACGGTCGGATTTACCTGTAATTGAGGTATCTGGCAACTGATTTATCTCGTCGAACAGTTGCTGAATATTCAATGAATCATCATATTCAAGAGTCACTTCCCACACCGTCTCCTTATCGAGACGCGAAACGGCATTCAACCCTTCGACCGTTGCACCAAAGGCACCAATCACGCCCAGAACTTTTGCCATATAACCGGGTTTGTGGGGAGCTTCAACCAATAAAATCTCTACAATATGCATACAAATCTCTTATTATGACTTAGGTAAAACAAGGTCTTACAAAGTCTACAGACTAAGATATGAATCAGTTAGAATTGTTACATAATTGTGATCAAGCAAACAAAATAGAGTGTTTATTCTAAAGAATGAGATTTATACAAAAGAACAGGATAACTAAACCCATTAGGCTAGATTGCTAATGTCCAGCAACATAGGAACTCTGGTCATTATGAGTTAATTCGCACGACAAGGTCTCAGAGAGCATGTTCAGACTTGCTGTTTTCAGCTCAGTTCTTGCTTTATATTGGTAATAATCGATTTGAATAGAGGGTCATTTGATATCTCTTATGGTAGGTGAGTTACTCATGATAAGTAAACGATGACTTAGAGTTATGGACACCAACTAGGTACTCTTCCAACACCTCTTCATAAACAAAAGCGCTTTCTTTAAGTGAGAAGTAATCAATTGCAATATCTATAATTCCTGCTCGTAGATCCGCATAAATTTGCTCTTCGTAGGCAGGTGACTCCCTAAGGTTTATAGGAATGTGGATAAAAGGCGGAGCAGGTTGCAAATGTATACGTTCATTATTGAGGGAGAGAGCGTGGTCAGTTCAGAAATTCATTCAGCTTAACCTAGATATCATACGAAAGATCATGAAAATGGCATCGATTATTACGGCCATTTTTCTTCACCTTGTATAACGCCTTATCGGCTTGAGAGAATAAACGCTCAAATTGATTTTCTGCCAACGGTGGAACGGTAGTACCTCCAATACTTAAAGTGACGTCAAAGGGTGCACCTTCAACCGGCATTGGTATTGATTTTTGTAGCCTAGTCATGACCTCTTCAACCTCAGTTGGTGACGTATTTGGGCACAGAATAATAAATTCATCCCCGCCCCAGCGAGCCAGTAAGTCATAGCCTCGAGTTTCCTTACGCAAATGCTCTGCAACCAAGACTAAAACCCTATCACCCACTTGATGCCCATATTCATCATTTACTTTTTTAAAGTGATCGATATCGACAAGGATCATTGAGGTGTCCGTCAAGTAGCGCAATGAGCGCTCTAGTTCCTTTTTGGACAATTGTTCGATTGCTCGCTTATTGAAGGTATTCGTTAACGGTTCTATCTCAGCCATGCGCCTTTGCCTGCGGAACATATTGTGAATACCATACGCAATGAGCGCAAGGCCAAGCAAGGCCAATACATCACCTACAAACACATCTACAAATACATTGCCATGGGTGACCGACTGAAATTGATATACCTCTTCTAAGAACTCATAAGACTTGCAAACCATTAATGACAGCAGACCCAGCTTTACAGTGTATTCAAGTGTGATACGACCGAACACATAGATCGTTGTCAGCAAAATTAAAGAAGCGGACTCCAACAGAAAGTTCGTTTTATCAAGAATTTGAAAATTAAGGAATAAATAGGCAGGAAACAGTGCACTAATGGCTATCAATAGATAGTTCATAAAAGATCGCTCTAACCAATACAAAGTGAAAGTATTGGTTTGTAGAGCCTATTTTTAAGAAATGGGAAAACACTGAATTCGGTCATTTTAAACACTGAGGTCTCGACTGGATAAGAAATTAATCTTAATACCTTGTTACAAATGTAGCAAATTGACCTTCACACTTCTGGAAGGAAATGATTGTTTTAAAGTTTATCTTATAGCTCGCAGCGTGTTACTAGTAGATGCCCCTGTATCTATTTGTTGGCTGATCTACTTAAACAGAGAATGAATTTAGGCAGTTTGCCATGCAGTCACTCTTTAGGAGAGCACATGAAACATCATCATATTGTTACCGTAATTGCATTATCAGCAAGTCTATTAACCGCTATATCACAGTTTTTAAACCCGGTGAAACAGTCATAGAGCAGTAAGTCATCAAATCGAAGAGTAAACACGGTAAGCCGTACACTCTAAGGTCAAGTGCCCTGACCTACTCTCACTTTTAAAAACCGTCCTCTCAATAACACCACATTCAGACAACGTTTTATCCTTCATTGAACAAAACTTGTTATTCAGTCCGCTCTACTTATGATGGGCAAGCAAGGCTTTAGTACACAAACGTGTCAGTTCTTTGTTTTCGTCTTCAGTCAAACAGTCCATGAACTCGATACGGGTTTCGATAACCACTTCACTGCACACCTTTTTGATCTCTTCGCCACTTTCAGTCAAAGCAAGCAACTTAGTTTTCTGATTATTATCGTCTTTCATTGTCTTTACCCAGCCACGCTTTACCATGTTATCCACAGTGCGTTTTGCCGTACTTCTATCGTACATGAGGTAATCCGCTAGGCTTTGCTGCTTGATGGGCTGATTCTCAAAAATAATATGCATCCCTAGCAACATTTCAAGAGTAACATCAGCGTGCTCGCGTAACTTCCCATGAACTAGGTTTCGATGAAGCCGGGTTAACACCGTCATCAAGAATAATGGGCTGTTCTCTAGAACCGGCAATCGGCGTAGATCTTTTGCAAAAATAGAGTCAGTAGACATAGTGAGTTCTCATTCCAAAAAGAAAGTCTTACCCTTCTTTTTATTGTTGTTTATACAACAATAGCAAAGATCATAGAAAATGTCTTGTTTTCAGGCCACCGAACAATTGCCGTACTTCCCTTACCCACATCCTACTTAAGTTATTGATAATATGTACAAATTAAATTTTGATCATAAATTGCTCATTTTATTGTTGCATAAGCAACATGATTTATTTATAGTGAGCACATTGTTGAGGATGCAACATAAAGTGCAGGACGCAAAAACGATTAACTAAAAGAGACTTACATGAAAAAAGTAATCTTTAATGTATACGCTGCGGCACTCGCTTCTATTGCCATATTTTGTGCCATTTTAATGACTGAACCTGGCCAATCTCTGGCAGTGCCAAGAGACTGGGTTCTGGGTTATTACAAGAACCTTTCCGTATTTATCACGCTACAACTTATAGCCTTAGCAGGCTTATGGATTCTTAGCGAGAAGTGGAAAATGTGGAACCGAAAGCTGATGTCTTTAGCAACTATTGGTGTGTTCCTCACTTTCTGGGCTGAGTCTCACGCAATGCCAACGGCATTCCCTACTGAACAATTTAACGCTGAGTATTTCACTGTTGAAGAGGCGGATGAAAAGATCCCTGCCGAAGATCAGCGTGTCTACGTGGTAGAGCAAGGTGATGAAGTGCGTATTTTCCCTCGCTACCACATCCAGTTGCCACACGTTGCAGGTTGGAAGAATGAAGACACCGATTACGCTATTACGTTTTGCGGCCTGTCCAATCTGGCTATGGTTGTGGAAACAGACTACGGGTTGGGCGAAGCTGACTTACAAGTATTAGGTCAAGCTCACAATAACCTGATATTTAAAGATGTGAATAACGGTACGGCTATCCAGCAAGCAACCATGCAGTCTGAATTTACCGACCACAATACCAAAGTTATTCCTAACACTATGATGGATTGGGAAGAAGCAAAAGCGTTATATCCTGAAGCACAAGTCTATCTCTATGGTGCTGACCGTATGATTGATGGTCTGTTATATGACCTATTCGAGCAACCACTTATCGATCAGCGTGATTTGGGCAATGAAAAATTTATCTTCCCGACATTGTCGCTCACTGATCAGCGCATGAATCCTAAGACAGAGATCTTTGGTTACGATAACGGTGAAGGACAGCAGATAGCGATAGACCCTAACTTTGCTCGCGACAACGATGGTTACCAGTTTGAGTTTGGCAACGAGACACTAAGAATTGAAACTGATGGCAGTATCGTTCGTCTGGTAAACGCGGAAACCATGCAGCAAGTACCTACTCATAACGGCTTCCACTTTGGTATTTGGGCTGAGTACTTCCCTGAGTCTGAGGTTCTTCAGTAATTAATGAATACTAGGAATAGTCCATATTCTTTATGGGCTATTGTGAGCACAACGAAAATGTGACACCTTTTAGAGAGACTAATTAACTCTCTGATTTATATAAGTAGATATAGCACTAACCCACTACGAAAGGGGCTTTATGTTCTGCTGTATTAATAGATGGATTTATTTCGAAGCGGCTCAAGGGCTCTAAATTAGACAAGCTTTATTTTAAAGCATTAATAAACCCCATAACTACCCTGACAAGATGCTCTTGTCAGTGAGTATTATTGATAAAACGTTTCTGGAGAAATCATGTTCAAACACTATTCCATCGTTGCTTTAGCTTTCTTATTATCGGCGTGTACCACCGCTCCACAAAAGGGTGATACCGTACTTGAAACGCGAATCTTAGAGTCCAATACCATCACAACCACAGCCGCTGTCATTGATATCGATTATGACGAGCGCTCAGTCACCATTGAGAATCAAAACCGTATTGTCGTGCTATACGTAACACCTGAAGTTACTCGCTTTGACGATATTAAGGTTGGGGATTTTGTGACCACTGAATATACAGAAACTGTCGCAGTGCATGTACAGACTCAAGATGGTGAGACGCGTATTCAAACCTCTGGTGACTTAGACAAGGCGAAAGAGAGTGTTGATGCAATGGAACAAGTTCAAGTGGTATCGGATATCTTAGCTATTGATACTACCTTGGGTAACGTCACCTTAAAACAGCCGCACGGTGGTGAACTGACTCTACCGGTTGAATACCCAGAAAATCTAAACAATGTCTCTGTTGGCGACCAGGTAGTGATGACCTACACCAAAGCCGTGGTTATCTCCATTGACAATCAATCTGAAGAGATGCCCGTTACTCGATAATAAAGGGCCGTAATTCCGCCTTTTATTACCTAAAGCCTAACTTAACCGTTAGGCTTTTTTGTTTCCGTCATCCTTATATGGCTAACGATGTACTGCTAAAATGGAACAGCAAACATCAACACACCCTAGGATGCGTAAATGAAGTTAACCCGATGCTGTTCTTTTCTTGGCCTATTGCTCGTCAGTAACGTCTATGCTGGTCAGCAAGTTGTTCAATTGGAGGATGGTCGCCAAGCTGTACTCAACGACGATTTTACTTGGAAATACCTAGACGTCTCCGCTAATGAGAAAGTAACAAAGCCCGCCTCTGTAGTCTCAAGCGACCTCCCTACTGCAGCGCCAACGGCCACATCCGTTGCAGCCTCTACTTCTTTGATCGCAGGTGCTAGCATAGTTGTGCTTGATGGCGACAATACCCAAGTTGCAGTAGAGCACTCAGGCGTAGCGATTAACCTTGTCGGCACGCAATGGAATGACGGCTATTTAGTCATTGACACTGAGATCACCAACAATGGTCTGCAGCCGGTGATAAAGGCTGACCTCAAGATTGATGTTTACGACCTGCAAGGCAACTTACTTGCGAGCGAAGAACACGCGGTGTTTCGTTCTATCAAACGCATGGCAGATACCTATCTGCGCCCTCAACAGACCAAGCAAGGCTCGACGATAAAGATAGAGGCACCACAACAAAAACAATATCAAATTCTATCTAAAATCAGTGAGTTAGATCATCGAGGATAATCTGCTTTTTCGTTCAAGCTATGTCTTTGCACTACTTTACATTAGCTTACACTGATATTCATTCAGGGGCCTATGTTTAAGATGTACAAACAAACGAGGACAGAGCCATGAAAAGCAAATTAACACTATCAATCCTAGCGCTTCTTGGTCTTTCAATTGCACTGGGTGTTAATGCGGCAGGTCAAGCACGCGGGATGAAAAGCGATAGTCCAATGCCTAACTTTACTGCAATGGATACCAACAGTGATAACAAAGTGAGCGCCGATGAATTCAACGCCTTTAGAGCACAGCGGATGGAGCAGCGTAAGAGCGAAGGACGACAAATGAAAAACGTCTCTAAAGCAGCGACCTTTGATACCCTAGATACAAACGGTGACGGTTATATAAACCAAACCGAGTGTCAAAACCAGCCTAAAAACGGCGGTTACAGTAAAGGTGGTCGAGGAAAAAACTCATAAAAGAACGCTATAAAAAAGTGAGTGCCGAATAACTCGTGCACTCACTTTATTTTAGCTGAAAGCTACCAGCTACCAGCTACCAGCTACCAGCTAAAGGCTAGAAGCTAGAAGCTAGAAGCTAGAAGCTAGAAGCTATCAATTATAAACCTGTAGTCATATGTAGACTATAAAACAGCCCGCGACCGATGAGCTCAGAAACCCAAATAAGTACCAGCGCAACGCCAAGATTAATTGGGTTTACTGACGCTTTGTTAATTAATGGCATAATCCAAATCAGCAAACCAAACACTAGTAGTGCCACTTGCAGCAGCAAGTAAAATCCTAAGCCGTCTACCAATTCTGAAGCCTTAACTACCGATGACTGAATATCACCAATTAGCGTCATCTTACCGACTGTCGCCAGCAAGCTGATACCAATAGCGATAACCGCAAGGATTGCAATGTTACGATCGACTGTGAACTTACTATCGTTTGCCAACACAATCACCCATTGTGAGAACAGTAAGCCCGTAACCACCATTGTCATCACAAAGCTCATTGGCGTATAGATGTTGTTCCAAGTCGGTACCGTATCAATCATGTAAACACAGATCATCGAGTACATGAAGATAACACCCAAAGCCATAGCCACCAGCATCAGCAGTTTCTGCACACCAGCACCGCCCTTCTTCAGCACAGACAGTAGCCATTGCAGACCACCTACAGCAAAGAAAGCTGCGCCAAAAAAGACTTCATTGGATAGCCAAGCTGAGCCCAGCATATTAAATGCATTGAATGCTCTTAGCGGCGAACCAAGGTGAGTGGTAGAGAACAGAAAACCAATACCCATGATTGCCCAAAGGAAAAACATCGGCACTTTATAGCTGTTTATCTTGTCCTCGTCATAACCTTTAGCAAGAGCTCGTGCACTTACCAGCAGATATCCTCCCACAGCAGTTTGTGCAAGAACGGTAAAAAAGATCAAAGACCATTCGTGAAAGATCATCTTACACCTCCTTAGGGTTAGCTAGGAAACCGCTAGTATCACCGGTCGCTTTCGCATTCTTGTTAAGCTTGATAACGATATTTGGCAGCGTTTGAGTAGACGATGGCAGTGGAGCAACATCCGCAGTAGCGCCGTATTTTTCACGAAGGGTATTAATCTCACCAAACTCTAGTGCGCGAAGCGGACAAGACTCAACACACATAGGTTGCATGCCCTGACCCACACGTTCGTAACAGCCGTCGCACTTAGTCATGTGGCCTTTCTTCGCATTGTATTGCGGAGCGCCGTATGGACACGCATTAGCGCAGTGTTGACAGCCAATACAGATGTCTTCGTTCACCACCACTAAGCCATCTTCATCACGCTTGTGCATCGCACCCGATGGGCACACCTTAACGCACGCTGGATTGGTACAGTGGTTACAAGCGATAGAAAGATAGTAAGAGAACACATCTTTCTGCACCCAGGTATCGCCATCTTGAACAAAACCACCCCCCGCATATTCATAAATGCGACGATAGTTGCTCTTAACATCTAGGTCTCGATAATCTTTACAAGCAAGCTGGCAAGTTTTACAACCTGTGCATTTACTTGAGTCTATGTAAAAGCCGTATTGTTTCATTACTTCCTACCTTATGCTTTGCTCAATGCTTTGATTTGAACGAGATTCGTGTGTTGCGGATTACCCTTCGCCAATGGACTTGGTCTTTGGGTGGTAAGCACATTGATAGAGCCCGCGTGGTCAATTTTCTGACCATCAGGGGCATACCAAGCGCCCTCACCTAACGCAACAACGCGAGGTAGGATACGTGGCGTCACCTTAGCCGCAATATGCACTTCACCACGGTCGTTGAAGATACTGACCATATCGCCGTTCTTGATTCCACGCTCTTCGGCATCAATTGGGTTAATCCAAACCTCTTGAGGAGCCGCGGCTTTTAGTAAAGCAACATTGCCATACGTTGAGTGCGTTCTCGCCTTGTAGTGGAACCCTGTCAACTGTAATGGATAGGTATCAATTTTCGGGTCATTGTGACCTTCAAACGAATCAACATAGATAGGAAGTGGGTGGATCACATCCCCTTCTTTTAGCTCCCAAGTGGCTGCAATCTCGGCAAGTGCTTCAGAGTAGATCTCAATTTTTCCACTTGGTGTGTTAAGCGGGTTTGCTTGGGGATCCTTACGGAAGTCTTCATAAGCGATGTAGTCACGATTGTACTGACGCTTATAGATACCCAGCTCTTTCATCTCTTCAAAGGTCGGTAGAGATGGGTCTTGCTTACGAGTCTCAGCATACAAGTGCTCAACCCACTCTTCTTGGGTTCTACCTTCAGTAAACTCTTGCTCTACGCCCATGCGTTTTGCAAGCTGCGAACACATTTCATAGATACTCTTGGCTTCAAACTGTGGTTCAATCGCTTTTTGCGCGTAGATAAAGTACGGCGCATTCGCCGCTTTACCGTCCATTGCCCAGTCATCTTGCTCTGAAGTAGTTAGGTCAGGAAGAATGATATCTGCGTATTTTGCCGATGACGTCATATGGTTATCAACCACCACAATCATCTCACACGCCTTATCATCTTGTAGGATGTCGTGTGTACGGTTGATATCAGAGTGCTGGTTGATCAAGCAGTTACCTGCGTAGTTCCAGATCATCTTGATTGGATTTTGCAGGCGCTCTACACCGCGTACGCCGTCGGTTTTATCCGTCATTTCTTCATGACGGTAGATAGCGTCCGTCCATAGGAACATAGAGATAGAAGCTTTAACCGGGTTTGGTACCGTAGGGAAACGCACAAACGGAATGTTAATGTCACTCTCACGAGCACCCGTTGAACCGCCCGCGACACCCACAGAACCTGTTAGCAAAGAAAGCATTGCGATAGCACGGCAAGCTAGCTCACCATTTGCTGTACGCTGTAATCCCCAGCCTTGGTGAATTGCACATGGCTTGTTAGTGCCCATTTCACGGGCAAGCTTAACAATGGTGTCAACCGGAATACCTGTGATCTTAGAGGCCCACTCAGGAGTTTTCTCGATACCGTCTGCGTCTTTACCTAGGATGTAAGACTTATAGTCACTGTTCTTAGGCGCAGAAGCCGGCAGTGTTTTCTCGTCGTAGCCCACACAGTATTTGTCCAAGAAGTCTTGGTCTACTAAGTCTTCTGTGATCATCACATAAGCCACACCCGCAACCAGCGCAGCATCCGTGGATGGACGAATTGGAATCCATTGGTCTTCACGGCCACCGGCTGTGTCGGTGTACCTTGGATCAATGATGATAGTTTTCGCGTTAGATTTGTTTTTACTCTCTACGTAGTGATGGATAAGACCACCACCAGACATGCGAGTTTCTGCTGGGTTGTTACCAAACTGGACATTTAGCTTAGTGTTCGCCAGATCAGAGAAAGAGTTGTTGTTTGCCCAACCGCCGTAGGTGTAGCTCAGTCCCTTGGCAATCTGCGCGGTAGAATAATCGCCGTAGTGGTTTAAATACCCCCCCGAAAGGTTCATCAGGCGTGCAATAAGCGTTTGTGCTGGCGGCCATGACTTAGTCACTGTGCCACCTAAGGTGCCAGTACCATAGTTTAGATAGATAGAGTCGTTGCCGTAATCTTTGATAAGACGCTGCATTGTACCTGCAACCTCATCGTACGCCTCTTCCCACGTGATACGCTTAAATTTGCCCTCACCACGTTTGCCTACGCGCTTCATTGGGTATTTCAAACGGTCAGGGTTGTAGACGCGGCGACGCATTGAGCGGCCACGCAAACAGGCGCGAACCTGCGTACTTTCACCGTACACATCACTGCCAGTGTTATCCGTTTCTACATATTTGATTTCACCATCTTGTACATGCATACGCAGAGGGCATCGAGAGCCACAGTTTACCGTACATGCACTCCATACCACCTTCTCATCAGAACTTTGTTGGACGGCTGCTGATACTGGGCTGGATTTAAATGGAAGGCTGATACCACTGGCCAGCGCTGCAACACCCCCTACTGCTGAAGACGCTTTTATGAAGCCTCTTCGAGTAAGGTTCATCACGCCTGACTCTTGATTATTTTTTGTCATTCTTAGGTGCCTTTGTTCTAGTAATTACTACTATTTTATAGTTAGTGAGATAATTGACACCTATAGAAAACCCCGAGATTGATTGATATCAAAAACAGCTCAAAAATAGTTTTAACGTGCTAGAACTTAGAGGCAAACAATAGACAGTGAAATGAATTTACATATACTGACGAATCATCACCTATGCGGAATTTCAAGAATGATTCTCAATACAGCTAAGCTCGTCGGTTCCCTCTTTTACGAGCGCTGGACAAAACAAGAATTGGCCCATGTTTTAGCCGCTCTGGCTGAAGAACACGTCGTTTCCCAACCATGTATTGATGAGCTAGAGACGCAATCTAACGAAGCTCTAGAGCACAGTTTTTCCCATCTTTTTGAGGGACTAGGCGATATGCCTGCGCCTCCATGGGGTTCTGTTTATCTTGACAAAGACCGAGTCGTATTTGGTGAGTCGACCGTAGAATACCGTGCTTTTCTTGCGAGCCATGGGATATCCCTCGACACGGGCTTAAGAGAACCAGAAGACCAATTGGGTTTGACCTTATATGCCTTTTCTCAACTGCTTGGCGAGGAAAAAGGACAAGCGGCCAAGCACCTACTTGAGTACCACCTGCTTCCTTGGGCACTCCCTTATTTAGACTTGCTTGCTAAGAAAGCTGATAACCCGTTCTACAGTATCTTAGCCGCAGATATCAAAACTTGGTTAATGCAAGTTTCAAATGAATTACAATTAAACATTGTAGATAGAAAACTGTATCTCGATTAACTATGTCCGACGCTATTGATTCAAATCGCAGAGGCTTCTTAACCCGTTTATCCAAGCCGGTTGCTACTCTAAGTGCGCAAGCAGAACCCACACCAAGAGTAGCGGCTCGCCCACCACAAGCGGTGGATGAAGCGCTATTTACTCGTTTGTGCGACGGGTGCGGAAAATGCGCGGATGCTTGTCCTAACAGTATCGTGCACGTTCGTGAGGGCCTTGCTCGTATCGATATGGACTACAACGAATGTAGCCTGTGCCAAGAATGCACCAAGGTGTGTCCTACTGGCGCGCTCAATGCAAGCGTTAAAGCTCACATTGACCTTATGCCAAGCTTTTCTCAAGGATGCGATAACTATCTTCAGCTTGCGTGTACTTTATGCCAGTCCAGCTGCACTCTCGCCGCGATTCAAATAGAAGTAGATGAACTGCCAAGAATTGATACCCAGCGATGCAACGGCTGCGGACAATGCCAGTCTTCGTGCTACGTCAATGCCATCTCTATGGTGGCAAGCTAAATCTAAAGAAAAAAAATGCTCCTAAACAGGAGCATTTTTAGTTCTAAATTGGGTATTACAAAAAGTGGAATGTTGCGTTTAGCGTAAACGAATCAATGTTGCCAGCATCACCGACTTCAAAGTTTTGGTATCCCGCGCCCACTGAAATCATATCAATGACGAAGTACTCTACGCCAATGCCGTACATTAGATCGTAGCCATCATCGCTATCTGCGCTCGCTTGGCCACTCACATCGTAGCGGTTTGCACCAAGGCGACCGTAAATGTGTACAGGGCCTAGGTCTACACTTGGTTTAATGCCCACGTAGAAAGAGTCAGCATCGTACTCTTGCCCATCAAACTTAAATTTACCGTGATTCCAGTAGCCTGCTTCAATACCGATGATCGGTAAGATACCTGTACCTACATGTAGACCAAATGTAGTGTTGTCATCGCTACCGAAAGAAGCTTGACCTACTGCACCACCCGCGTATAACCATGAATCTGCAGCTGCCATAGACGAAACACTCATCAGACCAATGGCAAGAGCATGTTTAACGTACTTCATTCTAACTTCCTGTTTTAGTTGTGGTTTTACTTTGTCACATTATGAACCATAAATGACAAAATCACAGCATAGAATTACGCATTATCAATAGCATTTCGAATACGCTTATCTGAAATCGGGTACGGTGTGCCCAATTGTTGAGCAAAAAAGCTGACTCGCAATTCCTGAAGCATCCAATGAATCTCTTTCACTGATTCAGGTACTACCGCGCCTTTTGGTATCTTATTCTTTAGCTCTTGGTACTCTTTCGCCACTGCCTCAATCTTGAGAAGTTGCAAACGGTCTCGGTTAGGGTCGATAGGTAGTTTTTCCATACGCCTTTCGATAGCACGCATATAACGCAAAATATCCGGCAATTTCTTCCAGCCGCAATCGGTGGCAAAGCCTTTATAGATAAGCCCTTCCACTTGTGCCTTAATATCAGACAAAGCAAAGGCCATGCTAAGGTCAACACGCCCTTTCAGCTTTTTATTGATATTAAAGGCAGTGGTCAAGATCGCTTCTACTTGCTTTGCAATATCAACCACGGTATCACCAAGCTCTGCACGCACATGCTCTTTCAGCGCTTCAAACTTGTCAGACTCCCATACAAGACCGCCCTGCTCTTCAATCAACTTATCTACACCACAAGCAATGCAATCATCGATGAGGTCCAGCACCTTACCAAACGGATTAAAGTAAAGGCCTAGCTTCGATTTGTTCGGCAGATTCTGATGCAAGTACTTAATTGGCGAAGGAACATTGAGCAGAACCAAACGACGCTGACCGGCTTGCATCGCTTGTTGTTGTTCATATTCAGTCTCAAACAGCTTGATCTCAACGCTTTGCTTAGCATCGACAATGGCTGGGTACGCCTTAACCTGATACCCACCACGTTTTTGTTCATACACCCGCGGGATCTCACCAAAGCTCCAAGTACGAAGATCTTTTTGCTCAATATCATCATCCGCCACCTTAGAGAGGGTCTGTTGAACCTTCTCTTTTAGGCTGTCTTTAAGCTCATACAGATCCGCATGCTCTTTCAATTTACGGTTTCGATGATCGACGGCGCGGAAGGTGACCTTGAGGTGATCTGGGATCTGTTCTAGTTTCCAGTCTTCTCTGAGTACCTCTACGCCCGTCATACGGCGCAACTCTCTCTCTAGGCTATCAAGCAATGGGGCTTCCATTGGCGTCACTCTCGACAGAAACGCATCCGCGTAGTTAGGAGCAGGCACAAAGTTACGACGAAGTGTTTTAGGCAGTGCTTTGATTAAGCTCACCACCAGCTCATGACGAAGACCAGGGATCTGCCAATCAAACCCTTCTGGCTGAACTTGGTTTAATACCGGTAACGGAATGTGCACCGTGACACCGTCACTATTATCACCAGGCTCAAACTGATAGCTAAGCTTTAACTTAAGGCCGTTTTGATGCCAAAAGTTTGGATAATCTAACTCAGTGACGTGCGAGGCATCGCCACGAAATAGCATCTCTTTTTCAAAGTTAAGCAACTCAGGGTTGGCTTTACGCTCTGTATTCCACCACGAATCAAAGTGGCGGCCCGAGATGGCATCGGTTGAGACTCGCTGATCATAAAAGTCGAATAGCTCATCGTCATCCACCAAGATATCTCGGCGACGAGATTTGTGCTCAAGCTCTTCCACTTCTTTTAATAGCTTACGGTTTTGCTTAAAGAAACTGTGCTTGGTTTCCCAATCCCCTTCAACCATAGCGGCGCGGATAAACAACTCTCGACAGAGCGTTGGATCAACTGGGCCATAGTTTACCGTGCGTTTTGGCACAATCGGAATACCATACAGAGTCACCTTCTCGTGAGCCTGCACCGCCGCTTGTTTCTTCGACCAGTGCGGTTCACTGTAGCTGCGCTTAATAAGATGCTTAGCCAGTGGTTCTATCCATTCAGGCTGTATCTTGGCCACAATACGACCCCACAAGCGTGAGGTCTCCACCAATTCTGCTGTCATTACCCATTTAGGCTGCTTCTTAAATAGGCCTGATGCTGGGAAGATATGGAAGCGTGCATTACGAGCACCTTGGTATTCATTCTTTTCTTGGTCTTTCATGCCCACATGCGACAGCATGCCACTGAGGAGTGCACAGTGTACCGACTGATAGTCTGCAGGTTCATCGTTCACCTTAATATCAAGCTCACGCAATGATTGGCTAAGCTGGAAGTACAAGTCTTGCCACTCACGAACGCGCAAGTAATTGAGATAGTCTTGCTTGCATTGGCGACGGAACTGGTTACCTGACAATGCCTTTTGCTGGGTTTTAATGTATTCCCATAAGTTCACAAAGCTCAAGAAGTCCGAATCTTTATCAAAGAATCGACGGTGCTTATCGTCTGAGGATTGCTGTTTATCACTTGGGCGCTCACGAGGGTCTTGAATAGACAGCGCAGAGGCGATGATCATCACCTCTTTAGCACAGCCAAGACGCGGCGATTCAATCACCATACGGCCAAGACGAGGATCGATGGGTAGCCGAGCTAACTTACGACCAATACCCGTTAGGCGCTTACGCGGGTCGTTTGCGGTCGGGTTGATGGCTCCTAGCTCTTCAAGGAGTCGTACACCATCTTGAATGTTGCGGCGATCTGGCTTTTCGACAAATGGGAAGGCTTCGATATCACCAAGCCCTAAAGCGGTCATCTGCAGAATAACGGACGCAAGGTTAGTGCGTAGTATTTCTGGATCAGTAAATTCAGGACGAGACAAGAAGTCCTCTTCTGAATAAAGCCTGATACAGATACCCTCAGCCACACGGCCACAACGACCTTTACGCTGGTTTGCACTCGCTTGTGAGACCGCTTCAATCGGTAGTCTCTGTACTTTGGTACGGTAAGAGTAACGACTGATGCGCGCTGTGCCTGGGTCAATGACGTAGCGAATGCCCGGCACTGTCAAAGAGGTTTCTGCAACGTTGGTTGCCAGTACAATTCGGCGACCACTATGAGACTGGAAGATCCGGTTTTGCTCAGACGATGAAAGCCTTGCGTAAAGTGGGACGATTTCGGTATCTCGCAGATTACGTTTACTCAAAGCGTCAGCGGTATCACGTATCTCACGCTCACCGTTCATAAAGATAAGGATATCCCCTAGCCCTTCGTCGCAAAGTTCATCAACCGCTTCAAAGATACCTTCAAGCTGGTCTCTATCAACATCATCTTCGCCAGATAAAGGACGATAGCGAGTATCTACTGGATAAGTACGGCCCGAAACCTCAATAATAGGCGCATCGTTAAAGTGCTTAGAGAAGCGTTCTGGGTCAATGGTTGCCGAGGTAATGATGATTTTAAGATCAGGGCGCTTAGGTAAGATGTTTCTCAGGTAGCCCAGAATAAAGTCGATATTGAGGCTTCGTTCATGAGCCTCATCGATAATAATGGTGTCGTATTGATTTAAGTAGCGATCATGCTGGATCTCTGCCAGCAAGATACCGTCAGTCATCAACTTAACTTGAGTATTTTCACTGATCTTGTCGTTAAAACGCACCTTATAGCCGACAAATTCCCCTAGCTGGGTTTCCATCTCTTCGGCAATACGGCTTGCCACTGAACGCGCTGCAAGACGCCTTGGCTGAGTGTGACCAATTAAGCCCTTTTTACCTCGTCCTAATTCAGCACAGATCTTAGGAAGCTGAGTCGTCTTACCCGAGCCCGTTTCACCCGCAACGATCACCACCTGATTCTCGGCAATTGCCCTAGCGATATCATCGCGCTTTTGACTTACCGGTAAGATTTCTGGGTAGTCAATGGTAGGCGTATTCGATTGGCGGGACTGCACCGTCATCATGGACTTGGCAATATCTAATGCGATTTCATCAAACACGGTATTCTTAGCGCTCTCTTTCTTGATGCGACTTGCGCCTTGAATGCGCTTAGAGAGGCGAAAGCGGTCCTTTATCATGCACTCTTTAAGAGCGGCTTTAAGAGAGGTAGCGGTGTTTGTCTGTTTTTGAGGCTGAGATTGGGTCAAAACGATTCCGAACTGATAACAATGAAAGGTATAACTCGCTAAATTGTATCACAATAGGCTTAAAAATCGTGTATTTGCTTCATCGATAATTACCTTTCAATGATCCATTTAGGCTGCGTTGCGTAAGTGTTTTCACTCTTCTTTGGCAAGCGAGGAACCCATGGAACTTTTAATTGAATCATTGGAAGGTGATATTTATTTAGCGTATCAAGTTCAGGGCGAACACAAAGCGCCGTTAGTGGATCATCAAAACAAACTACGCACCTTTCGCAGCCTTGAGCAGGTGCGAGAACACTGCGCGGGAGAAATGTATCAATCCGCCTCGCTATTACAATCAACTGCATACGATGAAATGTGTGGCTTTGGTGAGTCAGAGCGAAATGCGACTATTATGAATCTCAACTGGTTTTAGCGCCTCTACTACTTATCGGTCACACACAAAAAAGAGGCTCCCATTTGAGCCTCTTTTTTTGTATCGCTTGTTTGTTTTAGAAATCAAACTGCAAATAGACAGTGTTGTAGTTGCTGCCACCCTTAATACGCCCATATTGAGACGATTTTTCAAAGATTGCTGAGCGGTGGTGTATTGAGTAACCCAACCATACGCCATCCATTGAGCGAGAGTTGAACATAGAGCCCAAATTCACATCGACAGAGAAATCCAAGTAGTTGAGGAAGTTGTTAGGCTCATAGCCTTTTTCGTCAAACTCGTTTTGCTCTAGCGAGTTGATCTTAGAGGTGTAAGACATACCTTCCGCGACACCCAGTCTCCAATCAAATGGCCAAGGTATGGTGTAGTAGGCCTTTATCGCTAATATATATTCTTGGCTTGTAGCCTGGTCATCATTACTCCAGTGCCAACCAAAGCCTGGGGTTAAGTAGATATCCAGCGGTAATCCAAACAGGCTATCGGTCAAAGGATGACCGTAAAATACCGTGGTAATTTGGCTGTTGTACGGATCGTCTTCAATATCCCCACCTAAGATGTCACCAAGGTTGGACGGTGTGCCCCACCCATGTGCTACCCGCACGTAGGGTTTATTGGATAAATCCGACTTACGTGGCTTACCCGGGTCATTGAAGAAGCCAAAGCCGAGATAATATTCGGTCTGCACTTGACCATCAATCACAGCAGCATCTTTTGCGTTACCATCAAGTATCTGTATGTTTGCTGCGCCTAGAAGATAAAGGTTGGACACAACATGATAATTAGCACGAACCCCTACAAAATAATCTACACCCGCATCAATGTCTTCTGCATTCAACGCATAGTATTTGGTGTTAAAGTCGCTACTTTTTAGGCGCAAAGAGGCGTGGGGTTGAACGGTAAAATCACCAAAGTAGTACTCACCCTCTGTACCTGCTTGTATGTACCATTCTCCGTCAGTGTCGGTCATCAACTCAGAGTATGCATACCAATTTTCGTCATATTGATACTCACTTCTAACACCCAAATCCAAGGCATCAGCACCAAATTCATTTTGAATTTCTGCAGGTATATCTACAAAACGCAATCGCCCTAAAACAGAGACATTCCAATCGCTTTCTTTAGGATTGTACAGATACGCTCCGAGTTCCAGTCCCTTTACGTAAACGTATTCGTTCTCAAAATAGAGCATGGGAATAAAAGTGCTTACGCGCTCTGAGTCTTCAAGGTCAAGACCGTTTACATAGGGTACAGACGCGCTACGAACGACGCCTGCGAGCCCCCAGGTTTGCTCTGGATTCTTTTTGGTATTCTCGGCAAGTTGAGCATCTTCCGACTCAGCAGGATCTGTGACCGGTCTTTCTTCTGCTATCGCGCCAGAGGATAGGCAAATAGCGATCGATGCAGCCAACATCTTAGGTTGAAATTTGTTCATAGAGTCCTTTCAAAGCTTAAAACTAGCAATAAGGCTAAAAGTCACTATTTATTATAGGCTTACAATTCTAAGAAAGGTAAATATTGTTTTCGGTGCCTGTCATTTGTCGGTTAAGAAAGGCCTTGCCAGATAGCGCTCGAGCCACTCACTAGACAAAGGAACAGCGAGATGTGTCTCATCCACTCTTTAGAAAGGTAGTTTACCGAGCGTATCGCCACCCAATAACCCAGCATAGCCGCAGGGATAAGTGGCACCGTTAGCCAAAAGTGCTTCATAGTAAATAACCCCATGCCCATAAGCACTATCAAGGATAAGATAGAGCTAAACACAAAGAAGGCCGACAAATTACCACGCAGCTTGTTGGCATCTTGGTGCTGAAGTAACAGTGCCATTGGCGGCCCGCCAATACTGGAGCTAGTGCCCATAAAGCCAGATAGAAACCCAGCTACAAACATGCGCTTAGGCGTTGGCTCAAGTCGAAATGGCAATGCACTGACTAAAACGGCGAGCAACACAAACAGCCCAAGTCCCAGCGACAGCATGCTCGCGGAAACGTAAAGCAGAATTGCGCCTCCCACTAAAGAGCCAGGAATACGTCCGTACAGAGCGAGCTTTAGTCCGCCAATACTGATGTTAGAGCGGAACTTAAAGGCGTTAATGAGTGACACCACCAGCGCCACTAAACAAATAGGTGCAGGAACATAATCTATTGAAATTTGGAATAATAATGGCGCGGCAACAATCGCTAATCCGAAGCCGATAGCCGTTTGAACAAAGGCTCCCACAAAGATTAATAGCATGGCAATAAGGGATGAGGCTTCAAATAACCCTAGGTCAGGCATTATAACTCCAAAGTAGTTTTTCAAAATTCACTATTGACTTCATTCCCTGTAGTCCTGCATATAATGGATAAACGATAAAGAATCATGAGGTCGATCACATGTTCAATAAAATCCATTCTTTGTTTAAAGAGCTATTAGATGGCAACGATCTTGCTACCCACACACAAAAACAACCCAAGCTCGCTATTGCCGCTTTATTGTGTGAGGTGACAGCCGCTGACCATGAACAAACGCCGCAAGAGTTAGCAGCAGAGCAGCAGATGCTGCAAAAACTGTTAGACGTAACGGCCGAAGACGCCGCTGCACTGCTTGAAAACGCGCGGGAACAAGCAAACCAATCCGTTTCTTTATATGACTTCACGTCTCAATTAAGAGACTTACCTCGAGCTGAGCGAAGTGATCTCATCAAAGCCATGTGGACGGTCGCCTATGCCGATGGTGAGCTTGACCCTATCGAAGAGTCCGTCATCCGTAAAGCCGCTGAGCTTATCTATGTGGATCACAGCGACTTTGTAAAAACAAAACTAGAGGTACAAGAGGGTAATTAGAGCATAGCTAGCGCAAGCTTTGCCAGATTGTAAGCATCCGTATAGCCTGAATGCTGTCTTCCTTCCCACTCGATGTTTAACGCTTCTTGCGCCGCTCTGTGACCAATTCGTTTTTCTCTAAGGCGATGTTGCATGCGGTACAAGGTCGCGAGATTTACAAACTCAACAAAGGGAAAATCAATCTCTTTATCGATGCATTCGTTGCGAAAGATAATGTCGTCACGACCCCAGCTTGCGTAAATCTTGTTCGCGCCGCCAAAATTTTTGATCATCGACTTCATCACGTCTTCAAGTGGTCTACCCTGCTTTTCAATCTTGCGTGCAGAGATACCCGTCAATTGAGTACAAAATGGAGAGACTTCGTCTTTTTCAGGCTTCACATAATATTGCGCGCGCTTAACGATTTCTTGCTTAGCTAGATCAATCTCCGCTAAACCAATTTCTATGATTTCACCTGTAATGCCCTTGCCGTTTTCATTCCAGCAACACATTTCTAAATCAAAGCAAACAACTCGGTTATAGTTCATTAAATCTTGTTCATGAGCGATATTAATTGTCGTTAAGTTTACCCTAATTTGACATACTCAAACACTAACTAAATGTATTTAAGTACTTGAATTTCTATTCAAGCGCCCGCACATTTAGAGCAATTACATTATACCTAATGAGACTCTAATCATGATCATCGACCTATCCGTGTTACCCAACACGTTTGATATGCTTCACGCAGGTTTAGCTGCGTCAAGTGTCGTCCTTCTGGCTGTTGCTATCGCTCGCAAGCCAAAAACCATTGAAAAGATCGTCGAAAAACCCGTTGAGAAACGTATTGAGGTTGAAAAACCTGTAGAAAAAATCGTTGAAGTCGAGAAAATCGTCGAAGTAGAAAAAGTGGTTGAGAAAGTGGTTGAAGTTGAGTCAAAACTCAAAACAGCCTCTACTGACTCTGCGCTGCAACTGCTGTCACTACTACAACAAGAAGCTCGCCTAATCGACTTCCTTAAAGAAGATATCTCTGCGTTCGCTGACGAAGAAGTGGGCGCAGCCGCTCGTGTTATTCATAGTGGCGGACAGAAAGTGCTTAAAGACTACGTGACACTATCACCAGTTCGTAGCGAAACGGAAGAAACACAAATTCAAGTGGCTGAAGGGTTTGACGCTCAAGAGATTCGTCTCGTTGGTAACGTTACGGGCAACGCACCCTTTACTGGCATCCTAATTCATAAGGGTTGGAAAGCGGACAACATCGAGCTTCCAAAATTGGCTGAAAACTACAACGCCAACATCATCGCCCCTGCGGAGGTTGAGCTGTAATGAGTGAATCTGCAAAGTACATTGTTGGTATCGATTTAGGTACTACCCACAGCGTTTTATCCTTTGTTGATAAGCACCAAGAAGAAGCTAAAGTCGAGGTAATGCCAATTCCTCAGCTTAGTGCGCCGGGCCAGGTAGAAAGCCTAAATCAATTAGGGTCTTTCATTTACCAGCCTAGTGAACATGAGATGGGTGCAGGCTCTCGTACCCTTCCATGGACTGAGTCTCCAGAAGCGCTAGTGGGCTCTGTTGCGAGAAAGCTTGGCAGCAAGACCCCAATTCGTTTAGTGGCCAGTGCCAAGTCTTGGCTAGGTCATGCGGCAGTAAACCGTCGTGAAGCCTTCTTGCCAGCAGGCAGCCCTGAAGAGATCAGCAAGGTTTCTCCTTTGCGTGCGACTGAGCTTTACCTAGAGCATTTAATGCAAGCATGGGATCATGCCCACCCAGAGCATAAGCTTCACCAGCAAGACGTTACGATTACGGTTCCTGCATCTTTTGACCCAGCTGCGCGCGATCTTACTGCGGAAGCGGCGCGCAATCTTGGCTTGCATCATCTTACTTTGTTGGAAGAGCCACAAGCGGCGCTGTACAACTGGATTGAAAAAACCGGAGATGACTGGCGCAACCAATTAACGGTCGGTGATGTCGTCTTGGTTGTCGATGTTGGCGGTGGTACTACGGATTTATCGCTCGTAGCGGTAACAGAAGATGAAGGTAACCTGACCTTAGAGCGTGTTGCCGTTGGCGAGCATATTCTGCTTGGCGGCGACAACATGGACCTTGCCCTAGCCTATCGCATTAAGATGAAGATGGCTCAAGACGGCAAAGAGCTGCAACCTTGGCAAATCCAAGCCATCGTGCACGCTTGTCGCGACGCCAAAGAAGCACTGCTAAACGATAAAGAACTGCAGTCTGTGCCGATTGTTATCCCAAGTCGTGGCTCTAAGCTGATGGGCAGCACACTAAAAACCGAATTGACCTCAGAAGAGGTTCAGCAAACCCTAGTGGACGGTTTCTTCCCTGTTGTTGATATTGACGAGCATCCAAAGCAAGCACGACGCGGCGCATTAACGCAGATGGGTCTGCCGTACGCGCAAGATGCCGGTGTGACAAGACACATTGCCGCCTTCCTAAGCAAGCAAGCAGAATCCACCGCTGATGTGTTTGGTGGCATGTTTGGCTCAGATAAGCCTGACTTTGTTAAGCCTACGGCTATCTTGTTTAACGGTGGCGTACTCAAGGCCGATACCCTTGCTGAGCGTCTGTTTGAAGTGATTAACCTATGGCTAGCTGACGCTGACGCGCCAGAGGCTAAACAGCTTCTCGGCTCAGACCTTGACCTTGCGGTATCTTCTGGTGCTGCCTACTACGGTCAAGTTCGTCAGGGCAAAGGTGTTCGTATTCGTGGCGGTATCGCTTCGAGTTACTACGTCGGCATCGAAAGCGCCATGCCTGCTATCCCTGGCATGGCACCACCAATGGAAGCATTGTGTGTGGCACCCTTTGGTATGGAAGAAGGCTCTTCAGCAGATGTACCAAGCCAAGAATTTGGCCTTGTGATTGGTGAACCAGTACACTTCCAGTTCTACGGCTCTACCATTCGCCGTGAAGACAGCGCAGGTACGCACCTAGATTACTGGCAAGACGACGAGCTCGATGAGCTTCCTGAAATCCATGTCACTCTAGATGCGAAAGAAGGCCGTCAAGTGGGCGATGTGGTTGCGGTTAAGCTAGCATCTCGCGTAACCGAACTGGGCACCCTCTATCTTGAAGCGATTGCAGCGGATAACGGTCAAAAGTGGCACGTTGAATTTGATGTGCGAGAAGAAAACGCCTCAAGCTAATCTATAATTCCAAAGACCCTAAACAGCACTGGGCTCCTCAGTGCTGTTTTCTCCACCCTTGTTGCTCCGAGTTAACTATGACATCGTCAAAGACACCTGCATCATCAAAAAAATCTCGCTTTCTCGTCGGCATTGACCTTGGTACCACCAATACTGTGGTCGCGTTTTGTGAAAACACTGAACCGCTGAAAGAATCTCCTTTGCAACTGTTTGAAATTGACCAACTTGTGGGGCAAGGGGAAGTAGCACGCAGACCGCAGCTCCCTTCTTTTCGATTTCATGCGACAAAGCAGCAGTTTTCCAGTGAGACCCTGCAGTTGCCGTGGACGCAGCAACAGGTTGCAGGAGACGTAGAGAATGTCATTATCGGAGAATGGGCACGAGAGCTAGGCTCTCAAGTGGAAGGACGACAGGTATCCAGTGCCAAAAGTTGGCTATCCCATGCCAGTGTAGACAGAGAATCAGACATCTTGCCATGGGCGGGGGCTGACGATGTTGAAAAGGTCTCTCCGGTGATTGCCAGTGCCAGTTACTTAAACCATATCAGGCAGGCATGGAACCACCGAAACCCTATCAATAGACTTGAAGAGCAGGAAGTGGTTATCACGGTCCCTGCCTCTTTTGATGAAATTGCCCGAAACCTGACCCTAAAGGCTGCCTCTCTTGCAGGCTTAGATAAGGTGTTGCTACTAGAAGAGCCTCAAGCGGCCTGTTATGACTGGTATGCACGCTTTGAGCAGCAGCAGAACCCCGATCTTTCAGATATTCCACTGATTTTGATCTGTGATGTAGGTGGCGGTACCACCGACCTTAGCCTTATCCAAGCGAAATACACAGACGGTGAACTGAGCCTTAATCGTACTGGCGTAGGTGAGCACCTCATGCTTGGCGGTGATAACATCGACCTTGCCCTTGCTCATATCAGTGAACAAAAGCTCAACAACAAGACACCAATGAAAGCCCAAGCGCTGAGCAAGCTGATTTCCCAAACTCGACGTGTGAAGGAGAACTTACTCGGCGTAAATGCGCCAGAAGAAGGCAAAGTCACCCTATTAGGTGGCGGTTCTCGTCTGATTGGCGGCGCACGCAGTGTGGCGGTAACGCGAGAAGAGGTTCAACAGCTTGGTCTTGAAGGCTTCTTCCCTCTAACTCCATTTGATGAGCTACCTAGCACCAAGCGAAGTGCTGTTGTGGAATTTGGTTTGCCCTATGTATCAGACCCAGCCGTTACCAAGCACGTAGCGCAGTTTTTGAACCAGCATCAATCTGCTTGCCAAGACGCGTTAGGTAACAGCCGACAACACGCTATCCCTGTTGCGCTTCTCGTCAATGGCGGTGCGTTCAACAGCCCTTTGATCAAGAAACGTATTCAAGATGTCCTTGAATTATGGCGTGATGATTCTATTACCCTGTTGGATAACCCACATCCAGACTTTGCCGTGGCGTATGGCGCAGTGGCGTACAGCAAAGCGCGTCGCGGCGCTCAGCTAAAGATTGGTGGTGGTAGCCCCCGCTCCTACTTTTTACACCTAGCGGGTAAGAATAAAAGCCAAGCGCTATGTCTTCTTGGCAAAGGCAGTGAAGAAGGCACAGAAGTGCGCCTAACCGGAAGACGGTTTGCACTCACTCTCGACCAACCCGTGCGCTTTAATCTGTTGACCACAACCATGGACAGTTTGAGCGACGGCTCAACCCCTAACAATGGAACACTTCACACCGTAGATAGCGACTTAATGCAGGCTCTTCCTCCTTCTATCGCCTCTCTTGACAGTGGTAGTGATGAAGAACTAGAGGCGAATCAAAAGCGCAGAGTAGAAGTACAGCTCAGCAGTAAGTTGACAGAAGTGGGTACATTGCAACTAGAGTGTGTGGACATCGACAATGATGACGACCGCTGGCAGGTCGAGTTTGAGGTTCGCAATCAAAAAACCGTTGAAGAGCAGCACATACCTGCGAACCTTACTCAATCCAAGCAGCTGATTTCTACCCTTTACAGTGGCAGCAAAAAGCAAACCGATGCCAAAGAAATCAAGATGCTTGCCAAGCAACTAGAACGAAACTTAGGTAAACGCGATAGCTGGGACCTAACCACCTCTCGTCACCTATTTGATGCCTTTGCACTGGGTAAGAAACGTCGCCGTCGCTCTGAGCCGCATGAGAAAAACTGGCTAAGATTAGCAGGCTACAGCTTAAGACCAGGATTTGGCGATCCCGTTGATTCGTGGCGAATGGAGCAAGTGTGGCCACTTTACCAACAAGGTATTCAGTTTAAGAACCAGCAAGGGTGGAGCGATTGGTGGATTTTTTGGCGTAGAGTCAGCGGTGGTCTGAATCAAGATCAACAAGAAAGCATTCTTGCCGATATTGCCAAATATTTGCATCCAGGAGCGCTTAAAAACCCACAAACAGCCAAAGTAGCCCATGAAAATGGCTACGAGGCAATGGTTCGCCTATCGGCCTCTTTGGAAAGACTGCACTTTGACGACAAAACGCTACTCGCCAATTGGTTTATGACCAAGGCCTGCCACTTAGAAAGCTATCGCGATGCGCATTGGTGGGCGCTGGCACGACTTGGCAGTCGCAGGCCACTATATGGCAGCCAGCACAATGTTATTCCAGTTGAAGAGATCAATAGCTGGTTGCACACCTTGCTTGAGCTAGATTGGAATAAACAAAGCATGGCAGCCTTTGCCGCAGTAATGATGGCTTGTAAAACCGGTGATAGAACCCTTGATGTGGCTGCGGAGCTAAGACAGAAAGTAATAGAAAAAGTCACAGGCAGTAAGGTGCCGCAAACTTGGTTGCATCTTCTCACCACTGAGGAAGCATTCAATCAGGAAGAGGCTCAAAAAGCCTTCGGCGATACCCTACCCGCAGGTTTGCAATTACTGCAAGACGATTAAAGCCCCAAAAACCCACTATTGCCCCTACGCCTAAGGGGCAATATTCGCCTTATCCTGAACCATTGTCTTCAAACCCTCGTACTATTACTGTTAATTAAAATCGATAATTAATAAAAAATCGTGAAATTTTTTCTTGGTTTGTACTCTCCTATTAAGAGACTATTCAACAAAGAAAGACGAGGTCTCAAATGAAACGACTGTCTACCGCACTTTTCACCATTGTTATTGCTTCTCCTTTCGCATGGATGATGTCTAGCAGCTCTATGGCTGACGACGCAAAAATGTCCGACGCAACCAACATTAAAGTGGCAACACTTGCCGGTGGTTGTTTCTGGTGTACAGAGGCCGACCTAGAGAAATTGCCAGGGGTCATTGACGTTGTCTCCGGTTACACCGGAGGGACTGAGGTTAACCCAACCTACAAACAAGTGGCGGCAGGTAAGACCGGCCACATAGAAGCGATACAAGTCACTTATGACGCAGACTCAGTGACCTATGTAGAAGTGCTAGACCACCTGTTTCGCCATATGGATCCTACCGATGATCAAGGTTCATTTGTGGATAGAGGAAGGCACTACCGACCTGCGGTGTTTTATCACAACGAACAGCAATTCAATATCGCCAGCGGCTTCATTCAAGATATAGACCGATTAGGTGTGTACAAGAAACCCCTGAAAACAGAGCTCATCGAATACACCACCTTTTATGACGCTGAAGATTACCATCAGGATTACTACAAAAAGAACCCGATTCGCTATAAATACTATCGTCACGGTTCTGGACGCGACCGCTATCTCGATAGCATCTTTGGTAAAGATCGTGAAGAGTCCGGCATGACCTTGATAGCAATGATTGAGGCTGATAAAGGCGTTGACACTCAACGCTACACAAAGCCAAATGATTCTGAGATCAAAGATATGCTGACTGAACTCCAGTACTACGTTACTCAGCAAGAAGGTACCGAGCGTCCATTTAAAAATGAGTACTGGGATAACAAAAAAGATGGGATCTACGTGGATATCGTCTCAGGTGAACCTTTGTTTAGTTCCACAGATAAATACAAGTCAGGGACAGGCTGGCCTAGTTTTACCAAGCCGATCAATGACCGTTTTATAACCGAGCACAAAGACAGCAAACTGTTTTACACACGTATAGAAGTAAGAAGCCGATTTGGTGATTCACACCTTGGGCACGTGTTTGAAGATGGTCCTGAGCCTACCGGATTGAGATACTGCATTAATTCGGCGTCGTTGAAATTTATCCCTAAAGATCAATTATCTAAAATGGGATATGAAGAGTTCTTAACACTATTTTAGAAGGTGCAAATTTAGTGTATGATTTTCTTAGCAGCTAAGTTAACCACGTTGCAATGGCTAGCCAACTGCTTAGAGTACCGGCCTTCGGGCCGGTTCTTTTTTATCTGACAATCCACTAAGAAACGCAACCAAAGCTTCATTCACTCTCTCTGCTTCCTCATATTGCAAAGCGTGCCCTGCACCCTCCAATCCTATGAATTTGTGATCGCTAGGTAAATAAGAACGAACCTTCTCTGATTGATTGAAACTCAGTAGTTGATCTTCCTTACCCCACATCAGTAGCGTGGGAATTTGATTCTTGTTTAGACTTTCAAGAGCCTGTTGGCTTGATTGCTGCAATGCCTGAATAGCCGTCAAATAAATCGCATTACGAAACCCTTTTATTCTCATCTGCTCTTGATAACGTTGTTGCCAGTGACCAAGCAATTCAGGTTCTACAAAGTCTTTGATCTGCTCTTTAATCATGTTGGGAAGATAAAAAGCATAGGTGAGGTAGCGACCAATAATAGGCAGTTTAAGCGGGCCGATATTAACCGGTTCATTCAAGGGTGAAAGAAGGCTCACACTCGCGACCCTTTCGGGGTGCGATTGGGCATAGTGAGACACAATAGCGCCGCCCATAGACAAGCCAACCAAATGTACAGCTTGGTCGATGTGCAAATGCTCTAAAAGGTGTTCAAGTTGGCTGGAAAAAAGCGCTAGGTTATATCGCGTATTGGGACGGGCAGAATAGCCTCTTCCGAATAGATCAAACGTGAGTACGCGAAAACCAGACTCCTCTATGGCCTTGGCATTTCGCTCCCAGGCAAAGCTAGGCACTGAGAAGCCATGCACCAATACCACAACGGGTAAATCAGAGTCACCAGCAATGCGATAATTCACAATGCCAAGTGGCAGCTGCGCAATAGTGAGTCCGGGGTGATTTTTTAACTCTTGGGTTAAATAGCGACGTTCTAGGTTTCGCCAGAAGGGCAACATGATCAACAATAGAATGAGAAAAAAAAACGCTAGTAACCCTAACTCAAACCACACATGCCACCCCTCAAATCTTAAGGACGATTACCGAGTTTTACTTGTCCGTCAGTGGTAAACCATAGCGCCTGTTTGCGTCGTCGGCCAATCAAAATTGGGCCATCGTCAAAAAACAGAAAGTTCTTCCAGTGTTGTTTGAATATAGACCAGGTGGTTTGCACGACATTGTATTTCTCGTAACAGAAGTACACTGTAACGTCGTCTTGCCAATCAATGTGTTCAATCACTGCTTCAGGCAGGCCTTCATCATCGGACTCCCAGTTGTTCATCCAATTTACCGAGTCAGACCAATTAGCCCCTGACGTCGGCCAATCTTGGCTACTCATGCGCTCTGAGTCAGGACTTTGCTTACTGATGTTATCCTTCCAAAACTGAGCACTTTTAGCCTGCGACATAGGCTTAATTTCCGCTAAGTCTTCGGAGGGAATAGGCATGGATTGGTGGGTAAAGATCCACTTGCGTGAATATTCATCTAGCGATATATGGTCCATATTACTCATCTTTTAGCCAGCCGTTTTCTACGGCTTCATCTATGATCTGTAGCGCCTTCTGCCACAAGGTTTCTGAGCCTTGCTGAATGCGACCGTTGATAGCAATGACTTGACTGCGTTTCACTTGATGCTCAACCCAGCTTTGTCCTTGATTATGATAGTTCAATAACATCGGGATGAATCGATCTAACGCCTTAGCAAACTTGGCATCATCGGTTGTCGCTGCTTCAAATTCATCCCAAATGGCACGCAGTTCTTCTCTTTGGCCTTCTGGTAGGTAACCAAACAAACGATCTGCCGCTAGCAATTCTTTTTGCTCTTGCTCTTTGGAGGCCACCGCGTCATAGACAAAGGTGTCTCCTGCATCAATTTCAACAATATCATGCAATAACAGCATCTTTAGGACTCGAGCAATGTCTACTTCTGCATTAGCGTGCTCATGAGTGAGCATAGCCATGGTAGCGACATGCCAGCTGTGCTCTGCGCTATTTTCAAGGCGACCTTGCGCGCTCTTTACTCGAGTTCTTCTGAGTACATTCTTAAGCTGGTCAATCTCCATCAACATTTCAAGTTGTTGGTTTAATCTTTGCATGCTTCCATCCAGTTTTCGTTAGTAAGTGACGTCAACACATGGTCTTGCCAACGCCCATCAATCAATAGGTAGTCCTTGGCGATCCCTTCTTTTACAAAGCCCATTTTTTCTAGGACCTTGGCACTTCGCTCATTATGGGGAAGATAAGACGCCTGAATTCGGTGCATATTAAACTGCTTAAAAAGATAGTGACAGGCTTCTTTCAGGCTAAAGTGCATTAGTCCCTTACCCTGCTCCTGTTCATCGAGAGAATAGCCAAGATTACATGCGTGAAAGGGATAAGCGACAATGTTGCTAAAGGTCACGACACCTAATACCTTGCTCTCGTCATGATTCAAAACTAGAAGGTACAAACCTTGTCTGAGTTTTTCTAATTCCTCAAGGCGAGCTATCTTATATTTCCATCCTGTAACTGTGTAAAAACCTTCATCTCTGATGGGATCCCAAGGCTTTAAAAACGCTTTATTGCGAACAAAGTATTCACACAATATCTTCGCATCCGAGCGCGTCACAGAGCGAATCATCGGCTCTGAAACAGAAGTACTTTTCTTGACCACTAAGGGCTTATGAGTGAAAAACATCTCCAAACCTATTTCTTCCCAATCTCATAGTCGCGAAGCTTATTCGCAATTGAGGTGTGCGAGACATTCAGCCTTTTGGCGAGTTTTCTACTTGATGGAAATGCTTGATACAATTTTTCTAGCACCTGAGATTCATGGCGCTTCATTATATGATCCAGTGAACCATCAAGGTCGAGCTTCGCCTCTCCTTTGGACAACCCATCAAGGGTAGGAAGATGAAAATGCTGGGTCGATAACTCTGTCCCCTCAAGCTCGGTGAGCGCGCGAAGTACCGCATTGTCGAGCTCGCGTATATTACCCGGCCAGCTATAGCTGATTAAGGCGTCCATCAGGCTTGCTGAGCAGCTTGGTTTATCAATGCCCAACTGAGCGCAGTGTTTTACCAGCAACATATCCAACAATGGTGCGATATCTGATGATCTGTCGCGCAGTGGCGGGATCTTGAGGTTTAAAACGTTAAGACGGAAGTAGAGATCCTGGCGGAAGGTGCCCGACTCTATCAGCTGCTCTAGCGTATGCTTAGTCGAGGCTATGACGCGAACGTTGACGCTCACCTCTTTATCTTCACCTACACGTCTAAATGTGCCATCTTGTAAGAATCGTAACAGTTTGCTTTGCAAGTGTGCGGACATCTCGCCAATCTCATCGAGGAAAACAGTCCCTCCATCGGCATTCTCAAAGATACCCTTATGAGGCTTACCTTGATTTGAGGCACTTTCTGCATGACCAAACAACTCAGTTTCTGCCACGTCATCCGGCATAGAGGCACAACTTAGCACAATAAAGGGGTTTGCTGCGCGATGAGAGCGAGCGTGACAGGCACGAGCAAGCATTTCTTTGCCGGTTCCTGTATTGCCTTCTATTAACAAGGGCTGCTCAAGCATGGAAAGTTTCTTGGCTTGTGTGATCAGCGCTTTGTGTCGGTTAGATATACCTACAAAATGCTCAAACCCCAATGGGTCGCTATCAGATACCAGCTCAGTTTGACCATGGTCTTGCCTAGATTGTCTTAGCTGAAACACGGTACTTGCGTGCACAGAGGTATCGCTGTTTTGCATCAAATGGACAGGAATGATCTCCATCTGATAGTCAATGCCGCCAATCACAACGGTTTGTTTAGTCCTAGTAGCAGAGTCTTCTAGCCAAGATTGATAAGAAAACTTAGGAAGCAGTTGACTGATGGAACTGCCTAATATTGACTGTTCGCTACTGTGGAATAGCTGCTTGGCTTTTTGGTTAGCCATGTCAATCTGGCCATTGAGCCCAACGGAGAGAAGCGCTTCTGACAGGTTATCAAGTACCGCGGTAAGTTCCGTGTTCTTGCGCTCGCTGGGCATAAACTGAATGCGCCTAACATCAGACACACCTTCAATGCGTCTGATTTGTGCCATCAAGGCACTAAAGGATTCAAAGTCTAATTCTGGGCAATTAAGATAAATGATGCCGACAGGGTCAATCTCTATGCCTCGCAAATCTAGGTTTTGCGAGGTTAAGATATCCAGCAGTTCGCGGGTTAAACCTAAGCGATCTTCACACAATACTTGTAAGCGCACGTCTGATTCTCAAGTGTTCAATAATGTTTACATGAGTGTCTAGCAGAAGCGCATTTCAGTCAAGCAATATCAAGGATTAGAGCAAGTTAACCCTGCTCTCTTTCTTCACTATTTTGTAAACGATGTTTAACAGAGACCAATACTTGGTCACGTACATCTCGCAATCGCAGGCGATTATCGTCAGAAAATGGAATGGGTCTCATCAGTTGCGCAGCCTTAATACCCAAACGCGCCGTCAGCAAACCAACACCCACCCCTTGTGCGGCGCGAGTGGACAGCTTGGCGGTGAGATCCATGGATAAAAGATCCATGCCGGCATCCATAGCAAGCTCAGTACCACCCGCCGCGGCCATATTGAATAAAGTCAGTCTTAGTAACTGAATTCGAGACCAATACCCTAGCTCTACGCCATATTCTTTAGCGATGCGATTGATAAGGGAGATGTTTCTCCACGCCACCAGCAACATATCAGCGGCGGCCAAAGGACTCACCGCAACCATCACGGCGGCCTCAGATGAATACTTGGCAATGGCTTTGTTGATCTTCTGATCCACAGGAGATAACACATACCCCTGATACAAATCTAACATGTCACGATCAGAGTGATTGTCACTTTTATGTTGCGACCATTTAGACAGACCTACGTTTTCGACACCCGATGCGGTCATTGTCTTAGAAAGAGAATCACAAAACGGCCCGGCATTACCATAGTCGTTATTGTCATACAGCTGTTGAGCCTTCATTTGCACGTCGCCTTGGTGACGAAGACGTCTCATTTTAAGTAGCTCACGCAGTATCGCGCCTGCCCCTATCGCGCACCCGCCGGTTAACAACACCGTCCATGACAAACTAAGAAGGTCATTCGTTTGAAACGCACCGATGAAGGAGTCAACCAGTTGCCATGCACTTAAGCCGCCCAAGGTGGCAAACAGTAGCTTCCAACGCAGCGGAACTCGACGTCGGTTAAACAGCGTCTCTACCTTCTCTTCGATCGGCTCATCTACTGCGGTAGCAATAGGCTCAGCCTTGATAAATTGGTGATCTTCAAAGGTTTGCTTTGTTCCAAGATCAGGCTGCGCCTCTTTATATTGAGTGTTTGCACTTTCATCGCGATCACTTTCATCACCTGAGCGCGTAAACACTTGTTTTTGTTTATATTCGTTCAAAGCATTACCTCAACTTATCGCCCAGCAAGAACTGCATCACCTTATCCATACCGATATGTGGTAGTGGCGTTGCTTCAACATAGTTTTGCGGTCTAAAACTGACAAAATCGAACCCCTGTTTATCCCAGAATTCTGCTTTGGGCAGGGTTGCTGGCACCTCTCCAGGATATAGAGTGAGCGCATTTCCTTCGATTGTTGTGCCATTAACAACAGGAATTGATTTCCCTTTCTGATCGACAAATCCTGCATCCGTCGATTTTATCGAAGCGAACGGCATGCACTCCATGGACACACTTTCAAAAGAGACATGTTGCCAAATTGGTTGCACCAAGTGTCGAAGCAACAAATTCAAATTTGAATGTTGATCAGGAGTAATGTGGTCAGCTTTGGTTGCCGCGAATAACAACTTGTCGGTTCTTGGGGAAAACAAGCGACGAATTAGACTGTTTTTCCCGTAGCTGAAGCTCTTCATTATTTCGGTAAGTGCCACCTGCATATCGCTAAAGGCATGCTCACCCTGATTAAGAGGCGTTAACACATCAACCAACAAGATTTGTCTATCGAAGGAAGAAAAATAATGTCGATAGAAGGGTTTAATGACCTGTTGCTGATACTCTTTGTAGCGCTTGGATAACAAATTGACTGCGCTACCCTTGGCAGGTTTGTCCTTGACTGTATAAGGAAAGAACAGCACTACCGGTGCATCGGCGAGCTCACCAGGCAACACAAAGCGCCCAGGCTGTATCAGCTGATAGCCCTTCGATTTGAGATCCAGTAATAGCTTGGTGTATTGCGCTGCGACCTCATTGATAAGCTTGTCGTCATTAAACTCGTCGTAATCAAGGTGCTGGCTACGCGCTAACCACGCCTCGACTTCAGGAAGGTTTATCTGCTGAAGACGTAATAACTGCTGCTCAGACCATGCTTGAAAGTCCATCTCTAACATCGGCAGATCCAGCAGCCACTCTCCCGGGTAGTCCACTAGATCCACATATAAGGTGGCATGACGACTTATCAATTTTCGGGCTTTGCTACTCGGCTTATATTTGATTGCAATACGAATCTCACTCACATCACGAGTAGGTGTTGGCCATTGCGGGGTTTCAAGAGTCAAAGATTCATAAGAACCGTCTAGATTAAATCTAGGAGTGAGAAGGTTCTTTTGTGGCACTCTTCGTGCACCTAGCACCCTAGCATCTCTCTGCGCCGCCAATAAAGGCAGGTTGTCATGGGTTGACGTATGTAGCAGCTGGTCCACAAAGGAGGTAATAAATGCAGTCTTACCTGCACGAGAAAGGCCGGTGACACCAATTCTTAGGTGTGCATCCAGCCCTCTATTAAGTAGTTGTTTTGCTTCGTTTGTTATTTTGTTCATATCACGCTCCTAAACTCAAGATATTGAATTACTCTCCAAATATCCAGCGTTAGAGCGCAACATTAACAAGATTTAATCATCGGCAATGAGCTTAAAAATGACAAACAGAGCGAGTTCCAAAAGAAGTGTAAGTACTATCGTGATGGTAATGTACTTCTCGTGGAAAATGGCAATACCATTGAGAATAAGGTCATAGCAAAGGAAGCCACCGATAACGACGGCAACGATGATCTGAAGAATTTGTACAAAGCGTGGCATAACATCCCCTGTTAATAAAAGTCACAACTTAATTGTATCAGCTATCTCGCTGAATTTTCGAAAAAAAGCGCAATCTTTGATTGCGCTTCATCTGTTTAGATTAACTAGTACCAATCACACTAAATAGGTGATCAGAAATAGCGCAAGGAAAATGCTTGAGAACAAGGCAGGATTTTTCGATTAGTAGTAATTCTACAATCAAAAATTCTAACGCAGTTATCGAGCATTTTAACCAGCTAGCATGACCAGTTATTTAGTACGATTGGTATAGAGTTAATCCATTTCGGCAATTTTTACCTTCCAAGTTTCTGGACCAATCTGGTGTGCATTGGCACCACTTGAGTCTACCGCAACGGTGACAGGCATATCTTCAACATCAAATTCGTAGATCGCCTCCATGCCTAGCTCTTCAAATGCAATCACCTTGGCACTCTTGATGGCTTTAGAGACAAGGTAAGCAGCGCCACCCACAGCCATGAGATACACCGCTTTGTTTTCTTTAATAAGCTCAACGGTTTGCGCGCCGCGTTCAGCCTTGCCTATCATGCCGGCAATGCCTGTTTTTGACAACATCATCTCAGTGAACTTATCCATACGCGTTGAGGTGGTTGGGCCCGCGGGTCCTACCGCTTCATCACCTACTGCATCCACAGGGCCAACGTAGTAAATAAACTTGCCTTTAAAGTCGACACCTTCTGGCAAGCCTTCACCGCTTTCTAGAAGCTGTTGAATACGTTTGTGGGCGGCATCACGTCCAGTCAACATCTTGCCTGACAGCAATAAGGTCTCACCGGTTTTCCAGGTTTCAATATCGGCTTGGGTGACAGAATCCAGATTCACTCGGCGCGCTTTAGCGCCCGCATCCCACGAGATTTCTGGCCAGTCTTCAAGTTTAGGTGGAACCAAATTCGCCGGGCCCGACCCATCTAGAGTGAAATGTACGTGTCTGGTTGCTGCGCAGTTTGGGATCATGCATACAGGCTTAGACGCTGCGTGGGTTGGCGCGGTTTTGATTTTCACATCCACCACGGTGGTTAAGCCGCCAAGGCCTTGAGCACCAATACCGGTTTTGTTGGCACGCTCGAAGATCTCTAAGCGCATCTTCTCTTCTGTGGTTTGTGCGCCTCGCTCCATCAATTCATGGATATCAACGGGATCCATTAAGGATTCTTTTGCCAGTACTGCTGCTTTTTCTGCAGTACCACCAATGCCTATCCCTAGCATGCCCGGTGGACACCAGCCTGCGCCCATTGTTGGCAAGGTTTTTTCAACCCATTCTGCTACGTCATCGGATGGATTTAGCATTACCATCTTGGTTTTGTTTTCTGAGCCACCGCCCTTAGCGGCAATCTGTACCTCAACCTTGTCACCTGGCACCATATTAATGTGCACAACAGCAGGTGTATTGTCTTTAGTATTGATACGCTTGCCCGCTGGGTCTAACAAAATAGACGCTCGAAGCGGGTTATCTGGATTGGTGTAGGCTTGTCGTACGCCCTCATCAATCATCTCTTGTACTGTGACGTCGGTGTCTTCCCACTGTACTTTCATGCCAATGTTCACGAAACACGTCACAATGCCAGTATCCTGACAAATAGGTCTGTGGCCTTCTGCTGACATTCGAGAGTTAATTAGGATCTGTGCAATCGCATCCTTTGCCGCAGTGCTTTCTTCGGCGTGGTACGCTTTTTCTAACGCTTGCACAAAATCAAGCGGATGGTAGTAAGAGATGTATTGAAGTGCATCAGCGACGCTGCTGATAAGATCTTGCTTACGAATTACGGTCATTCGCGGAGCCCCTTTTGGTCAGTCTGAATCCGTTTCAAGCACGATAAAGCCTATGACTTCACGTGCGTTCTGAACTTGAGATAAATCTATGATACTCTTGAGGCGATTCTCAAACCACACTCACCTTTACGGTGTCGTCACATTTCAAGCAATTTGATAGATGTCTGATTTAAATATTCAAACCGAGCAACTCATTTATCGAAAGGATCTCGCCCTAGATCTGTTCGAAAAAATAGAACATTACCCTTACGCCATGCTGCTGCGCTCCGCATCGGATAATCACCCAAACAGTCGTTATGATATTTTGGTGCATTCACCACAGATCACAGTAGAAACCTATGGCGACGTGAGTGATGTAACAATAGAAGGCGAGCTTTCTCAAGTTGCAGAGGATCCTTTCGAACTCTTGCGAAGACTGCAACAGCAATACCTGCCTTATTCACATACCGATACACATCTCCCCTTTATTGGTGGCTGGCTTGGCTACTTTGCTTACGATCTTGGCAGACGCATTGAAGACTTTAAAAGCATTGCCAAACGAGATCTTAACGCGCCGGATATGGCGGTGGGTCTGTATGAAAAGGCATTGGTGGTTGATCACGAACTCAAACAAGCTTACTGGGTTGGACAAAACCTCAGTGGCGACAACATGCCTTCCCACTCTCAAGAGTTTGATGTCGAGCATCCTTCGTTCCAGTTAGAGACGCCTTGGTCTGCCAATATGAGCAAATCGCAATATCAGGGTAAATTTGAGGCTGTTCAAGACTATCTGTTAGCGGGTGATTGTTATCAAATCAACCTAGCCCAGCGCTTTAGCGCTGGATACTCTGGCAACGAATGGCAGGCATACAAGACCCTAGAAAATGAGAACAAGGCGCCGTTTTCTGCGTTTATTCGCTTATCGCACAATGCGGTGCTCAGTATATCGCCAGAGCGCTTTTTATTGGCTCACGATAAACAAGTCGAGACCAAGCCAATTAAGGGCACAAGGCCACGCTTTAACGATCCCTTAAAAGACAAACAGCAAAGAGACGACTTACAAACGGCAGAGAAAGACCAAGCCGAAAACCTGATGATTGTGGATCTGCTGCGTAACGACATAGGGCGCGTGTCCTCCCCTGGTAGTGTGAAAGTCCCGCATTTGTTTGAAATAGAGAGCTTCCCTGCGGTTCATCATCTGGTGAGTACGATTACCGGTGTATTGGACGAGCAGTATGACGAGTACGACTTGCTTCGCGCTTGTTTTCCGGGAGGGTCAATTACTGGCGCACCCAAGGTCAGAGCCATGCAGATCATAGAAGAGCTTGAGCCTCATCGTCGCAGTGTTTATTGCGGTAGCATTGGCTATATCAGTCGATGTGGCAATATGGACACTAGCATCACCATCAGAACGCTTATCACAGAAGATCAAAAAATCCATGCCTGGGCAGGCGGTGGATTGGTCGCTGACAGTGAGTGTGAATCAGAATATCAAGAAACCTTACATAAACTTGGCAAAATTCTGCCAGTATTAGAATAGTGAATTGTTCAGAGAGGAAGGCATGACCAAAGACGAGTTTTTATTGAGATTTAATCTGAGTAAGCCTTCTTCCTACGATACACAAAGCCTGCAACGACTGGCCCATTTTGACCAAGATGTGCTAAGGCCTGCTGCCGTATTAATTGGTCTGGTTGAGCGCAGCAATCGTCTTCATGTCATCCTCACTAAGCGCGCAGCCCATCTTAAGCACCACCCAGGGCAAGTAAGCTTCCCCGGAGGAAAATACGAGCAAGATGACTGTCTTCTAAGTGTTACTGCGGTAAGAGAAACCTATGAAGAAGTGGGCATTGACCCCTCATTGATCACGGTAGCGGGTGCTCTGCCCCCATTACCGACTCTAAGTCAGTTTGCGGTGACCCCTTATATTGCTTTTATCGACTCTAACTACCAGTCAAAGCTTGATCCCAACGAGGTAGATGAGGCATTTGAAGTGCCCGCCGAGTTTCTCTTTGCACGCCAGAACCTCGCAAGTTTCCATTTCCAGTTAAAAACCGTCACCCACAAGGTGTTTGCTATCCCCTATCAAAGACACTTTATCTGGGGAGTCACTGCGCAAATTATTGATGCAATGCAAAGACAGCTCACTTATTTGATGGATTAAACAGCGCTTAATAAAAAATACCCATGAAATAGGCACTCTTTACTTGATGCAAAATTATTGGTGAGTAAACTGATAAGTTCTATTTAATTTTCTATTTCTCGATAGCATCTATTGGAGAGTAATACCAAATGACTTACGCGCCTGTAACAGACGTACTTAGCGGAAAGCTCGAAGTAAACAGTGAAATCACTGTTCGTGGCTGGATCCGCTCACGTCGCGATTCCAAAGCTGGAATCTCTTTTCTTGCCATCTATGACGGCTCTTGTTTCGACCCGATTCAGGCCGTGGTCCCAAATAGTTTAAATAATTACGATGAAGAAGTACTAAAACTGACCACAGGTTGCTCTGTAGAAGTGACAGGTACCGTCGTAGAGTCTCCAGCAAAAGGTCAAGATTTTGAGCTAGCTGCAACCGCTGTAACAGTGGTTGGCTGGGTTGAAGATGCTGACACTTACCCAATGGCTAAGACTCGTCATTCTATCGAGTACCTTCGTGAAGTGGCACACCTTCGCCCACGTACCAACGTGATTGGCGCTGTTGCTCGCGTGCGTAACTGCTTGTCACAAGCGATCCATCGCTTCTACCACGAGCAAGGCTTCTTCTGGACTTCAGCTCCGCTAATCACAGCATCTGATGCTGAAGGTGCGGGTGAGATGTTCCGCGTATCCACTTTGGATATGGAAAACCTACCGCGCACTGATAAAGGCGATGTGGACTACAACGAAGATTTCTTCGGCAAAGAAACATTCCTTACTGTATCTGGCCAGTTGAACGCAGAAGCGTATGCATGTGCCCTAAGCAAGGTGTACACCTTTGGTCCAACGTTCCGCGCAGAAAACTCAAACACCAGCCGCCACCTAGCGGAGTTCTGGATGGTTGAGCCAGAGATCGCGTTTGCTGATCTTGATGATGCAGCGAAACTGGCTGAAGACATGCTTAAGTATGTATTCAAAGCGGTTCTTGCAGAGCGTCGTGACGATCTAGAGTTCTTTGCACAGCGCATTGACAAGCAAGCGATCTCTCGCCTTGAGCAGTTCGTAGACGCTGACTTTGCACAAGTGGACTACACAGACGCCATTCAAATTCTACTGGACTCTGGTCGTGAGTTTGAATTTGACGTTGAGTGGGGCATCGACATGTCATCTGAGCATGAGCGTTACCTTGCAGAAGAACACTTCAAGGCACCGGTAATCGTTAAGAACTACCCGAAAGACATCAAAGCCTTCTACATGCGCTTGAACGACGACGGCAAAACTGTTGCTGCGATGGACGTTCTAGCACCTGGCATTGGTGAAATCATCGGTGGTGCTCAGCGCGAAGAACGTCTAGATATTCTAGATGAGCGTATGATTGCTATGGGTATCGACCCTGAGCACATGAGCTGGTACCGCGACCTACGTAAATACGGCACAGTGCCACACGCTGGTTTCGGTCTTGGTTTTGAGCGCTTAGTATCGTACGTAACTGGTATGGGCAACGTTCGTGACGTGATTCCATTCCCACGTACACCACGCAGCGCGAACTTCTAAGTCGACTGCTGTTATAAAAAACCGCCGTTTGGCGGTTTTTTTGTGTCTAGATTTCAGGAAAAGTTGATATCAGACAGGTGTTACGGATTACATTGCTAAATTAATTACAAATCTGTTGTTTTGCCGTTTTTCTACAGGTATAAAAGAAGACAGTCACATTCCATTAATTCACTTTAACACGGACGATTCTCATGTTTGAAAAAGTAGTAGCTGCTCCTGCCGACCCTATCCTAGGTTTAACTGAAGAGTTTAAAAAAGATACTCGTGATACCAAGATCAATCTTGGCGTCGGTATCTACAAGAATGAACAAGGTTCAACCCCTGTTCTAGCCACTGTAAAAAAAGCAGAACAAGCGATTCTTGAGACCGAAACCACGAAGTCTTACCTAACGATTGAAGGCACAGCGGAATACGGCCTAGCAGTACAAAAGCTACTATTTGGTGACAACAGCGCTATTGTTTCTGAAAAACGTGCGAAGACGGCTCAAGCACCAGGTGGTACCGGTGCTCTTCGTGTGGCGGGTGAATTTATCAAGCGCCACCTTAACGGTGCAAAAATTTGGATCAGCAACCCTACTTGGGCGAACCACAAGGGTGTGTTCACCGCTGCAGGTATCGAAATTGCGGAATACCGTTACTACAACGCAGAGACTAAGGCGAAAGACTTTGACGCAATGCTTGCAGACCTTGAGCAAGCAAATGCCGGCGATATCGTTCTTCTGCACGGTTGCTGTCATAACCCAACAGGCATCGACCCTACTGCTGACGAGTGGCAAGCACTGGCTAAGCTAGCAGCAGACAAGAAATTAATTCCATTGTTTGACTTTGCGTACCAAGGCTTTGCTAAGGGCGTAGAAGAAGACGCTGCAGGTCTACGTGCGTTTGCTGAACAAAATAGTGAAATCCTAGTCGCGAGTTCTTTCTCAAAGAACTTCGGACTGTACAACGAGCGCGTGGGTGCCTTTACTCTAGTAGCGGCTAACGCTGAAGTTGCACAGACGGCTTTCTCTCAAGTTAAAGGGATTATTCGTTCAATCTACTCTAACCCACCGGCTCACGGTTCTGCGGTAGTGACTCACATTCTAAACAACGCCGAACTGCGTAAAGAGTGGGAAGCAGAAGTGAAAGAGATGCGTGACCGTATTCAAGAGATGCGTACTCTGTTTGTTGAAACGCTGAAAGCACAGGGCGTTTCTCGCGACTTTAGCTTTATTGAGCGTCAAAACGGTATGTTCTCTTTCTCTGGCCTAACCAAAGATCAAGTAACACGCCTTAAAGATGAATTTGCTATCTACATCGTAGGTTCAGGCCGTATCAGTGTTGCTGGCATGACCAAAGACAACATGTTGCCACTATGCAAAGGCATCGCAGCCGTACTTTAACAGCCGTACTTTAAGTACTCTCAAGCAGACAAAAAGGCTGGTGTTTACCAGCCTTTTTTTATTTCTATAATTGGGTTTCTCTCTCTTACATCAAAAGCGAAGTTTAGCCACTACCCCACCCTGATCTAGTGTTGAGTCATCATTCCAAATAGTTCGGCCATACGCCCCAAGGGAAAAGTTTGTCGTAAAATAATAATCTAAAGAGAGCTCAAAAGAAGACTCATGAGTGAGGTCGTACTCTAGGTACTCAAGAACCATATTCCCTTCTAACGCTTCAGTGAATCCGTAGTTGACCCCAGCAAACAGCCCTAGTAAGAAGTCTTGTTCTTTCGCAATCGTCGAGCCATTACTGTCTCGAATTTTAACGCTAACCCCGCCAAGCTTTACACCCGCATAGAGATCGCCGTTATCCATTACCGCAAAGCGCCTTGCTCCAGACACAGTGACATAGTCAGCCCTGTCGTTCTCATCGCCGTGATGAGTAAAGCGGCCCTTGTATTGAATGTTGGTAATCCAATACTCATTCACTAAAAATCTCAGATTGATATCACTGACCGTGACACCATCCCTGCCCTCAAGCACATCCGAGTTGAGTTTACCTCCACCGATGGCCACACTTATAAAGTTGTAATTTACCGGTGCATCATACGATCGAAAGCCCCAATCGTACGCTTCGCTATCTACAGCGAATAATGAACCTAAACTAAACAGTGCAATCGATGAGTATTTGTTCATGCGCTCTCCCTGTCATGAAAAAAGACAAATAAATGCCGATATTCAACCATAATAGTAGACAATAAATGATGATAGTTTAGTGACTTAACAATGATTTAGCGCCAAACTACTATTTATATCCTCTTTTTTTCGTTTTACGATGAACGATGCACTCAATCGCGATAATTAAGGCGCCTCATGGAAGTTGAACTACTCGAAATAAAACAGTTTCTCGCTCAGTACCCACCCTTCACAGACTTGCCTGATGAAGTACTCAGTCAGATATCACTTGAAACTGAAATATCCTACATCCGTAAGGGCGATGCAGTGGTTTCCTTAGGCGAGGCGATCTCTGATTTCTTCGTGGTGCGCAGTGGCGTCGTTGAGATCTCCAAACGTAACGGTTCTTTGTTCAACCGATTGGATGAAGGGGCGGTATTTGGGCAACTGGCATTATTAAGTAATGGCAAGGTGATGTTTCCAGCCAAGGCAATTGAAGACTGCCTGCTCTATTGCATACCCGCTGAAACCTTTCAAAACCTGTATGACTCTTATGACTCATTCGCTGATTTCGTTGCAGCAGAAGACAGTACACGACTGCGTCAAACCATTGCCAACACCGATGATAATGACCTCACAACGGCAAAAATCACCGCAATGATCAACCGTCCTCCATCAACCATCTCTGAATTTTCTTCTATCCGAGATGCGGCGATACAAATGGACGACGAGAATACTTCTTGCCTTCTTGTCGTCGACGATGAAGCGCACAATAGCGACAAACTGCGCGGCATACTCACAGACCGAGATTTATGCACTCGGGTGGTAGCTCAAGGCGTATCACCCGATGACACGGTGAAATCGGTGATGACCCAAGACGTTATTACATTAGACAGCAACGCTTATGTCTACGAAGCCATGTTAACCATGCAGCGCTTCAACGTTCATCACTTACCTATTCTTAGAAAAAACAAACCCATCGGCGTTATCGAAGCCAGTGATATCGTGCGTTACGAATCGCAAAACTCTTTGCTACTAGTGAGCTCTATCTTCCAACAAAACAGCGTTGATGATTTAGTCACTCTTTCTGAGCAGGTTAATGATAGTTTCGTCAGATTGGTCAACGAAGATGCTAACTCTCACATGGTGGGAAGTGCGATGGCCATCATAGGGAAAAGCTTTAAACAGCGCATCATTGAACTTGCTGAAGAAGAACTTGGTCCCTCGCCTGTTCCCTATTGCTTCCTTGCCCTTGGTTCAATGGCACGTGACGAGCAACTGATTGTGACCGATCAGGATAACGCCATCATTTTATCCAACAGCTTCGATAAAGAAAAACACGATGAATATTTCGCTACCCTTGCTCAGATGGTCAGTGACGGATTGGATCGTTGTGGCTACCCATACTGTACCGGTGACATTATGGCAACCAACCCTATTTGGCGAATGACTCAAACCGAATGGGAAGAGTGCTTTGCAGACTGGATTGACAACCCTAATGCTAAGGCCTTGCTAAATGCGTCAATATTCTTTGATTTAGTGGGCGTTCACGGACAAATCAAGTGGGCAGAAAAGCTCAATCGTTTTATTACTGAACGCGCTAAAAACAATTCGAAATTCCTGTACTGCTTGGCGCGAAATGCACTCAACCGTACGCCCCCATTAGGCTTTTTCAAGAGCTTTGTGATGGAAAAGGATGGTAAGCATAAAAACTCAATAAACCTTAAGCGTCGTGGTACTGCGCCACTGGCCGACCTTATCCGCGTTCATGCGCTGGCTGTGGGTTCAACCCAGCAAAACTCTTTTGAACGCCTAGATGACATCCTTGATGCTGGAATACTGCCAAGAGGAAGAGCCCAAGATCTCAAGGATGCACTCGAATTTATTTCTCTGGTGCGCATACGACATCAAGCCATTGATATCAGTGAAGAGAGAGAGCCCGATAACAACATAGAGCCTGAGAACCTTTCTGATTTTGAAAGACGTAACCTTAAAGATGCTTTCCAGATCTTGAGTAATGCTCAGAATTTCTTGAAATTTCGCTATCAAGGCACATCGTTGAAATAATATTATGTTTAAAAAAACAGATGACAGTCAGGTGCCTGTGACGCCGACCAAAGATTGGCAAGCGCATTTCAATGCCTTGCTCGAGGAGAGTAAACACGGGCATATTAAACGCTTCTACGAGGCGGGCACTATTGACCAAAAAACAGCACTGAAAGACGTACCCTTTTTAGCGTTAGATTTTGAAACCACTGGGCTTAATTCAGACAAAGATGAGATCATCTCCATTGGATTGATCCCTTTTGACTTAAATCGAATCTACCTTAGGCAAAGCAAGCAGTGGCTTATCAAGCCACAAAAAGCCCTTAATGCAGACTCTGTGGTGATCCATGGTATCACTCACTCAGAGCTTCAATACGCTCCCGATATCATGAACGTCCTACCTGAGTTCCTCGATGCAATCGCAGGTAAGGTGTGCGTGGTTCATTATCGACAGATAGAGCGCAGCTTTTTAGACAGTATCCTTAGGCGTAGGGTCAACGAAGGCATTCAATTTCCGGTGATTGATACCCTACAGATCGAATGGGAAGTACAACAAGAATACGCTGCTGGATTTATGAATCGCTTAAAGGGTAAAAGGCCTGGATCTGTGCGTCTTGCTAAGAGTCGCAAGCGCTACAATCTTCCGACGTATACACCCCATGATGCGCTAGTGGATGCCATTGCCACAGCAGAGCTTTTGCAAGCACAAGTGGCTCACCATTTCAGCCCTGATACTGCAGTCGAGGAGTTGTGGCTATAGGGCTTGGGGATTAGGGATTAAGCAATCTCCTTAGCTTAACGCTGTGCATAACACCCAATGCTGAGGCTCAGCGTCAGCGTTGGGTACCGTCTGCCAGCCAAGCCGAGTGTACAGAGTTGGCCGATTCGTGTAGACGTAGAGGTGCTGTTGATTTAGGTCGCCACACTGGCGCGTTGCTTCCTCTATGAGCTTCGAGCCTATCCCGCTGCCCCTGCAATCAGGTTTAACCAAAAGTGCATTTATCCAAACCACTTTCTTATCAGTAAACGGCTGCTCAAAGAGAGAAAATGCCATACCCCCCGCTAGTTCCCCATCACACAAGGCAAATATTGGCTGGGGAACATCAGGTGATGAGATAACAATATCTTGTGACCATTCATTGATACACCAAGATCGAAATTGAGAGCACTGTGGTTTGGATGACTCTACAATCTGCACATGCTTCATCAATCGACCAATTGGTATTCAATCACGAACAACTGGGAAACATCGGGGTAAATATCGGAGATCACCTGTTTAAGCACAGGCAGGGTCATATTCTCTTGAACAGCATGGAAATCCGTAAGGTCTGCAAACTGTATCGGCGTCACCGACTTGATCTGCAATCGACAAAACCCACGCCCCTGTTCAAAGGTTGCCACATCAACGATAGAGCCCGGCGCATAGTCACACTCATTGGCATCTCGGATGGTGATGGTTTTCTTTCCCGCCAAGATGTCATTTTCAAAACGTTCAAAGAACGTCATGGTTGATAAACTCATTTTATTTCCTTTTGTTCACAAAAAAGGCCTGATGAATCAGGCCTTTTACTCATACTTGGTCTTTCAACTGTTAAGCTTAGCGCTCTTCAGTAGCCATACCCATTAGCAAGCTCACACACATGGCAAGCAAGACAAAGGTAAATGGCAGAGCGGTAGAAATCGCACCGGCCTGTAGGGCCTGTACTGCTTCTGAGCCACCAACCCAAAGCATCGCAACCGCGATTGCGCCTTCCATAAATGCCCAGAACACACGTTGTGGCATAGGAGCATCTAGCTTACCACCAGCAGTAATACTATCAATGACCAAAGAACCTGAGTCAGACGATGTTACGAAGAACACCATAACCAAGATAATCGCGATGATAGATAGCATGTTTGCCATTGGCATAGCGTCAAACATCTCAAACATTGCTAGAGAGACGTCGGTTAGACCTTTAGTACCTAGGATACCGACATTGTTGATCACTTGGTCAATCGCCAGGCCACCAAACGTAGACATCCAAATCAGAGTCACTGTTGTTGGTACAATTAATACTGCAGTCATAAACTGACGAACGGTACGGCCCTTAGAAACACGAGCGATGAACATACCTACGAATGGGGACCATGAAATCCACCAAGCCCAGTAGAATACAGTCCAACCTTGGAACCACGCCTCATCATCACGACCGTGTGGGTTACTTAGTGGAATGATGTTCTCAACGTAAGACACTAGCGTTGTAGAGATGCTAGCGAAGGTAACGTGGTAGCCAATGATCAATACAAACACGAGCAATACAAACGCAATGATCATGTTGATGTTAGAAACCAGTTTCACACCACCATGCATACCGCGCATTACCGACACAATAGCAAGCAAGGTAACAAAGCTGATAACCGCAACCTGCATACCAAAGCCAGCTTCAACACCAAACACGTGTTGAATACCACTTGCCGCTTGCTGAGCACCAAGACCGAGCGATGTAGCAAGGCCAAAGAGTGTCGCGAGTACCGCAAGAATATCAACAAGGTGACCAGGCCAACCCCAAGCGCGATCCCCTAAGATCGGGTAAAAGATTGAACGGATAGAAAGCGGCAAACCTTTGTTGTACGCAAAGAATGCTAAAGAAAGCGCTACAACACCATAAATAGCCCAAGGGTGAAGACCCCAGTGGTACATAGTCGCACCTAGAGCTAGCTTCGCGGCTTCTGCCGTGTTCGCTTCCACATTAAGCGGAGTCTCATACCAGCCAGTGAAGTAAGCAACTGGCTCAGCCACGCTCCAGAACATCAGACCGATACCCATACCGGCAGCAAATAGCATTGCTATCCATGACAGAGCAGAGTATTCAGGGACTGCGTCTTTACCGCCTAAGCGGATTTTTCCATAAGGCGAAACGATTAGCGCTAAGCAGAAGACAACAAAAATGTTACCCGCCCAGATAAACAGGGCATCGAAAGAGCCAATGATCTGCCACTTTAAGCCATCAAGTGCTGTCTTTGCGGTATCCGCATCAAGAAACACCATCGCCAGTAGAAAAAGAATGGTTAGGCCGGCACTCGCGGAAAATACCGCATTGTGCACATCAAAACCCCATTTTTGGACATTATCTTGTCCAATCTGATAATCAGTACTATCAATACTGTACTTATCAATTCCCTTGGTCATTCGATCTCCCATGTTTGTACAAAAAGCGTACCGATTACGATTACATCATGTAATTAACTTTCAATTATAACTGAACAAGACTCTTTTTTCGATAAATCAGGGAATTAAGTTACATAGTCAGCCCATACATACCCGGAAACAGCAACAAAGTAGCCAGCACCACTACCTGAATGGCGATAAACGGCATGACGCCAGCGTAGATATCTCTTGTTGTCACCTGTTTAGGCGCAACCCCTTTCAGATAGAATAAACTGAAGCCAAATGGCGGTGTTAAAAAGGAGGTCTGCAAGTTCATCGCTACCAGTATGGCAAACCACACCATATTGATGCCCAGAAGCTCAGCAACCGGCGAGATCATAGGAACAATGATGAAACAGATTTCCACAAAATCAATGAAGAAGCCCAACACAAGAATGACTAACATCACTAAGATCAAAAAGCCCCACTTCTCGCCTGGAAGTTTAAGAAGCCATTCTTCTACTAAGTAATCACCGCCTGTGTAGGTAAATGCCATAGAGAATGCGGTCGCACCGAGTAAGATGGCAAACACCATAGCCGTAACCTTTACGGTTTCTTTCGATGACTCATACAATAGGGTCCAGCTAAACTGTCGATACAGCAGCGCTAATACGATTGCCCCCGCACCGCCTAGTGCAGCAGATTCCGTGGGCGTTGCAATGCCAGCAAAAATAGAACCAAGCACGACGACTATCAGCGCTAAAGGCGGCACTATTGCTTTCAAGGCCGCAATCACCTCTTGTTTACGACTTTGATCATCAAGTTTAGGGATGGATTGAGCGGCCTCTGGCTTGAAAAACGCGTAGATAGCAATATACAAAACATAGGCAATCACTAGCACTAAGCCCGGCCAAAGTGCAGCTTTAAATAAGTCGCCCACCGGAACACCCAGTACATCGCCCAATAGTATAAGGACAATAGAAGGCGGGATAATCTGACCTAGCGTTCCTGACGCACATATGGTGCCACAGGCAAGTTTCTTATCGTAGTTGTACTTCAACATTACAGGCAGGGAAATCAAACCCATGGCCACTACCGATGCTCCCACTACCCCAGTCGATGCCGCAAGCAGTGCACCAACTAAGACGGTTGAGATAGCAATCCCCCCTCGTACTCCGCCAAACAGTCGCCCCATGGCCTCTAGTAACTGTTCCGCCAAGCGAGTTTTTTGCAGTACCAAACCCATAAATATAAACAGTGGCACCGCCATCAATACAGTGTTCTGCATGATGGACTCTATGCGGTAAGGCATGAAGGCAAACATGTCCCAGCCTTCTGACCACACACCAAATATCAGCGCTATACCTCCAAAGGTAAACGCCACTGGGAAACCGAGCAATAGCGCGAACAAGGCTACCGCAAACATAATAATCCCTATCATGCTTGTTCCTTCTTATGAGTATCCGCGTTCAACAATTGACTGATAGACTTACACAACAGTCCTAAGCCACTTGTCGCAATAAAGAAAAATGAGACAGGGATTACCGCCTTGATTATCCAGCGGTAAGGCAATCCACCAGGGTCACCTGACTGCTCGCCAATATCGTAAGCCTGATAGGCAAAATCAATGCCATACCATGCGACTAATAAACTGAACGGCAGTAACCAAATGAAGATTCCAAGAATATCAATAATGGCCTGTACCTTGGGTGAGAAGCGTTCGTAGAAAATATCCACACGAACGTGGCCATTGGTTTTTATGGCGTAGGGTACGCCGAGCAAGAATACCGCAGAAAACAGATGCCACTCTAGCTCTTGAAAAGCGATAGATACGTCATTAAATACATAACGCATCACAACATCGTAAACAACGTTTGCTACTAAAAGCAAAAACAACACACTGGAGATGTGCCCCAGTGCGTCGCTGATTCTATTAAAAAATCCCTCTAATGCAGTCAGCAATTGACCTCCCTGTCTGCTGAAACTAAAGATTTTTGTGGACCTTCAGTTCGCACTGAAAGTCCACGGCTTGTTTACTGATCGGTCGTAGCACTATTTAGGTAAGCTCGTTTAGAGATATCACTCCAAGAACGAGTTTGCTCTAGATACTGTGCTTGAGACATTTGAATCTTCTTCGCCATCTCATCTTCAGCAGCGTGCTCTGCCAGTAAACGGTCATTCACTGCGCGAAGCTCTTTCATTACTTCTGGCGGGAAGTTCTTCACCTGTACATCAGGATATTCGGTTCTGATACTTGCCCAGTTCTTGCCACTTTCATGGGTTGACTGAATATACATATCGTAGGCTGCGGTGCGCATAGCCACGCGTAAGATCTCTTGCAGATCAGCAGGCAGCTTGTCCCACGTGCGCTTGTTCACTAGGAATTGAAGCTCTGTTGCTGGCTCATGCCAACCTGTGTAGTAGTAAGGTGCGATCTTATGAAAGCCCATGCGAAGATCGAGAGAGGGACCCACCCACTCTAGTGCATCGATGGTCTTTCTTTCCAATGCGGTGTAAAGCTCACCCGGTGCAATGTTAGTTGGCTTAGCACCAAGCTCAGCAAGGACTTCTCCGGCAAAGCCCGGAATACGCATTTTTAGACCTTGTAAGTCATCAACGCTGTTGATCTCTTTTTGGAACCAACCGCCCATTTGAACATCGGTGTTACCCCCAGGAAAAGACATAAGATTGTGAGGGGAGTAAACCTCTGCCATCAGTTCCATACCACCACCGTGATAGAACCATGCATATTGCTCTTCAGCCGTCATACCAAAGGGCATAGTGGTAAAGTAAAGAGTATTTGGAACCTTTCCTTTCCAGTAATACGAAGCCGAGTGCCCCATGTCATACTGGCCTGATTTCACCATATCAAAAACACCGAATGGCGCTTTATGTTTGTTTGACGAGTCAACGCGGATTTGCAATCGACCGTTTGACATTTTTTCCGCCATAGCGGCCATGTTTTTTGTCGCATCGCCGAAGATTGGGAAGTTAGGGCCCCAAGTTTCCGCAAGCTTTAACTTGTATACCTTGTCCGCAGCAACTGCTGTGCCTATGCTCGCCACCCCAATTAGGACCGCTAAACTACGCACACATGCCTTTGCCCATTTTGATTTCACTACCATGTTATTTGCTCCTCGTGCAGTCATAAATGTCTACAAAATCAACTAACTATGGACCAGTTTTATATAGGATGCTAAATAGTTGTTAAAAGTGTGTGTTACTCGATCTTCTTTAGGAAGTTATTACATTTTTTATCAAATAATGTCTAAGCTGAATGATCAGCTAAACATGGACTCTCGTAGGTATGTTAAAGCCACAGTTTGATCGTTATGTCATCACTTCAATTAACCAATGAAAAATTCATTCTAGGAAGAACCAGTCGAGGTCTATTGCTCGCCTGCTACCTGCTCATGTCGGTTTGGCTAAGCTCCTTCTCCAATAGCACCCAAGGAACCATTGGCATCTTTTTGATTTGTGCTTGTGCTCTCGCAATGGTGATCTACACCTACAAGCGAGGCGTGGTACGTTTCACCATTACCGACACGCATCTTCAACAGCATACGTTTAAGGGAGGTTGGGTTGTGAAGTGGCAGAACGTGTCGTCCCTTGGGCTATGCCGCAGTCACCAACCCACTCAAAGCTCCGAGCTACCTTGGATTGGCATACGACTTAAAGACCCTGTTCCATTCGTAAAGCAAGCCTGCCCACGATTAATCACCAATCTACTCCTAGAACAAAGATCGCTCTTGTACCTAGGTGCAAGAGAAACAGAAAAAGAACACTTGTTCCAAGACCAGGTATTAGATTCATCAAGGGTCGAATTGAAAGACGGGGAAACCATAAAAGGGCTACAGGCATGCTTGTACCACAGAATGCATTATCAAAGAGACTATTGGGGGTACGACATCTTTATCTCAACAGCTGATTTAGATAGAGATGGAGAAGAGTTTGTGGGTTTGTTACGGAAGTATTTGGCAGGGTCAGGAAGATCAACCTAGGACCTAGATTCTGGGCCCTAGGTCCTGGGTTCTAGGTCCTTAAATCCCTTAATACAACGGCATCTCGTCTGCGACGAATGGATTGCTCACTCGCTCAGAACCGAACGTTGACTCTGGGCCGTGGCCAGGAACGAATCGAGTTTCGTTTCCTAGAGGCCATAGTTTGCTCTTAATAGAGTCAATTAAGGTATTAAAATCACCCTTAGGGAAATCTGTACGGCCTACTCCGCCCTTGAACAGTACATCACCTACGAAAGCAAGTTTTGCAGACTCACTGTGCAACACAACGTGACCTGGGGTATGACCTGGGGTGTGAATAACATTCAATGATTGATTACCAAAAGTGACAACGTCACTCTCATCTAGCCATTGGCTAGGCTCAAACGCTTCAGTCAGAGGAAAGCCGAACATTTGGCTTTGTCCTTCTAGCCCTTGTAGCCAGAAGTTATCATCTTTGTGCGGGCCAACGATCGGTTGATTCAAGGCTCTTGCGAGTTCTTCACTGCCACCAACATGGTCTAAGTGACCATGAGTCAGCACTAATTTCTCTACCTGTACTTGCAACTCTTCGATCATCATCAGTAGTTGCTTAACATCACCACCTGGGTCGATAACAACCCCTTTCATCGTCTCATCACACCAAACGATAGAACAGTTTTGTTGGAAAGGGGTTACTGGAACAACTTGATACTGCAACGCCATGAAAAACCTTTTATTTATAATGAATATTTAAATGAAATTTTGTCGAAACACTTCAGCAGAATATGACAGTTTCTAACCCTAAACTCAAGCATGAGCGTGCCAAGAGCGCTCGCCATAGGTGTCTATATAAACAAACAAGCTTGTTGAATCGCGATCTATTCTACCGCTTGTCGTTGAATCGCTAAGCTAGGGGACTTTGGGCGTGTGTCGTATCCATAAATGTCATCTCTAAAATAGATGCGGCCTGATTCTACCCAAGACGTCTTATAAATAAGATGGACAGGAAGCCGTCTTTTAAGTGGTATACGGGCATTCGCCTTTTGTCCAATTGGCGAAATGTTGCTTTGTCTAAAGCCCTGTGTCTTTGACAAGGTATAGGCAAACTTGTCGGCATGCTGTACCCGAATACACCCTGAACTGAACGCTCTTGATGATTTATCAAACAGGTATTTGGCAGGGGTATCATGCAGGTAAATGGCTCGGCGATTGGGTGTATTGAACTTATACGCGCCTAGCGCATTGTAGCTACCTGACAACTGTCTCATACGAAACGGAAATGTCTTAGCGTTTACTCGACTCCATTGAATAGCGCCATGGTCTATGACCACAGGATCCGCCCACCCTTTGATGACTTGAATCCCCCTTTCACTAAGGTAGCCAGGGTTGTAACGCAAGATTGGGATAATATCTTCGCGCATGATTTTAGGTGGCACGTTCCATGTCGGATTCAACACTAACGAATCCATCTTTATTTCTAGCATAGGGGTTTTGCGTTTTTGTTTACCGACAATCACCTTAGATGAGAATGCCACCTTGCCTCTAAAGTAATAGTTCAAATCGAAACTCGGTAAGTTCACAACGACGAGTGCACTTCGCTGCATTGGCCATAGACGGCTTCTTTCTGCATTGAGAGCCAACCTATGGATGCGATCTTCAATGGGATAGTTCAGCCATTCTATGGTCTTAGGTCCAATGACACCATCCGCGTTTAAGCCGTGTTGAGATTGAAATCTCTTAACGATGTTTCTCAACTCTTTCCCATACCAATCTTGCTCTTTTGTCGATAAAGGTATGCTTAACCCTGATAGCGTTAGGCGGGAAAACAAAATCTCTTTGTCAGTAATGGGGTCCCCCACTCTAATAAGGGCATCGGATGAATAGAGCGCTAGGTCATCGTTGATGACTAATTGCATCTTATCAATTGCAGATTGGTAATCTCGATAGCTCTGAGAGTTAGGTCCTAAGGTCATTAGAAACTCGGTTAACGCGCTGCTCTCTACAGAGGTTTCAAATTCGGCGATAACATTTTCCGGAGGGTCGGCCCAGTCGGACGGTAGACCCTGCCCGTATAACCAAGTATCTTTGTTCTCCCTCAACAGTTCTCGGTAACTGAGAAACGCCAGCATTAGGTCTGTTGCCAACAAGTCGTACTGGTAGTATTGCTCAGAGCTTCTTAGTTGGTGAAGTGTTTGCAGTCGCTGATCGAAAAACGGGCTAAGTTCGGCTAATACCACCATCTCTATGATGTCTTCAAACACCTGCCTATCATGCGGCTGCAACCATATCAGTTGATGGCGATTATTGGAGTAGATGGATTCGGTGAGTTGCGGATAACGAAAGGTCTGTTCTACTGACGATGAGGAGCTAATCCAACCTAAGGTATGGAACATGCTTTGTGAATAGGCAGGGACTGAAAGGACGAAATAGACAAGCAAGCCTGCCCATATCGTCCCTTTCTTGCACAAGGTCATAGCTTACACTCAATACCGATACTGGCTTAAGTATGGCAAACAACCTCTGTTTTAACGAAATATTTTAGTGCGGAAATTCTCGCTAGACATCGAGGTCGTGTTTGCCGTGAGAGGCTTTGGCTTTCAGATAATTTTCATTGCCACTTTTTACATGTGCCATCGTATTGATCACCTCGTCTATACCAATGCCATGCTCTTTCAATTCACGAATTTTCTTAGGGTTATTGGTCACCAAACGAATACGTTCAACATCAAGTGCAGCCAACATTTGAGCCGCCTCTTCGAAATCACGCAGATCATCAGCAAAGCCTAGATGATTGTTCGCTTCATAGGTATTCAGGCCTTCGCTTTGAAGTTTGTAAGCATCAATCTTATTGTAGAGCCCAATGCCACGACCTTCTTGACGCAGATACAGAAGAATTCCGCCCTGGTCGGCCATCTTATTGATCGTTTCGTCCAGCTGCTCACCACAGTCGCAACGAGACGAGTGGAACACATCGCCAGTCAAACATTCAGAGTGCATGCGAACGATCGGCGCCTTTTGAGTCTTATCAGCCGATTGAAAGACCATAGCGACATGTTCTTTGTCCGTTTTTAAACCTTGAAAAGAGAGAAGCTCAGCATCAATATCGCTTTTTGTTCCAACTTTTAAATGTACGCGGGCTCTTACTTCTGCCATAACTCTGTCTCTATCTTAACATTGTGGTCGATCCCAACCTTAGGATCAGTAACTATAGGTTCTATATTGGGTTAAATGACATCTTTTCAAGCCTTTGACCTGCATCAATTTTTCAAATAAACACTCAAAGATCTGAAAAGACTCCACCTGTATACGACAGGTATAAAAAAACCGAGCTATCTAAGCTCGGTTTTTATGCTAACCAAAGAAAACGTTATTCTTCGCTAGCTTCAGAATCGTTAGAGTCTGTTGGTGTTTCTGTCGCTTCTGAAGATTCAGCGGTTTCAGACGAAACGCCCTCTGCATCTTCTTCAACTAGCTCTGCTTCCTCGATTTCATCGATGCGCTGCAGCGCCACTACATTCTCACCTTCCATAGTACGGATCAAGGTAACACCTTGGGTGTTACGTCCTACTTGGCTCACTTCGGATACACGGCTTCTTACCAGTGTGCCACCGTCTGTGATAACCATGAACTCGTCGCCTTCTTCGGTTTGAACTGCACCGACAACGCTGCCGTTACGCTCAGAAACCTTAATAGAAACAACACCTTGAGTTGCACGGCTCTTCGCTGGGTACTCAGAAATAATCGTACGCTTACCATAGCCATTTTCAGTAATGGTTAGAATGTCGCCTTCGTTATGAGGAACAATCAAAGAAACCACTTGGTCACTGTTAATCAGCTTGATACCACGTACACCAGCTGCTGTACGACCCATGCCACGAACTTGTGATTCGTTAAAGCGAACAACCTTACCTGATTTCGAGAACAACATGATGTCGCTATCGCCGTCAGTAATGTCTACACCAATCAAAGAATCTTCGTCACGTAGGTTAACGGCAATCAAGCCATTGCTACGTACGTTAGAGAATTGGTCTAGCGAGGTTTTCTTAACCGTACCATCTGCGGTTGCCATGAAGATGAACTTATCTTCACTGAACTCAGAGACAGGAAGAATAGCAGTGATACGCTCACCCTCTTCCAACGGTAAGATATTCACGATTGGCTTACCACGAGCGGTACGGCTTGCCAATGGCAATTGGTACACCTTCAAGCGATAAGTCTTACCGCGAGTGGAGAAACATAAGATGTTATCGTGGGTATTCGCCACTAGAAGACGCTCGATATAATCTTCGTCTTTCATCTTGGTTGCACTCTTACCACGGCCACCACGACGCTGTGCTTCGTAATCGCTTAGGATTTGGTATTTCACGTAGCCTTCGTGAGATAGGGTCACTACTACATCTTCTTGAGCGATAAGCTCTTCCATGTCGATGTCATGGATAGCAGCAGTGATCTCAGTACGACGCTCATCGCCGTAGCCTTCACGAATCGCTTCTAGCTCTTCTACAATCACTTCCATCAAACGTTCAGTGCTTGCAAGAATGTGCATTAGCTCTGCGATTTCGTCTAGTAGCTCTTTGTATTCGTCTAGGATCTTCTCGTGCTCAAGACCGGTTAGCTTTTGTAGACGAAGATCTAGAATGGCTTGTGCTTGTTGCTCAGTCAGGAAGTACTGACCGTCGCGGATACCAAATTGTTCTTCTAACCACTCAGGACGCGCAGCATCAGTACCAGCGCGCTCTAACATGGTGGAAACAAGACCTAGGTCCCAGCCACGAGCCACTAGGCCCGCTTTTGCTTCAGAAGGCGTCGACGCTTTACGGATAAGCTCAATGATCTCATCAATGTTAGCCAGTGCGAGTGCAAGGCCTTCAAGGATATGAGCGCGGTCACGTGCTTTACGCAGTTCGAAAATAGTACGACGTGTTACTACTTCACGACGGTGATCAACAAACGCCTTCAGCATCTCTTTAAGATTGAAGTGTTTTGGCTGGCCTTTATCAAGAGCAACCATGTTGATGCCGAAAGTTGTTTGCAGCTGTGTATGTGCGTAAAGGTTATTCAGAACAACCTCACCCACTGCATCACGCTTACATTCAATAACGATACGCATGCCGTCTTTATCAGACTCATCACGAAGCGCACTGATGCCTTCTACTTTCTTGTCTTTTACCAGCTCAGCAATCTTTTCGATTAGACGAGCCTTGTTAACTTGATATGGGATCTCAGTAACGATGATGGTTTCTTTGCCCTTGCTATCAGCTTCGATATTAGCTTTAGCACGCATGTAAACCTTACCGCGACCCGTATTATAAGCGTCAATAATACCCTTACGGCCACTTATCGTCGCCGCTGTTGGGAAGTCTGGACCAGGAATGAAATCCATCAACTGTTCAATAGTGATGTCTTCATCTTTGATAAACGCCAGACAGCCATCAATAACCTCGGTTAGGTTATGAGGTGGAATGTTTGTCGCCATGCCCACTGCGATACCCGACGAACCATTCACCAAAAGGTTAGGCACGCGAGTTGGCAGTACTGCAGGAATTTGTTCTGTACCATCGTAGTTCGGTACGTAATCGACTGTCTCTTTCTCAAGGTCTGCTAGCAGCTCATGAGCAATTTTAGACATACGTACTTCGGTGTAACGCATTGCCGCTGCAGAGTCACCATCGATAGAACCAAAGTTACCCTGGCCATCCGCTAGCATGTAACGCAATGCAAAAGGCTGCGCCATACGAACGATGGTGTCATAAACCGCGCTGTCACCGTGTGGGTGATATTTACCGATTACATCACCAACGACACGCGCTGATTTTTTGTAAGGCTTGTTCCAATCGTTACCCAATACATTCATCGCGAACAAAACGCGTCTGTGTACAGGTTTCAAGCCATCTCGAACATCAGGCAGTGCACGACCCACGATGACGGACATCGCGTAGTCAAGGTACGAGCCTCGAAGCTCGTCTTCAATATTTACCGGTGTGATCTCTTTCGCTAGATCGCTCATAGAGCCATTATCCCTCTATTATTAGATCGTCTTTTCGATTCCTATAAGAATAAAAAAATATAACACAATTTTCGAGGATTCTGCATTACTTTCACTATCAGATCCCCCCTGTGTGATGTGCGTTCTTGCCTAGATGGACATAATTTAAACTATTCATTAATTATGGTTTAAAAAACAATCAGTTCGCCCTGTAGATAGCTACAGACATCTCATCGGCATTAACGGAAATGCATTCCATGAATAGTTGGGGTTATAATGTAGAAAATTTCAAAAAGCGTAGTGACTATGGAACAAGGAAAAAACGTCGATCCTGCCGAGATCAAAAAATTTGCCGATATGGCGTCTCGTTGGTGGGACAAAGAGGGAGAATTCAAACCGCTGCATCAAATTAATCCCCTTCGATTGCAGTACGTTCAGGACTCTATTGGTGGTCTGTTTGGCAAAAAAGCCCTAGATGTGGGTTGCGGTGGCGGCATTCTTGCCGAAAGCATGGCCCTTGAGGGTGCACACGTCACAGGTCTTGATATGGGGCGTGAGCCACTGGAAGTTGCTAGGCTTCATGCATTAGAGACAGGCGCAAAGCTTGACTACATCCGTATGACGGTAGAAGAACACGCCACCACTCATGCAGGGCAATACGACGTTGTCACCTGTATGGAGATGATAGAACACGTACCAGACCCACAATCGGTGATTACTTCCTGTGCCGCTTTAGTGAAACCCGGTGGTCACGTCTTCTTCTCGACCCTTAATCGCAATCTTAAATCTTATTTGTTCGCGATTGTTGGTGCTGAAAAGGTATTGAAGTTGCTTCCGCAAGGCACACACGACTACAACAAGTTTTTAAAGCCTTCTGAGCTGATAAAAATGGTGGATGCCACACCACTTCAAGAAAAGGGCATCACTGGCCTTAACTACAACCCTCTGTTTGATTCCTATTCATTGGGACGCAATGTAGATATTAATTACATTGTTCACACCCAAAAAGTCGACAAAGCGTAGTACTTTTCTCTCATTTGCTCTCTGGTTTGAAACTTGATTAAACGGAGAGCATTTTGGGTAGAACTAATCCGACTTTCATTCAGTTTTTAAGCAAGTTGCTCCCTGTTTAAGCGGAGCATTTTTTCAGCACAAATCGATCCATTTCTTTGATAAAGATCAAGTAAATTTTTTTTTGCCTTGTTTGATTTTAAGTCACCCACAAGCTGTGCAAAACCCCAAGCCAATTTCTCTATAAACTCATAAGTAAGTGAACGCTAACAGAGAAAATTCCATACACCGTTTATCCACAGAAGATTATTACGCTTAAACTTGAAAACTCCCCCCAACCGCACTATCTTGTAAGTCGTTAAAGGGAACACCCCTATATGTAGTGTTTCTATCTCACGAAAGAGGTAGATATGGATCACAAAGCCGTCAATATTTTTCTGCAAAAGTTAAAAAATGTGGCTTTAACCATTGATGTTATGGATATCTAACAGAATGAATCAAAAACTTACCGTCACAAAGCGTCACGGACGCAAAGAAGCGATAGATCTAGAAAAGATCCACCGCGTGATCACTTGGGCTGCAGAAGGCCTAGATAATGTCTCTGTTTCTCAGGTCGAGCTGAAATCACAGATTCAGTTCTATGACGGGATCACCACCTCAGATATCCATGAAACCATCATCAAAGCTGCTGCCGATCTGATCTCTGAAGAGACCCCTGATTATCAGTTCCTTGCGGCACGCCTATCTGTGTTCCATCTACGTAAAAAAGCGTACGGCCAATACGAGCCACCGACGTTATTTGACCAAGTTTCTAAAATGGTTGATGCGGGTAAATACGACAAGCACTTGCTTGAAGATTACTCTCGAGAAGAATTTGAACTCATGGATTCTTTCATCGACCACAGACGTGATCTCAACTTCTCTTACGCCGCTGTAAAACAGCTTGAGGGCAAGTACTTCGTACAAAACCGCGTAACCAAAGAGATCTATGAGAGTGCGCAGTTCCTATATATGCTGGTTTCTGCATGCCTGTTCTCTAAATACCCAAGAGAAACTCGTCTAGATTACATCCGTCGCTTCTATGACGCCGTATCTATGTTCAAGATCTCGCTACCTACGCCAATCATGTCCGGTGTACGTACCCCTACTCGCCAGTTCAGCTCATGTGTGTTAATTGAGTGTGGCGATAGCCTTGACTCTATCAACGCAACAGCAAGCTCAATCGTGCGCTACGTTTCTCAACGTGCTGGTATCGGCATCAATGCGGGTCGCATTCGCGCACTAGGCTCAGAAATCCGTAATGGTGAAGCGTTCCACACAGGTTGTATCCCATTTTACAAATACTTCCAAACAGCGGTTAAATGTTGTTCTCAGGGCGGTGTACGTGGTGGTGCAGCAACGGTTTTCTACCCATTGTGGCACGGTGAAGTTCAAAACCTAATGGTTCTTAAGAACAACCGCGGCGTTGAAGAAAACCGTGTTCGTCACATGGACTACGGCGTTCAGCTAAACAAACTGATGTACCAACGCTTAATTGAAGGCGGCAACATCACCCTATTCTCACCTTCGGATGTTCCAGGTCTTTACGATGCCTTCTTCGAAGACCAAGATGAGTTTGAGCGTTTGTACACTCAGTACGAGGGTGACCCTAGCATCAAACAAGAGCAAGTTAAGGCGATTGAGTTGTTCAGCATCTTGATGCAAGAGCGCGCGTCTACTGGCCGTATCTACATTCAAAACGTTGACCACTGTAATACGCACAGCCCGTTTGACTCTAAGGTTGCGCCAGTACGTCAGTCGAACCTATGTCTTGAGATTGCACTACCGACTAAGCCTCTTTCTAACGTCGATGACGAGACTGGCGAGATAGCGTTGTGTACGCTGTCTGCGTTTAACCTAGGTGCTATCAATGAACTAGACGACCTTGCTGAGCTTTCTGAGCTTGTGGTTCGTGCACTTGATGCGCTGCTTGATTACCAAGACTACCCGCTACCTGCAGCTCGTGTTTCAACAATGAATCGCCGTACTTTAGGTGTGGGCGTCATTAACTACGCTTACTACCTTGCGAAAAACGGCGCTAAGTACTCTGATGGTTCAGGTAATGCGCTAACACACCGTACGTTTGAAGCCATTCAGTACCACCTACTTAAAGCTTCGGTAGGACTGGCTAAAGAGCAAGGCGCATGTCCTTCATTCCATGAAACGACGTACGCTCAAGGTATCCTACCAATCGATACCTATAAGCGCACTCTAGACAAGACTTGTGAAGAGCCACTTCACTACGACTGGGAAACATTGCGTAAAGAGATTAAACAATACGGTCTGCGCAACTCAACATTGACGGCCCTTATGCCATCTGAGACCTCTTCTCAGATCTCTAACGCAACCAATGGTATTGAGCCACCACGCGGTTACGTTTCAGTTAAGGCATCTAAAGATGGCATCCTGAAGCAAGTAGTACCTGAATTTGCACAATACAAAGATAACTATGAGCTACTTTGGGATATCCCAAACAACGATGGTTACCTAAACCTTGTAGGCATCATGCAGAAGTTTGTAGACCAATCTATCTCTGCAAACACTAACTATGACCCTAACAAGTATGAGAGTGGCAAGGTACCAATGAAGCTATTGCTTCGTGACCTACTTAACGCGTATAAGATGGGCGTTAAAACCCTGTACTATCACAACACACGTGATGGTGCGAAAGACGACCAGAAAGATGTGGTTGTTGAGCAAGAAGACGACTGCGCAGGCGGCGGTTGTAAGATTTAATTTTTTAAGCTGAAGGGGTGTGCATTCGCCCCTACTTTGCTGTTTAACTTATGGAATAATTGAGGTTGAGATGACCTATAGTACTTTTACTCAAAACAAAAATGACCAGCTTAAAGAACCTATGTTTTTGGGACAGCCGGTTAACGTTGCTCGCTATGATCAACAAAAATTCGAGATCTTCGAGAAGCTAATCGAAAAGCAACTGTCGTTTTTCTGGCGCCCAGAAGAAGTGGACGTATCAAGCGACCGTATCGACTACAACAAGCTTCCTGACCACGAAAAACATATCTTCATCAGTAACCTGAAGTACCAAACACTGCTTGATTCGATTCAAGGTCGTAGCCCGAACGTAGCGCTACTGCCACTAGTCTCTCTCCCAGAAGTAGAGACTTGGATTGAAACGTGGTCATTCTCAGAAACGATTCACTCACGTTCATACACGCACATCATCCGAAATATCGTGAATGATCCTGCCACTGTATTTGACGACATCGTTGAAAATGAGCACATCCTAAAGCGCGCAAAAGACATTGCACACTACTACGACGACCTTATTCAAGCGACTAATGACTACCATCGCTACGGCGAAGGCAAGCATGAAATCAAAGGCGAAATCGTAGATGTAAACCTTCATACATTGAAGAAAAAGCTTTACGTATGTCTAATGTCAGTTAACGCCCTAGAAGCCATTCGTTTCTACGTGAGCTTTGCCTGTTCATTCGCCTTCGCTGAGCGCGAGCTTATGGAAGGTAACGCGAAGATCATCAAGTTGATTGCACGTGATGAAGCCCTTCACCTTTCTGGTACGCAGCATATGATCAACTTGCTACGTAACGGCCAAGATGACTTTAGCTTCATGCAGATTGCTGAAGAGTGCAAACAGGAGTGTTTTGACCTGTTTAAAGAAGCGGCAGAGCAAGAAAAAGAGTGGGCAGAATACCTATTCAAAGACGGCTCTATGATCGGTCTTAACAAGGATATCCTGTGCCAATACGTAGAATACATCACTAACATTCGCATGAACGCGGTTGGTTTGGAGACAGCTTACCCTGAAGCTACAAACAACCCTATCCCATGGATCAATGCTTGGTTATCGTCAGACAACGTTCAAGTTGCACCACAAGAAGCTGAAATCAGCTCTTATCTTGTGGGTCAGATCGACAACGAAGTGTCTGCGGACGACTTTGAAGATTTCGAACTTTAACCAAGAGAGTCAGGCTTAAGCGATGCACAAGGTTACAATTAACAAGGTTACCCAATTAGTTAATTCTAAAAATACGACACTGCTAGAATCAATGGAGATGTCGGGGTTAAAGCCTGAATTTAACTGTAGAGATGGTCATTGTGGAGCCTGTCGCTGCAAGATAAGCTCTGGAGAAGTTGAATACATCGGCTTTGCCATGGCTTACTTAAAAGAAGATGAAATCCTGCCCTGCATTTGCCGCGCAAAATCAGATCTTAAGCTTGAAGATGTTAATGTTCATAACGACATACGTTCAGCGTCTTAGATAGCAGAACAGTTCTCTGAACAGTTCCTGGACAGTCCCTGGACAGTAAAAGGCCCCAAACATTCGCATGTTTGGGGCCTTTTTATATTTGAGCTTTTAACACTTCAAGATAATCAACCGGCCACAACTGGTACCCAAGTATACGGAGCCTCTGAGTTGCTAAAGCGATTGCGACTTTGACGTACCATCCAGTGATTGTTTCCTAGTACAGTCTCAGCATCGTTTTCACTGACATCTTTGCTGCCCATTAAATGTCCATCATCGTCAAACAATTTGAGTCTATAGTTCGCGGTTTGTTGAACTCGATTATTGAGATTTGCACGGTTGAGAATAGAGACGCTTCGCCACATAGCCAGCAAATTGATTTGATCTGAGTGATCAACCTCTCCGAGCAACACCTGATCCGTGCCTACTTTGTACCAGATCTCAATCCTTGATTGGTTTTGCATAACATCCTCCCTAGCCGTTAGTGAGCCAACCCTTTTTCAAGAGCGAGCCACCATTATAAACCTCGTTGCACCGTAGAGAAGTAGTGAATTATTCTGAATTAGAAACACCTAGATATTATCATAATTTACAACCACTTAGCCTTTAGAACAAAAGGTTATATTGTAATCAAAGGGCTAAAAGTGCTGGTCATGCCTGTTCATGAAAAATGTCGAAAAGATCACAAAATCGTTATGCTGGACGCGACTCTGGTCACACTTCCGTAGTCTACAAACATCTCTTCATCCTTTAAGTGACGGCGTAGCATATCGATAGCGATAGCAGAAATCACTATATTCCGCGCCTTGAAACTGTAATCTCTTTTAAATACAACGGATTGGGATAGGATCTTATCCTGCGTCTCCAATATAAATTGCACGCCACCTGACTCTGTATTCGTTATCATTAGCGCGTTACTGCCTGATCTTTCGAGTAAAAATCGCTCATACAAGCCATCAATTTTGTTTAAATAATCACCAGGCTCAGAATCACTCAATAACGTGGAAATGTTCACCGAGTTGATATCGACATGGTACTTAAGGGAAGCGTCTGACACCCAATGATGAAAATATCCTTGGGTTGCATAATCAAACACATTAAGTCCAATGCCCTGCTCTTTCATCAATGACATCGTAAAGTCACGAACTTCTTGGTTTACCGAGAGCGTATTTAATGACAGTTCTTGCTCGACACTCGCAATAAACTCACTGATCTGTTTATTGGTGTCACTGTAGAAAATCTTCACTTCAATAAAAGGTAATGCCGAGCGATACCCTAGCGACACGCCAACGGGCAAGTCTAGGGCTTCAATCTGATTGGCAATGCCAGATTCTGATAAGCCGAATGTATAGATGCGATGAACCTGTTTCTGGCTTACTGAAGAGAAGTTTTGCTGAATGTTAGGGAGGATCTCCCCTGCCACCATGGTCTTAAATTCGTGAGGAACCCCTGGCGTGAAATAGCAGAGAGCACCATGAATACGCACCATAAAGCCACAAGCTGTGCCTCTAGGGTTATCTAGAATCGCACTGCCCTTAGGCAGCATAGCTTGCTTGATATTCGACGAAGGCATAGGTCTTTGCCACTGCTGATACATAAGTTCTAAACGCTCAACCCACTCGCTATAAAGCTCTAACTCTACGCCGGCACATAAGGCAGCAGCTTCAGCGGTCAAATCATCACTGGTTGGCCCAAGACCTCCGTTCACGATAACGATGTCATGATTATCAGCTAGAGTGGATATTCCCTCAGAGATGGCTTGTAGCGAGTCTCCGACCGTGGTGCGAGTCGTCATTTGAAAACCACGTTCAAATAAAAATGCAGACAACCAACTGGCATTGGTATCGACTATGTCACCAAACAGCACTTCTTCACCGGTACTAAGCATTGCGATTCGAGGCGTTTGCACTGCGCGTGCCTCATCTTTTTTTTCTTGAGTCATAATCTATGTCTTTAATTGCAGATAGGAATTTAAAATAAAATAGTGTTAGGTTAACAAAAAGTTAACTACACTTCGTAGTGTTTACGCCGTGCCGTAAAACAAAAATGTAATAATCGTAAGTCACTGTTTTATTTAGCCATAAAATAATAGATAATTGTGAAATGGATCTAAAAATTTTGCATGGGAGCATCTAGTGCAGTTTAAAAAAATTGCCATGTCGTTGTTAGGCCTTTTTAGCACTACCGCTGTTGCTGAGTATGACACAAGTAAACATATTGAGTTTTCATATGTCCCAAACTGTGAGAACTCATATCAATATTGTGCCAATAAATCGGTGAATTACTCAGCCTTATCATTAGATGATCATGAGCCTGATCTAGAGTTAGACGCTGCCAAAACTCCTATGTACCTCACTATCTCTGATGGTCGAGACTGGGATTACCTTGCAGAACAAACCTACACCATTTTAGGTTTGAGTGTCGCGACGGTAGGCCTTATGACTCTTCTTCCTGAAAGCATCACCAAATGGGAAGACGATGATAGAGACCTGAGTAAATTGGGCGATAAGTGGGTAGAGAATGTAAAAGCAGGCCCAGTATGGGACCGAGACGAACACGTTCTAAACTATATTATGCACCCTTACTTCGGTGGTGTTTATTACACCGCGGCAAGGCACGCAGGATTTAATGAGTTCGAATCATTTGCCTACTCCTTCACTATGTCTACTTTCTTTTGGGAGTACGGTGTAGAGGCATTTGCAGAAGTACCATCATGGCAGGACCTTTTTGTAACACCCGTTTTTGGTGCTGTGGTTGGTGAACTCATGTTGCAAGGCGAGCAGGAAATCTTGGCCAGTGGCGGTCGTGTTTGGGGCTCAGAAACCATGGGGGGTATCTCTCTGTTTTTCTTAAACCCTGTGGGCAAGATTCACTACTGGATAACGGATGCCTGGGGTGGAGACACAGAAGCAAGTTTTGTGACCAACCCATGGTTTGGTTATCAAGATGCGGCTGTATTTGCGTTAGATGCTGGTGCACCTTATGACAGGCAGTTCATTGGTATGCAGGTCAGTTTAAAATTCTAACCTAAAGTTCAAACGAAAAAATCGCGCCTAGGCGCGATTTTTTTTACTGCTTTTTCTACTACGACTTAGAGTTACGCAGCATCATCGTTTACTGGGCGAATGCCCTGTGGTCTTTCGGTACGCACTTCCTCAAAGTCATGGCTAAAGTGATCCACTTGGATAGCACGGTAGCGTAACTTATCCGCTTCAAGCACCTTATTGACCTCTTCTTGAGACAAGATCCCCAGCTCTTTCGCTAAGCTAAGTTTCTGCTGCAGAGGTTGTTTCTTGTCAATGCGTCCATCACGAATCGCCTTGGTCACCTTTTTCTCAATAGGAGCAACAGACAACATGGCATCAAACGCTCTTTCCATGATACCAACGGCGTCGTCTTCCTTATCACTCACATAACAAAGCTTGGTTAAACGCTCTCTATGCTCACCCTGCTCCATCAACAGCTGCGCCACTTTTAGTGTCACCGCATCACTTGGTGGTTGGAAATGATTGCCGATCGGGAACACCAACGCCTTCATCGCGTATTTTGCCCAACCTACAGGGAAGTTGTCATACGCCTGTTGCAGAGCTTTCGCACCATTGTGCAAGCAGTGCTCTACGGCATACTGAACAAATGCGAGATCTTTTTCTTGCTCGCCTTCGTCGTGATATTTCTTCAGCGCCGCTGAAGCAAGATATAGATAGCTCAACAGATCACCCAAGCGCGCTGAGATCAGCTCTTTGCGTTTAAGGTCTCCACCCAACGTCAGCATGGCAAAGTCAGAGCTCACCGCAAGCGCACGGCTCAATCTCGTCATGTGCTTATAGTAGCCTTTTGTTTTGCCGCTCACTGGTGAAGATATAAGGTGAGAGCCAGTTAGGGCAGCCCCCAGAGCGCCTAAGCTGTTCTTAGTCGCATGGGTAATGTGCTTAAACAGTAAGGTATCAAATTTACCCGCAGCCTTATCTGTATCCGCCTCTGAGGCCAATTCCATCTCGCTTAATACATAAGGGTGGCAACGCGTTGCCCCTTGTCCAAAGATCATCAAGTTACGAGTTAGGATATTGGCGCCCTCTACCGTTATCGCCACCGGAATACCGTAGTAATGGTGAGATAAGTAGTTCATTGGGCCTTGTTGAATAGCGCGTCCCGAATGGATATCCATAGAGTCATCAAGAATAGTACGCGCCATCTCGGTCATGTGATACTTAGCAATTGCTGTCACAATGCCTGGTTTCTCTCCGCTATCAAGTGCTGTAGTAGTTAAGGTGCGACTTGCTTCTAATAGATACGTTAGCCCGCCTATTCGACCTAGGCTCTCTGCCACGCCTTCAAAGCGACCAATAGACAAACCAAATTGTTTGCGAACCAACGAATAGGCACCCGTGGTTTTCGCTGTTAGATGCCCCACTGCTGCGCCAAGTGCGGGCAATGAAATGCCTCGACCTGCTGATAGACATTCAACCAGCATACGCCAGCCTTTACCGGCGTAGTCGGCGCCGCCAATGAGCCAGTCAATTGGAATGAATACCTTCTCACCACGAGTCGGCCCGTTCATGAACGCAAGCCCTAGAGGGTCGTGCCTTTCACCGTTTTCCACCCCAGGATGTGAGGTTGGAATGAGCGCACAGGTAATGCCAAGGTCTGTGCCCTTGCCTAATAGATTTTCAGGGTCTTGAAGTTTAAACGCTAAGCCTAGTACCGTAGCGACGGGAGCGAGAGTGATGTATCGCTTATTCCAACTTAGCTCGATGCCTAATACGGTCTCACCATTATGCTCTCCATAACACACATGACCACTATCAGGGATCGCACCCGCATCGGAGCCTGCTTCTGGGCCTGTTAATGCAAAACATGGGATGTCTTGACCATCGGCTAATCGAGGAAGCCAATAGTTTTTCTGTTCATCAGTACCATAGTGTGACAACAGCTCACCAGGGCCTAGGGAGTTAGGCACCATTACCGTCACCGCAGCACTTAAGCTTCGCGAAGCAATCTTGGTCACTATGGTAGAGTTTGCAAGGGAAGAGAATGCTCGCCCGCCATATTCCTTAGAGATGATTAAAGAGAAGAATCGCTCTTTTTTTAGGTAGTTCCACACTTCCTCAGGAAGGTCTCTGTCCTTTTTGACCACTTGATAGTCATCAATCATATCCAAGAGTATCTCGACTTGGTTATCGACAAAGCTTTGCTCTTCAGCGGTTAAGGTAGGTTCAGGGTAAGCGTGCAGTTTCTCCCAATCTGGCGAGCCGGAAAAAAGGTCTCCTTCCCACCAAACACTACCCGCTTCCATTGCCTCTCTCTCAGTGTCTGACAGTGGCGGCAATACTTTCTTGAACATCTTAAATGCTGGGTCACTAACCCATTTCCTTCTATATGAAGTCATAACCTTCCCCTTCCCTTAATGGTTAATCTTAATCTGCACACATACCCGAGGCTAAAAACGGAACGATTTGATCGAACATAGCTTCAACATCGGTATTTACTTCAAACTCACTGTTGGCGATCTCTAATAGCGCTTCGCTTGAGGCCATAGTGAAAACACAGGTCCCCAAGGTAAAATGCAATCGCCAAAATAATGTTTCTTTGTCTAGATTTGGATTCGCTTGAATAACAGCCTGAGTGAACCTATCGAGCACGTGTCCATAACGCGTTGTGATGAACCATCTAAGATGACCTTGCACATCGCTATAGCCTCTGCCTACAAGCAGTAAGAAGCGACTCGCTCCCCTATCAAATTCTTTATCTAGATTGGTTAATGGGGCCTTTAGTGCATAGAAAACGTCTGTCATTGAAACGTTCGTAGAAACATTCGTACGCAAGTCTATGGACTCAAGTTCACGTTCAAGCTGCGGCATAAACTCTTCTAAATATCGATCGAGTACCGCTCTGATCAGCGTTTTCTTATCCCCAAAGTGATAGTTCACCGAGGCAAGATTGACATTGGCTTGGCTGGTTATGGCGCGCAAAGACGTGTCTTTAAAGCCTTTCTCTGCAAACAAAGACTCGGCGACCTCTATGATCTTTTGTTTTGTTCCCAATCTTGCGCCCATATTCAATCACCCGTATTAAACACTTGTTTGAATTTAACAAGAGCGCAACATGAAAGCAACAACAAAAACAAAAGAGATCTGACCAGATCACATTTTAAGCAACCCGATAGGAATTTAGTTATTTAAAAACAGTGCGTTAAGAAATCTAGGCAAATAGTCAGGAAGGATCACAAGAAAAATAGAAATTTAATTGAACTCTTTCAGTGAGTCCCAGTCTTATATTATGTAAGCAACAGAGCAGTATGAATTAGCTTTGAATGAATTCGATTTTTTACTGTTGATTACGACCACTGTTATTTCTTTTGACTCCTATGTTTTGTATAAGCCCAGTCCGATTTGATTGGGCTTTTTTTTGTCCAAATTTTACCCATAAAAAAAGGGAGAGCTTTTCAGCTCTCCCTTTCTAATCGTCAATTCTTACTATTAAGACTGAGCTTCCACTGTTGAAGCTTCGTTCTCAGCCTCTGCCTTCTTTGGGAGCGATACGCTCAGCAAGAAGTAACCAATCACAGCCGCTAGAGTTGAGCCCATCAGGATGCCCAATCGTGCGTGTGTGTTGAAGTCAGCATTAGCACCAGTAAAGGCCAGTGATGCAATAAACATCGACATGGTAAAGCCGATACCACACAACACGGATACTGCGAAGATATGGCGGAAGTCGATACCCGCTGGAAGCTTAGCAACGCCCGCTTTAACCGCTAACCAGCTGAAGCTGAAGATACCCAGTGGCTTACCAATAAGAAGGCCAAGTGCTATACCCATAGGTAGAGCTGAGCCTAAGGTCGAGAACGAGATACCTTCTAGTGATACACCTGCATTTGCAAAAGCAAAGATAGGTAGAATCATGAACGAAGACCATGGGTGCAGTGCATGCTCCAAATGCTTCAGTGGAGAGTGCTCGCCCTTCTTACCTTTTAGAGGGATAGCAAAACCAATTACAACACCTGCTAGTGTAGCGTGTACGCCAGACTTAAGCACCGCGAACCAAAGAATCGCGCCCACTAATAGATACCATTTCAATGGAGTCACTTTCTTGTGGTTCATGAAGAACAGCAAAGCTGTCATCGCAAAACCGACAGCCAAAGCTGATGTAGAAAGATCACTGCTGTAGAACAGAGCGATAATAACAACAACACCAAGGTCATCAATAATAGCCAGCGCTAGTAGGAAAACCTTTAGGCTTACTGGTACACGTTTACCAAGTAGTGCCATGATACCTAGAGCAAAGGCGATATCTGTAGCGGCTGGAATAGCCCAACCCGCGAGTGCATCAGCATTGCCCATGTTAAACAGTACGTATACTAAAGCAGGTGCAACCATACCACCTACCGCTGCAATAGCGGGGAAGATAGCTGTTTCACGAGACTTTAGAGCTCCTTCTAGGAGTTCACGTTTTACTTCCAAACCAATGAGTAGGAAGAATAGCGCCATTAGACCGTCGTTTACCCAATGTTCAACAGACATGCCTAACACGTAAGAATGAAGAGCGCCTTGATAAGCTTCGTTAAGAGGAGAGTTCGCCACAATCATCGCTAGCGCAGCTGCGATAACAAGGATGATGCCTCCGGCTGATTCCATCTTAAAAAAATCTTTTAGCATTTGACTCATATTTAAACCCATACATTTGTGATTGAAATCACACAACTAAGTGGCAGCTAGTCTACCTATTGTTACTCAAAACAAAATTCGATTGTTCAAACCAAACACTTCGGAATATACGAACTAATAAGTAGAATGCCTATAGTTGAACCATAATAAAAGGCAAAAAAAAGCCTCTGAGATACTAAAATAATACAAAATGAATTTAGTCTAACATCCCCCCGGGCAACACAGCCTAGCCTATATAGCGTAGACCAATAAGTCAGTAGCCGATCAGTTGTAGGTAACCTGAGGCATTGATACTGCCGGAGGCTTCAATTCGACCTGACCATGACGGTATAGAAAGATTTGCCCACTGCTCAAGACGCGACGTCTTAGCTGTCAGAAAAATATTATACTCAGGCACATTCACCACCCATTGCAAAGGCAGGGTCTTGCCGTTACTTAAGGTGCTAGAACCAATAGCGTGGATCTCGATATCATCATGCTTAAGTGCCACGTGACCGCCATCGGGTGTGTAAATGTTGCCATAGTGATAGGCGTCTATATCTCCATGATGACGAGTTTTCGTCACAGACAGCACTCTTCCATCTTGGAGCCTAAACATAAACTGGTTATAGCCTTTTTGATCCTCACCAATGATGTCCGTTCCCCATACCTGGTTAAACACCGCCATACCGGACACCTCTATCGCTTGATTGCCTATAGTCAGTGTACCTGAGCTCTTAACGTAAGGCGCCGCGTAACCATAGAGTGCCCTCGACATCAGCTCGTGTGTTACCTGATAGCCACTTTCTCCCAGCGGGATATAAGGCGTATCCAAGCTATTGGCTAGATTAATATCAAACTGATCTGATGAAATGGACAGCCGACCCGGCATTGGAAAGCCGGAGAAAGAGCGCAGAGTCCAATTATCAATTGAAAGCTGGTATGGACGCTGGCGCATACCGACCAAGCCTATCCCACCTCTTGCAAATCGTTGGTCACGAAACACTTGATCTGGTGTGGTGACAATGGCTTGAGAGGTATAAATTTGTGGAGACTCCCAGCCTGTTCCCTCGTCTTCAGACATAGAGATTCGAAATAAAAACCACTGCACTAGGTATTCATTGCCTTGGTCGTCATTAAGCATGGCAATGTATCGCCACACTTCATGCTGAAACTTAGGATGTATTCGAAAATCGTTGGGGAAATTAATTCTAGGACCAGGCAATACCGGCTCAAAGGTATCATCAACCTCACTCTCAAGATCTTCTATGGTCAGCAGAGGCTGCTGCTCAGCGCTCCAAAGTTTATAAATCACTATCCCCGCACCAATAGAAAGTGTCACAAGAATAGTGATTATCAACAATAGACGTTTATTAAAGGTTATTTGCATTCTTTCGCTCTATAACGCATCACGCAGCGACTTCATCGGTGTACGACGAATCACTTGCAATACAGGTATGGCTCCCGCCAACATTAAGGCTCCAACAGTGAGTGCCAATGTACCTAAATAATCCCACGGAACCACATGCAACTGCATACTCCAACCAAAGGTTTTCTTCAAAATAAGTTCAACAACATTACTCGCGAGCGCCATGCCAAGGGGAATAGCCACACATGACGACACTAAGCCGAAGGCGAACAGTTGTGCCCCGCCAACAAACACCAGTTCTTTTCCTGAGACCCCAAGACAGCGAAGCAAGGCAACATTGCGCAATCTCGATGCCTCGCCGGCAAGAGTCGCGAAGAAGATACCAAAGACGGCGACAATCAAGGTTAGGTTGCCTAAGGTATCGGTAATGCCAAAGGTTCTGTCAAAGATCTTCAGCGCCTGCTCGTGAATGGTATTGTTATTGACCACCCGCTCTGCCGGCGTTCGATAGATAGAGATCAATTTCGAGGTCAGGCTATCGGCTTTGGACTTATCGTTGAGCACGACCCCAAGCCCAATGCTTCCTTGTCCTGGCAGTAACAAGCGCCAGCTGTTTTCCGACAACAAGACCTGATCATAGGGGTTTCCATAATCATAGTAGACCCCCACCACACGCCATTGCTGACCCACAGGGGCAGGCAGTGAAATGTAATCTCCGACTCTAATGTTTCGTTTCAGAGACATAGACTCACTGATCATCACGCTACGAGAATGATGTAAGTGATGCCAATAATCTGGAATGGTGACCTTCTCAGAGAGCGAACTTTTCTCTCCAGCACTATTACCAGTACTGACAAGATTAATGTTGCTATCAAGGGTCACCAGTTCCGTTTCCCAGCGCTGCCAAACTTCTTTCACTTCTGGCTGTTTTTCAAGCCAAGCGGTCATTCTAGGGGCAGCATTGACCGTAGGATGAATATACACATCCGCCGCTAGGCGCTGAGATAGCCACTTATCCGTGGTTTCTCTAAAGCTTCCCACCATGGTTTCAACGCCGACGTTCGCGGTTATCGCTAACATAAAGGCCATTAACGCCACACCACGGTAACTCATAGAGGCCGCAGCATCGGCAAAGAACCAACGTGCTCTCACCCAGCGTAATCGATAGGAAAGATAGGTGAATAGCTCAAAGATGACATACGGAACCACTAAAGCAACGCCCACCAGCATAAAGGCAAGAATGCTAAACCCAGCATAAACCCCTTCACCAAACTGAAGAATAAATACGGCGGCAAAGAGACAAACAGCAGACAGTACCGCTTGCCAGAAAAATTCTTTTCCCGCAAAACGAACCAAAGATAAACGAGCCGTCAGACGAATTGGCTGTGAGCGTATCAAACGGACTAAAGGCCAAGTACAAGAGAGTAATACCCCCAAGATCGCCATACCTAAACTCTTAAGGCTCCATGTCCAGCTCCAATTGATCACAAGATCGATGCTTGCGTTATAAATAGCGCCAATACTCATAGATACAGCAGGCAGTAATTGATTGGCGAGCACTAAGCCTAAGACATTACCCGAAAGCCAACTCACCACTACCAGAATCACCAACTCTAAACACAAAGCGGCAACCAGCTGCCCGCCGGAAACGCCTATTTGGCGCAATACGCCAACAACGGTTTGTCTTTGAATGAACGACAGCGACATGGCTTGATAAAAGATAAACAAACCAATTAAGAATGACAGCATTCCCATTGCAGTGAGATTGAGGTGGAAGGCTTCAGTTAAGGAGACCAATTCAGCGCGAGTATTTTTACGCAAGCTCATACCCTCAGGGAGCATACCGCGAATCTTATCCAGCTTTTCTTGGCTCATATTTCCGCAGCCAATCAAGGAAAAGCCTGTGCCTCTTCTTAGATTACGAGTAACCGCCATATCAACGATAAGGTTAGAGCCCTTAACTAACTTTTGGTTATCCACCACAAGAGGGCCTAGCTCTTTACCATCATGCAACTTAAGGCGTTGACCCTCTTCCCATCCCATGTACTTCATGTAGGTGTGATTCACCAACACAGGATAAGGGGGCTGCATCATTTTGAGTATTGGGTTTTCTAGAATATCCGAGCGGAAAAACACCTCAGCGGTTGCCAAAGCGTCGATGCCTAGTAATTGAACTTCGCTCCCCTCATCGGTTCGGGTGCGGTAAATATCAAACGGAATACATTGATTGAACCCTTCACGACGCATCTGGACATAGAAGCCCTGAGGGATGGTATTAGAATTACTCTTAGATTGAATACGGTAAGGCAAAGGGTTTGAGAAAAGGCGTTCACCGTGTGTATAGGAGAGCTTGGCATGTTGGTTAATGGCTAAAACACCCACCAATACCGATATACCAAGGGACAGCCCCAGCCAGACTAAGATCATCTGCAATGGGTGCCGCTTGTAATGACCGAGTAGCGCTTTAGCTATGGGCCATAACATGCAGTTGCCCTCCTTGCAGACGCGCGGTCTTTTCCATATAGGCTGCGACTTTCTCACTGTGTGTCACCAGCAGTAAGGTGCAGTTAAATTCTTTGGTCAATGAAGAGAACAAGCGCATCACCGCTTCTGCATTCTTTTCATCTAGGCTACCCGTTGGCTCATCTGCCAAAAGAATCGACGGTTCCATATACAAGGCTCGAGCGATAGCGGCACGTTGTTGCTGTCCACCAGATAACTCTTCTGGATATCGGCCTAACAGAGGCATTAGGTCTAAGGTAGCTAGTATCTGACGCCACAATTGGCTGTTTTCAGGTAGGCCCTTCAACTGGCGACAAAAGCGAATATTGTCGGCAACGTTAAGTGTGGTTAAAAGGTTATATTGTTGAAAAACATGACCAATGTGATTGCGACGATAGCGAGTACGATTATTCTCTTTGAAATTATGCATGTCGTAATCGTCAAACCAGATTTCGCCAGAATCGACTTTATCTAGGCCCGCGATCAGGTTCAGAAGTGTACTCTTACCTGCGCCAGATTCTCCCATAAGTGCTATTTGCTCACCTCTGCCAATCGTTAGATCAGCACCCTGTAATACCGGGTGAAATTCTCCACCGTCAACAAATCCTTTGCTAACACTTACCAGTTTCAACATTAATGGTTACCTTTTACCCATCTTAAGCTCACCTAAATATTCAATCTCGATAATGAGAGGTGTCTTTTGAAAAATATGATGTATTTTTCAGCAAGATCATGAAAAAGTGAGGGTTTTCTGCAAATAGTATACTCTTATCTATAGGATAGAACCAAGCAGGAATCAGGATGAACTCAAAAAAGGTATTGGTGGTTGGCGCGTCTGGCTATGTAGGCTCACAACTTGTACCACTGTTGCTGGAAAAGGGACACCAAGTTACTGCTAGTGCTCGAAACCCTACACTGTTGAAAAGTCGGATTGCCAGCCACCCTGATCTCACGTTTGAAGAGCTAGATTTAGCCAATAAACAGCAGACGTTGGATGTGGTTAACGATTACGATTTAGTGTTCTTCTTAGTGCATGGCATGAACCATGGCCATGACTTTCTTGACTATGAGTTGTCACTGGCTCATCACTTTGCCGATGCACTCAACCAGAACCCTATTGGTCAGGTCATCTACCTAAGTTCTTTGCAGCCTCAAACGGGTGACTCTGAGCACCTTAAAGCGCGTCGAGAAACAGGCAACATTTTACGCCAAACCCAAGTGCCGATTATCGAGCTTCGCGCAGGGGTTATTATCGGGCCTGGTTCCGCCGCCTTCGAGATCATGCGCGATTTTGTCTACAACCTACCCGTGCTCATTACGCCAAAGTGGGTAGATTCGCGAGCCAACCCCATCGCACTGCAAAACCTTAACCATTATCTCCTGTCTTTGGTCAATGAAACCCCAACCAAGAGTGAGTTTTATGAGGTAGGTGGCCCAGACACCCTAAGCTATCGAGAGCAGTTTAAGCATTTATGTAAAGCCACCAACAATCGATACCGCCTATTTGCCACTCCCCTACTAACTCCGGGTATGGCCTCAGTATGGCTAGGTTTGGTGACTTCTGTACCCAGCAACATTGGGCGCGCATTACTCTCGGGCCTAAGTCATGATTTCGTTGCAGACTCTCAAGCAATACGCACTCGCTTTCCTCAGACCCTTCTGTCGTACCAAGAGATGATCACCGATACACTCAGCCACGAAGATGAGTTTGCTCGCGGTAAAGTATGGGGATTCGATCCTGCAGCTCTAAAACGATGGCAACCCGGCTATGGCTACTTCCCGAAGCAAGCAGGCGCTAGCATCACCACTTTAGAGAGCTCTCAGGACCTATGGAACGTGGTGAAAAAATTAGGGAGCCCAGAGGAAGGTTACTTCTTTGCCAATATCTTGTGGCGCACTCGAGAATGGTTAGATCTGTTTGTCGGGGGCGGCCGTCCTAAACGGCGAGTGCCTGAAGGCCCAACCTTAAAGGTCGGTGACAAGATAGATTCTTGGAAGGTGATTCGTATTGAAGAAAACCAGTTTCTTTCACTGCTGTTTGGCATGAAAGGTCCCGGACTCGGACGCTTGGAATGTACCATTGTTGACCATGGCGATCACAGAGAATTAGACGTTAGAGCCTGGTGGCACCCAAAAGGCTTTTTTGGACTGCTCTACTGGTATGCAATGTTTCCAGCGCATCTGTTTATTTTCAAGGGGATGGTGAAGGCGATTTGTCGTAAATCGCAGGCAATAGGTCCTAGGTCCTAAGCTTAAAGCGGTCAGCTGTCAGCTACAAGCTGCAAGCTACAAGCTACAAGCTACAAGCTACAAGCTCCAAGCTCCAAGCTCCAAGCTACAAGCTACAAGCTACAAGCTACAAGCTACAAGCTACAAGCTACAAGTCAGTCTGAGCTTCATGCACAAATAAGGTTGGTACGGATACTGGATTGTGGGTTGGTATTAAAGAACAGTTGCAAAGAAACCATCGTCCCCAAGGGCCAAACAAACCGTCGGCCCCGAGGGCTTTTATCGGGGACCTTTTATAGAAACAGATGCCCGACCAGAGTGCTGGCCCAGAAAAGCACTCGGGCATGACTGAATACTCTAAAGTATGACTTGTTATTAAGAGGTAAGCTATCAGCTATCAGCTATCAGCTATCAGCTTTAGGTTGGTATTCTTCCAGTGAAAACCCAAGAGGGATTTCAGCAAGAATTGGGCCTTGGTTGCTTGGGTAGATCAAATACTCACCGTGGTATTTAACCTTAGATTTATAATCTGTCTGCTTGTGAAGAATCATGCCACAGCGCAGTGCTTGTTGAATGAATTGCGCGTGGTTGCCGCGAACATAAAAGCTCATTGGGCGCACGAGCTCTTCGCCACCATCAAAGCAGGATTCACATTGATCGGCACACAGTACAAACGAGCTTTCACCGTCGGTAAATACCTGGCTTTTCGCAGATTCAGTCAGGTCATACTCGTTGGTCACGCTCCAACCTAGTCCTTCCATATCGTCCATTAACTGTTCGATTTGCTTGTCTAACACAGGCTTCACTTGTACGTCTTTACCAAAGAACATGCCATAGAAGTCTGATAGGGTTTGAAAGCGCGCAAAGAGCCCCGTGTTGCTTCCTTTACTTCGGCCCTGTTTCTGCCACACAATCAGGTCTTTTGCCATTAAGGTAGCAAAGCGTTTTTCCTTGATGCTCTTGGTAATCCAACGCAGCAAAGAGTTAGTATTGCTTACTGGCGTATCCGCCAATTTTCCAGATTTATGCTGTTGGTCTATGTCCAACAAAGCTGCATCGACTAACTCAAGCATTTGTTCTGCGTAGCTTTTCACTGTTTAGATTCTCCGTACACTTTATAGATTACGATAGATAACACGGCGCAAAGCGCCATCATAGTCAGCATTGGCCAACTTTCATCGCCCGGTAAATGAGCCACAATAAAGCCCATTAAAGAGCCAATACCAAAACGTAAGGTACCCGCAATGGATGAGGTTGTGCCGGCCATGTTCGGGTATTTATTTAGCAATAGCGCCATACCATTACTACCAATAGTGGAAATGGTACCCACATAAAACATCACACAAGGCACGATAAAGACCAAACCAAGATCAGCCACCCAACAGATGAACAGACCTATCCCTGCCAGTAGCTGAATTGTCAGCCCAAACATGATCATCTTGTTTGAGCCGTACTTCTTCACCACCCTGCCATTTAGCGTAGTAAACATCACTAAGGTTAAAACATTCAGGCCAAATAAGTAGCCGAAGTCTTGTGGCGCTACGCCGTAGATGTCGATATACACAAAGGCACCTGCGGTTAAGAACACGAACATGCCCGAGAATGAAAACGCGCCACACAAAACCAGTCCCATCGCTTGGCGGTTTCTAAGCAGGCCTGCGTAGTTTCGTAACGAGGTCCGTAGGTGGAAAGGCTGCCGATTTTCTTTCGCCAACGTTTCTGGAATTTTGTAATAAATCGCCACCAGCATGATGACAGAGAACACCGCTAGGATACCAAAGACCGCTCGCCAGCCTGCGATAACAGAAACGTGGCCACCAATCAGAGGAGCAACCAGCGGGGCAACGGTCATCACTAGGGTAATAAATGACATGGTGCGAGCAAAATCTTCTGCCTCAAACATGTCCCTAACCACAGCTTGAATCACTACAGCAGCCGCCGCGCCCGCAAAGCCTTGCAGTAGTCTTACCCACACCAGCATTTCAACTGAATGAGTAAAGGTACAGCCAATCGCGCCGACTAAGAACAGCCCTACGCCACCAAGCAATACTGGCTTTCGACCAATACTATCGGCTAATGGGCCATAGAATAACTGACCCACGGCAAAGCCTAAGGTGTATATAGTTAGCGTGATCTGCACGTCCCCTGGCATTACACCAAAGTCTTCGGCAATCGCAGGCATTGCAGGCAGGTACATGTCTATCGCAAGGGGGGTTAATGCGGAGATCGCCCCTAATAGCACAAACATCATGAAACTCAGCTGAGTCGCTGATGGTTTCGTCATAGTGTTTTTATCCTAGTGATTATTTTTTGAAGATGGAGTCGATCTCTTGTTGAGTCAGATCGCGATACTCGCCAAGCTCCAGTGTGTCATCGAGTTCGATAGCACCGATGCGCTCTCTATGAAGCCCCACAACCTTGTTACCTAACGCGGCAAACATGCGCTTCACTTGGTGATACTTACCTTCGTGTATAGTCAGCAGTACTTCTTTCTCATCCACTACTTCCATTTGCGCAGGCAAGGTCGGCTCACGCTCATTGCGAAGTAGTATGCCTTCGGAAATCTGTTGCTGATAATGTTCTTGCACAGGATCTGCCAGCCACACTCGATAGGTCTTATCACATTTGTGTTTCGGTGAAGTAATACGGTGCGACCATTGCCCATCATCGGTAATCAGCAGCAAACCGGTAGTGTCCACGTCTAGGCGACCTGCAAAGTGCAAGTCTTCATAGCGAACCTCGTCAATAAGAACGAATACCGTGTGATTGAAACCATCTTCATGAGAACACACCACACCCTCTGGCTTGTTCATCATCAAGTAACGCGGTCCTCGAAGCACAATAGGACGATCTTGCCATTCAACGGTTTGCCCGTCTTTGACTTTAACTGAGCCAGATTTCACTACAGCGTCATCAACCGTTACATCACCACTTTTGATCAACTTAGTGGCGTCTTTACGGCTAATGCCCAACCCATCACACAAATACTTATCTAAACGCATCTTAACCTAGGAGTTTTTAAAAGGTTTGAAATATCGCCCTACCGCGTCATAGCGAATCTACGACCCTTGGTACGAATACCAATAAAAGAAGAAAAGTTAAGCCTAGTGGGGATATTCCTTTTTAAGGAAGTCGGATAGTATAACTGGTTTGAATGATTCAAACTTCAATTTTTTTCAGGAAATAGTATCCAGTCATGTACCAACTGAGGCCCTATCAAGCCGACTCTGTTAAGGCGGTCGTCCACTACTTTAGAAAGCGCAGCGAACCAGCAGTCATCGTCTTGCCTACGGGTGCCGGCAAGAGTCTAGTCATTGCCGAACTTGCTCGCCTTGCTAAAGGAAAAGTGTTGGTCATGGCACACGTAAAAGAGCTCGTTGAACAAAATCACGCCAAGTATGAAAGCTATGACCTCACTGGTGCGATCTTTGCCGCAGGATTAGGCCGAAAAGAAACCGAGCAACAAGTGGTGTTTGCCTCAGTGCAATCCGTAGCTCGAAATCTAGAGGCCTTTAATGACCCTTTCTCTTTATTGGTCATTGATGAATGCCACCGCGTACCAGAAGATAAAAACAGCAGTTATCAAAAGGTCATCAGCCACTTAAAGGCGCTTAATCCTAACCTAAAGATATTGGGACTGACTGCAACGCCATACCGCCTAGGTCTTGGCTGGATATATCAATACCACACTCGCGGTCAGGTGCGCTCTGACGAGGCAAGGTTCTTCAGAGACTGCGTGTTTGAGTTGCCTATTCGCTATTTATTGGACCAAGAGTTTCTGACTCCGGCAAAGATCATTGATGCGCCTCTATTCAGTTATGACTTCTCAGAGATCTCTCCTACACACATGGGACGATATCGAGAGTCGGATATGGATTTGGTCATTGAAAAATCAAAACGCGCTACCCCGCAGATACTCAACCAAATCGTTACGCTTGCCAAAAATCGCAAGGGCATAATGATATTTGCCGCCACCGTTAAGCATGCCCAAGAGGTGTACGAGTTATTACCGGAAGGGGAAGCGGCCATCGTGATTGGTGATACCCACACCAAAGAGCGAGACCGAATCATAGAAGAGTTCAAACAGCAAAAGATCAAATACCTGGTGAACGTCTCAGTACTCACCACTGGATTTGACGCCCCGCACGTTGACCTTATTGCTGTATTGCGCCCAACCGAATCTATTAGCCTGTATCAACAAATCATCGGTCGTGGTCTTCGCCTTTCAGAGGGTAAAAGCGAGTGCTTGGTTTTGGAGTATGCAGGAAACTGCTACGACTTGTATCAACCAGAGGTAGGCGCTCCCCAACCGGATCCTGACAGCGAGATCGTCACTATTCCCTGCCCCGCTTGCGGCTTTAACAATAATTTCTGGGGCAAAACCGCTGAAAATGGTTTTGTTATCGAGCACTACGGCAGAAAGTGTCAGGGCTATCTTGAAGATGACGATGGTGAGCGAGAACATTGTGATTATCGCTTTAGAGCAAAATACTGCCGGGAATGTGGCGCGGATAACGATATCGCTGCGCGCATTTGTCACGAATGCGATGCCGTACTGGTGGATCCAGATAAAAAACTCAAAGAAGCGTTAAGCCTTAAGGATGCTCTGGTGTATGAATGCACGGATCTTGAGTTTTCCGTCATGAAAGACAGTAAAGGAAAGAACTTTTTAAGAGTGGTTTACCTAGGAGAAAGTGGCAATAAGGTGGGCTTGAATTTCTATCTCAATACCCCTGCGCAGAAGAAAAGCTTTTACTCACAATTTGTCAAATTGCACCTGGCTGACAAACATCAAGAGTTTGACGGATTGTCGCCAACCAAGGTAGTGAATCAACAGCATAGATTTCGACTTCCCAAGTTTGTTATTGCTCGAAAAGAGGGCAGATTTTGGAAACTCAGAGATGTGATATTCGACAACGAGTTTATGCTGTAACTATTGCCTACTCATCTGGTAAAATGGAGCAGAATCCTATTGCTCGATTTTGTATTGAGTGGTAGTATCCGCGCTCGCTTTGACGATTTATCGTTTTGAAGCGAATCATATCGAAGACTAGGTCGCTAAGTCTTTGATGAAAATCTTTTTATTTTACTAATTTGAGAGTAAATACTATGAAATTTGAAGCAGTAGTACGTACTGAACTAGGTAAGGGTGCGAGCCGCCGCCTACGTCACGCTGGCCAATTCCCAGCAATCGTTTACGGTGGTGAAGCAGCGCCAGTATCAATCGCGCTAGTTCACTCTGACGTGATCAACCAAATGGACAAGCCAGAATTCTACGAAGTTATCACTCTAGTGATCGACGGCGCTGAAGTTAAGGTTAAGCCACAAGACGTTCAACGTCACGCGTTCAAGCCAAAAGTTGAGCACATGGACTTCATCCGCGTTTAATTCCCTACCAAGGAATTAATTCGGATTACATCCAGCCTTTTGCATATATAAAGAACTCGGTCTTACCAACTGTAGATTCTTAAAAATTAGAAAGCCCGATTGCTACCAACAATCGGGCTTTCGCCATTTCTGGGGTTTGGGAATTGGGTAGTACTTAGTAAGAAAGTATTGTGCTATCTAAGATACTGGCGTTCGCCAGCATGACGGTTTCCACTCAGTCGATAATGGTAAAGTGTTATCCAGGCCGATAACGCAGTCATCCCGGCCTTGAGCCGGGATCTTAGGACTTGCAAACTTCAAGCTAGGCAACAAAAGGCTTATTCAAACGTCCCTTTCACTACAGCCTCACCGCCGGACACCATTACTCGACCTTTAGCGATAGTATGCGTTAGTGCTAGCTCATCATTAAGAAGCAACACATCTGCATCATGACCTACCTGCAACTCGCCTTTTAGAGCACTTAATCCAAGCTGCTTTGCGGCATTCTTAGTAATTGGCACCAGCATATCTGACAGACTCAGCGAAAACTCGTTCACGCCTCGGCGGATCTCTTCAAGCAATGAACTTGGCGTGCCGACGCCCATACCCACGATGCGAGTACGATCTTCGTTCCATTTAGGCAACGAGCCACCCGCATCAGAGCTAAAGGTAAAGTTATCCTTAATACCGAGTTCAATAGAAAGTTGAGTTGCCTCGGCGCATGAGAGTGCCTTGCGACCTGAATCAAGCATATCTTGCGATAATGCAGTGCCATCGATGATAGCGCCACGTTTTGCCAGCTCCACTGCCTGCTCCCAGACATCCTCACGGTTTATGTGGGTCGGCACAAAGCGCTCGGCTTGATAATCGGTTTCGTCTAGCACATCCAAAAGCTGGGTTAATCCTTTTTTACCCGCACCTGCATGAACGGTAATAATGCCGGCTTTACCCGATACCAGTGCTGCGTTGCGTACCTGCGCTACCAAGTCCGCTAAGCCCTCATGAGTAATGTATGGGCCGCGATGATCCGACACGGCCAATTTCACGCCAACAACCGGGTCAATAAAGGCGATATCTCGCATCACTGAGCCGGTAATGGTGGGCGATGGCAGGAAATAAGAACCGGTGATCATGTAGGTACTGATACCCTCATCACGAAAACCCATGGTCTTGGCAAACAGGCTCTCTACATGACGAGATAAATCATCGGTGCCAAGCAAACCAAGAGCTGTGGTCACCCCATTTAGGGTTTGGTCAGTCAACTTTAGTTCAGGCGTACGCGTTGCATAACCGCCCTCGCCTCCGCCGCCGATAAAGTGCTGATGAGTATCCACAAATCCAGGAACCACGTTCGCACCCTTGGCATCAATAACTTGATACTCTCCCGCTAATGAAGATTCATCAATAGTGTCTTCAATGGCGATGATCTTGCCTCCCGCACACAGAAGGTCTTTTTTACCTAGATACTGCGGTGCATGCACTGAGCCATTCTTGATTAATAACTGCATAATGATTCCTTAATTCTTAGGGTCTAGTGCCGAGCGAATGCCATCGCCTAAGACGTTGCATGAGAGCACCGTCAAGAAGATACATAGGCCAGGGAAAAGCGTCAGATACATATAGCCATCAACGGCCATGAAGTCTCGGCTTGAGGCCAACATAGCCCCCCACTCTGGCGATGGCGGCTGAGCGCCAAGCCCTAAAAAGCTCAAGCTGGCAGCGGTCAAAACAGAGGTGCCCACACGCATGGTGAAATACACCAGTACACTACTGATGGTGGAAGGAATAATGTGCTTAAACATGATTCTTGGCGTACTTGCACCCATGGTTTTTGCAGCGCGAACGTATTGAGAGTTCATCACAGATAAGGTCTGTGAGCGCACGATACGCGCAAACATTGGGGTACTGAAGATAGCAATGGCAATAATCACATTCACAATACCGCCGCCAAGTACCGCAACAATACCGATAGCTAGCAGAAAGCTTGGGAAAGCAAACAACACATCCGCAGCACGCATGATGATGGCATCGGCAATACCGCCGTAGTAACCACTGATCACACCAAGCACCGTACCCGCTATTACGCCTATAGTTACCGACACAAAGCCAACAGAAAGTGAAATACGAGCACCATACACAAGGCGTGCAAAGTTATCACGACCATACAAATCCGTACCAGCCCAATGCTCCCACGAAGGAAGACTCAAGATATTGTTGTAATCCACATCTGTAGCGGTGTAGTGCAAAAATATTGGCGCGGCGATGGCCATTACGACCATGGTCAGCAAGATGCACAAGGCAACAATTGCTGTTTTCTCTCGCTTAAAGCGAATCAAAAACATGGCAAAAGGAGAAAGAGTTTTACTCGAATTAGTATCCATAATTCCTACTTCATTTTGATCTGTGGGTTCACGACGGAATACAAGACATCAACCACGAAGTTGATCAGCACGAAGTGAAACGAATAAAGAATCAATAGCGCCTGCACCACCGGGTAGTCCCTAGCATTCACGCTGTCGATTAAGAACGAACCAAGCGCGGGCAAACCAAAGATGCTCTCAACCACAATCGAGCCGCTCAATACAAAACCAATCTGCAAACCAATCACGGTAATGATGGGCAACATGGCATTACGAAATGCATGTTTGATCAGTACTCTACTCTCCATCAAACCCTTGGCTCTGGCCGTTTGGATGTAGTTTTCAGACAATACGTCTAAAAATGCGGAGCGAGAGAAGCGCGCAATGATTGCTGTGCCCACAGTTCCCAATGTTAACGATGGCAACACGAGATCGTGCAAGCCTTCATAGCCCGTGGGGTTAAACCAGCCGAGCTTAACGGCGAACACCTGGATCAGAATCAATCCCAACCAAAAATCCGGCACCGAAATCCCCGAAACGGCGACAACCATGCTCACTCTGTCAGGCAAGCGAGATTGATAAACCGCAGCGATAACGCCCAGCAAGATACCTACAGGGATAAACCACAAAGAAACCAAAGCAAGAGTAGCGGTGACCTTGTAACGCTCACTGATAAGGCTGACCACAGAGTCACCATTAATCATGGACTTACCAAGATCAAGATGCGCAAGGCTCACTAAGAAATGCTGAAACTGGACCAACAACGGAAGGTCTAGGCCCAATTGATGACGAACGGCTGCAATGTCCTGACTGCTGGCATCTAAGCCAGCAATCATTTTCGCAGGGTCGCCAGGTAACATGTGAACGAACAGGAATGCAATCACGGCAATGAGGAACATTACCCCGATCATGCCTAATAGTCGTTTTACAATATACTGCGACATGCTTTATTACTCGTAGTGAACGTCAGTGATAGCTAAAGAACCGTCTGGCAACATATTGATGCCCTGCACGCTCTTAGATTTAGCCCAAAGTTGGGTATCGACTGTTGTCCAAATGCCAGCAGCGTCATTCCATATGGTGGATTGAACGTTTTGGTAGATCTTAGCTTTTTCCGCTTTATCTAATGTTTTTTGGCCATCAGCCAACCATTGATCAACCTTGGCATTTTTGTAGTAGCTGTAGTTAGATGTTCCTTGTGAACCGAACAGTGGACGGATTGCCCAGTCAACGGTGGCTGATGATGAAGACCAACCTGAATCAAAGATCACCGGCGGAGTACCATCGTTGTTAATGCCGTCACCTGCCGAGTAGTGGCTAGCCACGTCACGAGGAACAATAGTGGTGTTAACACCGATTGCTTTTAGTTGCTGCTGAATAAACTCAGCACTGCGCATGCTGGTTGTTACGTTCTTCGCCCAGATAACTGCATCAAAGCCATCGGCATAACCGGCTTTCGCCAAAAGCGCTTTCGCTTTTGCTACGTCATAGGTGTATGGCGTTTGCGCCGCAAAGGTTTCAATCTTCTCAGGGACAATTGAGTTCAGTGTGCTGGCATCGCCACCGAAAACAACTTTCTTATAAGCATCCTTATTGATGGCAAAGTTCAGTGCTTTACGTACATCGGCATTCGCCAAGATCTCATTTTGGGTATTCAAGGCGTAGTAACGAGCGATGATAGAAGGAGATGCGACCGCATCGAGTTTTTTGTCACTACTTACTGCTGGCTTCATGGTGTTTGGCAACTGAAGCATTACCTGAGCTTGGCCACTCTTTAGCATCGCAAGACGCGAGCCTGCTTCTGGTACAGCGCGAAATTCAAGGTGTTCAACCTTAACCGGGTCACCCCAATAGTTTGGGTTTGCATCCATAGTAATTTTTGAGCCACGGATCCATTTGTTCAGTACAAATCGGCCCGTACCCACTGGATGCGCCTTGATGTCATCACCGTATTTTTCAATAGCTGCAGGGCTAATCATGCCCTGACTTGGGTGCGTAATATTATTGATAAAGGTGTTAGAAGGCGTCTTAAGCTTAACTTCTAAAACATTTTCAGACACGACGTTGAAGCTTTCTACGTTTGATAGAAGCGATGCACGACGTTGCTTTTTATTAATTTCGTCTTGGAAATTGTATTTAACTGCTTCGGCATTAAACGGTGTGCCATCGGTAAATTTCACGCCTTCACGCAGTGTAATAGTGTACGTTTGACCGTTGTCGCTGACTTCATAGCCGGTTGCTAGGTTTGGCTGCACCTGCATGTTGTCATCAAATTTGAACAGGCCATCATAGATTGCGTTTGCCACACTCATATCAAGTGTCACACCCGCGTTGTGTGGGTTCAATGTCTGCACTGTGCTCGTGGAAGCGACAACCACTTTATCTTGTGCGGCAAATACGTTTGCACTAAGGCCTAGAGCCACGGCAAGAACCAAGGTTTTCTTTGTTGTGTTCATAGTCATTCCTTTGTAATTATTCGGTAGCGGAAAAATGTGTTGTTGTGTGTTCAACCAATTTGATTGGTAAGGGGGATTCTCCTACGGGGAAAATAGGATCTGGGATATCGTCTGTGAGAAGCTCAAACTGCTTAGGGGCCGAACGCTCGGTATCGATGGATGGAATCGCTGCCAGTAGCTTTTGCGTATAGCTATGTTTGGTATCCTCAAACACCTCTTGGCGATGACCAATCTCCACCAGCTGGCCCTTTGTCAAAACTGCAACTCGATGACATACACGCTCAATGACCGCCATATCATGGGAGATAAAGATGAATGAGATACCAAACTCTTTTTGCAGCGCTAGCATCAGGTTTAAAACCGTGGCTTGAACAGAAACATCGAGCGCAGATACAGACTCGTCGGCAACGATGATCTTAGGTTGCGTAGTCAGGGCTCGCGCAATGTTGACTCGCTGCAGCATGCCACCTGAGAATTCATGGGGATAATGGCGATAAAGCTCTGACTTAATGCCTACTTTATTGAGCAGTGCCTTAGCTTGTTTCTCTCGCTCCGCTTTTGACATTTCAGGGTGGTGTATGATGAACGGCTCTTCGACACACTCCCCTATGGTCATCTGCGGGTTTAGCGAAGCCAATGGGTCTTGGAAGATAAACGAGATGTCTCTCTTTACTAATTTTCTTTGCTCGCGAGTGGGGTCTAATAGATCAATGCCTTGATACGATATACCTCCTGTGGCCTCTTCAAGAAGACCTAAGATGGCATTACCAATGGTTGATTTTCCTGAGCCCGATTCGCCAACAATGCCCAAGGTTTCGCCCTTCCACAGCTTAAAGCTGACATCGTTTACCGCGTGAACTTGATGGGTCACTTTGCCAAAGAAGTTGTGCTTTCTTGGAAACACCACGTGTAAACGGTCAACGTCCAATAAAGGGGCTTTGCTGTAATCCACTGGAGAACCTGGGATTTCAACTAAAGTGGTATTGCCCTTTAGCTCCTCTTCCATCGTTAAAACCGGAAAGCTATGTGGCACTGCACGTCCGCGCATAGAGCCTAATTTAGGGGCTGCTTTCAACAAGGCTTTTGTGTAAGCATGTTTGGGTTCTAGAAAGACTTGATTAAGGGTGCCTGTTTCTACGATGTCACCGTGATACATCACCGCGACTCGGTCTGCTACTTCGTGGACTACCCCCATGTCGTGGGTAATGAAGATAACGCCCATGCCCAGCTCTGTTTGCAGCTCACGAATCAAGCCTAAGATCTGCGCTTGAATGGTCACATCGAGTGCCGTGGTTGGTTCATCGGCGATGAGTAGCTTCGGCTTACAGGCTAACGCCATGGCAATCATTACACGTTGGCGCATGCCACCGGATAGTTGGTGCGGATAAACCCCAAGCACCTGTCTACCAGAGGGAACGCGCACAAGATCTAGCATGCGTCCTGCTTCTTCTATAGCTTCTGCTCGAGAGGTTTTTTGGTGAATTTGCACCGCTTCTGCAATCTGGTTGCCTACGGTCATAAGGGGGTTTAGCGATGTCATCGGGTCTTGAAATATCATTGATATTTCATCTCCACGAATTTGCTGAGCCTGTCTGCGACTCATGGATACCATCTCTAATGGTTCATCGCTTAACTTGCTGTCATGAAGGTATATTTGACCTGATTTAGCTGCTTTATTGCCAAGCAATCCCATAATGGCTTTACTCATTACGGATTTACCTGAACCCGATTCCCCCACTACAGCAAGAATCTCATTCTTGCTTACATCAATGTTGACGTCGTGAAGTACGCCCTTTTCACCCTGCATGGTTTTAAAAGAGACATTAAGATCGCTGATCTGCAGTAGTCGGCTCATTTTTTCCCTGCCTAGATTGTTCAATAAGAGCATCTAGCATAAGGATTTACAGCGTCATGATTAATATGAAAAAGTGGAAACTATCTTTTCAACAGCCAGTTAGATATGGGGATTGGGTGAATTATTTTATGCAGATATGAAAGCTTTTCTTTTTATTATTAGTAACTTATAAAATAATTTCAGGAATAAAAATGCCGACACCGAAAGGAATCAATAAATAATACAAGAACACTTATTAAGAAAGTTGAGATCAGATATGTTCCGCTTATTATAGAGGTTTTGTGCTTCAGCTATCTCTGCTTTATTAAAACAGGTCACCTTGTGGGCTCGACACCTCGTCTTCATTGGGTTTAAGGGGCTGCTTTCCTTTTAACATCTTACGTCGGTATCGCTGGCGGCAAAGTTTGATAACGTGTTTCTTATCTGTTGAAGAAAGTGTTTGCCATGCAAAGCGTTCATCTCGATTGCGCATACATCCTTTGCAGTAGCCTCGCTCATCGGAACTGCACACACCAATACAAGGGCTAGGTACATCAAAAAAATCTAATTGTTCCATTTACGCCCCCATATTCAACCCTTGAATTAATACCCAACAGTATTCATCAAATAGGTCTATTATTCAATGAATGTCACTGCAATTACTGACGTATAACTGACATATTTCTCTTTATTTGTTATACACTTGGACCATCATCTTCAAATATCTGGAGTCTTTAAATGTACAAAAAATTAACGGCAATATCAGCTGCACTGCTCATTTCAGCTTGTTCAAGTATGGGCAGTAATGATGCGGATAAGCAAGCTATGGATAGCAAGGCTGAAATGGAAATGAGTGCCGAAACTTTGCAAGTCAATGAGCAAGCACTACAGCATCACCATTGGGTATTAACTCACATTGACGGTAAAGCGGTAGAGGTTGATGAGAACTTCAAAGCTCCTACCCTAGAAGTTGGCGAGAAGATGACGACCAACGGCAACGCCGGTTGTAATAACTTCTTTGGTCAAGGTGAACTTAAAGACGGTAAGTTCCGCATCCAACAGATGGGAATGACAATGAAGATGTGTCCAGAGGGTGTGATGAACACTGAGATGGCATACTCAAAAGCATTGTCTGAGTGGAATGACGTTGTTCTTACTAAGCAGACAATGGAACTAAAAAGTGCAGAACATACTTTGACGTTTCAACTGAAAGACTGGGTAAACTAAACCCAAGTGTGTGAGTCGTCTATAGACGGCTCACAACGTTACCTTCCACAACTCTTCATCAACACACTCAATTTTCACTTCTGCACGAGCGCAAATAGCCTCAATTTGTTCTTGTTCAAACGAGTAAGGCAAAGAAATCTCAAGTGATGCGATGTTTTCCTGTTTTGCAATTCTCAGCAGCTTAATCAAATTCTTCTCATCACTGTGCGTGGACGATAACTGATTAAGGGCACTCTCCCACAATTTTTGTTCTGAGTTCTGTGCTTTATCAATTTCCTGCAGCCACAGCGTGCCAAAGATAGGCGCTATGCTGTGAATGACATCGACAAAACGCCAGCGATGACCACGGCTACTCTCACCCAAAAAATGGGTGTAGTCGAAGCGAACAGCGTTACTTTGCATCTGGCTAATGGTCATTATTCCCACAGAATTTGCGTTAGGATTAGCCAGAAATTGGCTATGTTATTGATAACTATCAGCCGATACTCACCACAGTACAAGACTGTATGAAATAACGTTCCACTACATCAACAATCAATTCCTAATTGATATATATGTAACTGGTTGTTAACAGTCTAGTTAACTATTTCGACACTTATTTGTCCTACGGGGAAACATTTGACAAAAAATGATCACTGCGTCATTCAATTTACAAATGGGATAACTTACAATGCCCTTCGCTGAACTCTTCTCTACTCTCCAACTAGGTTAAACGATGAAAAACGACAAAAGACCGCTTTATATACCACACGCAGGGCCTGCACTTCTAAGTACCCCACTGCTCAACAAAGGAAGCGCATTTTCCGCTTCAGAACGGTCCTACTTTAACCTAGATGGTTTGTTGCCTGAGACAACAGAAACGATTGCCGAACAAGTTGAACGTGCTTATCAGCAATATCAACAGTTCGACAATGATATGGATCGCCATATTTACCTGCGAAATATTCAAGATACCAATGAAACCTTGTTTTACCGCTTAGTACAAAATCACATCTCTGAGATGATGCCTATCATCTATACGCCGACCGTTGGCGCGGCATGTGAAAAGTTCTCTAATATCTATCGACGCGGTCGCGGCCTTTTCATCTCATATTCTAATAGAGACCGTATCGATGACCTTCTCAATAATGCCTCTACGCATAACGTTAAGGTGATCGTTGTCACCGATGGCGAACGTATTCTAGGTTTAGGTGACCAAGGTATCGGCGGTATGGGTATTCCTATTGGTAAGCTTTCTCTGTATACCGCCTGTGGTGGCATCAGCCCAGCTTACACATTACCGATTGTTTTAGATGTGGGCACCAACAACCCGCAACGCTTAGCCGATCCTATGTACATGGGATGGAGACACCCTCGCATCACTGGCGCTGAGTACGACGAATTTGTAGAAGAGTTCATCCAAGCGGTTCAGCGCCGCTGGCCAGAGGCTCTAGTTCAGTTTGAAGACTTCGCACAAAAGAATGCAATGCCACTATTGAAGCGTTATAAAAACCGCATCTGCTGTTTTAATGATGACATTCAAGGCACCGCTGCAGTGACCGTAGGCTCACTCATCGCAGCCTGTCACGCTGCAGGTAGCAAGCTGTCAGACCAGCGCGTTACCTTTGTGGGTGCGGGTTCTGCAGGTTGTGGTATAGCCGAAGCTATCGTCGCTCAAATGCAAGATGAAGGCTTACCTGAAGACGAGGCTCGCTCACGCATTTATATGGTAGACCGCTGGGGTCTACTCCAAGAAGGTATGCACAACCTTCTCGACTTCCAAAAGCCATTAGCCCAAAAGTCTGAAAATCTCAAAGAGTGGCAGGCAGAAGGACAAGACTACTCCTTGTTAGATGTAGTAGAGAACGCTAAACCGACGGTATTGATCGGTGTTTCTGGAGCGCCAGGCATCTTTAGCCAGCAGGTGATTCAAACCATGCATAAGCATTGCCCTCGCCCAATCGTTTTTCCGCTATCGAACCCAACCAGCCGAGTAGAAGCGGTGCCAAAAGACGTTCTTGATTGGACCGATGGCCAAGCCCTAGTCGCTACAGGTAGCCCATTTGAGCCTGTACTGGTCAATGGTAAACGCCTTGAGATTGCTCAGTGTAACAACAGCTATATCTTCCCAGGTATCGGCCTTGGGGTACTGTCTGTCTCGGCCTCTCGTATTACCGATGAAATGCTAATGGAATCCAGCCGAGCGCTTGCTGAGTGTTCACCACTGGCTATCAAAGGTCATGGCGCATTGCTGCCACCTCTAGAAGAGATTCATTCGGTATCGAAGAAAATCGCTTTTGCTGTTGCAAAACAAGCGATTAAGCAAGGTGTGGCGCTAGAGATCACCGATCAAGCCATCAAAGAGTCCATAGACAATCACTTCTGGCAACCGGTTTACCGTCGTTATAAGCGTACTGCCTTCTAGTGAGTAAACTGAGTTGGACTGAAATTAAGGGCTATTGGCGCGAAACTTCGATTTGGCACTTAGCCCTTAGAGCTCTGAAAATGTTGATACTGCTGGGTAGCGGGATCACGCTGTGCGTTATCCTGCTATTAAGCTCAGTAGACTTTTGGATGAGCTATCAGGCCCAAGGCCGAATCCATAAAGAGGTGGAATCGGCACCCGCGAGAGACATCGCCCTAATCTTAGGTACGAGTAAATATATAGGTAGAACCTTAAACCCGTATTACACCTACCGTATTGACGCCGCCATTGAGCTGTATAAGCAGCAAAAAGTGCGCGGTTTCTTACTCAGTGGCGATAATGCCCATCGCTCATACAATGAACCTTGGACTATGAAGCGAGACCTTTTAAGGGCAGGTATCCCTGAAGAGCTTATCTTCCTAGACTATGCAGGATTTAGAACGCTCGACTCTATTGTACGCGCCAAGCAGATCTTCAACCTCAACGACTTCACTATCGTTACCCAAACCTTTCACTGCGACAGAGCTCTGTTCATTGCCAATTACTACAAAGCGGATGCCATTTGCCTAGGGGTTCCCTCCCCTAAACCAAGGTCTTGGTTCAATGTCAGGGTTCGGGAAGTCTTTGCCCGCATTAAAGCCATGCTCGATGTCTACATCATGAACACCCAACCCAAGTTCTTAGGCCCGCAAGAGCCGATATTGGATATGCTACCGAAATACGAATACGGGCCAATCATGCCTCGATTCGTTCCCAAGCCGGTAGCTGAAAGCGAATAGCAATCAGCTATCTGCTGTTGTTAGGTCCTCATTTCGTGCCCTATCCTTGATTTCTCCGCTTTCACACCAATATACCTTTAATCATCATCTTCAATTCGTGGCCTGAATTACATACAATCGAGGCAGAATTACAAAGGATCAAACAGTTATGAGCAATGTGAAGCACTGTAAACTACTTATTTTAGGATCAGGCCCTGCTGGATATACGGCGGCAATCTATGCTGCGCGTGCAAATCTTAATCCAGTTATCGTGACAGGGATGCAACAAGGTGGTCAGCTCACCACCACTACGGAAGTAGAAAACTGGCCAGGAGATGCCAGTGACTTAACCGGTCCTGCATTGATGGAGCGTATGCAAGCTCACGCTGAAAAGTTCGAAACCGAGATCATCTTCGACCACATCAACAAGGTTGACCTGAGCCAAAAGCCATACCGTTTATTTGGTGACAGCACAGAATTTACCTGTGATGCATTGATCATCGCAACAGGCGCTTCGGCGAAGTACATCGGATTAGACTCTGAAGAAGCATTCAAGGGCCGCGGCGTTTCTGCTTGTGCCACTTGCGATGGTTTCTTCTACCGTAATCAAGAAGTCGCCGTTGTCGGTGGTGGCAATACTGCGGTTGAGGAAGCACTGTATCTTTCAAATATCGCCTCAAAGGTACACTTAGTCCATCGCCGCGATTCATTCCGCGCTGAGAAGATCTTGGTGAAACGTCTAATGGACAAGGTTGAGTCAGGCAATATTGTTCTGCACACCGACCGCACACTTGATGAGGTGGTTGGCGACGATATGGGTGTCACTGGCGTCCGCGTTAAGGATACAAAATCGGATGCAACAGAGCTGATTAATGTCATGGGTGCGTTTATCGCTATCGGTCACCAACCGAATACCGGCATTTTCAAAGAGCAGTTAAAGATGAATCACGATTACATCGTGGTAAATTCCGGCCTAGAAGGTAACGCAACACAAACCAGCATACCGGGTGTGTTTGCCGCAGGTGATGTTATGGATAATCAGTATCGTCAAGCCATCACTTCAGCCGGTACTGGTTGTATGGCGGCGTTAGATGCTGAACGTTATCTCGACGAAATTGATGCGTAAACAAAATTAATTACCTCTCATATTGAAATCTTAGCGTCCACAGAGTACATCTGTGGACCTTTTTCGATATACTCTCCCAAATCAAAATTATTCGCATTTAATCATATTCATGGATAAGAAAACCCAAGGCGAGTTGAGCCGCTGGCTTAAACAGCAAAGTAAGCTAGCAAAGCGATGGTTGACCCTGACAGTTGTCGCAGGAGTTGCTTCTGCCGTTGTGCTCATCATTCAAGCCTCACTCATCGCTCAGATCCTACATAGCCTCATCATTGAACATGCCGACAAGTATGATTTAGTCCCTCACTTCATTGGCCTTGGTGCGACAGTAATACTGCGCAGCGCCCTCGCTTGGGGCAGAGAGATTGCAGGGTACAGAAGTGGCGAACAGGTTCGCATCTATATCAGAGGCTTGGTGGTCGATAAAATGCGTCGCTTGGGGCCTGGCCATATTAAAGGTAAAACCGCCGGCGCATGGGGCACCATGCTGATCGAGCAGGTAGAAGAGATGCAAGATTTCTTCGCAAAATACCTACCGCAAATGGCACTCTCAGCGCTAATTCCTTTTATGATCTTGGTGGTGGTATTCCCACTCAACTGGGTCAGCGGACTGATATTTTTGATCACCGCACCGCTCATTCCGTTTTTCATGGCACTGGTTGGCAAAAAAGCTGCCGATGCAAACCGTAAAAACTTCAAAGCACTGCAACGCTTGTCAGGGCATTTTTATGACCGCTTGCAAGCGATGACAACCATTCGTTTATTCGACCGTGCAAGAGATGAAAAAGAACAGTTACATGCTGCGTCAGAGGTGTTTCGCGAGCGCACGATGAGCGTATTGAAGATCGCATTTTTGTCTTCTGCGGTATTAGAATTCTTCACTTCAATCTCCATTGCCCTCACCGCGGTTTATTTTGGTTTCACCTTTATCGGTGAGCTTAACTTTGGCCACTATGGCACCAGCGTTACCCTATTTACAGGCTTGTTCATCTTGATACTCGCACCCGAGTTCTACCAACCTCTTCGCGACCTTGGTACCTTTTATCACGCCAAGCAGCAAGCCATTGGTGCGGCAGAAAGCATTGTTGATTTCTTGAATATTGAAGAGCCTAAACAAGAGAGCAACAAGCAGGTTATCACTAGTGAAGAAAACTGCGTGATAACAGCCTCTGATTTAATCGTTACCAGCACAGAAGGCAAGGTATTGGTTGGCCCTGTCAGCTTCACTCTAGAAACGGGCAAGAAAACAGCTTTGGTAGGCCCAAGCGGCGCAGGTAAAACCTCAATAATGAACGCCCTTCTTGGATTTCTTCCTTACCAAGGCAGTCTAACCATTAATGGCACAGAGTTATCTGAGGTTGATCTAAACAGCTACCGTTCAATGGTGAGCTGGGTAGGTCAAAACCCATTACTGGTTCATGGCACCATTGCCGAGAACCTTAACCTTGCTGAGAAAACCTTTAGCTCGCAAGAGTTACAAGACAAAATCAAACAGGCTCACGCCGATGAATTTATCGATAAACTGGGTCTAGATCATGCCATTTCGGATCGCTCTGGAGGCCTGTCTGTAGGCCAAGCTCAGCGTATTGCGCTAGCCCGAGCCTTGTTGCAAGATGGCCAATTTTGGCTGCTTGATGAGCCTACCGCTAGCTTGGATGCCCGCAGTGAATCGTTAATCAATGAGAGCCTGCAATCGGCTCTAGTGAATAAAACCGCGCTTATGGTCACTCACCAATTAAGTAACCTGCAGCAAATGGATCAAATATTAGTGTTGGAAAATGGCGCTCTTACTCAGCAAGGTAGCTACAGCGAACTAGAACATCAAGGCACCTTCAAAGCGATGCTGAATCAGCAGCAAACACTAGGAGGCGATATCGATGCGTGAGTTACTTCCTTACCTCAAACTGTATAAAAAGCATTGGTTTGGTCTATCCCTAGGCATGATTTTGGGCTTTCTTACCCTATTTGCTTCTATCGGTCTACTGACTTTATCTGGCTGGTTTTTGTCCGCTGCTGCTGTGGCAGGACTCACTATAGCCCGAGAAACCTTCAACTACATGCTTCCTGGTGGCGGCGTTCGTGGCCTTGCTATGGGTCGTACTGCTGGTCGTTGGGGCGAGCGCGTCGTGTCACACAACGCAACCTTTAAGCTGCTTACGGATTTGCGTGTTTACTTCTATGAGAAACTCACCCCGCTGATCCCTGGTCGTGTGGGTGGATTGCGTGATGCCGACCTGCTCAACCGCTTAGTCGCGGATGTATCAGCCATGGACCACGTCTACCTGCGTCTTGTAAGCCCAGTAATACTCAGCATTCTAGGTATCACCTGCCTAACGGGTTTCTTGGTGTGGTTTGATAGTGATATCGGTCTAACACTTGGCGCTATCTTGATGGCTCTTGTTTTGATCTGGCCTGTACTCTTTTATAAATTGGGTAAGGGTAATGGGCATAGACTGACGCAAAACCGCGCAGACCTTCGTATCCGCGCTCTAGATTGGGTTGAAGGCCACAGCGAGCTTTTATTATTTGGCGCGGAAAAACGCTACAGAGAAAAGATCGACCAAGCGCAAATGGCACTGATGAGCAATCAGGCAGTCAACGCTCATATTACCGGTCTTGCCAACGCTTTACTGTTATTGGCCAATGGCATGACGCTACTGCTGATCTTATGGATGTCAGCAGACGGAATTGGCGGATCTGTACCTAGCCCACTTATCGCTCTGGTGGTATTTGCAACCCTAGCCAGTGTAGAGTTATTAATGCCGATTGCTGGGGCGTTCCAATACCTAGGGCAAACGCTGGCATCTGCACGACGTCTCAATGAGATCATCGGCGCTGAGCCTGATGTACAATTCCCTACCTATACCAACAACAAAGTCATCGGTACTAATAATAAAGTTGCCGTCGAGTTTAGCGATATTTCATTTGCCTACGAAAGCAATGCACCCCTTGCTGTAGACAATCTATCACTGAGCGTGCCAGCAGGCAGTAAGCTTGCCATTCTCGGTAAAACCGGCAGTGGTAAATCAACGCTGCTTCAATTGCTGACCCGCTACTGGGATGTTCAGCAAGGTGATATCAAGATTGGCGGACAGGCACTGACCGAGCTCTCTGAATCAGAGCTTCGCAGACTTATCTCGGTAGTGAGCCAGCGTGTTGATGTGTTAAATGGCACCTTGCGCGACAACCTATTAATTGCAAAATCTGATGCCGACGACAGTGAATTAGCCGGAACGCTATCAAAAGTTGGCCTTGAGTACTTGATGGATGCACCTGGGCTTGATCAATGGCTAGGCGATGGCGGAAGACAACTCTCTGGCGGCGAGAAACGCCGTATCGGTATCGCTCGCGCCGTATTGCACAACGCCCCTATCCTTCTACTCGACGAACCTACAGAAGGCCTAGATCGCTCTACTGAGTCACAAATCATGTCGCTACTCGAGCAGCACTATCAAGACAAAACCGTGGTCTTTGTAACCCACCGTCTGGTAGGCCTAAGTAAGATGGATAATGTTGTGGTACTTGAGCAAGGCAAGCTAGTAGAACAAGGCGAGCACAGCGAGCTTTTAAAACAAAAAGGGCGCTATTTCCAATTGCATCAAGCGATCTAGTGGATTAGTCGCAGACTTTGGACTAACCAACAAAAAGCCCCGCAACGTAAACGCTGCGGGGCTTTTTACTTACCACTATTTAGTCGTTAAAGCCTTCCAGCACTATCTTTCCGCGTGCTTTTTGAGACTCTAAAAGCGCATGTGCTCGCTTCAGATTTGTCGCGTTGATCGCGCCAAAGTGCTCTCCTAGAGTGGTTTTCACCTCTCCAGAGTCGATCATTGTTGCCACCTTTGCTAAGATCTCATGCTGCTTTTGCATGTCGTCGGTTTCAAACATCGAGCGGGTATACATAAACTCCCAGTGCAAGGACACACTCTTTGGTTTAAGCGCTCGAATATCAAAAGACGAAGGGTCATCAATCAAGCCAAATTGACCTTGTGGCTTTATGACCTTCATAACTTCAGGCATGTGCTGTTCGGTATTGTTGAGACTCACCACATAATCGACACAATCATTCATCCCAAGTTGCTCACTCATGGATTGGTTGTGATCAATCACCTGATCTGCGCCAAGCTGTTTTAGCCACTCCACAGAGGCAGGACGCGAAGCGGTCGCTATCACCTTCAAGTTAGTGAGCTTTTTCACTAGCTGGACCATAATTGAACCTACCCCGCCCGCAGCGCCGATGATAAGAATGCTTTGATTTGCTTCTGTATTAACTTTTAGGCGGTCAAACAACATCTCCCAAGCGGTTAACGTAGTCAAAGGCAAGGCTGCAGCCTGAGACACGCTCACGGAAGTTGGAGCTAGACTGGCAATGCGCTCATCCACTAATTGAAATTCAGCATTGGTACCAGAGCGCGTAAGATCCCCCGCATACCAAACAAGGTCGCCAACGTTAAACAAAGACACTTGATCGCCTACCTCTTCGACAATACCCACCGCATCCCAACCGATCACTTTATAGCCGGACTCTGGAGCCACATTGGCACGTATTTTGGTGTCTACCGGGTTGACGGAAATAGCTTGCACCTTAACAAGTAGATCCCTGCCTGCTGCATTGGGTTTATCGAGCGTGATGTCCTGTAGTGACGCTTCATTGTCGATAGGTAGGTTTACTTGATATCCAACTGCCTTCATTGTTTGCTCTCCAGATTGATTCCGTTATATACAACCAGTTTAATTGACACGTTTAGTTTGAAAAACTAAGCTTCGCTCAAAACACTTTTTACAAAAAGTTAAAAATGAAATCACTGCATGATATTAAAGTCTTCCTTGAAACCGCAAAGCTCGGCAGCCTTTCCGCTGCTGCTCGTAGTTTAGACCAAACTCCAGCTGCCATTAGTCGGACGATTCAAAGATTAGAAACAGAGCTCGAGGTCCCGCTGTTTATTCGCTCCACTAGAAAGCTAAGACTCTCTCCTCAAGGAGAGTTATTTCTGCCTCGCTGTCAGCAAGCCATGCTTATCTTTGAGCAAGGTATCGATGAACTAACAGAAAAAGATCAAGAGTTAGCCGGCAATATCAATCTCTCTATGCCCTCAGATACAGGGCGAGGTGTCATTATGCCGCTCATCGATGAGTTTTTGGCTCTGCACCCTAAGGTATCGGTGCACGTGCATCTTTCCGACAGCTACGCCGACCTCTACGAGCAAAATGTCGATGTGGCTCTGCGCATTGGAGAACCTGAAGACTCCAACATGATTGCCATCCCCCTGTATAAAGAAAACTATCGAATTTTGTGCGCCTCTCCTGAATACATAGAGTCACATCCTAAAATCACCCAACCAGAGGATCTCACGGAGCACAACTGCCTATGCTTCGCCCTGAATCAAAAGCTGCACAATCGTTGGCACTTTATTCAGCATGAATCTCAGCAACAATTGGTGGTTAAGGTAAACGGAAATCGCAAAACCAGCGATGGGCAGATGGTGCGTCAATGGGCACTCAACGGGCATGGTGTCGCGTATAAATCACGACTGGATGTACTGCAAGATATTAGAGAAGGTCGCTTAATGACTCTAGCGCAACAGTGGCGCGGCGAGCACGCCCCATTGTATATGATATTTACCGACCGAAGTCAGTTCAGTGGATTGGTGAAAGCCCTGAAAGAGTTTCTGCAAACGAGGCTGAAAGCTCTCAGCTGATAGATACGAAAGACCGTCATCCTGAACTTGATTCAGGATCTTAGTGAGCACATAGTTAAGTTATCCACTCCCCAAGATACTGGATAAATACTTCGTATTTTCCAGTATGACGTGGATTCAGGGTGAGTTATTTAGAAGAGAACCGTTGTCACTACGAAAGCCGAAATAACCGTCATCCTGAACTTGATTCAGGATCTTAGTGAGCACATAGTTGAGCTATGCACTCTCCAAGATACTGGATAAATACTTCGTATTTCCCAGTATGACGTGGATTTAGGGTGAGTTGTTCAGAAGAATGTAGTTGTCACTACGAAAGCTTAAATAGCCGTCATCCTGAACTTGATTCAAGAACTTAGTGAGCACATAGTTAAGTTATCCAATCCCCAAGATACTGGATAAATACTTCGTATTTTCCAGTATGACGTGGATTTAGGGTGAGTTGTTTAGAAGAGATCCGTTGTCACTACGAAAGCCGAAATAACCGTCATCCTGAACTTGATTCAGGATCTTAGTGAGCACATAGTTGAGTAATGCACTCCCCAAGATACTAGATAAATACTTCGTATTTTCCAGTATGACGTGGATTTTAGGGTGAGTTATTCAGAAGAATATAGTTGTCATTACCAAAGCCGAAATAGCCGTCATCCTGAACTTGATTCAGGATCTTAGTGAGCACATAGTTGAGTAATGCACTCCCCAAGATACTGGACAAATACTTCGTCTTTTCCAGTAAGACGTGAATTTTAGGGTGAGTTGTTCAGAAGAATATAGTTGTCATTACCAAAGCTAAAATAGCCGTCATCCTGAACTTGATTCAGGATCATAGTGAGCACATAGTTGAGTTATGCACTCCCCAAGATACTGGATAAATACTTCGTATCTTCCAGTATGACGTGGATTTAGGGGGAGTTGTTCAGAAGAATGTAGTTGTCACTACGAAAGCTTAAATAACCGTCATCCTGAACTTGATTCAGGATATTAGTGAGCACATTGTTGAGTTATGCACTTCCCAAGATACTGGATAAATACTTCGTATCTTCCAGTATGACGGCTAACGGAAAGCCCGGTTAATACCAAGCGACTTTCCTTCAAACTTTCAGCTATTAATTATTCGCTTTCTCAAACTCACTCATAAACGCAACCAGCGCATTTACGCCTTCTTCTGTCATTGCATTATAGATAGAAGCGCGCATGCCGCCCACGGCTCTGTGGCCTTTTAACGCCACTAGGCCTTTCGCTTCCGCTTGCTCTAGGAACAAAGCATCAAGCTCTGGTTTTGCCAATTGGAAAGGTACATTCATCAATGAACGGTTATCTGGATGAACATCATTCTTGTAGAAAGCAGAGTCATCTATTGCCTTGTACAGGGCTGCCGCCTTGTTGCGGTTACGTTTTTCCATCTCAGCGATACCGCCGATGGATTTTAGCCACTTGAACACCAATCCAGACAAATACCAAGCGTACGTTGGTGGCGTGTTGTACATAGACTCTTTCTCATCGAGCAGTTTGTAGCTTAGCGTGCTCGGCAAGATGTCACTGGCCAGATCCAGTAAATCATCACGAACAATCACCAGTGTAATGCCCGCAGGACCGATGTTCTTCTGTGCTCCGGCATAGATAACGCCAAACTTACTCACATCGATCTGGCGAGACAAAATCGTCGATGACATATCCGCAACGATAGGTTTATCAGTCACCGGAAGGTCATTGATCTCGATGCCATCAATGGTTTCATTTGGGCAGTAGTGCACGTATGCGGCGTCATCATCGATAGGCCAAGATGCCGCAGGCGCAATCGCGGCCTTACCATCACGTTCAGTTTTAGCGTCAACAATCTGAACCTCACAATACTTATTCGCTTCTGCAATAGCACTGTTTGCCCAGTAACCACCGTCAACGTAACACGCCTTAGTAGCTTGACCGAGAAGGTTCATTGGCACTGCAGAGAACTGAGCGCGAGCCCCGCCCTGACAGAATAGGATTTTGTAGTTGCTAGGCACTTGAAGTAATTCGCGCAGGTCGCGCTCGGCAGCTTCCGCTACTGCAATAAACTCTTTACTGCGATGGCTAATTTCCATCACTGAGCGGCCCATACCGTTCCAGTTTACAAACTCTTTCTGAGCTAATTCCATCACGGCTTTTGGTAGGCCAGCAGGTCCGGCACTAAAGTTATAAATGGCGTCCATTTCGTTTACTTACTCCAAGTGATTCAATCAATGTTTTCAATGACTATACCCCAGCTTAAAACAAGATTTAAGTCTCATTTTGATATAAAAAAGCCATAGTTGGTATAAAGGACCAAACTATGGCTTTTTTTTCTGTAGGTAATTGGTTTTACTGTGCTTGTTGTGGCAATAGCATTGGCAGCAATAACGACATTACCGGTACTTCTTTGCCATTAGAGAACAGTATATTTCCATCTTTCAACTGCAAAGACATTTTGTAACCATCATCAGTCTGCGATGCAACTTCCATGATCAACAATTCATCTAGGTTTTCTTGAATGAAAGGGTAAGCCATCACCAAGTCACTAGAAACAAAGGCATTCATATCCCCTTGCAACAGTTCGATAAGCTGTAAGAAATCTTTCGATGTGTTCGCCTCACCCGAAGGCAGGTTCATATTCCAGTTTGACTCAAAATGACCTTCGTCCACATCAACGCTGAATTTATTCAAAGACATGAAGAAACCCTTAGCCAGAAACTCATCGACTTTAGGTAATGCTTTAGCGGTGTCTTGCTCTGTCCATACAGGGCTATTCTGATACATCTCAGACAAATCCAAGAATGCAGATTTATCAAAACCACCAGCGGTAAAGCTTAGGCTTAGGTTTTTAGCCTCACCATCATGGTTTTTAAACTCCTGCAGAGTCAGTTGATAATCCCCTTGCAGAGTGTGTGCCGTTTCGTCTTGGCTGGTTTGGAATTGATAGCTCAAGCCCCCCATTTCCACTAAGTTGACACCCTCATAGTCGTTAACCACAAAGCTATCTAGAGAAAGGGTTTGCTCACCCATCCAAAGCCCTTGCTCTACTTTACCTTCACCACTGCTTGCTAGGCCATCAAATCGAATCATAGCGCCATTTTGATAGTCAAACTCAAGAGAAGGCATAGTTAATTGATATTCAAGCTCACCTAATACTGTCACAGAGCCTTCGATATCTAGTGCGCCCAACAGTGCTGTCATTGGCTCGCTACCGGCGATATCAAATTGCTGCGCTTTTACGTTGGTAGAAAACTCAGTATTACCATTAAGTTGAGTCGTTGTGAGAAGCTTAAGCTCAGGCACTTGAGAATAGAAAGTCTCGCCACTTAGGCTCAACATCCCATGATTAATATTGTGTACCAGCTCATACTGTGTCGGCCAGCCGTAAGCATTCAGCTGAGCCACAGCTTGCGGATCTATTACGGTGACTAGCGTCTTAGCCACAGAGCTTAGATAGCCTCTATCGTATTCTTCTAGTTCTACCTTGATGTCTTGATTGTCAAAGTTTTGAATACCGTCAGTCACTATGGTTTGTCCAATGTGACCTACGGCCAAAGGCCAGATACCGATAAGGGCTACTGCACCGCCTACTGCGGCTATTGATTTTAATTGTCGCATATTCTTATAATTTCTGTGTTTGCACGTCTACTCTCTTTTATACAGATAAAATTGAGATAAATCAGTATTTTCTAGGATATTTTCGCTTTACTGGCATAACTTTAACTGGCTCTCATTTGAGTTAGATTAAAATTGTTACAGTGCAATAAAAAGATGGGTTGATTATGACTCAATATTGCGTTCTTTGTATCGAAGACGATCCAAACTCTCTATCAATATTGGAGCTTGCTCTCAAACCCTATGAGCGCAAGTTTAGACCTCTGTTCGCGAAAAACGTTCGTGATGCTTATGCATGCCTCGAGGAAATTCGTGTCGAGCGCCAAGAGCTGGCCATGGTTATCGCCACAGAATCACTCAATACTAGCGCGTCACAACTGCTGGTTGATCTAGAACCTCACTACCCACACTGCCGCAAGATACTGACTTGTGATGCCAACCAATTAGAAAGTGTGATTACAGCAGTAAATGAAGGGCGATTAGACCACTGTTTTACTCACCCACTGCAACTTGAAAATACCACTCAGATAATTAAAAAAGAGCTCACTGAATTTATCATTAATCAGCCTAAAATAGACTGGTTACCTTATGGCTCCGTCTTAGATAGCCAAAAAATCATCAGAGTTCATATAGATAAGCGCATTCACGCCTACCGCAGTGATTTTATCCGTGATTATCATTCCATTAGTGATGACGAGTTATCGGAAAAGGTATGCAACGCACTAGAAGCCTTCTTTGCAAAAAGCGATGAATCACGGGCTATTCGTCGATACTCTCCTTCTCACCTCTTGACCAAAGAGGGAGAACCAAACCAATTTCTATGGTTTATCACCAAGGGGGAGGTTGCCTTATACAAACGAGATGAACATGGCAAGCGACGCGAGGTGGTTCGTCACGGCAAAGGCGGCATTATCGGCGGTATGTCATTTGTGACCGGAGAAAAGTCCTTTTCAACCGCACTGACCTTAAGCCAAACCCAAGTTATCAAGCTCAGCAAAACCACCTTTACTGAAGTCATGCATTCAAACAGTGCCCTGCTTCCCTTATTCACCAACTTACTCTTGCGTCACTTCAACCGTCGATTGCAGCGTAGCATTCACACTAAACTGCAGTTACAACATACCTTCGAGTCCCTTGAAGCTGCGCAAACTCAGTTGGTTGAAAATGAAAAGATGGTTGTACTAGGGCAATTGGTTGCCGGCGTTGCCCACGAGCTCAACAACCCTATTGCGGCTATTTTGCGAAGCTCCGATACTCTAATTCACGAAATTAGCCAGGACACCGAAGAGTTTGAAGCGACCAGCAAAGTCCTCGGCAAGCAAGTGCTCGAGCGAGCATTGCGCTCTAACCCCATCTCAACCGTGCAGCTTAGACAAAAATCCAAAGCTATCGCCAGTAAGATGCAGACCAAACAGCAAGCTAAGATGGTGGTCAACATGGGCCTTGAAGAGCAAATCGATAGCATCTTGGCCCATCAAGACATTGATAAAATCTTGGCGCAACTCGAGCACTATTACACTGCTGGCACCACTTTGCGGTCGATAAATGTGTGCTCACAACGCATTGCCGACATGGTGAAAAGCCTAAAAAGCTATGCGCGCTCAGATGAAGAATCAACACAGAAAGTCGATATACACGAAGGTATTGAGGATACCTTGGTCATCTTTGAGAACCGATTGAAAAACATCACCGTGGAGCGAGATTACCACTCAATCGCCCCAACATTTTGCCGCCCCATTGCGCTGCAGCAGGTATGGACCAACCTAGTTTCCAACGCCCTAGATGCAATGGATAACAATGGGAAACTCAGTATTCACAGCGCATTAGATGCAGATAAACAGCAAATAGAGATCGTATTTCAAGACAACGGGTCTGGCATTGAACCAGAACAGCTCGAGAGTATTTTTGAACTTAACTTTACCACCAAGAAACAAGGTGACTTTGGCTTAGGCATAGGGTTGTCCGTGTGCCAGCAAATAGTCCACCAGCACCAAGGCAGCATCTCCGTAGCATCAACCATCGGGGAAGGAACGCAGATGATTGTTCGTCTGCCGTTTATACCGCAATCAACGTGAAAATGAGGGAATGAATGAACAAGCTATTAATTTTGTGTGTCGATGATGAGAGAGACGTCTTAGAAAGTGTGGTTCGTGACCTTAAATCGTTTGCAGAATTCTGCGAAATTGAAGCGGCCGAATCAGTCTCGGAGGCGCGTGAAGTCATTGCTGAATATCAAGCAGAAGACACCCCTTTAGCGATGATCTTGTGCGACCACATCATGCCAGAAGAAACCGGTGTCGATTTTCTTATCGAATTGCATCAAAACGCAGCCACAAAAGCCTGTAAAAAATTACTTCTCACCGGGCAAGCCGATCTCAACGACACCGTCAATGCCGTCAATCACCACTGTTTAGATTTCTATATTGCTAAGCCATGGAAGAAAGCGGAGCTTGTCGACATCGTTACTGAGCACCTAACGCGCTACGTAATAGAGACTGCGGAAGAACCAATGCAATGGGCTCGTTTCTTAGATACCGCCAAAATATTGCAGGCCGTTTCGGAAAAACGCACTCAATTCGGTGAATAAACGTGCGAAAACACTAGCTTTGTGAAAATTGACAGAAATTTAGCGTATATAACCCTCTGTTTTAGTGGAGGTAATAGTCTGGTTACATTAATATGGTCAGCATTATAAAAGGCAAATCATTCACATAGTGCATGATGACTACGAGAGTTTACTCTCTTAGAGCCAAGGACTAACAATTTCCACTAAGTAGGTTATCAATCATTATGCGTAAATTAGCCTGTGCTGCACTTGCTGTAGCAGCGACTTTTTCTGGCGCCACCTTTGCAAACAGCCCTGCTGTTATGAGCAACTTTAATTACGACTACTTTGAAGCGCGCATTGGTATGGCTCCGCTGACTTTCGGTGCTGGCTTTAGTAAAGCGATTCACCCGAACGCGCACTTTGTAGCAACCATCGACTCTGAGTTTGAAAGTGATTACAACCTTCGTACCGGTCTTGGATTCCATGCTCCAGTAACAAACTGGGCTGACATCACAGGTCAAATGTTACTTCGCGTTGTAGACAACAATAAGTTTGACAACGACCTAGGTATGGAAGTGAACCTTGGCTGGCGTCAATGGTTAGGTCCACAATTTGAGCTAGGTGGTAACGTAGGTTACGTGACTATCGACAGCAATGACGACTGGATTGGTAGCGTTTATGGTCGATTCCACGCCACAGAGCTTTTCTCTCTAGGCTTAGAAGGCAAAATTAATGACTTCTACGGTGATCAGTTCATGCTGACCACTCGCTTTGTATTCTAGAGCGTCCTAATACAAAAAATGGCTACCCTAGGGTAGCCATTTTTATAGGTAATGTTTTAGTTTCTAGAACTCGTGAGATTTAAACTGATTAGTCAGTGGGTCATATTGATAGCCCACACCGCTTAGCTTGTCTGCCAAGCTGTTTGCGTCAATTTCGTACATACTCGCTAACTCTTCAATGCTGTCGCACTCTAAGCGCAGCTTCTCGTTAACGATACTCAGCAGGATATTACTGTCCCAGCGTTTGATGTTACTTAGATCCATGTGTCACCTCTCAGACGAACTGCTCCCAAAAACCTCTCTTACAAGATTAGTTGCAAACCAGTCGTTTGACAGTGATCAATGGCAAAATTTTGTCAAAACAAAGGAAGTAGAAGATAGCTGCCGCTAATTCCTAATGCACTCGCCACCAAGACTTGATACTGATTCACGGTCGATGAGCGAAACAGATGCCAACTCCACACAAGGATAGCGGTGAGTAATAGCGGGAAGGAAAAGCTAATCACCGATATAACAACCTCGCTTTGTTCACTCCAAGCCCAATGAGCCTGAACCAATACCGAGAGCACAAGCAGCATGGCCGAAGCAATACCAGCAACAGGCAGCAGTGTATGGAAAGCTTGAAGGCGGGTCTTCGCTCTGATCATAAGAAGATGACCTAAAGCCGCGCCTAAGAAGATCACCTCACCCATTGCAATACTTAATGAACCAAGGACAAATCTAGGCTCACTATTCACTATGGATAATATCCAGAATAGGCATGCGGATACGCCTGCCAACATTAATAAAAACAGCGAGCCACTGTCGCGCGTTTTGCCCGTTTTGGTTTGAACTGAGAAGTACATAAGAAGCGCAGCTGGGACAATAAACGCTGGCATAGCGCCGCCACCAACAAAGAATAAGCAGGCAATAATAGGCAGTTGCTTGTGCAGGCGACCTCTTTGTCCAGGGCAAATCTCACCCTTGGTTAAGGCCAGAATCAAAATCGCTAAGGCGCCAATGGCCATAGGCAAGAAGATATGTATCGATAGCTGAGCGTAGGTGTCCATAGTGTCATCAATCAAAAACAATGAGGAGAAGTAGTGTAACCTCCCCTAGCGTGATTACAATCCCGTGCCAACATTAAAATAGAACGCACTGTCTTCTTCACTAAAGCCAAAATCCATTCCCATATGAACGCCATAGCGTCTAGCTATGAGATAACGAAAGCCCGTACCATACGCCCACTTCATGTCGTCAAACATGGCCGATGCCCCTTCATTAGATCGGCCAACGCCACTGTTGCCTCCAACGCCGCCAAACACAGACACACTCCAGCGTGGAGTAAACTGCCACATGACCTGCGTTTGATAAGAGCTAGTGTAGTTACCTTGATAGCGGTTCACCGGGATACCTCTAAGGGAAATATCGGGATAAGCGAGTGGTGGTAAGGTGGTCTCATCCGTTGTCAGTGAGTTGTATTCAACGGCAAAAGCCAGAGTCCAATTGTTCGCTATGGGTACATACGCGGTACTTGAGGCCAAAAAGGTCTCGTAATCGTTATCACTGCCGATGCCTTCTCTATACCAGAGGTATTCAGCAATAAAGTCCCAGCCCTCGGTTGGATAAAAAAAGCTATTTTTTGCGTCATATTCAAGGTTAAACCCCAAACCTGAAGAGCGTGTCTCGGCAAGGGTATAACTGTCCGAACCAATCCCAGAATTATTCTTGAGCCTTACCTCACTATCCGCGTAGAACTGCTGTATACCCAAAAACAATTTAGTGTCTGCCACCCTAAACTGAAGTTTTTGCATGCCGCCATAACCTTCCGTTTCAAGCTCAACACCTACATCTTGCAGAGGACCACCACTATTGGAAAAAGGATAGAACTCCATAATTGCCGTACCAAAGCCGACTCCGCCCATATAACGAATAGAGTCTTGTTTCCACACTCGTCTATGTCCTAACAGAGCAAACCAAGTCCCGTTTTCAGTCGCCGCTCCACCCGCTACAGTGACTGCCGGAGGAATAAGCTGCGCGCCCCCATCGATAGATTCCATTGCGAGTTTACGACGTTTCTCTTTTTGCTCTTCTGTTTCGTGCAAAAACATCCCTATCACGCCGAAGCCATAGCCCACCGCAGGTTCGGTTATAATTACTGGGATAGGCAGAAATCCGTAGGCGTTTTCAGCTAGATATTCGCCCATATCAAACATACCATCGACGGGGTCAGTGAAACTGACTGCATGAGCAGTATTGAAAACAGAGCCACTGAGCGCCAATAGATAGGAGAGTTGACGAATAGGCTTACACATAAAAGGGACTCTTATATATCTGAAATTTAAAGACTATTTACTGAGTATATATAAAATTCTGGCTTCTGCTAGCTAACCTTAAAACTAATCGCTATAATGCACCGCTTGCTCAAAAGAGGTCAAAAAATGCACAACACTATTACTCCAATCCACCAATACAAAAAATATTGGGCAGAGTGTTTCGGAACCGCACCATTCTTGCCAACCAGTCGCAAAGAAATGGACGCTCTAGGATGGGACAGTTGTGACATTATTATCGTCACTGGCGATGCCTATGTGGACCATCCAAGCTTTGGTATGGCTATCATTGGGCGACTTCTAGAAGCTCAAGGCTTTCGTGTTGGTATCATTGCTCAACCGCGATGGAACAACAAAGACGACTTCATGACGCTCGGTAAACCAAACCTATTCTTTGGTATTACCGCTGGCAACATGGATTCAATGATCAACCGCTACACTGCGGATAGAAAATTGCGTCACGATGATGCCTACACCCCGAATAATGAGGGGGGAAAACGCCCTGATCGTGCGACCTTAGTGTATTCTCAGCGCTGCCGTGAAGCCTTCAAAGGCACACCGATTGTGCTTGGTGGTATCGAGGCAAGTCTTCGCCGTATCGCGCACTATGACTACTGGTCAGATAAAGTGCGTCGCTCAGTCATCTTCGATGCCAAGGCAGACCTTCTTCTGTTTGGTAACGCTGAACGTGCCCTTATCGAGGTAGCACATCGTCTTGCTGACGGTGAAGATATTGCACAAATGACCAACATTCGTGGCACAGCGGTAAACCTAGCGCAAGCGCCACAGCAATTTAAGATCATCGATTCGTCACGCATAGAAAAACCAGGCAAAGCCTTCGTACCGACTAACCCTTACGAAGTCGAAACCAACTGCAGTGATAAAACCTCAGAGCAAACCGAAGTTAAGGCTGAACCTGTAGTAGTGCGCCCTAGCCGCCATGACTCGGAAACCACAGCCATTCGCATACCTGCGTATGAAAAGCTGCATAACGACAGAATCTTATATGCCCACGCAAGTCGCGTGATGCATCTAGAAACCAATCCTCACTCAGGCCGAGCGCTAATACAGCGTCATGGCGATCGTGAGCTATGGGTAAACCAACCGCCTATTCCTCTGACAACAGAAGAGATGGACTATGTGTTCGGTCTACCGTTTGCGCGTGTACCCCACCCTATGTACGGCAAGGCAAAGATCCCTGCTTACGACATGATTAAAACCTCGGTTAACATCATGCGTGGATGTTTTGGTGGGTGCTCGTTCTGTTCTATTACAGAGCATGAAGGGCGCATTATTCAAAACCGCTCTCAAGAGTCGATCCTTAACGAACTCGAAGAAATCAGAGACAAGGTTCCAGGATTTACTGGCACGATTTCTGATCTTGGCGGCCCAACGGCGAACATGTACCGCCTTGGCTGTAGCATTCCAAAAGCTGAAGCAACCTGTCGTCGCCCATCTTGTGTATTCCCAGGCATTTGTAGCAAGCTCAACACAGACCATAAGCACACCATTGATCTCTACCGCGCTGCCCGTAAGGTGCCAGGCGTTAAAAAGGTGATGATTGCTTCTGGCGTGCGTTACGACTTGGCAATTGAATCTCCAGAGTACGTCAAAGAGTTGGTGACTCACCACGTTGGCGGATACCTGAAGATTGCTCCTGAGCACACAGAGAAAGGTCCTCTAGACAAAATGATGAAGCCGGGCATGGGCACCTATGACCGCTTCAAAGAAATGTTCGAGAAGTACAGCCAACAAGCAGGCAAAAAACAGTATCTGATCCCTTACTTCATCTCTGCCCACCCAGGTACAGAAGATGAGGATATGGTGAACCTTGCGCAATGGCTAAAATCAAACAGCTACGAGTGCGATCAGGTTCAGAACTTTTACCCTTCACCTATGTGTAACGCCACAGCGATGTACTACTCAGAGACCAACCCTCTGAAACGCGTTAAATATAAACAGCGTGAAGATGTGCCTGTAGCTAAGGGTGAGCGTCAGCGCCGCCTGCACAAGGCATTGCTTCGTTATCACGATCCTGCCAACTGGCCGATGATCCGCGAAGCGCTGATCAGCATGGGTAAAAAACACCTTATTGGTGACAAGCCAAACTGTCTTGTGCCAGAAGAAGATCTCGATAAACAAACGCCAGCACAACGTCGCAAGTCGGGACGCCACGGCGCACACCGCTTTGCAACCAAGCACACCGACAGCCAGCCAGACATTCGCAAGCCAAACCAAAGAGGCAAAGCGAAGCCAGGACAAGGCCGTAACGGCAATAGCACCCAAGGTAATGCAGGCCAAGGCCGCAATAGCCAAGGTAGCACTGCTAACGGAAGTAATGCCCAAGGCAAGGCTGGTGCGAACAATAAAGGCGGTCAGCAAAACCGACCACATGCAGGTAAGCCGAAGGCAGGTAAGAAACCTAGTCGTCAAAGATAGATCTCTACAGCTGTCAGCTTCAAGCTGACAGCTGTAAGCCTAGGTTCTAGGTTCTAGGTTCTAGGTTCAAACCTATGCAAGAACGCAGGCAGAATCAGTAAGCTAAAGCAGAGTATTGCACTTAGCGCTATGGTCAGCAAAAACCCTATCGAATACATTCCCTGATGGTCAGCTAAGGTCAATGCGCCAAAGGTAGCGATGGTGGTCAAGCAGCTGATCAAGGTTGCTTTCGGCGTTGATGATGAGAAGAAACGTGTAATCGTCTGCTCGTGTCTAAACCGCTTCACAATATGAATACCGTTATCCACACCAAGGCCAAAAATCAGCGGTATAACAATGATGTTAGCCATATTCAGAGACTGACCAAACCAATGGGCTATCGCAAGTGTTGTTGTTGTGGTTAGCAGTAACGGAATAAAGATAAACAAGATATCCAGCTTATACCGTACGCTGAATATCAGGATAAGCGTTATGGCGACTATCGATATCGCGATTGCAGTATAAAATGCCTTCACAATAATCTGCCCCACTTGTTGCTCAGCCACTGCACGGCCAGTTGCTAGCGGTGCCACTCCTTGCACGGTTTCAATAAACGCATTCACCTGCGCCACATCTCGCATATCACCCGACGGAGTCACTGACACCAGCCATTGCCCATCATCGGCAATATACTTATGGGCAATTTCAGCGGGCAACATATCTACATTAGGATCGACAATCGCTGAGTTTTGAGACGCTAACGCCTGCATTAAAGGCTGAATCTCGGCCGTTAGATGCTGCTGCAGAGTTTTCTCATCGATACTGGTTTCTGAGGCATCGTTCAAGCCAAGTAGTTGCTGATACTTCTTCGAAAACTCTGACCAGGTCATCATCGCTGGGCGTTTTGCTTCAGGAGTCGCCGACTCTTTGAGTTCTTTCACTCGCTGCGAAAAATCCTGAGGCAAAAATGAGTTAGCACTGATGGTAGCCGCAACATCTGGGCTATCTTGCAGCTGACTCTCCCAGTCCATTGCTTGCTGGCGATCTTTTGCCACAGCGAATAGCTGATAACTAGAGCCAAGCTTATTGTCTTGCAGCCATTGCAAAGCCTCTACTGACTCAGAGTTTTTGTTCTTTAACACCAAGGTCGAGAAATCAAACTGAAACTGCATTGCGCCGTATCCCGTCGCAACCGCGCCAACTAAGGTCATTAAAATGATCTTTCTATGTTGAGCCACAATAAACTCGCTGAGTTTCAACGCCACTTTTGAGCGTTTGGCATTGCTTCTCTTTACCTTTGGATAGCCAAAGAACTGGAAGAAAAGTGGGATCACCAAGAAGGTGGCAACAAGCGCTAGTATCATGCCTGCCGCTGAAATAACCCCAAGCTCACCGAGTCCGTTATAAGCCGTCGGATAGAAGCTCAAAAAGCCGATGGCGGATGATAAGGCACACAGACCTAGTGGTGAGATACAGTGCTGAACAGAGAGCGCCAAACTTTCACGGTTATCATGCCCCTTTAATCTTTGTTCATACACATGCAAGCTAAGGTGAACGGCAAAATCCACGCCCAAGCCAATGAAAATAACCATGAACACGATGGAGATGGTATTAAACGAGCCCACCAGAAATAGGCCTGCTGCAAAGGTCCAAACCAAGCCAACGATTACCGCAAGGTAGCTAGCAACGATAATCCTTAAAGAGCGAATACCCACCGCAAGAATCAGTATCAAACTGATGAGTGATACCGTCCCCGCAAGCGCTACGCTATCGTTCGCATCTTGAATTTCATCATAATCTAACGCCGTTTGTCCGGTCACTCGCACCATCACATCCGCAGGCATCCCTACACTGGCAATCACCTCACGAACCGTATTCATGATGAGTTTATTGGGTTCAGTTTCAGAATAATCCGGAACGGCAGTTAAGCTGATCACATAACCATTGGGTACAGAGACATCTGAAAACAATAGGCCTTGCCAATCAACGTCTTTATCTTGCATCGCTTCGAGCAGTGGCTGAATCAATGTGTTGATTTCTTCGGGAGAGCGTTCGCTAGCAGAAAGCTTTTCGTCCAGCGCACCAAGATAAGGCTGTAAGCTGTTCATCTGAGTGGAGACCATGACCTCAGGCAATAGCAATGCTACTTTGTCCCTAAGGGATTGGTATTCTTTATCACTCAGAAAGCCGGTGGCGTATTGTTCAAACCATTGCAAGGTAGACGGGGCGAACACATCAGCAAACAGCTGACGCGTTTTGAATGCCTTTGCCAATTTCTCGGTCGCTATCTTGGCTTGTTCACCATCTTTTGATGAGACAGCAATGATGATGTTTCCAGAGTCAGGGAATACCGCCTCTACCGCATCAAGATTGTCACGCCACTCCCCTTTTTGTTCCACAAGCTCACTGAGATCCGCATTCATAGAAAAATGAGTCGACCCATAATAGCCAGCAGCCATAGTAACCATGACAAGAAGTAGCAAAAGGGTCTTTGGGAAACGAATAATAGTGTCAGTGAAACGTTGCACAGTAGGTGCCTCAACAAAGCGACGGTCGAAAAAAGTAGGCAAATTATTGAACAAGAGCCTGTTTTAAGCAATCTATACAGCGAGTTATCGGCAATTCATCGCTCAGACGGTCACATAATCGTCATTTTCTCGCGACACAATAGACTTTTGAACCAAAGATTGTTCGGTTTCATCATTGAAAAGCCTCAAACGATATCAATACGAACGCTACGCTGTGCTCTGCCGGTTAGCCTATCCTCGCGTATTCAAACAAACCGCCTTTGGTTTCGACCCCAACGGTCAGCGCATTATTCGCAATGCCCAAGGCAATATCATGATGCGGGTGCTTTGGAACAAGCAACGTGAAGAAGTGGTGCTGGTGATTAAGGGCTCCCACAGTGTCAAAGACTGGTTGCTAAACCTTGGATTCTGGCACAAGAGCTGCAAAAATTTCGGCCTCGACTACTCCATCCACGCCGGCTTCCACTATCTCCTGTCTCAAGAAAGCCCTCCTTCTCACAGAGATGACAAGCTTGGGTTGTCGGTATTTGAGCGTGTTTTGGCCATCATTGAGCCACGTCTTGAAAGTGGATACCGCCTTGTTATCACAGGTCATTCATCGGGAGGTGCCATCGGCAGTGTCATTGGGGATTATGTTGAGCATCATTACCCCAAAGCCATCAAGCGCATCGTTACCTTTGGCCAGCCTGCGGTGGGTTGCTGGCGCTTTAAAAAGCATTATCGACTGTCACATAAAACCTATCGCGTCTGCTGCGACCTAGACATAGTGACCTTTATGCCCTTAATTCCCCTCGCTTATTGGCATGTTGGAAAGTTGCTTTGGCTGTACAACGGGCGCATCTATGAAAATACGCCTACCTTCATTCGCTTAGGGCGCTCTCTAATCAGTTGGCTCATTCGCCCTTTCTCTTATCATTTAATGAGCAAGTACATCCGTAACAAGGATTTCTTTGACGAGCATTAGATCGCTCTCATCCACATCTACGTAATAACATTCACTAGCAAATCAGTGGGTGCGATCAGGATGAATGATAAAAAACGGGGGTTAATATGGTTTGGCAACGATTGCCGAATCAGCGACAACAATCTACTCTTTAGAGCCAATCATGAGGTAGATGAGTTGATTTGCGTTTATCTGCCCTACTCTAAAATTACCAATTCAGAAGATGAGCACCTTCCCGTTGCTAGGTCAGAGCACCTTGAACGTTTTGAACACGAATCCGTAAGCAACTTGGCGGAATCTCTCAGCCGGTACGGTCACAGACTATATACACCACACGATTTTCCCCAACTTTGCCAGATCATAGATACGCTGCAGATCAACACTCTATATCGAGCGTTTCACCCTGGTATGTATGAGCAAGAAGCGGAGAAAGCCATTGCTCAGACATTTCCACAGCTGACTGTGTGCAATGCCTATACAGGATCTTTGTTCCACCAAAGCCAACTTCCTTTTACGCCTGAGACGTTACCTGCAACCTTCACCCAATTTAGAAAGCGCGTAGAACATCTCACTATCGTCGAACCCCTGGAGCAACCTGTAACCTTACCCGCCCCCATTGGTATTGATTGCATGTCCGCCGAGCCTATCTTCATGACAGAGGCAACCTTTGGCAACTTTGTTGGCGGTGAGGATGCAGGACAGAATCACCTGTCTCACTACTTTTCGTCGCAGCTCCCGCACAGTTATAAGCTGGTCAGAAACCGACTAGATGGTTGGGATAACTCGACCAAATTTTCCCCATGGCTAGCTTCTGGCAACCTTTCAGCAAGACAAATCTGGCACAGCGTTATTCAATTTGAGCGCGACCACGGCGCGAATGATTCAAGTTACTGGATCAAATTTGAATTGCTTTGGAGAGAGTTTTTCCATTGGTACAGTGCATGGCATCAAGAAAAGTTGTTCCACTCTGGAGGCATAAGCAAAGAGCCACAGCTATGGGATGACGACGCAGCGACACTGGAGGCGTGGATCAACGGCGAGACGGGTTTTGATATCGTTGACGCCTGCATGAGACAGCTGAAAAACACGGGATTTATGTCAAACAGAGGCAGACAGTTGGTCGCCAGTTGTTTGATACACGAGCTTGGTTTGGATTGGCGCCTCGGTGCGTTGTATTTCGAACACAACTTAATTGACTATGACGTCGGCTCAAACTGGGGAAATTGGCAATACATTGCTGGTGTTGGCGCAGACGCCAAACCTGTCAGACGCTTCGACCTTGATAAGCAAACGCAGATGTATGATCCTTCGAGAGCCTTCATCAATCGTTGGCTAGATAAAGAGTGGCAAAAATGCGGATAATGATTGTAGGTGCAGGCGGTGGTATCGGTTCAGCCCTCCTTGAAAAATGCATGGAGGCCTTCCCTTTTGCTACCTTTGAGGCGACGTATCTGAGTAATAAGCCAGAGTTTGAAGCCGAACGGGTCTCATGGCATCGCCTTGACGTTACTGACGAAAGGCAGGTTGAAGAGCTGAGCCATCAGTTTTCCCAGATAGACTGGATCATCAACTGCGTTGGCCTTCTTCATTGCCAGCACCACGGCCCAGAAAAAAGCATCAAACAGCTCGATGCTGACTTCTTTATTGAAAACTTTCGCCGCAACACCTTGCCGACGTTACTTCTTGCTAAATACTTTCAAGACAAGCTTATGTCCAGCAACCAAACCGATGTCGCCAAGTTTGTCACTTTGTCCGCCCGTGTAGGGAGTATCGAAGACAACCGATTAGGCGGATGGTACAGCTACCGAGCTTCAAAGAGCGCCCTTAATATGGCCCTTAAGAACCTGCGCAACGAATGGCAGCGTAGTCACAAACCTATTGCAGTATTGGCCCTGCACCCTGGCACCACAGATACACAGTTATCAGAACCTTTCCAAAGAAACCTACCCGAGGGTCAGTTAATGACACCAATGCAAACCGCACATTTGCTGCTCGAACAGATAGATGCGTTGGATGCGGATTCTTCAGGGACGTTTAAGGATTATGCGGGAGAGACAATTCCGTGGTAAACGTTGGCACTGGGTTCTGGGTTCTGGGTTCTGGGTTCTGGGTTCTGGGTTCTGGGTTCTGGGTTCTTTAGTACTTTTGTACTTCAAAAGCATCACCCACCAACAAAACGTCATCCTCGAGTGCTTCTCTGGGCCGGCGCACTGGTCGGGATTCCCTTAGAGCTCAATAAACTCAAATATAACAAAAGCTTGCCAACAACTTATCAGTACGTCATTCTATATTCATAGTTGAAAATAGATTCATAAACGCCCCTTAAAGCGCATTTAAAGGAGCGGACATAAGGATATGTTAATGAAACACAAGATGAGACAAGGCTTTACCCTCATCGAACTGATTGTCGTAATTGTAATTCTAGGCGTACTGGCGGTAGTCGCAGCGCCACGATTTATTAATCTGCAATCAGACGCACGTATAGCGACGTTGGATGGTATCGATAGTGCATTGGATTCTGCGATAACTCAGGTCCAATCAAAGGCCTATATCGAAGGACTGACAGCAGAGCCCACAATACCTGATGATCAGAATGACTATATTATCGATTTTGGTTTTGGGTCAGTAGAAATTGATTGGGGAACACTCTGTCCTGAAAGTCGTGGTGAATCAGGTGATGCCCTTACCGTTATCGACTTTTTGACCTTAGATACGAGTATCGACGTTACCTATGATATTGGAAATAGACACACAGTGATTGGTTTTGATTATCCATTTCAGGAAAGTGATTTAAACAGTAGGAACTACACCGACTCTGATCTCCCTGATGGCTGCTACGTCATCTATGATTCATTCGGTGGTCGCACTGGGAATAATCGAACCTGCCCTGAAGGTGGCTGTATCTGTACAGTGAGAGTAGTCGATACTGAGTGCTAAACCATCTAAACGACAGTGCCTCTTATCGCACAAACCAAAGCCTTGCACCATCTAAGATTCCGGCTCAAGGCCGGAATGACGTTTAGAGCAGGATAGATATAAGAGATTGAGATATTGAGGCAAAGGTTGAAATACTCTCAACCCCGTCATTCCCGAAGTCTTTTATCGGGAATCTAAAGTCGCACTAGCCCAACCAATTACTCTTATGATCCTTCCTTCTTCACTTTCTTCCTACGACACCGCTCCGAGCAATAAAGCACTTCATCCCAACATCGCTCCCACTTCTTGCGCCAGACAAAAGGTAGGCCGCAGGAGCGGCATACCTTAGAGGGAAGGTCCTTTTTCGCTATCCGCTTACTCACAGCTTCTTAATGTAAAGGTCTTTAGAGTAAATACGCCCTTCAGCATTGTGCTTGGGAACGCCGCCGACATTCGGTCGTACTAAGCGCGCTTGCATAAAGTAATAGATCGGAGCGATAGGCATATCTGTGGCTAGGATAGATTCAGCTTGGTCATACAACGCACTTCGCTTTGTCTCGTCTGTTTCGGTTTGCGCTTTATCCTGCACCGCGTCGTATTCAGGGTTTGCATAGAAGGCAAAGTTTCTGTCGTTGTCTGAGGTAAACAAGCTTAAGAAGGTTGAGGCCTCGTTATAATCCCCGCACCAAGAGGCGCGCAGTACATCAAACTCCCCGGCCTTGCGCGCGTCCAGATAAGATTTCCACTCTTGGTTCTCTAAGGTGACATTCACTCCTAGCGTCTTATGCCACATAGAGGCAATACCCACCGCAATACTTTTGTGACTCTCTGAGGTGTTGTATAAAAGGTTAAGTGTGAGAGGGTTTGATTCGTCATAGCCCGCCTCCTTCATCAGCGCTGCCGCTTTTTCGTCACGCTCTTTTTGAGTTAAGTTCGCATAATCTGGTTTTGTCGCATTAAAGCCTGCAACGTCTTTGTGAGCAAAGGTATAGGCTGGAAGGTGACCGCTATTGGTGATGCCTGTAGTCACCACATCGCGCATGATGCTGTAAGACAAGGCTTGCCTGACCTTAGGGTCTTTAAGGGCTTCGCGCTGTGTATTAAACGCGTAGTAGTAAGTGCACAACAAAGGCGCTACTTGATACGCATCTGGAAGGTCTTTAGCCAGCTTGGTGGCCATTTGCGCCGGCACATCGGAGGTAATATCCACCTCTCCGCTACGATAACGATTATAAGCCGCCATTTGGCTTTCAAACGGGATATAGGTGACTTTATCTAATCGTGTATCCTTGCTATCCCAGTAATTTGGATTGCGCTTAAGCGTGATTTTTTCATTCACCACCCACTCGTCTAAGACAAATGCCCCATTGGATACCAAGTTTCCTGGCCTTGCCCATGAATCAGGATTGGCCTCCACACTCGCTTTATGAATCGGCATCATAACGGTATGACCGGTCATCGCTAAAAAGTATGGCACTGGCTTAGATAAGGTGATCTTAAGAGTGTGGTCATCCAACGCTTCCACGCCGAGACTATCAGGAGACTTCTTCCCCTCAATAATATCTTCAGCATTGAGCATTTCGGTCAGCTTCAGATACCAAGCATTCGGTGATGCAGTGTTAGGGTCAACCGCTTTACGAAGGCTATAGACGAAATCGTCAGCCGTGACAGGGTCACCATTAGACCACTTGGCGTTCTTCCGAAGATAGAAGGTAAACTCTTGATTGTTTTCATTGTCCCAGCGCTCAGCGGCACCTGGAATGACGTTGCCATCGGCATCTTGAATAACCAAGCCCTCAAAAAGATCGCGAACCACGTGCATCTCTGGTAGCCCTTCCGCTTTAATTGGGTTTAGGGTGGCTACTTCGGCATCATTGGCGCGCACTAGCTCTTGGCTAGACGCAAGCGTTACATTTTGAGGCAATGGATTTGCCAACACTTGAGATGAAAATTGGCTAGCGATGAGTACTGAGGTCGCGAGTACGCTAAGTGAAGGCAGGGTCATGAAATATCCTTATCTGCGAAATAATCTACCGTGACTTCAATTGTTACATAACTCTTTGAAATTACGATACGAATAATTCTTTTGATATCACACTATTTACACCCGGTGCCCATTTCCCTTTAAAAACAGATCCACACAACTTTCAATGTAGGCTGCACGCTGTTCGGGGGTTTCACCACTATCCTCCCCCAAATTTGCCCAATACACAGCTCTACCATGAAACAGTAACAGCAATTGCATAGCGCCGTCCTCTGCTGATCCTTGAAGAGACAACTCACCTGCATCTACTTTTTTAGAGAGATAATTGCTCAACACGCGATTGGTCATTTTGGGGCCGGATTCAAGATAAAGCGCCGCTAGATCTGGATGCAATTCCAGTTGGCTAATGGCATTGCGAAAGGTTTGCTGCACCCCTTTATCCAGCAACATATTTTGAAAGCGAACACCAAACTCAAGTAGCACATCCCTAACCGGAGCGTCGGTATTAAACGCGTTTTCATCAATACGGTTACTCACACACTTAGACTGTATGCAGGTTTCAAACAACACATCTTTGGTTTTGAAATGGGCATACACCGTTTGTTTTGAGACGTTAGCGGCCTTAGATATGGCATCCATACTCACCCCATAACCGTGCTCCGCAAACAACTTTCCTGCCGCTTGAAGAATTTGATCTCTTTTACGCTCACTTCTGCTAACCATGTCTTCTCTCAAATACTCAACATTTTTTACAAATATAACCCAATCAAACTGGACAGTCTAGTTTGATTGGGTTTTAATAGACTCATAAACGTTGCATCAAGGATGTCTGTCATGTTGTACACATCAAAATTCAAAGTCGTTTCACTATTGTCATTGTCAGTAGCGATCAGTGGCTGTTTTGATTCAAAGGCCCAACAAGAAGAGTACGTACAAACCGTCTCTGTTCAAACCTATACCCTTCAGCAAAGCGAGCAATATCAAGTAGAGCGCGAGTATGTAGGTACCGTTCAGGCAGGACAAAAAGCACGTCTTGGATTTGAGTTTGCAGGAAAAGTGTCCAGCATATTGGTCGATGTAGGGGATAAGGTCGACAGAGGTACTCCTCTAATCACCCTTGATACTCAGTTACTAGAGACCGAGGCTAGGCAGTTAAGAGCACAGCGAAATGAAATACGCGCCCAGTTAAACTTGGTGGATGCTAACCTCAAAAGGCAGCAGTCGCTCAAATCAAAAGGGTTTAGTGCTGAAGCGGAAATTGATGCGCTCAACAGCCAAAAAGGCGTGCTGCAAGCGAATACCGTCAGGCTCAACGCTGTCATTCAGGCAAACAGTCTTAAACAAACCAAGTCGACAATTAAGGCGCCCTACTCCGGTACGGTCAGCAGACGCCACGTTTCTCTCGGTGATGTGGTCAATGCCGGCTCCCCCACACTGACTCTACTATCAGAAAATGACAAAGAAGCCTTCATCGGCATCCCAACCATACAATTGCGTAAAGTCAGCCAGATATCCGACCCGAAGATTCGTATTGGTAGGAATCAATATGACGCCAAGTTGATCAACCCTGGTGGAACTGTCGATCTTAACTCTCGCAGTATTGGTCTGCGCTACCTTCTGCCCGACACCGCGCGAGTGCTGGATGGGCAACTGGCTTATCTGACCTACACCGAGAACATCCCTGAAGCTGGCTTCTGGATTCCGAATACAGCATTAACTGATGGGATTCGCGGCGTATGGAACGTGTTTGTCCTAACCCAAGACAACGTTATTGAGAGACGCAGTATTCAGGTGCTATTTGCCGACAATGAGCAAGCGTATGTAGCGGGTGCTATCTCTGAGGGTGAGCGCATTGTTGAAAACGGACTTCACCGCGTCGTACCGGGTCAAGTCGTCTCACCTAAGCAGGGCTAAGGATAGAATATGAAACTTATCAATATCATATCCAACACCCGGTTACTTGTGCTGATGACCGCATTTTTGTTGGTCAGTGGCTTCTCTGCGCTGAATACCTTGCCAAGAGCGGAAGACCCAATCATCAGCAATCGCTTTGCCAACGTCACCACCACCTTCCCTGGTGCCAGTGCTGAGCGTGTTGAGGCGCTAGTAACCGAAGTGGTTGAGAACAAACTGCGTGAACTCAGTGAGGTAAAGCTGCTTTCGTCGACCTCTCGCCCCGGCGTTTCTATCATTACCATTGAACTTAACGATGACATTACCCAGCCGGACGCTATATGGTCCAAGGCCCGCGACAAACTCTCTGACGTCACCCCTTTTCTTCCAGACGGCACTTTAGCGCCAGAGCTTGATAGCGACCACACCTACGCCTTTACTCTTATCGCTTCACTCATTTGGCAAGGTGAAGGGGAAAGTGACCTACTGACTTTAGGTCGATATTCAAAAGAGCTAGCCTCACGTTTGCGCTCAGTCTCCGGTACAGAGTTTGTTGACGAATATGGCATGCCACAAGAGGAGGTACTAGTCAGCCTTGATACCAACAGCGTGGTCGCCATGGGCGGCTCTAGTGCCAGCATCGCCGATAGCCTTGATGGGGCAGACGCAAAGAACTCAGCCGGTGAACTGGTCAACGGTAACTCACGCTTTGGTCTAGAAATCGCCTCTGATCTCGACTCCCTTGAACGCATCCGCCAAGTGCCTATCTCTATTGACGAACAAGGGCACATGGTGCGCCTTGGTGATATCGCTACGGTCGAGCGAACCCAAAAGACCCCTGCTGATGAAATCGCCGTGATAGGTGGAGCGCCTGGCGTTATAGTCGCCGCACGCATGCAATCACATCTTCGCGTGGACAAGTGGACGCCTCGCGCAGAGGCCCTCATTGAGCAGTATCAAACAGAGCTACCGAGCAACATTAAGGTCAATATCCTCTTTAATCAGCAAGGGTATACCGAATCGCGACTATCGGAATTAAGCGGTAGCTTGCTGCTCGGTTTTAGCATTATCTTGGTGGTGCTGCTGCTCACACTCGGCTTTAGAGCTGCAATTATGGTGGCAATCGCTCTTCCTTTAACTTCTATGCTCACCTTGGTATTGATGAAGTTTACAGGAATCCCTATCAATCAGATGTCCGTCACAGGCCTGATTGTGGCATTGGGCATAATGGTCGATAACGCCGTAGTGATGGTGGATACTATTCAGACCTACCGACTGCAAGGTAAGGCGAAACTCGAATCAGCACTTAAGGCGATTGAACACCTTTGGGTGCCGTTATTAGGCTCCACTCTAACTACAGTTTTGGCCTTTGCACCTATCTTCTTAATGCCTGGCGCGAGTGGCGAATTCGTTGGTGCTATCGCCATTACGGTATCCTTCTCTCTAGTGGGTTCATACCTTATTTCTCACACTATCATTGCCGGGTTCGCCGCGCAGATATTACCGAGTCATACATCGTCGAATCGCTGGTATCAAACTGGGGTACATTTTCCTGCGCTCACTCTAGCTTTTTCTAAAACTGTGGCGTTTGCCATTCGCCGTCCGCTCATCGCCATTGCCTTGGTAATTACTGTTCCCATTGGCGGATACCTGAGTATGTCGCAATTGACAGAGCAGTTCTTCCCGCCATCAGACAGAGATATGTTTGAGGTGCAAGTGTACCTATCGCCTCAAGCGAGCATCTACGCCACCGAACAAGCCACAAAGAAAGTGGACGCCATCATTCGAGAATATGAGGGAGTCGAGCAAGTCAATTGGCTACTCGGGGCTAACTTCCCTTCTTTCTATTACAACCTGCAAGCCTCGCAAAGCAAAGCCCCCTACTTTGGGCAAGCGATGGTGAAGATGGATACCTTCCAGTCGGCGAACGATGCAATTCCAAAGCTGCAACGTCAGCTCAGCCAAAGCATACCCAACGCACAGATTTTAGTGCGCAAGTTAGAGCAAGGCCCTCCGTTCAAAGCGCCCATTGAACTGCGTATTTACGGAGAAAACCTAGATAGACTAAAAATGATTGGCGAAGATATCAGGCTGATATTGGCCAATACCAATCACGTCACCCACACCAGAGAAACATTACAACCGGGCACGCCAAAGGTTTGGCTTGATGTTGATGAAGACACCGCAAAGCTAAATAACCTTGCGTTAAGTGACTTTGCCGACCTTCTACAAGCGACCTTAGTGGGCAGAGAAAGTGGCAGCATCATAGAAGCGAGTGAATCTATTCCAGTGCGCGTGCGCGTGGGTGATTCGGATAGAGAAAATATTACTCACTTGAGTAATTTACGACTGCCTGTTGTTTCAGAGATGTACACCACAGGCATCAGTATCTCGACAATTGCCGAGCTTAAGCTCACGCCAAGCCGTGGCGCAATCCCAAGGCGTGATGGACAGCGCGTGAATACCATTGAAGGCTATCTCGAATCTGGCGTTTTGCCACAAACCGTGCTCAATGACTTTCAAAAAGCGCTAGAGAGTTATTCTTTACCGACAGGCTATCGTATGGAGTTTGGCGGCGAATCAGCGGAGCGCGATGAGTCCGTTAACAGCTTGATTGCCAACCTGTCGATGGTGATCACCTTAATGATCTTGGTGGTCGTCATTTCCTTTAATTCATTTAGGTTAAGCGGAATCATCTTTGCCGTTGCCGGCCTTGCAGCAGGCCTTGGGATACTGTCGGTATTCCTCTTCGACTACCCGTTTGGCTTTACCGTTATTATCGCCATGCTCGGCATTGTCGGTTTAGCTATTAACGCCGCCATCGTCATACTAGCGGAGCTAAAAGCAAGCCCAGAAGCGTGCGCAGGCGACAAAGAGGCAATACTAACGGCTGTAATGAGTTGTACTAGGCACATAACCTCAACCACCATCACTACCGTGGGAGGCTTTACCCCTCTCATTATTGGTGGCGGAGGCTTCTGGCCCCCATTTGCGGTCGCCATCGCCGGAGGCACAACACTGACAACGCTTATTTCCTTCTACTTCGTGCCAGCAATGTTTAAGTTGATGGCGAAAAAACCGAAAGCCGAGCCAGTGATGTCATCCTGATGAAAATCAGGATCTTAGTGAGTGCCAAAGGCCAGCTTTAGCAACCCCTAAGATACTGGATAAACACTGCGTGTTTTCCAGTATGACGATGTGCGCCACAAATATGACGAGTCCAGAACGTCATCCTGATGAAAATCAGGATCTTAGAGAGTGCCAAAGGTCAGCTCTAGCAACTCCCAAGATACTGGATAAACACTGCGTGTTTTCCAGTATGACGATGTGCGCCACAAATATGACGAGTCCAGAACGTCATCCTGATGAAAATCAGGATCTTAGAAAATGCCAAAAGTCAGCTTTAGCACCCCCCAAGATACTGGATAAACACTGCGTGTTTTCCAGTTTGACGTCATTACTCCTTTATCCCGCTCCACCACCCAAATGTTACAAATAAATCTAAATTGTTAACGAAGATCACTACAGAAAGCTAAAAAAGCACCAATGCAAACGATTATCCACTAGACATTGAGATTTATCCTTTTATGCTATGTGCTGCTTACCTTTAATTACAATTACTCACAAGAGGTCAGCAAACCCAAGAAAAGCGTTTAAGCCAGCGTCTTATAACTTATAAAAACCCTGGGAGCGGCTTTCTCATCCCAGTTATATGGATATATTATGCAAAACACATTCATCGCCCGTATGGCCAAGGGTAACCTTGTCCTGCAAATCTTAGTCGGTATCGTTGCCGGCGCCCTTTTAGCCGTTGCTTCTCCTTCTGCCGCCACCAGCGCAGGACTACTAGGTAGTCTGTTTGTTGGTGCTCTAAAGGCCGTTGCTCCTATTTTGGTATTTATCTTGGTGGCTGCCTCTATTGCCAACCAGAAGAAAAACCAACATACCTACATGCGTCCGATCGTCATCCTGTATTTAATTGGTACCTTTTTAGCTGCGATCACCGCCGTTCTACTTAGCTTTGCATTCCCAACGACGCTAACCCTAGTTGACAGTGCAACAGGTGCGACACCTCCTCAAGGGATTGCAGAAGTTCTACACACGCTTCTATTTAAGATCGTCGACAACCCAGTACACGCTCTGATGGATGCTAACTACATTGGTATTCTTGCTTGGGGTATCGGTCTAGGTCTTGCGCTTCACCACGCTTCTGACACAACGAAAGCGGTTTTTGAAGACCTTAGCCACGGCGTATCGCAAATTGTTCGCTTTATTATCCGCCTAGCCCCATTTGGTATCTTCGGTTTGGTTGCTGCAACATTTGCAACAACAGGCTTTAGTGCACTTCTTGGCTATGCAAACCTACTGTTTGTTCTACTAAGTGCAATGGCGATCATCGCGCTAGTGGTTAACCCAATCATTGTTTGGGTTAAAACTAAGCAAAACCCATACCCGCTAGTACTTCAGTGTCTACGTGAAAGTGGTGTGACTGCGTTCTTCACCCGTTCAAGTGCAGCGAATATTCCAGTCAACATGGCACTGTGTGAGAAACTAAAACTAGACGAAGATACTTACTCTGTATCTATCCCACTAGGCGCAACCATCAACATGGGTGGCGCAGCAATCACAATCACAGTACTAACGCTTGCAGCAGTGCATACGCTAGGCATTGAAGTAGATATCCTATCGGCTATCCTACTTAGCCTTATCGCTGCAGTTTCTGCATGTGGTGCATCAGGTGTTGCGGGCGGTTCACTACTGCTTATTCCTCTAGCATGTAGCCTATTTGGTATTCCAAACGAAGTGGCAATGCAGGTTGTTGCGGTGGGCTTCATCATCGGCGTAATTCAAGATTCTGCTGAAACAGCCCTAAACAGCTCAACAGACGTAGTATTCACTGCTGCAGTTTGTCGCGCTGAACACGCTAAAGAACAAGTTTAACCAATCACAGCGCTAATGCTGAGTTAGCACGCTTTATTGGATTAAGTGATTGAAAGTCTGATTTTGATACTCTATCAAAGTCAGGCTTTTTATTTTTATAGTTAGGGTCTGTTGACCTTTTGCGATTAAATTTTGCTCGACCAGAAGTCATTTAATCAAGGCGAGGGACTTGCCGCCTAGTCATCTAAGCAAAAGTCGCTCAACGATGAGTAAATGAGTTCTGGACGAGCCCTTCGGGTAGCGCTTTGTTGGGCATTTCTACCGCGTTAGTCACTTTTCATGTGGAACCACCACACCTAAAAGCGACTGCCTTGTATTAATACCCAACAAATCGCTACAAAAATAACCTCAAAAGGTCAACAGACCCTAGTACGTCAATCATAAAAGTAAAATGCCTAAAGTGAGTATTAGGAGCGAGGGTGCCCTCTCGACACTACCTTAGAAAGAAGGCTATTTTTGATTTTGTGCTCTAGCAAAGAAAAGTGAATCCCTCTAATCGCTCCTTCCAATTTCCAAAGCAAATTAATGCTCAGATCTAAGCCGTAGATTTGTTGTAGCCTTTTAAAAGACTCACTTGATCCTGCTTGCTTTAACTCTGCAATATCAATAATGCCTACTCTCGCCAGCATTCTCTCAATACTGAGCTGTAGGTTAGGTAAGTCTCGAATTCGATCATGACAATTGCATTTGATCTTATCTTGCTTCGCAATCTCAATAGATCGAAAAAACAGCAATTGAACTCGAGCTCTCTCTTGTGCATGCATGTCAGTAATGTCGTAGTACTGGACCTTGGCACAGCCTATTCGTTTTTGATATTGATACTGTTCGCATCCCCAATCAATGAGCTCTTCTGTGAGCGTTTGACCTCCTCTTAAGAACGCCTTGTTATCATCGACCAGTAAAAACATGGCATCGTTAACAAAATAGCCCGTCCCCCCAAACATAGGACGTGTACAAAGTCCTTCAAAGCGTTCAATATCATCAATTACAGCCTTAATTCCATCTATAGCCACAACACAATTCTCCATAAGTTCCATCTCACTACCGTACGTAAATACACAAAGAATGCTTATGCAAACGGTACCTTATAATTTTTGCGGGCAGGCATACGGTTGTCGAGTAAACGCTAGTATTATTGCAATGATGAAAAGTACTACTTGCTGCGAGCTAGATCGCACCCAACATTCACACAAGAAATTGTATTATTTGAAAAAAATCATGGTTAAAGAGAACAATAGTTATTCGTCTCTTGAATAAGCTTGGTGTAAGCTAGTCCATCTTCGAAAGGATTCATGCAAGGCCAGATGATTCTCTTGCATATAGACATTAAGAGCCCCAGTAACATATGTTTTCAGGATTATTATTCATTTTCATACCCCTTATTGTTGGGTATCTGATTTCAGTCAAAAACTCCCGTATTCTCGATAAGATCAATCAGTTCTGCTCGCATACTGTGTTATTCATCCTATTCCTTATGGGTCTGAGTATTGCGGGGATGGATAACCTTGGCGGCAACATCAAGCAGATTCTGACTGTCACCGCATGCTTTTTTGTCAGCATGAGTGTATTCAACTTAATCGCCCTACCCTTTATCGATGCAAAATTGCCACTGGCAGTTGATGGAAAGCAGAATAAATTACCATTGCTGCAAATGGCATCAGAGTCACTAAAGTTGGTCGTAGTGGTCGCTCTTGGGGTCATTATCGGTCTGGTTTTTCCAGGCTATTGGTCGTGGGTGCATGCGGCGAGTGAGTGGACCTTGTTTGTACTGCTGTTCTTAATTGGTATCCAGCTTAGAAACAGTGGCCTGACGCTTCGTGAAATTATCATCAACAAACACGGACTGATCATCGCAGGCGTTATTGTCATTACATCATGGCTAGGCGGTATTGTTTCGGCTCTGTTATTGGACTTACCCCTTAGTCAGGGACTGGCTATGGCGTCTGGCTTTGGCTGGTACTCATTAACTGGCATCCTGATCACCGATAATTATGGGCCTTTGTATGGCAGTGCCTCTCTAATCGTCGAGTTATTAAGAGAGTTAGTAGCGCTTATTTTCATTCCCATGCTAATAAAAACTCGCCCTTGCACTGCCATTGGTTACGCAGGTGCGACTGCTATGGATTTTACCTTGCCAGTAATACAACAAACCGGCGGAATTCGCTGTGTACCTGTTGCTATCGTGAGCGGTTTTATCCTTAGTCTGCTTGTTCCTATCTTGATCCTGACCTTTTCGGGATTGGGAATGTAAAGATAAGGCGCGATCGCTCACATTCAATCATTGAACGCTTTGGTAATTGATATGAGATTTGCTAGATTAGCCACACTACACTCGTAGGGTCTATCAACCTAGGGAATAATAAGATGAACAAAACGCTGGTTTTACTGTTGTCAGCCTTGCCAACTTTTGCATTTGCAGCAAACACGGAATGTCAGATCGAAAAATACGACACCTACATCGATGCCTCAATCAACTGGTATCAAGATCTTGCCACTATGACGAGTCAAGATTCACCAGAGCTTAAAGAAGTGAGTGAGTGGTTTCTTGAGGGCCGTAAAAAGCACTTTGAATTAAATCGTGCTGCTGTACATACCTTTCTAGAGTCGCAACCCAACAAAGTCTCTACTGAATTAGACGTTGAGTCCTGGTTACAGCTCTCCCAAAGCGATATTAAAGAACTAGCCACTCGTGATGATGAATTAGGCAACATCGCTAAACAAAGCTTCGAATATCGTCAAGCGAAGTCACACCCACAGAACTATGAATTCCGCTCTGCTCTTGCTGATCTACTCAGTCATCCAAACAAGATCCAAGGCGCTCTCGATTCATATAACCAGTCAATTCAAGACGTTGTCGCTATGGACTGTAAATCTTAGTCACTCATTGACGCTGTTTATAAAAGCAACACATAAAAAATAATGCGAGACTTTGCTTCATTTATTTATTACATTGTCTCGCAATTTCAGCAACACAAACGCATTCAATATGGTTTCACAGGACAAAACAGCGAAAGTTGATTTCGAAAGCTTACTCAGAATATTTACTGTTCCGGAAGGGCCAGAATCTACACTGACTCAAATCGAAGACAGGCTTTCACTAAACCTGAATGAATTCCTAAAAGAGCATATCGTTGCTGAGGAAAAGCCTCTTCGAGAAATCGAGAAAGACTTCAATGATTCCCTGTTGCCTGAGTCACCAACTTTCGTCTCAGAGCACACTCAGCACTTGCTAGACACTCTAGTGTCTCACTCTGTACACACCTCATCGCCAAGCTTTATTGGCCATATGACGTCAGCACTGCCTTATTTCTTGATGCCACTATCAAAGATCATGATTGCGCTGAATCAAAACCTGGTGAAAATCGAAACCTCCAAAGCCTTCACGCCATTAGAGCGTCAAGTCTTGGGTATGTTGCATAGTCTCATTTATGCACAAACCGATGACTTCTACTCACAATGGATGCATAGCGCGCAACACTCCCTTGGGGCATTTTGCTCTGGTGGCACTATCGCGAACATCACCGCTTTATGGGTGGCAAGAAACAATGCGTTCCCTGCTGACGGCGAATTCAAAGGTATTGAGCAGCAAGGCATTTTCAAGGCGCTTAAGCACTATGGGTATGAAGGCATTGCGATACTTGTATCAGAGCGTGGCCACTATTCACTGAAGAAAGCCGCCGACGTTTTGGGTATTGGCAGAGAAAGCCTGATTGCCGTCAAGACTAATGAGAACAACAAGATCTGTCTCGATGATTTAGAGGCGAAACTGGTTGAGCTTGAAGAAAGCCGCATTAAAACCATCGCAGTCGTCGGGATAGCCGGTACCACAGAAACCGGTAACATTGATCCGTTAGAAGATATCGCCAAGCAATGCCAAAAGCACCAATGTCACTTCCATGTTGATGCTGCATGGGGCGGCGCGACTCTGATGTCCAATAAACACCGTCACATGCTTGCGGGCATTGAACTTGCCGATTCTGTCACCATTGATGCGCACAAACAGTTGTACATCCCAATGGGCGCTGGCATGGTTCTGTTTAAAGACCCTCACGCCATGGCAAGTGTTGAGCATCACGCGGCCTATATTCTGCGAAAAGGCTCGAAAGACCTTGGTAGTCATTCCCTTGAAGGCTCTCGCTCGGGTATGGCCATGCTGGTGTACTCAAGCATGCACATTATCAGCCGACCAGGGTATGAGTTGTTAATCAATGAAGGTCTAGACAAGGCGCAATACTTTGCAGATTTAGTCAGTCAGCAGGACGATTTTGAGTTAATCACCGACCCTGAGTTATGTTTGCTCACGTATCGATATATCCCAGCGCGTGTTCGTTTGGCACTAGAAAAGGCCAGCGGCAAGAGTAAGCACAAGCTAAACGAATTACTGAATGGTTTGACACAATTTATCCAGAAGCGTCAACGTGAAAATGGTTTGTCATTTGTATCGCGTACTACACTCACGCCAAAGCAATGGGATAGCATGACCACTATCGTCTTTAGAGTGGTATTAGCAAACCCATTGACCACCCACGATATACTCAACAGTGTTCTCAATGAACAGCGTGAGATCGCTAAGATGGCGCCATCGCTAAACAAACAGATAGATGCCCTCGTCAGCACTATCGAATCTGAGTTGTAATTTTTTTACTCACAAATTAAATAGCCGCTAAATATTGCACAATTTAGTGGCTAAATACGGGTAATTTACGGCTTCAAGTTTGAAGTTTGTCATATTCTAACGCATTACTTGTCATTAAATTTCGGTTTTGTTACACCGCTAGAACATAACGGTATATACTGATTTCATTCGTTTTTTCGCGCCCGTCGGTCTCATTATTGAGTTCACGCATTCAAATTATTCAATAAGCCAACTTCATGAATACTTTAGAAAAAGTACAAAAAAATTTAGAGAACTTCAGTAAGTCCGAAAGAAAGGTTGCTGAAGTAATAATGGCTAACCCCCAAACGGCAATTCACTCCAGTATCGCAACTTTAGCCAAGCTGGCTGATGTCAGCGAGCCAACAGTGAACCGTTTTTGCCGTCGTTTAGACACTAAGGGATTTCCAGATTTTAAATTGCACTTGGCGCAAAGCCTAGCGAATGGCACTCCCTACGTTAGCCGAAACGTTGAAGAAAACGATGGCCCTGATGCCTACACTCATAAGATTTTTGAGTCGACCATGGCCTGCCTTGATGTGGCAAAAAACAGTTTAGATGCGCAACAAGTCAACCGAGCTGTCGACTTACTCACTCAAGCAAAACGCATCTCATTTTACGGACAAGGCGCCTCTTCTGCCGTTGCAAAAGATGCTCAAAACAAATTTATTCGCTTCAATATCCCAATCACCTGCTTTGACGATCCTGTTATGCAGCGCATGAGCTGTATCAATAGTACTGACAATGACGTGGTAGTTTTAATTTCTCACACAGGCAGAACCAAAAGCCTGATCGAAATTGCGCACCTAGCCCGAGACAATGGCGCAACGGTTATTGCCATAACATCAAAGAACTCTCCACTGGATAAAGCAGCATCACTGACTATCACCCTAGATATATCAGAAGATACCGATGTGTACATGCCAATGGCGAGCCGTGTCGTTCAAATGACGATCATCGATGTGTTGGCTACCGGCTTTACATTGCGACGTGGTAGTAGCTTCAGAGACAACCTAAAACGTGTAAAAGAAGCACTGCGTGAGTCGCGCTTCGGTAAAGACGAACAGTTTTAATTCCAAGACAATCATAAAAAATGCGCGATTTATCGCGCATTTTTTATCTCAGCAAGACTCAAACCATTTCCGGTAAATCGTCACCCTGCTCTCTTCTGTCCTGCCTATTATCTTGTCTATGGTCACAGGCACACACTTGATTTAACACCTCAACCAATCGGTCCTGAGTTAGCGGCAATGGATTTCCCTTAATTGCCACAGATTTCAAGGCATCCTCTGCAATTGAATCGAACGACACGTCGCATATTCCATAGTGAGACAAGGTCGGCAACTCGAGCTTATCCAACATGCTATTGACCCAATGTATGCCATCATCCATATGCGCGTCATCATTCTCCGTAACAAACTGAGCGATCTTACGGTAACGCGTCAGAAGATCGTTGCGCCCACTTTGTTTAGCCGCTCGCATATTCTCGTTCATCACGAATGGGGCCAGTCTTGCGGTGATTACACTGTGGGGTGCTCTTATCTTGCCTCCCAAAGCAGAAGCTAAGCCATGAGCCGCACCTAGTTTTGCATTGGTAATTGCCATTCCACCCAACATGGCGGCAAATGAGAGATCCGAACGTGCTCTTGGGTTGTCTTGACGACATCCAGCAATAATAGAGCGGGCTAAGCGCCTAAGGCCTTCTTCACAAATCATATCGGTCAACGGATTAGGCTCCCCGCAAACATACGCTTCCATCAGATGAGTAAACGCATCCATAGCGCCTCGCCCTGAAGTTTGTGCATCAGTGCCATAGGTTAATGTTGGGTCAACAATGGCAACGTTAGGCAGCATCTCCGGACTGCGAAGGCTTACTTTTACCTTGTCCTGGCCTGACTTTAGTACGGCATTTTTAGTGACTTCCGCCCCTGTACTGGCTGTCGTTGGAATGGCAATCATAGGAAGAGGGGCCGCTTTAATTGGCACATTTCGCCCCACGACCTCCACATAGTCGTACAGATCCCCATTATTAGTCACCATTGCTGCTAGCGCTTTCCCCATATCAATCACGCTGCCCCCGCCAATAGCCACCACCATATCTGGCTTGAAGCGGCGCGCAACAACAGCGGACTCCTCGACCATAGTAATATTGGGTTCGTTGCTCACGGAAATATGTTGATAGCGCATTGACTGGCTTTTTAGATAACGGGTAATCATTTGCGAGCGAGAGAGATCCTTCCCTGTCACTAGCAAAACGCTATAACCAAATTGATTAAGGATTGAGAGCGATGATTGAAGAGCCCCCTCGCCGAATACGATCCTTGATGTAGTCATAAACTGAAACATAGAAACATCCTCTGTTAGTCTCTAGGGTAAGCATTAGCATGCACCCTAATGGGTACTAATTTATTGATTTACTTCAATCAAATTTTTCATAAAGACCTACAAACAGTTTACATTACATATCAGATCACACTTCGTTCGATATCTAGTTTTGATTAAACCGTCACCGCTTAGTTTTGATAGGTGCTTCCTATCACAGTAACAGGTAATTTATTCTTTATTTCAGCGAAGGGTTGAGGCATAGTTTCTGCAACGGAAAAGGAGAATTTTATGTTTGTAGTTATTTTTGGTCGTCCAGGCTGCCCATTCTGCGTTCGCGCAAAAGACATTGCTGAAGAGCTTAAAGAGAAGCGTGAAGATTTTAACTATCGTTACGTTGATATCCATGCAGAAGGCATTTCGAAAGCAGACCTAGAGAAGACTGTTGGTAAACCTGTAGAAACAGTACCTCAGATCTTTATCGACCAAGACCACGTTGGTGGTTGCACAGAATTTGAAGCTTACGCGAAAGAGAACCTAGAGCTTTACGCTTAAGTAAATTGGCTTAATTAACAAGCTAAAGTACACATTAATCCCCAATAACTGTTATTCAGATATTGGGGATTTTTTTGTGTGCAAAAAACAACCTTACCGCTTGCATTGCAAACAATTTCAGTGCGATTTTTTCTCTGGATAATTTTTGATAGGCAAAAATGGAAAGTTACTTTCCAGCACATGATCCACGTGCTATTTATTCCAATTAACCTCTACAAAACAACAACTTAATCACTAAATGTGCATATTTAATGCAATTTACGGTCATTGATGTGATGCCTTCATCCCTGTATACCTAACTGCGTTCATACTAAAAATACTATATACAGACACAACTATGACTACTCAAAAAAACATCTTAGGCCATCCGCGCGGCCTATTTCTCCTATTTAGCACCGAGCTATGGGAACGATTCTCTTATTACGCAATGCGTGCCATCCTTGTTCTTTATCTTACAGACACCACGCTTAACGGCGGTCTTGGTTGGAGCACTAAGGAAGCACTTGATCTTTACGGTATCTATACTGGCCTAGTTTATATTACTCCTCTTATTGGTGGCTGGATTGCAGATAACTTCTTAGGACAACGCAAGTCCGTTCTTATTGGTGGTGTGTTAATGGCCCTCGGCCAATTTTCATTAGCGCTCCCTAACCATGCGTTTGGACTTAATATTCATACCACGTTCTATTTTGGTCTAACGCTACTTATCTTGGGTAACGGTCTATTTAAGCCAAACATCTCGACTATGGTTGGCGACCTTTATGAAGAAGGTGATAACCGTCGTGATGGTGCATTTACCATCTTCTACATGGGCATCAACCTTGGCGCGCTTATCGCCGGTGTTGTTGCAGGTAGTGTGGCTAACTCTTACGGTTGGAACGCAGGCTTTCTTGTGGCGGGCATCGGTATGGTGCTGAGTGTGGTACTTCAGGTAAGCCTTAGCAATTCTTGGCTAGGCAAAATCGGCACTGTTCCTGCAGCTAAACTGGCTCAGCAAAAAAACAGCAACAAGCAGAAAGCACCATTGACCAAACAAGAAACTGATCGCCTAAAAGTGATCATGGTACTGGGTCTATTCGTTATCGTGTTCTGGGCAGGTTTTGAGCAAGCTGGCGGCTTGATGAACATCTACACCCAGCAATACACTGACCGTATGTTAGGTAGCTTTGAAGTTCCTGCAGCTTGGTTCCAATCTTTAAACCCGTTCTTCATCATGCTACTCGCACCACTATTGGCTGCGGTATGGGTGAAACTGGGTAAACGTGAGCCTAGCTCGCCAGTGAAATTTGCTCTAGCGCTGTTCTTCCTAGCGGTTGGCTTCTTGTTCATGGTAGGCGCAGTACTTCAACAAGGTGGCGATGAGACAGTAAAAACCTCAATGTTTTGGTTGGTCGGCGCGTTCTTCTTCCATACCTTAGGTGAGCTGTGTATCTCTCCAATTGGTCTTTCTATGGTGACCAAACTGGCTCCGCTTCGCCTAGCATCATTGCTAATGGGTGCGTGGTTTGGTTTCAACGCCATTGCGAACTACGTAGCGGGCTTCATTGGCTCTCACGTAGGCGACTACGGCGCTATGTCTATCTTTGGTGGCATTGCAGTAGCGGCAACCGTCTCTGGCATTATTCTACTGTTCATGTCGAACACGCTAGTTAAATGGATGCACGGTGCGGAAAGCAAGCCGGACACTACAGAAGATAAAGTGCACGACGCACAAACTCTTCATGCATAATCGATAACGTCTAAGGGTCGCATTTAGCGACCCTTTTTTATCGAAAGACCCAACGGGCGCTAAGTAGATAATTGCTCACTAGGCCCGCCGCAACACCGCACACGAACGCAATAACATGGGTAATGGGGTTTTCCCCAAGGAAAAGCAGTAAGCCTTTAAACACCATCAGGTTTGGCAGCATTGAGATACAAGCCGAGAGAAAGAAACGCTTCCATTGACCAAAACGATCTGAGGTACTCTTGAATGTATACAAGCGATTGCCGAGCCAAGTCGTGGTGGCAGCGACAATGAATGAAAGTACTCTCGATAACATGGTGGGTAAGCCAAACCCGTAAACCAATATCGAAAATACTAAAATATCCACCACAAAACCTACGGCGCCGACTTTAGCAAAACGCAAAAAGCGTCCGTTTTTCATTCCATACCTTTATATAAATTCGTATTAATGTGAACAAATCATCTTGGTTTAAGCGTCAAATAACACTAAGATGACCGACTTTTGCTGATTCGACTTGCCCTATAATGATCGCTAAGCACACCTATGAAACTTGATACTAGTCCAGTTACACAACATATCTTTCGCGACCACTGTTTTTATTTAAAACGCGATGACCAACTACATCAACATTTTTCTGGCAATAAAGCTAGAAAATTCATGCGGTTGTTACAAGATGACTATGCTGGCATTGATACCCTTATCGGTTACGGTTCCATACAAGCCAACTCTCTCTACTCTTTGGCTGCGCTGTGTAAAATCAAAAAATGGAAGCTGGAGTTCTACGTTCAGCGCATTCCGCAGTGGCTTAAAGACAACCCTCGAGGCAACTACCGAGGCGCTCTCGAACTTGGCGCTAATATCATAGAATGTGACAGCGCCTTCTCAGAAGGTATTCATCCTGCTGATTACATTCGAGACGTCAGACAACCAGAGGTAAATTGTCTGGTGATCCCCGAAGGCGGGCGCTCTTACCTGTCAGAAGAAGGCATTAAAGGGCTAGCGAGCGAATTACTCACTTGGACTCGCTATCGCCCCAATCAAAAATTTGCTATCGCCCTTCCCTCTGGCACTGGCACGACCGCGTTCTATCTACACAAACACCTCAAGCGACATGAAATCCCAGTGCTGACCTGCGCCTGCGTGGGGGGTAACGAGTATCTTCACTCTCAATGGCAAGAACTCGGTGGCAAGGACTTTCCTACCGTATTGTCTGCTAATTACAAGCATCACTTTGGCAAGTTGTATGAAAGTGAATTCCGCATTTGGCAGAAACTAGAGAAAATCACCAACGTCGAGTTTGACCTTTTGTATGACCCTTACATGTGGAATTGCCTACTGCCATGGATGGACGAGAATCCAGACATCAAGGTACTGTATGTTCACCAAGGTGGCATTTTGGGCAATGAAACCATGCTACCCAGATACTTACGTAAGTTCGACGTTCAACCCGCTTAAAGAGTCGTGAGATAGGTCGCAGAATCGCAATAAGATAGCGACCTATTGACACTAAATCACCGTCCTTTCCTCTCAATTTGTTACATTTAGCGCGTTTATCACTCTTTTGGCGTGGAGCGCACAATGAGAACATCAATCAAACCAATTTCACTGGCCGTTTTAGGTGGCATGCTAGCAATGGCTGGCCCTGCTATGGCAGACACAATCAAGCTTCGTATTATCGAAACGACCGACATTCATACCAACGTAATGGACTATGACTACTACAAAGATTCTCCATCACAGAAAATCGGTCTGACACGTGCAGCGACTCTAGTAAAAGAAGCGCGCGCCGAAGTAAATAACAGTGTATTGGTTGACAATGGTGACCTGATCCAAGGCAGTCCAATGGGCGACTACATGGCTTCTAAAGGCATCAAAATGGGTGAAGTACACCCTGTCTACAAGGCTATGAACCAGCTTGATTACGATGTGGGTAACATCGGCAACCACGAATTCAACTACGGCCTTGAGTTTCTATTTGAAACCATCAACGATGCCAAATTCCCTTATATCAGTGCCAACGTGTTTGACAAAAAAACCGGCGAGCACCTGTTTAAGCCCTACATCATCAAGGAGCATACCTTTACTGACGTAGACGGCGAGTCTCATAAAGTAAAAGTGGGCTACATCGGCTTCGTACCACCGCAAATCATGGTATGGGACAAGAAGAACCTAGAAGGCCGTGTTTACGCGGAAGACATCAAAGAAACCGCTGAAAAGATGGTCCCTCAGATGAAGAAAGAAGGCGCTGATATCATTGTCGCGATCCCTCACTCTGGCGTATCTCAAGACCCGTACAAACAAGGCGCAGAAAACTCCACATACTACCTATCAGAAGTTGAAGGTATTGATGCTATCGCCTTTGGCCACTCTCACGCAGTATTCCCAGGCAAAGGCTTTGATAACATCCAAGGCATCGATAACGAGAAAGGTACAATCAACGGTGTAACCGCTGTTATGCCAGGTCGCTGGGGCAGCCACGTGGGTGTTATGGACTTAACTCTGGCACAAAAAGACGGCAAATGGGTAGTGACTGACGGTCAGTCTGAGGCTCGTCCTATCTTTGATACGGCGAACAACAAGTCACTGGCAGAGCCTGATGCTGGTATTGTTAAAGCACTAGAAGAAGATCATAAAGGCACGCGTGAGTTTGTTAACCAACCGATTGGTAAAGCAAACGACGTGATGTACAGCTTCCTTGCTCTTGTACAAGACGATCCAACCATTCAGATTGTTAATCTTGCACAAAAAGATTACGTTGAGCGCTTTATTCAAGGTGACCCTGATCTAGACGGCACACCTGTACTTTCCGCCGCTGCACCATTTAAAGTAGGTGGCCGTAAGAACGATCCTGCTAACTTCACCGAAGTAGAATCAGGCCAGCTAACCTTCCGTAACGCAGCTGACTTGTACCTATACCCGAACACGCTCGTAGCGCTTAAGGTAACAGGCAATGAAGTAAAAGAGTGGCTTGAGTGTAGCGCCGGTCAATTCAACCAAATCGATGTGAACAGCACTGAGCCGCAAGGACTTATCGACTGGGATAACTTCAGAACGTACAATTTTGACGTGATTGATGGCGTTGAATACCAAATCGATGTGACCCAGCCTGCTAAGTACGATGCAAGCTGTAAGGTGATCAACCCAGAGTCTGAGCGTATTGTTGGCCTAACCTATCAAGGTAAAGCAATCGATATGAAGCAAGACTTCATCATCGCCACCAACAACTACCGTGCCTACAGCAACAGCTTCCCAGGTACAGGTCCTGACTTTATCGCGTTCGATTCACCAGATGAAAACCGCACTATCGTTGCTAACTACATCTCACAAGTAAGTGCAGACAAAGGTGAAGTAACCCCAAGCGCAGACAACAACTGGCGCTTCGCTCCTGTTAAAACCGCCACCAAACTTGATGTCCGCTTTGAAACCTCACCAAGTGAAAAAGCAGCGCAGTTCATCAAGGACAAGGGTCAATACCCTATGAAACAAGTTGCGACTGATGAAAGTGGGTTTGCTTTGTATCAGATTGATCTTACTAAGTAGGGTTAGTTTAAAGGGAAAGTAGTCGAACAAACGTCATTCTGGAAAACTCGAAGAGTTTATCCAGAATCTTGGTGAGTGCATGGCTAAGGTTTGTGTGGTCTAAGGTTCAGCTGAGACGGCGGGATATTGGAGCGCACAATACGTAGTTTTGCATGACCTAAGATTCCGGCTAAGAGCCCGCCGGAATGACGGTAATTTGGGGCCATGTTTAATTATTATCGGCATCCCAGAAATACATAAGAAATCACGTCATGCTCGAGTGCTTTTCTGGGCCAGCACACTGGTCGAGCATCTGATTTGTATCAGGTTGATCTTACTAAGTAGCGTTAATTTAAAATGCAAGTAGTCAAAAAAACGTCATTCTGGAAAACTCGGAGAGTTTATCCAGAATCTTGGGGAGTGCATGGCTAAGGTTTGTGTGGTCTAAGGTTCAGCTGAGACAGCGGGATATTGGAGCGCACAATACGTAGTTTTGCATGACCTAAGATTCCGCTGTACCGGCAACCCGGCTAAAAGCCCGCCGGAATGACGATAATTTGGGGCCATGTTTAATTATTATCGGCATCCCAGAAATACATAAGAAATCACGTCATGCTCGAGTGCTTTTCTGGGCCAGCACACTGGTCGAGCATCTGATTTGTATCAAATTGATCTTACTAAGTAGGGTTAGTTTAAGCGCAAGTAGTCAAAAAAAACGTCATTCTGGAAGCGACCTAGTCGCTATCCAGAAACTTGGGATGCACTATGGGTAGTTGGGTGCGATCTAAGATTCCAGCTAAAACACTGCCGGAATGACGGTATTTTTCAGCATTGTTTGTTCTAATTGCCATCCAAGAAAGTACAGAGAACCTTAAAACACTGCCTGAATGACTTAGGAAGTCACGTCATGCTCGAGTGCTCTTCTGGGCCAGCACACTGGTCGAGCATCTGATTTATACACCTACACAACAAAAAACGAACATCTCCGATATAAACCCTCGAAGAAATCCGTTTCATTGAACATAGCAAATACGCTACCCCCAGTAACCTAGCACCCGGTCACCCTACCTCTCCAACACCCTTTCAATCTCAGTCAAACTACTAGGATCATCAATCGTAGAGGGCACAACATACTGCTCACCATCGGCAATTTGACGAATCACGCGACGCAGGATTTTACCCGAACGAGTTTTAGGCAACCTATCCACCACCAGCGCTTGATCAAAACACGCTACCGCGCCAATCTCCGCTCTAACCTTGCCAACTAACTCAGAAGCAAGAGCGGCATCTTCCACTGACACACCGTCTTTGAGCACCACCAGCCCAAGGGGTTTTTGCCCCTTAAGGTCGTCATGGATTCCCACAACCGCACATTCCGCTATAGCTGGATGTCCGCCGACCACTTCTTCCATTTCACCAGTAGATAGCCTATGCCCAGCTACATTAATCACATCATCAATACGACCCATGATAAACAGGTAGCCGTCTTCGTCCATGTAGCCACCATCACCTGATAGGTAATACCCATCAAAATGACTCAAATACCCAGATTGGAACCTATCGTGATTGCGCCATACCGTTGGCAAGCAGCCCGGTGGTAATGGGCGTTTCAAGGTCACATAACCTTGCTGGTTAGCACTTGCTTGATCTCCCGATTCATCCAGTATTTCCACTTGATAACCCGGTACAGGAACGGTTGCCGAGCCCGGTTTCACTGGCATCATCTCAATACCCGTTAAATTCGCGGCGATCGCCCAGCCGGTTTCTGTTTGCCACCAGTGATCGATAACTGGCTTATGAGTCATTTCAGTAACCCACTCCAGCGTAGGTGGATCTAGCCTTTCTCCTGCCATGAAGATGGTATCAAGCTTGCTAAGGTCATATTTTGCCAGCTCAACCCCTTGCGGATCTTCTTTCTTGATGGCTCTAAACGCCGTTGGCGCAGAGAATATCGCCTGAACCTGATACTCCTCGCACACTCGCCAAAATGCGCCCGGATCTGGGGTTCTTACTGGCTTGCCCTCAAATAGCAAAGTAGTACAGCCATGAATCAGCGGCGCATACACAATGTAGGAGTGTCCCACCACCCAGCCCACATCCGATGCGGCCCAAAATACTCTATCTTGGTCAATATTGTAGATACTGCTCATCGAGTACTTCATCGCGACCGCATGTCCGCCATTATCGCGAACCACGCCCTTAGGCTTACCTGTGGTGCCTGAGGTATACAAAATGTATAACGGGTCGGTGGCTTTAACGGGAACACAGTCATGAGGCTTGGCAGCACTTACCGCTGTTTGCCAATCAAGATCTCTTTCATGCCCAAGCTCTGCCAAGGCTTGAGGACGTTGGAATACCACTACATTTGAAGGCTTCCAGCGACTGTCCATGATCGCCTTATCGACCAAGGGCTTATACTCCAGCACCTTGTTCACTTCGATGCCACAGGAAGCGGTCAAAACCACCTTTGGTTCAGCATCCTCAATACGCACGGCTAACTCATTAGGCGCAAAACCGCCGAACACCACAGAATGAATAGCGCCGAGTCTGGCACAAGCAAGCATCGCCATTGCGGCCTCAGGGATCATTGGCATGTAAAGAACGACTCTGTCACCCTTCTCTACCCCAAGATTGCTGAGCATGCCTGCCACTTTTGCCACCTCATCGCGAAGCTCAACATAGGAGTAGCGTTTTTTGGTGCCCGTGACTGGCGAGTCATAAATCAGCGCCGTGTTGTTGGCTCGGCCATTGGCAACGTGGTAATCCAGAGCAAGCCAACAGGTATTCAGCTCGCCGTCAGCAAACCAGCGCTCAATGCCATTTTCATCATCAGATAAAATCTGAGTAGGAAACGTAAACCAATCTATCTGCTGAGCCTGTTCTTTCCAAAACTGCTGAGGGTTAGTCGCAGCATTGTTATATTCATCCTGATAGTTCGACATAGCCTGTCTCCAATTAGTTGATGACCAACAGATTCATGAACTCTTGAACTGGGGTTTGCTCTAAACGGTCAGCATCCTTACATAGCGCAAAGACTTTCTGACAGCTAGCTTCTGGGTAACGGGTACGCAGACTGCTCAAGAACTTCTGCTCAAGAACAGGGATGCCTTCTTCTCTGCGGCGACGGTGACCAATTGGGTATTCAACCTCAACTTTTTGCGTTGAGCTTCCATCTTTAAAAAACACCTGAATGGCGTTGGCAATAGATCGCTTCTCAGGGTCAAGATACTCTTGGGTATAACGAGAATCTTCTACAATACTCATCTTCGAGCGAAGCTCATCAATACGTGGATCGCCCTTATGGAAGCTATCCTCATAATGCTCTGCAATTAAGTCACCATGAATCATTGGCACAGCAATCATGTATTGCAGGCAGTGGTCTCTATCTGCAGGGTTTGCCAGCTCGCCTACCTTAGAAATAATGCGAATGGCCGACTCATGTGTGGTCACTTCAATACGCTCTATTTCATCCAAGCGATCTTTTACCTCACTGTGCAAGGTCACCGCGGCCTCTACCGCCGTTTGAGAGTGGAACTCAGCAGGGAAAGAGATCTTGAACAGAACATTTTCCATCACGTAGCTGTTAAACGGTTGATTCACCTTAAACTGCTCACCCTTAAACAGAACATCAAAGTAACCCCAGCCTGGAGCTGACAACACGGTGGGAATACCCATCTCACCCTTCATGGTGATCATCGCAAGGCGCACTGCACGCGAGGTGGCATCACCTGCAGCCCAAGATTTACGCGAGCCTGCATTAGGCGCATGACGATAGGTACGCAGTGCTCCGCCATCCGCCCACGCATGGGACAGCGCATCAATGACTTGGTCACGGTTACCGCCCAGCATTTTGGTCACCACAGCCGTTGATGCAACGCGCACCAAGAGTACGTGATCAAGACCAACACGGTTAAAGCTGTTCTCTAACGCTAGAACGCCCTGTATCTCGTGCGCTTTGATCATTGCCGTTAGCACATCGCGCATGGTCAAAGGCGCTTTGCCCTCAGATATTGCTACCTGACTTAAATAATCCGCCACTGCCAAGATTGCGCCAAGGTTATCCGATGGATGCCCCCATTCAGCAGCGAGCCATGTATCGTTAAAATCAAGCCAGCGCACAATACAGCCGATATTAAAGGCGGCAGTAATTGGGTCTAGCACATGAGAAGTACCCGGTACGCGCGCACCATTGGCAACCTGCATTCCCGGCACTACTGCGCCTAGATGCTTGGTACACTCAGGGAAGCGAAGCGCAAGCAAGCCACAGCCAATGGTATCCATTAAGCAGTTTCGCGCGGTATCGTAGGCTTCACTGGACTCAATTTCGGTGTTCATTACATAGTCGGCAATGGTCACCAACAGTTCATCAGGGGCTTGGCGCTCATTAATATCTACATTGTTACTCATAATAAATTCCTTTTATTTACGCTTCTCAATAGGTAACCAGTCTTGATGCTCAGGGCCGGTATAATCTGCACTTGGTCTAATGATTCGGTTATTCTCACGCTGCTCGTAAACGTGCGCCGCCCAGCCCGTCAATCGGCTTATCACAAAGATTGGCGTGAACAGCTTGGTGGGAATATCCATAAAGTGATAGGCCGAGGCATGGAAGAAATCCGCATTACAGAACAGGCCTTTCTCTCGCTTCATCACCGATTCAACACGCTCCGACACAGCATAAAGGCTGGTATCACCCACGGATTCAGACAATACCTTTGACCAATGCTTAATCAGTGCATTTCGAGGGTCTGACTCGCGATAAACCGCATGACCAAAGCCCATGATCTTGTCTTTCGCCTCTAGCATTTGCAGGATTTTTTGCTCTGCTTCTTCCGCGCTTTTCCAGTCTTGAATCATCTCCATTGCCGCTTCATTTGCCCCGCCATGCAAAGGCCCACGCAAAGTACCAATAGCCGCCGTAATACAAGAATGAATATCGGAAAGGGTTGAGGCGCACACGCGAGCGGCAAAGGTTGAGGCATTGAATTCATGCTCTGCATACAAAATCAGCGAGCAGTGCATCACTTGCTTATGAAGTTCTGAGGGGGATTTATCCGTGAGCAGTTTTAAGAAATAACCACCAATACAAGACTCAGACTGATCTTCGGTGTCTACTCGCACGCCATCATGGCTAAAGCGATACCAGTAACAAATCATGGCCGGAAACAGCGCTAACATTCGCTCTGTGGCTTGCTGTTGCTGTGAGAAGTCTTGCTCTTGTTCAAGGTTACCCAATACCGAACAACCGGTTCGCATCACATCCATCGGGTGCGCCGTTGCCGGAATCAGCTCAAGGGCTTTCTTTAATGCATCCGGCAGACCGCGCTGCGCCACTAAGGCTGTTTTGTACTGATCAAGCTCGGTTTGGTTAGGCAGATGTCCGCGCAATAGTAGATGCGCTACCTCTTCAAATTCCGCATGCTTGGCTAAATCTGAAATATCGTACCCTCGGTAGGTAAGGCCCGTACCCGATTTACCCACGGTACATAATGACGTAACACCGGCCGATTGGCCTCGCAGTCCTGCGCCTCCAATTGGCGCGGTAGTTGTTAATGGCATAATCACTCCTTGTATCCCGTCTGCGCATTTACTGCTGTTCTATCACTACGCGCTTCAGGCTTTTCATTAATCCGGTATCACGATTGGCGAAATAGCTTATCCAGCTTGTCTTCAAAGTCGTGATAATTTAGGTAGTCGTACAGCTCCGCTCGCGTTTGCATATCCCCAAGCAGGGCTTCTTGGTTTCGTTGATCTAACAGGTGCATGTAGGTCATTTCTGCGGCTTTATTCATCGCGCGGAACGCCGACAATGGATACAGCACCATGTCCACACCCACCTCTGCTAATTCGTCGCAGTTATACAGCGGCGTTTGACCAAACTCAGTAATGTTGGCCAAGATAGGCACTGCCCTGCCCGTTGCTGACTGCAGAGCCATAGAGAAGGCTTGATACTGACCCAATTCATTCATGGCCTCAGGGAAGATCATGTCTGCCCCCGCTTCAACACAGGCAATGGCACGCTCAATGGCCTTGTCCATGCCCTCTACTGCCAGTGCATCGGTGCGCGCCATAATCACAAAGTCAGGGTCGATGCGCGCATCAACGCAGGCTTTAACCCTATCCACCATCTCTTGCTGAGTAACGATTTCCTTGTTTGGACGATGACCGCAGCGCTTTTGCGCCACCTGATCTTCAATGTGCACCGCCCCTGCTCCGGCTTTTTCTACGGATTTAATGCAACGGGCGATATTGAACGCCCCGCCAAACCCGGTATCTATGTCCACCAGCAAGGGTAAGTCACAGGCATTGGTCACACGCTCCACATCCACCAGCACATCGTTAAGGTCGGTAATGCCCAAATCTGGCAACCCGTAAGAGGCGTTAGCAATACCGCCACCCGACAGATAGATCGCTTGATGCCCTACCTGCTTTGCCATCAACGCACAATACGCATTAATGGTGCCGACGATCTGTAATGGATGGTTGTCCGCCACCGCCTGTCTAAACTTCTTTCCTTGGCTCATCATTTTGTCCTCAATGGCTCAATCAATTTCAGATTCGAGTAAACGACGGCTACCAGAGATATGACGACGCATCAGTATCTCGGCCAGTTCCTCATCGCGGTTTCGAATCGCTTCTAAGATAAATTGGTGTTCTAGTAGCGCTTTGTGCGGATCGTTATGCCTTCTAGGAGACTGATAACGATACATTCGAATTAAGTGATACAGCTCGCCGCACAACAGCTTTATCAAGTGCGAATTACGGCTGGCGTGAATGATCTGATGATGGAAATCGAAATCCCCTTGTTGCAGGGCATAGGATTCCCCATCTCGATTGGCAAGGTGATCGCCGTGCGCTTCAAGTAGCAGAGTTAATCGCTCTAGTTCTGGCTCGGTAATGTGCTTGGCGGCCAACCTTGCCGCCATGCCCTCCAACGACTCGCGAACACAATACAGCTCCACCAAGTGCTGCTTAGACACGCTAATAACTCGAGCGCCCACATGCGGGATGCGCTCAATCAGCCCTACCCCTTCTAAACGCATCAAGGCTTCACGCAATGGACCGCGGCTCACTTCAAAGCGTTTGGCGAGCTCTGGCTCTGAGATCTTACTGCCCTCAGCCAAGTCACCACTGACCACAGCTTCAATAAGAAATTCGGTAAGATTCTCTGATTTGGTTGAGTCTTTTACTAATTGGGGAATATTCATTTCCACTTCACATTGTCGACAATCTGTAATTTATGGTTAAAAAATAGGCTCATTAATCACTAATTACAATCAAATTGTTTACAATATAGACTAAAGGCTAATATGAAACGCCTTGGGCAATGCGCTAGATCACACTACTAGGTCAGGATCGTCTAGGCATTGCATGAGAGGTTTGAAGGGCCGCTTTATTGAGTAGTGGCTGCTCTGATGGGCAAAGACTGGATTGAATCCATCAACACCTTGCTTGTTAATTTTTCAAAACTTACTGAAAACTGATATATCGCAACTCAATTTGCCGTCACTAGCCTGATACTGTTGGGCTAAAGAACGAATAAGGTAGTAGAACAATGGACAACTTAGTTGAGCGCTTCTTGCGCTATGTAAGCTTTGATACTCAATCGAATGGTGCAAACGAGCAGTGCCCAAGCACAGAAGGACAGCGCGTTCTGGCACAGCAGATAGAAAGCGAACTGCGCGAGCTTGGCCTTAGTGATGTGATTCTCGATGACAATGGCTACATTTCGGCTCGCCTTCCATCTAATGTCGATTTTGATGTCCCAGCCATTGGCTTTGTTGCCCACATGGACACCGCCCCAGACGCTTCAGGTAAAGATGTAAAACCGCAGATTGTCGACAACTATCAAGGTGGCAAGATTGTATTGGGCGATTCAGGAGAGGTACTCACTCCGTCTCAATATCCTGATCTCGACAAACTGCAGGGTCAAAGCCTGATCACGACTGACGGCACAACCCTGCTAGGGGCAGACAACAAAGCAGGCATAGCCGAAATCATCACAGCAGCGGCTTACCTTAAGGCCAACCCACAGATACAACATGGCGACATCTGCATTGGTTTCACTCCAGACGAAGAGATTGGTCGCGGTGCCAACTTATTTGATGTAGAAAGATTCGGCGCCCAGTGGGCCTACACCATAGACGGCGGCCCTGTTGGTGAACTTGAGTATGAAAACTTCAATGCGGCATCGGCAAAAGTGATTTGTCACGGCGTTAACGTCCACCCAGGCACCGCAAAGAATAAAATGGTTAATGCCATCAACATGGCAGCGCAATTTCAATTGCTGATGCCTAGTGAAGAAACACCAGAATGCACCGAAGGCTATGAAGGCTTCTATCACCTTAATTCAATGACTGGCGCTGTGGCTAAGGCTGAGCTTTCTTACATCATCCGTGACTTTGACCGTGATGGACTAGAAAGCCGTAAAGCCTTCATGCAAGCACAAGCTGACAAGCTCAATAGCCAACTCACTAACGGACATGTTGAACTCGAGATCAGCGATAGCTACTACAACATGCGTGAGATGGTAGAGCCGTACCCGCACATCATCGATATTGCCAAGCAAGCGATGATTGATTGCGATGTCGAGCCAAACATCAAGCCTATTCGCGGTGGCACTGACGGCGCTCGCTTATCCTTTATGGGCTTGCCGTGTCCAAACATCTTTACCGGCGGCTATAACTTCCATGGCATTCATGAGTTCGTCAGCATTGATGGCATGAAACAAGCGGTGAAGGTGATTGTTAAGATTGCAGAGAATACGGCTAAACGCCCGCAGTAGAGTGCCTATCAGGTCACAGCACTCAAAAGTGCCCAGTTTTTGCTGGGCACTTTTCTATGCACTGTACATAAAAGACACTCTAGGTCGCTTTTAACGCTAATCTATCTGTATTCAATCGATAACCGCATCAGTCTATGAACCACCCACTCTTAAATAAGCTCATCCATTGGCATCAGCAGGCTCACCCAGAATATGTCGGTAACAACGCGCCAAACCCCGACTCTAAACTAAGCCTAGAGCAACTGGTCTCTCAGATACTCGTTCCCATTGAAGCGCAGCTTGGCGAAGTCACTATTTCGTATGGATTTAACAGCAGTGAGCTCAACCGTTATATACAGCGGATTAGCCCTCGCGATACTGGCCCGAAAGAAGATCAGCACGCTGCAAGTGAGCTTAACCTAGCAGGCAATAGAATCTGCACTCGAGACGGCGCAGCCTGTGATTTGTGGGTAAAGGGCTTTGAAGACAAGATGCATTTGGTCGCGAAATTCATCACAGAGCACCTGCCCTTTGACCGTCTCTACTATTACGGTTCAGATAGACCAATACACATCAGTTTTGGCCCAGAGCACAGCCGCTACATTCAATACCGCCGTACACGTGAAGACGGTAAACGTGTATTAGGTAAAGTGATTAAGTTCACAGAATCTGGCGATTATTTTGCAAGCTTAGATTGAGCAGTTTTCGTTCCAAAGTGGCGCGTAGTGGTAAGTATAAAATGGAACTCTTAGGTATTATATCTATCAAATAAACATGCCTGCGAATCCGCAGTGTCATGCTTTCAGATTGATAGAGAGGTTCATTATGTTTTCAGTAACGTTACTCCCAAGGGACTACAACTCTCAGCTTTGTTCGGAACTAAAGCGCACGCTATCTCAAAAGCTTCACGACTACTTCGATGCTTCTAGCGTGAAATTTTGGGAATCAAACGCAGAACAAATTATCTTCATTGAAGATGCAAAAGAAACCCCATGGGGAATTACCATCAACGCCAACAACCGCGTAGTGATTGAAGAGTTCCTAGACAATATGGACAGCCCGGTTGAGTTTGAAGTGCTAGAGGCGTAAACGCTCATCTAGTGTTGATAAAGCCAAGGTTTTAAAATGCCTTGGCTTTTTAGTTTCTGGTAAATAATCTTCCAAATAACAGAGAGTTATCTCACCCTTCCCTCTCAGTATTTTGCTACCATTAGAGCACTGACTAAAGGATTGCCAATGAACAGCACCACCCGATACTACAACCAAAACGCCAAACAGTTTTTCGACTCGACTATAGATGTTGAAATGCAGTCTCTGTACGAGAAGTTTCTACCACTGATTCCAAATGGTGGGAGAATCCTAGATGCAGGATGTGGTTCGGGTCGCGACAGCAAGGCTTTTCTGGACAAGGGTTACCAAGTCGATGCATTCGATGCCAGCGCCGAACTCACAAAGCTTGCCACAGAACTCACTGGGCTCGAAGTCACGCAAACTACCTTTCTCGAATTTCAATCTGAGCCAGCGACCTATGATGGTATTTGGGCTTGTGCATCATTGTTGCATGTTCCAATGGATGAACTGGATAACACATTCTCTCATCTAAGCGAGTTTCTAAAACCCCATGGTTACTTCTACTGCTCTTTTAAACTCGGTAAATCAGAGTTAGATAGAAATGGTCGCTTTTTCAGGGATTTAACCTTGGAACAACTGCAACAGAGCCTCGCTGCAACAGGCAGTTTAGAAGTAGATACTTGGTGGGAAACCTCGGATCTGAGAGCAGGGCGTGAAAACGAGAAATGGTTGAACGCAATACTAAAAAAGAACAATAAATATGCCTAATACCCAGCTAAATCTTAAAGAGAATATCCTTACTACAGGAGGAGACGATCCTCTTCTTGACCAACTGTTGTATGCCATCAACCATGCAACGGAAATCGATATAGCTGTTTCGTTTATCCAAAGCTCAGGGTTACAACTTATCCTCCCTGCCATCCAAGAAGCTATCGAACGATCACACAGTAACGCTTACCCTCTAAAACTTCGTGTTCTCACTTCAGATTACCTAGGTATTACAGATCCTGTAGCTCTTCGAGCTCTGATGGCTCTCAGTGCACCTAATGTTGAACTTCGAATTTTTGAGTCCAACAATCACAGCTTTCATATAAAGTCGTATATTTTTGTTCGCTCAGACAAAGAGAACACCTTCTACCACGGCTCTGCATTTGTAGGCTCTAACAATATTAGTAGAGCCGCACTCACCAATGCTCATGAATGGTGTATTCGTTTCGACCACAAAGAGCCACAGAGCTCCTTTGAAGCAACACAATTTCAGTTAATTCGAAAAGAATTCGACAAGATATTCTCTCATCAAAACAGTATTGACTTGAGCGATAGTTGGATCGATAGCTATATCGCGAGAAGACAACTACCAAAAGCAATCTCCCTGGTCAGCGATGCGGTTAAAGAACCCGAAGAAACCTACACTCCCAACAACGTGCAAATGGAAGCACTCGAAGCACTTCAAGAATCTAGGAGTAACGGATATACCCGTGGTTTGGTAGTACTAGGGACTGGTATGGGAAAAACTTGGTTATCAGCATTTGACGCCATGCAATTAGATGCTAAAAGAACTCTGTTTGTCGCTCACAGAGAGGAAATACTTACACAAGCTCTCAATACCTACACCAAGCTTTGGCCACAGAAGTCGGCTGGGTACTTCAATAGTTTCAGCAAAGCAACAGATAAACAGATGCTATTTGCTTCGGTACAAACGCTTGGAAAAGAACATCACTTAGCAACGTTTGATAAGGACCACTTCGATTACATCGTGATTGACGAGTTCCATCACGCCCGTGCCCAAAATTATCTAAATATCCTGCAATACTTCGAACCTAAATTCCTGTTGGGCTTAACGGCTACTCCGGAGCGTACTGACCAAGCAGATATACTCTCGCTCTGTAACAACAACCTAGTATTTGAACGCAATCTAGTTCACGGTATTAATCAGGGCATTTTAGCCCCTTTTCACTACTATGGTATCTGGGATGACACCCTAGATTATCAAGAGATCCCATGGCGAAATGGTAAATTTGATCCTAACGCTCTAGATGCAGAGTTTGCTACAACTCGTCGTGCCCAACATATTTTCAAGCATTGGGAGATTCACCAACAAAGCAAGACACTGGCTTTTTGCATTTCAGTCAAACACTGTGATTATATGGCAGAGCAGTTCAATAAAGCCTTCAATGGCAAGGGATATAAAGCCGTTTCGGTACATAGCCAATCAGAAATTAGGCGAAATGAGGCCTTGACGATGTTGGGTAAAGGGGAGATACAGATTCTCTTCTCAGTCGACCTTTTCAATGAAGGAACCGACCTTCCTTCTATAGATACCATACTCATGATTCGGCCTACTCAGTCCAATATCATTTTCCTACAACAACTTGGACGGGGGCTCAGAACATCCCCTAATAAATCGCATGTTGTAGTGTTAGATTTCCTTGGTAACCATAAGTCTTTCTTAAGTCGCAATGACCTTTTACAAATCCCTCTAACAGGAACAAACAACAATGCTATTGGTGAAGAAAAAGGGCATTATGGTTCTCTAACCGAGCTAGGCGAAGGTTGCCACATTAATATCGACCCTGAGGTCATCAACTTTTGGACCGAGTTAAAAAAACGTTTCAAAAATACTGCTCGCGAAGAATTTGAGATGCTCGAAGCTCGATTGGGACACAGACCTACAGCAACAGAATTTTTCCATCATGGGTACGACCTGAAAAAGGTAAATAAACAACATGGCAGTTGGCTTGAGTTCGTATCACTCTACTCCGATAGTAAAGAACTAAAATCATTGGTAAGTAGATGGAAAACCTTTTTCCTTACAGACATACAGGAAACTAGTAGGCAGAAATCATACAAGCCTATACTACTCGAAGCGTTAATCGAATTAGACGGATTTCGCAATCCTCCAACATTGGACGCACTAGCCGAAAAAAGTTGGCATGTATTAAAGTCATATCCAAGACTTTATGACCTAGATCTACCAGAAGAAAAAAAGGAATATTTGCCCAGTGACAAGAAATGGCTTAACTACTGGAAAGGTAATCCTATAAAAGCTTACACAACAAAAAACACCGGGGTTCCTTTTGCTCCTTTTAAAATTGAAGATAACGTGTTTAAACTAAGCCAAGACTTGGAAGAAAATGACATTTTAAACTTTCAGAAATTAGTCAAAGAACTGATCGACTACCGATTAGCTGAATACACGCACAAGAAATTAAATTAGTTTCAATTATTATGCTAAACATCTCCAACACAGTATCCCTAGCCGATTGGGAAATCGAAATGACTGCCATTCGCGCTATGGGTGCGGGTGGTCAGAACGTTAATAAGACTTCCTCGGCAATACATCTGCGCTTTGATATCAATCGCTCTACTCTGCCTGCTGTGTATAAGGAGCGATTGCTTGCCCTTTCAGATAGTCGGATTACTAGTGAGGGTGTGGTGGTGATCAAGGCTCAAGCGTATCGAACCCAAGAGTTGAACAAACAAGATGCGCTCAATCGTCTTCAAGAATTGATTAAGAGTGTCACTGTGGTGCAGAAAAAACGTCGACCAACTAAGCCAACCAAGGCTTCTCAAAGACGACGTATCGATTCGAAGAAGAAAAAAGGACAGACCAAGTCTTTGCGTGGTCGCATAGTCTAACCACGTTCATGCCGTATATGAAAAAAGAGGTAGATGCATTAGCACCTACCTCTTTCTCTATCTTAGTTAAGCTATAGAAACTTACTTACGCTTCAGCCAACACCGACTTCTCAGCGGAGTAGTAAAACTCTTCCGCTCTAGCCCAGATACCTTCTGGATCTTTACCTTGGGTAAGGTCAATCAAGTGCGGTAGCAACTGGCCTGCAAAGTCTTCACTGCTCTCTTTTGGCAGGACGGTTGGCAGGTGGTCTACGGCTTGTACGCGAACACCTTCAACTACTGAGTCAATAATTGGCTTGGTGAGCTTAGTGCACTGGTTGTAGATCCTGATTGGGTTATCAGGGTTGTTTGGATCGCAGCTTACGTCACTGATCATGCTTAGGCGTGGTGATTCGCCTAAGCTCTCTTTAGTGAGGAATGGAGGCGTACCTTCTGCAAGGTATGCACAGTTCACTAAGATATCGTAGTCATTGATTGCGGTGAATGGACCACCGGCTTTGGTTTCTTCGATATCCCAGCCTTGTGCTTGAAGACCAAGGTCTGTGAATAGATCCATTGCGCCTTTACCACAGCGGCCGAACTGACCGATAACCAATACCTTTGGTGCTTGCTCGGCGCTCTTTAACTGCTCACCTAGTACAGCTAGATACTCAGAGCGGTCGGCATAGCTTTCAACGGCTGGGTAAACATCACTGCTTTGTGTGTGATGAACATAACCTGAAAGACCAATTGCCGCGCCCACATAGCCTGCCCAGTAGCCAAATGCACATACACGGCGGCCTTGTTCATCACGCAAGAATTCAAGGTCTAGAACCTGACCACTGCCCTCTTTAAAACGAGAAAGGATCTGAACGGCTTCGTCTTGCCCTTTAAAAGCGTGAGCAAAGTAGATGTGTTTGTGCTTAAGGGCAAAGCTTTCTTCTGCCAGCTCTTTTAGACCAAGAATATAAGCGTGCTCTGGAGCATCTACCCAAGAGTGTGTTTCCACCAGCTGACAGCCTACATCGGCGTAAGCTTGGTCTGGAAAGATACGCGTTTCACTGTGTTCAACAGAAATCTCAGCACCCGCATCAATCAATGCTTTTGCGCCAGAGGGAGTCAGTGCAGTGCGACGTTCTCCTGGTTTTACTTCATCGCGAAGCCAAAATAGTGTTTTCATTTCTTAAAATTCCTTCTTATACAGCAGGCACGGCGCGCTGGATCCTACCCTGTCGACGTACCATAAAGGTAATGAGTGCAACTTGAAGAATTGCAATAGCTAGGATCGTGTACGGGCTACGAGTTATCTCTGCTAGCATAAAGCCAACTGACGCTGTAACAGCAGTCAAAATTGCATACGGGAACTGGGTTCGTACGTGAGAGACGTGATCACAACCTGTCGACATTGAGCTCAGAATTGTCGTATCAGAGATAGGCGACGTATGGTCACCTAGCATACCACCACTTAGAGCTGCGCCAATACAGATGATTGGGTCAGCGCCTAGTGCGGAAGCCACTGGTACAGCAATTGGGATCAAGATAGCAAATGTGCCCCACGATGAACCTGTCGCTACCGATATAAAGCTACCGATAATGAAGATGACTGCCGGCAACAAGAATACAGGCAGGCGGTCGTTCATCACTTGGCTGATGTAATCACCGGTACCCAATGTTTTACAGATATCGCCGAGTGTCCAAGCCAGTAGCAAGATCATCAAGATCAGCATGATGCGCTGCATGCCCGCTACAAAGGTATTGAACGCAGTAGAAGCGGTCATTGTCTTGGTGTAGGCGTAGTAGCCAATCGCCGTAATGGACGCAATCAAATAACTCGTACCAAGACTTGCACGAATCACTGGACCATTAATGGTGCCATGCAGATGGTAGTTGTAAGTAAATAGCGCAATCAAAGAGCCAAACAGCACCCCTAGCGGAAGAATAATCAACGTCATAGATGCTGACTTACCTTCTGTGCTTTTCGGCTGTACTTCTTCGACATCAGCAGACAAACGCGCTTTGGCTTCCGCCTCCGCCATTGGGCCCCAGTCTTTTTTCAGCATCGCATACACAGGCACACTGAACAGTGTCAGTAAGGCATAAAGCTGGTAGGGAATCACTTGCAAGAAGGTGGTAAAGCCATCTACTTGCTGGCCCATGTTGCTGTACGCATTCTCAATCAAGCCCTGTGAGTACACGCCCCAGCTAATGATAGGGATTAGCACGCACACGGGTGATGAGGTAGAGTCGATAATAAAGGCCAGCTTCTCACGGCTTAGTTTTAGCTTGCTAAAGATTGGCGAGAACATGGGTCCTAAGATAAGCGAGTTACCCGAATCGGTAAAGAACACACCGATACCCGTTGCCCACGTCGCCACCTGCGCCTTTAAAGGCGATGAAATATAGCGTGTCGCCATAGTGGAGAACGCTGTCATCCCGCCGCTTTGCTCTACAAGGTAGATAAAGCCAGAGATGATGGTAATAACAATAATGATTTGCGCATTAGTAGTTTGAGCGAGTTGGGCAAACGGACCGTCCGTCAAAAACATCAATGCGGTGTCTACAGGGTTACCCTGAGTGATGATCAACATACCACTTATCACGGCAACGCCGAGGGCCAAAACAACATGGCGCGTGGTGAACGCCAAAATCAATGCCAATATAGCGGGAACGATGGATAGCAATCCATAATCAGCCATTCGTAAAATACTCCAAAAATGAAAAAAGAATCGTATTAGAGGAAGGCTGTATTAGTGAGCACTGATAGACAATAGACTGGCGTTAAAGCAATAGAAAAGATGCAAGCGCATGACTGTTGTAGCTCCCCATCCCGACAGAGTCGAAGATGACAGTGTTATTCTTATTTAGAACAACCCCAGCAATGCGAGTGACCATCTACACTGCTTCGGCATCGACTCCTTTCGTTAAGCTTCAATGGGGCGTCAACCTCCACTCAACTACTCTTAGGCGATGCGCCTCTACGTATCATCGAAGAACAATATTCTTCGAGACCGCAGAATGAAAACATATTTTATACGGCACGGCAACAAATATTTTAAACTAAAAAACGTGCGATGGATCACATAATTATTCCGCGATCGCATATGGATTAAACGATATAAGAAAACGGTTGCTTTAACAGATAAAGATAGGAAATTTTTAGCAAGGCGAACTACAAATACAAAAATAGCACCCTAATGAGTGCTACTTTGTGGTTACTCTCAGACATCTCTATTGAGTGCTTGTAGCACTACATCGCTTATCTGCGAGAGCGATTTCTGCGCTCTTGTGCTTTTTTCTCTTTGAACGCTGATGCCGCTTTAGCTTGTGATGCCAAGATAGAATCGACAGTCAGTTCCATTGGCTCTCTAGGCTCAATACCGTTTGCGAAGGTACGCATTCTTGGCGGCATTTCTTTCTCTTCTTCCGTTGGACGCGGCATGCGCTTGAAGCGAGACAGGTAAAACGCCTCTAGCTTCTCTCTTGCCCATTCACTTTTGCGAAGATACTTAACGCTACTGGCGACAGAGGGGTTGGTATGAAAGCAGTTAAAGCGCATCGCAGTATCAAGAATGTTCCAACCGTAATGGTCAACCAACTCTTGAACCATGTCTTCCAGTTTAAGACCGTGTAGTGGATTGTTTTGTAGTTCTTCTCTGTTAATGCTCATGTGCTGCTTACTCTGTTTGGTTTGGCTGGATTATAGCAATGAGTGAGGGTTGTTGTTAGGGAAATATGTGGGGTTGTTCACAGGAGAATGAGTGCGCTCTAAGATCCCACTGGGCTGGCAATCCAGATAAGCTATCGCTTTCTGGGATGACGAGATTCGGGATTGTGCGTTTAAAACACACACCCTCACAGCGTCATTCCGGAAACCCGTTAGGGTTATCCGGAATCTTAGGTTCCTCATAAGATGGCACGAGGAAAAACTTGTGGCTTGTAGCTTGTGGCTTAAAACTCACAACAAACTAATGCCGTTATCCGCCACCACCCCTTTAAACGAGTCATTCAAGTACTTCACATTGGTGTAGCCTTTTTTACTCAGCAACGTATACCCCAATGCCGCTCTTGCGCCTGCTTCACAGTGCAGTATCACTAGGCCATCTTTTGGTACTTTGGCGAGTTGTTCATCAAGCTCGGATAATGGGATATTAATCGAACCTTTAATGTGACCACTTGCGACCTCATCAGGATTACGCACATCTATGATGGTGGCATTGCCTTTTTTGGCTGCGGTAACGAATACCGACTCTTCCACGGCTCCTGGTAGCATTTTTTTCTCGTAGGCAAGCTCTGTAGGCAAGCCTTCAGTTTGAAGTGGGCGCTTGGCTAGGGTCCATTCTTGCATGCCACCTTGTAAGATCACGGCATTTTTATACTTCCAGAACGTTAAGATCTCGAAGGATTCTATGGCCTCATCGCTGTCATCGTTATCCGCTACAATAATCACGGGTGCTTTCTTATCGCGAAGGCCAAGTACGGTGCGTTTTGCCACTTCGAACTTGTCAGCGTTCCACTTATCATGCTGCTCGACAAGTTGGCTTGCAGGCATATGCACAGCGCCTTTAACGCTTGAGGTTGGGTTTTCGCGCACATCTAGGATGACATGGTGGATATCTAGGTTTTTCTCCATCCATTCTGGGTTTACGTGTGCAGGGTACACATCCGCTTTCCACGCAGGGAAACCTTCAACATACGCTTTGACATTGGTGTGCCCCGCTGCTACGGCAATCTTCAGCGCTGCAGGACTTAGCGGACAAGTCACACCGCCACAGTAAAACACCAACAACATCTCTTTATCACTAGGTAGCCAATCTAAATTATCTTTTAGTTGGTTGGATGGCGTCGCCTTCGCGGTAGGCAAGTGGCCCGCGTTATACACGGATAACGGACGCGCATCACCGATAAATACTGGCTTACCCTCATCCATTAGATCAGCCAAGGTATCGGTATCAATCACTTGTTCAGGTGGCAGTTTCACCAGCACTCTTTTAATTTGAGTCGCAACGTTGTCGTCATCAACTATCGCTTTAAACTTGGTGTTCACCGTAAGGTCTTTAAATGAATCAGCCTCTAACAATGTAGTCTCGTCGGTGTATTTTAATACCTTCACCTCTTTGGTTTTAGGGTTTAGATACTGGATCACCTTTGATGAGTGAATAATGGATTGGATCTTGCCCGTTACTTCGGCCGCGCTAGTTGCTATGGATACAGTCAGCAAAGGCACAGCCAATAGCAGCGAGGCAACCATTCGATTTGTAGTTAACATAGTCAATTCCCTCTTTTGCGTTAATCACAGGCAGCAAGTTCACCGCTGTCTGCTGCATATTTCATGGCAAAGTCTGCTACATCTGGTGCAATCTCTTGGAACTTGGCGCTGCTTAAGAACTCACTAGCCTCTGGATGTTTGCTACTGTATTTCTTGATGAACCGCGCTGCGTCTTTTTTAAAGTAACGCTTCCATTCCACCTTTAAGTGCTGGCTTGCAAAATCTTGACCGTTATAGCCAAACAGCGGCCGAAGGTATTCAAGATAGGCTTCCTGCCCCTTTGCTGCGTCCGCTTGCACGCCACAGGAGAGCAAGCCAATCATTAGACCTAATATGAGCTTTTTCATTGTCATTACCTCTTATCACTTTATCTATTGTCTTTGGCTTATTCTTTCCCTGTGATCATGGCTTTTAGGTGGCTTGTTAATTTCTCACCTAGGGTGATCAGGTAAAGGTGCACAATAAGGAACGCCATCACGCTATAGGCACAAAATGTATGGACTATCGCGACTAGCTCAATGCTGTTTAAAATCCCTGCCGCTCTTAGCTCAGGATAAAAAAAGAAGATAATGCCCGTTAGGATCTGCAAAGGCACAAGGACAAAAAGCACCAACAAATACGCCACTCGTTGCAAGGGATTAAACTTATCTTTGGCCGACATATGATGTGGGTGCTTGTCTCCTTTAAATATTCCGAATAAATAAAAACGCACTACGCCTTCGATGCCTTTGTGCTCTGGCATAAACTGACGCCACTCTCCTGTGGTAAAAATCCAGGTAAAAATGAGCACCACGAGTGCACCCCAAATAAACCCAGTCCAATGATGATATTCAGACGCGTTGCCCCAACCAAAAACCGACACTAAGCCGTGCAACTCTAAGCCAGAGACGATGAGTGTGAGAACCAGCAACGCCTGTGCCCAATGCCAAAACCGCTCGAACCGTTTAAATATGACTAAGGAATTACTCATAATTACTCTCCGAACTCTTTGTCAGCCTGCACTTTGCGCCGGCGTATGCTTATTAATCGAACCATTAGGTGCAAGCCCACTCCTGCCAAACCGCCCCAAATAGCGATAGCCCCAAACCACTCAACGAATGTGCTTCTATCACGGCCAACTAGGTAGAAGTCATTTAACCCATTTAAACGGCTATCTCTGCTGTGACATTCTGAGCAGCGAACGGATTGCTCTGCAGGTGCAACCATGTGTTTGATTGGCCAGTAGCCCAGCGTCTCGATAAAGCCATAATCACCACTGAAATCCACCTCGTTTAATTTAGCTCCGGCTACTAAGGCTTTGTCCCAATCAAATTCGGTCCAAAAAGCGCCTGAACCTTTACGGCCGTAGAGTTTAATGGGCAACATCTTATTGTTCTGGGTATCAAAAGGCTGTTTGCCTTGATGGATCTTAAATGGCCAGATACGCGCGTCGGGGTCATCGTAATTACCGGTTGGCGGGTTAATATCTATAGGAGCCATTGACGGGTCAAAGGTATCTTGGAAGGTCATTTGCTCTAGTTCACCTTTATACCAACGGTATTCAGGAACCACATTTTTGCCCCAGGTAAAGGTCCCTTTTTTGCTCATATAAGCATGGTGTTCGACACCGTCAAATTCGGCATCAATCACATAGGGTTTTCCGTCTTTCAGGTCTCCTGCGGTTGACCAATCCCAAGACAATTTAGTGAGATAAGGCCCACGAGCCATTTCGGGAATATGGCATGAGGTGCAGGCAACTTTAGCGGTATGGTTATCAATTTCTCGGTTATCGTGAGGGGTGGCGCTATGACAGCTTTCACACGAGACATTATTACCCATGCGATCTTCACGGCCCATGTTTAACTCATGGTCAATAAAGGCTTTGCGGTCATTGTAGCGACCAGAGATTTTATGGTCGTTGGTGGTGTGGCAATCTTGGCAGGCGAAGTCCAGTTTTTCACTGCTCATATGAACATCTAGCCCAAAGCTTGGGTCAATTAACGAAAGATCTGTGTCACCGTGTTTTACGCCGTTACCGCCGCCTCCTAATGCATGGCACGCTAGGCAATTATCACGATCTGGCTTACCCACATTTTGTGCGACAAAGGCTAGGTCGACCGCTTTTTGTAGCTTTCCGCCGAGCATTTTATCTTCGTAGTAAGGGTGTCCAGATGAGGCGGCCGATTTCTTATAGGTTCCTGTGGTGTCATGACACACTAAGCAGTCCACATTCTCTGGCGCATCTAATTCAAAGTCGTCATTACGCCAGCCATAACCTGTGTGGCACTGAGTGCAGCTTTGGTTTCCACGTGCAGAGACACAGTAGTTATTGAAAGCGTTCTTTGCTTTGCCCACCATAATGCCATCCACTTTCTTCGCCCAGTTCCAGTGGAACGTTTCCTGCATCTGCTTAGACGCTTCGGTATGGCACTCTAAGCAGGCTTCAGTGACATCTGGCGCATAGTCGAATTCTTGATGAAGGCTTTCAAAGGTTGAATGGTCGGCGGTGCTGGTCGTGGCTAAGTTTTCTTTAGGGGGGGCTTGCTGTGCTTCAGAGGAGGCACTGAAGGCAGGAAGAGAGAATACGATAAGAAGCAAAAACCATAACTTGTTCATAGGCCACAATACCTTTTGTGGGCCAGCTTCATGGGCAATTAATCTCTGTTTTGTTGCGTCATTCTTTATCTGCTTGAGAGATTAGATTGAGTATGAATAAGCCCGACTCACTTGCTACACCAAACACTAAATTAACTAATGCTAATGTAATAAATATACTACTGGATACTTATGTACGTACTCACATTGGTGGGTTTATGAACAGTTAGTTGATCTGCATCAACTAGGGTAATAATTACACAATACCGAGGTCTCAAATATCGTAATTAGCTTTGTTGCCAATATCAAAGTGCAATGGCATCTTCCATTTTGCTATTGCTAATACGGCAAAGATAAAACCGCTAAGACCGACTAATGGTGCAAGTATCGTTGGCTCTTTCATCCACAGTACTAACACCGAAGAGATTAACAGCAGAGGCACTAGGTTTAACCCTTTAACCTTAAAGCAGTAGGACTCTTTTAAGGCGATTCCAGAAAAGGTAATGAACATGAAGCCAATGTACAGCCATTCTTTGGTGGGCAGAAGAATAAACAGCGCCAAGCCTATCCAACTCGACCATGGAAAGCTTGACGGAACCCCCAGCCTAACTGGGGGGGCTCTTTTTACAAAAAAAAAGCACCTCACAATGGAGGTGCTAAAATCTAAAAACCTGATACTTCTCTAATTAGTTTTGGTCATTTCGAGTTGCCAAACGAACCTCATCGAAATACCCAACTAGTTCATCACTCGCTTCGCCCTTATAGGTTAACGAGAATTCGTCCAAGCGCACTTCAAGTTCGTTGCTCGTAAACTGGCTACTTGCATAGATCTCTTCTTCCGTCATCGTTCCATTGACATCGATAGCCATCAACGCAAATAGCTCTACGCTACCATTATTCCCAGTATTAAATGTTGTAGATACCTTTTTGAAACATGTTTTATTAGTACCTTGAGGAGCATTACTCAAATCTTTGACGTGTGCATATTCTTCAGTTATCGCATTACCATTGATATCTCTGGCACCGAAGTACAAGGTAGATAGTGAATCGTCTTTCTTGTTATCACAGTAATACAAAGAGTAAGTCACATCTGTATTGAACGGTAGTCCCTCGACTACTTGGCTAACACCTGGCAAGGCTGAAAAGTCGTGATTGAATACATCTTTCTTGAAGCGAACTCGAGCCGAGCCACCATCACCGAAAGCGTTGTCTCCAGAGCTACCTACGTCACCAAATCCTGCACTGCTGCCCTCATGCTGAACCCAAACATCACTTGTCCCGCTATTTGCACGGAAATCCACGAACTGTGCGTCATGAACCTCTACTGGCAGTGTCACTTCGGTAGGGATACCCAAGGTAACGTCTGCAATTGTGTGACTTCCAGAGTTGAACGGTACACGCACCCAGCGGTACTCGCTGTCTGATGCTAGACCTTGCTCTTGAACCAACCCGTCGACACTTAATCTGTACGCCCCTTTAACAAAGGCACTGAGTTCGTAGTCGTGATTTGGCAGTAGTGTCACATTCTGACTTACATAGCCATTGTTACTGATTGAAACGCTACCAGAGTATGAGAATGCTTCAACACCTGTTACCGCTGAAGCACCAAAACTAAACCAGTCATCAATACCATTTGCAAAGTCATTATTGGCAATATCTGAAACCACAATAGTCGGTTCTGGTTTCTCAATACGATAATGAACTGGGCCAACTTCTTCATAAGATAACGGCTTTAGCTTTCGGTCCATTACAGAGGCTTCATCGGCACCCACCATAGTCAATGAACTTCGTGTCTGGCCATCCATATCTGTCAGCACTTTAGAAACTTCATCAAACCAATAATCAATGGCATCGAGATTCGGGGAGTCTGTTGAAGGTCGGAATAAGTTATCCTCACTGTGGCGCTTAAGCTCAGATGATATAAACTCAAAACCCTCTTCATAATAAGTAATCGAGTCACTATCAGCCACTGATTGGCCAGAAACAATGTTGTTAGTTATCGTTGAGTTGGTGGGTACACCGCGATCTGAACTGCGGAAAATAGGCCCTATAGCTTTATCCACCAAATTATTGGCGATAATTACCTCGCGAGGCTGAGTCTTCTTGCCTCCACCATCTAAATTCAAGCTGTTCACACTGTCTACTACGGTGTTATGAGCTAAATGCACATTCTCTACTTGTTGGTAACCGTTACCACCATCACCTGAACCGTCAGAGCCCAATAAAACAATGCCACCATGGTGAGTTGTATTGAGGTAACGTGCACCTTCGATGTAGTTATTAGTAACCTCATGGTCACCATCAACAATCCGAATGCCACCAGCAAGAGGATAGCCGTCACCCATAATAAAGTTGTTGTTTATTTTTGCGTTGCTACCATGTCGAGTAGTCAGAGAACCATTGCTATTACGAATGGTATTGTGACTAATAACATTGTTGGTTCCCTTATTCGAGATCACTTCAGCTTCCGCTTGAATATGTTCAAACAAATTCCCCACAATGAATGAATCACCAGGGTAATGGTGAGTAGCACTTAGGCCAGTTCGAATCGCTTCGTAATCATTATCACTTGAGTCTGCGTAGAGTTTTCCGTCAGTAGGTGGTCTATTTCCAATGTAATTTTTGTAAATCACAATGTCACGGGCCAACTCATTGGTTTTAGTTTCTTCATCCCAATCATCGCTCACCCAGCGATTAAATGAAATCATTGGGTTTTTCACCATTTTACCGCTTAGAACACTGTGATCTAGCCAGTTACCTTGACCATAGATGTGTACAAGTATGCCAGAGCTGCCGCTCGCTTTTGTATCAATTGCCGAAATCTCGGTAATTCGACAATCTGTGCACAAATTATGAGTACCGTGGCGTGTTTCAATAAGGCTGCTGCTATATTGCACGCCATCAAAAACAAAGCCCTGAACCTGCACATGGCTACCTGCCATTTTTACAGCAACAGTTCCGCCGTTAATAATCGCCTTGCCTGGGTTCTCTGCTGCTACTTTGACTGGAGCATCAACACTACCTTGTCCGCCGAACTTTAAGTACAGGCCATCACTATACTCACCATCGGCTAAACAAAGCGTAGTGCCCGGCTCCATGTCATCTGACACCGCAGATTCCAATGCCTTAGTACTATCAAACACTTCAGAACAATTTACATCAGGTACATTTACTACTGCTGCAGGAATGCCACTTGATAGGAAAGTTAGATCGCCATTAAAAGGGGGTAAAGGTGAGTCTGGATCTGGACTTTCAGGTGATGGTAGATCTGGCGGATTTGGAACGTCAGGTGTCGAGTCTTCGGGTACTTCAGGACTATCGGACGGTAAGTTAACGTCGTCACTTCCCCCATTACACCCAACGAGAGTTAATCCAATTAGGACTGCTAGTATATGTTTATTCATTGCTCTCCATTTCCATTTGTATTTGTATTATTTGATAACTAAATATTACAAAGAGAGGCTAAGGTAATTCTGAGAGCACAGTATCATTTATCTATAAATATCAATAACTAGCGACAACACCAATCACCGAGGGGCATTTTATCCATTGAAAAACAATATGTTAACAAATTAGGTGAATAGTTATTCCTTGTATTATTTTATAACAATTGTGATATTGATCTGCTGAATGATTAAGTAGGTTTGGTCAGATCTCCTATTCCCACACAGATAACAGGTGATTAACCTCACACTTTATTCAAACTGTCATTTTTGATACGGCGAAAAAGACAATTTTTCAATTGCATAAGCAAGTTTAGAGGGTAGTAAAATTAGAGTCAGGGGATACCGAATTTAGTACATCGGCACTAGATTCATTTACATGGTAAATATATAGGTAAGCACAGCGCGTCGATTTACGAACTTATTCTTTTAATGCGCTTCAACTAGAGAATGATAGTAGAGAATAGAAGTGTTAAATCTCATAACTGGCTTTCTTGCCGATATCAAAGTGCAGTGGCATCTTCCATTTTTCTATGGCTAAGACGGCGTAGATAAAACCACTAAGACCCGCTAATGGTGCAAGTATTGTTGGCTCTTTCATCCACAGTACTAACACCGAAGAGATTAACAGCAGAGGCACTAGGTTTAACCCTTTAACCTTAAAGCAGTATGATTCTTTTAAGGCGATTCCAGAAAAGGTAATGAACATGAAGCCAATGTACAGCCATTCTTTGGTGGGCAGAACAATAAACAAAGCCAGCCCTAGCCAACTCGACCATGCAATGAGGGCGCGAACTTTCTTGTCATAGACATGGATATTAGCAGCACTAAGAGCGGCCGAAACAGCAATGCACTTGATGCTCCACTCCCTTAGCAGTGGAGCCGTCTCCATTTCAAGCACACACAACAACTCCGCGCTAAACAAAGCAAGAAGCGACAATGCAAACAGCGTAATGCCCGATCTGTAGGACACTACGCTGATCTTATCTAACCCATCCAGGTGTTCTTTGTGTTCAGGATTCGCCATCAGTTTTTCTGTGTGATTCATTCCTTACTAAAAAAGATATCACTTGTTAGCGTATTTACCTTAACTACAAACACACTATCGGGATCGGATTCACGCTTAAACTGAAACCTGAACTGATCTATAGGGGTAAAAATGGGAAGGTCGGTACGTTCTGTTAGCTCGTAGCCACCGTCAAGATAGAGATCGCTTTGTATTGCAAGGTCATGTGCCCTTCTCTTTCTTGCGTCGCGATTAAAGATGGGTTGAGTGGAAGCATTGCTTGGATATGACTCACCATCGTACTTCAATAAGCGCAGAGCTCCATCGCTCCATACCGTTATGTTTTTCCAGCCGTTAGTATCAGTATGAGAAATCAATACTGGCTTTTTGACTACGGTGAAGGTGTTCATTTTTTCAAACGAAGAATTGAACAGGTATGCAGAGCAACCGCCTGTACCGCAGAAGTATGGGTCTTGCATCAACACAAAGACCTCGTCCTCGGTGTCACCATTGAGGTCGGCATAGCCGTAGTCAAACGGATAGCTTCTGTCCGTCAATCCCTCTGGTTCCAGTATCTGTTCAAATACCATTTTTTGTATGGGATCGCTGGGCGCTTCCATAGCCGTTAGCTGCTCCGGATCGGACTGACAGCCTGCCAACAAAGCAATAATGGAAAGCGTTGCAAACGCTGATATGGTGTTCATAGCTTTAGGCATAGTGTTTCCCCCTGTTTAAAACTAGGATAAAACACTATATTGATCAATAAGGTATGAGTTTTAAACCGGCTGCACGTAGAAGTAAATGGCTAAGAAGTGGCACACCGCCCCACCCAACACAAAACAGTGCCAAATCGCATGGTTGAAAGGGATGCGTTTGTTGACATAAAAGATAATGCCGAGCGAGTAGATCAGGCCACCCGCTGCCAATAGTGCCACCCCGCCAGAATGTAGCGTTATCGCCAGTTGATACACCACTATGAGCGATAGCCAGCCCATGACTATGTAGCTGATTAGAGAAAAGCGCTTGAAGCGATAAACAAAGGCAAGCTTCATCACAATGCCAAGAATCGCAATACTCCAAATGACCACCATTAAACCAATGGCCAAAGGCGTTCGCAGACCTACTAATAAGAAGGGTGTGTAACTGCCCGCAATCAGCAAGTAAATAGCACTGTGGTCAAAGGTTTTTAGCCATCGCTTGGCGCGTGGGTAAGGCACTGCATGGTAAAGCGTAGAAGCGAGAAACAGCACTATCATGCTCGAACCGTAGATAGCCATGCTCGCGATAGTCATTGTATCCGCATCATGAGACAGCGCTTTTTGCAGTAGCAAGACTAGCGCGACAATGCCAAAGATCATCCCTACACCATGAGTAACGGAATTGGCGATCTCTTCATTCTTACTGTACTGATTGCTGATTACAATTGACATAACACAACACTGGTTAACTTCTCGGCTAATGAGTATGCCACTTTTAGCGTACACGTGTAAGCTTAAATGTTAATTATCGGAAAATGAGGGAAATGTTCGTGTATACAGAAAAACCTAGTACGCCATCTCCGAGTTTTTTATCGGAGATCTAAGGGTGTGCATGAGCTAAAAGCTGTCAGCTGTCAGCTGTCAGAGGTGTCATCTCAAAGATTATTTGAAGTATAATCGATGCCTAAATTATCCCCGATACAGTCATCCTGGGCTTGATCCAGGATCTTAGTAAGCACAAGGCTGAAATATTGCACACCCAAAACACTTAACAAACACTTCGTACTTTACAGTACAAGAAGGACTTTTGAGTTCTAAGATCTAGGGAAAACAAATCTTGCAGCTTGCGGCTGACGGCTGACAGCTAAAAAAGGCAGATCCTAAACCTTTGTTTTCATATGAGGTTATTAGAAAAGTTTGGGCTATCCTTAAAACAGATTTCATATAAAGACGGATTAACTACATGAAAAAACTCATCATTGTCGCAGCGGTAATCATTGTTGGCGGGCTATTCATCTGGAATAACGATACTGCATTGGCAAAAGTGTGCTCATCCATTGATGCGGTACAAAACCAATTCCCAGCAGATTGTACTAAGGCTCGTGCGCTGTCAGTGTTTGAGTAACAGGAATTCAAAAGGGGCAGCTTATTAAAGCTGCCCCTTTTCTATATCAGCCTTGTTTAACTCTAGATCAAAGCATGTCTCGCCTTAGCAGAGATCCACTCCGATACGATTACCGTAACCAAAATAGCGCAGAAGATGACGGTTACCTGTGGCCAGGCTAGTACTGCCATTGATTCTTGAAGCTTCAAACCAATACCACCTGCGCCCACCAGTCCTAATACCGTTGATTCTCGAATATTGATATCCCAGCGGAACAGGCTCGTGCCGATAAAGCTTGGCATTACTTGAGGTAGCACCCCGTAATCAAGCACTTGCAATGACGATGCACCTGTTGCTCGAATGGCAGACACTTGGGTGTCATTGACCTCTTCTATTGCCTCGTACATCAACTTAGAGACAAAGCCAATGGAGCGAAGTGCAATAGCAATAATACCTGCCAGCAGACCTGGGCCAAGAATAGCAACGAGTAGTAATGCCCAAATAAGCGAGTTGATTGAGCGGCTCGCGGCAATAATAAACAGCGCAACAGGTCTAACAAAAACCACGCTCGGCGTTGTATTTCGTGCGGCCATAAAGGCTACAGGGAACGCGAGCACTATCCCTAGTAAGGTGCCAAGCGTTGCGATGTTAAGGGTGTCCCATAGCGGTAACCAAAGCTGTTCTAAGTAGCTCCATCTTGGCGGCCACATGCGAGAGCCGATATCTGCGATTTGATTTGGCGAGTCAGTGACAAAGTACCAGATGGTATCTTGATTCATTACCTGCCAAGCAAATACCACTAAGGCAACAAATGCCAGCCAACACACCCATTGGGTGAGGGTTTGTTTCTGATCGTATTTTTGCCATGCAGTAGGCATAGATTGTAATTTGTTCATCGTATTATCCCCTACTGTACGCGCTGACGAATGATGGTTGAGACGTATTCACACACCATTACTATGCCTATGATGATCAACAAGATGGCGGCGGCGGCGCTGTATTCATAGCGATCCATTGCGGTATTTAGCGTTGCGCCAATACCACCAGCGCCTACGATACCTATCACGGCTGATTCTCTAAAATTGATGTCCAAACGATACATGGATAAACCAATAAAACGCGGCATTACTTGCGCTTGAACCGCATAGTTGACCTGTTGTAGCCAGCTAGCGCCGGTTGCACGCATAGCGGTCAAAGGTGCGGGGTCTATGGCTTCGATTTCATCGGCAAACAGCTTAGCTAGAAAGCCGATGGTGGCAAACGTGAGGGTGACAAAGCCGGCAAAGGTGCCAAAGCCGAACAGGGCGACACACAAGATAGCAACGATGATCTCTTGAAAGCTTCGCGCAATCGCCACAAATCCGCGGCAAAAGAAATACACAGGCTTTGGTGCTAGGTTCTTGGCAGCGCCCAGCCCAAATGGAATCGATAAAATCACACCCGCTACCGTAGAGGTTAGGGTCATGGTTAAGCTTTCTACTAAGCCCTACCAGATATTGTCCCAACGCCCTGCAAAGTCAGGGTTCATGAATGCAACGATAAAGCGCCAGCCTCTCTCGCTTCCCTCATAAATGCGCATCCAGTTAATGCTGATGGATTGGGTGGCGAGATACAGGTAAATAACCACCATGGCTGTAATGCCATAGCGAACCCAAGCACTTGAGATCAGCGGCGGCTTCTTCCACTGATTAGGGTAACTGCCACTCATGCTAACGCCTCGGTGAATGTCGTTGCAGTCATAGAAGACTCAGCTTCTTCTTCCGTTGTTTCATTCCAGTCTTCTTGACCATAGATATTGGTCAACACGTTTTCATCAAGCTCACATGGCTTGCCATCAAATACTACTTCACCCGCATTAAGACCCACGATGCGCTGCACAAAGCGCTTTGCGAGTTCAACATCATGAATATTGATGATGGCTGGAAGCTGCTGCTCTTCGCAGATTTCACTGACCAAACGCATGATCTGACGAGCAGTTCTTGGATCAAGCGCTGCGGTAGGTTCGTCAATCAACAACAGCTTTGGTTTTTGAGCTAACGCTCTTGCTATCCCTACCCTTTGACGCTGTCCACCAGAGAGCGCATCAGCGCGTTTGTTGGCGTGCTCTAACAAGCCTACACGGTCCAGTAATGCGTAAGCCGCTTGTATATCTTCGCTTGGGTAGCGACGAGTGAAGCTGCGCCAAAAACTCACATAACCTAAGCGGCCTGATAGCACATTCTCCATAACGGTCAGACGCTCAATCAAGGCGTACTCTTGGAATATCATCCCAATTTCTCGGCGAGCTTGTCTTAGGTTTGATGTTGAGAATTTGACCAAATCTCTATCCGAAAACAGTACTTGGCCATCTGTAGGTTCAGTAAGGCGGTTGATGCAACGAATCAGCGTAGATTTACCCGCGCCTGATGGGCCGATTAGACCCACTACCTCACCGGCTTCAACGGTAAGATTGACATTGGTAAGTGCCTTATCCGATAAAGAATAATGCTTGGTTAAGCCTTTTAGAGTTAATGTAGACATGACCTTCCTTTGGGGAGGTGATATCAATCGCACTAAATAACCGATCAAGCTCGCTGATCACTGACTTAGTATGATTGGTATTAAATAATGATGATGTAAAGCAAGGCCCAAACTCTATTTCGGGCCTTTTAGTGAGTCGTTTTACTGGTTAGCTACAGGTATAAGAAACCTGATTTGCTGTATCTATGGTGCGAATCACTTCCCAGTGCTCTTGGTAGGTAATTGGCACAAATTGCGCCTCGCCATTGCGTTCAAACTCTTCTTGCAATTTAGTCCCTTGCCAATCGAAAGAGAAAAATGCTTGCTGAATCTTTTCTTGAAGCTCCGGCGCTAGGTTATGCGCGGTTCCGTACGCTGTGGTAGGAAACGTCTGTGATTTATAGATCGATTTGATTTGCTGCTCATTCACCACGTCGCGCGATAACATGCGATTTAGTACAGAGTTAGCAATCGCTGCTGCGTCATAGTCTTTATGAGCCACACCTAGGATAGAGTTGTCATGGGCGCCAGAGAACGCTGGCTTAAAGTCCGCATCCGGCTTCAAACCATACTCTGCATCCAAGATAGCGGATGGCGCTTTAAAGCCAGAGTTAGACGTTTGCGAGGTGAATGCTAAATTCTTACCTTTAAGGTCTTCCACTTTCTCAATGCCTGAATCCGGGTGAGTAATGATTTCCATCTCATAACCAAACGAGCCGTCTTCCGCTGCCATCATGGTAAAGGGTGCGAAACCTGCACAGTTAACCGCTAACGGCGTTGAACCTGTGTTAAAGCCTGCAATATGTAGACGGCCAGAGCGCATTGCCTCAATTTGAGCTGCATTATTCTGTACTGGGAAAAAGCGAACATTTTTGCCCGTCTCTTTTTCTAGATGCTCAAGAAACTCCCTCCATACATCAGCATAAACCGCTGGGTCTTCAACCGGAGTATAAGCAAAGATAAGAGTAGAAGGGTTTACCCATTCGGCTTTATTTTGTGGAACGTCCGCAACTAGGTTGCCAGTGCGGTCTTGGTAGCGTGAGTCCATTGCTGAAACCGCTGCAGAGAACATTAATGCAGTAGCTACTGCAGTCTTAACTAGTTTCATTGTACTTTCCTGTTGGCTAATAAACTGCGAAGAAAGTTAATCAATTTAGATGACAGTTAGGTGGAAACTAGATGAAAGATTTATTTATTAAATGAATCTTTCATGACTGATTAATCCATTTATTTTCAGAAGGTTGCATTGAAATATTTTATTACAAATAGTTTGTGAATAGATGCATTTTTAAATAGCAGTGCAAAGAACGGCATTTCATTTTGCATATTTTATTACTTAACTAGAGAATTTACTCAATAAAACAGAAAGTGTTTTTTTACTTATTAGCTTCAATTATCTGCATATCGTTTCAATTCCAAACGGCCAATACACATCTCTAGTCACCCTCTGCAACACAAGGCTACTCTCTCCTGCCGTAGGTTTATCATTGAATCTCAAAAGGTCATCGACTGACATCTTGTAAGGCTTCATCAGAGCAGAACTATTTATAGAGTGTCGTACGATATTAATTCACATCGTCATAATAATGGGTGATAGAGATCTTTGTATACTATTTAGCACTCCAGATGAAACCGGTTTCATAGTAAGCAAATGACTTTTTGTAAATAGATATTATTGATCTGCCTTATGAATAGATATTCTAATCTACAACGTTTAGCATTGAGGCAATTCATTTATTTTGCGCTACGCTCTAAGTAGCTATTTTACATGGTAGTTTTAGTAAACAATGAAGACTGTTTGTCAGTTCATGCTCGGGTTGAAGCCCGATCATAAGGGAAGAAGAATTGAGCAAATCTGGGCATTGGACTCATTTTGGTTAGAGTACGACCATGAGTACATTCAGTGGCTTTTTCCTATTGATACCCCAAGCCGCTTTCACTCCCACAGTCCTATCGCCTGTCAATCAACTCAGGATTACTTCTGTGCCTGTGAAGTATTGCGTGAGGCCCAGCTTCATTCATTAGGCATGATGTTAGACTTCTTTGGAATGCGATTTTTTGGTAACTCTATTGTGCCAAAAGAAGACCTCAATATGCAGGAACACCCTTGGTTAAAACCCATGGACCACAATCATTTGAGAATCACTCGAATCATTCGCAGTCTTGCATTGTTAGGCCAAGCAGAACTCAGTCAAACCTTCCAAATGGCGATGCTGAAAACCGCTCGTGAGCAAGGTGATGTCAATGAAGAGACGCTCGGCTTTTGGCGCCAAGCGAATTTAATAAAAGAAGTAGTTAGTGAATAAGACGCACAATAAGAGCCCCGGTTGCTCTCATTGGTTCAACATTAAAGCTCAACACGACGCCTGCTCTTGGCGCATAGTACCGTTTAACCTCTTTGCCGAACGAATCTGTTTGCACGGATAAGAGATCCCCTTTTTTCACGGGTTGAAGCAGATCCACCTGAGGCTGATAAAATCCACCAGTTTCAGCGCGAATGCTAGTCAGCTCTTTTCCTTCAACAAACGGTGGTTCCGCTTCTAACGCTTCACCTTCTATTAATACTTCATAATCGCGCAACACGTTGAGCACTCCTTTTGTAGAGCGCTCCACCAATGGGTAATCACTGTAACGCCCCACCCCTACCTCTACGGTAATAGAGGGGATGTTATGTTGATTCCAAACTGTCTCCAAAATACCGGGGTCACCGGGATCGTCAAAAATGACATCTGGGTTCATCAAGCGTGCCATGTTAAGCGCATCATTAAGGCGATAGTCGGCAAATACGTACAAGGGATAGATGGTGCCACTGGTTTGTGTATGAAGATCTATGGCGAGATCGGCATTGGGCTTGAGTAAATTCTCCCACAGCTGATAAACATAGCGCTGCGCCTCATTACCATTTTTGTTTCCTGGGAAGAAACGATTGAGGTTGGCTGTAGAATGATCAGGATCGTTTGAGCTGTAATCTCGGCTATGACTAAGCATGCCGGAAAGGTTCACAGTAGGGACAATCACCACCGAGCCTGAGATCTCAGCAGAGGCTAATTGAGATGCGACCTTTTGTGCCACCAGCACGCCATTATATTCATCACCGTGCACACCAGCGGTTATCATGAAACGCTTGCCTGGCTTAGAGCCCTTGTAGATCATTACAGGTAAATGCAGCCATTGGCCTAAAGCATTGCTGCAAATCCGAAACCAAAAGGTGTGCTCTCCTGCGCTGAGATCTGACACATCTAAGCTCTGAATCACCTTTTTCCCGTCAATAACATCCGTTAAGTATTCTGTTGTCATAATCTTCGTTATCTTCCTTTTTGCTTGGTACTTTACTCTTCTAACCAAATTTGTTGAATATCAGGCCAGCCCCAAGGGGTCATATCAACGCCATGAAACAATTCCTGAAAGCTCATCGACTGCAGGTGATGGAATAGTGGTTTAGCTATCGCTTCACTGATCAGGTAATTGCCAATGGGCTCTAATCGTTCAAGGTAATGTGGGGACTGAATGTCAGCGCATAGCTTACCTAAGCTCAAGTCTAGCCATTCGCTCGTTTTAGCGTCCATACAGCTTCTAAGTGCAATATCACTTTGAAACGCCAACAATGCTGATGTCGGCAGATTGTCGTCCAATAATAGATTCATTAAGACAATATCTTGAGTAAACCCATCACTCATCGCGAGTTTGGCATACGCCTCGATGGACATTTCTTCGATTTCAACCTCAATGCCGTGTTTCTCAAGCACGTTGCTGATAGCCTGTGCACATACCCTAAGCCCGAAGTGGTTATAGATAAGAATCGATAAACGCTTCACCTCTGAAGATTGCGCTCCCGCTATTGAATCCCATGGTTTCCAAAAAGGGTAAAAATTATCAACAGGTACAAGATTAATAGGCACTTTGTTGTTCGTTATGTCTTTCCAAAGCGCTTCACCTTGAATCAGATGACTTAACCAACGACGTGTTTCTGTGGGCAATTTCTTAGCGGCATTTTGATTGAATACGGCCAGCAAGCAGCCATCTTCTATGCTCAACTGTTTTGTGGGCTCTAGAATTGGATCGGCATCATCTTCGCTTTGCTGAGACAGCAACTTATGACTGTACGACTCACCACCATTTGTGGATTGCACATGCCAAATTGTCAGTTCATCGGTCAATGATCGATAGCCATGAAATGCCTCGTAAGCCCCTAGTTTCAGCCACTTATCACTTTGTTCAAGCAAAGTAAAAGGGCCAGAGCCAATCACAGCTTTCTGCTTTGCAATACTCTTGGTCACTTGTGTAGCCGGTTGGATGGAATACTTAACGTCCGCCAATTTTAAAGCAAAGTCGATATCTGACGCATTTAAGTAGAATTTAACCACTCTAGGTTGAGGTGACTCTATTCCGGTCAGGCGCGATAGATCCCTCTTATACCCATGTAACTTCCGGTAGGCATTGAAAAGATCGACAATTGCTTTCCCGTGGATAGGGCTACCATCATGAAACTGCACCTTGGGCCTTAGATAAAATGACCAGACCTTGCCGTCTTCACTCATCTGCCAATGGTGGGCAATGTCAGCCGAGGTGATTCCTTTAGCGTCCTGTTTTACTAAGCAAGAATAAAGTTGGCGTACAAAGAATCGTTCGCTGTTTCGTAGAATGTTATGAGGATAAAGCGCGCTAAAGGTGCGGTTATAGGTCAATTGCACATGGAGCAACCCGTTGTGTAAGCCTGCGCCTGAAGATTGTTTCAGCAATTCGCCAAACAACTACTGATTGTCCTGCAGTACTTCTAAAGCCTCTTCAAACTGCTTCTGAGAGATAAAATCTATGGCAATTTGACGGCGAATGTCGGCTTCAGAATAGAGTTTTTTTAGAATTGAGCGCTGATTTCTTCCGGTTTTTGGTGTCCAATGAAGCCAGCCGTTTTTTTGCATGTCACTTAGCAAAGTGCGCGCATAACATGTTGTTGTATATAGCAGTTCTGAGACTTCATCCAGTAGCACCGCATTCTCTTCATGCACTGCGTAAGGCTCAAGTCGAGCAAAAAACCTCACCAATTTTACCGGCTTCATAGCACTCCTATTTTTTCTATTCCTTATTTAACCTAAAAATAGCCTATTCGAAATAAAAATGAAGTGATAAATACAATATCAGGAACATTTTCCTATCTGTTTTAATAACCTCAAAAATAGCGATACTGAGTGTGTTCACTAACAAGACAACTCTTTAGAGGCGACGGTTATGAAAGCGACCTCACAACATATTTGCACTTTCAGCATTAGCACTAGGTTAATCGCAATGACAAAAAGGGAGATTCAAGTAACTAAACCGTCCAAATCAATCAGCCCACTTCATAGCGGCTAACCCGTTTAAGGTGATACTTAATTTATCTGTGTTTTATGCTCCATCCCCACCTTATAAACACAAATAGGCTAATTATCACCGCCCTTTTCAGAGCTTGGTTCTTTTGCAAGGATTGAAGATAACCGGCTCTCCTCGAGTTAAACACCAAAAGTTCACTCTCACAAATAAGCAATCACAAGCATATAAAAATCAGAGAGTTAGTTTTCATTAATACGTTTTGAGTAATGGTATTGAAAGCGTTATTTTTCGATACTTAATAAAATAAAAATGTAAATAGAAGGGTAATCACATGTTCAGTAACTTTTTCGCCAGCCTGTCCAAGGTTGGTAAGGCACTTATGCTGCCTATAGCATCCATGCCAGCGGCCGGTATATTACTTGGTATTGGCTCAGCTAACTTTGCCATCATTCCACCCATTGTGTCACAGCTTATGGCTGAAGCCGGCGGCGCCGTATTTGGTAACCTGCCGCTTATTTTTGCTCTGGGTGTCGCCATCTCCTTTACCGATAACGACGGTGTAGGTGCTGTAGCGGCAGGTATTGGCTACTACGTTTTGATCGCAACCTTAAAGGTGATGGCAGGCGTATTAGGGGTCGATCACATCGATATGGGCGTATTAGGCGGTATCATTTCTGGTGCTGTTGGTGCGTACATGTTTAATCGCTTTTATACCATTAAGATGCCAGCGTATCTGGGCTTCTTTGCAGGCAAGCGATTCGTTCCTATCATCACTTCATTTGCGATGCTATTACTCGGTATTGTTCTTGCCTTTATCTGGCAGCCAATCGGCTTAGGCATTGACGCCTTTGGTCATTGGGCAACAGAGCAAAACCCAGTAATGGCATTTTGGGCTTACGGCACCGCAGAGCGTGCATTGATCCCATTTGGTTTACACCACGTTATTAACGTAATCATTCAACTGCAAGCGGGTGATTTCACCAATGCGGCAGGTCAAGTATTCCACGGCGAGATCCCTCGATTCTTCGCTGGTGACCCTAATTCCGGTAACCTTGCAGGCGGTTATCTGTTTAAGATGTTTGGCCTTCCTGCTGCTGCTATTGCTATTGGCCGTGCATCTAAACCAGAGAACCGCGTCAAGGTTATGGGAATCATGGTTTCGGCTGCGCTTACTTCGTTCCTAACGGGTATCACAGAGCCAGTTGAGTTTGCATTCTTGTTTATCTCCCCTGCTCTGTATGCAATCCACGCGATCTTAGCAGGGCTTGCATACCCGCTTTGCATCATTCTTGGTATTAAACACGGCTATAGCTTTAGTGCGGGTCTTATCGATTACGTCACCTTCTACGGTATCTCAACCAAAGGGTGGATGATCATTCCTCTTGGCCTAACCTATGCCGCGGTTTACTACGTTGTATTTACTTGGTTCATCAAGTATTTCGACCTTAAAACACCGGGTCGCGAAGACGTTACCGAAGAAGCAACAGACGTTTTAGAGGGCGATGAGTTCACAAAAGAACTAGTGGCAGCCTTTGGCGGTAAGGGAAACATTGTTTCTGCTGATGCGTGTATCACTCGCTTGCGAATGCAGGTGAAAGATCAAGATCAAGTGGACGATGCCAGACTAAAAGCATTGGGCGCCGCTGGCGTGGTGCGTGTCGGTACAGGCGTACAAGCCATCTTTGGTGGCAACAGTGATGTCTTTAAAACACAAATGCTCGACTATATGAAAAACAACTAAATCGAGTTGATCAACTGAGTTAACAGTTTGTCCGTTTGGAGTGGAAGCTTGTAGGCGACCACTCCTTTTTTATGGCTAGATGCCTGTACTCCTTGATAGTGCATCTTTATCAATTTGCAATCAATTCAGCTTGTTACACATCAATTGTGATGCCAATCTGATGTAGCACAATAAAATAACCACACTATTGACGCGGTTAACATTTCAGCAATATCTTCATTTCAAATCCTCACAAAACGTGTGACCATTTATTAACCCAAAAGTGGTAGTCCCTACTCTTCGTTCTACAACCAATTCTTGATCATAAATACAACAAGAATGAGCTATTGAGGAATAATAATATGAACAGAAATGATAGTGTCCCTCTCCCCACTAACACCAGAGAGTGGTTTTTTAACCGTAATAGTCTGATTATCCTTGCCGATATTGTACTCTTCTTTGCCCTATACAAATCTTTACCCTTTGAGCCTCAAGTGGTGCTCGGCATTAGTATTTTGGTATTTATTGCCGTGCTTTGGCTAACCGAAGCCTTGCACGTCACCATTACCGCCATTCTTGTGCCTATACTCGCCGTTGTATTCGATATCTTCGATACACAAACCGCGCTGAGCAACTTCTCCAATCCCATTATATTTCTATTCTTAGGTGGCTTTGCTCTCGCCGCCGCCATGCATGTGCAAGGCTTAGATAAGGTGATTGCCGATAAGGTTCTGATCTTGGCAAAAGGCAAGATGAGCGCGGCTGTGTTTATGCTGTTTGGTGTCACCGCCGGCTTATCCATGTGGATCAGTAATACCGCCACTGCAGCCATGATGTTGCCCCTAGTATTGGGCGTGCTTAGTAAGGTTGATGCCGATAAAGAGCGTAAGACCTACGTGTTTGTTCTGCTGGGTGTGGCATACAGTGCCAGTATTGGTGGTATCGCAACGATCGTGGGCTCGCCTCCTAATGCGATTGCCGCGGCTGAAGTTGGACTGACTTTTACCGAGTGGATGGCATTTGGTATCCCAGCGGCGGTTATCATGTTGCCATTAGCTGTTGCTACCCTGTACTTTGTCCTCAAGCCTAACCTAGAAGGCACCTTTGAGCTCAATAAAGAGCCGGTAAACTGGGACAAGGGCAAGATAGTAACACTGGCTATCTTCTCTTTAACCGTGTTCTGCTGGATCTTCAGTAAGCCTATCAACGCTATGCTTGGCGGTATTTCTAAGTTCGATACCATAGTGGCTCTTGCTGCCATAGTTTTGGTGAGCTTTGCACGAGTCGTTCATTGGAAAGACATTGAAAAGACCGCTGACTGGGGCGTACTTATCTTATTTGGCGGTGGTATCTGCCTAAGTAACGTACTTAAAGCAACCGGTACCAGTGTGTTCTTAGCAAACTCACTGAGTAGCTTGATTTCAGACTTTGGGATCTTGTTAATCATCGCCATCATAGCGCTATTTGTAGTGTTCTTAACTGAGTTCGCCAGTAATACCGCCAGTGCGGCGCTTCTAATCCCCATCTTTGCCACTGTGGCAGAAGTGTTTGGTATGTCACCGGTCGTGCTTTCGGTGCTTATCGCCGTCGCAGCATCTTGTGCATTTATGCTGCCGGTTGCGACACCGCCAAATGCCATCGTGTTTGGTTCTGGTCATATCAAGCAACAAGAAATGATGCGGGTGGGTATTGTTCTTAACATTGCTTGTATTGGCGCACTTACCTTTATTGCTTCATTATTCTGGATATAAGCTTTTCGAAATTGAGGGGCGATCACTGAGATCGCTTCTCTTTTATTCGAAAACGCGCAAAAACTCTTCGTTTAACCACACTCTGTTGATACATTTCTTTAACGTTTAATGAATTCTTTGTAAGCTAGCATTAATACGATAATTTCCATTCAGAGCAGGATGCTCAGCCAATTGATGTCAAAGCCTTTCTTAAAACGCGTACCTAATATTGCGACTCAGTCACTGCTTGCGCTCGGTGTTTTTTCTAGCTGTGCCTACTCCGCTACGCCGGTGGGTATGAAATACACTATCCACCGAGCAGAAAACGCTGATAACACTAAGAATGCCATGGTTCTTCCCTACGCTTTCTCCACTGAGTCTATGGGACTCAATGTCGGTATCGGCGGCGTTGTACAGGGCGTTGGACAAGAGCAGATGGTCATTGGTGGTACTGGCTGGGCTGGCGCCGATAGCTATGGACTCTCAGGTGGACTATGGAACTATCGACCTTGGTTTGCAAAGCGGGCATTTATTTCCCTAGCTGGCATGTATGCCTACTTTCCAGAACAAAGAGCCTATACCAATGGCAACATAGCGTTTGAAGACCCTAGATGGGGCAGTTCTGGTTCAAGTCAGGATGACTACATTCAAGGTGATGGTTATTCCAACTGGTTAGATATAAAGGTTGAGTACGTGTTGCCACTAGGCTCCGCGAAAGAAAGAGCCACTGTCGATTACTACTTGAGAAACGGCATCTTGGTCGATGGCCCAAAAAGTACCTATTGGAACCCGTTAGAAACCGGTACGACTATCTTACTCATGCGCCAGTTCAATCGTTATCAATCTTATGAAGATGATGCAGGGATTGAGCGAGAAGGTGACATGAGTGCATTCGAGTTTGGTATTCAATACGACAACACCGATTTTGCTCCAAACCCTTCCATGGGTAGTCGCCAATATTTGGGGTACTCCTATGAAGGAAGCATTGTCTCTCCCGACAATACTTGGAATTTTGTAGAGCTTGATGTCAGCAAATACCTTTCTATCGGTGAAAGTGATTGGGCTCGCCAACGCATCTTCGCTTTCAACTTTTGGACAGGATATTCACCCTCTTGGAATATTGTTGACGTAGACGGCCAGAGAAAAACTGTTGAAGATGGCGCTCCCTACAACGAGGGGGCAACGTTAGGTGGGCACGCTCGAATGCGCGGCTACGACTCAAATCGTTTCCATGATAAAGCAAGCCTATACGCAACCGCTGAATATCGTTACACCCTGCGTTACAACCCGATTAAGGAAGTCTCTTGGTTGAGGTTCTTGAACATCGATTGGTTCCAATTGGTGGCATTTGCCGAAGCCGGTCAAGTTGCACCAGAGTATGATTTGGGTGAGTTGACCCAAGACATGAAACTTGATGCGGGTGTCGCCGTTAGGGCATTGGCGGCAGGTGTGGTGGTACGATTTGACTACGCAGTGTCAGAAGAAGGCAGTTACATGTGGTTTATGGTTAATCAACCCTTCTAAAGGCTTCTTTTTCGCTGGCAGCAAAATGCAGCCAGCTGACCCAAAACAGGGGCAGTAAATAGATTGTCGTTGATACCATATCTAGATAGGTATGGTACTCCTGATGATTCATCAATTGCAGATAGGCCAGCAGAGAACCCGCGGCGACCAACCTGCCCCATATTCCAACCTTTATGACTATGTGTACCACTAGGGCCAGTGCCACGGCAGTATGCGTGCTGTAATCTGAATGAAACGCCGGCCATATTCCTAGCCATTCATCGATAAATCTCGAGCCGTACACAATACAGATGGTCACCATCAAAGCGGTGAAGCTTGCCTTGCGCTGTGATGTAGGCTCTTGACGCAATAAAACTACACTCCATAGCGCAAGCAATGGTGTGTAGATATCGGCAATAAGCGCCCACTGTTGAAAGGTCAGGTTTAGCATGAGTCCTTGGTTACTGCAGAGGTTCTAGCTTGATGATCTTGGTACGATCGAAAGTGACACGGTAACGTGCCGTTCTTTCCTTAACACCACCTGGCTCCGTCTTTTTCTCATGGATCTTCACTTCAATGCGTCCACGACGAGAAATACTCACCTTGCGAGATTTATTGCCCGTTGAATACACATACATATCTCTGTTTTCACTTGGAAAGCATCGCATGATAGGACCAAGGTCAATACTGGTGTTGGTCTTGATCTTCTTAAAGCCGTTGTACTCAAAATTCTTCAGGCTCACTGTCTCCCTAAAGAACAGCGATATGTTTTCACGGTTTGCAATAGCGACCTTTGAGTTGGGCTGAGAGTTAAACCATGTTTCGCCCGTTCCAATGCCTGTCTTCTTATCTGGCATACCAAACCAGGAGACAACGCGGGGTTTGTTACGAATGATCTTCTCAAACACCCAGGCTTTAATGCTTTCCTTAAACACATCTCGCACAACATAAAGAGCGGCAAATGCCAACACAAACTGCAAATCGGTATCCAGACCCATTAAGCGAAACTGGAAGATCACCACACTAAAACCCAACATGATTAAACCGGTTGCGATAGCAAGAGAGAGGTAGCGCTCTTTCTCCCCCACTCGCTTGCTGCTGCTGTGCACGCGAAGAGGAAGCTCTAGCAGCTTCTTTTGTAGATCTGTTTGGTTAAATACTCGCGTCAGCTTCTCTTGGTCTTCTGGCTCTACACTTTTAACCGAGTAGATACCTTCATACATTTGAGTCACGCGGTATTCATCTTCTGCCATTGACAGCTGTGCTAGGTAATCCCTAGCAGCTGTTGCCCCTTTGATGTTTTGCAAAGTCGCAGTCTGGCGAAGCAGGTACTGCTCAAATTCGTAGGAAAGAATCGCATCCACTTTGCGAAAACGCTCAAATTTCTGGTCATCTTCAAGTGAGAAGCGACGAAACGAGGTCAAGATATTTGAGTGGCCTTTTGCCTTCTCGATGATCTCTTCTACTGCCTGCTCTTCTTTTTCTTGATTGGTTTTAAATGAACGGATGTCGTTGATAAATAAGTAGGCAAAAAGGCTAATTGAGGTCTTATAAGACTCGTATGGCAATTGCTCTTTTTCTAGGATCTTGATGTAAAGCAACATCAAGCTGATGCTTTTGCCTTTATGGAAGCGGCGAGTCTGAGTAAATGATTTATCGAAGAAATCTCCAGCCGAAAAGGTATCGCCCAGATCTATACTGCTGGGTATGACAAACTCTACCTTAGTTTCAGACTGTGAATCGGCGGCGAGCGTTTGCTGAAGTTCAATGCTCTTCTTTGCCGTTACCTTCAGATCCAACATTTATGCACACCATCCTTATTATGACACTTTTATTACAAGCCATTGTATCACTGTTCCCTCCACAAAGAGTATGTCAATTTTCAACAATAGGCACTTGAAATTGCTAATAAAAAAAAGCTGACACTGTCAGCTTTGATGATTATTTTGCGATTGGACTATTTTAGCCAAAACCACCACACAATAAAGACGATAAGTAGTATGCCGATAATATTAATCATGATGAATACCTGCTGATGATTTTGGTGAGAACAATCTTAGTCGGTTAGCATTACTGACCACAGTAATGGAAGAGAGCGACATTGCCACGCCAGCTACGATAGGGCTAAGCAACATGCCTGTCAGTGGAAATAGCACACCGGCTGCAATAGGGATCCCTAGGGAGTTGTAGATAAACGCCCCCCACAGGTTTTGCTTGATGTTCTTCATCGTGGCTTTACTCACTTCGATCACTTGAGACACACCAAACAGTGACCCTCTCATTAGAGTGATATCCGCGCTTTCGATAGCCACATCGGTGCCATGCCCAATGGCAAAGCCCACATCAGATTGTGCTAGGGCTGGCGCATCATTGATACCATCACCCACCATGGCCACAACCAAGCCTTGCTGTTGAAGCTTAGTCACCCACTCTAGTTTATCTTGAGGTAAAAGCTCTGCATGGACCTCATCAACACCCGTCTCAGCCGCCACGGCTTGCGCAGTGTGTTCATTATCACCAGTCAGCATCACCACCTTAATACCTAAAGATTTAAGGGCTGCAATTGCGGGTTTAGATTCTTTCTTTATAGGGTCGCTAATGGCTAATACAGTGGTCAGCTGATTATCGATGGCAAAATACACCACGGTCTGCGCCTGACGCTCCCATTCATCGGCAAGAGATAGAGCACTATCGATAGCAATGCTGTGCTCGGCCATCAACCTTTCGTTGCCAAGTAGCACTGTATGGCCGTCAATTTCCGCTCGCACACCTAGACCATTCAATGATTGGAATCCCACTACATTATGGCTGTTCAGTTGTTGTTCGTTTTCACGGCAATAGTGAACAATAGCCGACGCTAACGGATGCGTAGAGCCGTGCTCAATGGCGTTTAAGTACCCCAATGTTGCCTCGCTTTCTCGAACCGTTCTAACCTTCACCACACTCGGCTTACCTTGTGTGATAGTGCCGGTTTTATCCAGCACCACAACATCGATAGCACTGGCTTTTTGCAAGGCATCACCGTTGCGAATAAGGCCCCCAAATTCTGCCGATTTGCCAATACCTATCATGGTAGAGATAGGCGTTGCGAGGCCAAGGGCGCAAGGACAAGCAATGATCAGCACTGAGGTTGCAGTGACTAGCATATTTATGACGGTTGGCGCTGGCCCAAAGTTGTACCACATTAAAGCGGTTACAATAGACAGTATCATCACGGTAGGCACAAATACGCTGGAAACGCGGTCCGCTAGATGGCTGATTGATGGCTTAGAATTTTGAGCGTTAGATACCATCTCAATGATCTGAGCGAGCATGGTATCGCTGCCAATCTTAGTCGCGACTATGGTGAGGTTCTGATCGCCATTGATGGTGCCCGCAGACACTGTGTCGTCTACTGATTTGATTACCGGAATAGGCTCACCGGTTAGCATAGATTCATCGATAGAGGATTCGCCATCGATTACCTTACCATCAACAGGTACTTTTTCCCCTGCACGAATCAGTAAGGTATCTCCAATGATCACCTCTTCCACTGGCAAGGTAAGAGCTTTCCCATCTCGAATCACCACCGCCGTTTTGGTTCTCAAATCCAATAGGCGTTTGATTGCTTGAGAGGTTCTGCCCCTTGCTTTTAGCTCCAAGGCTTGCCCTAGGTTTATCAAACCAATGATCATAGCCGAGGCTTCAAAGTAGAGATGACGAGCACTCTCGGGAAGCAAAGCTGGCATGACTACAACCACAATAGAGTACAGCCACGCTGAACCTGTGCCCAATGCAATGAGCGTATCCATATTCGCGCTGCGATTAACAAAGGCTTTGCTTGCGCCAACAAAGTAGTGTCGACCGCTAAAATAGAGCACGGCTAGGGTCAATAAACCCACAATCAACCAAATGAACTGCTCACTGGGCGTATTCACCGTCATTGATCCGCCAAGCAAGCCATACAACATTAGGGGAACACCTAAGCCAAGGCCCAAAATGGTATGGCGAATCTTATCGCGATATTCTTGCTGCTCGGCCTGTTCACGCTCTTGTTCTGCTTGGATTTCATCTAAGATGAGTGACGCGCCGTAGCCTACTCCTTCGACTGTTTCAATCAAGCTATCTGCAGGCAAGCTCGAATAGATACTTGCGGTTCGATTGGCAAAGTTAATATTCACCGAATCCACGCCTTGCTTACCTGTTAATGCTTTTTCTATGGTCGCAACACAACTGGCACAGGTGACACCTGATAGGTTAAGGCGAGTTAGACTAGCCTCATCAACATCAATAACCTTCGCATCGGCTTTTTCAGATACTGGGTTATTTTCTTCTGTTGGCGCATCAGCTACAAGGGCATAACCTAAGCTTTGCAATGAAGATTGCACCTGCTCACTAGACAATAGGCTTTTCACCTCAATAGTTTGAGCTTCAATATCGACAGCAACGACCGCGTCTTTATCAAGCTCAACAAGTGCGTTGGTGATCTTCTTCACGCAGCCTTGGCAAGATACGTTCGCTACCCTGCTGTTAATCTGCGGCAAAGGTTTCTCGCTCGCTTTGTAACCTAGGTTTGCTATCACAGCTAAGATGCCTGCAATATCTAGCGTTGTGCCCACACGCGCCCATTTTTTATCTTCACTGCTGTCGATAGTGAATTGGCTGTCTAGTTCAAGGGCCGCTCGTTTTATCTTATTGATACAGCCGCCACAAGAGACACCTTCGAGCTGAAGGTTAAACTGGTTCATTACTTCTTCTCCTCAGTCCAAGACTCTATCAAACAACAAATGGAATCACCGGTTGGCAAGCTATCCGGTAGCTCTCCCCATTGTTCAAAGGTCTCTTTTAGCATGGTGACATGTTGTTGCAGTCTGAGGATCTGCGCCTCTGTCTCTACAATCTTATCCGCCATCAATGTTCGCACCTTAGGGCACGGTGAGCTGCCGTCTTCGGTGGAAGCCAATATGTCCTCAATCTCTTTCAGCCCAAAACCAAGATCCCTTGCTTGATGGATAAACTTCAGCCTCTGTAGCGCGTTTAGATCGTACTCTTTGTATCCATTGTCAGGATTTCGAGTCGCCGTGATCAATCCACGCTTGGTGTAATAGCGCACAGTATCGGGTGAGACATTGGCTGATTTAGCAAGTTTTGAGGTAATCATTGGCCATTTCCTAGTGTTCGATTTTCTAACTATAACCTTAGTGTAAAACCTAGGAGCTACACATAGGTCAAGAGTTTAATTTGTAAATAAGGCAAGAACAAAAATAACCGCGAATAATAGCCCCACTAATTTAAGCAATGGCCCTAGCGAACGCGTGCCACCCTCAGGTGCTTTGTTGCAACATCCCATGTGATGTCTCCTCGTTAAAGTAAGTTCCGCACCAGTCTAAAACCTGTGAGCAGGTCACAGGTCAAACTATTTAAGACGTTGATTTATGGTTGTTTAAGTTTCATCACTGAAACGAACATTTGTATTGACGAGAAAATTTAATATGAGCTATAACGAATAGGAACTTTACGGATACTGACCATGCTTAAACGATTTCACTCACACAGCATAATTGCAATAACACTGATACTGGCTCTGCTAGTAGCAGGTGTATTTCCGTCAGTATCTCAAGTCCAGCCTATCGAGCATCACAACGCAGCAGCGCAAACATCAACGGATGCCGATTGCTGTGAGGAGTCACACCAACAAGCCACAACTGGGTGTACTAGCGCCACGCATCAGTGTTGTGAGCAGGCTTGTGGCAGTTTAATTAGTTTGCCTTCATCCGCCCTATTGTTATCCAGTACTAGCCTTGATGAGACCAGCTACTCTTTAGCTTCTTCAGATATTCTGCCACCCTATAAGCAAGCTGTATTGCGGCCTCCTATTGTTTAATTCGCTATTCATCTAATCGAATTATCAGAGTGTCTTACACTTATCTAAACAATATTTAATTGCCCAGCGAGTCGCTTGGCAATGGAGCAATACAATGAAAACAGTTAACAAAGTTATCCTTACCGCATCTCTTCTATTCAGTGGCCTAAGCTTCGCGAGTAACAACATTGAAATGTACAAATCTCCAAGTTGTGGATGCTGTACGGAATGGGCAGAAATCATGGAGCAGAAAGGGTATCAAGTGGATATCCAACAGCAAAAGGATTGGACTAACGTCAAGCGTGAGTTTGGCATGCCAGCCAAACTGCAATCTTGCCATACGGCGATTATTGATGGTTATTTAATTGAAGGACACGTGCCAGAAAAAGACGTAGCCCGCCTTCTTAAAGAGCGCCCACAAGGCATCAAAGGACTAGCAGCACCAGGCATGCCAATGCACTCACCAGGCATGGCAAAGCCGGGGGATGAGTACAAAGGCTTCGATGTTATCGCGTTTCATGCTGATGGCACGACGAGTGTGTATGCGGAGTATTGATTGGGGTTGTGTCCGTCATCCTAGAATTTGCGAAGCAAATATCTAGGATCTTGGGGGGCACATTGCTGGCTTTGGTAGTCAATCAGATTCCAGCTAAAAGACTGCTGGAATGACGATAATTAGAGCTCAGGACCTTCGGTTCTGGGTTCTGGGTTCTGGGTTCTGGGTTCTGGAGCATCGTCATCCTAGAATTTGCATGGCAAATATCTAGGATCTTAGGGTGCACATTGTCAGCTTGGGCATTACCCAAGATTCCGGCTAAAACACTGCCGGAATGACGGTGGTCGGGACTCAGGATCTTCGGTTCTGGGTCCCTAGTTCTGGACCACAGGCTCGTGGCTTTAGGCTTGGATCTTGAAGCTAGTAGCTTGCGGCTCGCAACTCAAAAAACACCGTCATGGTCGAGCGCTCCTATCGACCATCTCTCCATCCTCCCAAAACCCAGAACCCAGCCCCCATCGAATCCTACAACCCCTTCTTATACCCCAACATATAATTAAGCTTGCTCGTCTTGCGAGTCATCTTCTGAAAGCTTTTCTCATCAAAGCTGTCAAACTGCCCCATTGCCTTAGCAGACAAACCCGAACCGCCTAGGTTTTCGGTGTCTAAAGACAAAATGACGTCACCCGCTTCTTTCACCGCTTTCATGTAACCTTGCTCAGTTGCCAGGTCATATTGGTTTAGATCAAACACAGGCTTTAGCTCTTTAGCCCAGTAGAACTCAAGAAATGGCACGGGCTGCTTTGGCTTATTCCAGCTGACGTCGCGTGAGTAGTACATCAATGCGCGGTAGGGGTCATTGGCAAAATTGCTGATGCCCATTTGCTGTGGTAACTCATCGTGGATAATGGCTTTATTGTTTAGGTCGTACAACCAGGCATTTTTGTCGGCTTCAAGTTCTGCCCAAAACGCCTGCATGTTTTCTAGGTGGCGATAGTCTTTATCAACAATCACATGCACCTTGAAGTCACTGCCGCCGCCTGACATATGCCAGAAGGTGTTGAAGGTGTGGTGGCCATCGGTTAGGTAAATTTCGTTGTTAGGTGCAAGCACTATGGTTTTCATGTCTTTGCGCTTTTCACCTATGCCTTGCTCACAAACAAAGGACTCTGGCTTTGAAGGTACTGACTTTTCATCAAATGACGATAAACCCTTCTGACCATTGGCCTCACAGATCTCATCAAACTGCTTTTTCACATCGTGTTGATAGCGGCCTAGCTTGTAGTAAATCTGATCGTAGCCCACAGATGGCTGTGTCGGCTTAAGCTCAGACAGGGTAACTTGGTAGACATCCCCCTCTTTTACCGAGGTGAGATCCTGAGCCCATACTGACGTTGCGCCTATCAACGTAGTCAGTGCAATAAGAGACTTGTTCAGACAATTCATTGTGTACCTTTGTGTTTGTGCCCACGTAGCTATGGAAGTGCTGTTATGGAAGTGCTGTTATGAAAGAGTTGTAATGCAAGTACCCTAAAATCAAAGCATTACGAACTTATGACAGACAAGTTGCATTTACATTATGCCAGTAAGCGCACCTACTATTAACTGATAAGCATTTGTATTTCATTGCCTGCCTAGAGTGTGTTAAGTTACGCTTAACGGACTCAATCAAGACTCTATAACGATATCGTGAAGCCCAAGCAGAAAAGGCACCTAACCGCAAAATACTCCCTACTATTGGTATGGTGGGTAATAGTGGTGTGTCTGGCAAAAAATGTTGGCTTTATCAGTCTTTGTACCATTTCTCCCGAACAAATTGCCTCAACAGAGATCAGCCAACAAAGCAGTTCGTCATTAACTGAAACACCCTGCTCACTATCGGAAAAACTGTTGAGTTTTCATCAAGTCAGCATGGAAGACCTTGCTGTTGCATTACTGCTGATTGCCCTGATTGGCATCTTCACCGTCACCAGCTCTTTTAAACCTGTGCGTTTCTTTACCGAGCCAACAGGACCTCCGCCGCGACTCTATCTCAGGCTGTGTGTATTTCGTGAATAAACAAAAGATGGTTATACACAACTATCACTTTGTTATTTATGGAAAAACTATGCTTAAAACTAAATTTATGACTAGCACTCTACTCAAGCCTTTGTTGAGGGGCTTACTATTTCTATGGCTAATCAGCTTAACGCAGATAGTCTCCGCGACCGAGGTCAGTTCCGGTTGGATTACCTCTGCCGATCATCCCCCCGTTCAGGTGCGTTTTGATCTCACAGGCCAAACTAATAGTGACACTCACACTGTTGAAGGCTTGCTAGAGGTTAAGCTCGATGATGGCTGGAAAACCTATTGGCGCACGGCAGGCGAAGCCGGTGTCGCGCCAAGTATCGACTATGCCGCATCAACGAATATTGAATCCCTTGAATGGCACTGGCCATTTCCAGAGCGCTTTTCGCTACTCGGAATAGAGACCTTGGGCTATCAATCCGATGTGATCTTTCCTATCACTTTGCATTTGAATGAGATCTCACAGCCTGCAACATTGAATGCGACACTGACGCTTCCGTCCTGCACGACTATTTGTGTCCTCACCGACTACCCCATCACGCTTTCGTTTGTAGCCAATGACCTCACAACAAACGATAAGGCAATGCTGAGTTACGCCAAGGCCATTAGCTCTGTGCCAAAGGACTCTCCTTTACTGAGCAACCTAGAAGCGAAATGGGACAAGGTAAGCTCTAAGCTAGAAGTCAGCGTAACCAAGACAACACCTTGGCACTCCCCAGATGTGCTTGTTGATGGCAAAGCCGAGAATGTAGAAGATGCCAGCTTTAAGAAGCCGAGCATTACGCTAGAGGGCAACACACTGCATGCGGTGTTTGAGGTAACCAGTTGGCTAGGAGCACCGTCGCTTGAGAATGAAACCGTTTCGGTCTCCTTCTCAGATTCAGACTTTCTAGCCGAAGAACACATTGCGGTCAGCACTGGAGCGGTAAATTCTATTAATCCAAGTCTATGGCAGATGTTTATGTTCGCGGTTATTGGCGGCCTTATTCTTAATATTATGCCGTGTGTATTGCCTGTTTTAGGGTTGAAGCTTGGCTCCATTGTCAGTATGCAAGGCCAAGAAAAGCGTCAGATTCGATGGCAATTTATCGCATCAGCCCTTGGCATTCTGGTCTCGTTCTGGCTGATCGCGCTGTTTTTGGCCATCGTCAAACTAACGGGCGGCGCCTTAGGCTGGGGTATTCAGTTCCAAAGCCCATGGTTTTTAGGCTTCTTGTTCGTGGTCACCGCGCTGTTTGCCATAAATATGTTGGGTTTGATGGAGGTACGCTTGCCTTCTGGTATTTCCACTTGGCTCGCAGGCAAGGGAGATAACTCCTACTCAGGACACTTTGTTCAGGGCATGTTTGCCACCCTACTCGCCACGCCCTGCACAGCGCCCTTTTTGGGAACCGCTGTAGCCTTTGCCCTAGGTGCTGACATAAGCACACTGTTTGTGATTTTCTCAGCCCTTGCTTTAGGTCTGGCTCTTCCGTGGCTGCTCGTCGCGACTTTCCCGTCAATCGCAACGAAATTGCCTAAGCCCGGCGCATGGATGAACAAGGTGAAAATCGTGTTTGGTTTGATGATGCTAGTAACCAGTATCTGGCTGCTTTCATTATTAGGCAATCATGTATCACTGCTTTGGCTTATCGTCATAGGATTTAGCCTGTTTTGCCTGCTTATCGTTAAGTCTAAATCGGCCTACGGGAAAAACGTTGCAGCAGTCGTTGGCGTTGTTGGCATCATGACTGTGGGCGGAGGCTTAATTACTGCAAGTATGACTGCCGATAGTTGGGCGACTCCCCTACCTAAAGTGCGCCAATGGCATCAACTCTCCACTCAAGACATCGAGCAATACGTTGCTGACAATAAAGTCGTGTTTGTGGATGTGACCGCTGATTGGTGCATTACCTGCAAAGCCAATAAGATAGGGGTGTTGCTACAAGAGCCAGTCTACTCGACTCTCGATAACAGCAATGTCATTCGAATGAAGGGAGATTGGACGCGACCGAGTGACAGAGTGACGGGGTTCTTAAGAAGTTATAACCGCTATGGCGTGCCATTTAATATCGTATATGGCCCAAATGCCCCGCAAGGCATTGCGTTGCCGACGGTTCTGAGCAGTGAAGCTGTACTCAAGGCTATAGAACAAGCCGGAGGAAAACTGTAATGAAGAAAGTGTTAAACCTCTTTAAAAAAGCGCTGCTGTATATCCTACTGTTTACTTTGGTATCCGTTGCTGTAGATATGTGGCGCACTCGAGATTTTACTTCTAGCGAGAGCCCAACGACGCACGCTACAGCGCTTTCTGGGAACACCATTGACTTAGACCTTCTTAGTCAAAATAAGCCGGTGGTCGTGTACTTTTGGGCAACCTGGTGCGGGGCGTGTAAGTTTGTAACGCCCACCATCAATTGGCTAAGCCAATACTATGACGTTGTAGCCATCAGCGCCTCATCCGGTGAAGCACGTCGCGTACAGGCTTATCTCAATAGTCATGATTATCAGTTTGAGAACATTAATGACCCTAGAAGTCACATAAGTTCACGCTGGAATCTCAAAGTGACCCCGACCATAGCCATTGTTGAAAATGGCGAGATTAAAAACATTACTACTGGAATTACAACGCCTATCGGTCTACTCGCTAGACTGTGGCTTCTTTAAGGCATCTCATGAACATTAAAAACCTATTTATTAGCCTATTCGCTTCACTGCTTGTTTTTGTGGCACCAGTGAACGCCAATCAAGATACAACATCACAGAAAATACAAGACATTGCCGACATGTTGCAATCACACCCTGAGTTGGTGGATAGCCTTCATGGCAACCTGCAGGCGTACATTGAGCAACAAGGTCAGCTAAAAGTGGTGCTAACTCAAAATCACGACTATCTCTACAATAACGACCTTCAGCCATCCATAGGGAATAAAGAAGCGCCCATAACATTGGTCGTATTTACGGACTACAGTTGCCCTTGGTGTAAGAAGTTTGATCCAGAGCTCTACAAGCTTGTGGAGAACAACCCAGATACGGTTCGTGTGATTAATCTCTATGTTCCCCTTAAGGAGCAAAGTAGCGTGAACTCGGCCTCTTTCGCATTGAACGTATGGCGTGAGAAGCGCAGCAGTTATGAAGAGGTTCACCAGTTGATGGTGGCAAAACCCGGCGCTCACAACCTCAACTCCATCAGCAAGGTAGCAAAGAACACCGACACTACGGCATTGATGAATGCGTCGATGAAAAGCGATGAACTCATCAATAAGAACCTAGAGCTTTTCCGTGCTCTAGGCATGCGAGGTACTCCTGCAATGCTCATCGGCGATGAGATGGTAAGCGGTTATCTTGATTACGATAAACTGCAAGCCATCGTTGACGACAAACTGTCGAAGCTTAACTAAGGTTACTGATATTAAGGGCTCATTGAGCCCTTTTTGTTATTACGAGAGATATAAGGAAAAGGAATACTAAGTGCGAATACTCTTTTTGACCGGACTTGCGATGATGGCGTTTGCTGCAAACTCTTTGTTTTCTCGCTTAGCACTGGTTGATGGAGCCATTTCCGCAGAGGCCTTTACGCTCGTTCGCATCGTCTCTGGGGCCCTGACTCTCAGTGCAATCTTGTTACTATCACAGGGAGTAAAGGGCTTCTATCATCAATGGCGCATCGGCCTCTATTCAGGCATATGCCTGTTCCTCTACGCTTTGCTTTTCTCGCTGGCCTATACCGAGCTCACAACGGGCATTGGTGCTCTCATTTTGTTCGGCTCTGTACAATTTTCTTTACTAGGTATGCACCTCTTTCAAGGACACCGCTTTAGCGCTCTAGAATGGCTAGGGATTTTAGTCTCTTTTACTGGCTTTGTTTGGCTGGTAAACCCGCCTTCTTCAACACTTGTTATCTGGCCTATGCTAGCCATGTTGTTGTCGGGAATCAGTTGGGCTGGGTTCACTCTTCTAGGCAAACAAACGGGAGCCGCGCTGCCAGCAACCACCAAAGGCTTTGTTGTTGCCTCGGTGATATCTATAGGCCTAATCCCTTGGGCGTTTGATACCCATACTATAAGCTCACAAGGCCTTATGTACGCTGTGATCTCCGGCGCTATCACTTCTGGGCTCGGCTATGTACTTTGGTATGCGGTGGTACCCAAGATATCGCTATTGAACGCGTCACTGTCACAACTCTTAGTCCCAGCCATCGCTATGATCATGGGCGTCTTATTCCTTCGCGAATCCTTAACCACTGAAAACCTAGTGAGCATGGGACTTATTTTAGGTGGTATCGCCCTCACCCTCTATCAACAGCATCGCCATTCAGGTGATTAACTCTTAGCTAACTGGCACACTAATTCTGCAACGATCGTACATTTAAGGAGCGCTTAATCCGCTAAAGTGCACATATCTCATTAATGGTGTATCTAATTATTGACACCTTAAGGTTATATGATATTTATAGTCGGTATTGACAATGAAAAATAACAACACGGACGTAGTAATGGAAAACGCAATACCCTCTCAACCCTCTCCATCTAGATTAGGCACATTAGCTCGCTCATTAGGCCCAGGTGTAATGGCTGCAGCCGCCGCTGTTGGTGGCTCTCACCTTGTTGCTTCAACCAAGGCCGGTGCTATCTATGGATGGCAACTCGCTATTTTGATTCTGTTGGTGAACCTTTTTAAATACCCGTTTTTTAAAGCTGGCGTTCAATATACGGTGGGTACAAAGACGAGCCTTGTTGAAGGTTATTCAAACCTAGGTAAGCCTTACTTGGTTTCGTTTGCGTTACTCAGTGTGATCTCGGCAATCGTTAACACAGCGGCGCTGTTGATGTTCAGTGCAAGCTTACTGGCCTACTTCATCCCAGTTGATCTTTCTATGCCTGTGCTGTGCATGATTGTACTGGTAACCTGCCTGACTATTTTGTTTGTGGGGCACTACAAGGCGCTGGATACCTTGTCTAAAGCGATCATGGCAGTGCTAACCGTGACAACTCTTGTTGCAGTAGCCATTGCCTTTGGTAATCCTGTGGAACCACAGCCGGACTTTGTATCACCGTCTCCTTGGACACTTGCTGCTATTGGCTTCATCGTGGTGACTATGGGTTGGATGCCCGCTCCTATTGAGATCTCAAGCTTGACCTCAATGTGGCTGAAGAGTCAGTGCCGCGAGCAAGAAGTGACAGCAAAATCGGCTCTGTTTGATTTTAACGTTGGTTACATTGGCACTGCTGTATTGGCGATGGTGTTTGTGGCTCTAGGCGCGCTAATGCTTCACGGCTCTGGTGTGCAGCTTCAGGCGTCGGGCGTGGGTTTCTCGCACCAGTTAATCAGCCTTTATGCGGCAACTATCGGTGAGTGGTCTCGCTACCTTGTGGCGGTGATTGCCTTCTTCTGCATCTTTGGTAGCACCATTACGGTTATCGATGGCTACTCTCGCGTAATCACAGAGTCTCAGCGTTTACTTCGCAAGAAAAAGACGATTCACCCGGCCGTAAATCAAGCATGGATGTTGATCGTCTCTTTATCGGCGCTGTTTATTGTGGTGTTCCTAGCAAAAGCACTGCTGCCTATGCTCGACTTTGCAATGGTTCTGGCCTTCATCACAACGCCATTCTTTGCGCTACTTAACTACATCCTAGTCACGCGCACTCCGCTACCTGCTGAGTTAGCGGTAGGACCAAAATTAAAAGCCCTATCTATCGTTGGATTGGTGTACTTGTTCGGTTTCTTAGCACTGTTCGTGTGGTGGAAGTGGTTCATGTAATCTAAACGCTCTCAAACAAAAAAGAGAACCACTATTGGTTCTCTTTTTTTATAGGTGTCTACATTAACTCAGGTTAAGCTCAACTGGCTCACCAAGCCAGCCAGCTCGCTCAGTGTGATCGATAACAAAGCTGCCCGCTTCAGGATGCAGAAGTACCGTTAGGCCTTGTCTGTGAGCATCTAGCCAAGCAATGATCTCATCGAACTCGTCATGAGAAAACAAGATTTGGTAGCTCCAACAAGGGTGCGGTCCTACCGGCTTGGTGTGTACTCGGCCAAGCTCAATATTGAACTTATTTGCAATAGGCTCTCGCAAACTCGTTGCTTTCTCTAGGCTCGTTTCGTCAAAGTACACATGTGCATGGTAACGCTCAAACCCGCGACTCGGTAGCATCATTTCTTTTGATATCCTTATCTAACATAGTGAAGCAATTATACACCCTTGTGATATTGCTTATTGCCCGTTGGCGCAACTTTGCTATGAATAAGCTGTGACGCGTCTGAGTCTGTCATTTTACTCTGCAGAGCTTGCTCGAACAGTGCCACTAACTCTTCTTTACCCACCAGCAATTGCGTCTCGGTTTGAATGTCTCGCAAATCAATGAGCACATCGGTAAACAGCTCAGGATAGTCTGATAGCAACTCAAGATTAAGCACATTGTGTTCACTGTAGATGCTGTTGTGACTACCTTTGTGTTTTTGAACCACATAAGGGTTATCTTTTAGATTAATGATCGAAGTACGCTTCTCACACTTTCGTAAACAGCCCTTGTTCACCTTTATTTTCTTGCACCCTTCTGTTTGCTGGAACAAACATTGACGACTGGTGAGCAGCGTATTGGGATGATAGATACTGTAGAAGGTTCTGAAGTTTTCTGGTCTCTTAATATGACGAATCTGCTTCTTACTTAATTCGTTAGAGATAAAAGCACCAGAGGCTGCAAACTCTTGCTGCTGGCAATGCATCGCAAACGAGTTGGTGGTGTTCATGTGAGGGCCGGCAACCCAGCCAAGACCCTGTTGTTTAGCCTGATAGGCAACGCCTGAGTTATTGGTGATCAGTAGTTCAGGTTGAACTGCTTCCAAAAACTCGATGGCAGCGGCAAAGTCATCACCAATCAATATTGCTGGAAAACACGGCTTCAGCCTTGGGTTTTCAGTGAACAGCTCAATCAAGTTCGCAAGCTCAGCCTTCATTCCCATTGGCAGCTGGAAATAGAAATCGGCATTATCGTTGCTGAGCAGCGCCAAGTCTTCTTCAGAAGAAAGCAATACAGACAGCTTAGGGGCCTCCATCTCTGGTCGATGATGGGACAACTTTTCAATCTGCGGTGTGTCGATAGCGCCTTTTAGGCTCGAGCCGTTGTGGGTAAAACCTGAAATATCAAAATCAGCGGTTTCTTTGGCGACGCGCTGAATAATCTCGGTCTTATCATCGTAAAGCTTGGTTTTCACCTGCTTTAGTTGCTCTTCAGATGTCACGCCATACACCTTAGAGAAGTGCGTTACTGCATTGTCTCTAGGGTTATCGATGTACATATTCTTGCCAAAGTCTGCCTGCAAAAACGCATTGGAGAAGTCGCGGTTAAACACGGTATACAGCTCAGTGGTATCACTAGATAGTGCTTCACCATCACACAATCTATCGATTTGCTTGCGCCAATTGTCCACCACAGTAAACACGTAGTGGGACTTCTTAATGCGCCCTTCCACTTTAAGTGAGTAGACGCCAGCATCCACTAGCGCTTCTAAATCGCCAAACGCGGAGTTGTCTTTTAGATTAAGCGGGTAATCATTGCCCGTTTGCGTCGTTTCATACTGCTCACGACAAGGCTGGCTGCAACGGCCACGGTTGCCAGAGGCGCCATTGCGCGCAGAACTGATGTAACACAAGCCAGAAAAGCCGATACAATAAGAGCCGTGCACAAACACTTCCATAAATACATCATGCTTGAGACCAAACTGAGCTAGGTGCTTTATTTCTTTGATGTTCAGCTCACGTGAAAGGTTCACCCTGCTCGCACCCAACTGGTTTAGGAACAAGATCTGCCCTTCGTTGTGTGTGTTTAGCTGAGTTGAAGCATGCACATCTAGTGCTGGAAAGTGGTGCTTAAGTAGATACGCCAATCCCATATCTTGCACAATCACGCCATCCACCTTAGTGGTATTGAGCTGACTGAGAAGACGCACTATGGCTGGGATCTCGCTCTCTAGAATAAGAACGTTGAGCGTCAGGAAGATCTTACATTGATGCTGATGAGCAAGTTCAAGTACCCCATTGAGGTTATCTAGGGTCAGGTTCGTGGCTCTATTGCGCGCATTAAAGCGGTCAAGGCCACAATATATTGCGTCTGCGCCCGCAGCGATTGCCGCCTTAATCGAGTCTAGATCGCCACCTGGTGCTAATAGCTCAAACTGTTCTCTTTTCACATTGTCTTCCCGAGAAAAATCAGGCGCACATCTTACGTGATTAAAAGCAAAAAGTAACCTTAGGTGATGAAATAGTAATCAACGATTATTGCGCTTTTGACCTCACTTCCTCGGATTTCACTTTGCCAAGCATGTGAAAAACATGGCATTATAGGCATCACTGCTTATTTGTATTACAAATTAACAGTAAACAGGTGCTCTCTTAAAATTTTATCTATGTAGGCTGTTATGGGACTTATTGACCAACTCGCTTTCTCTATTTCTGTTACCGGACCCATCTGTCTGATCTTGGTGATGGGAGTGGTCCTTAAGAAAATTGGCATAATTAATGACGCCTTCATTGAAAGTGCCTCTAACCTAGTATTCAAGGTTACCCTACCGACAATGCTGTTCTTGAGCTTGGTTGAAGCAGACCACGACTTTGCTACCAGCGCTTCACTGGTTGGATTTAGCGTGGGAAGTAATGTGCTGTTCTTTGCATTTTGCACCGCTTTGGTAGGTGTACTGCTTAAGGGTAACGAAGACAAAGGCGTGGTGGTACAAGGGGCATTTCGTGCCAACACGGGCATCATAGCCTTAGCCTATGTCGCCAATATGTATGGCACAGAAGGGCTTGCAACCGCGGCTATCTATGTTGCCGCAACCACCCTACTTTATAATGTTCTTGCCGTAATCTCCCTGACACCTAAGGGCGCGCAAACGGGTGCAAGTGCACTAAAAACCATGACCAAGAGCATTACCAGCAATCCATTGATCATTTCAATTATGGCTGGCTTTGCCTATTCATTTATTGGCCTTCCCGTGCCTAAGGTCGCCTCTGATGCAGGGCACTACTTTGCCAGCATGACACTCCCTCTGGCACTCTTGTGTACCGGCGGTTCGCTAAATCTTAACTCCCTAAAACATGAAATTACACCAACCTGGATTGCCACAACGTTAAAGCTGATTGCAGCGCCTATCGTCAGCTGTCTATTAGCCTACGTACTTGGTTTTCGCGGCGAAGCGCTCGGTATCATCTTCTTCATGACCGCCTCGCCTACTGCAGCTGCAAGCTACGTCATGGCGCGCTCCATGGGCGGAAACTCGACGTTAGCGGCGAATATCATTGCCCTAACTACTATATTATCGGTTGTGACTACCACCATTGGCTTGGTGATTCTAAATAGCTTGAATTTGTTGTATTGATGTTTGGTGGGTGGTCTAAGTCAGTAATGTGCTCTCTACTCTCTCGTGTCATTCCGGCAGTCTTTACCGGTTTGCCGGCCCAGCGGGTTGCCGGCCCAGCGGGTTGCCGTCCAGCGGGTTGCTGCCCAGCGGAATCTTAGAGAGTGCCCAAGCCAGTAATGTGCTCTCTAAGATCCTAGATATTTACTGCGTAAATTCTAGGATGACGTTCGTGTTGTGTTTTGCACATTAATTATCGATCCTCAGACTCCCCTACGTAGCAAAATCTCACACTCCTTTTTCGTACACGCCCCCTTCACCCGTCATTCCGGAATTTGCAGAGCAAATATCCGGGTTGCCGGCCCAGCGGATTGCCGCCCAGCGGATTGCCGGCCAGCGGAATCTTAGAGAGTGCCGAACCAAGGTATGTGCACCCTAAGATCCTAGATATTTACTGCGTAAATTCTAGGATGACGTTCGTGTTGTGTTTTGCACATTAATTATCGATCCTCAGACTCCCCCTACGTAGCAAAATCTCGCACTCCTTTTTCGTACACGCCCCCTTCACCCGTCATTCCGGAATTTGCAGAGCAAATATCCGGGTTGCCGGCCCAGCGGATTGCCGCCCAGCGGAATCTTGGAAACTACCGTACCCAGCAATGTGCTCACCAAGGTCCTGGATATTTACTTCGTAAATTCCAGGATGACGACTTCCAGCCTTTAGATGATTAGATCCTTCAAACGAGATTTATACGATTGCTTTTATCACCATAAACTACTCCGTATTCAGACGTTGGAGTAAAGAACATGAAAAAATTATTATTCGGTGTCATCGGTAACATGGGTCCAGAGGCGGATGCACTGTTTCAGGATATCGTAGCGAAGAAAGAGATGGAGCATGGCGCTCTTAAAGATCAGGACCATATGGGTATGCTTGTGGTGAAAAACCCAGATATCCCAGATCGCTCTGAAGCCATCAATGAGGGCGGTGAAGACCCGGTTCGTGAGCTGCTTAAATCTGCGCAACTGCTTGAGCGCAACAACGTGCGTTTTGCGGTAATGACTTGTAACACTGCGCACTACTTTAGAGAGCGCGTTCAGCAATGCACTGGCGTGTATATTGTCGATATGCTGAAAACCACGGTAGACACAATCAAAGCACAAGACCCTGAGTCTATTGTCGGCATTCTATGTACTAACGGCACATACAACTCAGGTATCTACGACCAATACCTAGAAGATGCGCACCTTGTGTTCGTTAAGCCAGACAGCTACGCACAAGAGCACTATGTGCACAGTGCTATTTACGGTGAAGTGACTGGTGAGAAAACACAATGCGGTCAAGACATTCGCATAAAGAATGGCATTAAATCTGGTGTATTTGAGCGCAATGCTGAGCTATTAGCAAAAGCGGTTCAACCTCTTGCTGACAAGGGTGTATCAACAGTGATTTTAGGTTGCACAGAGTTACCGCTAGTGCGTAACTTGTTGCAAAAACAGTTCCCAGACATCCACTTCATTGACCCTATGGAAGCGGTTGCTGACCGTGTTGTTAGCATCTACAACACCGCTGAAGAGCGAATGAAATCAAACTACATTCCAAAGGTTGGTTTGAACCCAGAGAAAATCAGCACCGATGAAGAGATTATCAACTATATCTTGAGCCACATCTCTTACTAAGCGGTAAAAAACAAAAAGCCCCAGCTATCTCAATTTATGAGGCTGGGGCTTTTTAGTATCCAAATTGTGGTTACGAGTTATCACAACCGCAACGGGAGCAAACGCAGGGACGCTTCATCAAGCCTCTCCATAACCAGATAATGCCCCACAGACCACCGGTAAAAATGGTCATGATGAGGTGAATCCAATGCATAGGATGTGATGTTTCATGGGTTGTGCCCTCGTTACATGCAGGGCAAAACTTGGTTACTAGCGCCACTAATACTCTCCCAAAGTGTCAATTCTTCTGACTAAACGTGTCATTAGCTATATATACCGCAAGTAGTGGGTATATCGCCATATTAAACTCGTTTACAAGGGCAATTTTGTCGCATTAATGGCCTGTAAGCGCACGATTTTGTTATCTAGACCCTTTCAAGGCATTGAAATAATCCGTCCAACTTATATGAGGTCTGCCTGCAGCGCGTTCATAATGGCTTGGATTGTCCGCCTTACCCTCGCTGATCCCTTGGTAAATGCCCGCAATGACGGTACCAATAAATTCACCAAGCTCCGCTATTCTGTCTTCTCGATACTCTGCTACTGACATAGGTTGGTACTCTAACTGAGTATCAAACGCCGTGTTGATGAAATCTGCCAGTTGGTATTGAGAGAGGGATTCACCGTTAAGGTTATAGGTCTGGCCGTTGTGTTTATCTTCTGTCAGCATCTTGGCGTAGGCATAGGCTAACTCATCTCGCGTGGTATAACCGCACTTGCCGTTGCCCGCACAATTGACAATGACGCCGAGTTTTTTATAGCTCTCTACATACTCAATGTCCGGTTCAATATAGATACCGTTGCGACCAATAACCCACTCTAAACCCGACTCTCTGACATCTTGCTCCGTCTGACGATTACTTTGAATAACGGGTGAAAAAGCGGTGCCCTGCTCTGCGCCTTGCACACTGGTATAAACAATCTTCTTCACACCGGCCTGTTTCGCCGCTGAGATAACATTGCGATGCTGGTCTATACGCTTATCGGGGGCGTCCATCCCTGAAACGATGAGCAGTGTATCGATAGATTGTAGAGAGTCTTGCAACTCGGTTCGGTTTTCATAATCACCACGACGAACCACAACGCCTAGATGTTTGGCTTTTTCTGGAGTGCGCGCCAGGGCGACGACATTCTCTTTTGAGATAAGAGTGACCAGTGCATTTACAATCGCACCACCGAGTTGACCGCTTGCTGCCGTTACCGCTATTTTCATCTTAGTTACCCGCCCGTCGATAGTATTTTTAATCCTAGTAGATAAAGGCAAGGCACTGCTCATTCACAGTACCCTGCCTTTTGGTTTCTATGCGCTAACCGAAGCCTTGATGGTGCTTTTTAGGTTCTGCATAAAGTTTTTGAAGTGTGGCATAAAGTCCGCAAACAAAGGATGCTTTCTGTTTTGCATCATTACTGGACCTAGCAAGCGAAGCGCTACTGCCACTCTGGTGGCTTCTTCTTTGGGTAGTTCACTGCCTTTATTAATCATTTCAACAACTTTGAACATATCTTCACGGTCTTGAAACTCAAATTGCAGTGTTTTGCTTTCTTCTTGCGTTACTTCTTCAATGGTAATGCGATAGTTGTGATCTTGTCTGGTGATACGAGTCATAGGGTTACCTCTTTGTTTTAATTAATATTTCTAGCTTTTCAAAAAGCGTTCAACTTTTGGTTTGAGCGTGGCCGATACCACGGCCATTAGCAGCAATGCTAAAGGCAGGGCTCTTACCAAGGTGTCTAGCCAGGTACTCATCAGCATCGATGTATCAGCAATGCCCACGCTATTTACCGCGGTGCTAAATGCCATTCCCGACTCCATAACCAATGCCATAATCAAGCCAATGGATATGTTGCGTACTTTCTCACTAGAGCTAGGAAGGAGGCGCTCAGCGAGCTTGGTCAGTAGCGCCATAAACGCAAAACCCAAAGGCATCACAGTCACCGCTGCGGTAAGAAAAGCTCGTATCCATTGAGCATAAAACAGTTCGCTATAGCCTTGATTTAGGTAAGTCATCAATCCGGTTATTGAACCGCCCATTAATGTCATCATCCCCATCATTGCGAGCACCTTCAAAAACAAAGGTGTGCGCTTTTCTTCTGAGTTTGCTATTGGCATTGCGGCAATTGCATTCATGGATAATTCGCCCTCTCACTTAGTTGATATATACAACTATAATTATTTAAGTTGATACTGTCAACTAATTTTTGTGGCGACAATAAAAAGCCCCGACTCTAAGAGCCGGGGCTAGGTACTGTTTTGTTGGTCGCGATTAGGTGTTAGCTAGCGTTTACCGCCTTGTGGGAACGCCACTGAACCACCGCAATCCCAACAATGATCACTGCGCCCAATACCCCGACATTAAACGGGTTAAGAAGCAGTAATGGTATAGCGACAGCAGCTGCAATACGCTCCACCTTGTTGAGCGCTCCTAATAAGTACCCCTCAATGGTGATGGCGATAGCCACGATAATGGCCAGAGTCTGCCCAACTGAAAGCATTAGCGCGACTATACCTTCATTAGGATTGACCAAGTTAGTGTATGCCATCATGATCGGGATAATGAACAAGCCTCCTGCCAACTTAAAGGCTTCCACTGAAGACTTCATAGGATTGGCATTGGCCACGCCGGCCCCAGCAAACGCCGCTAGTGCGATTGGCGGAGTAACATTTGAGGTTTGCGATAGCCAGAATACAATCAAGTGAGCGGTCAGTATCGGCAATCCAAAGTCAGTCAACATAGGCACCGCCATAACGGCCAATACGATATACGCTGCCGTTACAGGTAAACCCATGCCTAAGATCAGCGCCACAATACTGATAAGTCCAAGGGCGATAATCATGTAACCGCCAGAGAAATCCATCACAAATTGAGTAAACTGAAGTCCAATACCGGTTTGTCCCACAACCCCAACAATGATACCCGCTGCACCACACGCCGCAGAAATTGGCAACGCTAGCAACGCACCGTTCTTCATACCCTCAAAAAACTTCTTTAGGCCGATTCGGCTATGCTTACGCATGCTTGCCACCACTAAGATAGCCGCACATCCTGCGACACCTACCAAAAGTGGTGAATACGCCATCATGAGTAGCGTAGTGATCAATACAAGCGGGATAAGGTGATGAGCACCATGCTTCATTACCGCGATCACCGCCTCTGTTTTACTCACTGCCTGCAGATTCAATTTACACGCCATAAGATGCACATAAAGCAAGGTACAGAAGAAGTACAAAATCGCTGGTGCGATGGAAGCAAACATGATCTCGCTATAAGGCACGCCAGTAAATTGCGCCATAACAAATGCACCTGCCCCCATAATCGGTGGCATGATTTGTCCGCCGGTCGAGGCCGCTGCTTCAATTCCTGCCGCCTGTTCCGATTTATAGCCAAGCTTTTTCATCATCGGAATGGTGATTGAGCCTGTGGTTACTGTGTTGGCAATCGCGGAACCTGAGATTGAACCGAGCCCCGCCGAAGCCAATACCGCGGCTTTTGCAGGGCCACCGCGATACTTACCGGCAATGGCAAACGCAAGGTCGATAAAGAATTTACCTGCGCCTGTCACCTCTAAAAAAGCGCCAAATAGCACAAAGATAAATACGGTCGTTGCCGCGATGCCCAGTGCTGAACCAAACACGCCGTTAGCCGAGAATATTTGGAACTGTATCAGCTCTTGTAGCGAATACGTTTTAATCGAGATAGCACTTGGCAGCATGTCACCAAACATGCTGTAGCTAAGAAATAGCACAGCGATAAGCACCATCACCCAACCCACGGTGCGGCGACAGCCTTCCATTAGTAAGGCAATTAATGCCCCGCCAGCAAACATGTCGGCAGGCTGTAACCCATAAAACAGGTAATTGATATCGTTGTAGTCAAAGATTGACATACGGTAACCCGCGAACACAACGACCGCACACAAAACCAGGTCAACACAGCGACCCGCCAAGTAAAACTTGCTTCGGCGATTACTGATTAACGGGAAGTGCAAAAAGATAAGCACCAACACCCAGCATAGGTGTATTGGTCTGAAGTAAGTGGCTGAAATAGTTGAGCTTATTCCCTGCCAGATTTGAAACACTGACAACGCAACGGCAATCAGTAATATTGAATAGCCAAAGAATGTCGTCACTCTTTCATAGGGCAAGTTAGCACTAAGATCTTGGTTATTTTCGTTATTAGTTACATCCATAACGGCGCCTGAAAGAAAAAATAGATAAGAATTAGAAGCACAAAAAAGCAAGCATCACGCTTGCTTTTTTGTTGGGTGGTTTTACTTAGAAACAGAGTCTAGGTATTTCTTCGCACCTGGGTGTAGAGGTACACCTTGCAGGCGAGAAGCGTTCTCTGGGGTAGTCATTTCAGCCATCTTAACCACCTTACGAATGTCACCCATATTCTCATAGGCAGCCTTGGTTAGGTTGAAAGCCATGTCATCGTCCATATTCGCGTTAACCACCAATACGTTCCAAACACTTAGCGTAGAGACTTCGCCAACGTTGTTGTACACATCCGCTGGGATATCATAAGAGCTGTATGCTGGGTTAGCCGTTACAAACGCTTGGCTTTCTGCATCAGAGATAGAAAGGACTTTGATTTTATGCGTTAGTGCAACTTGCGTTACTGCACCAACACCTTGACCACCTACGATGAAACCCGCATCTACTTGGCCATTAGCCAATGCGTTAGTGGTTTCTGAGTAGTTTAGGTATACCGCCTTGATGTCTTTCTCAACATCAATACCGATAGACTCAAGAAGTGCTGCTGAGGTTACCGCTGTACCACTGCCTGGAGCACCTAAAGAAACACGCTTACCTTTTAGATCAGATAGCGAGTTGATGCCTGACTTCTCTAGAGTAAGGGTATGAACTAAGTTTGGGTAAAGCGCAAAAAGCGTCTTCACTGGCATTTTTGAAGGGAATTTACCCTGACCATTGTAGGCATCTAACACAACGTTACCCATTGCAATCCCTGCAATCATGTCGCCACGCACTACCTTAATAGTATTTTCTACAGAAGCAGCTGTTACCTCTGCTTTTGCATTTACTTCTGGCACATGTTCAGACCAGACTTTCGCCAGTGCGCCACCGAATGGATAGTAGATACCGCTTTGACCACCGGTACCAATTGAATAGTTTTCAGCACTTACTGATAGGGGAAGTAAACACACTAAAGCCAACATTAAGTTTCGTTTAAACACAACCATCTCCTTGATTATTAGTCCAAAACGATTGGGTTATTGTTATTTAAATTTACCCATATCGTCGCATATACCTTACTAGTGGACTAACACAAGTCAAAATATTGATTGGCTGAATGTGACGCTAGTTTTACTAAATGTGGCTTTAGACAGTTTATGGAGAATATTTCAGTTCAGGCTAAGCTGCATAGTTTGATGCTCTATGCCCACCTCTTCATAGCGCTCACCGATGGGTTCGAATCCCAGTTTTTGATAAAAATCTAGCGCATGTACCTGAGCGCCCAAGTAGACTCTCGAAAAGCTTCTAAGGCGAGCTTCATCCACCAAAGCCTCCATGATGCTAGTGCCTAATCCCTTGCCTCTGTGGCTGATAAGTACGGCAATGCGGCCAATATGACCATCTTCGAGCATGCGCCCCGTTGCGATAGGTTCATCATTGTCATAAACCAGTGCATGTACCGCCTCTTCATCTAGACCATCAAAGTCTAGGTTAGTATCTATGCCCTGCTCTGCGGTAAACACGGTATTTCGAACAAGAAAAATCTCATCTTTTGATTGCCAATCTACAATCTCTACTCGCATTATTTAGTTACCTCTTTAACGTCGATTTCTCATTACAAGTTATTAGCGTTTTTTCCACAATAACCAGAATCACAAACTAATATTTATATACATTCATTTGTCTGTGTTATGGTGCACGCCATTTGCACCCTTCACTTAACTCCATTAGGAACTATTTTGACTAATAACGATATTTTGCGCCGTATCCGCTACACCTTCGACTTCAACGATAATGAAATGATCGAGGTGTTTAACGCCGCTGATCTTACTGTTTCCCGTGAACAGGTTATTAATTGGCTCAAGAAAGAAGAAGATGACTCTTTTTGCAAAATCATCGACAAAGAATTAGCTCAATTTCTTAATGGCCTGATCAATCAAAAACGCGGTAAGCGCGAAGGTGCTCAACCTGAGCCAGAGTCACGCCTTACCAACAACATGATCTTCATGAAGCTTCGTATCGCTATGAATATGAAGGCTGAAGACATTCTTGATACATTGAAGCTTGTCGACTTTAGACTGAGCAAACACGAACTAAGTGCCTTTTTCAGAAAGCCTGACAACAAGCATTACCGTGAGTGCCAAGACCAGATCCTTCGTAATTTCTTAATGGGTCTTCAACTTCACCTACGCCCGAACAGCACCACCCAAGATTGATTATGCCGTTTTCACAGTTAACCCTATGTTCTGAGCTAAGCGAGACTCTGCAGGCCAATTTTACGACGCCTACCGAGGTTCAAAGCCAAGCTATTCCTGCAATCCTAGGACGCAAAGATGTGCTCGCTATTGCTCAAACAGGCAGTGGTAAAACACTGGCGTATGGCCTTGCGATACTCGAACAAGTCAGGCTGCAGCCTTGTAGCACCCAAGCCATCATTCTTGTTCCGACCAGAGAACTGGCTACTCAGGTGTGCGACACTCTAGAACCGTATGCCAACACCGTCGATATCACCGCGCTATCTCTGTGTGGTGGCATTGATAAAGAGTGGCAAAAAGAGCAGCTGCTCTTAACCCCTGAAATACTGGTTGCGACTCCGGGAAGACTGCTGGATCTGTTAAAAGATCAGTCAATAGACGTCAGCAGACTTAGCGCGTTCGTGCTTGATGAAGCAGACAGATTACTAGATATGGGCTTTTGGCCAGATATTCAAGAGATTGTTTCTCTTCTTCCGCCAAAGCGTCAAACCTTGATGTTCTCTGCTACCTTCTCAGAAAAGCTAGAGACTCAAGCAAAGGAATTACTGCATTCGCCAAAGCGAATTCAAACCAGCGTCGCCAATAGTGTGGTCGGGGGCATTGAAGAAACGCTGTACTTGGTAAATAAGGGCAGCAAAACCAATGCCTTGATTGCCCAGTTGAAACAGCATAACTGGTCGCAAGTCCTTGTGTTTATTGGCGCTAAGGATAACGCGGATGCTTTGTGCAAAAAGCTGACTAAAGCGGGCATTTCAGTCGCCGCTTTGCATGGCAATAAATCTCAGCAAGAGCGCGAAGAAACACTAGAGCTGTTTAAACAGCGTAAGGTGAATGTACTCATTGCGACCGACCTTCTGGCTCGCGGTATCCATGTGCAGAGCCTACCTGTTGTGATTAACTTTGAGCTGCCATCAAACGCTGAGGTCTATGTGCACCGCGTCGGACGCACAGCACGCGCCGGTGAGCAAGGCGTGGCTATCTCTTTGGTGTGTCATGGAGAGACGGAGTACTTGAGTGCTATCCGTCAGCTAACGCTTCGCGAGCTTCCTCTTGAAGAGCTTGAAGGGTTTCCTGTTACCGATAAGCCATCTTCAGGGCAAAGTAAACGTGCGCCAAGAGATAAAAAGGCAAATCGCCGTACGAATAGTAAGAAGAGCGTTAAGCAGTTTCAGGGGAAGGTTAAGAAATAATTTCTCTATTTATTTCGGACTAAAGCCGCACGATTGGTTTAGTCGGCATTGTGCGCACTAAGATCCCAGATAAGCTCCGCTTTCTGGGATGACGCTTATTACTTCTCGTGGCTACAGTTCATAACACTGCACTCCTGACGTCATTCCAGCAGTCTTTTAGCTGGAATCTAAGAAGCTACATAGCTCAGCATCGTGCACCCTAAGATCCTAGATATTTACTCCGTAAATTCTAGGATGACGACTTTTGTTTCTTGTGCATCCAGTTCATAACACTACACTCCTGCCGTCATTCCAGCAGTTTTTTAGCCGGAATCTAAGAAGCTAAATTGCTCAACTTTGTGCAACCCAAGATCCTAGATATTTGCGATGCAAATTCTAGGATGACGACTGTTGTTTCGAGCTGGCGTAGTACATAAAGGCACAAACCCCACGTCATTCCGGAATTTGCATCGCAAATATCCGGAATCTTAGAGAGCGCCATTAGAAGCCATTCCCACATACCATAAACATAAAAAAACACCAGTGCATCACGCTGGTGTTTCTGTTTTCACGCGTTATACATTCAGCACTAAGTCTGAGAAAACTGATGCAGAGATTTTGCTTGAGCTACCGGCTTGTTCTCTTTCAATAGACGCATGCCCTTGAACATTCGAACGAACCACACTGCAATGGCTATGGCAGAGATGACGCCACCGGCAATAGGGATAAAGTGTGCAATCTCAACTAATGCGCTGTTACGTGCCCAATAATCGTTAATACCAATAAGCACACCGTTTGAGGTCGCGACCGTCACAATCAGCACCACAAAGAAGGTCAAAAACAGGAAGAAGCTTCTGATCAAGCTGTAGTAATGAGAAATCACTACATCGCTGTCTTCGTCCTTATCTAAGCGATACCCTGCATACACGATGGCAATGACGCCCGACAGCAGCAAGGTGAATGGAGTAAGAATACTGCCTATATAGGCATACCAAATGCCTTTATGATGATCATTCATTGCTCACCCCATCCTTTTTGTTTGCTCCCTTAACTGGAGCTTCTTCCAATTGATCTTTTACCTCTTCAAACCATTGGTCATGGTGCTCTTTAGCCCAGGTTTCGTCTACCTTACCGGTGACCATACCTTCTAGCGCACCTTCCATGCCAAACAAGCCGATATAGATATGGAATACAAAGCCACAGATCAATACAAGAGCCGAGATCATGTGTACTAGGTTTGCAATCTCCATATCACGTCTGGTCTGGTCAAAGATAGGGAAGTCAAGGATGACCCCACTGGTTGCGGCAACCGCTCCGACCACTATCAGCATCCAATAAATGATCTTTTCACCACCATTGGAGAATCCTGCTGATGGATGTGAGCCTTTATGCTTGCCGAACATGCCACCCATCTTCATAAACCATTGCATATCGGTTTTGTTGAAAATAGATTTACGCCACCATTTCACTAAAATGAAGATAAGCAGGATATAGAAGATTGGTCCTATGTAGTTATGGTATTGCTTGGCCGTCATAATGACTAAGCCCCATAGCTCGCTCGGGATAAACGGCTTCAAGAAGTGCTTACCGTAAACCAACATCAACCCACTAAAGGCAAGAGTCAAAAAGGTAAAGGCCATTGTCCAGTGAAGCGCCCTATCCATTCGAGACCAGCGATTGAGCTTTCTGCCAGTGCGCGGCTTACTGAGCATGAGTGGTCCAACTAAGAAGTAGGCCAATACCACCATCATGATACTGCCAAAGATAGCGACCGCGGCCGCTGGAGACATCCACTTCTCTTTTAGAATGAACCACGTTTGTCCAGGCACACTAATTAACACACCGTGCTCAGGAGATTTTGAGGTTGTCGTACCCTCAACGCCTCCTTTCACATCTCGCCAATAGTCTGCACCAGCCAGTTGCACCATTTCTTTTTCTGCTGCGGTGTTCGCCTTTTGTTCTTCTGCGTAGCTTGATGTACTCACTAACATCAAAACACTGGCGAAAACCGTTAACAGCAACAAAGTCCATTGTTTCGCTAACTGCATCTGAATTGCTCCCTCTAACTAGCTTTTGGTCGCATCAAACGCTATATCTTCACCATCGCTCCATCCAGCGCCTTTAGCTCCGCGCTCAACAACGCGCTGACGGAAGATATCGGAGACCACTTCAGCATCACCCGCAAGCAGTGCCTTGGTAGAACATAGCTCAGCACACATAGGCAGTTTGCCTTCTGCGATACGGTTAGCACCGTATTTTGCGCGCTCTTCTTCAGAGCCGTTCTCTGTTTCAGGTCCACCAGCACAGAAGGTACATTTGTCCATCTTACCGCGCTCACCAAAGGCTGAGGTATGAGGGAATTGCGGTGCGCCAAATGGGCAGGCAAATAGACAGTAGCCACAACCAATACATAGGTCTTTATTGTGCAGCACTATGCCATCTTCGGTGTACTCAAAGCAGTCTGCAGGACACACCGCCATACACGGCGCATCGGTACAGTGCATACACGCTACAGAGATTGAGCTTTCACCCGGTTCACCGTCGTTTAGTGTGACTACGCGGCGACGTTGAATACCCCATTCCAAGGCATCATCGTTTTCGTTCTTACATGCAGTGACACAACCGTTACATTCGATACAACGCTTGGTATCACATAGAAATTTCATTCTAGCCATAATTTAGGTTTCCTTACGCTTTTCGAATATTACACAGTGTTACTTTGGTTTCTTGCATCTGAGTAACTGGGTCATAACCATAGGTGGTTGCAGTGTTTGCTGCTTCACCTATGACATAAGGAACCGTACCTTCTGGGTAACGTTCGGTAAGGTCTTCACCTTGGAACTTACCACCGAAGTGGAATGGCATGAACGCAAGCCCTGGAGTGACTCGTCGGGTCACCATAGCTTTCACATGCACTTTACCTTTCTCGGCACCCTCAACCCAAACCATGTCACCATCTCTGATGCCAAGGTCATTCGCGTCTTTAGGGTTCACCTCAACAAACATTTCTTGTTGAAGCTCAGCTAGCCATGGGCTAGAACGTGTTTCTTCACCACCACCTTCGTACTCAACCAAGCGGCCTGAGGTAAGAACAATGGGATACTCTTTCGATTTGTCGACATCCTGAATACTCTTATACAAGGTCGGTAGTCGATAAATAGACTCGCTGTCGTCCCACGTTGGATAATCCTTCACAAGATCTCGGCGCGGCGTATACAGTGGCTCACGGTGCAAAGGCACTCTATCAGGGAATGTCCATACAATGGCGCGCGCCTTAGCGTTACCAAATGGGATACAGCCGTGCTTGATGGCGACTCGCTGAATACCACCTGACAAATCTGTTTTCCAGTTTTTACCCTCAGCAGCCGCTTTTTCTTCTGCTGTCAGATCATCCCACCAGCCTAAGCTTTTAAGTAGCTTATCGCTAAACTCAGGGAAGCCATCTTGCAGCTCACAATCTTTCGAATAGCTGTCTTCTGCCAGAAGGTTTTCACCCTCAAACTCAACCCCGAAGCGCGCGCGGAAGTTACCACCGCCTTCGGCTACCGGTTTAGATGTGTCATACAGTATATGAGTACCTGGATGCTTCATGTCTGCTGTGCCCCAACAAGGCCAAGGCAGTCCATAGGTTTCACCGTTTGCAGGACCACCTTCGGCGGCCAGCGTGGTTTTATGGAAGGTATGCCAGTTTTGTTGGTGCTCTTTAAGGCGCTCAGGACTTTGACCTGTGTAGCCAATCGTCCACATACCCTTATTAAATTCGCGAGTAATGTCTTCAATGGACGGCTCGTTACCCTCAACGGCAATGTTTTTGAACAGCTGTTCTGAGAAACCTAGCTTTTTCGTCAACAAGTACATGATTTCGTGGTCAGGTTTCGACTCAAACAAAGGCTCAACGACTTTGTCACGCCATTGCAGCGAACGGTTTGATGCGGTCACAGAACCATGAGTTTCAAACTGAGTAGTCGCCGGTAACAGATAAACACCATCTGTTCGGTCGTTCATCACACCCGCAACTGTTGGGTATGGGTCAACGATGACCATCATATCCAGCTTCTTCATTGCAGTACGCATTTCAGGACCGCGGGTTTGTGAGTTTACTGCGTGACCCCAGTAGAACATGGCGCGAATATTATCGTTCTGCTCAATGTTCTCTTTGTTTTCCAATACACCATCTATCCAGCGAGAAACAGGAATACCCATGTTATTCATTGGTAGCTTGCCGCGATATTTGTTCTGGTCGAAACGCTCTTGTACCCAGGTGTACTCAAGATCCCACACCTTGGCCCAATGTTTCCATGAGCCAGGTGCCAAACCGTAATAGCCTGGTAGAGTGTGTGATAGTACGCCAAGGTCAGTTGCGCCCTGCACGTTATCGTGACCACGGAAGATGTTTGCACCGCCACCTGATTTACCCATGTTACCTAGAGCAAGTTCTAACACACAGTAAGCACGAGTGTTATTGTTACCTGTGGTGTGCTGAGTTCCCCCCATACACCAAACAATACAACCAGGGCGGTTGTCCGCTAAGATCTTCGCGGTTTTGTACATTTGGTCTTCAGAAGCACCCGTTACACGCTCAACTTTATCCGGCGTCCAGTTCGCTACCTCATTGCGGATTTCTTCCATACCAAACACACGTTGGCGGATGAACTCTTGGTCTTCCCATTTGTTTTGGAAGATATGCCATAGCAAGCCCCAAATAAAGGCAACATCAGTACCCGGGCGAAGTGAAATATAGTGATTGGCTTTAGCCGCAGTACGTGTACGCCTTGGGTCGGCAACCACTATCTGACAATTATTTTTCTCTTTAGCTATCAAGATGTGCTGCATGGCGACGGGGTGCGCCTCAGCAGGGTTCGAACCTATGAATAGCATCGACTTACAGTTGTGCATGTCGTTGAAAGAGTTGGTCATCGCACCATAACCCCAGGTATTAGCTACCCCAGATACTGTGGTGGAGTGACAGATACGTGCTTGGTGGTCAACGTTGTTGGTTCCCCACAGCGATGCCATCTTTCTAAACATGTAGGCTTGTTCGTTGTTGTGCTTGGCACTACCCAACCAATACACTGAATCTGGGCCTGATTCTTTACGAATTTGTAGAGCCTTGTCGCCTATCTCATTGATGGCTTCATCCCAGCTCATTTTTTTCCACTTACCACCCTCAAGCTTCATTGGGTATTTGAGGCGTTTCTCACCGCGACCATGCTCGCGAAGCGCAGCCCCTTTGGCGCAGTGCCCACCAAGGTTAAATGGATGATCGAACGCAGGTTCTTGTCCTGTCCATACGCCATTTTTCACTTCGGCATAGATACCACAGCCAACAGAACAGTGAGAACAAATGGTACGTTTGATTTCGACGTTAACGTCTTTATTTTCAGTGTTAGCTTGTGCCTTTTTCATCATACCGGGAGCAAAGATCCCCGCTCCCACCACGGCACCACTAGCGCCCAAAGATGAGTTTTTCATGAAGGTACGGCGGCTAACACCGAACTTTTGATTAGGATTTGAGGTGCTGTCAGAGCGCTTGGTTAGTTTCATAGTCTTAGGCTCCTAGAGTGAATCATAATAGTCGCGGATGTGCTGGGTTTCTTTATACCCCTGCTCATCTTTCGATTGTTCGTTATTCACATCAATCGGGTTCGCCTGAGCTGTTGTCGCTGTGCTAAGTACTGCACCCGCAACAACGCCGCCTCCTAAAGCCTTTAACGCTTTCCGACGATGACTATCAATTTCTTTGTTGTTTTTCATGACTCCATCCTCAACCTAATCCAGTTCACTCGAACGAACAGCAATGCTCTGCTCACTCAATGCTACGGCTTCCAGCTCCAAAAAGGAGGCAAGAAGGCTTGCTACAACCACGTAAAACCCAGCCGCGTTTGCGCTCTGGATTTGCTTAACTAAATCTTTATACCAAGTGCCAACGTGTCGATTAAAAAACACCCCTTGTTGCGGAGAGTTCTCTTCTACCAACATCGCCATCACCTCGCAGATGGCTGCAATGTGATCTTCTGGCTCTTTCACGCTGTCGTTTCTCTCAAAACCCAGCGCGGTAAGATCTTGCCTTAAGGCTATTAAGGGTTTCTCCATCAAGGCGCCACTGAGATGCCAAGAAGCGAAGGGCATGACCTCCCCTCTTCCAACCCCTATAAATAAATCTTGGTATTCTTCTTCTAATTCTTGTTGCGTGGCTTGGCTTGCTGCTTGCTTTAGTGCCTGCCAATCGGCGCTCATTTGACTGTTGCTGTCTTCCGTTTCTATTTCAGCTAACCACTTAAGCAAATCGCTGTTTGGAGGCTGTCTGAACAAGGTAGCAAGTAACAAATAAATATCGGCGCGCGGTGCCTGTAGTGCTTCTTGATTCATGCTTACCCCTAATATTTTAGCTGTTTTGTAGGATCTTTCGCCATTTCTTCAAAAACATCCGCAACTCGGCAGTCTTCGCACATGGCAATTCGGCGGATCGCATTGTCATCCGAGAAGTGAGAATGACCCTTTAGTTTCCCTTGAAGCATGGTAATCATTGACTTTGGAGCGAATGGTTTTTGACAACGCAAACAGAGCGCTGGCTCATCTTGGTGTAATACGGTGACATTGGTGCGTTGCTCCTGATCCCAGTTCATTCTAGGGGTCAAGGCGAGTGCATCCTCAGGACATGCTCCCTCACACAATCCGCATTGAACACAATCTTGCTCGATAAAATTGAGTAAAGGCAGCTTGCCTTCGTTATGGATAGCCGTGGTTGGGCAAACCGCTACACACGCCATACACAAGGTGCACTTATCGGCATCGCACTCAACGGTGCCATAAGGCGCTCCTGCCGGAAGTGCGACTTGCTGCTGAAGTGGCGAGAAAGATTTCGCCAATCCATCTAATGCTTGAAAGAGTCTCGAACGCTTGTCGCCCTCAAGCTCGCCAACGGCAACGCCTAACGGTTGCTCAATCAAAGTAGGTGCTTGGCTTCTCAACTCTTCTAGATACAAGATATCAACGCAACCGGCGTTAATACCTAGTTGCCTTAACAGGGTTTGCGCCACAGCGACTTCTTCACCTAGCACTCTAATAATAGTGGCTGGCATTCGACGACTGGCGGCGAACAATACCTGAGTGGCACCGTTGGAAAGAGCCGCGAACCACGTATCTATGCCCACAGAAGGAAGCTCATTCACCACTATGGGGATGACATTCTCAGGCAGTGCTCTAAGCGCCATTAGGTTATAAGTTTCATGCTCTTCACTGCAAAACAGGATGATAGGCGACTCGCCTCTTTGCTGTTGGTAGTTTTGCAGCGTTCTCTCTATGTAGCCCTGAGTTTCTTGAGGATACGGAAGTGCGTATTCAATCGCGCCGGTGGGACAAGAGGTAGCACAGGTTCCAACCCCTTGGCAGAGGTATGGGTTGATCTCTATCCTATGCCCAATCTCATCGCTCCCCTCGCTGGTCAAAGCACCAGCCGGACAAGATAAGATACAGCGTTCGCACCCTTTGACGCCGCGTGAGCTGTGCGCACACTTGTCGGTATCTAAACGGAAAAATTTAGGCTTATCAAAGGTGCCAACCAAAGCATTAATTTCTTCTATGGCATCTTCAAATTTGGGATAGCCTCTTCCCACTGGGAAATAACCCACAGGAGGCACTTCATTATCAATCAAGGCTTGCGGGCTCAAATCTAAAATCAGATCAAAGTACTGCTGCCCAATTGCAACGGGCGCAAGGTCTACCTCAGATAATGAGCCCGGTTGTGATAGGTAAATTGAAAAACGCCCCATATACCCGCTAAGAGACGCTGACGAGAAGTAATAAGGGGTTATGTCACCTTGCACAGGTGAGTTTGCTGGGGTGGCGAAAGTCACCGAACTTAACCCAGAAAATTGCAGCTGAAGTGATTCAAGGTCTTCAGCGGCCGCAATAACCAATAAAGCACCGTGACTTTCATAACTGACGGTGGGTGGAATAAGGTTTGAGAGCTCTAACGTATTGTTAAAGGCGTAGTTTCGCGCTTGGCCATTGCTTGAGGTCGATTGAGCCAAAAATTCCTTTAGCATTCGCATCCTGTGAGTTAGTGAATAAGCTCAGCTTACTGTTGTGAATAGTTTGCTTAAGGATTGCAGATAATTTGTAGAATAATATTAAACCCATAGAAATTTTGAGGCATTACGCAGGAAAATTTATTAACTATGTGATTTTCTTGGCAATTTTATTTGCATCCTCTCTAATTAGTGTAGATTCACCCTCATCGGAGTTGTTATCGAGACCTGAATGTGTTTCTTTTTTGTTAACTAACTGACTCTCTACAGGCTCAACTTCAGCATCACTTTCTTCACGCTTGCTCTCCTGACTTTGCTCATCAGTAGTGAGCAATTGCGATTCATCGGTAGGCTCAAGCTCTTCAGCTAACTCCTCTAGTTGCTCCACTTTCTCGCGCGTCCAATTACGAAGCTTACTGGCAACATCAGCAGATAGCGGCTTTATCTGACTAAAGTCTTGGGCGTAGTCATTGAGCTCGTCAACCTCACTAAATTGCCCGCTGAAAAAGAGGCTACGCAGCGCTCGCTTCTTTAACTCTGGGGCGACATCTGAAGCCAACAGCGCAGACATGGCATTGCCCTTTTTCTGTTCTTCTGTGACTTCTGTTTCATCGTCTGATGTCGGTTCTTGTTGTGCTAGCTCGCTCGAATCTATGGACTCCAAATTGGCTTCGTCGAGCTCTAGTTGCTCTTCAACGATCGCCTCAGATTCCACCTCAAGCTGAGGATTGTCTATTTCTTCCTCAAGCTCGGCAGGCGCTGAATGCTTATGCAGCAGTCTTTCAAACAATCCACGGCTCATACTGACACTCCTGATCTTCCACTATCGACTGGCACGGCCCGCACCTTTACGTTTCTTGCGTTTGTGCTCAATCAATTCTCCATGACGAGCAAGATAGGCCTCCATCCAAGCCTGAACCGCCAATGGCAAATCTAACGATAGCACCAGATAGTCGCCATCAAGAAAACTGCCTGCTACGCTTTGTGACACAGTAACTGAAACAAGGCTTAGCGATTCGGTATCGTTTTCCAACACCACGAACAATTTGGGGTTTTGTGAATTTAGGTTAAAACGGTAATCGGTTCTCTCATCTCTAAACAGTTGGATTTCAGCATCGATACCCGTCTCACTCTTCGAAGGGTCTAAAAATATCTCTTCGATGCTCCAATTGCTGGTTTGCCACTTAGAGTTTTGTGTTTGATGTAGAATAATCTGACATCTAATGGGCCAATTATCTTCCGTTTTCATTGGTACCTCGTTAAGCTAAGTCATTATTATTTAAATAGTTCTACCCGAGCCAGCTCGAGTAACTGAAAGATGGGCTTTGCCCCCTCACCTTTCTTCACAACACTGTTCTAGTATAGAAAAAGGAATTTTGGATGCCTAAAGCGCCCCATTTTGTTGCCGTTGGCCAGCCCCCGTCTCAAACCCAGAGCGTGACTGTTTTTGATGAATATGGAGAGCCACTGAGCAAAGATATTGCTTGCGAGTGTCCCTTAACCGTTCTGCTCAACTGGCGAGAGATAGTGACACTAATGACCCTTGGGTCTCACCCTGGTGCTCTGGTGCTAGGTTATCTTAAAAATCAAAGCTTTATATCAGACCCTACCCAACTTGATTCCGTGTTGATAGATTGGGAGACAAACAGTGTGGCAGTGGTCACCAAAGAAAATACAGACTTCCTAGAAAAAGCCTTAAAAAAGAAAACCGTCACCTCGGGCTGTGGACAGGGCACCATGTACGGCAACGTCATGAAGAGCCTAGAGAACTATCAAGTGCCACAAACAAAAATCAAACAAAGTGCCCTTTATTCTACGCTGATGGCGCTGACCCATTACAACGATACCTACAAAAAGGCCGGTGCCGTTCATGGCTGCGCCGTGTGCAGAGAAGGAGAAGTGGTTTCCTTTGTGGAAGATGTCGGCCGCCACAATGCGGTGGATACGCTAGCGGGTGAGATGTGGCTTAACCAAGATACGGGTGACGATAAGATTTTCTACACCACAGGTCGACTCACCTCAGAAATGGTGATCAAAGTCGCTCAGATGGGTATCCCTACCCTGCTTTCTCGCTCAGGCGTTACCCAAATGGGTCTGGAATTGGCAGAGCGATTTGGCATCACTATCATCGCCAGAGCCAAGGGACTGCGCTTTCAGGTCTACCACGGGGTAGAAAAAATCGAATTCGACGGCAAGCATGCCGATAACGAAGACATCAACAAGGATCGATAAGACTCATGTTTCTCAAACCTTTATTTCAACGCATTCGAAAGCTGCAACACACTCAAAAAAGGGCAGCGTTACTGGCTGCGCTATCTTCATTAATCCTTGTTACTGCTCCAGCACATGCTGACTCACAATCGCTGCGCATGGCAACCACCACCAGCACCTATCACTCAGGTCTGCTGGATTATCTGCTGCCTACCTTTACCAAGGACACTGGGTACGAGGTTCAATTATTGGTGACGGGATCAGGTAAAGCATTAAAAATGGGAGAGATGGGGGATGTCGATATCGTTCTTACCCACTCACCAAAGGCAGAAAAAGCCTTCTTGGATGCAGAGTTTGGCGTCGATGCTCGCTCGGTCATGTACAACGATTTTATCTTGGTCGGCCCTAAAGATAACCCAGCTAAGCTTAGCGAAACGGATACAGCAGCCAGCGGCTTAACTAAGATTGCCGACAGCAAGTCGGTCTTTATTTCTCGTGGCGATGACTCTGGCACGCACAAAAAAGAGCTGTCACTGTGGGAAGCGGGCAACGGTACGCACGAGTGGGATAACTACCGCTCTATCGGTCAAGGCATGGGGCCGACATTGAACATGAGTTCGGAATTACAAGGCTATACTTTGACTGACAGAGGCACTTGGCTTGCTTATCAAGAAGCGCTCGATCTTGCGATTTGGGTGCAAGGCGACCCTGCCCTATTCAATCAATACCAAATTATTCGCGTTAACCCGAAGCGCTATCCTGACCTAAACATTGACGGTGCTAAAGCGCTCAGTGATTGGATCGTTAGCGACAAGGCTCAAGACTTGATTGACCAATTTCAGGTCAAGGGGGAGAAACTGTTTACTGCTGATGCGAAAACGTCCAACTAATGAATATTGGTGACACTACAATAGAAGCCATTAAGCTGCTTCTTAGCCTCGACCCCGCGCTGTGGAAGGTAGTTTCTATCTCCTTCAGTGTGTCGTTGTTCGCCCTCAGTTTATCCTTACTGCCTGCCATCGCTATTGCACTACTACTGGCCTATGCCCCTTTTCCTGGGCGAAATATTGTCACTTCAATAGTTAACACACTGCAGGCGGTGCCGACCGTGGTCATCGGCTTATTGCTGTATATGACACTGTCTCGCTCCGGCCCCATGGGCGACTGGCAATGGCTGTTCACACAAAAAGCGATGATACTTGGACAGATACTCATCGCAATGCCTATTCTTATCTCTATGCTCCAAGCAGGGTTTCAAAGCGTCGATATGCGCAACGTCGAAACCTCCATTACCTTAGGGAAGTCCTATCCTCAGGTATTTAGAGCACTGTTATGGGAAACACGGTTTGCGTTAATTGCTGCCATTGTGACCGCATTTTCACGAATAGTCACAGAGGTCGGATGTTCCATGATGGTCGGGGGTAATATCCTAGGTCATACACGTAACATACCCACAGCAATTGCCTTAGAGAGTTCAAGAGGTGCATTTTCACAGGGTGTGGCGTTGGGTATAGTGTTGCTACTGCTAGCACTGATACTCAATTTTGTCTTAACGTCTTTGCGCGGGCAAAGTCATCTTCGAGTCTAGAGGCGAGAATCAATGTCAATACAACTAAGAGCCCAAGATTTGTCTAAGCGCTATGATGATCGGGTTCTGTTTCACATCCCTAGTCTAACTCTGGGCCCTAGCGATGCCATCTATTTAAAAGGCCACAATGGCGTTGGTAAAACAACCTTGCTAAAGATTCTTGCCGGTTTGACAACCCCAAGCAGTGGCACGATAAATGGCAATGAGATTTCGACATTCCACCGATTATTCAAACGAAAACTGTTCAGAGATGTGGTGTATCTGCATCAGTCGCCTTATATGTTTGATGCAAGCTTGGTGGATAACATTCGCTACGCCCTGCCCCTTACGTCGCAACAAGGTTTAAACAGTCGAACTCGAGCGATTCACGCCTTGAGGCAAGTAGGCTTAGAGTCCTTGGCAGACGAACACTGCTCTGTGCTTTCTGGGGGTGAAAAACAACGCCTTGCCATGGCGAGAGCTTGGATTGTCAACCCGTCTATATTGTTGATGGACGAGCCCAGTGCATCATTGGATTTGGAGTCGACGCAAGGCATAGTTTCTCTTGCCAAAGACCTGCTAGACCGAGGCTCAAGTATTGTTATCACCAGTCATCAGCAAAACGGGCTAACCAATCTCTGTGATACTCAATGGAGCATAGAGAATCAGGGCCTCACAGTGACTCCTCATCTTCGAATTATCGATGAAGACATCAAACACATCGAACCCATTTCCCACAATATTTCAGGAAACTAATATGAATTCAATAAGCTGGGTCGTCCTAGCCGGAGGCCAAGCCACTCGTATGCAAGGTCAAGACAAAGGGTTAGTGGAACTCAATAATAAACCACTGATCGAATACGTTCTTGAGGTTCTCAAATCCCATAGCGACTCTGTTTACATCAATGCCAACCGCAGCCAAGAGCGTTATCAAGAATATGCGCCGGTTTTTGCCGATCAATACCAAGGGTTTGTTGGCCCAATGGGCGGAATTCACGCTGGGTTAACCCATGTAGACAGTGAATGGGTGGGTTTTGTACCATGCGATTGCCCGCAAATTTCTCCCACTTTGATTCAGCGTATGCAGCAAGAAATAAACGAGGAAGACGAGATATTAGTGGCCCATGATGGTGACTTTATACAGCCCGTCTTCACTGTGTTCCGTCGTAGCGTATTAGAGCGACTGCAGCAGTTCCTTGATGATGGTGAGCGTAAGATCATCCTCTTCTACGATCGCTGCAACACAAGACAGATCGACTTTAGCGACATCAAAGAAAGCTTTGTGAATCTTAACTCGAAGCAAGAATTACTTAAATTTAAGCAGTAACCCATGAAAATGATTCGTAACACGCCAATTATTGGCTTTGCCGCGTTTAGCGATACGGGGAAAACTACCCTACTTGAGCAGCTTATTCCTTTGCTCACTAGCGCAGGCCTTAAGCTTGGTGTTCTTAAGCATGCCCATCACAACTTCGATATCGATCAAGAAGGTAAAGACAGTTATCGCTTGCGAAAGGCTGGCGCGACGCAGATGTACATCAGCTCTCGCTATCGCAACGCCATGATCACTGAAACTCCTGACGAAGAGGCAAGCTTCGAACACCTTTTAATGCAGTTTAAACATGATGAACTCGACTTGATCCTCATTGAAGGATTTAAGAGTCAATCGTTTCCAAAGATTGAATTGCGCCGTGAGGCTTTGCAGAACCCTTGGATGTATCCAAGTGATGACAACATTATCGCGGTTGCCACCGATATCGCTTTAGATTGCCCACTGCCGAAGTTTGACATCAACGACCTGGAAGCTATCGCAGAGTTTATCGCCGCTAGAGTGAAATCTGGCGACAAAATAGACAAAAAACAAAGCGAAGAGAGTGTTGCTGCGTGTTGCGATACCCTTTCCCCCGCTTTTCTTTCTGTGGAGCAAGGGATAGAGCGTATATTGGATGCCGTCTCTGAGATAGAGGGACATACCCGCGTAGAAGTGGATCACGCCCTACAGCATATCTTGGCCGAAGATGTAGTATCGAGTACCAACGTTCCGCAACACACTAATTCAGCAATGGATGGCTTTGCGATTCGCGATGAAGATGTGTCTGTTGAGCGCTTTAAGCTCGTTGCCGAAGTGATGGCAGGTCAAAGCTATCCGCATCCATTGCAAGCAGGCGAAGCGGTTAAGATCATGACCGGCGCGCCAGTGCCCAGAAATGGCACCACCGTTGTTATGCGTGAGCAATCCGACACATTCACTGAACAAGGTACTGATTTTGTCACCTTCAATGGCGCAACAATCAAGCCAGGGCAAAATGTTCGCTCTGCTGGAGAAGACCTTGCCGAAGGACAAAGTGTGTTTGAGAAGGGTTGCAAAATAGGCGCAGCCGAAATGGGCATGATTGCCTCGCTAGGCATCAACCAATGTTTGGTTAAGCGTAAACTCAAGGTGGCCATATTCTCCACCGGTGATGAGGTGCAACACCCAAGTCAGCCGCAAAGAGAAAACTGCATCTACGATTCAAACCGTTATGCCCTGATTGGCCTGCTCACACAACTGAACTGTGAAATCTTAGACCTTGGGATCCTTGAAGATGACCATCATCAAATCGAAAAGGCCGTCTCAGAGGCGGCGCAGAGTGCCGATCTAGTGCTGACCACAGGTGGCGTCTCTGTAGGTGATGCTGATTACATCAAGGACGTGCTGGAGCAAAACGGTAATATCGACTTTTGGCGCATCAATATGCGACCAGGCAGACCGCTCGCCTTTGGTAAGATTGGTGAGACGCCATTCTTTGGTCTTCCGGGTAATCCTGTTGCGACTATGGTTTCGTTTATTAACTTTGTCGAGCCGGCTATTCGCAAGATGCAAGGCGATCAGAAATGGGCACCCACTAAACTTCGCGCATTAGCGAGTGAGTCATTGCGCTCTCGTCATGGGCGTACTGAGTTTACGCGAGGTGTTTACAGCCTAAATGAGCAAGGCCAACTGGTGGTTCGCTCCACCGGTAAACAAGGTTCAGGAATACTGCGCTCAATGAGTGAAGCTAACTGCTTGATTGAGATTGAGCCTTTGTATGCCAAAGTTGAACAAGGTGAATTGGTTACCATCATTCCTCTGTCTGTCTAATTCTCTTCCTTCAAAGGATTACATAAGGGTTTCGATTTATCGAAACCCTTTTTATTATAATTTTTCATTATAGTTTGGATAATCAATGATAATTTCTTATCTTTAATTCCCTTAGGTATAGTGAGCTTAATCGAATTCCACTCATGCCAAGCATTGGTCAAATGCCGATGCCAACGAGGATAAGTCATGAAATTTCTACACACTATGCTTCGAGTTGCCGACCTAGATAAATCCATCGAGTTCTACACTAAGGTTCTAGGCATGAAGGAGCTTGAGCGTCACGAAAACACTGAGTATCGCTACACGCTAGTGTTTGTTGGCTTTGATGACAAATCAAGCTCAACCACTATTGAGCTTACCTATAACTGGGATACTGACGCGTACGACCACGGCAATGCATTCGGTCATATCGCTCTTGGTGCTGACGATATCTACGCAGCATGCGATAAAATCAAAGCGCTAGGTGGCAATGTCTCTCGTGAACCAGGTCCAGTAAAAGGCGGCGAAACTCACATAGCTTTCGTTAAAGACCCTGATGGCTACGCCATCGAACTGATCCAACTAGGCTAATTTGAGAGGAAAATCATTATGACTAACGCACTATTTCAACCGATTCAACTGGGTCCTCTTTCTCTTAAGAACCGCATTGTAATGCCACCAATGACTCGCTCTCGCGCAAGTCAGCCAGGTAACATTGCTAACGACATGATGGCTCAATACTACGCACAGCGTGCAGAAGCGGGTCTTATCGTTGCTGAAGGCACGCAAATCTCAGCATTGGGACAAGGCTATGCTTGGACTCCTGGTATCTACACTGAAACGCAAATTGCTGGCTGGAAAAAAGTGACTGACGCTGTACATGCGAAAGATGGCAAAATCTTCGCTCAGCTATGGCACGTAGGTCGCGTAACGCACCCTGACAACATTGGCGGCGAGCAACCTATCTCATCTTCTGCGCTGAAAGCGGAAAATGTAAAGGTGTTCATCGACAACGGTACTGATGCACCGGGTTTTGTTGACGTTGTCGAACCACGTGAGATGACAAAAGCGGATATCGAAATGGTGGTTGAGCAATACCGCCAAGCAGCCCTTAACGCTATCGAAGCGGGCTTTGATGGTATCGAACTGCACGCAGCAAACGGCTACTTGATTAACCAGTTCATTGACTCAGAAGCGAATAACCGCACTGACGAGTACGGCGGCTCAATTGAAAACCGTCTGCGCTTCCTTGGTGAAGTGGTTACGGCAATGTCTGAAGCGATTGGCTGTGATCGCGTTGGTGTACGTCTAGCTCCATTTACTTCATTAAATGGCACTGTTGATGCAACCCCAGTGGAGACTTACGTTGAAGCAGCAGCGCTTCTAGACAAGCTAAACGTCGTTTACGTGCACATTGCCGAAGTCGATTGGGAAGATGCACCAGAAACACCAAAAGAGTTCAAGACTGCCGTTCGTGAAGCGTACAAAGGCGTACTTATTTACGCAGGTCGCTACGATGCAGAAAAAGGTGCTGAAGCTATCGAAGAAAACACTACTGACATGGTTGGTTTTGGTCGTCCGTTTATTTCAAACCCAGACCTTCCTAACCGCATCAAGAAGGGTTATCCTCTAGCACCTCATAACCCAGAAACGTTATTTGGTGGTGCAGAGCAAGGCTTAACCGACTACCCAGTCTACCAAGCTTAATCATCGCTCAACACAATCAAAAACCCTGCGCTCTCGCAGGGTTTTATCGTTTTTACACGTCACAATTAGGATAATCATGAATCTTAAGGCATTCAAAGGTGAGTTGTTTCTTGTTTTAGCCACTGTTCTGGCAGCGATTGGCTGGATTGCTTCCAAGCTCGTTATCCTCGAGGTGCCTGGCGAAGTCTTCATTACTAGCCGTTTTCTGCTCGCAAGCCTAATCCTGCTTCCCTTTTGCTATAAGAAAGTCCTCGCGCTTAAGGTTAAACAGGTTATCTCCTTGCTTGGTGTAGGCTTTATCCTAGCGCTATCTATACAGGTTTGGGTGTACGCGGTCTCTATCTCAAACACGCTCGCTGAAGGAGCCTTCATCATGAGCCTTGCCATGATAATCGCACCATTCGTGTCACTGGTTTTGTTTCAAGTTAAGCCCAACCGCGCCTTTTGGGTCGCCCTGCCTATTGCTATCTTGGGCATGGCCCTTCTAACCCTTGCCAATGGCTGGCAAGTAGATAAAAGCCAGTGGTATTTCCTATTAGCTTCAGGACTGCTCTCTTTGCACTTTGTTTTAAACAAGCGTGTGATCACCAACCTCAACCCATTAACCTCTATCTGTGTGCAACTGTTTGCAGTTGGATTAATTGGTGCCATCTCAGTGGGCATTACTCAGCCAGAGGCTTTCGAACTGAATCGACATGTCTTATTTTGGTTTGCGGTATCGACACTCATTGCCACCTCGATTCGTTATCTAGCACAAACGGTCGGCCAGTTCTCAGTCAAGATGGAAACCGCATCACTGATCATGATTTTAGAGCCCGTTTGGACACTGATGCTAAGTATCAGCATGCTAGGAGAAGTCGTAGGTACGCAAAAGATGATTGGTGGAGGCGTTATCTTCTTGTCGCTTCTGGTGTATATCAAGCTGTCGAAGAAGGGATGAGAAATTAGCTGCCAGCTACTAGCCTGGCTTTCACGCACAAGTATTGGTAGTTCATCTAAATGTGTTCTAACTGAGTGTTTGCCATATTAGATCGCTACTTTGATGTTCGTGCGATAAATAACCGTCGTCCCCGAGGGCTTTTATCGGGGACCTTTATAGAAACAGATGCCCGATAAAAGCACTCGGGCATGACGTTTACCAAAAATTCCGGCATGTGATCAAGAGGCAAGCTACTAGCTCTAAGAAGTGTCATTCCCGCATGTTGTTAGCGGGAATCTGGGGATGCACTCCTTCAAGATTGCCGATAAGAGACCTCGGCAATGACTCATCTTAATCTGATGGCTTAAAGCTAACAGCTTTTGACTGCTTTACTTGAACTTCCTCGGCAAGTAATCCGGCTTATCATCAGGATTACGCTCTCGCTTACCCGCAATGACTCTGTTCTTCCCCATCCCAACCTTAATCTGATACCAAGTCTCGAGCAGTAGCGCCTTGCCTTGACTCGACCACCAGGTGTTATGGTAGAGCTTCTTATTCGCGGCTAATACATCTGGAGAGCGGTTAATGCACTCCAAGGCTAGCTGATAAGCGCACGCATAGGGATCGTCTGCAATCTTAGTGACTAGCCCGTACTCTTTAGCCGTTTGGCTGTCGATCTCTTTGGCGGTCATCGCCATCTCTAATGTGTGGTCTTTGCGCATTAACTCTCGAAAGGCGATAGCTCCTCCCATATCAGGAATGAGTCCCCACTTGGCTTCCATGATAGAAAAGGTAGCATCGGGACTCGCTATACGAAAATCCCCTCCACTAGCTAACTGCAATCCGCCCCCCCAGCAGCGACCATGGATGGAAAATATCACCGGACACGGAATATCGCGCCAACCCAAGGAAAAGCGCTGAGCATCATTGGCACGAGTTGGCCACCACTTGAAGAGCAAAGAAAGCGCACCGCTTTTACTGGTTAATAAAGACTTCACATCAAGCCCAGAGCAAAAATCACTACCTTCGCCTCTAACGATCACTGCCCTCACCCGTTTATCGTTTTTCAACTCGCGCGTTATGGCATTCACCGCTTTGAACATCTCCATATCAATGGCGTTGAGTTTATCAGGACGATTAAGGCTGACTATTGCAATCTGATTATCATCAATAGTGCAGGTCACTCGAGACATATCGCTTCACCTTGCATAGTGGTCAAACCACTAAGTTATACAAATTATTAACATTTTGAAAGGCGTGTATATTAATTTTCATACATAAGCCATTAGTTTTATATGCTTTTTCCTTTCAAAAGCACCGCCCCTACAACCCTACTCACTCTCAAATAATACACAGCATTTACAATACGATTACTTTTTCAGCATGTAGCGTGATCCACTCTAAAGATAAAGAATTCCGCCCTATTCATCATGATGTTATGTGATGAGAAAAACACATAAACCCGATGAATAAAGAGATAATCCCTACCAAAGTTTTCCAAAAAACCACACAACACCATGGTCCTTTTGATTGTGCTCTAGATTAGCAGAGGTAATTAAAATGAAGATTTTCTACGAAACAAAACGGGGCAAACACAAAGGGCTTATACAACAGCCCCATCGACATAAAAATGGCAAGTTTGCGGTCAGCAAGGCAAGGTTTGATGAAGGTTATACCTATGTCGAAAGCACTGAAGATATCTATAAATACTTGAGACAGGGCTATAAGGTAAAAGTGAGCAGTGCTGAGCCCCTCACTGCACCAAGTCTGGTTGGCTTAGCCTCCCTTACTATCGAATAGATCATCTTTATTGCTCCGTAAACAAAGCCGCCCCTAGCCGTCATCCTATCTAGGGGCGGCTTGTTTTCTACTGCCTATCACTCCGGCTCTATTAACTTATGGTCAATTTGGCTTTGGTACTCTTGCGGCTTAAACTGATTAAACCTTGGCAAGAACTTGTCCCAATCAATAATGTGACTGTCGATTTCAGGGCCATCAATACACGCATGCTTACGCACTAATTTTCCATCGAGCATCACCGGCACCATACAAGCGCCGCACATGCCAGTAGCGTCAACCATAATTGAATTAAGACTCGCCACACAGGGCACCGAAAAATCCTTAGTGAGGTCACTTACCGCGCGCATCATCATAGGCGGGCCAATGGTAATCACCTCTGAAACCTTAGCTTCCGTGGTGCTTTTATGGGCAAGCATCATCTGCTCAAGCGGTGTGGTGACAAAGCCCTTGATGCCAAGGCTACCGTCATTGCTGGCATAGACAATTTTTAGGTGCTCGGGATAGCGCTCACGCAATCTCTCTAATCGACCACCAGGCTCTGTCCAAAAGCTGTGCGACTTGCCCCTAAATCCAGAAATCAGCGTCACCTGATTGCCTATTTCTAGATGAGCTCTCAAGATAGGAAATACCGCAGGTAAACCTACGCCACCCGCGGTGAAAACCACTCTTCCGCTGTGCTCTGTGACCTTACTGGCTTGGCCTAGAGGGCCCGCCACTGCGCAGAAGCTGTCGCCAACCTGCATCTTATTAATCAGTTTAGAACTGCTTCCTAGCCCCTGAATAACAAGGTCAATAGTTCCTTGGGCCGCGTCCCAGTCAGCTAATGTTAGCGGTATCAACTCACCCTTTTCATCACTTAATACCCGTACAAACTGCCCCGCCCTAGCGGACTGTGCAATTAACGGCGCTTTAATGGTGAACTCGACAATCTCATCGGTTAGCTGTTTCCGCTTCACGATCTTGGCTGGCGTCTGACCCAGCTCGGTATAACGGCTGGCACTCTCAACGAGACCTTGCAACTCTTGGGTATTGAAGTCCAAATTTGCCATTATCTCGCGAGCAGCGGCCTGCCCATCACCTGCCGCCTTGATGGCCGTTGAACCACCCCTTGTAGCATCACCGCCGCTATACACCCCCTCAATGGAGGTTTGCTGCGAGTCTTTGTCCAGCAGCAAGGTTCCCCATTTTGAGGTGTTGAGATCAGGGTTGGCGTCTTTCACAATAGGGTTAGAGCTATTGCCTAAGGCCATGATGGTAAAGTCCACCTTGATCAACTCTTGCTTGCCTGTCACTTGAGGGCGACGACGACCTGACGCATCAGGCTCACCTAACTCCATAACATCTAACGTGGTACTGCTGAGTACATGATTTTTGTCACCATGAAACTCACACGGCGCTCGCAACTCTTTAAGTTGTATCCCCTCTTCTAGGGCGTGATGAAGCTCCTCAACTCTTGCGGGCATCTCTTGCTCAGTTCGGCGGTAGACGATGGTGACATTAGCCCCTAATCGACATGCCGTGCGTGCGGCATCCATTGCGGTATTGCCCCCACCGAGAATCATCACCTCTTTATTTTTCATCTCAGGTAGCGGTGTTTCGTAGTCCGCTAGGTTGGCATGCATAAGGTTGACGCGGGTCAGAAACTCATTGGCTGACATAATATTGAGCAGGTGTTCGCCGGGGACATTCATAAACTTGGGCAAACCGGCGCCGGTTCCCACAAAGATCCGCACAAATCCCGCTTTTTTTAGATCGCTTAAAGCCGCGGTTTTACCCACGATATAGTTTGTGACAAATCGCCCGCCAAGGGCCTTGATCTTATCAACCACATCGTCAATCAATTGGTTGGGCAATCGAAACTCGGGAATGCCATATCGAAGTACCCCGCCCAAGGCATGGAAGGCCTCAAACACAGTGACAGGATGACCTTCCTTAGCCAGCAAGTAGGCATTAATAAGGCCCGATGGCCCAGAGCCCACAATAGCGATGGGCGGCTTGGTGGCCATGACCCAAGGGTTGTTGGTTATTTCCCCTGTGCCGCCTGCATCTTTGAGCTCGCGTTCACGCTGAGGCAAGAACCACTCTAGTTGACCGATCTCAATGGGCTTATCGTTGTGTGTACAAACCCCTTGGCATTGCAATTCTTGTGGGCACACTCGCCCTGTGACGTTAGGTAGAGGATTCGCATCTCGAATCAGCTCAAAGGCTTCTTTCAACCGGCCCTCTCCCATCAAATTGAGTACCTGCGGAATATGGATCTTAACAGGACAGCCGCCTTCGACTTCCGCTTTAGGAGCGCCTTGCTGGTCGCATTGAGGCACGCCGATTTCACATGGGCGGTCTTCACATTGCTTGTCTCTCAGTACCTCAAGCCAAACAAACAGCTCAACCTCACGCAGGCTATAACCCAGCCCCATATAGCCAAGGTAACCCTGACTGACTAAGTCAAAATCCTTACGTCTTTCTTCGGCAGGACGCACATAAGGGGGAATATTATTACTGCCCGGCCACCCTTTTGATAAGCCCTCAAACATGGGATATCGAGCACTAAGGTGTCGGTCGATGCCTCGCACAAAAGCGCGTTTTTGTTTAAGAGGCACTCGCCATAAATAGCGCTGCAATGTGACACTGAGTTCGTCATCAACGAGTAGCAGCTCCCACAGCTTTTCTACAAATGAAGCCGAGATTTCTCCATACTTCAACGCCGCTTGAATTGCCTGCATGCTCTCATCAATCACCATTTGCTGAAAGCGTTTGGGGTCTTTGCGCATTCGTTGCTCTAGCAGCGCTTGTTGCGCCTTACTGATTGTCGAAACCATGCTACACCTCCGAAGTCTGCGAGACATTAACGTGAATGATCTCGGCGTCACACTCATCAGCAATGCGCGAGGCTCGCTCAATAAGCTCGTTGGTAATCACCAGGCTATCAAAGACGTTAGGGATCACCCGGCTGACTATCTTTGCCTTGCCCTCTTCGATGATAGTGGTCTTTTCAAACAACTCCGGAAGCTGTTGATAGCAAGTTTTACAGTCCGTACAACTTGCCATATCGGATTCAGCAATACTCACTAATCTATCCACTGCCCCTCTTACCGCAGGCGTTGTATCAGTGGACTCGATTTGCGTCACCGGAATTTGCACCTCGCTATCTACGGTAAGTGCCAGCTCTGCCAATCCGTTAGCTATGGTGTCTATGGTTTGCTCATTGCGCTCAACCGCTTGTTCATAGCGCGCTTTCCACTGGGCAATCTCTGTTTGATGCTCTGCCTGCACCTTAGCTATTTGCTGTCCGCTCAGATACTGCAGCATGTGCCAGTTGTTTAACCGCTCTTCGGTGAGCGCGACAATAGAGCTTGATACCGTGAGTTGGATTAGATGCTGCGAGCTATCTACAGACCAGATAAACGGCGTTTTATCTGCGCGCTCACTCACGCTCATGCCAACATAATCCGCCAGTTCAATGAGGTTGCGCTCACTGGTTGCAAGAGAGAAATGCTTCTTAAAGCGCCCCTCACACAAGGCAAAATCAGCAGGGGTGAGCGCCGTTTCTAGAAGCTGACTCATTCCATCATCATCCAGATAGGTGATCATCTGCTGAGTCCAGTCTTTCTGGATATCGGGATTACCCTCTAGCGAGAGCCGCTCAGCCAATGTTTCTCCCTTGCGTGGATCGTGCACAAATAGTGGGTTCATACGGCTCTCAACGGCAAAGCGTGAATGCCTAGTGCTGGCGTCATCGGCAATTCCATGCTCGCCCATGCATGGGGTATACACATCAAACAAAGCAGGGGCATCTTGATAATTGAGATACTCCACTAAGTTAGACATAAAGTGCCCTTGTATGGCTGTCGAGGTTTGCACTACCAAGACCTCAGGATGGAACATCGCGATGATACCTAGCTCTTTTCGCGCCTCTTGCTTACCACTATGTGCGCTGCCCACTCGGCTCAAATCTGAGTCTTGAGCAGTAAAGCTTGCGGTTGAGGCTTGTCCTCCCGTATTGGAGTAACTCCCCGTATTGAGCACTAACACCTTAATTGGCGTAGAGGTTGTCAGCAGTCGAGATAGCGCGCCAAAACCAATGTCGTAGGTGGCACCGTCCCCGCCGATGCTGAACACTGTGGGCAGTAGATTGAGCTCATCACTAGAGAGTTGTTGCCATTCTAGATAGGTAAGCTGCTTATCGTGGACGCTAGGATCATACAGGTCTTCCACTTCCAACTTGGCACAGCGCAGCGCCTTAATCTGCTCTAGCTGATTGGCGACTTCACCCTCAAACAGCCCCTTAGCCAGTGCTGGCGTATCTTGGAATAAGCTGTTTACCCACGGCACTTTATAAGGGTTGGATGGGAAGGTGGAGGCATACACACTGCTACAACCTGTGGCATTGGCAATCAGCGCATCGGCCGGCCCGTCACCTGTGGGTCCATGCTCAAACTCATACAGGCGTCGCTCCAATACCTTAACCGTCTCTTCAATGCGTTGAACACGCTCAGGCTGTTGCTCTGTTTCAAACAACTGACGATGTTTACTCTCAAGCCTGTCCAATAAGGTCTCTAGTTGAGCTCTGTGAGTCTTATTGCGGCGCTCTGCCATGGCACGGTTGATTGAGGTCACCAAGCGAAGGGCTGTGACTTCCCCGCAGCCGCGGCACGCGCCGTGACCTGCGCTCATTGCATAGTAATTGTCTCTATCCAGTAATAAGCGCTTAGGCTCTTGGCCATCGATAAATCGAATCGGCGTGTTTGGAAGCAACGCTAGCGTTTCGAAGCTGTGATGGAGTTGCTCATTGAGCTCAGTGGTTTGACGCACCTTTTGCAGCGCGTTAGGGCCGCACACATCCACACACTCCATACAACCACTGCACTTACTCGAATCTATAGCGACCGAATACAATCCTCCGCTACCGGGCATGGCTTTTTCCATAGCATCAAAGAAGGGCTTAGTACGCGCCACTGGCATAGATTCTAATGCGATACACACACTCGCAAATTGCTGTTGAACCTTGCCATCATTGAAGGTCATGCTATCAAGCATCGATGCAATGGCTTTATGCAGAGGAAGTGATTCCTCTTTAGAGTGAGTGCGATAATAATGTCTTACTGCATCACTCAGTTTCGGCACCTCGGCTTTCAGGGCTGAGATTTTCGCTGGAGGCACAGCAAGGGTCCCTATCGCATTATTGATAAGGTCATGCACCTCATGCACCGCATTGGGTATCGCGCTATCTGGACAGGCGATGGTGCACTCCATACAACCCGTACACTTATCAGGATCAAACAAAGGCACATTCAAACGGAACAATCCCTTGTTCTTGGTTTTTGCGCTAGAAGGCGGCATAAACATGCCCGAGCCCGGGATAACCGGCGCTTCAGCAATGCTGCCATCGGCATAGTGTTTGCCTGCAATGCTATCAAAGTAATCTTGGTCAAACAGACAGCTGCTGGCACGAGTTGTTTTATCATCTAGAGTGACTTGGGCGCTGTTTTCGCGACTAGGAACGAACTCCTCGTAATCTTGATAACGGACCTGTTTAGTGGCATGCATGCCCTCGCGAATCACGGCCATATTACTGTTCACCACTGCTTGGCCTTTGCTGGTAAACTTCTTGGCTATTTGCTGCTCGATTCGGTTTAGCATTGCCTCTTCATCAGCACTGCCTATCACTTGGCGAGCATGCCCACACAGAGCGCCAATGAAGGCGATGCCCATCATACGGATCTCTAGATCTCGACTAGGGGCTTGCTCTTTGGCTACCTTAAAGGCATCCACAATAAAGAAGTCGATATTGTTCTGGCGAATGTACTGTCTGGCGGCTTCTGGGATCTCTTTCCATACTTGCTCTGGAGTATGGTGTGTTTGCAGAATAAAGGTGCCGTTTTGGGTCAAACCCGCTAACGGGTTGGTATGCATAAAGACCTTGTGATCAGGGGATAGAACCACCTCTACCTCTTGCAGTTCCGCATTAGTGATCTTTATCGGCTCTGGTGACAAGGTAATGAAGAAGTTGGTAGGCGCGCCGCTCTTTTCTGAACCGTATTTAGGCATGGACTTAGAGTGCAGCTCTAATGCGCCAGCAAGGATATCGGTTAATAACTTGCCCGTAGCAATGGTTCCGTAGCCACCCACTGAGTGAAAACGCGTACGTATCGCCTCAAATGGAAGCAATTGGGGATTCTCGTCGGTGGACAATGCCATCAACTCAGTCTCTGGATAGGCGTCCTTGAGTCTTCTTTGTATGACCTGTAATTGCTCAGAGGCTTGGTTATCAAAAAACTGACTGCCGAGGTAGAAGAAAGGCTTACTTTGCACCGCTTGCATATTTGCAAATGCCGCAACGAGGTGACGAGGCTGCAGATCGTGGCCACCTAGCCCAAAAACGCCAGTGCTGATTTGCGGTAGCTCACGAAGAAACGGAATGTTCTCATGGCGATGACTGTCAGCGTTTTCTCTTGCTTTAAATAAGGCTCGAGTGACGCGCTCAGTTAATTTGGTTTCATCACAACGCTCTAATATGGTCACGGCTTTCTTGCCAGTTAATACCTCGATGAGCTGCGCTTCAGGGAAAGGTTGCAGCTGCTTAATACTGACCACCCCTACTTTTTCGCCCTTACCTCGAAGATACTCGGCCACCGCTTCAGCATCGTCTGTCACTGAGCCCAGACCTAAGATCACATAATCTGCATCTTCACATTGGTATTGCATGACAGGGGAATATTGTCTGCCGGTAAGCTGGGCAAACTCGCGCATCGCTTGCTTGATAAACTTAGGCACATCCGATTGAAAGTGGACCCTATGATCAACAATCCCGGCTTGATAATCGGGCTGATTTTGCACACCACCAGTCAGACCGGGATTATGAGTATCCATTAGCGCCGGCACTCGTTGACGACTGCCCTTTTCATAGCTGTTAACCCACACTCGTCGCCATTTTTTGTGCAGCTCTGCTGGGATAAAGTCCAATGTATGGGCGATTAACCGGCCTTCTTTATCTTGCTCTAGCTGCGCTTCATTGGCCTTTAGGTAATCTTTAATATCCCGTAATTTATCAGGCCAGAAGTCATCTTGATGCTTGTCTAAAAAGACATTGAGTTGCCAAATACGCCCCTTAGCACCATACAGCATCTGCTGTGCTACGGTTGGCGCTTGAATGCGCTCTGAAGGATCGCCTAGGTAGGTTTTTAAAAGCTCTGGCTCAGGTAGCCGTACTTCGCTTTGAATATGACTGGTGGCAAACCCGTCCATGCAGTTAGCAACCGGTATTAGCGAGAGTGCACTGACTCGATAAGAGATAGCGGCGAAATCAGCCGCTTGTTGAGCATTACTGGCAAACAAAGTGGTGTAGCCAGCAGACAGCAACGCATATACATCATCGTGTCCTGCCATCACATTCAAAGAGTGTCTGGAGACCGAGCGCGCTGCCACATGCAGTACAAAGCCTGCGGCCTTTTTACCTACCGTCACATAGTGGGATTCCAAGCCATATAAGATACCTTGGCTTGAAGAGGCATTGGAGATGTATTTGCCACCGGTAAGCGCAGCACCCAGTGCGCCACTTTGTGCAGAATGCTCACCCTCGGGCTCGAAGAAGAACGGATGCTGTCCCCATACATTCATTCCGCCTTGAGCACGAAATGCTTCATACAGCTCTGAGATTTCTGTAGAGGGGGTGATGGGATAACCAATAACACCGCCGCAAACATAATCCATAACATGAGCAACCGCTCCGTTGCCATGAATGACGGCTGGTGTACCGGGATAAGATGGGTATTCGATGGTCTTTGATAAAGAGGACATGCGCTGTTTCTCCTAAACAGGTGGACAAACAGACCGCACGCAATTGCAGTGTTATTTACCCACAAACTAAGTCAAGATCACGCATTTCGCCTCAAATTTTCTTCCACATACGACAAAGGCACATTTGCGTGCTGTTTAAATTCTACACCGCAAATATGCCTTATGCTGTCTATTCACTCACAAATTGTAGGGTTTTATTTGATGCTCAACAAAAACTCTCTATTTACTGAATGAATACTCGGCTTTTACTATAGAGCGCTAAGGTAAGCCTTCAATGATTTCAGCCTAACTGTTGCCCCGCCAATGATATCCATGAACCCTAAAATTGGGTGTGGTTTAGTAGCAGAAATCCACGCTGAACCCGTTGCACCGATTGGGATGTTGTAGCCTTTTGGTTCTTCAAATTCAATAATTACCGTTCGGCCATGTGTACCGGCGTTGCTTGCAACATGTTGAGTGACATTTTGAGCACCATTTTTCACCGATACCGTTGCCTCACCAGTTCCACTAGTAATACTGTGAACCTTACCGCGGAATACTTCACCCGGGTGAGAGTTAACATAGAACTCAGCAAACTGACCCTCTTTGATGTAACGATAAGTTTGATCGCTCACACGCATCTCCATGAACTTTTTGCTGGTATCGTAGATGTGCATGTTACCAGTGCGAGTACCCTTCGAGATATTCACTACACCAATCTGACCATCAAATGGTGCAACCACTTGGTTCATTTCATTAAGCCATTGGTTCTCTTTAATTTGAGCGTTAATGGTTGCAATCTCAGCACGCAACTCTGACAGGCGTGAATAACCTTGCATGATGGCGTTTCTTACGTCATCACGCTCTGCTTGGCTGCTGTACTCTTCAAGCTTCATTAGACGTGCCATTGTGGTTTCGTCTGTTTTGATCTGGGTTTCGGTTGCTGATATTTGGTGCTTTATCGCTTCAATTTGAGCTTCAAGACCTTTGATTTCTTCAACAGAATCTGTGGCTTCAAGGGTATAAAGCAAATCGCCCTTCTCAACAACTTGGTTATGGTTAACCATAACGTTTTCAACCTTTTGTCCAACCAAGGGACTCAATACCGCATGCGGAGCCTTGACTGTACTACTATCCGTTAAATCAACAGGTGCCCAAAAGCGACTGACAGTAAACAATGTCATGGCTAGGAACACCCCAAAACTGGTGATGTAGGTAGCGTTACGCAGATTCCACTTTATGACTCCAGCTTTAACCAGAATCCACATAATGAATACATAGGGAAGCATGATCTCTTTCATTATTTCGTCTCCTGCGCTGACGCGTTGCCCTGCGCGATACCACGACGGATTACGCCACTTAACGAATTGCCAATGATGTCCCAGCGAGTGAATGCAATCACAATTGCTAATACCCACCAAGTTTTGCTAATAAACAAACCACACAAAGATAAAGCGAATACCACATTGGTATGGGCGCTGTTGCGATGCTCACTCTCGTGAACCGCAACCTCGTGCAATTGCCATAGCAAATAAGCGACGTAAGCAAAGATAGAGATGGTCACCACGAAGATGAGACCCATGAAGATTTCAGAATTGAGGAGTTTAATGATGGAAGGATTACCATCGACAAACTCGCTAGCCGGCATCGATTTGCCGTGAATATTGGATAAGGTAGAGAAAAATAGGGAGGTTGCAGCTGCAGCGCTGAGGACTCCAATCGCTTTTATTAGCCACTTTAAAACACCGAACAATCTTTTCATTACTCACTCTCACTTTAGTTGGGCTCTAAAAATACGTATGGTAGTGACTACGTATGGCGCCCTAACTTCAAAGAGTGTTGGCCATCTCCCTATTCCGTAATCTCCATAACACAGTCACAATAAATAACCTTGAGGATTACCTCCAATTATTCATTTCTATACCTGATATGCATGAAAAGTATATTGAATAGAAAAACGCGCTATGCTGGTAGATGAGACTGGTATTCAATACAATCTGCCCATCGGCTCTATATCCAGCCTCCGTTTCGTATTAAGGTACCGTCCATGAGCATCGACCCGCTTTTCACCCAATTTGAACAAGCCTCCTCTTCACTACCGATGCCGGAGCGGTTCACCTTCCCTTTTTATTATGATCCGAGCCCGCTAACGGTCATCGCCTGCGAACGGCTACAAAAGAGCCTGAGTTCAAACGCTCGATTTAATGAGCTTTTTTGCCTGCAAGACGATCAGAGCCTAAATACAGAACTAAGCCCTTCAGCTAGGGGCAAGATGTTTGGTGTGTTGGTGGTAAAAAACAGTGCCGGAGAGCTAGGGTTTCTCAGCGCTTTTTCTGGCAAGATTGATGATACTAACCATCATCAAGGGTTCGTGCCGCCAGTGTACGACATGCTGGATGATGACGGTTTTTTTAGGGGTGAATTAGAAAAGGTCAACGACGTTTCCAAAGAGCTAAAAGCCTTTGTAAGCAACTGCAATATCGAGCCGCTAAAACAGCAGCTTTCATCACTGATTGAAGAAGAGTCGTCTCAAATAAAGGAGCTGCAAGCTGATATCGCGGACAGTAGAAAGCGTCGAAAAATCGAGCGAACTCAAGCGCAAGGCACCCTATCAGAGCAAGAATACCAAGAGCTTGAGAAAAACTTAGCTAGACAAAGTGTGGCGCAAAAGAATCAGCTAAAGTGGCTCAAGCAAGAGTGGGCAGATAAGCGAACCGCACTGACTGAAAGAATCTCTCACATTGAGCAGACCATCGCGGATCTAAAAGCCCAACGCGCAGCTTTGTCCAATCAGCTGCAGCACAAGATCTTCGCCCATTATTCTTTCTTGAATGCCGACGGACAGCGTCAAGATCTGAACCAAATATTTGCCCAAACTGCCTATAAAGTGCCACCAGCGGGAGCCGGAGAATGCGCCGCGCCCAAGCTAATGCAATACGCCTATCTTAATGATTATACGCCAATCGCTATGGCGGAATTTTGGTGGGGTCACTCACCTAAATCTGAGATTCGTCAGCACAAACAGTTTTATCCTTCGTGCATGAGTAAGTGTCACCCGATCCTCTCGCACATGTTACAGGGCTTAGAAGTCGACCCTAATCCGCTGCTAGAAAATCCTGCACAAGATAAGCCTTTGCCTATCCTCTATGAAGATGAGCACATTGTGGTGGTGAATAAGCCTGAAGGGTTTCTTTCTGTGCCTGGTCGACACATTCAAGACTCAGCGTTTTACCGCATACAGCAAATGTATCCCGATGCCGAAGGCCCCTTTGCCCTGCACCGCTTAGACATGGCAACCTCAGGTTTGTTGATGTTTGCCCTCACTAAGCGTGCGAACAAATCCCTGCAAAAGCAGTTCATCTCTCGTGAAGTAAAAAAACGCTACGCGGCCTTAATTGATGGGGAACTACAGGAAAAAGAAGGGGATATTAGGCTGCCTTTATGTGGTGACCCTTATGACAGGCCAAGGCAAATGGTGTCGTATGAGGAAGGCAAGCCTGCGCACACTCGCTATCAACTTCTAGAAACCATTGATGGACACAGCAAGGTCATGCTGTATCCAGAAACAGGTCGCACCCACCAGCTACGAGTTCATTGTGCTCACGCCGAGGGGCTCAACATGCCCATCATTGGCGATACCTTATATGGCCGCAAAGACAAAAGATTGTATCTGCATGCACAGCAGCTCAGCTTCACCCACCCCGTTACTAAAGAGTGGGTCACCTTTGAGGCCGATATTCCGTTCTAGCGACTAACTCGCTAGCGTAGCCAGCTGCTGCTGGTAAGCAAAGTGGCCGACGACACAGCGCAAAGTGCCGTAATCGTATTTGGCGTCAAAGTGCTCAAACAGCGGCTTTAGCTTTGCCTCAGTGAGACTATTGAGCTGCTTAATGGCAGCGTCAAACTCTTCTAGTTCGAAGGGTTCAATATCAATCACTTGTTGCAGTTGGCAAGCCCCAAGCTCTATGGCTGATGCTAGATGACTCATCACGGTGTTGAGTGCAATTGCGCGCTCTTTAGCCACCAATTCGGCATCGTTCAACGATTGAAATAACTCAAGGGTGGTTTGCTCTGTGGCGCTTAATGTAGGGAGCTGTTTAGGCTGCTGATTCATCAGTGTGATAATCGGCTCGCCATACTTAGCGACCTTAGCTTCACCAAAACCGGATATTTCACCTAGCGTGTCTAATGTAGTGGGTCTCTTTAGGGCAATATCAGCCAAGCTGGCATCGTGACAAATCACATAGGCCGGGACGTTTTGTTCCTTGGCCAGACTTGCACGAAGCTCTCTTAGCTTCTCAAACACCTCGGCATCTTGAGCTGAAAGCGCACTGCTTTTTTTCACACCGCTGGATTTTTTCTTCTTAGCCTTACGAAGCTCACGCAGCTCTATACTTTGCTCACCCTTAAGCACAGCGCGGCATTGCTCGGTCAGCCTTAGATTGTTATACATACCCTCAACAGTCAGGTAATTCATTGCAATGAGCTGTCTAAATACCCCCTTCCACTGCTCAGCGGTAAGCTCAGTGCCAATACCAAAGGTAGATAGGGTGTCGTGACCAAAGCGCTGGATCTTGTCATCACTTTTACCAAGTAGCACATTCACTAGGTGCGTCACACCAAAGCGCTGGCCTGAGCGATACACAGTAGAAAGCGCCTTTTGCGCCGCCTGAGTACCGTCCCATGTTTTAGGCGGGTTTAAGCAATTGTCGCAATTGCCACACGCCTGCTCTAGTGACTCACCAAAGTAACCTAACAAGGTTTGACGGCGACAAGCACTCAGCTCGCAATATCCAAGCAATGAATTGAGCTTGCCCACCTGCACTTGCTTGTATTCTTGATTGCCATCAGAGTTTTCCACCATCTGCTTTTGCATAACAAGGTCTTGTAAACCGTAAGCCATCCACGCATTTGCCGGCAATCCATCACGCCCTGCACGCCCAGTTTCTTGGTAGTAAGACTCGATACTTTTTGGCAGGCTAAGGTGCGCGACAAATCGTACATCGGGCTTATCTATACCCATACCAAATGCAATGGTCGCCACAATGATGACGCCGTCTTCTCGTAAGAAGCGCTGTTGGTTTTGATTCTTTTGCTCGACAGACATGCCCGCATGATAAGGCAAAGCCACTCGCCCCTGATCAGCAAGCCAGGCTGCAGTTTCCTCGACCTTTTTGCGTGATAGGCAGTAAATGACTCCCGCATCTTGGGCATGGTTGTTCTCAATAAAGTCCCATAGCTCATGCTTCGCATTGGCTTTTTCGCTGACATGATAACGGATATTAGGACGGTCAAAACTATGCACGAATACCTTGGCATCAGAGAGATGCAGCTGTGCGATAATTTCTTGTTTTGTACGCTCATCGGCCGTTGCGGTTAAGGCGATACGAGGCACATTGGGAAAGCGCTGCGGTAAGATGGACAGCTTTTGGTATTCAGGTCGAAAATCGTGTCCCCACTGGCTTACACAGTGTGCTTCATCAATGGCAAATAACGACAGGCTCGATTGCTCAAGAAGGTTAAGAGTGCGCTCCATAAGCAGGCGCTCTGGAGAAACATAAAGCAGTTGTATCTCGCCGCGCATTACCGAAGCTTCGACTTCAAGCTGCTCATATTGATCTTGAGTGGAGTTTAAAAAGGCACACGCCACGCCCACTTGTCTTAGGGCGTCCACTTGATCTTTCATCAAGGCAATCAGTGGCGATACCACCACACCGACACCCGAACGCACCATTGCTGGGATCTGGTAACAGATAGATTTACCGCCACCAGTAGGCATCAGGGTCAGAACATCTTGTCCGTGCACCACGCTCTCGACTATGGCTTGTTGTTGGTGACGAAAGCTGTCGTAACCAAAAACAGAATTTAGTACATCTATAGGCTGGGGTTTAGTGGCGTGCTCGAACTGACTCAATGCTGAAGATCCTGAGGGTTAAATGAATAAAAAGGATAGCGAAGAGTCAGCCAAAAAGCTGTGGGTAATAGTATTAAATCACCTTCTATTCAGAAGACGATTCTTGCTTCACTGACAACATCATTTGCAATCCGCCGCCATTATGCACGTGTTTATACCCTTTCGTCAGTAGTATTTGTTTCGCATTACCTGAGCGGTTGCCACTGCGGCAATACACCACAATATGATCGTCCTTATCCACAAAGGACAGATCGGCATTAGACAGTTCTGAAACAGGAATATTCATCGCATTGTCGAGATGCCCGCCGTTGAACTCTTGCGGCGTTCTCACATCAATCACGGCTGCGCCAGAGTCAATCCACTCCCACGCCTGCTCTGCACGCTCTGTGGCGAAAGCCCCTGTGGCAAAGATCATGCTAGGGATAAGTAGCGACAGCGCCATTAATCTCTTGATCATAAAGCTCTCCTGCTTCGCTTTAGGAAAATAAGCTCCAATCTACTCTAGATTCCACCCATTCCGATGAAATCTAGTAGATCTCCATCACCCAAGAGCCCAGTTTTTTCTCCTGCCAAAGCTCGATAATCATAGGTTCTAGTGCCGCAATCACGCGTTTCAGGTCTTCAGGCGTTTTGCTGTCGTTAAACCACCCATTGATTGAATCTAAATTGAAGGCAAGCTGCTTCAAATTACCAGAATTGGTGAGCAGTTCTTCACCATTAGTAGCTTGTTCTTGTTCGGATAACTGTATACGAGATTCAAAATACTGATCCCCTGCCCTGTACAGGTTCCAACCGTCTTCTCGTGTGGCTAAAAGTCGCATATTTGATTCCCTATTTTTTACTCATAATAAGCATAATCACAACACACCTATCTTGCTAATCAAAGGATGCACTTCACACACTGGTGGTTTGAGAGATGAAAATTATCGATGTCTTTACCGAGCGCAAGTTTATGAGGTAAAACAACAAAAAAGAGCAAGAAGTTAGGTAAAATAGAGGCTTATCAACATCAGTAAATTGCACTATGACCACATCGAACAAACCTTGGTTAAACACCTACCCTCAAGACGTACCAGAATTCATCAATATCGACCAATATGCCAATATCAACGAAATGTTCAAAAAGCCATTTGAACAATTTGCGGATAACACCGCATTCGTCAATATGGGACACTCTCTTACCTACCAGCAGCTGAATGACAAAAGTGATGCATTTGCGGCCTACCTGCAATCAGAACTGAAGGCAAAAAAAGGCGATAGAATCGCGCTAATGATGCCCAACCTACTGCAATACCCTATTTGTATTTTGGGTGCACTCAAAGCAGGACTGGTCGTGGTAAACGTCAACCCCCTCTACACGCCTCGTGAGCTTGAACATCAACTGCGAGATTCTGGCGCCACCATAATAGTGGCGGTGACGAACTTTGGTGACAGCTTGCAGCAAGTCATCAGTCGCACTAGCTTAAAGCATGTCATTCTTACCAGCATTGGTGATGAATTAGCGCCTCATAAGCGAACTTTGGTTAATTTTGTAGTGAAATACGTAAAGAAGATGGTACCTAAGTACCACCTTCCAAGCGCTATTTCACTGAGACGAGCACTAACCCATGGCAAACGCCTAGACTTTAATCCGCCAAAGATTGAGCAAAGCGACCTTGCTTATTTGCAATATACTGGTGGAACCACAGGCCTTGCCAAAGGCGCAATGCTCACACACAAGAACGTGATGGCCAATGTGCTGCAGGTGTTCGGACACTTCGGGCCACGCACAGCAAAAGACAAAGAACACGCCGTCACACCCCTGCCGCTTTACCATATCTTCGCAAACTCAGTGAGCATGATGCTGATGATGTATATGGGGGGCAGCAATCTGTTGATCACTAACCCTAGGGATTTAAACACCTTTGTTAATGATCTCAGTAAGTACCCGTTTACCATGATATTTGGCCTGAATACCCTCTTCGCAGCCCTAATTAATCATGCAAAATTTAAAGAGCTCGACTTCTCTAACGCTGAGTTCACTATTGCTGGCGGCATGGCGACACAAAAACACATCGCCGATGAATGGCAAGCCATCACTGGGATGCCAATTATTGAGGGCTACGGCTTGACCGAGTGTTCGCCAGTAGTTGCCGGTGGCGTCCATACTCAGCAGCAATTTGTACCGGCCATCGGAGTCCCTCTACCTAGCACAGAAATGAGAATCGTAGATGATGGCGGAAATCCTTTACCCACCACCCAAGTAGGTGAGATTCAAATCCGCGGTGACCAAGTCATGGCTGGGTATTGGAAACAAGACGCGGAAACCAAGGCTGTGCTCACAGAGGATGGCTGGCTAAACTCCGGCGATATCGGTCGCATGGATGAAGACGGCGTTTTCTATATTGAGGATCGTAAGAAAGACATGATTCTAGTGTCGGGCTTCAACGTATTCCCAACAGAAGTTGAAGAAGTTGCCACACTGCACCCGAAGATCATTGAAGCGGCTGCCGTTGGCGTGCCTGATGACGTTGCCGGAGAACGCGTTAAGCTTATCTTGGTCACTAACGGCTCGGTTTCTGTAGACGATATTAAGAAACACTGTCGCCAGCATCTAACCGGTTACAAGATCCCGAAGGTCATCGAGTTTAGAGAAGAGTTACCAAAAACCAATGTAGGCAAGATTTTGCGCCGAGAGCTGCGCGACTGATAGCCAATGAAATGGCATTAACAGCTAGAACGCAGGCCTAGCTCTCTAGGCCTGCATTTGACTGTTTACAAACCTACGAAGAAGCTGATCACTAGCGCATTCACAATATCGATAAAGAAACCACACACCAATGGCACCACGATAAAGGCCTGCGGACTCGCACCATAACGACTGGTTACCGCGGTCATATTCACAATCGCAGTCGCGGTAGAGCCAAGGGTAATACCCCCAAAGCCTGAACAGATAACCACCGAGTCGTAGTTTCTGCCCATCAAGTAGTAAACCACTAGGATAGTGAATAGTAGAGATAGCAGAATTTGAGCTGACATAATCACGGAAATGTAGCCAAACATGCCGTCTAGATCCCAGATATGAAGCCCCATCAACGCCATAGTTAAGAACATACCAAGACAGATATCAGAGATCATAGCGAGCCCTTTACGACCATCTTCGATCTTCTCTTTAGTTTGACGTTTCTGGAAAAGAGCCCTTCCTATATTACCGATCAAAATACCGGCAATTAGGCAACTCACAAATAACGGTAATTTATAGCCAGCCGCTTCAATAGACTCACCGATAGTGTAACCTAACATCAAAGTGACATTTAAAAATAACCAAGCCCGTAGCACACCGTAGTGACTCAGTTCTATAGTTGCTTGTTTGTCTTGAAACGCACCCACAGCAACGTCTTCTGAATTTGACGGGCTCACCTTGTGCTTATTCAGCAGATAGTTAGCGATAGGGCCACCTATAACACAGGCTGCGATTAGGCCAACGGTGTTTGAAGCTACGCCTAACTCCATTGCATTACTGATGCCGTACTCTTCAACAAATGTTGGCGCCCAAGCGAGAGTCGTACCAACGCCACCAATCAGGCTGACCGAGCCAGATAACAAGCCTGCTTTAGGATCTAAGCCAAACGCTGTGGCTACCGACATGCCAACAACGTTCTGCAGTACGATAAAGGTGCCAGCAAGCACCAACAAGATGAACAGCGGTCGTCCACCCTTGATAAGGGTTTTCAGGTCCGCTTGTAGGCCAATGCCTGCAAAGAAGTACAACAACAAAAAGTCTCGAACTTCTAAGGTAAACGTGACTTGAATGTCAAAGACATAATAAAGAACAGCAACGGTTGCCGCACACACAAACCCGCCGATAACCGGTTCAGGTAGGGAATATTTCTTCAATACCTCTGAGCGCTCAATAATCGCTTTACCAATAAACAGCAATGCAATGGCGATGGTAAAGGAGACGAGCGGTGGTACTAATACTTCTGACATAAATTAATCTGTTCCTTGGCAATGAATGCAATGACGTATGAAATACAACGATAAGCTACAAGTGTAATGTAAATCTCAAGAAAATCCTTAACTTATCTATATCAATTGCTCAAAAGAGAAACTAAAGAAGAATATATAACTGAGATTTCTCTAGGGTTAGTCGCGCGAAGTTTAAGCAAATATCAATGCTTCATATATAAAAGGAAATTGCGTTCACATATAAACGTGGATGATGTGTTTGACAGCAAAGTAGCTAGGCTATTTGTAACTGAGTAAACAGCAGTTGCCAACAGCCTACCGTTTAAGCAAAGTGCCAGTATAAATACCAACGATGATAGACAGTACGGCTACGACTCCCGCTGGAGATAGCGCAGGGAGAGCGACAAGCAGTTGTGTATCATTACCGCCTCCCGCCAATACCGCCCCAAAACCCATTAAACAGCCTGAGCCCAAATGCCATAAGTAACGCTTCATCTTCGCGGTTTGTAAACGAAACGACTGAGTCGCGATAGCAGCGATTAACATGCCTAATACCAAGCATGCTATAAGCATAAATCGCTCTGCGCTTGGCCAAAGATGTTCTGCGTCATTCCACACGTAAAAACTCACATCTTTAAGCAGTCCACTTGGCGTCCAATGGGGTTCGAAGACAAAAATGCAGCCAGCCATAAAACCGATAGCCAACATCGACAGCCACAGTATTTGACTCGCTTTATTCAATCGAAATATAAACAACCCAAGCAGTATCGAGCCAACAATGAGAGCGCTGTATTGTATCGCCACCGGCATCTCGTATCTATTGGGCTTGATATCAACCATCAAAGTAGAAAAAGCAATCCAAGCCACAATCCACCCAGCGATGGTCGCAAGCATAACCAGTTGTCCACGAGCCAAACGACTGATCGTAGACACACCACACCCTTGATTAAGGGCTGCGCCCAAACCAAATAGAATACCACCCACGGCAAAGTGCCAACTAGGGAGATAAGTAGTAAATAGGTTTTGTTCAGTAACAACGTAGATAAGGCCAATGGAAAGCCACGAGAATGTGCCACTAAAGATAATAGCAATGAGAAACATAGGATTGCCATCACGGGCTTCTTTAACACCGCGCACCATGCACAATCCAGTAGATTGAGCTAGGTATCCCAGTATTCCAATCAGTATTAAGGACAGATATAGCAAAAATGCTCCGATATCTATAGAAGGCAATTTGAATAAGATAACTATAGTAGAGAGGAGAGGATAAAATAGAGAGGTGTTTTTTGAAGCGTCAGAAACGAAAAAAGGCCTGATAAATCAGACCTTTTCGAATGTGGCGGTGAGTGAGAGATACCAAGTGAAAATTTAAACTCATGATATTATTGAATAAAATTCAAATCCTTGCCATTTTCTACCCTTTTCTCTACTCACTCATCTTTAATTTGGTTATGTGATCTAACTCAAAGTTTAACTGACCTTCAACGTCGTTTTACGCGAGGCAATCCAGTCTAAAACTTCACTTTCTACCCAAGCGACACGCCGCTCCGTCAACTCGATTTGTTTCGGAAAACCTTCCTTTGCCATCAATTCATAAACCGAGGATCGAGGCAGTTTGTAATCACTGGCTAACTGAATCGTTGACAGCAAACGAGGCGGCAAGGAAGCATACTCTTTGTTCTTGAAGTCATAAGTATAGCGATAGTTGCGATCACGTGCGCTGATCTTCCCTCTCACCCAGTCTTCGATATCACTGCGTGCCCACACTTTAGCGCGACCATATAGGGGGATACTGGTTGGGAATTCCCCCAGTTTTTCTAACATCCATAACGTGCTTTTCGACAATGTAGTATAGAGACTGACATCGTGAACTTTCATGTGTCGAGCAAAGTGCGTGTAATGTTCTGTCATTGTTTTCCTTAAAACTGTGACTTCAAATTAGGCAATGAGAAATCTCATCACGGTGTTTCAAAATCACGATAAAGGAAAAACGAAAAATGGAATAACTTATCGTCAAATCTTTCGTCTTCGCTCTCAAAAATAATGTTTTAAGATAGTTCGACTTTAGTAGTTCCTTTCCAGTGAGGCATGAAGCATAACTATGATTCGCTATGAAGGTCGAAAAACTACACAAGCATGCTTTCATCTTGAACCAAACTGGACAAACAGATACGACAGAATTGCTTGGTAATGACAGTTACGAATTGTAGTGGCATAGTTAATTTGGCCACCTGATTAGAGGTGCTAGAATGCACCTCGTACACAACAGGTGAAACTATGACAAAACGTACAAGAAGAACTTTTAGTCCCGAATTTAAGCTAGAAGCCGCTCAATTAGTCACTGACCAGGGCTATACCGTTGTTGAAGCAGCGAAGGCGATGAACGTAAGCAAGTCAGCTATGGACAAGTGGGTGAGACAGCTCAAGCAAGAGAGGCAAGGTGTCACGTCAAAAGCTTCACCGCTCACCCCTGAACAGATCGAGATCCGTGAGCTTAAAAAGCGGATTGCTGAACTGGAAGAGCACAATGAAATCATAAAAAAGGCTACTGCTCTGTTGATGTCGGACTCACTGAACAATTCTCGATAATCGAGAAACTCAAACAGAGCTACAGCGTTGCCAAGCTGTGTAAAGTGTTCGGTATCCATCGAAGCAGTTTTAAGTATTGGTGTAAGAAGCCTAAGACTCAATCTGAAGAAGATGTCCGTCTACGAGCCCTAGTCCAAGAAGCTCATTGCGTTAGTAACGGCTCAGCCGGTGCGAGAACCATTGCCAGTATCATAACGAACTCGGGCATCAAGTTCTCTCGCTACAGAGCGACTAAGCTGATGAAAAAGCTTGGATTAGTTAGCCGACAACTTCCTAAACACCGCTACAGCAAAGCAGCTCAGGAGCACATTGAAATCCCAAATCATTTAGATAGGCAATTCGCTGTGACTGCTCCTAATCAGGTCTGGGTCGGCGACGTGACGTATGTGTGGGCCGGAAATCGTTGGAGTTATCTTGCCGTTGTAATCGACCTCTTTGCACGTAAACCAATCGGTTGGGCGATGTCATTTTCGCCCGATAGCCAACTGACAGGTAAGGCGCTTAAGATGGCCTATGAGTCACGCGGTAAGCCCTCTAATGTGTTATTCCACAGTGATCAAGGGAGTCATTATACGAGTGGTAAGTACCGCCAAGTGCTTTGGCGATATCAGATAAAACAGAGTCTATCTCGACGAGGAAATTGCTGGGATAACAGTCCAATGGAACGCTTCTTTAGACTGAGTGGGTGCCAGCCAGTGGCTACAGTAGTTTATCTGAAGCTTGGAAGAGCATTGTTGGCTACATCATTAGATACTACAGCCAAATCAGACCGCACCAGTACAATGGTGGTCTAACACCGAATGAATCGGAGAGGCAGTATTGGGAAACTTATAAAGACGTGGCCAATTTTAGTTGACCACTACACCACTACCTCCAAGCCATGGTTAACCTCTTTAATGAGTTGCTTACTACCTTTATACGTCTCTTTTACTAAACCCCAAAATCCCACAATAACTCCTCGACTAAAAAACTGTGAATCATAATCTTAAGTAGCTCTCAGCTACTTATTTGATGCTTAGAGACTGTACACCAGCAACTCAAACAGAGAGCTTTATAAGCTTATAAAGCTCTCTGTCCCAATAACAGTAGAATCTTCGCCAAGACTTTTTGACTAATCTAACGAAAAAAATACTGGCGTTGACGCTCTACCAGAATGTACTTGCCACTTTCCATCCACAATAGCTTGAACTTGTTCAGCTTCATCTTTGTGATGTGGAAAGTCATTCTTGTAGTCTCGAGTATCAACCCACCAATAGCCAAAGCCTTGATCTAGCCAGATTGAAACCTGGCTACCATCGCTAAGTACAAGTTTAAGTGTTCTGGCGTGCGGCATTTTGTTTTTTGGAATCGAGAGAAACTCAATATCTAATTTAGTATGCTTAATACAAGCGTCTACAAGCGAGGCTCTGTCACTTTCATATTGCCAGTTATCTTGCACACTTACTGGCTCATATCGACTATCTTGCAGAATAGAGGTGACTATTTTGGCTTTACTACCTTTGTAATGCCCTATTAAAGCTCCTACTGTGTTGAGACACAGGGAAAAAGGCAAAGGTGAGCTCAAATACCTGTCACTGTAAATGACCTCTACTACCTTATTATTCTGCATTTTGTCGAGCAACAGCCCTGACGCTTTAAAGACATGTGTCCAGAAAAGGCTACCAAAAGTATTCACCTCAACATTCAATTCATCATTAATAAAAGCTTTTCCTATATCCTTTCTGCTAGAGTCAATTTCAACATTCAACTCTTGATATTGTTGAGAGCTATTTATGCCAGTAATTAACTGTTTAGTGTCATCTGTAGGGCAACCCCAACATGTAGAAAACTCACCACCATCATCAACCTCAGCAAGCAGTGTGAACTTTTTATCACTTGGATCTTTACGCTTTAAACTGATGTTCGGATGATTTGCCAGCCAAGACAGTGTCACTAACGCAGAAGTCGTAAATTGATGACTAACATCACATTCAACGACCAGCGATACCGACGTTTCTCGAGCCCAATCGTACAAAGGCGTTAACAGAGACCAGTCATCGATACTATCGATTTGATTTAGGGAGAGGTGAAGATATAGGCTTCCAGTTTCTTTATGGGCAGAAACTTGCTCTATCGCAGTAGTAAGCGGCCTAAGCTCTCGACGGTTTTGCCATTCAAATAAATGAAGCCCATCGGGTAGAGCCATGCGATTGAAGAAGTCTATGCTCAGAAACTCCACGACTTTATGGCGATTCAATTGGTCCAATGCATGTTGGGATGAATAGTCCACTAAGCATCGATGACATGCTTTATCGCAACTACAACCAATAGCCTTGGATTTTACTTTTTGTAGTAGTTCTACTAAAAACTCTGAAGCCTTTATTGAAAATCCGGCACCTCCAGACGCTGAGTCATAAATCACGATAGCTTGAGCAGGATTCTCTTTGTAATTAATAGGCTTGGTCAAACAGCCCATCTCATCATTCTTTATTCCCAATTTATCTGCTAGTTCATTTCGAAGTAGTACAGCAATAGAACGAGCCGTGCGTCTGTCATTTAGGGGACTGCCATCAGCATTAAACAGTACTAATTCGAATACATCAGAATGGGTGCTATGCCCTAAGAATATTGGTCCCTTTATCGCAAAGTCCTTTAGATTTCCCTCGCAAGTACGTTCACTTTCTCGATTCAATTGGCCTTTACCGCCTCGCAATCGAGTATGATTTGCCAAGACATCATGAGGAGTTTGGCCGTCTTTACCAGACATAGACTCCATACGGCCACACTCTAGGCAAAGCGCATACCCCTCTTCAGACAAACCGGCGCTATGGTAATATATGTGGCCATCATGACTATCCCTAAACACTGCACTAGGGTTCGAGCTTACCTCATTCCATTCACTTCCCTCTACCGTAATCCATGGGTCATTCACTGGAACATGTACTAGCTTCGAAATATCGTTGTGAGGCTTGTTTCGAATATCGATAGCAAAACTGCCAGGCTCTATGAAGCGATGAAAATGTTTAGGATCAAGTTCTTCACTGCAGTGCTTGCAGTTTTCAGGCATAGCTCTTGAAATACCACTCGCGCCGCAATGCCCGCAACGCCAAGCCCATAATAAAGCCTGGATCTCTTTAACTTGATCTGCTGATGCTGGGCTGTGCCAGTTTAAGAGTACCCCACTTGATTTATAGACCTGTCCATCAAGCACAACCTCCGCACCTGGAGCATAATCTCTAATCGCAACAGACAGATCCCTTGATGGGTAGTCTCGAGCACTGTGAAGATTATCGATACGATGTTCAAATTGTTGATTAGCCGATGCTTTGCTTTCTTTTAGGGCCTGGATAGCTCGTTTTCTTCGATTTATCGATTCAATATTATCGTTATTAAGAGCGACGACATCAGTTGGGAATCCATAACCAGGTAAAAAGCCCTTTCTTGCCAATTCAGAAAGCAAAAATTCACCCTCTAGTCTCTGAATTTGGGTTTCTACTGCGGCTTGAGCAATAGATATTCCACCGCTGCCGTCTTTGACTGCTTCACTTTGTTTCTTAAGTAGATTGTGCTCACTCAACCAGTCGGTCGAGATCTCTTTTAGCTGCAAAGCGGACTGCGATACAAGTTGATGCATTGGTATCGAATTTAAAATCGTTCTCGCTACTAACATTTTTAGGCCACCCTCAACTTCTGCCAAGGCTTCGGTTTTACACCAATCAATAAAACGATCAGCCTGCGATGCCGTGCTTTCATGAAGAGACAAAAAGAAGTTACCAGAGCTCAAACGCAAAGAGTTTTCACTATCGGTGTGACGCAAAAATACTGACATCAAAAGTGCATTGATGTGGCGTCGCACGATATATTCACTAGAAAGCGACACATTCGGAACTAATATCGGTGTATCAAAAGCCCATCGTGTTTGTTCGAAGATGTATTCTCCATGAGGCGTATTTTTGCAAAGAGTTAAGGCTACAGATTTTGTCTCTCCACGACGTCCAGCACGACCAGCACGCTGAAGATAATTCGCTGGGTTAGGTGGGGCGTTGTTCATAGCAACAACGGAGATACCACCGATATCTACACCCATTTCCATTGTGGTAGAACAACTCAAAACGTTGATCTGGCCTTTCTTAAATTTGTCCTCGTAGTCCCTTAACAAACGAGCTGGTAATTGCGCTGAGTGCTCAGCAACCCTGAAATAGGGCGTACGTTCTACAATTCGATCTGAGATGTCTGACCAAGCATTCTCTCTCCGCAGTTCAAGTATCGATTCTTGCTCTTGCCACGCTCTAACCTCCGACAGGGAAACATCGGTACCATCTTCAACGCGCCTTCCATAAGGGAACTCATAAGTAGGTGTTTCTAGCTCTCTACAAATTTGCTCTTCTCTAACTCCTCGGGCACTCAAGAAGGGAGTAATTTTTTGAAGGGGCGTGTCGATCATCTTTTGCGTATGAGGGCACTGCCACTTTTTATCATAAAGGCTAAAGCTAACTTGTTGTTCCAACTCTAGCCTGACACCATCACCACTAGCTGTCAGCACATGACGCTGAAGAACCTTCCAAGCCTCAGTAAGGATTGCATTAATGCGGTTTTTGGTTGCAACATCTGAAATATCTAATTGGAATGCTGTTGCCAACAGTCTTACCAACCTAGGTTGCACTGCACCTTTTCTTACTTGTGGCCACGACATTACATTTCGATGCGGATTATCGCTATTTGGTGCTATCAATAGGCCGGCGCTGAACTTAGCTCCAATCCAGCGCTGCTGCTCTTCACTCAGTGAAATAGCTTTAACCGCTCTTACATGAAAATTCAGGCATAAGGTAAGAAAGTCCACCCATTTTGCCTGCCCTTCATCAACAGAATTGAATAAGCTTGTCCAATCAACAGGAGCTGTGTTCCCTTTGTCTTTGATATTTGGGTATTCCATTCTTATCAAACCAAGAGTCTCTAGGGTGTTTTGTCTTTTTGGTCGACTATTAAACTCTCGAAGTAATAAAAGGCGTGCGAGCAACAAAGGGTCTTGCACCATGATCATTTTGTCGTCGAATCGGCTGTAGGAATCTTTAATCCAGTAAAGCAGCTCTTTTTCCTTAACAAGCTCTTGCTCAACCTCTTTCCAAGGAATGGAGATATCACCAACTTGGCTAAGTTCTGCGATCTTATCTTCCATGATCTCAACCATGTCGTCATCGCCGTCTTCTTGAAACATGGCTAAGCGTGCACGGTATTTTTTTAGATTGGCTTCTTGCTCAGGTGAGAGCGTTCCACTTTTCAAGGTTCGATCCACCACAAGATGAAACAACGCAGAACGTAAAAACTGCCTCTCTGCATCCTGCTGAGATTTTGCGGAAAACCTTGCTGTACCCTGTCGACTGTCGGTAAACGTAATCATGCGTCGACCATTCCATGGTCCTTTTGCCTGCTCTTTTTTACCATCCTCACAAAATTCAAGAAGTGTAGGCAGCACTGTTGAGAGCATAAATGGTGCACCATTACGGAAGTGGCGATAAAACTCAAAATTTTGAATCTTAGTGTGCTGACAACACGGGCATCTCAGTGCCAATCCACTACCGCCTGACTTTGCGTAGCCTTCAACGCGATGCACAACGAACCCTTTATCACTTCTTTTTGTCGACAAAACGCCGTCATTCTGTAACCAATGCTCTCCTGTTTCCTCAAAGTTACTCTCTGCGAGTAAACAGCGGCTAGTATGTTCATCCTCAGTATCTTCATCTTCCTCATGAATCTCAGCTTCTGTAGGCTCTAAATCCAGAGTAAAATCATCGACATTGGACTCAGGCTTAGCAAGATACAAACGGCTATCACCCGTCTCCAAGTTGGTCGCTTCATCAGCAAGTAACAAACTGGTTCCACATCCATTACAGCTCACCATATCAAAGACAGGTGAACCACAATCACACGTTTCTCGCCTAGACATATAAACCATGCCGAAACGCCAATCGAGAGCTTCCAATGGCGTACCCTGCTTGGCCTTACATTCAGAGTTTGAACATGCCCAAAGGCCACCAGCAACTCGATGAAATAGGTGTAAACGAAACGGAATGAAGGCTTGCCCATCTGGGCCAATCGTTGAAGCACAAACATCCATCCATTGAAGAGCTAAGCGTGCCTCAATTGGCTCCTCGGTTGCCGAGAGCACTTTACAAATCTCGCTCAAGGTTAGACGGTTGTCTTCAGAACAAAGATGTTGTCTCAGCACTCGCAACGGCGTCATGGCTTCAAGCATTTCATATCGCTTCGCCATATCGCTTTCTCGTTTTACTGTTTCAATATCCATCGGAAGATTTTGATCAGCTTCAACCAATTCTTTGATTTCTCTCTCACCCTTCACTAGATGAACTTGAGAAATATCAACACCTGCAACGTCCGCCAGAAAGGCCCTAAGCTCATTGTCCGAGTCTTTACCACCGATTGTTGCTGAGGTTGCAACAAAGCGAACCTGCTCAGACTTAACACCAAATCCATGCATCACACGTCTAAGTAACAAAGAAAGCTCAGCTGCTTGAGAGCCGATGTAAGTATGGGCCTCATCGAGAACTATCCATCTCAATTTACCCTTCGACTTATTCAGAATCGGCTCATCTTTTTGACGCACAAGCATATATTCCAGCATGGTCGAGTTGGTCACCAAGATCTGTGCAGGACTCTCCCTCAGACCTTTACGAGAAAGTTGTTGATTCGGCTGTTCTTTTTGCAGCTGCGCTGGTACCTGCTCTTTGGTTTCACCGTTATAAAGACAAAACTTAACATCAGAGCCTAATTGGTGAGTCCAAGCTGCAAGTCGGTCTCTCTGGCTATTAATCAAAGCATTAAGTGGATACAGAAACAGTGCTTCCACCCCTTCTGCTCCGCTTCTTCGACGAGTAATGTCATTTAAGATTGGAACAAGGAAACACTCTGTTTTACCCGAACCTGTGCCACTACTCACTATGACCGAGCAAGGCTTTTCATCTGTTAAATGAGCCCAAGCTTTATGCTGATGCTCATAAGGAAACCAGCTGGAATCAAATCGATAATCTTCCTCTAGTTCTTTCGGGGGATTCGCCATAGCATGCACAACCTTTTCTTCCAAAAGGCCACCTGCCAGAGAGTTCATTGACTGTTCAAAAGGTTTCCAGCCAAACGTTGCTTCAAAAACAGGGTCTCCGAGAAAAGAGCCATCAATTCCTGGCGATGTAGAATATTTCTGCCAAAGGAAATCCCTTAAAGGTTTAGAGCGAAGGCCAAACTGTCCAAGTGTCGCGCGAGATGCTCGCTTAGTTAGCTGATCAATTATCGATTCAAAATATTCCATTGTTTTCTCTGTCTTTTTATTCGGCTATTTCGGTTTTGATTCAAGTTAGGCGTTGATCAAACCGATAATCATTTTCTGCGTCAGGGCAAATGCTTGGTCAAAGTAGATTTCGTCGAATCTTCTATACTCGCGAAGTGCGTGTACTATCTCGGGGTTCATTCTTAGCTGGGCCTGCCCGCAGGTAGACAATGCAAGTAATACAGGAGCGTTCATTATTGTGTTCTTAAAGCTGTGCTTATCTGTGAAGCAAACTTTCTTCCACTCTGGGTTAACTTTATGAATGACACTCGCCAGGATGCCTTCAGCAGAGAATTTAGGCCATTGAGAATCCACTTGACGTTGCGAAAGCTCATTTCTCAAATCAAAAATATGCTGGCTATAAGCTGCAGGCGCTAACGACGGCTTGTTTTGCTTGTCATCAAATTTTGACAGTAGCAAATCACTCAAAGGCGCAAACCCAGGAAAGTAAGACACCAGCTCTCTTAGCTTCTTGAATAACCTAGTTTGTGCAACATCGGCCATGTCATCTCCGAGCTTATCAAGCAGATTTTGGTGGTATGCAGAACAAACTTTAACGGCATCAGAAATACTCAAGGCATACCAAACAAATGGGAATTGCCTATCAATCTGCCAGACACGATCAATTTCATTTTTGTTCGCATTTAGCAACATAGCAAATACAAACTCATTCTGCTTGATAGCACCACGCCATAAATCAAAAGTGGTTAGAGGAACCGCATCAAAGGCAAGCAAGGTGCGAACGTATTTCCATTCTTTACGCGTAAAGTCGTATGCAATATCACTGGCCACTTTTGAAAATGCGCTCAAACGATCCCAGCGCTTTCCATATCCAGATGCTTCTTCAAATCCATTCTGAGCCTCCGGCAATAATTCTAGGTCTTTACTCCACATAACAGGCCTGATGCCTTGACTTAAGTCCTTATTGAATACGAGCCAAGCCCCGGGTTGCAATTCTTCATCTGGCATCTTCCACACTCGTAAACTAGATGATGCAGAATCACTGATTTCTACAAGCTCCAATGGTGTTTGATCCGGCTTATCAAGAGGAACTGTAAGAAGCTCAACAGATTGATGAGAGGAAGTCTCAGTGCCAAATTCAATAGTTGCTTCTTCTCGATTAGGTAATAACGAGTCAGTGTAGGCAGCCAAATTACAGGTGAAGAGCTCTGTACCATGATGAAGCACACTAAACTTCACCTTAGCATCCAACTTCTCGGATAGTGCGAACAGTGCCTGAATATTGTCTCGATAAGAAGCTAGGGCTAATCCACTTGCTAGCGCATCGATAGATGGCAACACCGAAGAGAAAAAAGCACTGTTTGCAAACTTGCCACGAATATCACTAGCTTGCAGCACAAACATCATCTCAATTTCACCCTCTAAGCCAAAACCGTAGAGTTCATAGCTATTTAATCTATCTATCAATAAATCACTATGCGCATCAACAAACTGATCCTGGCCCTCTAATAGGCATACTCCGCGGCTTGGGAAAGGCACTACCATAGAAATAGACCTAGCCCTATCGACCCACCACAGTTCAATCGTGATGAATGCAGGTGGTTGCTCTGGACAAAACAGTTCTAAAGTAATGGCATTGCTAGAAGGGGACGCTTGAGAATGTATGGTAGCTGAATGCTCGCTACTTACAGCAACAACTGGCAAGCGCGAACTCGAAATCACTATATCTCCCTTGTGGATATTGCTTCCTGGCTTTATCTCAATATCAAAATCTTCAGGTAAAGCAGACAACCTAAAACGCTTTTTAGGTTTGCCATTCACTACATAAGCGGTTTCGCTTTGCCCATAAGGCATAGTGGCCAGTGGCATCCACTGTTGCTTACTTTTGTCATGCCACCTTAGCTGCGCATCGGAAACCCGAGTTTTGTGCCCTTCTGAGGTTAAACACACAAGTTCAGGTTTACCAACAAAGCACTTCGCTGGGCTAGTTTGATAAGGCAATGCCTCACCACTCCAAACATATTCTATTTTCTGAGAACCCACACCGCCAAGCTCTACACAATAGCTTCCAAATGTATGTTGCCCAACACTGTTTAAAGAAACGACGACCAGACTACTTCGAGCGATCTCTCCCAATATATCGCTTTCAAGCGGCAGCTGCGCTGTTGCATCGAGAATAACCAAGGCTGAACGCTCTTCCAAGGTAACATCACCGCTGCCTTGAAGCTGGTAGCTATTGTCTTTGTCAGTAAAGACCCATGGCTCGTGTATATCCAGCTCACTGCCACCAACAAGCGGCGCAAACCATGTATTGCCTTGATCGTCTTTTGCCATCAGCTGAACTTCTTCGTTGAACCAGTCGTCCGGCAACACTGTATCTATGATATCGACCAAGAAACGCTCTTTACGGTTCTGCGGTAGGAAGGCTTTGGCAATTAATAATGGCTTTTTACCCACAGCAAACAGACTGAAGCGATCTGGCATTGAATGCATAGCGAATAGCTGTTGAATGTACTCAGCGTTTACTCGCGGGCGTAAGGTGAGCTCAGAGCGCAATGCCCATTGATACTGAGACTCGGCAGAATCGTCACGATTATAAGCATGATGATCGAATACTTTATTGAGACTTCTAACTAAACGTATGGTATTAGGCAGACGACGTTGAATAGTAATTGCTTTGCCTAGGGCTCTTTCAAGCAATCCCCTTGCGATCTTTTGATCGATATTTATTGGCAAAGTATCAAGCCAGTTGGGAGCAACTGCATCGAGATAGCGGACAGGATCTTTTTGCTCATCTAAACCATAGCGCTCGGCTAATTCAACCAATGCCTCAGAGATTTTCCCGACTATGGTATAAACGGTGTCGTTTCGAAATGACGCCGCAATATTGTGGTCGTGCGCGCGAGCTATCTCCACCGAATTTGGCTTAGACAGTGAGTACTTGCCAAAATCTTGAATAACCTGCTCAAAGTAATGAGCGAGTTTGTTATCTGGGTTAGAGACCAGCTTCAAAGGCAATCCACCCTCTACTGCGACAGTACCGAGATACATATTGCCCTGCGCATTAGTGAGTATCGGGCGACGCCAAAATCGAAAACCACCAGCAATCAAGCGGTTTCGCTGACCAGCCGTGATTTCCTGCCCCGTTAACCCCAATGATTCAAATATTGGGTCCCAACTCCAAATCCCACCTGAAAACTCTTTACGCCACCACTCCGAAGCATAAAGTACAAACGCACCAGCCCAATCAGAACTCATACTGCTTGGCACATAGCCACTCAAATTTTTGCTCTTGAGACTATCAATCAGGCTCTTTTGCAGGGATGTTAACTCATCATCACTTAGCTTGTAACTGTACAAAGGTGAACCATCAGGAGCTTTAAGTCCACGAGAACTCCAAACGCTAAAAATTACTTGTCTAAACGTAGCCATACTAAACCTTGTTATTTTTAATTATTTTTTAATCACAAACATACAACTAACCTTTCAGCCGTATTAATTTATAAGCTTATAAAGGCCGTGTTTGTGATTAAGAACCAGCCGACTTTTTTCTGTTAGTGACGTATCAAAAGGTACAACCCAAAGCCTAAGTTCATTCTTAAAATCAAAGTGATGCACTATCGGCTCCCGGAACCCGTCATGGCTTGGGTAGATCAAGTAGAGATCTCCCTTACCCCCGAGATACTTATGTCCGTAGGCGAACATCTGATACATATCAGATTGTGAGATACCGTAATTGTGCTCTGACGTATCCAGTAGCTTCCACTTGGTATCTAGCACTATGGCATCACCTCCAGACTGCCTTATGAGTAAGTCTGGTTTGAGTTGGAATTTGTTTTGGTCATTATGGGTCACCAGGTACTTTGACCTAGCCTGTGTTAATAGTTCCGCTTTACCTTCGAGCTGTTTGCGCAGAATTGAAGCAACATAACTTTCAAACACGGCCTCCATAGGAAACAGCAAAGAGAGTGCACTGGATTCGCCTTTCATGCTTAAGGGGGAAAAGCCCGCAAGGATGAGCTTTGCCCAATCTAACGGCGCGTGATAGTCGCTCATGCTCCTGTCTAATCGAACCGCATTAATATCCTGCGCTACGGACTTTGAAGAAGGTACGTCCATAAAGGCAAACTGCATTTCTCGCAGTAGCTTTTGATTAGAGGGTAATCGGGTGTATTTGGCGACTTTTTGCAGTGCTGTTGCAATAAGTCTGTTGGCAGGGCGATTAATTAAATACTCATCGTATTCAACATAAAACTTATGCTTGTTAACCAAGTTGTGTTTGAGCTGTTTACCGACCAGTAATTTGCCTTTTTGAAAGTTCAGATTATCTTGCTCAGCAACATAGTCACTTTTAAGACCGCGTTTAATCAGTTGATTTACCGATTGTAAAAACTGATGGATAAACACCTCTAGCAGAGGCATCTTTTTATTGGCAACACTGGCTTGGTTTGCACTGACGTATCGAAAAGAGCCAAGATGAAGCAACATCATGAGAAGCATTTGCCTTGAGTTCTCTATCGCTTGGTTCTCATCTTCGGCTTTACGTCCTACTTTAGGCAATACTTCAATATGCTCACCTGTGGGAGTAAACAATACACCTACATAGTTTTTTACCTGTATCAGCTCAACACCAAGGCGTTTGGTCAGGCTAAGGCATTTACACAAATCACTTTCATCTGCGCTTAGACTCACCTCTTTTAGGTAGTCAAAAGCTCGGGTAGAGATTCGTGAAGCTCCTATACTGGTAGCTTCTTTCGAATGTGTTAAATACCCATACTCAAAAACCGTGGTGTGCATACCTATGAATCAACTCCTGCTGATTCCGCCTCAGATTCTTGCTTATCATCAGTTGCAGTTTTCGCGCCTTTATAGATGCCAATATAAGCTTGAGGGTTTGTCCAAACGCCTTCACCTTCTCCCGCTAGGGTATATTTAGTGATGGCCTCACCAAATCGGTCAAGCTGATGGTTATTACCAAATAGGTTCTTCAACTGTTCATTTGACTGCTCTTGCTTGCTGACAAACTGCAAGCCAGCTTCTTTCTGGTTATCAGCTAGAACTAGACGAATCTTGTCCCAGTCTTCAAAGAAGTATTCTTCTAGCAGTGGAATAATCTTGTTTTGGAAAACTGAAACAAGCTGTTCAAAGGTTTTAATATTGATAAAGAAGGCATGACCTAAGGTATGCTCACGGTCATACAAGATTTCGATACGTTGATTTAGTGCATTTAACAGCGCCTCAAGGTCTACATCACCAGCGTATTTACCACTCAGTAGCTTCGTATTAGGCATCATCTCTTTGAAATCGAAACGACGACGTAACGCTGTATCCATCATAGCGAGAGAGCGATCTGCGGTGTTCATAGTTCCGATGATGTGAAGGTTATTAGGAACCGAAAAGGGTTTACCAGAATACGGCAATATCAGCTCTAGACTCTCATCATTACCTGCTCTCTTAGATGGCTCAATTAAGGTAATAAGCTCGCCAAATACCTTAGAAATATTACCTCGGTTAATCTCATCAATAATAAGAACAAAGTTATGCTTCGTATCTTCTGCACTCTGGTTGTGCGTAGAGACTTCAACATCCTGACGAGCCAAATGTTTAAATAATTCTGAAGAGTTGAACCTAGTAAGCTCATAACACGTTTTCAACGTTAATCGTGTATTGTTATTGAGCGAATATAACTCCGCATCTAACCCAGTGCGTAACCATTTCACTGGGATTGTATGACAGAAATCCTCTTTATCTAAAATGCCGCCCTCTCGATATTCATATTCACCGTCAACCACACCGATTGCTTGTATCGACCATTGTCCTTTGACACAAACGACTATGTCACCCTTGGCCATGCGACTTGAAAATTCAGTTATTGAGGATTTCGCATTAGTTCCTAGCCCCTCAAAATATGCCTCTTGCTCTGGCTCTCTCTCTTCAAGTGACATATCTCCCGTATATCCCCAACCAATTGCCCCTAGCTGGTTCTTGAAACAATATTCTCGAGTTTTACTTGGGCCTGTCCCATCGATAGACAGCTTCCAAATTCTAGGGTTTGTATTCAGTAAAGAGGAAGGGGTCTTACCAGTAGTAGATGCATCATCACAGATTTGCTTAAAGATACCTGGGCGGACATGGTATTCAACTTGGTCATTTTCATTAATTTCCGCCTTCAAGCCTTCCACAAACTCTTCATAGCCATAGTTTTGATGGAAGGTAACGAAACGAACCCTTCTATTGGAAGTGAGCTTAGAAAATGTATCCTTGAGCTGTATATACTGTTCTGGTGTGGGCCCTGTTGTCTCACTAACTCCAAGGCTTTGGTAAAGCTCTGGCTCAGCAATAGCAACTGCTTCGCATATTGTGTTGTAGGTCTTGCCTGTACCAGGTGGGCCATACAGGATTTTATTTGAACCTAAAGTAGGTGAACCAACACTTCTGCTCTCACGAATAGCAAAGGAGGCGTCTCCTTTTTCCTTAGATTCTTCCTCTAGTTCCCCTTTTAGCTGTTCATATCGCTCTATACAAGCATCCCCATACGCCAGTAAGCTTTGCTGCGCGGGTTTCTGTGCGATCAACTTGTTATACATGCCTGGGTATGACGCACTTTTGGGGCTGTCGGTAAGGAGCTCAAGCATGGGTCCTGAGAATGTATTTATTATCTTGGGGTCGTCTTGGTTTTGATAAAGAAACGCTATTTTCCATTTCACTAAAGGTGAAAAGTCAAAATCGTAGATGGTTTGCAGATCGCCCTCATAAGCAGCCTTGGCAATCCGAACAATTAAATTCTTAACATAAGCAAAAACACTCTCCTCATCATTGCCATAACGAGAACGCCATGTATAAATCTCACCGTGCTCAATGCCACTCTGTTGCTTACCTTCTCCTTGGCGCTTATAGATACCAAACTTTGCCGATGTATTTCCCTTGATAGAACCTAACGATCGTGTCTTGGTCTCGATCCAATATGTAAACGTATCGATATCGTTGACGGAAATGTATTGCTCTAGAGACATTTCGTCCAAGCTTTCTCTGGGCCAACGCTCTAAAAAGCTATCCCACAACAATTGTTTATCATTAACATCCATTGTCTGTCCCCACAAAAAAGCACGCCATAAAAGCGTGCTTGATAATTAGTAATTAAGAGTTCTCGGCAGCTTTCTTAGCGGCGCGTTTTTTGGCTGCTTCAGCTTTCTTGGCAGCTTTTGCCAAGGCTTCTTCAATATCGAGCAATTTAGCTAAATGCTTAGCCGTTGCTTCACCAAACTGACGCAATTTCACCAGCGTCGTATTTGGGTCATCTGGGTAGTTCTTTTCAGCCGCCCGCGCTATGGCAAACAGAAAATCATTCACACCCTTTAAAAACTCAAAGTTGGATTTCGACATCAAGCTCTCCGATTGCTATGCGACTTAGTGAAATACAGCTAACTTACTGATTATTGATTAATTGAATAACAATTAGAATGATGGGTTTCAAGTTTTATCTATTTTCAATAGATAAGTTAATTAAAGCTGTGATCAATTATCTGCTAACTCTCACGATCCTATTCGAAAAGAACGGCTATCGTGAGAGTTTCGAGGGTTATTTAGAGTTTGCCAAATCCCCACCAAGTCTCGCCAGACCAACCTGCATCATGTTGAAGTGCAAGAGCCGACTCTGCGTTAATCGCATTACATAACTCACGTGGATCCATATCATCATCCAAAGAGAGATTAAATATTTCACGCAACTTTGGGTGTAAATAGGAATACATACTAATATCAGACACATAACAAAATAGTAATGTGGGATCTTCTTCGATTTCCCTGCCATCTGCTTTATCAAATATATCTACTATTTGCTCTGAATTCTCACCGTACAAAATTAGACCAGAATATGGAGCATAGAGATCTTGTCTGTCATCTTTAATAGTTATTACTGGAATAGCCATTTAGTACCTCTAAATTGTTTCAATAGGGGCAAATGCCACCCAAAAATCGCCAAGTGTAGAGCTATTGCATTGTCTCATTACAACAACCCCCTCAAGCTCCAGTTGACCAAGCATCACTAGTGGTTCTAGTTCATCTTCGTCTGGATCAGAGCCAAGAACTTCTATTAGTTTTGATGAAGTGTATGAGTACTCTCCATTCTCACCGTCATACATAAATAAAATACTTGGATCTAGTGAAGGCTCGCCAAGTAATTCTTGAACCTGCTCTAATTGGTCATCACTTAAGTCTTGGCCGTAAAGCATACGACCAGTGAAAGGGGAAAAGATTTTTTGCTCATCATCAGAAATTTCAATGACTGGAACTGGCATAGATAGACTCCGAAATGTTTGAAATTGCATATTATCCAATATCTAAAAATGTTTGCTTTCATAAGCTTATAAAAGCAACTAGACAAAACAGAGTGTACAAGAGGATTAATGCCACTGACTTATCAAAATGCGCCAGGTAAAATAAATTACGCTATTTACATTACCCTGGCGCATATCATATATTAGAAAGAGGAATACTAGATAACACGCTTTAGATATCTCAGCTTAAATTGCCATCCAATGCTTTCTCTACATCTGTAGTTGATGGAGGAGACATAATAAACCTGAAATCAATACGCCTATTCTTAGGGTCGTTAGTAGGTTGAATATGTTCATGGCCTTCAACAGGCCTATCGTCGCCATAACCACTAACACTAAACACGGGCTGCATTTGGTCGTTTTGCATACCTTTAAGAAGATAAGTACCGTTAACCAATTTGTTGAAGGTATAGTTTGCTCTAGCCGTTGATAAATCTCGGTTGTCAGCAAATTGACTTAGTAGAGCTCCGCGAATGGGAACGTTGTCAGTATGCCCTTCGATGAAAACTGAGTTTAACTTGCCTTTGGTTTCCGGAAGACATTGAAGATCATCTGGCTGTACAGCCGCATAACAAGGCAGTATCAGCGCTAACACGTTCGATACTGTTTCTAGCTTCTGTATATACTCATGATCCAGCTCAGCTTTGCCTGTAGGGAATAGGATTGCGTCCTCACCCAAACGCATCACGCCATGCTCCATGTCCATATCGACATTCAATCCCTGCTCTTGCAATGAGTGTTCTATGTTTTCAAGAAGCTCAACTCGAGCGCGGGAGTTTTCAACTATATTGGTGAGATAGCCTCGGGCAATATTACGCTCTGAAACTAACTTTGAGTTCTGTTCTTCTAGTAACTGTTGTAGCTCTCGAGACAGTTTTTCTTGACGAGTTAGCTCTAAATTTTTAGTTTCCAAAGTTGCTCTTAGTTTGTCTGCTTCGCTTTGTTTCCGGCGAAGAGCAGATTCTTGTTTTTTAAGATGAGCTATTCGAGCCTGATATTCATTCTCTTTACGCAAGCTATCTCTGTTAGCTTCCATTAGAGAAATCATGAAAACAGCAAGCAAGATAATAAAAACGAAGATTAGACCCGACATAATGTCGGAGACAGATAGTATATAGCTACCGTCATCAGAATATTTTTTACTTGTCACTGTTACTTAACCATATAGTCAATTCGTCTAGGGGAAAACTTGGTGCCATTTTTTAGCATATAGGAAGCACGGTACTGCCAGAATCCTGTTTTGCTTAACATAAAACTCAAGTTGTATTTTAAGTTGGGTAGATCAACAACTACCTGGTCATGCGAGTCAACTAGTTTACCTAGTTCACTAATGACCCCCTCATCAGCCGATGTGTTGTAAACAACAACCGCATTGGACAACTGCATAACCACGTACACTGTCTGATCACTAATACCATGGTGTACCTTGCAATCAGGCACATGATCTTTAACTTGGTTAACGTGACTCTTAGAAGTATAAAAATCTAACTTCCAAACTAGGCCTCTCTGAACGTAACTGTTAAAAAACTTGTTCACCCATATCAAGTTGCCGTGCTCTGGTAACGAAACTGAATACTCCTGAAATTTCTCAAACTTGTCGCTAAGCCAACTATTTCGGGTAATTTCGAGGTCACTCAACCATTCATTGTAATTACCTGAAAACTCCGCAACATGTTCATTATAACAGCGCTTCCCTCGAAGCTTAGTCTTATCAATCTCCTGAGTTAGCTGCAAAATATCACTAGTAATATCAGCCAAGTTGTCAGATAAGTTGGCTTTAGCTAATTGTTCAATATCAGACAATAGAATTTGGCACGTTATTGTATCGTTGCGATCAACAAACATGGTTTTAGCTTGTGGCCAAAAACCCTCGACCTCAAGAACATTACCCGTAAAGCGTCTTGTATCTGGGCTCAAAACACATAAGTGAGCCAAGATATGCTGGCCATACAAAGATACTGTCGAGGTATTGAGGTTTCCTTGATTCACCAATCGCCGTGTATGCTGGTAACCAATTTTGAGCTCTTCATTACTTGGCTTTTTGATTGTACTGAACAGCTTCTTGAAAGAGTCATTCGACACTTTCGCCAACGCACCTGTGGACTTTAAATCAATCATTACAAATTCCCCTCAAGCGCATGCTCAACATCGGTTGCTGTTGGTGGGGTCATAATAAATCTAAAGTCAATTCGACGATTTATTGGGTCACTCTTTGGATAAGCATACTCATGCCCAGGTACAGGACGGCCTTCCCCATAGCCACTAACGCTGATTACAGGTTGCGCGTTAACATTTTGCATACTGATCAGAATGGGCTGACTCTTAGCAATTTCACGATAAGTGAACATTGCCCTGTCAGCTGATAACTCCCAGTTATCCTTATATCGATTGGCCAGCCGCCCGCCGATAGGGACGTTATCGGTATGCCCTTCAATGAATACCGAGTCGATCTTACCTCGGGTTTCTTCTAGACACTTGCCGTTGTCTGGTTGATTACTACCGTAGCATGGCAATATCTCTGAAAGGACTTCGGCAACCACCTCCAGACGCTCCAATTGCTCACCTCGCAAATCAGCAGATCCCGTAGTAAACCTGATTGCATTTTCATTCAAACGAAGTACACCGTGTTCAATATCAATATCGACTTCAATACTTCGCTTTGCTAGCGCTTCTTGCATATCAGTCAACATTGCACCACGCATTTGGTTGTTTTCATCGAGCTTTTCTAAAATCTGCGTTAGCTCTTGCATCTTCTCCTCATGCTCTCTCGATGCAATTAGGAAATCGATGACAAAAATTGCCAGTGTAATGATAAAAATAAACATTAAACCTGACATGATGTCCGAGACAGACATCATGTAACTAGATTCTTCGCTTTGCTTCTTCCAACTCACGCTTGAGCAACCCTTTTATACTCTGCACTCGAAAGATCTCTAACTAGGGCACCAATTTCACTAGTTGCGTCAACTATGTTGCCTGCTACTTCTGCGAACTGAGAGTCCATCTGCTGAATCTCATTATTAGTGTGAGCCACGTATTGCACTAATCCCTGTTGCAGTTTCTCAAGTACATTTGCTAGCGATGATTCCATTTCACTTGCAAAACCTGATTGAGATTCAATAAGTGATTTCAATTGAACTGTTGCAGATGCAATGGCTTGATTTGACTCGCCAGACTCAACAGCGCTCGACTTTACTTGCTCAATTAAGTCTCGGAACTGTTCGATTGTTGCGTTTGTTTGTTGATTCGCTTCTACAAACTGACCTGATGCAGCTTCTAGGCTACTGATTACCTGTGTGAAGCTCATTAAGCTGTTTTTAGATGCTTCGTTAAGCTGGTTTACAACTTGAATATTACCGATCAGCTCTGAATTCATTATGCCAAAGCCATCAACTACAGCTGGAAGCTGTGCTAAAGAATCTGCAACCGCAGACTCGGCGCCTCTCATTTGTTCTGTAAGCTCTGATACCTGCTCGCTCAGACTGGTCGCCACTTTATCAATCATCTGAGGCAACATTTCATCCGTTAGCGCTTGGTATTGCTGAAGCGACTTGTTCATGTGCTCTTCTGATAGCACAGTTAAGCTCTGTGGAATTTTTCCAAACTCTTGTGCAGTTTGGCTCATCGTAGCTTTGTAATTTTCCGATACTTCAACAACTTGTGTTTGAACTGCACTAGTCATTGCTGAGATCTTCTCTTCTACATGTGCTACTACATCTTTTTCTCTTGCTGACATTTCTTCTACAGAAGTTGCCAGTTGTTGAGTAAGGCTAGTAACTGAGCTATCTAGATTCGATGCTAACTTAGCTGTAGTTTGTAGCGTTTTATCTTGTGCACTAGAGAAGCGCTCAATGTTAGCTAGTAAGTTTGCGTTGACTTGCTCAAGAACTTCACCCATCTGTTCAATTTCTTTACCAGCTGACTCCAATAAAGTTTCTCTAAATTCTTTTGACACTCGGCGAATGGTTTCATCCGTGATTCGCTGTTGGTCCACTTGGAAGTCAGATAATGCTTTAGTCTGCGCTTGAGTTGCTTCAAGTTGCATGGCAGCCAGCTTATCTGAGTCTATAAATTCAATATGTGAAGCAAGGTAGTCACTAAACTCTTTTACTTTACCCTCTAGTTTATGGAAGCGAGCCTTCTCATAAAGAGAGAATATCATAGAACAAACAATTCCCACGACAGAGGTTGTAAAGGCAATACTTGCACCAGAAAGAAGAGGATTTAATGATTCTTTTGCTGCATCAATATCTGATGAACTCAAACCAACAGATGCTTCATTGATGCCTATCATCAAGCCTACAAACGTAAACAGAAGGCCTGCACCAGTGAGCATGTTAGGGATTGAAGTAAACTGCCTGATGTTTACATATGGCTCAACTACTGTCTCCATGTTAAACACAGAGTTCACTTGTAATGTGTTGCGTAGTGCCGGTGCTTGGTTGCTTTTGAGGGTGTAGTCTTTACCAGGCAATTGCATACTTCTTTTGTATGCGCCCCATGCAGGTGCTAGATATTTAGCCCCTTTAATAACTGACTGCATTTTCCCATAGTTTTGGTACGCAATAGTTGCGGAGTTAGACTCCCACTCTTGCTCTACTTCATTACCGTCATCATCGTATTCTACTTGAGGCTTTAAGTTGTTAAGTTCTGCATTAACACCCTCTAGTTGTTTGATCAGCTTACGAGTCACTCCTTGAAGCATTACAGCAGCAATAAGAGCACCAAACACTATCAATGCGCTAAATGTAAGCGTCAAAGGGTCTTGAAAAATTGTGGCCATTAAAATCTTTTTCCTGTTTTAAAATATATAGTTCTGTCGGGAAGTCCCGTATACCTAAACTCTTGTTTTTCTTGAGCTCCACGCGCCCGTTCCAAATCGTCAGAACTCAACCATTGCTGGCCTTTATTAGCGTTATGATGAATGCCTAAGCCTTTTAACATGTGCGTTAATCTTATCTGCCACCAATCAAAATGGTCATGAACTATTTGTGGAGTAAGCTTCATTAACGTATATGCATCGAGGTAATCGGCTTCAAATAGAATTTCAACGAGCTCATCAGTCTTTTTAAAAATACCAAGATCAAAGTTACTTACTCTAAAGCGTTCGACCAAGATATATTGGCCTATCTCTAGAATGCATATTTCACTTTTGTCATTAAAAGGCATTGACTCCATAACAGTTACACGATGCTGGGCTAAATCTATTTGTGTTTTTAGTAGCTTTTCCGACCTAGACGTAAGTAAAAAACGTACACGGCCAAATGAATCACTAAAATCAGACCAAAAACTCGGGCGCTTTATTAAATGATTTGCTTCACGGCTACACAACGTGGGATCGGTACGAGTTTCACTCAGCTTTTCGAACAGCAGTTGTACCGAAGCAAAATCAGTAACATTAAAAATACTCTTAAGCTTTAGCTGGGACTCTTTCGAAAGTCGATACCAGATCGTATTTTTTGAATCAGGTAGACAGTGACCTTTTATCCATTTTTCAAATGGCGAGTCAGAGGCTATGAGTGACACTTTATTCAGTAGTCTTTCTAACTGCTCAATAGTTTGGTCTTGCTCTATTAAATCTTGACAGCTTCTCCACCAAGTCAATTGAGCTGTACTAGGGTTTTGAGGCAATGCATTCTCAGCAGCACAAGCTATTTTTGATATATGTGAACCTTTGTATTCCATGCCTAAAGAGTCAAAGAAACTAACTATCCCCTTGCCGCTAGCGAGTATGGCGCTAGCGCCTGAGTCAAACTGGTCACTAATCAAAAATCTGGTGATTTCTATTTGCTGTTTTGTTGTTCTTGAGAAGTTTCTAGGCAATACTCTTGGGAAACTATTCAGTAAAGCTTTGGCAACTGAAATGTAGTCTCTCGAATAACCCGAAACTAGCTTTATAGTTAGCTTGGCAAACCTTTGTTCATCTTTGCTAATAGCATTCCAGACTTCACCTACAACAGCTTGTCGAACCTCGTCATCTAAGGACTCATACTGCGATTGAGAGCGCAGTAAAATAAGCCACTCTAGCTCTGAGATCTCTCCAGATTCCTTTAACTTTTCAACAATGCTGGTGATCGCTTTATCTGCAAAGAAAGAAGACCCTACAGCTTGCTCAGACTGGTGTTCCTGGCCTTTACCAATTAATTCAGAAAGCTTGGTGAACCTAGGCAATGCAGGCTCGATAAACCATGATCTAGGCTTCATATTATTTGCCCATCATCTCTGTCAAATCTCGGCTCTTGAATTCGAACCTAAACACAACCTTCCTATTTTTATAAGACGATAGCTTAGGGTCTGCATCTAAATTTCCTCGAGCGGCAGGTAGAACCTTATCGATAAATCGTCCTTTATATGGGAAGGTCATTTTTTCAATATAGGTAGTTACAACCTCTGCTCTGCTCAGACTCAGAGACATAGCTTTTCCTTTGCCTTCACCTGCGTCTGCATGCCCTTCTATAACTAGGTGCAGTACCTCTTCTGAGGTGCCATCATTTAAAAATATTGCTTGGCTATATATGGGTATCAGCTTCTTCAAGAATAACTTTGATGCATCATTAATAGCATAGCTATTCTCCGAGAAATTCAAGCCCTCTGTTAATGCCAATGACCCTGTTTGTAAGTCAACTTTGGACTTAATTCCCGCTTCATCTAGGCCCTTTTGTATCTCTTCAATAATGACAATCCGGTTACTCTTAGACTGCTCTTGATACTCATAAAGACGTGCCAAAGTTACGATTAGAAACAGGGCAAAAACCATTAACAGTCCAGCCATCAAGTCACCTATTGATAGCCAAGTGCCTGTTTCATCGATTTGTTCTTCTGATTGCTCTAAAAATGTATCCATTAGACAACCAATGCACTTTCTTCTTTAAGTGAAGCTTTCTCTTGTTGAGCTTCCTCTATAACTGTACTCATAAGCTCAGCTACATAACCTAATTTGTCGTAAATACTTGAAGATGCTGCATCGAATGAAGCAAAGTATTCTTCCACCGATTGATTAGCACGCTTGAAGTAGTCATCCATTTCTGGGCGCATTTGTGATGCAACCAATGCAAACTGTGTAGAAGCTTCGCTAAATGACTTACCTAGATCTGCAACCTGACGACCAATAGATTGCTGAACTAGTTGAATTTCACTCGTCCAACTTGCTTTTTCTAAGCCTAAAGCCTTAGCCATCGACTGAACTCGTTCAGCGGCCTCGGCCAGTTGTTCATGTTGCTTATCAAGCTCTAAGAACAAAGTTCTGCGCTTTTGATATTCATCTTCAAACGCTGCTTTGAAGTTATCTACAACCTCATTTAGGCCACTCTTCTGCTCATTTAGTGACGCATCCAATAGTCTGTTTTGCTCGGTGAAGTAATGAGTAAGGTTCTGCTGGTAGTCCTCTCTGAAGCGCTCTAATTCGATTTGAACAGTTGAGGACATATCTTTAACTTTCGTATCGATATCGCCCAGGCCAGTTTCTAATTCGTGCTTTGCACTCTTCATTAGTAATGCTGACTCCATGCCCACTCTTTTCAGGATATTCGCCTGTTCATCAAACATAGATTTTGAATCAGCAATAATGGCCGAGAATGACTTAGTTTGTTGCTCGATAGACTCGTTGCCTAGCACAACAATTCCTTTAACTTCTTCTGAAATAGCAGACAGGGCCTGTGTACTATTATCAGCAAACTCATTCAAAGAGCGATCCATTGAATCTGCGAAATCACCAAGTTTAACTAGAGTTTGCTTTTCAAAGTTCACTACCGTTTCGGTGGCCTTAGACATTTCCTGAACAGAGTTAACCACATTTTGGTTTAGCTCATCCGTTACATCAGCAAAGCGAGATACGACCTTATTTGTGTCACTCAGTTCATTGGTAACAGGCTTAACAACCTCTTCACCCATTTTCTCTACAAGGTGCTCAAACTCTGCCATTCTCGACTTAGAAAGATCTTCTATACTAGCAACCGTTGACGCTGAATGAATGTTGATTTCTTCTAGCTTAGAGAAAATTGGAGTTGAAATTACGTCGGCAAGAGCCTCGCGTAGCTGCGAGTCTGACATTTGATCCTCAAGTAATTTGTCTGTGTTTAAGACACCTTGAGCAATACTATTTTCAACTAAAGTGTCAATTCCACCCAATTTAGTAGTTATGCCTTCCGAAGTTGATTGCAAAGCTGATAGCTTTTGAAGTAGAGGGTGTTGCAGCTCATGTTGCAATGCATCTACCAACTGAGCTTGTGTGAGAGGCTCAGCGCTTTGCTGTGTCAACGTTCCAAGCACTTCTGACATTGCAAACATAGCGGTGTTTATCTGTTGAGATTCATGAGCTACTTGCTCTAAAGCGGAAACTGTTGGGGCGGTTACCTTCGCTTCCAAACTCTCACCTAAAACCTCTGGAGTAATACTGTTATCAACCAAAGTATCAATTCCAGATAATTTACTTGTAATATTTGATAGGTCTTGTCGCAACGGTTCAGTCACACCACTTTCAATTGCGGAACCGACATGTTGAGCAAGAGATTTCCCAAGTACATCTTCGTCTTGTTTTAGGGATAAGAGTGTAGAGATCAGGTCTTTATGTAGCGCAGATATCCCCTGCTCTAGCGTTCTGGTATTTTGTTCTGAAAATCGCTCATATTGTTCACCTGTGAGCGCTGAAGGCTTATTGATTAGTGATTGCAATGCGTCAACAAGCTTAGAGAAGTCAGCCAGTTCATTTTTACTATCTTTTTGATGTTCAACTAGCTGGTGTAAGAGATCACTCCCCGATACTAGTTTAGAGTTCTGTTGGATTTTAAGAAGTTTCTCATTTCGACTTTTTGCTTGCGAAGCAATCAACCACGACAGTACTCCCATAAAAACAAAGCTTGCCCCCATACCTGCTATAGAAGTTTGAAAAGCAGTACCTAGGCCTTCAATTAGTCCCATAGCCTTTGATACTAATTGATCTGAACTAGCACCAATACCGTCAAGAGACCCTAAGCCAATAGTAATACCAAAGAAAGTACCCAAGATACCGATAGTCGTCAGGATAGCCGGTACTGATTTAAATGCCGCGCTACTAAAAGAAGGTACCATCATGTCTGCAGGACGCAACAATAGTACCGCAGAGCCCTCAAACGACACCTTTTTACCGTTCTTGCTAGTATGTGTGGCACATGATTGACTCGCCAATGCTTGAGCTTTTTCGCTCAATTGATTGATTGGCATGTTTCTACTGGTGCTTATTTCTTCAAAAGAATCTGAAATTTGGCCAATGGTTTCCTTATATTTAGCTTGAGCACTGTAGAGCCTAGATAAGCACCAGATCAGTAATACAACGGTAACGGCGATGAAAATAATATTAATTAAAGGCATAGTTCATTCTTTGGTTGTGTTGCGCTTCGAAACTCGGTTTCAGTCAAAAGGTTTTGTAGAAGGTATCTAGGTATGTGCTCAGCATTCCATTTAATGTCTCCATCGGAAGAGAGCACTGCTCGTTCGCCAAATCTAACGCTAAATACCTCTCCATCAGGATGGTTTTCTAAATCAGCTTTGAACCAGACTAACTTGGGGTAAGTCCGGTAAAACTCTACTTGCCAAGCTGACTTTTGTTCTTGTAACTGCTTGGCAATATGCTGATTTACATATGGATCACTATCATCCCCAGCGGTCTTCCAAGCTCGATTTATGGCTGTTATTCGTTGTACGAAATCATCTAAAGTCATCAAGATCTCTTAAAGGTTTAGGAGCTAAATTAGTTACTTCATATGCATTGAGATAGCTATTCACCCCAGGGTGACCGCATGAGTGCCTAGTTTTTCACCACTCGAGTAAAACCAGCACTTAATACTGCCTCTAGCATCGATGTATTCATCATGCAGCGCTTTTGCTTACCAACAATGCTTAGCTTGGTTGGCTCTTCTCGGAGCATGTTCAAGCTCATATGACGTAGGCATGATAGGTTCTCTGCACCGTGATCTTTGTATATCAGGCATGCATCTTCATTCATGGTGACATCAAGTACCCAGTGCATTGACTCTATGCCCCAATGTTCTCTGACAGCCATAGCAGCTTGCTCTGCACTAAGCTCTTTGGAGCTGATGTAATAACGGTACTCTAGGTCGACAGATTTATCTTTCTCAAGGCGAAAGTTTTCAACCATCACAATGCTCTTCAAGCCTTTCCAGCGAGAGAAATTACCTTCAAGTTTTGCACTGTCAAAAACATAGCATTGACGAGACTCTATACGGCCATGTCCTTGCTCAAGAGAGATGTTATCAGCCACATTGGCTCGCTGAGAAGAGAATGCCTTTTCTATTGCTTGTCGGAGTTTTCCTTGGTTGCTCTTTACGGCAAGCAGGTAGTCTCCACCTTGATCTACAATGGCTTTAGCAATCTTGGTTTGACAGGCCATAGCATCAATAGTTACTAGGGCCCCCTTGATATCGAGCATCTTTATCAATTCAGGGATCGCTGTAATTTCATTGCTTTTTTGTTCGGTTTTTAGCTGTCCCAGTACGAGCTTGTTGGACGACGCATAAGCACTAATCATATGAATGGTGCTCGTCCTGTCTTCACGATTATATGAGCCGCGAAGTGTTTTTCCATCAATCGCAATCACTTGACCTTCGGTGAGAGTATGAATTGATGACATCCAGTTAATGAAGCACTCATGGAACTGTTCGGGTTCAATGGTAGAGATGATACGAGCTATTGTGTCATCAGCAGGAATACCATTCAAAAACAAGTCATTACGCTTAAACCAATCATGATGACCGAGAATGTATTCACGAATATCGAACCAACCTTTCGCGCCTGCAATCACTGCACATAGCGAGCCAAAAAGGACTTCAAACAGGCAATATGTGACCTTTGCACCTTGGCGTTGGTCGATAATCGTTTGAAAATGTTCTTTGAAGTGGTCAATGTGCATGATGCTCTCCCTAAAAAGGGAGTATATGATCACAGCTAAATGTGATCGTCAAATCAATCGTGATTTTGATTGAAAAACGTTCACGATCTCACCCTGCTATTCACCCTGAGACAGACAACTCAAACTGCATATGATTCAACACAACACCATAAAACACCGAGTGAACAAGTAGCTTAATGACAATACCGACAAATACTGTCTCTAATATAAGTGTTTAGGCAGATGCACTTTATATACATTCACTAAAATTATGGGAATAACCAAAATTACAAATCGATATCGTCCTTAACCACCAGGGTTCAAGGCTAATGAGGTAGTTATCACTATTTGCAAAGCTTCGATATTGCCTTTAGCTAAAACCATTGGCGATTCTATATCAATGGCTATCAGTTATAATTACCAATTGGTGCCAGTGCCGTTTAAAAGTTTTAATGTTTGAATCTGGAGAAATCTTTCCAAACGCTCGAGTTAGAACTCGAATAAATAGCGGTTCAGCTCATCTAGCTCGTATTGGTTATTAATTTTCAAGCGCACGGCCGCCTCACCCTTTGCAAGACCCGGCGATGCGTATGTATTACTATGTCTGCCTTTTTCAGGGGGATAGACTGCCTTTTCAATGCTAGATATTGCATCTAAATCATCGTTATAAGGTAGCCATACAATAGCGTACTCATCATCTCTAGGCTGGTCTTGTTGAACAACAATTCCAAAGCCGGAAGTAATGTTCCAAGCAAACGCTTTCTTTGTTTCTCGCTCAGGAGCTCCTAATTTACTTGTGATAAGTTCGATCGTTCTAATTTTCATTGAAAACTCCTTTGCATCAATTCAGACAATCAGTCTAACTCTGCCTAGGAATTATGGAGTTTTGTAAGTTGGTAAACTAGTAATTAAACAGATATTTATCTAAAGATACGTGGTTTATCCATCACTAACTCTCACTAAAGTGGTGCACTGTAGTGCAAAAAAAACGTCCAAAATAATCAGACGGATATTACATTCAAATTTAATGTCGTTCTTACCAAGTCACGCCAACATTGAACGAAATTCAAGCTAATTGAATCATTATTTGCGCGCATTTTACACAAACGGTACGTAGCATGCAATGTTGATCAGGGACGAAGAATTTAAAATTTTATACTTGAGTAAGGCAAAGCTTGGAATATCTGAAATTCGCTGAAAACCCTTCTGAAAATTTTTCCAACTCAAGAACACTTTCTGGCAAAGAACAATACTCTAAAGTTCAATCATTCTGACATTTGTAAGCTTACAAAGGCTGAATTGGTACAACCGATGTGATTATTGAGTAACTGGCACAGCAGTTAATGTTTGTGTATGAAGGAATGACTCTACGCAACAGATCTGTCTTACTGACGTGGATTCGCAGTCTTGGATGTGAAAATCTAAGATGAAGTCGCTCTGACTCTGAGGGATCTCCACATCTTTTCACTGGAACTTTGCCGCACTTATCGCTTGCAGGCCTTCTACAGCTGAGGCGAGATCCTTCCCGCTAAATGAGTAAGCCTCTGTTCCTATCACCTCTTTACCAAGATAAAAGTAGGAAAGTACCGGGCGTGTTCGAATCGTATTTGCTTGAAAATCCTTGTAGTAACCTTTGATAAAAGCCAAATTACCTACTATCAACAAAGCAAATTGAGTCAACGTGCCTATCATCAATAAGATTTCAACACGCTTGGGACATTCACTACCACTGAAGTGAAGAGCCAACCCATATCGTTCATTTTTAGTATCTCGAAAGCCCTCTTCAATCGACATCCGTTGGGTATATAGGGCTACGACACGCTCTGCTAACCAAGTTTCTTCCGGTATATTAGAGACGAGGAACCATGGCTCTCTTTCACCTTTGGTATGGGATAAATGGTAATATAAAAGTAAGCGCCAATACGCTGAGTTATTGCTTACAGTAGAACTACACTATTATCTTGTAAGCGTTCATGCTTACGACATTACAAACAAAATCAAAATTCTCATCTACACCGCCTATAGCCTCAGATATCAACGAAGCGAATGCTTTGATCGTCGAGCTTTGGAAGCAATTGCGCCATTATGAAGACAAGCTAAAAACCAACAGCGCTAATTCTTCCAAATCTCCCCCATCCGATGGACCTAAAGAGCAAGCAGAACGAAAAAAGCTCAAAGCCCTAATGTTCGCAATCCGATAGGAGCTAAACAAGGTCACAAATGGCATTAACCTCACCCCCGATGAGACCTACTTCGGCAGGCAGAAATACGTAGTATGGGCTGCTGTAGCAACCACTTAAGGGATTAGCTTATGTGTCCACCCATTGGGGGCCACTTCTCCTTGTTATTCGAGCTCTGACCGCTTGCGATACTATTACTAGTGTCACAGACCATCTCTATTCAAAGCACACCTTCCAAAAAATGTTACAGGTCTAGAACTAAACTTAAGAACGGAGAGTATCGACGGTGGTTTCTACCACTATTCACATGGATTGAAAAACACGATGGGAATTGTCAGCGCATCGCACACGGGCACCGCTCACCGATTGAATTGATAGTGAATGGAGAACGCGACAGATATCGAGAAGCTGAGTTCGCATCTCGCTGGGAAGACATCTATCTGGGTTCGCAGGAAGATCAGGTGCCTGTTGCTGAATTATCGTTAAGTACTCGCTCTGATGAAATCAGTGATCAAAGCCACTATGCCTTTAAATACAATGCCCCGCAGGGTGAATTTGAGCTAGCTATTCCTAAAGTTGAGACTGAGGTACTTCAGTCAGACACCACCATAGAACTTTTGGTGAACTTTTTTGCTGATGAGGTAAATAAGGATTTGTCTACGGCGCAAACTCTTAAAGTTGTTGCCTATGAAGGTGTTGGTAAAGGAGCAGTTGCATTTCGCTGATTCTTAGTCTGTGTTAGCGCAGATATGTCCTCAACGCTGAACCGTTCATTAAGATTATCGCCTTACAATACGACGGCCGACTAGAGTAACTTCAATCACACCCCCTACCTGCTATTCCGGCATTTACGTTTTAATGCGATATGCATTTCGTCATCGCCGGAATTCGGTCTCTCTTAAAATCTCCTCGCCCATACACACTAGCGTGTGCATGGGCTCAAAAATTTTCTCGGCCTATCGGCCTCGCTGTGTCGAACAGTTCCGACACAGCGAGGCCTTAATTGAGCTTACGCATCACAGCGCCTGCGCGCACAAAACCTCAGTGACAATAGCGCGCACACTAAATACTCCACTTCTGAAACATAACCCTGCCTCACTCCCCGTCTACTGGGCATACCTAAAGTGACAGTGCAAAGCACTTGAAAGTCCGGATTCCCGAACCGGAGCCTGCATTGGTAGGTATTGGGGCTCTTAATCGAGCACGAAGAGATATTGCTCATCACAGTGTGAATTACATATCGCCAGTCGATGAGACCCACTGACCTCGAACAGATGAAATCGAGTCTAGCCACAGAGCAGTGCCGGAACCCTGCCGATATAGGGCGCTAAAAAGCATGTATTCCTGAGTTGAACAGATAAAACAAGGGCGCTTGACCCCATCAAGACGAGAAGAAACCGCTCGCATAAAGGTTAAAAGTGGTCAAACACGCTGAAGTCATTCGCAGACCGAAAGGCGGTAAGTCGAAGGCTCAGGCCGGTACCTAAAGAGGTATTACTGACGAGGCCCAGCAATCAATAAGTGAGTAAACAATGGAAGAATTTAATGCCGAGAAAGAGCTACAAAGTCTGCGAGAAAAACGAAAAATTCAACGCAAAGCCAAGCCATACCTGGCATCAAAACTTGATAGAGTGGGCTTTGAAATTTTGTCACTCTATTGCAATGGGGCCAACCCCACAGAGATTCATGCTTGGCTGTTGTCAAACACCAACATCAAAGTGGCTCGTACCACAGTCTATCGATGGATTCAAAAACATGGCCAAGAATAAAGATCCACTTAAAGTAGCGAAAAAACAAACCTCGAATGTCATGAAAAAACTGAATGTTCGCAGTCTTGGTACTCAGCGAAATTACGCCCGCTCGCTTACCCTATTCACTCAACACCTCAATCTGGAAAAGAGCACCAGTTTACGCAATGCCACCCAGTCTCAAGCGCTGCAGTTTCTGACTGACCGCGCAGCCAGTGTGGGACAAAAGCAACTCGACATGGACAGGCAAGCAATACAGGCGCTGCTTCAACACAATGGTGAGCTTGAGGCTAGCCAAACCTTAGAGGTAATAAAAACCGAGAAGGATGAGATATTGCAGTCCCGTGCCTATACTCGCAATCAGGTTGAACTGATCCAAGAAAGCCAAAGTGACAAGCACTCTCTCGCCACTCGCTTGGCCGAAACGGCAGGTTTGAGAGCACATGAAATGGGTACCTTGCTGCCCATTGAAGAGCGGGCTCCTGACTTTCGAGAAGAGCACTCTCCATTTCGATTCCGTGAACAGGAAAAGTGGATTGCTTATACAGTGGTAGGCAAAGGCGGATTGTGCCGAGAGGTCAGATTCCCTCAAGCACTGGCCGATGAACTAGAAGAGCGAAGACTCGAGACACCTCTGTGGCAAACCGACCGAGACATCCCCTATAAAACCCGTTACGACATCGGTTTTGGCAAGCAATGGTCTGACTCTTTTTCAAAAGCCTCAAATCGAGCTCTTGGTTGGAGCAATGGAGGGCACGGACTGCGGCATACTTACGCCCAACAACGTATCGACGTCCTCATGCATCATTGTCCCTATAAAGAAGCATTGAAAGCAGCCTCTCAAGAACTTGGCCATCTTAGGCCTGAGATCACCCTGGTCTATTTACGGTAGCGATGTTCTATATTTTTGCCTTGTTCATAACGTGTATGAGATTGATAAGCAAAAAAGAAACGCAACTCAAAAATTGATTGGTGACCCTTACTCCAATTTGGTGATGTAAAGGAATAATGAATTTTGCCACGCTAATTGGACAAAGAAGTAATATGCGTGCGCCCTCTCAGACGCACACTCCTGAGTGCCAACATTTCTCTACGCTCAGTTTCTTTCTAACACCTAGGTTTAAGCCATGTCGTTTCTAGCATAGTGTTATCCTAAGGTCTCGTTTGAGTCTCGTCGTATAGTGCTGTGCAATGACAGTCACAAATGTGTTTCACTTTTTTGTATCAACAACGCCTCTCATGGCTGCAACCCTTAAAATTCACGCGTTACCTTTATTTCTTTCTTTGCTTCGCCCAGCAGCGAATCTAATTGGGATTGCGTTGTCTCTAAACGAACTTTCAACGCTTTATAATCATTCTGATGCTTGATTCCAGTGTACAAAATATAAAGTAACCAGAGGAGCGACAATACTGTATACCACCGAAACTCCCAAAAACGATGACCATACGCTTTTCGCTCTAGTAACTCGGCCTTTATGTGTTTCTTAGAGTCAAAATCAACAAACCAATCTCCGACCGATGTGCCAATATACTCCTCTTGCGCCGTTTCAATAGAGCTTGGGCAGTGGATATTCGAACACTCAAATACCTCCAACTCATGATGTGAAATAGGTGTGTAAACGCCAAACATAAGCACTATATGCAATAGCACCACCAGAATAAATGCGCCATATAATCTTAACATGCTGCTCTCCTTTACTCATTAGTTTTAACACACCTCTAAGCTAGCATGGTGCTTATCCAGCGAAAGTCCCCTATCCATGGATGTAAAAAAGCCCCAGCGAACTCTCATTCAAAGGGGCTAAATCGGTATCCTTTACTGTGTTTCCACTCACTCCTAATCGATTTTTTAAATCTTGATATTTCTGACTTCTCTTTATTCGCTGCACGCTTTTGTGCTGTTCGCACGACAAATTACTCCTTATTCACTTTACTCACTCACGTTAAAAAGGGTGCCGACGAGAAGGGGGCTTGAATACACTTGCCTAGGGCAAGTTGTGAGTGACCCTCGTCTCCTCCTCATCGGCATTGATACTCAATACTCCAAACCTGTAACGAGTATTATCAAGTTGTGCTTCATTTTTGATGCTTCTCCCCTATTGTTTACCTAAGCCCCGCTATGCTTGCGTTCATAAGCAAAATTTATTTTAAAATCTTTTTATTTTGTCTCTCTCAGCACCACTTTTGCTGGATTTGACACTTGATATTCTGGGAAAAATTCCACAACAAGGACTACGCCATGCGTGTACTGATATCCATCCTTTTTTTTGTTTCAGGCTGTCAAACGGAGTCTACCACCACAGTGCCTTCTGATTTTATTTGCGACAACGCTGAGAATCGTTTAATTGATGGAAGTGAGGGTTTTCGGGAGGTGATATCTACCGAATATGGAGGCGCGATTTACATTGGATACAGCCACCAGGGCGAGTTGGTACCTCACTCGGAATGCGTGCCAGCAGTCACCATCATTAGTGGCACAGAGACTCACTTTCAATGGTTCGAATACGGGCAACCGGCGGCAAAAGATGGTGTTGTGAGCTTAGCGTTTTCAATCAAGAATGAACGCCAACGTATAGTCGCAACCCGTATTCATCAAAAAGGTGTCGCCAATGAAGAGTATGTAGAAAGCGATATCCACACACCAGACATCGCACGCATCACCAAACGGGTATGGACTGAAGAATTCAACAACCTTGTTATCACAGCAGAAGACCGATTTGATGGCAGTTCAAAACGCTCCTCTGAGGCAACATTAGGATTTACCAGTAAAACCAGGTATTGGAACGAAAATACACTTCAGTGGAATTGCTATTATGTCAGTAACATCGGCAATATTTTTTCATTGAATTGTGCGAGTGAAACCGAATTGGATATCGAGTATTTTGGTTTCACTATCCCTCTATCCATATATTTTGAATCGCTGACTGAGGAAGTACACTACGAGACTAATCCCGATGTGATAAATAGAGATTTAGAACGGCACACACAATAATTGCTTGTTTTAAATGTATGGGTAACCCACACCCACTTTGCTAGCTTAGAAAGGAGCACTTCTGAGGTACGAAGTGCCCTGTTATTACAAGTAAACTAAACAAATATTTCAATCTCTTGAGACAAAATCTCATTAACTATTTCAAGGAGAGGTAATTCACGCCCCGCTAGCTCTTTCACAGCAGCACGCAACTCATCATCGATGAAATCACTCCAAAGTTGCATAACAGCTACACGCTGACTAAGAAATCTTTCTCGATAATAAGCTGAACGGATTAGGTTCTTATCAATATGTGATAAGCAAGCTTCGACGACTTCAGATGAAATCAATTCATCGTATAGCTTTGTACTACCAACACTTCGGGTCCCGTGAGAAGTCATTACTCCTTTGTAACCCAAGGATCGAATGGCATTACCGACAGAGCCTGGGCTAGCGTGATCTGCACCTGTTTGACTAGGAAATATATACTGATCATTGAGCTTATATTGACTCAAATACGATAACAGTTTCATCACGCTAGTGCTTAATGGAATCGCAAAATTTTCATCTGTTTTTACTTTAGGAAAAACAATCACTCTCGCTTCGAGATCAATATATCTCCACTGACTGGTTGCCGCATTTTTCGGTCTTAGCAGTAGATGAAGTTGCCAGAGGAACAAACAGAATATAATTGGTGACGTATTTGATTCCACAAAGTGTTGAATGAGACTTCTCAACTCATCTGGATTTACTGCAGCAAAGTGTTTTGATTTCGGCTTCTTGAAATACTTTTGAAGCTGGTCAAATGAGATACTGCACAGTGGCAGGCCTAACACTTCTGCATAAGCCAGAATATTTCGGATAAGCACAAACGATTTATTTGCCATATGCTTTGACGTTATGTCTTTCAAGGAATCAAGCAATAAACCACTAGTGATCTCTTTCACTGTCACGCAACCAATGCGAGAAGATATGTGGTTTGTGATTATTTGAGACTTCTGTTTCAAAGTCTCTTCTTTCCACTCAAGTGGATTAGCCTCAATAAATACACGTGCAAATTCAGTGAATGTAATTTCAAGTGAGATTTTGTTGTTTAATGCGGCACCGTTTTTAGCCAATTGTGGATCTATACCTTTATTCAAATAGTCACGAAACCGAATTTTCTCTTCCCGAGCTTTCGATAGGCTAGTGGATGGATAGGCTCCTAAACGCATATACGTATCCCTGCCATCCGAAGGCTTTTTGTACCTAAACTCCCAATGACCTTTCCCGCTTGATTCCGCGCAAAAATACAAGCCTTCACCGTCATTTCTACGAAGGGTCCGTTTCTCTTGCACTGCTATCGATATCAATCGCTTTAATTCAGTTACAGTCAACTTGTTAGCTGCCATCTGTGCTCCAAAACTAGGTTGTTGAAAACCACTTCAACACAAAGTTTTGGAGCATTCTATAGCCCTACCCATTGCTATTTTCTGTAGACACTATTACAAACTTAAACGTCTAACATTTAATCTCACATATTCCTATCGGAGAGATGAACCAAAGAATTCCGGGAAATATAATCACTCCACCATGTCATTAATTTTTCTCTTTCGTTAAAAAAGCTAGCTCGATTGTAGGCTGCTCGCACTTGGTTTTTATCACAGTGGGACAGTGCCGCTTCGATCACGTGAGTATCAAAGCCATGTTCATGCAGGGTTGTGCTGGCTAGTGATCTTAACCCGTGTGCTGTTGTTCGATTTTTAAAACCAATACGACCTAGCGCTCTATTTACTGATTCCGGGTGCACGTGAGTTTTGCGATTTACTCCAGAAGGGAAGACATACTCACTCCAAACCGCATAAGGACGCTGTCGTTCCAATATTGCTAATACCTGATCAGTCAAAGGGACTTTATGCAACCGTCCATTCTTCATATTCGCTTTTGGAATCGCCCATACTTGGGATTGCAAATCGATATCTTCCCAGCGAGCTGTCGCCGCTTCCGATGAGCGCACCATGGTATGTAGCTGCAATTCAAATAAGGATTTAGTTAGTGGTCGCATGGTCGACATTGCTACTTCCCGTAATAACTCGGGCAGCTCTTCAATGTCTAATGCTGGGACGTGGCAGACTCGCGGCTTTTGGAATACATCATTGATACCGTGCAAGTTGTGTCCATCGATAATGCCTAGATTAACAGCATGGGTCATCAACGCTTTCAATAATTGGCTACAGCGACTGATCGTTTCCAGCTTACCCTTCGACGCTAAGGGCTTGAAAACCCCTATCGCTACCGGAGCTGTGATCGATTCAACTTTCATGTTGCCTAACTTAGGCAGCACATGCAGCTCTAACTTTCTCTTAATATCGTGGAGGGTTTTCGGCTTAAGTTGTCCCGATTTAGTTTCTAACCAAGATTCAAAAACTAAGCCTAAAGTGTTCACTCTTTCTGCTTCACGCTCCAGCCTAAGTCTTTCACGTTCTATTCCGGGATCGAGTCCCTTATTCAAAAAATCTAGGTAAGTATCCCTTACTTTGCGCGCTTCTTGGAGAGAGACACCGGGGTACTTGCCAATGACAATGTACGTGTCTTGGCCATGAAGCGGCTTTTTATAACGAAACTCCCAAGCGTCTGCTCCTTGCAATTTAGAGTGAAAGTATAAACCTTGCCCATCGTTGAAGCGTTGACTTTGTTTGTTACCGAGTGGTTTTAAGTGACGTAATTGCGTCGAAGTTAGCTTACTTTTGTACATATCACACCTCAAAACTGTATAAGAATATTCAGTAAAATGAGATCGATCTCGCTCTATACAGTAATGCCTATAACACATTGAAATAGCGCTATTAATAGCGATTAAAATGTTGGTTATAGCAAGCATTCATGGGTAGAAAAATCCCACAAGCTTTGTATCAAACTGTATAAAGTTACCGGCAAGGTGATTAAACTATACACTTTTCTATACATCAAGCGTCAGACTTCGCTGGCTTGCATGGACATAGGTAAAAGTTAAGGCATTGATTAGAAACGAAAAAAGACGCCCATGGACGTCTTTAATCTATTAACTGGCGGTGAGTGAGAGATTCGAACTCTCGATACGTTGCCGTATACACACTTTCCAGGCGTGCGCCTTCAGCCACTCGGCCAACTCACCGTATTTGATTGGTTGACTGCGTCAGTCAACGAGGCGCTAATTTAATGATTTGTTGTCGGTTGGTCAAGTAGAATTCGGGGCTTTTTCTTTAGTTTGCGGTTGTTTGGACAATTATTGTGTAGTTCGATGAAAATTGAGGCATTTAGGGCAATTTAGCAGTGCAGTTGGATTTAAAGGCTTGCTACACTATGCAAAACCTTTTTTACGGATAGCCATTTTGGATTTAGCACAAATTATTGCTCAGCCTGAGCTGGAAGATCGTCTTCTTCCTTATCATCAAACCCTTGGATTTATAACTGCAATGGCGGCTGCACCGAACGTGCTTGATCCAGCTGAATGGATTGCCTACCTATGGGGTGGCGAAGAGAGCGCTCCGTTTACCGATGGTGAGCAGCTAGAGTCATACCTGGAGTCAGTCATCAATGCTTGGAATGCGGCGCGTCCTGCTCTGTTTGAAGGCACTTGGCAGTGGCCGGTGGAATGTGACCTTAGCGATAAAGAGATCGTGACTGAAGCGACTAAAGAGTTCTGTGAAGGCTTGCTACAAGGTTGGCAATTGGCTCAGGATGATTGGCAGACGCTGATGCCTCAAGATAGCCAAGATAACGCCCTACTAGGCGGTGTACTGCTGTCAATTAGCATGCTTTATGATCCAGAGACCTCACTTGCTACGCTTTCTGAAGAAGGCATGAATGGTCTTGACCAGTTTGCTGAGATCTTTAACGCTATGCCTGCGATGCTGTGCGGATTGACGCAGCGCGGTGCTAGTTTGGCACAAGAGCAGTAAGATATTAGCTGTCAGCTGGAAGCTATCAGCTGTCAGAAATAAAAAACCTCGGCAATTGCCGAGGTTTTTTTGTTTTTGAGCGTCACATTTTGGTTAGGCGTTGCCTTTTACCTTGATGTTTAACTGCTCTGCAAAATCTAGCATGCGATTTAGTGGGATAAGAGACTTCACACGCACGGCTTCGTCTACGAAGATTTCGTGCTCTGCACCGCCCTCTTTTAGTGCTGATTCAACCGCTTTTAGGCCGTTCATTGCCATCCAAGGGCAATGGGCACAGCTGCGGCAGGTTGCGCCTGCACCTGCTGTGGGGGCTTCGATAAGCTCTTTCTCAGGTACTAGTTGTTGCATCTTGAAGAAGATGCCTTTGTCGGTTGCGACAATCAGTTGCTTGTTCGGTAGCTCTTTGGCAGCCTTAATCAATTGGCTGGTAGAACCAACGGCATCTGCTAGCTCTACAACGCTCGCTGGAGACTCAGGGTGCACAAGAATCGCGGCGTCTGAATAGACCGCCTTCATGTCTCTTAGTGCTTTTGCTGAGAACTCATCGTGAACAACACATTCGCCATTCCACAGTAGCATTTCTGCGCCTGTTTGGTTGGCGATGTAAGAACCAAGGTGACGATCTGGGCCCCAGATGATTGGCGTACCTTCAGCGTCTAGGTGCTCAACGATCTCTAGTGCAATACTTGATGTTACTACCCAGTCAGCGCGTGCTTTAACCGCTGCAGACGTGTTAGCGTACACGACTACTGTATGGTCAGGGTGCTCATCACAGAACTTCGAGAATGCGTCTTCTGGGCAACCTAAATCTAGAGAACACTCTGCTTCTAGTGTTGGCATCAGGATGGTTTTCTCTGGGGTCAGAATTTTCGCTGACTCACCCATAAAGCGCACACCCGCAATGATCAAAGTCTTTGCTGAATGACGGTTACCAAACTTGGCCATCTCTAGAGAATCGCCTACAAAACCGCCGGTTTCTTCGGCTAGGGCTTGGATCTCAGGATCGGTGTAGTAATGGGCAATCAATACCGCATCTTTCTCTTGAAGAAGGGTTTTGATGCTCTCCTTGTACGCCTGCTTCTGATCTTCGTTCAGAGGTACTGGTTTAGGAGGAAATGGGTAAATTGTTGGTGCTGTTTCTAATATTTGGCTCATTGCAATGCTCGGGCAACTTCCTTTAACTTCGGGCATTGTACACTGCTTTGAGTGTGCTTGCCAAAAGCAAAAAAGCTCAGCAAATAAATGCTGAGCTTAACGATTATTAATTGAGGTTATTTCAAGTTAGACAGTTTCTTCTTAGCCGAATTAGCCGACGAGGTATTCGGGTATTCATCAACCGCTTGCTGGTAGTATTTTTTCGCTGCGCTAGTGCTGTTATTTCGGCTCGCAATATCCCCTAACTTAACCAATGCATCGGCACGTTTGTTAGAGTCTTTATAGGCAACGACAGCAGCAAATGCTTTCGCAGAATCTACGTCTTTCTTCTTCGAAAAGTAGAGTTGTCCTAACCAGTAGTTCGCGTTAGGCGAGTACACTGATTCAGGGAAATCTTTCTTAAACTGCTCCAATGCAACGGTCGCTGCGTCATAGTCTTTGTTCTTCAAGATCAGGTCAACGGCGCTTTGATACGCTTTTTGTTCGTCTTGGTTTGAAGAGTATTTACCGGCTGGGGCTGACTCGGCATGCTGTGCTGGGGCTTGTTTGGCTTTGGCTAGTTCAGAACGAACCTTGTCTAGCTCTATAAACAACTCTCGCTGTCTATCAATAAGCTGACGCATTTCGTGGTTGTTACGTTCTAATTCACCACGCAACTCACTCATATCAAGTGACATCTCGTCTACTTGCTGCTGTAAGTTGGCTTGTACTCGGTTGCTGTTTCGTAGCAGACGCTCCAAGCGCTCTGTCTCGGTTTCTTTAGCGCTGGATGACGACTTAGATGTCGACGCACTGCTAGAGTTGAGATCAGAAACGGGAGCCGGTGCGGCGAATGAAACACTCGCCGCACTTGCTAGTAACGTAAGCGCAACTGCTCGCTTGTAGTTACTGATCATGTTTACTTCCTAAGATTAGTAAACTAGAACCGCACGACGGTTTTTCGCGTACGCTTCTTCAGATTGACCAAGCTCTAGAGGCTTCTCTTCACCGTAGCTTACGATAGAAAGTTGGTCTGCTTGAACGCCTGATGCTTGAAGGTAATTAGAAACTGCGTTAGCACGACGCTCGCCTAGTGCGATGTTGTACTCAGGAGTACCGCGCTCATCAGCGTGACCTTCGATAGTTACTTTAACGTCTGGGTTTTCGCTTAGGAAAAGAGCGTGCGCAGATAGCATCTCTTCGTACTCAGAGCTGATAGTAGAGTTATCGTATGGGAAGTAAAGAGTAGTGTTTTCGCGTAGTGCTTTTTCAGCCATTTCGCGCTCTTCAGCTAGCTTCTCTTCTTCAGTCATTGGAGAAACAACAGTTGTGTCTGTAGTTTCAGTTGCGTTCGCTTGAGCTTCTTGGTTAGTAGTTTGTGCATCAGAAGCGTCAGTTGCTTCGTCAGTAGAACTACAAGCTGTAACAGCTAGAACAGGTAGTGCGATTAGCAGCCCTTTAAAAACCTTGTTAAGTTGCATGTTAAGTTTTCCTTATTGTATAAAAAGTAACGTCGTTACAAAAACGGTGACCAGGCGGGTGCTCTTACACGCCCATTGGTTGCTGGTAGTCTGGCTTTAAACCGTCCATCAATTGAAACCATCGATAGCACATTGTTTTTATTATACATTGAGCTGTATATCACCATTCCTCCATTTGGAGCTATGCTCGGAGACTCGTCGAGTAGTGTTTTTGTTAACACTTGAACGGCTCCGGTCTCCAAATCCTGTTTTGCCAAATTGAAACCTGAAGAAGACTGATTCACCATAATCATGAAACGTCCATCAGGAGTAATCTGGCCTCCCAAATTTTGGCTACCCTGCCAAGTCAATCTCTTCGATGCCCCGTTATCTAAATTTACTTGATAAATCTGAGGCTTACCACCTCTATCAGAGGTGAATATAAGAGATTGACCATCTGGATGCCAAAATGGTTCTGTATTATTTGATCTACCACGAGTTATCTGCTTCAACTTACGTGATTTCAAGTCCATGGTGTAAACCTGAAGAGCGCCGGTCTTTGACAATACCAGTGCGATTGACTTTCCATCAGGAGAGAATCGAGGTGCACCATTGTGACGAGGGAACGAGGTCAGTTTCTCTCGTTTGCCCGTGTAGATGTTCATTAAGAAAATTTCAGCTTGGCCATTTTGGAAGCTTACATAAGCAAGCTCTCTTCCGTCTGGCGACCATGCTGGAGACATTAACGGCTGCTTAGAACGCAATACTAGGCGCTCGTTATAGCCATCGTAGTCTGCAATGCGCAGCTGATACGGGTATTTGTCTTTATCGTTAACCACAACATAAGCAATACGCGTCAGGAATGCGCCGCGATCGCCAGTGAGCTGCTCGTACACTAAGTCTGAGATACGGTGAGCGTATTCGCGTAAACGAGGGCCTGGAACGGTCGCTTGCTTGTTGAACAGGATATGGTCTTTAGACAGTACCAAGGTACCGTCTTGTAGCGATTTAGCCTGACCATCTGTTAATGCGCCGCGCACTACGTCAATAAGCTTGTACTGTACCTTGTACTTACCGTCACCTGCATCAGTAATAGTACCGGTTAACAGCGCATCGACACCCATTGATGTCCATGCCGAATAGTTTACGTCCTTATCTTCATAAGGCGTCTGTGGCATTTGATTGGTCGCAACAGGGCTGAACTTGCCACTGCGCTGAAGATCCGAGGCAATCACCGCAGACACGTCGTGTGGCAGCTTACCTGGACCGTCCCATTTAAATGGCACAATCCCAATTGGGCGTGCAGAGTTGACGCCTTCTGTAATAACTAACTCAAGTGAGGCATGGGCAACAGATAGCCCCATACTGCACATCATCAATAGACTTACAAATAATCGTTTAATCACCAGGTTTTCCTTCTTAAGGTGCAACGGTTAAGTTAATGCTCTTCAATTTATCTATAGCAGCCTTGTCGCTTGGCAGTGGGAAGCTCCCTACTTTTGAAACTGCTACTTGTGCGGCGCGACACAGGCCTGAATCTCCAGACAAAGTTCTTAGGTCGCTTACAATGAAGTTAGAGCCTGTGTTAAGCAATCGCAAATTCACTCGGCACTCTTTTCCTCTAAAGGAATCATCTAGCAATAATTCTCGCTGAATCATTTGCTTATAGATCTCACCCATTCGGGTGACTTCATCGGTTATGGCTCTGCTACGAGCGGTTGAATTCGTTTGCTGTTCCGCTTCAAGGCCTGAGAAAATATCGCTCAGTGCCGCTTCTTGTTCTTTACGTTCACGCTCAAGTTGCGCTAAACGAGCTTGTTCTTTCTTGGCTTTCTCAGCGGCTTCTTTAGCAGCCTTCTCTTGAGCCAGCTTTTCTTGTTCCGCTTTACGTGCTTTTTCAGTGGCTTCTTTGGCTGCCTTTTCTTTCGCTACCCTATCCGCCTCTGCCTTCGCCGCTTTCTTACTTGCTTCTGCCGCCGCTTTTACTTTAGCTACTCGTTCTGCTTCCGCTTTTTTGGTGGCTTGTTCTTTTTTCTTACGCTCAGCTTCGGCAACCTTAGTGCGCTGCTCTTCTTCCTTGCGCTGTTTCTCTTTTAACTGACGCTGCTTTTCAGCTTCACGTGTTTTTTTCTCTGATTCTGCTTTCTCTTGGGCTAGACGACGAATGCGCTCTTCTTCGGCTTTGCGATTCTTCTCAAGTTGCTTGCTTTGCTCTTTCAACTTGCGAATACGCTCTTGCTCAGCCTTTGAGGCAGCCTCACGCTGTTGGCGAATCTGCTGAGCCTGCTTTTGAATAGCATTGGGGTCAATAACCACCGCCTCCACCATATTGGGTGTAGGTTCTGGTTTCGACATATTGAAGTTAGTTCCCCAGATCAAGGCTATCACCAGAAGCAAGTGTACTGCTGCTGAAATGATGAGCGATCTGGTGAACTTTTTATCTTGTTTCATCGTTTACTGGAATCTATCCCTTGATGTCCGTCAGCAAGCCAACCTTGGCTATACCTGCTTGGCCTAATTCGTCGAGAACCAGAACTACCTCAGCGTATGGTGTTGAAGCGTCACCACCCACCGCTACCGGTGCGTCAGGTGAAATGGCGCGCTCTGCTTTGACTCGAACAATCACCTCGTCAAGGCTCATACCACGCTGTACTTCTTCATCATTAACACTAAGGCCTAATTCGCCGTCAGCGGTGATCTCGATGATGATAAAGCTAGCTTCGCTGTCTCCAGCAAGTTCTGATGCAGGTGTCGCGCTGTGCGTTTTAGGCAGCTCAACATCCACGCCCTGTGTGACAAACGGCGAGGTCACCATAAAGATAATCAGCAACACCAGCATGACATCAATGTAAGGAACTACGTTGATTTCTGCGGTGAGTTTGCGTTTTTTAGGTTGATAACCCGCCATTGATTAGTTCCTTTCGCTCATCGCTTGACGGTGCAAGATAGCGTGGAACTCTTCAGAGAAGGTGGCGTATGAGTGCTCAAGCTTGCCAACGCGGTTACTAAGGCGGTTGTAGAACATCACCGCTGGAATCGCAGCAAATAGACCCATAGCCGTTGCAATCAAGGCCTCTGCAATACCAGGGGCTACCATAGCTAGCGTAGCTTGCTTTACCTGACCTAGTGCGATAAATGCATGCATAATGCCCCATACCGTACCAAACAGACCGATGTATGGGCTAATAGAGCCTACCGTTGCCAAAAATGGCAGGTTGGTTTCTAGGTTGTCGACTTCTCTTGCCACTGATACACGCATCGCTCTTCCAGTACCTTCCATAATGAAGTCTGGTGAGCCTGCGTTAGTGCGGCGAAGACGAGCAAACTCGGTAAAGCCTGAGTAAAAGATTTCTTCAATGCCTGATAAGCTGTCTTTACGCGCTTTCACTTCTTGGTATAGCTTGCCAAGATCTTTACCTGACCAAAATTTGTCTTCGAAACGGTCTGTACGAGCATAAGCCTCGGAGATAACCTTACTGCGACTGATGATCATTGCCCATGAGGCCACCGACATGCCAACCAAAGTGAGCATCACCAGCTGAACTAATAGGCTTGCTTCTAGGATAAGATCAATAAAATTGATTTCTGCGGACACTTTACGATAACTCCGTGATCATGAAACTGGGTATGGCCTGAGGCCTCATATTGGCGGTATTGATACATGCTACCTTAACCATAGCTTTGCACAATACTCTGCCTTCTAGATTGACTATCTCCTGACAAAAATCGAGAGATGCGCGTTTTAATTGAGCAATGTGTGTTTGGACCGTCAATTCTTGGTCGAGTTTCGCACCTTGCAAAAAATCGATATCCATATGTCGAACCACAAAACCTAGATTCTCTTGTAACAACACCTCTTGCGACACGCCAATGCTTCTTAACATTTCAGTGCGTGCGCGCTCGAAGTACTTCAAATAATTGGAGTGATACACAATACCACCCGCATCCGTATCTTCGTAGTAGATTCGTATCGGCCAAGTGAACGGCGCTTTATCGGTAGACGACATGCCCTAGGTCCCTGATTTCTTTGCCTGTAATATACACAATGTAACTTTTTATTTTTTAGGCAACACGTTTTTTTTGATGGATGCACGGCTTTCGTGAGCTAAGTGGCCAAAATTTGACTAATGTCGCAATATTTAGACACATTCTAAGGGGGAATTAGGGGTAGCTGCTAGCTATCAGCCGTCAGCCGTCAGCCGTCAGCCGTCAGGGTCATCCTAGAACGTTCGGAGAACTTGTCTAGGATCTTGGGTCGTACATTGCTGGCTTTAGCACCCTCTAAGATCCTGAATCGAGTTCAGGATGACTTGGGGGAATCAGCTCTCAGGGTCATCCTAGAAAGCTCGGAGAGCTTATCTAGGATCTTCGGGCGTACATTGCTGGCTATGGCACCCTCTAAGGTCCTGAATCGAGTTCAGGATGACTTGGGGGAATCAGCTCTCAGGGTCATCCTAGAAAGCTCGGAGAGCTTATCTAGGATCTTGGCGCCTACATTGTCGGCTATGGCACTCTCTAAGATCCTGAATCGAGTTCAGGATGACTTGGGGGAGCTAGCTGTCAGCTATCAGCTATCAGCTATCAGGGTCATCCTAGAAAGCTCGGAGAGCTTATCTAGGATCTTGGGACATACATTGCTTGCTATGGCACTCTCTAAGGTCCTGAATCGAGTTCAGGATGACATTTGCCCTATTTCACGTATTGCATACTTTGCCATTTGCACAGAACGTAAAAAAGGCCAGAGCTGAATATCAACTCTGGCCTTTTAGGATGTCAGTTAAGCTTAGTCTTGCTTATCTTTGTCCATCATTTCTGTGTGCTCTAGCCATAGAGCATTGATGATGCCGAAAGCACAAGCTAGCAACACACCCAAAATCCAAGCGAAATACCACATATCTTGTCCCTTCTTAGTAGAGTGAATTCTTGTTTTCTTCGATGAACTTCTCATCTAGACGACCAAACATCTTGTAGTAGGTCCAACTGGTGTAAGCCAGGATTACTGGAACCATAACAAAGGCTACGGCCGTCATAAGGTTAAGAGTCAGTTCACTAGAGGTTGAATCCCACATCGTTAAGCTGTGTGCCGGGTTAAGGCTTGATGGCATAACGAATGGGAACATCGCAAGGCCTGCAGTAAAGATAACGCCAGCATTGCCCAAGCTTGAGAACAAGAATGCAAAACCGCCCTTCTCAGCGCGAGACGCAAGTAGCGCAAGCAGTGGCATCGCCACGCCTAGTGCAGGTGCTATCCAAAACGCAGGATACTCAGCAAAGTTCTTCATCCAAGCACCTGCTTCTACGACTACGTCTTTTGCAAGAGGGTTCGATGCGCCGTTGTGGTCCATTTGACTTGTGATCACATAGCCGTCCATACCTTGAACCCAGAAACCGCCAACAACAAACAGCAATGCTGTAGCAATACCAGCAAGTTGAGCTAGGTTGCGAGCACGTACATGCACGTCAGCTGTGGTTTTCATCTGCAGCCATGTTGCGCCTTGCAGCAGTATCATCGACAAGCTGACTAGACCGCATAGCAATGCAAATGGATTCAGTAGCCCGAAGAAGCTGCCGTGGTAGGTGGACATCATGAACTCATTCAGTTGGAACGGTACACCCTGCAGCAGGTTACCAAAGGCAACACCGAAGATAACCGGTGGAACAAAGCCACTGATAGAAATACAGATATCCCAAGTCTTACGCCATTTTGGCTCTTCTATTTTAGAGCGGTAATCCAAACCAATTGGGCGAAGCCACAATGCAGCGAGAGTTACGATCATCGCAAAATAAAAGCCTGAGAACGACGTTGCGTACACTAGAGGCCATGCTGCAAATAGAGCACCACCGGCTGTAATTAACCAAACTTGGTTGCCATCCCAGTGGGGAGCAATTGAGTTGATCATTACACGGCGTTCGGTGTCAGTTTTACCTAGGATAGGTACAACCGCACATACACCCATATCAAAGCCGTCAGTGACCGCAAACCCGACGAATAGCACGCCGATCAGCACCCACCATATAAATCTTAAAACTTCGTAATCAAACATAATTACACTCCCTTATTATGCTTCAACTTGACGACCGATTTTCGCTTTCGCTTCATCGTCGTTGTCTTGTTCAAAGTGGTAGCGACCTGTTTTCAGGCTGCTCGGTCCTTTACGTGCAAATTTCACCATCAAGTAAACTTCTGCAATCAAGAACACAGTGTAAAGAGCCAAAATAGCGGCCAGTGATGCCCATAGTTGACCCATGGTCAATGCAGAGGCAGCAACATGGGTTGGAAGTATTTCACCTACCGCCCATGGCTGACGACCAAACTCGGCAACGAACCAACCTGCTTCAATCGCAATCCACGGAAGCGGAATGCTGAACAGCGCAGCTTTCAGTAACCAAGGTTTTTGTTCGATCTTCTGACGACAGGTCTGGTAGAACGCCATACCAAAGACAAACAGCATGATGAAACCACACGCAACCATGATGCGGAACGACCAGAATAGAGGCCAAACCGTAGGGATTGAATCATCAGCCGCCGCTTGGATTTGTGTTTCTGTTGCGTCTACTACGTTGTCGGTGTAACGCTTAAGCAGCAAACCATAACCCAAGTCGTCTTTCACCTCATCAAAGGCTGCCATGTTCGCGTCAGATTTGTCACCTGCGCGCAGCTTTTCAAGAAGGTCATAAGCGAACATACCGTTGCGGATGCGATCGACGTGCTCTTCACGAAGGTCGCGAAGGCCTGTCACTTGCTTATCAACTGAACGTGTTGCGATGATACCCATGACATAAGGGATCTTAATCGCGTAGTCGGTTTCCATTGTCTCTTGATTTGGAATACCAAATGCGGTGAAGGCTGCAGGTGCTGGCTCGGTATGCCATTCAGCTTCAATAGCGGCAAGCTTCACTTTCTGTACGTCACCAAGCTCATAGCCTGACTCATCGCCAAGAACGATTACAGATAGAATGGCTGCCATACCAAAAGAGGCGGCAATAGCAAATGAACGACGAGCAAAAGCAACATCACGTCCCTTCAATAGATAGTAGGAACTGATACCAAGAACGAACATTGCGCCAGTGGTATAACCGGATGCTACGGTGTGAACGAATTTCACCTGAGCAACTGGGTTAAACACTACTTCAGAGAAGCTCACCATCTCCATTCGCATGGTTTCAAAGTTGAACTCCGCGCCCACTGGGTGTTGCATCCAGCCGTTTGCGATAAGAATCCACAGTGCAGAGAAGTTTGAGCCCAATGCAACTAGCCAAGTTACCGCCAAGTGCTGACGCTTAGACAGTCTGTCCCAACCAAAGAAGAATAAACCAACAAACGTGGATTCTAAGAAGAAGGCTACCAAGGCTTCAATGGCAAGAGGAGCACCAAAGATATCGCCTACATAGTGAGAATAGTAAGACCAGTTTGTTCCGAACTGGAACTCCATGGTAAGGCCTGTAGCGACACCTAGAGCAAAGTTAATACCGAATAACTTACCCCAGAACTTGGTCATATCTTTATAAATCTGCTTGCCTGTCATCACGTAAACGGATTCCATAATCGCAAGCAAGAAAGCAAGACCTAAAGTTAATGGTACAAACAGGAAGTGGTACATTGCTGTCAACGCGAATTGCAATCGCGACAGATCAACGACATCTATCATAAGAACTCCTTGGGTGTCTTCCTAGACACTGGTTCAACCTAAAGCACAAAGTTAAAAATTAACAGGAGCTGTTAAATAACTGTATCAATCATTAATTCCCTGAAAACTAACGGTTAAACAGTTGTTAGGCATCCTCTAATATATCTGTGGGTTATATTATCGGTTTAGTTTGTTGGTTTCAAAGGCTTTATTTCAGAAAGTTTCCTTGATTTGAATCAAGAATAATGAATTGAGATGGGTGACTTATTGTGCAGTAAGAGGTTGATATGTGACCAAGGTTAAGAGTTTGGTAGGGTTATTGTCGGACAAATAAAAGGGGCATTACACCCCTATAACGATTCATCAATCTTTTAGATCAAATCCAAAATGTAAGTAGGCACGGTCTGTAACAATTCGACCTCGAGGGGTTCTTTGTAGATAACCCTGCTGAATCAAATACGGCTCTAATACATCTTCAATGGTATCTTTTTCTTCACCGATGGCAGCGGCCATATTATCGAGCCCAACAGGACCACCATTAAACTTCTCAATAATGGCCAGCAATAATTTGCGGTCCATGTAATCAAAGCCAAGGCTATCGACGTCTAACATGTCCAAGGCTTTGTCTGCGATACCCGAATCGATATGTCCATCACCCTTAACTTCGGCATAATCTCGTACACGCCTCAGTAAACGGTTAGCGATACGCGGAGTACCACGAGCACGCCTTGCAACTTCAAGAGCACCCTCTTCTTCCATCGACAAATTCAAGCAATCGGCACTGCGTTGAACAATGTGCTGCAGATCTTCAATCTTGTAGTATTCAAGACGCTGAGTAATACCGAATCGATCGCGCAGTGGCGAGGTTAACGAACCTGCTCGTGTGGTTGCGCCAATCAAGGTGAAGGGCGGAAGATCAATCTTGATAGAACGTGCCGCTGGGCCCTCACCTATCATGATGTCTAACTGATAATCTTCCATCGCAGGATAGAGAACCTCTTCGACCATAGGGCTCAAACGGTGTATTTCATCAATAAACAACACATCGTTTTCTTCTAGATTAGTTAGAAGCGCCGCCAGATCACCGGCTTTTTCTAACACAGGGCCTGAAGTGGTGCGGATGTTAACGCCCATCTCATTGGCCACAATGTTAGCAAGCGTGGTTTTACCCAAGCCAGGAGGTCCGAAGATAAGCAGGTGATCCAAAGCTTCATTGCGCATTTGAGCCGCTTTGATGAAAATCTCCATCTGACCACGCACGTGGTCTTGGCCTCGATAATCTTCAAGCTTTTTAGGGCGAATGGCGCGATCTATCGCTTCTTCGTCTCTAAAGGTAGGATTTTCCGGTGCAATGAGTCGGTCAGCTTCAATCATCTATTATACCATCGCTCGCAGAGCTTCTTTGATCAGGGATTCGCTGGTCATATCAGGCTTGGCAATCTGAGAAATCGCTTTGGATGCCAATTGCGGTTTGTAACCCAATGCCAGTAGTGCACTCACTGCTTCATCAATGGCGCTTTCGTCGCTAGACAGACCTTTATCCATTGGCGCAGCGTCAGTGGCCGGCGTAAATAGGTCGCCCGCACCCCAGCCTTTAAGACGGTCTTTCATTTCTACGACCAAACGCTCGGCTGTTTTCTTACCCACACCCGGCAGTTTAACCAGAGTAGAGATATCTTCGTTCTCAACACAGCTAACAAACTGTCCCGCCGTCATACCCGATAAGATACCCAAGCCCAGTTTAGGGCCCACGCCATTGGCTTTAATCACTTCACGGAATAGAGCACGCTCATTCACGCTGTTGAAACCATACAAAAGCTGCGCGTCTTCTCGGACCACGAAGTGAGTATAAATAATCGCTTCTTGGCCAATTTCCGGCAGCTCATAAAAACAGCTCATCGGCATCTGTACTTCATAGCCAATCCCACCCACTTCAATTAAAAGTTCTGGGGGCTGTTTTTCGATAAGGGTTCCACGTAAGCGTCCAATCACTGTCTATTTCCAATCACTGTTTACAATGTTATTGATGATAATAAATAACTGGACGGATAGCCAGTATTACGAACAGCGATCAGTTGTATGAAAGCTGCGAGCCATGAGCTACTAGCTGCAAGAAGTGTTGTACTCGCATAGCACCCGCTCTTGATTTTCATCTTCATCTTGAAGCTTGTAGCTAGCAACTAGCAGCTATATAAAAACGTCATTCTCGGGCTAGTTAGCGGGGAACGCTAAACCTTTAGGTCCCCGATAAAAGCACTCGGGGACGACGGGGATAGATCGAGCTTCGAGCTGCCAGCTACTAGCCGCAAGAAAAGTTATTTCTGCATTGTAACCGCTGTTACTCTTGAAGCTTGTAGCTGGCAACTAGAAGTTATAAAAACGTCATTCCCGCATGTCTTTAGCGGGAATCAGGGAACGCAATGACTTTCAGATTGCCGATAAAAGACCTCGGCAATGACGGAGGTAGATCAAGCTTCGAGCTTCGAGCTTCGAGCTTCAAGCTTCAAGCTTCTAGCTACTAGCTACTAGCTACTAGTTGGAAAGTAGCATGATTACTACGCTGTACCTGCTCTTAATCTTGAAGCTTGAAGCTTGCAGCTGACAGCTAATAACTTTTACCGATACCTTCCACGCCTAGCCGAGGTCGCTTTCCCCGCCAATGCCACCAGCGTTTTGTTGGTGTTGGCGTGGCATATTGCGACGCCTAATGCATCGGCGGCGTCGGCCTGTGGTTTGGCTGGAAGTTTCAGCATTTGTTGAACCATGTGCTGCACTTGGGCTTTGTCAGCACCACCATTACCTACTACCGCTTGTTTGATCAGTCTCGCGGCATACTCATGGACTTCTAGGTCAGCATTTACTGCAGCAACAATGGCACTGCCCCTCGCCTGTCCTAGCTTTAAGGCAGAGTCGGCGTTTTTCGACATGAAGACTTGTTCGATAGCAAACACGTCTGGCTGAAACTGAGTGATGATTTCGCTCACCCCTGCATAGATTTGCTTTAGCCTACCCGGCAGTTCTTTTTCCGACATGCGGATACAGCCACTGCCAAGGTAATATAAATGCCTGCCGTTTTGACGAATAACCCCATACCCGGTAATTCTAGAGCCTGGGTCTATTCCTAAAATAATCGTCATTGATGTTTTCTATCCCTAAAACAAAAACTCCCGCGATATAAGCGGGAGTTTAGACTAGTTAGACGCGAATGTTATTCGCTTTCTTTTTTCGCAATCTTCACTGCAATAGAAAGCTCTTCTAGCGCTGCTGGGTTTGCAAGGCTAGGTGCGTCTGTCAGTAGACAAGATGCATTGGTCGTTTTCGGGAATGCAATCACGTCACGGATGTTCTCTGTGCCACACAGCAGCATCACAAGACGGTCAAGACCGAATGCTAGGCCTGCGTGTGGAGGCGTGCCATACTTAAGGGCTTCTAGTAGGAAACCAAACTTAAGTTGTTGCTCTTGTGCATCAATGCCTAGGATGTCAAACACTGCTGCTTGCATCTCTGCATTGTGAATACGTACAGAACCACCGCCCACTTCGTAGCCGTTGATAACCATGTCGTATGCATTAGAGTTTGCAGCCGCAGGGTTCGCTTTTAGCTCTTCTGCTGTTACGCCAAGAGGAGAAGTGAATGGGTGGTGCATTGCGTGCAGGTTGCCTTCACCGTCTTCTTCAAACATTGGGAAATCAACAACCCAAAGAGGTTTCCATGCGGCTAGGTCTGTTAGCTCTAGATCAGTACCGACTTTAAGACGCAGTGCGCCCATCGCTTCTGAAACAACGTTCGCTTTATCAGCACCAAATAGGATGATATCGCCACTCTCAGCGCCAGTGCGCTCAAGAATACCGTTGATCACTTCCTCATTTAGGAATTTAGCCACTGGAGATTGGATACCTTCCATGCCTGCAGCACGGTCGTTCACCTTCATCCATGCCAAGCCTTTCGCACCGTAGATACCAACGAACTCAGCGTAGCCATCGATTTGCTTACGAGTCAGCTTAGCGCCACCTGGTACTCGAAGTACTGCTACACGACCTTTCTCGTCGTTTGCAGGGCCAGCGAATACCTTGAATTCAACATCTTTAAGAATGTCAGCAACATCAACAAGCTCAAGTGGGTTACGTAGATCTGGCTTATCAGAACCAAAGCGACGAATAGCTTCAGCAAATGGCATTACTGGGAATTCACCAAGGTCAACGTTCAGTAGCTCTTGCCACATGTCGTGAACCATTTTCTCTGTGGTTGCACGCACTTGGTCTGCAGACATGAATGAGGTTTCAATATCAATCTGAGTAAATTCAGGTTGACGGTCCGCACGCAAATCTTCATCACGGAAACACTTAACGATTTGGTAGTAACGATCAAAGCCAGACATCATCAGCAGCTGTTTGAACAACTGAGGAGACTGTGGAAGCGCATAGAAGTTGCCTTTGTGAACACGGCTTGGTACCAAGTAATCACGTGCACCTTCTGGCGTTGCTTTAGTCAGAACAGGTGTTTCGATATCTAGGAAGTCGTTGTCATCCAGGAAACGACGCACAAAGCTTGACGCTTTAGCACGCAGCTTAATACGGTCACTCATCTCAGGGCGACGTAGATCGATGTAACGATACTTAAGACGCTGCTCTTCAGAGTTGTTTTGGTTGAAATCCAGTGGCAACACGTCTGAACGGTTGATGATTTCTAGGCCTTTAGCGATGATTTCAACTTCACCGGTCGCCATGTCTTTGTTTACTTGGCTGTCAGGACGAACGCGAACTTCACCGGTTAGCTTAATGCAGAATTCGTTACGTAATTCGTTTGCTACAGCAGTAGCTTCTGCCATATCTGGGTCAACAACTACTTGAACGATACCTTCACGATCTCGCATATCGATAAAAATAAGGCCGCCTAGATCACGGCGACGGTTTACCCAACCGCAAAGTTCTACAGTTTGTCCTGCTAGGGACTTGTTCAGTTGACCACAATAATGGCTACGCATATTGAATTTCCCGACTCTTTTCTAATAACTAATAAGTTTCTATCGAGACAATAAGATCTCGACGCAATTAACCGATATTTATACTCGGAAATAGCCCTAAAATCGACAGGCAAAGCAACTTTTTCTGCATGAAAGGTGGGCTTTGCTCTGTTTTTGAGCAAACAAAGGCAAAAACAACAAGCTTTAACGCAATTGAGCTAGATTAATGACAGCTCGGTACCTTTTCTCTAAACTTACGCTTGTTATTACTTACACACCAAGATCCCGATGAGCACAGATAAGATTTTTTCCGCTCCAATCGAAAAGATTGGCGACTTTACCTTCGATGAACGCGTAGCAGAAGTGTTCCCAGATATGATTCAGCGTTCTGTACCTGGATACAGCAATATCATATCGGCGATTGGCATGTTAGCTGAGCGTTTTGCCACAGAAGGGTCAAATCTCTATGACCTTGGCTGCTCTCTTGGCGCCGCTACCTTATCTATGCGTCGTAACATCACCACAGATAACTGCAATATCATCGCAGTAGATAACTCTTCGGCAATGGTGGAGCGCTGTAAGCTACACATCAATGCCTATAAAGCTAAAACTCCGGTTGATGTTCGCGAAGCTGATATCCGCGAAATTGTCATTGAAAATGCCTCTGTAGTGGTTTTGAACTTCACACTGCAGTTTTTATCTCCAGATGACCGTCAGGCGCTGCTTGAAAAGATCTATAAAGGCTTGCTGCCGGGCGGCATCTTAATCCTTTCTGAGAAGTTCATCTTTGAGGATCAAACCTCCCATGAGCTGCTGATCGATTTACATCACGATTTTAAACGCGCCAATGGATACAGCGAGCTGGAAATTAGCCAGAAACGCAGTGCTATTGAGAACGTAATGCTTCCTGACAAGATTGAGACTCACAAGCAGAGATTTGCTGACATTGGCTTTAGCAGCAGTGAGGTTTGGTTCCAGTGCTTTAACTTTGGCTCCATGTTCGCTATTAAGTAAATCCGACGTTACACGGTAATCGCTCTATAATTTGAAGATCAAGTTGATGGAGCGACTGCCGATGCGAACGATTGGAATTTTTATATTAGCGCTATTTTGTATAGTTCCTACTACCCTCGCCTCAAAGGGCTTACCGCCCGGTGATCTGCCCCTAAAAATAAACACTGCGCTATTTGTTGCTGACGTAGATGGTATTGATACCTCGTCACAAAGTTTTGATATTCGCCTTTTTTATCGCTTAAGTTGGCTAGACAGCCGCGAAGCTCACCCCGGCCCAGAGCCCATTACAAAAGACTTAGATGAGGTTTGGCACCCTCAGTTTCAGATCGTCAGTCAGCAAAAGATCTTCTTTCACAATAAAGACAGCGTCACTATTACCCCTGAGGGTCAAGTATCCTTCTTGGTGGCCAGCTGGGGCAGTTATTCGCAAGCCATGCGCCTAAACCGTTTCCCTTTTGATATACAAGATTTCAATTTCCATCTGGTTGCCCCTGGATACAATCCAACTGAAATTGAGATGATTGATATTGAAGAGTTCTCAGGGATCGCTAGCAGCTTGTCCCTTGCGGACTGGCGTATTCTGGACTGGTTTGCTGAAACAAAAGCCTATCGCCCTTATCAAAATGACACCATCAATGTCGCGGGCATCAATTATGGCTTTGTTGCAGAACGACTCAGCAGTTATTACATCCTGAAAATGATCCTACCCTTAGCTTTGATTGTGGCCATGTCTTGGGCAGTGTTTTGGATGGATCCACTCAATGTCGCCAGTAACGTAGGTATTGCGATAACCTCAATGTTAACCTTGATAGCTTATCGTTTTTCAGCGGACACCATCTTGCCTCGTCTGCCTTATTTAACCAGCTTAGATTATTTCATCTTGGCATCGACTATTTTGGTGTTCGCCAGTCTGCTGCAATGCATTGCAACGTCTGCCTTAGCCAAGGAAGGCAAGTTAGCGCTAGCCCACAGGTTAGATATCATTTCTAGAATTACCTTCCCTGCTCTATTCGGGATTGTCGCACTTGAAACCTTAGTCTTTAGGTTCTTTGTTTAATATCTGTATATGATTGCGGGTGCATCCAAACTATATGCCTAAAATATGCACAAACACACATATGCAAAAATCTAAAATTCGTTGCATTTTGAAAATGCAATTTGCAAAACAAGTTAAATTTTTAAGTTTAATCCTTATATAACAAAGGTTTAATAAATAATTTTAAAAGTTGGCACGCATAGTGCATTAGTGACAGTGATCCTTTTAAGCCAAGGATCACCTAGCCAACTGACGTTGTTAGTGAACGTAGTTTTTTGTTCACAAGAATACAAGCCGATCGCACGTTTTTTCGTGGTCGGCTTTTTTTTTGCCCGCAGTTTGGCCTCGTATCAATCACGCTAGTACCAACATACCAAGTCAGTGTTCAGAATCATCAGATACAAAAAAACCACCGAGTGTCATCGGTGGTTTTCGTTTCAATCATAAAAGAGGTTAAGAAACCTCTAGTGGTCCCCCAAAGGCGGTAACCGGTGGTACCTCACCCTTGAATTTCTCAATATTCACCAAACAGGTATTGGCGGATGTTGCTTGTGCCAGCTCTGATGATGGGATGTCTTGAGTTAGGGTATTGGGATCGCCATAGGTATCTATTGCGCCTATTTTCTCATTGAGAGGTCCGTACCACGCGCCCTCTTCAATTCGAATCACACCTTCAGGGTAGTGATCACTCACTACCGCGCCGGCAACAAGCTGTCCGCGATCGTTAAATACGCGAATCAAATCCCCATCTTTAATGCCTTTTGCTTTGGCATCTTTAGGGTTTAGATAACACGGCTCGCGTCCCTGAACGGCATAAGTTGCTCGGAACTCTTCAGATTCACACATTTGTGAGTGAAGACGTTTATCTGGGTGACAAGACTGTAGCCAGAACGGATGTTTATCTGAACCAGGCCCACCATGAGAGCGCTCTGATTTCTCAAACCACATTGGGTGCTCTTGGCAGTGCTCATAACCGTAACGTCCGATAGTACGGCTGGTGATCTCGATAAAGCCAGATGGAGTACCTAGGGCACTGATCTCTGGATCTTCACGGAAATCTGCGTGACGCGTCCAAGGTTGACCCTTGCCAAAGTCTAGGAAGCCTTTCTCCCAGAATTCTTCAAATTCAGGCAGGTTAAACTTAGGGTTAGATGCCTTACAGCCATCGTATAGGCTCTTCACCCATTCCATTTCAGACATGCCGCGAGTGTAGTCTTTTTCACGTCCCCAGCGAGCGGTAAGCTCAGTCATGATGTCAAAGTCAGTTTTAGACTGGAACAGCGGGTCGACTAGCTTATGCATCGCCACCAGACCGCGACCTGAGTATGCGCCATAGCCATCAATATCGTTACGCTCAAACTGAGTACACGCTGGCAAAACGATATCTGAGAAACGGCACGTAGCAGTCCAAGCAAAATCGATAGTCACCATGGTTTGAAGGTTTTTGAACGCCTTCTTCATGTTGTTGCGATCTTGGTGATGATGCCAAGGGTTGTTGCCACTGATCACCATCATTTTGTAGGCAGGAAGGGTGACTTCACTGCCATTCGCCTGAATTTTCTTACCCGGCTCTAGGAGACAATCAATCCAACGAGCCACAGGAATAACGCTGCTGTAGCCGTTGTAGTCCTTGTTAGTGTACTTAGGCTCTTGACCGGTATCGATATTCAGCGGATATGAACCTGGCGCACCGAAGCCTGTAGAGGAGACGCCGATACCAGAGTAATGGTGACCATAAGAGACACCACCGCCCGGCAAGCCAATTTGCCCAATCATAGAGGCGAGTACAGCACCCATCCAGTACGGCTGCTCACCGTGCTCTTGACGCTGTATACACCAACCAAACAAGATCTGAGTGCGACCACTCACTAGCATGCGCGCAAATTCACGAATCTTATCCGCTGGAACGCCACAGATTTCCGCAGCCCATTCCGGCGTTTTTTCTACCTTATCTTTGGTTTCACCCATCATATAAGGAACGAATTCTTTGAAGCCAAGACAGTACAGCTCGATAAATTTCTTATCGTACAGATCTTCTGTATACAGGGTATGCGCCATGCCTAGCATGAAGGCCACGTCAGTTTGTGGATTCACATACAAGTGATCATTGCCAAGGTATTGCTGTGTATTGTTCTTAACCGGATCCACTGAGATCACATTGATCTCTTTCTTAGCGACTTTCTCTTTCAGTTGCTCAAGATACTCAAACGACTCATGAGTTTCACACGTCCAACCTACCTGAAGGTTCTTAACCGGGTCGTTTGCCCAGATAATGATGTTGTCACTGTTCTCTAGGATAAGCTCCCAAGACGTACCTTGCGCGTACACCTCGGTAGAGCCCAGCACATATGGCAATATGGTTTGACCGGCACCGGTAGAGTAATCCCCTACCTTCTTCACTGAGTAACCGTGCAAGCCGATAGCGCGCTGCATATGGTTATTACAGCTGTGCATTTGGCCGGTTTGACGCCAGCCTGTTTGCCCCGCATGCAGTGCCCAAGGACCGTAGTCTTTTTGAACACGCTCAAGCTCTCGATAGAAGAGATCAAGCGCCTCATCCCAAGTAACACGAACAAAGCGGTTGTTACCACGGGTATCTGTGGCGTACTTGTGCTTCTTCAACCAATCCAAACGAACCATAGGGTAGCGGATACGTGATGGGCTGTAGATAATCCCCTTGATGCCGTTCAGCATCTCGGTGGGGTATTTATCCACTTCTAACGGTTTTATCTCTTGAACCTTACCGGCCCACACTCGAGCGCGAAACGCGCCCCAGTGAGAACCCGAAGTCTTCCACACACCTTCTGTTTCTGAAGCGGCGCTAGCTGAGCTTGATACTAATAAGCTTGGCCCGATCACCGATGCTGCAGCGCCTGATGCACCTAAACCTTTCAGAAAGCTTCTTCTTGATAATGACATTATTTCTCTCCGTCCAGAATTAGTGATGCTCATCTGAGAAGTCAGATGAATGTTTCTGTAGGTATTTCAATACCAAGGCTTCACTATCAGTATCTAGGTTTACGAATGCTGACATACCATTGAACATGCCCGGCCATGCATTGGCACTGAAGTGTGCGGGTGCAGGCTGTGTATGACAGGTTGAGCAGTTTACGGTATATGACTCACCCGCACGCTCCCAAATTGGATCGTAACTTTCTATTAGTGCTTCTGGTTTCATCCAAACTGTTGCGATAACTCGGCTCCATGGCAAACCGGTTAGCTCATCTTCTTTCTCTTCAAAGCTTTGCACGATAGCATCGCTTTGTGCCGCTTCTTTAAGTAGAGAGCCCACCGCGATATTCATACCAAAGTCTTCTTGAATCACTCGCCCAAAGCCTTTGTCTTTACGCCAGCCACTAATTTCAACTTGTAGCGCTTTGTCAGTGACTTGAAGAACCTTAATTTGCGACGCTGGGTTCAATAGACCGGCTTCAACAGAAAGGTCTTTGTCTTCGTATAAAGGAAGGTGACGAACAGACACATAAGAGGAGTCTTTAGAGTAAGAGGTTGAATGTGCAATCTGTTCTAGCTCACCGACCATACCACCTGAGGTATCCATATTTTCAGGCAGTTTGTGAGCAATACCTTTGTGACAATCCAAACAGCTTTGGTCTCGCTCAGCCGCTTGCTTCATTTGAATTCGAGCCGTTGGAGACATCAACTCGTAATCCATTGATTCGTAATTGTGACAGTTTTTACATTCCAAAGACTTGTTGGCTGAAAAACGGTCCCACTCATGACGAGCCAGTTCAAAGCGACGCGCTTCAAATTTTTCTGGGGTATCTAAGTCCCCAAAGATCTGCGCATACACTTCTTTAGACGCTTGTATCTTACGCGCTATCTTAGCGGTCCACTCGTGAGGAACGTGACAATCTGGGCAGGTTGCACGAACTCCCGAATGGTTTTTCCAGTGAACCGTTGTTTGAAGCTCTTCGTATACGTTATCACGCATGGTGTGACAGCTTATACAAAACTCCTCTGTGTTGGTGGCTTCTAGTGCGGTATTAAATCCGCCCCAAAAGATAACCCCGGCCAAAAAGCCGCCTAGGGTGAGTACGCCTAAACTTATGTGTTTAGCAGGGCGCCCCATCGTTTTCCATAGTTTAACGATTAGTGACTTCATCTTACTCTCGCTCTTAAATCAGTTTTCTTAGTTGCATCTTGCTTAACCATGAATGCCAGGTGGGCCCCATACAAAAACTTGAAGCATCCAGACCACAAAACCGTACCCGCCTACTAACACCACACTTAGAACCGGGAACAGAACGACTGCGATGAAAAGAAAGGCTTTCCACTCAAGTGAGCTTTTCTCTTCTTCTTGGATATTATTCATATCACTCATACACACTGCCTTGATTGTTGTTATTCATTCACCACAGCAATGCCGCGGCGAGCCAATACTAAAAATTTAGACCATATCCTTGATCTATCCAGTTGTTGCGATTGATATTTCCTATCAACAAGAGTTATTCACAGCTTGAATAAGCAACAGGATCAATAATCAAATTTTTAAAGCGCGCAATTTGACGCAACTTAAATTGAAAGTAAATGTAAATAACTAATTTAATTTACTTTACTCTGCTGTTTGATGCTTTTTTGCACATCGCTCTTTTTTGATTTCTAGAGCGGTTATCCACAATAATTGTGGATAAAAAATGTAAAGTCTTGTCCGGTCTGGGCTGACAGAGAGTCAATGTTAAATTTGACTTTTTTTACGCGACAATGACAAATCTTTTAAATTTCCTTCAGAAACCCCTTTAGTGATGAACAATTGAGCGGGCGTAGGATATAGATAACGTTTTTTACTGTTTGTTGTTGATTCACTGCTGTTCCAGTCCTACTGTGGAAGAAAGTATCAAAAAGGAATAAGCATGAAATTCAACCAACTATTGACCGATGAACTAAATCTACTTCTTCAATTCGATTTAAGCAGTGCTGCAACCGGTATCAAAGTACACAGCGACGCAGAAGAACATGTGCAACTGGCAGTCAAAAGACTTTTCGATAAGGGTTTATGCACTCTAAATGATGGTGGTTATCTAACGGATGAAGGCATCGAAATCGCAGAGCACGCCGAAAAAGTATTGAGAGCACTTAGTCACTAAATATGACTGCAGTCTTAATTATAGGCGCAGGTTGGCTTGGCCGCCCATTAGCCAAACAACTTAGCGCCTCAAACCACGCCGTTCACGTGACAAATTCGAGTCATGAAAGCACAGAAGAAAGCCTTGAACTCGGTTTATCTGCTCACCAATTACAACTTCCCCTACCCTCCATACAATCCCTCGCATCACTCATTGAGCAATTGAAAATAGAGGTGGTTATTGGGTGTATTACCCCTGGTTTTAGGCGCAGTGCAACTCCCAATTGGGACAGTTATGCCAATAACTGGCAGCAAATCTGTGAAGCAGCAAAACAAGGTGGCGCCCGCAAAGTCATCATGATTAGCTCTACCGCGGTTTACCCGTCTGTATCGAAAGATATGAAAGAGGAAGATGCGAGCCTAGAGTTAGCCCTTGGTAATAATGATTTTTCCGACAAAAGCCTCGCCCTGTTGCAAGCCGAGCAAAGAGTCATAGACAGTGAAATGGATCATGTGGTGATCCGTTGCAGTGGATTAGTTGATGAGATTCGCCATCCCTCACGCTTTGCCACGCGATTACGTTCAGTGAGTCGCCATGCTCCTGCAAACATGCTGCATCGGGTGGATGCGGTTAGTGTGGTTGAGTTTGCGATGAATCATATTGGGCATGACATCATTAATGCCTCCACGCCCAACACCTGTGATAAAGCGCAGTTTTATCAGGCCGCCATTGAATCAAAGGGGCTTGATATTACCTTACCTGAAGTTGTGGATACGCCGGATAAGCGAATAGATAGCTCTAAATCGGTAGGTCTTGGGTATCAGTACCAGTATCAGCATACGTTGGATTTACTGTAGGTGATTTGAAGATCTATTAGGCTGGGCATTTTCTAAGATACTGGATAACCACGTTGTGGTTTCCAGTATGACGAGTTTTTACGCTTTGTTGAGATGAGTTGTTTCTAAGGTACTGGATAGCGACTGTGTGGCTTCCAGTATGACGGGTTTTTGCGCTTTGCTGAGATGGATTGTCTCTAAGGTACTGGATAGCCACAGTGTGGCTTCCAGTATGACGGTTGTTAGGCAGTGTGTATCCACTTAAACTAGCGTCATCCTGGAAAGTTCGCAGAACTTATTCAGGATCTTAGAACGCACATTCTCCGCAATAGCTAAACCACCTCAGCCTCATCAATAGGCTCAGAACCCACAGATTGCTGACCAAAGCCACGCAGGCCAACCACATGCACATGCTCGTGGTCTTTGAAGACCTTACGCACTAGCTTATAGGTCGTACCCTTCTCAGGACTGATGTTTTCAGGAGCGGCAATCAACAATTGCATATTCAAGCGATCACACAGCTCAAACAGGGTCGCAATGGATTTTGCATCAAGACGGGCTGCCTCATCCAAGAACAACAAGCGACAAGGAACAATATCCTTACTGCGTAAGCGGCGTGATTCTTCTTCCCAACTCTGAACCACCATCAACAAGATAGATTGACCAGTACCGATCGCCTCACCGGTAGACAGTGCGCCAGACTCGGCCTGTAGCCAACCCTCTGAACCACGGTTTACCTCAACACCCATTTCTAGGTAGTTACGGTAATCCAGCAACTCTTCACCCATCACCTGCGGCGAGCGTTGTCCCATGTCGATGTGAGGATTCACACGTTGGAATAACTTAGCCATGGCTTCGGAGAAGGTCAGTCTAGAGTTATCAAATAATTGCTGATGCGTCTTGTCTGGACAAGCCAAGCTATCCAACAAGATTTGATGGCTCTCACGGATCTGCACATTCAATCGCACACCCTTAACCTGGCCAAAGTGAATGTTGGACAAGCCTTGGTTCAAGATACGAATACGGTTTTGCTCACGCTGTATGGTTTTCTTGATAATGCTCGATACCGACTCTGAACTGATTGCCAAGCGGTGTTCACGCTGATTCAGCTCTTCAGTCAAACGGGCAAGCTCTACCTCCATCTCTTCGATAGCTTCTACAGGATCATCAGTGTGTATGATGTCCTGACGAATACGCTCTCTTAGGTATTGGTAGACCGCGATGTAGAACAGCACCTTGCGCTCAGGGTAAGCAGTATCTTCCGATGCACGCAGTGAATCACGCAAATCATCTTCATTGGCGACAGCCAAGCGAAGCGCACCCAAAGACTTATCCGACATAGAGCGAAGCTCGCCCTCCGAAAGATACGCCAGTTCACGCTTGTGCAGTCTACGTTCTACATCATGCTCTCTTGCAAGCTTAAGCACTGAACACCAGCCAGCTTTTGCCGTGACAACAAAGGTACGCAGCTCTGAGTACTCTTTCTGTTGCTTCTTAAGCGCTTTGGTAGAAGTACGAAGCTCCATCTCAGTGGCTGTCAGTGTTTTTTGCATCTGCGCTTGAGCGATGCGAGAGGTTTCAATGCGTTGATGTAGGCTTTCTTTGCGCGTTTGTGCACGCTCTAGAATGCCGTCATCCAGCGTAATGCCCGCATCCGTCAACTCTTGGCGGAACTCTTGAACGGTTTCTGATTTCGCCTGGTGCGAGCTCTTCAGTGTTGCCAGTAGCTGATTGTACTGCTGGAACTGTTGCTGAGCTTGTTTGAAGCCTTCACGAGCGCGATCTTTCTCTTGCTCTGCAGTCGCAAGTTTGAGCTTCAGCTGCTCGCTTAGCTCACTGCTTTTATCAAGAAGCTTCACTGAATCTGCATAAGCAAAGTGCGCTTTGCGCCCTAATACATTCGACAGTGCAAAGGTCTTTTGCTTGTTGAGCTGCAATGCTTGGTCTAAAGCTTCATATTCTGCCTGAATAGCATCAAACTGCTCAGGATCCGCCTCAAGCGAACTAGCAATCGGCTCAAGCTTTTGTAGCGTCTGACCGAACTGGTCTAGATAGCGCTTGCTCTCAGACAATAGTTCTAGTTTTTGCTCAACTTCTTCTAAACGCTCGCTCAAAGACTCGTCTTCAAGCAAGTGCAGAGACGGCGCAATCTTATCCAGCGCTGACAACGCCTTCTTCGCTTTCGCTAATGCCGCTTTGTGCTCCGCTTCTGCAGATTGCAGCACTGATAGTTTTTCGATTAGAGCACTGCGCTGGCTACGCAATGTACTAATGCTTTGCTCTGGATCGTTCTCGAATGCCACTTGAGCGTGGTGTGCCACAAAGTCATTGTACGCTTGGTACAGACGCTGTGCTTTTTGCGCATCAAAAGAGGCTTTCGCATAGTCTTCGATTAATTGGTCGCGCTCTTCACGAAGTGTCTCTAAACGAGATTCACGTGCCGCTCGGCCAAACAGAGGCACTTTAGGGAAGCGTGAGAAACGCAGCTGCTGTTCGCTCACTTGAACACACACTGCACCTTCAAACTCTTCCACCTCAAACTGACTATCATCGAAGGCATCGACATCACCCTCTAGGATATACACGTCATCAGGGCAGTCATCAAACTCCACTAGACGCTCTTTCACACCGCTCATGTCCGACACCACGATAGCGTGACGAGCCGGACCATACATGGCGCTAAAGTACGGAGCATCTTCTAGGGTGATGTCGTCATAGATTTCAGAAAGAAGCACACCGCCTACGCTGTCGGCTAGAGCCTTAAGGCGAGCGTCATTGGCACCGCCTGGTGCGCCTAATGCTTCAATCTCTTTCTCAACTTGAGTGCGGCGAATCGCCAGCGCATCCTTACTTGATAGTAAGGCTTTCTCAGATTCCAATACTGACTGCATTGACGCCATCACAGACTGTGCACTGTTCAGCTCAGCATCGGTTTGGTCACTTAGCTGAGTGAGTGCATCGCTCGCCTTGATCCAGCGAGGCGCTATGGATTCAAAGCGTTGGATCTCAGAATTGATTTGCTGTTCATTACGGCGCATCTCTATCAGGTTTTCACGACCCGATTCAATGCTCATCTCTGAGGTCTCAATAGCCCCAGATTGGCGCTCGTATTCCACTTCAAGGTCGGCTTCATCAACCAGCAAGGAGGCGAATTGCTGCTGATATTCACTCACCAATGCGCGAGCGGCTTGCTGCTTCGCGACGGCTTTGGTCAAGTCTTGCTTTTGTGACTGCCAGTGAGAAAGCTGCTGCACATCATTATTCGCGCTCACCGCTTTTGCCAATGCATTCTTCGCAAAGCTGGCAGCGTCACTGCGCTCGCAGTTGGCATCAAGGCGCTTAACCAACTCAAAGGCTTTATTAAACTGCTCAACGCCCGCTGAATTGATATCTAGCTTATGTTTTAGCGATAGGATCTGCTGCGTTTGTGCTTGCTGCTGTGCCGTTAGCTCTGCAATTAATGCCGGGATCTGCTCAACCGACTCAATGTCTAATTCACAAAGCGTGCGTGTTTCTTCAAGAGCTTTTATGGCTTGTTGATATTGCAATGCGCGTGTCTGCTGAATATCAAGGGCTTGTTGATAATCAGCAAGTTGAGACTTAAGGCTATCCACCTCTTGCTCTGTCAGTTCGCTTTGCTCTTCGGCGGTGATAAGGGCTTCTTGAGCCTCTTCCACGACCATGATTTGCTCTTCAAGACGCTCACTAAGCTCAATCAAGTCTTCTTCATAGCGCGCTATTTTTTGCTGTTGCTGAAGGGCGTTTTGAACCAGTTGCAGGTAATCAATAGCCGACTGATGGTCTTGCTCTAATGCTGAGTGCTCTTCTAGCACTGCCTCAAGTTGCTGTTGAGTGCTATTCAGTAGCGCATTGTTATCAATGATCTGCTGACGGTTGCTAAACAGTTCCGAGCGTAAACCTAAAGTGGCTTCTAGCTTTGAACGACGCTGATTGGCATGGCGCATGTAATCTGCTGCCACGTAGTTGGTCGACTCAGTGAGTAGATGCTTAAACAGGTCACGATCCGCTTGAGTGTTTTTGATCGCTTCAAGGGTGATGCGGTTTTCACGCAGCGCCGATTCCATATCTTGGAATGCTTTCTTAACGCCGCCATTTTGTGGCAATAAGTAGTCACGCAAAGAGCGGGTAATGGTGCTTGAGATACCACCGTATAGTGATGCTTCAATTAAACGATAGAACTTCGAACGGTCGCTGGAGTTACGCAGTTTCTTTGGCACAACGCCAAAATCAAACATCTGCGCATGGTAGTCAGTAATAGAGTTGAAGGCCTTAAATTGAGCACCCTCTATTTGAGCGACACGCTCTTTCACCTCATTTAACTGACACACCTTTGCCTGAGTCTCATTGACTGTCTCGATAAACAGCTGTGCTGCTTTAATTGAGCTTGGCAGTCCTTGAATCACAAATGGCTTGATATCCACTTTCTTGTCACGGCCCGCTATCTGCTGCAACTTAACTGCAAATACCAGGCGCTGATTACGAGAGTTGACAACCTCTAGAGCGGAGTAACACACACCCGGCTGCAACTTACCGTATAAGCCTTTGTCTCGAGAGGCTTGCGAGCTGCCCGCTTCCGTGGTGTTTCTAAAGTGCAGCAGGCTTTGATCTGGGATCAAGGTGGTAATAAACGCCGCCATAGTGGTGGACTTACCCGCACCGTTACCGCCAGAAAGTGTGGTCACAAGACCATCGATGTCAAAGGTACGCGCAAAGAAGCCGTTCCAGTTCACCATCGTCAGTGATTGATATTTTCCTCTTTCAATCATGCTTGTTCCTCACTCTCAGACTCATCTAGCAGGGTTCCTTGCTGTACTTCTTCTGAAGGTACGGCCTCACCATCTCTAATTAAACGCATTTGTGCTTGCTGAACATCGTCACCAACACGAACATCAGCGCCAAAGCGGAATACCGCTTCACTGATGCGGAATTTATCACCCTCGCCAATCGGCAGAAGCATCCCAAGACGCTTCAAACGACGCAGTGACGTACGAACCTTGTCGTACAGCTTTTCTTTATCCAGATCGGTACCTGTTGCCTTGTTGGTCACAAACTTCATGAGTGTCTTGTGATCGGCAATAGACAGCAGTTCTTCGAACATCTCTTGGTTGCTAAAGATGCCTTCTTGAGCCAAGCGCTCAGGACTTAGGTATAAGAAACACAACACCTTGCCCACCAGCATATCCAATTCAGATAGCACGCTGCGGTTAATCAATGTTGTTGAGCGAGGACGCAAGTAGAAAAAGCCTTCTGGGGCGCGCACCAGTTCTGTGTTGTAGCGTTGATAGAACAGCATCAGATCCGTTTCGAAGTCGCACAAAAGCGCGTGGTTATCCATATCGTCTTGAGTAATGTGACGACCAGAGCGAAGCAGGCTATCCAATACAGGAAACAGCGGATTTGCAATCGCTCGTACCAGGTTCTCTGGCATATACATATCAGAATTTGTTGATGACATTTGCTTGTACCTTTGCACCATATTCGTTAATCGACTGCCAATCTGGCTGAATGGCCGCGTAGTCTTGTTCTGAGTAACCCAAGCGTACGGCTTGGTCGACTACCATTCGGGCCAAATCAAAATGGCTCGCTTGTGGGTGAGTGGCAAGATAGTTGCGCAGTACCTCACCGAGGTCGATTCTCGCTCCCTGGTTTTTATGATTTTTGAGCATACCTTTAACCTGCTCAGCTAACTCATTGGTTACCTGTAGCATCTCTTGGTACTCCACCTCTGGTGGCAATTCGCCTAACGCTTCATCGTTCTTAAGCACCATAGATTCATCTCTTAGGTCTCGTAAACGCTCAGCATCCGCAAAGGTCAGCAGCCATGCGTTCGCTCCAAAGTCTTGAATAGACTGGCGAAGTCGTTGGCTAAAGGCGCGGTTTTTATCCATATCGATAGCGGTACGAATAAATTTATGTACGTGGCGGTCATACCCAATCCATAGATCAATGGATTGCTGACCCCAACTAATAATTCGGTCAAGTTTGACCTGCAAGCTAAACAATACCGCATCGATATAGTCCAGCTCTTCATTGCCATACACAATTTGTTGCAGGGTCAATAGCTGAGACTGCAGCTCATCGCCAGCGGCCTGCAAGGATGATTGCAGCTCGGTTAAGGTATTTGAGGTTGCCGATAGTAAGTTCTCACATTGACTGATGGCCTCGCGCCAATCTTGATTCAACAGCTCGGCTATTTGCGTTTTTACTTGGCCTTGCTCTTCATCCATAACCCTTTGGTTAAGGTCAATCTGATCAAAGATTTCAGCTACCGAAAACTTAAGCGTGCCATAGATATCTCGGCGCCAGCCTTCGGAGCTCGGCTCTTCTTCTGCAATGGTGACGGCATTTGTGAGCTCTTTACCGGCTAAAGTCAGCTGAATGGATAACTTAAGCTTAGAAAATTGGCGATGCCTCAAGTAATACTCAGAAATACCCACAGCCAAAGGAGACAGACGATAGATACTGCTGCCTTCTTGTCCTTCGCTGGTAAATCGACTGAGTAGTCGTTGTGCCACCAAGCTGTTGATCGCGTTATTGGCCTTGAATGCTGCGTTGCCTGAGCTTTCAGTGCCATTAAATTCGCGCTGAACAATGGCAAATGCGTCGTGCAATTCGCCTTCACCCAACTCTTCATCAAAACGTTCTTGACTTAACAGGGCGATACCGACCAAAAAGCTCAAGTGCTCACTACTTAGATTAAGGGAGAAATCGTGTTGTTTAACCCACCCGACCAACTCATCTACTGTGACTTGGTCGCTTTGTTGCCCTTCTTGGGAGAGTTGACTCATCCAGTTCCCTACTGTTGTTCCTTCTGAACCCATACATGAATGTATCTTCCTAACGAAAGGTAGGGTTCAGTTCTGCATAATTGCTGTTCAAGTTGCATCAGATCTTCTTGACTGTAATCACCCACATACTGAGTAAATCCAATATAGTCATGAAAAGATCGGATTCCAGATTTACCACAAATGCGCAAATCGCACTGTTGTAGCCATTGGTACACGTCTTCTGGTAACAACCCTTTCTGAGGTTGCAACTTAAACCGTTTACGATGGGGCATTCCCTGCAATACATGAGGTATGTTGCCGCAAATTACGTTTTTCATCACCAATCCGTGGTGGTTATAAAACATAATCGAAGCCATGCCGCCTGGGGCTACATGACTCATTAATTTTTGAAGCGCTTGTTTAGGCTCTGCTAGCCATTCCATTACCGCATGAAACAGTATTAAATCCACTGGCTGTTCGAGATGTTGATCCAACTCTTGAACCGGCGCATGAATAAACTGATACTGCTCTAGCAAGCCCTTTTGCGCAATATCTTGCTTAGCTAACGAAAGCATTTCGTTAGACACATCACACAAAATAATGTTGTGGCCTTGCTGCGCCAACTTTTGTGACATTTGAGCTAACCCACCGCCCGCATCAAGTACGGTAAGGGGTTTCGAGTCGCCACCAATCTGGGTTATGATTTGCTGCAAATCTTCCCAGACGATAGTCTGACGTATATTGCCTTTGTCCGAGCCATAAATATTTTCGGCAAATTTGTGGGCAATATCGTCGAAATTACGATCTTGTGTCACTTTTAATTGAGGTATGATGTTATTTAAGAGTGTTTCGTATTGTGTCACAAGGACGTCAAGAATAAAGCGCTGTCGTTGATTTGACTCTTCGATCGACTAAAAAAACGACCAAATGCGGGGCATTTATTCCCGTGACACATTTTTTGCCCCACCTAACCTAGGAATTGGTTTATCCCAACATGTTTGAACTGAAAAAAATCATCACTGCTTTTCTTATGCCTCTGCCTGCAATGTTGCTACTTGGCTTCATAGGATTGGCACTCGTTATGTTTACCCGAAGGCATAAAGCTGGCTGTATTTTCATCTTTATCTCACTGATATCGATCTTTACTATTTCATTCCAGCCAGTCTCAACCTCTCTTCTTAAGCCTTTAGAACGAAAATACACCGCCTTTTTACCACCGTCAGAGAGCCTAGACTATGTCATGGTCCTTGGCAGTGGGCATGTGGTTGACGCTGAAATTCCTCCTACCTCAGAGTTAAGCCGAACGGCGTTGATGCGCCTAAGCGAAGGCATTCGTATTTTGCGTATGTACCCTGGATCGAAACTTATTTTGTCTGGATACGACGGAGGCTCAGAAATGAGCCAAGCGCGCATGATGGCAACGGTCGCTTTAGCATTGGGCGTAGCAAAATCTGACATCATTCTATTAGAGACCGCTCAAGATACCTGGGAAGAAGCAAGGCAAGCCGCAGGATTTGTGGGTCAAAAGAGCCTAGCCCTTGTGACTTCGGCTAGCCACATGCACCGAGCATTAGGAGAGTTCCATAGCGCAGGTCTTGAGCCGCTGCCTGCACCTACTAATTACCTGGCACAGTCGAATATCAATCAAGCCTGGGTCAAATACACCCCACAGGCTCGATATCTCGAGCAAACTGAGCGCTATTGGCATGAAACCATGGGAATTTGGTGGCAGAAGATACGAGATCTTGTCAGCTCCAATTAACTGATTCATAATTTAAGTTACTATTTAACACGAAAAGGCTATCTATACAGATAGCCTTTTCATTTGTGTCAAAGAAACGGATTTATCTATGCAAGAACTAAAACAGTTCAACGAACAACGCGCTGAAATCTACTGGTGGTTTTCAAGCCTGTTCTCTAAAGAACTGACAGAAGAAGACTTGAAGGCCTATCAATCTGCTGAAGTACGTGGATTTCTAGGTGGGCTGGCCGAAAATGAAGAACTGGTTAAGTCTGTAGAACGCGTTGTAGACGCGCTCAACCGCCTTCAAGATAGAGAAGATGCTCAGCTGGAACTCGCTGCAGATTTTTGTGACTTATTCTTAACGTCAGACAAGTATGCTGCACTGCCTTACGCCTCTATCTATCTGGATGACAGTAAACTGCTCAATGGCAAGCCTGCTCAAGCTATGGCGCAGCTAATGCTGGATAAAGGCATTGAAGTGGATAAGAACTTCAACGAACCTGCCGATCATCTCGCCTTAGAATTGGACTTCCTTGGTAACCTGATTATTCGCTCCAATGAGCTAGAGCAAGAGTCTCACCTTGAGCAAGCACTAGCTGAACAAAAGGTGTTAATAGAAGAGCATATCCTTTCTTGGATACCGCAATTTTCTGAAAACTGCACTCAATATGATGAGTTTGGTTTTTATTCTTCCGTCGCCGAATTGCTCGTTAACTTCTGTGAATTAGATTGCCGCTATCTGGGCAATGAGTAATAGATTCACATTATGGCCATAAATGCATTGTCAGCACTTGCATTTATGGCTAGACTGCCCGGCGCAATCGTTTGCAGTATAGGCCAAGAGTGCTAACCTCTTCCTAACATTCCATTTTCAATAACCCTCGGTTTTATTTACAAGGTATAGCATGGCAACCATTAAAGACGTCGCAAAGCTAGCTGGTGTGTCCACTACCACTGTTTCCCACGTGATTAACAAAACTCGTTTTGTTGCAGAAGCAACGCAAGAACGTGTGATGGACGCAGTAAAAGAGCTTAACTATGCACCAAGTGCTGTAGCTCGTAGTCTTAAATGTAACACCACTCGCACCATTGGTATGTTGGTAACTCAGTCGACGAACCCATTCTTTGCAGAAGTGGTCGACGGCGTAGAAAGCTACTGCTACCGCCAAGGCTATACCCTTATCCTATGTAACACTGGTGGGTTATATGAGAAGCAGCGTGACTACATCCGCATGCTTGCAGAGAAGCGTGTCGACGGTATTTTGGTTATGTGTTCAGACCTGACTGAAGAGCTGCGTGGCATGTTAGATTCTCACCCTGGTATTCCGAAAGTAGTTATGGACTGGGGTCCTGAGTCTTCATCTGCAGATAAGATCATCGATAACTCAGAAGAAGGTGGCTATCTAGCGACTAAATACCTTGTTGAAAATGGTCATAAGCGAATTGCTTGCCTAACAGGTCAAGCTGAAAAACTGGCGTGCATCGAGCGTATTTCCGGTTATAAGCGTGCTCTAAAAGAAGCGAACATCGATTTTGACGAGAAACGTATTTTCGAAGGCAACTTCGAGTGTGATACAGCCGTTGAAACTGCCGACAAGCTGTTTGCTATTCCAGAAGAGCAGCGCCCTACTGCTGTGTTCTGTTTTAACGACATCATGGCACTAGGCTTGATCAGTCGCCTAAGACAGCATGGTCTATTGGTTCCTGAAGATATTTCGATCATTGGATACGATAATATCGACCTTGCAGCCTACTTTGCACCTCCACTGACTACGGTTCACCAACCTAAGCGTCGTGTGGGCAAGACTGCATTTGAGATCCTTCTTGAGCGTATCAAGGATAAAGATCACGACCGCCGTGTCTTTGAGATGCACCCAGAGCTGATTGAACGCGCGAGTGTGCGTAATCTTAATGCTGGATAAGTTGTAGAATATTTAAGAACGGCAGCCCTAGGGCTGCCGTTTTTGTTTGCTAAGTTAAATCCTTACCAATAACAAAAGTCATCCTTGAACTTCCAAACCCGTCACCCTCGAGTGCTTCTATCGAGAGTCTACTACCTCCGGAACTCTTCAGGTTCCCGATAAAAGCATTCGGGAACGACGAGCCGGGTTTGAGGTTGTATTTTTACTCTGTAATTTGAGTCAGCTCAGTATTAAACTGCTCGCCCAAAGCCCCAAAACACGTCACCCTCGAGCGCTTCTATCGAGGGTCTACTACATCGGTAGTTCTTCAGGTTCCCGATAAAAGCGCTCGGGAACGACGGTGTGTTTTGGATGGTGCGTTTGTACTGTCATTTGAGTCCGCTCAGTATCAAAACAAAGCACTCAGAACCCCCAAACACGTCACCCTCGAGTGCTTCTATCGAGGGTCTGCTTCCTCGCATCTAGTCAGGTTCCTAATAAAAGCACTCGGGAACGACGGGAAGATCGATGGTCAAATTCACTCGCGAGCAACGAGCATGCGCACACGACTTAATACAAGCACCACCTTCTCACCTTAAAATAATTAATTTGAAAGTTTTTTATTGCTCGTCGTGTCTCTATACTTACTCAGGATGATAAGGGCAGAATCATGAATAAGAAATTGATAATCGGGCTAATTTTAGTGGTTGCTATCGTGTTACTCGGTGCGAATTTTGGTCAGTATCTGACCCTAGAAAATGCCAAAGCACAGCAACTGGCACTGAACGCTCAAATCGAAGAAAACTTCGTGCTTTCTGCTGCTCTGTATTTTATTGGTTATGTGTTCATTACCGCCTTTTCTATTCCTGGCGCTGCCGTGGTGACGCTGTTAGGTGCCGCCCTGTTTGGCTTTTGGAGTAGCTTATTGTTGGTATCTTTTGCTAGCACCATTGGCGCTACCTTGGCGTTTTTGAGTAGTCGTTACTTACTGCGCGATTGGGTTCAAGCGAAGTTTGGCTCGAAATTAGAGACCATCAACAAAGGGGTCGAAAAAGACGGTGCGTTCTATCTATTCTCTTTGCGTCTTATCCCTGTGTTCCCATTCTTCTTGATCAACTTGCTTATGGGACTCACTCCCATTTCTATCGCTAAGTTTTATGTATTCAGCCAGTTAGGCATGCTTGCAGGGACTATGGTGTATCTGAATGCGGGTACACAATTAGCAGAGATAGATAGCTTGTCAGGCATCGTTTCACCAACCGTATTGGCTTCGTTTGCACTGCTAGGACTGTTCCCGCTGATTGCTAAATGGGTAATGGGCAAAATCCGTCCGCAGAACGGCTCAAGCACGGCATAACTGAGGATCACAATGAAACTATTTGTCGCGCAAAATCCCCCACAAGCTCACATACTTTGTGAGCTTTTGCATAGTCACAACATTCAGGTTGAAGTGCGTGGTGAGGGTATGTTTGGCCTGCAGGGCGAGCTTCCAATGGACGATTCTAGCCTGCCCTATCTTTGGCTAATTGACCATCATAAGCAAGAACAAGCGAAAGAAGTGATTGCCGAGTTTGAGCGTAAGGGAAGTCATTCAAAAAATAGCGAGTGGCGCTGCGCTGAATGTGGAGAAGTCAACGAAGGGCAATTTGCCTTGTGTTGGCAGTGTGGCAGTTCTATGAGTTAGCTAGGTAATAACTAACTCAAATCAACACACCTATGCTGGTTTGGTGTTAACCATAGATTGGATAAAGGCAATAGACTTCTGATTGAACTCTTGAGGACGCTCCACATTACACACATGGCCGCAGTCCTCAATCTCAACCAATTGGCTGTTTTGATGAACAGACACCATCTCTTTAACTGGCTTAATGAACATGTAGTCCTTATCGCCCATCAAATAGAGTGTTGGAATATCGAGTTCTTTGTCTTTGAAATAGCGCATAACCGGATTAACGTCAGCCGCTAGCTTAAACCAACGTTTAAACTCTTTTTGGCATAACTTTCTCGCTTCACGAACGAACATTAAACGAGACTCAACCTGACCTTTCTGTGGCATCACGATCCAGGCAAACAGGCTATATAGCCACATATAAGGGATGATGTTCTTAAACAAGCCCCCTAGTTTTACCAAAATCTGTGAACGAGTATCAAAGCGTGTTACCGCGCCCCCCAACACCATAGACTTAACGCGTTCTGACGCCATCTCCGCCAAGGTACGCACAATAATGGTCCCGAGTGACATACCAACAAAGTGTGCTGACTTAATTTTCAAATGATCCAAGACATTCACAATGTCTTTAGTCACGGTCTCGAAGGTGTAGCGTTTGCTAATGATGTCTTGAAATAGGGTATTGGATTTGCCATGACCACGAAGGTCAATAAGCAGAATGTTGAAGTGCTCTTTGTAGGCTTTGATTTGCTTAAACCAAATAGAAGAACTGCCACCTGCGCCATGCACAAACACCACCCATTCCTTAGAGTCAGGATGATGGTAAGTTTTATGAAATAAGAGTGGGTTAGATTCAGCTATTGCAGTCATTAATCACTTTGTAAATAAAGCCTATAGTGGCTCAATAGTATCATAATCAGTCGCAACACTGGCGCATCAGCCGGTGCAATTTGTAACAAACGGTGATCTGCTGCACAAGTTAGGCCTAATCATTACGTTGGAAAAAGAGCGTTAACGTGCCGAACTCAATACCGAATTTCCTGATGGAAGTTAAATTAAACAGATGCTTCTCGTCTTGGCGGTAAAGCCAATCATCAAAACCCACCACAACCGTTGAGTCACCGCGAGGCAGCTCAAAATCATAGGTCCAGCGAAGCGCATTACCCACCTCTTCACCGCTGGCAACGCCTATGATGTCGTCAGCCCTGCCCTCGTAGGTTCCATCCTCTAGACGAGTAATGACCCAAATACGTGTCGATTCTTCACCATCATCAAACACAAAATCCTCGTTCAGGGTTAGCACGTTTCCCTCAACGCTTCCGTTCAAATCAACTTCAAAACGACGGGTTTGCTTGCCACTGCGGTCTTGCACCATTCCCCAGGCAGTAACGCTGCCTTCAAAGTAGCCAAACAGATCGAATTTAGGGCCATCCTGTTGGTAATCACTAAGGTCAGCGCTACAGCCCATGACATGAAGAACGCCTATAAGTGCTAAAAACGCTTTAACCTTTCGAGAGATCATCGTTGATTCATCCCTATCAGTTGCTGACGATGCTTAGGATATTCGGTATTTGGAGAAAGCCAGATAGCAAGAAAGGCATCATTTAAAGCCTCATTGGTAATGGTGCCGCGAAGCTGAGTGGCACCGTCTTGCGTAATGTACAGAAACGAACCTGTTTGCCCGTCTGTGATATACACCAGTTGTTCTCCTGTAGCTACATCTGGATAGATAGCATCTAGCCTCTCGGTCCATTGTTCAGAATCCGTCGGAGAGTAGCCAAGATGAAGCCATTGTTTCTTGGTTTCTTTAAGAAGATGCTTCTTGGAAATGTTTCGCTCGTAGGTGATAGCCAACGCAATAGGGTGAGGCGTGATGTCATTGTCTACAGTATAAACACCGTCTGGTGCTCGAAGCTCCGAGGTATACACATCAAAGAACATAAAGTTAAGATCAGCTGAGCCCACCGTCGGCCAATGAGTCCATCCATTAACTACGTCGATGTTGTTGGAATTGTCTTGTACCTCTGAGGCTACTGCTCCAAATGACGTTAAGCTGACTAGCAACAAGGCTTTAAGTGTGATGAGTCTCATGATGGTTATGTCCCTTTCCTCGTTTATCCAACGCTTTAAGGGAGTAGATGATCAGTGCAAAAAGTAAGAACCATTCTATGGTCAGAACAACGAAAGTCAGTCCGTCAGAATATGGCCATTGCACCGCACCTAGTTTCAACCCTGCAAAATAACTGCCGGCTGCTCCGAGCGCTCCTACCATACTTACGATAGAGAGAGGGAAACGGGTCAAAACTGTTTTCATTTGGTAGGCATACCATATAAAAATCACCCACAACAACATCAGCCAGGCTGGAATCCATGCCTGTGGAAACAAGAACAAGCCGATAAGGCCATGAAAGGTATCCAAGATGATGCCGGATATAACAAACGCCGATAACCAAGCAAGGTTGATCTCTTGTTTCTTCACCGAATAAACAAGCGTTGCTCCCACAGTAAGGAGCAATAGAAAAAAGGTGTTCTCTCTGCCAATGACAGCAAGGAACCACAGGCTTTGAAACCATATGGATTTAACCAGAAGCCCCTTATCCATCATCAGTTACTTTGGGTTGCGAAATGTTAGGTGAACGGTACTGATGCGTTGGGCGAGAAAACCGCCTTCGCAGTAGCACAGGTAATAACGCCACATACGCATGAAGCGTTCATCATAACCAAAGCTTGCTAACTCTTTTTCAGACAGGTTAAAACGATGCAGCCACTCGCGAAGGGTCTTGGCGTAATCCATCCCTATGTCATGGAGATCATGCAAAACCAACTGGCTATGTTTAGTGGTTTGTTGCAATAAGTGGGTAACTGAAGGGAGGAAGCCGCCAGGGAATATGTATTTTTGGATAAAATCAACGCCCTTGCTGTACGATTCAAAACGTTGATCGGCAATGGTGATCGCCTGAATCGCCATAAGCCCGCCAGGTTTAAGAAGGCTCTGACACTTGTCGATGTAAGAAGGCAAGAACTCTCTCCCCACCGCTTCGATCATCTCAATGGACACCAGTTTATCGAACTGACCCTCAAGGTCTCGGTAATCCTGCTTCAAAAGAGTAACTTGATCAGACAGCCCTTGCTCCTGCACTTTTTGTGCTGCGTAGGCAAACTGCTCTTCTGAAATAGTGGTGGTCGTGACATGACAGCCATAGGTTTTGGCCATGTATATCGCCATACCACCCCAACCCGTACCAATTTCAATGACCGAATCACCCGACTGCAACTTCAATTGCTGACAAAGCCTGTCCATTTTATTGATTTGAGCTTGCTCTAAGGTGTCTGAGCTGTTGTTGTAGACTGCCGCAGAGTAGAGCATGTTATTGTCTAGAAAACGCGTGTAGAGCTCATTCCCCAAGTCGTAATGTGCCCCAATATTTTTCTTAGAATTGATGTGAGTATTTCTGTTTAGCCAGTGACCCACCTTATATGCCGCTCTTTTGAAAAGGCTTTGCTTGCTGTTCATGTTATCGAGAGAGTTGAGATTTAATGCCATCAATTTCATCACTGCGGTAAGGTCGCTACTGTCCCACCATCCATCCATATACGCTTCTGCCGCAGCAATACTGCCACCGCTTAGCATTCGAGAATAAAAATCCGGATGGGATATTTCAATAGAGGCGTGAAAGCTCTCAGTTGCACAACCAAACTCTAAAGACTCTGAAACCGATTTCGATTCAAAGCGTTCGATGATGGTTAATCTGCCATGTTGCAACTTTTGTAGGTGGTTAAGAAGAAGCGCGCGAGCGGACCGCTGTAGAGGCGAAAGATCCTTTTCGATAACCAAAGATTGTGAATCGTACATTGTGAAAAGCCTCCTGCTTTCTCATTATTTATTTTTTGCTGGATGCGGGTAGATGGGTACTTTCTTAATCCACAACTTCAATGCGTGCCAGTAAATGCCTGTGAGTACTTTTACTGTCAAAATCGGGGTACAGATCAACTGTTTAAGAAGATTTCTACTATTGAAGGCTCTCGCCTTCATTGACAGAGTCGCGTCAAACTCTTTGTTCTCTCTGTGGCACTCTAGATGAACCATCAACTTTTCTGAAAGTGGTTTGAGTCGCCACACATATTGCTGCTCTACAGGATTAAAAGGCGATACATGAAACGCCTTATCATGTTTCCAGTTTTCTCCGTTTTCTCCCTCATCGGCATCAATGGCATAGTAGTGTCGCTCGTTCCATGGCGTGTTACTCACCTCAGCCAACAGCATCTGCCATTGCCCTTTACTATCATAAACATAGTAGAAATTGACGGGACTGAAGTAGAGGCCGAGATAACGAAGGTGGACAACAGCGACCACCTTACCGCTAAAGCGTTTTCCTGTTAGCTCAAATACCTTATCTTGAACGGCTGATTTTAGGCATCCCTTTCCGACGTAATCACTACGATTAAAGCGAGCCCAGTGCCACCACTTTTCTCCAAATCCCCATACTGAATTTTTCAGAGACTGGAATTCATCCACATCTATGCTGGGCATAAACAGGGGGTAATTAAGGGCATGTTCTGTGGGAGAGAAACGTCTATGCCTCACGGTGCCCACTAAGATTGCGCTATTCATGCTGCGCCTTTCTCTTGAGCATTTTCTTGCATCGCTTCAATACCTTTCACTACCTGGAGTGCACTATAAACGCCATCTTCATGAAAGCCATTGCGCCAATATGCGCCGCAGAACCAAGTAGCATTATGGCCTTGAAGCTCTTCGCTACGCCCCTGCGCGGCAATGGACTCTCGAGTAAATACTGGGTGGTGATAGATGAAGCTACGTAAGATTTTGTCCTTATCAATATTCGGGCTGTTGTTCAGAGATACGCAGAATGTGTGGTCTGACTGAATGTGCTGCAGGATATTCATATCATAGGTTAAGGTCGGTAATCGGTTCTCTTGATCTTGGTCGCCGGACAAATAATAGTTCCACGAAGCCCAAGCTTTACTACGTTTCGGTAGTAGGTTGGTATCAGTATGCAACACCACTTCATTGGCTTGATATCGCATGTCCCCCAGCACATCAGTCTCTAGCTGAGTTTGTTCCTCTCCGAGGATCTTCAGCGCCTGATCGCTGTGGCAAGCAAAGATCACCTGATCAAATTGCAGCCATTCACCGTTTACTAATAATCGAACACCCACTGGCGTTCTCTGCACTTTTTCAACGGGCGATTTGAGTAAGATCTTATCGGAAAAACCCTGAATTAACGGCTCAATATAGGCTCTAGAGCCCTCGTCTATCACGTACCACTGCGGTCTATTTTTGATATCAAGTAGGCCGTGATTGAGGAAAAAACGCAAGAAGAAAGAAAGAGGAAACACACGCATATCTGCAAGGGTGGATGACCAAATTGCGGCGCCCATTGGTAAGATGTAGTTTTCACTGAAATAGCCACTAAAATCATGTTCTTCAAGAAAAGAGCCGAGCGTTTGCTCTTCTAGTGAATCATCACCTGCCAAGGACTTTGCAAGCTTATTGAAGCGAAGGATCTCAGAAATGAACAAATAAAACTTGGGATTAAACCAGTTACGCTTTTGAGCAAACAGGGTCGACAGAGCATGACCGTTGTATTCCAGCCCATTACCGTCGTTGCGCACGCTAAAGCTCATCTCGGTTGGGTTTCCACGCACACCAATCTCGTTCATCATTTCGATGAAATTGGGGTAGGTGCGGTCGTTGTAAACGATGAATCCGGTGTCTACAGTGTAGGGCTTTCCTTCAACCTCAACATCCACCGTCGCCGTATGACCACCAATATAGTCATTCGCTTCAAACAAGGTTACGTCGTGGTTTTTATGTAGGCGGTATCCACAAGTGAGTCCGGATATCCCTGTGCCTATGATCGCTATCTTCATTACTGTTTGTCCTTAATCAGTTTCTTAGCAAGATGGTGCTGCACTGAGTACGGCAAGCTTCCTAAAATTCTCAATATCCATGTAAAACGCTTAGGAAAATAGATGTTGGTTTTTCCCGACTCTATGCCCTCTCGTATCGCTCTAGCCGCTTCGTCTACTTCAATCATCATCGGCATTGGAAAGTCGTTTTTGTCGGTAAGTGGCGTTTTCACAAATCCCGGAAATACTGTGCTTACCTTGATGCCCTTGGGCGCGAGGTCAACGCCCAGCGTGCGAGACAAATAGCTCACCGCCGCTTTTGACGCTCCGTAGGCTTCGGCGCGAGGTAGTGCCATCTCGCTTGCGATAGAGCCCACAATTACCAGATGATGCCCTGCTACAAAATGGTGCTGGGCGCCTTCGATGGCATTGGCTAGTCCAATAACATTTATCGTGAACACACGCTTTATTAGGGCCGCATCCATAACCCCTTCGTCAATGTATTCGCAGTCCCCAGCATTAAGCACCCAGGTAAGTGGAATCGGGTCCAAATCATAAAGGGCTTCTTTGCACGAACTTAGGTCGGTAAGATCAAATTGAAGTGGTTTTACGTGACTACCTAGGGAGGCGAGTTCCTGCAGTTTTTCAGCGTTTCGTCCGCAGACATAAACGATCTGCCCAGACTCAGCATAATCTTTGGCAAGCTGCAGCCCTATTCCAGAGGTGGCTCCGGTAATCAAGATTGGGTTCATGATTGCCCCAACCTTTTTTTGATGGTCTTAATCACGGAACCCAGCACAGGAAGATTCTCATAGAGCATCTCCCCCATATCAAAATAGTCTCGATGATGGATCACCTTGCCATCACGAAACTCTAAATGACTGATACCTTGCACTGCGACCTCACTGCCTCCCTTTAATTTGGGGTGGCGCAAACGCATAGTCCAAATAATGAACCCTGCATCGCCCGCTTGATGCTTACTCAAAATATCGAATCGGCAATCAATTACGTTCTGGTACAAGTTATCAAAATAAGACGAGAGCTCATCCCAGCCGTTTAGCTTATGGGCGGAGTCCTCAAAAATCACATCTTGATGATAGATTCGAGTAAGACTGTGTAGGGTGTCTTTACTCAGGCTTTGATATACATCTGCAACAGTATCAATGTTCATCATCCATTTCCTAGTGGCTATGACAGGGCGTCCCTCCCCGTCTGGTTTATTCAACCTTTGTGACCTGATATTCGTTGGGTCTAGTTAAAGGTAGTGTATTTTGCGAAAACTTACCTTAACTACGTGTTTTACAAAGCATTAGATCAAAAAAAAGCTTGGTTTTTACACCAAGCTTTTTAATCAATATTCTTCAAGCAAATTAGAACTGCTGAGTGTTTCTCAACGCTTCAATTCGCTTGTCTAACGGTGGGTGAGACATAAGCAACTCTGTTAGAGAGCTTTTACCGTTAATACCAAAGGCCATCATAGAGCCCTCAAGCTGAGGTTCATGGCTTGTTTTAAGACGCTCAAGAGCGGCGATCATCTTATGCTTACCCACTAAGTGCGCTGCACCTGCATCCGCATGGAACTCACGCTTACGGCTGTACCACATGGTGATGAAGCTTGCCAAGAAACCAAACACTAACTCCAAAACCATAGACACACCGAAGTACACCATCATGTTAGTGCCGCCTTCTCCCTCATCGCTGTTGTTATTGGCAACCATGTTGGCAATAAAGCGAGATAGGAAGATAACAAAGGTATTCACTACGCCTTGCATTAGCGTCATGGTGACCATGTCACCGTTAGCAATATGGCTTACTTCGTGCGCCAGTACCGCTTCAGCTTCGTCTTGAGTCATGCTATTGAGCAGTCCCGTGGACACCGCAACTAATGAATCGTCACGCTTCGCACCGGTCGCAAATGCATTAATGTCTGCAGAATCATAAACGGCAACGGTAGGCATGCCGATACCTGCCTGCTGTGCTTGACGAGAAACTGTCTCTAATAGCCAGTGCTCTGTTTGGTTGCGCGGGCTTTCTATCACCTGTCCACCCACCGAACGCAGCGCCATACTCTTTGACATCATCAATGAAATGAAAGAGCCACCAAAACCAAAGACTGCGGCCAACACTAGTAGACCAGACAGGCTACCGGATTGTATGCCAGTAAAAGCATAAACAAGGTTTAACACCACACTCAATACTGCAATTACAGCAAGGTTGGTCAGTAAAAATAACGCTACGCGCTTCATTCATTTTCTCCAAAGTAAGAAGCTAGAACAGTGTAATTATGGTTCCAATCCGAGACAGTAGACAAAGAAAGATAATCTTTGTTCCCAGAGGGGTATCTCAATTGGATTTGCAAGTTTCTGTTACCACATTCTATATATGTGGACGCGAAGCGAAAACTCAATAGCAGTAACAATTTGCGACAAAATGAGAGTTCTGTTCGCAATTGACGATTTTTTTAGCAAAGTGTCTTGCGTTAAATCAATGAATGGGTATAAATGTTAGCCAAGATATTTATTTTTTAACCAAGCATTAACAAAAAAGGAGTGAGTTATGGCTGATGGTACTAATCATGAAATGGCGTTGGACATACTTCGTTGTCACCTTGGAATGAGCAAAGAAGAAGCCCTCGAAGAGCTTGGGATTTCCGATGCTGAATCTGTAGAACAACAAGTGTTAAACGCGCAATCGCAACTGGCTCGCGACACTAAATAGCTTGATACGAATAGAAAAAACGCGCTCTTTTTAAGAGGGCGTTTTGGTATTCAGTGATCGCAAATACGTTTATATGATCGAATCAAGATTGATGTATTTGCTGAGATCTTTTTTCTTAACCCCACGCATGTATGGGATTTCACCAATCTTAGGCGCGCCAATCTGCGACTCTAAAAACGTAATAATGTCACGGTAGTGCTCTTCACAAGGGTTCACTCGGTTAGCCACCCAGCCCACAACCTCTAAACCGTCGTTTTTGATTGCCTCTGCGGTCAAAATAGCATGACTTAGACAGCCTAGCTTCACGCCAACCACTAAGATTACTGGCAACTTCTCATCGGCAACCCATTCAGATAAATAACCATCGTCTGCGATAGGCACTCGCCAACCACCGGCACCCTCAACCAATACAAAATCAGCATTTTTCTGATGCTGATGCAATTTTTCAGAAAGGGACGCGGTGTCGATTGGTTTATCGTCGATTTTCGCCGCTATATGCGGAGATGCCGGTGTCATTAACGCAACTGGGTTCACTTCATCGTAAGCAAGCTCAATACTAGCCGCCGATTGTAGATACAAGGCATCAGAATTGCGAGCACCCTCAGCGGTCATCTCACAGCCTGCAGCAACAGGCTTAAAGCCGATCGTCGACAATCCTCTTGCATTAAATGCTTGCAACAAAGCTCGTGAAACAACCGTTTTTCCTACATCCGTATCCGTTCCAGCAACGAAAATTGTCTTGTTCATTTCTTTATTAGCCCTAGGCAAACTCGGTAAGTTGCCGGTAATTTGAGATTGGTCTGAAATAATTGTTGATAGACCTGCTCTAGCTTAACCAATGAGCTTTTTTTGGTTAATCCTTGTGAGCGGCCACCTATTTGAGTCGCACCTATGCCTTTTAGATCTTTCATTAGCTCAAAGGCACTATGGTACCAATAGGTCATTTTTGCCAAGTCTACTTGAGAGCCATCACACTTCGATTGAGCCAACGCAATTTTTATTGCCTTTTCAGATACAAACTGCTTCACATGTTGATACTGATCAACATAGCTCCACGCCTGCTTTAATTCATACAGCGATCCCTCAACCAATGTAGAGAACAAGACATGCCCTCCCACTTTACACACGCGTTTTGATTCTCGGATGGGAACACTTAAATCCTCGCACCACTGCAACGCTAAACTCGAGACAACGTAATCAAAGCTATCATCAGCAAAGGGAAGAGCTTCAGCATCACCTAAGTAATAGGTAACCTGCTTTCCACAACGTAATCTAGCCTGATCTAACATTTTGTCCGAGAGATCTAACGCCACAACCTCAGCCCCTCGCTGCAGTAGTTTTTCGGTGAGATAACCTGTACCGCAGCCTACATCCAGAATCTGTTTACCTATCAGGCTTGCCGGCAGCCTTTCGAGTAACTTCTCTACCACGTCTCTTTGAAATCGAGCATGCTGGTCATAGTTAGAAGCTGCACGACCAAATGCGCTGGCAATGGCCTGTTTCTCTGGCGTAGCAATCAACACTCCATTTGAGCCCATGACTAACAACCCTCCTTGGCATACTGACATTCAAATTGCTTTAGCGATTGAGCAAGTTTACTGATCTGTTCAAGCTTATGATTGGCCGATAATGTCACTCGAATTCTGGCCTTTCCTTTTGGCACTGTGGGCGGTCTAATTGCCGTTGCCCAAAGCCCTTGCTGGCGCAAGTAACTTGCCATCGACATGGCTCGGTCTGCAGAGCCTGCTAAGTAGGGTTTGATTGGCGTTTGTGTCTCTATAAAACCCGGAAGGTCACCGAGCAGGCGCGAATAGGTATGTTGTAAATCCGATAATTGGTCACGACGCCATTGCTGAGTGCGAGTGAGCTGTATCGCTTTAGTCACTGTGGCGGCCTGTGCCGGTGGCATCGCCGTTGAATACACAAAGTGACGCGCATACTGACGCAAATATTCGGCTATGGATGAGCAGCACAAGATCGCCGCGCCTTGCACGCCTAACGCCTTCCCAAAGGTCACCACCAGCAATTGAGGCTTTATTGAAGACTCTGTGCAGCTGCCTTTGCCTTCCTTGCCTAACACCCCTAAGCCATGGGCATCGTCAACCATCAGCCAGCAGTTTTGTTTTTGGCTCTGAATTTGAATATCAGCCAGTGGGGCTTTATCCCCATCCATACTAAACACCCCTTCAGTGACCACTAAACCTGAGCCATTGCGCTCAATCAGATCACTTAAGCGCTGAGTACTGTTATGAGTGAACCGGTATTGGGTTGCGGGGCTTAACATGCCAGCCTCCATCAGAGATGCGTGATTGAGTTTGTCTTGATATAAGCAATCACCCTTTTCAAGCAACGCAAAAAGAGCCGCTTGATTGGCACTAAACCCTGAATTAAACAATACCGCTTGTTCATATCCAAGCCAGTCACATAAGGCGTCTTGCAGTTGCAAATGTGCGTAGGAAAACCCTGTCACCATAGGCGAGGCGGCGCTGCCTACACCGTGACGATCCACCGCCGTTTTCCACGCCTCTTTCAAGGTGTTGTCATTGGCAAGCCCTAGGTAATCATTACTAGAAAAATTAACGAAGCCCTGCTCAGCGATTTGGACCTGTGCTGTATTTCCGCCATGAACAGGGGTGAGGGTTCTAAGTAGCCCCTGTTCACGTCTTTGTTGCAGTGCGCTCGTGATCCTCGATTCAAACAGTGGCATCGTAGAAAAGATCATCTTTTGTCGGTCTTGCAGCCACCCTTTCATTGACCTGCTCGAGCAATTCATGCTCTTGGATCTGATCAGGTTTCTGGCTGGTTGCTAGGGTATTGATACCCAACTTTTTAAATAGCTGCATATCGCTATCTTCATCAGGATTCGGCGTTGTTAGAAGCTTGCAACCATAGAAAATGGAGTTAGCGCCCGCCATGAAACACAGCGCCTGCATTTGCTCGTTCATATTTTCACGGCCAGCCGACAAGCGCACAGCCGATTCAGGCATCATTATGCGAGCAATGGCAATCAGTTTGATGAACTCAAATGGGTCGACATCGTCAACGTCTTGCAGTGGTGTGCCCTTTACTTTCACCAGCATATTGATAGGAACGCTCTCAGGGTGAACCGGCAAGCTCGCTAATTCAGCCAATAGGCCTGCGCGATCTGCGGTGCCCTCGCCCATGCCAATAATCCCTCCAGAACAGATTTTCATTCCGGCTTCACGCACATGCGACAAGGTATCTAAGCGGTCTTGGTAGGTTCTGGTGGTGATGATGTTGCCATAATACTCTGGCGAGGTGTCTAGGTTGTGGTTGTAATAATCAAGCCCTGCAGTAGAAAGTTCGGATGCCTGCTCAGGGGTCAACATACCTAGAGTCATGCAGGTTTCTAAACCTAAAGACTTCACACCCTTAATCATATCGGTCAGCAAAGGCATATCGCGCGCTTTAGGGTTCTTCCAGGCAGCGCCCATGCAAAAGCGCGTAGAGCCTGAGTTTTTCGCCTTCTCTGCCGCTTCTAATACTCGCTCTACTTCCATTAAGCGCTCTTTATCCACGTCAGTTCGATAATGGGCACTTTGTGGGCAATATTTACAATCCTCAGGGCAAGCCCCTGTTTTTATGGAAAGCAATGTACTGACCTGCACATAGTTATGCTGCTGGTGCTGGCGGTGAACGGTCTGTGCTTGATACAACAGATCCATAAACGGGAGATTAAGTAGTGTCTGGACCTCTTCAACTGTCCAATTATGACGAACTTCCACGCTGTTATCCTTTTCTAAATTCATTGTATAAACGGCATTATTTTTAATGCTCTGTTGCTTGGCTAGTCTAACCTGAAGCGATACACTGTCAACACAGCAAGGATAACTTTGTTTACTAACGAACATTAATTGAACAATTTGAGCTCTTTTATGGATTTAAGCTTCGACAAACAACACCTTTGGCACCCGTACACCTCAACTCTGAGCCCTCTCACCTGCTACCCAGTGTCATCAGCATCGGGTGTTACATTGCGATTAGAAGATGGCACCGAGCTTATTGACGGTATGTCTTCGTGGTGGTCTGCAATACACGGCTACTCACACCCAAAGCTAAATGCTGCGGCTCACCAGCAAATTGATACTATGTCCCATGTGATGTTTGGCGGCATTACCCATAAGCCCGCCATTGAGCTTGGGAAAAAGCTACTCGATCTTGCACCCAAAAATCTCCAGCACATCTTTCTTGCTGATTCGGGTTCGGTGGCAGTAGAAGTAAGCCTCAAGATGGCACTGCAGTACTGGCACACCTTAGGTGAGCGCCGGCCCAAGTTTCTCACCCTACGACACGGTTATCATGGCGATACCTTCGCTGCGATGTCGGTGACCGATCCTGACAACTCAATGCATTCACTGTACAAAGGCTTTCTACCTGAGCACATCTTTGTGGATTCCCCTCAGTGTGGCTTTTTTGATGATTGGGATGAAGCCGATATAGCGCCAATGCTCGATGCCCTTGAGATTCATCATCGCGACATAGCCGCCATCATTCTAGAGCCCATAGTCCAAGGCGCAGGCGGAATGCGTCTGTATCATCCAAGCTACTTAAAGCGCGTGCGAGAATTGTGTGACCACTACGGCATCTTGCTCATTGCTGATGAAATTGCCACTGGATTCGGGCGTACAGGAAAGATGTTTGCAGTAGAACATGCTGGCATAGAGCCAGACATTCTATGTGTGGGTAAGGCTTTGACCGGTGGCTATATGACCCTGTCAGCAACCCTTGCTACACCAAAGGTCGCCAACACTGTCTGCGGAGGCGAAGCAGGGTGCTTTATGCATGGACCCACTTTTATGGGGAACCCACTCGCCTGCGCAGTGGCATCGGTGAGTTTGGAGATATTGCAATCCGGTCAATGGCAGCAGCAAGTTGCCGATATTGAAACGCAGCTTGCGCAGTCACTCGGTCAATTATCTCGCTATGCACTGGTAAAAGAGACTCGATACCTTGGCGCTATCGGTGTGGTAGAAACACATAAACCGGTCAATATGGAGAAGATACAGGCACACTTCGTAGAACAAGGGGTATGGATTCGCCCGTTTGGTAAGCTGATTTATATTATGCCGCCATACATTATTAAGCCGGATGAGTTGCAGATACTGATAGAGGCGATTGAAAGCGCGGTGCAAGATGACGGGTTGTTTTTGTAGGGTGTAATGTGCTTGCTAAGATCCTGCTGGGCTGGCATTCCAGTTTTCGTCAGGATGACAACTCCTTTATAAACGTCAGCTCTAAATTCGCATCATGTTGGGAAACCCGGAGTATCTCAGAGTCTTTAGCACCCTAAATCACCACACCGAATTCATAAAGCAGGCACCTGCTTATCGAACAGACATAAAAAAACCGGCTAACAAGTAGCCGGTTTTTCATGCAGTCACTTATCAACCAATGTGGGTCAAACCACCCATGTATGGTTGAAGTACAGCAGGGATCTCAATGCGACCATCTGCTTGTTGGTAGTTCTCTAGGATCGCTACCATGGTACGACCTACTGCTAGGCCAGAACCATTTAATGTGTGTAGAAGCTCTGGCTTCTTCTCACCCTTACGACGGAAACGCGCTTGCATGCGACGTGCTTGGAAATCGGCAGTGTTCGAGCAAGAAGAGATTTCACGGTACGTTTTTTGTGCTGGAACCCAGACTTCAAGGTCATAGGTCTTGCGAGCGCCGAAGCCCATATCGCCAGTACAAAGCACCACTTTACGATAAGGTAGCTCTAGCAATTGAAGTACTTTCTCAGCGTGACCGGTAAGTTCTTCCAAAGCATTCATTGAATCTTCTGGACGCGTGATCTGAACAAGCTCAACCTTGTCGAACTGGTGCATACGGATCAAGCCACGAGTATCACGACCGTAAGAACCCGCTTCAGAGCGGAAACATGGCGTGTGAGCCGTCATCTTGATTGGCAGGTCTGCTTCATCAACGATGGTATCACGTACCATGTTAGTTACTGGAACCTCAGCAGTAGGAATAAGAGAAAGCTTACGAGGCTCTTCGTCATTCACTTTTTCTGTTAGTGGCTCAGTGTGGAATAGGTCTTCACCAAATTTAGGCAGCTGACCTGTGCCAAATAAGCTTTCTGAGTTCACTAGGTACGGCACATACATCTCTGTGTAGCCATGCTCATCGGTGTGCAGATTCAGCATGAACTGCGCAATAGCACGGTGAAGACGAGCAAATTGGCCCTTCATCACGATGAAGCGTGCGCCAGTAATTTTGGTTGCGCTAGCAAAGTCTAGGCCACCAGCCATCTCACCAAGATCGACATGATCTTTTACTTCAAAATCGTACTCTTTTGGCGTGCCCCAACGAGAAATTTCTACGTTCTCGTTTTCGTCTTTGCCGTTTGGTACAGAATCATCTGGAAGGTTAGGTACAGACAGCGTGATGTCTTCTAGCTGAGCTTGAACCTCTGCTAGTTCGACTTTCTTCGCATCTAGGTCAGAACCCAGAGTACCGATCTGTTTCTTGATCTCTTCAGCGCCCTCTTTATCGCCAGCTGCCATTTTTTGGCCAATTTGCTTGGAGATAGAGTTACGAGAGGATTGCAAGTTTTCAACATCAACCTGAATAGCTTTACGCTTTTCTTCTAGTTGGCGAATGGTATCAACGTCTAAGGTAAAGCCTCGACGCGCTAGTTTTGCTGCTGTTTCGTCCAGCTCTGTACGAAATAATTTAGAATCTAGCATTGCTAATCCTGCGTGTAGTTAACGATAACTCTCAAGGAGCTAAAAAGGGTAAAATTTCAATCGAACAAAGATATCTAAAAAACACTACTTTTTGTAGCGCTTTCGTGTGCTTTTTTCGTCTAAAGAATGGAGATAGTTCAGCTTTTCAGCAATTTTTGTTTCTAGGCCACGATTTTCTGGGAAATAGTAGCGAGTCTCGCTCATTTCTGGAGGGAAATAGCATTCCCCTGCCGCATAAGCGCCAGGTTCATCATGAGCATAACGATACTCGTCACCATAGCCTAATTCTTGCATCAACTTAGTCGGTGCATTACGGAGGTGGTGTGGCACTTCTAGCTCTGATGTGTCGTCTGCATCTTGCAACGCTTGTTTCCACGCTGTGTAAACGGCGTTACTCTTTGGCGCGCACGCTAAATAGACCACGGCTTGCGCCAGAGCCCTTTCGCCTTCTGCAGGACCTATGCGTGTAAAACAATCCCACGCGCTAATCGCCACTTGCATGGCACGGGGATCAGCATTGCCAATATCCTCAGATGCAATGGCTAGCAAACGACGAGCAATATACAAAGGGTCACAACCCGCCTTGATCATGCGAGCACTCCAATACAAGGCCCCATCAGGGTTTGAGCCTCGAATTGACTTATGCACCGCAGAAATCAGGTCATACCAAATATCGCCCTTGTTATCGAAGCGTGCCACCTTAGAGCCAGCTACCTGTGCGAGCAACTCAAGATCTATCTGCTTAACGCCGTTTTTCTCTGGCGCCATATCAAACAACAGCTCTAAGTAGTTGAGCGCCATGCGCGCATCACCGCTGACAAGTTCCGCTAAGCGCTGATCGCTCTCGCCGATAAACTCCGCCTTAAGCTTACCTAAACCGCGCTCATCATCGTTTAAGGCCTGTTGAATCACTTGCTCGATATCTTGGGTATCTAGGGAGGCAAGCTTATACACTCGCGCTCGTGATAGCAGTGCGTTATTGAGCTCAAAGGAAGGGTTTTCGGTGGTTGCGCCTATAAAGGTGACCGTGCCATCTTCAATGTGCGGCAAAAAAGCGTCTTGCTGGCTCTTGTTGAAGCGATGCACCTCATCGACAAACAAGATGGTGCGATGTCCCGCCATCTTGTTGTCACGTGCCTTTTCAATGGCGGCTCGAATGTCTTTCACCCCAGAGGTCACGGCAGACACGCGCTCTACCCTAGCATCGGCATAGCTTGCGGCTACCTCTGCTAATGTGGTTTTGCCTGTGCCGGGTGGGCCCCATAGGATCATGGAGTGAAGCTGTCCTGCCTGCAAAGCACGATATAAGGGCTTACCCGGGCCTAAGACATGTTGTTGACCTATGTATTCCTCAAGGGTTCTTGGGCGCATGCGCGCAGCAAGGGGACGAAAATCCTCCCCCGTTGAGAAATCAAATTGCATATTGCTCATGATATAGGTTTAGTTACGCTGGTCGTCAACTTCAACCCCATTTGGGATTTCAAATACAAAGCGCGACTTAGCGGGCGTTTGGGCACGGTAGTCATTAAAGGTAAACTTACTGCGCTGGCCATCTTGCTCCACCACGTTAAAGCCTGAGATTGCTCCCGCTTTATCAATGTCAATTTGGAACTGGCCCTGTGTAGAGGTTTCGTCCATTGGCGTTAAGGTAAAGCGATCGCCATTTTGAATTACGTTGTATTTGTCCCAATCGCTGGCTTTATTGCGCGTTAGCAATACAAACGGTGTTTGCTCTGTCGCTTGCTCTTGCCAGTAAATACTCACTTGTTCGATAAACGGGCTGTAATACCACAGCGTTTCGCCATCAGACACTAATACATTTTCGTCGGGTGTATTGGTGGTCCAGCGAAAGAGGCTTGGCCTTGCGATCTCAACGGAGCCTGTGCCTTCCATAACAACTTCATCATCTGGGCTCACAACAGTTTGTGAAAACTGCGCAGTAAAGCCATCGGTTTTATCTAAGCGTTGCACAAGCTCTTGCTGAGGGTTGGCAGACACAGCGCCTGAAACCAACACCAATAAACTTACTAATATTTTCTTCATACTACTCTCTGAATACTGGGCCAAGAGGCCCTATTACATATCTTTAATTGGCGGCGGTGCAAGTACCTCTCGGTTACCATTATGCCCCGGAGCCGATACGATACCTTGCGCTTCAAGTTGTTCTACTATGCGAGCGGCTCGGTTGTAACCGATCTTAAATTTACGCTGCACGCCTGACACAGAGCCACGACGCGTCTCAGTAACATGCTCAACCACCTGGTCAAACAGCGGGTCCGTGTCCTCTTCCCTTTCCATTTTTTCACCCGGAAGCAAGGTTTCTGGCGACGGTTCACCCTTAGTGATCTCATCGATATACTGAGGTTTACCTCGCGCCTTCCAGTCATTCACTACCGCGTGCACATCATCATCTGAAGCGAACGCGCCGTGTACACGAATGGTATGGCTAGAGCCAGGGGGTAGATACAACATGTCACCCATACCTAGCAGCGACTCTGCGCCACCCTGATCTAGGATGGTTCGTGAATCAGTCTTGGTCGATACCGTAAACGCAACACGCGTCGGAATGTTCGCCTTAATCAGGCCTGTAATCACATCCACCGATGGACGCTGCGTGGCCAGAATAAGGTGAATACCCGCCGCACGCGCCTTTTGCGCGATACGAGCAATCAGCTCTTCAACCTTCTTACCCACCACCATGATAAGGTCGGCAAATTCGTCAACCACCACCACGATGTAAGGCAGTTTTTCAAGCAATGGCGCTTCTTGATCCATACTGTCGCCCGGTTGCCACAGTGGATCATGGATTGGATGTCCTGCATCCGCCGCCATTTTCAGCTTCTCGTTAAAGCCTTTCAAGTTTCGTACGCCAAGGGCGGACATTAGCTTATAACGGCGCTCCATCTCACCCACACACCAGCGAAGGGCATTCGACGCATCCTTCATATCTGTAACCACTTCGGACAACAGATGAGGAATTCCTTCATAGATAGAAAGTTCTAGCATTTTCGGATCAATCATGATGAAACGCACATCATCTGGTGTTGATTTATACAACATACTCAGAATCATGACGTTTACACCTACAGACTTACCCGAACCTGTAGTACCGGCTACTAACACGTGCGGCATCTTAGACAAATCAGCGACAACCGCATCACCGGCAATGTCTTGACCCAGCACTACCGCTGTTGGCGATTTATTCTCGATAAACTGCGGGCTACAAACCACATCGGACAAAAATACCGTCTGACGAGTCATGTTTGGAAGCTCTAAACCCACGTAAGGCTTACCAGGAATCACTTCAACGACACGCACTGCTAATGCAGATAGCGAACGCGCCAAATCCATGGACAAACTGGAAATCCTAGACACTTTGACCCCTGGCGCAAGGTCTAGTTCAAATCGAGTGATAACAGGTCCAGGGAAAATACCTACGACCGCTGCCTTAATTTTGTAGTCCGCCAGTTTGGACTCAACAAGACGCGCTATGTTTTGCAGCGCTTCTCTATCAATATGGTTTTCACGCTTTTCAGGATGATAAAGCAGTTCCAACGTCGGCATTGGACTGGTTGGCACGGGTAGGTCAGCATCTTTACGAATCAAGAATGGATTTTGAGAGGCCGCTTGTCTGGCTTTCTCATCGGCTATTTGTTTAGCAAAGGCTTCGGCATCCGTTAACTCTTCAACGATGACTTCTTCATCTTGTTCTTGCGCTTGTTCTTGTTCAGAAGCGGCAGTCTGCTCTTCCACCTCATCAAGGGATTCCATAGAGATGCTTGGCTGTGGCTTTTCTGCTTCTTCGACAATATCAAAGTCAGAAGAATCTCCGACTAGCTCTGCGTCATGATTGTGTGAATGTTGCTGTTCATCTTCAAGTAGCGGATCGCTTTCCAGTGTTGGTGGCTGGAAGCTTGGCTTCTCTTCTACTATCTCTTCCGTGGCAGAAAAATGCTCTTCCACCTCAGGAATCTCCATTTCTGGTGTTGGATCTTGGTTAGACTCTTGAGTCTGCGCCACTGTATCTACTGTCGGCTCTTCAGTATCCGCGTAGTCATTCGCTAGTTGGGCATCGCGCTCAAGCTGATCTATCGGCGCATTGAGGTTGCTGGTTCTATCGAAGGTAAAGGTTTCGTCTTCGCTGTCCTCAGGCATATAGATCTTGTATGGGGTTTCTTCTGCAAGCGCTTCAGTAGATGGCGCTAGTAACGGATCTTCTGTTATCGGACTCTCAGTATTCTCTAACGTAGGTTGCAGAGCTTCTGGAGAAGTATCTGCATAAACCAATTTTTGATCGTCAAGGCGCGTAGGTTCAAGCACCTGCTCTTTGTCACCACGGACAAAGTTCAAGCAAGAGGTCACGCACCATAAGGTGCCCTGACCGATGCGTTCAACAATCGATAGCCAAGAGATACCGGTAAACAGAGTAAAAGAGGCGCCCCAGAAAAATAGCAGCGCAAGGGTACTGCCTAGGCTGTTGAGCGTTGGAAGTGCCAGACTGGTGATCACATCACCCACCACGCCACCGGATGAGAAGTACCAGATGTCATCAAAGTTCAGATCCGCTAGGCCACAACTGGTTACAATTAACAGTGCACCGCCAAGCAACCTCGTGCCCCATAGCATCAAATCTACAGGTTCTGTGTCTGTGCGTTTACGAAATACAATCCAAGAAAGTAGAACGATAATGGCTGGTACAAAATAGGCCAGAACGCCGAAGGTGAATAACAATGTATCACCTATCCAGGCACCCATTAGGCCACCCGCATTCTTCACTTCCCCACCCCACGCCGTTTGCGACCATGAAGGATCTGCTGGGTTAAAGGTAATCAGTGATACTGCCATAAGGACAGCAAGCAATACGCCAATGATAAGACACCCTTCTCTGAGGCGTTGAATGCCGGTGAGATTGGGTTTGGCCTTGTGAGGAGACTTGTGAACTACTGTTCGAATTTTGGGATTTCTTTTCAACATATCCATTGCATGCGGGTCTTAGTCGGATAAACGACACGAGCGACTAATGTCGCCCGTGATTATCTTCATTTAAACACATGCTGAGGTAAAAACCCAAATAGAACCTCAGGGAATCAGCAATTTAGCGAGTTTTGATCACTAGGTTATTGCTCTGCTTCACTTCTTCCATGACGACATAAGTACGAGTGTCATTCACACCCGGCAGGCGTAGCAGGGTGTCGCCTAGCAATTTACGATAGGCACCCATATCAGATACACGTGTTTTCAATAGGTAATCGAAATCACCTGAAACAAGATGACACTCTTGAATGTCGTCTAGCTTTTGTACTGCAGTATTGAACTGCTCAAATACATCTGGCGCACCACGATTTAGGGTGATCTCTACAAATACCAGTAGAGAGGCATCTAAATATTGGGGGTTAAGTTGTGCGGTATATCCTAAAATATAACCTTGACGCTCAAGACGTCTTACCCTTTCCAAGCAAGGGGTTGGCGACAAACCAACACGCTTAGACAGTTCTACGTTAGAAATTCGGCCATCTTTTTGCAGTTCATTAAGAATATTTCTGTCTATACGGTCCAGTTCCTTGGACGGTTTACTCGCTTCTAACATGGTTTTGTTCCACCTTTTTACTTCCTTGCAACAATATACACTACAATATTAAAATATTCAGCATCAAATTTTGAATAAACGGTTCTATACTAGTTGATAACACCCCACATAAGCAATTTATGCAGTTACTATAACTAGAAAACAATAAGGAGTCAGGATGATAATTGGTATCCCTAAAGAGATTAAGAACCATGAGTACCGAGTTGGTATGGTCCCAGCCAGCGTGAGAGAAGTTATCTCTAACGGACACCAAGTTATAGTTGAAACGCAAGCCGGCAGCGGCATAGGTTTCAGCGACGATGACTATATCGCAGCAGGTGCATCCATTCTTCCAGCCACAACGGAAATCTTTGCTCAGGCAGAAATGATCGTGAAGGTAAAAGAACCTCAGGCCATTGAGCGAGCAATGCTTCGCGAAGGGCAAATCTTGTTTACTTATTTACACTTAGCTCCTGATTTTCCACAAACTGAGGAACTAATCAATAGCAAAGCGGTATGCATTGCGTATGAAACCGTGACCGACCGCTTAAATCAGCTACCTCTTCTTGCACCAATGTCAGAAGTTGCGGGCAGAATGTCCATCCAAGCCGGTGCACAAGCCTTAGAGAAATCCAATGCTGGCAGAGGCCTTTTGCTGGGTGGAGTACCCGGTGTTGAGCCTGCAAAAGTGGTGATCATTGGCGGTGGTGTTGTTGGCTCAAACGCCGCTCGAATGGCTGTCGGTATGCGTGCTGATGTGACTATCCTTGACCGAAACATTGATACGCTTCGCGCTCTTGATGAAGAGTTCCAAGGACGTGCAAAAGTAGTTTATTCCACTGAAGAAGCACTAAGTCGTCATGTATTAGAAGCCGATTTGGTTGTGGGCGCGGTATTGATTCCAGGTGCTGCAGCGCCAAAACTTGTTACAAAAAAACACATTGAATCAATGAAACCTGGTGCCGCTATCGTGGATGTGGCCATTGACCAAGGTGGTTGCTTTGAAACCTCCCATGCAACGACTCATGCTGATCCAATCTATATTGTCGATGATGTGGTTCATTATTGTGTCGCAAACATGCCTGGCGCGGTAGCTAGAACCTCTACCTTTGCCCTCAATAACGCGACCCTGCCTTATATCATCAAACTGGCAAACAAGGGTTATAGACAAGCGCTTACTGAAGACAAAGGCTTCCTGAACGGCCTTAACGTCATTCATGGTGTCGTGACATGTAAAGAAGTCGCCGACAACTTCAACCTAGAATATGTAGAGCCTAGCAAGGCGATAGCGCTATTTTCTTAATAACGACAGCCACGCATTGCCGAGGTTTCTTATCGGCAATTTCTTGGTTGTAAAGATCCCCGACAAGAGCACTCGGGGATGACGGGATTAGACTGTCAGCTATAACACCGCGTGTATGAGAATATTACGCGGTGTTATTTTTTTTTCGCAAAACTCCGTTAGATGAACCTTATAGCCGTGCTCTTGCAGATAGAGAGATTTATCTAGGATAAGCCACATCTCTAATGGTCGATGAAAAGCCATTTGCACTAAGCTGAGCTTTTCCATTCGCGCAAAACGCGCCTCTCCTAGTCTTTGATAACGCTTAAAATCACAATCGGGCAACTCAAAGCCCTTTCGCTGCGCCGCCCACTCACAAAACTCTATGAACCCAAGCTGCAACTGAGACTTCTTGACACTTGGAATGGGTTGATATTCGCTCAAGCCTAGCTCTTCTCGTAAAAGCTCATCCAGCCCAAGTCGATAACTCATTTCTTGATATCGATGGCGCTCCACTCTCTCGCCGCCGGTAACCGTTTCCTGTAAAGGAATACGCAGCTCTGACTTGGATAGTGCCAAGGCTGACTGCTTTCCCAAACTCGAAAGAGGCTGATACTGCTCATCCTGTATTAAGTGATAACAACAAGGCGCTATTGATAGCGCGGCTAACTGGTGATCCATCGCGTGCTTCATCAAAGAAACATGTAAATCTCCGCAGGCATGCAAAGCGACGGCATGTTGCTTGTGATTAAATATATGTTGATGGTCACAGTTAAAGGCATCACCCTGAATAAAGGTGACAGGAAGATTTTGCTTGTGAGCCTCGGCCTGTCCATGCTCACAAAGTGGCTGTTGCCACTCAAAACTGGTCACCGCCTGCCCCGAATGATGCGCGAGTATTCGCCCTAAGAATCCCTTACCGGCACACCACTCTAACCACTCCGCGCCTGAATGCGCTGAGAGCGCCCGAGAGCCCATAGCCGTGATTTGTTCTAGCTTTCTTCCGGGTATTCCAGTGGCAAGATGAGAATCAAGCTCTAGAGGCGTTGTCGATGAGTGCTCAAGCGTCACTAAGGGCTCTATATCCTTAAGTTCGGGTATAAATGTTTGTAGCTGCTGATACACACTCGATACGTCGTGCTTTAGGGAATGAGCATCGGACGCAGATAAACCGTCAAGCCAGGTTGCCAATGGCGTATCCGCAAATCGGTGTTGTCGAGAGCGACTCTCGTGAAAAGGCTCAAAACGCCAAAAGTGTTGGCATTTAAGCAATAGATGATCGAGCGGTGTAAAGTGTGTGAGCATGCTTCCCCCTAGGTGTTTATTTTAGAGGGAAGCGAATCAATTAGGAATGTTTAACGAACCGGAAGCTCAATATCCTTGAACATTTCCGTGATTTCATGATTGTTTTTCAACGAAATCGCCTGCTCTACCACTGGACGGGTTAAGTGCGGCGCGAAACGCTCCACGAAATCGAACATGTAGCTACGCAAGAAGGTGCCTCGTCTAAAGCCAATACTGGTGGTGCTTGCCCCAAAGATATGACTGGCATCAATCGCCACTAAGTCTTTATCTTGCTCTTCATCGATGGCCATACTCGCGATAACGCCCACACCGATCCCCATGCGTACATAGGTTTTGATGACATCAGCATCGGTGGCGGTGAATACGATTCGTGGTGTTAAACCAGCATTGTTGAAGGCTGCATCTAGCTCCGAGCGCCCGGTAAAGCCGAAGACATAAGTCACTAGTTGATATGCGGCAAGGTCTTCAATGGTCACGTTCGCCTTATTGGCCAGCGGATGGTCACGCGTCACCACTATTGAGCGATTCCAGTGATAGCACGGTAGCATGATGGCATCATGGTAAAGGTGTAGAGCCTCCGTCGCGATAGCGAAATTGGCAGTACCCTTGGCAATGGCCTGAGACATCTGTGAAGGTGTCCCTTGGTGCATATGTAGGGAAACCTTAGGATATCTCGCGGTAAAGCCTTTGATAACATCAGGAAGTGCGTAGCGGGCCTGAGTATGTGTGGTAGTGATGTTCAAGGTGCCCATTTCTGGATGGGTGTGCTCGGAGGCGACGGACTTTATCGATTCCACACGAGATAAGATCTCTCGAGAGATTTTGACAATGTCTTCGCCCGCTGGGGTCACCTGAGTCAGGTGCTTACCGCTTCGTTCAAACACTTGTATTCCAAGCTCATCTTCAAGCAGTCTCACCTGCTTACTGATGCCCGGCTGAGAGGTATAAAGACTCTCCGCGGTGGCAGACACATTGAGATTGTGATTAACCACTTCCACTATGTATCTTAATTGCTGTAGCTTCATGCTATGCCTCGTATTCCTTTACATATAATGATTAGTTATAACGTTTTTGGATTAGTATGAAAAGTAGTTTCATTGATATTCATGATATAAGGTCACTATAGACACAGCGAAACAAATTTCTTAGGCTACGGCATCGCTGTAATGACAATGGATCTCTCATGTATCAACACCTTCTCGAACCCATTCACCAATTTCTCAACTGCACTACTCCAACACAATGGATAGAGGAAGCAAAAAAGCCCGAGCGATTGCCTGTGGTGCTTATCGACCACCTGCTTTGTGAATTAAAAGCGGGCCAATCCGCCATGTTCCTGATCCGAAAATATGCGGCAAACAATGAGAGCAAACAGCAATTGTTGGAGTGGTTCAAGCCCTATGAAGAATTTGCCTATAAGGGTATTGGTGACCTGAATACCTTAAAAGGTAAAAGCAATATCTCAAAAGGCATTATTGCTCAATCCGATTCACCGTATAGCCAAGACCTTATCGATAAGATGGTGTTGCTGATCAAAGAAGAGCTGCATCACTTCTATCAAGTGCTAGAGATCATGGATAGCCGCGGCATTGAGTACAACCATGTACCCGCCAGCCGTTATGCGAAGGGTTTGCTTAAGCATGTGAAGACCTATGAACCACAGACACTCATTGATAAGTTGATTATTGGCGCATTTATTGAAGCAAGATCGTGCGAGCGCTTTGCTGCTCTGGCGCCACATATGGACGAAGATATACAGAATTTCTATATCTCTTTATTGCGCTCAGAAGCTAGGCACTATCAAGATTATCTAACCTTAGCTCAGCAGATTGCCAGTGAAGACATTAGTGAGCGAGTAGAATATTTTGCGAGGGTTGAGGCTGAATTAATTACTACACCTGATGTTGAGTTTAAATTTCATAGTGGTATTCCGGTTTAAGAACAAATAGTCAGTAATACTAGTTAAATCGTCATACTGGAAACCGCGACGCGGTTATCCAGTATCTTAGAGAGTGACAGTGGTGGGTATTGAGCTATCAGCTATCAGCTATCAGCTATCAGCTATCAGCTATCAGCTATCAGCTATCAGGGTCATCCTGATGGAAATCAGGAACTTAGTGAGCACTTGTTCTAAATTTCGAACGTTCTAAGATGCTGGATAAATACTTTGTATTTTCCAGCATGACGGGAGCGCACTAATTTTGCCTATCTTACGCTCGTCATCCTGATGAAAATCAGGAACTTAGTGAGCACTTGTTCTAAATTTCGCACTTTCTAAGGTCCTGAATCGAGTTCAGGATGACATTTGTTATTGGCAGAGTAGTTACGCTAGTGTCGCGTTGATCTCAGCTAACACTTTCGCAGGGTCAGCGGCTTGGGTGATTGGGCGGCCGATAACAAGGTAATCAGAACCTGCTTGAATCGCGTCAACTGGGGTCATGATGCGTTTTTGGTCGCCAACGGCTGCGCCTGCTGGGCGGATGCCTGGGGTCACCAATTTAAACTCTTTACCTAGCTCAGATTTCAAGAAGCTCGCTTCTTGGGCTGAACATACCACGCCGTCTAAACCGCTGTTCTTGGTTAGGTGTGCAAGGCGCAATACCTGATCTTTTGGCTCAACGTCTAGGCCAATACCTGCCAAGTCTGACTGTTCCATGCTGGTTAGCACAGTTACACCGATCAGTAGTGGACGATCTTTACCGTAAGGTTCCAAGATTTCACGTGATGCGGTCATCATACGCTCACCGCCACCGGCATGAACGTTCACCATCCATACGCCCATTTCAGCTGCAGCGCGAACCGCTTTAGAGCAAGTGTTTGGGATATCGTGAAATTTCAAATCCAAGAATACAGAAAAGCCTTTTTGATGGAGTTGTTTAACAAACTCAGGGCCAAATAGAGTGAACATCTCTTTGCCGACTTTTAAGCGGCATGAGGCTGGGTCGATTCGGTCTACAAAGTTTAAAGCGTCATTCTTGTTGTCATAGTCTAAGGCAACGATCACTTTTTGATCCATCGAAAGGTCTCCTAGTATGGGCATGGGGGATAAAGCGCGCCTATTCTAACCTTGTCAGACAGAGATTGTTAGAGTGAAACGTGATTTTATACCAATCACACTAAGTAAGTGATCAGAAGTAGCTCAGGAAAAATGCTCGAGAACAAGGCAGGATTTTTCGATAAGTAGTTATTCTACAATCAAAAATTTTAACGCAGTTATCGAGTATTTTAACCAGCTAGAATGACCAGTTATTTAGTACGATTGGTATTATTCGCCGTCTAGGCCTCGGATAGGCTTGATGCTACCCCAGCTGCGGCAAGATGGGCAATGCCAATGAAGGGCATGAGTTGAATAGCCACATTTGCGGCATCTGTGATGGGGTTTCACCTTCAATTGCTCACCAACCATGGTTTGCAGGGTGCTTAAGCTGTCTTTAGCACGGCCCTCTTCCGCCTCTGCAATATGGTAATCAATTAAACGGTAGAAGCCCTTCATAGTAGGGTTCTTGATGAGCTGTCGAGTCAACAACGATTGAGCGGCGCCTGTGCCTTCATGCTGAGCGACCACTTGTGCCAGCATGAGCTCGACGGACACACCCGCTTTCTTGTCGATACATTTACGAAGAAACTCTAACAGTTCAGGCTCTTGACCCAGGTGGTAATAGCAATCGGCGAGGTTTGGTAGCACCTCACTGATAAAGTCGACATCCTGAGCTAACACCGACTCTAGATACTTAATGGTCTTGGTGTACTCTTCCGTTTCCATGTAGATGCGGCCAAGTGATATGTTGGCACGCACACATTTAGGGTCTTCAGCTAGCGCTTTCTTATAGTACTGAATGGATTTGGCACGCTTGCCAAAGGCCTTTTCATTCAACGCCAGTTCACACCAGTAATGAGAAATACTGGTGCGCATTTTTCTGCGCCCCATCTTCACCAACATACTGGCGTAGTGGATAGCCTTGCTCCACTCCTTGGTTTGTTGGTAAATCGCCACCAATTGCTGCAGCGCCTGTTCTCTATGATCAGGCTCTTCCACCAATTGCTCGTAGATTTTTTCTGCGCGATCTAGAAAACCCGAGACCATGTAGTCTTTAGCCAACTGCTGCAAAGCAATGTTCTTTTGTTCAATGGTCAGTTCGGTACGCGAGATGAGGTTTTGGTGAATGCGAATCGCTCGGTCAACCTCGCCACGTGAGCGAAACAAGTTACCCAAAGCAAGGTGAGTATCTATGGTTTCGTCGTCGACCTGCAAGAGTTCGATGAAGTGATCCACCGCTTTATCTGATTGCTCGGATAACAGCAGATTTAGACCATGAACGTACTGTCTGGATATTTGGTTAGACTGTCTCTGGTTATCTTGACGTGCACTACGCTGGCCCATGTACCATCCATAGGCTGCTGCAATTGGTAAGAGTAGAAACAGTAACTCAAGCATCCAATAAATTTACTTCTCTGTTTTGATTGAAGCGGGTACGGACGGGGTAGTCGGTGCAGAAGTCGCCACTTGAGGCGTTAGCTTCTTCAGTTTTCTATTTAGCTTGCGCACTTGAAGTTGAGATTTGAAATGCATACTGCCAAAAACCAGTCCTGAGATAACAAAGCCAGTTACGAATACGATACCAATCAGCGTAGAGAGATGAAATTCACCTTCCGCGAGCAAGTAGTTAAATGTCACCACTTCTTGGTTTTGAGCGCCTAGAGCCAGCGCAATAAGAAACAGAACCAACACTAACGCTATCTTTAGAATTTTCACTAAGACTACCCTTTTAAAATCAGTCTAATAACAGTGATTATGCAGTAATTCGACACTCTACACCATGCTAATTCGTAAATTATCATCGACTTGAGTATTCAATAATCAAATTGTGAATTCGCATCAACTTGAGGCGCATCAACTGAGTAGCACAACGAAAAAAACGGCACTCCATTATGAAGTGCCGTTTTCATTACTCTTTATCACTATAGACTGTCGTTAACGCGCTCACGCAACTCCTTGCCTGGCTTAAAGTGCGGAACGAACTTTCCGTCCAGCTCTACCTGATCGCCAGTTTTAGGGTTACGACCCATACGCGGCTCACGATAGTGAAGAGAAAAACTACCGAAACCACGAATTTCAATTCGCTCACCCGTTTCTAGAGTGTCGGCCATATGCTCAATAATTTCTTTTACTGCGTCTTCAATTTCTTTGGCAGATAAGTGTGTCTGCTCAGCACACAGTCTCTCAATTAATTCAGACTTTGTCATAGTTTCCCTCATTCATAAATCAAAAAAAGGGAGCCGTATGGCCCCCTCTTAGCGATCATCTTTTAGTTAAAAAAGTGATTATTCGCCTTTAGCAGCCTTGAATGCATCTGCCATAGCGTTACCGAACCCGCCGTCTTCAGCTTTGTTCAGTGAAGCCATTGCTTCTTGCTCTTCAGCTTGATCTTTAGCTTTGATAGATAGGTTGATTACGCGGTTCTTACGGTCTACACCGGTGAACTTAGCTTCAACGCTATCGCCAACACTTAGGATCAGAGACGCATCTTCAATACGGTCACGAGATACTTCAGAAGCACGGATGTAACCTTCAACGCCGTCTACAAGTTCAATTGTAGCACCTTTTGCGTCTACTGCAGTTACAGTACCGTTAACTAGCGCACCTTTTTTGTTGTCAGCAACATAGTTGTTGAACGGGTCGTTTTCCATTTGCTTAACGCCAAGAGAAATACGCTCACGCTCTGCATCTACTGCAAGAACAACAGCTGAGATTTCGTCGCCTTTCTTGTAGTCACGTACTGCTTCTTCACCAGCAACGTTCCAAGAAATGTCAGACAGGTGAACTAGACCGTCAATGCCGCCTTCTAGACCGATGAAGATACCGAAGTCAGTGATAGACTTGATCTTACCAGTTACTTGATCGCCTTTCGCTTGAATTTCAGCGAATGACTGCCAAGGGTTAGCTTTACATTGTTTTAGGCCTAGAGAGATACGACGACGTTCTTCGTCAATCTCAAGAACCATAACCTCAACTTCGTCGCCTACGTTCACAACTTTAGAAGGGTGGATGTTCTTGTTAGTCCAATCCATTTCAGAAACGTGTACTAGACCTTCAACGCCTTCTTCGATTTCTACGAAGCAGCCGTAATCAGTAAGGTTAGTAACGCGACCAGTTAGCTTATGAGTCTCAGGGTAACGCTTAGCGATTGCTACCCATGGATCTTCGCCAAGTTGCTTAAGACCTAGAGAAACACGAGTGCGCTCACGGTCAAACTTAAGAACTTTAACTAGGATCTCGTCACCAACGTTCACGATCTCAGATGGGTGCTTAACGCGTTTCCAAGCCATGTCAGTGATGTGAAGTAGACCGTCTACGCCGCCAAGGTCAACGAATGCACCGTAGTCAGTAAGGTTCTTAACGATACCTTTAACTTCAGTACCTTCTTGTAGAGTCTCAAGAAGTTCGTCACGCTCAACACTGTTTTCAGATTCGATAACAGCACGACGAGAAACAACAACGTTGTTGCGCTTCTGGTCAAGCTTGATTACTTTGAACTCTAGCTCTTTGTTTTCTAGGTGAGCAGTGTCACGGATAGGACGTACGTCTACTAGAGAACCAGGTAGGAAAGCACGGATACCGTTTAGTTCAACAGTGAAACCGCCTTTAACTTTACCGTTGATGATACCAACAACAGTTTCAGCTTCTTCGTAAGCTTTCTCAAGTACGATCCAAGCTTCGTGACGCTTAGCTTTCTCACGAGAAAGTTGAGTCTCACCGAAACCATCTTCAACAGCGTCAAGCGCTACGTCTACTTCAGAACCCACTTCAACTTCAAGTTCGCCAGCAGCGTTCTTGAATTGTTCTGCAGGGATAGCAGACTCAGACTTAAGACCAGCGTCAACAAGAACGAAACCGTTCTCGATAGCTACTACAGTACCTTTAACGATGCTGCCTTGTTGGAATTCAGTTTCGTTTAGAAACTCTTCAAAGAGTTGAGCAAAAGATTCAGTCATTATTTGATCTTCAATATTTAAACGTCCACGGGCATCCTACCGCGTGGGGTTGATAAATTCGCCAGTCATCATCCTTGCGACCAACGTTCCATAAAGCCCTGATTACCTTAATAAAGGTGAAATCAAGACAGTTTAGATTCGATAAATTGTAAGGCTTTTTCTACCACTTCTTCAATAGAAAGTTCTGTAGAATCAAGCACTAAAGCGTCTTCCGCAGGACGTAAAGGTGCAACCGCTCTGTTGCGATCGCGATGGTCACGTTCTTGGATCTCGCTTAAAAGGTGGTCAATACTAACGCCTAAGCCCTTGCCTTGCAACTGATTAAAGCGTCTTTGTGCTCGTTCCTCAGCGCTGGCATCTAGGAAAATCTTTGCCACTGCGCTAGGGAAAACCACTGTCCCCATATCACGCCCATCGGCAACCAAACCTGGTTCAGTTTGAAATGCTCGCTGACGACGCAACAAGGCCTCTCTAACTCGAGGCAGAGCAGCAACTTTAGAGGCTGCCATTCCTGTTTCTTCTTTTCTTAATTCGCTTGAAACATCTTCACCTTCCAGTACAACCTGAACAAGGTCGCCCTGAGCGATAAATTGCACATCTAAGTGCGTCGCTAGTGGTACCAAGGCATCTTCTGATTCAATATCAACACCATGGTGAATTGCCGCTAGCGCTAGGACACGATAAATCGCACCTGAGTCGAGTAATTGGAAGCCTAACTTTTCAGCCAACATCATACATAAAGTGCCCTTACCCGCCCCACTTGGGCCGTCTACGGTAATGACAGGAGAAAGAGAAGACATATTTACTCCAGATGTTTTTCTTGTTGTTGTGGGTCTTTGCCCTAAGTGCGTCTCTTTGAACGCGCGGCATATTATAGAGGTAATTACCCCACTCTGCGAGTAATAACACAGAAGATTATACAAGGATGGCTCGCAGGCTAGGTAGCATGCAGGGCGATGAGTTAGCGCTATAATAAAACAGTCATAAAAAGGGAGTTTTTATGCCTAATTTATTCTCAGATATCCCCAATGATTTGCCCAACGAATTATTTAGCGATCTACTCAAGAGTGAACACACCCGTATAGAACGGATTATCTCTCATGGACACACCTCACCAGACACAAGTTGGTATGACCAAGAAGAACACGAGTGGGTGATCGTATTAAAGGGAGAAGGTGAGATTGAGTTTGAAAGTGGGGAAACGATAAAGCTAGGCGTTGGGGAGTATCTCAACATCCCTGCTCATCAAAAGCATAGGGTGGCCTGGACCACCCCTGAAGAGCCAACCCTATGGTTAGCGGTGTTCTATCGTTAACCGCCTAGGCGATTGTATCGCTAAACAATTGGGCGTTGACCACGCTGAACCCATTTTAGCAGCACTGAATCTGTCGCTTCTGCAGCCGCTTTTCCAAACTTGTCTGCTAGCTTCTTCTTCTGTACGTAATGAACCGCTAGTACGGTTTTATCCTTACACGCCTCTACCACTAAGTCGTCAGATGTTTGCACCTTATCGATCAAACCAAGGTCAAGGGCTTGGCTACCATACCAATGCTCACCCGTTGCGACTTTCTCTAGTTCAAGTTCCGGACGACGTTCGCGGATGAAATCTTTAAACAGCACATGGGTTTCTTCCAGTTCTTGCTTAAACTTCTCGCGCGCTTTATCGGTATTTTCACCGAACATTGTCAGAGTACGCTTGTACTCACCTGCGGTCATTTGTTCAAACTCAATATCGTTCTTTTTCAGAAGCTTATTAAAGTTAGGGATTTGAGCGATCACACCAATAGAGCCCACAATAGCAAACGGAGCACTGACTATCTTATCTGCCACACAGGCCATCATGTAACCGCCACTAGCTGCGACTTTATCCACCGAAATGGTCAATGGAATGTTTGCTGCTTTGATGCGATCTAACTGTGAAGCCGCCAGACCATAGCCGTGCACCATGCCACCGCCAGACTCTAGGCGCACCAATACTTCATCACCTTCACGAGCACACGCCAGTATGGCGGTGATTTCTTCACGAAGATTAGTCACCTCTTTGGCATCAATACTGCCAATAAAGTCCAATACAAATAAATGCGGTTTACGTTTGGTGTCTAGCTCGCCACCTTTAACCGCTTCTTTGATCTCTTTACCGCGCGCTTTCTCTTCTTCTTTACGCTTCTTTTTCGCCGCTTTATCACGAGCCTTGATAAACGCTTCATCGTGCAGATGATGCTCCATCAGTTCGATATTTTGCTCATGTTGCTCAGATAGGTTGGTCACCTCTAGTGATCCCTTTGCGCCTGATTTAGTTGATGCTGATTTTGCAATCACCAAAACCACAATAATCGCGGCGACAAACGTAACAATTTTGGCCAAAAACAAGCCGTAATCTAACAAAAATTCCAATGTCTTATCCCTGAAGATGAATATTGTTGTATTGTAACGTCCTATTCATATTCGTTAAATCAAAACCGCATACAAAAGGACTCAGATTGTGGATTACGCAGTAGCAACTGACGCTTTAAAAGACAAAATTATTCTAGTAACCGGTGCTGGAGACGGCATTGGTAAACAAGCCGCTCTCTCTTACGCCCAGCATGGCGCCACCGTTATTTTGCTTGGTCGCACCGTGAACAAGCTAGAAAAAACGTACGATGAAATTGTTAATGCAGGTTATGCCGAGCCGGCTATTGTGCCATTGGATATGCAAGGCGCCACTAAACAGCATTACATTGATATGGCTGAAACCATTGAAGGGCAATACGGTCGCTTGGACGGCTTACTGCACAATGCAGGTGTGCTAGGCATGATCAGTCCGTTTGACCAAATTGAAGAAGATACCTTTGACGAAGTGATGCAAATCAACGTCAAGGCTCAGTTCTTGATGACTCAAGCCTTACTGCCGTTAGTGAGAAAAGCAGAGTTTGGGCGCATTGTATTTACCTCATCAACCGTCGGCCACATCGGGCGTGCGCTGTGGGGCAGTTATGCCATTTCCAAGTTTGCGACCGAGGGCATGATGCAAGTCCTTGCGGATGAACTCAGCAATACTAATGTGCGCATCAATGCCATTAACCCTGGCGCTACTCGCACCTCAATGCGCGCTGGCGCTTATCCAGCTGAAGATTCAGCAACCCTTAAAACGCCACTGGATATCATGCCACTTTACCTCTATTTGATGAGTGAACAATCTCAAGAAATCAGTGGTTTATGTGTAGACGCTCAACCTAAATAATTGAGATAACTCACAAGGTACGTTTTGTAACTCAACCTTAGCTGACTCGCAGCTTGAGAGATGCTAAAGATAGACTTAGAAACCTTGTGCAATAAGGAGTCGCTATGCGTACCGTTTTGATTACCGGCGCCAATCGAGGGATTGGTCTTGGCCTTACCATTGCGTATTTGAAAATGGGGGCGAGCGTTGTCGCCACCTACAGAAACGAAGCCTCCAGTGAAGAGCTTCTTAATCTTTGTGAAAAGTACGATAACTTGCGCGTAAGGCATTTAGATGTCACTGATTACGCTGCCGTTAACGCATTCAAGAACGAATTTGAGCAGCTAGACCTGCTGATCAATAACGCGGGTTACTACGGTCCTAAAGGCTGCAGCTTCGGTGACACCGATGTTGACGAGTGGCGAAAGGTACTAGAGATCAACACCATCGCCCCTTTGAAGCTAGTAGAGGCATTATATCCTGTACTTGAAAAGAGCAGTGAGAAACGCATCGCAATCCTCTCCTCACGCGTTGGCAGTATGCAAGAAAACACCTCTGGTGGTGGCTACATTTATCGTTCGTCAAAGGCTGGAGTTAACTCTGTAGTAAAAAGTCTGCATAACGATTTAAGCCCACAAGGCTATACCGTTTTAGCGCTGCACCCAGGCTGGGTGAAAACGCGCATGGGCGGGCCCAATGCACTGATTGATGTCAACCAATCAGTGGCAGGCTTAGTTAAAGTGATAGAAGAGTCTGGAGATGGACAATCCGGCGGTTTCTACAACTACGATGGTCAAACTATCGCTTGGTAAGCTGTTGGCAAACGCTTTCTAATCACGCAAGCCTCGTTACTTAGCGCCGCCTTTCGAGTAAGACTTTTTCTTACTGGTGCGGCGTTTTTTAAAGGCTGGCTTTTTCACTTCTGGTAAAGAGCGCAGAGAATCTGGGACAGGGCCTGATTTGGCGGTATCCATCAATTGAGACAGTTGCTGCTGCAGTTGACTAATAAAGGGTTGATAGGCCTGCTTTTTCTCTGCCATGTCCTGTAGCTGTTTTTCCCAATTCGCGGTCAAATCTGGATAAGTAGAGAGATCAGGCAATGCTTGCACAAGGCCTCTTCCCGCAGGGGTGCTCAGTACTGACTTTCCACTTCTCATCAAAAGAGCGCGCTTAAACAAGGTGTCTAGAATACCAGCGCGAGTGGCCTCTGTACCTATGCCGTCTGTCTCTCTTAAGATTTTCTTCAATGAATCGTCTTGTACAAATCGTGCAATACCCGTCATCGCCTGAAGTAGTGTCGCTTCAGTAAAGTGTTTAGGAGGCTCAGTTTGCTTTTGTTTGATCTCGCCTTCTCGGCAAGTCAGTTCTTGCCCCTCTTGCAGCGCAGGAACTAACGGCGCCTGATCTTCCTTATTATTGCTATTTGCACCTTGGCGGGCAGGGAACAATGCCTTCCAACCGGGCAGGATTAACTGACGACCCGAGGCCACAAACTTTCCACCTTGGATATCAAACTCAAGCTTAGATTCTGCGTATTCCGCCGATGGGTAAAACTGCATCAGATATTGGATTGCGATTAACTGATACACCTTAGACTCTTGCGCTGGCAAGCTGCTCACCTTTTTCGGTGTCGGTATGATGGCATGGTGTGCATCAACCTTGGCATCATTCCATGCCTTAGAGCGCAGAGACAGGTTGGCGTTTTCCACTGCCACTTTGTGCTCTGACGAGTTTGCTAAGATTGCAGCGCAAACCGAGGACGCTTCTTTAAAATGCTCTTTAGGTAAATAACGGCAGTCCGAGCGAGGGTAAGTAATTACCTTATATTTTTCATACAGAGACTGACAAAGATCGAGCACCTGCTGCGCACTCATGCCGTAGCGTTTAGAGGCATCAATCTGCAGGGCACTCAATGAATACGGCAAAGGCGGCGCTTGTTTGGTCTTTTTCTGCTCTGACTTGACCACTTTAGCGGGCTGGCCCTTAATTCGGTGGGCTACATTTTCCACCAAAGCGCGGCTTAATACGCGGCCATCTTCATCTTGCCATTTTTCGCATGCCTCGCTTGGCACCCATTTAGCCCTGATATCGTAGGCTTGGGAGTTGTCTTGATACGGAATCAAGGCGTGTAAGGTGAAATAGTCTCGCGGTACAAAGCGTTCAATTTCCAGATCGCGACGCACAACAAGGCCGAGTACCGGTGTTTGCACTCGACCAACGGACAAGACTCCATTATAGCCAGCTTTTTTACCTAACAAGGTATAGGCACGTGACATGTTCATCCCATACAACCAATCGGCACGCGAGCGAGCTAAAGCGGATACGGATAAAGGGACGAATTCTCGGTTGCTGCGCATACTAGAGAGCGATCGCTTGACCGCCGCAAGGTTTAAATCGCTGATCAACAAGCGTTGGGCGGCTTCCTTTTTGGTTTTACTCACCTTGCAATAGTCAAAGACTTCATCCACCAGCAATTGCCCTTCTCTATCGGGGTCGCCAGCATTAACGATTTGTTTCGAGGATTTAAGAAGCTTTTTGACCACAGCAAGCTGCTTAGCAGCGCTTTTGCGAGGGCGTAATTGCCAAGCATCGGGAATGATGGGGAGATCCGCCAGATCCCACTTTTTATAACGTGGATCATAAGCGTCGGGCTCAACTTGTTCGAGAAGGTGACCGATACACCAAGTAACAACGTCGCCATTTCCACATTCAATGTACCCTTGCCCATTCTTATGGGGTCTGGGAAGTGCGGCGGCGATTGCGCGACCTAGGCTAGGTTTCTCTGCTACAAAAAGTCGAGTCATAAGGAAATTAACTGAAAATAGATTACTGGATAAATATACATACCCAGTAATCTAAGTGCAAGAATGATAAAGGGATTACCCTTGCTAAATGACGCTCGAGATAGGGCTATAGATACTCGACGAACTTATCAAGATCTCGCTCGGGCGCTTTGGCTGGCGTGCACTCTGATGTGCCTAAATATAAAAACCCGACAATCTTGTCTTGTCCTTCAACACCAAACGCTTTAGCAACATTGGGATCAAACATCCAAGTCCCCGAACGCCAAAAGCCCTGAAAGCCCTGTGCGACCGCGGCCATTTGCATCGCCTGTACAGCGCACGCAGCCGACAAGTACTGCTCAAACTCTGGCACTTTTGGGTGTGGCTTGGTTTTCGCAATTACCGTAATCACCATAGGCGCTCGAAATGGCGCCTTAGAAAGCTTCTCTATTACGGCTTCCTCAGCCTTCGCCACAGTTGCTGCTGATACCAAGATATCAGCCAGCTTTTGCAGCCCTTCACCTTGTGAGATAACAAAGCGCCATGGGGTAATAGCCCCGTGATCTGGCGCCCTTAAACCGGCTCTTAAGATATTCTCTAGTACCTCTCCACTTGGAGCAGGGGCAGACAGTCTCGCGATTGAGCGACGGTTTAATAATAGATCGAGTGCTTCCATGTATTTTTCATTCCAGAATCAGTTTTACATTACTCGAATGAGTGTAACATCTAAATGAGACTAGATCTTAATTGCAATCTCAAACCCTTGACGAATAGCGCGAACCGCATCAAGTTCACCGGCTTCACTTGCCCCACCAATGACGTGAACGTGGCCTTCTTTTTCCGCCCATTTATCTTCAAAGGGTCTTACTGACTCTTGTCCAGCGCACACCACCACACTATCAACGTCTAGGGTTTGCGATTCTCCCTTAACAGATAGATGCAGTCCGGCCTCATCCAGTTTCTCATAGTTAACCCCGCCCAGTAGATGAACACCGCGTTTTTGCAGCGTCGCTCTGTGTACCCAGCCGGTTGTTTTTCCTGGTCCCTTGCCAACGGTGCCGTCGCGGCGTTGCAATAACCACACTTCTGTTTTGGAATGGATCTCAGGGAAAGGATACAAACCACCGTCATGCTTGTACTCTTGGTCTATGCCCCATTCATGCATCCACTCTTGCAGAGAGTAACGACTAGGTTCAGTGAGCATGGTCGCTACATCAATGCCTACGCCACCGGCGCCTATCACCGCGACTTTGTCGCCGACATAGCTTTTCTCGCGAATTAACGTTTGATAATCATACACCTTGGTGCTTTCTGCCAAGCCTTCAATCTTGACCTGTCTTGGCTTAACGCCCGTGGCCATGATCACATCGTCGTATTCTTTCAGCACTTGCTCGGTTGCTTCCATATTCAGAAGCAAATTCACGCCATACTTATCCAGTTGGTTGGCAAAGTAGCGAATGGTTTCTCTAAACTCTTCTTTGCCTGGGATCTGCATCGCCAGCCTAAATTGACCGCCGATCCTATCGCTCTTCTCGATAAGGTCTACTTGGTGCCCGCGCTTGGCACAATAAAGGGCAGCGCTGAGCCCTGCAGGCCCAGCTCCGACAACCGCTACACGCTTGCTTTGCTTGGCTTTTATAATGGGGTATTCGGTCTCGTAGCACGCTCTAGGGTTGACCATACAACTGGCGCGCTTGCCCTTGAAGGCATTGTCTAAACAGGCTTGGTTACAACCGATGCAGGTGTTGATCAATTGCGGCTCGCCGTCTGCAGCTTTGCGAATGAATTCAGGGTCTGCAAGGAAGGGTCTTGCCATTGACACCATGTCCGCGGCGCCCTGAGCGATAATCTCTTCAGCCTGCTCTGGGCTATTGATTCGGTTGGTGGCTATGACAGGGATAGATACATGCGGTTTGACCTTGTTGGTCACCCAAGTAAACGCCCCTCTTGGCACTGAGGTGACTATGGTAGGAATGCGCGCTTCATGCCAGCCAATGCCAGTATTGATAATTGTGACACCGGCTTTCTCTAGCTCTTTAGCCAGCAAAATCACATCATCTAAGGTGCTCCCCTCCTCGACCAAATCCAGCATCGAGAGGCGGAAGATAATAATAAAGTCGTCTCCTGCAGAGCGACGAATAGCCTTCACTATTTCAAGGGGAAAGCGCATACGGTTCTTATAACAGCCACCCCAGTCATCGGCGCGCTTATTGGTACGCTTACAGATAAACTGATTAATGAGATAGCCTTCAGAGCCCATCACCTCGACGCCATCGTAGCCCGCCTGCTTCGCAAGAGCTGCACTGTTGGCGTAATCTTCGATAGTATTTTCGACCTGCCTAGAGCTCATCTCACTGGGTGCGAACTTAGCAATAGGAGCTTTAGCTGGAGTAGAGCTTTGAGTTAGAGGGTGGTAGCCGTAACGCCCAGCATGCAGCAACTGAAGGGCAATTTTACCATCATGGCGATGCACCGCTTCAGTGATCACCTTGTGTGCCTCAGCGTGTTTTGGTCGGCTAAATTGTGCAGCCGTTGGATAGAGACGACCACGCAGGTTAGGAGAGAATCCTCCAGTTACTATAATACCTACTCCGCCTTTGGCACGCTCTTCGTAAAAAGCCGCCAGCTTTTGCAGGCCTTTTGCACTGTCTTCAAGCCCTGTGTGCATTGAGCCCATTAAAACTCGGTTTCTCAATTGGGTAAAACCTAGGTCAAGTGGTCGAAGTAGGTTTGGGTACATAGCATCCCCTGTTTGCTTAATTCATCCTGGTCTGACCACGATAAAACGGGTTCCCTCATATGGCAAATATATTTTTACAATTCCGCAACATTCGTTAAGGTAATCACAATCTTTGCGATTAACGTATACCATATCTAAGAGTGCAGAATAATCTGTCACAGCAAACCTGTAGGTCTATGATTTTATTTGACTCTTTTGAGCAATATTTCGCACTGAGAGGTTTGTGATTGGACTGATTATCACTTAGCATTAAGAATCATTTCCCCTAAATCTCTGATTGTTGAAGGATCAGGCGGAGAACACAATGAAAACACTGTTTCGCTTCATAGGTAAGATAATAAAAGGCATTTGGAAGGTCATCACTTTCATTCGCCTCGCTCTCGCCAACCTTTTATTCATCGCAGCTATCGTCTTTATTTACTTCAGCTTCTCGCAAATTAGCTCAAAAGATGACGTTGCTCCTGTCGAAAAAGAGCCAAAAGCTCTGGTACTGAATATTTCAGGGAAAATCGTCGAACAACGACGCTTCGTGAATCCCATGGATTCATTAACAAGCTCGCTACTAGGTAACGAGATCCCGAGAGAAAATGTGCTCTACGACATCAGAGAGAGCATTCGCTATGCGGCTTCAGATGAAAACGTTTCAGGTCTCGTTCTCAACTTGAAGAAAATGCCAGAAACCAATCTCACCAAGCTGCGTTATATTGCCAAGGCTCTTAACGAGTTTAAGGCAAGCGGAAAGCCTGTTTATGCCATTGGAGATTTCTACAACCAGAGCCAATATTATCTAGCGAGCTATGCAGATAAGATTTATCTGGCTCCAGATGGTGGAGTATTACTTCGCGGTTACAGCTCATATTCTCTTTACTACAAAACCCTACTCGAAAACCTCGACGTTACGACGCACGTTTTCAAGGTGGGAACTTACAAGTCCGCAGTTGAACCCTTTACCCGTAACAATATGTCTGCACCCGCCAAGGAAGCGGCTGGCGTATGGTTAGGTCAACTTTGGGGAGCCTATGTCGATGATGTTGCCAGCAACAGAGGCATTGAGAAATCGGTTCTGAACCCAAGTATGGATGCCTTCTTGAAGGAGTTTGAACAAGCGGACGGCAGCCTAGCTCAGTTGGCAATGCAACTCGGTATGGTCGATGAATTAGCGACTCGCCAACAAGCAAGAGACGCGATGATCGAAGCCTTTGGTGGCGATGATGAAAATGGTTTTAAATCCGTTGGTTATTACACCTATAAAGACGAAGTGATCCAAGAACCCGTACTTACCGATAATGAAATTGCCATCGTTGTCGCCAGTGGCGCCATTATGGATGGCCCACAGCAAGGTAATTCGGTGGGCGGTGATACAACAGCCGCACTGATTCGAAAAGCTCGCCTAAATGACGACGTCAAAGCTTTGGTACTTCGCGTTGACAGTCCAGGAGGTAGCGCTTTTGCGTCTGAGGTGATTCGCAATGAACTGATTGCATTCAAGGCAACAAATCGTCCAGTCGTTGTGTCTATGTCTAGCCTAGCCGCATCTGGGGGATATTGGATTTCGATGTCTGCCGACGAGATCATGGCGCAACCAACAACCTTAACCGGCTCAATTGGTATCTTTAGTGTCGTGACCACCTTTGAGAAAGGCTTTAACAAGTACGGGGTCTACAGCGATGGACTTGGCACTTCTCCCTTCTCTGGTATTGGTATTGCTACCGGTCTAAACGATGGAGCGAAGCGGGCTATGCAATTAGGTATCGAAAATGGTTACCGACGCTTTACAGGCCTTGTGAGTGACAACCGAGGCATAGAAGCAGACGCTGTTGAAAAAATAGCGGAAGGCCGCGTTTGGACTGGTCAAGATGCGGTGGATAATGGCCTTGTGGATTCTATCGGTGATTTTGATGACGCCATTGCTCGCGCAGCAAGCTTAGCGGAGATAGATACCTACTCCCTTAATTGGCTACAGAAATCTTTGTCACCTGCACAGCAGTTTTTGCAGGACTTCAGCAAACGAATCTCAGTCTCTTTAGGTCTAGACGTTAATATGTGGCTTCCTAGCGCACTGCAACCTATTGCTTCGCAAGTTCAGCAAGACCTTAGCGTGATGCAACAGTTTAACGATCCAAACGGTTACTACACCCTGTGCCTGCCATGCCAAGTGCAATAAGCATTTAAATAGTAAGCACTAACCACCAAAGCCCAGTATTACGCTGGGCTTTGTTATATTTGCACCAGTGTCATATTGCTTGAGCCCTTAAATCCGCTATACTTCGCCCCAATCAGTTACCCGTCAAAAGCACCTGTTTTTATGTCTCAGCAGAACACACGTAAACACATTTATATCGCGTATACCGGTGGTACTATCGGTATGCAAAAATCCGCGAACGGCTATGTACCGGTAGCAGGTTTCATGGAATCGCAACTTGCTGGTATGCCGGAGTTCAATCGTCCAGAGATGCCAGAGTACACTATCCATGAGTACGCACCGCTTATCGACTCTTCCGATATGACCCCTGCTGATTGGCAACAAATTGCCGACGACATCAAGAATAACTACGACAAGTACGATGGTTTCGTGATTCTGCATGGTACCGATACCATGGCGTACACGGCGTCAGCTCTGTCGTTTATGTTGGAAAACCTTGGCAAGCCAGTAATAGTGACAGGGTCTCAGATCCCCCTCGCAGAGCTGCGCTCAGATGGTCAAGCCAATTTGCTTAATGCCCTGCATATTGCTGCCAACTACCCCATCAATGAAGTGACCTTGTTCTTCAATAACCAGCTAATGCGTGGCAATCGAAGCACCAAATCCCATGCCGACGGTTTTTCCGCATTTACCTCGCCAAACCTGCCTCCTTTACTTGAGGCAGGTATCAATATTCAGGTGAGTTCTATTGCAGAAGTGGATAAGAAGCCCGTCGGTGAATTTAAGGTACACACGATAACTCCTCAGCCTATCGGCGTTATCACTATGTATCCGGGTATTTCTCATGAGGTGATCCGCAATACATTGCGCCAGCCAGTGAATGCCATGATCTTACTGACCTTTGGTGTGGGTAATGCCCCGCAAAACCCGCAGTTGCTGGCACATCTTAAAGAAGCGTCAGAGCGTGGCGTTATCGTGGTTAACCTCACACAGTGTTTGGCAGGCAAGGTAAACATGGGCGGCTACGCAACAGGCTGTGCTCTGGCTGACTCTGGAGTGATCAGTGGCTATGACATGACTCATGAAGCGGCGCTGGCTAAGCTTCACTTCCTTCTAAGCAAAGGCTTGGACTACGAAGAGATCAAGGTTCAGATGCAACGAGTACTGCATGGTGAGATGAGTTTATAAGACTAAAGTCTTTTGGCTTGGTTTTTGTAGCGACCTTTCTTTAAGTAAAATAAGCCGACCAATATTCGTTGAGTCGGCTTGCTTCTGCCCTAATCATCTTGTGTCCTATCCGCCTTTAACAATCATCATAGTAAGTGCTATTGTCACCCTATCCAACCAATTAGGGTAAGTCGGTTATGCGCGATACAGTCTTATTTGATATTAACGAAACGGTTCTAAGCTTGGCGCCACTCAAACCTAAATTTGCAACCTACTTCGGCAGTGCAGATTACGCCGACACCTGGTTTTCTATGTTGCTGCATAGCTCAACGGTCGCCATCGCTACTAGGGTCAAATCCGATTTTGCGACTCTTGCAAAAATTGCCCTGCAAACATTAGCCTCAAAAAAACAAATATTGTTAAGTGAAGCCCAGCAAACCGAAATATTGTCGACATTTGCGAATCTTCCCGCTCATACAGATATAAAACCGGCACTAATTTGGCTTAGAGACAATGGTTATCGCACCGTTGCCCTATCCAACTCGTCCTCTAAACTAATTACCACACAGATAGAGAATGCCGGACTGACTGACTACTTCGACCAAGTCATCTCCGTCGAGGAAACAGAAAGCTTCAAGCCGTGTACGGATGTATATCATTATGCGGCGTCAAAGGTGGAGCGTTCGGTCGAAGACCTTAGATTAGTGGCAACCCATGATTGGGATACTCATGGGGCGATGACGGCAGGAATGCGCGCCGCTTACATTAACCGAAGCGGCGCCCTCTATCATCCGTTGTATAAAAAGGCTGAGGTTGTTGCTGACAATATGCAGCAACTGGTGGAGCAGATAGTGAACATTGACAATAAGCTGAAGGCTTAACAAACCATCACTAGTTAATCGACTTTAACTTTAGTGATTGTTTCTTCATTGTTAAACTGACGCTTCAATTCACTCTTAGATTTAAAACTGATTTCTCCGCCTGCCGCCACCGTCATGTGCTGCGCCTCGGTATTATTCTTACTTTGGTACAGCATTACCGCCTGCTGACAGTAGGTTCTTTGCTCTTCACTAAGCGCAGTCCCTTCAGGCCAGCGGCCAGTTTCTACAGCAAAGCAAAGCCTTTGATATGCCTCTGGAGTAATGGCATCGACCATTTGCTCTAAATCCGGTTTAGTTTGACTCATTGTCTCCCTCCTGCGTTGTTTTATGTCGTAACAAAGTTACCACAATGATTAACCTTGCTCATTATCCTTGTTAAACACTAAGGATATCGAGTTCACACAATAGCGCTCTCCGGTGCTAATAGGCCCATCAGGAAACACATGTCCCAGATGGCTATCACACTTCGCACAGCGGATCTCTACGCGCTTCATGCCATGACTGTTGTCTTCCAGATAACGAATCGCATCATTAGATACCGGTGCATCAAAGCTTGGCCAACCACAACCCGAGTCGTATTTATTGTCTGATTTAAACAGCAAAGTCTTACAGCAAGTGCATGCGTAATCGCCGGTCGCTTTATTGTGTAATAGTTTTCCACTATAAGGCGCTTCAGTGCCCTGCTCTCGACACACACGATATTCTTCTTCTGATAATTCCTGACGCCATTCTTGGTCTAATTTTTTACTATCACTCATACGTAAAACGAGTCCCTGCTTCCCTAATTAAAATTTATCATGACTTTTTGGCAGTGGATCACTTGCCTCGTCCGATGTTGTAGCACATACTTTCTTCCACTTATGTGAAAGAGATAGAAATTCGCGCTTCAATATCAGTTTTTTGTTGCGCAACACGCACTTATTGGACAGTACCTCGTCAAATGAGTGCAATAAACGACCATCTGCAGGGCTAAGTGCGATAAGAAAGTATTTTTTTTTGACTTTAAACAAAATAAGCATGATTATCGGTTGCAGAAGGAAACTGAGTTTTGTAATTTTACTACCAGTTTAAAATTAATCTGACATAAAAGTTGTGGAGCAACAATAATGACTATCAAAGTAGGTATTAACGGTTTTGGCCGTATCGGCCGTTTCGTTTTCCGTGCAGCACAAGAGCGTAACGACATCGAAGTAGTAGGTATCAACGACCTAATCGACGTAGATTACATGGCTTACATGCTTAAGTACGATTCAACTCACGGTCGTTTCAACGGCACTGTTGAAGTTAAAGACGGCAACCTAATCGTTAACGGTAAGACTGTACGTGTAACTGCTGAACGCAACCCTGAAGATCTTAAGTGGGACGCAATCGACGTAGACGTTGTTGCTGAAGCAACTGGTCTTTTCCTAACTGACGAGACTGCTCGTAAGCACATCACTGCTGGTGCTAAGAAAGTTGTTCTTACTGGTCCTTCTAAAGACGCAACTCCAATGTTCGTTAACGGCGTAAACTTCGACACTTACGCTGGTCAAGACATCGTTTCTAACGCTTCTTGTACTACTAACTGCCTAGCGCCAATCGCTAAAGTTCTTAACGACAAGTTCGGCATCGAGTCTGGTCTTATGACTACAGTTCACGCTACTACAGCAACTCAAAAAACTGTAGATGGTCCTTCTGCTAAAGACTGGCGCGGTGGCCGTGGTGCTTCTCAGAACATCATCCCATCTTCAACTGGTGCTGCTAAAGCTGTAGGCGTTGTACTTCCAGAAGTAAACGGCAAACTAACTGGTATGGCTTTCCGCGTACCAACTGCTAACGTTTCTGTAGTTGACCTAACTGTTAACCTAGTTAACGGTGCTTCTTACGAAGCTATCTGTGCTGCTATGAAAGAAGCTTCTGAAGGCGAAATGGCTGGCGTTCTTGGTTACACTGAAGACCAAGTTGTTTCTCAAGACTTCATCGGTGAAGTTTGCACTTCAGTATTCGATGCTAAAGCTGGTATCGCACTTAACGACAAGTTCGTTAAAGTTGTATCTTGGTACGACAACGAAATCGGTTACTCAAACAAAGTTCTAGACCTAATCGCTCACATCTCTAAGTAAGCATTAGCTAAGAAATTTGCATGAAGGCGGCTCTTGAGTCGCCTTTTTTTTGTCAAAAATTTAGGGCAACAACTACAACTGCACATTCAATCGTGCATCACAATACGCCCTAATTTAGTGAGAACTCAATATGGATGTATATCAACTACCCGCAATAGCGGTCCTCTCTGACAACGTCACTATCGCTGAGCAAGACGAGCTTAAGATTGTTCGCGTCATTCACGAAAAAGCGTCTGCTGCCATCGCGCTTCACGGCGGTCATGTCATCTCTTACAAGCCACAAGGCCAGCAAGACCTTATCTGGATGAGTGAACAAGCCATTTACGATGGTAAAGCAGCATTGCGTGGTGGGATCCCTGTTTGCTGGCCATGGTTTGGCCGAATTGCAGCACCTGCACATGGGTTTGCTCGCACCTCACAATGGAAACTTATCGAGCACAGAGAAAATGAAACCGGCGTTATTGTGAGTCTAGGTCTCAGCACCTCTGAAGAGACGCTAGCAGTATGGCCACATCAATTTGAAGCTGTGCTGAACGTAGAGGTTGGTAACGAGCTAAAGGTTAGCCTTGTTATAACTAACACAGATGAAGCCGACTGGCGCTTCTCTGGCGCGCTTCACACGTACCTTAATATCTCTGATATCCATAACGTTGAAACACGTGGCATGGGTCCTGAGTATATCGATAGCCTAAACGAAGCGAAACTGACTCAAGGCGGCGACGTACTCACCCTTACGGATACCATCGACAGAGTTTACACTCAGCCAAAACCACTCATCACCTTGAGCGATCCTGGCTTTGAACGTGAGATTGTCATTGAAAACCAAGGTTCAAACTCAGCAGTAATTTGGAACCCTTGGGCCGAGGGAGCGCAAGCAATGAGTGACATGCAAGACGATGGTTACAAAACAATGCTGTGCATTGAAGCTAGTCAGCATGCCCCAAGTATCGAGTCAGGCACGGTTGTTAAGCCTGGTGAGAGCTACACGCTGTCGACTACTATCGGTTGTAAGTAAACGCCTGTGAGTGACTCTAGATTCATTGCTAGAGTCACTTCTTATAATCATTGTCTCTATCATCGATAGCGACTACTATCTGCATACCATTTTTTGAATCCAGTTATTATGATCTACGCCTGTCCTCTTTGTTCACAACCTTTAGCCCTAGAATCTCGAACGTTTAAATGCCCTAACAATCATATGTTCGATAAGGCCAAGGAAGGCTACGTAAATCTGATGCCCGCTCATCACAAGCATTCAAAGAACCCAGGTGACAGTAAAGAGATGATGCAAGCCCGCAGAATCTTTCTAGAATCCGGTCACTATCAAAACCTGCAGCAGCAACTAGCCTCGACGGTCAATAAGTGCGTAGAAGGCATCAAAGCTCCAACGGTATTGGATATCGGCTGCGGTGAGGGCTACTACACCAATGAAATTGCCCTAACGCTTACCGATGATGCCGAAGTCTATGGTTTGGATATCTCCAAAGTGGCCGTTCGCTACGCATCAAAGCGTTACGCGAATTGCCATTTCAGTGTTGCATCAAGCTATAAACTGCCCTTTAGCGATAACAGCCTAGACGTCATTGTTAAGGTCTATGCACCTAGTAAACAAGAAGAACTGCTGCGCTGCCTAAAGCCTAATGGTCTATTAATTACAGTGACCCCTGGCGCAAGACATCTATATCAGCTTCGCGAACGTATATATCAAGAAGTCCGTTTGCACGAAGAAGAAGCCGATGAATTTGCAGGGCTAGAGTTAGTGGAACAAACTAAACTCAATTATCAGATGCAACTAGAAAAAGGCTTAGCGTTTGAGCTTCTGCAAATGACGCCCTTTGCTTGGAAAGCGTCTACGGAATTGCAAGCAGAGCTTAAAGACTTTGACACCTTTGAGTGTGAAGCGGACTTTAATATTCAGGTTTACAGGGTGAGTTAACCCAAACAGGCAGGAGAGCCGATATGTATGCACATAGAAACACCTTAGTTTTGCTCTCCTGTTTTCTTTGTTCCCAAGTCCTTGCTAAAGAGCAGCACTCTGCTGTCACTACATTTTTTGACTATCAGCTTTATCAAAAGCCGTCCAAGTCAATAACTCTATCCTCGCTTCCCTCGCAGGTCTTAAACGCAGATGTTGTCCTCGTTGGTGAGTGGCACTCTCATTCTGCCGTACATCGCTTTCAGTCAGATCTCTACCGATTGTTACTTGATAAGAACGAATACGTGGCTCTCTCTATGGAGCAATTCAGCCGACCTGCGCAATCAACTCTAGATCAGTATTTGAATGATGAAATTGGCGAATTAGCGCTGATTGCTCATGGAAATGCATGGCCTAATTACACCAGTGACTATCGCGCTCTTGTTGAGCAAGCCAAAGCGGCGAACATGCCTGTGATTGCGGCAAATGCCCCACGAGATATTGTGCGTTGTATCGGGAAAGTTGGTCCTGATTATCTTAAACAGCTAGACAGTAAAGAGCGCAAGTTTGTGGCGGCGCAACTGGATACTTCTGATAGGCCCTACAAGGCAAATTTCACCGAGATGATGGAAGGGATGGATAAAGATGTCGTAGACAAGATGTACGCGGCTCAGGTTTCATGGGACGAGACTATGGCGGAGAGTATTGCTATGCACATTAAAGACAACCCTGAACATCAGGTGATGCATACGGCTGGAAAGTTTCATGTTGAGAATGGGATGGGCATTGCCTACTCACTCAACAAGCGAATACCGGATCTCAAAATTGCGCTGATTACACCGGTGACAGAGGTTTCCGATATATCAAAACAAAGCCCCTTCCCTGAGTACCAATTATTAGTTTTACCTTTACCCGAACAGGTTGTTAGCGGAGCTCTTAATCATGGCATGTCAACACATCCGCATTCGGATGCGAAGACAGATTGTGAGTAGTTACTTTCTGTTTGGGTGATTTTGGATGTGGTCTTCCCAATCCACAACATCAATCTCATACACTACTTTGTTGCGAACGCTTTCGCCTGCAGCGTGCATGGCTGATTTTGAACCTGTGATCAACGGGTGCCATTCAGGCAGATCTTTATTTTCTGACAATAAGCGGTAAGCACAGGTTTCTGGCAACCAATGAAACTCATGAATCTTGTCGCGTGTGAGCTTTAAGCATTCTTCACCAGACTCAAAACGATTGGCATAATCTTTACAGCTACAGGTTTTGCTGTTTAACCAGCTACAGGCCACATTAGTGTAGTAAACCTCATCACTGTCTTCGTCCATAAGTTTGTGTAGGCAACATTTACCACAGCCATCACATAGAGCTTCCCACTCTTGTTCGCTCATCTGTTCTAGTGTTTTTGTTTGCCAAAATGGAGAAGTCATCTTAAATCTTACCGTCATAAACTTGGAGGCGTTTTATACCTATTCATCGCTTAAAATACAAGCAAAAGCGATAATCAAGCACTTACATGAATACTTTTCATCCGAGTACAGAAACTTCTTTCAATCTTAGTAAAACTGTTGATAATCCCCCTTCACTTTTCTTGTAAGGCTCAACTGTATGGAATGTCGTCTTTATTGTGGTGCCTGTTGTATAGCGCCAAGTATCTCTAGCAGCTTTCCACTGCATCCTAACGGCAAGAACGCCGGTGAGCGCTGTAAACAACTGACCGAAGATAACTTGTGTAAGCTTTTTGGCAAGAAAGAACGCCCAGACGTATGCCATGGCTTTAAAGCGGCAGAATGGGTGTGCGGTGATACCCGTGAACAAGCGCTTTTCATTCTCAATGATCTAGAAAACTGTACCGCGTAAAGTGGCTCTTGTCAGAATTCTTCGTTTTGTACCCTTATAAAATTTTCCACACTTAGAAAAACCGACTACCTTTATTAAGAATCAAACACTTATAGAAGGGATTCTTATGAATAAGTACTTAGCCGAACTGATTGGAACTTTTTGGTTGGTATTGGGGGGGTGTGGTAGTGCTGTTTTAGCGGCTGGCATTCCCGATCTTGGTATTGCCTTTGCGGGCGTTTCGTTAGCCTTTGGTCTTACCGTTGTCACTATGGCCTATGCTATTGGGCATATCTCAGGTTGTCACCTAAACCCTGCGGTGACTATTGGTCTTTGGGCCGGTGGCCGCCATGAAGCTAAGGAAGTCGTCCCCTATATCATTGCACAAGTTATTGGCGGCATTATCGCCGGTGGTGTGTTGTATGTGATTGCGACGGGTAAAGCAGGTGCCGATATTGGCGGGTTTGCTACTAATGGCTACGGCGATTACTCTCCTATGGGCTATGGACTGACCGCGGCACTAGTGACTGAGATTGTTCTCACTGCCGTGTTCCTATTCGTTATTATGGGCGCGACCGATGGTAGAGCTCCAGCGGGCTTTGCACCTCTTGCTATAGGCCTATGTCTCACACTGATTCACTTGATCAGTATCCCTGTCACCAATACTTCAGTAAACCCTGCGCGAAGCACCGGGGTGGCCGTATTTGTTGGGGACGCGGCAATCAGTCAGTTATGGCTATTCTGGGTAGCACCCATTATTGGCGGTATTATCGGCGCTATCATCTACAAAGCAGTTGCTGGCAAAGAGTAGTAATACAAACACACTAATGTAAGAAAGCATAAAAAAGGCCGCTTAGTCTACACTAAGCGGCCTTTTAACATCTTGCTATTAAAGCTTGTGTCGCCCAAGGAGGGAGTGAGACAAGGTGGTGCCATCCACTAGGTCCAGTTCGCCACCGACAGGTACGCCATGAGCAATCCTAGAGGCATTAACTTGGTGAATATGGCATAGCTCAGCAATATATTGAGCTGTGGCCTCACCTTCAACCGTTGGGTTAGTCGCCAATATCACTTCGGTGACTTCGCCTTCTTGAAGCTTAAAGTCGAGCTTATCAAGCCCAATATCACTGGGACCAATTCCATCAAGGGGAGAAAGATGCCCCATCAACACGAAATAGAGTCCAGAATACTGACCAGTTGCCTCTACGGCTGCAATGTCAGCTGGGCTTTCAACCACACATATTTGGCCTGTTTGCTGCCGTTTGGGGTTGCTACAGATATGACAAACATCGTTTTCCGTGAAGGTTCGACATTCGCCACAGTGACCCACTTCAGTCATTGCCTGACTCAGGGCGTCTGCTAGCTTAACGCCACCACTTCTATCTCGCTGCAATAAATGAAAGGCCATACGTTGCGCCGACTTGGGACCCACCCCAGGTAGACAACGTAAGGCCTCCATCAACTGCTCCAGCATGTTACTGGTACGCATTGATTAGTTCTGTTTCTTAGAACGGCATTTTCATGCCTGGTGGTAGTTGCATACCGCCAGTCACAGAAGCCATTTTTTCTTTTTGAGTCTCTTCAACACGACGAGCTGCATCGTTAAATGCTGCTGCAATCAGGTCTTCAAGCATCTCTTTGTCGTCTTCCATCAAACTCTCATCGATGTCAACGCGACGCACATTGTGGCTACCAGTGATAGTCACTTTAACTAGGCCTGCACCAGACTCGCCAGTTACTTCCATTTGTGCGATCTCTTCTTGAAGCTTCGCCATACGATCTTGCATTTGCTGGGCTTGCTTCATTAGGTTGCCCATACCGCCTTTTCCAAACATTCTGAATCTCTCTTTGATATCGGTATTGATAATTACTAGTGAAATGGGGATTACTCTAACCCATTTCAACCCTATATTGGACGAACACTCTCTCTATCCAGTTCCGCTGAAAAACGGGCCTCAATAAACTTTATATGCTCGTCGCTCTCTAAACTGTTAAACGCCTGCTCAAGCTTTTGTTGATACAGGGTTTCTCGTAGCTCTAACGGTGTTTGACCTTGCTCATCGACTTGTACCGTTATCTCTCGATGTTGCCCTGTCACGTCAGCAAGCGCCTGCATCAACTCACTGCGAGATTTGTCTCCATCGAGATGTTGTTGACTCGGTCTTAAATGCAAGACAATCCCACCCTCGCTTTCCTCAAAGTGCGAATTCAAGGCTAATTGTTCCACTAGCTTAGCGGTATTCAGCTTAGCTATCAAAGCGCTCCAGCTGTCTTGTGCGACAGATTCATCCACCAGTTTGGACACCATTTCGGGTGTCTTCTCATGTTCCAAAGCCTTTTTCAACAATGCCGGTGTTAGGCCTGGCTTTATTTCTTTGGGTTGAGAAGACTCTGACGCCTGCCATTGATATGGTTGACCACTGGTATCGACTTTTTCCTGCAGCACGGACTGTGAAGGTGTCTTTGGCGGGTGCTTTTGAGTCACTCGCTGAAGTACGCTTTCTTTCTTGCCTGTCTGTACTGCCTCACCCTTTTTTGAGCGGTCGCCTTGTACTGATGTTTTGCTTTGACGCTTAGAACGAAGTTGATGACGAAGGCCCACTAGCGGGCTCTGAACCGAAGTTTGTGGCTCATTCATTGTGTCATGACCAACAGGCTCTGCTGGCTGAACTAGGTTTGAGGCATCTTGGTCCTGCTGAGCCGCTGGCTCATATCCTGAGTGCACAGGAGGTACATCAGTCCTAGGCGGTTGCTGTGTTGAAATAGGCGGTTGTTGTGCAGAATAAGGGGCTTGTTGCAGCGGTTCTACAGGGCGAGGCTCAGATGAAACCGGTTTAGCACCCCCCTGCTCTAACACCTTTTTCGCTTGTTGAACCGGCGATGGCCTTTCCGCTACCGGCGCTGTATCCACAACAGGTAAGGACTGTGTTGCTTCACTGCTGATATTGCTCTGCGTAGAGATAGTGTTCGCTGCTGGCTTGTCAGCAGGGCTAAACGCTAACATACGCAACAAGGTCATCTCGGCCCCTGCTCGCTCTGTTGGCGCCATAGAAAGCTCATCACGCCCTTTTAGAGCAATTTGGTAGTAAAGCTGTACCTCTTGCGGAGAGATTTGCTCAGCAAGGTGTTGAACTCGTTCAGCGTCCATATGACCCGCATCTAAGGTGGCAGGAAGCGCTTGATACATGGCGATGCGATGCAATTGCATCGACAGCTCTTGCAACAAGCCATCCCAATCAACGCCATTGCTGGCAAGTTGATTTAGTGCCTCTAGGCTTTTCGATGCCTGCTTATGAACAATGGCATCAATCAGATATAGCGCTTGTTCGCTATCTAGAGTGCCAAGCATTCGCGACACTTGCTCTGTCACTACATTGCCGTTACCTAAAGCAATAGCCTGATCAGCTAGGCTCAAGGCGTCACGCATACTGCCATCAGCAGCATGGGCAAGCATACCTAGGGCACGGTCTTCTCTGGCAATACTTTCTTGCTCTAGAACGTGCTCTAGTTGCTGATGAATATCATCAACAGTAATAGGCTTAAGATGGAATTGAAGGCATCGAGACAGAATCGTCACTGGCAATTTTTGTGGATCCGTTGTCGCCAACAAAAACTTCACATACTCAGGTGGCTCTTCTAGGGTTTTCAGTAGTGCGTTAAAACTATGCTTTGACAGCATATGCACTTCATCTATCAGGTAAACCTTAAAGCGACCTCTAGCTGGCTTGTATTGAACGTTGTCCAATAAATCGCGAGTATCTTCAACCTTAGTTCTGGAGGCAGCATCGATTTCTAGCAGGTCAACGAATCGACCTTGATCTATCTCCACACAGCTTTGGCACGTGCCACAGGGTGTTGAAGTGATGCCAGTTTCACAGTTCAAGCCCTTGGCTAGTAGGCGACCAATCGTCGTTTTACCTACACCGCGAGTACCACTGAACAGGTAGGCGTGATGCAAACGGTTTTGATCCAATGCATTTTCCAACGCGGTCAAGACGTGCTCTTGCCCTACGACTTCTTTAAATCGCTTTGGACGCCATTTACGTGCTAACGCTAAATAACTCATTAATTATCCTGATAGATGAGAAGGATTAGTGGCCATCAAACTCGCATAGGCTAAACACTTCGATGCCCATTTTTTCAATGCGCTTATCACCACCAATCTCTGGCAGGTTGATAACAAAGGCTGCGTGTTCAACGATGCCACCAAGTTGGCGAATCAGCTTGGTTGTTGCTTCGATTGTGCCACCGGTAGCAAGCAGATCATCAACCACAAGTACCTTGTCACCTTCGGTGATCGCATCGGTGTGGATCTCCAGTACATCGGTACCGTACTCTAACTCATAAGATTGAGAGATAGTGTTACGAGGTAGCTTGCCTGGTTTGCGCACTGGAACAAAGCCAACACCCAATTCAAGCGCTAGAGGTGCACCAAACAAAAACCCACGTGCTTCAGTGCCCACCACTTTAGTAAAGCCCATGCCTTGGTAGCGTTCGATAAGCATCTCAATCGTGGCTTGATACACTTTTGCATCTTCCATCAAACTGGTCACGTCACGAAATAAAATACCTGGTTTCGGGTAGTCTGGAATGCTTTTGATGCTGGCTTTGATCAGGACTTGCTTTTCAATATTCATAGTTAATTCTTACAGTTTAATTCAGACCCTAACCATTGTCGTTCATCCCCTGACTTGGCATTGCTAAAACGCTGAGTAAGAGCACTCAGGATAGCTTAAATCATGGTGATGAACTGACGCCAATTTGCGTATGGGTTGAGTGCGATTGATATCTCTCTAACCAAAGTATAACCAGAGTCTCTGACCATAGTGATTAGATTGATATAAGTGGACGATATGGTAGTGATTTTATCAATTTTGAGCAAGCCACACTTTGGTATGCCTCAAGTTTTCGTTCTTGAGTTACTCAGCAGGCTCGGGAAGACGGCTCAACCACAGCAGTAATACTGCCATTATGGCCACCAACAGCAGTCTCACCCAGTTAATTGGCGCTAGAGCAATAGATAAAGCGAAACTAAACAAAATCAGCCAGTACGCTTTGCGCTTAACCGAGCGCTTTACGCCACGAGTATCGCGCCAGTCTTCGATAATAGGACCAAAAGTTGGGTGAGAGAGTAGCTTTTGATTGAGGCGCGGAGAGCTCCTCATGAAACAGGCACTAGCTAGCAGCACAAAAGGAGTGGTCGGTAACAGCGGCAACACAACGCCAATTATCCCTAACACAAGGCACACTACCCCTAGGGAGATTAACATCCATCTTTTTATTGGGTTTTTGGGGGTAGCCACTACTGTAAAGCCTTGTCCATGCATAAGTCTACAAAGAGAATATCTGAACTAGGCAAAAAAAAGAAGTGAAGCTAGGTTTACGACTAATTCGCTTTGCTTGCGATGACAATTTGACAGTTAGCGTTCGCTAGACCAGACAGCTTCAGGCTATTTTTTCCCGTTGTGGCAAGGGGGAACTGTTCCTGATGCAACACCTTATCGTCACCCAAGCTCTGTTGAGTTGCGAGTGCATGATTTGCATTCGAAGTGCTCCAAGCGCCCTCTATACCTGCGCTGATCACCTTAAATTCACGGTTTGAAAAATCAGCAAGACCGACTATCGCATTGATGGGTTCACCGCAATCAGCATAGCGAATGGCTTTTTCAAGATTGTTCACTAAATCTTGGATATGGAATACCTGTGATTCTTGGCTACGGATATAATCATTGAACAAAGCTCGAACCAATAGGGTTGTTGACACCCCAAACTGCTCGGCCGAGTCAGAATCAAGAACGTAAAATAGAAACTGCCCATTCATGCTCCATGCGTAGTCATAGACGATGGGCATGGATTCAGAACTTTGTAGTACCCGAAAGTGGCAGTTCCACACGCCTTGGCTTGTTTTCTGCTCAGGAACTAAAGCCTGCAACAAGTCACGGGATATATCAGGATGATTATCTAGGTACTCTAGGTGCCAATGCAATTCCTGGTCTTCTGGCAGTTCACCTTGAGGATTTAACTGAAACCATTGGCTGGTAAAGTCTCTTGCGCCCAATGCAGAGTCTTTCGCGTCTTCAAGGGTACTCTCTACCGTCGATAGAAGATGAGTAGGATTGACGATAGGTTTAGTAACGAAGTCTTTTATGCCGAATTTCAAAGCCTTTGCCACCACCGACATCTTTTCAGTACCGGAAATAACAATCAGGGGCAAAGAGGGATATTGATGACTGGCTTCTTCCACAAACTCCATACCATTTAACAACGGCATCTCAATATCGCAAATCACCAAGTCGGGTACATGTTTCGCAAGATGCTGTAATCCCTCGAGACCATTATCCGCTTCAAAGACGCGATAGTTTTGGGTCTCAAGTAGTGAACGTACTAAATTTCGAAATACGGCATCATCATCCAATATAAGAACGTCTGCTGCATATTTTTGACTCATCGGCAGCTCCACTAAGGTACTCTCTTGGTGCACTTTATACTCTTTAAGTCTACTTCAATTGCTATAACATTAGATGTCCGTTTAAATAATCACAAAGATAAATGACTTATTTTGACGACAAATTGTAAAAACTGTTTGATAATAAACACTAAATCACCTGACCCAATAGGGTTGTTACCCCCCTTTGAAAGTGAGCGCATATCTAGATCATGAAAGATACTATGAAACTTGATGACCTCAATCTGTTCCGACAAGTCGTGGAGCATGGAAGCTATACAGCCACCTCTCGAGCTACTCGCATACCCGTTGCGACCATTACTCGAAGAATACAAGCGTTAGAAGACGCCATTGATTTAAGGCTGCTGAATAGACACGCTCGCAAATTAACACTAACAGAAGCCGGCCAACGCTTTTATGAGCAATGTGGCCCTCTACTAAAGCAAATATCAAGTGCTGCCGTAGAACTGGGTGAAGAGTGTCGCGGTGCGGCAGGTCGCTTAAGAGTTTCCTCTCCTGCTAACCTGACTAAACGTATGTTGATGCCGTTGTTGGAAGGCTTCATGGATACCTACCCTGATATCCAGATTGACCTTAGCATGACCAACCGCGCTGATGAACTTGACCCTACAGAGTGGGACATGATTTTTCGTGTGGGTCCTCAACGAGATTCAAACCTCATCGCTCGTAAGCTTACCGAAGTTAAAGACATCTTAGTTGCTAGCCCTGAGTATCTGAAAAACAGTTCAGCGTCATTGCAGCATGCAGAAGACCTTACCGATCATGCCCTACTAAAAGGCTTACCCCTTACCCACTGGTCATTGCTCAATACTCACGGTGAAACCGTAGTGAACAAAGCGAAAGGTCGACTAGAAGCAACTGACCTTAATGTAGTGAGACATGCCTGCTCTGCGGGTGTCGGGATTGCTTTGATTCCCAACGTAATGGTGAATCATCACATCGAAAGTGGTGGCTTAGTGCAAGTATTACCAGAATGGGCAGCAAACCCACGTGATATCTTTATGCTATATAACCATAAAGACCATATCCCAGAGAAAACACGACTGCTGATCGACTACATCAGAGATTACTTTAACTAAACCAGTGTTGGTTGATATTCAAAGTACAAAAAAAGGCCCAGCATGATGCTGAGCCTTTTTATTTGAACTGAAGAAGCATTACGCGCCTTCGTTATACATCTCTAGGTTTGCTAAGTCTTGAGCAATGTTTTGCTCAGTTTTTGCATCGTCAGAGCGCAATGAATCAAGAAAGTCTAAGTACTCTTGGTCCACATCACCTGTCACGTATTGGCCACTGAATACAGAGGTCTCAAACGTCTTTATATCAGGGTTGCCCTCGCCTACTGCAGCAACAAGGTCTTCTATTGATTGGAACATCAGTCCATCAGCGCCGATAAGCTTAGAAATCTCATCCACTTCACGACCGTGAGCAATCAACTCATTAGCACTTGGCATATCGATGCCGTACACATTCGGGAAGCGTACTTCTGGCGCCGCTGAAACGATGTAAACCTTGTTTGCACCTGAATCACGAGCCATCTCGATGATCTGCTCGGATGTTGTACCACGAACGATAGAGTCATCAACTAACAGTACATTCTTGCCTTTGAATTCAGAGCGAATTGCGTTCAGCTTACGACGTACTGATTTCTTACGTTGCTGCTGACCTGGCATAATGAAGGTACGACCTACATAGCGGTTTTTAACGAAACCTTGACGGTATGGCTTGCCAATAATCTGAGCAATCTGCAGTGCGATATCACAAGAGGTTTCAGGGATTGGGATAACCACATCGATATCCAAATCATCCCATTCGCGCTTGATTTTCTCACCTAGCTTATTACCCATTTCAACGCGAGCACTGTATACAGATACCTTGTCGATGAATGAGTCAGGGCGAGCAAAATAAACGAACTCAAAGATACATGGGTTCAATTGTGGATTCTCTGCACATTGCTTAGTGTACAGTTGTCCATCAAAAGTAATGTATACCGCTTCACCTGGTGCTACATCACGCATGAAATCAAAACCTACAGCATCGAGTGCTACAGACTCAGATGCCACCATGTATTCTGTGCCACCTTCAACTTCACGTTTACCAAGGCATAAAGGACGAATGCCATTTGGATCGCGAAATGCAACCATGCCATGACCAATGATCATTGCTGTTACTGCATAGGCGCCACGAATAGTCTGATGTACACGCTCAACCGCATCAAACACGTCTTTCTCAGTAATGTTGAATGTCTTGGTCATATCAATGTTATGAGCCAGTACATTTAGCAGAACTTCAGAATCAGACGTTGTATTTACATGACGACGATCTTGTTCGAAAAGCTTCTGACGAACTTCAGCAGCGTTTGTTAGGTTGCCGTTATGAGCTAACGTGAGACCAAAAGGAGAGTTCACGTAAAAAGGCTGTGCTTCAGACGCACTTGAACTACCTGCAGTAGGGTAACGAACGTGTCCGATACCTACCGAGCCTTGTAAGCGTTGCATGTGTTTGGCTTCAAACACATCCTTAACTAGACCGTTTGCCTTACGCAGACGAAAACGATTGCTATCTATGGTAATAATACCCGCAGCATCTTGTCCACGATGTTGCAAAACCGTAAGCGCATCATAAATCGATTGGTTAACAGGAGTTGTGCCTACAATTCCAACAATACCACACATGTCTAAACCCTCAGTATTGGCCAGTTTAGCTTTATATCACGCCGGATAAAAAGCTAGACGTTTCTTTAAGATGTTCGAAAAACGGTGCGATCAGACGACTGAACTCTGGAATCAATTGCGATTGCTTCCACCAGTCGGAATTCGACAAACTGGTGAAGGCATCCATAAAAAACAGTACTGCAGCAACGATTAATACGCCGCGCAAAGTACCAAACACGACCCCAAGCACGCGATCTGTCCCGGACAGACCTGTCTTTTGGACCAACTGGCCTATGGTGTAGTTAATGACTGCACCAACGACTAGCGTTGCCACAAACAGAGCGCCAACTGCAGCTCCATTTCGGACCATGTCATCTTGGATGTTTGTAAAGTACACCGCTAATCTAGTGTAGTACTGGCTGGCAATAAAAAAGGCGCCAAACCAAATCACTAACGAGAGCGCTTCCTTAACAAAACCTCGTACCAAACTGATCAGCGCAGAGATGCCGATCACACCTAAAATAGTAAAATCTATCCAATTCATGAGCTTTACTTCCTCATGCTGGCGCGCATTCTAACAGAAAAATGCGCGACGCAAACGTTTTCTTTATGGTTTTAGTGGCTTAAATGTCTGAATCTGGCCAGAAGCGCCAGTGATCTTTTTCAATTCAGGCAGTTGCGATTCTAACTTGGAACGTGATACATCAGGACCGACTATCACACGGTAAAACTCATTCGCTTTTACAACGCTCGCTCGGTAACCACGGGTGCGGAGATCTTTTGCCAAGGTTTCCGCATTCTCGGAATTTCTTAAAGAAACGAGCTGGATTATCCAACCACTGTCTTGATAATTGTTACGCTCTTCAACCTTACGCTCTTTTACCTCAACTACTTCAGGTTTAGGCTTCACTTCTGGTTTGGGCTCAGCTTTTGGCTTGGTTTCTGCCACTTTTACCGGCTCAGAGCTTTCATGAATGATCTCTTCGACTGGCTCAGGTGGTAGTGATACATCCTCTTCGACAGGATCGAGGATCTCGAAGGACTCTACTTCTGATTCAAGCTGAGGCTTGATTGGAATGGCAACAAACTCTTCCTTGTAGTGAAGCTTCTCACCATCTAACACGTCAGGGAGTACGATAACCCCCACGGCAACGAGTACTATGGTACCGACTAAGCGACTTTGAAATTTACTCGCCATTGTTTCTCCTTGTTTGCCAGTGTTCCAACACGGCCCCTACGGTAAAAAATGATCCCAATACGACGACAATGTCCTCTTTACCTGCATCACTCATAGCTTGCTCAAACGCTTCCACAGGGTTTTCAAATCCTACGGTGCCCTTATCCAGATATTGACACAGCTCATCGGCTGACGCCGCTCTAGGGCCTTCTAGCGAAGCAGGATACCAATGCTGCGTGCAGCTTGAGAGCGCTTCGATTGTGGCTGCCACATCTTTATCATGAAGCATTCCAACAACCGCTCTTATTTTTTGCTGTGGATAGCGCTGTTGCAATTGAGCAACCAAGTATTCGGCAGAGTGAGGGTTATGAGCAACATCTAAGATGACGGTTGGCTGTTGCGATAAATACTGCATTCTTCCCGCAAGCTTGGCATTCTTTAGGCCGTTAACAATATTCACATCAGTAAGGTCTAAATCAGACACGCCCAACGCCATCAAAGCGGTAGCCGCATTGGCTAGCGGAAGATTCGGTTTTGGTAAATCGGAAACATCAAAGCTGCCAGACTGCCAATGCCACAATTCGCCGTCTTCTTTATACGAATATTGATATTCAACCTGATAAAGCGTCGCACCGATATCATCGGCATGAGCGGCTACTGTCATCGGTGCATTAGGCTGACCACAGATCGCCGGCTTGCCCGCTCTGAAGATGCCCGCTTTTTCAAAGCCAATGACATTGATGTCGTCACCAAGCCAGTCAACATGGTCCACCGCTAGGCTAGTAATGATACTGACGTCGTGATCGACGATATTGGTTGCATCTAGACGACCGCCAAGGCCCACCTCAAGAAGCACTACATCGACTTTTTGCTGCTGGAATAAGTGCAAAGCAGCAAGCGTCGCGTATTCAAAAAAGCTGAGGCTGATGTCGCCTCTTAATCTTTCGATAACATCAAAAGCAGCAACGTGAAACTCGTCCGCAAGCTCTGCACCATTAATTCGAACGCGCTCGTTGTAACGAATAAGGTGCGGAGAGCTATATACGCCAACGCTATATCCAGCGTCGAGCAATATGGCTTCCATAATGGCACACGTTGAGCCCTTGCCATTGGTTCCGGCAACGGTAATCACTTTGGGAGCAGGCTTAGTCAGGCTAGGCGTCGCTTTCTGGGCTACTTGAGATACACGGTCAAGACCTAGGTCTATCGCACTGGTATGAATGGACTGTAAATAATCAAGCCACACCGTTAGGGATGATGTGGCTTGTGGGATATGTGAACTCATCTATCTATATAACGCTAATTACTGGCAGATAATGAGTACTGTACTATTTTTCTGGCGCTACGGGTACTTCGTATTCAGCCTCTTTTGGGCCTTCGTTAACAGAAACCACTAAAGGTGATGAATGGTTTGTCAACTTGGCCAATAAGCCACCCACTCTTTGACGCATTTCACGGCGATCAACGATCATGTCAATGCCACCATGCTCAAGTAGGAACTCACTGGTTTGGAAGCCTTCAGGTAGGTCTTCACGAACCGTTTGTTCGATAACACGACGTCCTGCAAAACCGATAACCGCGCGAGGTTCACCAATATTGATATCGCCTAGCATTGCGAAGCTTGCTGATACGCCACCCATAGTTGGGTCAGTCATAACAGAAATGAACGGTAAACCTTTCTTTGAAAGTCGTTCAAGTGCTGCACTGGTTTTTGCCATCTGCATCAGAGACATTAGCGCCTCTTGCATGCGAGCGCCGCCACTTGCAGAGAAACAGACTAAACCACAGTTGTTTTCAATTGCAGCGTCTACTGCGCGAACAAAGCGTGCACCCACAACCGAGCCCATAGAGCCGCCCATGAATTTAAACTCCATCGCACACGCTACAACAGGTATACCGTGTATAGCACCCTTCATTGCGATCAATGCGTCTTTCTCACCACTGCTCTTTTGGTAAGTAGTGATACGATCTTTATAGCGCTTAGTATCTTTAAACTTCAGCTTATCCTGAGGCTCTAGCTCTGCACCTAGCTCTTCACGGCCATCTGCATCTAGAAAACTGTCTAAACGGTTACGTGCAGAGATGCGCATGTGATGATCACACTTAGGGCAAACCTCTAAGTTACGCTGTAGCTCTGCTTGATATAAAACTTGTTCACAAGAGGTACATTTCGTCCATACACCTTCAGGAACATTCGCCTTGCGAGACGTTGAAATACTGCTTTTGTTGAAAATCTTCTCAAGCCAACTCATGAAAGACCTTTTTCATTAAGCTCTCGCCGCAACGGCAAGAGGTTGATAATTTGCAAGGATTAAACCATAGATCCACTCTAGTGTAGATAAAAAACTGGTTGTACCTATCCCTTACTACTTAATTATTACCGCAAAATGACGTCTAATTGACGCTATATTTGCGTTTCATCACAATTCTTCGGGTAAAAACAGCGGCCCCATAGGCAATTCAGGAATAGCGAATTCCTCTGGGTAGTCCACTTTTACCAAATATAATCCGTGGGCTTTCGCCGTTGCTCCTGCTAGGGAGCGATTTTTCTGCGCTAGTAACCACTCAATCCATTCAATCGGTTGCTCATTGCGGCCTACCACCAGCAAGCTACCGACGATGTTTCGCACCATGTGATGGACAAAGGCATTCGCCTTGATATCGACAACGACATAGTGGTTATGGCGAGTCACGTTAATGTGCATCATGTTACGAAACGGACTGTGCGACTGACAATGCGCCGCCCTAAATGAGGTAAAGTCATTCTCTCCTAACAAGAACTGGGCAGCTTGATGCATTTTTTCTACATCAAGGTCGCCATGATAATGGCTCACCCCTTTTGCTAGGATTGCAGGGCGCAAAGCATGATTATAAATAACGTAGCGATAGCGCCTTGCTGTGGCACTGAATCGTGCGTGAAAGTCTTCAGAAACCTCTGTAGCCCAACGTACCGCAATATCACCGGGCATATTCGCGTTCACGCCCATTTGCCAAGCCAGCATCTTGCGAGAGGCAGTAGTATCAAAATGCACGACTTGTCCGGTGCCATGGACACCAGCGTCTGTGCGACCTGCGCATTGAACCTCTACTGGGTGATTCGCCACTATGGAGAGTGCTTTCTCTAAACGCTCTTGAACAGAATCGAACTCATTCTGTCTTTGCCAACCATAATATTTTGCACCATCGTATTCGATGCCTAGGGCGATTCTCATCAGTCACAATCCAGTTGAAATTTGGGGCGGGCAGTATAAACGATGCACGTTAACCTCACAAATTTCATTAAGAGCGAATAGACTCCAATAGCTGCTGAGCGCGCTGTTGTTCCTCTTGCGAGCCCTTTTCCAACACCCCTTTTAACAACTTTCTGGCATGGTTTAGGTCGTTCATTTGAATGTAAACCGTAGCAAGATCTAACTGACTTGCGACTTCTCCCTCCAAATCAACGTCTTTTAGTTCGACCTTGCCAATCACATCGGGGAATTCATCAAGCCCAACCCTAAGGTCTAGCTCTTCTTCATCTGGGTTTGTTGTAGGCTCAGCGTCTCCCTCAGCGATCACTTCATCGATAGTCTTATAAGGGCTATGAGGCTTCTGTTCTACTGATGGCTCATTCTCAACAGGTATCTGTTGCGACACAACGTCTTCCGTAGGATTAATCTCTTGTGATTCAGACTCTAACGACGATTGGGGGGCTGACTCTTCACCTGCAGGCTTGGATTCAGAAATCTTAGTAGTATCGTCTTCAGCTAATAGCTCTAACGCTTCTTTTCTAGCATCAGCTAACGCCTCTTTTTCACCATACTCTGGCAAGTCTTCATCATGAACAACCTCTTCTGGTTCGACTTCTGATTGAGAGCTTGATTTGACGTCCGCTTCTGCTAATTCGTCATGCTCACTCTCTGCTTGATCCGCCAAGATTTTATCAAGCTCTTGCTCAAACTCTTTATCTAACGGATTTACCGTGCCTTGCTGTGATTCAGTATGTGTAGATTCAGCCTGTGTAGATTCATCAGTAGCCGAATCTTTCCTTGCCTCCACAGGCTCTACATTTTCAATCTCTGGCTCATCATCACCTCGAGCAACAGGTGCTGGGTTTAGTGCCTTAGGCGCTGAAGGCTCATTACCGATCTGAGGAACAGGTCGAATGGAAAGGGTTAGCCTAATGATCAGCAACATAATCAAGGCAGTGACCGCCGCCGACAGCGCCACAATCACCCACACATTAGTGAGTAGGCTTGTACTGTCTTGACTAACAACTGTACCTGATGCATTACGCTGCTCAATGAGTATCTTTTCTACATTGGCGCGACGCTCAGACTCAAGGTCTAATTGACCTTTTAACTCCACTACGTCGGTGCGAATAGTGCCGATAGCCTTAAGTAGGTCCTGATTATTTTGTTGTAGGGAATTAAATTCACTTTGCGACGATTGCAATTGCTGCTGCAAAAACTCTATCTGTTTTTGCTGAATTTCTCGTGCGCCAAGGTCTTCAACATTAATCTGAGTAGGGGCATTTTCACTGGCTACCTTGGCAAGATAGCTCGCTTTGCGCTCATGAATTTTGAATAAACGAACCGCTTCCGCAACACTCTGTTTTTCTACTTCAGCATCCGTTGGAATCGTGATGGTGCTGCCCGGCTTTAGCAAATGAATGTTTCTGTCTTCAAAAGCGGTAGGGTTCGCTCTGTAGATAGCCAATACCATCTTATAAACAGATTGCTGCTCGCTAGTTCTTACCGTTTGACCAATAGACCATAAGGTCTCGTCTATAGCGGTAGGGCCATACGTTCTTTGAGTAGAAAGCCTGTTTTGGTCGCGATTTAGCGTCGTGCCATCAAGGTTATCTGGGACAATATAGGTAGGAACCGCTTGCAGTTTTCCACTGGGTCCGACAAGGCGAATTTCTTCAGCATGCGAAACAACAGAAAACAGAATACAAACAATGACAATAAGGGTACGACGATACAATTCCATTTGAGAGCGCAACTAGATTTACCTTAGGCGATGAATAGTTCTAATTTGCTAAAATTTACAACAAAAGACAACAACAGCATGCCAATTTACGTTAAAAATGTGTTGCAAATACCGCTAATGGTTAATCACTGAGCTTTATCTTGCCTAAATAGAAAAAGCCAGAGATGAACGAGTCAACTCTGGCTTTGCCAATCAGACGAGCATTACTTCATAGAAGCAGTCACCGTTTAGAAGTAATCGCGAATCAATAATTCAGCGATTTGTACCGCGTTAGTTGCCGCACCTTTACGCACGTTGTCAGCAACAACCCACAAGTTAAGGCCGCTTTGATGACTAATATCATTGCGTACACGACCGACCATAACGTGATCTTTGCCGCCAGCATCGCGTACCTGAGTTGGGAAGTCTTCACCTTGGAAAACCTCAATACCCTCTGTTTGCTCAAACAGCTCAATAGCATGCGCAGCATCAATAGGAGCGCGCGTTTCTACGTGCACTGCCTCTGCGTGACCATAGAAAACAGGAACGCGAACACACGTAGGGTTAACCATGATTGAAGGGTCATTGAAGATTTTTTGTGTTTCCCACACCATCTTCATTTCTTCTTTGGTGTAACCGTTATCCATAAACGCATCGATCTGAGGGATACAGTTAAATGCAATTTGCTGAGAAAACGTTTCAGGTTCTGCTGGAATACCATTAAGTAGCTTCGCCGTTTGGCCTGCGAGTTCATCAATGCCTGATTTACCTGCACCCGCAACTGACTGATAGGTCGATACGTTAATGCGTTCAATGCCGACTTCATCATGAATGGGCTTCAAAGCCACTAGCATTTGGATAGTAGAACAGTTTGGGTTTGCAATGATGTTACGGTTACGGAACTCAGCAATCGCCTCTGGGTTCACCTCAGGAATAACGAGAGGGATGTCGTAGTCGTATCTGAACTGCGAAGTATTGTCGATGACGACAACCCCTTCATCTGCCGCAACAGGTGCCCAGCGTTCAGACAATTCACCGCCCGCTGAAAATAGAGCGATATGAACTTGAGACCAATCGAATTCTTCAACATTTTGTACTTCGATGCTCTTACCGTTAAAACGGTAGCTCTTACCCTTACTACGCTCACTGGCCAGTAAATGCAGATCTCCTACTGGGAAATCTCTCTCTTTAAGCACTTCTAGTAGTGTTTCACCCACAGCACCAGTCGCGCCTAAAATAGCCACATTAAATTTTTGACTCATTTACTTACCTCTACCTTAAAACCTAATTCTTGCAAGGGTTGCAGATTACAAGACGCATCACCGGTCAGCGTCACCGCGCCATATTCTCGGCGGTCCCAGTATTCTTTGCGCATTTGGTCAAATGCACCCGTTTTCCCAATCTTTCGGCGAAACAGGGCATCGTCTTTGCGCACATCATAGATCAATTGTGTGATGTTGTGCAGTGTTGCTTCATCCCAAGGGCGAGATAAATGCATTTCAGGTACTGGCGCGATAGGCAAAAGATCGGCAGCGTTAGCAGAAAGTGGGCTCTCAATTAACTGACAAAAAGAGTTAAAGATCATAGTCGTGCCTCGGGCTTTACCCTCTAGGCCATATCCAGCAACGTGTGGCGTAGCAAAAGCCAGCAATGGAAGAAGCTCAAGATCGACCTCAGGCTCAAACTCAAACACGTCTAGTACTGCAGTGAAGCCATCATTGCGCTGTAGTCTCTGTTTTAGCGCAGAATTATCGACAATCGGTCCACGGGCTGCATTAATCAAAATTTGATCAGCACGCATTGCCTGCAAACGCTCAGAGTCGATGAGATGATGAGTTGGGTGCTCGCCGTCTCGGGTGATTGGCGTGTGCAGAGAAATCACATCACTTTGCTCTAGCAATTCATCCAAAGCGGTAAACTGACGAGTGTCACCCTCAGCCTCTTTTAATGGGTCATTAAGCAGCACCTTAATACCGATGCCAGAAAGGCACTTCGCTAAATAACTACCCACTTGCCCTGCACCTATGATGCCGACCGTCTTATCAAAGATTGAGAAGCCTTGCTGCTGAGAAAGTACCATCAATGATGAAATGACATATTCCGCCACACCCACCTTGTTACAGCCAGGGGCGTGAGTATAAGCAACGCCCTTTGCCTCGAGTGCTTTTTCGTCAAGGTGATCGTACCCCGCCGTTGCAGTACCCACGAACTTAAGTTTGTTGGCTTTAGACAACAGCTCACTGTTCACTTTAGTGACAGAGCGAATCATCAGGGCATCAACGTCGACTAGGTCATCCGCATTGATAGTACGTCCGGATAACGCGATAACCTCGCCTAGCTGACCAAATAACTCTTTGGCGTAAGGCATATTTTCATCAATTACAATTTTCATTAACAGGGCTTCAAAGTGATTGGCAGGGTTATAGATTAATAATAAAAGGCCCGACAAGCAAAGCCTGTCGGGCCTTAAAATTGTACTACCCAAAGCAGATTCCCGATAAAAAACACTCGGGAATGACATGTACCCTACCTAATAAAAGGTAGGGGGAGGGGATTAGCCTTCGTACTTTTTGAACACTAGCGTTGCGTTAGTACCGCCGAAGCCAAAGCTGTTAGACATCACGGTCTTAAGTTCTTGGTCGCGCTTCTCAGTCACAATATCAAGACCCGCAGCTGCTTCGTCTAGATTTTCAACGTTGATGCTTGGCGCAACAAAGCCGTGCTCTAGCATAAGCGCAGTGTAGATAGCTTCATGTACACCTGCCGCACCTAGTGCGTGACCTGTCATTGCTTTCGTTGCTGAGATTGCTGGGCTGTTGCCACCAAATACTTCTTGGATCGCGCCTAGCTCTTTCACATCACCAACCGGAGTCGATGTACCGTGAGTGTTCACGTAGTCTACAGAATCAACATTCTGCAGCGCCATCTTCATGCAGCGAACCGCACCTTCACCTGATGGAGCCACCATATCATGACCATCAGAGTTAGCACCGTAGCCGACAAGCTCGCCGTAGATTTTTGCGCCACGAGCAAGAGCGTGCTCTAGCTCTTCGACAACCATCATACCGCCACCACCAGAGATAACGAAACCATCGCGGTTTGCATCGTAGGTACGTGAAGCGCGAGTCGGCTCATCGTTGTATTTAGTAGACAGTGCACCCATCGCATCGAACATCATCGACATGCTGTAATCAAGCTCTTCACCACCACCAGCAAAAACAACATCTTGTTTGCCTAGTTGGATAAGCTCCATAGCGTGACCGATACAGTGAGCTGATGTAGAACATGCAGAGCTCATTGAGTAGTTAACACCTTTGATTTTGAATGGTGTTGCTAGACAAGCGGATACTGTAGAACCCATGGTACGAGTTACCATGTAAGGACCGACACGCTTAACGCCTTTTTCTCTTAGGATATCGATAGCCGCTACTTGGTTTAGTGAAGATGCACCACCAGAGCCTGCAACAATACCTGTGCGCTCGTTAGAAACCTGCTCTGGAGCCAGGCCTGAGTCAGCAATGGCTTGTTCCATAGAAATGAATGCGTAAGCTGCCGCATCACCCATGAAACGCATTTGCTTGCGATCGATATGTTCTGCTGGATTAATCTTCAGACTGCCCCAAACTTGAGAACGCAGCCCTTTTTCTTTAAATTGTTCTGAGGCTTCAATACCAGATTTGCCAGCTTTTAGAGACTCTAGTACTTCTTCGACGTTGTTACCGATGCTGGAAACAATACCCATACCGGTGATCACGACTCGTTTCATGTGACATTCCTATAATTCATAATTTCCGCTAGATGATAACCAGAAAGGCCGGATAAAGTGGTCAGCTTTCCTAGATATTTGTACAATCTCTACAGTTAACGACTCATTCTATGATCAATATGCCCAAAATTAAACATGCACAGCTGGATTGGAACGACTCTGGCACCCCTATCTCTGAACAATTCGATGACGTTTATTTTTCCAATAATGACGGGCTTGCTGAGACTCGCTACGTCTTTCTTACTCAAAACCATATCCCAGAGCGATGGCACAAATATGACCAATCGCGATTTGTCATCGCTGAAACAGGTTTTGGCACTGGTCTAAACTTTTTGGCGGTATGGAAAGAGTTTGAGCAATTTAGAGCAGAAAATCCACAAAGTAACCTGACTCAACTGCACTTTATCAGCTTTGAGAAATTCCCCGTTACCTTGCATGATCTCAAGCAAGCACACAAAGCGTGGCCTGAGCTGGAAAAGTACGCTACCGAACTTCAGCAGCACTACCCTATGGCATTGCCTGAATGTCAGCGCCTGATCTTAGCCGATGGTGCCATTACATTAGATTTATGGCTCGGTGATATTAAAGATAACCTGCCTCGAGTCCCCACTTATCAAGAAGGCATTATTGATGCCTGGTTCTTGGATGGGTTCGCCCCGAGTAAAAATCCAGAGATGTGGAATCAAGACCTGTTTAATGGCATGGCCAAAATAGCTAAGCAAGATTGTAGCGTTGCCACCTTTACCGCAGCTGGATTTGTGCGTCGAGGCTTGATTGAAGCGGGCTTTGAGATGAAAAAAGTGAAAGGCTTTGGTCACAAGCGCGAAATGATTGCAGGCTCTATGGTCAACAAGCAGCCTTACGGCAACCTCTCGCCACTGTTTGAGCGCCAATCTGCAACTGAAAAAGCAGAGCACCTTGGGGATATTGCAATTGTCGGGGGTGGCATTGCCAGTGCTTGCTTAGCATATTCATTGATTCAGAAAGGGGCGAGCGTCACCCTCTATTGCAAAGATGAATCTCTCGCAGAAGGCGCATCAGGAAACCGACAAGGGGCGCTCTACCCTCTTCTCAATGGCAATAACAATGCGGTGTCTCAAGTGTTTGCCAATGGCTTTACCTTTGCGAGACAGTTTTATGATCAGATTGCGAATAAAGTGGATTTTGACCATGACTGGTGCGGAGTGACTCAGCTTTTTTGGAATGAAGCAGAGCACAAAAAACTCTCTCGCTTAGTGCAAGGGCAATATCCACAAGAGCTAATCAAGTCATTAAGCCCGCAGAAAACCCGTGAAACAGCGGGCTTAGATTGCTCCTTTGGCTCGGTGCTTTATTCTCTTGGCGGATGGTTATCCCCTCAGCAATGTACTGAAGGCGTATTTAAACTGCTCAGTGAGCAAGGAAAACTGACTCTCAAGCTAAGTCATGAAGTCACCGACTTAACTGAACAAGACCAAAAATGGCAATTAGCGACTAACAAAGGGACGTTTGAGCATTCTGTTGTTGTGATTGCAAATGGCCATCTGTTCGACCAATTTACTCAAAGCCAATCAATACCATTGGGTAAGGTAAAAGGACAAGTCAGCCATATTCCTACCAATGAGCATCTGCAACAACTAAAAACAGTGGTTTGTTACGATGGTTACCTAACGCCAAAGAGTCCGTTGGATAAACATTGTATTGGTGCCAGCTATGATCGTAGCGACTTGACCACAGCGTTCGATCCACAGGCTCAGCAGCAGAATGCCTCTAAGCTACAGCAATGCATACCTGAGCAAGCGTGGACAACAAAGGTGGATATCAGCGACAACGACTCTCGACAAGGGGTTCGCAGTGTTTCCCGAGATCACCTTCCTTTCGCAGGAAATGTGGGACAGTTTGAACCGATACTCGAGCAGTATGCGAACTTGTATAAGAGAAACAGCGCCGAACCAACCCCTGTCAGCCAGTACACAAATCTGTTTTGCTTATTAGGACTGGGGTCGCGCGGACTAACATCGGCTCCAATGCTGGCTGAGGTATTGGCTTCTCAGATCCTTGGGCTGCCGTTGCCTATGTCTACCGATATGCTTGAAGCGGTGCACCCCAGTCGGATGTGGGTACGAAAGCTAAGAAAAGGCAAACCCATTCCTGGGCTCGAAAAATAAGATCTAGAAAGAGATATAGGTTTGGATAATAAAATGGGCTCACACTATATTCAGAGTTGAGCCCATTTTTGTTTTCATTCGATGCGGGAGAAGTTTACGCGACTTCTGCCACCAAGGTATCGACCGCTTCTTGAACCTTCCCTTTGAGTTCAGCTTCCTTGAACTCATTGCTCTCGACGTCAAAAACATCGTAAAAGCTTGGGATAGACAGTGACGCTTTGACGTCGGCGCCAAAATACGGCGCTGAGCCTACTGCGCTTGCCAATACACTCTGCGCGCCACCAGGGCCCGGTGAAGTAGCTAAATACACAACAGGTTTGTTCTGGAACACATTGCGCTCGATGCGAGTCGCCCAGTCGAATAGGTTTTTGTACGCTGCCGTGTAGCTACCGTTATGTTCCGCAAACGAGACAATCACAGCGTCAGCGCGACCAATCTTAGCAATCAGCTTTTGCGCCGACTGCGAATGACCAATTTCTTTCTCTGTGTCTTCGCTGAACAGCGGCGCAGGGAAATCAATTAGGTCAATGACTTCTACATCGGCACCAGGAATTTGCTGAGCGGCATAAGCGGCTAGAGTTTTGTTGATAGAGGTTGAGCTTGTGCTGGCTCCAAACGCGACTACTTTCATGATGACTTCCTATTTTAACTGTCTCTTAGTGTTACGTTCATAATAATAAGATCAGAGCATTTGACCATAGAGTCAGTTGTAACAACTTCATCAAAAAAATTGAACAAGTAAACGGGTCGAGTTAAAGACTAAACGATCGCCTTTGATAAGCCATCCCACATGTCTGCCACGATAACGCGATCAGCTGGAGTCAGCTCAGATTGCGCATCCGCCAAACTTTGTTCAATTTTTTGTTTGAATACGGCGACTTCAGTAACGGCTTCATATTCGCAATCAGCGGCAGCAAGGGAAATGTGACCACGCAGATAACCACCAGCAAACAACTCATCATCCGAGGCTGTCGCTACGGTTTGGTCAATAGTGTCAAGGAGTTGTTCTTCGAGTTGTAAAATCATGGTTTAAAGTACCTTAAAGTCTTCCTGAGTAAGTGAAGGGACACTGTAATGTTCCCGAAGCGCATTAGAAAGCATCTCGACCCTAGTTGGCAAGCCTTTCTCTAAAATGTCGATGACCTCTGCATGCACTTTTTTCATAAAACCTAATCTATCTGGCTCAAACGCGCCGTGCAAGTTGTCACAGCTGACTTGAAACCGAAACCCGGCGCTTTGTGAAAGTATCCACTCATAGGCCTGTGGCCTGATTTCCACTTTTTCGAATTCCGCCTGTGTATTGGCGTCGCGACCATCTGGCTCATACCAATAGCCGAAATCTTCAATAAGTCGTCGCTCAGCCCCTGCTACGCACCAGTGCGCGATCTCATGCAATGCAGAGGCATAAAAGCCTCTAGCAAAAATGATGCGATGATGGTGATTTGATTCATCCGCAGGGAGATAGATCGGCTCATCTCCGCCGAGTTCTAGCTTGGTATTGAACGAGCTATAAAAAGTATCGTTAAATAGAGTGATTAGGTCTGAGTACTCGTGAGTCATAGCGAGCTTTGGTCGTTGTATCTGTGTAAAACAATATTGTCTCTTTTTTAAGGCGATAGGTAAACCCGCAGTAATTCGCCCGCCATTAGATTTAGTAATCTGACAAACGATTGCGTCGGTACAAAATCTCATTCGTCACCGTTCGGATTTCGCTCTACACTCACGCCTAATTTTCCCGCCTACCAGCACAACTGGTCACGATTAGAGTCTCACAACATGCTACTAAGTGCTTTGTATATCATTGGAATTACAGCAGAAGCTATGACAGGCGCATTAAGCGCAGGTCGACGAAAAATGGATTGGTTTGGAGTAATGCTAGTCGCAAGTGCAACGGCCATAGGCGGCGGAACAGTCCGTGATATTTTGCTCGGCCACTACCCACTAAGCTGGGTGAAAAATCCCGAATTTTTAGTGATTACCTGTATTGCAGGCATACTCACTACTGGATTTGCCAAATGGGTAATCAAGCTCAAGGGAGTATTTATTCGCTTAGACGCTCTGGGATTGATCGTATTTAGTATTATCGGTACTAAGGTAGCGATGGGCATGGGACACCATGCGCTTATCTGTATGGTTTCAGCCTTGGTGACTGGCATTTTTGGCGGGCTTTTAAGAGACTTAATCTGTCGTCAAACACCTCTGGTATTGCACGAAGAGCTGTATGCCTCAGTGGCATTAATCGCATCGGGTTTGTACCTAACCCTACTTGAATTCGGCATTAGCGATGTTACTGCGACAATAACCACCTTGATTGTTGGCTATCTACTAAGAATGGCAGCCGTGCGATTCAAATGGCGCCTACCTTCATTTCATCTTGAAGCAGAAAGCTCACTGCACTAATGGCTCAAACCACATATGCACTCGTCTATTTATCACAAAGCGTAATATTGCGATAACTTTACGCTCTATTTCGGCCTTACTTTTTCCTCCAAAAGGAAAAGTAGCCGCGGCATTTTTTGGGTACTTTTTGTTGCTGCAGACAAAAAGTACCTCGCCGGTCAAAGGCGAAACCATTGCTAACCGTTATGAACAAAGCTGAATTTGTGACACCAAACAAAAAGGCCCCGAACATTTCTATTCAAGGCCTTGAAAGTACTCATCACCGTTAACTTTAAATCTTCGGCGTCTCTGTAGAAACACCAAAGTTTTGCCCACGATGACGAAGCAAATGATCAAGCACCACAATCGCCAGCATAGCCTCAGCAATCGGCACTGCGCGAATGCCCACACATGGGTCGTGACGACCCTTAGTGATTAACTGCGTCGCTTCACCCTGACGGTTGATAGTATTACCCGGCACGGTAATGCTCGATGTCGGCTTAAGTGCAATGTTGGCAACAATGTCTTGGCCAGTTGAGATACCACCTAAGATGCCACCAGCATGGTTTGATGCAAAGCCATCCGGTGTTAGCTCATCGCGATGCTCGCTGCCTTTCTGTGCAGCCACTTCAAAACCATCACCAATTTCAACGCCCTTAACAGCATTGATACTCATAAGTGCATGGGCAATATCGGCATCTAGGCGGTCAAAGATAGGCTCGCCCAAACCAACAGGTACGCTCTTTGCGACTACCTGAAGTTTTGCGCCTACAGAATCGCCGTCTTTTTTCAGTTCGCGAATCAGTTGATCAAATTTTTCAACCGCTGCTGCATCTGGAGAAAAGAACGGGTTGTTTTCAATCTCATCAAAATCGACATTCTCAATCTTTACGTCACCCATTTGAGTGAGGTAAGCCTTGATTTCAACACCAAACTCTTGCGCTAGGTACTTTTTCGCTACCGCACCTGCGGCTACACGCATGGCTGTTTCACGAGCAGAAGAGCGACCACCACCACGATAATCACGCACACCATACTTTTGATGGTAAGTGTAATCAGCATGACCTGGGCGGAATTTGTCTTTGATCTCAGAATAATCTTTTGAGCGTTGATCGGTATTTTCGATCAACAGACCAATTGAAGTGCCTGTCGTTTGCCCTTCGAACACACCAGAGAGGATCTTCACCTCATCCGGTTCGCGACGAGCGGTAGTATAACGAGAGGTACCCGGACGGCGACGGTCTAGGTCTTTTTGAAGGTCTGCCTCTTCTAAGGCTAAACCAGGAGGGCATCCATCGATGATACAACCCAAAGCGATACCATGGCTTTCGCCAAATGTGGTTACGCGAAAATGCTGGCCAATGCTGTTTCCTGCCATTACTTCCTCATTGTAAGTCTGTTTTGTGCGAGCTAATGTCTTTCATACTCGCCTTATCACACTCTATTGTAAAGATCTTTGACAACAAAAAACGGCACCTCCATGGGTGCCGTTATTCAATTTAGTTCTTAAAACTAGTCGATATACAGAGCAAATTCGTCTGCACAGTCAACGAGCTGCTCGCGAGTTAACATGAATACGCCATGACCACCGTTCGCAAATTCAATCCAAGTGAATGGAATTTGTGGGTACTGTTCTATCATGTGAACCATTGAATTGCCCACTTCACAAATCAGGATGCCATTTTCTGATAAGTAATTAGGGGCATTAGCAAGGATACGGCGCACTAACTTAAGGCCATCAGTACCCGCCGCTAAGCCTAACTCAGGCTCATGCTTAAATTCCTCTGGCAGACTGTTCATGTCTTCTTCATCCACGTACGGTGGATTAGTCACAATCAGGTCGTATTTCTCTTTAACCAAATCGCGGAACAAGTCTGAACGAATCGGCGTCACTTGAAGCTCTAGGCCGTGGTCTTGAATATTTTGCTCTGCCACTTCTAGCGCATCAGAAGAAATATCAATCGCGTCAACTTCAGCATCAGGGAAGGCATGCGCACACGCGATAGCAATACAACCGCTACCCGTACACATATCCATGATACGAGTTGGCTGGTCGACCAACCATGGCTGGAAATGACTTTCGATCAACTCACCAATTGGCGAGCGTGGCACTAGTACTCTTTCATCAACAAAGAATTCCATACCGCAGAACCATGCCTTGTTAGTCAGGTAAGCGGTTGGAGTGCGTTCGTTAATACGCTGAATGACTCGCTCTACGACACGTAAGCGTTCACTACTAGTCAGGCGCGAGTTTAAGACATGCGAAGGCACATCTAGGGGTAGATAGAGTGAAGGCAGGATTAATTGTACAGCTTCATCCCACGCATTATCTGTGCCGTGACCATAAAATAGTCCCGCCGCGTTGAATCGACTAACTGTCCAACGAATCATGTCTTGCAGTGTGTGAAGTTCCGACACTGCTTCATCTACAAAAATCTTATCCAAAATTTTCTCCAAAAAGCGCTACAATACTGCCCAATCAAAGATAGATCAGAAAACTAATCCCATGAACAAATCCGATAAGCCAAGTGATGATGACTTTGCTTTGTTTAAAGAAGCAGTACAGGGCGTTAAAAAGTTGCAACAGGATACCATAATCCAACCGCCAAAAAGAGAGACAAAGCAAAAACAACAGCAAAGGTTCAGTAGAGAAGCCAAAGACAACGAATTTTTCTTCTCTGATGAGTTCGAACCTATGCTCAGTGACGACGGCCCTACCCGTTATGCGCGAAGCGATGTGTCTAAATACGAAGTGAAGCGATTGCGACGCGGCGTTTACGTACCCGATGTTTATTTAGACATGCATGGCATGACTCAACAAGAAGCGAAGCGTGAACTTGGCGCAATGATTGCGCACTGCATCAAAGAAAACGTGCACTGTGCCAGCGTGATGCATGGCATTGGTAAGCATATTCTCAAACAGAAGGTTCCATTGTGGCTGGCGCAGCACCCTGATGTCATGGCTTATCACCAAGCCCCTCTCGAGTTTGGCGGCGCGGGTGCCCTGTTGGTATTGCTCTCTATTCCGGAAAAATAATGATCCTTTGCTCCCTCGTTGCGTAATCAATGTTGCATGTATCCAAAGCATTTGGATATTCAACAAGACAACACGAGGGATACGTTATGTTCACACAACTCGCAACAAAAGCAGTTTGGTTGGTCGGTTTACTGGCGCTAAGTTTTAATATCTATGCTGGCCATCACGGCATGAAAAAAGACATTGTTGATGTGGCGGCAAGCAATGACGATTTTTCAACGCTAGTCGCGGCGGTTCAGGCAGCAGGACTGGTTGATACGCTGAAAGGCGAAGGCCCATTCACGGTATTCGCACCCACCAACGAAGCGTTTGCCAAATTGCCCGACGGCACAGTGGAAATGCTACTAAAACCAGAAAACAAAGATAAGTTGGTGGCAATCTTGACCTATCACGTGGTGGCAGGAAAGGTAATGGCAGCCGATGTTGTGAAACTGAGTGAAGCACAAACAGTGCAAGGTGGCACGGTGATGATTAAAGTGATGGACGGCACCGTAATGGTAGACAATGCCACGGTAACCGCGACCGACATCAAGGCATCAAACGGCGTTATTCACGTGATCGATACTGTGATTATGCCTAAATAAGTAACCACACTATTAAAAACGGCGACCTGAGGTCGCCGTTTTTGTGTGTGAATTTTTATAGGCAAATTAAGGTGCAATATGCCACATCAACTCGCCATTACTGCTCTCAAGATCAAAGTCTATGGCAGCAAAGCCCGAGGTTGGAAACATAGGCGCGCTCATATCATTAACAAACTCAGCGGTTAGATAGCCCACCAAAGGCAAGTGCGAGACAAGAAGAATGGACTTCGGCTGCTGTGTGTCTGCGATTGCACACACATATTGATAGACGTCATCGGACTGGCCATAGGGCGTAATATCCGCACACTCCTCAACCTTTGTCGCCGAGAACTGCTCTTTAATCACATCCCACGTCTGCTGAGCTCGGATGTAAGGACTGACTAACACGAGATCAAAATGGGACACACCCTGCCCTACCACAGCTTTAGCGACCTCTAATGATTGCTGTTCTCCACGCTGAGTCAGAGTACGTTCTGCATCGCTTATTGCAAAGCTTCCCGCCTCTCCATGGCGCATGATAAATACGTTCATTTCTATCCTAAACTTGTGACTGCCTCATGAAAGAGTACACCATAACCAGTAGGGTTATCTCTGATTGAGCTAGCATTTCAATAAAAATTTACTTTTTAGGTTTGCTAGACGTCATTGCTCCGCCATACTTGATATACAAAACAATAGTTTACCTCGATAGAGATTAACATCTCTGGACGTGAGTAACTCAAAGGAGAGCGTTAAGTGCATCAAAGCCCGAATGATAAAAACAGCTATCGTCCCTTAACCCTAAGCAATCAACTTAAGGTTATCTTGGTTCAGGCTCCCGAAGCACTCCGTTCATCTGCCTCACTTGCCGTAAGAGTCGGCCACTTTGATGACCCTGCTGACCGTGAAGGGCTGGCGCATTACCTTGAACACATGCTCTTTCTTGGCACTAAGGCTTACCCTAAAGTCGGTGAGTTCCAAACGTTTATAAGCCAACATGGGGGCAGTAATAATGCCTGGACCGGTACTGAGCACACCTGCTTCTTCTTCGATGTTTCTCCTGACTTCTTTGAGCCTGCTCTATCCAGATTCAGCCAGTTTTTTATTTCTCCGCTATTCAACCAAGAAGCCTTGGACAAAGAAAGACAAGCGGTGAACTCTGAGTACCAGATGAAGATCCATGATGATTCTCGTCGCTTTTATCAAGTACAAAAAGAACTGGTGAACCCTGCTCATCCGTTTTCCAAATTCTCTGTGGGCAACGAAGAAACGCTAAATGACAGAGAAAGTGGTTCAATCAGAGACGAAATCATTCGCTTTCACGATGAAAAATACTCAGCCGATCTTATGACCGCAGTACTGGTTGGCCCTCAATCTTTAGATGAACTGGAAGAACTAGCCACTGGCTTATTTTCTGATATCCCCAATAAAGACTTTAATGGTAAAGCCCTCACCACCCCATTGCTCACCGAGCAAGAGCAGCAACTGTATATCCAGATAGAACCGGAAAAAGAAGTGCGAAAGCTAAGCCTCTCCTTCTCTTTCCCCAATATGGACAAGCATTACGCCACCAAGCCTCTGTCTTATTTTGCCCATCTCATTGGTTATGAAGGGCCGGGAAGCTTGACCTTAGCTCTTAAAAATAAACATTGGGTGACCTCTTTAGCTGCCGGTGGCGGTATCAGTGGTGGCAACTTCCGAGAATTCACTATCGGCTGTCTGCTCACACCCGAAGGGCTTGATCATATTGATGACATCATTGAGATGATCTTTTCCTACATGAAACTGGTGTTTGAAGAGGGTATTGAAGATTGGCGTTATCATGAGAAGCAAGCGGTTTTAGAATCGGCATTTCGCTTCCAAGAATCGGTGAAACCCATGGATCTGGCCAGTTATCTGGTTATGAATCTACAACACTACCCCATTGAAGAGGTGCTGTACGGCGACTATCGCATGAGCGATTTCGACCGTTCACTAATCGAAAGCTTTGTCCCGTATTTTTGCGTAGAAAACCTCCGCGTTTGGGTGACCGCCAAAGGGCTTGAGTATGACAAAGAAGCGGATTGGTACTTTACCCCTTACTCATCTAAGAAATTAAGTTCCGAGCAAGTTCATCGCTGGAACAATCCACATGCTAATGATGAGTTTGCACTTCCGAGTAAAAATCCGTTTATTTGCTACGACTTAGACCCAAAACCACTCGAAGAACGCAAAAAGCTACCGACGCTCATTGAAGAGTTGCCTGGTTTAAGGCTTTGGCACCTTCAAGAGCCGGACTTTCGCGTACCCAAAGGATCACTGTACATCGCCATTGACAGTCCATGCTCTGTTAAAGACCCGCAAAGCATAGTGAAGCTGCGCCTGTGTGTTGAGCTGTTCATGGAGGCTTTGTCTCGCCAGTCTTATCAGGCTGAGATTGCAGGCATGAGCTACAACATTTATGCCCATCAGGGGGGCTTAACCCTGACTATCTCTGGCTTTAGTGAAAAACAGCCTCAGCTATTGAAGATGATCTTGGAAAAGTTTGCCACTCGAAATTTTGAGCAGCAACGCTTTGACACCATTAAAGCTCAGATCCTTCGAAAATGGCGAAATGCCAGCAAAGATAGACCACTTTCACAGCTGTTCAATCAATTATCGGGGATCTTACAACCCAACAATCCACCCGCGGCTATACTTGCTGATGCCCTTGAAGAAGTGACCATTGATCAACTTCCAGAATTTGTCTCTATGCTATTGGGCAAACTCTACGTAGAGATGTTTGTGTTCGGCGATTGGACTCAACAAGCGGCCCATCAAATCTCTGATGAGTTGAAGAATGCATTACGTGTAGAAAATCAGGTATACAAAGAGTCACTGCGCCCTCTAGTGAAGCTGGGCAATCAAGGGACTTTCCAGCGAGAGGTTAAATGTAATCAAGACGACTCTGCTGTGGCTATATATCACCAAGGTAAAGACTCTAGCCCGACGTCAATTGCCACCTTTACTCTAGCCAATCATCTAATGTCGTCGGCATTTTTCAATGAAATCCGCACCAAGCAGCAACTGGGTTACATGGTGGGAACAGGAAACATGCCACTAAACCGCATTCCAGGCATTGTCCTCTACGTTCAGTCACCCGTTGCCGCTCCTATAGACCTTGTCGCTTCTATCGATGAATTCTTGAATGCGTTTTATATGGTGCTGTTGGAGCTCACCGAAGCGCAATGGCAAAACAGTAAGCAAGGACTACTCAATCAAATAATGGCGCCGGACAATAATCTACGAACTAAAGGTCAAAGACTGTGGGTCTCTATCGGCAATAAAGATAAAGACTTTAATAACAGAGAGATTGTGGTGGATAAGATTCGCGATCTCACTCGCGCAGATATGATTCGCTTTGTTGTTGAACAGCTCAAACCAAGAACGGCCAACCGCCTTGTCATGCACACGCAAGGAAACCAACACCACGATGCCCCGCCATTGAAACTAGGTAAAGAAATAGGCTCTATTGAAGAGTTTCAGCTGATGCCTAAAGATGTGGAGCTTGGCTAGGGTCTGTTGACCTTAGCAACGAATTGAAATATGGACAGAAGCAGTATCAAAGCTAAGCGCATGTTTTGGCTTTGATACTCTTAATCTGTTACATTCGCGACATTCTTAATCATCTTTGTTAGTAGCCATGCCCCAGCAAGAAATGTTCGACAAAATAGTTGAATTTGGAAACACTCTGCATAAGAGTGGATGCCCACCCTATAAGGTAGAAAAATTCACTCAACATTATGCGAAACAACATAACGTTCAAGTTATGCTGCAGGCACTACCAACATCGATTAATTACCAGTTTCCCGAAGACAATAATAAAGTCATTATGAAACGCCTACCGCCCGCTTCTATCGACCTTAGCCTTCTTGCTCAAACCATACAACGTCTGCGAAGACCTAATGGCGCAACCAAACAAGAGCCTTTTCGCTACCCTATCTGGGCGGTTGCTCTGGCAAATATGTCCATTCCACCAGCCTATCTGATGCTCATCGGCAGTACGCTTGAGGCGATCATCTGCTCGCTCTTTCTCGGGTTTATGGTTTGGGGTTGTCAAATGGTGCTGCGTGGGCGTCGTACCATCGCGGTGGAATTTATAGCGGCGTTACTCACTGGTATCTGTGTCGCTGGATTGAGTAGCCAAGGGCTCCCCATTCCCGTGTATGCATTATGTATCGCCGCGATCGTGCTATTTGTGCCCGGCTTGTCCATTGCCAACTCGCTCGAATGTCTCGCCTTCAACGACCTTGTCTCGGGAACCAGTTTACTTGGGCAAAGTGCACTGACCTTAATAAAGCTCTTTATCGGTATCTTCATGGGCGTTCAGGTGGGCGAAGCAATATGGGGAATGAGTGACTCTCTGACTTATACCAATGATGTGCCAGTGTGGATGCATATCGCAGGCTTACCCATTATATCTATTGCTATCGGCATCATATTCAATGCACAACCAAGAGACATGCTACTAGGGCTGCCTGTTGCTGTACTTGGTATGTGGGGACCGTATTATCTCGGTTTTGGCAGTGGTTGGATTGTAGGGACTTGGCTTACTACGGTCATTATTACCCTCTACGGCACATGGATTGCAAAAAAGATGAACCTGACCGGTTCCATCTATATTCTGCAAGGCATCATTATCCTAGTACCCGGTAGCCGAGTATTGGTCAGCGCCAGTGAGTCCGTGTTTGAGCAATCGATACTGCCGATCCCTAGCATTGGATTATCAGCATTGTTCATGTTCTCTGCGATTATGGCGGGGCAAATTACGGCGTATTCTATTTATTCGCCGAAGATTGAGAGGTAGATAGGTAGCAATGTGCACCCTAAGACCCCGGATAAGCTTCGCTTTCCGGGGTGACGCTTTTTCTCGTCATCCTGATGAAAATCAGGATCTTAGCACGCACAATAGTCAACTCTACCTACAAAAAAAGGCGTAACCCTTAATAAGAGTTACGCCTATTCAATTCGCTTATTGTCTCACCCCAAAATGGGCTTACCTGTCAGCTATAAAATTTCTCGCCTGATTCCAATCTATCCAGCAATCCCTGACACGGTTTAAATCGCTCGCCGTATTTGAGCTCAAATTGGTTCATCTTCTCGATCAAGTTCTCCAAGCCGTAGGTATCAATAAATCGGAACGGGCCACCTGTAAATGGTGGGAAGCCAATACCAAAAATGGCGCCAATATCGCCGTCTCGTGCACTAGCTATAATCCCTTCATCAAGACAGCGTACCGCCTCATTGAGCAGTGGAATGGTGCAGCGAAGAGCAATGTCGTCTTCGGATAGACTGCGTGAAGGCGTCAATTTCAATAATCCATACACAGATTTATCGACCTTCTTGTCCTTGCCTTTGTATTGGTAGAACCCTTTGCCGACCTTTCTACCCTTGCGACCATCATTAAGCAGGGTATCGAACAGATCTGGACCTTGGAATCGCTCACCTAGTTCTTTGACTAGGATGGGCATGATTTTGGCTCCAATATCTACGCCCACTTCATCTAACAAAGTAATAGGTCCTACAGGGAAGCCAAAGTTGAGCAAGGCATTATCAATATGCTCTATTTCTTGCTCTGCCATTAATACTTGCGCTGCCTCGTTCATATAAGGTGCAAGAATACGGTTCACATAGAATCCGGCGGTATCTTTGACCACAATCGGCGTTTTGCCTTGCTTACGAGCTAGGGCTACCACAGTGGCCACAGTTTCATCTGAGGTCGTTGCATGGGGTATCACCTCAACCAAAGGCATCTTCTCTGCTGGGCTAAAGTAATGCAGGCCTACGATATTTTCTGGCCTATGAGCACCTTCGGCTATCTGATGAATAGGCAAAGATGAGGTGTTAGACGCAAAGATAGTGTTATCTGAACACTCACTCTCAATCTCTTTCACCATGCTTTGTTTTAACGCAAGGTCTTCAAATACGGCTTCGATAACCACCTGAGCTTTATTAAACCCTAGGTAGTTCGTTCCGCCGCGAAGCTGAGACATTTTAGATTGCAGCTGTGCTTTAGAAAGAATGCGACGCTTGCGCTGCTTGTTTAAAAGCTTGTAGTTGTACCCAAGCGCATTAAGCACGCCATCTTGAGACACATCTTTAAGGTTTACGGGTAGCTTGGCTTTCGCCAGTGAAACATGCGCAATCCCCGCTCCCATCAGGCCGCCTCCAAGGACACCCACATGCTTAACCTTTGCAGGCGTAGCATTGCCAAAGTGCTCTTTCTTCATTTCTGTCGTAGCAAAAAACAAAGAACGCAGCGCTTTAGATTCAGAGGTCATCACTAGCTTGCCAAATTCAAGCGCTTCTTTTTCAAGCCCCTTAGCAAAGCCTTTTTCTAAGCCAAACTGCATCACTTCAAGGATCTTGTCAGCAGCGGGATAGTTTCCACGCGTCTTTTGCTTGGTTTTCTTTGCAGCTTGATCAAAAATCACTTTGCGACTCAAGCCAATGCTGGAGATGAGTTTCTCTTTGGCGGGCGCTTTGCGTTTGGGTTTAGATTTAGCGGCGTAGGTCTTCGCGACATCCATCAAGATACTCTGAGGAACGCTGGCATCTACAAGGCCCAATTTCTTTGCCTTCTTCGCTCTCACTTGTTTGCCAGTAAGGATCAAGTCAAGAGAGGCCATAAGACCAATCAAACGAGGCAAACGCTGAGTGCCCCCTGAACCAGGTAACAAACCCAGTTGAACCTCGGGCAAACCTAAGCGAGTAATATCATCATCACTGCACACTCTATAATCACACGCTAATGCTAGCTCTAGTCCACCGCCAAGGCACGGGCCATGAATGGCTGAGACCACAGAGAAGGGAAACTCACCCAATCTTGCAAACATCTTCTGACCCGTCGTTGCAAGCTCTGTTGCTTGCTCTGCGGTGCTACAGGCATCGAGCATACGCACATCGGCGCCAGCCACAAAGTTATCGGGTTTAAGGGAGTGAACAATCAGGCCTTTGATCTCTGATTTCTTCGCTTCAAGCTGCTCCAAGATGTCGTTCATCTCGTCAGCGAATGCCGCTTGTAGGGTGTTCATCTTCTCACCCTGCACGTCAATGGATAGCCAAGCTAGTTGCTCTGAATCTATGGTTAGATTAAATGTTTTAGTCTCGCTCATTATTCCACCTCCAAGATCATCGCAGCACCCAGTCCGCCCGCCGCACATGCGGTATTAAGACCTAACCCGCCCCCTCGTCGTTTGAGCTCTCTTAGGGTTTGCGTAATCATACGAGCGCCGGTAGCAGCAAATGGGTGACCATAAGCAATAGAGCCGCCCAGCACATTAAACTTATCCATATCGATTTCGCCAATCGCCTTATCTCTGCCTAGCTTTTCTTGTGCAAACTTATCACTGGCAAACATCTTCATATTCGCCAGCGCTTGAGCGGCGAAGGCTTCATGCATATCGATTAGTGTCAGGTCATTTAGTGTAATTCCAGCACGGTCTAGTGCTATCGGCGTTGCATACGAAGGCCCCATCAACATGTCTTTCTCAACGCCAGTGGCTGAAAACGCATAGGAGCGAATGTACCCTAGAATCTCTAGGCCGAGTGCCTTCGCTTTACTTTCTGTCATCAGCATTATCGCAGCTGCTCCGTCCGTAAGCGGCGTAGCATTGGCTGCCGTTACCGAACCGAACTGACGGTCAAAGGCTGGTCTTAATTTGGCGTAGCCTTCAATGGTGGAGTCAAAGCGAATGTTGTTATCGGTATCAATCCACTTCTTATAAGGTTCTGGGTAGGCTGTCATCACCTCATCGCGGATCTTGCCTTCATTCCACGCCTCTGCGGCAAACGCGTGGGAGCGATGCGCTAATGCATCTTGATCCTGTCTAGAAATAGAATGCGTCTTTGCCATTTGCTCTGCGGTTTGTCCCATCGACAATCCGGTAGAGTATTCAGCAACAGCGGGAGGCACAGGCATCAAGTCTTTCACCTTGAAGCTGCTTACGATTTTGAGCTTTTGTGATAGCGAGCGAGCTTTGCTCAGTGCTAAGAGATTTGAGGCTAGAGATTTAGTCACCCCAATTGGTAGCACTGATGATGAGTCTGCGCCACCAGCAATGCCCACCTCGATATTGCCGGCGAGAATCGACTCTACAACATTCGCGGTCGCTTGAAAGCTGGTCGCACAAGCGCGTGTCACACTGTAGGCATCAGTCTTAATATCCATGCCTGTACCCAGCACAATCTCACGCGCAATGTTTGGTGCAGCTGGCATTTGGATGACTTGACCAAATACGACCTGCTCTATCATTGACGGGTCGATCTCTGTACGCGCAAGCATTTCGCTTACCACCATCTTGCCAAGATCTAATGCAGGCACATCTTTGAGTTCTGTGCTTTGTCTCGCAAAGGGCGTTCGAAGCCCAGCGACTACTGCCACCCTATCTCCCTGCCGGGTCGTCAACTGTTGTAATCCCATCACACATCCTTAGTTAAGAGGTCAGACCTCAACCATTGTAATCAGAATGTTAATGAAATCAAAAGATAAAATGAGCAAACTAGATCTTAAGCAAAAAAAAACCGCACTCAAGGGTGCGGTTATAAAGTACTGTTAATACAGTGTACTACTCACTGTATCGTCAAATCTCACTAAAAAATGGTGAATAGCCAAAAGGCAAAAGGTTAAGTGAGAGATTGAAGTCAGTCTAAAAGGAAACTGTCACTTGAGTGGGCTTACAATATGCGATTGTTTTCACTATGCAATGGTATGTCCGACCAGATGACGGGGTGTACTATAGGGAAACTGAGCATTCATTCTTTGAAGTAGATCAATTTTTATAGTGTTATAGGTACAGTGAATACTACAAGCACGCATAAACCAAGGAGGTTGTGTGGCAATACTGCAGATTTTTAATAAAAAAGAAAAATCTCGAAAGAAAAGTTCGGCCTCTCCGGTCGACTCTAATATGGATAAACAAAGAAAATACGAAGCGCTCGTACGCGCTTATCATCGAGACCTATTTCGCTATGCATACTGGTTGTGTAAAGATCGCTCTGTTGCAGAAGATCTTGTGCAAGAAACCTGTTTGAGAGCGTGGAAGGCACTGGACTCTTTGCAAGACGACAAAGCCGCTAAGTCTTGGCTTATCACCATACTTCGACGAGAAAATGCTCGACGTTTCGAAAGAAAGCAGCTTGATCTTGTCGATATAGACGATCCTGGCAACGAAGGGCACAGTAGCGATGATGGCTTTCATCAAAGTGAGTGGCTTCAAGCTCAGATAATGCGCCTTGACCTCGAATATCGAGAGCCGTTGTTCCTGCAAGTAGTGGGTGGATTCAGCGGAGAAGAGATCGGTGACATATTAGACCTAAATAAAAATACTGTGATGACTCGACTTTTTAGGGCTAGAAACCAACTTAAAGAGTTACTTGATTCATCAACTTCAAATCAGGGGAGGCAAAATGGATGATTTAGAATTTCGCCGCCGTATCATGTCTGACCCGAAAGCGCGAGACGAAGACTTACTCAGCGCCATCGCAAATAGTGACAGCAATGCCAAGTTTGCCGATGACGTGTTAAATCTAGACGCGAGAATCGAACAGGCGATGCGTGTCGATGTGCCAGAGAGTTTGGCTGATAAGATTTTGTTTAATCAGAGTACTGAAGACAACGTGGTGCGCCCAAGCTTTGCCAAACGCAGTCTTGCGGTCGCAGCTTCTGTCGCATTTGCCGCTGGGATTATGATTGGGCAACTGAATTGGTCAGCAAATATTGTACCTGTTGCCCATGCAAGCCTTGCCGATGAAGCTATACACCACGTGATTGCTGAAAGCCCATTTACAGACAAACTTGATGAGCAGGTTGACTCTAACCAAATCAATACCAAGCTAACGCCATTTGCGTATCAGTTTAGTGAGAGTTTTCCCTACCACGTGTACTACTTAAATCATTGTGGTTTTGGTGAAAGTAACGCTTTGCACATGGTTTTCCAAGGTGAAAAAGGGCGAATTACCCTATTTATTACCAATATCAGCTCAGATCATGCAGTGAACTTTAGCGAAAACCAGATGTCCGGCACTGTAGTCCCCATTGGCTCTGCTTCTATGATACTCGTCGGAGAGAGTGACGAGGATGTTGCAAGTGTTGCTAAGCGGTTATCAAGCATCATAACACCCATCTCATAGCTATAATACCCCAATGATTTCAACCCCTTACAACTCAAAATTGTTAAGGGGTTATCATTTTTCACCTATTTTTCTTATCAACAATTGATTTAGAGCAATAACTCTAAGAATCACGATATTCCACGAATATTGCACCATATTGCTCTCAAAACTAAACAATTTAGCCATTTTGGGTAGTGGTCTGAGTTGTTAAATTTATAATAATCAATAGTATCAGCCGACTTCGACAAAAAGACCCGGTTGATGCGCTAGGATTTTGGCGTAAACCATAAGGAAATATTTCATGAATAAGACGCGTATTCTTAAACGCTCTCTACTTGCAGCAGCAGTGATTGCTTCAACTTCTCAAGCTCACGCAGCAGGCTTCCAACTTAACGCACAATCAGCAACAGGTATTGGTCGTGCATTTGCAGGTGACGCAGTAATCGCAGATAACGCGTCTTCTATGGCTCGTAACCCAGCGACAATGGCCCTTTTTGATAAAACTTCTTTGTCTCTTGGTTTTGAAGCGATCATTACTGATATTTCTGTTAAGGATGTACAAGTTCTAGGCATTGACGATCCAAATGGAAACTACGATGACATCGGTGGCACTTCAGTTGCGCCGAACATTCATCTTATCGTGCCAGTAAACGATAAGTTTGCGTGGGGTATCAACGCGTACTCAAACTTTGGTACTAGCACAGACTTCTCAGACAGCGATCGTTGGAACAATTCAGTATTCGGTGGCGAAACTGATATCCTGAGCATGAACATCGGCCTTTCAGGCTCTTACCGTTTGAACGAACAGTGGAGCTTTGGTGCTGGTCTAGACATCATCTACGGCAAAGGCACTATCCGACGTGGTGCTACAGAACTAGGCGCTCCTCTGCAAACACTTAATGTGCAAGATGCTGATGGTTGGGGCGTAGGTTTCAACGTTGGTACAGTGTACGAGTTGAATGAAAATAACCGATTTGGTTTATCGTATCGCTACAGCCCAGAAATCACAGCTAAAGATGATTACGGCCAAGAAATCAGCCTTCCTCTACCAGATATGGCTGAGTTCTCTGGTTACCACCGTATTAATGAAACGGCCTTCGCTGTTCACTATTCTGTTCAGTGGATTGGTTGGAGTGCATTCGACAAAATCGATTTTGATAACCTAGATCCTAGCCAATCTCTTATTGGTGCAGGTGGCGGTTCATACTCTAAGCCATATGAGTGGCAAGACGGTTGGCACTTTGCAATCGGTGGTACTTGGTACTTGAACGAGAAAGTTACTCTTCGTACCGGTTACATGCATGACACAAGCGCGCAGGATGAAATCACTTCAATCTCTGTACCTGACTCAGACCGTAACTGGATTTCTGCTGGTGCGACATACCACTTCAGCGATGACTCGAACATGGACTTCGGTATTACTTACCTAATCGGTTCAGACGAAGCTGTTGATGAAGGTCTAATTACAGCAACCACTCGCGCAGATGCAATCCTAGTAGGTCTACAGTACAGCCACAGCTTCTAAGCTAAGCTGACTGAAATCATTTAGATGGAAGGTGTTGAACTAAGGTTCAGCACCTTTTTTGTTTCTAGTGACTTATCATGATCGAAGGAGGGGAGATTCCTGCCTTCGCAGGAATGACGGGGAATAGCGCGATGTTTAGGAAACTAGACCCTGGTTCCTGGGCCCTAGGGCCTAGAAACCATAAACCCAGGATCCCGTCCCTAAACCCTATTATCCCCACAACTAAACGCGATAATCTGACTTATCTCATTAAAGCTTCTTCCCGACTGTTGCTGCCAGTGACAAAATGCCTTGTTAGTCGCCACTCTTGATTTTTTGGTATCACGGCCACCGTCGATAATGTGGTAACTTCGCAGATAACTTTCAACATCTGAGGATAAAATGAAGGTATCTACACCTATTTGTCTTAATGCGTATGGGCCTGTATTTCCACCCAATCTCGCACCATGTTTTTTCAAATGCTCCCATAAGCCTGTGATGCTCTCTGCTGGCCACTCGGCAACCATCTTGGAAAATGAGCCATATGTCAGCCTTGCGTCCATCAACATTTCTGCATTGGTTTTAATGGTCATTACCTTACCAAAGTGGCGAATGATCTTAGGATCTCTTGCTTTCATCTCCCAATGCTCATCAGATAGCATCAAAAGCAGCTCTGGTTTAAAACCAAAGAACAGCTCTTCAAAATTTGGCCATTTGTCTCTAACAACCTTCCATGACATTCCCGACTGAAACACCTTTAGGCTAAAGATCGATAGCCACCTATCATCTGGGATTTGAGAAATCTCCTGTTTGGAGAAAGGGATTGAAAGAAGCGCTTCAAGTTGAGCGCTTCCACCCTTTCGCTTGGCGGCGCGCTGATAGATATCGGAGAATTTTTCGAGATGCATAAAACAAAACCTAGCGAGTTCTTTACTAATATTTGAGAAACAAAAAGGGCGAAATCAAACCCGTTGATTTCGCCCTCGGTGTTATTTTGTTTAAATTACAGCATCGCTTCGCGGTCTGCTACCTTCTTCAGGTCGATAATTTCGCCCAGTTCAGTATCATTTAGGAAGGCACTCTAGAACTCCAGTTATAAGCACGAAACCATCTAGAAGCTCGCAGCTATCAACTAGCAACTAGCAACTGTCAAAAACCTAAAACTCCTCATCCAAATAATCATCAAGGAAGTCTTCTTCCTCCTCATCAACAGCTTCGTGGTCAGCCACTTGCGCTTTGTATGCGCGGCGCTGTAGGTAAGCGTCTCTGGATAAGGCGTAAGGATCAGGAGAGTTATTCAGAAGCTCTTCTTGTGCAACCAATGCAGAGCGGGTTTCCATGCCTTCAAACACCCATTTACCGAAGCTTGCCCAAATATTCAGGTAAGACAGTGTTGGGTAGAGGCCATCGGCAAAGTCCCCTACCTCACGCAATGTATAGGGGCCGTAACCCGGGAACATGAAGTACCAACCGCTTCCTAGCCCCCATTTGCCGAGCACGTCACTGAACGCCCGATCTTCTTCTTTGGCTATGCCACCATGTGCGGCTGCATCGTAGAGACCCGCGACACCAAAGGTGGTGTTAATCCAGAATCGATTAAAGTGGTTAAGTGCCAGAGTACCGTTACCCATCAATAGGTTGTTCACCACGCTTGATGGTTCGTCTAAATGAGCAAGGAAATTACTAATACCGGTTCGAATAAAACCAGGGGTATAGCCTGTATAGGCAAGGGAAACTGGGCGAACGAAATAAGGGTCAAGGATCTCGTAGTTGAAATCCCACATAGTGCGGTTGAAACCCTCAAAGGGGTCGTTGGGATGAGAGACTTCCTCCCCTTCGGGATTAGAGGCACAGCCAACCATCAATGTGACAATCAAGATCCAAATTCGACTCATATAGGACATCCGTTCCCTGTCGATTCAATTAGTTAGGTGCAAAGGCTCTGCCTTTGCACCTACTTACTAGTATTGACTATTTATGACTAAATTAACATCTTCCCCTTTAGTCGTCACTGCACTCTCGCCATACCAGTCACCACCTTTAGTGGAAACATTACCGTCGGTATCAATACGTGCACGTACAATAAACTCATCTAAATCAGACAGGTTTTGCCCTTCAATCATGCTGTTTCCATCATCCATCATGATCATGCGAGGGAAGGTACCAAGGCCGTATCGGGCAGCGGCAACCGGCATAGGCGAACCATCAGCTCTATGTACCGACACAATCAATACGCCCTGCTCAGGTAGCGCCACGTCATTTGACAACGAGATACCTATTCGCACTAAGCCAGGGGATGCTTCACCTTCTACACCTAAGCTACGGCGAGCGCTGTCGATACTACGCTCTAGCATCTCATAGCGGCTATCGTCGGGGCCGATAAGCTGCTGCATGGTTCTCCAGTAACGAATTGCGCCTGCATAGTCTTGTTTCTCAAATGCGCTAAAAGCAAGCAGTGAGAACACGCGTAAATCCACATAGTCTTTGCGTAGCAGATCATGAAGAAGACGCTCTGCTTCAAGTTGATCTACCTCGTCACCAGATAAAGTTAGCGCTTGCGCAAGACCTAGCTGAATATCAGGGTTCTCTGGCTCTAGCTTACGTGCTCGCTCCATTGCGCCAATAGCGGTTTGGATGTCACGATTGGCCAGTCCAATTCGGCCTAATAATAGCCAACCAGTCGCATCATCACTGTTCCTATGCAGGCTAGTTCTTAGCGCTAAAGTCAGGTCTTTAAGCTCATCGTCGCTCATTGGTTGCCCATTGGCATCCATTAGCTTCTTGCTAAGAGCCGGTAAGTTTGCACTTACTTCCTGCCAATGTTTCACATCATTGATTGCGCCAAACTTAGCATAGAAGCCATAAGAAACGCCCAATAAAAGAACGGCAGATACCACGGCAACAAGTACTGGAGAGGCCAGTTTTGTTGACGCTAGTTGCTGATCTTGAGGAATATCATCAAGGAGTGCTTGCTTCAAATCGACGATCAGCTCATCTTTATCAACAACGATACCTTCTTCATCTTCAACGCCAAGCTCAGCAACACGCTCTTTAAATATCGCTTTGTTAAGCTCATCACGACGCTCTGCATCGTTGATCGCTTTTTTGCGAACCAGTGGAATTACAATTAGTGCCGCCGAAAAGAGGACAATAACTAGGGTAGAAATCCAAAACAACGTCATTATTTGTTGTCTCCATTGTCTTCTTTAAGCAATGCATCAAGGCGTTGCTGCTCTTCTGCACTGAGTGGTGTGCTCTTTACAGCCTTGGCTGGTTTGCGTCGGCTTCTGGTGAGAATGAAACCAAAACCAATTAATACTACGCACAATGGTCCGAGCCACAAAATAGCCGTTGCTGCAGTAAACGGTGGCTGATAAGTCACGAAATTACCGTAACGTGCCACCATGTAATCGACAATCTCTTGCTTAGACTTACCCTCTTTGGTCATCTCATACACTTTCTCACGAAGATCGAGGGCGAGCTCTGCATTAGAGTCACCAATAGTGTTGTTCTGACATTTTGGGCAGCGAAGCGTTTGATTGAGTTCGTGAAACTGCTGCTCTTGCTCTGGAGAATCAAATTCATGAATCTCAATAACAGCAAACGCAGTCATACTCATCATCATTGAAGCAACTAAGGCAATTAACCACTTTTTCATGATTTCACCTCATCAAGCATCTCTTGATACATAGGGCCTAGCTTCTCACGCCAGTTGGTTGCATTCACATCACCCACATGGCGATAGCGAATTACGCCATTGGCATCAATTAAGAAGGTCTCTGGCGCGCCATAAACCCCTAAATCAAGTCCTAGCATTCCCCTGCCATCGAATAAGCTAACCATGTAAGGATTGCCCAGCTCTCTTAGCCATTTGATGGCTTTAACGCGATCATCTTTGTAATTCAAGCCAATGATCTTCACGCCTTGAGAGGACAGCTCATTAAGATACTGATGCTCGGCAAAACAAGTCGGGCACCAAGTTGCCCAAACATTAAGAAGCAAAGGTTGTCCGGTAAATATTGCCTGATCGTGTTGAAGACCTTCGGTTTCTAAGTCTTCAAGCTTAAACACAGGCACTTGCTTTCCAATCAGTACTGATTCCAGCTTAGTAGGATCATCGCCCCCTGCGTTGCGAGTTAACTGGGTAGCAAACACCATTGCTAACACCATAAACATCACTAGAGGTACAAATAATACTTTCTTATTCATTACGACTCCTTTTTCACCGCTTTATTACGAAAGCGGTAGCGTCTATCACTGATGGCAATAGCACCGCCGATAGCCATTAACAAACTACCAGCCCAGATCCAACGAACGAATGGCTTGTAGTAGATACGCACAGCCCATGAAACGCCATCATCAAGCTTCTCACCCATGGCGATATACAAGTCACGAGTCACACCAGCATCAATGGCCGCTTCTGTCATCATAGAGCGAGCTGTGGTGTAGAAACGCTTCTCGGCGTGTAGCGTATTGATGTGCTTACCATCTTTAGTGACATCAAAGTCGGCAATATAACCGTCGTAGTTAGGGCCGTCGTTATCACGCACTTTATCAAAGTAGAAGTTATAACCTTGAATCTCGAAGTTATCCCCCGGAGCAAGACGCACATCGCGTTCGATGCTGTAGTTTTGCACCATAGCGATACCTATCACAGTGACTGCCAAACCAATATGCGCTGACATCATCGCCCAGTGGTTGCGAGGTAGCTTAGTGATGCCCTTTGCAAACGAGTGACGGTGTGTCGCTCTGGTATAAAGCTCAAACGAATGTAAACAGATGATCCACAGCGCCATCACCCAGCCAAGGTATGCAAGACCAGTAAAGCGCTCACCCAATAGCGTCACCATTACCGCGCCCAATACTAGCGAGATAACCCCACTGATCACGATTGGCTTGGTAAAGTTCGCAATGCTGTCACGCTTCCAGCGCATCAAAGGACCAATACCCAATAGGAAGGCAAAAGGCACCATCAGCCAAGTGAACAAGGTGTTGAAGAACGGCGCACCGATAGACACCGAGCCAAGGCCAATTTGTTTGTGTACTAGCGGTAACAACGTACCAACAAGCACCACAACCAGAGCAGCTACGAGTAACACGTTGTTCGCCAGCAGTGCGTTCTCACGAGAGACTAAATCAAAGTTGCCACGTACACGTACTGACGAACCTTTCAGAGCAAACAGTAATAGAGAGCCGCCGATAACAAAGACCAAGAAGCCTAGAATGAACATGCCGCGAGCAGGATCAGACGCAAAGGCGTGCACTGATACTAAGATGCCTGAACGAACCAAGAAGGTGCCGAGCAAACTTAATGAGAAAGCAGAAATCGCCAGTAGCACTGTCCATGCTTTGAAGGTTCCGCGCTTTTCAGTTACCGCTAATGAGTGCATCAAAGCGGTACCCGCTAGCCAAGGCATAAACGAAGCATTCTCTACTGGATCCCAGAACCACCAACCGCCCCAGCCAAGCTCGTAATAAGCCCACCATGAACCTAGTGCAATACCCACAGTTAAGAAAGCCCATGCCGCAATTGTCCAAGGTCTTGACCAACGCGCCCATGCAGTGTCAAGTCGACCCGTCATTAGTGATGCGATAGCAAATGAGAACGCGACAGAGAAACCCACATAGCCCATGTACAACATTGGCGGGTGGATAATCAAGCCAGGGTCTTGAAGCAGTGGGTTAAGGTCTCGCCCATCGACAGGGAAGTAAGGTAATGTCCTATCAAATGGGTTTGAAGTGACGATGATAAACAGCAAAAAGCCCACAGTAATCAGACCCATAACCGCGAGTACGCGAGCCACAGACTCTTGAGGCATTCCCTTACTGAAGGTAGCAACAGCAACCGTCCAAGCCGCTTGAATCAATACCCAAAGTAGTAGTGAGCCTTCGTGCGCACCCCAAACAGCAGTAATGCGGTAGTACCAAGGCAAGCTACTGTTGGAGTTATTCGCGATATACTGCAACGTAAAATCGTTGTGATAAAAAGACCAACACAAGATGAAAAACGAAATCGCTAGCAGGATAAACATACCCCAAGACAAAGGTCTCGCTGTGTTCATCAGTAACGCATTGTTTTTAGAGGCGCCCCATAAAGGCAACACACTCAACAATACCGCCATCGCTAGTGAAACGATGAGAGCAAAATGCCCTAACTCAGCAATCATTGAGCGCTTCCTTGTTGTTGTTCTTGAGTGTACTCAAGAGGCTCGTGAACCACCTTCATTGCTTCAGCAACCTCGGGTGGCATGTATTCTTCGTCGTGCTTTGCTAAGACTTCAAAGGCTTCAACGGTATGGCTATCCGTCAAGACGCCTTGCGCTACGATGCCCTGCCCTTCACGGAACAAATCCGGCAAGATGCCATCGTAAGTAACCGTCACCGCTGGGCCAATATCCGCAACATCAAAAGACACACGTAGCGACTCTGAATCGCGAGATACAGTACCAGCAACAACCATGCCACCAATACGTAGACGCTGGCCGACTTCTGGTTTCTCACCGTTACTCTTACCGTTTACGATCTCAGTCGGCGTATAGAACAAATCCATATTCTGATTTAGTGCATACAGCATCAAACCTATCGTGGCTCCCAAACCAACCAACAGAGCGACAATTAAGCCCATTCTCTTTTTACGTCTAGGATTCATAGTGTGTTCTCCATATTTTTAGCCGCATCGATACGCGCTTGGCGATCCATCCGATTTTTAACCTCTTTTAAAGTCGCTTTACTGTCTAAGCGACTCGATAGAAAAATCAAACCTAGGGCGCCAAACGTGATGGCAAAAGCACCCCAAACGTAGGAGGCATAACCTCCCATATAAAATAAGTCCGACAGGGAATCAAAATGCATGCGTTACCCTTTAGCAAAAGTACGTTTAGCGAGTTCTTGCACCCAAGGTCTGTGTCCCTCTTTTTGCAGAATCGCGGTTCTAAAACGAGTCATGGTCACTGAGCCAAAGAAGAAGGCAAAGCCGAAGATGTTGAGCAGCAATGGCCATAACATGTCATTGGAAATTGATGGTTTTTCAAATTTGGTGATGGTGGCGCCTTGATGGAGTGTATTCCACCACTCCACAGAGAAGTGAATAATGGGCAAGTTGATAACACCTACCACAGCAAGTAAACCAGCCGCTTTTGCTGCTGTCTTTTGGTCATCAAAGGCGTGATAAAGTGCAATAACACCTAAATAGAGAAATAGAAGCACGAGCTCGGAAGTCAGACGTGCGTCCCATACCCACCAAGTGCCCCACATAGGCTTACCCCAAACTGCACCTGTTACTAGTGCTATAAAGGTAAACACAGCGCCAATTGGTGCCATTGCTGAAGCGGCGATACTGGCTAGGCGCAACTGCCAAACCAGACCAATAAAGGCCGCAATCGCCATCGACATGTAGGCGCCCATTGACCAAATTGCTGAAGGCACATGAATGTAGATGATTCTGAAGCTATCACCTTGTTGATAATCACTTGGCGCGAAAGCCAGCCCCCACACTGTTCCCCAAACGAGAAAAACTACAGCTAACGCTGTAAACCAAGGTTGCAGGGTTCCGCATAGGTTATAAGTTGCTTCAGGTTTTGCGTAAGGATGGAGCCACTTCCACATGTTTTTTACTCTCTGAGAAAATTAAGGTTAATTTACCGATACGCGCAATGCTGCGCTAGTTGCGAATGGCGTTAATGTTATCGAGCCCACTAACATGGCCGCTAAAATTGCGATTTGACCGTTGTATGCAACGCCTAGTCCTGCAGAGTCAATTGCAGAGGTAGCAAAAATTAGTACCGGAATATACAAGGGTAAGATCAAAAGACTCAATAAAACACCGCCTTTTTGTAGCCCAACGGTCAAAGCAACACCAATTGCACCCAAAAAGCTTAACGTTGGGGTGCCGAGCAACAAGGTAATCAATACCGCACTCCAAGACTCCCAAGTCAGACTTAGCAGTACAGCCAATAAAGGGCTGATGAGAATCAAGGGTAATCCAGTCAAAATCCAGTGCGCTATCACTTTAGAGATAACCACTAACGGCAATGGCAGTGGCATCAGCATTAATTGCTCAAGCGCCCCATCCTGATAGTCATCACGAAATAGTCGTTCCAAAGATAAAAGCGCCGCCAATAGCGCTGCAACCCATACAATGCCGGGAGCAATACGCATCAGCAAATTGGGCTCAGGACCAATACCAAGTGGGAAAAGGGTAATGACGATGATAAAAAACCACAATGGGTTAAAAACATCTGCGCGACGCCTAAATGCAATCAACAGCTCACGACGAATAATGGCCCACATATGCTTAAACATTAGTGACCCAACCTTATCTTGCGTAGCTTGCTGTTGTTCTCAAACATATCTTGGTGGGTAGTCAACAACACCATACCTCCCTGCTCCGTATGCTGAAGAAACAGCTGTTCAAGGACCTTCACTCCTTGTTTGTCTATGGCCGTCAGTGGCTCATCAAGAATCCAGAGTGGGTGCTTGCTTAACCATAGTCTTGCCAAAGCAACTCTGCGTTGCTGTCCCGCAGACAACTGGGCTACTGGCACATCTTCCCGCCCAGCAAGACCGACTTTGGTTAGTGCTTGCCAAACTTCATCATGGGTATAGGAATGGCCACTGATATTGAGATAAAACGAGAGGTTTTCAAAGGCACTCAAATCGCGCTTGATACCCGTTTGGTGTCCCAAAAATAGTAGGTCTTGGTGGAAACTGTCTCGGTCAGCAAAAATGGATTCATTCTTCCATGCAATATCGCCGGCTTCTTTATCACCTAAACCAGCAATAATTCGAAGCAGCGTCGTTTTACCCGTACCATTTCGCCCTTCGATCTGAATCAGATCTCCGGCCTCTACAGTAAAAGACAGGCTTTCGAATAAAATTCTTTCATCGCGAATTGCAGTTAATCCATTTACTTCCAGCATAGCCCGCCAGTACCTATTCCAAAGAAATGGCATAGTAACACAGGCTTATTATGGCCAACCAATGTAAACGATTAATTAGTAAGCGTTTCTTCACAGAAAAGTGAAGTATGTCGTCAGGATTTGAATCGGGTCATACTCTCAACCCTTAATGCCCTTAGTATGAGTAGGTCATTACCATATTTACCAGGTTTCGTTCTGGTCCTGCAACTAGCTCTAGGCTAGTGCCAAATGAGTCAGCAAAGTTCCAGTTCATACCCACAACTGCTGCGTATTGCGAAGAGCTACTTTGCTCTAGCGAGTAACTTAACCCTTCAACCCCCAAAGCATCGTTTTCCGCAACGCGACCTTCTGTATTCATATAAGCGGCCCCCACATATCCGTAGATGGCGCCATAGCCCTCAACGGGAAACAACTGGCCGATACGAGGACTGAACATCACGGTTTTTGCAGTAGTACGGCCGTCATCGGTTTTGGATTGAGTCATACTCAGCGGCATCACATAGGTAAACCCGCCAAACTGACCGACAAAATTCGCCGAAAAGCCCCAGTTTGTTCCTTTAATATCATCAATCTCAAAGGTGGGTATCTCTATCACCTCACCTATCTTGTCGCACAGTTCACCACCCAATCTTGGATCCGCTTGGCAATGCTCGGAGAAGCGTTCAAATATCGATGTCGGTATTGCAACGCTAAGGGCGGTTCGTCCTCGAAAGCGACCGCCATGCACACCCACCTGCAAATTAGGAAAAACCCATGCCGCTGCTCTTAATTGCAAAGTCGCACTTTCAATCTCTGGGTCTCCCCACGTTACCTGAGAAAGGTCATACTTATCGCTTAAATTGTTGTCTCCGTAAGAAACCTCAAGGGAATGGATATCGTAGCCCTGCTTCGCCACACTAGGGATCAAAGAGAGCGAAAAAGGCAGTGGTAGATGGTAACCAAGGTCGATCGCCTGCTGAGCATGAAACGGCAACATACGGTCGTACTTTTCATTCAGGTGCTCTTGCTGCTGCTGATCGGGGAAATCAACACGAGCAGAATCAGCTTGAGCTATCGCACTAAACAAACAAACAATGATTAAGCAAAGCAAGATGCGCATACTCAAAACGCCTCTGTAAAGGTGAGATAAAACCCCACCTCATCTTGATTTGAGAAGCCCAAGTCTGCGCGAACATTCATCCTTGGTTGCAACTCATAGCGATAACCCACCCCATAAGTCACAACCCAATCCTGATACAGGTCACTTGCTTGCTCACCAATAGAGCCCGCTCCAAGCCATAACGTGACACCGTGTCGGCTCAAACCGTCACCGTCTCTAAAGGTATGACGATACTCCACTGTATTTTCTGTGGCATTAAGGTCTCGAAAGTGACCTAAGTAGGTGCCTCGCATGAAATCCATACCGCCAAGGGTTGCCATATCGTAATAAGGAACGTCGCCTTCACTTAATTCGATTCGGTTCAAGAACGCAAAGGTGGATCCCACTCTTGGAGTGATGTAGAAGCGATAATCAAAGAGGGCTTTTTCATATTCAGAGTCACTGCCCCAATCTGGAGAGTAGCTTGAGTATTCAAGGTTAAAGAAGTGACCACGCCTCGCGTTAACCGCCACATCTCGGCTATCCCACTGAATAGCAGCGCCAAGGCCGAGGCTTAACGGTAAGTCTTTGAAGCGGTTAAAGTTGGGGTCTTGCAGAGCTGACTCTGGGATCTTATCTTCTGTTGGCGAGAAATACTTCAATCGTAAGATCGGCCCAATATAAAGCTGGTCATAAACCCGAAATGTAAGGTCAGCGTTATATTTGGCGAATTCGAGATCCACCAGCAAGTCATCACTTGCCTTCTGCGATGTGCCCGCCTCATAACCGATACCCCAGTAATAGAGACTCTGATGGCCCGCATCCAAATGCCCAAAGTAACGAATGTCGTCATCCGCAAAGAAGACCTTTTGCTTTGAGCGAATCCCAAAACCAATCCCCTCTTCAAGCTCGTTGGCAACCCCTACCAAGGTAATAGACGAGCGTTGTAGCGCATCATCGTCTTCTGTCTTAAAGGAGAAGAGTCCGCCAACGGCCAGCATTAACCCAGTTTCTGGCATATACCCCGGCCCGCCAAGGATAGAAAACATCGGACGATTAGGGTCTTTAGACTCAGAGCTAGAGGCAAACGCGTGCCATCCCCACAAAGGGCAGCATAAAGTTAGGGATAGGAATGCTTTAGTAGAGAATGAGCATCGACGCATATTGAAACACAGACAAAAGATCCATGTTAAAAGCAGACGTGATATTCATCTAATCACGTGTTTGCATTTCAGGTATGCGTGCACATCATATCGATTCTGCTTATTGCTGTATAAACATGACGACTTCCTAGAAACTAAAAAGCCCCATCAAATTTGATGAGGCTATCTTTGGCGTTTTTATCTAATCAATCTTACTTGGCAATAAAAGGCAGTGAACTCTCAAATACACTTTGAATTTGTTCTTTCATCCAAGTGTGAGAGCCATCTTTTTCATTCGCTCTATGCCAGTTCAAGTAGGTATTGAATCGGTCATCTTTGCCCGGTAATGGAAGCATACGAATATCGAACTGACTTCCTGCTTGTTCTATTACGCGTCTTGGAGCAACCGTTATTAAATCCGTATTGGCTACCACTGCCATCACCTCGTCTAAGCTGCTCGAAAGGTATGTTGGCTTTTGGCTCAATGCTTTGATTTTTTGAACTCGTGACTGCATGTTTACGGTTACTGCCATTTTCTCTGCTTGTAAGAACTCGAAGCAAAGGTTTGAATATTGAGTCAGACGTGGGTGATTGTTAGCAAACACCACAACTAGCTCATCGGATACTAACAAGCTATTGGTAAAGCCCTCTGTCATTACAGACTCTACATCAATAACAAAATCAACGTTTTGATTAAGGGAAGTCGTTGTCTGACTCGCTTCTGAAATCAGAGACAAAGTTATACCGGGTGCTTGCTCTGATACCTGGGTAATCAGATTACTCAAGTAGCGCTGATCTTGCGGTGCACGAAGCACAATATGGTAGTTGCGGCATGATGACTCAGCCACAAAACGACTGTTGGGTAGTTCATCTCTAATAATATGCATAGCATGGCTCAACGAACTCTGAAGTTGTTCAGCGCGAACGGTAGGCACAATGCCACGACCCATGCGCTCAAACAATTCATCATCAAACAAAGCACGTAAACGCGATAATGCGTTACTTACGGCTGGTTGAGACATGTTTAAGATCCTTGCTGCGCGAGTCACGTTCCTTTCAGCCATCACAGCCTCAAATACAACAATAAGGTTAAGGTCTACTTTCCTTAGTAGCGATATAGTATCGGGGTTGGTCGAGGTAAATGTGGGGGTAAGGGTTGCCTGCATGGTCAATTCTCTCTGTGTCTAAGCCAAATATGCACGCGACTACCGTTTTATAATTTAGGGTATGGCAGCGCTGTACAGAGAATGAACTATAAATGAGGCTGATGATTTATATGGAATAGTCGATATAACATTTCGGAAAATGTCATCAATCAAAGATAAATCAAATTAAAACAAAGAGTTAGATCCTGACATTATCCTGTCGTTATTTGATGCCTGAAACATCAGAAACAAAAGTGTAACCAAATACAACAAGGGCAGACCTACTGGCCTGCCCTAAGTTATCAATTAACCATGAAAACGATTACTCAAACGTATAGGTGTATACGCTATAGCCTTCGTTATCACCGACACTGCCAGTTTCGTTAGTGAATTCAATTGAATCAGTTTCGCCGGCAAATTCTTCGGCTCTTGGAGAAGAGAGGAAGTTCACTGTCAGACCTTGAGAGCCGATCAAGCTAAAGTTTTCAGCATTAACAAACTCATGCTCTGGAACAGTGCCTGCCACTGGAGAAACCGATTCTTCTGCTAAGTGCTTTAGATATTGATCAACAAGCTCGCGGTTAGAGTAAGCAGCATCTTCAAGGACAAGCTCAGCGTTATCAACACCTGGAATCCAGTTGTTTGAAGCGCGGTAGTTGTTAGTGACTACGTATACAACTTGAGTATCATCTAACACTTCACCATTGTAGGTAATATCACCAATACGGCGGTTATCGTTAGGGTCTAGCTGAGGTGTTTCGCCAACAAGCTCACCAGTACCATCAACTAGGTAGCGAGGCTCTTGCGAAACATCAATAGTGTAATGCAAGGCATTGCTTTCAACGTTTTCCTTCCAGCCACCGTAGAACACATCATAGTTATAACTGCGGAACATCTGGTGAAGGAGGTCATCACCCTCATTCGCCACTGTTTTATATTGCTGAGATGCAATAGTTTCTAGCCACTCTTTAACGTCAGCAACCGTTAGTTTTAAGATTGCTGGAGTGTTGTTATCAAACACATAAAGGTCAGCAACGCTTGCGTTAGTTAGCTCAGTGCCATTGATATCGGTGTAGTCATCTCTACCGCCACGGCCGCCTTTAAAAGGTGCAGAAACGGATAATAGAATTTCATCATCCTTAATCTCCAGTTCACCTTCTTCGATTAATTGTTGTCCCCAGTGGAACTGTGCTTCATTAACAATCTGTACTGATAGATCAGGCTTAATTGCAGAGAAGAAGCTATTAATCTTCTGGGAGATACCCAGAATTGGCTCTGCCATGTACTCTTGTGTAGCGGTATGCTCTTTTGCCACAGAGGCTGCAATCTGTATCGAGATCTGTGTTTGATCTTCAGGCAAAGTACGAAGTTCCGCAGTGCTTTGACCGTAGTTCACAGCCCAAGTCTCACCTTCATCACGCGTCTCAAGAACAAGGTCAATAACGCCCACATGGTTACCCCAGAAGCCAGGCATTACCGCAGGCTTACCAAAGATCTTACCTGCAGGAGCATCAACACCTTCCATCCCATCGTAACTACCTGCCGTCGTTGGGAAGTTATTATGGTCATGACCAAACATGATCGCGTCAATGCCGTCGATCTTCGCTAACTGCCATGTTGCGTTGTCTGCAAACTCAACGTCGAGATCTGCACCAGTCAAACCAGAGTGAGGAACCGCAACAATAATGTCAGCGCCCTGCTCTTTCATTAGTGGTACATAGTGAGCCGCAGTCTGCTTAATGTCAGAAACAACAACTTCACATTCCAAATGGCTCTTGTCCCAACTCATAATGTTTGGCGGAGTAAAGCCAATCACACCGACCTTAATGGTGTAGTCCTCACCGTTTCGAGCGGTGAAGGTGCGGTCTAGCATTACATAAGGTTCAAAGAAAGGTTTTGCTACCCCAAGAAATTCTGAATCCACTCTCAACTCACAAGAGTTAGTATCAAAATTATCCGCCGTAAGAAGGTTCTCATCATACTCAAAGACATTTGAGACAACATAAGGGAAGTTGGCGTGCTCTGTTGCCGCATCGAGGAAATCCAATCCATAGTTGAACTCGTGGTTTCCGATATTTGCAGCATCGTAATCCATTAGGTTCATTGCTTTGTAAACTGGATGTGGATTGCTCTTAAGATAATCTTCGTCTTGAGCAAATTGGTTCGCAATGTAATCCGCCATTGGGCTACCTTGGATAAGGTCACCATTGTCAAACAACATGCTGTTATTCACTTCACTGCGTGCCTCATTGATGATCAATGCAGTACGCGCGAATCCATAACTTGGTTCATACTTATTTGCGAAGTAATCAAACGGCATCATGTTGCCGTGCAGATCTGTGGTTTCCATCAAGCGCAAATCCATAGACACCCTGGAGTCACTTGAACTATTACAACCCAGCAAAGCTAGTGATATAGCACTGCATACTGCAGCTTTTTTAGTAAATAACATTAAATCATCGTAAGAATGCGATATAAAAGTCGACGGGGATAATAGTTGTATTTTGTGACGTTACCATGGCTTGGTTGGTTAGATATGTTTCTAGTTATTAATCGGAGCACGATTATTTTTAGAGTTATAACTCTAATTTAGCGCCAAATAGCACCACATTGAAAGCATTTAACAGCGAAGATTGCCATGCAATCGGTTGCGCCACCGTTTGCATAAGATGTAACTTTTGAAATAACTTTTTTCTTAAGATTAGAATTGAAGAAGTTGAATTGATGTCTTAGCTGCCTATTAGTGCTTGCTTTATATATGAAAAGCCCTCGCCATACAGCGAGGGGGTCAAAAGTAGCAAGACCAAAAAGTACCAATAATTGCTCAAAGCATTTTTCTTCAAGCTTCAGCTTTCATGCTTTTGAGCTTAACTAATAGATAGCGTTCGTTATCTAAGGGGCTAGTTATAAGCTCGAGCAAGAACACCGTTTCCTTGATATTGGTAAACGCTAGAATTATTGCTAACAAAAATAGACTCACCCGGTTTTAGGGTGATGCTTTGTCCTTCGGATGAAATCGTCGCTACACCTTCCACACAGAAAAGAATCTCCGCGCTACGTAGGTATTGTGCCTTGCTCTCATCGGTAGCCGACAAAATATCAAAACCAAAATCGTCCACAGGGATTGGGTAGCTCATCTTGCCTTCTTTCAATACCGGGTTTAGTCGAATATCTTCAGGCTTAATTGGCTCAAAAATAGTGTTGTCGATTAGCTCTGGTACATCGATATACTTGGGGGTAAGACCAGCACGAAGCACATTATCGGAGTTTGCCATGATCTCAAGCCCAGTCCCTTGCACGTATGCATGAGGGGTTTCTGCGTGAAGGAACATCGCTTCGCCCGGAGCCAATTCAACGGTATTGAGCATCAATGGCGCAAACAAACCGATATCATCGTTGTAATGTTGCTTGAACTCTTTGGAGTATTGCAATGCTTCTCGTCCCATCACCGTTTTGGCTGGGCGAGCATGAGCGGCATACAGCTCAGCTAATGCTGCTTCTTTACGCTCCCCTTCTAAAGACATAATTGCACTAAAAAACGCTTTTAATGCATCACTATCGCCATTAGCCTTCAGGACGTTTAATTCAATGTTAAGCGTGGTGATGTTTGCTTCTTCAAAAAGCGCAGCAATGTGCTCGATAGGTCGAAAGCCATTCATTGCTTTATAAAACGTCAACGCATACACCAGTTCTGGCTTGTGGTTGGGATCCTTGTAATTGCGGTTTGATGCATTTAGTGGAATACCCTCAGCATTTTCACGCTCAAAACCCAATTCGGATTTGCGCTTATTAGGATGCACTTGTATCGACAGTGGTGTTTCTGCTGCTAAAACCTTAAATAGAAAAGGCAGTCCACCAAATCGCGTTGCTGTATAGCCACCCAGAACATCCAGTTTGTTTTGGTCGATCACTTCGGATAGCGGTTCACCTGTTGTGCCCAGCTTTGAACAACCATTTGGGTGTGCGCCCATCCAGATTTCAGCTTGTGGTTCATGGTTTGGATTTACAATACCAAACAGTTGATTGATGGAGTCTTTACTGCCCCATGCGTAATTTTGAATAACGTTATCGAGTTTAAAAAGAGACATAATTACTTCTCATTGAAAATCTGTGCGCCAAGCTTGAGCGTGGCTGCGATATTACGGGCAGTGCGAGTTAGATTGTTACTCGCCTCGGATAAAACTTGTTCTAGAGGCTGAGGTGAACGAACCGTACCAAACGTGCTGTGTATGGTGCTGTATAGCTCATCAATCTCTTGACCCAACGAGCCTGCAATACCTATGGTGGGAATACCCTTCATCTGTGCACGCCTAGCGATACCGAAAGGGGTTTTACCCTGCAGTGTTTGATTGTCCATCTGGCCTTCACCAGTGATTACCAGATCTGCTCCTTCCAATACTGTGTCGGCTTCAAGTACATCAAGCACCATCTCGATGCCTTGCTTGATTTGAAGTTCAAACAGCAGCGAAAGCCCCATCGGTGTACCGCCGGCCGCCCCAAAGCCTTTAGAGCCAGAGTGATTAACACCCGTTTGCTGTTCACGAATCGACGCAAAATGAGCTAAAGCTTTATCAAGGGACTTCACAAGCTCCGGCGTTGCGCCTTTTTGTGGGCCAAAGACATGGCTTGCACCGCTTTCACCAACCAATGGATTGGCAACATCACAGGCAACAATAAACTCAACCTCTTTGCATCGAGGATGAATCTCTTCAAGATTGATGCTGGCCAAGTCTGCAAGTGCTGCGCCGCCAAAGGGCAGTTCTTTACCCTCTTTGTCCAGCAGTTTTCCACCCAGAGCTTGGACAATCCCCGCACCCGCGTCGTTGGTCGCACTTCCCCCTAGACCTAATAAGATCTTGGTGGCCTCGCTATTGAGCGCCTCTTTAATCAATTCTCCGGTACCAAAGGTTGTAGTTACCGCAGGATTACGCTGTTCAGGTTTTATGAGGTCCAAACCTGATGCCGCTGCCAGCTCGATTAATACCGTTTTCCCGTCATCAGTTTGTTTGTTGGTAAGGACTGCCCAACTGGCATTAACCTTCTCCCCCAATGGGCCTGTGACTTGTGTTTGGCGAATTTCACCCTCAAGTCCTTGCAGTAATACATCCACAGTGCCTTCGCCACCATCTGCCAATGGCAAATGAACATACTCTGCGGCGGGGAACACTTGGACAAACCCAGATTGAACACTTTCACAAGCCTGCTTCGCAGTTAGAGATTCTTTGAAAGAATCGGGAGCAATAACAATCTTCATCATCATTTACCTTTTCCGCCTGATTGCTCAGGCGGATTCTCACATTTGATAACCTAAAACTTCACTTGGAATGTTTTTGCCTGACAAGGCTTCAGTTCACCAAAGCTCTGCATCTCAACTTGGGTATCACGTACCTTCTCGTCTAGGCTCGCTTCTTGCCAAGAGGTAACCGATGGAGTGAAGTTGATGGTGTCTTCAACCTCACCATTTTCTGCTGGGTTATAGACACGTAAGATAAGTGCGTCTTCATCTTCCGCTTTTTTAAGAACGCTCAAGACTGCGCCTGACTGATCTTTGCTAAGCAATGAATAAGTCATTGGTTTGTCTTGCTCACCAACGTTTAGCTTCATCGCGTTGTATGGGATCTTGTTGTAGCATTCAATCGGCGTCACGTTATCGCGAGCTTCTGCCATAATGTTTGCTTCAATATGATTACCAGCAAAACCAAACAGTGCGAATTCACAAACGATCTTGCCGCGAGTTTGAGAATCTGGAGTTGGGATCTTGATGCCGGATGGGCGACCAGGACGAAGAAGAAGTTCCTCTTTACCTAGCACACCTACGCCACGTAACAGGGTCAAAGCAAAGGTATCGCGTTGTACATTGTTGTTTGAAGAGATCACTTCAAATTCACGCAGGCCGTTGGTCATTAATGCCATGCCGCCAGTGGTATCCTCAACAGCCGCAAAGTTCATTAGCTGATAAACAGGAACCGGTGCTTCTTTCCATTTCTCTTGTTCCCATACCGCCATTGCTGGGTCGTTCGTTGGGCGAGTAATAAGGCCAAACTGGTTGTCTGCAACCACTGTTTCTGAAACAAATGGGGTTGGTACAAGAACACGAACACGGTGATCATCCGCTTGGTTGTCCAGTTCCATGCGAACTTCAATGCGACGAGAATCGTTCTTCAGCACCACTTGGCAATCCACGTCAACAAAGCCATTTTGGCCAGTGCGCTCTTCACGCTCTTGTAGATTTGCAGGAACGTCCATGCGCAGTTTAATGCTTGCTACAGACTGGAAGCCTTCGTGCTTGATATTGGTTTCCGCTTTAAAATCGTCCGAGTACAACAACCACTCTTGACGTGATGGTGAGTAATCGTACTCATCACCATCGTCTGATCCATCCTCTATACGAAGGACTTGATCAAACAGCATCTCAGTCTCTTTATCGAAGATGGTTAGTGTGCCGTTGTCATTCACGTTGATGCGGTAGAACTCATTCTCCAGAACATAATCTTTTTGCTCTGCGATCATCTTGTTGCCTTTCCCATTAGCTTCAATGTGTAGAGTAGTGAAGCCCATTGCGGGTACAGCACGCTTGATTTGAATGTCGTATTCAATGAACGGGTCGTAGTTTCCGTAGTGCACAATTTGACGGTCAATCTTGCCTGGGTCGATTACACGCTGGTCTTGAACGTAGTATTCAATTTGGTTGCCATCTTCATCGAAGATATTGAACTCGTTGGCACGGATAGTAATTGTGGTGTTGATCACCTCTTCACGCTCGTAAGGAGAAAGGTTAAAGAAGGCGAGTTTGTCACAACCTTCACGCACTGGCATATGATCAACAATCTTACGCTTGTAGAAGTGGATAAGATTGGTTGCCATATCGTCCGCTAGGATGTAACGGTTTAGGATCTCTGCGTGCACCTTATCTGAGCAGCAGCAACCAATGGAGTCGTGAGCGTGATTCTTCATGCTCTCTTTCCACATCTTCTCAATTAGGCCGTGGTGGTATTCAAAGCCTAAAGACCATGCAATGGAAGCTAGTGGCTCAAGGATATTTACGATCTTGTTTTCTACTTCAGCGTGGATCAGTTTGATGTCCATACGAGTTGAAGAGATCGTACGGTGAACACGCATGTATTTACCGTCATTGAACTCACCTTTGATAGTATCTAGGTTGTCACGCTCTTCACGAATACGGTCAAACACCTCTTCAAAGCGGCTCATTACGAACTCTCGCTCTGGGTAGATTTCGCGTAGCTTATCCATCACCTCGAAGATGTCTTTTTGGATAGGCATCTGGTCATGGCCGTTTGGCAATAGAATGTCTTTGGTGACTGAAGGTTTCTCTAAAACAGGGAAATATTTATCAAGGCGAGCACGCAGACCTTCTTCGTCTTGAGGCAGATACTTACCAATCGCGTAACCAAGAGGAAGCACTTGTGCCATTACCTCTGAGCCGTCGTTTGATTGCCATAGGAATTCTGTCTTGTTTGTGCCATGACGCTCAGAACAACCACGCCAGAACATCGCAGTATCAATGCCAAAGCCGTTGTAGATCATCGGCAGCTGTGAGCTCATCGAGAACGAATCCGGCAGATAACCAATCTTCATTGGCTGGCCTAATTCAAGGCAATCACGCATTCCATAAAGCATGTTACGTACAATCGACTCACCGGACACCTGCATGGTATCTGTTTGGGAATACCAAGGACCCACAATCAGTTTGCCCGCTTCTGCCAACGCTTGTACGCGCACTTTGTTTTCTGGTTTGATTGCAAAGTAATCTTCAAGCACCGCTGTTTGGCCATCAAGTACGTAGTACTTGTACTCTGGATCGCTTTCCAGACGTTGCATGATTTCTTCCATGTTGTTCACAAGAAGAATTCGAGATTCTTCTGTTGTGAAATACCATTCACGATCCCAGTGCATGTGTGGAGTAATATGAACGCGTGATGTAGTCATTTTGCTTACCTCTAGAGACTATTCGGTCTTTGATAGACCAAATAGAGGGTTAATTCTTATATCAAGGAAATTGAATATCAGTCTGATTTTGGGCACAGTTATCCTGTGCCCATCAGTTACTTATTTTTTATGAGCTTTCTGTTTAATACTTAGTGATTTAAAGCTGAAGAGGTTAAGCGGCAGCCTGAGCCTGAAACTTACCCTTTTTTACTGCATGGCCACGCCACATCAATAAGGTAATGGTAGAGATAACCGTACCCACAATAGCTGCACCAAACCAAATACCTGCGGCCATGAAGCTACCAATACCTGCATCATGCAGTAAGAAAAGTGAGAAAATGCCTGCGCCTGGAGTTGATAGTCCAATACCTGCAGCACCCACCATGGCACCTGTTACGACAGAGCCTAGAAGGAATGAGCCGATTACGCGGATTGGATCTTCAATCGCCATTGGAATTGCACCCTCAGTGATACCAGCAAGGCCAAGTAGCCATGTTGATTTACCCGTCTCAATCTCAAAGTCTTTGAATAGGCGTGGAGCAATCATAGTTGAGGCTGTTACCGTGAAAGCCGATACCATTTTCACTGAACCAAAGATTGCGTATGGGCCGTAAACACCATTCGCCATTGCACCTAAACAGAATGCATAAGCGGCTTTGTTTACAGGTCCACCAAGGTCGAAAGAGACAAACAAACCAAGGATTGCGCCTAGCAATAGGGCGTTTGTGCCTGACATACCGTTTAGCCAATCCGTTAGGCCTTGGTTTAGCATGGCAACTGGCTTACCAATGACAAACAGCATCAGTGAGCCGGCAATCAAGGTACCGATAACTGGGTATAGGTAGAAGGTTAGGAAACCATTAAAAGCTGGACCTAAGCGAACGTTTTCTTTTACCCAGCGCATCACGTAACCGGCAATCAAGCCACCTACAACACCACCTAGGAAACCAGAACCGATTAGGTTTGCGGCAATGCCGGCTGCGAAACCAGGGCCTAACGCAGGTTTATCAGCTAGTGAGTAAGCAGTATAAGCAGCCAGCACTGGCACCATTAATGTGCCTAGCAGACCGCCACCAAGCTTGCGGTACATCCATAACCAAGAATCTTTTGTAGCGTAGAGCTCTTGCAGGTCAAAAATTTGGGCAATAAGAACGGCGACCGCAAGAACAGTACCACCAGCAACGATCAAAGGAACCGCATAAGAGATACCTGACAATAGTGCTTGTTTAAGTTCTGTCTTCAAAGGCAATTTCTTCGGAGCATCATCGACTGCGACTGCAGCATCAGCACTGCGCCCAGCCTTACCGGCTTCGATTGCTTCATTAAGGATGCGCTCTGAATGTTTGATTGGTTCTGCAACAGGAACCTCTATTCTTGGAATGCCGTTAAAGCGCTCACTTTCTTTAATCGCTACTTCAGCTGCAAACACTACAGCGGTTGCATTATTGAGCTGCTGCGCAGTTAAGCGGTCTTCAATACCATTTGCACCCTGCTTTTCGACATAAACTTTATAACCAAGCTTTTTGCCTGTTTTTTCAAGGTACTCAGCGGCCATATAGGTATGTGCGATACCTGCAGGACAAGCGGTCACAGCAACAATTGTTGGTGCATCAGCATCAATAATGTCTTTTTCTTGTGCTTCTGACGCATCTTCATTGCTCAGCAAAGCCATAATTTGTTCTATATTTGTAGCATTAAGAACAGCTTCACGCACTTCATCATCAACGAGTGTCGTTGTCAGCTCTGTAAGCAAATGCATGTGGGTGGAACCCGCTTCCGCATTCGGGATTGCAATCAAGAAGATAAGATTTACATCCTCGTCTTCATCAAGCCCTTTCCACTTCAAATCTTCCTTTAGTGTTGCTACTGCAAAGGCCGCTTCTTTTACTGCGTCTGTTTTACCGTGAGGTACAGCAAGGCCTTCTCCCAGGGCTGTTGGGCCTTGTTCTTCGCGAGCAAATACCGCTTTTAGATACTCGTCTTTATTATGTAGTTTTCCTTGCTGATTTAGTTGTTCAGCAAGTGCTTCAATCGCTTCATTACGACTTGTAAATGTCGTTTGTAGGGTAATCAGCGATGAGTTGGTCAGAGATGTCAAATTCATAACGTATGTCCCAATGTCTCAATGTTTGACTGTCTATTTACGTACAGTGTTTCCGTACAACAGTGAGACAATAATACCTTTTAAATACAAATAAACTGTGATCAAGATCTCACACACAGAAATATATGTATTATATTTGTATTGTTAATTTTCCCTTATTTATAAACTAATACTTGTTTTAGCCAATTTAAATCGTATTATGCTAGCTATGTAGAGTAGGATTACTGGGCATAATAGCCTATGAGAGTATGCAAAACGTTTACTCGGATCATATCTATGAACATCTTTAGATTTACCATGAAGAATATGTATTCTTTCTCATTACATTTGTATTATCTGTAGAGGTTTTAATGGCAAGATTGCCAATGTATCGTCAAATTGCTGATGCTATTCGTGAAAAAATCAGCACTGGTGAGTATAAAGTCGGCGAGGCTCTTCCTACCGAGGCTCAACTTCGTGAAGAGTTTTCAGTTAGCCGAGTGACAGTAAGACAAGCCATCAAGCTGTTGGTAGAGAGTGAAGAACTTGAAAGCATTCAAGGTAGCGGTACTTACGTTAAAGAAAGCAAAGTGAACTATGACATTGATCAACAGAGTAGTTTCGCAGAAAAGTGGGCTCACCTAGAAGGTGTCACTCACAGCAATGTGCTTGCATTTGAGATACAACCCGCCTCGCTAAGCATCGCTGATATCCTAGAGATCAACGAAAAAGAGATGGTGTTTTACATCAAGCGAGTTCGCTTCTTAAATGACCAGCCTATTACCGTTGAAGAGACATGGATGCCAACGGAGATGTTCCCTGATCTTACCTATCAAGTAATGCAAGGCTCTAAGTATGACTTTATAGAAAAGCAGAAAGGTATGGTGATTGATCGTAGTGAGCAAGAGCTGATCCCTGTCCTGCCACAACAAGATATCGCTGATCTGCTGAATATTGATGCTGCACTGCCGATCATAGAAAAGCGTACTCGTGGGCATTTGCACGATGACACCGTGTTTGAGTACAGTCGGAACTATTTCACAACAAATGATTACAAGTTCAAACTTATAGCTAAGCGTCAGCGCCCATAATAGGTTCGCTTTTTAGCCTGTATGAATGAAGCATTAAGTGAATAAGCTTTTTACTGGCACCCAAATCGCACCGGTACATTTTTTGATTGATATAACTAATTAATAGATAAAGAAAAAAACCTGAAGTGGCGTCCCCTACAGGATTCGAACCTGTGTCTAAGGCTTAGGAGGCCCTTGTTCTATCCAGCTGAACTAAGGGGACGTAACAATATGTTTACCATAGCTTTTCTATGGCAACAATCCTAAGTCTTTTGGATGGTGATTTTTTGTTCATTCAAAGGCTAACACTTTGAACACGATCGTGAACGCGCTCCACTCTTGGTATGTATATCGACCAACTCCCCCTGCTCATTGAGCGAGAAGTCGCAGCATTGGTTGAAGACCTCAAGTAAAAGCTTTCGCCCCTTTTGTACTCGTGATTTTAGCGTTGAGTAAGCCACACCCACCTGCTGGGCGTACTCTTTTTGCGATAGTCCTTCTATCTCGATAGCAGTCAGCAGTTTTGCCTCTTCTTCAGGTAAGGCTTGAATGAAGGGATGTACACAATGGGTCATCTGTTGATAGAGGCTCTCCTCGATATTTTCATACCAAAGATCATCAGGGTTGAAGTTGTCTTTTCTAGCTCTCGCTCGGTAAAAATCAATGATTGCTCGATTCGCTACCTGAAAAAGCCACGGCTTTAGCTTGTTCACATCTTCAATGCGATGCAAATTTTGGTGGGTCTTTAGCATGATCTCTTGTAGCAGATCATCAACATCATCGGCATTTGAAACATTCTTCAATAAAAACACCTTGAGGCTCGCCTGATATTCAGACCAAATAGCTTCTATCTTCATTGTCATCCTTTATGCATCAAAGCCCCTTTATAAGAGGCTTTGTCTACTTTGTTTTTAGCAGCAGCTAGTCTTTGTGCCGCACCCTTTTGGCTGAACAATATTTTGATTGTCTGCAAGATAGGTGTTGTTTAAGTAAAAGGCCTTAAATGCCGTTTCAAAGTCTTCTGACACCGTCTGCTCAACCAATCCCGAATTCAGCACGTTCTTTTGCCATGCCTGAGCCTTGGGTAAACCGCACAAAAAATCGTAGCCGCTGTGTTGTTTGATGATATGCGCTCTATGCAGCAAAGGCAGCCATGCGATATCAATGTTCCTTAATTGGTTTGATTTAAAAAAGGCGAAATCAGAGTCCAACTTTGCCTCTACCTTGTTAAATGCCGCGATTAGCTTTTCAGAGCGCTGCTCTAAGATGTCCGCACTCTTGCTACTCATTGCTCCACATTGAGGAAGATAATGCTTAGTACCTAAATAACTCCATGCTCTATCTAGCGCACGCTGTTCATTGCTCACATTCTCTTCAAGTGAGCCATATTCATCTTCTATATATTCAACGATAGCATCAGACTCAAACAATGCCGTACCTGATTCCGTAATCAATACAGGAACCTGTCCATTAGGAGAAAGGTCTAAAAACCACTGTGGCTTGTCCTTAAGACTAATGTATTCAATCTCAAACGGAATGCCTTTGGCCGCTAGAGCACCTGTCACTCGTTGAACAAAAGGGCAGATTTTAAAACTGACAATCTTTAACATGTTTTACTCTCTTAATAGTTATCTAACCTCTATAAGACGGAGTGGGTAAGGAAAAGACGACAACTATCTGAGCTTTTTTCTGAAACTAGCCTCTTATTTAAGCTAACTATCTGACAAAACAAGGACTATTCTTCTGTACAGGTAGACACATCTTGTTTCATAATCTCGGCCTTCTAAAGCAAAATGTGATCGCAAAAGGTCAACAGGGCCTAATCGACCCCAGCTATCAGGACATTGAATGGATACTATATCAGCCGCTGTGATGCTATTTCTTATCATGGACCCTATGGGCAACCTGCCCATCTTTACGTCATTACTAAAACATATTGATAAGAAACGACGTCGCCTAGTATTGATTCGTGAGCTAGTGATAGCGCTCGTGGTAATGTTCCTATTCCTATTCGCAGGCGAACAGATCCTCACCTTCCTTGGATTGGATAAAGAAGCCGTATCCATTTCTGGGGCTATCATTCTATTTTTGATCAGTCTAAAAATGATTTTTCCGCCAGAGGGTGGCCTTGGTGCGAGCTTAGGGGCAGGTGAAGAACCTCTGATAGTACCGCTGGCTATTCCTATGATGGCTGGCCCCTCTATCATTGCGACCTTAATCCTACTTGCTCACCAAGATCCACACCGCATGATGGATTGGTCGTTAGCTCTGGTTGGTGCTTGGTTGGCCTCTGCTGTGATCTTAATGTTCTCAGAGCTATTCCAGCGTATCGTTGGCGAAAAGGGCCTAAAGGCTGTTGAACGACTAATGGGAATGCTACTGCTAATGATCGCGGTTCAGATGTTCTTGAACGGCATTGAGAGCTACCTCGGTTAACCTCTAAACCAAATCGATTATTGCAAAATGAGTAAAAGTATTTTGCTCATTTTGCGGTTTAAGACAATAGTGCGCGCTGATAGTCTAGCCTCAGTTTCCAATCCATTAAGGAATTGACCCATGACTTCAGCACTATTTGAACCTATCAAACTTGGCAACATCACCCTCAAGAACCGCATTGTAATGCCTCCAATGACTCGCTCTAGAGCGTCTCAACCAGGCGATGTTGCAAATGAGATGATGGCAACCTATTACGGTCAGCGCTCTCAAGCCGGCCTCATCATCTCTGAAGGCACTCAGATCTCGCCTATGGGCAAAGGCTATGCTTGGACTCCTGGAATCTATAGCAAAGAACAAATTGCTGGCTGGAAAAAGGTTACCACTGCAGTACATGGCAATGGTGGAAAGATCTTCGCTCAGCTTTGGCACGTAGGTCGCGTCACCCACCCAGATAATATTAATGGCAACCAGCCTATCTCTTCTTCAGCAATCAAGGCTGAGAACGTTAAGGTATTCATCGATAATGGTTCAGATGAGCCGGGTTTTGTGGATGTGGTTGAGCCAAGAGAAATGACCACTGCAGATATCAAAGATGTAATCGCTGAGTTTCATCAAGCAGCGTTAAATGCACTAGAAGCGGGCTTTGATGGCATCGAGCTTCACGCAGCCAATGGTTACCTAATCAATCAATTTATCGATTCAGAATCGAATAACCGTACCGATGAATACGGTGGCAGTCTAGAGAACCGCTTACGCTTTTTGGACGAAGTAGTGACAACACTGGTTGATGCTATTGGAGCAGACCGTGTAGGCGTGCGCCTCGCACCGCTGACAACCCTAAATGGTACAGTGGATGCAAACCCAGAGCATACGTACACCGAAGCGGCTAAGCTATTGAACTCGCATAATATTGCCTACCTACACATTGCAGAGGTGGACTGGGACGACGCCCCTGATACCCCTAAGGCGTTTAAGCTTGCGCTACGCGAGGCGTTCAAGAATACCTTGATCTACGCTGGTCGCTATAAAGCCGACACTGGCGCAAAAGCAGTCGAAGAAGGATTGGCAGATATGATCGGATTTGGCCGACCATTTGTGGCAAACCCTGATCTGCCAGAGAGAATTCAAATCGGTGCACCGCTAGCACAGCACGATCCAAATACCTTGTTTGGTGGCGGTGAAAAAGGACTCACTGATTACCCGACGTTCAGTCAAGAGAAATAACAAAAAGCCCCTATTGCCACTGCTCCTTCGAGTCACAGCAATAGGGGCTTTTTTCAAATCTAGTCTTTATAAACGATTAAGTACGTTCACTAATAGGTCGAGCCTTGGCTTGATAGAATCAATCAGAAGATACTCTTTATCCGAGTGAAGACCAGCGCCAGACGGCCCAAAACCATCCAGAGTTGGCGTGCCTACATTGGCGGTAAAGTTACCATCTGATCCGCCACCGGCGTTCTCCCAGTCGTAAACGAGATTCAGTTTATCGGCTTCAGCACTCACCAGTTCAATCATCTGTTCCGTCGCAGCAGTGGGGATCATAGCGGGTTTAAAGGCCAATCGCTTAACCTCCACTCGCGCGCCTTCCTCAAACGGTGTTGCTGCCATCTGTTCTAGTTTTTGATGGATAGCTTCTGCTTCTTCATTATTCCAGAAGCGTAAGTCGACAATCGCCTTAGCGTGATCAGGAACCACATTAACAGCCACTCCCCCTTCAACCGTACCCACGTTCATTGTGGTGCCCGTCTCTAGGTTCACCATATCTTTAATAGCCAATGACCAGTGGCTTAGCTCGTAAATAGCCGACACGCCATCTTGCAGCGCCGAGCCTGCGTGAGAGGCTACCCCATGAAAGGTCAGCTCATATTTTGCATTACCTTTACGAGAACGGATCAGGTTGCCGTTTGCGCGTGAGGCCTCACACACTAGCACTTTATTACTCTTACGGGCTAAAGACTCCACCCACTCTCGAGAATATCGCGAACCAATCTCTTCATCGCTGTTCAGCGCAACAAGAATAGAAAGCTTATCTCTTTGTTCCGAAGACAGCATTTGCAGTGCATACCATGCGCTTAGGATCCCCGACTTCATATCCGTCACACCAGGGCCATAGATCTTCTCACTATCAAAAGTAAGAGGACGCGTCTCTATTGTGCCATCGGGAAATACCGTATCCATATGCCCACAAAGCATGACATCGTAACGCTCGGCATTGGGCTTATTGGTGATTTCTAGACAAGGGCCTGCATCGCTATCAACGCTACGTCTTGTAACGTTAAACCCTATTTGCTCAAACATAGGAGTCAGCACATCCGCTACGTTAGCGATGCCCTGCACGTTCGCACTGCCACAATCTATATTAACCAGCTTGGAAAGCTGCTCAATATAGGTATTTACGTCAAAAGAAACTGTCATGATACACCTCGAGAGAGCTCTCTAATTGAGAGTAGAGAGCTTATTTGAATTGATTACGCTGTCAGATTACGCCGCCATAGGTACTAGGAAAATGGTACCAATAATAACGGTGGCAAGACCACACATAACGGGAACAAAGGTACGCTTTACCACCTCAAATGGGCTGATATTACCCATACCAGAGGTTGCTACAATAACACCAGAAACAGGAGAGATTGTGCGGCCTAAGTTAGAAGCTTGAAGCATTGGGATAATAAGGAACGCTGGGTTAATGCCCATTTTACCCGCTAACGCTGGGGCCAGTTCAACAAATGCATAGAATGGCGCATTACCAGAACCGGTAGCGATGGCTGCGGCAACTGTTAGCCCCGTCAGCAATAGCATTAGAGCAATCGCGCCTGCACCTGCGTTATCCGCTAGGTGAATCAGGTTATCGATAGCGCCAATAGACATTAGGCCTTGAGCAAATACACCGGCAGCCACCAGTAGCATTACCACACCTTTAAACGCATCAGCCATACCCGCATAGCAAGATTCAAGATCTTCAAGGGTTTGCTTACCGTCAAAGCGCTTCACCACGTAATCTACTACAGCGCCGATAAAGATAGACAGTACAACGATGGTATAGATATCTAGCGAGAGGCCAGGAATCGTGCGTCCGTTGAACAAGAACACACCTAGGATTGGCAAGAACGGCAGAATGGCATAGAACGCAGGCGCATTCACTTCCATCTCTGAAAGGTCTAGCTTCTCCATTGGCGTATTTTGCTTTTTATCTAGATATTTGTTCCAGAAGTAAGCCGCAACCGCCATCACCGCGATAGCACTGATAGAAACTGGCAATACCGTTTGGAAAGCAAAGATATCTAATGCCATGCCCGATTTTTCAGCGGCAATAACCACGTCACCAGAAGTAGGAGACAAGATGATCGCAGCAGGCGATGCACACACAGCAACAGCGGCTGGACGTGAAATACCCATCGCCGTCATCATAGGGAACAAAGTCGCCATCAATAGCACACCAAGCCCTGTTGCAGAGCTTACCGCCAAAGACATCAAACACGCCACGATATAAGCCGCTACCAATAAAATGTAAGGCGATTTGATGAACGAAAGAGGTTTAGAAAACTGCTTTACCACCACATTGTTTGCGCCAATGTGTGTCATATAAGAAGCGAAACCACACAGCAACATGATTTGTAGACCAAGACCGCCACCACGGTACTGAAGCATATACTTCACAAACTCAAGTGCATCGGTAAAGGTATTACCTGTCGACGCCACTTTAGCAGGCAATACAGTGTGACCCAGTAGGCCAGTAATAATAAGGAGTGTAAGGCCAGCGGTCAGCAGTACACCTGCCGCTCGATAACCTTTAATAATGAAATAGCCGACGATTACTGTGGCGACTAATCCAATGAGTAGTTCTAACATGTCGATAAACCTTGCTAATGTTCAAATTATCGACGCAAGTTAGCAGAGCCTTTGCATTTAAAAGGGGATGCAAATCAACTTTTGATACACTTTTAACGATCAAATTTACATTTGGTTACATTCGTGAGTCGTATCAATTTTTCATTGCTTTCAACTACAGTAAATTCAACCCGCTGATTACATAACAAAAACAAATTGCTCCCACTTATACATCATCCCTGTTGCAAAAGGGAAACCTACTCCGGCTTCCCCTATTACCATCAGAGCAAGTTACAACTGAGAAAGTATTTTGTCGCTGCCACTTTCTATGAGATCAAGCACATGTTCAAACCCTTGTTCACCACCATAATAAGGATCGGGAATTTCATCAGTCTCTAGGTCTGCACCTTTAAGAAACAAAGCCAATTTGTATTGATACTCGCTAGGACAGATACCTTGAAGGTCTGCAAGGTTTTGTTTGTCCGCTGCCAGTATTTGGTCAAAGTAATAGAAATCTTCTTGCGTTACCCCTCGAGCTCGTTTTCTACCAAAGGAATAGCCCCTGCTCCGCGCTGCCGCCTCTGCACGACTGTCCGGCTTTTCTCCATGGTGATAATCAATGGTGCCTGCCGATTCTACCTCAATCAATAAGCCGTTATTTTCGGCTCTCGTTCGTAGCACGGCCTCTGCAGTTGGACTGCGGCAAATGTTTCCCATACACACAACCAAAATCTTCATTGCGATCAATCCTTCTTTTATCAGTAGAACTATGTTTATCATAGCCTTAACTCGGGATCAGCAAGTCTCAATACCGAGTATTTTTAACCATTGGCAGAATGCTCTATTAACACCATCATTCTGTGTCGCAGTTATGACGGCAATATGTCAGCAATGTAACGGGAAGGACAATGACTCAAAAACAGGATCGCCACCAGCAACGTCAGCAAAAGCTAAAAGAAAAAGTCGATGAGAAGATAGCTGCGGCTACGGAAGAAAAAGGGCTAGTGTTGGTCATAACCGGTAACGGAAAAGGAAAGTCCACATCAGGCTTTGGCACTGTGGCTCGCGCTGTAGGACACGGTTTTAGCTGTGGCGTGGCGCAGTTTATCAAGGGCACTTGGGATAACGGCGAACGAAACCTTTTAGAGCAGCATGGAGTGACATTTCATGTAATGGCGACAGGCTTTACTTGGGAAACGCAAAACAAAGAGGCAGATACTGAAGCCGCACAACTGGTATGGCAAGAGTGCAAAAAGATGCTGCAAGACCCAAGTCTCGACGTGGTGCTGCTCGATGAGCTTACCTATATGGTCAGCTTTGATTATATAGATTTGGACGAAGTGATTAACGCCATTGAACAGCGCCCAACCCAGCAATCTGTGGTCATCACAGGTCGTGGAGCGCACCGCTCGCTAATTGAATTGGCTGATACGGTATCAGAGGTGCGTAATGTTAAGCACGCCTTCGATTCTGGCATCATGGCTCGCAAAGGTATTGATTGGTAGGTAAGAGTGCGCTCTATTGATTTATGCTCTTTTAGGTCAGGGACCACTCTACTGCGGAAGAAGCGTGAATCAGCGTGGTATCAAACAAGGGAACATCAGTGTGTTCCTTGTTAACCAGCAGTCCAATCTCTGTACAGCCAAGAATCACGCCTTCGGCTCCTCGAGATTTTAAGTCTGTAATAATATCAAGGTAGATCTGGCGAGATTCAGGCAAGATCTTACCTTGGCACAATTCATCATAGATGATCGTATGGATCTGTTTGCGCTGCTCTTTATTGGGCACTAATACACAAATAGCCTGATCGGTCAGTCGCTGCTTATAAAAGTCTTGCTCCATGGTGAAGGCGGTACCCAGCAATGCAACCTTATCGATATTTTCTTGCTTAAGGGTTCGCGCGGTCGCATCCGCAATGTGGAGTAGAGGAATAGAGATAACCTGCTCAATATCCTCTGCCACCTTATGCATGGTATTCGTGCAGATCACAATGGCTTCTGCACCTGCGGTTTGCAATGAAAGTGCAGCTCTAGACAAAATCTTAGCCGCTTGCTTCCACTCTCCTTCTCGCTGAAGCTTTTCTATTTCGGCGAAGTTGACGCTATACAGCACGAGCTTCGCCGAATTTAGACCACCTAGGCGCTGCTTTACTTGAGTATTTAACAGCTGGTAGTAGGTCTGAGTGGACTCCCAACTCATTCCTCCTATTAAACCTAAGGTTTTCATTGTCATTTGCCTCGATTAGAACAATTTTTTCAGCAATGAATCCGTGATGTTCTTAGTTTCTTCATCACTGGCTTTATCACCCAGTAGTTTTTTCAAACCGCGCTCAGTTTCTTTTTTGGCCTTCTCTTCAAGCTTCTTCTTATTGCGTTCGATCTCTTGCTGTTGCAGGGCCGCCAAGTCTAAGCTCACTTTAGGGCTCGCCCAACTTCCCTGTATACGCAATGGAATAGTCAAATCGGTCAGATCATCAATGTCTTTACCGCCCTGCCCTTCAAGAGAACCCACTACCGAGGTCTTCGCTAAGATATCCATGGTCTCTTTTAGGTAGTTCGCATCACCACTCGCTTTGATGCGCAATAAAGGTGACTGTACCGACACACCAGACAGTGTTGCCACCCCTTTATTCAGCTTAACCACTGCATTCATAGCGCTAAAGTCTGTTTTCTTGGCCTCAGTTTCCTTTGGCACTTCTTCACCCTTGAACTTGGCATAGTTAGTACGAATAATTTGCGCCACATTAATGCCATTGATCGCACCATCTGCAAACTTGACCTGTATGGTGCCGGCTAAGTGCTTCTTCAGTTCATCCGGGATAAGGCTTTTACCCTTCAGGTCTATATCGATATTACCCGTGCCTTCAAGAGTGTTGTTATCCGCTACATCCACCAGTAAAGGGCCAACCTTTACGTTCTTAACCGCCGCATCGATGTCGTAGCTCGCAACAGGCTGCTTCGCATTGACTACGGCTTTGGCATTGATACTGCCTTGGTAAAGCCTTGCTTTTAAAGAACGCAGGTTAAACACGCCATCTTTAATGGCAATGTCCGCAAAGGCATTTTGCATCTTAGCGTTACTGGCCTGCAGCTTATCAATGGTGATATTACCTGCAACATCTACTGTCTTCAGTACAGATAAATCCGGTTCTTGTGCTGCCTGTGGTGTTTGATTTGATGATCCTGACGCTGCCTTTTCTGCTGTCGCAGGCTGCGTCGAATCTGCACCTGTCCATTCATCAACATTGATGTTCGGACTATGTAGCTTAAAGCGAACCTTGGGAATATCCGCTAACACAACGCTAGTAGTGCCATCAAATTGCAGGTCGTTGGCAGCCAGCTTGTTTAGAATTAGCGACAATTTATTCTTGGTAAGATCAAATTCGATGTTCGAGTTGATATCAAGATTGATCGGGTTTTGCGGTAGCGCGTCTCCTGCTACTTTACCTTTCACGTCAAAGCCATTGATATTGACCTTGGAAATCGCCTCATCAACCAACAGACTCCCCATCATTGTAATATTGCTATCCATACCCGCAGCATTACCAATTACGGCTAATTGAAAACCACCTGGTTCTCCAAACCTAAATGATGACATACCAAGCCTAACGGTTTCGATATCCAGGTCTTTACCCTTCAGAGGCGTTTCTAAAGCAAGATCTTTAATACCAAAGGTCGCGAGGTCTTTTTCCAGCTGAGCTTGTACTGTACTGGTTAGATCAAATTCGTTGCCTGCGGCATTGCCTTTGGCCAGCAAGGATATATTTGCCCATGCCCCCAATTTGAACTCATCCACTTTCAATTCAAAGCTGGCAAGATCAAAGTCAGGTTGTGAGAAGCTTCCGCCAACCTCAATGTCTTTGACTTGGTAGTCAGTAAATTCTGCATTGGTTTTTGCGTTCGCTTTACCGGATAGTGCGAATTTTTGTTGGTTGTTTACCCCAGAGAAGCTAAAGCTTACTGGTGTCCACTGGTCAAATTCAAAGTTAGCCACCTGCAGATTGACGTTCTCAAGCTTGGTATACAACTTAGCCTGGTCGTCTTTGATCTCAAGAAAGGCATTTTCAATGTTTGCCCCTTCAAGTGAGATAGTCCATGGTTCTGCGGGTGCATCGGTAGTTGTGGTCTCAGTGCTTGTCTCAGTAGTAGACTCAGTAGCGACTGATTCGTCGGCGACTTGTTGAGATCCCGTAAGGGCATCGAGGTTACTGCTGCCATCTGCGTGAGTTTCCATATAGAACTCAGCGCCAACCAAGGTGACATTTCCTACTCTTAGCTCTTTATCCAGTAATGGAAGAACGGAGATATCCAAGCCGACTTGGTCGACTTTTAGCATGTTAGGGGCACTAAACCCTTCTGGGTTACTTAGCGTGGTTTTACCAAGAGAAAATCCAATAGAAGGAAAGAACTGCCAACCAATATCCCCTTCGATGGTTAAATCAAGGTTGGTCTGCTTCTTAGCTTGCTCCACCAGCATGGGTTTAAATTGATTGGGGTCGACAAATACTAGCAAGGCGACGACGGCTAATACGACCAACACGATTGGTGTGATGATAAATAATGACAGCTTTTTCATCTTTTCTTCCCTGTAACCTGATTTTTCTATGCGCTCGCTGGGTTTGGCAAACGTTAGATACAAAAAATGGCACATCCGTGCCATTTAATTCTTAACCAAAACTTGCCACTTGTATGTAACGTCAGCCTAAAAAATACTGTGCTTATTCTTTAGGTGTAATGAAACCGTGTGTGCCAAGTCTATTAAAGCGACAACTAGTCAGTAAATTACTAAGATTTCAATAATTTAGCAATATGTGCTTTTAATACATCAATCGCGATACGGTTTTTACCACCACGTGGAACAATGATGTCGGCGTATTGCTTTGACGGCTCAATAAACTGCATAAACATTGGGCGCACTGTTTTTTGGTATTGGTTCAGTACGGACTCCATGGTGCGGCCACGTTCTTCAACATCACGCTTCACACGGCGTAGCAAACAAATATCCAAAGGAGTGTCCATAAATACGCTTGCATGCATGATCTTGCGAAGACGAGGGTCTGTTAGTAGCAAGATACCTTCAAGGATAATAACTTTTTTAGGTGTCATGGTTTTCGTGTTGCTAGTGCGAGTATGCTCTGTATAGCTGTACTCTGGCACTTCAACCGCATGGCCATCAGCCAGTTGCTGAAGATGCTCACACAATAGATCGTGATCCAATGCCTTTGGATGGTCGTAGTTGGTCTTTACGCGCTCTTCCATGCTCAAATGACTTTGGTCATTGTAGTATCTGTCTTCCGTGATTACACCGATTTGATCTGGGCCTACCTTTGCACGCAGCTCGTTATAGATAGTACTAGCAATAAGGCTCTTACCGGACGCCGATGCACCCGCGATGCCGACGATGACACATTGATTATTTTCAGACATTTACTGATCCTAACGAAAAACAGAATTTAAACCGTGTAATTATAGGGATTGATAAACTTTGATACCAGAAATAAGCTCATAATCCCTAAAGGTTGGGCATAATATAGTCAGCCATTAGCAAATGCGGTACACAATACGCACAATTATTTTACTTCAACAAAACTGATGCGTTCAGGCTGGGGTTTACCATGCCAAAATAAGCGACTCACCACTTGTTCTGCCAGTTGTAAATAACCTTGCGCTTGCTCTGCTGATTCAGGGTTTACCACAGAAGGCACCCCCATATCGATGTCTCGGCGAACGTTAAGGTGCAATGGCAATTGACCCAATACTGATATCCCCTTTTCTGCGGCTAATTTCACCGCGCCACCACTGCCAAAGATGTCTTCATGTGAGCCACAATTGCTACACACGTGATAGCTCATGTTCTCGATAAGCCCTAATACTCCAACCTCGGCTTTCTCAAACATGGCGATACCTTTTATTGCATCTGCCAGCGCCAAGTCTTGCGGTGTTGTCACCACTAATGCACTGGTTAATGGTATCTCTTGAGAAAGGGTCAGCTGCAGATCGCCCGTGCCCGGTGGCATATCGATAATCAGATAATCCAACTCTGGCCATTGCGTTTCTTTGAGCAGTTGCATCAACGCCTTCGATGCCATAGGGCCACGCCAAACCGCTGCATCATCACTTGAAATCAAATAGCCAATGGATTGAGTAAAAACGCCGTGCGCTTCTAACGGTTTCATCCACTTATTGTCGATGATTTCTAAGTTTTTGCCCTTAGTACCGAACATCAACGGAATAGAAGGACCGTACACATCAGCGTCCAGCACGCCTACCTTAGCGCCTTGCTTGGCGATAGCTAGAGCCAGATTTGCGGTAGTGGTGGATTTGCCCACTCCGCCCTTTGCCGATGTCACGGCAATGATATTTTTAATGCTGGTTAGGCTGCTGACAACCTTGCTCTCAAGCGGGCGTACTCGGGCTGAAACATAAAACGTGTACTCATCCCATTCAGTTGGAGCATCGTGCTGTGATATCCAATCGCCAACCGCTTGCGTTAAAGACTCCACCAAAAAGGGGATCTCTACATCAATCGCTTTGTCCTTTTCGTCTACGGTCACCACGCCTTGAGTCGCCGCCCACTCACTCACAAGTAACGGATGCTGAAATTGATTCAACCAAGCGTGAAGACCCTGTATTTCTTTATTCATTGATGCGTCCTTTTCTAGTTATGAATACATCTTAGCGCTAATATCGCGCTGAATTAACAGGATTCTTTCACCTATAACAAATTAGCGACATATGTGCGGTTATTTTCAGCAATTACCTAGGTTTCCTTACTTGTTACTAGGTAAACACAATGCAATTTATCCGTGAGATCCTTTTCGTTATTGCTAGCTTACGGTAGTATAAGCGCCTACAAATTTAACCTATCTGCGAAAAGTTAAGTATGACTACTGAATTAAGAAAAATGCTCGTCACTTGTGCGCTACCGTATGCCAATGGTTCAATCCATTTAGGTCATATGCTTGAGCACATCCAAGCTGATATCTGGGTGCGTTACCAACGCCTACGTGGTAACACGGTAAACTTTGTGTGTGCCGATGATGCGCACGGTACCCCTATCATGCTTAAAGCCCAGCAGATGGGAATTTCGCCAGAAGACATGATCGCAGCGGTAAGCGAAGAACATCAAAAAGACTTCGCAGGTTTTGACATCAGCTTTGATAATTATCACAGCACTCACAGTGAAGAGAACCGTGAGCTGGCGTCTAACATCTACCTTGAGCTTAAGAAGAATGGCTTTATCTCTAGCCGTACTATCTCGCAGCTGTTTGACCCAGAAAAAGAAATGTTCCTGCCGGATCGCTTCGTTAAAGGCACCTGCCCTAAGTGTAAGTCTGAGGACCAATACGGCGACAACTGTGACAACTGTGGTGAGACCTACAGCCCAACAGAGCTTATTAATCCTAAGTCTGCGGTATCTGGTGCGACTCCAGTAATGAAAGACTCTGAGCACTTCTTCTTCGACCTTCCGCAGTTTGAAAGCATGCTAAAAGAGTGGACTCGCTCGGGCTCTTTACAAAGCGAAACCGCGAACAAGATGCAAGAGTGGTTTGAATCAGGCCTGCAACAGTGGGATATTTCTCGCGATGCACCTTACTTTGGTTTTGAAATCCCAGGCGAGAAGAATAAGTTTTTCTACGTATGGCTAGACGCACCTGTGGGTTACATGGCATCTTTCAAAAACCTTTGTAGCAAGCGTGATGACCTAGATTTCGAAGAATACTGGAAGAAAGACAGCACCACTGAGCTGTATCACTTCATCGGTAAAGACATCGTTTACTTCCACAGCCTATTCTGGCCAGCCATGCTAGAGGGCGCAGGTTTCCGTAAGCCAAACAATGTTTTTGTGCACGGCTACGTAACGGTAAACGGCGCAAAAATGTCTAAATCTAAAGGCACCTTCATTAAAGCGAGCACTTACCTAGATCACCTAGATCCAGAGTGTCTGCGCTACTACTACGCGGCTAAGCTAAACAGTCGTATTGATGACCTAGACCTTAACCTTGAAGACTTCACTCAGCGTGTAAACTCTGATGTTGTAAACAAGATCGTTAACCTAGCATCTCGTAATGCTGGTTTCATCACCAAGCGCTTTGAAGGCAAGCTGTCTCAAGACTTTGCTGAGCCAGCGCTATACAAAGAGTTTGCTGACGCCGCTGACCGTATTGCAGAGCTGTACGAAACTCGCGAATTTAGCCGAGCTATACGCGAAATCACTGCACTGGCAGATAAAGCAAACCAATACGTTGATGAAAAAGCACCTTGGGTTGTTGCTAAGCAAGAAGGCCAAGACAAAGAGCTTCAAGACATCTGTTCTGTGGGCATTAACCTGTTCCGCGTGCTAATGACTTACTTGAAACCGGTTATGCCAGAGCTTGCAGCTCGCACTGAAGGCTTCTTGAATCAAGAGTTGACTTGGGAAGGTGTCGCAATGCCTTTAACTGATCACGAGATCAGCAAGTTCAAAGCGCTATTTAACCGTGTTGACCCTAAAAAGGTAGAAGCAATGGTTGAAGCATCGAAAGAAGATGCGGCAGCTGAAGCAGCGGCCAAAGAACAAGCAGAGCAAGCTAAAAACGAAACTGAGCTGACCAAAGAGCCAATCGCTGATGAAATCGAGTTCGATGATTTTGCCAAGGTTGACCTGCGTATCGCTAAGATCGTCGAGTGTGAATCTGTGCCTAAAGCAAACAAACTACTAAGACTGGTACTGGATCTTGGTGGTGAAACTCGTCAAGTATTTGCTGGCATCAAATCAGCCTATCAGCCAGAAGACCTCATTGGTAAGCACACCGTAATGGTAGCAAACCTTAAACCTCGTAAAATGAAGTTTGGTATGTCTGAAGGCATGGTGTTGGCAGCAGGCCCTGGTGGTAAAGATCTTTGGATCTTAGAGCCTCATGAAGGTGCACAGCCTGGCATGCGCGTAATGTAAGCGCCGTACTGTCACAAAGTGGTTCAATACTAAAATACCGGCCTTAATGGCCGGTATTTTTTTGCGCCAAACCAGTGCAATATCGCCCTCAAGTAACGCAACTTAATTCACGCTTTATATGCAACTCACTGTTTTTATTAACGAAAGCACACAAACCCCCTCTGGCATAGATACTGCAATACCCTTATTTGACTCGTAGCTTTTAGGGAGTAAGTTATGTTCATGATTATTGCAGCCAGTCTCAGCGCTATCATCGTGCTCTATTTATTGATGCGACACGGCAGGCAATCCAAACTCAATGACAATCGCTATCGGTTGGTGTGCGAACTGCGCAGCGTTGCCGAGCAACTGCGCGAGCACAGGCACCTTGCCCACACTCATCTTAGCTTTGAACCTATCCCCGATAACCATACCGTTGAGATTGAGAAAAACATCAGTAACTCGCTGCTCTTCCTCGTCGAAAAAAGCTTCGTCAATGACCGTCCAATGTTTCGTCTTTTGATGAAACAGATACAAACATTACTGTTTGAATGGCGCGATATGACGCCATCTAAGAGCCAAATGAGCCACGGTAAAGCCATACGCGCTACCTTGTACCTCATTGATGAAATCGTACTAACTTGGTTGGTAGAGTCCGATCAGGTGGAATTGAGTGAGCAATATTCACGGCAATGGAGCCACGTCATTGATTCATTGGAGGCGTTGACCCAGTTTAGAATGCTGGTAAGTGATTCTAGAGATGAGCTGCAGTGTGAGCGCCTGAATCTGAAGGCACAAGTACTGCTGCGTAAAATAAATCGATTAAGCTTACTGTCACCCTTGGGCGTACATGCTCCGAGTACCAGTCATGCGGCAAGACAATTAACTGAAATCATCTCTGCCCATGGTCATATCGAAGAGTTGGATGAACGAGAGCTTTATCAGCTAACAAGTACGTTATCACTGGCCATATTTAAAGTGTACGACCAAATCTTAATTGAGCTTAGCGAGCAGCTTAATCAGCCTTTGCCAGCTAAAGAAGTTAAGGCCTAGCCCTCGACCACTTTCATCAAGAGTACACCATCATACAGGGCTTGCTTAATCAAGGCGGCACCCGGCATGGTGGCGTTCTTGATAAAGCGACTTGGTACAATTTCTAAGTCTTGACGATAGATAGGCAGGCTTTGCTCCTGCACGCAGCGTTCAATCTCAGGCAAGATGATGCCTTTGGCTACGTTGATGTCGCCACCAATGAGTACCTTCTCTGGATTAAACATATTCACCACCAAAGAAACCGCCATACCCAAGCGCTTTGCTAGCTGCTTAATGATTTTCAGTGCAACCTCATCGCCATTATTGGCTGCCATACAGATATTGATGACCGATAGGGTTTCTAGCTCTAAACTGGTTTCATCACCGGCGGCAATGGCTTCTTGGGCCTGGCGAAGCAGCGCATGAGAGCTAGCTACCGTTTCCAAGCAGCCTCTATTACCACAGTGGCAAGGGTAACCATTTGGATCCACTTGGATATGGCCAAGCTCACCTACGTTCCCCAAACGACCCTGAAGGACTTTGTCCTCAAGGATAATCCCTGCACCAATACCATTGTGAATAGAGATCAGCACAGAGTTTTTGTTCTGCTGAGAATTACCAAATAACTTTTCAGCCAGTGCCCATGCGCGCGTATCGTTGGCAATAAATACAGGCAGGCCTGTCGCTTTATACAACGCAGGGCCAAGCTCAAGATACTTCACATCAAAGTGAGGCATCTGCAACACTAAACCACTTTCAGAGTGAACAAGACCCGGTAGCGTAATCGCAATACTGGTCATGCGCTCTAGTACTGCTCCCTTATCTTCGAAGAACTGAGTAATCTCAGACAACAGACGCTCAAGCATCTCATCTTGATGACGCTCTTCAATATCGATGTACTTTTCAGTGATCACCTCGCCGCCGAGTTCATGCAGTGCGATGGTTAAGTAACCTCGGCCTAGACGAAGCGATAAGAACTGCCAACCTTCATTATTGGTTTGCAATCCAACAGCAGGGCGACCACGACTTGTCGCCTCTTGCACAACCGTCTCATGGATAAGATGGGCATCGATGAGCTCGCGGGTGATCTTAGTGATACTCGCTGGCGCAAGAGCGCTCAGCTTAGATAGGTCGATTCGGGAGATGGGACCAAATTGATCAATTAGTTGATACACCTTGCCGGCGTTAATCTGTTTAATATGGTCAATGTGGCTTGGTTGAGCCGTGTACATAGAATTTCTCCCCAATCGTGAGGTTCTATTTTTTTACAGCTCGAAGTAAATGTGAAGCACTGTTATCTAAAGGCGTGAGCCTGCTCACCGATTAAGCGTTAATTGACGTGTGCGCCTTTCTTTATCTTTCTTTTTCGAGTGCTCTGATACTCATCAATGAAGCGATATCCCGAGTTTAATCCCTGCTGATAGTCAAAGAGTAGGTCCTCGGTACTGCTCATCAGCGACGAACTGCGCAGAGGTTCTTCTGGGATGATCTGCATCACGTAGCAGTCTTCAGGTGGGTTAGAGATAAATTCTTGAGTCAACGCATAGGTTTGATAGTGCACCATTAGCATATCGGCTAACCCTGCATCGAGTCGATTGCCTAGCAAATGAGACAATCGATAGACGTTGTCCGCCCCGAATAACCATCGACCTCCATTGAGTAGCTCTAAACGCGACATGGGTTTTCCAGATCCGCTTTGACCCACTCTCTCATCGATAAAGTCTTCAATACTCTTTTTGCCTTGATCGAGCTTGTCGTTCCAAAAACTTTGAATATTGTCTATCGGACTGCGATACCAGACCTCTTTGTCATGCGCCTGCGCAGACTCTGCTCCTTCTTGCCCTGTAAGCAAAGGGTGTTCTGGTAACTCGGTTCGAATAACCACAATACTACGAGCGCCTTGCCTCCAAGCTTCTTGAACCGGTACCGACGCTGAGACCCCCCCATCCACAAATTCCTTACCTGCTACAGAAATGGGCCTAGATACAAGGTTAGGTATCGCGCACGTTGCCCGAATAACATCTAGCCAATCAGTCGAAAGCATAGGGAGATAGTCATCGTGGAAATTGTCTGCTCGTGTCACTGCAGCAAAGGCCTCTCTTCCAACAAGCATTTCTTTCCCCATATCAATATCGAGTTTATAAGGAGGAGAACAAATCTTACCGAGCGCCCAATCGAGCCCAATATAATGTTTTTGCCTGATAAAACTGAACAGATTGAAAAAACGATCGTCAGTGGTGAGGTCTAAAAGGAATGATTTCCCGATTTCGGGTTGCCGGCAGAGGTACGCACAAAGGTTGAGCGCGCCAGCAGAGGTGCCATAGAAGGTGTTAAATGGGTCAAAATTGGAATACAAGAAAGCATCTAAAACACCGGCGGTGAAGATACTACGTTGTCCTCCTCCCTGTGCAACTAGCGCATTTTTGCCATTAATATACTCAGCAAACATCTCTTGCTTGTATAAGGCATTGTTACCCCAAACTAACCCACTATTGTCCATTTATCCACCAAAAGAAATTAGCTAAACACCGCCACTAATCCATAAGCGATAAGTATTGCAAAGATTGAGGTTACTATTGTTATGGTAAATTTTAGATCGGTACTCATTCTCTCACCTTATAGATATTCGACAGTCCCTAAAGATAATAATACCTAGGGTTAACATAAGTTTTAGCATTCCTCAGTTTACCTCTCAAGACTTAGCGAAAAGCCGTGCAGAATTATGCAGTTACTGTCACAATTACAACTACGTAACTTAGTCGCTACATTAGCGAGAGTGTCGATCGTTGACACTAAGTAAACATGCTCTAGATTGACAAGGATGACAATACTATGAACAGAAAGACCCTCACCCTATTGGTACTAGCCTGTGGTTATCCTGCTGTATCTCAAGCAAACATCCACATTACCCCTATGGTTGGCTACAGCATGGGTGGTTCGTTTGATACCGAAGAGAATGGCAGTTTTGATATCAAAGAAGCCGTCAACTACAACATTGCGATTGAAACTAATGTCGATGCAGGACGCTTAGGCTTACTCTATTCTCAACAAGACTCTTCTATTGAAGACGTTAATCTTGATACCACACTGCGCTACTTACACTTTCAAAGTGCCGTCTTTTATCCATCAGGAGACAAGTGGAACTCCTACATAGGTCTGAGTTTAGGTGGAACACAAATAGATGTTCAGGGCGCAAGCAATGAATACAAATTCTCTGCAGGCTTCTATGGCGGTGTCGAATACAAATTCACTGACAGTTTTGCCCTGCAAGGACAGGTTCGCTACTTAGGAACCTTGGTTGATGGGGATTCCATTACGGTATGTAACTCTTCTAGCGATGGTACAAGCTGTAAGTATGCGTTCTCCGGTGATTGGATGAGCCAAGTTCAAGCCAACCTAGGCTTTAGATTTAGCTTCTAAATCGATACATAATCACAACAATATATTAACGAGCGAGAGATCCTTGGTTTTTCGCTCTTAAATTAACATTTAGTCATATCCTCTAACTTAAACCATTTATTTAATTGATGACAGCGGTCAGAAAGTCATTTGCAGTACGATCCATTAATAAGCTCCCTATCACCAGCAATTCTGCGATCATTCTTACCAAATATGAGCCTTATTTTATCTTGCCAGACAGAATATCTCACGGTAACCTGCCGTTATGACCCAGAATATTCTACTAGTTTTAGAGCCTGGGCAGTAAATTCTCAAAAATAAACCACTACTTATTAAGCGTTAAATCAGAACTAATAACTACCTTATCGCATTGATGCGAGGTGATTATTTTATACACTCTGGTTATTTAAGCAAAAGAGACTCTTAACTCTCAATTAATATTTGCAACTCTTCATAAGTAATTACAAGGAGTAATTATGAAACGAGAACAATGGGGTTCCCGTACCGGATTTATCTTAGCCGCAGTAGGCTCAGCAATCGGTCTAGGTAATATATGGCGCTTCCCGTATATGGCCTACGAAAATGGCGGTGGCGCATTCTTTATCCCTTACCTTTTCGCCATGTTAACGGCCGGTATTCCATTTATGATTATGGAATTCAAGCTGGGTCAAAAATATCGTGGTTCTGCACCTGCAGCACTTCGCTCTGTCAATCCAAAGTTTGAATGGTTGGGCTGGTTCCAAGTTGGTATTGCAGCATGTATCGCTGTTTACTACGTTGCTGTTATCGGTTGGTCGATCTCATACCTTGGCATGTCTTTCAATCAGGGTTGGGGAACCGACACTAACGCCTTCTTCTTCAGCGAGTACTTGAACCTAGGTGATAACTCACCGTCTAACCTTGGCTCTATCCAATGGAAGATTGCGGGCACCATGCTTCTAGCTTGGGCTATCACCTATTCAGCCATTGCAGGTGGTGTTAAGTCTGGTATCGAACGCGCAGCTAAAATCATGATGCCAGTATTGTTCATTATGGTATTAGTGCTAATCGGTCGCACTATCTTCCTACCGGGTGCACTTAACGGCATCAACTACCTGTTTGAACCAGATTTCAGTAAGATCATGGATCTTAAGGTGTGGGCAGCGGCTTATGGTCAGATCTTCTTCACCCTAAGTATCGGCTTTGCAATCATGCTTGCTTACTCTAGCTACCTGCCAGAGAAATCAGACATCAATAACAACGCCTTTATGACGGTATTGATTAACTGTGGCTTCTCTATCCTTGCGGGTATCATGATCTTCTCTGTATTAGGCTTCATGGCACATGAACAAGGTAAAGAGCTCACAGACGTGGTTTCTGCTGGTGTAGGTCTTGCCTTCGTTACATTGCCTGCGGCAATCAACGAGCTACCTGCTCCTTATATCCTAGGTCCACTACTGTTCCTAGCACTGACTATTGCTGGTTTAAGCTCGCACATATCAATCATTGAAGCGGTAACATCGGCAATCATTGATAAGTTTAAGCTAGAACGTAAAAAAGCAGCGACATTGGTGTGTGGTATTGGCGCGATAGTCTCTCTAGCGTTTGCTACCAACGGTGGTTTGCTACTGCTAGACCTTGTTGACTACTTCACTAACCAGATTGGTATCGTACTAAGCTGCTTCATCGAAGTTCTGTTGATTGTATGGATTGTTAAGACCGCAACGATTCGCAACTATGTAAACTCAGTCTCTGATTTCCAAATTGGCGTTTGGTTTGATGTTTGCTTGAAGTTTGTAAGCCCAGCAATTCTAGCGCTAACACTATTCAACACATTGAAAGCAACCCTAACAGACGGTTATGGCGGCTACGCACAATCTGATCTGCTACTACTGGGTTGGGGACTACTCGCTCTTCTCGTTATCATTGGTGTAGCGATTAACGTACTAAGCAAAAAGGAAGCGTAATTATGACGACTAGCGCAATCATTATGATGGTTCTTGGCCTTGGGATTACTTGGGGTGGCGCAGCCATCTGTATCCGTAAGGCAATGAAAAAACAGCAATAAAAACGAGTAGCTGACAGTTTAAAGCTGTCAGCTATCAGAAATGAAAAAGCCGACATAGTCTATGTCGGCTTTCTTGTATCTATTTGCATAAAAATTAGAAGCGGTAAGTCACACCTATTGCGGCACCGAACTTAAGCTTTGATTTGTCTTGGATCTGCCATTCTGGTGCAACTTGTCCAAAGGCATTCCAATTTGGCGCGAAGTTCCAATCCAAGCCTAGTGGTACTCGAAGACCCCAATCGTCATCCCATTCATACCAGCCACCAGCCCCGACATACCAATCAAAAGGAACATCTTGAGAAAAGCTGCCTTTGGCAAAATGGTAATCAAACGCCATTCCATCATTGCCTACCGTTAAGTTAAATCTGTCTTCAAATTTAACTACCGCACTTAGGCCCTGATCAAACGCCATACCTACTTTAACATTAGTAGGACCGGCTGCTTTCGCTGCTCCAACATAGGTTGCTACACCAGTAAGAACTGCCGTGACCAATGCTAACTTCCCAATATTCACTTTATGTATCCTTGATTATGTGTAACTTCGCGAATTTTAACCTTATTTTAGCGCTCTTTGTCAGCGATATGTGATGAAATCTGTAAAAGTGCGTTTCGTAACACATTTTTATTTCTAGTAACACATTCAGCCCTTGTATACCAAGGGTGATTAGAGCATCGCAGTTTGTTCAAGATCAAAAAAAGGAGGCCTAAGCCTCCTTTTTGTATCATGGTTATATGTGGATATTAACCGTTGTTACGAATCCACTCGTCCATGTCTGTTTTAAGGTTGTCAGACTTAGTACCGAAGATAGCCTGTACACCACCTGAAACAACAACTACACCCGCTGCGCCAAGTTGCTTAAGCTTATCTTGGTCAACGTTATCAGTGTCAGCCACTGCTACACGTAGACGTGTAATACAAGCATCAAGACCTGTGATGTTCGCTTTGCCACCGAATGCAGCAACAAGCTCGCCTGCTAGTTCAGAACCAGTTGCAACTGAAGCTGCTTCTTCTGTTTCGTCTTCACGACCAGGAGTTTTAAGGTCCATAGCAGTGATAACAGCGCGGAATACGAAGTAGTAGATTGCAGCGTAACCAAGACCAACAGCAACCATTAGACCCATCTTCTGAGCATTACCAGAAAGAACGATGAAGTCGATTAGACCGTGTGAGAATGATGTACCGTGTACAAAGCCTAGTACGTTAGAAACAACGTATGCAGAACCAGCTAGTAGTGCGTGAATTCCGTAAAGTACAGGAGCAACGAATAGGAATGAGAATTCGATTGGCTCAGTGATACCTGTTAGGAAAGAAGTCAACGCAGCAGAAAGCATGATACCCATTACTTTAGCGCGGTTTTCAGGCTTAGCACAGTGTGCAATAGCGATTGCAGCAGCTGGTAGACCGAACATCTTGAACATGTAACCGCCAGCAAGTTGACCGAAGCCATTACCTGCAGCACGAGATGCTTCATCAGCAACTAGGTAACAAGTTAGAACACCGTTTTGAGCTACGCCGTTTCCGTCAACACAAGAACCTGCTTCGAAGAAGAAAGGTACGTTCCAAACGTGGTGAAGACCGAATGGGATTAGTGAACGCTCAACGATACCGTAGATACCAAATGCTAGCTCAGGGTTTTGTTCAGCTGCCCAGTGTGAAAATGCACCGATTGCAGAACCGATTGGTGGCCATATGATAGAAAGTAGGATACCAAGACCAATAGATAGGAAACCAGTGATGATTGGCACAGCACGCTTACCAGCGAAGAAGCCAAGGTACTCTGGAAGTTGGATGCGGAAGAAACGTGCAAATGACCATGCAGCAACACCACCGACTAGGATACCACCTAGAACACCAGTATCGATTTTCTCAACGCCCATAACACCAGCCATAACGCTAAGTGTTGCAGTCATGATGCCGTAACCAACGATAGCAGCTAGACCTGCTACACCGTCGTTATCTGTAAAGCCAAGTGCCACACCAACAGCAAATAGCAGAGCCATTTGACCGAATACTGAGCCACCCGCTTGTTCCATTAAGTTAGATACAACGTCTGGAATGAAACCAAGGTCAGCGGCGCCGACACCTAGTAGAATACCTGCAACTGGAAGTACTGATACTGGTAGCATCAGAGACTTACCAACTTTCTGCAAGTTCGCAAAAAGGTTCTTAAACATGTTTATGCTCCTGAAAGATTATTAGTATTTTGTCGGGTCCCATCGACTTACCCCCGTAGTCCGAATGATGGTTCCCATCGAAGAAATGTAACCTCTACGATTATATTTTTCGTCTCTAAATATATATTGATGCGCCTCAACTTTCCTCACTGACTAAAATCTAAGTTTTCAAAAGCCGTTATGGATCACATTCGACAACACGAACAATAAACAAACAAATGCATCCTAAGTAACTGTATTTAAATAAAAAAACTACATTAAAAATGACGTTATTCACTAATGTACGCGCTTTCAAGTACTTATTTTTTATACGGAAACTTACTACAACAGCTATGTGAAGTCGATTTTAAACACATAACATAATAAACAACACATATGGTAATTATGCTAAGTTATCGCATCATTTTAGACCAAAGAGGTGAAATACGCACAAAAACTAACTTAGCGACGCAAAAAAAGATCGGCGAAATTTTGCGTAGTTTTTTCCGCTACCTGACCTAATGAAATGCCTTTTAGCTGCGCAATATAGCTTGCAACTTCAACTACATAGGCAGGTTGGTTCTCTTTTCCTCGGTGAGGCACTGGCGCCAAATACGGAGAATCTGTTTCAATAAGCAAACGTTCTAGAGGTAATTTTTTAACAACCTCTTTTAATTCAATAGCTTGACGAAAAGTCACGATCCCTGACACTGAAATGTAGAATCCGAGTTCCATCGCAGCTTCTGCAAATGACTGGTCTTCAGTAAAACAGTGGATAACCCCACCGCACTTTTCTGCCCCACCGTCACGCAATATTGCGAGTGTCTCTGCTCGTGCCTGTCGCGTATGGATAATCAAAGGCTTTTTTACTTCAACCGCTAGCTCAACTTGTTGTTCAAATCGTTCGATCTGTAAGTTCTTGGTCTCTGGCTTGTAATGAAAATCAAGACCGGTCTCACCAATCGCTACTACCTTTTCATGTCGAGCAAAAGAAGCAAGCTGTTCAAGGTCAAATGCGCTCTCCACATCAAGAGGATGAACCCCTGCAGAAGCATGAACCTGTGGAAAGGGAGTAATGAGCTCGATCATCTTTGGAAAAGCGTCAAGGGTCACTCCAACCGATAACAGTTGCTTGACGTTTGCTGCTTCCGCTTTAGCAATGACGTCGGCTACACCAGTGTGCAAGTCTTGATAATTCAGCTTATCAAGATGGCAATGAGAATCTACAAACATATAACACCTATAAAAAAACGCGCTATGCGCGCGCCTTGTAAACAATAATTTTAACTAGTACGAATAATCATCTAGTTTTCGTTTCAATGAGCCACTGACTTAATAGTAGTTCTTTATTAAGCCCAGTATGAAGGGTAAGTTGCTCAATAAGCTTGGCGAGTCTTCGTGTCATGTCAAACACCTGCTGATAATCTAAAACTGATTTGAGACGTTTTAATTGAGGGTGGTTTTCTACCGTAGGCAGTTCAACAAAATACCCTTTCTGCAATTCGATCAAAGCCAATGACAACAGACTCAGCTTAGCGAGCGTGTCCGTAGAACACTTATCTACGAAGGTTTTCGGTAATGCAAAGTCCTGCTCAATAAAATCCGTTAACGCAGCCAATGTAGAATCAAACTCCGCGCCTTGCCCTTCATCAATAAATGCTTTTAGCTTTAATGGAGCGCCTAAGCACAGCTGATAATACAGCTCAGGCACCTCAGAGATCCCATTAGCCGTTAGCCATTGCTGATATTCACTCAGCACAGGTGTTTTAACGTGCCAATGCTGACAGCGACTCTTAATCGTAGGCAACAAGCGATGAGGTGCATGGCTTCTTAAAATAAACACACAGCTATCAGGTGGGCTTTCGAGTGTCTTCAATAACGCATTCATCGCCTGCTCTGTCATTGATTCAGCAGGCTCTATAATAATGACTCGTTGGCCACTCAGTTGGGACGACTCTAGAGCATAGCGATTCCCTTCACGGATCTGATCCACTGAAATGGTCGCTTTACCCTCAGCGGGTGCAATTCGATGTAGATCAGGGTGTGTCCCAGCTTGAAATAATGCACAGCTGTGACAAAAGCCGCATGCCTCTACTTCACTACTGTTGCACAATTGCACCTTGAGCAATGCTTCAACCAGTGATTCTTCACCAAGACCTTCCGTTGCACTAAACAGCAAAGCGCCAGGCAATGAGCCATGTTGCATGCTCGCCTGCAAATTCGTCCAAGTTTCAGATAGCCATGGGTACTGAACACCATTCATTACTCGTGACTTCCTAACCAATGAATTAGTGCTGCTTCAATATCACTGGCCACTTTATCAATCGGCTGCGCAGCATTAATGATTAAAATCGAACTATCGCTGTTAGCCAATTCTAGGTAGCGCTCTCGTGCTCGCTCAAAAAACGAAATATCCATTTTTTCAATGCGATCCAAATCGCCACGGCCGCGCGCACGCTCTAAACCCAATCGCGGCTCAATGTCCATGTATAGGGTAAGATCGGGTTTAAAATCACCTAAGCTAATCTGCTTCAATGACTGCATTGTTTCTGCTGGGATCTGTCGGCCGCCACCTTGGTATGCCTGAGATGAAAGGTCATGACGATCTCCCACCACCCAATTACCTGAGCTCAATGCAGGCTTGATGACAGTTTCTACCAACTGTACTCGAGCGCCATACATAAGAAGTAATTCGGTGATATCTTGAATCTCTTCTGCTTCATGCTCTTCTTTGACCAAAGCACGCATTTTTTCCGCTAAAGGAGTACCACCAGGTTCTCTTGTTGAGACGATATTCTCGATACCTGACGAGGTTAACACCGACATAATACTCGCTATAGCGGTACTTTTTCCGGCGCCCTCTAGGCCCTCAACAACAATAAACTTACCTTGTTCCATTTATTTACGTGCCCTTAGCTTTCTTAGATATTCTTGAACAGCGCGGTTATGATCTCTTAAGTTTTTAGAGAAGACATGCCCACCATCACCACTTGCTACAAAGTACAGATACTTGCTGTCATCCGGGTCAACAGCTGCGGCTATTGCCTCTTCACCGACCATAGCAATTGGCGTTGGTGTCAGACCGTACATGGTATAGGTGTTGTATGGTGTTGGCGTTTGTAAATCACGCTTACGAATATTGCCTTTATACTTATCACCCATACCGTAGATAACGGTCGGATCTGTTTGCAATCGCATGCCAATATTCAAGCGATTAACAAACACAGACGAAACTAACGGGCGCTCTTCGGGAACCGCCGTTTCTTTTTCAATAATAGAGGCTAGGATAAGCGCTTCATAAGCGTTCTTCAGAGGCAGTTTGTCTTGGCGTTGACCCCAATATTGTTCTAGAACACGGTTCAACTGTGTATGAGAGCGCTTCATGATGTCCAAATCTGACATGCCTACCGTATAGTGGTAAGTCTCAGCCAAGAATAAACCTTCGAGTTTCTCTCTATCAATCTGCAGGGCTTCGGCTATCTCAGCCTCAGTCATGTCTTTGGTCGTGTGTATAAGGTGGGGCGCCTCGTCGAACATTGCGCGCCATTCTTTAAAGGTGCTTCCTTCAACAAAGGTGATGCTAAATTGCATCTGCTGCCCATGGACCAAATCTAAAAGGGTTTGTTTAAGGGTAAGATTCGGCTGTACCTGAAAGGTGCCCGCTTTAACCTGAGTGAGTTCAGGGTGCGCACGACGCAATAAACGAGAAAAGTCGCTTGGTTCAATCCAGCCGTCTTTCTCAAATCGATTTAACAACGAATTAAATGAGGTTCCCGACTCGATAGTCACTAGAGTGGGCTCATCAATTTTCACTGATTGGTTAACATAGCCGTCGAGTTGGTTCCAAACGTAGAACAAACCCGCTCCAGCCAAAAGAATGCAGATGATACAAAGGGTGATGATTTTTTTAAGCACTATTTATACTCTCCTGAAAGTCGCGTGTGATTATACCGACTGGATAGGATTTATGTGTGATTTTTACGACAGGAGCGATACCTAACAAGGAATTACACATGAAAACTTCATCTGCGGTCAATAAGTGTCCCATTTCAAACTCACCAAACAGCACCTTCATACCCAACATCTGAGCATCTTGGATAACTAATCGGCGAATGACACCAGACACACCACACTTTTCCATACTAGGGGTATAGAGCGTCTTACCTTTAACCCAAAATAGATTTGCCATCGTTGTTTCTACGATATGGTCATTAAGGTCAAGCACTACCCCGTCAAGGTGGCCTTGCTGTTCAATATCGGCCTTTAACAGCACTTGCTCTAATCGATTGTTGTGTTTATGCCCGGCTAATAGGGGATTAATTCCCAGTTTGTGCTCAGCAACGCCTAGCTCAACGCCTTGCTGTTGCCATTCTTTGTAGTGTGCAGGGTAGCCAAATTCACTGATGGTCACTAAAGACTCGGTAACTCCCGCAGGACTATACCCTCTACCGCCACTGCCTCGACTGACGTGGAGCTTCACGCCCCCTAAGCCTTTTTCTATTGCCGCCTGCTCCACCCATGCCCGCACTTGTTTCCAATTAGGCTGAGAAATTTGTAGCAGCTGCAAACAGGCTTGCATCCTTTCTACATGCAAAGACCAAAAAAGAAGCTTTCCATCAATCGTTTTGATTGTGGTAAAACCGCCGTCTCCGTAATTGAAGCTTCTGTCACTGGCCGAGACAGTGGCTTCTTGGATTCCATTTATCCAATACATGCACTCTTTCCATAGGTTACTAACAATAAAAAAGGCCAGAGCCAGTTTCTTTGAAACTGAGTCTGACCCAAACTATTCTAGCTAACTATTTGTTCTATGGTATCTAGGATTATTAAATCTTTTTGAAGATTAATGAACCGTTCGTACCACCAAAGCCAAATGAGTTACATAGAGCATATTCGATATCAACATCTTGAGCGACGTTTGGCACCAAGTCGATACCTAGCTCTGCAGCACGCTCATCCATATTATCTAGGTTGATTGTTGGCGGAACTTTTTGGTCACGAAGAGCCAATGCTGTGATAATAGCTTCAACAGAACCTGCAGCACCCAATAGGTGACCAATCATAGATTTAGTAGAAGAAACCTTCACTTGCGCAGAGCCTGCATCACCTAGAGCGCGTTTAACGCCTTTAAGTTCTGCAACATCACCCGCTGGAGTCGAAGTGCCGTGTGCATTGATGTAGCCAATTTGCTCACCAGTCACACCCGCATCACGCATTGCCGCTTCCATTGCTAGTGCACCGCCAGAACCATCTTCACTTGGAGAGGTCATGTGGTACGCATCGCCACTCATACCGAAGCCAACTAGCTCACAGTAGATGTTAGCACCGCGTGCCTTAGCTGATTCGTACTCTTCCAGTACCATCATGCCAGCACCATCGCCCAATACGAAACCATCGCGCGCTTTGTCCCATGGACGAGAAGCTGCTTGTGGGTTTTCATTATTAGTTGATAGAGCCTTAGCTGCACCAAAGCCTGCGATACCCATTGGAGTAGACGCTTTTTCAGAGCCACCCGCAACCATCGCATCAGCATCACCGTAAGCAATCATACGTGCCGCATGGCCGATGTTATGCAAACCAGTAGTACAGGCTGTAGAGATAGCAATGTTAGGACCACGAAGGCCACGCATAATAGAAAGGTTACCTGCAACCATGTTTACGATGGTTGACGGAACGAAAAATGGGCTCACTCGACGTGGGCCTTTGTCGTTCATAACATGGATACCGTTTTCAATCAGACCTAAACCACCAATACCAGAGCCAATCGCCACGCCTACGCGAGTGCAATTTTCGTCAGTGATTTCTAGGCCAGAATCATCAAGAGCTTGGATACCTGCTGCGATACCGTATTGGATAAATAAATCCATTTTACGAGCATCTTTTTTAGACATGTACTCTTCGCAGTTAAAGTCTTTAATAAGACCTGCAAAGCGTGTTGTGAATTCGGTGGTGTCAAAGTGTTCGATATTTGAAATACCGCTTTGACCAGATAGCAGGGCTTTCCAAGAAGATTCTACGGTGTTGCCGACCGGTGACAACATACCCATGCCAGTGACAACTACACGACGCTTGGACACGATTTTTACTCCGGGTTAGATTAGTTAGATATTGATTTTAAACAATAAGGGAACTGAAATGAATCAGGCGGCCAAGATAGACCGCCTGAGAAGAGAATTACTGAGCGCCAGTTACGTAATCGATAGCAGCTTGAACAGTAGTGATTTTCTCTGCTTCTTCATCAGGAATCTCAGTGTCGAACTCTTCTTCTAGAGCCATTACTAGCTCAACTGTGTCTAGAGAGTCAGCGCCTAGATCGTCAACGAAAGATGCTTCGTTCTTAACTTCAGCTTCGTCAACACCTAGCTGTTCAACGATGATTTTTTTTACACGTTCTTCAAGATTGCTCATTTTTTATTTCCTATACATAAGTCGCTTAATGCGATGTTTTGCGTAGTTTATTCGAAAGTTAAAAAGTTGCAAGGGCATCCTTGCTGGTCAAACCACAAATTTGTGAATTTAACCGATTTTAATGGCATTTTTGACATATATCACGCCAAAAATGCGCAAAATTACACCATGTACATGCCACCATTGACGTGCAATGTTTCACCTGTGATGTAAGCGGCGTCTGGAGAGGCAAGAAATGCCACAGCAGCTGCAATCTCACGAGGATCACCTAAGCGACCCGCAGGCACAGAAGAGAGCGTCGCAGCGCGTTGCTCGTCGTTCAATGCTTTTGTCATATCAGTTTCGATAAAGCCCGGTGCTACAGTATTGACCGTTACTCCGCGAGAAGCAACCTCACGTGCCATAGACTTTGTAAAACCAATCACGCCCGCTTTCGCTGCTGCGTAGTTTGTTTGTCCAGCGTTGCCCATAGTACCAACTACTGAACCTACATTGATGATTCTACCGCACTTTTTCTTCATCATGCCACGTAGAACGGCTTTAGACAAACGGAAGATTGAGGTCAGGTTAGTGTCCATGATATCTGTCCACTCGTCGTCCTTCATGCGCATTAGCAGGTTGTCACGTGTGATACCTGCGTTGTTCACTAGAATATCAAGAGGGCCAAACTCTGTGGTGATCTCTTTAAGAACTGACTCAATAGACGCAGGATCAGTCACGTTAAGTGCCATTCCCTTACCTTTGTCACCTAAATACTCGCTAATCGCTGCAGCACCGTTTTCGCTCGTTGCTGTACCGATCACTGTTGCACCACGTGCAACCAATGTTTCAGCGATAGAACGACCGATACCACGGCTAGCACCAGTAACTAGTGCGATCTTTCCTTCAAGGTTCATTATTCGTTATCTCCGTTAAGAATCTTATTTCGCCGCTTCAAGGGATGCAGTGTCATTGACAGCTGCAGCCGTTAGGCTTTTTACAATACGTTTAGTTAGACCGGTTAGTACTTTACCCGGACCTAATTCTAGAAGTTTTTCAACACCTTGCTCGTGCATCTTCTGCACACCTTCTGTCCAGCGTACTGGGCAGTATAGCTGACGCACTAATGCATCTTTGATCTTTGCAGGATCCGTCTCAGCAGCCACATCCACATTGTTGATCACTGGCAGCGCTGGTGCGTTGAACTCAATATCTTTAAGTGCTTCAGCCAAACGATCCGCTGCTGGCTTCATCAATGCACAGTGTGATGGTACAGAAACAGGAAGAGGCAGTGCACGCTTAGCCCCTGCTTCTTTACACAGTGCACCCGCGCGCTCTACAGCCGCCTTGTTACCTGCGATAACCACCTGACCTGGAGAGTTGAAGTTAACCGGTGAAACAACCTCACCTTGCGCCGCTTCTTCACATGCCTTGGCAATCGCATCATCAGCAAGACCAATAATAGCGTACATTGCACCCGTACCTGCTGGTACCGCTTCTTGCATCAATTGACCGCGTAGTTCAACTAATTTAATCGCTTCTTTGAAGTCAATAACACCCGCACATACTAGCGCTGAGTATTCACCTAGGCTGTGACCCGCTAATAGCTCAGGAGTCGCTAGGCCTTGATCGTTCCAAACGCGCCAAACTGCAACAGAAGAAGCCAGTAGTGCGGGTTGAGTGCGATGAGTTTGGTTCAAATCTTCAACTGGGCCGTCTTGGATAAGCGCCCAAAGGTCGTAACCTAACACCTCTGAAGCTTCTGCAAATGTTTGTTTAACAATATCAAACTGCTCGCCAAGTTCAGCTAACATACCAAGGCTTTGAGAGCCTTGACCTGGAAATACGATTGCAAATTTGCTCATAATTCGTCCTTTAAGCCTTGCTAAATATTGAAAAAGAAGTGCAAAGGCACTTCTTTTGGTTAATCGAACGCGCTTGGGTTAAAATTTAACCAGCGCAGAACCCCAGGTGAAACCACCACCAAAGGCTTCTAGCAACAGCGTCTGACCACGCTTAATTCGACCATCTCGCACTGCTTCATCCAACGCTGTTGGAACTGTTGCAGCCGAAGTATTGCCGTGGCGATCAAGGGTCACTACCACCTGATCCATAGACATAGACAGTTTCTTTGCCGTTGCGGTAATAATTCTTAGGTTTGCTTGGTGTGGCACTAACCAATCCAAGTCTTCTTTACTCATGTTGTTGGCTTTTAGCGTATCGGTAACCAAACGAGAAAGTTGGGTTACTGCCACCTTGAATACTTCATTGCCCGTCATGTGTAGCCACTTATCGACTTCACCACCACGAACTGGCATTTCAAGACTAAGCAGCTCGCCATAACGGCCATCAGCGCCTAAATGCGTCGATAGGATGCCCTGCTCTTCGCTTGCACCTAACACCACAGCACCTGCACCATCACCAAACAAGATAACCGTTGAACGATCAATCTCATCCACTGATTTAGACAAAGCATCAGAGCCAATAACTAAGATGTTTTTGCACATGCCTGAACGGATGTGTTGGTCTGCTATTGATAGTGCGTATACAAAGCCCGTACATGCAGCTGCCACATCGAACGCAGCACAACCAGGGATCTCTAAGAGTCCTTGGACCTGACACGCTGAAGATGGGAATGCATGACTACCACTTGTAGTAGCAACAATGATGAGATCGATATCTTTCTTATCGATACCGGCCATTTCAATTGCATTTTTAGCGGCAATAAAGCCCATATCCGCCACCGATTCATCGGGAGCAGAGATGCGACGTTCTTTGATACCTGTACGAGCAACAATCCACTCGTCGGCAGTATCTACCATTTGTTCTAAATCTGCATTGGTGCGCACTTGGGAAGGCAAATAGCTGCCTGTGCCTAATATTTTGCTATACATGAAGACTAATTTTGCCTCTCGAGTAAAACGGTTTCCAAACGGTCACTTATACGACTGGGTACTTGACGTTTGACCTCGTGAACTGCCTCTATGATTGCATTGATGATAGCAGTTTTATCCGCACTTCCGTGACTTTTAATGACAATGCCGCGCAATCCTAGCAAACTTGCCCCGTTATACTGGTCGGGGTTCAGCTGTTTTAGCTCAGAAAACAGCTCAGAGAAGAATAATTTTGAAATCCAAGCTCTTAGCTTAGACGACAGCATATGACGTTTTAGCCTTTCAAGGAATAGATTTGCGACTCCTTCAGACGCTTTTAGGCATACATTGCCTACAAAGCCATCACATACCACTACATCCGCTTCATCGTGTAATAATTGATGAGCCTCGATAAAGCCGGTGTAATTAATTGATTTTACCTGCTGAAGCATTTCAGCACAGTTTTTTACCAGATCATTTCCCTTAATCTCTTCCTCGCCCACATTCAATATCGCCACTCTTGGTGCACGTTGCAGGTGTTCTTCAGCAAGTGCTGAGCCCATCACCGCAAATTGAAATAGCGTGTTCGCATCGACGGAGACATTTGCGCCAAGATCCAACAACCATACTTTTTGGCCACTACGGGTAGGTAAAGCAGAGATCAGTGCTGGCCTTTCAATGCCGGGAAGTAACTTTAGACGATAACGAGAGAGTCCCATCAAGGCACCTGTATTTCCTCCGCTCACACAAGCCTGTGCAGTCTGATCTTCAACAAGATCGATGGCTCGACGCATAGAAGTGCCTACGCTACGGCGCATGACGGAAGAAGGTTTATCGGTGTCTGCAATGACCTTATCGGTATGCTCGATATGAATTCGGTCTTTGGGGTAAGAACCCAATGTAGAGAGGTGGGGAATGAGGACAGATTCGTCGCCCACTAATATAACTTTCAGCTCTGGGAAAATAGACAATGCCTGCACGGCGGCAGGCACTGTAACATGGGGACCGAAATCCCCACCCATTGCATCAAGTGCAACGGTAATCGTTTGCAAAAGGCAACCTTACTTGTTGACTACCTTTTTGCCACGGTAGTAACCTTCAGCAGTCACGTTGTGACGTAGGTGAGTTTCACCTGAAGTTGCGTCTACAGATAGTGCAGCTGTAGTTAGCGCATCGTGTGAACGACGCATGCCACGCATTGAACGTGATTTTTTGCTCTTTTGTACGGCCATTGACCCTACTCCTTTGTCTTTGCTTTTAAGCTTTTTAAAACTTCGAACGGGTTTGGTTTATCTTCCTCAATTTCTTCAGGAATATCACCAAAAACCAAGTTATGTGTATTTACGCTACAGTCAGAAACATCATGCATTGCTATTTGAGGCAAATTTAGAAGGAACTCGTCTTCAACTAACTGTATGAGATCGCATTCACCGTACTCGTTCAGATCTACCAAATCGTACTCTTCCGGGGCTTCCTCTTCGGTCTTTTCGCCCTTATTAGGGGTATAGACGAATTGGACTTCACAAACATGTGTGAAGTTCTCATTGCAGCGTTGACACTCTAAATCGACTTCGACGTTAGCTTTACCAGAGATAACGACCAATCGTTGTTCATCTAAGTCAAATGACAATGTGACTTCTGCGTCGCGTTTTACGCCTTCGACCGACTCGGCCAAGCGCTTGAGCAGACTGACTTGGATGATGCCATCATAGTCTAGTCGTTTCTGAGCAGCTTTACTCGGGTCAACCGTTCGCGGTATTTTTACCTTTTGCATAGGGCGCGAATATTATCTCTCAATTTATATTTAGTCAAAGGAAAACAGAAAAAACTTACTCAATTTTTGTACGTCGATTATTCTATAGCAATCAATACTGACCCATAGATGGAATTCATGAGCGAATATCAAATTGTTTTAGCCTCAACATCACCCTATCGAGCTGAAATTCTGCATAAATTATCTCTTTCTTTTACTCAGCTTAGCCCAGATTTTGACGAAACCGCTCAGGACAATGAAACACCCGAGCAACTCGTTGCCAGACTGGCCGAAGGAAAAGCGAAATCTTGCGCCCTACCCGATGGCAATCACCTCGTTATTGGCTCCGACCAAGTATGTGTGGTCAATGGCCAAATCGTCGGTAAACCGCATACGGTAGAAAACGCGATTCAACAGTTGCACGCTCAAAGCGGCCAAACTATTACGTTTTACACTGGCCTTGCATTATACAACAGCAAGCAGTGTCACACTCAAGTGGTTGTTGATACCTTTAAGGTTCATTTCAAAACTCTAACAGACACTCAAATCAAGCGTTACGTTGAATTGGAACAACCTCTCAATTGTGCTGGTAGCTTCAAGAGCGAAGGACTGGGCATCGCTCTATTTGAAGCTTTGGAGGGTAAAGACCCAAATACATTAATTGGGCTACCACTCATCGATCTTATTACTTTGCTCGAAAACGAAGGGGTTTCTGTATTAGGTAACGCCGCTACTTAACACGTAGCCCTTCGATAGCACGTTGCAGTTTATTTTCCATTGGTGCAGAAATGTCCATTTCCTTTTCTGTACCTGGATGGATAAATTTAATATTTGCCGCATGTAAGAAAAGACGGTCAAGACCCACCTTCCCAGTGAAAGCATCAAAACGGCGGTCACCATAGCGATCATCCCATGCAATTGGATGACCTACATATTGAGTGTGTACACGAATCTGATGCGTACGCCCGGTGATAGGGCTCGCCTGTAGCAAAGTCGCATTGTTGAGCTTTTCAATTATCTTAAAGCGAGTTTCTGACGCCTTGCCGTTCGGGTTTACACGCACAATGCTGTTCACTTCATTCTTGAGAAGTGGCGCAGTTACTTTACGAATGCTGCTCTTCCACTCACCCATCACTAACGCGAAATAGTACTTCTGTACAGTCTTCTCACGAAATTGAGCTTGTAGATGACGCAATGCCGAACGCTTCTTAGCGATTAATAGGATTCCAGAGGTATCTCTATCAATGCGATGCACCAACTCTAAAAATCTCGCTTCTGGTCTAAGCGCTCGCAAGGCTTCAATAGCGCCAAACTTCAGGCCACTGCCGCCATGAACCGCGGTGCCCGATGGCTTGTTAAGAATCAGCACATGCTCATCTTCATACAAAATGCAGTGTTCGAGCTCTGACACCTTATTCAGCTTAGTGCTAAGGGCCGGCGCTTCTTCGGTAGCAGGCAAGGTTACAGGTGGGATCCTGACGATATCACCCGCTTGCAGCTTGTATTCTGCTTTAACACGCTTTTTATTTACACGGACTTCTCCCTTACGCACGATTCGGTAAACCATGCTCTTAGGGATCGCCTTCAATTGATTGCGCAAAAAGTTATCAATGCGCTGTCCAGCCATGTCGGAATCTATGTCAACAAACTGTACTTGGGTTCTAATTTCACTCATTCCCTTAGTCTAACATCCTAAAGTGCTGTAAATCACATTTTTCTCTACTAAAATGGATAACTGAAACAAGCTGTGTTCCTGTTTGTTGGTTATTTAAAAACCTGTGTACAACATTAAGCCGTCACAGTTTTGTCATTTTTGCTGACATTTATTAAACAGTTTAATATCAGCTACTTATATGTACAGCCTTCGCAGTTTTTAGATTTATTTCTATCCTTTATCTGTTTGTCGATTGCTGTGTATTAGTGACACTGTTATAGTTCGTCAATCAATATGCCCTCTTGGTTGTTTTTTACACTTTTCTAAGGTGCAAATTGATAAAAAAACGAAAGTCGATTGTTCATTTCCCAGTGCTGCGTAAGGCATAAGACATTGATAATGAACAAACTTATCGCGCGACTTTTACCTATCGATGCAGAGATCGACTGCAATTACTCGCAGATCATGTTTTTCTGAAGAGAAAAATGTGATGGCTAAAGTGTCCCCGAGCATCCCTTCCAGCCGAGAGGCTGCATTGATTGACCATGGGATCAGACACCATCGATAGAAACCATTGCGATAAACACAATTGAAATAATTAAAGAATCACAACGAGATTTCGAATGAAAAGAATGTTAATTAACGCAACTCAAAAAGAAGAGTTGCGTGTCGCCCTCGTTGATGGACAGAAGCTATTCGATCTAGATATCGAAAGCCCTGGCCATGAATCAAAGAAGGCGAATATCTACAAAGGACGTATCACACGCATCGAACCAAGCCTAGAAGCGGCGTTTGTTGACTATGGTGCAGAGCGACACGGTTTCCTCCCTCTAAAAGAAGTTGCTCGCGACTACTTTCCTGCTGGTTACACATACCAAGGCCGTCCAAGCATTAAAGAAGTGCTTAAAGAAGGTCAAGAAGTCATTGTACAAGTAGAGAAAGAAGAACGTGGTAACAAGGGCGCAGCCCTAACTACCTTTATCTCTCTTGCGGGTAGCTACCTAGTACTGATGCCTAACAACCCTCGTGCAGGCGGTATTTCTCGTCGTATCGAAGGTGACGAACGCACTCAACTTAAAGCAGCTCTAAGTACATTAGAACTGCCTCAAGGTATGGGTTTAATCGTTCGTACAGCAGGTGTTGGCAAAAGTGCTGAAGAGCTTGAATGGGATCTAAACGTACTTCTTAACCACTGGACTGCAGTAAAAGAAGCGTCTGATGCAAATCAAGCGCCTTTCCTGATCCATCAAGAAAGTAATGTTATCGTTCGAGCTATTCGCGACTATTTGCGTCGTGATATTGGCGAGATCCTTATCGATAGCAACACTATCTTTGAGCGTGCTCAAGCGCACATTCAATTGGTTCGTCCTGACTTTATCAACCGTGTTAAAAAATACGAAGGTGAAGTACCACTATTTAGCCACTACCAAATTGAAAGCCAAATCGACTCTGCGTTCCAACGCGAAGTTCGTTTGCCTTCTGGTGGCTCAATCGTTATCGACCCAACTGAAGCGTTAACCTCTATCGATATCAACTCTGCTCGCGCAACAAAGGGTAGCGATATCGAAGAAACCGCACTGAACACTAACTTAGAAGCGGCCGATGAGATTGCTCGTCAGTTGCGTCTACGTGACCTAGGTGGTCTGGTTGTTATCGATTTCATCGATATGACTCCAGTACGCCACCAGCGTGAAGTAGAAAACCGCCTTCGTGAAGCTGCGCGTCTTGACCGCGCTCGTGTACAGATTGGTCGTATCTCTCGCTTCGGTCTTCTAGAGATGTCTCGTCAGCGTCTGAGCCCTTCTCTAGCAGAAGCCAGCCACCACATTTGTCCTCGTTGTTCGGGTACCGGTGTTGTACGTGACAATGAATCTCTAGCGCTATCTATCCTTCGTTTGGTTGAAGAAGAAGCACTGAAAGACAACACAGCTCAAGTACTTGCTGTTGTGCCTGTGCCTATTGCTTCTTACTTGATGAACGAAAAACGTCGTAGTGTTAATCACATCGAGCGTTGCCAAGAAGTTAAGATCCTTATTGTTCCTAACTCAGACATGGAAACGCCTCACTTTGAGGTGGTTCGTGTTCGTGAAGGTGAAGAACAAAGCCTGCTTTCATACCTATTGCCGAAGAAACTAGACGCAATGAAAGAAGCAGAAGCTCGCGATGCTGGTGAAGTTGAAGCTGCACCTCGACGCATTGAAGAGCCTGCACTACAAGGTTTCGCTTCTCCTGCTCAATCAGCAGCGCCTGCGCCAAAACCGCAAGCAGCACCGGTTGCGGCAGCACCTGTGGCTACTGCTCCAGCTAAGCCTGCAGCACCTGGCCTATTCTCTCGCATCATCTCAGCTATCAGTAAACTGTTCAGCTCAGAAGAAGAAGTGAAAGAAGAGAAACCGGCTGTTGAAGAAAGCAAGCCAAAACCGCAACGTCGCGATCGCAACGATAACCGTCGTCGCAATAACCGTGATAACCGTCGTCGTAACAACCGTCCAAACCGTAACAAGTCTGAGAACGAAGAGACCACGACAGAAGCACCTCGCGACCAAACACCTCGCGAACAAGCACCTCAACAAGATGCACCTCGTAAAGAGAACAAGCGTAAACCTCGTAAAGAGAGAAAAGCGCCAAGCAAAGTTGAAGAGCAAGGTAAGCAAATTGCCGAGCAAGCTCAGCAAGAGCCTGAAGCGAAGAACGACAAAGAAACCAAGACAAGTCAGGTTAAACAACGTCGTCAACGTCGTCAGATGAAGAAACAAGTACGCGTTAAGGATCAGCAAGCAGAAGCGAACCAACAGGACGTAACTGCGGAAGCTCCAGCGGCTAAAGTGTCTAAACCTGAAGCAGAAAAACCAGCGAAGAAGCAACAACCGAAAGGCAAAGTTTCAGCTGAAGACAATGCTCAAGGCGAAAACGCTGAGAAGAACGAAGCACCACAACAACGCCGTAACCGCCGCTCTCCGCGTCACCTACGTGCAAGTGGCCAACGTCGTCGTCGCGGTCGCGATCGCAGACCTAACCCATTCCGCCTACGCAAAGGTGGTGTTGCCTCTCCAGAGATGGCAATGGGTAAAGTGATGCCTAAGTACGACTTGCCTAAGCCGAAGAAGAAAGCGCCTAAAGTTGAAGAAACAACCGTTAGCGTAATCGGTGGTGTTGCTTTCCCTGAAATGTCTATGGGTAAAGTTATCGTAATGAAAGCCGCTCAACCTGTTAAAGCAGAACAACCTAAGGTAGCACCTAAAGTTGAAGAAGCTAAGGTTGAAGTTGCTAAGGTTACTGAAGCTAAAGTTACTGAAGCCAAGGTAGAGCAAGCGAAACCTGTAGTGGCAGAAGCAAAAGCTGAAGCACCAGTTGCAGCACCTATCGTTGCAGAAACTGTTGAGCAACAGCCTGTTGAACAGCAGCCTGCACCAGTAGTTGAAGCTCCTGCACCAGAAGCCGTAGTGGTTGAAGCAACGCCTGTTGAAACTACACCTGTAGAAGCGGCGCCAGTGGAAACAGCAGAAGTTGTTACTCCTGAGGTAGCGAAGCTGCCAGAAGTGAAAGCTGCGCCTGCACCAAAAGTACCGCAGTCTGCTCCTAAAGCGACAATGAGCTTTAAGGGTCACGCAGGGTCAGGAATGACAAGCGCGCCTGGTCCACAGGAAACACGTGAAATTACTGTCAAGGCAGCCGATTTCCGTAGCGAACGCTTACAAGGCAAAGCCGGTGGCAGTCAGTCTGCTACTGCTAAGGCAACGGCCGGAACCACTAAACCAAATTACTAATTTGGATTAGCTAGAAAAGAGTCAGCTTTATGCTGGCTCTTTTTTTTATTGGATATTACTGCAGTTTCTCATCCCTTGATTGCACTTCAACCTCGTTTCCGTTAGCATTCGCCGACGAAAATTATAATAGCAAGCATGAATGTGTTACCTGGTGTAACCATATTCCGCAAGTATCCACTATCACGACTATTCTTTAAGTCTCCGGTCGTGAACCCAAACCAAAAGATGAAATAACACAAATGTTTGAATCTCCACAGTTTTCAGCTCAAAGCGTCAAGAATGACGTTTTGTCCGGTCTAACCGTAGCACTTGCATTGGTACCCGAAGCGGTAGCCTTTGCCTTTGTTGCAGGTGTTGACCCTATGGTTGGCTTATACGCTGCCTTTATCGTTGGCTTAATCACTTCTATCTTCGGCGGTCGTCCAGGTATGATCTCTGGTGCGACAGGCGCAATGGCTGTTGTAATGGTAAGCCTTGTTGCCGTGCATGGTGTTGAGTACCTATTTGCCGCTATCATGCTTACCGGTTTATTGCAGGTGCTTGCCGGCATATTTAAGTTAGGTAAGTTCATCCGCATGGTGCCTCATCCAGTAATGATTGGCTTCGTGAACGGCTTAGCGATTGTTATTTTCCTTGCTCAGTTGGGACAGTTTAAAGCACCAGATATTGCCGGTGTAATGACTTGGCTTCCTGCTGGTCAAATGACGATCATGCTAGGTCTTGTTGCACTGACTATGGGTATCATTTTCTTCCTTCCTAAGCTGACCACAGCAATTCCGTCTTCTTTGGTGGCCATAGTTACAGTAACCCTAATTGTTCAATTTGGCGGTCTTGATACGCGCACTGTTGTTGACTTCTTACGTGCTATGTCTGGTAACGATGCGGCAACTCTTGCAGGCTCACTACCAACATTCTCAATTCCTCAAGTGCCATTCAATCTTGAGACACTGAAGATCATCTTGCCTTATGCCATCGTTCTAGCAGCGATTGGTCTAATTGAATCACTACTGACGCTAACGGTTCTTGATGAAATGACAAACACCCGTGGTAAGAGTAACCGCGAATGTGTGGGTCAAGGCATCGCAAACCTAAGCTGTTCAGTATTTGGCGCTATGGGTGGCTGTGCGATGATTGGTCAATCTATGATCAACATTAACTCAGGTGGTCGTGGTCGTCTTTCTGGTATCGTTGCCGCAGTTGCACTACTGATATTCATTCTGTTTGCTTCAGCGCTTATCGAGATGATTCCACTGGCTGCGCTAGTTGGCGTTATGTTTATGGTAGTTATCGGCACCTTTGAGTGGGCAACATTCAAGTTGGCACGCCGCGTACCTAAGCAAGATTTCTTTGTTATTGTTCTAGTAACTGTTGTAACAGTGCTGACTGACCTCGCCGTTGCGGTTGCAGTGGGTGTTATAGCTTCGGCTCTGATGTTTGCTTGGCAACATGCGAAACACATCTATGCAAGCAGCCAGACCAATGAAGAAGGCTCAAAGGAATACCGCATTCACGGCCCTGTATTCTTCGGCTCTGCGGCTAACTTTTTAGAACTGTTCGATGCACACAACGACCCTGTCGACGTGATCGTTGATTTCGCTGATTCTCGCGTTGCTGACCACTCAGCGATCGAAGCCATTGAAACTCTGGCTGAGCGCTATTCCGCTGTTGGCAAAACGCTACATTTGCGCCATCTTAGCCAAGACTGCCGTGCATTGCTGCACAAAGCAGGTAGCCTTGTAGAGATCAACGTAAAAGAAGATCCTAGCTACAAGGTTGCAACTGACGTCCTAGCGGGCTAACAGCGACAAAATACAAAAAAGCCTATAGGGAGGCTCTCTATAGGCTTTTTTTAACTCCGCGTCTTATTACTTTTGCTCTGTTGCCAGTTCATCATTCTTCGCAAGCTCTTCCATTACCACAGCATCATGAGTACAAAACGGCTGCATGTTAACGCTGTGCAACCCTTCATCTACCTCATCCTCAACAGCCGCCTCCTTGTTCAGCTGATGGACATGAAACCTAAGAGCGGCCAGCGCAATCAAGCCAAAGACGATATTGCCCACCGCCTGTCCGTACAATACGCCTAACGCGCCAAACCAAGCCGAGCCAATATAAACGAAAGGGATAGTACCAACGGTCGCCTTACCTACATTAAGAGCCGTGGAATACAAAGGCTTACCAAGATTGTTAAACGAGGTGTTCGCCACAAATTGAGCGCCATTGAACAGGAAAGTCACAGCGACAAAGGTGCAGAAGGTTCGAACTAACACATCAGCATCACCCGTTAAGTTAAAACCGCTGACTATAAAGGATTGAAGGAGGTATAAGACAAGACTTACGGTAACGCAGTAGATACTGACTACGATTAAAGAATTCAACAGCGTTTCTTTCACCCTATCGATGCGATCAGCTCCATAATTCTGCCCAATGATAGGCCCTACCGCGCCCGATAACGCAAAAATAGCGGCAAACACTACCGGTGTCAGACGCCCAACAACCGCAAAGCCTGCCACAAAATCCTCACCATATTGCGCAATGGAACTGGTGACGATGGCATTGCCTATTGGGGTAGCGATATTGGTAAAGATAGCGGGTAGCGCAATGGCAAATATCGCTCGTTGGCTAATGAGCCACTGCTTATATCGGAACTTGCCAACCAAGTCATGGTGTTTGATCAGTGGGGCTAACGAAAAAGCCAGTACCGTAAATCGCGACACGACAGAGGCCAAAGCTGCGCCTTCTACGTTCCACATAAACACGAAGATAAATATAGGATCAAGAATTGCGTTAACCACCCCGCCCCATATAGTCGCCATCATAGAGCGTTTGGCATCTCCTGCAGCACGTAATGCGGCACCAGCAGCCATACCAAGAGCCACAATGGGCGTACTTGGCAGTAAGATATACATGTAATCTTTAGCATGCTCGAATGCCGCGCCCTTGGCGCCAATGAGCTGCAATAACTCAGGGATGTAATAGGTCATCACGCCAGTAATTACCGCGTTGACCAAAAAGGCCGTCACCAAAACATTGATAACAAGATGACGAGCACTTTGAACGCGCTTTGCGCCAAGCTCTTTCGATACCAAGGCGCCCATGGCAATGGAGGTACCAATAGATATTGAGGTGGAGAAAAAGATGATTGTTCCTGCAAAGCCCACTGCCGCTGCCAGCTCAACCTGCCCTAGCATACTGATGAACATCATATCTAGGAGGTCGACAATAAATAGCGACATTAAACCAATGGAACCGGCCCCCGACATCGTCAGGATATGCCTCATGGTTGAGCCTTCGACGAATTTCGCTTGCTGTTCTGGCACCGTCACTTCCTTGTCGGTTGTTAGGGTCTGTTGACCTAGAAGTTTATCGTAATAATTCGATAGCGAGTATTAGCATCACAGCGCCCACCGCTCCTTCAAGTACTTTCCAAGTATGGGCTTTTTTGAAGTAAGGGGTTAATAATCTTGCGCCGTATCCCAAACTAAAGAAGAAAACAAAGGATGCGCACACCGCCCCGATACCGAATAAGTCTTTATCTGCGCCATATTGAGTAGACACTGAACCCAATAACACTAAGGTATCAAGATAGACATGAGGATTGAGCCAGGTAAAGGCGAGGCAAACGGTGAGGGTTTTACTTAATGAGGATGGCGCTTTAGCGGTTGGGTCTAATGTATGTTTATTCTTAAACGCAGACCACAGACTGCTTGTGCCATACACAATCAAGAATAATGCACCGCCATATCGCGCAATATCTTCCACTTGAGGGTAAGCCTTCACGACCACAGAGAAGCCTGCGACACCTGCGCTGATCAGCAGAGCATCTGAAACGGCGCATACCAAGCAGACCCAAAACACATGCTGCCTAAGCAAGCCCTGCTTTATGACAAAGGCATTTTGCGCTCCGATAGCCAAAATGAGTGATAGACCAATAGAAAAGCCGGCCAAAAACGCAGACATTGATTCATCCTTGAATACTACAATGTGACAACTCTACAAGTGAACTTGTTAATTTACAAAAGGAAAAAGAGCAAACCCATCGGAAAGAGTTTGCTCTTTGTGCCCACAAGCAAAAAGCAATGAGCGGTATCACTAGTTGTCTTGGTATTGTTGGAGGTTCTAGGTTCTAGGTTCTAGGTTCTAGCTTCTAGCTTCTAGGTTCTAGGTTCTAGCTTCTAGCTTCTAGCTTCTAGCAGCTTGTAGCTTGTAGCTTGTAGCTTGTAGCTCGTAGCTCGTAGCTCATCCTAATAACAATAGATATCAATCTGGCGGTAGAGATCCATCTATTTGGGCATAAGACTGGAAGTTAGCTGTAATTCACGACAACGCATGAATAAACAAGAGGGATGGACAGCTAACTTCCAGAATACTTTACTAAGCTCTTTTTGCTTTTAGCGCTTCATCAACCGCTACTGCAAGAGCCACAGATGCACCCACCATTGGGTTGTTACCCATACCGATGAAGCCCATCATTGCAACGTGTGCGGGTACTGAAGAGCTACCTGCAAACTGAGCGTCAGCGTGCATGCGACCCATAGTATCTGTCATGCCGTATGATGCAGGACCTGCTGCCACGTTATCAGGGTGAAGAGTACGACCAGTACCACCACCGGATGCTACAGAGAAGTACGCTTTACCTTCGCGATTACATTCTGCTTTGTAGATGCCCGCTACAGGGTGTTGGAAGCGTGTAGGGTTAGTAGAGTTACCAGTAATACTTACATCAACACCTGCACTGCGCATGATAGCGACACCTTCACGTACATCGTCAGCACCGTAACAGATGATCTCGCCGCGTGGGCCTTGAGAGAAACGACGGCGTTCTACTTCATTAAGCTCGCCAGTATCGTAGTCGTATTGAGTTCTTACGTAAGTGAAGCCATTAATGCGTGAGATTAGGTATGCTGCATCTTTACCTAAACCGTTAAGGATAACTTTAAGCGGTGTAGTACGTGCTTTGTTTACGTTAAGTGCAATCTTGATTGCGCCTTCTGCTGCCGCAAATGACTCGTGGCCAGCAAGGAAAGCAAAACAGGTGCTTTTTTCATCTAGAAGACGAGCGGCTAGCGCGCCGTGACCAATACCAACTTGGCGTTGGTCTGCCACACTGCCTGGTTTACAAGACGCTTGTAGTCCTTTACCAATGGCATTTGCCGCTTCAATTGAAGTCTTGCTATCAGTGAATAGAGCGTAAGCGGTACCTACAGTGTACGCTTCAACTGCGCTTTCAAAAGCGATAGGCTGAGTTTCCATGACTTGTTCACGGGTATCGATGCCAAATTCTTTACAATAAGCGAACGCTTCTTCTAAAGAGTTCATGTTCATTTCGGTTAGTAGAGCTTGAGTTGCGTTGTTCATGATTCAGTCCTCTTCGCTTATTGTTGACGTGGGTTAATAGTTTTAACAGCTTCGTCGAAACGACCATACTGACCACTAGCTTGTGCCAGTGCTGTCTCAGCATCAACGCCAGCGTTGACTGCTTTCATGAATTTACCAAGGTTCATGTATTGGTAACCGAAAGACCCATTTTCGTTACATAACCTTCTGCGATTTCCATGTAACGAACGCCTTTCGCTCTAGTTGAGTAGCTAGTACCCACTTGGCTACGAAGAGTTTGACCTAGGTCTTCTAGTGCTTCACCCACTTCCAGACCGCCATCTGAAAATGCTGATTGAGTTCGACCGTAGGTAAACTGAAGGAAGATTTCGCGCATTGCCACGTTGATAGCGTCACACACTAAGTCAGTGTTCATTGCTTCAAGAATGGTTTTGCCGGTAAGAATTTCTGATGCCATTGCTGCTGATTGAGTCATACCTGAACAGCCAATGGTTTCGATTAGAACTTCTTCAATGATGCCTTGCTTTACGTTGAGAGTAAGTTTAGCAGCGCCTTGCTGAGGTGCACATGCACCTACGCCGTGGCTTAGACCAGAGATTGCAATAACCTCTTTAGGATTGATCATACGGCCTTCTACTGGAATAGGAGAAGAAGCATGTAGGTCGCCACGTTGAATTGGGCACATTGATTGAATTTCGTTTGTGTAATGCATAATGTTTTCCGCTCTAACAAATGAATAAAGTTGGGAAAACAGTGCGAGAAAGGATTGGTTGCAAGATGGATTAGATACGCCCTACCAAACCGAGTACTACAAGGTACTAGCCTCAAAGGTCATAAAGACCATGAGTCACTGTTTCCGATTTTGGTAGGAGTCATTAGCCGACTGGTCGGCGGTTAAGTAGGTGGAACCCCATCACCTGTGCCACTAAATTTAAGTCAAACGAGCGAGTGTCGCAATAGGCATAAATGCAATCTAACATTACAACTATGCAACTGGTTAACTACTTAAGATCGAGAGCTGGATAAAATTTACGTTATTTCAATAAGATAGTTTTAATAATGCTTGCTAACATTCATGAATAGACAAGTAAACCGTACTTAGGGATAAGCAATTAATGTCACAAAAAACCATTGAATATAATAATTTGCCGAGCAATCTGCGCATTTTGGGCAGAACTTTATTCAAATCTCAATCCCGTTCCGCTATCCCACAATTACATTTCACCGTAAAAGATTTTCACTTTGACCAAACGCACCTACAAAGCTACCAACGCTATTGTGGTTTTACTCATGCGCAGCTGCCCTTGCCCTATTTATTTGTTGCCAGCCAAAAGGCGCAATTGCATCTACTCACCGACAATCAGTTTCCGCTAAAGACATTAGGGTTAATCCACACTGGAATTCGTTTTTATCGACATAAGGAGATCGATACTAGAGCAAACTACGATGTCACTGTTTCGGTTGGCCATGTTGAAAGCAAGGCTCGAGGCATAGAGTTTGAGTTATGTGTACAGTTTTTTGAAAATGATGAACGAGTGTGTGGGTTCGATAGCCTCTATTTTTCCATCACGAGTAGCCAGCGAGGAAATAAGCCTGCGCCAATAGCGGACGACTTTAGTGCCTTTCAGCATATTGCTCGGCTGAAGATAACAGAGCAAAGCGTTCGCGGGTATGCACGGGTATCGGGCGACTACAATCCCATCCATTTGCACAGGCTGACATCCGCACCCTTCGGCTTTAAGAAACCCATCGCCCACGGCCTCTATTTATTGGCTCGCTCGCTAGTGTCTCTGGATATTGCGCCAGCAGAGGTCGAAGTCAACTTTAAGCGCCCTGCACTGCTGCCCATTGAAACCGAATTAGTTCAAACGGGCAATCAGGCATTATTGCTTAATCCAGAATCAAAACCGCTGCTTGATATAAAGTGGACTAGCTAATCTAATCTCGCTCTGTGAGTGTGATAGTCACAATGCCATGGTCGCTGGCCATACGGTCGATGGCATAGATAGGGTTTACAAGATGACTATCAGAGACCTGATAATGACTCACCTCAAACAAACAAGACGCACTATTGCGATCAAATTCCTCTGAAAGCATGATGTAGTCTAGGACGCTGCCTTTTGCGCCATAATAGTGTGTGGCTTGTATTGGTGGCTCTTGTGCTAAAACGGTCTTCGAATCGCCAAGTCCTGTTGTTTCATCATCGCGAGTCGCATGGAAACAAGAAAATTCGGCACTGGATAAATCTCGATTAAAGTCTCCCATCAATACCTGAGGGTAACCTTTGCTGCGCTTACGCTGGGCAAAGAAAGCATCAATAAAACGAGCCTCAAGCCCCCTTTGCATGGTAGAACGCCAACTCTCAATCGGCTTCAAGCCGGGGTTTTCGACGCTCAGGGCTTTAGGCCGCTGAGACTTAAAGTGCACCACCACACAATCCACCTTACCAATAACCGGCAATTCGATAAGTGCATGCAAGGGGGCTCGGCTAAAAGCAAAACCTAACTCTGCCGATGCCGTAGGGTCAGATTCAATCGCAGAGACCGACAGCAATGGATAGCGAGAAGCAATGCCCACCACTGGCTCTGAATGGATAAAATCACTCTCGACCTTTGGCTCATCAATCACCGCAAAATACGGATAACCTATGCTAGCGAGCTGCTCTTCCAATTCAACGGCACTGAAGATCTCCTGAAAACCAATCACGTCGGCATCCGAAGCCTCTATTTGCTGGAGTGTCCAATGTTGTTTGTCCTGCCAATGGGCAAAGCTATAGATGTTTTCGAAGTCGTAATACGCCCCCGGAGGCGCTAGGTAATTAAACAGGTTGAAGGTCGTGATCTTAATTTGATGTGGGCGCAAAGAGCATCCATCCATTACAGTTGCCAGAAAGCTTAACTCCAAGATAACTCAAGTTACTGGTTTCAGCGAGTGCCATAGAGTATCTTAAAGAGATAATCAGGATGAGGAGAGCCCACATGGAATACGCCAAACTTGGCCATAGTGAACTGCAAGTATCGCGCGTCTGCTTAGGTAGCATGACTTGGGGAGTGCAAAACAATCAACAAGATGCCGATGAGCAAATCAGTCATGCCCTAGCGCAAGGCGTCAATTTTATCGACACCGCAGAAATGTACGCCATCCCGCCTACTCCAGATACTTACGGAAAAACTGAAGCCATCATTGGTGACTGGATCGCTCGCAATCAAGCTAAGCGTCAAGAGACTATTATTGCCACAAAAATTGCAGGGCCCGGCATGCATTGGGTTCGCGATGGTGGCCCTATTACTGGCGAAGCCGTTATTCAATCGGTAGAGAATTCGTTAAAGAGGCTGCAAACGGACTACATTGATCTTTACCAACTGCACTGGCCAAACAGAACCTCTCCTCACTTTGGTAAGCAATGGCCAAATACCTTCAGCTTCGCAGACGTTGACGTCAGCTCACAGCGCTCACAAATGCTAGAGATCTTACAGGCGCTCAACGAATGTATTACCGCAGGTAAGATTCGCCATTGTGGGCTATCCGACGAAACGACTTGGGGCATCAGCACCTATCTAGAGCTTGCCGAAAAACACAGCCTACCTAAGATGGTTTCCATACAAAACGAGTTCAGCCTACTGTGTCAAAAGGATTGGCCCTACTTGATTGAACACTGCCATCATGCGGATGTCGCTTATCTACCTTGGTCACCGTTGGCTAGTGGTTTGTTAACCGGGAAATATGCCAATGGCGCTCGCCCTGAAGGCAGTCGCTGGAGCTTAATGAACTCAAATAACATCTACCGAAGCACTGAACTCGCACACAGCGCCGTAGCGCAGTACGCTGACATCGCCAAAGACATCGGCATTACTCCAGCGCAACTGGCGTTAGCGTGGTGTAACAGCGTTCAGGGGGTGACCTCTAGCATTATTGGCGCGACGAGCATGTCTCAGCTAAAGGAAGACCTAGCAGCCTTCGAACTGACTCTGGATAATGAGACTCAGAAGCGTATTGCCAACGTCATCAAGCAAATCCCTGCTCCTTATTAATTGACCAAACTCGAGCCCAGAAAAATGAGTGAGTTAACACCTTTAAAAAACGACACTGCTGCGCCTTCATCTCCGAAATCAAACCGCGCACTCCTTACCGTAATTACTCTGCTTCTCACCATTGGCGCAGTGCTAAACTTTGCGGATCACTACGCCGATATCAAACTCAACGAATCCTTAGAGCAAGGCGTCGTCGCCTTTGCATCGGTGCGCAGTATTCATGCTGTCATATCTATGCTGAAAGGCACTGAAATCAGCGTCCCATTCCTTACAGTGAGTGTTGGGGAGATTCTATCGCCCGCAACAGAGATACTGCAGTCGACTTCTACCGTACTTACCACAGCTTTAGCATCGCTGGGCTTACAGAAAATCTTACTGGATGTGTTTTCAGCCAAATTGGTCAATATAACCATAGCCATCAGTGCCTTTGCCTATTTGGTTACCTTGTGGGTATCGTCTTTTAGTCGATTTTTGAAGTTCACACAGTCGCTATTTTTTGTCCTCTGTCTGACTCGATATCTGCTAGTAGGAACACTATTGCTCAATAGCCTAGTCGATACCTTGTTTTTAAATGAACAAACAGAACAGATCACCCAGCAGACCGATTTTATTGCCACAGATTTGCATCAGTTTAATCAGCAGTTGATTGACGGAAAGGCAGCAGAGTACGAGGAAGATGATAGCCTACTGGGCAGCGCGAAAAGAACGTGGAATAACGTAACCAATGGCTTTGAACAAACCAAGCAAGAGATGCAACAAAGCTTTGATGAACTTCAGGAAAAAACAGAGTCTTTAGTCATCAATCTACTCACCCTGATTGCAATGTTCACGCTAAAAACCATTTTGATCCCCATAGGCTTTTTGCTACTGCTGAAAAACCTGTATTGGAGTCTGATTAAGCGCTTATCACCTATTTAATTACTCGCTTCCCCCCTGAATGTTAGGGGGAAGCGAGTATAAGACCTAGTCTCTGTATTTGGCGGAGGTAATAAATTCGCCAAAGCTTTCACACCAAATAATCACGGTCGTGTAATCTTCAAGGTCGATGGACTTATCGACAGTGAGACTAAAGCCGTTAAAGCTTTTTACGTCTCCCACCTGCACCATCTGTGGTTTTAATTGGTTGAATTTGGCTTCTGTTTCTACATAGTCTGGAGAGAGGTACAACTTGTAGTCAGGGCCCGGCGCTAATTCACCCACAAAGGAGATTTGCTCTGCGCTAAGCATCACCTTTCCTTCTCCCCAATGGAAAAAGTCGCTGTCTTGGCGCTCTTTATCAAAGCTTGCGGTAAACTCAGCCTTATCAAAATGCTGAATGATTTGTTCCGTTGGTGCCGGTGGTGCGGTCAAAATCGGCAGTGCGTAAATACCAAGGGCAAAACCAAAGCCAATCGCGATTATATGAGTAACCAATAACAATACTTTTTTCAACGCCATCAATCCTTGTACAAAGGGTTCACTAACTCATTCAATTCTAGGCATATTCACGGCGACTTGCTGAAGAAAGTGCATAAGCGGTAATACCCAATAACAATCCCCAAAAAGCACTACCAATACCCATAAGCGACACGCCAGATGCGGTCATTAAAAAGGTAAGCAAGGCTGGCTCTCTTTCACTCGCGTCATTTAGCGCAATAGCAAGGCTATTACCTATGGTTCCCACTAGAGCGAGTCCGGCTATGGTAAACACTAAGGTTTGCGGAAAGACCGAAAATAGCGTCGCTACCGTTGCCGCAAATAGCCCAGTGAGCAGATAAAACAGGCCTGCCCATACCGATGCCATATAACGCGTTTTAGGATCTTCGCCCGCTTCTTTTCCCATACATATAGCCGCAGTAATGGCAGCCAGATTAAACGCAAAGCCACCAAACGGTGCCATCAGCACGCCCATGAATCCGGTGGTTGAGATAAGTGGAGACGATGGCGTCTGATAGCCATTCGCCCTCAACACAGCAATACCCGGCACATTTTGTGAGGCCATGGTCACCACAAATAAGGGGATCCCTATGCCTATCAGCGCAGATAAAGAAAACTCTGGGGAAATCCAAACAGGAGCGGCCATTTCCAACCTGATGCCCTCTAATCTTAATGAACCCTGAGTCAAACTTATGGCGACACCTATCAACAGCACCAAGGGAATGGCATACAAAGGAACACATCGTTTTAGAACAAGGTAGCCAATGAGCATACCGCCCACCAGCAAGGGGTCGATGGCGATTCCCGTAAACACATTTAGACCAAACTGCAATAAGACTCCGGCCAACATGGCAGAAGCGATAGAGCTTGGTATATGGCGAGTCAGTTTTTCAAACCAACCCGTTAGGCCGCACACCAGTATTAGGGTGGATGAGAACAGAAACACCCCTATCGCCTGATTGAGACTAACGCCGTCTAGTGAGGTTGCCAGTAATGCAGCCCCAGGTGTCGACCATGCCGTTAATATGGGGGTTTTATAAAAGAGGGATAAGCCTATAGTGGTCACCGCCATCCCTACACCTAGCGCCCACAGCCATGAACTGATTTGCTCAGCACTGGCACCCGCTGCATTAGCGGCTTGAAAGATAATGACCGCAGAGCTGGTATAGCCGACCAACACCGCAATAAACCCTGCGGTAACATGAGATAGATTAAAGAAGCGATGGATCTTTTGACCATACTGACTGACGTGCATACCCTTGCCCTTCCCCTATTACTATAAACAGCATCCTTTGTGCGTAATAACGCACAAATCAAAAGATAGCACTTGTGCGCTATAACGTACAGCTCTAAACTAATAAAGGATAAGCAGGGAAAACGAGCGTGGTATCAAGTGTCAGAACAGCTATTTAAGCAGCAAGTGGGAAAGAAGTTAAAATCAATTCGTCTGGATAAACAGCTTAGCCTAGACGCTGCTGCAAAGCTCACTGGGGTGTCCAAAGCAATGCTTGGGCAGATTGAACGAGGTGAATCCAGCCCTACCATCAATAAGCTTTGGCAAATTGCCAGTGGGCTAGAGGTGTCCTTTTCTTCTTTCTTTGCCACAAACAAAGAACTGCGTCAGCACACCCAAGCCTTTCCCAACGACAGTAAGATGAAGGTCGATACGCTGTTTGGCTATCAAGGCGATACCCAGTTTGAAATGTTTGAAATACAGCTTACAGACTTTCATCAGCAAGACTCTACACCTCACAGCCATGGGGTCATTGAGCACATTGTCGTGTTATCGGGGGAGCTCGCTATGTGGTTCGACGGTGACTGGCACCCATTACAGCAAGGAGAGTGTGTTCGATTTTTTGCAGATCAAGCGCACAGCTACAAAGCCATAACTGAAACCGTGCGCTTTCAAAATATTGTGTACTACCCCTAGCCCTAGCTATAACGCTAGATTATGAGGCTACATCGGTAGCTATGTCCGCAGCCTTGTCGGTGGGTTTTTTTCTTCTGCGCCAGCGGATGGGCATTAACGGAACCACAATCATCGCAATACCAATGATAGTCAACAGGTCTGGGATCTCGTCAAACCACATGATCCCAAACAGGGTAACAAAAACCAGACCTGAATATTCTGCCAAGGCTATCTGACTTGCTGGGGCTTTTTTATACGCCACAACCACCAGCGCGTGATAGCTCAATACAAAAAAGTTAATCGCTAAGATCCAGAACAGGTGACGAATTTCAATGGGCCCCCAATTCGGTAGCGCCAGTAAAAACGCTCCAGGGATCGTTAAAGCGGTAGTCCAAAACAGCGTCGACACCACTGACTGAGAAACCGGCAAGCGCTTGATTAAGATATTGCCTACCGCCATCGCCAAAGCACTACCCAAGGCAATAATCGCCGCCCAATGAAAATGCTCAGGTCTTAACACCACCAGCACGCCAATAAAGCCAATACCCGTTGCGATCACCTTCTTCATCGGAGGCATCTCTTTCAAAAAGATGATCGACAATGGCAGCATCATTAACGGGGCCACATAAAACATCGCGTTCGCCGTTGCCAAGGTTAAATGGGTAATCGCCACCATAGCGCAGCCGCTGCCAATCAAAATAAATTGCGAGCGCCAAAAGTTAATCTTGCCACAACCCTGCATACGCTCTTCCCTTGGTAGGCGCAGCCATAATGGCGCAATGATCAGCAGGCTCATGATCTGCCTGATCAACACATACTGAAAGGTGGGCACCTCACCATTAAGGACCTTAAGTGAAACATCCGAGAGTGAAGCTAAGAAATTGGCAAAGACCAATAATAAGATGGCTTGAGTGACCGAGTTACCGCGCATAGTGCTCTAACATAGTGAAGAATGGCAAAGAGGCGCGAAGATATCAGTCTTTGTGCGATAGATCCAATTGTATGATTAATTAAGCTTGCGCTAACATTAAGCTAAGCATGTGCTAAAGTAGCGACCGCAAAGCAGACACCCAATACCGAGTATCGATATCCTGATGAAAAATAACAAAGTTGCCGCAAAAAAAGCTGTGAAAGCCGGTCTTCATCCGCGAAATAAACACCACGGACGCTACGATATCGATGCCTTGGTAAAAGCACTCCCAGAATTAAAACGTAAAGTGACACTCAATCCTAAGGGAGAGCAAACCGTAGACTTTAGCGACCCTGAAGCCGTGCTAACCCTTAATAAGGCCTTGCTGGCGCACCATTATCAGGTGAAGTTCTGGGATATCCCAAAGGGCTACCTATGCCCGCCGATCCCAGGACGTGCCGATTATGTGCACCGCTTAGCAGACTTATTGGATACCGCGGATAACACCATCAATGCTCTCGATATCGGCACAGGGGCGAGCTGTATTTACCCGATTATTGGTGCCACGGACTACCAATGGCACTTTACTGCGTCCGATGTTGACCCAATATCCATCAAAGTCGCTACCGAGATTGCCAAGCTAAACCCTCATCTATCGATGAAGATAGTCCCGCGCCTACAAAAAAATGCTGACAATATCTTCAAGGGAGTCATTAAAGAGGGCGAGTACTATCACCTCACCATGTGCAACCCACCCTTTCACAAATCTTTAAAGGATGCGGAGCAAGGGACAAAACGAAAGGCTGACAATCTTGCAAAGAACAGAGCCAAGCGCGGCTCAGAGGCTATGAATAAAAAAGGCCAGCCAATAAAATCAGCGCCACAAGGGCTCAACTTTGGTGGCCAGAAAGCGGAGCTTTGGTGCCCGGGCGGCGAAGAGGCCTTCATCAAAAACATGGCCGTAGAAAGTGCCCTATTTAAAGAGCAAGTAGGCTGGTTTAGTACCCTTATATCCAAAAAAGAGAACGTCGCACCGATGCAGAAGGTACTTGGCAAACTAGGTGCGAGCGAGGTCAAGGTTGTTGAGATGTCTCAGGGACAGAAAATCAGTCGATTTATTGCTTGGCGATACTAGGGTCTGTTGATCCTAATTTACTCAAGGCATAAAAAAGCCAGTAAGCAATAACTTACTGGCAAATACAACTACCCGAATTTGGTTTTTACTCGGTAATGTAATCCACTACCTCTAAGCCGAAACCAGACAAGGCGTGATACCTTTTATTTGAAGACGAGAGTAGCTTCATTTTTGATATCCCAAGATCCGCTAATATCTGAGAGCCAACACCCACCTGACGTGACGTATCCACAGGCTTGTGCTTAGGAGTAGCCTCGCCTTCCGCTTGCATTTGAATTGACTTGATCTTTTGTATCTTAGCCTCTGAGGTTTGCTCTTGGCCTAAAATAACAACCGTACCACCTTCGTTAGCTACCTTCTTCAAAACCTTATCTATTGGCCAAACAGGCTGTCCTGCATGGGTAGACAATAGTACGTCACTGAGCTGATCGTATACGTGCACACGCACTAGAGGCGCTTCCAAATCTGAGCCACTACTTAACGCATAATGAATCTGGTTATCTATGGTGTCTCTGTAGGTCACCATATCAAACTCACCAAACTCAGTTGGCATCTTACATTCAGCAATACGTTCAATCGTCGTTTCTTGAGTATTTCGGTATTCAATCAAGTCCGCAATAGTACCGAGCTTAATATTATGTTTTTCCGCAAACACTTCTAATTGAGGACGGCGAGCCATTGTGCCGTCTTCATTCAAGATCTCTACAATCACAGAAGAAGGCTCAAATCCCGCTAGTCGAGCTAGATCACAACCCGCTTCAGTATGCCCTGCACGGCTAAGTACCCCACCGTCTTTAGCCGCCAAAGGAAAGATATGCCCAGGCTGGACAAGATCGGATGCTACCGCTTGCTTTGCAACAGCAGCCTGAATGGTTACCGCTCGGTCTTCAGCAGAGATGCCCGTTGTCACCCCACTAGCAGCTTCAATAGAGGCGGTAAATGCAGTTGCCCAAGGTTCTGTTGGGTTTTGCACCATAGGAAAGAGATTAAGCTTGTTACAGCGTTCCTGAGTCATGGTCAGGCATATCAGGCCTCGGCCGTGAGTGGCCATGAAGTTGACATCTTGAGCTGTCACACACTCGGCAGGGAGCATGATGTCACCCTCATTCTCGCGATCTTCATCATCCATTAAGATCACCATCTTACCCTGACGATAATCTTCGATAACTTCTTCTATTTTACTGATAGGCATTACTAGGGTCCGTATCTGGTTAAACTGAAACTAATTACTGGCTAACTGGCGAATGTAAGAAATACTTTCGTCCAATACTCGAGTGATCTCTTCAATGCTCTCAGGGGAGCGACCACGCACAGGGAAGGTATCCTTACGTCTATGCATTCTTAGTGGCTTTTCAATACTGAATGGTACACACCTATTACTCAATGACTCAACAATAGGCTTAAAATTGATCATACCTTGACCTAAGGCTGGGAAGGTAAACTTATCATCATGAACCGAGACATCTTTCACATGAAAATGTCGGCAGAATGGCATGGCAATACGTGCCTCTTCACTTGGGCTCAGGTTGGGAGCCAAAGAAACGCTGTTTCCTGGATCAAAGTTAAGCGCTAATGCGGGGTGAGACACTTCACTAAGTATGCGTACGCCATCATCAGCGCTAGTGAAGGCATTAAAGTTATGATCCCCACCATTCTCGATACAAATAACACATCCATGCTCTTCGGCATAAGGAGCTAATTGCTTGAGGTTATTGATAATAATATGGCGATCACCGATAGGCCCAGTACATGTATTGAGGTATTTAACACCTAAGTGATGAGCAAAGCGTATACGCATTTTAAACTCTTCTAGTGCATTGGGCGAAGCAAGGTTCATGGTACAGCCTAAGGCTTCTGTTTTAAGTTGCTCTTTCTCCAATAGAGAGAGCAAATAGTGAGCATGAGCCTCAGAGAACATGTCACTATCGAGCTGGCCTACGTATCCTTGGTTAAAGGCAAATTCTACATATCCAACCCCTAGGCTTTTGATCGTTTTTAAAGAGATCTTCAAATCATGCCCATCAAAAATAGCGGTATTAATCGCCAACCTATCTAAAATACTCATTTTCTATATCCTTATATGTTTCGCTCAAACTAAACGCGAAACAATGACTTCCCAAGCAAACACCGACAACAGAGATAACCCCGTCGACCCGACAATGACACTTGCTGTGGCTTCCCTCGCGACTTGGTAGCGTTCTGCCAATAAATAGACATTAATTCCGGTGGGTAAACTACAAAGTAACACCAACACCTGCATTTCAAGTAAATCCAACTGTAACCAAAAGTAGCTGATGCACAGCACAATGAATGGGAATCCAATCATTTTCACAAACAACAACATAGTGACTTTCTGTTGTAATAGCTGTTGAGTGTTGTAAAAACTCAAGCTCGCTCCCAACACTAGTAAAATGATAGGCAACGCATACATTCCAACATGATCTACCGCACTCAGTAGATAAGACGGCAAAGGAATGGAAAGCAAGTTGATCAAAGCACCCGTTACAATTGCGATAATGATGGGGTCACTAGCAACCTTTCGATAGCTGTAGAACCCAGCCTCACCACTGCGAATCATCAATATATTAAAAAGAGGCAACACCAAGACTAAGTTGATGAATACCACGCCCATTAATATCAGCTCGGCCTCCGTTCCGTACAAAGAAAAGATCAACGGAACGCCAACACCAACAGCATTAGGATATAACGCTGACATCGACTTTATGTTTGAACAGGACGATGTTTCATCGCAGGTCTTAGCAAGAAATAACCGCATCAGCACAAATAGAGTGAACATGGCCAATAGGTAACTAATCACCAGATTCAAAGATGGCAAGTGATCAAAGTCAGCCTTCACCATTGAACCAAAAAATAGAGTGGGCGTTAAAAAAGCAAATGCAAAGCTTCTTACCCAACCCACTCTGGTTTCGTTAAAGGCGTGAATGAATTTAGCCAACATAAAGCCGACTAATATCCATCCAATTAACTGCACTTGTTGCATCTAATTTAGTTCGCTTTGCTTTGCGCTATTTCTAGCAAATGGCAATACCCATCGGCATTCCAAGCAGTACGGCCCACAAACAAGCCATCGATATTCGCTTGGTCTAGTAGTTCAGAGGCGTTATCAAGATTGACACTGCCACCATAAAGTAGAACCATTTTTTGCGAAATTGATGAACCAAACTCAGCGCTCAAAGCATTACGAATCGCTAAGTGCACTCGCTCTGCTTCCTCTGATGTCGCAGGGATACCCTGCTCACCTATCGCCCACACCGGTTCATAAGCAATAATGACATCTGTAACTTGCTCTTTTGGCACTTCGTATAAGGCAATCTTCACCTGCCTAATGACTGACTCTGCTGACACACCCCAACGCTTTTCATCGTGAGTATCGCCCACACACACTAAAGGGGTTAAGCCATGCTTGAGACTAGCAAGTACCTTTTTGTTTACTCGTTCATCCGTTTCACCAAACATCGCGCGTCGCTCAGAATGGCCAATTTCAACCAGAGTGGCTCCACAATCTTTTACCTGTATGGGTGACACTTCTCCTGTATAAGCGCCTTCATCCTGCCAACAGATATTCTGTGAGCCGATGCGAACACCTTTATCATTCAGTTGCTCACTCACCTGTTGAATGTATGGAAAAGAAGGGATCACAAAAGGTTGAACCGACTCCGAGCACGCTTTTACCGCAGGTTCTACCGCGGATGCCCATGCATCCGCCGCAGCGCTGGTTTTGTTCATTTTCCAACTAGTGCCTATCCACACTTTTTTCATGCTGTCACTTGCTCCGTAGCAAACTCAGTCATAAATTGAAGAATAAACGCCATAGACACAGCACCAGGATCTGGGTGTCCTAGAGAACGTTCACCCAATGTTTTTGCCTTACCCGTTGTGGCAATCATATCTTTAGTCGCTTCTACACCTTGCTGAGCGGCAGCGGCAATGGCAGGTAAATTCTCTGCTAAATCGCCTTTGCGAGACTCAGATTCCTTAACTGCAGCCACCAATGCATCAATCATGGTTTTATCGCCAGGTTTCGCGCCGCCACGCTCATACACACCCTGTAAACCTGCTGATAAAAATTCAGACAATGTTTCAGCGTTTAGCTCGGTCGCGCCTTTAATTGCTTTTGCACCTGAACGGAACAAAGTACCAAAGATAGCGCCAGAAGCACCGCCCATAGTCGCCATCATTGTGGAGCCGATTTTTAACAGTAGCTTGCTCACATCAGCAGGTTGATAGCTCTCATCTGCTAGCAGTTCTTGGACCGCTTTGAATCCACGTTCCATACCAATGCCGTGGTCACCATCGCCAATGGTTTGGTCAAACTTAGTTAACACCGGCTCACTAGCTACCATTTGTTTAGCAACATAAGCCATCATTTCTTTTGCAATTACTACGTCCATTGTCTTACTTCCTTAAAGCAAATGAGTCACAAGGTTGGTTGTATAGTTCTTTCAGCTCTGCATCGAGCTTGAGCAGGGTCAGTGAATACCCTGACATTTCTTGAGAGGTACAGTAGTTACCCACTAGCGTGTCGTGTACTGTGATGCCACGTTCTGCCAATAGTTTGTGCGCTTGGCGAGTTGCAATAAGTAGCTCCATATAGGTCGAAGCACCCAAGTTGTTCACCAGAAGGCACACTTCATCGCCGTTTTGATAAGGCAGGTCATCACACAACTGGTCAATGAGCTTAGTTACGACTTCGTCGGCAGTGCTCATTTTCTCTCTAGCAACACCTGGTTCACCATGGAGCCCCATGCCGATTTCAAGCTCGTCATCAGGCAGTTCAAAATTAAAGGTATTGGTTTGAGGTACCGAGCCGGCAGAAAGGGCCACACCAATTGAACGTGTGTAATCACGAGCACGCTCAGTCACTTCAACGACTTTGTCGAAATCGTCATAAGCTTCCGATGCAGCACCCGCAATTTTCAATACATAAAGATCACCCGCGGTGCCACGACGTTCTTCTATTTTCTCCAGTGGCGCAGAAGCCACATCATCCCATACGCGAATGGTATGCGTCTTGATATCATCGTCATCAGCCAGCTCAGACGCGATATCAAAGTTCATGTTGTCGCCAGCATAGTTGCCATAGATATAGATAACGCCTTTACCGTTATCTACCGCCTCTGTGGTTTGCAAAATTACGTTTGGTGGTGGTGCTGCAAATATGTCGCCTAAGGCAGCTGCGTCCGCTAGACCTTTACCCACATAGCCTGCGAACAATGGTTCATGGCCAGAGCCGCCCCCCGTCAAAATAGCCACTTTATCGCTAGGTAGGTCAGTACGAATCGCGCCCGTGATACCGGGTAGGCCCTCTAGCTTGCCACTCATTGCCGCCAACAAACCCTCATATTGCTCTTTAGCAACTACCATTGGGTCATTAATCAGTTTCTTTGGCTTTCTCATGATAGTTTCCTTACGCAAATTTCTTCTGGTAGGTCGTCGCCATCTTCACTGTTGTGATCAAGGCATTTTCCATAGCAGCTGTTGATGCAATATTTTTTCCGTAGATATCAAATGCACTGCCGTGGTTTGCTGTAGCGATTGGTAGCGGAATGCCGCCTTGTACTGTAACGCCACGGTCGAAGCCCATCATTTTCAAAGCAGTAGCACCTTGGTCGTGATACATAGACACTACCGAGTTCATGTTTTGTTTTTGCACAATCCACATGGTGGTATCACCAGGGTATGGTCCAAAGGCTTGGATCCCTTTCTCTTTCGCTTTCTCAATCGCTGGCGTGATAATGGTGATTTCTTCATCGCCAAATAGGCCGCCTTCCCCACCGTGCGGGTTTAGAGCTTGTACTGCAATCTTCGGCTCTGGGAAGCCTGCTGACTTAAGAGTACGATCCATCAGCTCGATGGTTTCTAGTACTGACTCCACACTTAGATTGTCCACCACATCTTTAAATGGGATATGAGAGGTAACTCGACCCGCCCAAATGTCATCAACCACATTCACTTCACAGCCAAAATCTTTGTAATCAGTAAGCTCTGCAAACCAAGACAACTCGTCACGATGCGCTAGACCCGCCATATGCATTGCTTGTTTGTTCAGAGGAGCAAAACAGATTCCGTGAGTTTTTCCAGCAAGAGTAAGATCTACAGCTATCTTCAAAGAGTCCAATACGTATTGACCACCCTGCGCGGTCGCCTTGCCGTATTCAATGTCATCTGCATGAGAGTTCTTGAATGTCAGTAGCGCTGGCGTATTGTTTTTAAACTCGGCTTCTTCAAAGCTTGATACTAGCTGGTAGTCAAAGCTTGCCTGCGCCACATCCATGCCTTTACGTAATTCGTACTCTTCAGCAATAATTAATATGTTAGCCAGCTCTCTATTCTTTTGTTCGCTTAGCACTTTAACCGCGACTTCCGGGCCAATACCTGATGGGTCGCCTAGCACTAGAGCAATAGTTGGTTTCGTCATTTTCATTTGTCCTTAAATTTAGTTGTATAGGTAATTTACAAATCCAATAGAGATTGCGGGTACGTAGGTCGCGAGCATCAATACCGCTACTAATACTGCGATGAACATCGCGTTCACTTTTGTCACGGACCAAATATCTTTCTTAGCAATCGAACAGGCCGTAATTAATACACTGGCGACTGGTGGCGTTTGCTGTCCGATCGAGATATTCAGAGCCAACATAATGCCAAAGTGGATAGGATCGATTCCCAATTGGTGAATCAGAGGTAACACAATCGGTACTGTTAGGATGATGGCAGCTGCGCCATGCAAGAATATGCCAACGACCAGTAACATTAAGTTCAACATCATAAGAACAACATATTTGTTCTCTGAAATGCTAAGGATGCCAGCAGCCATTGCTTGAGGAACTTCTTGCTCTGTTAAAAACAGGCCCAATACAGCTGACGTCGCAACTAACAACATCACGACTGATGTACCAGTAACACCTTCCATTACTGCTTTGTAGAAGGTTTTCAACGACATTTCTTTGTAGATGAAAACTGAGATAACAAGTGCAAGCAGTACGGCAATACCTGCAGCTTCTGTTGCTGTCATAAAGCCTGATAGGATGCCACCAAGGATTGCAAACGGTAGAGTCAAAGCCCAAAAAGCATCTTTAAACGCGACCCAAAGCTTACGTAAGCTAAATGAATCTTCTCGAGGCAAGTCATACTTAACGGCGTAGTAGTAACACACACCGAACATACCTGCTGCGCCCAATAAGCCAGAAATAATGCCCGCTACAAATAGCTGTGAAATAGACACATCAGCCATTGCGCCGTAGATAATCATTGGTAGCGAGGGTGGGATAATGACAGCAAGTGATGCAGAAGAAGACGTCACAGCAGCAGAGAAGCTACCTGAATAACCACGCTTTTTCATCGCTGGAATCAAGATCGAGCCCAATGCAGCCACATCAGCAACGGCCGAGCCTGAGATTTCCGCAAAAATCATCGACACGCCCACGTTCACCATAGACAGACCACCACGCACGAAACCCACAATAGCATTAACAAAGTTAATCAATCGCAGTGAAATACCACCAGTGTTCATCAATGCACCCGCAAAAACGAACAATGGAATAGACAATAGGGTGAATTTCGAACCACCTTCAAACATCGCTAAAGCAGCGTTGTAAATTGAATCAATACCTGAGGTTGCAACCATACCAACCAAAGCAACCGCACCAATTGCAATGCCAATAGGTACATTGATCATCACAAGGGCAATCAAACAAACCAAAACTAAAATCGAACTCATTTCACTGTCTCCATGACATCGGCCATCTCTTTCTTAGCATCGCGAATGGCTTCTTCTATTTCTTCGCCTTCTTGAGTCGTGCCCTTGCTAACCATTTCCCACGCTTTAGGGAAAGAGCAAAGCTGCGCCACTACAAACAAGACTGCGCCAATAGGAAGTGCTGACTGAGCAAATGAAAGCGGAACAAATTCCAGACTGGTTAAGGTCTCATCGCCGAAGATTTGCAAGATGTAATAGCTTGCCCAGGCAATGGTGACAAAAAAACTGATAACAATAAGTTCACTAAGCAAAAAGAGTGCTTTACGGCTGGTCAGTGGCAAGCTTGCTATAAAACCACCAAAGCCCATATGAGATCGTTTAAGTGCGCAAAGCGCAGAACCGTAGAAACTAAGCCAAGCCAATAAAATGGCAGATACTTCATCGTACCAATACAAAGAAGCACCACTAAAACGGGAGAATACCGCTGTAATTATGATTGCGCTTAACGACAATAGAATCGTTGCTGAAACAACAATGAGTACTTTTTCTAAAACATTGGATATGGCATTTATACCGCTTCTAAATGACATCTTGTCCCCCAAAAGAAAGAAAAAGTCATGCCCCTTACGGGACATGACTTAAATGGTTATTGCGCGCTTGATAGTGCTTTTGTCAGCATAACATCGCCGTTATTTACGTTTTTCTTGAAGTCGTCGTAGATTGGGCCACTTGCATCAACAAATGCCTGGCGATCTGCCACATTCAGCTTCATACCACCAGCCACTAACTTGTCTTTCAGCTCGGTTTCAAGCTGTGCAGCCTGGGTGTAGCCCCATTGTTGAGCAGCCTTAGCTGATGCTTCCAAAATATCGCGAACTTCTTGAGAGTGCTTACCGTAGTGTTTTGCACCCGCAGTCAAATACGCTGGCGTGTAAACGTGATTAGTCACACTTACGTAGCTTTGAACTTCATTTAGCTTAGCGGCATAAATGTTAGTGTATGGGTTTTCTTGACCATCAATAACGCCTGTTTGCAAACCAATGAATACTTCACTGAAGCTCATAGGAGTTGGGTTTGCTCCCCAGTTCTTAAACATTTTCACACGCCAAGAGCTATTTGGAGTACGAATCTTAAGGCCTTTCAAATCAGCTGGTGTATTGATTGGGCGCTCACTGTTAGTGATGTTACGGAAGCCGTTTTCCCAAAAACCAATAACGCGATAGCCTTTCTTTTCAGCCGCAGGCGCGATATAAGGCCAGAACACTTCTTGCTCAATTTTTGCTACATGTTCACGGTCAGAAACAAGGAAAGGTAATTCAAAAAGTGCCATTTCTGAAACATGAGTAGGAAGCGTTGACGTCAATAGAGCAAGGTCAATCGTACCTAGCTTCAGTTTTTGTTGAACATCTTTGTCTTTACCTAATTGGGCAGCACCGAAAAACTTCAAGTTGTAATCGATACCTGCTTTATCAAACTCTTTGTTTGCATAGTCAGTAAAGTATTCTGTCGTGTTGTACTGAAGAGAGCCTACTTGCGCACTGGTCGCTACTTTCAGGTCTTTAGCGAACGCTGTTGAAGACATCATTACTGCTACAGCTACTGCACTTGGTATTAGAATAGTTTTTTTCATTGTTTGTTCCACGTTAGTCCATTAATTAAGCAAATTGATTAAGCGATAAATTCTTTCTCTATCTCCTTGATTCGATTTACTTTTGGGGTTGATGGCCCATCAGAAAACTCTGATATTAGCCATGTATCTAGGATGCTCTTCGCCAATTCACTGCCGATAACTCTTGCACCCATAGTAATAATTTGCGCATCGTTGCTCTTACGCGCACGCTCTGCAGAAAAGGTGTCATGGCATAAGGCGGCTCTGATTCCAGGGACCTTATTTGCAACGATTGATACACCAATACCCGTGCCACAAAGAATGATGCCTCTTTCGTGTCGCCCTTTACTTACCGCCACGCTGACTTCCTTAGCTACATCAGGGTAAAGAATTCCATCTTCTGGATCGGCTCCATAATCAACGAATTCAATTCCTTTTGAGCTCAGGTGTTGCTTCAGTATTTCTTTGAGCTCTACTGCTGCATCATCACACCCTATTGCAATCGACATCCCTACCTCACTGTTCATATGTTCTTCATAAGTTACAAATGATAGTAAACAGATTGTTACCAATCGCAACATACGACGAGTTGCAAACGCGATAATTATCACAAAAAAACAACAATACCACGCATGTCTGTGATTACGATCAAATAAAAATCCTGTGTATACAAGCTGTTTATTTATTAACCGAAAATCACTGAAAATCTATATATCTCATATTTTTCAATTACTTACTGAAACCACTCAGATAATGAAGCACTCAGTTATAAATCAATGGCCAATTGTGCATTTACCGTTGAAATGCTCAATAGAGCGCATATAGAGAATCAAAAATAATTAACATTCGTTGCTTTTTATATCAGTGAACATTTGTTAAGTTATATGAACATATGAACACACCTAACTATTGTTAAGGACACGACAATGAAACCAGAACTATCCATAGCCTTCTCTCAGGTCACAGAGGGCGCAGCATTAGCGGGTTACAAATGGCTGGGAAGAGGAGATAAGAACTCAGCGGACAAATCAGCCGTTGAAGCGATGCGTTATCTACTTAATAACACCTCTATCGATGGCAAGATTGTCATTGGAGAGGGCGAGATTGATGATGCTCCAATGCTCTACATTGGCGAAGAGCTTGGTTTAGGTGGCAGCGCTGTGGATATTGCAGTGGATCCTATAGAGGGAACACGAATGACAGCGATGGGGCAATCTAATGCTATCGCCGTTTTAGCTGCCGGAGAAAAAGGCAGCTTTCTAGAGGCGCCCGATATGTATATGGAGAAACTTGTAGTGGGTCCTAAAGCCAAAGGTTGTATCGACCTACACCTTCCCCTACAAGAAAATCTACATAACGTAGCAAAGGCACTGAACAAAGAATTAGAAGAGCTTGTTGTAGTTACCCTTGCCAAGCCTCGACATGAAACTGTTATTCGTGAAATGCAACAACAGGGAATCCGCGTGTATGCATTTCCTGATGGAGACGTCGCCGCCTCTATTCTGACGTGCATGCCAGATAGTGATATCGATCTTATGTATTGTGTTGGCGGTGCTCCAGAAGGCATTGTGACCGCCGCCGTAATGAAAGCGTTAGATGGAGATATGCACGGTAGGTTGCTCCCACGACATCAAGTCAAAGAACAATCTGATGACAATATTCGCCATGGCAATATCGAGATTAAACGCTGCATTGAAATGGGTGTTGAACCAAACCAAGTATTGGCTCTCAATGATATGGTTAAGTCAGACAATGTGATCTTCTCGGCAACGGGCATTACCAAAGGTGATTTACTTGATGGTGTTTATCGTGATGGTGACCTAATCACTACGGAAACACTCCTTATCCAAGGAAAGAACCGAACCATTCGCAAGATAAAGTCAACACACGACATTAAGCACCTAGATGCAAGCCTCGCCGAACTGGTGTGCTAATAATGTAAATTGCCTACTTTTTTACTAAAGTAGGCAATTTACCTGTTGTTAACTTATTAATTTTATTATTCTTTGTGTTATGCAGTAAAAATACTGAATGGACGCTATGAAAATCGAACAAACAGAAGAAACGAACCTACTCACCGAAATTGCTGTCGCCTATTATCAAGATGGCGCAACGCAAGAAGAGATCTCTAAGCGATTTGGACTAACCCGAGTTAAAGTGGGTCGACTTCTAAAGCGAGCTCGAGACATTGGTATCGTAGAGATCACGGTTAAGTACCATCCGGTTTTCAGTGCTAAATTAGAAGAAAAACTAAAAGAAACATTCGGCTTAAAGCGAGCTTTAATCGCTCTAGATCAACCCAGTGAAGAAGAACAACGAACACTGATCGCCAGCGTAGTTTCTACCTATCTCTCCTCTAGCCTAAACGACAACATGGTCATCTCTGTTGGACAAGGAAGAAACGTATCTGCGGTATCTGAGCATATTGGCATAGTCACCCCCAAAGAGTGCACCTTCGTTGCCAGCATCGGTGGTATTCACCCTAGAGGTGGCATGTTAAATGCCGATCATATATCTCGACAGTTTGCGAAAACCTTTGGTGGTGTGAGTGAAACCCTTTATGCCCCGGCCTACATCTCAGATCCTGACCTGCGCAATACTCTGATGAACGACATTACCGTTCGCCAAACTATGGATATTGCTCGTAAAGCTGACGTGGCATTGGTCGGTATTGGTGATCTCGCTGAGAACAGTTATATGGTTAACCAAGGCTGGTTTTCAGTTCAAGAAATGGTGGAGGCACGAATCCAACAAGGCGTTGTCGGAGAAGTGGGGGGGTATGACTTTTTCGATATTAAGGGAGAGGTTCAAGATACTAAAATGAGTAACCGCGTTGTAGGTTTAACTATTGCTGATTATCAAAAAATACCAGAGGTTATCGCGATCGCAGCAGAGAATAGTAAGCCACTCTCTATCTTAGGCGCTTTGCGCACTGGCGCCATTGATGTTCTTGCCACTAGCGTAGCAAACGCTATCACGATTCTAAACCTAGAAGCACAACAGTAAACACTTAAGACGCGCGGGTATCTACGCGCGTCTTTCTTCACGACTTGCTATGCAATCCACTGCAAACTTAGCAAAACCACACCCGTTGCAAACAAAGAAAACAAACCTACCACACCACAAATTTCATCAAAACGCATAGCGACTGTGGATGACGCATTCTTAGTATTGGTATTCACTACTGTTGCTGAGTTCATATGCACCTTCATTGTTGTAATATTTCAGATTGATGGCGACATTCTAACCAGTTATGTGATCAGCATCAATATTATATGTAACAAAAGTACAAATACCTCATTTATCTAGTTACAAACAGATCATCGCTACGTTTCGATATCAGCCACCTTTATCTTAAGCTCAGAGGGCCTTGCAAAGGTGCCAAATAAATCAGGTTTAGTGCAAGAAGGTTTCTATAATTCATAGATAATCCTAAGGGGATAAAGCATGTATTGGATCATCACTAAATACCTCATCACCGCAGGCTTAATCGTGTTCATCTCAGAGGTGGCCAAGCGCAGCGATAAACTGGGTGCGCTGGTTGCAGCATTGCCTACTGTCACTATCTTGGCTCTAATCTGGATGCACATTGAGGGATTACCTAGAGAGAAACTCGCCAATCATTCCTTTTATACCTTTTGGTACGTCCTCCCCACTCTTCCTATGTTTTTGCTCTTCCCTATCCTTATAGAACGTTTTACGTTTTGGATTTCATTGCTGTTATGTGTCGGACTTTCCCTATTCTGTTTTGGCGCAGTGGCGCTTCTGGCAAGGTTTGTAGGTGTACAATTACTTTAACCTTATGAAATGCGTTAAAAATGAATAACATAGACACTTTAAATATTTTATGTAAGCGCTTACATAACTAGCTGAAAATAACTCTAACCCGGATCATGTTTTGACACACTCTGTCATTTGATTTGCACTATTTCTAGGTCACTCACATTTAAAATTAATCATACAAGTCAATGGGTTACAACTTGAATTGGCGCACATTTATACAATTAAATTCACTTTAATATCATGCATAGAGCGTATGAATGTTACCCCCGCATATCAATGCTCTACGGATATCATTTACCTCACTGACGAGACCAATAATGAAAACAAAAATAAATTTACTCTCCAGTGTAATTTCGGCCACATTAATCTTAGGTTGTACTTCTTTGGGCGCCAAAGAAAGCGCTTTCACAATTCCCCACTTTGATGAATGGCCCCAAGTAGACAGTGTTGTTAAAACCAACCCCGGCATAGAAAATCGAGTTCAAAAAATTCTAGCGAAAATGACGCTGGAAGAAAAAGTGGGCCAGATGGTTCAGCCCGACCTTCGCGAAGTCACTCCAGAAGAAGCCAAAGAATATAAACTGGGTTCCTTGTTAAACGGTGGCGGGGGTTGGCCAAATGAGGACAAATACGCCACAGCAGAAGATTGGGCAAAAGAGTCAGATAAATACTGGTTTGCTCTAAAAGAAGCGTATGCCGATAGAGGCTTCGATATCCCGTTCATTTGGGCAACCGATGCAGTACACGGTCACAACAACGTATTCAAGGCGACGGTATTCCCGCACAACATTGGTCTAGGTGCCGCCAGAAACCCTGACCTTATTGAAGAGATCGGTCGTGCCACCGCAAAAGAAATCGTGGCTACCGGTCTAGATTGGACCTTTGCACCAACGGTTGCGTCTCCTCGAGATTATCGCTGGGGCCGAGTCTATGAAGGCTACTCAGAAGATCCTGAGGTGATTTACGCTTATGCAGGCCGTATGGTTACCGGTCTTCAAGGTGGTAAAAACGGTATCAAGACCGACAGTCACGTCATCTCTAACGTGAAACACTGGGTTGGCGACGGCGGTACCCTTGATGGTGTTGACCGCGGCGAAAACCACTACAGCGAGGAGTATTTAAGAAACATCCATGCTACCGGTTACTTCTCAGGGCTAAATGCTGGCGCTCAGGTAGTCATGAGCTCATTTAACTCTTGGCACAACCCTGCTAACTACGACCAAACGGGTACGGGTGAGTACAACTATAAGATCCACGGCAGTAAGTATCTTCTCAATGATGTACTAAAGGACGAAATGGGCTTTGACGGCATCATTGTTACCGACTGGAATGGTCAAGGTGAGATCAACGGTTGTACCGCTGCAAACTGTCCAGAGGCAGTGAATGCGGGTAACGATGTATTCATGGTGACCTCTCGCAACGATTGGAAGTCTTTCTACCACAATGTCATTCAGCAAGTGGAAGATGGCATTATCCCAATGGAACGTATTGATGACGCGGTTACCCGTATTCTGCGTGTGAAAATGCGCGCGCAGCTTTGGGAAAAACCACAACCATCGCTTCGTACCTATGCGGGTAAATCTGACATCTTAGGTGCGGATGAGCATCGCGCATTGGCGAGAGAAGCCGTGAGCCAATCACTCGTTCTTCTAAAGAATAACGACAATATTCTGCCACTTTCACCTAATCAAAAATACTTGGTTCTAGGTAGTGCGGCAAATGACATTCAAAAACAAACCGGTGGCTGGACACTGACTTGGCAAGGCACAGAAAATGAAATCGAGCGCGATTTCCCTGGTGCTCAAACCATGCTGATGGCCATGCGTGAGCTAGTAGGTGAAGAAAATGTCATTACTGATATTAATCAAGCCGATGAAGACACCACGGCAATTGTTGTGTTTGGTGAAGACCCATACGCTGAGATGTTTGGTGACATTAAGAAGAACCAAACCCTTGAATACGCCACATTAAAATCCAAGTATGGCGAAGACTTAGATCTCATTCGAGAACTGAAACAACAAGGCAATCCTGTGGTTTCTGTGTTCTATTCTGGCCGTCCATTGTACGTCAATGAAGAAATCAATAAATCAGATGCATTCGTTGCAGCATGGCTTCCGGGTACAGAAGCAGGAGGCATCACCGATGTACTCTTTGCTCAAGACAACCATGGTTTCACCGGTTCATTGTCTTACTCTTGGCCTAACCTAAAATGCTCGACAACCATCAACCGTCACGCACCAAACATTAAAGACTACGTGACTCCAGAAACAGAGCAAGACATTGAAGGCGAGCACAAGCCACTATTCCCTTACGGCTATGGCTTGACCTACTCTAGCAATACCGAAGATCAAGACTTGGATAACTTGCCTCTAGATCCTCGAGAGTTTGGCTGTGGGCAGGACAAACCTGACGATGGCATCGCTACCGAGCCTCTAGAAATCTTTGGACGTTCAAGCTCTGGTGAGTTTGTTGCAAGAATGTCTGGCGATAATACCGGTTGGGCTGGCGTTGATGTTTCAAATGGTTCAGAAACCACCATTGGTAACCTAACGACTCACCCTATCAACTACATGCACCAGCAAGATGCTATTAATGTGACTTTCTCAGGAGAAGGCGCGCGTCAACTGTACATGCAAACCTATGACGAGCAAGGTGAGGATAGAAACTCATATCTCAATGCGGATGCAACGCTGCAGTTTGATATCGATGTGAAGAAAGAAATACCTGATAACTTCATTCTATCAATGCACTGTGAGTGGCCTTGTTTTGGCGAAGTGGAAGTCGGAAAAGTTCTACCAAAACCACTGGCAGACCCATCACAGAGCAACTGGCAAACCATCAAGATACCTTTGCAGTGTCTTGCTGATGAAGGCATGAGCTTCCCAATGATGAATACCGCATTCCTGCTGTACTCAAACGAGTCTCAAGAATTCGAATTTAACCTTGGTGAAATTCGCTTTGTACCTCGTTCAATCGATCCTGCTGAAGATGCGCTAACTTGTGAAGAAATAGCAGGTGAAGTATTGCCTCCACTTGATCAAGACGTTGTCGATGTAAGCGCGCTTTGGCCAAACCTAACCGACTACAAGGTGAATACGGATGACTGGCAAGGTATCGAAGGTCATATGACTTATCAAAGACTGTCGAATGGCGATTTAAGCGTTGCCTACGATGCAACAAGTCCAGAAAGCTACAAAGGTATTGTCTTCGTTCAAGGTGAGCCTCAGAACCTAGAAAACTACCTTGATGGCACGCTAGAGTTTGAGCTTTATGTAGAAACCTATGGTACTCCAGCCAACGAGGGTGAAAATGCCACTCAAGGCTTAGTGATCAAGATGGAATCTCCAGAAGGCCCTGGTGATGACCTACTATTGCCTCGCGCTGATTACCCTTTGGGCGAGTGGCACAAGGTCTCAGTACCAATGTCACAACTTAACACTGGTAGCTTAAACATTAACAATGTGAATACCCCACTCGCTTCGCTACCGTCATGGAATGCTAGCCAAGCTGGATTTACATTCACAGTGAGAAACATTGAGCTAATTAAGTAGCTATTGGTTAGTACTTACTACTAAATCAAAAGGTCAGGTCTATTATAGACTTGACCTTTTTCTTTTTTGTCTGGTTAAAAAACACTCTTTCACAATAACTCCATAAATCAATCACCTAGAATCGGCCCCATTTTTGCTTTGTCAGAACAACGTAAGAATCACCCTGCATATATTGATGTGCTCAATAATCGAGCCGTATAGTGGCTCGTGTGAACACGTTTTAATCAAAGTACAGGTGCTGTACAAGGTAGTTTAGGTACAACAATGCGATATATACCGATCATCCTTTTGTCGACTCTTTTAATCGGTTGTGGCTCAGGTTCGAGTTCTACGAGTAACTCCGAGCCCAATTCAGAAACAGACCCAACAAACGATCCCATAGCGACGGTTCCCGATAGTGACGGAAGCACACCAGGAAACGAGGACGGCTCAGAGCCAGAATCAACGTCACCCGACGAGCAAACCCCAGAACAAGATGACTTCGCAAGCTTGATGCTAACTGCAGTCAATCACGCCCGCTCAATAGAGCAAAACTGTGGCGGAACCATCATGCCAGCAGTACCTGCCCTAAAATGGAATTATGACTTAGAAGCAGCCGCATTCAGGCACTCAAGTGATATGGCTAATGGCGATTTCATGGATCACACAGGCTCGGATGGCAGCACACCCGCAGAACGCGTCGCAGATACCGGCTATTCAGCCAATGCATGGGCAGAAAATGTCGCCGCTGGGCAAAATTCAATAGACGACGTCATGGCATCATGGATGAGCAGCGCTGGCCACTGCCAAAATATAATGAGCAGTAATGTCACAGAGATGGGCGCAAGCGCAGTAGAAAATGCAGATACCCAATACGGCATCTACTGGACACAGGTGTTTGCTAATGCTTGGTAAAGTTGTGAGGTGATGCGTTCCAACCAGATTTTCATAAATTGCAATTAAGCATCATCAGAAAGTAGTTATTCCTGTTGGTTAAGCAGATACAAAAAAGCAGTGAAGAAGAACTCCACTGCCTTTTCTTTTTTACGACGCTTTTTTGATTACTGAGTAACAACAGTCGCTGTAGGTAAATTCATGAACGCTTCGATTTCAGGCTCGTACGCTCTCAAGACAATATTCCAAGGCTTCGCTGCGTAAAGATAGTTTTCAGCACCTTCTTTACACTCTTTCGGGCCAACCGTCACTTCAATCTGACCCGTTTCATCACCTTTGATTGTGTTGCTTTCATCGGCCATTAAGAACATATCTTTGCCGTAAATAGTCAGGCTGTAAAAACCGTTAGCGTTAGTATCCACAACAGGACCTTCAAACGTCACTGTGCTGCACTCTAGATCTTTAGGGCCAGGGATCAATTTATATGATGCACGTTCTTCGGCACTCAACCCCCAACCTGCAGCACTAATTAGCGTGTATTTTTCCCAATCAGCGATTTTGTCGGTTGTTTCAACCATGCCACCTGAGCTATCCATCGGACTTTTTGCAAACTCTTGCTTTAATGCAGTACGCGTAGCAAGCAATTTATCTAAGTCGTACGAAGGTAGAGGGTTTGCATTAGTAGCGGTGACTGAGAGTTCATTTGAAATAACGTCAATTTGCTCTTCAGCATCAGCGTTATCTTCGACACCAATACGCACTAATATACCAACATGGTTATCAAACTTTTCAGAAGAGAAAGTGTACTCACCACCTTTAGTAAGATGAACCGGTGTGGTGTGCGTATCAAGGTTGATAATTTGCGCAGTGACTAGACGGCTGTTATCAACTGGCAAGTTAAGCGTAAACCCTCCTGTCGTATCGACGATAGCCGCTGTGTATAACACATTCACGTTTGGAGTCGTTAGGATTTGGTTGTTCACACTTGCAATGCTAGGCGTATTGAATGTGTTAAGACCATTTACTTTTACTAGGTTGGCTGCAAAATCCATCCCTTCAGACCAAATGAATTCTTCTGATGTCAAGCCTGTTGCTTCAGGGCGCGTGCCCCAATCAGACGTATCCACAACCGTCTCGGGAGCGACAGACAAAGCAATCATTGATTTTTTCATTATTAAGACCCTATTTTCAGTAAAAGATGCAACGTCCTGTCGCTGGAAGTGCCGTCATAATATAAAGTCACTTGTTAATTGGATATTCATTAGATTTGCATTTAGTCTTAAGCTGTACTTAATACCTAAGCAGAGCATAAGATGACAAAAGATAAACTGAAGAACCTAGATTTAAACTTACTCAAGTTATTCTCTGTCGTTTATCAACAAAGAAACTTAAAGCGTTCATCCGAACTGCTATTTATATCCCCACCAGCCGTCAGTCAAAACATCAGTAAATTAAGAAATCATTTTGACGACGAACTGTTCATCAAGACCACAAAAGGCTTTGATGTGACTCCTTTTGCAGACAGTTTATTCAAGGCACTGACACCCATCATGGAGCAATTATCAGTTGCATTGAATGAACATCATCAATTCGATCCCGGCAATCTAGAAGGCACTATTACCATTGAAATGGGACAACAAATCCTACCCTGGCTACCCTCCCTACTGTTTTCACAGATCGCGAACGTGTCTCCCAATGTCGCCTTTGCCGCTCACAACATCACTCAAGACACGCCTAGAATGATTCTAAGCGAGCAAGTCGATATGGCGATTCAGTTTCAATTTGCCCACATGAGCAAAGATATCTACGAGATGCCCTTGGTCGATGTCGAAGTGTTTGCAATGGTAAGGGAAGACCATCCTCTGAAAGAAAAGGCCGTTGAGGTTGAAGCGCTACTCAATTACAACTTTGCTTTAATTGAAATGCCGTTATTTAACCAGTTCCACTCTTCACTCATTGAAGCCTCAATGGAAAAACGTGGTACGCCTATAAAAGTCATGTATCGGAGCACTTCAGCCAGTAGCGTGAAACAGGCAGCACTGAACTCCGACCTGATTTTCCCTGCGCTTGGCAACTACGCTAAGCATTGTGGTGAGGGATTACGCGCTATCCAAGTCACCAACATACCCGAAGTAAACAAATTAACCTTATGCGCCTACATCCACAGAAAAAACCGCAAAAGCAAAAAGCATCTTTGGTTGTATGAAATGGTCAAATCAAAATTACAGGGCGATTAGGCGACGACTTTAGTATTGATATAGCCACCATGGCAGCCAATAATTCAATATATAGACTTGCAGTTGGTGCGTATCAGAACGACAGAAGTTTTAGGGAGGTTCAAATCCTTTCATCTCTAACCAAGAGCTAACTAGACTATGAACAGCAAAAACGAAAAAGGCCTGACAACTTAAAAAGTCGTCAGGCCTTATAGAATGTGGCGCGCCCTGTAGGATTCGAACCTACGACCACATCCTTAGAAGGGACGTGCTCTATCCAGCTGAGCTAAGGGCGCGCTATGGGGAAGGATTATACGAGTTGAGAATCAATGGTCAACGGCTTTATTGAACATTATGATCTAAGTGCCGAAAAAAAAGTCAACGTTATACATTGTGGATATAAAATACCCGACGCAAACGTTTGCTATGTAGCAAAACTGTTTCGTTTCTGCGACAATGCGCCAAAATGTTGAACCGCCTTAACTTAGGGATCGTCATGACTGCTCAAAACATTGATGGAAAACTGATTTCTCAAACCGTTCGTTCTGAAGTTTCAGCGCGAGTAAAAGCTCGCACTGAGGCTGGATTACGTGCACCTGGCCTAGCTGTTGTTCTTGTGGGTCAAGACCCTGCATCTCAAGTTTATGTGGGTAGTAAGCGCCGCGCTTGTGATGAGGTTGGCTTTGTGTCGAAGTCTTTTGACTTGCCCTCTACCGCTACCGCGCAAGAGCTTTTAGAGCTGATTGACCAGCTCAATGCTGATAATGAAATCGACGGTATCTTGGTTCAGCTTCCTCTTCCAGCGGGTATCGACTCTACTGAGATCCTTGAGCGTATCACTCCAGAGAAAGACGTGGATGGCTTCCACCCTTATAACGTGGGTCGTCTCGCACAACGCATGCCTAAGCTTCGCTCTTGTACGCCAAAGGGTATCATCACTCTGCTAGAGCGTTACAACGTACCAACACACGGTAAGCATGCGGTAATCGTCGGCGCATCCAACATCGTTGGCCGCCCTATGACCCTTGAGCTTCTGCTAGCGGGCTGCACAACTACAACCTGTCACCGCTTTACTAAAGACTTAGAGAGCCACGTGCGTCAGGCTGACGTGCTTGTGGTTGCGGTAGGTAAGCCTAACTTTATTCCGGGTAACTGGGTGAAAGAAGGCGCGATCGTGATTGATGTAGGCATTAACCGCCTAGACAATGGCAAGCTAATTGGTGACGTTGAGTATGATGTTGCACGTGAGAGAGCAAGTCTTATCACTCCAGTACCAGGCGGTGTTGGCCCAATGACAGTGGCAAGTTTGATTGAAAACACCATGATTGCCTGCGAGCAGTTTGGTAAATAAGCTTTAAGACTGCACAAACAAAACAAAAAGAGCGAGGATAATCCTCGCTCTTTTTTATAATGATTTCAGCTGATCCGCTAAATGACTCACCGCCAAACCAAAGTAGTAGGAGCGGTTCCATTTCATCAATACTTGATAGTTGTTGTACACCAAATACACCCTGCCAGATGGTGAATCTGGCGCTATCAGCCAAGCATCAATATCCTTTTTAAGCTTAGGTAAATCATGCCCTTGCAGGTTGCGAACACCCAACTCTTGCCACTGCGTCAATGTTTTAGCTTGCTCAGGCTGTCGCCCAAAAAGGCTATCATCTAGAGACTCAGATAAGGTCACCTGACGACCCCAGGTATAGGTATCATTCCATCCAGATTGCTTTAGATAGTTAGCAGCAGAGGCGAACACATCGGATTCATTCTTCCAAATATTCTTGGTGCCATCGCCATTACCATCAGCCGCGTAATTTAAGAAAGAACTTGGCATAAACTGAGGCTGACCCATAGCTCCAGCCCACGACCCTTTCATATTTTTCGCGGTGATATGACCTTCATCTAAAATGGTTAGCGCCGCCATCAGCTCATTGCGAAAAAACGTCTCACGGCGCCCTTCATAAGCCATAGTGGTCAAAGCATCAATCACATTGTAGCCGCCAGTCAGCACGCCAAAGTTACTCTCAACGCCCCATAGAGCAACGATAAACCTTGGCTGCACGCCATAAAGCTCACCGATGCGCTCGAGCTCAGCTTGATGTTGACGATATTTCTGCTTGGCCTGTTTTACCTTCCACTTCGGTACCGCTCTAGGTATGTACTCATCCAGAGTGATTTTGTTTTCTGGCTGAGAACGGTCAGCCGATACCGCACGAGGCTTAAACTGCACATTAGCAAAGGCACTTTCTACAGTTTTAGACGTAATCCCCTGCTCTGCTGCCTCGTTTTTTAACGCAACAACGTACTCATCAAAGCTGACATCTCGCTTAGGTATCTGCGTATTCGCTGATACTGAAACACTACTTGCTAGTAAGATAAGCCCAATGCTTTTTGCGCATTTCAACATCCTTATCATGCTATCTCTATTCCTTTATGCGTGTTAATCAGCCGAATCGTCTTGCTCTTTTTTACGTCGCTTATAGGCATCCAATTCATTCTCAACTGGAGGTGGCAACTGCAAGAAGAAGCCATCGCTTAATAGTGATTCTTTTACTTTTTCGACATTGACAGTGGCAAGACCGCGCTTCGCGAGATTCACCACCATCACCATGGTCGGCTTACCGAACATCTGCATTAATTGATCTGGCACTGCAGAAAAATCATCTTTTTTAGTGATGTAGAGGTACATCCCCTGTTTTTTGTTACTTTTATAGATTGCACAAATCATATATCGCCTTGATCTATCGAGTTCATATCCAAGCTTAAACAGCTAAAGTGTCAATTTTAAAGACTTTGTGTGATTTTGAGCTTAAAACCAACATTTGACAACAAGTTACTTGTTCGTTGTCACTATGATAGATAACATAACAGGTAACTGTTTGATTATATGCCAAGGCTAGGTTAGATGTCTCAAACTCCAGATCTAAAGGGAAGCAGTTTTCCACTTACTGTGCTTCACATGTATGAGCACGACACTGATTCAGCAATTCGTTATTTAGATGAAAAAGTGGCTAAGGCCCCTGCCTTTTTTAAAGCTGCTCCACTGGTCGTTAACCTGTCTCAGGCAAGCTCTGAGCTCGATTTAGCTCGTCTCAAACAAGGCATTATTAATATTGGTATGGTGCCTGTAGGCGTCACCGATTGCACCAACAAACACCTCGAAAAGCTAGCAAGAGAAGCAGGGCTTGCTGTTATGACTGGCACCAACCGTCCAGATAAAGCACCCGTAGCCATTACGCCAAGCAAAATAATTCGTACTCCAGTGCGTTCTGGACAACAGATCTATGCCAAAGACAGCGACCTAATCATCCTAAGCCATGTGAGCGCGGGTGCCGAGGTGATCGCTGACGGAAGCATCCATATTTATGGCACTTTGCGCGGACGTGCTATCGCAGGCGCGAGCGGGCAAGCGGCCTCAATACTTTGTCATAACATGCAAGCAGAATTAGTCTCCATTGCTGGAAACTATTGGCTTAGCGAACAAATAGAATCTCACTTCTGGGGAGAAAAAGTGATTTTGGGTTTAACGGACCAAACCCTGCACTGCGATCTCCTCAATATTAAATAAAGGATAAAATGATGGCACGTATCATTGTTGTTACTTCAGGAAAAGGCGGCGTAGGGAAAACCACCTCCAGTGCCGCTATTGCATCGGGTCTAGCCCTGCAGGGTAAGAAGACCGCGGTTATCGATTTCGATATCGGTCTACGAAACCTAGACCTTATTATGGGCTGTGAACGCCGCGTAGTGTATGACTTCGTTAATGTTATTAACGGCGAGGCGACACTAAACCAAGCGCTTATTAAAGATAAGCGCACAGAAAACCTATTCATTCTGCCTGCATCACAAACTCGTGATAAAGACGCACTTTCTAAAGAAGGCGTTCAGCAAGTATTGAATGACCTAGACGAAATGGGTTTCGATTTTGTTATCTGTGATTCTCCAGCGGGTATTGAGCAAGGTGCTTTGATGGCATTGTACTTTGCCGATGAAGCGGTTGTAACGACCAACCCTGAAGTATCATCAGTACGCGATTCAGACCGTATCCTAGGGATTCTTGATTCTAAATCTCGCCGTGCGGAACAAGGCCTTGAGCCTGTGAAGACGCACCTGCTGCTGACTCGTTACCATCCTGCTCGCGTAACTCAAGGTGAGATGCTAAGCGTGGAAGATGTAGAAGAAATCCTTCACATCAATCTACTAGGCGTGATCCCTGAGAGCCAAGCGGTACTGAATGCGTCTAACAAGGGCGTGCCAGTTATCTTTGACGAGCAGTCTGATGCAGGCATGGCTTACCACGACACAGTACAGCGTCTACTAGGTGAGCAAATCGAGTTTCGATTCCTTACGGAGCCGAAGAAAGGTATCTTCAAACGTCTATTTGGGGGTTAATTAATTTATGTCTTTACTAGAATTTTTCCGTCCAAAAAAGAAGACGACGGCTAACGTTGCCAAAGAGCGTTTGCAGATCATTGTTGCAGAGCGTCGCAGTCATGACGACCCAGCGCCGTCTTACTTGCCAGAGCTTAAGGCTGATATCTTGAAGGTTATCAGCAAGTATGTAGACATTGATCCAAACATGGTGAACGTCTCTTTTGAACACAAAGATGATGACATCTCAGTACTCGAATTAAACGTGAAGTTACCAGAAGAAGAGTAATTCTTACTCTGACAGAAAAAAGTAAGGCGATGATCTCTCATCGCCTTTTTTATTAATTCAATTTCTTGAGTAAACGCTCACCAAGCAGAGGTTTACGCCAGCCCTGCATTAAATCAGGGGTGGACTCTGGTGCCATGTTCTTGCGCCATACCCAAGAGATAAGTTGGTTCACTTGCTTCTTAGAGGCTAAAAATTCAGGGGCAAGATGCGAGTCCTTCACCACCTTGTTCACTTCGTCTTTCAGTGACTTGAACGTCTGCTTGTAGTTTGGCAGATCCACTAGGCGATCAATCTTTTGCGGCCACTCGGCTTCTGGTGTGCTTTGCGCTTTACGCACAATATTGGCAATCACAGCGCTATAACGACGTACCGAGCGTACATCACACTGCTCTCTTTCCATATCACGTGCTGAGGTGAGACTAAAGCGAGCAACAGCCAGCAAATCGACTTCTTTAAACACAAAGTTAAGTGCCAAGTCTTTACGCAGTGCCGTTTCATAACGCCATGTTGCCAACGGCTTAAGAACGCTAAGCTGCTGCGGAGACAATTGCCATGCGCCCTTAATGTCGAGATACGCTTTCTCTGGCTCATGATGACGAATACGCTTAGCCACCTGAAGTTCAGACTCTTGCATCGCATTCTGCCAGTAACCCGACTCCTTAAGAGCCGCTTGCAGCTTGTCAAATAGAGGTTGCAGATAGAATACATCCGCCGCCGCATAATCTAATTGCTTTGGGGTCAATGGACGAGCTAGCCAATCTGTACGCGCTTCGCTTTTATCCAGCGCTACTGACAAGTATTCATTTACCAAAGTGGCAAAGCCTGTCGAAAGGCCGTGGCCTAAAAATGCCGCCATTACCTGCGTATCAACCATAGGCGTTGGGACACTCTGGAAATGGTGTTGGAAGACTTCAATATCTTCACCACACGCATGCAACACCTTAAGCACAGAGGTATCTTGCAGCAGCTCTACTATCGGAGTGACATCATCAATAACGGTGGTATCTATCAAGCTAAGAAGCTCGCCATCGTACATCTGCACCAAGCCAAGCTGCGGGAAAAAAGTACGGGTACGGACAAATTCGGTATCCAACATCACCGCTTCTTTTTGACGGGCTTGTTCGCACGCCTGTGCCAGAGTTTGAGTGTCTGTCACTATCTGATAATTCAAAATAGTCTCTTTATATATCCATAATTAAAAACGCCCCTGCATTGCATGCGCTGATTGCGTCTGCTCTGCAGGGGCTTATGTTCAATATCGGTTTCGTTTAAGCCGATTTTGCTTCTTTAGCGTCAGTACGTAATTCACGACGCAAGATCTTGCCAACGTTTGTCTTTGGCAGATCTTCCATAAACTCAACAATCCTAGGTATCTTATAACCTGTTAGATGCTGACGACAATGGTTAATTAGCTCATCCTTAGTTAATGATGGATCGCGTTTAACTACGCAAATCTTAACCACTTCACCTGATACATCGTGCGGTTCGCCAATAGCGGCGACTTCTAGCACCTTACCATGCAGCGCAACCACGTCTTCGATCTCATTTGGATAAACGTTGAAGCCAGACACTAAAATCATGTCTTTCTTACGATCAACAATGTGCAAGAAGCCTTCGTCATCAAACTTAACAATGTCACCCGTTGATAGCCAACCGTCTTGAGTAATCACTTCACGGGTTGCTTCCGGACGTTTCCAGTAGCCTTGCATCACCTGCGGGCCGCGTACTTGTAGCTCACCCACTTCAGTATTCTCTAGAGGCTCACCTTCGTCATTAACAATACGAACCTCTGTAGAAGGCACTGGTAAACCGATAGCGCCATTGTAATCAGTCATGTCGTGTGGACAGCCCGATACCAGTGGAGAACACTCTGTCAAACCATAGCCTTCCAGCAAAAAGACACCTGTAGTCTTTTTCCATTTGTCCGCTACCGCTTGTTGAACTGCCATACCACCACCAACAGATAGCTTCATACGGCTGAAATTCAGCTCATGGAAGTCTTCATTGTTGACCAAGGCATTGAACAAGGTATTTACACCGGTAATCGCGGTGAACGATACCTTCTTTAGCTCTTTCACAAAGGTAGGAATATCGCGCGGATTGGTGATTAACAGGTTGTTGGCACCCAACTCTAAGAACAGCAAGCCGTTCACTGTCAAAGCGAAGATATGATAAAGCGGCAACGCCGTAACGACTAACTCTTTACCTTCTTCTAGCTTAGCAGCATACGCCCCCTTGGCTTGCAGTACATTGGCAACCATATTGCGATGCGTCAGAACCGCACCCTTGGCCACGCCGGTTGTACCACCGGTGTATTGCAAGAAGGCAATATCTTCACCACTCATAAATGGCTTCACATATTGAAGGCGACGGCCTTTATGCAATGCCTTTTTGAATGAGATAGCACCAGGAAGGTCGTATTTTGGCACCATGCCTTTCACGTACTTGACGACAAAGTCGACAACCGTACCTTTGGCTGTCGGTAGCATTTGTCCTAGGCTCGTCAATACCACGTTTTTCACAGAGGTATTGTCAACGATTTGCTCAAGGGTGTTCGCAAAGTTAGAAACAATAACAATGGTTTCTACTTCCGCATCATTCAACTGATGTTCAAGCTCACGCGGGGTGTAGAGTGGATTTACGTTCACTGCAATACAGCCGGCACGAAGCACACCAAACAGCGCAATGGGATATTGCAGTAGGTTTGGCATCATCAAGGCAACTCGATCACCCTTTTTAAGCTTTAATTCATTCTGCAAATACGCAGCAAATGCACGACTTCTTTCTTCTAATTTACGATACGTCATTACCGACCCCATATTGAGGAAGGCAGGTTGATCAGCAAACTTTAGAACACTGTTTTCAAACATCTCTACCAAAGATGGGTAGGTATCTGGGTCAATCATTTCTGGTACATCAGAAGGATATCGAGAGAGCCAAGGTTTATTCACGTTATTACTCCTGAAAAAATAGCAACGCATTATATACGACTATCAGGTTGAATTTCTTTGTTTTATTGCGATTCCATTACAGGATAGCCGGAAAATCCAAAGGCGTTCAAATGGTGTTCACAAAAGCACACTAACCGAACAAAATTAGAGCGATTATTGCCTCAGAAATAGACTTCGGACAAGTTAAGTGGCAGTGATGACCACCCTTAATGTGTGAAATTCTCGTCGTTGGGGAACAAATTGAGCTCAAATGGGTAAAACCCGCATCACCCAAAATGAGTAGATTGGACTTAGGAAGAGCATCAATAACCTGTTTCGCATGCGCTTCTGTCATTCGATACAGGGATTCGGCCTTGAGTTTTTTGTCGTGTCGCCAGCACCACCCCTGCTCTGTTTGCTCAGAATCTCGCTCCACCAGCGGAGTAATTTCATCCGCGTTTAAAACATAGCGCTTAGCGCGCAGCTGCACCATTTCTTCAAAGCTTTCAAAAAAACGTGCTGGTTTTTTAGTGACTCTTTGCCTACTCAGCACACCCTTTCTCAATCGAGTTAAGCTGTTCTGTGGCGACTCAGATATCGGGCCATAACCCTCGATTTGAACCAAGTGTTCGACATTCTCAGAAAAGGCCGCAGAGTAACAACTCGCGATAAGCGCACCCATTGAATGCCCCACTAGAGTGAGAGGGCAATTGAGCTCTTTTTTAAGCTCAGTGATAACTTGATGTAGGGAATCAATATAGTCATGGAAGGGATAATAGCCACTGCGCGAGTGGGAGCTATAACCGTGGCCGGGAAGGTCTAACGAGATAAGCTGGATATCTGGGTGTTGCGAGCGCATTACGTCCATTAAAGGCGTAAATGACGCCGCATTATCTAGCCAGCCATGTAACATCAAAACACAATGCGAGGGGCTCTGTGGTTCATAGCACAAAGCCGATAGCAAGTAGTCACTAACCTCAAAGGTGCGTTCTGATAACACCGTTATTCAACACTCTGCACGACGTGCCCTGTTCTAGGTCCATAGTTGACCTCGCGACAGTACAGCGAACGACAAGGGAACATACTCAACGGTTCATCATGCACAATCAGCTTTTCTTTGATTTGCCATAGATGGTAGCCGTCGGCATTAAGCACAGGGAATCGATATTCATACTCTCCTACTTTGCCACTCTCATTGCCGGCAGGCTTTCCTAGCACAGAGATCAAACGCCCTTTGGCGAAGGTTACAGGGTCAATAAAGCCATCCACGTAGGCAACAAAGCGCCCTTCAGGCTCTACATTAATATCCGGCTTGCCATCTTTGGCTATGGGTAGGTTCACGATTTCAAGGCGTGTTTTTGCCTCAAGATTCGTGATCTTGGCAATCACACCGCCAAGTCGTACTTCGGAGACCTCTTCGGGTGCGCTGTTCACCCAGTTACCGTAGTCGGTCACTATCTTTTCGTTGCTCGAAACAAGCGAGTCAGGCAAAGAGCTGCAGCCCGCCAACACTAAACCCAAAAGAAGAGCGGTTAATACTCGATACATACAGTCTCCGTGTACAACGTATCTAACGTGATGTGGTTATTCTCGACCCGGAAGCTTTTTCCAAGCCACCTTATCACGTAGATAAACAGGTGACGCTTCTTCCGCCCCCACTTGATTGCCATTGGCAAGCTCGTGCTGAGCCAAAATAACGATATCTTGTGATTCAGGGTATAGTAGACCGCTGTCAGTGCGCTTAAGTTCAAGCTGATTTAATTCTTCAGCGTACGCTTCCCAGCCCGTGCCCACTTGAGCCCAAACCAGTTCGCTTTTTGCAGTTTGCTGAACAAGCTCAGCCGGAGGAATCACACACTCTTCATCGTCGATGTGCCAAACGCCAGATTCCATACGACTGAATCGACCCCAGTACACCTCGCTCATGCGAGCATCAATAGCAGCCGCCACGTTGTTTGCTTGAGTGGTACGATACGCACCTTGAGCCATTGCTTGCAGGGTAGAAACGCCCACCATAGGCAAGTCAGCACCAAAGGCTAGGCCTTGAGCAATACCAATACCAATCCTAACACCCGTAAAACTGCCAGGGCCTTGGCCGTAAGCAAGGGCATCTAAATCACCCAGTTTCAAACCTGCCTCAACCAAGAGTTGATCCACCATTGGCAAGATCTTGGTGGTGTGTTCACGAGGGGCAACCTCACCTTTAGATAACACCTCTCCGTCAACCATAATGGCTGCAGAGCAAAACTCGGTTGAGGTATCTAGTGCTAGAATTTTCGCTTTCATCTATTACTCAATTATTCGCTGTACTATTCAGCCTCGATCACGACATCGGTCGAAGGCTGTAAGAAATTTATAATGTTCGAAACGCTACGAGTGCGCGGTATCGGTGGCAGACTGGATAAAAACATCTTACCGTAATCGCGTGTTACCAAGCGATTATCGCAGATAATCAATGCACCTCTATCGCTTTTATCTCGAATTAAGCGCCCCACCCCTTGCTTCAATGCAATAACAGCATCAGGGAGTTGCACCTCATAAAAGGGTTCGCCACCGTTGAGTTTACAGTCCTCAATGCGCGCCTTTAACAGCGGGTCATCAGGGGCGGTAAACGGCAATTTGTCGATAATAACACAGCTTAACGCGTCACCTCTAACATCTATCCCTTCCCAAAATGCTCCGGTGGCCACCAGCAAGGCATCGCCCAGTTCAGTAAACTCTTTTAATAACGCCTGCTTACTGCTCTCCCCTTGCATTAGCACAGGCAAGTCTAGTCGTTGTCTGAAGCGTTCGGTGAGGTCTTTCATCATGGCGTGCGAGGTACACAAGAAGAAACAACGCCCTTTGTTGGTCTCAATAACCGGCGTCAACATAGACACCAGCTTTTGCGCCATTTGCGGGCTGTTTGGCTCAGGCAAATAGCGAGGCACGCACAGTCTTGCTTGTGACTGATAATCAAATGGACTGCTTAAGGCTAGGCTCTTTTTCGCCTTTAACCCCAAACGAGAGGTAAAGTGCTGAAAATCGCCCGATACCGACAAGGTCGCCGAAGTAAACACCCAACTTCCGCCGTGTGCGTCCACTTGCTCTTGAAACTTATTCGCTACTGAAAGCGGTGTGATGTTCAATGAGAAGTGTCTTGGGGTGCACTCAAACCAGTAGGAATACCCCATGATCGAGGTATCACACACTCGCGTTAAGCGGTTTTGTATCTGAGTGACACGATCAAACGCGGTATCTAGAAGCTGGCTGCGGCCTAGCGCCATTTTGAGCACATCACGACATAGTTGCAGCGCATCTTGCAGGCGCTCCATCTCTCGTTGTAGCTTTTGATTTTTCAGCGCGTCGCGCCAGTTGCCACGAAAGCCCGGCTCACCCAAGGAAATACGCATCTCAGAGGCCGAGCTCACCAGTTTATCCGCCACCTTTTGTAGCTGACGCATGTCTTTGGCTTCCGTGCGATAACCAATCTCTATGTCTTTGGCTAAATCCGCAATCTGCTTAGAGCTAATAGACTGACCAAAGTATTGGCTGGCAATATCTGGGATTTGATGTGCTTCATCGAATATGAAGACCTCCGCCTCTGGCAACAGCTCACCAAAGCCGGTTTCCTTTACCGCCATATCCGCCAAAAACAGGTGATGGTTCACCACCACAAGATCAGCCTCGAGCGCTTTATTGCGTGCCTTAAACACAAAGCAATCGCCGAAACTCGGACATTCCTTCCCTAAGCAGTTTTCATTGTTAGAAGTAATATCTGGGATAATTCGGCTGTCTTCGGCAAGGTCTTCACATTCGCCAAGGTCGCCGCTTTTTGTCGATGAGGACCAAGAACGAACCTTAACCAATTGGGTCAGTAATTGCGGATCGGAATGGTGGCCGTGACTCTCGACAATCTGACGGCTCAATCGGTCAAGGCACAAGTAATTGGCGCGGCCTTTTAACAGCGCAATACGACCCGTAAAGCCCAGTGCATCTTTCATCAATGGCAGGTCGCGGTGAAACAGCTGTTCTTGCAGGTTTTTCGACCCCGTAGAGACGATGGTTTTCTTACCGCTCAACAATGCAGGAGCAAGGTAAGCAAATGTCTTTCCAGTACCCGTGCCCGCCTCAACCACCAGTTGAGACTGCTCTTTAATAGCTTGATGGACACTTTCTGCCATCATGGTTTGCTCATCACGCGGCTGAAAGCCAGAGATCGCTTTACCTAATGCGCCATCGGCAGAAAAAACAGTACTGATATTCACAAAAGGGGGCCTTGTTGATTGAGCGAGAAATTATACCAATCGTACTAAATAACGGGTCATCCTAGCTGGCTAAAATGCTCGATAACGGCGTTAGGATTTTTGATTGTAGAATAACTACTTATCAAAAAACTCTGCCTTGTTCTCGAGCATTTTTCCTGCGCTATTTCTGATCACTTACTTAGTGTGATTGGTATTATTATGTCAGCTTTTACCCATTGGTGCGACTGTGAGCTTAGAGTGCAGGGCAATCTAGCCACTAGTTGAATTTGCAAGCAGGTGAAAAATTGGATAATGTCGAAGCAGACCTATTTTCATCATTTTTATTAAAGAGTCATCATGGAAAGAAAGACCCTACTCACCCATTGCTCTGACGAGCCAGGACTGATCGCGAAGATCACTAATATCTGTTACAAACATCAACTGAACATCATTCATAACAATGAATTTGTAGACAACACCAGTGGTCACTTTTTTATGCGTACTGAGCTTGAAGGCAACTTCAACGATTCGGTATTTATGGAAGACCTAACGTTTGCATTGCCTCAAAACGCCAGCAAGAAACTGGTGGATTCAAGCAAGAAGAAGGTAGTGGTGTTGGTCACCAAAGAGTCGCACTGTATAGGCGATATCTTAATGAAAACCTTTGATGGCAGCCTAAATGTGGATATCACCGCAGTGGTCAGCAACTATGACATCCTGCAACCGCTAGTAGAGAAGTTTGATATTCCGTTTCGTCACGTGAGCCATGAAGGGCTAAACCGTGAAGAGCATGAAGCGAAGGTGAAAGAAGCCATCGATGGCTTTGATGCTGATTACCTAGTGCTGGCCAAATACATGCGTATCCTAACGCCAAGCTTTGTTGAGCATTACCACAATCGCATCATCAACATTCACCACAGCTTCTTGCCGGCCTTTATTGGCGCTAAGCCTTATCTTCAGGCGTATGAGCGCGGCGTGAAAATCATTGGTGCAACGGCGCACTTTGTGACTAACGATCTAGACGAAGGCCCAATCATCAAGCAAGACGTGATACCTGTGGATCATAACTTCAGCGCTCAAGATATGGCGCAAGCAGGTCGCGACGTTGAGAAGAACGTGCTGAGTAAAGCACTAAACAAGGTAGTGAACGACCACGTATTTGTTTACGGCAATAAGACCGTTATCTTGTAATCTTCTTTGACTGAACCCCGTCTGGGGTTCAGTTTCTACCCTTGTTACGCTTGCTCTGATTCTACAATTTTCTTTAGCGGATGCGGGTGCAGCTTGATACACACTCCGTCTTTCTTAAACGCTACGGTAGGATTGACTAAACGCTCCCCTTCGCCCTTCGGGCTAGATAACTTCATCTTCATCCCTGTTTCAAGGTTAAAGCTTGGAAATCGCTGCTTGATATCTTGCAGGTAATCTTGCGCATCGACCTTATCTGATGGGATCACAAACTCAATGTGTTCCCAGTCTTGAGCAGGATAGATCTTACCCTTTGCTGGATAAGGAAGCTCTAGGCAATCAATAGACCAAGCGCCGGCGCTGATTGGGGTATCAAAGGCAATCACTACGATAGGTCTGCCATTGATTTGCGCCTGTGAAATGGTCGCGCCTAGCTCTGACCACGCCTCGTGAGCAAGCTTAGCAAGAGCTGAGTCATTGATTCTGAGGGCAATATGATCCGCCTGAAATTGGCTGAGGTCTAACCCTAGTTCCTGTCCCAAAACGGCTATCTTTTCAGCAAACGCATCAACCCTATCTAGCATCTGTTGTGGGTGCAGATTTGCCTGTTGTAATTGCTCCATATTCCCTACCCTTTGGTCATTTAATCCAGTTTTGGCAGAAGTTTACCTTCAACAGAGAGTTTTGCTACAGATTAATTGGATTGCACCCTTTGAGAGCACTTTTAGATCAGCGCTGATCTTGTTATCATTACCCCCATTTTTGTGAACTACGGCACGAAAGCACTTATTATTAGCTTTCTTGACACTCCTTGAATTGAAGGAATTGCGTGTGAATATCCAAGCACTTATTAACGACAAAGTATCTCAAGCACTAGAAGCAGCAGGCGCGCCAGCAGGCAGCCCAGCAGCAGTGCGTCAATCTGCAAAAGCTCAGTTTGGTGACTACCAAGCGAACGGCGTAATGGGCGTTGCAAAGCGACTAGGTACAAACCCACGCGAATTTGCTCAAAAAGTGCTTGAGCACCTAGACCTAGATGGCATCGCTAGCAAAACTGAAATCGCAGGCCCTGGTTTCATCAACATCTTCCTAAGCGAAGAGTTCCTAGCGAAGTCGGCAAAAGCAGCACTAGCGGATTCTCGTCTTGGCGTTGCATCAGAAGCACCGCAAACTATCGTAGCGGATTACTCTGCACCAAACGTGGCCAAAGAGATGCACGTTGGTCACCTGCGTTCAACCATCATTGGTGATGCTGTAGTTCGTACTCTTGAGTTCTTGGGCCACAAGGTTATCCGTGCTAACCACATCGGTGACTGGGGTACTCAGTTCGGTATGCTTATCGCAAACCTTGAGCGCGTTTCAGAGCAAGATGGCGAAGTTTCAATGAAACTGTCTGATCTTGAAGCCTTCTACCGTGAGTCTAAGAAACTGTACGATGAAGACGAAGAGTTCGCGGTTAAAGCTCGTAACTACGTCGTTAAGCTGCAAAGTGGCGATGCGTTCTGCGTAGACATGTGGAAGAAGTTGGTGGACATCACCATGCAACAGAACCAACTGAACTACGACCGTCTAAACGTATCTCTAACTCGTGACGACGTGATGGGTGAGAGCCAATACAACGACATGCTAAAAGGCATCGTTGCTGACCTTAAAGAAAAAGGCCTAGCAAAAGAAGATGACGGCGCACAGGTTGTATTCCTAGACGAGTACAAGAACAAAGACGGCGAGCCTATGGGCGTTATCGTTCAAAAGCGTGACGGCGGCTTCCTATACACTACCACCGACATCGCTTGTGCAAAATACCGTTATGAAGAACTAGGCGCGAACCGCGTACTTTACTTCATCGACTCACGTCAGCATCAGCACCTAATGCAAGCTTGGACTATCGTTCGCAAAGCGGGTTACGTGCCAGAAGACGTTTCTCTTGAGCACCACGCATTTGGCATGATGCTAGGTAAAGACGGTCGTCCATTTAAGACTCGTGCTGGCGGTACTGTTCGTCTAGTTGACCTTCTTGACGAAGCAGAAGAGCGCGCGGGCAAGCTTATCGAATCTAAGAACCCAGAGCTTGCAGAAGACGAGAAGAAAAACATTGCGTCTACTGTTGCTATGGCTGCGGTTAAATACGCTGACCTTTCTAAGCACCGTACCACTGACTACGTGTTCGATTGGGACAACATGCTGGCATTTGAAGGCAACACAGCGCCGTACATGCAATACGCTTACACTCGCGTAGCGTCTGTATTTGCAAAAGCTGGCGTGTCTATGGATGACTTGCAAGGCGACATCATCGTTACTGATGAAAAAGAGAAAGCGCTTATCGCTAAACTGATGCAGTTTGAAGAAGCAGTACAAGCTGTTGCTCGCGAAGGTCAGCCTCACATCATGTGTAGCTACCTATTCGAACTAGCGGGTCAATTCTCTAGCTTCTACGAAGCATGCCCAATCCTAGTAGCAGAAGACGAAGCGGTTAAGCAAAGCCGTCTGCAACTAGCAGCGCTTACAGCGAAGACCATCAAGCAAGGTCTGTCTCTACTGGGTATTGAAACTCTAGAGCGCATGTAATTCATCGAACTATCGCGGCTTAAAGTTAAGCCACTTTAGAACGAGACAAACGAGAAGGCTTGAACATCACGTTCAGGCCTTTTTATTTGCCCTCAGTAAAGCCTTCCGCACACTAACCTACTGAAATAAAAACGAAATATAGATGACATTTATCTGCAATGAATAGTGTTTAGCTTATGGTCTTCATTAGTTAAACCTAAAAGGAATGTCCGTGAAACTTACACCTGTAGTTGCAGCTCTAATTATGTCCGCCAGTTCAGCAAGCTATGCTTTTGATCTGCAAACACCTGCCAATAACGATACCGACAACTTGGTGTGGACGGGTCACTTAAGCCCTGATACCGATACAGTAATGTCGGCGCTACTTGCAGCTCACATCTACGGTGGCACCGCGACAGTTCCTGAGCAAATCAACCCTGAGTCAGAGTTCGTTCTTAACTACTGTAAGGCTGAGTCTCCTCGCGTTGAATCAGACTATTCCTCATACCAAGTAGGCTTGGTGGACTTTAACCAGACTACGCAGTTAGCACCCACTATCGATCAAAACTCCATTGTGGCAGTAATTGACCACCACGCTATTGGCGGCTCACCAATCAATACCCCACAAATCGTAGCCATGGATATCCGCGGCTGGGGCTCAGCGGCAACTATCTTGGCTGATAACGCCGAAAAGCTTAACGTTACCCTACCTAAGCATCTTGCGTGTGCAGGCCTAGGCGCAATCCTATCTGACACTGTCGTGTTCCAGTCATCAACCACTACAGACTACGATAGAGAATTTGCCGAAAAACTAGCAAAAATTGCAGGTGTTGAAGACCTCGAAGATTTCGGTCAGCAGATGCTAGTGGCCAAATCAGACCTAAGCCACCTATCATCAGAAACCATCCTAACTATGGATTACAAAAACTTTGAATATGGCGGTAAAAAGGTAGGCATCGGCGTAGCAGAAACCCTAACGGCTCAACAGTTGATTGACCGCAAGGATGAACTGCAATCAGCGATGAAAACTTACAAAGAAGCCAACGGACTGGATCACTTGTTCTTCTCTATCACGGATACCAAAGACAAGAAAGCCAACCTACTGTGGGTTGATCAAGGTGATTACCAAGTTATCAAGACTGCGTTTAATGTTGAACCAACCTCTGACATGTTGACTCTGGATGGCGTAACTTCGCGCAAACGCCAGATTGGCCCAGCGATTCAGAAGGCGCTTGAGAGTTTGTAATAGAAGCTTTCGCTGAGCGAATAGAAATTAGAAGGGTCTGAATGTTATGCTCAGACCCTTTTTGGTGTTTGGAATAGATGAGCTAACTCGGAAATGGACAATTCTGAGTTACGCAGGGGCAATTGGTGAACGTTAGAAATAAACGTTCATTTACTGATAATTACACATTGTTTACGTTGATTTACATGATACACCCTAATATATGCGCCAGTTATTTTAGTTAGTTCAGCATATTGATTTGCTGAGACTAAAACCTATACTCAAGTTTCATACTTACTATTGGACTTCTATTGATTATTAATATAAACAATCAAGTATTCGTTCTTTCATCTATCGCCCTGTTTTTGACTGGTTGTTCTCAGTCCTCTGACCTAACTGTTAGTGGAAGCATCAATGATTACAAGGGTTCAGCTAGCATTACTCAAGGTCTTGCAAAAACAGTAGAAGCGAATCTTTTTGAATGTGCAAACGGTCGAAGTCGTGTGGCAGGCATCGGTGAAATTGCTGATGCTGACGGGAAAGTATGGACAGTTCCAGCTAAAAACCATTTCACAACTGCGCCAAAAGCTGTCGATCTTTATGAAGAGTGCACTAATATCACGCCTGATAGCATAACTGATGTGGATGAAGAGCCTGTCCCTGTGGCTGTTATTGACTCAGACGGTGAAGAGATCACAGGTTACATCTTTGCTGACAACTATTTCGAGTTATATATTAATGGTCAGCTTGTCGCAGTAGACACGGTACCTTTCACACCGTTTAACTCTAGTATCGTCAAGTTCAAAGTAAATAAACCTTACACGATTGCCGTAAAAGTAATTGATTGGGAAGAAAACTTAGGTTTAGGTACAGAAGATAACCGTGGCAAGGCATTCCATCCAGGTGATGGTGGCTTTATCGCAAGCTTTAGTGACGGCACTGTGACAGGTTCCGACTGGCAAGCTCAGACATTTTATACTGCACCAATCTATGATTTAAGTTGCCTAAGTGAAGTCGATGGGAAGCGACTATCGGAGAACTGTACAACACAAGGTACAGATAACGGTGAAAATGCTTATGCGGCTCATTGGGAAACCCCAAGTAACTGGATGGCAAAAGATTTTGACGCAGTTTCATGGCCGCAAGCGACTGAATACTCAGAAGATGAAATTGGTGTGAATAACAAGAAATCGTACATGAACTTTATTGATAAATTCAGTGGTGCTGGAGCTAGCTTCATTTGGTCAACAAACGTTGTTTTGGATAATGAAGTTCTACTTAGGTACGAAGTAAAATAGCCTTACCCTCTCACATAAGAAGCAGTTATATCTCATCAGAACAGATATAACTGCTTACCTTTCTTTGTTCATTACTTCTTACAAGCCCTTTTCCCTCTCTAGCAAGCTTTGGGGCAAAACCTTGTTATCCAGAAAAACAAAAACCTCTGCATGTATGACTACAAACAGAGGTTTTTCATTGTTAATTGCTACTACTTCAGAGGGTCATTATCCGGCAACACGCTGTGCATCCAAAGCGCTAAGCGGTGCTTGATGTTAGGACCGTCTAGCTTATTGTCTGGCAATGGCGTGATTTGATTTACGCCTACTAGAAACAGGTACACACCTTGCGCCTTTAATGGTCCTGTCGAACTCGGCAAATCAATGCCTTGCATCTTTGCCATCTTCAAACCGACTTCTATTGCCTTTTTTACTAGCTTGTCTTCATTGTGAATCTTTGCGGTTTTTGACATATCGAGCTCATCCTTTGCGTTGATTTACAACTGAGTATATCAAAGGCTAAGAGACTCACGCTCACGCAAATCTCAAGTTGAGAAGTGAGTCTCAGGCCGCTTGCATTAACGTTCGATTGCTAGAGCGTCTGGTTTCATAGATGAGCTGCGCTAGTAAAAGCACACCGGTAACGCCAAGGCCGACACCAATACCACCCCAAATACCGGCTAAACCATAAGCCTTCATCAAGTACCATGCGGCTGGCAAGCCAAATGCCCAGTAACCGATTGCCGTCATTATGGTTGGCACCATCACTATCTTCATTCCGCGAAGCAGGTTAATGGCGAGTAGCTGCCATGCATCCACCACAAAGCATAATGCCACTACCCAGATCATCGACGTCAACAAAGTGGTCAGTTCATGACTGCCCTCTGCATCCAACTGGAATAGATTAGCAATGGCTTCAGGCCACACGATAAAGCCAAAGGCGATCACAAAGCTCAGCACGGTTACTGCTACAAAGCTCTTCTTGGCGATGGTTTTGATGCCATCGTAATTGTTCGCACCGTACTCTTTGCCCACCAAGATGGCAGAGGCTTGTGCAAAGCCAAAGTTGATGTTCCAGGTAAAGGACAAGCACTGCAGTAAAATTTGGTGTAATGCTAAAGATGCCACACTAATCATACCCGCCATCAAGGTGCCACCATAGATAAGGCCGTGCTCCAGCATGCCCGCTAAGGCAATTGGCATACCCATAGACAAAAGCGGTCCCATGAGTCTTGGGGTGTACTCGTGCATATTTTGCCAAGGTGCAAAGCGTTGGTATTTGCTTTGACGAAATACCCAAGTGCCGTAACCCACTAATACGAACCAAGCTGCGATTGCAGTACCGTAGCCAAGGCCTGCAATACCCCAATCTAAAGTAAAGGCAAGGAAGTAGCTGATTGGCACATTGATGATTACCGTCAGAATCGACATCACCATCACTGAGCGCACATCACCAAAGGTGCTAGTAAGCCCGCGCAGAACAAGCAAAAGCAGCGTTGGCAACATTGCCCACTTCAATGCGTTGAGATACAGCATTGCGATATCTATGACTTCTGGTGATTGTTGAGCTTTCGCTAACAGTTGAGGTGCATACAAGAAGCTAAAACTCAGTGTGACCGCTAGCAGAACAGAAAGCATCACTGCGCCTTTGACCGCAAAGCGGATCTGCTGCTGGCCAAATTCAGGGCGCGCAATACTCTGCCCGTAAGCGATGGCAATCAAATTGGCGACACAACCCACGATGCTGCCTGCCATAAGAAAAACAAACGAATACACAGAGGCACCCAATCCACCAGCGGCGAGATCGGCAACACTGATTTGTGACATCATCCAAACATCGGTGAGTACCAATGCCATAGCGATGAGTTGGGATAATGTCAGCGGCAATGCCAGTTTAAGAATGTTTTTCATACAGCCCTCTATGATTTGGGCTCAAAGTACTGCTAATTGAGCTAGGATTCAATTAACATTTATGTCAGTTGGCATTACCTGAGATCATGTGAAGAACTATGAAGCCTTATCCCGATATCCCCTACTCCCACAACAGCTTGAAAACCTTTGAGGCCGTTGCCCGCCACCTGAGTTTTACTGAGGCAGCGGATGAGTTGAATGTCACCCAAAGCGCCGTCAGTCGTCAGGTCAAACAGCTCGAAGAAGGCCTAGGTGTCGAGTTAATTGTGCGAGGGCATCGAAGCATCGACTTAACGCTGCAAGGCTCAGAGTTGTTTGCTGTGCTTCAGCGGAACTATCAGAGCGTACAAACCTTAATACAGTCTTGGCAACCCAATCAGCAGCAGCGAATCGTAATTAAGGCCGCGCTCAGTTATGCCACTCGCTCATTGCTCCCAAAGATACAGCAGCTGCAAGAGCGCTACCCTGAACATGAGATCGTGGTGATTCCCACTATTGATGAAGATGAAGCCCTTAAATCCACTGACTATGACTTGCTGATTCTTAACACTCGGATTCCCCACCAATATAAGAAGCGCTCTGATGTGGTGTTTTTAAGAGATGAATACATGGCGCCAGTGTGCTCTCAAGAGCTGTATTCAAAAGAAGGTAGCCTGCAATCTCTACTCACGATGCCACGATTGCACCCCACCCTTGACCATCATGACTGGAAAACCTGGCTAGCCCGTGTCGGACACAAAGACAGCGCAAAGATACGCAACACCACCTTCTTTACTCTGGATTTGGCCTTGAGTGCTTGTTTATCTAGCCAAGGAGTGACCGTGAGTGACCTGCTATTGATCTTGCCTGAGCTGGAACACGGCTATTTAGTTTGTCCTAGCAATGCACAAATCCAGCCTAGTGCTTGGCAATACTTCTGCCATTGCCGAGGTACTTCCGACATTGTTAAAGAAATTCATCAATGGATTCAAAGAGAAACGGCAAAGGAGTTGAAGACATTAGAGAGGTTAAGCAGAGAATTTGGCTGGAATAGCGTTTAAACGCAATTATAGGCAACTAAAGTGAATATAAATGCAGAGGTAATATCTAAATAACCAAGCGATAGATTTGAGTTCGTAAGCCACAGAGCTGTTCAGAACAAGAGACTTTAAGACAGAAAGTGGCGCTAAAACACGTAAAGTTCTTTGAACGACTCAAGCGGAAACATTTTTCAGAGAGGTGTTTTTAGGGGCAATCAGCTAATGATTGTGCAATAAACTAGCGATTAACTGCAATTATGCGATCAATGCCCGATAAATGTACTTTTAAGGGTTTTAACTTTACTCACAAACTGGTTAACTTGCCACTCTTAGAGCGTCACTCAAAACTTATATGGTGTAAACCTTTATTTACACCCCTCTTTTTAAGGCGCCGAGTAGTAAAAACACAACATTAAATTTGGAGTAATTGTGGCGACTGGAAATGCATCAGCAGCCCCTCGTGATAACTGGGGTTCAAAACTTGGATTTGTAATGGCAGCGGCTGGTTCAGCTGTTGGCCTTGGTAATATTTGGAAATTTCCGTACACAGCGGGTGAGAACGGTGGTGGTGCATTCGTACTTATCTACCTAGCATTCGTAATCATTATTGGTTTCAGCGTAATGCTGACTGAATTTGCAATCGGCCGTCACACTAGCCGTTCTGCTGTAGGCGCATTTAAATCAACAGATAAGCGTTGGAGCTTTGTTGGTGTTATTGGTGTACTAAGTGGTCTATTGATCATGGGCTTCTACCCTGTTGTAGGTGGTTGGGCTCTAGCGTACATCCCTAAAGTGGCTACTGGCCTACTAGACACCCCTGAAGCAATCGGAGATAGCTTTGGTGGCTTCATCTCTAACCCAATCCAACCACTATTGTGGATGGGCGCATACCTAGTGCTTAACATTGTTATTGTGAGCAAGGGTATCTCTGGTGGTATCGAGAAAGCAGGCAAGATCCTAATGCCTTTGCTATTCCTTATTCTTATCATCGTAGCGGTTAAAGGTCTTTCTCTACCTGGCGCAAGCGCAGGTCTTGAGTTCCTATTCAAACCAGACTTCACTCAAGTAGATAGCCAAACTGTTCTAGCTGCATTGGGTCAAGCGTTCTTCTCCCTATCTCTTGGTATGGGTTGTATGATCACTTACGGTAGCTACCTGAAGAAGAAAGAGAACCTTGTTCAAACTACAGGTATGGTTGTAGGTATGGATACTGCGGTAGCTCTACTTGCAGGTATCGCTATGTTCCCAGCAATGTTCGCATTCAACATGGAACCAGCGGCTGGCCCAGGTCTAGTATTCGTTGTTGTTCCTCAGCTATTTGCTCAAATGGGTGGCACAGGTCTTATCTTTGCACTTATCTTCTTCGTTGGTCTAACGGTTGCTGCACTGACTTCTTCTGTATCTCTACTAGAAGTAGTTGTGTCTTACCTAATCGACGAGAAAGGCATGAAGCGTGTTAACGCTGTACTTTCTGCAAGTGCAGTAATGGCAGTGATGTGTGTGTTTGCTTCTCTATCACTAGGTGGTCTTGGTCCTAAGCTGTTCGATACAGGCGTATTCGACATCTTCGACCTACTAACTGACAAAGTATTCCTAGCGGTTGGCGGTATGTTCATCTGTATCTTCGCAGGCTGGCGTCTAAACCGTGTTGACCTAGAGAAAGAAATTACTAACGACGGTAAAGTATCTTTCCCACTATTCGGTCTATGGTACAACCTAGTTAAGTACATCATCCCTGTAGCAGTTGCTGTAGTTGCAATCGCAGGTATCCTAAGCGGCTTTGAAAGCGGCAAAGGCCCAATCATGATTCTTGCAATCGCTATCATTGGTTTGACTGCGGTAGTATCTAAGAAGCTGTAATTGAGATAGCTGACAGCTTGAAGCTATCAGCTATCAGATAAAGATTTGAAGAGACCCTTATGGGTCTCTTTTTTTTGTCTGCAGATGAATCCAAGTAGCTGTTGCTTTAAAAACTGACAGCTGACAGCTGACAGCTAAAAGCTTTCAGCTATAAAAATCCATTTTCTCTACGCCTAAATTTTGCTACCTTAAATGGACTTCAGGGCGGGGCGAAATTCCCCACCGGTGGTAAAAGCCTAGCTTGAGCCCACGAGCGCCTTCACTACGTGAAGGGACAGCAGATCTGGTGTGAATCCAGAGCCGACGGTTACAGTCCGGATGAAAGAAGTGACACAATTGATTAGCGTATTGACCACCAAGCGAGCTCTCGCCTTGGTGTTAAATGCGTTTATTGCAAAACTGCACTCAAGATGCGTCTGGTGCGGTTTGGCGCATCATATTGCCTTACCTCTTAGCTCTGTTCACGTTTTTAGAAATCTAACCAGATAGCGCGTCGCTACTGGTATGAATTTGGAGATCCTCGTGGCAGGTATAGTTTTTGTAATGATCGCGGCTGGTTTATGGGCTGCTGATACCCTATTTCGTTATCCTCTTTTAGAGACTAACAGCACCCTACAGATAGTGTTCTTTGAACACATAGTGTTAGTGGTGATGATTGCCCTATTGCAAATTGCAGTGCCTAGGTGGCGCTTTGCCTACATCAAGGGCTCACTGCTGCCCTTTATCTTGATTGGTGTACTGGGCTCAGCCATTGGCACCCTCGCCTTCACTAAGGCGTTTACCCTGATGAATCCGACTATAGTGATCTTGCTGCAGAAGCTTCAGCCTATCGTGGCTATTACGCTATCGGTTATCTTGCTCAAAGAAAAACTTCAGAAGCACTTTGTCCTATGGGCGAGCGTTAGCCTTATTGGCAGTATCGTGATGATTGCGCCAGATATTATTGAGCTATGGTCAGAAGAGGCAGTTTGGCATTATGACCCGAAATTGATTGCTATCTTACTTGGCTATGGCTCAGCATTGCTCGCCGTTGTTGCCTGGGGAGCTTCCACTGTGTATGGACGCAAGCTAACGATGATGGGCTATAACACCATGCAAATCATGTCAGGTCGCTTTAGCCTTGCTCTCGTTGCACTGACCGTTGCGATGCTTTGTTATGGTGAACACTTCACCCTATCTGAGGGCAGTTTTGTTAGCTTGTTTTATATGGTGTTGCTGTCGGGTCTACTGGGGATGTTTATCTATTACAAAGGGCTTGAAAGAATACCTGCGCGATACGGCACAATTGCAGAATTGTTCTTTCCTGTTTCCGCTGTTGCCATCAACTGGGTGGCGTTTGATGCTACATTAACTCCACAACAGATCACAGGTGCAGTAATGCTAGTGGGCGGCGCACTGATGATGAGCCGCGAGCCTAAACAAGCACTACCGGCAGAGCCTGTTACCGCATAATGACAAGGGATTATCGATGGAATTTCAACTTCATCCGCAGTTAGCAAAAGATACCAATATGATTGGTGAGTTTCCTCTGAGCTTAGCGCTGTTGCATAAAGATAACTGCGTGCCTTGGGTGATATTGGTGCCCAAGAAGCATGAGCTTAAAGAGCTTCACCACCTGCCAATGCAAGAGCAGCAACAATTCTTGATAGAATCACAAACGGTGATGCAGGCACTAGAAGCGTTATTTTCGCCCGATAAGATGAACCTTGGGGCTCTGGGCAATATGGTGCCGCAGCTGCACGTTCATCATATTGCGCGCTTTAAGACCGACCATGCATGGCCAGGGCCGGTATGGGGAAACACCAAGGGTGAATTTAGACGCGACCTGGAACAACAGCAACTGCTAGAGCAGATCAAAAAAAAGCTAGGCAACTGCGAGCAGTTTAAACCTAGCTGATTGGAAACTTAGCGTGTAGCGACGTTTACATTTGAACGTTTAAGCTAATACCTTGATTGATGGTATAGCGCACGCCCTTTTCTTGACCCTTGATGGTGTCAAACATGCGGGTGACCTTACCTTTGTTCACCCACACTTGAAGCATTGCGTCTACACCGTCTTCAGACAGACCGAAGTGATTAGCAAGCACGGCTCTCTCAGTAGTGCCGTGCTGTTCAAGGTAGGACTTGAGTTGCTGTAGTATCATAGTCGTCTACGCCGCAGATTCTTGTTCTTGAAACTGCTGTTTGCTGCCATGGTGCTTCAACCCTAAGTAGGTTGCCACCGACACGATCATCACAGCCAGTATCCAAATAGCACTCTTTCCAGGGTGAGCTGAGAAGTTCATTACTTGGTTGTAAAGCACAGCGCCAAAGTAACCCAGCCCCATAGTCCACACGGCAATAAAGCGTGCATACTGAGCACCAAACTCACGAACGTATGCGCCCATCGCTGCTACACACGGTGTGTACAGTAGGATAAACAGCAGGTAAGCAAAGGCTGCATGGCCGTTAGCAAATTTACCCTGTAGGTTCGCAAACACCGACTGGTCAACTTCTTGGTCATCCGCCACGGCTTGAGTATCTGTCAGGTCACCGACTTCGATACCTAGCGGGTCACTAAAGCTCAGACCGCTTAGGTTCTCAGGAATCGACATTACTGCCTCTTCTAGACTCGCCATTAAATCAAACTCGGCTTCTTCATTAGAAGGTGAGGCGTATAGGTTGTTCAATGTCCCTACCACGGCTTCTTTTGCGAAAATACCTGTGACAATACCTACCGTTGCTGGCCAGTTGTCTTGCTCGATACCCATAGGTTCAAACACAGGAGTGATGACTTGAGCTGCCTTAGATAGAACAGAGTTCTCGCTGTCTTCGTTACCAAAACTACCATCAGTACCAATAGAGTTTAGGAAGCTAAGAATAGTCACAACCACAACGATGGTTTTACCTGCGCCAAATACAAAGCGCTTCAGTTTTTGCCATGTCTTGATAATTACGTTACGCAGACGAGGAATTTCGTAATCCGTCATTTCCATAACGAAGCTGTCATTGCTACCAGGGTAGATAGTGTTCTTCAGAATAAACCCAGTAAATACCGCGGCTAGAATACCAATCACATACAGCGCAAATACCACGTTTTGACCAGCACTTGGGAAGAACGCCGCTGCAAACAACGCGTATACCGGCAGTCGAGCACCACAAGACATAAACGGAGCCATAGATGCCGCTAAACGGCGCTCACGCTCTTGGTCTAGTGTACGGCTTGCCATAATCGCGGGTACGTTACAGCCAAAGCCTAATACCAGTGGAACAAAGGCTTTGCCCGGCAGGCCCACTTTCTGCATGACTTTATCCAGTACGAATGCCGCACGAGACATGTAACCTGAGCCTTCTAGCAGGGTCAAAAATAGGTAAAGACCGGCAATAACAGGGATAAAGGTTGCTACGGTTTGGATACCGCCACCGACACCATCGGCAAGCAGAGTCACCATCCATGCAGGTAGAACTGGGTCTAGCAGCGCATGAGTACCATCAACTAATACCGCGCCAAAGGCGATATCAAAGAAGTCGATAAACGCGCCACCGATGTTAATAGCAAACATAAACATCAGGTACATCACGCCAAAGAACAGCGGCACACCAATCCATTTGTTCAAAACCACGGCGTCAATCTTTTCGCTTAGGCGACGAGTGATCTTGCCTTCTGTCGTTCTGAAGGATTTAGACAGCTCATGTAAGAAGGTGAACTTTACATCAGCAATGTGCAGGTCAATATCCATATCAAGAGAATGACGTGCTTGAGCGGTCGCATCTTTTACTTCCGCAGGTACTGTGTGCATGACAAGCTGATCGTTCTCTAGGGCGCGAATAGCCAGAGCACGATTACTCACCATGTCGTTTTCAAACTGATCTTGAATGTCAGACACGACTTCTTCAAATTGAACGCCGTAGTCCAGTGCTAGAGGTTCAACCTCAATACCTGTCGCCAACATCTTGTGCAGGTCGGCTTTTAGCTTATTGACCTCGTTGATACGAGTTGCTGTCACTGCCATAACCGGGCAGCCAAGCGCTTTAGATAAGCCTTTAATGTTGACCTTCTGACCCATGCGAGCCAGCGCATCCATCTTGTTTAGGATAACAATCATAGGACGGCCTAACTCACGTAGCTGTAGGGTTACGTATAGACTTCGTTCTAAACAAGTGGCGTCAATAACATTAATGATAACGTCAGCAGGCGTCGATAACACAGCGCGAGAGGCAATGGTCTCATCCAAGCTGTTGTTGTCGTTGCCACTGTCTAGTGCGTAGATACCCGGAAGGTCTGTCAGGCTAAACTCTTCGCCAGCCAGAGAATAAAGACCGGTTTTTTTCTCAACGGTCACACCAGCCCAGTTACCGACTTTTTGGTTTGCACCGGTGAAGGCATTAAAAAGTGTGGTTTTACCGCTGTTTGGATTACCAACGGTCAGAATTGAGTAGTCCACTATGCAACCTCTACTGAAATTTGTTCTGCTGTAGATTTACGAATCGCAACGCTAACGTCTCGAACTCTCACCTGTAGTGGGTCGCCCATAGGCGCTTTGCGCACTAAAGTGACTGGCGTATTGGGAAGAATCCCCATTACCATCAGTTTTTTACGAGTAGAGCCATCTAATTGTTGCAGAGAAGAAATAGTGGCTTCTTGTCCTATTGTGAGTTCAGCGAGCTTCATAATCTAAATGCCAATCGTTATCATTTGCGTAGACTTTAACACAACTTGTTACAAAGTCACCTGTTCTAAATCAAAAAAAAACGCCCTTTAAAAAAGGACGCCCTATGAAAGTTTCAATATTACTTATTTCAAACACGTCTCAAACTGACCAGATAGTTGCTTTAAGAAAGCAAAATAAGCACCTGGTTTATCTTCAGTATCTGTTGCCAATGGATCTAGCTCACCAGTATTCACATCACTGCCTCGCGTGACGGTTTCAATCACGGCTGGTGTATATTGCGGCTCACTAAAGACACAGTAGACGTCCCCTTCAGCTAAACGCGTTTTTATTTGGATAAGAGTTCTTGCTCCCGGCTTTCTTTCTGGGCTTACCGTAAAGTGACCTAAATGATTTAAGTCGAAGAACTCCTCAAAGTAGCCGTAGCCGTCATGGAAGACAAAGAATCCATGATCCCGTACAGGCTCAAGTTGTGCATTGATCTCGCTGGTTGTCAGCTGCAGATTACTCATGAAGGCTTCAAGATTGTCTTTGTAGTAAGTCGCATTGTCAGGGTCTAGCTCGATCATTTTACTCGCAATGGCTTTTGCAACAGTCCCTGCTTGCTTTGGGCCTAACCAAAAGTGCGGATCAGTATTGCCATGATTATGGCCATCATGATCGTGATGCCCTTCTTCATAGTGACGAAGGTCCAGATCTGGAAGTTGACTAATGGTCAATACTTTATCTTGGCTTTCCACAATAGAAGACATGAAGCTTTCAAGTTCAGGTCCAAACCAAATCACCAGATCGGCATCGCGAACCTTTTTCACATCTGACGGACGCAGTGCGTAATCATGTGGTGACATATTGGTACCCAGTAGTACTGACGATGAAGACGCGCCTTTGGTGATCTCTTGGGTAATAAGGTGTATCGGTTTAATACTATTTAGCACCTCAATAGCTTGGGCACTAGTAACAAAGCTCAATGAGAGCAGGCATAAAAGTAAACGTTTCATCGATGCGGTTCCGTTGCAATAGCCAAATTTCTGCGCAAATGTTACTTTATATCATTCGTAATAAGCAAACGAAAAGTATGTTTGCGCACTATTATTTTACTTTACTCTTTGGGTGAACACGGGTAGAAAACCCGGTTTGCACTCCAACCCATACACAGGCCTGAATGCTATGACCCAACTCGTCACCCTAAAAGACGTGACTGTTCAGTTTGAACAACGAAAGGTATTAGATAAGATCAACCTTTCAATTAATGAGTCAGAAATCACCACCCTAGTCGGTCCCAATGGCGCAGGTAAATCCACCCTAGTGAAAGTCATACTGGGACTGCAAAAAACAGATTCAGGAAAGGTCACTAAACAGAACAAGCTACGTATTGGCTATGTTCCGCAGAAGCTAAAACTTAATGAGACCTTGCCTCTTACGGTTGATCGTTTTCTGCGTTTGGCAGGAAAATACAGTCAGCAGGAGCGCCAAGATGCCCTCGCCCTTGTGGGTGCGAGCCACCTTATTCAGGCTGATGTGCATAAGCTATCAGGCGGGGAAACGCAGCGAGTGCTCTTGTCTCGAGCCCTTTTGATCAGACCGCAATTACTGGTACTCGATGAACCAGCTCAAGGAGTGGATGTACAAGGTCAGGTTGACCTTTATAACCTCATCGATACCATTCGTCATAGATTTAACTGTGCGGTGTTTATGATCTCTCATGACTTGCATTTAGTGATGGCCAAAACCGACAATGTGATTTGCTTACAGCACCATATCTGCTGTTCAGGCACGCCGTCAGCGATCTCTAATCATCCAAGTTATTTGCAGATGTTCGGCAATACCCCTGAATCCAGTCTCGCACTTTATCAACATCATCACGACCATCATCATCATGATCTCTCTGGCGATCCAGTGACAGGAGACGCGACCTCATGTCACAACCACAAACACGGACATACCCATGATTGAGTTTTTACTGCCTTCATTGCTCGCTGGCTTTGGTATCGCAATTATTGCCGGCCCTCTTGGCTCTTTCGTCGTTTGGCGAAAAATGGCTTACTTTGGCGATACCCTAGCTCATGCCTCTCTAATGGGATTAGCTTTGGGCTTCTTATTAGACATTAACCTCTATTTGGCACTCGTTGTGTGCTGTATGGCACTAGCCATAATTTTGGTCACACTGCAAAGACAACAGCTCGTCGCAACCGATACCTTGCTTGGTATTCTTGCGCATAGTGCGTTATCCCTAGGTCTTATTGCGGTGAGCTTCTTGGACAACGTGCGTATCGACTTAATGGGCTACCTATTTGGTGACCTTTTGTCGGTGAATAACTACGACGTCATGTTTATTTATATGGGCGCTGCGGTAGTAATGTTGCTGTTAGTGGCATTTTGGCGACCACTGCTTTCCAGCACCGTAAACGAAGAGTTAGCGGCAGTTGAAGGGGTGAATATCTCACTAATGAGACTGCTGATCATGCTGATGATTGGCTTGGTTATCGCTGTGGGTATGAAGTTTGTTGGCGCCTTGATTATCTCTTCGCTACTGATTATCCCCGCTGCAACCGCAAGGCGTTTATGTCGTAGTCCAGAGCAGATGGCGATCATGGCCTCTATTATCGGCATGATCTGCGTGTGTACCGGGTTAAGTATGTCTTGGTTCTACGATACGCCGGCGGGTCCTTCGGTTGTGGTTAGTGCGACAGTGTTGTTTTTGTTGGCACAGTTTAAGAGGCAGGCGGGATAGAAGTGGGGGTAAAGCTATCAGCTATCAGAGTTTTCAATACAGCGAACATCGTCATACTGGAAAATACGGAGTATTTATCCAGTATCTTAGGTAGTACTAAATTCAGCTAGGTGCTTACTAAGATCCTGCTGGGCTGGCACTCCACTGGGCTGGCATTCCAGTTTTTATCAGGATGACATAATTTGACTATTGTGGTTCCTATCCAACCTACGTCATGCTGGAAAATACGCAGTATTTATCCAGTATCTTGGATAGTGAAAAATTCAACTCCGTGCTTACTAAGATCCTGCTGGGCTGGCATTCCAGTTTTCATCAGGATGACGGTGATTTGACTAATATCGCCCATATCAACCCAGCGTCATCCCGGAAAATGACTTTGTCATTTATCCGGGATCTTAGTGAGCACAAGTATTCACCACCAACAAAAAAGCCTCTGAACAATCAGAGGCTTTCGCATATTTACATCAAGGAAAAGCTAGATTACCAACCGGTGATCTCGCGTAGGCCTTTGCCGATGTCTGCAAGGCTTTTCACTGTTTTCACTCCAGCCGCTTCTAGCGCTTGGAATTTATCTTCAGCTGTACCCATGCCACCAGAGATGATTGCACCAGCGTGACCCATGCGTTTGCCTGGAGGCGCTGTAACACCTGCGATGTAAGAGACTACAGGCTTAGAGACGTTGTCTTTAATGAATGCCGCTGCTTCTTCTTCCGCTGTGCCGCCGATCTCACCGATCATCACGATAGCTTCAGTTTCAGGATCTTGTTCAAATAGCTTCAAGATATCGATGAAGTTTGAACCAGGAATTGGGTCACCACCAATACCAACACAGGTAGACTGGCCAAAGCCTTCGTCTGTGGTCTGCTTAACCGCTTCATACGTCAGCGTACCAGAGCGAGATACGATACCCACTTTACCCTTCTTGTGAATGTGTCCTGGCATAATACCAATCTTACACTCATCAGGAGTAATTACGCCTGGGCAGTTAGGACCAATCATCACAACGCCAGCTTCGTCTAGACGAACCTTAACATCAAGAAGGTCAAGCGTAGGGATGCCTTCCGTGATAGTCACGATAAGCTTGATGCCTGCATCGATAGCTTCAAGGATTGCATCTTTACAGAACGGCGCCGGTACGTAGATGACGGATGCTGTTGCACCAGTTGTTTCTACTGCGTCACGTACTGTGTTGAACACAGGTAGACCAAGGTGAGTTTGGCCGCCTTTGCCCGGTGAAACACCACCGACCATTTGCGTTCCGTATTCGATCGCTTGCTCTGAGTGGAACGTACCTTGACCACCAGTAAAGCCTTGGCAGATAACTTTAGTATCTTTATTAATTAGTACAGACATTATTTGCCCTCCGCTGCAGCTACTACTTTTTCCGCTGCTTCAGTCAGAGAGTTTGCAGCAATAATGTTTAGACCACTTTCTGCCAGTTTCTGTGAGCCTAGAGGGGCATTGTTACCCTCTAAACGAACTACTACTGGAACCTTAACGCCCACTTCTTCAACTGCACCGATGATGCCATCAGCAATCAGGTCACAACGTACGATACCACCAAAGATGTTGACGAGAACCGCTTTAACATTGCTATCAGATAGGATGATCTTAAACGCTTCAGTTACACGCTCTTTAGTCGCGCCGCCGCCTACGTCTAGGAAGTTAGCAGGTTGCCCGCCGTGTAGGTTTACGATATCCATCGTACCCATAGCAAGGCCTGCGCCGTTTACCATACAACCGATGCTGCCATCTAGCGCAACGTAGTTCAGTTCCCACTGAGCTGCGTGTGCTTCACGCTCATCTTCTTGAGATGGATCGTGCATTTCACGAAGCTTAGGTTGACGGTACATCGCGTTTGAATCGATGTTGATCTTGCCATCTAGACAAAGCAGGTTGTTCTCTGCAGTTACAACCAATGGGTTGATCTCTAGAAGTGCTAGGTCGTATTGAGCGAACATGTTGCCAAGACCCATGAAGATCTTCACAAACTGTTTGATTTGATCGCCAGAAAGACCCAGCTTAAACGCAAGCTCACGGCCTTGGTAAGACTGAGGACCAACCAAAGGATCGATAGCCGCTTTATGAATCAACTCTGGAGTCTCTTCGGCTACTTTTTCAATCTCTACGCCACCTTCAGTTGAAGCCATGAACACGATACGACGTGAAGCACGGTCAACAACGGCACCAAGGTAAAGCTCGTTAGCGATGTTAGACGCTTCTTCAACCAAGATCTTCGATACTGGCTGACCATTCGCATCTGTTTGGTAAGTCACTAGGTTTTTGCCTAGCCACTTTTGAGCAAACTCTTTAACACCATCTTTGGTATCGTGCAGTTCAACACCGCCCGCTTTACCACGGCCACCAGCATGCACTTGGCACTTGACCACTTTCTTTGCTGTGCTAATGCGACCTGCTGCTTCGAACGCTTCTTGTGGCGTATCGCAGGCATACCCTTCTGGTACAGGTAGCCCAAATTCAGCAAACAGTTGTTTAGCTTGATATTCATGCAAATTCATTAGTATCTTCCATTCCTTTTTAAACGAGTGCTGAGCGCTCGCCTAAATAATTTCCTCTCGCTAAAGATTGCTCTTTAACAGGTGTAGGGTACTTCTTGAGCTATGACCCGAGGGTCTAATAAGGGTGCCAAGGGGCACCCCTAATTCTTAATTAAACATCCAATAGAAGACGTGCTGGATCTTCTAGTAGTTCCTTGATGGTTACCAAGAAGCCTACTGATTCACGGCCATCAATCAAACGGTGATCGTAAGACAGAGCCAGATACATCATTGGTAGGATTTCAACCTTGCCATCGACAGCCATTGGGCGATCTTGGATCTTATGCATACCCAAGATAGCGGCTTGTGGTGGGTTGATGATAGGTGTCGACATCAGAGAGCCAAACACACCACCGTTAGTGATAGTGAAGTTACCGCCAATCAACTCATCAACAGTTAGCTTGCCGTCACGGCCTTTGATTGCCAGCTCTTTAATGCCCTTTTCAATCTCGGCAAAGCTGAGTGTGTCACAGTCTTTTAGGACTGGAGTCACTAGGCCACGCGGTGTAGATACTGCCATGCTGATATCGAAGTAGTTATGATAAACAATATCCTCGCCATCAATAGACGCATTCACTTCTGGGTAGCGTTTCAGTGCTTCTGTCACAGCTTTCACGTAGAAAGACATGAAACCTAGGCGAGTGTCATGACGCTTCTCAAATGAGTCTTTGTACTGTGCACGAAGGTCCATAATTGGCTTCATGTTCACTTCGTTAAACGTCGTCAGCATTGCTGTGCTGTTCTTCGCTTCTAGCAAACGGTTTGCCACTGTCTTACGCAAACGAGTCATAGGCACACGTTTTTGTGTGCGAGCTGCTGCAGGTAGCTCAGGCTCAGCAGTTGGTGTCGCTGCAGGTGCCGCTTTTGCTGCTTTAGCCGCGTTCGCTAGGTGTGCATCGACATCTTCACGAGTAATACGACCGCCAACACCTGTGCCTTTCACATCGGATGGGCTAAGGTTGTGTTCAGCTAGAAGACGACGTACAGCAGGGCTCAATGCCTCATTGCTCTCTTCTGTCAAAGACGCCTTATGACGCTTATCTGGAGAGGCTTCTGTATCTTCAGTGCTGTCTTTCGTTGGCTCGCCAGCAACAGCGCCAAGTTTGATCTTTGCAAGAAGTTGCTTTGAAAGAACTGTTGCACCTTCTTCTTCGAAAATTTCTTCAAGAACACCCGCTTCTGGAGCGGGTACTTCAAGGACAACTTTATCAGTCTCGATATCAACCAATACGTCATCACGCTCTACTCTTTCACCTGGCTTTTTGTGCCAAGTTGCAACGGTAGCATCTGCAACTGATTCAGGTAAATCAGGAACCAGAATTTCAATTGTCATTTGTTGGGCTTCCTTATTCTTCTAGTTCTTTATCAATTGTAAGAGCGTCATTGATTAACGCTTTCTGTTGTTTCAAGTGAACTGACATATAACCAACCGCTGGTGATGCAGAGGCAGGACGACCTGCATAGCTAAGGGTTGTGTTAAATGGCGTTGCTGCTCGGAAGTTGTGCTGGCTCGAATACCAAGCACCTTGGTTTTGTGGCTCTTCTTGACACCAAACGAAGTCTTTCGCTTCAGGGTAAACCGAGATCACTTCACGAAGGTCTGCTAGCGGGAATGGGTATAGCTGTTCAATACGAACAATCGCTACATCATCAAGCTCACGCTTACGTCTCTCTTCTAGTAAGTCGAAGTAAACCTTACCCGAACAGAATACAACGCGGCGTACCTTAGCATTATCTAGCTCATCAACCTCAGGGATCACCGATTGGAAGGTACCTTCCGCTAGGTCTTCTAGAGACGACACACACTGTGGGTGGCGCAGTAGCGACTTAGGTGACATCACAATAAGAGGACGACGCATTGGGCGCACTACCTGACGACGCAACATGTGATACACCTGCGCAGGGGTCGATGGCACAACAACCTGCATGTTCTGTTCAGCACACAACTGTAGGTAGCGTTCTAGGCGAGCCGATGAGTGCTCTGGGCCTTGCCCTTCATACCCATGAGGTAGCAATAATGTAATACCACATAGACGATTCCACTTTTGCTCACCAGAAGAGATGAACTGGTCAATCACTACCTGAGCGCCGTTGGCGAAATCACCAAACTGAGCTTCCCAAATAGTCAGGCCACCCGGCTCTGCGGTGGTGTAGCCATACTCGAATGCCAATACTGCTTCTTCGGACAATACTGAATCGAACACTTGGAACGGGCCTTGCTTATCATGGATATTCGCAAGTGGAACGAAGGTGCTGGCATCTTCTTGGTTGTGCAATACCGCATGACGGTGGAAGAAGGTTCCACGGCCTGAGTCTTGACCTGAGATACGGATGCGTTTTCCGTCATCCACTAAGGTGGCATAAGCTAATGTTTCTGCCATACCCCAGTCGATGGCTTTCTCGCCTTCGACCATGGACTTGCGGTCGTTATAAAGCTTGTTTACGCGACTTTGCAGTTTGTGGCTATCTGGGTAATCACAGAGCTTGTTGCCCAGTTCTTTAAGGCGAGTCAGCTCATACTTGCTGTCCCACTCCATATCCCATTCATGGCCTAGATAAGGAGACCAATCCACTGAATGCAATGCCATTGGACGCCACTCTTTTACCACCACTTCACCGTGGTCGAGGGCATCTCGGTATTCATTCACCAGTTGCGTCGCAGTATCGATACCAATCTCTTCGCGCTCCATCATCACATCAGCGTACAGCTTACGTGGCGTTGGGTGCTTTTTGATTTTTTGGTACATCAACGGCTGTGTTGCATTCGGCTCATCGGCTTCGTTGTGACCATGGCGACGGTAACAAACAAGGTCGATAACAACATCACGCTTAAACGTGTTGCGGTAATCAAGGGCAATGCGCGTTACAAACGCTACTGCTTCTGGATCATCAGCATTCACGTGGAAGATCGGTGCCTGTACCATCTTAGCGATATCAGTACAGTACATGGTTGAGCGCGTATCACGAGGGTTAGAAGTTGTGAAACCAATTTGGTTGTTCACAACGATACGAACCGTGCCGCCCACTTGGAAACCACGCGCTTGAGACATATTAAACGTCTCTTGCACCACACCTTGACCTGCGATTGCAGAGTCACCGTGGATAGTAATTGGTAATACCTTTGAACCATTCTTGTCACCAAGACGGTCCTGACGAGCACGTACTGAACCAATAACTACTGGGTTAACGATCTCTAGGTGAGAGGGGTTAAATGCCAATGCTAAGTGAACATTACCGCCTGGAGTGGCAAAGTCAGCTGAGAAGCCTTGGTGATACTTAACATCGCCGGTACCCCACGTTTCATCGTGCTTACCCGCAAACTCATCAAACAGGTCCTGAGGTTTTTTACCCAGAACGTTGACTAGCATGTTCAAGCGACCACGGTGAGCCATGCCCACAACGACTTCACGCATACCACTGCGACCGGCATGACGAATCAGCTCTTTAGTCATAGGGATAAGTGCGTCACCGCCTTCTAGAGAGAAGCGTTTTGCGCCTGGGAATTTAGCGCCAAGATAGCGCTCTAAGCCTTCGGCTGCGGTAAGTTCGTCAAGATAGGTGATCTTCTCATCAAGAGTAAATTCTGGTTGAGATTGAACCGATTCAAGGCGTTGCTGAACCCAACGTTTCTGTTCTGTGTTGGTCATGTGCATGTATTCTGCACCGACGGAGCCACAGTAAGTTTTGTTGAGCGCTTTATAGAGGTCTTTTAACTGCATGGTTTCTTGCGCTACCGCAAAAGAACCGACGTTAAAACTTTCGTTGAGGTCGTCTTCGGTAAGACTGTGGAACGCAGGGTCTAGTTCAGGCTGAACTGGGCGTTCCCACAAGCCTAGTGGATCCAGATTGGCCGCTTGGTGGCCTCTAAATCGATAGGCGTTAATAAGTTGAAGTACCCTTACTTGTTTTGCATCGACATCAGGATCACTTACTTGGACATTATAATGCTTAGTCTCTTGTGCAAGTCTGCGAAAGTAGTCACGAACACGCGTATGAGATTGCTCCCCTTGCTCTGATGCCTGCACTGGCAGTTCATCAAAAACGCGTTTCCATTCCTCACTCACCAGATCTGGGTCACTTAGATAAAGTTCGTAGAGTTCTTCTACGTACGTTGCATTGGCGCCTGCCAAGTGTGAAGACTCGAGCCATGCCTTCATCACACCGTTATGCATATATTCCCTTAACCTGTAGATTAATACTTATTGTTTCGGTCTTTGCCGAACTTCTGCCCAAACCTAAATGTTTGGCTATGACGGGCTAAACAGTAAACTCTGAAAAGCCCGTAATTTCAATAATCTATACCGAACGATTGACCAACATTGTCTTAATATGCCCAATCGCTTTGGTAGGGTTCAACCCCTTAGGACATACACTGACACAGTTCATGATGCCATGACAACGGAAAACACTAAATGCGTCGTCTAGATCGCTCAGTCGTTCATCAGTTGCCGTATCTCGGCTATCTATTAACCAGCGATAAGCCGCTAAAAGACCCGCAGGACCAATGAACTTATCCGGGTTCCACCAGAATGATGGGCATGATGTGGTACAACATGCACACATGATGCACTCATACAAACCGTCAAGGTGTGCACGCTCTTCTGGAGACTGTTTATGTTCACGCGATGGTGGCAATTCGCCGTCTGAAATCAAGAACGGTTTCACCTTGGCGTAATTGTCATAGAACTGAGTCATATCAACAATCAAGTCACGCACAACAGGCAAGCCTGGTAGCGGACGAATCGTCAAGGTATCGCCTTTTAAGGCAGACAGTGGCGTGATACACGCCAAACCGTTCTTACCATTCATGTTGAGGCCATCACTGCCACACACACCCTCACGACATGAACGACGGAAAGAAAGCGATGGGTCTTGTTCTTTCAACAAGATCAACGCATCCAACACCATCATGTCCGACCCTTCTTCCACGTCTAGCGTGTACTGTTTCATGTAGGGCTTGCTGTCTACGTCTGGGTTATAGCGATAGACAGAAAAATTCAGGTTCATATCTCGCTCCCTTAATAGGTTCTAGCTTTCGGTGGAAACGCTTCGCGATGCACAGGTTCCATGTTCACGTCACGCTTAGACATGCTCTCCGTTTCCGGGTTATAGATTGAGTGACATAGCCACTGCGAATCATCACGGTCTGGGTAGTCAAAGCGAGCGTGTGCGCCACGGCTCTCTGTACGGTAGTTCGCAGCAACAGCCGTTGCTACAGCGGTTTCCATCAAGTTGTCTAGCTCTAGACACTCAATACGTTGTGTATTGAATTCTGTTGATTTGTCGCTAAGGTGCGCATCTTGCAGACGCTCACGGATAACACGCAGCTCGTCAAGACCCGTTGCCATCGCTTCACCTTCACGGAATACCGAGAAGCTGTTTTGCATGCAGCTTTGCATGTCTTTACGAATCTGAGCAGGGTCTTCGCCGCTAGTGCTGTTTTCCCAGCGCATAGTACGAGCCAGAGAAGCTTCAATATCCGACTCTGAAACTGGACGTGCTTCTGATTGAACTGCCAGCGTATCGCCAAGGTGCAGACCAGTAGCTCGGCCAAATACCACCAAATCAAGTAGCGAGTTGCCACCTAGGCGGTTAGCGCCGTGTACTGATACTGATGCAATTTCACCACAAGCAAACAAGCCTTGTACTTCAACATCAGAACCGTTCGCATCTAGCTTGATTGCTTGACCAGACACCTGCGTTGGTACGCCACCCATCATGTAGTGACAGGTTGGGATAACCGGAATCGGTTCTTTCACTGGATCAACGTGAGCAAAGGTGCGTGATAGCTCACAGATACCTGGCAGACGTGACTCGAGTACGTCTTTACCTAAGTGATCCATCTTCAGCTTAATGTGTGGACCCCAAGGACCATCACAGCCACGACCTTCACGGATCTCGATCATCATAGAACGAGCTACAACGTCACGACCGGCTAAGTCTTTCGCATTCGGAGCATAACGTTCCATGAAGCGCTCGCCGTCTTTGTTGAGAAGGTAACCACCCTCTCCACGACAACCTTCGGTCACTAGTACACCTGCACCAGCGATACCGGTTGGGTGGAATTGCCACATCTCCATGTCTTGCATAGGGACGCCAGCACGAAGTGCCATACCAACACCATCACCGGTATTGATGTGAGCGTTAGTGGTGGAAGAATAGATACGACCTGCGCCGCCGGTCGCTAAGATTGTGGCCTTCGACTTGAAGTAACACATCTCGCCAGTTTCCATGCAGATAGCCGTACAACCCATGACTACGCCGTCTTGGTTTTTCACCAAATCAAGGGCGTACCACTCACTGAAAATCGTGGTTTTGTATTTGATGTTCTGTTGGTACAGGGTGTGCAATAGTGCATGACCTGTACGGTCAGCTGCCGCCGCAGTACGTGCAGCTTGCTCGCCACCGAACTGTTTTGACTGACCGCCAAACGGACGCTGATAAATAGAGCCGTCTTCGAAGCGAGAAAATGGTAGGCCCATTTTTTCTAGCTCGATGACAGATTCTGGACCGTTCTTACACATGTATTCAATAGCGTCTTGGTCACCAATGTAATCCGACCCTTTAACGGTGTCGTACATGTGCCATTGCCAATTGTCTTCATGTGAGTTGCCCAGAGCAACGGTGATACCACCCTGCGCAGATACTGTGTGAGAACGAGTAGGAAATACTTTTGATAACAATGCGCAAGTCAAACCTTGCTCAGAGATTTGTAGTGCTGCACGCATGCCTGCACCACCAGCACCAATGACTACTGCATCAAATTCGCGAACTGGAATCGTCATTTATGCCCCCCAAAGAATAAATAGGCCAGAGAAGAAATAACCTAGTAGCACTGCAATGAGAACCAGTTGCAGACTACCGCGCAATAGCGCCGGTTTAATGTAGTCGGTCAGTACCTGCCATAAACCAATCCATGCATGAATCAGAATGCAGAACAACGCGATCATAGTGAAGATCTTGGTGAACAGTCCACCAAAGAAGTTGCTCCACTCCATATACCCTATGTCACCTGAGATCAGGAAAAATCCACATAAGTAGATGGTGTAGAGGGTCAGGATGATTGCGGTTGCACGAACCAGCAGGAAATCATGGACGCCATTGCGTCCAAATGAAGATACGTTATTTACCATACGATTATCCCCGCAACGAGTGCTAGAACGCCGGTAATGATGAAGGAGATCTGTGCACTTTTAGCACCGCTCTCTAGTTCTTCAAAATACCCTAGGTCTTGGCAAAGGTGTCTGATACCGCCCACGATATGGTAGAAAAGCGCAGTTAGTATTCCCCACAAAATGAATTTAACGAAGAAGCCATCAACGTAACTGGCAGCCTCCATAAACCCTTTAGGTGATGACAGAGAAATGGAAAGTAACCAAAGTAAGATTCCGACAGCGACAAAGGTGATAACACCAGATACCCTGTGCAGGATCGAAGCAATGGCAGTGATCGGGAAATGAATCGTCTGGAGGTCCAGATTGACAGGTCTTGTTTTTTTCTTGTCCACGGCGTGCTCACTCAGCTCCTTTGAGCAGTTTTACAAATTGTAAACATTTGGGCTTCTTTAGCAGAAATTTAACAAAAACTTACATAACTATGGGTCGCCCCTGAATGTTTTGTCACTTTGTTAGTCTATAAAATAGAAAACTCTCCCTTAGCAAAGCCGATATCATAGGGAGATGAAACAAAGATATAGCTTAGATTTCAGCGCCACTATACGACCGTTAACAAACCAATACAATTGCATTAACAAATAATGTTACATAGACCCAATTTTTATTAATTCTACGTATAGAAACCTAAACAAGTGCACACAAAAAGGTATATAAATTGACTTCTCGCCCGAAGATCAGTACAAATTTGGTGCACCATTGAATCAAGATGGAAAATAAAATAACAAAGGAGAATGTTATGGCAGATAAGCAAGCGACTCTGACTATTGAGGGTCAAGCGCCTATCGAATTGCCGATTATGAAGGGAACCGATGGCCCAGACGTGATCGATGTTCGTACATTGGGAAGCAAGGGTTACTTTACCTTTGACCCTGGTTTTCTTGCCACTGCATCTTGTGAATCTCAAATCACTTACATTGATGGTAACGCGGGCATTCTATTGCACCGTGGTTTTCCAATCGATGAATTAGCAAACAACGCGGATTATTTGGAAGTTTGCTACATTTTGCTGTACGGAGAAGCCCCAACTCGTGAAAAATACGAGGATTTCAAGAAGATTGTAACGCGCCATACTATGGTGCATGAGCAAATCGCAAGCTTCTTTCACGGCTTCCGTCGCGACGCCCACCCAATGGCGGTAATGTGTGGGGTAGTAGGTGCACTAGCGGCCTTCTACCACGATTCACTAGACATTAATAATGATAAACACCGCGAGATTGCGGCATTCCGACTGTTGTCGAAAATGCCAACACTAGCGGCAATGTGCTACAAGTACAGCATAGGTCAACCATTTATTTACCCAAGAAACGACCTAAGCTATGCAGAAAATTTCCTTCATATGATGTTCGCAAATCCTTGTGAAGAATATGAAGTAAACCCTGTTGTTGCTCGTGCTATGGATAAGATCTTTACCTTGCACGCTGACCACGAACAGAATGCTTCTACGTCGACCGTTCGACTGGCTGGTTCTTCTGGTGCTAACCCATTTGCGTGTATCGCAGCGGGTATTGCATCTCTATGGGGACCTGCTCACGGCGGTGCAAACGAAGCTTGCCTACACATGCTTGAAGAAATCGGCAGCGTAGACAAGATTGAAGAATATGTAGCACGCGCGAAAGACAAAGATGACCCATTCCGTTTAATGGGCTTCGGTCACCGCGTTTACAAAAACTACGATCCACGCGCAACAGTAATGCGTGAAGCGTGCCACGATGTATTGAAAGAGCTGAACATTAAAGATCCTCTGCTAGATGTAGCAATGGAACTTGAGCGTATTGCTCTATCAGACGAGTACTTTGTAGAGAAGAAACTGTACCCTAACGTAGATTTCTACTCAGGTATCATTCTTAAAGCGATTGGTATCCCAGTATCTATGTTTACGGTTATCTTCGCTATCTCTCGTACCGTTGGTTGGATTGCACACTGGAGCGAAATGCACAGTGATCCGCACAACCGCATTGGCCGCCCACGTCAGCTATACACTGGTGAAACGCAGCGCGAGTTTAAGCCTCTTCACGAACGTGAATAGTCCAGCTTAAAACACAACGACCAAAAGCCGTATTTCGATACGGCTTTTTTCGTTTTTGGGCTACACATAAGCTCTCATTTAACTCACAACAATCGACCGTTTACTGCCCTACTCTCAGCGCCAGAAACAAAAAAATCGCCTCATAGAGGCGACGCTAAATAGCATTATTGTGTCTTACCAATCACAACACATAGCTTAGGCAGATAACTAGGTTACACGAGACCACAGCTCGGTTTATGAGCCATAAACCTTGGTTTGTTGTTTGTGACTGATCCCCCATCAATCACAAACTTATCTACATCGCCTTAGACTAAGTAAACTATAAGAAATTAACTAAAATCAGACTGTCTCAGCCGGCATTACCACCATACATCCGCTTGAATACCAACGATAAAATCACTTTCCAGCTTAGTCGAACCATCAGGCTGATCCACTTCGTTGGTCCAAGACTCAGGTAGGTAACTCGCGAGGAAACGAATCTCAGGCGCGACACCGTATGGCGTTGCCATAATAAATGTCGGTGCGATAGTAAACTTGCTTTGCGTCCACGATGAACCACCCCAGTTGTTGTAGACATAACCGAGCTCACCTTGCAGATAGAAGTATTCGCTAATTGGCATCGTTGGACGCACCATTGCCGAAACCCAGTAGTTGTAGTCAGATTCTGCGCGAGCATCACCCTCCGCCATATGGTTGTATTGACCTTGAACAGAAGGGAATAAGCTGAGTCCATTGTCGAAGGTGTAGCGACCCCATAGCAATACACGCCCAGAGGTATCATCATCTTCTAAATGCGTGATCAGATAGGTAGCATCCCCTGCATCACCCCAATCATTATGTTGACCTTGAGCTAAAGAACCTGGTCCATAGGCGTTGTAACCCGTGATCGTACCGCCCAGCAAGTTACCAGCACCTAGACCTTTACCACCTTGAACGATTAATTTGGAATCTCCATTACCCGGTAAGCCAAAGAAGCTGTGCATGGTGTAGGTAAAGGTTAAATCAAAGCCCGATTCTGCCCATTCATTCCCTTCTTTATCCCAGTTATCCGGCATACCTTTGACTAACGCAGAAAGTCTAACGTCACCGTATGAAACGCCAATATGAAGCGCGTGTAATAGGTTATTAAGGTTAGTAGTGTTGTTACCAATTACCGCAGAGTCGTCGTTCCAACGATCAAATTCAGAGTCTGAACGGTCACTAGCGATATAAGCCAAGTCCCACAACGACTCACCGATCTCATATCTGACAATACCTGCACCAATGCCCGACATATCTGAGTAAAAGAAATCGGTCATAAAGATGTAGTTGTCGACCTTTCCATATTCTCGACCACCACCCCATACAACGCCGGATGAAGACATGCCCGTAAATTCAACATAGCCGTTATCGATACCGGCGCCTTTTGCTTCTGCGCTTGTACTAATCCCCGCCTCTTCATCAATGGTTCCAAAACCTAGATTGATCTTGAAGCTTTTATCCTCATCCCATGTCCAGGTATTAGCAAATTGTGCGCTAAAATTGTTGTCGGCTTCGATACCTAGACGTCCTAATGTTTCTTTTTGTCCCGCGAAGTTTGAACGCTTGAAATCATTTTCTGCACTCATCAAAACACCAGCTCGGAAATAACCGTGGTATTCAAACCCTTCAACCGGATTTGCAAGCACTGTAGGAGCAACTGCTAGTCCCGTTAATGCTGTAACTAAACCCAAAGCGACCTTTGACATTTTCATATAAACTCCATTTACTTTTAGCCGAGCTTTATGGCGCGGCAATTCATCAATTTGATTGCAAAATGAGAAGGACAGACCGCCTGCCCTTCCAATTTAGTTAGCGTTCAAAACGCACGTTATCCATCATTAGCGTCATCTCACCTTGAGGCTCAATAACCAGCAAGTTTATGATTTTGCTCATATCTACTTTGTTTCCTGCAGCGAAGCGGTTGCCTCCGTTCGCAAGATCTGACAACTTAATTCGCACTTCTTGCCACTGTCCTTGAGAAGGTAGTGACACGCCTAGGTCGCTGACCTTTGGCCAGCCGCTGTCTATCTTCACAAGCAGTTCAGAATCACCAGGGTTTGATTCAACAAGCAGGTCGAATACCAACTCACCACTTGCTAGCCAATCACTCAGATCCACTTCTGGTGTTTTGAAGTAGGTGTTACCACTGGCACCCGATTTTTCAATGCGCAATACCTTTCCTTTGCTCGCATCATCAACAAAGCTCGCATTGATGTTGGCGTCAGGATCATATCCGCTTAATACAAGAAGAGGGTTAATCTGCTCAGAAAAGACTTCGAGCGAATTTCCTTTTCCGTAGTTGGCATCAGCCACTAAGATTTTCGGCGTTTCATGGCCTTTGGTGATTTGAATGCTCTCATCACTCGTTGCACATCCACGACCTGTTTCTACGTCGTTTGAGCATTGATAAACTCGAACATAATCAACGGCTAAAGTTTGTGGGAAGGCTGAGGCATCAATGCCACCTTCATTGGTGTTCCCAGACCAAGCACCACCTACCGCAAGGTTAAGTAACAGGTGAAAACGCTCGTTAAAGGGGGCAGAATCTGGCGCTGTTACTAGCTGCCCATTCTCTTTATATTGGCCATACCAGCCGTCTTGTGTTTGGGTAGCGTAGTGAACATCATCGACGTACCAACGGATTTCGCCTTCTTCCCATTCAATGGCATAGGTATGAAAAGCATCCGCAGGGCTTGCGTTGTTTGGTAAAACATATTCGGTACCAGTGTGTACATTCTCAGGCCAAGCTCGGCCGTAATGTAGAGAACCATAAATGCGGTTTTCAACCTCACCCTCAGCCGCATCCTTTTTATCGGTTGGTGTCTTGAGGTTGACCGCTTCCATGATGTCTATCTCGCCCGATGCCGCCCAAGTACCGTACTTCCAATCACTTGGCAACATCCAAATCGCAGGCCAGGTTCCTTGACCGGAAGGCATGAGAGCTCGAATTTCAAAGCGACCGTACTTCCAGTCACCCTTGTTTAAGGTTCTAAGGCGTGCAGACGTATAAGGAAGGGTCGCTTTAGCGCGCATGTCGCCATCGGGATTGTTTGGACCAGTAAAACTGCCTTTCTTCGCAACAATATGCAGAACACCACTATCGACAAACGCATTCACTTTACGGTCGGTATAACATTGCTGCTCATTGTTACCGCCACCCCAGCAGTTTTCTTCAAAGCTCCACTTAGATTTATCGATTTCGGTGCCTGAGAATTCATCATTCCAAACCATCTGCCAGCCTGTATCTGGTGTTTTTGATGTATCTACCAGTTGGTCTGGAGTAATCTGCACTGGAGCACTGCTTGAGCTACAGCCTGCTAATATAAGTGGAATCAAACTTGCCAACATTGTTCGGTTTATAGTTTTGCTCACGATTTCTAACTCCATGTTCTTAGACTTCCTACTATTTCGATTGATGGTCAAACCTGCCACAATGTAAGCGGTTACATTTGATCGACGAACGACACTAAAAAATCTTTCTCTAGCCCTAACAATCCTTGCCTGCAGTGGACTCGATAAACGCTCGTCTACCTTATGCCTACAATTGCCCTTGGAAAAACACTTACTTACTTTTGTTTGCTTAAAGTAAAATGTAAGCGGTTACAAAATTATATCAAGTACCACCGTTCTGCTTTTTGAATTAGCGCACGCTTTCGCTTTTTATGCTGAAATAATCAATAGAAATAACATTTTTATGTCTAAGAGGTATCACTCTAGAGGCTATTATTCATTAGAAGAAAATTAGCTCAAGTGAGGCTTCAAGGTGGAGCTTAGCGGAGGATACGTATCGATAAAATAGACGGATCAAATATGGTACTCTCAAAAAAAATTGCCACTCGTTAATAATTAAGTGGCAACTTTAAAGGTCACATTTGATGTTACGTTAATAGAAATAGATATTATCTAAGTAGACGCTATCGCTAGTTGTTCCCCACAAAGCCATGCCTAACTGCTGCATTGCTGCTTTGTTGTAGCTTGCATCCGCCCCAAGTGCATCAAAGCCGAGTTCCACTGTCACCCATTGACCATGTTGAACATTATTTAAGTCATAGATTAGTGGACCGCTTTGCGACAGTAATTGGAACTGAGCCTTAGTAACACCAGTGGTTGCATAAAAATCAAACCTCAAGCCTGTCATTGCGGATGCATCAACAGGCTCCTGCACTCCATACTGTATTCCCGTAACACCTCCGCTAGTTCCATCTGGCGTTATTTGAAATTTGGCGGTCGCATTACCACCGATATTTATCATCGAGTGCACAGGTGGATTCCACCATGGATCAGACCAATAAGTGATGTAGTGAGGACTATCCAAGTTATCACTAAATAGTGAAATAACCTCGTTGCTAGATACATTAGGAGTTGGGGCTGCTGTTACTGGTCCTGGATTAAGTGCGGACAGTGTAAGGTTTAGTGACGCTGCACCTGAGTCAACCGTATGCAATTGCTGCGTCACCCCATACCCGTCTGCCACAGCTTTTACTTTTTGCACTCCCTCTGATAACACTAGAGTGGCAACACCACTGCTATTGGTCATAACTTTGTATGCCACGTCATGTTCACCATCAATGCCGACGATTACTTCAGCATTTTGCAATGCTGCACCAAAAGTATCCTTAACTGAAACATTTAAGTCATAGCTATTCGATTGACCTGAGAAGTAAATATTATCAACAAATATCGCTTTCCCAGCTTCACCCCAAAGCTGAATACCGGCCATCTGCATTTGAGCTGTATTTAATGCCCCATTGCCATTTATAGCCATATCTAAGAACGGTATTTGTAGTGACAACCATTGACCCGCCTGTGGGTTATCTATGCTATAAGTCGATGAGCCATCACCTGACACTAGTTGAAGCATTACCCGATTAATACCAGGCTCAACATATAAATCCATATTCCAGGTATTGTGTTCTGATACATCGACCGAGCCATATTCGATACCGTATTGAACACCTACTACCCCACCTTCTGCTCCTGAGCCTAAGATTTCATAACGCGCATAGTTGTTCCCTTCAATGCTTCCTGCCGAATAAAATGGCGCATTCCACCAATTTTCATTCCATAGAGATACAAATTTATCCTCAGAAAGACTGTCACTAAATATAGAGAACACTTCACTATCAATGGCTTCTGGAGTCGGTGCAGGTACGCTTGGTTGACTTACACTGACTTCCTTAGTGATAAAAGACACATCACTCAGCAATACAGAACTCGTCTGATCACTTGTAAATACAAGGCCAAACCATTTTAAATCGTAGGTTGTAGGTATTGGCACCTCGAACTGTACCCAACCATTAGATAATGGTACACCTGAGCTAATCGGATAGTCGGAGCTAAAGTCTGGAATGCCAAACCCTTGAACATTAACCTGAACAGTTGTGAACGTTGTGGTCTTAAGAGCAAATTTTGCATGAGTATAACTAGAGGTATCGATAGCATTAACTTGCTCATTACCCCATGCGATCCCTGCACCATTTCCCCAGTTTGTGCCGCTGTCTATCTTCAACACTTTAGGATAATCAGGATCATCCGACACATCTTGAACCAAAGCTCCAGAGCCCCAAGTGTCGCCCCAGTATTGCATGTAATATGAATCATCATTTTGTGAGTGAAATATAAACATTTCTTCTGGTGCAGGAATAACCTCTTGTGCTTCTAAGTCCATTACTACAGATGAGTCATTTCCGGCAATCAAGACTTGGCTCTCAGTCGAATGATACCCGGTTTTATTCACTGTAATTGTATGCACACCATCTTCAACTTCATAGGTCACTTCACCTTGTGCGTTGGTATCCTTATATTGGTTCCCAATCTTTACAGATGCTTGAGTTAGGTGGCTTTGTAGATTAGCGTCTCGAATTGCAATGGTTAATTGACTCAATTCAGGCGTTGGCGTTGGGGAGCTAGGCTCATTACCTGAACTAGAACCACTGCTATCGCTATCACTGCCACACCCAAACAGAGTGGTCATTACGCAAGCGACCCCTATTTTTTTCAAACTATTTTTCATGATTGATATCCCTATCTAATTCAAAATTTTGCGGAAACTATGACGTGAAACTGCCAAAAGAAATAAGCCGAAAATGAATGGTAAGCTAGAGCTACCTCCTGAGCTGCCACTGCTAGGTGTCGGCTCAATAGGAGGGCTTGTTGCATCTTCTTTACTGCGAACTCGAACAATCATTACGGCTCGGCTGTTTAATGACTCATCCGTAACATGCTCTAGCAATACTCCAATTTCGTAGTCGCCATCGAGCATCGATGAAGGATCAAACGTCAAGGTTTGCATCTCCATTACAGGGCTAGGAATATCGTCTACTTGCCAGTAAAGGCTATAATCTGCCTTCTGCTCGTCCGATAGATCTATATCAACGGTCACTGAAGCTTCGCCTGCAAAAGGCTCTATCACATCAACGCTTCCATTACCTTGAGTTAAAGTAAGCTGAAGTTCTGGTAGGGGTATAGCCGGAATTAACTCATCAGATTTAGGAGTTTGTTCATCACAGAACTTTGCATCATTACCTTCCGAAAATTGGCAATGCGCTATGTAATCGATTTCCATCGTGGCTTGTTGTAGGTTGGGATCAATACTCCCACCTAAATTACCACCCATGGCGACATTAAGTAGCACGAACATTGGCTCTTGGTACTGACGACAACCTTGAATATTTTGGCTGACAACCAATGTATCATTCATATAGAAGTCAATTTTATCGGGAGTCCACTCCACTGCATATTTTTGCCACTCTAGGACATCAGCTGCACCTTGAGGGTATGGATGACGGTATTCACTGCCGCAACCTGAAGCATTATAAAAATTAGTAATGTAGCTGGTTGGTTGATTAGAGAACCATTCCCAAACATCAATTTCTCCTGCTCCTGGATTAGGCCAACCGACATTATCACCATCCCCTTTAATAGGCTGCTCTGCAATGCGGTTTTCTAGCATCCAAAACGCAGGCCAAGTGCCTCGTTCTAGATTATGGAAGCGTATTCTTGACTCAATACGACCATATAAAAATTCTCGTTTGTCTTTACTATTTAATCGTCCGGAGGTCCAAGACTTAGTTTGGCCTCCAAGTGTTGGGCAACTGTGCAGTTTTTTTCGAGCTATGATTTTTAATGTGCCATCAGACACGTCATAATTTCGTTCGGATGAATAGTCGTCAGCGGTGTAGCACTGGACTTCATTGTTATAATTGGCTTGAGTTTGTGCAGTCCAATTACGCCAATCAACCCCGTCACCTTCAAAAGAATCTATCCACTGGACTTCCCATCCGGCGCTTGCTGGTGCAGAGAAACCTAATGTAAGTCCAAGTGCTAGCAACATGGTTGAGGAGGTTTTTTTTCTGTTAATAAGCGAATCTAGCATCGCATTCTAACCTTTTATCTGATTACGTCGTTTGCTTCAGAATCTAAGCCAGTGACGTATAAATGAGTCTATAAGTAGCGACGAGTGCTGGGGCACTTCGTCGCTTACAATATTCAAATCATGTAACTAATAACAAAGGAGAACTACTCATACCAAGAGATGTTTCTAACCTCTATATTGCTCTTGGTTGGCGCGCTTCCTCCGGATGTTTCATAGAGATCAGAGATAGTAAATGGCGAAATCACTTGGTTAAGGTCAGGTGTGCCAGAAAACTCACTAAGATTGACGTTGATTGTTTGCCAATCGGTAGTTAAGGAATAACCTTGACCTGCATTAAAGCGAATCCAGTGATTGCCACCCCCCTCTGTTTGGAAACCCAAATAGAAACCAAATTGAGCTAATACACTTTCACCGCTCTCTACGCCTCTAATTTGGAAACTCATTGATTGATATCCAGAAAGGTTACTCGTTTGACCTGCAATACCAACACCTGCGCCCCATCCCCAGACTGCTGCCAATGCTGGGTCTGCCGCAACCGTTAGAACTCCTGTCGTTTCATCTACACCCGCCCATGCCGTGATTGGGTTATCCCAACCATAAGCGGCAGCTCCTGAGTACAAGGCAGCGCCCAATACCTGAAACTCACCTTCTTCTGGCGGCGCAACAGCAGCTTGAAACGGAGGTGGTAGAACGGTATCCATTAAAGTAATTTCATCGCCAGAAAAGCTAGCTTGGAAAGACGAAACATCACCACGAGTTAGACCTAGATTATTTAGCGTGTCGACTTTGTCCCACGCTACATATTTAACGTTCCCATCAATATCAATTAGGCCAAAGTGTTTTTCTGAGTGCGTAGGATTATTAGGGTCACCTTTCCACGGCTCATCAAAGGCTTGGAAGAAGAACAGTGAAGCACCGAAGTCATTGGAAAACTCTCGCATAGCGTCGTAGAACAGCTTCTGCTTATATTCGTCAGCTGCTTGAGTTCCACCTTCTCCAAACATTTCTGAAGAAACGGTTGACCAGCCAGTCTCACCAATATGAATCGGCTTGGTAGGATCCACACTATTAATAAATGTTTGTGCTTGAGCTAGTTGAGAAATACTGCGGCTGTGCGCTTTGGTCATCGCAGAAGCAATCTGCTCCTCTTTAGATAAAGATTGTTCACTAAGAGGGACCTTCCATTCCTCTTTAAAGATTGGGTCATAATGCGTGTCATGATGCGCGTACGTATGTAAAGAAACATAATCAATCGCTTGAATCAGTGCTTTAATATCGGTCTGATCGTTGTTGTTACCATTGGCATCATCACCCGCCCAAACAGCAAAATTATCAGAGCTTGTGATCCACAAATCATCTGTATCACCACTTTGCATCTTCCAAGATTGCAAATCATTGACGTGGTCAAGGATAATGCTAGGCACAACATGATATTCAGCCCACGCCACCATGGCTTCGTTACCTACCGCTATTACCTTGATAATATCTGGATACGCTAGAGCTAATTCCTTCGCTTTGGCAATTTCATCCGCATTAACAGGGTTTTCTTGATCGTGTATTACTTCATTACCCGTCCAAGAGTTCAGTGCGTCAATCCACACCCCTAGCATCACGTACATTTCAAATGATGAATCCTCTTGTTGTAACTCATCAATGGCTTGCAATAAGTTTTCAGTATTGCTCTTTCCATCTAGCCCAGTGAAGCCTTGGGTGTTATATGTACGCAATACTTTTATACCCATTGCGGACAATATTTTCATATCTTCTTTATGTTCAGCAACAGAAGGAACCTCTGCTCCTGACTCGCGAGTGGTTGTGCGCCAAGCACCATAAGAAACCGCTAGGTATTCAGGGTTTCCTAGCAGAGGCTCACCATTTCTCGCTGTTGGGAATGAGGTAGGGACTGGCTGCGGGGCCAGTTCAGCAATATCATTATCACCGCCAGCATCCGGAGCATTACCACCAACACTCAACTGCTCATCGCCACAGGCAATGAGTAGGCAGGACAGGACTGTGGTTGCGAAAATCTTAAAATTAGACCGTCTCATTACTACTTCCTTATAAATCTTTACTCAACTTGAGAGACTTAAATTACATTCATAAAAAAACGCCACATAGATCTATATCTATGTGGCGTTAAGGCTATTTAATCTCTAATCGAACATTATCAAACGACACTTGCGTTTGGCATCCATCTACGGCACCACACACACCACCAATAGCTAGGTCTAGTCCCCACTCAGGATTGTCACCAACATCAAAGTCGTAGCTATATTCGCTCCATACTGTCGTCAAATTAGGAATATCAAAGATATCTGTCTTAGAAACACCGGCTGAGCTTGTCGTATACAGCAACCCATTGGCAACACTACCATTTGCAGTGAAGCCTTTAGCTTGGAAAGACAAAGTAACTGTCTGGCCTGCGGTCACTAGGCCCTGACCGACTTTTTCAGCTTTAATCCTCGCTTCATTTCCCGTTGCAGCGGCAACAGTAACGGACTGGTCTTGAACAACAACACTACCACCACCAACTTGGAACCAAGGGGTTAACAGGTCATCAGTAAAATCACCATTCACAATGAGATTACCTGTTCCATCATCAGGTGGCAGAATTGGGCCTTCTTCTGGGTTATCTGGTGTTTCCCCGGTTCCTTCCTCGGGCACTACAGCAATATTGTCTAAGAAAAGGTCGACACTACAGGTTGCTACCGCACCACAAACTCCCCCAATAGTGAAATCTAAGCCTGCAGATGTTCCTGCACTAACGACCATTTCTTGAGAGTATGATTGCCATTCAGTAGTAGGCGCAGGCATATCAATGACCTCAGTACCAACAACTCCATCACCAATAAAGTGGATAATTGCATTCGCTACACCACCATCAACGGCTTCACCACGATAAGAGAACGAAACAGTAATGGTTTGGTTTGGATTAATGTCGCCCGCTCCAATTCCATTAGCTTTAATCCTAGATTCAGCGCCATTTCCTGCTTGTAAACGCGCGGCACCGCTATCGATAGATACACTTCCGCCGCCAATCGAATACCAAGGGTCAATAGAACCGGTTTCAAAATCACCATTCACAACGACATTACCTTCAACATCTACTGGAGGTAATACCGGCCCTTCTGGCTGTTCTGGTTCTTCTGGAGCAGAGCTGCCTGCCGATGAGAAGATTACATTGTCAACGACATAAGATGCACCATCACCCGAGCCCCATGCAGGGAACATCATAACGAGATCTATTGCGCTTAGGTTCACGCCGCCATCGGCTAAGTCACTTAAGTTAAAGGTATAACGTTTCCAAACATCCAATTCTGGTACATCGGCTAGAGTAAGCTCCAAGGCTCCACCACCAGCGGATTCAACCTTAAACTTCCAATCAATTGCACCATTGTCATTGGTTAACTTCAGATCAAATGATACTGTACCAGTGTCTTGCCACGCAGAGACATCAACGGGAGCACCACCTACCGCTCCATCGCCATCTCTAGAGGTAAAGCCCACGACCGTAGCCCCTACAATGTTGAACTCTGTTACAGCGCCATAGTTATCGTCACTATCCGTAATGACGGCTGGGGCAGTGCCGCCACAGCAATCCCATGCTAACCACGCAGGATTAGCAACATCATTGAAAATGACAAAAGACTCTCCATCGTCTACCGGTGGTTCTTCTGGATCAACAGGCGGCTCTTCTGGATCAACAACTTCGTCGACTTCAACAAATGTCATATCGGCCCAGTAAAATTCCTTGTTCGCAGCCTCTGCCAAGAAATCAAAGAATATGGACTTTTTGTCAAAGCTATAGTTTGGGTCTAATACACCGCCATTTAAATCATTAAAATCAAACTCAAGCTTTTCCCACTCGTTTACAAGCGAAGTTTGAACTAACACCTCAGCTAATTGCTCTGGTACTACTGAGTTTTCGACTTTGAATAACACCGGTATACCTGCTTCTGCAGAGAACACCCATACGGAAACAATGCTTCGTTCAGGTGTTATGTCAAGAACAGTAATATCACCAAGAGTCGTTCCAGCCCATATCTCTGCACCTGCTGGTTTGATCGTTTTTATCAAGGTTCCTGCAGGTAATGTTTCACTCGATGGATTGGCAGCCGCTTGCTCTGATGCTGCACCACCAAAATCTTCCATTGCAACCACTAGATCTGGCTTGTAGCCTTCATCAGACTCATTTGGAATAATCGGGTCGGAAGGGTTTTCTGGCTCAGACGCATCACCGTCAACAAATTTAACATTATCAACTCGGTATACTGCCCCCTCACCCTCTTCCCATGCAGGGTTAATCAGAATCTTATCGATATTGGTTAAATCAAGGCCTTGATTAGACAAATCCGCAAGAGAAACTTGAACCTTGGTCCACATACCAATTTTTGGTGCAGGGATAGATAACTCAACGGCTTCGCCATTACTTTCTTGATCTCCGCCGTTACTTTCTAGTTTCACAATCCAATTTACATTGTCACCAGGGCTGTTTCGTAATTTGATCTCAAATTCAAGCATGCCTGCAGATTCCATGTCACTGACATCGACACCCGCAAGTCCTTCAGCACGAACAAACCCTAATACTGCTGGTTGCTCACCGACTCTAAACTCTGTCGTTAACCCGTACTCATCAAGCTCCATCGGATAAATTGGCGTTGTTCCACCGCAACAATCCCATGCAGGCCACTTGGCATTCACGGAGTTTTCAAATACGACCATATCACTACCTGATGGCGGCGTTGGTGTTGGTAATGTTGGTGTTCCAGAACCATCAGGACTATCTGCGGATGCTCCTGCTTGTGAACTAAGGGATTCATCGCCACATCCCATCATAGCTAATGCTATAGCGGTAACGAGAGCTAGATTTGCGACTTTAAAACGTCGATTACTCACTTCCATTGCGTTTCCTTGTATTCATCAATTTAACTGTCCAAGTAGCGATATCATTGACCGCATGAATATTGTAAGCGGTTACAAAAGAGCAAAAAACGCCCCAAATAGATACCAAAAGAGTCACTAGCAATCCATAAAAGCCTATGAAAAAGAGGGTTGATTGCAAAAACTTAACAAACCATAAACCTTAATTTAGAGAATGTAACCTCCAACCCTCTCAAATTAAGAACCACATCACAGATATGTAAGCGGTTACAAAATGTTTTGCATTAGTTGAAAGTAAGGTGTCTAGTAGCGTATATTAACAGCTTGTAACATGTGTGTGCTTATACCTAGCCTAAGCAATTATTTGGCTGAATTAAGCATAAGGTATGTTTATAATTAGACTATCCGAGCAACTCAACGATGAATGTTCGTTCTTTCTTGAAATAGCTAGGTTTACAAAATTATCACTGTTTCGAGAAGTAAATTAACGGGTAATAAAATTGGCAACGATAAAAGAAGTTTCAGCGCTAGCAAAAGTCTCAACAGCAACCGTTTCTCGAGTTCTCAACGGGCACGCTTATGTGAAGGAGGCTAACAAGCAGAGAGTCTATGAAGCGATGAAGGCTTTGAACTTTCAACCAAATGCGTCAGCCCAAGCCTTAGCATCCAATAAAACCAATAGTATTGGCATGCTTGTTGGCTCCTTCGACAGTCCCTTTTACGGTCCTCTAATGCATCACGTTGAGCAGCAAGTGCGTGAGAAAAACATGCATCTGATCGTAACCAGTGGTCAAGAGTCTCTTCAAAAAGAACAAGACTCCATCGAATTCCTCCTTGCTAAACAAGTCGACGGGTTGGTTCTTCATTCCGATAAGCTCTCCGATGACACTCTGATTAGCTTGCTGTTACGCCATCCCAATACCATGATCGTTAATCGTCTTGTACCTGAGATTGCCGAGAGCTGTATCTATATTAACAATGAGCAAGGTGGCATGGTTGCCACTCAGTTTTTGGTAGACAATGGTCACACTGAAATAGCCTGTATCAGCGGCCAAATGAGCAAGGTTGATAGCCGAGATCGCTTGCAAGGGTATCGAAACGCGCTTGGTGCTTCCGGGCTTCCTTACAATCCAATGTATGTGATCGAAGGGCGGTTTGACCATCAGGGAAACCACGATGCAGTAAGACGATTGCTTGATCGAGCACCGAAAATCACCGCCATCTTCTGTCAGAACGATAATATAGCGTTGGCGGTTTATGATGTATGTGCGGAGCGAGGTATTACTATTGGTAAAGAGTTATCTGTTATCGGCTTTGATAACGATAGCCATAGTCAGCACGTGAGACCGAGACTGACGACGATTGATTATCCTGTTCATCGAATTGGTGAGGTGGCAGCGAAAGCCTTGCTAGCACGAATCGATAACCGTAAATATTCGCCGTCTAATAGCCTGGTACCAGAGTTGGTTGAGCGAGATTCAGTCTGTAAGCTCAAGTAAAAAGGGTAGCCCGCAAGTGATTGCTAGTGCTTAGGGGATACCCGTTGCCATTAAACTGGATTATTAATATCAACAAAGGTGACGTCTAGCCCATGCTCTGCGGCTAGCCATTCACCCAGCGCTTTAATGCCATAGCGCTCTGTTGCGTGGTGACCCGCTGAGAAGTAATGAATATCTTGCTCGCGTGCCACAAAGGTGGTGCGCTCTGAGATCTCACCTGAGATGAAGGCATCCAAGTCGTTGTCTGCAGCCAATTGAATGTAATCTTGACCACCCCCCGTGCACCAACCAACAGTTTCAATCATTTTATCGGCGTTTTCAGGTGCGATATGCAGTGGCTCTCTATGTAGGGCTTTGTCAATGCGCTTAGCAAATTCCGCGCCGCTCAACGCTTGCTTCAAGCGGCCGTGCATTGCGACAGATTGAGCATGCCCCTCTAACCCGCCTTCAACATCAATGTCCAAAAGCTGAGCCAGACGTGCGTTGTTACCCAGTTGTGGGTGAATATCCAATGGCAAGTGATACCCATAAAGATTGATATCGTTCTTGATCAATGAGCGAATACGGCGACCTTTCATACCGACTATCGGCTCAGGCTCACCCTTCCAGAAATAACCATGATGAACAAGGATAGCGTCGGCACCTAACTCGATAGCCTTATCGATAAGCGCTTGAGAAGCAGTCACTCCAGTAACGACTTTATTGATGGTTTTGCTTCCTTCAACCTGAAGTCCATTTGGCGCGTAATCTTTAATCAGTTCAGGGGAAAGCTTGTCATTAAGAATGCGTTGCAGTTGTAAATTGTTCATTTTGCTTCCAAATAATTGAAAATACGTCTGATATGTAGCAAGTTAAACAAACAAATGTCTGCTCGTCTAGCTACTAGGGTCTGTTAGCCAATGCCAAATACCTATGTTGATGTCTCTACATTATCTCAATTCGCTGATTGGATAGCGACAACACCGCCACTGTTGCATGGTGATGAGATAATTGTAGAAGCACTTCCTTTTCAAACCCTCTGCGCTGAGAAAATGCACACCTATACGGGCAACCCTCGGCTCGGGTTTATCTATCAGTATTTGTGTGAGCAACTGTTCATACACCACCCTTCCCTATCCATCACCACCACTGAACTGCAGCTCAGTGATAATGGCAGAACCATTGGCGAGCTGGATTTTATTCTGCACAACCACCAGCACGATAGATTTGAGCATTGGGAGGTCGCCATTAAGTTTTATCTGCTCCATGGGGATAAATGGTACGGCCCTAACGCCATAGACCGACTTGATAAAAAGCTTAAACATATGTTGGAAAGGCAGCTTCAGCACACACAATCTGACATCTTTATCCGTCAATATCCACAATGGAAAGACCTTTCACAACACCTGTTAATGCAAGGACGCTTGTACATTAATCCTTTTGAGGCTCACACTGTGCCTACGCATTGTGAAGGGAAAAAGATAAACACCTCGCAGATCGTGGGCTATTGGTGTCATCAGAATCAAGCTAATCAAATAGATGAAAAACTGTATCGCTTAGATAAGCCACTTTGGGCTACTGGTAGAACAGAAAACTCTCCATTATTGGATGGTATTCAAGGCAAGATCTTGCACTGTCAGAGTGAATCAGGACGCTTTTGGTTTATTGTTCCTGATGACTGGCCCAATAATATCTAGTCAATTGTAGAAACTGTGATTTCATATTCAAAACAATCAATAACGAGTGCAAATAAATCGTTTTAATACAACAATTTAAATGTTGCACATCCACTTACTCATAAAGAAGCATCGCATAAGCGTACAGACTCATATTGAATCCCAACCTGCATAGGCATACAGTCTCGCTGATTCAAAACACTTGATACATATGCGGTTCATCTAGGAGTTTCCATGACCGAATTGATTGAAGCCATATCTGTTTTTATGCTGATGCTCTGTGCACCAATCTTGCTTGTCACTTTATTTCAGAGAAAGCAAAAAAATAAGCAGGTATAAACAAGCTACAACCGTTTTAACCCCATAAAAAATCCCCACTGTGCGCAAACACAATGGGGATTTATTTATTCAGGCTTAAGCGTTCTAAGGCTTAAATTATAGGCCTGCTGCCTTAAATACTTGGTTCACAATCTCTTGTGCTTCAGTTTCAATTAGCTTCAGGTGTTCAGCACCCTTAAAGCTTTCACAGTAAATCTTGTAGATTTCTTCTGTGCCTGATGGACGCGCTGCGAACCAGCCGTTGGCTGTCGTCACTTTAAGACCACCAATTGCCGCACCGTTACCTGGAGCGTGAGTCAAACGAGCAGTGATTGCATCACCCGCTAGTGTATCCGCAGACACCATTTCAGCCGATAGCTTCTTAAGCACATCTTTTTGTGGACCATTGGCAACCGCTTGAATACGGTTGTAGCTAGACTCACCGTGCTTAGCTGCTAGTTCGTTGTAGTATTGCTGAGGGTTCTTGCCAGTTACTGCAGTGATTTCTGCTGCAAGAAGACATAGGATGATACCATCTTTGTCCGTAGCCCAAGGTGTGCCGTCTTTACGCAAGAATGACGCGCCCGCGCTCTCTTCACCACCAAAACCAAACTTACCTTCGTATAGACCATCTACAAACCATTTGAAGCCAACTGGCACTTCGCATAGCTCGCGACCAAGGTCAGCAACCACGCGGTCGATGATTGCGCTTGATACTAGAGTTTTGCCTACAGCAACCTCAGCGCCCCAGCCTTCACGGTGACGATATAGGTAATCGATACATACCGCTAGGAAGTGGTTAGGGTTCATTAGCCCTGCTGGAGTCACAATGCCGTGACGGTCGTAATCTGGGTCGTTGCCAAATGCTAGGTCGTAGTCGTCTTTGAGTGCCAACAAGCCAGCCATCGCGTAAGGCGAAGAACAGTCCATGCGCACTACGCCGTCTTTATCCAAAGACATAAACTGGAAGCTAGGGTCTACAGCTTCGCTTACTAGAGTTAGGTCTAGGTTGTATGCCTTCTGGATTTGACGCCAGTAATCGATGCCTGAGCCACCTAGTGGATCAACACCAATCTTAAGGTTTGCTTTTTGGATTGCTTCCATATCAACCACGTTCACTAGATCAGCAACGTAAGGAGCAACCAAATCTTTCTCAACGAATAACTCGCTCGCTTTTGCAGCGGCAATGCCTACACGTTTCACATCAGCTAAACCTGCTGCGATGATCTCGTTTGCGCGATCTTCGATAGCTTGTGTTAGCTCACCCTCAGCAGGACCACCGTGAACTGGGTTGTACTTGATGCCGCCATCTTGTGGTGGGTTATGCGACGGAGTAATTACAATGCCGTCTGCTTTTGCATCATTAACCAAGTTGTAAGTAAGGATTGCGTGAGAGATACCCGGAGTTGGTGTGTAACCTTCGTCTTCTTGACAGATAACTTGAACACCGTTTGCCACTAATACGTCGACAACCGTTGCAAATGCTGGCTCTGAAAGTGCGTGAGTATCTTTACCCACGAATAGAGGACCAGTCACACCGTTGCTTGCGCGAACTTCAGCTACTGCTTGAGCGATAGCTAGAATGTGGTTTTCGTTGAACGTAGTCTTGTCAGCACTACCACGGTGTCCAGAGGTACCAAATGCTACCTTATGATCCGCGTTGCCTGCTTCAGGTTGAAGTAGGTAATAGTTAGCTACCAACTGAGGGATGTTGTGTAAATCTTCTTGCTGAGCCTTTTGCCCAGCGCGAGGATGCATAGCCATTGTGTTATTCCTTTTTTATAGTTCTTCAAATATTAAAATGCCCGCAAAAAGGGGGAAGTTCTTTGCAGGCATAATTCCTTGGGATTAAATTGAGCGAGCCACTCGCTCTATTAACTCGGCGGGGAATGACATTCTCACCATCAACTGCTCAACCATCTGACGTTTACGGCTGGTGTTGTTATTGGTGATCACCCAAAAAGGTGACCCAGGAATGGCTCTTGGTTTGGTCGTGGTGCCACTTGCCAAGAGCACTGCTTCGTTATCTGCGAAGTAAACGCGTTTGCGACCCTTAACCTGAGTCGCTTCGGCGAATCCATCTTTATCAATTCGATGAAGTGCAGATAATACAAACATAAATCTATCAATCGCTTTATCTAAAGCGGCAAATTCATCAGAGATAAGTTCACTGCGAATCTGCTTGATAGGGTCAATCGATTGCGACGGTTTACCTACGATGATAGGTGTGGCCGCGCCTGTAGGCTCAATATCTGTTTCTGGCGTTGCCTCAACAGACTCTGCTTCTAGCTTGGCTATACCATCCACATCTAGTAAACGTCGTAGAATATCGGATGCACTCTCTCCAATGCGTTGGGTACGGCTCGCGATAAATCTATACAGTTCTTCGTCAACTTCGATGGTTTTCATTCGCTTTTCACAATCTTATTAGTTTAAACTGCGCCAGATTATACCCAGTTATTGAGTAAGTCTCTACGGAAAGCAAAAGGGAATTGGAGAAAATGTCGAGCCAGTTACACTATAAGATCCAAGGTCATGGTAAACCTATACTTTTGATCCACGGTTTGTTTGGAAGTTTGGATAATTTAGGCCTCCTTGCCCGCGATCTCAGCCAAGATCACCAAGTGATTAGCGTGGATCTGCGCAATCATGGGCGATCCTTGCACAGTGATGAACATACTTATGCCGCACAGGCCGAAGATATTCGTCAGTTAATGGATGAATTGGCATTAGATGAGTTAACTGTGGTCGGCCATTCGATGGGTGGTAAAGTGGCAATGAAGTACGCCTCTATTAGTCCAATGAACATCCAAAGATTGATTGTATTGGACATGGCCCCTGTCGCCTACAACGTGGATCGACACAGCAATGTGTTTGCGGGGATTCAAGAAGTCGCTAAACAGAAGCCAAAACTGCGCTCTGAAGCGATGGGTCTAATGGCCAAGCACATAGAGATGGAAGGTGTAAGGCAATTTTTGAGCAAGTCATTATATAAAGATGGCGATACCTTAGATTGGCGCTTCAACCATCAAGCCCTGAAGTCACAATATTCTGAGATCATGACCTGGTCTGCCCTAGCAGAAAACCCTTTGCCTACCCTCTTTATTAAGGGCGCAGATTCGGATTACATTCAAGGTGAACATCAACCTGAGATAATGGCTCAGTTTCCGAACGCCAAAGCGCATGTGATTGCGAACACAGGACACTGGCTGCATGCCGAGAAACCGGACATGGTGTTACGCGTTATTCGCAAGTTTATTGCACAAAATTAAAGGTCAAGGGTAAACAGACATAAGCTGACTGTGATATAGTTCCGCGATTGATAAAGCATAAAGGGATGCCATGCTCTACGATTACATAAATCAGATTGAATCCATTGGACTTGATTTGTTGTTTGCCTCCGTATTTTTACTCATCGGTCTCGCAATCAAAGACGTTCTGAAGCAGGGTAATGTCCCTCCATTTGGCCGTCGTATCGTATGGCTTGTGTTGTTTTTAGGTTGTGCCGGTTTCATTATCAAGGGGCTGATTCAGCTCTCTTGGGAAGGCTCAGGTATATAACCTACAACTCACTTTATAAACGCATCCGATTACATCTAATATAGGTACTGATTCTATGGCAAGTGTAGGTCTCTTCTTCGGCAGTGATACTGGTAATACAGAAGCTGTTGCAAAGATGATTCAAAAGCAACTAGGTAAAAAACTGGTTCACGTTCAAGATATTGCAAAGAGCAGCAAAGAAGACATTGATAACTTCGATCTGCTTCTGATCGGCATTCCAACCTGGTACTACGGTGAAGCTCAATGTGACTGGGACGACTTCTTCCCTGAACTAGAGGGTATCGACTTTAGCACTAAGCTAGTCGCTATCTTTGGTTGTGGTGACCAAGAAGATTATGCTGAATACTTCTGTGACGCTATGGGTACCGTTCGCGATATCGTAGAAGGCAAAGGTGGCACTATCATGGGTCACTGGCCAACAGAAGGTTACGAGTTTGAAGCATCAAAAGCACTTGTTGATGACGACAACTTCATCGGCCTATGCATCGACGAAGACCGTCAGCCAGAATTGACTGACGAGCGCGTAACAAAGTGGGTTAATCAAATCCACGCTGAGATGTGTCTTGCTGAACTAGAAGACTAATCTTGTACAGATTTTGAAATTTTGAAAAAGGGGCCTTGTGCCCCTTTTTTGTACCTGTTATTTCACCAGTTACAAATTTGTAAATATTTATCACATACTATTCGTGACATCCTTCCGTTTTATGACCAAAAGAAATAACCATCATAAGTACATGGTTTATTGTTCTGGTTCCTTCCCATATAATGAACATTAGAGTAAGGCTCAGATTTTTATAGGAACATGCATGCCAGATAATAATAAAGCCCTAAAGGAAGCAGGGTTGAAGGTCACTTTACCACGCTTAAAAATTTTAGAGCTACTTCAGCAGCCAGGTTGTCAGCACATCAGTGCGGAAGAGCTGTACAAGAAATTAATAGATATCGGTGAAGAGATTGGTCTTGCTACCGTTTACCGAGTTCTCAACCAATTTGATGACGCAGGCATTGTTACTCGTCACCACTTTGAGGGCGGCAAGTCAGTATTTGAACTGTCTACCCAGCACCACCATGACCACCTTGTTTGTCTAGATTGTGGCTCAGTGATTGAGTTTAGCGACGAAGTTATTGAAGAGCGTCAGCGTGAGATTGCAAAACGTTACAATATCAATCTGACTAACCACAGTCTTTACCTATACGGTCGCTGTGCCAATGGTGACTGTAAGGCTGATCCTAAGGCGCACACGCCTAAGTAGTAGAGTCATAAACAAAATGTCTATCAGTAAAAATGGATTTACGCTGATTGAGTTGGTTGTTGTTATCGTGATAATCGCGGTGCTAGCTGTAGTGGCTGCCCCGCGATTTTTAGATCTTAACTCTGACGCGCGAGAATCGATGCTTCAAGGTGCGGCGGCTGAATTCCAACAGTCTATTAATTTTGCGCATCAAAGATGGGCGCTAGAAGGCAGAGGCACAGAATCCTACGCCAATATGCCTGGATATGCCGAAGGGACAGATGCCACTGAAGGTAGCAACAGCATAGACAGCCATCTGGATATGAATGATGTTGGCTATCCACTGGGCGTTGATAAGAATGACCCTATGGGAGCACCCTTTAATATTGGTAAGGGCGACAAAGCCTGTTATTTGTTGTGGGATAGGCTTCTGAATTCATCCCTTACTGCGACTGATAGTGTCGCCCAAGCTGAAGATTATGATTTCTACGCTATTCGGCAACAAGATGACAATAATTATTTTTCTAAGTGTGTTTTTATCTTCACCAAAGACGGTTATGACCCCGACCCTGAGTCAGCTAAGCATGTCATCTGGTATGACTCTCGAACAGGTGATGTCTCTTACGTTCTAAATGATTAACTAAAACTACTCTTAAACCGGACATAAAAAATGCCAGCATCTAGCTGGCATTTTTTTTTTTAATACAAAAGCATTAATTAGCTATTGTTTGCCCAAGTATCACGTAGACCGACTGTGCGGTTAAACACTAAGTTCTCTGCAGTGCTGTCTTTGCTGTCCACACAGAAGTAGCCTGTGCGCTCGAACTGGTAACCCGCTTCTGCTTCAGCGCCCACTAGGCTAGGTTCAACAAAGCCTTGCTTCACATCTAATGATTCAGCATTAATCGTTGCTTTAAAGTCTTCCGCCGCTGCTGGGTTTGGTACCGTAAACAAGCGATCGTATAGACGAATCTCTGCAGGAACACCTTTGTCAGCGGATACCCAATGGATAACACCCTTCACTTTACGACCGTCCGCTGGGTTCTTACCTAGCGTCTCATCATCATAAGTACAGAAGATAGTGGTGATGTTACCTTGCTCATCTTTTTCGATGCGCTCAGCCTTAATCACGTAAGCGCCACGCAGACGTACTTCTTTACCTAAAACTAGGCGTTTGTACTTCTTGTTCGCTTCTTCACGGAAGTCATCAGCCTCGATCCACACTTCACGAGTGAAGGGGACTTCACGACTGCCCATTTCAGGCTTGTTCGGGTGATTAGCAACGTTTAGCGTCTCAACCTGACCTTCTGGGAAGTTTTCAATAACGATCTTAACAGGCTCAAGAACAGCCATCGCACGAGGAGCGTTCTCGTTTAGGTCATCACGAATACAAGACTCTAGTGAACCAAACTCAATCATGTTCTCTTGCTTAGTCACACCAATACGCTTACAGAATTCACGGATAGACGCAGGCGTAAAACCACGGCGACGCAAACCAGAGATGGTTGGCATACGCGGGTCATCCCAGCCATTGACCAAGTTCTCAGTCACTAGTTGGCTTAGCTTACGCTTAGACATCACCGTATATTCAAGGTTTAGGCGGCTAAACTCATACTGATGAGGCTGAGTCTCAATGGTAATGTTTTCCAGAACCCAATCGTACAAGCGACGGTTGTCTTGAAATTCAAGGGTACACAAAGAGTGAGTAATTCCCTCTAGGGCATCCGAGATACAGTGAGTAAAGTCGTACATCGGGTAAATGCACCACTTGTCAGCGGTTTGATGGTGATGAGCAAAACGCACACGATATAGAACCGGATCACGCATCACCATGAATGATGAGCTCATATCGATCTTAGCACGCAGACACGCCTCACCTTCTTTGAAGCCACCATCACGCATTTTTTCAAATAACGCTAAGTTCTCTTCAACGGTGCGGTTGCGATATGGGCTTTCTTTACCCGGTGCTTTCAACGTACCGCGGTATTCGCGGATTTCATCAGCGGTTAGCTCTTCAACATAAGCTAGGCCCTTGTTGATCAACTCAACAGCATACGCATACAACTGATCAAAGTAGTTTGACGAGTAACAGATATCGCCAGACCAGTCGAAACCTAGCCATTGAACGTCGTTCTTGATTGAATCAACGTATTCAATGTCTTCTTTTTCAGGGTTGGTGTCATCAAAGCGCAGATTGCACTGGCCCTGATAGTCTTGAGCAATACCAAAGTTTAGACAGATCGACTTAGCGTGTCCGATATGCAGATAACCGTTTGGCTCTGGCGGGAAACGAGTATGCACGCTGTTATGTTTGCCATCCGCGATATCTTTATCGATGATTTGGCGGATAAAATTCGATGGTCGAGCCTCAGCTTCACTCATCTACAACACCTCATGGTTCAATTTTGAAATTCTTCTACGCCCTACATTGTATTCGTCTAAAGAACTAAATCTAGATGTTTGTGTTATGAAAGGTAAAAAAAATGCCTCCCGAGGGAGGCATTGGCACAATAATCTAGGAGTTATTGATTAAGATGGAAGCTGTACAGTTGTTAGGTCAGCATCTGCAGGGATTTGTTTCATCTCACCTGCTACGATTTCTGCTAGTGGACCTAGGATAACTTGAACGTTATTTGAACCTAGTTTAACCACACCCATTGCACCTAAGTCTTTCAGTTGCTTCTCGTTGATTACGCTCGTGTCGTTTAGAGTTAGGCGTAGACGAGTGATACATGCATCAATTGAAGAGATGTTGCTGTGACCACCTAGTGCTTTAAGGTACTGCTTCGCAAGCTCAGAAGAGTTTGAAGAACCCACAGTTGTTGAAGCACCATCTTCGTCATCTTCACGACCTGGAGTCTTAAGACCGAACTTAACGATTACTGTACGGAACACTGCGTAGTAGATTCCGAAGAATACTAGACCTTGAAGGATTAGCATGTACCAATCTTTCGCTAGTGGGTTACGGCTAGATAGAACCATATCCACAAGACCTGCTGAGAAGCCAAAGCCTGCAATCCATTCCATTGATGCTGCGATGTATACAGAAACACCCGTCATAACAGCGTGCAGAACATACAGTGCTGGCGCTAGGAACATGAATGAGAATTCTAGTGGCTCAGTCACACCAGTGAAGAAAGAAGCGAAACCTGCAGCAATCATGATAGACGCTACTTTTTCTTTGTTCTTAGATTTTGAAGTGTGGTAGATAGCCAGTGCTGCACCCGGTAGACCGAACATCATGATAGGGAAGAAGCCCGCTTGGTACATACCAGTAACACCTACTGTTGCAGTACCTTCTGCAAGAGACTTAGCGCCACCTAGGAAGTTAGGGATGTCGTTAATACCTGCAACGTCGAACCAGAATACTGAGTTCAGTGCGTGGTGAAGACCAACAGGGATAAGTAGACGGTTAAAGAATGCATAGATACCAGCACCTACAGAACCCATACCTTGGATAGACTCACCGAAGTGTACTAGGCCATCGTAGATTGCAGGCCACACGTACATAAGTACGAATGCCATTACGATACCAGCAAAAGAAGTCAAGATAGGAACAAGACGCTTACCAGAGAAGAACGCTAGTGCTTTATGAAGCTCAACGGTCGAGAAGCGGTTGTAGATCTCAGCAGAGATAATACCGACTAGGATACCTACGAATTGGTTTTGAATCTTACCAAATGCCGCTGGAACTGCGTCGCCACTAATACCCTGAATCTGTGCTACTGCACCAGGAGATAGAAGAGTAGTAACAACGTACATCATTACTAGGCCAGCCAGTGCCGCTGCACCGTCTTTATCTTTAGACATACCGTAAGCAACACCTACAGCGAATAGCCAAGACATGTTGTCGATGATTGCTGCGCCCGCTTTAATAAGGAAGCCAGCTAGTGCACTGTTGCCACCCCAACCGGTCGGGTCAATCCAATAACCGATACCCATGAGTATCGCTGCTGCTGGTAGCGTAGCAACCGGCACCATTAGCGCCTTACCTACCTTCTGAAAATATCCAAGAATGTTCACGTTACTTCTCCCCCTGAGGAATCTGAAAATAAGCTTAAAACTTTTTTTAGCTGATTAATTTAGTCCTCTTCATCTTAATGGCTTAAATTTGCGTCGCAAATTAAAACCCCATAAAACGTGAGCCATGTCATAGCAATCTGTGTAGACAGCCTGTTTTTGTTAGGTAGATCATAAAACTTATTTCACTATTAAAAATAACGATCATTTTGAGTATACTAAGGACAATTAAACAGAATCTTAAATCTTGGCGAGGTATCCACCGTGAGGCTCATCCCACTAGAAACAAGCGCAGACGTCGGTCGTTGGTCTGCTCGACATATTGTCAATACAATAAATAAGTTTAACCCAACCGCTGACAGACCTTTTGTGCTTGGCCTACCTACTGGTGGAACACCGCTGAACACCTACAAGTACTTAATTGAAATGTACAATGCAGGAAAAGTGAGCTTTAAGAATGTGGTGACCTTCAATATGGATGAATACGTTGGCTTGCCTAGCGATCACCCAGAGTCATACCGCACCTTCATGTATGAAAACTTCTTCAAGCATGTGGACATTCAAGAGCAAAACATAAACTTGTTGGATGGCAACACTGAAGACCACGATGCCGTGTGCAGAGCTTATGAGGCTAAGATTAAATCTTATGGCCGAATTAACCTGTTCATGGGTGGCGTGGGTCATGATGGTCATATCGCATTTAACGAGCCGGCATCGTCTCTTTCATCACGTACACGCATTAAAACGCTGACCGAAAAAACACGTATTGCTAACTCTCGCTTCTTTGATGGTGACATTAGCCAAGTGCCTAAGTATGCACTGACTATCGGTGTTGCGACGCTTCTCGATGCAGAAGAAGTGATGGTGTTGATTACTGGCCACAATAAAGCTCAAGCACTGCAAGCAGCAGTAGAAGGCTCGGTGAATCACCTATGGACAGTAAGCGCAATGCAGATGCATTCAAAAGCCGTTATTGTCGCTGACTCTCCAGCTTCTCAAGAATTGAAAGTCAAAACCCTTAAATATTTCCGCGAGTTAGAAGCGGAAAACATCAAAGATCTTTAATTAGGAGCAGCAAGTATGTATGCATTAACGAACTGCACCGTTTTCACGGGTAGCGACATTTTAAATAACCACGCGGTTGTCATCGAGAACGACCGTATCAAGGCGGTATGCCTTGAAGAAACATTAGACGCAGGCATTGAACGTATCGATCTACAAGGCGCTAACCTAAGCCCTGGCTTCATCGACCTGCAATTAAATGGCTGCGGTGGTGTGATGCTCAATGATGACATCTCCCCTGAAACGATGCAGATTATGCACGAAGCCAACCTGAAATCCGGTTGCACCAGCTTTCTACCCACGCTGATCACCTCTTCAGACGAGAGCATGCGCAGCGCTATCGAAGCTCAGCGTAAATATCAGGAACAAAACAAGCATCAGTCACTCGGTCTACACCTTGAAGGTCCTTACCTTAACCTTGCTAGAAAAGGCATTCATACCGAGTCATACATTCGTCAATCGGATAATGAGATGATCAGCTTTATTTGCCAGCACTCAGACCTAGTGGCCAAGGTAACCCTAGCCCCAGAACAAAACAGACCTGAGCACATCAAGCAACTGAAAGAAGCTGGAATTGTTGTTTCTATTGGTCACACTGCCGCAACGTATCAAGAAGCGCGTGATAGTTTTGAGCAAGGCATTACCTTTGCCACTCATCTATTTAACGCTATGACGCCAATGACAGGTCGTGAGCCAGGCGTCGTTGGCGCAATATTCGACACTCCAGACGTATATGCGGGCATTATCGTTGATGGGCATCATGTTGATTATGCTAACATCCGTATCGCTCACAAACTTAAGGGCGAAAAACTGGTACTAGTAACAGATGCAACGGCTCCAGCAGGCGCTGAAATGGACCAATTCAATTTCGTCGGTAAAACCGTGTACGTTCGTGATGGAATGTGTGTAGGTGAAGACGGTACATTGGGCGGTTCTGCACTTACCATGATTGAAGCCGTAGAGAACTGCGTTAAGCATGCAGGTTTATCTCTCGATGAAACACTACGCATGGCAACACTCTATCCCGCGAAAGCAATGGGCATGGAGCATAAACTAGGTCGCGTAAAACCTGATATGATTGCGAACCTTACCATTTTCAACAACGACTTTAACGTTAAAGCGACCGTAGTAAACGGTCAATTTAAACAGGGATAATTATGACTGGCGGACAAATTGGCAACGTAGACCTAGTAAAGCAGTTGAACAGCGCAGCTGTTTATCGACTGATTGATCAACAAGGGCCTATATCACGCATTCAGATTGCTGAATTGAGCCATTTAGCGCCAGCAAGTGTCACTAAGATCACTCGTCAGCTATTGGAATGTAATTTAGTACAAGAGGTTGCACAGCAGGCCTCTACTGGTGGCCGACGAGCAATATCCCTAACCACACAGGTGACTCAGTTCCACTCTATCGCAGTGCGTGTTGGGCGAGATTATATTCAATTGTCTTTGCATGACCTGAGCGGAGAAATCCTAGCGCAAAGTGAATCGGCAATTCAGTACAGCGACCAAGAGCAATTGGTTGGGCAAATATTCGATAAGATTAAGCTTTTCAAAGCCAGTAACGAAGGTATCTCTCATAACCTGATTGCGATTGGTGTGATTTTGCCAGGCTTAGTAAACCCAGATGTAGGCGTTGTGCAATACATGCCTAACACTAAGATTGATAACCTGCCTTTAGCGAAAATTCTGAAAGATGAATTTAAGACCGAGTGCTTTGTCGGTAATGATATCCGAGGTATGGCTCTTGCTGAGCACTACTTTGGCGCAACCCGTGACTGCAAAGATTCCATCCTAATTAGTGTTCACCGTGGAACCGGTTCCGGCATTATGGCTGGAGGTCAGGTGTTCCTAGGTTCAAACCGAAACGTCGGCGAAATCGGTCATATTCAAGTGGACCCTCTTGGCGAGCAGTGCCAGTGCGGTAACTTCGGCTGCCTAGAGACTATCGCTGCTAACCCTGCGATTATCAAAGGTGTGAAAGCACGTTTGGCACAAGGCTATAATTCAACGCTCGCCGATGAGCCCCAAGTCACCATCAACGCTATCTGCAAGCACGCACTCAGCGGCGATGCACTAGCGACACAAAGCATCGTGCGCGTGGGCGATCAACTCGGTAAAGCGGCGGCCATTGTGATTAACTTGTTTAACCCGCAAAAGATAGTCATTGCAGGTGATATTACCAAGGCAAAAGAGGTATTATTCCCAGCAATTCAAAGGAACGTAAATAGCCAATCGCTAACGGCGTTTCATAAAGACTTACCTATTGTCTCCTCTGAACTAGAGCAGTATCCGACAATGGGGGCGTTTGCTATTGTTAAACGAGCCATGTTAAATGGCATATTGTTACAAAAATTGATGGATTCTACGCAATAAGTTCAATCATCTCAGACTCGTTTGTGGTTGAATATGCGCCAATTTCTCAACCACTTTCGAGACTGCATAAATGGATATAATGCTCATTTTCGGTGCTTTTGTTGCCGGCTTTGTCGCACAGCGCTGTAACCTCCCTCCCCTTGTCGGTTTTTTGCTGGCTGGTTTCACCCTGAATGCCTTTGGTTTCGAAAGCAACGATGCAATCAATCAGCTTGCTGATCTTGGTGTCACCTTACTGCTGTTCACTATCGGCCTAAAGCTGGATATTAAGGTGCTACTGTCCAAAGAGATTTGGGCTGGCGCTACCCTGCACAACCTCGCCTCTACCGCCTTTTTTACCTTCTGTTTAGTGGCATTGCAGGTTATCGGTGTAAACCTTTTCGCTGATATGTCCTTTGCGCAGCTCATCATCTTAGGCTTTGCACTCTCTTTTTCTAGCACCGTATTTGCCATCAAGGCCCTACAAGATAACGGTGAACTAAACTCCGTCTATGGCACCATTGCTATTGGTATCTTGGTTATGCAGGATATCTTTGCGGTAGCTTTTCTGACCGTATCTACCGGTAAGGTTCCAGAATGGTACGCCATTATCCTGTTTGCGCTGCCGTTAGTCCGCCCTCTTTTCTACAAGGTATTGGATAAAGTGGGCCACGGCGAATTACTAGTACTGTGCGGTATCTTCTTTGCCTTAGTTGTGGGTGCTGGGCTATTTGAATTGGTTGGCGTAAAAGGCGATCTCGGTGCGCTAATTCTTGGAATGCTGCTTGCCGGACACAAGAAGGCGTCTGAGCTTTCCAAATCTTTGTTCAATTTGAAAGAGATGTTCTTGGTCTGCTTCTTCCTAAACATTGGTCTGTCTGAACAGCCGACCGTGGCTGGATTGATTCTGGCTCTGGTATTCATGCTGTTGTTGCCAGTTAAGGGAGTACTGTATTACCTCATCTTAGACCGATTTAAGTTTCGAGTTCGAACCTCGCTCCTCGCATCCCTCACGCTGTTCAACTTCAGTGAATTTGGCTTGATTGTCGGCGGTTTAGCCTACAAACAGGGCTGGATATCCGGTGATATCATGGTCTCTATCGCTTTAGCGGTATCCATTTCTTTCATTATTGCTGCGCCCCTTAACCGCTTTAGCAATAGCATCTATCGTCGCAGTGCCAGCTGGCTTAAAGAGCACAGCGACGCCAAGATTAATATTCGCGACCAATTTATTGGCGTTGGTCAGGCTCAGGTTATGGTGCTGGGTATGGGTCGTATCGGGACGGGTGCCTACGATGAACTCACAGAGCGCCACGGCGATATCTGTTTAGGCGTAGAAATACGAAATGACACAGCCGATCACCACCAACGCCATGCAAGAAACACCATTTGTGGTGATGTGACCGACTCCGATTTTTGGGAGCGCATCCAGAAATTGGACCAAATAGAATTGGTCTTACTGGCCATTCCGAATAACCAAGGTAACCGCTTTGCCCTAGAGCAGCTACAACTTAGAGGCTACCGAGGGAAAGTCGCCGCCATTGCTGAATATCAAGACCAGGTTGAGCAATTTATTGAACTGGGCGCGGATGCGGCATTCGACATTTATCGAGAAGCGGGTAGCGGTTTTGCGCGGCACGTATGCGATACGCTATCCCCTAACTTCAAACCCATCAAATAGCACCAAATCGAGCCCTCAATAAGGGCTCGATTTGCTTTATTTCATTGATAATACGGAATATTCCCGTTTAGGCTCAGACTTGTTCTATTATTGATACAAAGCCTTTTTCGAGTGAGAGTGTGTGACCCCGACTTTCAGTACCGACGTTCCAGTTGGTTTTAATGACTATGTAGCAAAACACAATAAAAAGCAGTTAAAGTTTTGGCTGCCTTTGCTCGCACTATTCATGTTGCTGCTTGGTGTTGGCATGCCTCTTTGGGAAGAGCAAAGTTTTTTGCTGGCAACAGAAAGCATCAATTCATTTTTTCACTTCTACATGGTTTATGTGCTGCCACTGGCCTTTTTGCTCGTCAGGTTCATCCTGATAAAGTTGCCGACAAATAACAAAACTAACCTAATATGCTTGTTTGTGGTTTCTAACCTACTTGTCGCTCAGCATGCAGCCATGATCACCCTATCCGTCACACTTGCTCCCCTCTCGGTAATATTGGTTACTGCCATGGCAAAGATGATGATCCTGCGCGTCAGAGAAATCGTGTATGTGTGGGGCATTAGCGTAATCACAGGATTCTTAATTGTAGAGATAGCTCAAGACGTACCCATTGCCTCATTTCACTTATATTTCTCTATTTCTTTCATGCTCATTTGGGTGCTCTATTTGGGCAGTGACCACTATAAAACCAAGTTACAAGCCTTCATTTACGACAAAGAACAATGGAAAGCAAAAAAACAAATCACCCTACAATTAATGGAGTTAGAAGCGCAGAAAAAAGAGCTTCAGCAATTGATTGGTAAAGACGCCCTTACCGGAATATTCAATCGCGGTTACTTCGACCAACATTTAAGAGACGAAATAAAACGAACCTCACGCTCATCCGCACCGTTAGGATTGCTAGTGGTAGATATCGACCACTTTAAAATGGTTAATGACCAGTTAGGGCACCATACCGGCGACGTCTACCTAACAAAGGTAGCAAAAGCGTTAGAGGGTATTGCTAAGCGACCAGCAGATGTCGTTGCGCGCTACGGCGGTGAAGAGTTTGTGCTTCTGCTCCCTGATACGGATAAAAAAGGCCTAGAAATACTCTCTCAGCACATCCTAAGCAGCATCAATGGGCTGGAAATTCCTCACCCTATTCAATCACACCTTACCGTCAGCATCGGCGGTTGTGAGTTTGATTCACACTCTATGGATAAAGTGGCGTTTTTTGAACGAGCAGATCAGGCTTTGTATCGAGTCAAAACCAATGGGCGTAATAACTACTTTATTGCCAACTAGCCCCATCCCTACACTGATATTGTCTAATTGTTGACTTACATTAGACGCCATCTAACAAAAACACCTTTTTATTAAACAAATTCAACATTAGTCACTCTTTGATTATTAAAATGTTGATTAGTGGGTTGCTTTTTTTAGCGACAATGGCAAATTGAACACATACGGAAATGAATTTGTAAGGAAGATATATGTGTTCGGTATTTGGTATCCTCGACATAAAAAGTGATGCAGAGAAACTTCGCCCATTGGCGTTAGAGATGTCGAAGAAACTTCGTCACCGCGGACCTGACTGGTCTGGTATTTACTCATCAGAAAAAGCGATTCTAGCGCACGAGCGTTTGGCGATTGTGGGTCTAAACAGCGGCGCGCAGCCTCTATACAGCCCAGACAAAAAGCTAGTGCTAGCGGTTAATGGCGAGATCTACAACCATAAAGAAATCCGAGCACGTTACGAAGGTAAATACGACTTCCAAACAGATTCAGACTGTGAAGTTATTCTAGCCCTTTATCAAGATATGGGTGCTGACCTACTTGAAGAGCTAAACGGTATCTTTGCGTTTGTTCTTTACGATGAAGAGAAAGAGACTTACCTCATTGGTCGTGACCATATTGGTATCATTCCTCTATACCAGGGCCATGATGAGCACGGAAACTTCTACGTTTCTTCAGAAATGAAAGCACTTGTACCAGTGTGTAAAACCGTCAGCGAATTCCCTCCAGGTTGCTACCTAGAATCAGGCGCACTCGCTCCAACTCGCTACTACATCCGCGACTGGAACGAATACGCAGCGGTTCAAGGCAACTCCACCAGCAAAGAAGACCTGACAAAAGCGTTAGAAGATGCCGTAAAACGTCAGCTAATGACAGATGTGCCATACGGCGTATTACTCTCAGGTGGTCTAGATTCTTCTATCACTTCTGCTGTCGCAAAACGTTTTGCTGCAATGCGTGTTGAAGATGATGACCAATCTGAAGCTTGGTGGCCACAGCTTCACTCATTTGCTGTTGGCTTAGAAGGCGCGCCGGATCTTATTGCCGCTCGCGAAGTCGCTGACCAGATCGGTACTGTACACCACGAAATGACTTACACAATCCAAGAAGGTTTGGATGCGATTCGTGACGTGATTTACCACATTGAAACGTACGATGTGACAACGATTCGAGCATCAACGCCAATGTACTTATTGGCGCGCAAGATCAAGGCGATGGGTATCAAGATGGTACTTTCTGGTGAAGGTGCCGATGAAATCTTTGGTGGCTACCTGTACTTCCACAAAGCACCAAACGCACAAGAGTTCCACGAAGAAACAGTACGTAAACTACTGGCGCTGAACATGTTTGACTGTGCTCGTGCTAACAAATCATTGGCAGCATGGGGCGTTGAAGGCCGCGTACCTTTCCTAGACAAAGAGTTCATCGATGTAGCAATGCGTCTTAACCCAGCAGACAAAATGTGTGGCAACGGTAAGATGGAGAAACACATCCTGCGTGAGTGTTTTGAGCACTACCTACCAGAATCTATCGCATGGCGTCAAAAAGAGCAGTTCTCTGATGGCGTTGGCTACAGCTGGATTGATACCTTGCGTGAAGTCGCTGAAGCTAAGGTAACGGATCAGCAAATGGAAACCGCTAAGTTCCGCTTCCCATACAACACTCCTTTAACTAAAGAAGGCTATGTATACCGCGAGATCTTTGAAGAGTTGTTCCCGCTACCGTCAGCTGCTGAGTGTGTTCCTGGTGGACCGTCTGTGGCGTGCTCTTCGGCTAAAGCCATTGAGTGGGATGAATCGTTTAAGAACAACGCTGACCCTTCAGGTCGCGCTGTTAAAGCGGTACATAACGAGGCTTACTAAGTCATTAGACTAGTTAACGAGAAAAGGGCGCTATTTTAGCGCCCTTTTTGGTTTTAGGTTCTAGGACCTAGGACCTAGGACCTAGCCTCAATATCCTGATTGTCCACTTGAACCTCTACCTTTTTGTTAATCATCGTAATCAACAAAATAGAGCGCTTCTCACCATCAGCCTCATGGTAAATCGCATCGACGCCAGCGAACTGTCCTGACTTGATAATAACTTCATCGCCTTTTTGAAGTAAGTCAGATTCAATCTCAACGTTTTCCTGAGAGCCCTCTACCTGCTTAAGGGTATACACTAGGTCACCTTGCAACTCTGTAGGGTAAACGCCATTGCGAATAAAATCGGACACACCACGTGTTGAGCGCACAGTGGTAAACGAAGGCCCTACTTCAAAATCAAAGCGTACAAACATGTAGCTTGGAAACAGAGGCTCAGATCTCTTCTGACGCTTACCTCGAACCATTTTTTCTACAGTGATCTTCGGGTAATAAACCTCAACACCTTGATTTTCAAGGTGCATTTGCGCCCGCTCTTGATCACCGCGCTTACAATACAATAAATACCAACGTTTCATGGCTGCTACCTTTTATCTGATACTAGGCTCTGCGCCAAAATTTTAACCTTGGTATTCTATCAGCTCACCTACAGACATGAAATCCGACCGAGCATGAGTGCTCACTCACCATTCAATAAACGCGCATTTACTAGACTCGCCATCAGTTCAATGTGCTTGTCGCTATCATTGAGGCACGGTATGTAGTTAAAGCTTTCACCACCCGCCTCTTTATAGATATCGCAGCATTCTTCAGATAACTCCTCTAATGTCTCAAGACAATCCACAGAGAAAGCAGGTGCTATGATATCCAGCTTTTTAATACCTTGATTGGGCAACTTCTCTAGGGTCTTATCGGTATATGGCTGTAGCCATTCTTCGCGACCAAAACGCGATTGATAGGTCATGCCCATTCGGTCTGAGCCTAGTCCTAGTTCTTGCGCTAAAAGCTCAGTGGTTTTCTCGCAATGTTGAGGGTAGACATCACCATTGTCAGCAAATCGTTTCGGTATGCCGTGATAAGAGCAAAGTAGGTATTCACTCTCTCCACGCTCACGCCAAGATTCTCGTACAGAGTCAGCCAAAGCCTTAATATAAAGCGGGTGATCGTGATAATCGCCAATCACCTCAAAGGAAGGCACCACCGTCATTTGTTTGAACGCCTTACCCAGACCATCAACAACGGCGGCGGTTGTGGTTGCAGAATACTGCGGGTACAAAGGTAGCACTATCACCTTTTCAACGCCCTGCTCAAGCAGTGACTGCATGCCAGACAGCAAGCTTGGATTACCATAGGTCATCCCAAGCTCAACTGGAACATTGAGGCTTTGCTTTAATTTACTCGCTTGCCTGCGAGAGAAGACCATCAGGGGTGAGCCTTCACTCATCCATACCCCTTGATAGAGCTTGGCTACCTTGGGAGCGCGAATAGGCAATATCACGCCGTGCAGCAATGGGCACCATAACCAACGCGTCATATCCACTACACGCTTGTCGTGTAGAAACTGACTTAAGAATCGTTTAATGGCTTTAGGGGTTGCTTCATCTGGGGTCCCTAGATTAACTAATAACACCCCTGTTTTAGATTGGTTTTCCATAACGTCCTGACATATAAGCAATAAAAAAGGACGACCAACTGGTCGTCCTTCTAGTATCTAAATTCGCTTAACAATAAGCAATGATTAAGATAACGCTTTTTCGATGTCAGAGCTTACTTCTGCAACTTGCTTAGTACCATCGAACTTAAGGTACTTAGTGTTACCTGCTTCTGCTTCTTTACCGTAGTACTGAACTAGCGGAGCAGTTTGCGTGTGGTATACACCTAGGCGAGCGCGAACAGTCTCTTCTTTGTCGTCATCACGAACAACAAGAGCTTCACCTGTTACGTCGTCTTTACCTTCCTCTTTAGGCGGGTTAAACACAACGTGGTAGGTACGACCTGATGGAAGGTGAGCACGACGACCGGCCATACGCTCAACAATCACATCGTCAGCTACGTCAAACTCGATAACGTAATCAACATCAATACCCATCTCTTTCAGGCCATCAGCCTGAGGGATAGTGCGTGGGAAACCATCTAGTAGGAAACCTTTCTCACAATCGTCTTGTGCAATACGCTCTTTGATAAGACCTAGAATGATATCATCAGAAACCAATTGGCCTGCATCAATTACACCTTTAGCTTTTTTGCCTAACTCAGTGCCCGCCTTGATAGCAGCACGTAGCATGTCACCAGTAGAAATTTGTGGGATACCGTATTTTTCCATGATGAACTGAGCCTGAGTGCCTTTACCTGCACCAGGAGCACCTAAAAGAATGATGCGCATTGTTTTTCCTCTTTAATGTTCTTCTTTTATACCGAAGCTCACAAACCGACAACAAACAGTAAGCCACTGATTTTGTTGTAAGTTTCGGTATAACTATACTTTTAGTAATGATTAAGCCCAGAATACTACCATAATTCTGGGCTTAATGTTCAGCTTTGCGACTAATCCGTGAGATTGACTATTTAATCAACAATTGGTTTACCGCGCTTAGGAACTGGCTTGGGTCTTCTAGAGAACCACGCTCTGCAAGCATCGCTTGACCAAGCAGAAGTTCAACATAGCGACCAAAGGCAATTTCATCAGCGGTATCAGCCATTTGCTTAACTAGATCGTGCTCTGGGTTTAGCTCTAGGATGTACTTCACCTCAGGAGCGGCTTGACCTGCAGCCTCAAGAAGCTTAGCCATCTGCGTGCCCATTTCCATATCATCGGTCACCACTACCGCAGGAGTGCTTGCAAGCTTAAAGGTGGTACGAACCTCTTTCACGCGATCACCCAGGTACTCTTGAGTACGCTCAACCACAGACTTGAACTCTTCTTCCGTCTCTTTCTGCTTCTCTTTTTCTTGTTCGTCTTCAAACTTGCTAAGATCTAGGCCAGCTTTGGTGATTGACTGGAATTGTTTGCCGTCGAACTCTGTCAGGTAGTTCATTAGCCACTCATCGATGCGATCGTACATCAGCACAACCTCAATACCTTTCGCTTTAAATTGCTCAAGGTGCGGGCTGTTTTTCGCTGCTGCATAGCTGTCAGCCGTAAGGAAGTAGATCTTATCTTGACCTTCTTTCATACGCTCAACATAGCTTGCAAGGCTTACAGACTGCTCGTTGCTGTCGACTTCTGTTGAAGAAAAACGCAATAGACCCGCGATCTTCTCTTTGTTAGAAGCATCTTCTGCAGGGCCCTCTTTTAGCACTAGGCCAAATTCCTTCCAGAAAGACAGGTACTTGTCGTCGTCTTTCTTCGCCAGTTTCTCTAGCATAGTAAGAACGCGCTTAGTGCACGCATTACGCAGTGACTGAGTCACCTTGTTGTCTTGCAGGATTTCACGTGACACGTTAAGTGGCAGATCGTTTGAATCAATCAAGCCCTTAACAAAGCGCAGGTACGAAGGCATGAACTGCTCTGCGTCATCCATAATGAATACACGCTGAACATACAGTTTAAGACCGCTCTTATGGTCACGGTTCATCATGTCCCAAGGAGCTTTTGAAGGAACGTACAATAGGCTTGTGTAATCGTTTTTACCTTCTACCTTGTTATGGCTCCATAGCAATGGATCAGCAAAGTCATGCGAAACATGCTTGTAGAACTCTTTATATTCTTCATCGTTGATGTCAGATTTTGCTCGAGTCCAAAGCGCTTGCGCCTTGTTGATTTGCTCCCACTTGGTTTCGTCTGTTTCCTTGCCTTCTTCATCCGTTACCTTGGTAAGGATAGAAACAGGAATACCAATGTGGTCAGAGTATTTACTGATCACATCACGTAGACGCCATTCAGATAGGAACTCTTTACCTTCATCACGCATATGCAGGATGATGTCAGTACCGCGGCTTTCTTTGGTAATGTCTTCAATGGTGTAGTCACCTTCACCCGCTGAGTGCCACTGCACGCCGTGGTCAGCCGATAGGCCTGCAGCACGTGTACGTACAGTTACAGCATCTGCCACGATAAAGGCGGAATAGAAGCCAACGCCAAATTGACCAATAAGCTGTGAGTCTTTTGATTGGTCTTCAGAAAGCTTAGAGAAGAACTCCGCCGTGCCCGATTTTGCGATTGTGCCTAGATGCTCAATCACATCATCACGGCTCATACCAATACCATTGTCCGATACGGTCAGTGTGTTGGTCTTCTCATCGAAAGAAAGCTTCACACCTAGATCGGCATCGCCTTGGTATAAGTCAGGCTGAGATAGTGCTTGGAAGCGCAGCTTATCTGACGCATCTGACGCGTTAGAAATAAGCTCACGTAAGAAAATTTCTTTATTTGAATACAGTGAGTGAATCATAAGGTGCAGCAGTTGCTTTACCTCTGATTGGAAACCTCGAGTTTCTTTGTTAGCTGACACAGTCTCGCTCATTTTGACTCCATACTTTTATGTTTACTCATAACCACACCAGGTTCGAATTTGCTGATGCTTGTACTCATAAGGCATGAAATAAGGGTGAGAAGTGCAAATTCAAGGTCAATTAGTATAAAAAAACTGTTTTTTAGATAAAATTTTATTATGCTATGGCGGTTATTCGCTCTAAAAGGCGATATATCTCACACTTCATATGGAATGAGTGTGATGGGTTACGGAAGCGTGTGTCAGCGAAAATCAAAGAAGATCTAAATGAGTAAAATCGGTATTAAATACGTACTAGCCCAGAAGTATATTTTTGATCCAAACAGCAACTCACTTGTCGATCAATCAGATGACGATAGTTTAGTGCGACTTGGTAGTAATGAAAGTCGAATCCTCACCCTACTTTGCGAACATCCAAATGAGGTGGTTACTCGTGACCAACTGCATGAATTTGTTTGGAGAGATCAAGGTTTTCAAGTTGATGATTCTAGCCTAACTCAGGCAATTTCTACTCTTAGGAAAATGCTAAAAGATTCCACTAAATCTCCGCAGTTTGTAAAGACTGTGCCGAAGCGTGGCTATCAATTGATTTCGTCTGTCGAGCGCGAAACCCCGACTCCTCAAACCGAGGAAAAAGCCGCTACTCCTGCAGCAGAGCCGGCTCTTGCTTCGATCACTACATCGCAGCTAAAAGAATCTAAAGCCGAGCAAAACACCAAGAAACAAGCGTTCTGGTCAAATTGGGATACAAACACCCGAATTTTACTGTTAGTGGCGATTTTATTGCCAATTATTGCGCTGATGATCCCTAATTCTTCACCCTCTACATTCCGTGCCGTCACGGTAGTAAATGATGTACCGGTTAAAACAACCGAGGGCCACCCTGATCTGACTAACTGGATGGAAAGCATCGAAAGCTGTGTAGACCATTACATGACCGCTTATACGGATGAGTCTGATCCCGTCGAAGTCATTGCAACGGCAAGCCAATCAGAGCAACTCTATTTAAGCTACATTCATGGACCACAGTTTACCTCTGAAAATAGCACTGTCCGTCTTGTTGGCAAACAGCAAGACCTTGCCAAGATCTGCGCAAAAGGAGGCCGTAAGTAATGAACCAACGTGTAGCATCAATTTTATTAGTGATCTCTGTGGTTTTCAGTGGTTGGTTATACTGGGGCAGCGACGTCAAGATCGAACAAGTGTTGACCTCTCGTGAATGGCAAACAAACCTAGATACGTTTGTTTACTCTGATCTCGCAGACGAAAGCATTGGGCCTCTGAACAAGGTTCACATTATGTCTAATGTGAAATACCTACCCAATGGCGACTATATCCGTGCATCACGTATCCAGCTGTTTAATGACGTCAATGTTGTGTCATTTACGATGAACATTACTGAATCAGGTCTGTGGCAATTAAGTGACAACTATCTGCTGATCGACCCTAAAGAGTTTAAAGATTCTGCAGCCATCGATAGCAAAGATTTCACTGAACAACAGCTTCGAGTGATAAAGCAGCTGTTTATCACTGATGCCCAACAAAGCCGTCGCGTGGACATCATCGATGACAACTCAATCTTGCTAACCAGCCTAGGGCACGGTTCTCGAGTGTTGGTCTCAACTCCAACGATGTAAGTTAAAATAAAAAAGGAGGCTAAGCCTCCTTTTTTGATCCTGGGTCCTGGGTCCTGGGTCCTAGGTCCTATATTCCTATATATTCGTTTCCGCCAACACATCCCCATCAAAGCTAACCACACTGAGTTTGTTATCTTCAAGCAACCCGTAGCTTGCTACATTGCCACCTTTAGGCAAGGTTACAGAACCAGGATTAAACAAAGTGTAATCACCCATTGATGCAGCTACAGGCAGATGAGTGTGCCCATGGGCTAATACATCACCGGCTTTCAGTGGTGGCAATCTGTCTTGGTTGTACAAGTGACCGTGAGTTAAGAAAAGACGCTTCCCGCTTTCTAATAACACTATCGCAAAGTCGCTGAGTACAGGGAAATCAAGTAGCATCTGATCTACTTCACTATCGCAATTACCTCTTACTGAAATAATGTCATCTTTGTATTCATTTAGAAGTTCGGCTACCTGTGCTGGCGCATAGGCTTCTGGTACTGGATTTCTCGGCCCATGGTTAAGGATATCGCCAAGCAAGATAAAATGCTCCGCACCAGAGGCGTGATAAGCGTCGACAGCTTTTTGGGTTGAGGCCAAGCAGCCATGCAAATCAGAGGCAAAAAACAGTTTCATATTGAATTACTCTATCGTCTTTCATTGCCCGAGAGTGTAACAATGCCCTCTGTTTTTCTCCAGAGGATAGCGCCTGAAGTTGGTAAACAGCTGTTACTTCACTCTTATGCTAGGTTCTTGTTGCTTGGTTAGAACTCCGAATCTAGCACCATGCCCTTCACAACAATATTGTTGTAGCTCACCATCCCAAGCACATTGCCATCTAATACAACCGGAGCCCGACTAATTCCAAATCGCTCAAACAATCGTGCGCAGTATTTGACGTTCATATCTGGTGATACACACAACGCAGGCTTACTCATTATCTCATAGACATTAGTTCGAGCCGGTGAGCGATTCTGAGCCAATACTTTCTTGGCAATATCATTCATCAACACCAAACCATATTCGTCATCCTCATGGCGTTTATTCACGATCAGTGCTTTGACCTCGTTTTCACGTGCTATGCCTATTGCTTCTTGAACCGTCATTAAGCCATCAACAATGGCATAGGTTGCAGACATGACATCCTTTACTCTGCGGCTGGTGTGACTTTTCATATCATAGTTCCCTCTCTACTATCTTGGTTAGAGTCTCAACCTGATGGGCGACTCCAACGGCGTCCTCTACATCTATCTGTACCGCGATACCCTGTCCTGATTCTTGGTCAAACTCACCAATATCGCTGATCTTCTCCAAAATACGGCGCGATAAGTGCTCTTCAACCACAAACAACAATACGTCCTTTTGAACCTCAAGCGTCAGCCCTAAGAAGGTACGCTTTTGATTCAACCCTTCACCTCGAGCATTACTGATCACAGTCGCACCCGTTGCACCCGCAGACCGAGCGGCATCAAGTACCGCATCCGTACGGATATCCTCAACAAAGGCTAGTATCAATTTAAATCGCATTAGAATCCTCCTTAATAGGATAGCGCTGGTTAAGCCAGCGTGTAATCTGCGCATACCCCATTACGGTAATAATTGGGAATAAACTGGCAAAGGCAATAAGCCCAAAGCCATCAATCAGTGGGCTTCTACCTGGCACCGTCGAAGCGAGCCCTAAACCTAACGCTGTCACTATGGGCACAGTGACGGTTGATGTGGTAACACCGCCACTGTCATAGGCAAGGGGAATGATCATGGATGGAGAGAAGTAGGTCTGTACGATAACGATCAGATAGCCCACTATGATGTAATAATGAATCGGGTCTCCGGCAACGATGCGATAACACCCTAATGTAATGCCAATCGCCACCCCTAGCGCCACCGCCAATCGCAAGCCGTTCACCTTAATGCTGCCACCGGAAACCTGATTGGCTTTAATCGCCACCGCTATTAACGAGGGCTCAGCTATGGTGGTACTAAAACCGATGCAAAAGGCAAACAGATACACCCAGTAATAATCAAACCAATGCAGCAAACCTGACTCAGATAAACGCATCTCTTTTAGGAACTCAGGCATGGTTAACTGCATGGCCATGGTTTCCCCTAACGGAAATAACGCTGCCTCTAAGCCAATCAGAAACAGCGCTAATCCCACAATCACTAATACGAAGCCGAGCAATACAGAGGGTAAATTTCGTATGGGTCTGCGCAGAACCGCCACCTGAAAACCAAATAAGATCACACCAATGGGGAAAACATCCATGACTGTAGAGGCAAATACTTCAAGGGTATGCGCTAAAGTAATCATGACAGCCACATCCCATACAGCATGACGAAGATCATGGGCAGCAAGGAAGCAAATGCGATTAACCCAAAACCATCCACCATGGGGTTGCGACCCTTGATAGAAGATGCCAGCCCTACCCCTAAAGCGGTGACCAAGGGCACAGTGATGGTCGAGGTAGTTACCCCACCCGAGTCATAGGCAATGCCGATGATGCTTTGTGGGGCAAAAAAGGTCAGCGAAACCACCAACAAGTAGCCACTGATGATCAAGATATGGATGGGCCAGCCCTTGAGAATTCGGTACACCCCAAGCACCAAGGCGCACCCCACCGACAGCGCGACGGTTAATCTGAGGTGGAAGGTATAATCCTGCATGCTGTCATCATTGAACGCGATCACCCCTTCTTTCGCCGCCACCTCAGCGGCCTCCATTGCTACAGCCGTAAGAGCGGGCTCCGCTATGGTTGTGCCAAAACCAAGACAAAAAGAGAAGAATATCAACCAAGCCACACTGCCCTTACGTGCAAAGGCCTGCGCCATCGACTCTCCGATGGGAAACAGCCCCATATTGAGCCCAAGCACAAATAAGGTAAGTCCGAGCACCACCAGTAGCATGCCGAATAGAATAGTAAAAAAGTGTGGGAGGGGTTGTTGCAGGATAACTAGCTGAAAGAATGCCACCACCAAAACGATGGGCGTCAGATCTTTTGCACTATCAATGAAAGATCGTAGGAAGACATTCATCTGCTTGCGTTATTCCTTACGTATTAAAGAAATTAAACCGTGTGTTAGTCTTATAGATTAACTATGGTCAATTATCCGTGGCCTAGGTGTGACGTAAGGCTCGAAATGTAACGTCTATAATTATAGGCTCTTTCAGCTTAGCGCTGGATTTACACATAACGTCGACTGGCAATTACTCTACTTGGAGCAGGTATGCACATATTGATTACTGGTGGTACTGGGTTTATTGGTCGCGCATTGGTCAAACAACTCATCCCTCATCAAATGACTATCTTGACTCGTGACAGTGACAACGCTGCGCAGCAATTAAAGCACGTAAACCCTAATTGCTTGCTCTTTGTGCAGTCTCTTGATCACCTGCAAGACCTTTGTGACTTTGATGCAGTGATTAATTTGGCCGGAGAGCCCATTGTGAATAAGCGCTGGACTGATCAACAAAAGAAACGCATTTGTGACAGTCGCTGGGACATCACTCGTCAAATCGTCGACCTCATCAAACGCTCTTCAAATCCGCCCAAGGTATTTATTAGCGGTTCTGCAGTCGGCATTTACGGAGATCAAAACCAAATTCGAGTCGACGAAGAAACCCCATATAAGGCTGAGGGTTTTCCGCATTGCGTCTGTCAAGAGTGGGAGGACATCGCCAATCAAGCGCGCAGCGAGCAAACCAGAGTCGCGCTACTTCGAACAGGGATTGTATTAGGCCAAAATGGGGGCGCATTAGAAAAAATGCTACTGCCCTACAAGCTTGGTCTTGGCGGCCCATTAGGTGCTGGTCAGCAATATATGCCGTGGATTCACATTCAAGATATGGTGAGAGCCATTCAATTTCTACTCGAAACCGAGATCTGCTCTGGCATCTTCAATATGGTGGCACCGCACCCTGTCACCAACAAAGAATTTAGCCAAACATTGGCAAAGACCCTCTCAAGACCGCACTTTTTATTTACACCTAAGTTTGCCATGCAGATGGCCTTGGGCGAATCCAGTTGTTTACTGTTTGATAGCGTCAAAGCCAAGCCCAAACGACTCACTGAAATGGGCTTCACTTTCAATTACTCAAGGGTTCAACCAGCGCTGTCGCAAATTTTGTCACACTAACTTTTTACAATTTTTTCTACAAAACTGTCGTTTCGCCATAAATTTGTAATAAAAGGTGTGCAAAATACAGCCTGTTATGATTAATCATGTTCAAGTTTCAGAGGACAGTATGTCTTTAAACAAACTCAACTGGTTAAGTGTGGGGGTTGTGGTTCTTGTTTTAGTGCTAATTTAACCCATACACTAACCAAGCCTACAGAAACTCAGGTTCGCTCCGTTAATTAATGAGATTAGCGAGAATGGCCTGAGTTTTTTGGTTTTCATAAACAAACACCTTGAGATTGCCTAAAGTAACCCAATCTATAAGAGACTCATCATTAGTCTAGGGACACATTCATGCATTCAGAATTCATCGTCGAAATGAACCAACAAAACTTCCAACAGATCTTGGAAGGCTCAATGAACACACCCGTTGTGGTCTACTTTTGGGCGCCGATGAGTCAAGAGAGCGCTGATCTTGTTCCACAAATCCAGCAACTTGCACAGCAATATGCAGGCGCCTTCACCCTAGCCCTGCTCAACTGCGAGCAAGAGCAGCAAATTGCCGGACAGTTTGGTATTCAGGCGCTGCCGACTATCGCTTTGTTTAGTCAAGGCCAAGCCATTGATGGATTAGGTGGACCGCAGCCAATTCAAGCCATTGAGGCCATGCTACAAAAACACCTGCCAAGCCAAGATGAGCTTAATCTGCAAAAAGCATTGAGCTTAATGTCAGAACAGCAATACACAGAAGCGCTTGTTCTGTTTGGCTCTTTACCTGAAGAGTTGCAAAATAAGGGTGAAGTAAAACTGGCTAAAGCTGATTGCCTAATCGCAACCGCGCAATTTAGCGAAGCTGAAGCTGTGCTATCTCATATCCCACTAGAGTATCAAGACAACTACTACAAAGGATTGATGGCGAAACTAGAGCTTCACGCGCAAGCGGCAAACAGCCCAGAGATACAAGCCCTAGAGACTCAGCTAGGCAATGACGCTGAGAACGCTAAAATCGCCAACGAACTGGCGCTGCAATACCATGAAGTGAACCGCAGCGATGAAGCCCTTGAGCTATTGTGGACATTTATTTCTAAAGACCTAGGTGCATTGGACGGTGAGATGAGAAAAACCTTTATGGATGTTCTGTCTGCATTAGGACAAGAGAATGCAACGGCTAAACAATATCGTCGCCAGTTGTACTCTATTCTCTACTAATCTTATTGAATAATAAGGCTCTTTTTTCTGTTCAAGGCGTGACGTTTTCACGCCTTTTTTAATCTATTCGCACAAAATATCCCCTAGAAATAGAGTATAGTTAGCGTTCTACTACTTCATCGTTAGGAAAGTACGCATGGACTCTACTCTCATTACCATCGCCATTTTTATCGCACTGGCCGTTATCTTAATTGCTGCTGGGATCAAAACCGTTCCTCAGGGAAGCAACTGGACCGTTGAGCGCTTTGGCCGCTACACCAAAACACTGCATCCAGGGCTGAACCTTATCATTCCCTTTGTCGACTCTATTGGCAATAAAATCAATATGATGGAGCGAGTGCTGGATATCCCCGCTCAAGAAGTCATCTCAAAAGATAACGCCAACGTCACCATCGATGCCGTGTGCTTCGTGCAAGTATTTGATGCCCCTAAAGCGGCCTATGAAGTCACTGAGCTAGAGCACGCTATTCGTAATCTTACTCTCACTAATATCCGTACCGTACTTGGCTCGATGGAGCTCGACGAAATGCTCAGTCAAAGGGATATGATCAACACCCGCCTACTATCGATTGTTGATGAAGCGACTAACCCTTGGGGCGTTAAAGTCACTCGTATTGAGATCAAAGATGTTCAGCCACCAGCCGACCTCACCGCTGCCATGAATGCACAGATGAAAGCAGAGCGAAACAAGCGTGCCGAAGTCCTTGAAGCAGAAGGTATTAGACAAGCGGAGATCCTTAAAGCGCAGGGTCACAAGCAATCTGAAATCTTAAAAGCAGAAGGTGAGAAGCAAGCCGCAATATTGCAAGCTGAAGCTCGCGAGCGTTCGGCTGAAGCAGAAGCAAAAGCAACACAAATGGTTTCTGATGCGATTGCTGCAGGTGACATGCAGGCCGTTAACTACTTTATCGCACAAGGCTATACCGATGCGCTGAAATCCATTGGCCAAGCGGAAAACGGAAAGGTCATTATGTTGCCGCTTGAAGCAACAGGCTTGATGGGCTCCATTGCGGGCGTTGCTGAAATGTTTAAAACGGCCGATGACAAGGGTAAATCGTGATAGAGCTCCTGCAACAAATTAACCATTGGCATTGGCTAGCATTTGGCCTGGCACTGCTGTGCTTTGAAGTCTTAGGTACTGCTGGCTACTTTCTTTGGCTTGGCATCTCTGCTCTTATTGTTGGCGCCATTCTTAGTGCGCTTCCTCTAGGATGGCAAATGCAGTGGATGAGCTTTGCAAGCTTTGGCCTCATCACTACTTGGCTTTGGTGGCGCTACCAGAAAGGCAAAGATAAAATCGATGAAAAGACGACTACTCTGAGTAAACGCTCACAGGCCTTGATTGGTCAGTTCACCACCTTAGAGCAAGACTTTCCCGCTGGTAAAGGTCGTCTAAAACTGGGCGATACCTCTTGGACAGCCGTGGCCGAACAAAGCCTAGAAGCGGGCACCGCTGTTGAGGTCCATAAGGTCGAAGGCATTATCTTGCACATTCGCCAAAAGAGTTAATATTCTTTAACTCACGTATTACAAAGCAAATAAAAAAGGCTTCTAAGATGATGAACATCTAGAAGCCTTTTTAATGCAAACAATACTCAGTATTAGCTAATGCCGTGCTGTTGCATTAAATCAATCAGCCCTTGCTCATCTTGTATTTCAACCCCAAGGTCTTGCGCTTTTGCGAGCTTGGAGCCTGCCGCTTCACCAGCAAACAAGATGTCGGTCTTTTTCGACACACTGCCCGTTACCTTAGCGCCTAGGTTTTGCAGTGCAGCCTTAGCATCTGAGCGAGTAAGCTGGGATAGTGAGCCCGTTAGCACGACCGTTTTACCTGCTAAAGGTAATTCTTCGGCATTTGCCACTTCCTTAATCTCAGCCCAGTTGATGCCGCTCTCGATAAGCTCGGCAATCACCGCTTGATTTCGCTCTTGAGCAAAGAATGCCTTAATGTGCTCAGCCACAATGGCTCCAACATCGGGCACTTCCAGCAAAGCTTCAACGCTTGCTTGCTCAATACGCTCAAGGGTCTTAAAGTGCTGCGCTAAGTTGGCTGCGGTAGCCTCTCCTACTTCTCGAATGCCTAAAGAATATAAGAATCGAGGTAGGGTCGTTTGTTTTGATTTTTCTAGGGCGTCGACAACATTTTGCGCAGATTTTGGTCCCATACGGTCAAGAACAGTAATTCGACCTGCACTTAGCTTGAAAAGATCGGCTGGTGTTTGCACCATTTCTTTTTCGACTAATTGCTCAACGACCTTGTCGCCTAAGCCATCCACATCCATCGCTTTACGCGATACAAAGTGCTTCAGTGCTTGCTTACGTTGCGCAGAACATACCAATCCACCAGTACAACGGGTCACCGCTTCACCTTCGGTACGTTCAGCATCGGAGCCACACACAGGGCATACCACTGGGTAGACAATCGCTTTGGCATCATCTGGGCGTCTGTCTAACACCACGCCAGTGATTTGAGGGATCACATCACCCGCACGGCGGATAATAACCGTATCTCCCACCATCACGCCCAAACGCTGGATTTCATCGGCGTTGTGCAAGGTGGCATTGCTGACCGTCACGCCGCCAACAAATACCGGCTCAAGCTTAGCTACAGGCGTAATGGCGCCAGTGCGCCCTACCTGAAACTCCACATCATTCAGTGTTGTCAGTTCTTCTTGTGCAGGAAACTTGTAGGCAATAGCCCAACGCGGAGCGCGAGCGACAAAGCCAAGCTGCTCTTGCTTTGCTATTTCATCAAGCTTGATCACTACGCCATCTATCTCGTAATCAAGGTCATCTCGCGTCTCAAGAATGTATTGGTAGTAAGCAATCACGTCATTGAGGTTTTCAACCTTACGCACCACAGGGCACATAGGTAATCCCCACTCTTTGAGCTGCAAAAAGCGTTGATAGTGGCTGTTTTCCAGCTCGCCTCCCTCAATAACGCCCACGCTATAGGCATAAAAACCCAAAGGACGTTTTGCCGTAATGCGCGAATCTAACTGACGCAAACTACCCGCTGCTGCGTTTCTTGGGTTAGCAAACGGCTTTTCGCCCTTCGCTATCGCCTGCTCGTTAAAACGGTCAAAACCCGCCTTAGGCATAAAGACTTCACCGCGCACTTCAAGTCGCGTTGGATAGCCCTCGCCCTGCAGTTTTAAAGGGATAGCGCTAATGGTGCGAACGTTCTGAGTAATGTTTTCACCCGTCGTTCCATCACCACGGGTTGCCGCTTGAACTAACACGCCATTTTCATACATCAAGCTCACCGCTAGGCCGTCAAGCTTAGGCTCGCAACTGAACGCACCAAGCTCACTGCTATTCAGTCTATCTTGCATGCGTTTATGAAACGCCTTGAGCTCCGAATCATCAAAGGCATTATCTAGAGATAACATTGGCACTTGATGGGTGACTTGGGTAAAGCCTGACAATGGCGCTCCGCCTACCCTTTGCGAGGGTGAGTCCACCGTGACTAATTCAGGGTTAGCTTCTTCTAATTCAATGAGTTGACGCATCAAGCGATCGTATTCTGCATCTGGGATCTCAGGGCTATCCTCAACATAATAACGCACCGCATGATAATGCAGTGCCTCAGATAGCTTAGCGTGTTGTTGTTGAATAGAATCTGGCATAGGGATTTCTCAAAAATAGGGAAAAGAAAAGGCTCTATGGAGAGCCCTTTATGTAATCTTGTTTATAAACCAAAGAGTTAGACTATATTGCTGGTCTCTTTTTGTTTTTGTCTTTGCACAAACTCCTGAATCTGACGCTTAAAGGCATCAATGCGATCGCGGGTCATTAGTGAGCGTTTATCATCTAATACGTGCCCACCTAGATCATCGGCAATCATTTGTGCAGTATGCAGCATGATCTTAAAGTTCTGCTCAGGATCGCCATAGCTTGGCAAGGTCATAAAGAACGAAATACCTTCTGTAGTGAAGGTCGCTGGGTCATCGTGAGACAATGTGCCCGGTTTAAGCATATTTGCGACACTGAATAACACTTTGCCCGTACCTGACATATCCGCATGGCGGTGATAAATGTCCATAGGACCAAAATGAAGACCGTTTTGTTCCATGCTGACAAACAAATCACTGCCGACAAAGATCTGGTTTGGCAAAGCCTTAACGTGCAAAACCAATACTTCGAGTTCTGGTTCTTCAGGTTCAGCAGCAACAGCAACAGCAACTGGCGTAGTTTCCGGCTCAACGGCTATCACCTCAGGCTCCACACTCTCTTCTATCTGCGGCTCTTTAGCAACAAAGGCAGAAGATGGCTCGTCTTCATGCTTAGAGTAAGCATCAGAGCTAATGGTAATTGTTGGTAATTCATCCGTATTAACCGCGACAGTCGGTCTGATTGTCTCAACATCATCGTGGTCATGGTTGTCTAACAGTGGATCACCAATATCATCATCGAAGCTAGAAAAGCTTGGCTCTTTCTTGCCACTCTTTTTCTTCACTTTTACCACATCGAAGTCATCTTCAATCACTGGTGTCTCTGTTGCCGGACTCTTAGGAGTCACAACCTCAGACTCAGTTGAGAACTCGCTAGAGAGATCTGTTGAAGACTCGTTGGCTAATTTACTTAATGGTTTATCCGAAAACTTACCACTTTGTTCGCGTTTATTCGTCCATAAACCATGAATAAGTAGACCCGCTATCGCTAGCACACCTACAACTATCAGTACGATTCGCAATTCCTGCATTTTTTGCTCTCTGCTTTACCCTGGTGAGACACCGAGATTGAGTTACTTAAACTACTTTAACAAAACTCTCCTAGAGAGTTGAATCTTTTAATAAAATCTATTCACTTTATGCTGTGATTTTGAGCACGCTTTTCTTATATTAGGCATAATTCGCGACAATCTCCGTCATAGGAAGACAAAATGCATCAAAATTTGAACCCAATGTCAGGCTTCGGTTACTTTTTCTCCGGATTTAAATTGGCATTACAACCTGGTTTGCGCCGCTATGTATTTATGCCACTACTGATCAACATCCTTCTGGTCGGTGGCGCACTCTTCTACCTATTTAGCAATCTCAATCAATGGATTGAGCAATGGCTTGGCGCTTTGCCTGAATTTTTAGATTGGCTTCGTTATCTACTATGGCCATTACTTGCTATTACTATCCTAGCAACCTTTTCCTACTTCTTTAGTACTCTAGCAAACTTTATTGCCGCCCCGTTTAACGGGTTATTGGCTGAGAAGGTAGAACAAAAGCTCAGTCCCGAGGGAATGATTGACCAAAGTGTGGCAGACCTTATTAAGGATGTACCACGAATATTAGGGCGTGAATGGCGCAAGCTTGTTTATCTTATGCCTAAAGCATTAGGCTTGTTCTTGCTGCTACTCATTCCCGCCTTTGGTCAAACTATCGCTCCCTTTGTATGGTTTATCTTTACCTCATGGATGCTGGCCATTCAGTATTGCGACTACCCATTTGATAATCATAAGGTCGACTTTAACTCTATGCGACTTGCGCTAAAACAAAAGCAAGGTAAATCCTATGGTTACGGTTCGATGGTGGCGCTGTTTACCTCCATCCCTCTCTTGAACCTGGTTATCATGCCGGTTGCTGTATGTGGTGCTACATTAATGTGGGTAACAGAATTCAAACAACATCAAAAAGTTAGCTATTAGTTATAACCTTTTATTCCTTTATAACAAGATAGTTGCATCTTATTCTAGGATTGTAGAAGCAATTTGCTCGAGTCATCAACAGTGTATGGCTCGACCTCAATGACATAGCGCGTCAACGCACAAGGAAGCAAGCATGAGCAAAATTTACGATGACAATTCACTCACTATAGGTAACACGCCTCTCGTTCGTTTAAACCGCGTCAGCAACGGCAACGTTCTCGCTAAAATTGAAGCACGCAACCCTAGCTTTAGTGTTAAGTGTCGTATTGGCGCCAACATGATTTGGGAAGCAGAAAAAGCGGGCACGCTAACTAAAGGCATTGAACTTGTAGAGCCTACCAGTGGTAATACGGGTGTTGCTCTTGCTTTTGTTGCAGCAGCACGTGGCTACAAACTGACGCTAACCATGCCTGAGTCAATGAGTCTTGAGCGTCGTAAGCTACTTAAAGCGCTAGGTGCAAACCTTGTTCTTACCGAAGCAGCTAAGGGTATGAAGGGCGCTATCGCTAAAGCAGAAGAGATTGTGGCTGAAAGCCCAGAAACCACTCTGCTTCTTCAACAGTTCAACAACCCAGCAAACCCTGCAATTCATGAACAAACCACAGGCCCTGAGCTTTGGGAAGCTACTGACGGCGAGATTGATGTATTGGTTTCTGGTGTCGGTACTGGTGGTACAATTACCGGTACTAGCCGTTACATTAAGCAAACGAAAGGCAAGGCAATCACTTCTGTTGCTGTTGAGCCCGCTGAGTCTCCGGTCATCAGCCAAGTGCTTGCAGGCGAAGATGTGCAGCCTGCTCCACACAAAATTCAAGGTATCGGCGCTGGTTTCATCCCTGGCAACCTAGATTTAGAGCTAGTAGACAAGGTTGTGACTGTCACTTCAGATGAAGCTATCGATATGGCACGTCGTTTGATGGAAGAAGAAGGTATTTTAGCCGGAATCTCTTCAGGCGCAGCGGTTGTTGCTGCTAATAAAATCGCGGAACTCCCTGAATTTGCTGGGAAAACTATCGTAACCGTACTACCAAGCTCTGGTGAGCGTTACCTCAGTACTGCGTTGTTTGCTGGTATATTCACAGAGAAAGAGAATCAGCAATAAGCACAAAAAAAGTGTGCCCAAATCAAGTTTTCAACCAAAAAAGCCCCTTTTAGGGGCTTTTTTATTGATTCGCGGTCAGCATTTGGTAATATTTCTAGGCTTTATTTTTCGCTTCAAAATAAAAGAAGCACGAATTTAGGCTACACATAAAAGTCATAAGAACTTACGTAGTCAAAGTCATGAGCCAGTTTAAACAATAAATAGGCGGCTCAGACTTCAAAACATAATCTAATATCAACGGGGTATATCACATGTATGAGAAGCAAGTAGAAATCACTGCAGAAAACGGTCTTCACACTCGTCCAGCGGCGCAGTTTGTTAAAGAAGCAAAATCATTTGATGCAGATATCACTGTGACTTCTAACGGCAAAAGCGCTAGCGCAAAAAGCCTATTCAAGCTTCAAACTCTAGGTCTAGTTAAAGGCACTATGGTTACTATCTCAGCTGAAGGTCCACAAGCTACTGAAGCTGTTGACCATCTAGTAGCTCTAATGGATGAGCTACACTAAGAGACTACTGTTTCAAAAACTAAAGCCACTTCGTTGTTAACAACCAAGTGGCTTTGTTGAAATAGCGTCTATGTAAGCTAAAAATTAGTAATCCGCCCACTTATAGACCAGTTTAAGGTAAAGCTATGATCTCAGGTATTCTAGCGTCTCCAGGTATTGCTTTTGGTAAAGCACTACTTCTTCAAGAAGATGAAATCGTTCTAAACACACAAAAAATTTCTGCCGACCAAGTCGATGCAGAAGTTCAGCGTTTTTATGACGCTCGCAACAAATCAGCAGCCCAACTTGAAATCATCAAGCAAAAAGCCCTTGAGACTTTTGGCGAAGAAAAAGAAGCGATCTTTGAAGGTCACATCATGCTTCTTGAAGATGAAGAACTAGAAGAAGAAATTCTTGCTCTTATTAAAGGCGAGAAACTATCTGCAGATCATGCGATCCATTCAATCATCGAAGAGCAAGCCGTTGCGCTTGAGTCTCTAGATGACGAATACCTAAAAGAGCGTGCTACTGACATCCGTGACATCGGCACTCGATTTGTTAAAAACGCACTAGGTATCAACATTGTTTCACTAAGCGACATCGATGAAGAAGTTCTTCTTGTTGCTTACGACCTAACGCCATCAGAAACAGCACAAATCAACCTAGATTACGTTCTAGGCTTTGCTTGTGACATCGGCGGCCGTACGTCTCATACCTCTATCATGGCTCGCTCTCTTGAGCTTCCTGCGATCGTGGGTACTAACGACATCACTAAACAAGTGAAAAACGGCGACATGCTAATTCTGGATGCGATGAACAACAAGATCATCATTAATCCAACAGAAGCAGAACTAAACGAAGCGAAGCAGATTCGTGACGACTTCCTAGCTCAAAAAGCGGAGTTAGCAAAACTGAAAGATCTGCCAGCAATTACTCTTGATGGCCATCAAGTAGAAGTGTGCGGCAATATCGGTACAGTTAAAGACTGTGATGGCATCAACCGCAACGGCGGTGAAGGCGTTGGTCTGTACCGTACAGAATTCCTATTTATGGACCGTACTGCTCTTCCTACTGAAGACGAGCAATACCAAGCCTATAAAGAAGTTGCTGAAGCAATGAATGGTCACTCAGTGATCATCCGTACTATGGATATCGGTGGTGATAAAGACCTACCGTACATGGACCTTCCAGAAGAGATGAACCCGTTCCTTGGTTGGCGCGCAGTTCGTATCAGCTTGGATCGTCGTGAAATCCTACGTGACCAAGTTCGCGGCATTCTACGTGCATCAGCACACGGTAAGCTTCGCATCATGTTCCCAATGATTATCTCTGTTGAGGAAATCCGTGAACTGAAAGCAGCTATCGAAGAATACAAAGCAGAACTTCGCTCTGAAGGCCTAGCGTTTGACGAGAACATCGAGATTGGTGTTATGGTTGAAACTCCGGCAGCAGCGGCAATTGCTCACCACCTAGCGAAAGAAGTTTCTTTCTTTAGTATTGGTACAAACGATTTAACTCAGTATACTCTAGCAGTAGACCGTGGTAATGAGCTTATTTCTCACCTATACAACCCACTATCACCGGCTGTTCTAACTGTGATCAAGCAGGTGATCGACGCTTCTCACAAGGAAGGTAAGTGGACTGGAATGTGTGGCGAACTAGCGGGCGACGAGCGTGCAACACTTCTTCTACTAGGTATGGGCCTAGATGAGTTCTCTATGAGCGGCATCTCTATCCCTGCAGTGAAGAAAGTAATTCGCAACGCAAACTTCGCGGAAGTAAAAGCAATGGCAGAAGAAGCTCTTCAAATGCCAACTGCCGCAGAAATTGAAGCGCACGTTGAGAAATTTATCGCGGATAAAACAAACTAATAATATAATTTAATAGAAATTAATTGCTTAGGAGCATGTAATGGGTCTGTTTGACAAACTTAAGAAGCTGGTATCGGACGAAGGCAACGCTGCAGGTTCAATCGAAATCATTTCACCTCTTTCTGGTGAGATCGTTAACATTGAAGATGTGCCAGATGTAGTTTTCGCTGAAAAAATCGTTGGTGACGGTATCGCTATCAAACCAACTGGCAACAAAATGGTTGCACCAGTGAATGGTACAATCGGTAAGATCTTTGAGACAAACCATGCGTTCTCTATTGAATCAACTGACGGTATCGAACTATTCGTTCACTTCGGTATCGACACTGTTGAACTGAAAGGTGAAGGCTTCACTCGCATCGGTTCAGAAGGCCAAGAAGTTAAAGCTGGTGATACTATCATCGAGTTTGACCTTGCATTCCTAGAAGAGAAAGCTAAATCTACTTTGACTCCAGTTGTTATCTCTAACATGGATGAAATCAAAGAGCTGAACAAGCTTTCTGGCGCTGTAACTGTTGGTGAAACTCCAGTTCTACGCGTAACTAAGTAACTTCTACTTAGATTCAAGTGAATAAAAACGCAGCCAATGGCTGCGTTTTTTTATGCTTATCAATCAGTAATCAGCCCAACTCGCGCTTGCGGTTAGGCATGAATCGATTAAGACAGAGCCAGTTGCTTCAACATCGTCTGACTCGGCGCAAAGAAGTACGCACCTGTGACTGCTTTTGTGTAATCCAGTAGCGCATCGGTAGTGCCATCGACTTGTCCATACATGCTCTCAAGCATATCAGTGAAGTTACTTAGCGTATTACAGTAAGCGATAAAGAGTAACCCGTGATCACCAGAGACAGAGCCATACGGCAAGCTGTGACGGACAATCTTCAAGCCCTTGCCTTCTTTTTTGATATCTACACGTCCTACGTGAGACTCAGCCGGCACGTCTTCAAGCTCTATCGAATCTTCTTTAGTTCGACCAATCTTTTGTTCTTGTTGACTGACAGACAGGGCATTCCAAGCAGGTAGGTTGTGCTCAAAGCGTTGCACCATTACATAGCTGCCGCCTTCAAAAGGACCTTCACTTAAAAGAGCCACTTCAGATCTTGCATCCCCTTTCGGGTTTTCAGTGCCATCAACAAAGTCCGTCATATCGCGCGAATCTAGGTAACGGTAACCGTAAGTTTCATCAACAATAGTGACGTCATTAGCGATCTCTTGCATTAACTTACGCAGTAAGAAAAAGTGCAGGTCGTGACGGTGCGAATGGCAATGCACCAGTACATCGACGTCTGTTGTCGGTGCTTCAATATCGCCACACTCTAAGCGAGGAAACGGAATCAGTTCGCTCGGTACGTCTTTAGAAATGCTCTCACTCCAAAATTGGTGAGAAAAAGCAATGCTACTGGTTAAATGTGCACCGGGTTGATTGAAATTGATATCCCCTACCCAGTCACCCATCTGTTGCAGTGCGTTCAGTACTTTGCTTTTATCTCCGGTAACCTTGATAAGCACGTATAACGCAAATGGGCCCGGTTCTGGCACTATGGCCGCTTGAGGTTGAATCATTGTAATTTCCTTAGACTAATTATCCGAAATGCTGTCAAAACAATCTTTTACTCGTCGGCTGTTGAATAGATAAATAATAATCCAACTCAATCCAACGACCGATAGGGCTGCGCCCCAAGTAAACTGACCATGTTGTAAAGAAATATAGTGCAACTCGAGTGCCAACTGGACGATAGAGAGTAGGATGGTCGTCATACGACCGAGGCCAATCAATTTGTTTAGCCATCTTCTATCCGGGTTTCTTAACCCAATCACCCACATTAACAGCAGGCTCGGCACTCCCATACACATCATAATATATAGACTGAAAGAGTTAGGATAGATCATCGAAAGGATATCGCTTCCTTTATCGCGAGTGACTCCTGCCATCACAAACACTATCCAGCCTCTGGCTAAGAACAACCAAGCAAACCAAAGCCAAATTGGCGCTTTTAGATAGCCATTCTTGTCATATTCTTCAATTAAATAACGCACATTATCCACTTTCTATTGAAGAACTTATTTATAATTAAGGGCATAATTAACTCTGGCACTTCACTTGCAAAAAACTTATGAAAAAGAACAATACGACAATCTCTTCAGAAACCCAACAACAAGCGATGCAGGTCGCTAAATCTATCCAAAAACCTGGGCAAACCAAAGAGCAAACCAAGCTCATTGCGTTGGGAATAGAAAAGGGTATCGCAGAATATAAAAAACGTCAGAAGCAAAAGGCGCGTGAAGCCGACAAGCTAAAAAAACGCAGTCAAAGGCAAAAACAAAGCGCGACTGAATCGGTAACCGGTGATGTGGCAGAAACAGAAGCCCCATCCAACTCAAGCAAATTACCTTGGGCACTATTAGTCGTCAGTTGGATAGGTTTTATTGCTTATGTTGTGCTTACTGCTGCTTAGCGTATCAAGACAGGTGAGAGCGGATTTCGGTGGTATTGCCTGCCACCCATTGCTGGTCTAGCGGGCCCCAATCGGACACTTGATAGTAGCCATCATTGTGGCGACAACCATCCTGAACAAATTTCAACGAGATGCCGATCCCCGGCAGGGCCTTCAAAACATCTTGGATCGTGCGACGTGGCCAACCTGTGCATTCTATTAATTTGGGAACATTTGGACGCTCCATGCTTGCAACCAAATGAGCTAAATATATACGACGAGCAAAAACAGGATTCAATTCCATTGATACCTCCTACAACTGTTTTCACTAATTATTGCCAATATGGGCGAGAACGACTTGAGTCTGATCAAACAACATTGACTCTTTATTCGCTTTTGTGAATTTTTTTACACAATTCATCGCTTATGTGCGCTACTTCAAACCGAGTTAGGTATACAAGATGTTGGATTAGTTTGATAGGATTCAAGTATCGATAAACGCACTAAGGACAGATCATGAGCGTAATCATGTATGGTATCCCAAATTGTGACACCATAAAAAAAGCCAAGAAGTGGCTTCAAGAACATCAAATAGAATTCACCTTTCACGACTATCGCAAACAAGGTATCACCACCGAAATGGTGAGCGAGTTTTGTGACTTTTTTGGTTGGGAACAAGTGCTCAATAAGCGCGGCACCACTTACCGACAACTGCCTGACGAACAAAAACAAGCCCTAGACCGTGACAATGCCATTGCCCTTTTGCTTGAGCATCCCGCCATGGTCAAACGCCCTATCATACGCATTGGCGATCTTCTGCATATTGGCTTTAAAGCCGACCAATACGACAACATTTTTCATATTTAAGGAATTAGGATGAACTCAAGTCCTGTTTTAGACTTGGCTATCGACTTGATGAGCCGTCAATCCGTCACTCCAGAAGATGCTGGCTGCCAACCTCTGATGATTGAACGTCTTAAAGCGCTCGGCTTTGACATTGAAGTCATGCATTTCGAAGATACGCTCAATCTATGGGCTCGTAAGGGCTCAGAAGCGCCTTTGTTTGCCTTCGCTGGACACACTGATGTGGTGCCAGCAGGAAACCTCAATGACTGGCACACACCTCCATTTGAGCCAACAGTAAAAGAGGGCTACCTATACGGTCGTGGCGCAGCAGATATGAAGGGCTCGCTGGCTTCTATGGTTGTTGCAGTAGAGCGCTTTATCGCTGAAAATCCTGACCATAAAGGCTCTATCGCCTTTTTAATCACATCAGACGAAGAAGGCCCGTTCATCAACGGTACGACCCGAGTCGTTGACACCCTTGTTGCTCGTGATGAAATCATCGACATGTGTATTGTGGGTGAACCTTCAAGCACAGAAAAGGTGGGTGATGTTGTTAAAAACGGTCGCCGAGGCTCATTTACGGGTGAATTGACCGTTAAAGGTATTCAAGGCCACGTCGCCTACCCACATATTGCGAAGAACCCGATTCACCATGCTCTTCCTGCGCTAACTGAGTTAAGCCAAATAGAATGGGACAATGGCAATGAGTTCTTCCCGCCAACCAGCTTCCAGATCCCAAATCTCAATGGTGGTACAGGCGCGAGCAATGTCATTCCAGGCGAATTGCATGCGATGTTCAACCTAAGATACAGCACTGAGATCCACCATGAACTGATCAAAGAGCGCGTCTACGAGGTGCTGAACAAGTATGACTTTGACTATGACCTAAAGTGGACGCTAAATGGCGAACCCTTCCTAACAGATACCGGTGACCTATTAACGGCTGTGGTTGATGCTGTCGCTAAAGTGAACGGCGTAGAGCCTCAACTTCTTACCACAGGTGGAACCTCCGACGGTCGATTCATTGCCAAGATGGGCACTCAGGTCATTGAACTGGGCCCTGTGAATGCCACCATTCACAAGGTGAACGAATGCGTGAAGGCGGAAGACTTAGATCTACTGGCTGACATGTACCAAAACGTTCTGGTTAACCTACTGGGTCAATAATATGCAAAAGACTAGCGACTGGGATCACCGACAGCTTACCGGACTGAGCCAATCACACCTTACGATTCTGAGTCTCAGTGAGCGTGAGGTATTGGTTCACAAGGATGTTGAATCGGCGCTTCTATCGCTGGTTGCTCTTGCCAAAAAAGCAGGGTTCGAGGTTGCAATAGCCAGTGGTTATCGTGACTTTGCAAGGCAACGCATGATATGGAACAACAAGTATCTGGGTCTGAGACCGATTCTAAGTAGTGATGGTCAAGTGCTTGATGCCAAGTCTCTCTCTATAGAGGAGCGCATTCATGCCATATTGCGTTGGTCTGCGCTTCCCGGGGCAAGTCGCCATCATTGGGGGTGTGATTTTGATTTATACGCCCACAACCTTCTGCCTTCCGATACCAAGCTTCAGTTAGAACCATGGGAATACTTAGAGGGACATCAGGCACCGTTTTATCAGTGGCTGCTTAGCAATGCGCAGCAACTGGGGTTCTTTTTCCCCTACTCTAAAGACAAGGGGGGCGTAGCAATCGAGCCTTGGCACCTTAGCCACCAGCAAACCTCTAACCTTGCCTTAGAGCAACTGACTCAAAGCATGCTTGCTGAAACCCTAGAGCAAAACCCAATAGAGGGAAGCCGCGAGGTATTAAAGCACCTCAATAGCATCTACACTCAATATGTTACCAACATTTCAACTACGTAGGACATCTCACGCATGTTTTTAGATTTATTGTTCAACCCTTGGGTAATCATTACCATCGTAGTTAGCGTTATTGTCGGTAATATTGCAGCACTTAAATACACTGCAAATATGAAGGTAGGTACTATGTCTAGAGATCAGAAAGACGATATTGAACGACTCAAAGAGTTGGATGAAGAGCGCCAGAAGAAGGTCAATGAACACCTGAAAAAGAAAAGCCCAGGCCAATCTAATGATGATGGAGAGAGTGGCGGAGAATAACGCTTTATCGCGAACAAAAAAAAGGAGCTATCACATGTGTGAAGCTCCTTTTTTAATTTCAGTATCAGAGACTTAGTTCGATTCTGATTCTTTTGGTTCAGTGCTTTGCTGCATCATAGTCGCCAACACTGGAATCATCTCTTCTAACATAGGCTCTGTAACAGGCTTACCAGAAGCATCGGTAATGTTAATGGAGGTTCGGTTACCTAAATCACCCAACAGGAATGTGTAAGTCTCTCCGTTATAGCTCAGTGGCTTGGTGCCTACACTTTCCCAGAAATCATCACTTGGTGGCGCATACAAGGCCTTAATTTCACCTTGAGATTGATTTCGCTCATCAATACTAAAGCCCATAATTGGCAGCAGTTCCGGGAAGCGCTGCCAGAAAGCATCATAGGGTGCACGAGCAATGATAATAGGCAGACCGCTGCGGTCTTTACCCATGCTCAGAGGAATCACTTTAACCAATTCTAGCGCTTGTTTTGCCGCTTCTTCACGAACCACTTGATCGTAGCGAGACATCACCAAGTTCGTCATCAAGGTGTTGTATCGTTCTTTATTGGTGTAGCTCACCGCCTGCTCTTGACGGCCTTCTTTCCAAGCAATCAAGCTAATGCGGAAGCCATAGCGAGAATTTTTTTCAAATCGTTCAATGAGGTAGCGACTGCTGAGGGTTTCTTCCTCATCTTCCTCTTCCCACACGATCCAATCGGTTTCGATAGTGCTGTCTGTCGATTCTATAAGCTTGATATCGCGCGTTGACATCATATCTTGAGCCGTCTGCCAAACCTTGTCGCGTTCATCTTCAGTTAGCAGCCAAAGGGTAATAACCCCATCACGCTGCTCTGTACGTGCACCAGGGATGAGCTCTAGAACTTGCTGAGGAGGTCGAATATCGACTTCTCTACCCGTGCCACCAATGTATTCACCTTCAGGGATCTGATAATTCGGATACTCTTCGAGTTGCTGATCTTCGGGCGAGACAAGGACATCAAGAGGCTTTGCATCTAGATACTTAAAGTCGTCCTTTGCTTGACGACGCTCTGCTGCACTACCTGCACAACCACTTAAAATAGCGACAGCCAGTGAACTGAGCACTAGCTGATTAACAAACTTCATTAAAACTCCTGACTCTTCACGCCTACGTTGAGGCGTGAATCGTAGATAATAGATTTAGCTGATATTGGCTTGTGCCAATGCTGCCTTAACCACTTCTTGGCCGGCTTCTGACAACGGCGTCATCGGTAAACGTAGTCCGCCATTCTCAATCAAATGTAACTCATGGGCAGCCCATTTTACAGGGATTGGGCTCGACTCAACAAACAGTCCAGAGTGCAGACCCATCAAACGTTGGTTGATGATTTCCGCTTCTGCATAGTTATTTTGCTCAGCTAGCTTAAACATGTCCGCCATATCGCGTGCGGCAATGTTATTGGTTACAGAGATAACACCGTGTCCGCCTAGTTTAACGAAATCTAGACCCGTAGCGTCATCACCACTAAGTAAGATAAAGTCTTCGCCACAAAGTTCCCTGTGTTTTTCAACACGAGAGAGATCGCCAGTGGCATCTTTAACTGCAACAATCTTGTCAATCTTAGCCAGGCGAGCAACAGTTTCAGGTTGCATATCAACACCGGTACGACCAGGGACATTGTACAAAATGATAGGCACAGCGCTCGCTTTAGCGATGGCTTTAAAATGCTGGTACAAGCCTTCTTGAGTAGGCTTATTGTAATATGGCGTGACACTTAAACAACCTGCAATACCAGAATTGTTAAGTAAACGACTAAAAGTGATAGCTTCGTGAGTGGCGTTTGCTCCAGTACCTGCAATGACGGGAATACGCCCATCAGCAAATTCTACTACCTTACTAACGACCTTCACATGTTCTTCAACGGTAAGCGTTGCCGACTCACCTGTAGTGCCCACTGCTACAATCGCAGAGGTGCCAGCATCAATATGATACTCAACCAAGTTCTTGAGGCTTTGGTAATCCACTTCACCATCGATATTGAAAGGCGTTAATAAAGCAACGATACTTCCTGAAAACATGATTCACTCCCTAAATTTCATTGATATCGCATGGTACTTGATAGAGATTAGATAACACAAGCGGATAAAGGCTTAGCCGTGAATTATTTACCATTTATTTGCATACAGTTTGACCCTGTCGACCTCTAAAAATCGGCAGATGTTAATCATGTTAGATTTTCTAACATTTACCAACACAACTGCAATTGTTTCCGTGTATGCTAATAAGATTATTGTCAGTCGAAGGATCACACTATGGCGCAGCACCTAGTCATTACTGCCGTCGGTACAGACCGCCCAGGTATTGGCAACAAAATCATTCATTTAGTCTCAGATCTAGGCTGTAACATCATTGACAGCAGAATAGCGCTATTTGGCAATGACTTTACCCTAATCATGTTGATTTCCGGCACGGTCTCACAGGTCACTCGAGTGGAGCATTCACTTCCACAATTAGGCCAAGAACATGACCTCATCACCATAGTTAAACGTACTTCACCTCACCAAGAGATAGCACAAGGCTTTACTCTAGAGGTGAATGTTCAGGCAACGGATAAGATTGGTCTTACAGAGAGAATCACCCACTTCTTTGCAGATAGAGAGATAGGCATTAGCTCGCTAAGCGCCCGTACTCTGAGTAAAGAAAAAACCAAACAGGGTGAAGACCAATTTCAGATCTCGATAACGGCTTTTCTATCAAATGAATACAATTTGATGCAGTTGCAAGAAGACTTTACTTCTCTTTGCGACGACCTCGGCGTCAAAGGAACTCTCAACTTCATTAACAACGGATAATGTTTAAGGAACTTCAATGCAAACATTAACGGCTGGTACTCCGGCACCAGATGTGACTCTTTTAGACCAAGATGGCAATGCCGTCTCACTGAAAGACCTTAAGGGACAAAAAGTCCTGTTTTACTTCTACCCTAAAGCGATGACCCCAGGTTGTACCGTTCAGGCTCAAGGCCTTCGTGATGTAAAAGCAGAGCTGGATGCACACAATGTGTTAGTGCTTGGCGTTAGCATCGATCCTGTGAAACGACTAGGCAAGTTCATTGAACGTGACAACCTCAACTTCACTCTACTATCAGATGAAGACCACTCTGCCGCAGAGGCGTTTGGGGTTTGGGGAGAGAAGAAGTTCATGGGCAAGGTCTATGACGGCTTGCACCGTATTAGCTTCCTTATCAATGAGGAAGGTGTCATTGAGCATGTGTTTAACAAGTTCAAAACCAAAACCCACCATGAAGTGGTGTTGGACTATTTGAACCAAGCCTAAAAACAAAAAGCCAGTCCTAATGACTGGCTTTCTTTTACCTCACACTAAGTGATGGTTTAACGCTACTCTACCGCATCCAAATTAGGGTGAGTGAAGGCATTCACCACCGCTTTCACTAGGGTCGCCAAAGGTATCGCGAAGAAGATCCCCCAGAATCCCCACAAGCCACCAAACACCAATACCGAGATAATAATCGCGACTGGGTGCAGGTTTACCGCCTCTGAGAATAGAACCGGGACCAGCACATTGCCATCTAAAGCCTGAATAATGCCGTAGGCAATCAATAAGTAATAAAACGGTGGCGTGAGTCCCCACTGGAACAGTCCAACGATGGCAATGGGCACAGTCACTGCCGCTGCGCCAATATATGGAATCAATACTGACAGACCTACCGCAACGGCAAGTAGTGCTGAGTAACGCAGGTCCAGAATCACAAAGGTCACGTAGCTTACACCACCCACAATCAAAATCTCTAATACCTTCCCGCGAATGTAGTTTGAGATTTGGTCGTTCATTTCATGCCATACCTGATAAGCCAGGTTACGGTTTTGAGGAAGCATTCCGCCCAACATGCTTAGCATTTCTTCTTTATCTTTTAACAAGAAGAAAATCAGAAGCGGTACCAAGATTAAGTAAACGCCTATCGTGGCTAGGCTGACTAAAGAGGCAAGCGATCCCTTAACTATGCTCTCGCCAAGACCAACGAATTTGTTTTTCATGTCAGCAAACACAAACTCAACATTGGTCACAGTCGCCAGTTCCGGATAACGCTCTGGAATACTGTTGATGTAATTTTGCAGTTCGAGATACATGTTCGGTACATCATTCATTAGATTACCGATCTGTTGCCAAATGGTAGGAACAATGCCGATAAAGGCGACCAATACTAAGCCGATAAACAACAACAAGACTAAAATTACGGCAAAGGTTCTAGGGATACCAAACCGTATAAGCTGCACAACAGGCCACTCTAGGAGGTAAGCTAATACAATAGCCACCAATAAGGGTGCAATAAGGTGGCCAAAGAAATAGATGGTAATGAAACCAAATAAGATGATCGCAACTAGGCTAACAGCGTGAGGGTCTGAGAATCGGCGTTTATACCATTGCTTCATCATATCAAGCATGGGGTCTACTCTTTAGTTATGGTTAAGTAATAATAGTGAGGGGCTTTCCTCACATCCACGAGCATATCGTGGCGTAAAAAATAGGCCTGCATATCATTTACAGAGCTCAGCTCCATCACCAAAAAGGTCAGGGTCTGAGATGGTTTGAGGTCCCTGCTGGCGCGTTTCGCCAGTAACAAGCTCATTGGGCATCGCTCATCAGTAAGATCAATGACTTTCATCGACATAATAAAGCGACTTCTGTTTATTCTAAATACGTCTATTGTAAATCTTTTTTAGTTCAAAACCACTATTATCCCGTGCTAACCTAGTGTACAAATTGTTAATAGCTCTCGTTAATGCGCTTTCCAAGAAACCAAATGGAAATTGCAGAGTCTACAGTTGTATACCCTTTCAAGAACGGAACAGGACCTGACGTTAAACAAACGATGAATGCCTCTATTTTGAAACGTGCACCTTCAGTATTAGCTATGCTGTTGGGCGCAACGTTGAGCCTTAGCTCGTCCAGTCTAGCCAATACCTCAGACTTGCCTGATATAGGGACAACTGCGGGTGGCACCTTGACCATAGACCAAGAGCGAAACTATGGCGATGCCTATATGCGCATTCTTAGGGCGAGCCAACCTGTCATCAATGACCCTGTTTTATCCGAGTATGTTTCAAGCTTGGGGTATCGCCTTGTCGCAAATGCAGAAGACGTAAAGACACCGTTTGAGTTTTTCCTAATTCGAGATCGAAACATTAACGCATTTGCCTTTTTTGGCGGACACGTTGCTATCCATACCGGCCTTTTCTTACATGCTAACTCAGAGGGCGAACTTGCTTCAGTAGTGTCGCACGAAATCGCTCACGTTACTCAGCGACACTTAGCCCGTCGTATGGAAGATCAAGCCAGAAAAAACCCAGTCACCCTAGCCGCTCTTGCCGGTTCTATCTTATTAGCTATAGCTGCGCCTGAAGCGGGTATCGCTGCGTTGACGGCAACCCAAGCTGGTGCAATGCAAAGTGCAATCAACTACACACGAAGCAACGAAAAAGAAGCGGACCGTGTAGGCATGAATACGCTAATCAAAGCGGGATACGATCCTCATGCTATGCCTAGCTTTTTTGGCCGCCTAGCGGATCAATATCGCTACGCGAGTAAGCCGCCACCAATGCTGCTGACTCACCCATTGCCAGAGGATCGTATTACCGATTCACGAGCTCGAGCGGATGCCTACCCTATCAATCCTGCTGCTCCCTCTTTAGAGTTTCACATGGCCAAGGCGCGCGTGGTGGCTCGGTATGTGGGGATAAGCAGTGATGGTGCAATGGACTGGCTGGAGCGAAAAGAAAAGTCCGCCTCCAAGGCCATGAAACCGACTTACGAATATGGTAAGGCGTTGGTTTATCTTGATACCAAACAGCTCGATAAGGCTGAAGAACTGTTGCTGTCACTTCAGAAGCAGTTCCCACACAGCAACTTTGTGTTGGATGCGTTATCCGATCTCAACATAGAGAAGAAAACACCGGAAAAAGCCGAAGCACTTCTCAAAGAAGCACTAAAGACCAAGCCTCGTAACCCAGTGCTGCAGATCAACTTAGCCAATGTAATGATTGAAGCTGAGAAAAATGAGCAAGCGGTTCGAATGCTACAAAGATACACGCACGATAATCCGAATGATACTAACGGCTGGCACCTACTCAGCAAGGCGCACGCCAACTTAAGTGACCCTGCAAATGAACTGGCTGCACGCGGAGAACTGTACGCGCTAAACGCCAACTGGAACCGAGCGATTCAAAGCTTTACCCAGGCAGCTCAATTATCTGAATTAGGCAGTCTTCAACAAGCACGTTTTGATGCGCGCATTGACCAACTTTTACAACAACGCGACCAATTTATGGCGCTACAAAATTAGAAAAGGAAACTTCATGTCTGTTGTTATTTATCACAACCCTCGCTGCTCAAAAAGCAGAGAAACGCTCGCACTGTTGGAAGAGAATGGGATTGCTCCAGAGGTTGTGCTTTATCTAGATGCTGATTTAGACATTGAAACGCTGCAAGGCCTGTATGCTCAACTTGAACTGCCTAACGTACGTGCAATGATGCGTACCAAGGAAGCGATTTATAAAGAGCTCAACCTTGGGAATGATTCTCTTACAGAGCAAGATCTGTTTAAGGCGATGCTTGAAAACCGCAAGCTTATTGAGCGCCCAATTGTGATTGCCAATGGCAAAGCTCGACATGGTCGCCCACCACAACAGGTGCTAGAGATCCTATAATGCCAACCACACCCCCTGCTGAAATGGCGTCAAAAACAAGGTTATGGTTACGAGTGGCTCAAACGGGGCACTTTGCGCTTTTGGCTTGGGTCATACTTTGGCATAGCCTCATATCACCACCACTGGAATTCAGCCCGTGGTTTTTGACTATTGCTTGGGCACTGCCTTTGCTCTTCCCTATTAAGGGAATATTGCAGCAAAAGCCGTATACCTTTGCTTGGGCAAACTTCGTGCTTCTGCTGTATTTCCTACACTCACTCACCTTGGTCTATGTGGATGAAGGCGAGAGAATGCTGGCCATTGTGGAAGTGCTGCTAACCAGTATCGCGTTTATAGGCAATACCTTGTATAGCCGATTGCGAGGTAGAGAATTAGGCTTAAAGCTGAAGAAGCTCTCTGAATACAAGCAAGAAGAGCAAGAGCGTTTTGGTCGCAAGCGTTAAGGTCAAAAAGCGAAACGAAGCCCCGTCAGTTGATGGGGCTTTTTCTTAGAGCGTCTAATTAGCACGCATGCTAACTATCCGCCAGTGGGCTCATAGCTAAACTCGTCAAAGTCAGCATGACAGCCAAACCCACTAATATCAGCACAATGAAGCCCTACGAAAGCGCCCGTAAAGAACCCTCTTCCATCAATGTAGTCATCCGATAAACGCCAAGCATCGTGTACTAGAGGCAGCTTTTGCCATGCCTTGCCATCAAATGAGTAACTGTATTGATAGGTTAAGCCCTCGACGTTCACACTAAGCCAAACACTACGCACATCGTCTGGGATCTCTATGGATTCATCATCATAAAAATGAAAACTGGCCGCCTGCTTGTCCACTTGCATCACTCGCAAACAGCGGCGCTTGCGCTCTTCATCAAACTCAATCGCTAAATAGGTCCAGTTACTGGTATTGTAGTAACAACATAAGCCTGCTGACTGCTGAAAATTGGTCGGCTCAAACTCAAGCTTAGTGGAAGCAACAAAATTATGGTGACGCCAACGGGTCGCTACCGTTGACTGCTCAAATGTCGACAGCAAGCTATCATTGCCACGCAAGCGCAAATACCCCTGTCTTTCATTTAAACTTCCCATGGATTCGCTAAAGGGAATCCTGAGTGTTTGCCAATGGCCAAGCAAATACTCAGCAGAGAAGTCATCATAAATAGACTCACTCTCGGCAGGAGAGGTAACGGCAAGGGCCAACTCTGGTATTTCTAGCTTGGCATGTTTTCCACCCACCACCGAAGGCCAGCCATCTATCCACTCAATACGGTCAATGCCCGTTTCTCTTCCTAGAGAACACGCCCCTCGCCCCCACCTAGCTAGCCTTGGTCTGCCTGCAAACTTTAGCGGACGACTCACTAGATAAGTAATGAACCACTCACCATCAGGCGTTTCAACCAAGGAGCCGTGCCCCGCTTTTTGCAGTGGATTATCGGGCGTATGCCAAGTGGATAGCAATGCGCCGTACGGAGAAACCTCGTAAGGCCCTAATAGACGCTTAGAGCGAGCCACAGTCACATGATGCTCAAAGCTAGTCCCGCCTTCTGCGGTAAGGAGATAGTAGTAGCCATCTTTCTTATACAGATGAGGGGCTTCTGTGTACTTTAGGTCCGTACCATTAAATATGGGCTGTCTATCACTTACTAATCTTTGTGAAGTATCATCATATTCTTGCACCACTATCTCATTAATAGGGTCGCTATGATTTCTCGGCCCCCAGGTGCGATAAACGTAGTACTTTTTGCCATCATCAGCATGAAATAACGATGGATCAAACCCGCCATTTCCCATTGGAATAGGCTCACTCCAAGGCCCCTGTATATTCTCGGCCGTCACTAAATAATTGCGACCGTTTTTCCAAGGTGCATCTATCACCTTTACATCGGTGTACAGTAGCCAAAATTTACCGTCAGCATAGCTAAGAGCCGGGGCCCAAATACCTCCGGAGTCAGGGTTACCCTTCATGTCGAGCATCTCAACGGTATCCAAAGGCATTGAAGCCAGCTTCCAGTTTTTTAAATCCTTAGAGTGAAATATTCGAACCCCTGGAAACCACTCAAAGGTAGAGGTGGCAATGTAGTAGTCCTCACCTGCACGACATACACACGGATCAGGGTGAAACCCTTTTATTATTGGATTGCTTATCATTTCGAGCCCTCTTTATCTTCAGCATCTTTCCACTAAAGTTACCGGTAACAGTTGGTGCTTATAGTATTCGGTGTAAAAAGGTTTTGATGGGATGGTCGTTAGATAAGCAAAAAAACAGAAGTAAGAAATAAAAAAACGAAAAGCTCAAAAGCCTAGGGTAAGGATTAGATGAAGATGAATGTAGCCAATCTTAAGCAACGACAGAAGTAAGAAAAGAAGCAACAAAAAAGCCAGTAACAAGAGCTACTGGCTTATCAACAATCGCATTATTATTGATTTATTCTATGACTGCCATTCATACATCAATACTTCAGGCTTAGGTTCCACTGACTCTTCATTAGCAGGCTCAACCTCTTCAGAAGATTGAGATTCAGTGTTATCAACTGTTGTCGATTCTGCACCTGATTGGGGGGCGTCTAGCGTAGTTGCAGCCTGTGCTTCAGTTGCAGGTTCGGCTGGCGCCGACTCTACTGTAGCTTCAACTTTCGTGACCTTGTTGCTACGCAGAATCTGGCGGTCAAAATCTGCTGCGTCAGTAATTAGGTTCACACGAAAATCAACCGAGCTACCCATTACATGCATAAGCTCTACTGACGCTACGCTGGAAAGATCTTCTAGCATGCGCTCTATGTTAAAGAATGACTGAGCTTCAGCTACGCCTTTAAAGTTCACGACAACTGAAGAGGCAATCTCTCCACTGGCCTTAGCTGAACTCTTTTGAGCGTAATAGCGACCAAGATCCGCAACAAATGTCTCTGTTACTTGCTTGTTTGTGCCCGAGGCTTCACCCGTTACCGGAGATAGAGATGCATCAGCGATGAATTGAGGCTTGTCATCATACAAGGTCCAACGCAGGTTCTGCTGGCTACCATTACGAGTAATTCGCGCCACAACCACTGCATCAACGTCATAACGACGACTGCTGTCAGAGATCTGCTTGGTAAAGTTACCCCATACCTCAGTTGGCTGAATGCTAGTCACATCATCAATGTCACCCACAGGCACCGTAATAGGCAGGCCTTTTTGAGCGGCAACATATCTTAGGTTCTCAATAGAGGTTCTTTGAGACTGTTCCCAGCTAATGGTGCGATCATACCCGTTGTCTTCAACCACCCAGACTAGCAAACGAGCGCGCTCGTCAGGCCAATATGGCAAATCTGCTTGAGCAAGCAATGCTTGAATCTGTTTAGGGTTGAAGGACATTTTTAGGGTTGGCTGTCCATCTTTCTCAGATGGAGTAATCGTTGAAAGAAAGCGACTACTTTGAGTAATAGCTTTCTTTACTACCGCATTATCCAAAGAGGCAGCATCGCCAGTTGCTCGAACGATAACATCTCTCATGCCTTCGCGACGAGCCAGCTCTTCACCGCTGTATCTTGCATCTTCTTTCTGTTTAATCACCACGGCTTCGGTATCAAACACATTGACCTTAGTGACTGCAAACGCAGAAAAAGACGTTAACGCCGCTAGCATACAAGCCAAAAATCGCATAAATAACTCAATAATATGAAGTAGTTAGAAAATAATAAGCAAAGATTGCAAAACCAACAAGTAGAGTCACCAGAAAGCGCCCTATTCTTGTTGGTTTTTTGGGTATTATTTAGTACCGAAGATCTTGTCGCCTGCATCGCCTAGACCAGGAACAATGTAGCCCTTGTCATTCAAGCACTCATCGATCGCAGCTGTGTATAGCTCGATATCAGGATGAGCTTTTTCTAGCGCTTCAATACCTTCAGGTGCCGCTACAAGCACAAGTGCCTTAATAGTCTTACAGCCTTGTTCTTTAAGTAGGTCGATAGTGGCAATCATAGAGCCACCCGTTGCCAGCATTGGGTCAACAACAAGTGCAATTCGCTCATCAATGCATGATGCCAGCTTATTGAAGTATGGAACAGGCTCAAGGGTCTCTTCGTCGCGGTACACGCCAACGACACTGATTTTTGCACTCGGTACGTGCTCTAACACGCCGTCCATCATGCCAAGACCTGCACGCAAAATTGGCACTACAGTGACCTTTTTGCCTTTAATTTGGTCAATTTCAACTGGGCCATCCCATCCATTGATCGTTACGCGCTCAGTTTCGAAGTCTGCCGTCGCTTCGTATGTGAGTAGGCTACCTACTTCTGTAGCTAACTCTCTAAAACGCTTGGTGCTAATGTCCCCTTCGCGCATCAAACCCAACTTATGTTTCACAAGAGGGTGTCTTACCTCAACGACTTTCATGCCTTTCTCCAGTCTAAAATCAACAAACCTAGGAATTATATACCCAAACGACACCAAGTTACGAGTCGCACAGCCCTCTAGGCGCAATTAATCCCAACTAAAGAATGCAATTTACGACTATCAAAAAAGTGAGCCTGTATTACTAGGTAACAGATTGCTTTAATTGCAAAATAAATCATCATCTAGGGGCTCAAATCAATAACAATTAGAAATAACCGCGCAAACGTTTGCTATTGTCGATTATCCCTTGTTAGAATAGCGCCGATTTTTCTTCCCTAACTTTTTCTAAACGAGGAATTTCCCGTGAGTAGTAACAAGGCTTCTCTTAGCTACAAAGATGCTGGTGTAGACATTGACGCTGGCAACGCACTGGTTGACAAAATTAAGGGTGCTGTAAAACGCACACGTCGTCCAGAGGTCATGGGTGGCATTGGTGGCTTTGGCGCATTATGCGAACTGCCAACCAAATATAAGCAACCAGTACTGGTTTCGGGTACAGACGGCGTTGGCACTAAATTACGCCTTGCACTAGATATGAAAAAGCACGACACCATCGGCATCGATTTGGTTGCTATGTGTGTGAACGACCTGATCGTTCAGGGTGCTGAGCCTCTATTTTTCCTAGATTACTACGCGACAGGGAAGCTCGACGTAGACACTGCTGCTGATGTAGTTGCTGGTATTGCTGAAGGCTGTGTACAGTCTGGTTGTGCACTTATCGGTGGTGAAACTGCAGAAATGCCTGGCATGTACGAAGGCGACGACTACGATGTTGCTGGATTCTGTGTTGGTGTTGTCGAAAAAGAAGACATTATCGATGGCACTAAAGTGGCAGCCGGTGATGCTTTGATTGCTGTAGGTTCAAGCGGCCCACACTCAAACGGTTACTCTCTAGTTCGTAAGATCCTTGAGGTGTCTAATGCAGATCTAAACCAAGATCTTGAAGGCAAGCCACTGGGTGAGCATCTACTAGAGCCAACTAAGATTTACATCAAATCAGCACTTAAAATGATCGAGAAGCATGATATCCACGCTATCTCTCATATTACCGGCGGTGGTTTCTGGGAAAACATCCCTCGCGTTCTTCCTGAAGGTACTAAAGCAGTTATCGACGGCAACAGCTGGAACTGGCCTACTATCTTCAACTGGCTTCAAGAGAACGGCAACGTTACCACTCACGAAATGTACCGTACATTCAACTGTGGTGTTGGTCTAATCGTTGCTCTGCCTCAAGATCAAGCAGAACAAGCGGTTGCTCTTCTTAATGAAGAAGGCGAAAACGCTTGGGTTATTGGTCAAATCGCTGAAGCAAATGGCGAAGAAGAGCAAGTAGAGATCCGTTAATCATGACTAGAATCGTCGTCCTTGTTTCCGGAAATGGAAGTAACCTTCAGGCCATTATGGATGCCTGTGCAAACGGTGACATTCAAGGTCAAGTCTGTGCTGTCTTTAGTAATAAAGAGCAAGCCTATGGCCTTGAACGAGCAAGAACAGCGGCGATTCCAGCCCATGCTTTATCTCACAAGAACTTTGCTGACCGTCTAAGCTTTGATATGGCTCTGATGAAGAAAATCGACGAGTACCAACCAGATTTGGTGGTACTTGCTGGTTACATGAGAATTCTCAGTGATGAATTTGTTGAACACTACCTCGGTAAGATGATCAACATCCACCCTTCACTGCTTCCCAAGTATCCAGGGCTTCACACCCACCAGCGCGCCATTGATGCTGGGGACTCAGAGCACGGAAGTACCGTTCACTTTGTGACCCCAGAACTCGATAGTGGCCCGATCATTGGTCAAGTCAAAGTCACCATCACGGCTAATGATGATGCCGATAGCCTTATGACTAAGGTACAAAAAGCGGAACATCAACTCTACCCGGACATAGTCCGACAGGTAATTTCTGGTGAGATAAACTGGAAAAGTTAACATCTAGAAAGCAGCCTTTGAGCTGCTTTTTTTATGTCTAATACCAATTAAAGTAAAAATATGATCTAATTGAGGCTATCAAACAATTGTGAAATATTGCTATGGATAGCCTTGATAATACCGATTTCAAAAAGCTAGCGAGTCAACAAAAAACCATTCAGATGAAGGTTCGCTTACTAGCGCTTGCACACTTCAAAGAAGGTCATTCGCGAACTCAAATTGCTAAATATCTTAAAGTTAGCCGAACCAGTGTGAATAAATGGGTTAAGGTCTTTTTTGAAGAAGGCTTGGAAGGGCTTCAAGAAAAACCCCGCACAGGTAGACCTGCATATCTCAATGAGGAACAACGAAAACAACTCAGCGAATTCATACAAAAAGCAGCTGAATCACCGTCTGGAGGACGTCTTGTCGGTAGCGATATACATGACTACATCGTTGAACACTTTGATAAACACTATCACCCCAATTCCATCTATTATCTGCTCGAGCACATGGGCTTTTCTTGGATAACTTCTCGTTCAAAACACCCTAAGCAATCACAGCAAATCCAAGACGATTTTAAAAAAATTCCAAATAGAAACGAACCTTAAGATCCCCGGCCATATTGGGCTAGAACAGGTTGATGTCTGGTTTCAAGATGAGGCTAGATTTGGTCAGCAGAACACAACAACTCGTCTTTGGGCGACTCGCGGAACGAGGCCTAGAGTCGTAAAACAGCAGCAATTTGAATACGCTTATTTGTTTGGCTCTGTGTGCCCAGCAAGAGGGATCGGCGAAGCAATAGTTGTTCCTTGGGTAAACAAGGACATCATGATCAACCACCTAGAACAAATATCGAAAGCTACAGAAAAAGGTCGTCATGCAGTCGTAATAATGGATGGTGCAGGCTGGCATACGGACGACATAGCGAACCAATTTAATAACGTCAGTATCATCAAGCTTCCTCCATACTCGCCAGAGCTGAACCCTATTGAACAAGTTTGGAGCTGGTTAAGACAACATTATTTAGCAAACCAAAGTTTCACTGATTACAACGAAATTGTGTCCAAGGTTTGTCGCGCTTGGAATGGCTTTCTTGAGTGCAGAGATCGCGTCACAAAAATGTGCCAAAGAGATTGGATAGACCTGATCAGTTAATTTTCCGGATTGGTATAAAGTGGACAGACTGCAAAAACAACAAAGGCACGTTTATCGTGCCTTTGTTTTATTCTTCTAGTACTTGTGTGGGCGCCTGACTGGCTGGCTTTGGTGCCGCGTAAGCTACATCAACCAATAAGTCTGAGTTACCCGCAACAACCTCACCATTTTGAAACAGCGTAAACTCGCCCGGTTTCAGCCTGTGCCAAGTTTCGTTATCGGTGAGAGGCTGGGTTGCAATCACTGACACGACATCGTTGAGTGTTGTTTCTTCTTGGAAGTTAATGGTGACGTCTTCGTCGATAAGAGTCGCCTTACCAAAAGGAGCGCGCCTGGTAATGTAATAAAGATGGTTGGTGCAATACGCCATCACGTACTCACCATCGCTCAGCAGCATGTTAAACACGCCAAACTCTCTTAAGCTATCACACAGGGTAACCATGTAAGCAAAGACGGGCTGCATGTCTTGAGGGGGCTCAGGGAAGCGTTCCTCTAATTTATGCATTATCCAGCAAAAAGACAGTTCACTGTCTGTTTTTCCTACCGGACGATGTCGACCGGTGTGCATTTCATGATAATCAGATAATTGCCCATTGTGTGCAAACGTCCAATATCTGCCCCACAACTCGCGAGTAAATGGGTGGGTATTTTCTAGATTAACCGCCCCTCGGTTCGCTTGCCTTATATGGCTAACCACTGCGCAGCTCTTGATAGGGTAGCTTTGTACTAATTCTGCTATTTTTGAATCACAGCTGGGGTTTGGGTCTTTAAAGGTGCGAAAGCCCTTCCCTTCATAGAAAGTAATCCCCCAGCCATCGGTGTGAGGTCCTGTGTTCCCCCCACGCTGAATCAAGCCAGTAAAGCTAAAACAGATATCTGTTGGCACATTAGCGCTCATGCCAAGCAGTTCACACATAGTAATCTCCTGCTAATAAATCCTCAGTGTCCTTACTGAGTTTCCATCTCTTTTTCAATTAATTGAATGATGATATGGATGATCTTGATATGTATCTCTTGTATACGATCGGCATAGCCAAAATGTGGTACTCGCACTTCAACATCAGCGGTACCCGCCATTTGACCGCCGTCTTTACCAGTCAAAGCAATGGTTTTCATTCCCTTTGCTTTGGCCGCTTCAATAGCTCTTAGTATATTGGCTGAGTTACCAGACGTAGACAGTCCAAACAGCACATCCCCCTTCTGGCCTACGGCCTCTACATAGCGAGAAAACACCGCTTCATAGCCGAAGTCATTGCTCACGCAAGAAAGGTGGCTAGGATCAGAAATTGCGATACCAGGGTATCCTGGGCGGTCTTCTCTGTATCGTCCTGTTAACTCTTCAGCAAAGTGCATAGCATCACAATGAGAACCGCCATTACCACAAGACAAAACCTTACCACCAAGCTTAAAAGAATCCGCAATGGTTTTTGCAGCTTTCTCTATCTGAGCAATGTTCTCATCATCCGATAGAAAAGCTTCTAGTACTTTAGCAGCTTCATTTAATTCACCCTTAATAAGGTCATGGTACATGGCAGATCTCTCCTGATTAATAACGCCATTGTTATAGCATCGAATGTAACAAGAAAAGTTTAGCAGTGTCGAGACTCTTACTCGCAGATTTCCAACTCAATAGGCTCAATGGCTACTATTTCACCGACAAATCACTTTTGATGCCGCTCGCGACTCAACTCACAAAACACCACCAATAACACTTTACAAATAATTAACATTTGCGATACTAATTTGAACTGGTTAGACCTCTTACCTATTATTAAGGGGTAACACTGCTTAATGGAGATGCTTCTTACATGGAAATACTTGTTGCTCTACTTACCCTAATCGTGGTGTCAGGCATCTGCCTGTATCACCGTACATCACTGTTTTCTGGGTTTCTGGCCAATACGACAGCCTTGATTATCTGTTCCATCCTATCGGGCTTCTCCTTCATTGCTTGGGCCGTTTTACTATCAGTCACTGCGTTTATGATGTTCGATAAATGGCGTCAGGATACCGTGACCAAAAAGGTACTCGACGTATTTAAAGGCATGCTGCCACCTATGTCCCAAACCGAAAAAGAGGCGCTTGATGCCGGCACAACCTGGTGGGAAGCAGAGCTGTTTCAAGGCAAGCCTAACTGGCAGTTCTTAAAAGACATTCCAAAATCTGAGCTTTCTGCAGAGGAAAAAGCCTTTCTCGATGGCCCAGTGAATGAGCTGTGCTCAATGATCAATGATCATGAAATTACCCATGAGATAGCCGATATGCCTCCAGAGGTATGGCAATACCTGAAAGACCATAAGTTCTTTGCCATGATCATCAAGAAGAAATACGGCGGCCTTGAGTTTTCAGCCTACGCTCAGGCGCTAGTGCTACAAAGACTGGCAGGTACTTCTATCGTTGTTGCCTCGACCGTTGGCGTTCCCAATTCTCTTGGCCCGGGTGAACTACTGCAAATGTACGGTACCAAAGAGCAACAAGACCATTACCTACCGCGTCTTGCAAAGGGCAAAGAGATCCCGTGTTTTGCATTAACTAGTCCAGAAGCAGGCTCAGATGCGGGCGCTATCCCTGATTTTGGTGTGGTATGTAAAGGTGAATGGCAAGGTAAGAAAGTGCTGGGTATGCGCCTTACTTGGAACAAGCGCTACATCACTCTGGCGCCCGTTGCTACCGTTTTGGGCTTGGCCTTTAAGCTGAGAGACCCTGATGGCCTATTAGGTGACAAGGAAGAGTTAGGTATCACCTGCGCCCTGATCCCAACCAACCTTGAAGGCGTCAAGATTGGCCGCAGACATTTCCCGCTAAACATTCCATTTCAAAACGGCCCTACACAAGCAGAAGACCTGTTTGTACCCCTAGATTTCATCATTGGTGGACAAGAGATGGTGGGCCAAGGTTGGAAAATGTTGGTGGAATGTTTATCAGTGGGACGTGCAATCACCCTACCGTCAGCTAATACCGGTGGAATCAAGACCAATGCTCTTGCTATTGGTGCGTATGCTCGTATTCGTCGTCAATTTAAACAACCTATTGGCCGAATGGAAGGTATCGAGGAGCCGCTTGCTCGAATCGCAGGTAGTGCATACCTACTAGAAGGAGCAAACCTACTAACCATGGGTGCCATTGATAATGGCGCTAAGCCGTCGGTTATCTCTGCCATTGTTAAGTATCATTGTACTCACCTAGGTCAAAGAGCATCCATTGATGCGATGGACGTCGCCGGCGGCAAGGGCGTAATGCTCGGCCCCTCTAATTTCTTAGGGCGTGCCTACCAAGGCGCTCCAATCTCCATCACAGTGGAAGGGGCAAACATACTGACTCGCTCATTGATGATATACGGACAAGGCGCTATTCGCTGCCATCCTTATATCCTTAAAGAGATGGAAATGGCCTATTCTGATGCACCGAATGCTTTAGCGCAGTTTGATAAGGCTCTGTTTAGCCATGTTGGCTTTGCTATGAGTAACCTATCTCGCAGTCTAGTTTTCGGTGTCACTGATGGCATAGGCTCTGACGCGCCCACCAATGATGAAACCAAACGCTACTACCAAAAGCTTAACCGCTACAGTGCAAACCTCGCGTTTCTTTCTGATGTCTCTATGGCTTTCCTTGGGGGTTCCTTGAAGCGTAAAGAGCGCCTATCTGCACGCTTAGCCGATATGCTAGGACAGCTCTATCTATGCTCTGCAATGCTCAAGCGCTTTGAATTAGATGGTAGCCCTAAAGAAGACCTGGCACTGGTGCATTGGACCGCTCAAGACAGCTTATTTAAGATTGAGTCTGCGATGCATGACTTCTTAGTGAACTTCCCTGTGAAATGGATGGGGCTTAAGCTGCGTGTACTGTTAATGCCGATTGGGCGAGTGCGCAAAGCACCATCAGATGCTCTGGATAGCGAGTTAGCTAAGATACTGCAAACACCGAGTGCGACGCGCTCTCGACTTGGACGTAATCAATACCTAGAGCCATCGAAGTACTGTGTTCAAGGGCAATTAGAGTTAGCGCTAACCGTCGTACTGCAGGCGGAGCCTATCTTCGATAAGGTATGCAAAGCGCTTGAGCAACGTAAGTCTTTCACCCGACTAGACCTTATTGCGAAGCAAGGACTCGAAGCTAACGTGATCAGTCAGGAAGAAGCAGAGATCTTAATAGAGGCGGAACAGCACCGACTTCGCAGTATCAATGTCGATGACTTTGACCCGCAAGAACTGCCAGCTAACTCGGTAAAGTCGCAACAAGTCTTAAGCGAAACTGAGGCATAGGATCTAGGGCCTAGGACCTAGGACCCAGGCTCTGGGTTCTGGGTTCTGGGTTCTGGGTTCTGGGTTCTTTAAAGCGCTACTACCAACTTGGCTCACCAGAGAGCAGTGTCAATCTTTCCGCATGGGCTGCTAGCTCATCATCACTGGCCTTGATGACTCTAAGCGGGGCTCTTCCGGATGCCGCGCGTTGAATCCCTGCTCCACCAGCCTCACCACTGCTATCACCGCCAAACTGAATCGCTGTTTGACCACCGGTCATAAACAAGAACACATCTGCCAGTATCTCGGCATCGAGCAAAGCGCCGTGCAATACACGTGCGGAAATATCGATGGTGAAGTGCTTAGCTAGTGAGTCTAGGTTTTTGCGCGCTGGCATGTTTGGCATGCGCTTGGCCATTGCCAAGGAATCGGTAATTTTGCAGTAGTCTTCCGTTTTTCCGATAGAAGGGTCTAGCTTGCTAAATTCATTATCCATAAAGCCGACATCGAAGGGCGCGTTATGAGCAACAAGCTCAGCCCCATCGATAAACGCTAGAAACTCTTTATGAATATCTTTGTATTCTGGTTTATCTCGTAAGAATTCATCGGTAATACCGTGGACTGCAATCGCATCCGGTTGAATCTCACGGTCTGGCTTGATATAGACATGGAAGTGACGCCCCGTTAGCTTACGGTTCACTATCTCTACAGCACCGATCTCTATGATTCGGTGACCAAGGTAGGTAGGACCGCCTTCACGGTTCATACCTGTGGTTTCTGTATCGAGCACCACTATGCGGCGCGAATTGTTACTAGTATTCATAATTAAAACTGTGTCAGACTAATAGGAAGGCCTCTATACAGACAATCATATCAAATCATGAATAAACAGGTTGAGATTTTCACAGATGGATCTTGCTTAGGCAATCCAGGTCCAGGTGGCTATGGCATCGTCATGCGCTACAAAGAGCACGAAAAACAGATAGCCAAAGGCTTCACACTGACGACCAACAACCGCATGGAAATGATGGCAGCCGTTGAAGGGCTTAAGCTTCTTAAGGAGCCATGTACGGTAGTCCTTACCACTGATAGCCAGTATGTACGCCAGGGGATTACTCAGTGGATTCATAACTGGAAGAAACGTGGCTGGAAAACGTCGGATAAAAAACCCGTAAAAAATGCTGATCTATGGCAAGCGTTGGACAAAGAAAACCAACGCCACCAAGTAGAATGGAAATGGGTAAAAGGTCATGCAGGGCATAGAGAAAACGAAATTTGTGACGAGATTGCTCGTCTCGCAGCAGAAACCCCTACCGATGAAGATACCGGTTATCAGCCTTCTTAAGCTAAACAGGTAATACTAGGCTTTAGGGTTAACTCGGCAATTTAACCTCACTGGAGACAGACGACGCTTCAGTTTCCAATGGGGTTTTATCGGTTTAAGCGGGTACGTTCTCTTGCGAGCCACGATAAAGTATTGACTGCAAAACGGCATACTCCAGCCCCCTATCCCATTTTCTATCCAAGTCCATATCGCACGTTGCTTTTTCGACGGTATCAATCCATAACTGTCCATGTGCACCACTTGATAATTAAGTACACTGAGCCAGTCCTGAACCCGATACGGCGTAAACATTCGCCCGCTCCAAGGCAGGTTTTTCTTTCGCCATGGCATCAAGCTATTCAACCCCGATAAACTGATTGGATTAAAGCCTGTCAGTATTAGATAGCCATCATCGATCAACACGCGGTCTACTTCTCGTAATAAGCGATGCGGATCCAAGCAATAATCAAGTTGATGCGTCATTAAAACAACGTCTATGCTCTTCTCTAGGAAGGGTAAATCATAAGCATCGGCTACGATGCTATGAATTGGGTTTACTATATCTAGGTTGATTTGATGCTGAATGTTACAGTTGCAACTGGTAATCTCACAACTTAAACCGCCAAGCTTAAGCATATGATAACCAAATAGTTTTGGGCACCACTCATCCAAACGCATTTGAATCGCATCGCGCACCCAAGCATGTTTAGGCAAGTCGTCCCAATAATGGGGCTGATTAATTTTCCGTGATACCCGAGCTGGTCGCATTCAGCAGTCATCCGTACAGAAACAATAGGAATATCTTAATGTTAGTCGTAAAAAGCATACCCGCATTTAATGATAATTACATCTGGCTTATTCACAATAAGCAAGGTCAATGTGCGGTTGTTGATCCCGGTGATGCTACTCCAGTGCTGTCTTACCTAAAGGAACACCAATTGGAACTCACCACAATCTTAGTCACCCATCACCACGCTGACCATATTGGTGGAGTATCGGAGCTCAAGCGCGCCTATCCAGACACCATGATTGTAGGTCCTAAAAATGATGCTGTGGCAGGTCTGACGCACTCGGTTGATGCAGGACAGCAGCTAGACCTATTTGGCGAGCGTTTCTTAGTTCTGGGCTTACCTGGGCATACTCTAGGGCACATAGGTTACGTAGGGGATGGCAAACTTTTCTGTGGTGACGTGCTGTTCTCTGCCGGTTGCGGCCGCGTGTTTGAGGGAACGCCCGCTCAAATGTGGCAATCTCTACAAAAACTGGCTGCCCTCCCAGTAGAAACAGAGGTATACAGTGCTCATGAATACACCTCAAGCAACCTCTCATTTGCCATGGCGATTGAGCCAGGTAACCCGCAGTTACAAATTTACAGAGAAAAAGTAAATCAGCTTAGAGCTCACCAAAAACCAACATTACCGACTACTATTGAACAGGAAAAGTGGATTAACCCTTTTTTGAGGGTAGAAATCCCAGAGGTTGTCAATTCTGTGTCACATCGTACAGAAGATCTTAGCCCACAAGGCGTGTTTACCGCCCTACGTAAATGGAAAGATAGCTTCTAATTCAGTAAACTCGGACAAATTTTTATATTCAGCACCAAAGGAAAGGCTTTTTAATGAGATTGAAATACAGCTGGATACTGGCTCTGCTACTTGCAGGTTGTCAGGCTCCACAACAGCCCACGGATAAGGACGTCTCAGAGCTTCCTCCTACAACAGAAGAAAGCCAAGCTGAACAGACACAGCCCATCGATGGCTCTACGAACGCAGAAACGCTACCTGTAGAAGAAACAGAAAAAGCTTCGGAGCTCACCGCCCAACAACAAGACGATCTTTGGAAGCGTATTGGCATGCAATTAGAGCTGCCCGTTGCTGACGATAAGATGGTTGATTACTACCGCAACTGGTACATCAAACACCCAAGTCATTTAAGAACCGTCTCTAAAAGAGCCGAACCTTTTTTGTACCTGATCATCGAAAAGATTGAAGAACGAAACATGCCGCTAGAGCTGGCGCTACTGCCTGTTGTTGAAAGCTCTTACGATGCCTTCGCCTACTCTCATGGTAGCGCAGCGGGCCTATGGCAGTTCATTCCTGGCACAGGCAAGATGTATGGCCTAGAGCAAGACTATTGGTACGATGGTCGTCGCGATGTGGTTGCCTCAACCGATGCCGCTCTAAATTATCTGACCTATCTTAACGAAAGATTCGACGGCAACTGGAACCACGCAATTGCGTCGTACAACAGCGGCAGCGGCCGTGTTAGCAGCGCCATTCGCAAGAACCGAAGAGATGGTAAACCAACCGACTTTTTCTCACTGCAACTGCCAAAAGAAACTAGCGCTTATGTTCCTAAGCTGATGGCGATTGCCGATATTGTGGCAAACCAAGAAAAGTACGGCGTGAAGATCCCACCGATTGCCAACAAACCAGTATTGGTTGAAGTGGATCCCAAAGAGCAACTCGATCTCGGCATTGCCGCGCAATATGCCGGTATCCCCGTGAAGGAACTTCAGAGCTACAACCCAGCTTACAATCAATGGGCTACCGCTCCTGAAGGGCCACAAAAGCTGTTGATCCCAGCGGAACAGCAAGAGCAATTCTTAGCCAAGGTTGAAGAAAATCGTGGCAAGGGTGTCAAACTGGTTCGCTACAAAATTCAGCCAGGTGATAGCTTAGGTGTTATTGCACAAAAACATAACACCACCATAAAGGTCATTCAGAATGCCAACGGCATGTCTGACTCCAATATTAGGGCGGGACGTTACTTGTTGATTCCGACCTCTACCCAGTCAGACAGCACCTATGCCCTAAGTGCGGACAACCGTCTAAAACAGACCCAATCGCGCAACCGAGGCGACTACAAGGTCTCTCATACGGTGAAATCGGGCGAGAGTTTCTGGACCATAGCTAAAGAACATAATGTATCAGTACAATCATTGGCAAAGTGGAACGGTATGGCACCGAAAGACACGCTACGTATTGGTCAGAAGTTAGTGGTGTGGAAACAGGGTGAGCAAGGCGCTGTAATGCGCACCGTTTACTACAACGTCCGCAGTGGGGACAGCATTAGCACTATCGCCAGCCGATTTAAAGTGCGCTCTAGTGACGTGATCAAATGGAACAACCTGAATAAATCTGACTACCTGCAGCCCGGGCAAAAGCTCAAGCTGTATGTGGATGTCACTAAGGTTAGCGTTTAACCTCTGTAATAGAAAAACTCGCTAGCATTGGATTATGATCGGAGGCGTCACTAGTGGGCGCCTCCGCTTTTTTTAGGTCTAAGCCACGATAGTAGATATGATCTAACACATGTCCCCCCATAAACTCGGTTCGTTGGTCGGGCTCAAATTGTGCTTCTTTAAGATTTGCCGATAACATAATCTTCGTCAATTGCTCAAGCCTTGCATCGCTCCAGGTATTAAAATCCCCGCCCACAATGACAGGTCCATTGTGTTGCTCAAGCTTACTTGCCAATAGTTTTAGCTGCTTTGAGTACGCCTTAGTGCCAATAGTAAAGTTGATGCCGTGCAGATTGCCTACCGCAAGCACTTCCCCATTAGACAGTGGATAGGTGGCAAAGAGCGCTGACTTAGGGATTTGTATCCAAGGTTCTGCATCTAACTGTGCACAAGCACGAATAGGATAGACTTGAGTAATATTAAATACACCCGCGCTAACATCAAATGATTCAAAGGCTTTCACCTGCTGTCCCACCCAATCCAGTTGATATAACCAAGTCCTAAATTCATCAGTAAAGCTAACTTCTTGCAACAAACCCAGCTGCTTACCTTTGAGCAATTGGGTCAGTTCGGATTGCCAATCATCTTTATTTTGCTTGTAGATATTCCAAACCAACACATCGATGCGTCCATTATTATCAATAGCCTCACCACTTTGCTCAAATACAGAACATTGAAATGCACTTTCCGTTTCGGTATCGGTGATCCCATCCGCCATAATCAAATGCTCGGAATCAGGCAGGCTAATTGGAAATTCAATCGCGAGCACTGCTGTGGTCAACAGCACAGCGATAACAGGTGCAAGCAGCCACCTTTTAGAGGGTGAGGTCATAGTGTGAGATACCTAGCTAACAAGGTGTGAATGGTTGAGTTTTATAACCTTATACTAATTCTTATCTCATAGAAAAGAAAAGCCCCCGCACAATGGCGAGGGCTTGCAGTGATTTTTCAGCGCGATTAAATCGCGTCTTCGTCTTCTTCGCCTGTACGGATGCGAATAACACGCTCTACGTCGGTCACGAAGATTTTACCATCGCCAATCTTACCAGTTTGCGCGGTTTCAACGATTGTATCAATGCATTGCGCCGCAACGTCTTCTGATACAACAATTTCCAGCTTAACCTTAGGAAGAAAATCAACCATGTACTCAGCACCACGATAAAGCTCAGTGTGGCCCTTTTGACGACCGAAGCCTTTAACTTCAGAAACCGTCATCCCTGTAATTCCAACCTCAGCTAGCGCCTCACGCACATCATCAAGTTTAAAAGGTTTAATGATCGCATCAATCTTTTTCATTCCTACTCCCTAATTCGGTCAAGCCTATGACAAGTCCAAGTATTATCAACGATTTCTAGCAAATTACCATATAGGAATTGTGCATTCTTGAGCTTAAAAGAGTAAAAAGTGTTGCTATTATTTCATCGAAGAATAATAAGCCGCTAGATTCTCCATATCTTGATCACTGAGCATTGACGCTTGCGCCTGCATAACAGCTGCTAGACCACCATTGCGTTGCTTCGCCTTGTAGGACTTCAATGAGGTCACGATATATTTGGCATTTTGACCATTGAGATTAGGATAGCCGTCAATAACGGCCTTACCGTCAGCGCCATGACATGCAGCACAAATTTTCGCTTTCGCTTTACCTGCTTCAATATCAGCAGCCTGTGCTGTAACCCCTACCAACGACGTTAATAGAGCCGCAACAATGAGAGACTTCTTCATAATTACTCCTTGTTAATTATGTTTTTTCCAATAAAAACGGTGACTTGAGCCTGCGTATCCTCTGCATACGAATGAATCGCCGACCGCAACTACCTCTTCGTTATACATCAAAATAGGTGTCTGCGATCGTTTCCATGGCGGAATTTGATACTCCTGAAACAGTTTTTTTAGTTTTCGGCTCCCAGAGCGCTCATCTGGGTGAGCGGTTAAGCCTCCAGGATTAAACTGAATCCACACTTTTTCACCCTGCTCTGGTGCTCGCACAAGTAAGCCAATGTCACTATGGCTACTGACCTCTACAAGGCCTAACCCCTTGGGTAACTCCAAGGCTGTATCAATAACAATAGCGGATTGCCAGTACGACGCCTCTTTACTCTGCTCAACCAGAAATAGACTTTTTTGAAAGCGTCTTACGCTCACCTTGCCGATGATTAATTTAGGATTGGCGTCTTGTGACGCGTTAATGACCTCTCGGTAAATCAACCCTAGTTGTTTCTTGCCGGGCATGGGAAGACCAGATTGAGCAAACCAGCGTCTTAGCAAGCGATTACGTATGGCTTCTGACAGTTCACATAGGGACTCAGCATTCAGGCTATCATCAGCGTTGAGAACGCTTTGATACTGCTGCTCTAGAAGCTCATCCAATAGCTGTTCTTGTTCAAAACAGAGCTGCGCACTTCGCAATGCATTGGCTTGTATTTCTGGCCAGCGTCTTGATAAAGCGGGAATCACTTGGTGACGAAGAAAATTTCGATCAAACTGCGTGTCTTGGTTACTTTCATCTTCTACCCAATCAAGATTCTGTTGCTTGGCAAAGTCTTCAAGCGCTTCTCTCTTCAGTGATAAAAATGGGCGCACCAACACAGCCCCACCAAACGCAGATTTCACACCCATGGCTGCCAATCCCTTAGGACCACTACCACGCTTTAGTGCCAATAGCATGGTCTCTAACTGGTCATCAGCATGCTGAGCTGTAAGGAGTAAATCATTTTTGCTTAGGTGTTGAGACAATAGCGCATAGCGTGCTTCTCTCGCCTGGGCTTCAAGGCTCTGCTTACTGTGTATGTCTAGATTGGCAAACTCCGCATAAAAAGGGATTCTGGCCTCTTCACACCATGTTTTACATTGCTCCAGCCAATGATCAGCATTGTCACTTAATCCGTGATGAACATGGACCGCGCGCACCTCTAGCTGTGGATTCTGTAATTGATAATGAGACAAGCACGCCAGCATTACTCTAGAATCTAGGCCGCCACTTAGCGCAAGCACCAATCGGCTAGAATCCTCAATAAGACAGGCAGTTATCACATCTGAAAAGGTTTCAATAACAGACTTCACGGTGTTCCCTTAACGAGTAAAATCAAAACAAGCAGAATCAAAAAAGGTGAGCCAAGCTCACCTTTAACAATAAATCATTCGCAACCTAGTTGCCTAGATTAGCAGTAGCCGTAGCTCATTAGGCGGTCATAACGACGCTCTAAAAGCTCTTCGTTATTTTTGCCTTCCAGCTCTTTAAGCTGAGCAATCAGCGTGCTCTTCACGTTCTCTGCAGTATGCACAGGATCGCGATGCGCGCCACCTAGAGGCTCAGAAATGATTTCATCAATCAAGCCAAGCTCTTTCAAGCGAGGAGCAACTAGGCCCATAGCTTCAGCCGCTTGCGGGGCTTTATCTGAGTCACGCCATAAGATTGAAGCACAGCCTTCTGGAGAAATAACTGAGTACGTTGAGTATTCAAGCATGTTGACATAATCACCCACGCCGATAGCAAGAGCGCCACCTGAGCCCCCTTCGCCAACAACGTTACAGATAACAGGAACCGTTAGTCCTGCCATCACTTTAAGGTTAGTTGCGATGGCTTCAGATTGACCACGCTCTTCTGCACCCACACCTGGGTAAGCACCGGCAGTGTCGATAAAGGTAATGATTGGCATCTTAAAGCGTTCAGCCATTTCCATTAGGCGCAATGCCTTACGGTAGCCTTCCGGCTTAGGCATACCAAAGTTACGAATTACTTTCTCTTTGGTTTCACGACCTTTTTGATGACCGATGATCATTACAGGGCGACCATCTAGACGAGCCATACCACCAACGATAGCCTTATCATCAGCAAACGTACGGTCACCGCACAGTTCATCGAACTCAGTGAATACGTTCTCAATGTAGTCATACGTATAAGGGCGCTGTGGATGACGAGCTAGCTGAGCTACCTGCCATGCACCTAAGTCACCAAAGATCTTTTTCTTCAGCTCTAGGCTCTTCTTTTCAAGGGAAGCAATCTCCTTGTTCAGATCAACTCCCTCTTCTCCACCGTGTCGACTTACATCGCGCAGGGCTTCAATCTTTGCTTCTAGCTCTGCAATTGGCTTTTCAAACTCTAGAAAGTTCAAAGTCATCTAGCATTCCTTCATTCTTTTGAGCTGAAGACAGCGTGTTCTGTCATCAGTTAAATTCGAGTTCCACTTGGTCATTACCAAGCAACTGCTTTAAATCGTCTATCAGCGTATCGGTTGGCGTCACTCGCCATTCCACTCCCAAAGAGAGCTTAGCTCTTGCGTCGCTACGTTGATAATAAATATTGACTGGGATAGTACCAGCGCGATGCGGTTCCAACACTCGACTAAAGCGTTCAAAGAACTGGGCATCGATTTGAGACTCAGAGATCGAAATACTGAGTCCTGAGGCGTATTTTTCACGGGCATGGCCAAGATCCATAACCTCGCGCGCCGTCATTTTAAGGCCACCATTGAAATCATCAAAGCTGACCTGTCCAGAAACCACTACAATTCTATCTTTTTCTACCAATTCTGCATACTTTTCTAACACATCTGAGAAAAGCATCACCTCCATTCGGCCAGAACGGTCATCAAGAGAAAGAATACCGATACGTGTTCCTCGCTTAGTCGTCATCACTTTAGCCGCAATAACAAGACCTGCTAAGGTCACCGATTGGTCTCGTCTTGTAGGAGTCGCATTGTTCAATCGACAACTGGTGTATTTAGCCAGTTCACGAAGATACAGATTAATTGGGTGGCCCGTTAGGTACAAACCAAGGGTTTCGCGCTCCCCTTCTAACCATACTTTCTCTGGCCACTCAGGAACTTGAGCGTACGCCTGCTCTACATCTGAGTGAGTATCAGTTAATACGCCAAACATGTCGCTCTGACCAAAGGCCTCAGCCTGATGGTATTGGCCTGCGGCTTTCACTGCGGCATCCACCGAAGCCATCATAGCGGCTCTGTGCGGGCCTAAGCGGTCAAGTGCACCGGCTTGTATCAGCTTTTCAATAACGCGTTTATTACACTTTTTAAGATCGATGCGGGCACAAAAGTCGAACAGGTCTTTAAAGTGCCCATCTTTGTTTCGAGCTTCGATGATACTCTCAATAGGGCCTTCGCCCACGCCTTTGATAGCGCCTATACCATACACAATTGCGCCAGTATCATCGACATTGAAGCGATAAAGGCCTGAGTTCACATCTGGCGGAAGCAGTTTCAGCCCCATGCGAAGACATTCATCCACCAGTCCAACAACCTTTTCGGTGTTGTCCATATCAGCAGTCATTACCGCCGCCATGAATTCTGCTGGATAGTGGGTCTTCAGCCATAGAGTCTGATAAGAAACCAAAGCATAAGCCGCTGAGTGCGATTTGTTAAAACCGTAGCCTGCAAACTTTTCTACCAAGTCGAAGATCTTCATCGACAACTCGCCATCGACGCCGTTGTTCTCAGCGCCCTCTTTAAAGATGGAGCGTTGCTTTTCCATCTCCTCAGGCTTTTTCTTACCCATAGCACGGCGAAGCATATCGGCTCCACCTAGCGTATAGCCTGACAAGATCTGAGCGATCTGCATGACCTGCTCTTGATAGAGAATGATGCCGTAGGTTGGGTCTAGCGTCTCTTTTAGTGACTCATGTTGCCAAGTTTCATCAGGGTAAGAGATGGCCTCACGACCGTGCTTACGGTCGATAAAGTTATCTACCATACCCGATTGCAGCGGGCCTGGGCGGAACAGGGCTACCAATGCAATAATATCTTCGAAACAGTCCGGCTGAAGACGCTTGATAAGGTCTTTCATACCTCGGGATTCTAACTGGAATACTGCCGTAGTTTCGGAGTTCTGCAGTAGCCTAAACGAAGCCGGATCATCTAGTGGAATGGATTCGATGCGAATGGGTTGTTGGCCGCTTTTTTCCAAGCGAGGATTCACTAACCCCAAAGCCCAGTCGATGATGGTGAGCGTACGCAAGCCTAAGAAGTCAAATTTGACCAAGCCTGCAGTTTCTACATCGTTCTTATCAAACTGAGTAACAGGGAATTGTCCCTCGGCATCCGCGTAGATAGGTGCAAAATCGGTAATCGTAGTTGGAGAGATAACCACACCACCGGCGTGCTTACCGGCGTTACGTGTACAGCCCTCTAGGATGCGACACATATCGATAAGGTCTTTAACCTCTTCATCCGCTTCGTACAATTCACCCATCTGCGGCTCAGCATCAAATGCTTTCGCCAGAGTCATACCAGGATCTGGTGGTACTAGCTTGGAAATTCGGTCGACAAAGCCGTATGGGTGACCCAATACACGGCCTACATCGCGGATAACCGCTTTTGCCGCCATGGTACCAAAAGTAATGATCTGCGAAACCGCATCACGCCCATAGAGCTCCGCTACGTGGTCAATAACCTGATCACGCTTATCCATGCAGAAGTCGATATCGAAATCGGGCATAGAGACACGCTCAGGGTTCAAGAATCGCTCAAACAGCAGGTCATATTCTAGCGGGTCAAGGTCGGTGATCTTGAGTGCGTAAGCCACCAGTGAGCCAGCACCTGAACCACGTCCTGGGCCCACCGGAATGTCGTTATCCTTAGACCACTGGATAAACTCCATTACGATCAAGAAATAACCAGGGAAGCCCATCTGGTTGACAACTTCAAGCTCAATCTGCAAGCGCTCATCATATTCCGGACGCTTTTGTTGCCTAATAGCAGGATCAGGGAATAGAAACTCTAGACGCTCTTCAAGGCCTTCTTGGGATTTGTGTACCAAGAAGTCTTCAATGGTCAAATCACCCGTTGGGAAGTTCGGAAGGAAATACTCTCCAAGGCGCACGGTAACATTACAGCGCTTAGCGATCTCGACACTGTTCTGCAACGCTTCTGGGATATCAGAGAAGAGCTCACACATCTCTTCTTCAGTACGCAGGTATTGCTGAGCACTGTAATTTTTAGGGCGACGAGGGTCTTCTAGGGTGTAACCGTCATGGATAGCGACACGTATTTCATGGGCATCAAACTGGTCTTGGTTAACAAAGACCACTTCATTGGTTGCCACGACAGGCAACTGAGTTTGCTCGGCACATTCAAGCGCAAAGTGGAGATAGCTCTCCTCATCAACGCGACCTGTTCGCGTCAATTCTAGATAAAATCGATCTGGAAAATGTTGCTGATAAAACCCAACGCATTGTGCAGCAAGGTCATGATTGCCTTTGAGCAAGGCTTTACCTACTTCGCCACTCTTACCACCAGAAAGGACGATTAAGCCTTCATTTAGCTCAGCAAGCCACGCTTTATCAATGACGGGCTGATGCTGAACGTGTCCTCTAAGGTAAGCCTTTGAGATCAACAGGGTCAGGTTTTTATAGCCTTGATTGTTGGCAGCAAGAACCGTTAGACGAGTCAGTTCATCACCAAACTCGTCCGATTGCATTGTGAAGTCAGCACCAATAATGGGCTTAACACCAGAGCCGTGAGCGGTGTTATAGAATTTCACCAAACCACAAAGGTTAGTGAAATCGGTAAGCGCCATTGCTGGCATGCCTATCTCAGCTACCTTTTTTACCAAAGGTGGCACTTTAGACAAGCCATCCACCATGGAATAGTCGCTGTGGACGCGTAAATGTATAAACCTAGGCTCTGTCATAATTACTCTGTTGTTCCGTTAGTCCATTAATCTCTATTTTGGAGAAGGAATTCAAATTTTAGGATTAAGTTGTTTCGAGTTGGGATTATTCTAAGCCCAGCGCTCGTTTAACGGGTTTAAAACTCTTTCTATGCTCTGCAATCACGCCATGTTGTTCGATGGCTTCAAAGTGCGCCTTGGTTGGGTAGCCTTTGTGTTTTGCAAAACCAAATTCTGGGTGCTTTTTATCAAGCTCGATCATTTCTTCATCGCGCACCACCTTAGCAATGATAGAGGCGGCACTAATCTCAGCAACCCTTAAGTCACCCTTAACTACCGCTAATCCAGGCATAGTTAAGTCGGGCACTCGATTGCCATCAATTAAGGCGAAATCAGGCTGTACTGAAAGCCCTTCAATGGCTCTGGTCATTGCTAACATAGTCGCATGCAGAATATTAAGCTGGTCTATTTCTTCTGGAGAGCAGCGACCCACAGACCAGGCTAATGCTTTTTCTTTTATCTCAGGAAATAGCGCTTGTCGTTTCTTCTCTGATAATGCCTTTGAATCGGTTAACCCTTCAATGGGGTTGTCGGGGTCTAAAATCACCGCAGCAGTAACCACATCACCCACTAATGGACCACGTCCAACTTCATCCACGCCAGCAAATAAGGTATACCCTAGCGGGTATTCAAATGGGGGGAATTCTACTTTTGCTTTAACCATATTACTTGCCTATCAAATTCAATACTGCGTTGGCTGCCTGCTTGTCGGCATCACGCTTGATCCAAGAGTGCATCTCTGTGAATTTCTCTGTCATGTAAGACGTATCGCCATCGATAATGTTTTGCATCGCTTCGAAGATATTCTGCGGATTACATTCTTCCATGATCAACTCTTTCAGCAACTCTTCATCAGCAAGGAGATTAGGCAAGCTGTAGTATTTATTGAGCATCATACGCTTGGCGATAAAGCCACTGAGCTTATTGACTTTATAGGCGGTGACCATTGGTCGATTGACCAACATGCCCTCAAGTACAGCGGTACCACAAGCGAGCAGGATATAGTCAGCGGCGGCCATAATATTGCGCGCTGAATTCTCTTCTATAATTTGAAAGTCGAGCTCAGGCGCCGTTTGTTGCCAAGCCTCTTCAAATTGCGCTCGTCTTGCTGGGTTCACAGCAGAAACAATAAATCCGATATCAGGGTACTTCTCTTGCAACAATCTACAGCCGCCAATGAAGTCTTCAGCCATCAGCTTAATCTCACCACGACGACTGCCTGGTAATACCGCTATCCAGCGCTTGTCTTGCTCTAAACCAAAACGCTCGCGAGCCTCTGCTTTACTCGAATGTAAAGGAATGGCGTCGGCAAGTGTATGCCCAACAAACTCACAAGCGACGTTGTATTTATCGTAGAAGGCCTTCTCAAAGGGTAAGAATGCTAAGACTAGGTCTGTCGCTGCATCAATCTTGAAGATACGCTTTGGTCGCCATGCCCATACCGATGGGCTGACGTAATGCACGGTTTTAAGACCGGCATTTTTTAGCTCGAGTTCAAGACGCAAATTAAAATCAGGGGCGTCGATGCCGATAAAGACATCCGGTTGCCACTCTTTAAAGAACTTAGCCACTTCTTTCTTAATGTGCAGAATGCGACGTAATCGACCTAACACCTCAACCAAGCCCATGACTGAGAGCTCTTCCATATCAAACAGAGAACGACAACCCAAGGCTTGCATCTTAGGCCCAGCAATACCGACAAATTCTGCATCAGGGTAGCGTTGCTGGATCCCTTTAATAAGACCCTCGCCAAGAGTGTCTCCAGACAATTCTCCGACAACAACACCGATACGTAATGGTCGACTCATACTTGGCTCTCCTGAGGTATTTCCTGAAATATACAAACAAAAAGACCGCCCATTACAGCGATCTTTTAGAGGGTCAACTAATCACTGAGATCAGCGAATGATGCCACGATTAACATCATTATTTAGATAGTCCATAAACTGCTTAACCGCTGGGTATTCCTCAGCTGATTTGGCAATTTCTTCTTTGGCTTCATCTAAGGTTAGACCTGAGCGATACAGTGTTTTGAACGCGCGACGCACAGCTAGAATATCTTGCTTCTCAAAGCCGCGGCGCTTCATGCCCTCAGAGTTGATACCGATTGGGCTACAGTGATTGCCCTGTGCCATTACAAATGGCGGGATATCTTGAGCAACGGTTGAGCCACCACCAACAAAGGCATGTGCACCTAGCGTACAGAACTGATGTACCGGAACTAAGGCGGTCAAGATAACATAATCTTGAACCTTCACGTGACCCGCTAGTGTGGCATTGTTACCCAAGATAACGTTGTCGCCAATCATGCAGTCATGTGCAATGTGTGCGTTTACACAAAATAGGTTATCACTACCTACTTGAGTAATGCCTTTATCTTGAATCGTGCCGCGATGCATTTGCACACTTTCACGAATCACATTGCGATCACCAACAATAAGTTGCGTGGCTTCGCCTTGATATTTTTTATCTTGGTTCTCTTCACCCAAAATAGCAAAAGAGAACACGCGGTTTCCATTGCCAATCTTGGTCAAACCTTTAATTACGACATGAGACATAATCTCGTTGTCTTCACCAATCTCTACATCGCCACTGATGTATGTAAACGGGCCTACCGTTGTGTTGGCACCAATTTTTACATTACCTTCAATAACTGCAGTAGGGTGAATTTTTGCAGTAGGATCAATCATATTAGAATTCTCGACGAGCACATTTCAGTTCTGCAGAACAAACAACCTCACCATCTACTTTAGCAACACCGTTGAACATCGCGATACCACGACGGTTTTTCAACAGTTCTACTTCGATGATCATTTGGTCACCAGGGCTAACAGGTTTACGGAACTTCGCTTGGTCAACACTAGCAAAGTAGTACAACTCATTTTCTTTTGGTTCACCAAAGGTCTTGAACGCAAGTAGGCCCGTTGCTTGAGCCATTGCTTCTAGGATAAGAACCCCCGGAAAAACAGGTAATTGAGGAAAGTGGCCTTGGAACTGAGGTTCGTTAAAGCTCACGTTTTTCAAACCAACTAGGTACTTACCTTCTTCAAAATCAGTTACTCGGTCAAGTAGTAGAAACGGGTAACGGTGTGGAAGAAGAGATTGGATCTCCATTATATCCATGGTCTTTTTTTCAGAAGTCAAAGTTCAGTTCCTTTAATGTAACGCTTTAATTTATTTGAGAATTATAGACTAAAAAGACCTGCTTATTGCAGGCCCTAATGCTAACTTTATTCGCCAAGCCTTTTTTCAATCTCGCCGAGGCGATTCAGCATGTCTTCTAGCCTATTTAGGCGAGCGACAGATTTGCGCCACTCCCTATTAGGTTGTGCCGGCATACCAGAGGAGTATACCCCTTTCTCAGTGATACTCTTAAGGATCATAGCTCGACCTGAGATCATTGTCCCATCGGCTATTTCCAAGTGTCCTGAGATGGCTGCGCCGCCACCAATAATACAATATTTGCCGATATGGGTACTACCACCAACGACAGTACCGCCAGCAATACAAGAACCGTAATCGATACGCACGTTGTGACCAATCTGAAGTTGGTTATCCAGAATCACATTACTTTCAATAATGGTGTCATCTAGGGCACCTCTATCAACGGTAGTGCTCGCACCAATCTCGACTCGATCGCCGATTTTTACCGAACCCACTTGCGGGATCTTAATCCACTCGCCACGTTCGTTTGCGTAACCAAAGCCATCAGCACCGATCACAGAGCTTGAGTGGAACACACAACGCTCACCGACTTCTACATGATGGTAGAGAGTTGCGTTCGCCCACAACCAAGTGCCTGCACCGATTTTAGCGTTTTTACCTACATAGGCGCCTGCGCCAATGCAGACGTTATCCCCAAGGACTGCGCCCGATTCTACAGTAGCATTTGGGCCCACTGAAACGTTGCTTCCTAGGGTTACGTCATCAGCAATAAATGCCGAGGCAGAGATCCCTACTGCAGGTACTTCAGCATTATTCAATGCTTGAGCCACCTTGGCATACGCCACATAAGGGTCGGCAACAACAAGAACATTACCAGCGCAATGCTCTCGTTCGCTTTCTTTAACCATGACCACTGACGCTTTACACTCTGGCAATTGCTTCTTGTAGCGAGGATTAGACAGGAAGGTAATTTGCCCCTCTACTGCTTTATCCATCGCTGCCACAGAAGAAACCGTAGCATCTGGGTCACCATACAGTGTGCCACCCGTGATTTGTTCAAGTTGTTTTAGCGTCAGTTTTGTCATAGTCGATTACTTTAGCTCGTCGATTACTTTTTGAGAAAGATCCAGTTCAGGTTTAGCGTATTGTAGAGCTTGTGCATCTACAACCATATCAATACCTTCACGCTCGGCAACAACACCGATTGCATCTTGGATAACTTTAAATAGTTTTTGCTTCTCTTGAGCTTCACGACGCTTGCCGTCACGCTCTAGAGCTTGACCCTTAAGCTTGTATTCTGCTTCAAGGCCTGCGATTTCGATTTGTAGCTTACGAACACCGTCGTCGCCTAACAGTTCACCGTCGCGACGAGCTTGATCCATCTTGCTCTTAATCTTTCCTTCGATTTCTTTTAGCTCAGCAGACTTGTCTTTGAACTCATCTTGAAGAGTCCTAAGAACAGCTTCACGCTGAGGAAGCTCTTGAAAGATCTGAGCGGTATTTACGTATGCAACCTTCTGCGCAGCTTCTGCCGCGTGCGCTACCAAAGATGTCGATAGGACTACAAGGCTTAGGCCAGCTGCTTTAATTAGTTTTTTCAAAATGTTTTCCTCAAAGATTAGAAGGTTCTACCAATTGTAAAGGTGAAGACCTCTTTATCGTCACCCTCATAAATTTCTATAGGCGTTGCCAACGAGAAGACCAATGGTCCCATCGGAGACATCCATTGCATTGCAGCACCAACGGAAGCGCGGAATGCAAACGGGTCTGAGTAGTCGTAGTAGTATTTAGAGCCCGGTAGGTTCTCATCAATAGCTACATCAGTAAACTCAGTATCCCACACACTTGCAATATCAAAGAAGACACTGGTACGAAGCTGGTTACGGAACTCATCGCCCGCAAACGGCGTCGGTACAATCAACTCAATACTACCCAGCATGGTTGCGTTACCACCCGCCGATTCGTCTGTTGCAGAGTAACATGGGTTGTTACCACCGCCATTGCCTGAACAACCCGTTGGGTCGTTATAAACGGCTTTTGGACCCGCTGAGTTAGAGCCAAAACCACGCAGCGTGGTGAAACCACCTGCATAGAAGTTCTCATAGAACGGGAACAGGTTGTCGTTACCGTCAGTCTTGCCATAGCCATTACCATAACCTAAGCGGCCACGTAGCAATAGTGCAAAGGTCTGCTTCTGGTTCAGTGGGAAGTACTGTCTCGCATCGTACTGAACTTTAAAGTATTGGGCATCCGAACCAGGAACCGTCATTTTACCCGTCAGGCGTTGGTGGTTACCTGAGGTCGGGAAAATACCACGGTTTAGATTATTACGCGTCCATGTCAGAGAAACATCAAAATCGTCTGTATCTAGCGTATTATTGAGTGCATCGTAGTTATCCCCTTGAGATTGAAGGAATTTTTCAATCTGTACGTATGGGTCAAGGTTGGACAAACTGTTGTGCGTATAACCAAGGCCTACTTCGAAGAAGTTCAATTCATCAAATGGGAAACCCCAAGTCAAAGAACCGCCGTAACTTTCGTTGGTATAGTCGACGATACCCGCTTCCGAAGCTTCAAATTTGTTGTAGAAGATCTTACCACCCAGACTCACACCATCGAGGTTCCAGTATGGGTCACGGTACTCTAAGCTGATGTTTTGTTGGTAGTCGTTCGTCATAGCGTTGATACCAACGCGATTACCTGTACCTAAGAAGTTGTCTTGTTGAAGACCAAGCTGGAAGCTGATACCCGACTCAGTACCGTAGCCGACACCAAAGTTAACACTACCTGAGTTCGCTTCTTTCACCGAGTACACCACGTCCACTTGGTCTGCGGTACCTGGTACTCGAACGGTCTGAACATCAACGGTTTCAAAGAAGCCCAAACGGTTCAAACGAGTCTTACCTGTTTCTAGGTTTCTCGAGTTCAGCCAGCTGCCTTCCATTTGACGCATCTCACGGCGCAGTACTTCGTCTTTGGTGATGTTGTTACCCACAAAACGAATGTCACGAACATAAATACGGTTACCCGCTTCTACATTCACCACTAGAGATACGGTATTGTTCTCATCATCAAATTCTGGGATGGTGCGCACGTTAGGATATGCGTAACCGGCTTCACCTAGCACTCGCTTAATTGACTCTTCCATTCCAGTAACAGCGCCGCCACTATAGACATCGCCTTTCTCAAATGGGTTCATCCCTTCAAATTCTTCACGCTTACCGATCAGCTCACCACGGACCTCGACGTCTTCAACCTTGTACTGCTCACCCTCATCTAAGAATAGAGTGATGTATACCCCTTTCTTATCCGGCGAGATAGCAACCTGGCTAGAGTCGACCTTAAACTTGAGGTAGCCCTGATCCAGATAGTAAGACTTCAGCGCTTCCAGATCACCGGCAAGCACTTGCTTCTGGTATTTATCATCAGCCATGAAGTTCCACCATGGCACGTTAACATTTAGGTTAAAGCGCGATAGAAGATCACTGTCTGAATAGACGGTATTACCGATGAAGTTAATCTGTTGGATCTTGGCTGAAACGCCCTCAGAGAAGACAAACTTCAAGTCAGCACGGTTACGAGGAAGAGGCGTTACAACGGCTTGTACAGACGCGTTGTATTTACCCACACTGTAGTAAAAGTCCTCAAGTCCCTTCTCTATGGTACTCAATGCAGTGCGGTCTAATGCCTCACCCACTTGAACACCTGATGAATTTAGGTTTTGTTGTAGTTGCTCTTCTTCAATGGCCTTGTTACCAGAGAATGACACGCTCGCAATAGTAGGGCGTTCTGTAACTCGAACCACCAACACATTGCCATCGCGCAACACCTTTACATCTTCATAGTTGCCAGAGCGGTATAAAGATTTAATGATGTCCGATACATCCTTTGAGCCGACATCATCGCCAACACGAACAGGCATCTCCAATAATGCAGCACCTAATGCAACGCGCTGCAAACCTTCGATTCTTATATCTTCAACTACAAAATTTTCTGCACCGTGAACAGCACTACTTCCAAGTAGTAACGCGGTAAGCAGGATACGTTTTAGCGACATATCGACTTCTAACTTCCTATAAAAATACGCTGTTAGTCCCGTTGGACTACAGTCGCATAAAATCGTTTAAAATTGCGATAGACATCAGTGCAAACACAATTGCGCCACCGACGCGGTACCCCATTTCTTGAATTTTCTCTGGTACCGGGCGACGAATCACCGCTTCGACCGCAAAAAACAACAGATGCCCGCCATCCAATATAGGCAATGGCACCAAGTTGATAATTCCTAGGTTAATACTTATTAAGGCTAAAAAGCCAAGAAAATAAGCTATACCATAATCTGCTGTCGCTCCAGCTCCCTTGGCTATAGATATTGGGCCACTCAGATTGTTCAATCCTACGTCACCCACGACTAATTTTTTCAACATGCTCAGCGTTAGAGAGATCACCTGCTTAGTTTTCTCAATCGCTTTGCCGACAGACTCTACAGGGCCAAACCTCAGGTCAAATCGATACTCTTTAGGCCATTCACCCACTTCAGGCGATACGCCCGCAAAGCCCATATCACCCTCTCGAGTCTCTCGTACGCCCGGAGTAAGAGTGATGGGTACTGTCATACCATCGCGATTAACCTCTAACTGCAATGGTAGGCCGGGATTATCGCGGATATGAGAGGCAAAGTCTTGCCACTCGCTCACAGAGTTACCATTCACTGATAAAACCGTGTCCCCAACCTTAAGGCCTGCCTCATCGGCTGCTCCGCCCTCTTGCACGTGAGCAAACGTCAGGAAAATCTCAGGAGAATAAGGCCTAAAACCTAACGTGCCCATGGCGGACTCTTTCTCTGGATCGAAGTTCCAGCCGTTAAGGTCAACAACAAAGGTCTGCTCTTGGCCGACTTCCTCTGGCGAAGTCACCGTTACCGTCATTTGATCATCGCCAATACGCGAAATCAAACGCATGTTAACTGATTCCCAGTCCGCGGTTTTGACGCCATCGATGGACTTAAGTTCCATGCCTTGCTGAATTCCAGCTTGAGCAACAATAGAATTGGGAGTTACCTCACCAATTACTGGCTTAACTGCTGGAATACCAATTAGGAATACGAGCCAATAGGCCAAGACAGCAAAAAGGAAGTTAGCAAGAGGTCCAGCAGCAACAATAGCGCTTCGCTGCCACAGCTTCTTTTTATCAAAGGCTTGATTTTGTTCATGCTCGGCAACGTCTTCTACACGCCCATCAAGCATCTTGACGTAGCCACCCAGAGGAATCACAGAAATAGAATACTCGGTTCCCGTCTTACCTATCTTTTTCCAGATAGATTTACCAAAACCGATAGAAAATTTATGAACCTTAACCCCACATTTACGGGCAACCCAAAAATGGCCATATTCATGAACTGCGACCAAAATGCCCAGCGCAACAATAAATGAAGCAAAATTCCATAATATGGAGGTCATTACGTCTATCCTTAACCCAGTTGCTCGCGAGCGAGAATGCGCGCCATTCTATCTAGCTCTATCAAGCTTTCCAAGCTATCCAATTGGTTGGCTTGCTCAGTTGCACAAACCTTGTTCATTACAGCACTATTTATTCGCGCAATATCAGTAAATGCTATCTTGTGTTGCAAAAACGCGTCCACTGCGACTTCATTTGCCGCATTCAGCGCCGTTGTCGCGTGTTGCCCACTATAACAAGCTTCAATTGCCAGTTCCAAGCACGGATATCTAGCAAAATCTGGTTTGATAAAGGTCAACTCTCCCATCTCAGTGAAGTCTAAGGGCTTAACACCCGCTTCTACGCGCTGTGGATAAGAAAGCGTCAAGGCTATTGGCGTACACATATCGGGCTCGCCCATCTGTGCAAGTGTCGAGCCGTCGGTGTACTGCACCATTGAATGAATCACAGATTGAGGATGAATAACCACTTGCAGATGATCTTTATTGGCATTAAACAACCAGCGAGCCTCTATATATTCTAGGCCTTTATTCATCATGCTGGCCGAGTCTACAGAGATCTTTGGGCCCATAGACCAGTTGGGATGGGCAATAGCTTGCTCTGGCGTTACCGAGGCTAAGCTATCTATATCACTGTAGCGAAATGGCCCACCCGATCCTGTTAATAAGATCTTATGCACACCGGCATCATCAAGAGCGCAGTGGCCGAGGTTAGTTTGAATGCTCTGAGGTAGACATTGAAAGATAGCGTTGTGTTCACTATCCACAGGCATAAGTTCAGCGCCATGTTCTTTCACTGCATCAACAAATAGCTGACCGGACATTACAAGCGCTTCTTTATTAGCCAATAGCACGCGCTTACCCGCCTTCACCGCCGCCATTGTAGACAACAGGCCTGCAGCACCAACAATTGCCGCCATGACCATATTAACTTCAGGTAGCGAGGCAATATGGCAAAGCCCTTCTTCTCCTGCTAGAACCTCAGTTTTACAGCCCGCTACTGCTAACTCTTTTTGTAAGATTAAAGCGGCCGCTTTATCCGCCATTGCGACATATTTAGGCTGCCATTGTTGGCACAGAGTAAACATTTGAGCATGGTTACTACCCGCACCAAGAGCAAACACACGGTATCGCAAAGGGTTCTGTGCGATAACCTTAAGGGTGCTGCTACCAATTGAACCGGTAGCACCTAGAATAGTGATATTTTTCATGCTAATTGACCAATCAAGTGCCGTTTACTGCAACATGAAATAAAGAACGGTAAATACCGGGAACGCTGCGGTTAGGCTATCGATGCGATCTAATACGCCACCATGACCTGGAATGATATTACTGCTGTCTTTGATGCCGGCGACACGCTTAAACATACTCTCAACGAGGTCACCCAATACCGAAATAACTACAGTGACAAGGGTCAGCAGCATCATTAACCACGGGGTAGAAAACTCTAGACCAAACCAAATGGTCAGTCCCCAGCCAATCAACATAGCCACGATAATGCCGCCAATCAGCCCCTCAATGGTCTTATTCGGGCTCACACTTGGTGCCATTTTATGTTTGCCAAACTTGCGGCCAGCAAAATAAGCACCGCTGTCTGCAGCCCATACGAGAGCACACACATACATAACTAGCTTGGCACCATAGTAAAAATCGGTGTCAATATCGATAGCACGCAGTGCTGCGATACTCCAGAAGAAAGGCACTAAGGTCAGTACGCCAAACACGAAACGCAATAAGTGGGAGTCTTTCCAAGAAGCCGTATATTTAGGATGAGTAATGGCCAGAGCACTAGCGATAAGCCACCAAATGGCGCCGCCCACTACGACGACAAGTAATGCACCGGTCAATTCGGATAGTTTGAGTACGCTCTCTGGGATAAACAGAAAAGGGATAAGAAAGGAGGCAAAAAGCAGTACCATTTTTTGAGCTCGAGTGCCCATCTCGACAAACTGGGTCCACTCCCACAATCCGAGTAGGGTGATAAAACCAAGCATGAGCATAAAGCCCGATAGCGGCAACATGAACACCCCAAGGATGACTAGAGGGGCTAGAATCAGTGCCGTAATAATGCGTTGCTTCAAGGCGACTTCCTTATTTATTGTCCATTAATGCTTTGATCTGATCTCCAGTACAGCCAAATCGACGTTCGCGATTGACATACCAAGAGATAGCTTCGGCTAAGCCGTCTTCGTCAAAGTCTGGCCAGTGCTTTTCGCAGAAATAAAACTCTGCATAAGCCACTTGCCATAGTAAAAAGTTACTTAGGCGCGATTCACCGCTAGTACGAATCAAGAGATCGACCTCAGGTAAATCGGCTAGGCACACTTCTTGTGAAATCAGTTGCTCAGTAATATCCGCTGGCTGAATCTCACCACGCAATGCCTTCTCAGCAATACGTTTCGTGGCCTGTGTGATATCCCATTTACCACCATAGTTGGCAGCAACATTGATCACCAAACCTGTATTATCTTGTGTCAGCTCTTCAGCTTCCGCTATTTTTTTCTGTAAACGAGAGTTGAAGCCACTTTTGTCACCAATAATCCTCAGTTTAAGATCGTTTTTATGCAAACGCTTCACTTCAGTGGTTAACAAAGTAATAAACAGTTCCATTAGAAGACTGACTTCTTCTTCTGGACGGCGCCAATTCTCACTGCTAAATGCAAACAAGGTTACTGACTTAACGCCAAGTTTTGCCGCAGCAGTAATCGTTTTACGAACTGCACTCACTCCTTTCTTGTGGCCATAAACTCTTGGCTTGCCACGTAATTTTGCCCAGCGTCCATTACCATCCATGATGATAGCGATGTGTTGAGGAAGAGTACTTGATGTTACAGGTATGTCAGACATAAAAGGATTAGGTACATTTAACAGGAGGGAGATAATAGCAGAAAAAAACGCTGCACTGTAGGGTGCAGCGTTTGAGCAGTCAATCGATAACCAGTTTAATTAAACTTCCATCAATTCTTTTTCTTTTGATGCTAGGACATCATCAACGTTCTTAACAGCAATATCAGTCAGCTTTTGAATCTCGTCTTGTGCTTTACGATCTTCATCTTCAGAGATCTCTTTGTCTTTAAGAAGAGATTTAAAGTCGCTGTTGGCGTCACGACGGATGTTACGAATAGCGACGCGAGCGCCTTCAGCTTCTCCACGAACGATCTTAACTAGGTCTTTACGACGCTCTTCTGTCAACGGTGGAAGTGGTACACGGATAACCGTACCCGCAGACATTGGGTTTAGACCTAGGTCAGATTGCATGATTGCTTTCTCAACCTTAGGTGCAAGCTCTCTGTCAAATACAGTGATTGCTAGAGTACGTGCATCTTCAGCAACAACGTTTGCTACTTGGTTAAGAGGCGTTGGAGCACCGTAATACTCAACTGAAAGACCAGAGAGAAGGCTTGGGTGAGCACGACCTGTACGCACCTTTGAAAGAGTGTTCTTTAGCGCTTCAACGCTTTTTTCCATGCGCTGTTGCGCGTCTTGTTTGATTTCGTTAATCACGATTTCACCTTTGAAATTGTCGGGGTCTAATGACCTAACTAAATTATGCTTGGGCGATTATTCAGCGTTGCTGATAAGAGTACCTTCAGCTTCACCCATCACCACGCGACGTAGTGCGCCTGGCTTGTTCATATTAAATACGCGAATTGGCATGTTGTGGTCGCGTGCCAATGTGAACGCAGCTAGATCCATAACCTTAAGCTCTTTATCTAGTACTTCATTGTACGATAACTTGCTGTAAAGTTCAGCGTCTGGGTTCGTTGCAGGGTCAGCATTGTATACACCGTCAACTTTTGTTGCTTTTAGTACTAGATCCGCTTCGATCTCGATACCACGAAGACAAGCAGCAGAGTCTGTTGTGAAGAATGGGTTACCCGTTCCTGCAGAGAAGATAACTACACGACCTTGGCGAAGCTCACGGATAGCGTCAGCCCAGTTGTAATCGTCACACACGCCTTTAAGCTGAATCGCTGACATTACGCGAGCATTCACGTATGCACGGTGCAGTGCATCACGCATAGCTAGGCCATTCATCACTGTTGCTAGCATACCCATGTGGTCGCCAACTACGCGGTTCATGCCCGCTTCTGCAAGGCCAGCACCGCGGAACAAGTTACCACCACCAATAACTACACCAACTTCTACACCTAGTTCAACTAACTCTTTCACTTCCTGAGCCATACGCTCTAGGATCGTTGGGTCGATACCAAAGCCTTCTTCGCCTTGAAGAGCCTCACCACTCAGTTTTAACAGGATACGCTGATATGCTGGTTTAGGATTTGTCGTCATGAAGTATACCTTCTAAAAGAGTTATCGATTAACAGTTGAGGATGGAGACTCAGAAAACAGCTATCAGCTATCAGCTATCAGCTATCAGCTGCAAGCTACAAGCTACAAGCTACAAGCTACAAGCTACAAGCTGAAGACTAGAAGCTAGAAGCTAGAAGCTCGAAGCTCGAAGCTCGAAGCTCGAAGCTCGAAGCTCGAAGCTAATTATAAGTCACTATTCTCAACGGCTAAACTTAAGTATTTATTCGTAAAAAGACCGTAGCAATTGCCACGGTCTTTTTGGTATTCATTAAGGCTAATGATTAACCTTTTTGAACTGCAGCTACTTCATCAGCAAAGCTCATTTCTGCCGCTTTTTCGATGCCTTCGCCAACTTCTAGACGAACAAAGTCAGTTACTTCTGCGCCACGCTCTTTAAGAACTTCACCAACAGATTTCTTTGGTTCCATTACGAACGCTTGACCAGTTAGAGAGATTTCGCCAGTGAATTTCTTCATACGGCCAACAACCATCTTCTCTGCGATCTCAGCAGGTTTGCCTTCGTTCATAGCGATTTCAACTTGAACCGCTTTTTCTTTCTCAACTACTTCAGCAGGTACGTCTGAAGGGTTAAGGAAGTCTGGACGAGAAGCAGCAACGTGCATAGCAACGTGCTTAAGTACTTCTGCGTCGCCAGAACCAGCAACAACAACACCGATTTTCTCACCGTGACGGTAAGAAGCGATTTCAGCACCTTCAACGTACTGTACGCGACGGATGTTGATGTTTTCACCGATTTTAGCAACTAGTGCAATACGAACTTCTTCGAATTGTGCTTGTAGCTCTTCAACAGAAGCTTTTGATGCTAGAGCAGCGTCAGCTACTTCGTTAGCAAATCCAGTGAAGTTTGCATCTTTAGCAACGAAGTCAGTTTGGCAGTTAACTTCAAGAAGAACAGCAACGCCGTTTGCATCTTTAACAATGATCGCGCCTTCAGCAGCTACGTTGCCTGCTTTCTTAGCAGCTTTAGCAGCGCCAGATTTACGCATGTTTTCAATTGCTAGTTCGATGTCACCGTCAGTAGCAGTAAGAGCTTTCTTACAGTCCATCATACCTGCGCCAGTGCGGTCGCGCAGTTCTTTTACTAGAGCAGCAGTTACAGCCATTCTCTAATCCTCAAGTTGATTCAAAAGGTAAAATTCAGGGGCCTAAATTGGGGCCCCTGATGCATACTAGCACTTAGTTTATCTGCTGTTCGGTTTCCCGGCAAACAACTAAGTGTGACTTGGAGCTGCTATTACTCAGCTTCTTCTACGAAACCGTCTTTGTCAGCAGCAGTAGCAACGTCTTTGTTACGACCTTCAGTCACAGATAGTGCTGCAGCGTTTAGGTAAAGTTGTACCGCGCGGATTGCATCGTCGTTACCAGGGATGATGTAATCAACACCGTCTGGGTCAGAGTTAGTATCTACAACAGCGTATACAGGGATACCTAGGTTGTTCGCTTCTTTAACTGCGATGTGCTCGTGATCAGCGTCGATTACGAATAGAGCGTCTGGTAGGCCGCCCATATCTTTGATACCACCAAGAGATTTCTCTAGCTTCTCCATTTCGCGAGTACGCATTAGAGCTTCTTTCTTAGTTAGTTTCTCAAAAGTACCGTCTTGAGCTTGAGCTTCAAGTTCTTTTAGACGCTTGATAGACTGACGAACAGTTTTGTAGTTTGTTAGCATACCGCCTAACCAGCGGTTGTTAACGTAGAATTGGTTGCTTGCGATAGCAGCTTCTTTAACAGCTTCAGATGCAGCGCGTTTAGTACCAACAAAAAGAACTTTACCTTTTTTCTCGCCAACTTTAGCAAGCTCAGTTAGAGCTTCGTTGAACATAGGAACAGTTTTTTCTAGGTTGATGATATGAACTTTGTTACGAGCACCAAAGATGAATGGCTTCATTTTTGGGTTCCAGTAACGAGTCTGGTGACCGAAGTGAACACCAGCTTTTAGCATATCGCGCATTGATACAGTTGCCATTTTAAAATCCTCTAAATTGGGGTTAGGCCTCCACATTCCCCATGGTCTCGACTCCCTCTGTTTGCAATCGCAAACCGGAGCACCCCGAAACATGTGACGAAATGTGTGTGATTTAAGTAAATTAAGTTAGTGACATAGAAAAACACCTCGCCCTATTCAAAATAGGAAGACAATGGAATCTATCTCGGCGCGGTTTATACCATATTTTTGGGCTCGATTACCAGAAATATCACGTTTATTTCACTTAAGAGACGAAAGGCGTCCCTACTTGAGTTTTATTTTCATTTGCGAGTGTGCCCAGTGTTGTTAGAATAAAGGCAATTGAAGCAAGAGTTAACTGAGTACAGCATGTCGATAAAAATCAAAACTGAAGCAGAAATCGAGAAAATGCGCGTTGCCGGCAAATTAGCAGCCGACGTTTTAGAGATGATAGCCCCACACGTGAAAGAAGGGGTATCTACTGAAGAACTGAACAAAATCTGTCACGAATTTACCCTAGAAAACGGTGCGTATTCTGCTCCGCTTGATTATCACGGGTTCCCTAAGTCTATCTGTACTTCAATCAACCATATCGTATGTCATGGTATTCCTGCATCAGAAGACGCGGTGGGCAGCAACGGCCAAAAGAAACCGGCTGTACTGAAAAGCGGTGACATCGTTAATATCGATATTACGGTGATTATTCCGAACGATGAAAACGCCGACCTTAGCACCCGCCCTGAAGGCTACCACGGTGATACCTCTAAGATGTTCTTGATTGGCGATGTAGACCCAAGTGATAAGCGTCTTTGTATGGTGGCTCAAGAAGCACTTTACCTAGGGATGAAACAGGTTAAGCCTGGTGCGACTGTAGGCGAAATCGGTACGGTTATTGAAAAGTACATCAAAGAGAACAACAAAAAGAACCCACGCAACAAGTTCTCTATAGTTAAAGATTTCTGTGGTCACGGTATTGGCAATGAATTCCACGAAGAGCCACAAGTGGTGCACTATAAAAACTTCGACCGCCGCGTACTAAAAGAAGGTATGTGTTTTACCATCGAGCCAATGATTAACGCTGGCAAGTTCGGCTGTAGTATCGATGCCAATGATGATTGGACGGTTTACACGGGCGACGGCAAAAACTCAGCTCAGTGGGAACACACTATCGTAGTAACTAAAGATGGTTGTGAAGTGCTGACCCTTCGTAACGAAGAGTCCATCCCTCGATTGATGGTGAACAGTTAAGAGAAATGAGCCAGCGTAATGCTGGCTTTTTTGTGCTTGGAAAAATTCTGACCGACCTTAGAGAATGAGATTATCCTGTTCAGCTTTAAGCTGTCAGCTATCAGCTTTCAGTTCAAGTGCCAACTCACCGTCACCTCCAATGCTAGCTAACCGTCATCCCCCGAGTGCTGATCAACCGTCATCCCCGAGCGCTTTTCTGGGCCAGCACTCTGGTCGGGGGATCTAAAGCGCACAAGCCATAGATTGCCGATAAGAGACTTCGGCAATGACGTGTTTTACTACCCTAGAGGGTTGTAAAACGATTGTTCTAAGTCATCGAGTGCATTTAACAAGGCTCTCTCACTATAAACTTCTAAACCCAGTATTCTGTTATATCAACCTCATCTATCTGCTCAGGGGCTAGGTAACGCTTAGCGTACTCAAGATACGTTCCGCTGCTCAAGAACAGGCGATATGTCTCTTTGTCTAGGTGCTCATCTTGCACCATGAATTTCATAATTCTCAAAGACTCACTGAGGGTCTTAGCGCTCTTGTAGGGTCTATCTGCGGCGGTCAGCGCTTCAAATACATCCGCCAACGCCATAATGCGCTCTGGGATGCTCAACTCCTCTCCCTTCAACTGTCTTGGATAGCCCGTACCCTTCATGGTTTCATGGTGAGTTGACGCGTAGCGTGGCACCTTAGATAAATCATCAGGGAATGGCATGCGCTCCAGCATTTTGATAGTACTGATAATATGCTCATTGATCTTAAATCTATCTTCAGCGGTTAGCGTGCCTTTGCGAATGATTAGATTGTAGACCTCCCCTCTGTTCGCGAGGTACTCAGGCACCTCCATCTTTATTTCAAAGCTTGGGTCATACTCAATCTTCGATGGATGTTTGTAGAGATGCTCAGCTTTATCTGCCAGCAAGGACTCAACGGCAGGAGTTACTGAGCGAATACCTCGAGACTCCAGACGTCGTTGCTCTTCTGGGGATAAGCCTAGCTGGTCATCTAAGTAGCGAGTCCAGGTGCGTTTCGCAATTTGTTCAATTCGCTCTACCGCCTCATCGTCCATGAATTCGCCCCCCACATTGGCATTGGCAACCTCAGCAAACTCTTGCTTTAACAGCTCAATGTCCCCTTGAAGAGCACTATCCTGCTCAGGTTGTAATGTTGGAGCCTGCTGCTGATAAAAAGCAATGATCTGATCTCTAATCATCACCTCAAATCGAGTACGAACCTCATGGATACGATTGTAATTCGCCTCAAGCTTTGAGCCCTTGTCAACAATGTGCTCTGGGGTCGTGATCTTGCCACAATCATGCAACCAAGCGGCAATCCTAAACTCACGCCTTTGCGCATCGCTTTCAAAACCAAACTCAGCAAAGGAACCATCACTCGATTTTTCGGCCTGATCAACCAGCATAATGGCTAGCTCTGGCACCCGATTACAGTGCCCTGCAGTGTACGGTGACTTGTCATCGATGGCTTGTGCAATGAGCTTGATAAAGGAATCAACAAACTCCTGCTGCTGCTTTTCATAGACCGAAAGCTCATTAGCTGTAGTCTCAATCGATCGTGAGAGTTGATAGATCTCTTTTATCCGAGATGGCACGCCATCCACATCTGAATAGCGACGCTCTCGCACCTTCTTTGTCTCTTCAATCAAGGCTTGAATAGGACTGACAATAGGCTTTGAAAATACTCTCGATAGGGGGATAAGTAGGGTTAACAGTGCGGCAGAACCTAAAGTAGACGCAACAACATTACTCAATGCAGCATCCAATAAAGATTCAGAAGGAACCGTAATGCTAAAATATTCAGTACCGCGTTCAAATAGGTCAATTTGTTCTATGTAAGTGAAATAACTCTCTCCATCCACCTCAAACGTCAGTAACTGGTCGCGCAGACTTTCATCCTTAGTGGCATCAATTAAGAATTCATACGGAACAACACCACTTGGGCTGCCTTTAGAAAACCACTTGGTCTCGAGAAAACGAATCTCTTCTGGTGTGAAACTCGCGATAGCTTGATTTATGATGTCGCCCATCTGGGAGTCAATATTCTCAATCGCCATATGAAAGGTATTGGTCGAATGAAGATCTTGCTTAGCGTCGACAACGTTGACCGTCAATCCATCAAAGAAATGCTGCTCTATGGTGCTCTCAAGAATTACATTTAGGTCCATTACTGCATCAAGATCGCCACTATAAAGAGAGAGCAATCCAGCATAAAGATCATCTAGCTCAACGATTTGAACTTCAGGGTGGCTCACCCTTATCTCTTCAATGATTGACCAGCCTTTCAAAATGCCCAGTTTTTTCCCAAGCAATTGTTCAAGTCCGCCATAGCCGTTTCCTGAAGTGGCTAATCCAAAATCAAATCTAGCTAAGGGGGCACTCAACGCACCAAAAGATCTATTTGTGGCATTGTTCGCAACCGGATAAAGAATATCAACATCACCTTGCTTATACTCTTCAACAAGTTCAGCCCAACTAACACCATTGATGAACTTAAGGCGGATACCGGTTTTAAGGCCAATAATTCGCATCTTATCAACGAAATATCCTGCGGGTTTTCCGCGCACAGCAAAATCTAGAGGAGGCCAATTGGTTTGGTTTGATACCTCAATGTTTCCAATAGAGGCAATCAGGCTTTGCTGGTCTTTTGTTAAACTTAAAGGAGTGACATCAGGTAGCGAAATAAGTTTATTGTCATTGGAAGATGCCTTGAGTGCACCCGTTTCATCGTAAACATAAAATTCTGCGGGTAGCTTAGTTATTGCGTGTCCCAAGCGACCTTTTATTTTATTCGATAGTGTCTCAGATATGACATCCATCCCAAGCACACTGCCAAATACTGAATCGTCGATTTTTGAAGCATACGTTTGACCACTAACTTGAACATTGTGGAATAAATAAGGCTCTGTTTTAAAAAGATTCGAATTTTGCGCACCCACAAACCAAGGTCTTTGAACTGCATTATATTTACTTTCTACCGAAACCTTATCTCGTAGTTGAAATGAGTGGTCAAAAAACGAGGTTGTCTTTATGTTTTTTTGCCCTTGTCTAATTATTTCAACCAATACCCAACGATCCGATGATTCAGCACCTAGATCTTCTCTAATTTCCTCTAAAGAATTCAAATTGATGAGTTGATAAAAGTGGCCATCTGCCCTTGCTATATACAAACTATAAAATATCGGATCTCCTCTCATCAATTGAGCAAAGGCCGTTCTCGCCAGCAAGTTTTCATCGAACTGTTCAAAATCTTGTCCGAGGCCCGACAGTAATAAAGTCAAATTACTAAAGACCCTATCGACATTTTTCACTTCTTTGGTGATGAGGCTAGAGATATTTTGGTACTTCTGTAGTGCGCTTTGCAATGCTTGCTGTTTACTAAAGTAATACTGCAAACCAATCGCAACAGAGGCAGTGAGACAAGTAGTGAGGATAAAGAGACTGATCACTGTCAGCTTTATCGAATAACGCCTTTTCATTTTATCCTCTGATACAAAAATCCTTTCCTCATAGATTAGAACAACATTCCCTAAAGTGTCTGAAAATATTGGTTTTTCCTTAATCTCTTCAAGGTATTAGAGCGCTATAAACTGAAGTTTGCCTTGCCATCAGACGTAAAATCAGGAAGTATCAGAAGTAGTGACCTTAATGCATAAAAAGGATTTAGTGCGTGCCAAACCTAAATGCCCTCTCCCCTACCAAGTTGCCTCAAGAACAACTTGATATACAGACTCTACGAACACTTCTTCAAGATTTTGGTGATCAGCAAAAGCACTCATTTTTTGAACATCACCTTGTAGCGGATCTCGTTCAAGAGCGCAGTGACTTCATGGACTCCTTGCTAGAGCGACTATGGAAGCACTATGGGTTTAATCAAATCGAAGGCGTGTGTTTAGTCGCTGTAGGCGGGTATGGCCGTAGTGAGTTACATCCGCTGTCTGATATCGACATCCTTATCCTTTCTAAAAGAACCCTTAAAGAAGAGTGGACTCCCAAGATCAGTGAGTTTGTTACCTTGCTGTGGGATCTAAAATTAGAGGTTGGGCATAGCGTACGAAGCGTCAAAGAATGCCTGCAGGTTGCTAGAGAAGATCTGACTGTTGCGACCAACCTTCAAGAATCTCGCCTCATTTGTGGCAGCCAAGATTGCTTTCAAAGCCTAAGAAATGAAATTGATTCTGATGAGTTCTGGCCCAGTGAAATATTCTACAAAGCCAAACTGGAAGAACAAAGAGAGCGACACGCTCGATACCACGACACAGGCTACAACTTGGAGCCGGACATTAAGTCCAGTCCAGGTGGTTTGCGCGATATACATACCCTGAGTTGGGTCGCACGACGTCACTTCGGTGCTACCTCATTATTAGAAATGAGCCACCATGGCTTTCTTACCGATGCCGAGTATCGTGAACTGCAAGAGTGTCAGAACTTTCTCTGGCAGATCCGATTCGCACTGCACATTGAACTAAAGCGCTATGACAACCGCCTCTCATTTGCGTATCAGGCGAAAGTGGCGGAAAACCTTGGGTTTACGGGTGAAAGAAACCAGCCTGTTGAACGCATGATGAAAGAGTTTTATCGTACCCTTCGTCGCATCACTGAGCTCAACAAAATGCTGCTCAAGCTATTTGATCAGGCGATATTGAATCAAGGTAAGTTAATCCCCGCTGAAATCATCAATGAAGACTTTCAGCGCAGAGGCCATCTTATTGAAGCGAGAAAGCCGGCCCTATTTCAGGCTCGTCCGGATACCATCTTGGATATGTTTATCCATATCGCCAACGACTCTACGATAACGGGTGTCGCGCCACCTACCTTGCGCCAACTGCGTACTGCCAGGCGACGCCTGAATCGATTTTTGCATACCATTCCTGAAGCGCGCGAAAAATTCATGCTATTGGTGAGACACCCCAACGCACTCACCAAGGCATTCAGGCTAATGCATCAGTTAGGTGTACTGTCTGCTTACCTCCCACAATGGAGCCAGATCGTTGGGCAGATGCAATTTGATTTGTTCCATGTCTACACCGTAGACGAACATAGTATGCGACTGCTAAAGCATATCCATAAGTTCAGCTTTGCAAAAAACAGGGAAAAGCACCCTATTTGTTGTGAGGTACTGCCCAGAATTCAGAAGCCAGAACTGCTGACCATTGCCGCCATTTTCCACGATATAGGCAAAGGCAGAGGTGGCGATCACTCCGTGATTGGGGAAAAAGAAGCGTACGATTTCTGTATCGATCACGATTTATCTAAACCTGAAGCTAAGCTGGTTGCATGGCTAGTGAGAAATCACTTGCTGATGTCTGTCACCGCACAAAAGCGCGACATTCAAGACCCTGACGTCATTGCCGAGTTTGCCAAAAAGGTGAAGACAGAAGAGTATCTAGAGTTTCTTGTTTGCCTGACCGTTGCCGATATTTGCGCGACTAATCCAGAGCTTTGGAACAGCTGGAAGCGCTCACTTTTAACTGAGTTATTCTACTCCACACAAAGAGCCCTGCGTCGCGGGCTAGAGCACCCCGTCGATGTCAGGGATAGAATTAGACACAATCAGCAACAAGCCTCTGCTGTGCTGCGTAGCCAAGGCTTTACGCCGCGTGAAATCGAGGTGCTATGGCAACGCTTCAAGGCTGACTATTTCCTTCGTCACACACCACAGCAACTGGCGTGGCACGCTCAAGCTATCCTTGAGCAAGAAGACCCTGACTCTCCATTAGTGCTGATCAACCCTCAACCCACTCGAGGGGGCTCTGAGCTGTTTGTATACACCAAAGACCAGCCTGTCCTCTTTGCCAGTGTGGTAGCCGAGTTGGATCGCCGAAACTTCAACGTACATGACGCTCAGGTTATGGTGAGCCGTGATGGATACATCCTAGACACCTTCATTGTGTTAGACCAAAACAACCAGCCTCTTGAAGAGCGCAGGCATGAAGCGGTTATCAAACACCTGCAACATGTCATCAAAGATGGTCGTTTGACTAAAATTAAGGTGCGACGCACCCCAAGAAACCTCGTTCACTTTAAGGTAAAAACACGAACAGAGTTTATCGAGACCAAGAACGCGAAACAGACGCTGATGGAGCTAGTCGCATTAGACACCCCTGGCCTGTTAGCGGCAGTGGGCGCGACCTTTGCCGAGATGGATTTGCACCTGCACTCAGCCAAAATCACCACCATTGGTGAGCGAGCGGAGGATTTGTTTATCATCACCTCTCCGGAAGGTAAAAAGCTGGATGCAGCGCTTCAAGAGACCCTACGTCAAAACCTAATTGAGAACTTATCGGAGCTGGCGCCAAACTAAAATGTGAATGAAAGCAGGGTTGAAGGGGATCTCGCTACCTAAGCACCTGATTCCCTGCTAGATTTACAATTAAGTATGAAAAGCCATACTCATACCAATCACACTAGGTAAGTGTTCAGTTATTGAGTACGATTGGTATCACGGAGCTCTTCACTAGGAAGTTCAGCAAATTTGATCGCAGAGGTGCCTATGTATCCACACCTAACCGGGTTGGGAATTCACGAAACAAAGCAAATTGACCGCTATTCATTGCGCCAAGAAGCTCATAAAGATGTTCTTAAGATCTACTTTAAAAAGCAAAAAGGTGAGTTATTCGCAAAGAGTGTAAAGTTTAAGTACCCAAGACAGGTAAAAAGTGTACTTATCGATGATGGTAGCGGGCAATACCGAAACAAAACAGAAATTAACCGCAATCTGACCTTGGTTATCGACGAGCTCAATACTCTGACTAAACCCGTCAAGTCTCAAGATGTCGACGTGAAACAAAAAATACTGTCAGATTTACGCCACTTAGAAAAAGTGGTTTCGGGCAAGATTGCAGAAATTGAAGCCGATCTAGAAAAGCTGAAATAATCGCCCTGATACAAAAAGCTCATACTTTAACTCTTTCTAAGTATGAGCTTTTCTGTTTTATAACGCTTACTCGTCGTCGAATGCACCTTGCCATTCAAAGCGCTCAATGAGTTGTCGCCACGTTTCATCAAACTTTGCCTCAAGCACTAGTCGCACACCAGTAAAGGGGTGTTCGAACTCAAGCCTTGATGCATGCAAAAGTAAGCGGTCACTGGCTAAGTTCTCTTTAAACAAGCGATTGTGCTTGCCATCCCCATGCGTGGTATCCCCAACAATAGGATGACGCAAGTGCTTCATGTGTCGGCGTAACTGATGCTTACGGCCCGTCAGGGGTTGCAGTTCCATCAAGCAATATCGAGAGGTAGGAAAGCGCCCTGTTGAGAACGGCACTTCAATCTTAGCCAAGGGGCGGAAATCCGTTATCGCTTGCTGAGCTTCTTTCTCTTTATCGGCAAACTTGTCCGCAATCTTATCCAGTTCTACTTTCAAGGCGTAATCTAGTCGATCACCCTCTTCAATCCAGCCACGCACTATCGCATGATAGGTTTTCTGCATTTGATGCTCAGCAAACATAGGCATCATCTGTGAGGCAACCTCACTAGATAAAGCAAACACAAGCACGCCAGAGGTTGGACGGTCAAGACGATGTAAAGGGAACACATGCTGACCTATTTGGTCACGCAGTGTCTGCATGACAAACTGGGTTTCATGCTTATCGAGCCAAGAACGATGCACTAACATCCCTGCTGGCTTATTAACAGCAACGATAAACTCGTCTTGGTAAATGATCTCCAACATTACGCACATACCTCATCAATCTCTTTCAGCACTTTAATTACCTTTGCCCATTCTGGCTTACCCTGACAAGTTTGCTCAAAGTACGGAGAAATAGCGAACCCAACAGGTAAGGCTTGCTGCGAGCTTACAATCTGTTGCATTTTTGGAATGAAGATCCATTGTAGCCATTGCTCAGGATGAAGAGTATCCACAGCAAAGGGTTGGGTGCTCATCAGCGCCTCAGGAGACGGCTTATTTACTTCCCACAAGCCAGATTGCTTGAGGGTATATTCCGCATCGATGAGCAGTTTTTGCGTCTGTAGGTGAACTGTATTCAAGCTATTTCTCTTGTTACTCTTGAAATTCGGCGCAAGATTACCATGTTATAGGGAGAGTATGGGTTATTTAGACGTAGGCAAATGGAAAATATTTCAACACTGACACAGATATTACGAGACAGCGATTGTCACTTTAAGGTACACGACTTAGGTCGTCGTATCGAATTGATCCCTAACGATGAATTTGAAAGCATTGAACTAGGCCGACAAGCCTATCCTTACCCTATTCAGCGCCAAGCGCAATTTGCCATCACCTACTGGAACGAGCAAAAGCAGCCTTGGATTTGGTTCCTTAAGTTCGACTTGGACGAGCGTGGTTTATTAAACTCAGCCGACATCGGTAACTTCATCAAGTTTGTACTTGAGGCTATGGGTTCAAGACTGCAAAAAGAACTGAATGAAGAAGTGCAAGAGCAACTGGCTAACAACCCATACACCTTCAAGCCAAAAGAAGACAAGCTAGCGGTATTTAACAGCCAAGTCAGCGCTGAGCTAGATCTATCTCCAAGCCAATATTATGCCCATGCTTTGACCTATTTTAAGGGCGATCTCGGCTGGAATAATTGGCAAACTGTCGGTCTGCAAGGGATCACCGATATCTGCGCTCGCCTAAAAGAATCGAACAATGAGTTGATGGTGAAAAAAAGCCTCTCTCAACTGCCGACTCAGCCTCTGTACGCTTTATTAGGAGCCCTAGAGCATTGTGATATCAGCGACTCTCTCGCCACCAGGTTGTATGATCTAGCGTTGGATCAGCTAAATCACCCAGAGGGTGACCTATTCCTATTATCAGCACTGGCTCGCGCACTATCTGGCAACAAAGGGAATAAACTCACTTCTCTTGTGACGGCTATTTTGTCAGAGAGTAAATATTGCCATCAGGAAGTCTTGATCGCTATTGCAGGTCGCTGTTGGGAGCCACTGCAGCAAAGTACGCTTGCTGAACAATTCTTGGTAAGACTGGCACAAACCAATAACCAAGGGCTATTCAACCAGCTATTTGCCGACCTAGTGATGCAGCCGAAGCTGCGCATGGTGATATTGCCAATGCTTCACCAAGCTCCCTCACAAGAACTGGCTCAAGCATTAATTGCCTTACAAAATAATACTAAGGGACAAAGCTAAATGGACAACCTGCTCGCCATACTCGGGTTAGCGATTTTCCTTACTCTATTCTGGCAACACAGACGCCAGGCCGAGTTGGCCAAGACTGCCATTATTAGGCATTGCAAAAAACTGGAACTGCAGGTTGTCAGTATTTCTTCTGGGACGCACAGACTACGTCGCCCCGATGGTAAATTGGGCTGGCATACGGTATTTGCCTTTGAGTTTTCAGCCCTAGGTGATGATTGCTATCAAGGCGAATTAACCATGGTCGGACTGCGAGTCTCGCATTTTCACACCGATCCTCATCGCATCTAATTTACTAAGCGATAGAGATAATAAACACCATACTCATCCTCGTGTCGGGAAGCTTGTATAAAACCAAGCTTCTCTATCACTCGCTCTGACGCACTATGCCCTTGATCAATAGTCGCAAATACACGCGGTTTTGAGAGGTTATCAGGCAGTTGTTCCATCAACATTTTCAGCGCTCTAGTCGCATACCCCTGCCCCCAATACGCATTATCAAAGATGAAGCCTAGCTCCCAGCCCTCTTCTTGTTCGCTGATAAATAGATGCCCTACATAACGACCATTAACCTCTACTGCTCGAGCTATCGTTGATTCCTCACCCTGCAACTTATCAAACAGCCTTGAGGCACTTTCATAAGAATGTGCGCCATTCATGTGGGCGCGATTGATCGGGCACGTATTAAGGCGAATAAATTCTTGCCGATCTCGCTCATGATAGTCACGGATAATAAGCATGGTTAAGCCTGCGATTGATAAGTTGCTGTGTACTCATGATAGTGATTTCGATAGGATGACGATAAATCGTTAAACCAGAATTGATACTATGCTCACTAAAGAAGTTACCGACGAATTAAATCAGATTTTCCAAGCACTTGAATCTGAAGGTAAAGAACCTACCATGGCACTTGTCAAAGCACGCCTTGGCAGTAAGGTTCCTATGCCAGCACTCATTGCCGCTATCAAGAACTGGAAGAGCACCAAGCGTGTTCCAAAAATTGAAGTCGCGGTGAATAGCGAGAGTTCTGATTCAAAGATTGAAACACTAGAGAAAACGATCATCGAGCTCACTCGCCGTATCGAAGCACTAGAAGGTAAGCAATAATGAAGATATGGGTCGATGCCGATGCGTGTCCAAAGGTCATTAGAGAAACACTAGTGCGCGCCTCTGAGAGAACAGGAATTGAATGTATCTTTGTTGCCAATCACCCTATCCCACTGCCTAAGCGCAACACCATTCGCTTTGTGCAGGTCAGTCAAGGCTTTGATATTGCCGATGATGAGATAGCGCTGCGCATAGAAGCCAATGATCTGGTCATTACCTCAGACATTCCCCTTGCTGACGAAGTCATCACTAAGGGTGGACAGGCATTAAGCAGTCGTGGGGAGTTATTCACTAAGGAAAACATTAAGGCTCGCCTTAACGTGCGTGATTTCATGGACACTATGCGTTCATCAGGAGTGCAAACCGGCGGCCCAAGTGCATTGTCACAGACTGAGCGACGCGACTTTGCCAATGCGCTAGATAGGATTTTAGCGCGAGCGAAGAAATAGAAGGAACCTAGAACCTTGGTCCTAGGTTCTAGGTTCTAGGTTCTAAGACCTGATTTATCCCGCTTCAGACTCAGCTACGATGGATAGCGCCAGCGCCTCAGCTACCTTGATACCATCGATGCCTGCAGACAGGATACCGCCTGCATAGCCCGCGCCTTCACCTGCAGGGAAGAAACCCTTTAGGTTGATGCTTTGGTAGTCTTTACCACGCTTGATGCACAGTGGCGAAGAGGTGCGAGTTTCTACACCCGTCAGCAAACCGTCTTCCGTTGCAAAACCCTTAATCTTCTTATCAAAGGCAGGGATAGCTTCACGTATGGCTTCGATTGCGTAATCTGGCAATGCCTTAGACACATCCGTTAGCTTAATGCCTGGAGTAAATGAAGGCTCAACCTCTCCCAATGCGCTTGGATCGCGACCTTTCAAGAAGTCGCCAATCTTCTGCGCTGGAGCATCGTAAGTCTCGCCGCCCAGTTTAAATGCGCCAGACTCTAGCTCACGTTGCAGGCGAATACCCGCAAGTGGGTCACCTGGGTAGTCTTGCTCAGGGGAGATACCCACTACAATCGCACTATTGGCATTGCGCTCGGCGCGAGAGTACTGGCTCATACCGTTGGTTACTACGCGCCCCTCTTCAGAGGTTGCAGCAACCACTGTGCCGCCCGGGCACATACAGAAGCTGTATACAGTGCGACCGTTCTTACAGTGGTGTACCAATTTGTAATCGGCAGCGCCAAGGATGGGGTTACCTGCATTTTTACCAAAACGCGCTTCATCAATCATTGATTGCTTGTGCTCGATACGGAAGCCAACAGAGAATGGTTTTGCTTCCATATAAACGCCACGTTCGTGCAGCATCTCAAAGGTATCACGTGCGCTATGACCCACAGCCAATACAACGTGACGAGACTTAATAGTTTCACCATTAGACAGCGTCAGGCCAGTCAATTGACCGTCTTCCATATGCAGATCATCAACACGGGTGCTAAAGCGAATCTCACCACCCAGTTCAATGATTGTTGCACGCATTTTCTCAATCATGGTGACGAGTTTGAAGGTACCAATATGTGGCTTGCTGACATATTTGATCTCAGCAGGGGCGCCCGCATCGACAAACTCGTTGATCACCTTGCGGCTATAAAACTTAGGGTCTTTGATCTGGCTATACAGCTTACCGTCAGAGAAGGTTCCTGCGCCGCCTTCACCAAACTGCACGTTTGATTCTGGATTTAGGTTGCGCTTACGCCAGAAGCCGAAGGTATCTTTAGTACGCTCACGAACTTCTTTTCCTCGCTCAACCACGATAGGTTTGAAGCCCATTTGTGCCAATACAAGAGCTGCGAACAAACCACAAGGACCGAATCCAACCACTACTGGACGTTCGGTGTAGTTTTCAGGAGCTTGTGCAACGAACTTATACTCCATATCAGGAGTTTCACGCACGTGCGGGTCGTCAGCAAACGCTTCAAGCAGTTGTGCTTGGTTTTCTACTTCAACATCTAGGGTGTAAATCAGCAGGATCTTTGATTTTTTACGAGCATCGTAGCCACGTTTAAACATATTAAAAGAAAGCACTTCCTCAGAAGTGATGCCTAGTTTTTTCACTATGGCAGCTTGAATAGCCTCTTCCTTGTGATCTAAAGGAAGCTTTATTTCGGTCAAACGTATCATGCAGATGTCTCGTAGTAGGTGTCTTAGCTAAAGGGTAAAGCGCATAAAGCCAGGTAGAATACCAATCGTACTAAATAACTGGTCATTCTAGCTGGTTAAAATACTCGATAACTGCGTTAGAATTTTTGATTGTAGAATAACTACTTATCGAAAAATCCTGCCTTGTTCTCGAGCATTTTTCCTGCGCTATTTATGATCACTTACTTAGTGTGATTGGTATAAATCGGCGAATATTCACTCACACTTGCTCACAATGGCGGGGATTTTACGTTAACTTGAGAGGTCTGTCATATTAATTAACCGCATCTTGAGACAATTTACTTTGTAGTGGGAGTGCTAAACTAGGCGGTAAGCATGACAAATAAAAGCACAAACCCTTGAAGATTTTATAGGACAAATATTGTGTTTTTGTTTGGTATCCGTATCATCGCCCATCCGAAAATAGACTAATGAGAGTTCATCACCATGGCGTTTGTCGTAACCGATAACTGTATAAAATGTAAATACACCGATTGTGTGGCGGTATGCCCTGCGGACGCATTTTATGAAGGGCCTAACTTTATGGTGATAAGCCCTATAGACTGCATCGATTGTGGCCTTTGTGTGCCGGAATGCGATGCCGCAGCTATCTTTCAGGAAGATGAACTAGCCCCAGACCAAGAAGTCTTTATTCAGCTGAACGAAGAACTCGCTGAAGAATGGCCAAACATCACTGAGGTTAAGCCCGCCCTACCCGATGCAGAAAAATGGAATGGCGTGCCTAACAAGTTGGATATGCTGGAGAGATAATCCCACCAGCGTCATTGGTTTTTGTTAGCTGTGTTGACGGCGAAGGTTGTCCAGAATGATGCCTGTTGCCATCGCGACATTCAGCGACTCTGCACCACCAAAAGCAGGAATGGTTACCTTATCGGTCACAAACTTTGCAGCCTGTTCACGAACACCATGAGACTCACTGCCCATCAGTAAGATACCGTCCGCAGAAAAAGCTTTCTTGTGAACGCTCTCTCCCTCTAGAAATGCCCCATATACTGGCAGCTCTGCTTGTTCTAGGTAGCTAGGTAGATCTAACTGGCTCACAAACACTCGGCCAAAGCTTCCCATGGTCGCACTGATGGTCTTAGGGTTGTATGGATCGGCGCAATCCGCGCTCGCAACAATATGCTTGATGCCGTACCAATCTGCTATACGAATAATCGTACCTAGATTGCCAGGATCGGATACACCGTCTAAGGCAATCATCAGTCCTTCCGCCTTTGGTACATCAACGCGTGGGATCTCAACGATTGCAATGGCCGCGTTATTACTCACCAAAGTGCTGGCTTTTGTCAGCTCATCGAGCGTCGCCTCAACGCGGTCAAAGCCTTTTAGTGACTGACTATTCTCTGACAAGAAATCAGCGGTCGCAAAAACACTCTTAACCGTGAGCTGGCTGTTGCTTAATTCAAGGACATTTTTCTCCCCCTGAACAAGGAACAATCCATGAGCCTTGCGTTGTTTCTTCTGGCCTAGGGCACGAATAAGTTTTAATTGGTTTTTAGAAATCATTCTTTTTCCAAAGGATTAGATTTAGGTTCACAACTTCAAAGGGCGTTACTTCAAGTGATCCCAAGAGATATTTGACAACAGTCGGCACGAGTCGCATTTAAAGTGGAACATGTCATGCAGAGGTTCATCTAATAACCACTCACCACCGCACTTCGGACACTTGCGTTGTTGCTCCTGCTTTAGGCTCTCGCCTCCCACTTGATACAGATAATAGTAGGTCGGTACCTTAGTGATGTATTCAATACGCCCGCGCAAATCCCAACCACGGCGGTAGATGTCACTGTCGACCGAGTTTAATTCGCGTAGGGCCGCATGCTCCGCCTTACAGCCACCCGCCATCTGCAACTCATCACACGCCTGCCACTCTGTTTGCCATTTAATAATGGATTTATGGTCACCATTGAGCGTGGGTGGATTACGATATAGAGGGATCGGCATAAATGAGTCACCACTTCTCAGTGGCGAGCAGGTATGCACATAGGTGGTATAGAGGATCTGCCAACTAGGGGCATCCTCTGTGCATGTTTCTTCTGAATTAAGATCTTGCCCCAAGACTCTCAATTTCGGCGCGAGCAATCCTGCCTCTGATAGCTTTGCCATAGAAAAGCGCACGAAGTCCGAATGGTTTTTTGGGTGCAGGCTGTCTTTTTCAGGACACACGCAACGCAAGCTAAACGTCCCACCATCGATTGCGAGGGGAAACTCTCTGCCTAATACCTGACCATTGAAACGCAGCGCCTCCATCAGGCCATTGATGGACTTCTCAACCGCGGTGAATGTGGTGTTGTCATAGCATTCGAACTGCAATTCACAGACAAACATACTAGACCTCTACATCCAGTTGTTGCAGGAACTCCAGTAGATTTTCCGCAAGCACTTCACGCTTGTCGGTACCTAGCGATTCCAGCACTACATTCCCGCTAATGTTACATACAGAGATTACATCAAGGTCTGAATCAATGGCGGCGATAAACACCGTAGGTTTTAGCTTTAAACGGCGCTGTGTGACTAGGTGACCCAGAATGTTTTCTTGTAGGCGAACAAAGTCTTCATCGCTCCATACTTGCAACAGAGTAAGAGGCTTACCTTTCCAGCTCATGGTCAAGTCAGCGCTATAATGACTGCCGTAGAACTCTTTAATATCAGAGTGCAGCAACAGCTCAATTCCCTGCTCTACATTGGTAAAGTCGGCATGTTCATCACGTTGAAGTGGTTTCCAGAATACCTCTCCTGATTTGCTGTCTTGAATACAGGGAGAAGCAACGCCCACCAGCTCTGAGCTGGTCGGTAGTGTGCCGTACTCTTGCTCAAAGGTTTTCAGGTATTGTTGATGAATTGAGTTAAGCGCATTGGCGATTGAATTGGACATAAATAACCCTACAGGCGTTCCGTTGATGACATCGAAGTATCTATTCAGTAAAATTCCTAACATTCTACTCTATAACGCAGTGTAAAATGAGCAAATATTCAGACGCAAAAGAGCTTGCCGGGCTAACCCTTGGCCAAAAAACGCAATACGCTTCTCTCTATGACCCCGAGTTGTTGCAGGCAGTACCAAGAAGCCTCAACCGAGATGATCTGGAGCTTGGCGATACATTGCCGTTTAAGGGGCAAGATATTTGGACGTTATACGAGTTATCTTGGCTCAATGCCAATGGCTTGCCACAAGTGGCTGTTGGCGAGGTTTCTATACCTGCGAGCTCTCCAAATTTGATTGAATCCAAATCCTTTAAGTTGTATCTAAACAGCTATAATCAAACGAAATTTAGTGATTGGGACGCGGTGAAAAATCAATTATCTGTTGATTTATCCGCTTGTGCAGGAGGAGAGGTTTCGGTGACCTTGAGTCGAGTTCAAGACTTTAACCAGCAGCCTATTGTCGATATGCAAGGCGCTTGTATTGACGAACAAGATATCTCAATTACAGAATATGAATTCAGCACTGACTACCTCAAGGGCAGCGTATCTGAAGAATCCGTGGATGAGGTATTACACAGTCACCTTCTAAAGTCTAACTGCCTAATTACCAACCAGCCAGACTGGGGAAGTGTTGAGATTCGATACAGTGGTAAGAAAATTAATCAAGAGGCTCTATTGCGCTACCTAGTGTCATTTAGAGAACACAACGAATTTCACGAGCAATGCGTGGAACGAATCTTCACGGACATCATGCACTTCTGCCAGCCGAAGACTTTGTCGGTTTATGCTCGCTACACGCGCCGCGGTGGTCTAGATATCAATCCGTATCGCACCAGCTTAGACAGTGAATCAAACGCTCCAGACAGCACTTTGCGCTTGGCGAGACAATAAATGATGGGTTCTTTGTTCAGGTTATCCACCCTCCCCCTACTTACCTTGTTGGTCATCGTATTTTCGCTACCAACGACCGCGAGTGAGACCACCAGCAGCCTGACAAAGGACCTAATTGACGCCAGACGCTTAGTTCACGTTACGCCTTTACAATCAAAGAATAAGGCCAAGGTTTACCTTAATAATCAAGGCAACCTGAGAAACGAAGAAGATTTCTCGACCAATGCCGTCAAACGTAAGATGACGCCGATTGCAAAGGCCACCAACCAAATTCACGCGTATCAAACCATAGGTATCGCTGACTATATTCTTGGCAATTACCGTTCATCACTGTCTAGCCTAGAGCAAAGTATCTCCATCTCTGTCGCCAATCATTTGATCGTGCGAGAAATTGAGTCTCGCGTGCTAAAGACCAGCTTGTTATGGAGAATGACTGAGGACCTTCGCAAAGTAGAGGCGCCTCTTGCTGAAATCGAAGAGATGATGGAGTCGTCGCATATTGAAGGCTTAACCAAGGATAGACTTGAGTATGAGCTGAGCTTGGTACATGCCAAGGTCTACTCAGATATAGGTGAAAACGAAAAAGCCGAAAAAAGCTTTCTACGTGCAAAAAAATACGCCGAAGGGCTCCCTAGCTACCAGCAAGGCCTCGAAGCAAGCCTTCAACTGGGGCAGCACTACCTGAAAGTCCATCGATTAAACTCAGCATTGAAAGAGTTAATTGAAAGCTACTGGGTGGCAATCGGTAAGGATAACGCTCAGTATATCGCTCGAGCCAATCACCTGTTGGCTGACCTCTATTTCGAGCGCCAGATCTATGCAAAAGCCCAAGAGCACTTATCTCAAGCAGCGAGCTATTACGGAAACTACGACCAATCGCCTCTGTTTGCGACCGTTTTGCGTAAGCTTGCGGATGTCTACTTCATTCAAGGTCGCTACAACCTCGCACTGGTTCACTACTTTAACGTACTAGATCAAGAGCTGGCGGAAAAGGATCTGGAAAGCATTATCGACTTGAGACTAAAGCTCACAGAAACCTATCTAAACCTGTTTAATTTCACTTTGGCAGAGCGCTATCTAAACCGAGCAACCGAGTTGCTCGACTATACCGATATCAAAGCACAAAGAGTGAAGTCGACACTGCTGACCGCAAAATTAGACTTTCTGCAGAACGAGCCTAAAAAAGCAGAGAAGCTGGGTAAAGAAGCCCTAGAACAAGCGCAAAAGATGGGCGATCAGTCCATTCAGTTAGAGGCCTTATCACTACTGCATCGCGTGACTAAATCCGTCAATAAAGACAAAGATTCGCTCACCTACCTTGAGGAATACAACAGGCTTACTGCGATTAATCTCCAGCAAAAGGATGAGCTGATAAGCCGAACCTTCCTCAATCAAGTCTCTTCTATTGAGCAGTCCTTACACTATAAGGATCAAGTAGACGAGCTGAGCGACCTGAGTGTTGATTACGACAAGTCCAAAACTCTAACCTTAGTGTTAGGTGTCACTACAACCATCTTGTTCTTCTTGGTGGTGCTAAATGCACGCCGTCTAGGGCGCAAACACAAAATCATTGCAGAGCTGAGTCAGGAGCTCTACACACACCCTCGCTCTGGCCTAAGAAACATGAGGATGTTGAGTAGAAAACTGCCTACTTCTCTCAACAAGTCAGTGACCAGCTATGAGCAATGGCGATTTGGACAACTTATCGATGAGCCGCTAAATGATCGCTTAAAGTTCGCCTTGATTAACGTGCCAATGATCTTCGATATCTATGCGAAGCATGGCTATAAAGCAGGACGATCTACAGAGAAAGCCTTTGGTGACCACATCAGAAATCACCTTAAAGAGGGCACTCGTCTTTATCATTTGTCAGACAGTTCATTCTTGTATATCGAGCCGAACCCACAGAAGTTGCATCAACCTGAGCTTCTATTTGATCGATTCAAGGAGGTCATTGATAACTTTGAAACCCAATATGAGGTCGATCGTATGTTCGGTGTGAGCATTGCCGATTACCCGTTTTTACCAAGAGCCTATACCGCTATCAACGATGAAGACCTTATTGATCTTCTGTTGTTAGCTGCTGATATTTGTGACTCTGTGGTGCAACTTGAACAGGAAAGTCAGTGGGTGTCCTTCACCGCTATTCCACTGGCACCGGCTGCGTGCTTTGCTCAAGATGATATGCGCCGTTCTATCTTAAATGCCATTCGAAACGGCTTAATCAAAGTCCATTCGTCATGCCTAGAAGAGAGTTTGACGCAAGCTTTGGAACAGCTACCCAAACATGAAGATGCTCAGGATTTAACCTAACGATCATTTTAAGCTACTAATTTTAGTCGAATTTTTATTGCAATTGTTAGTCTGGCATCTACTGTTAAGGTTAGACGGAACATACGGTTCATTACATTAATGTCCGTTTCACTGCGTATAAATTGTGGGCTTATTCAACAGCCCACCGCTAAGCTCCTCTCACTTCTCTGAGCTTAGTGTTACTAATAAGGAGCAGTTATGATTACGACAATCAATCCTGCGGGTAGCATGGATCTTCTCTCTCAACTTGAAGTTGAACGTCTCAAAAAGACCGCCTCAAGTGATATCTATAACCTCTATCGAAACTGTACTCTGGCGGTGCTCAACTCCGGCAGTCACACCGATGACAGTAAAAAACTGTTAGAGCAATATAAGTCATTCGATGTAAACGTACTCAGACGTGAGCGAGGCATAAAACTCGAACTGAGTAATGCCCCAGAACATGCCTTTGTCGACGGCACTATCATCAAAGGCATCCAAGAGCACTTGTTCGCCGTATTGCGCGATATTGTATTTGTGCACATGTCTATGGAACAAAACAAGCTACTGCAACTCGACAACTCTGTACATGTGACCAACCTAGTATTTAGCATCCTGCGTAACGCTAAGGTTTTGATTCCAGGCATCGAGCCAAATCTTGTGGTGTGCTGGGGGGGACACTCTATCAACGAGGTTGAATACCAATATACCCGCCTTGTGGGACATGAACTTGGACTTCGCGAACTGAACATCTGCACCGGCTGTGGGCCGGGTGCAATGGAAGGTCCAATGAAGGGCGCAGCTATCGGTCACGCAAAGCAGCGACATAAGCAGTCTCGTTACATTGGCCTAACCGAACCCTCTATCATTGCAGCAGAGCCGCCTAATCCCATAGTGAATGAGCTGATCATCATGCCGGATATCGAAAAGCGCCTTGAGGCCTTTGTTCGTATCGCCCATGGCATTGTGATATTCCCTGGTGGCCCAGGTACCGCAGAAGAGCTGCTGTATGTGCTGGGTATTATGATGCACCCGAAAAATCAAGATCAGCCACTGCCTATTGTGTTAACTGGGCCAAAAGAAAGTGAAGCCTACTTCCGCTCCATCGATAACTTCATTCGCGATACCCTTGGCGAACAAGCGCAGAAGTATTATCAAATAGTCATCGACGATCCTGCAAAAGCGGCTCGCATTGTTAAAGAGGCTATGCCTGCGGTCAGGCAGCAACGCAAAGAGAATGAAGATGCCTACAGCTATAACTGGTCACTGCATATTGAGCCTGAATTCCAGATGCCGTTTGATCCTAACCATAAGAATATGCACAACCTAGATCTGCACATGGACCAACCCCCTGAAATTCTCGCGGCGAACCTGCGAAGAGCCTTCTCTGGTGTTGTCGCAGGCAATGTTAAGGCTGAAGGCATTCAAGAGATAGAAGAGAAAGGCCCATTCATCATTGATGGTGACAAAGAACTGATGAAGAAAATGGACGTCCTATTGGGGGATTTCGTTAAGCAGCAACGGATGAAACTTCCAGGCTCGGCATATACCCCTTGCTATAAAGTGCAAACCTCAGATTAAGATTAAACTCTTGATCTAATTTTAGTTACAATGGGGCTACGGCCCCTTTTTAGTTTGTTGTTATGTCTATACACCTGGTTATCATTGATGCTTTAAACCTCATTCGTCGCGTACATTCAGCGCAACCTGACGAAACTGATATCCAGCGCACTATAGAAACCACCACCCGCACCCTAAAACGCATTCTCAATGAAACCGAGCCTAGCCATATCATTGCCGTTTTCGATCACCATCAGCAAGTGCGCGGATGGCGAGAAGAGCGTTTCCCTGAATACAAACAAAACCGTAAGCCTATGCCAGAGGCGCTTGCCTTAGGACTAGATAAGATTCAGCAGGCGTGGTGGGAGCTCGGCATTGATTCACTGCTCTCTGATGGGGATGAAGCGGATGACCTAGTCGCGACTCTTGCGGTAAAACTGGCAAGCCAGCAGCACCAAGTCACCATCATTTCCACGGATAAAGGCTACTGTCAGCTGCTTTCTCCCTCCTTACGCATCAGGGATTACTTCCAGCATCGCTGGCTAGATCAGGCCTTTGTAGAGAAAGAATTTGCGGTAAAGGTCTCTCAACTGAGCGATTACTGGGGGCTCACTGGCATCAGTGGCACAGGTTTAAGCGGTATTCCCGGCATTGGGCCGAAAGCGGCTCGTGAGATCCTCACTGACAACGAAAACCTTGAGCAAGCCTTTGCCGATGAAGGCTTAGCTGAAAAGTACAAAAAGAAGATTGCAGGGAATGAAGAGCACGCCCTTCTATGCCGTGAATTGGCCTCTTTAAAGACTGATTTAGAGCTTGGGTTTAATCTTCAGGATTTACGTTGGGTTAAGCCATAGCAACACCGGCATCCTGATGAAAACTGGAATGCCAGCCCAGTGGAATGCCAGCCCAGTGGAATGCCAGCCCAGCAGGATCTTAGAGAGTGCCAATGTTCGGGTTCAACACTCTCTAAGATCCTTATATGGACCCCCTCGGTAAATCAACAAAGAATTTGGAAAACAAGTATAGATGCGCACTTATATACGGGCTTTATTGAGGAGCTACCTCGCCCTAAAATGTAGTCGCACCAGTAGGCTATTTCTCGATATCGGCAAGTCTACTGCCTCGAATCTTATCTAGCTCATACTGGTCGGTCTTACCTGTCTTACATCGCTCTTCGTTGACTATGCTCGGTCTATCATGACAATTTAATTGGCTGATAGTCCGAATCATTCTTTAATAAAGCATAAGCGGTTCGAACGGTTTTGTTCGCTAAAGCAATTGCAGCGATCTTTTTTCCTCGCCGTTCGACTAGCGCTTGTAACCACTGCTCTTTGTTTGTTGTCGCTGGACGGTTTAATACATGAGTGATAACGGAAAGCGCTCCTTGAAATAAAATTGAACGAAGTCGCTTATCCGCACTGTACTTAGATATATGTCCAATACGCTCTTTCCCGCCGGAACTGTTCTGTTTAGGTGTTAGCCCTATATTAGCGGATGCTTCTCGGCCATTAGAAAAGTTTTCACCTCGCCCTAATCGTAACGCTAACCCTAGCGCCCCTAACGGACCGACCCCTTCTAGCTTCATCAGCTTTTTGCAAATATGATGCGACTTAACCAAAGATTCGAGCTGCCTATCTAGTTCTTGCAAGTGTTCAATTTGGCACAATAAATGTGACCATGACCTGTGTAGCGCCGTTCTAAAACTATCAGGTAAAGAGTTATCAGCATCTTCTAGGATGAAAGGGATTTCCTTTCTTAACTTAGATAGGCCTTGCGGTAGAATAACTCCGAACTCAGCTAATACTCCTCGCATCTGGTTACTTTGTGCGACTAGTTGAACCTTAGCCAAGTGTCGCATACGCTCTAACGATTGAAGTGCCTGCTCCTCAGTTGAGTGAATATGAGTACCATGGATGTGCTCTTGCTGTGCTGCAACACCAATGGCTAAAGCATCATTCCTATCTGTCTTTTGCTTGGTTTGAAATGCTTTTACGGCTCTGGCGTTGATGACTTTTACAATGTGGCCTGCGCTAATTGCGAATCGAGCCCAGTAGTGTGCACTGCCACAGGCTTCCATAGCCACGAGGGCTTGTTTTTCATTTATCAGAATTTCTTTGAGTTTTGCTCGACTGACTTCGCGGTTGTAAATGACTTTTCCGTTAGGGCAGAGTTTGCAAACTTGGAATACATTCTTTGCTAAATCAATAGCTAATAGATTAGGCTTAGTCATGTATGGGCTCCTTTGGCTAATCTTTAGTCGGATTAAGACCGTAGCTCCTCAAGGAGAGGGAGTCCATACATCTGGATAACTACTGACGTAGTTTCCAGGATGACGTGTCTGAGGCGTGATTGATTGTATTGTTGGAACAAGGAACAAAACAAACACCGTCATACTGGAAAACACGCAGTGTTTATCCAGTATCTTAGAGTCAGCGAAACTGAGTATTAGCACTCACCAAGATTCTGAATAACTACTAGCGTAGTTTCCAGGATGACGAAAGCCGATTACCAACCTAGATTAGTATGCGACTGCACATGCACCGTGATCTCTTCACGGTCATGGTAAAGGTGCTTTGCTTGCAAGGTAAACTTGATGCCATTTTCTTTCAAAAAGACCTTCAAGTTCTCAATATCACCAAGCACTTCATCATAGCGACCCTTCATAGGTAGCTTGAGGTTAAAGATCGCCTCTTTACACCAGCCTTTGATGATCCACTCACCCATTAATTGAGCAACACGTGATGGCTTCTCAATCATGTCGCATACTAGCCAAGTGACATTCTTACGCGGTGGTTCAAACTTAAAGCCATCCACTTGTTGGTGCTTCACTTGACCTGTATCCATCAGGCTTTGTGCCATCATGCCGTTATCAATAGCGTGAACGAACATAGAGCGCTTCACCAACTGATATGTCCAACCGCCCGGACAAGCGCCCAAATCCACAGCCCACATGCCCGATGCTAATCTCTCTTCCCACTCACTTTTTGGAATAAAGACATGGAATGCCTCTTCGAGCTTAAGTGTCGAACGACTTGGTGCATCTGCAGGGAACTTCAAGCGAGGAATGCCCATAAAGAACTGTGAGTTATTGTTGGCATAAGAGTACCCAACATAACACTTACCTGGTTCAACAAAGCACAGGTGCATCACAGGCTTTTTCAGGTTGTCTTTCTTGTACAGCAACCCTTTGCCACGCATTGCCTGCCTTAGTGGCACGGTAAACTTGCGGCAGAACTTCAAAAGCTCTTTTGCTTCATTGGTATCGGGGGTTTCTACTCGTAAGTCACCACACGTAGGAACACCTTCTTGCTCTGCTAGAGCATCTAAGATAGGTGAAATGCGATCTGATTCTGGCAGTTCTTCCAAACTCGCTGCAACAGCAAACATTTGACGAGCAAAAATAAGCGTTTTGAAATCAATCTCACGTACTAAGCGTTCCGCATCCCCTTCGGTGTAACATTCAAACAGAACATAGCCACTATTGCGCTTAACGCGGGGGAAACCAAACACCTCAAGGTTGTTTGCCTTGTCTTGAATCTCGCCAGCACAATCTTTCTCAAAGCCTGCACGGCAATATAAAATAACCTGTTTCAAGTTAAACCTCGTTTCAATGCGTTAAGAAGCTTCAACGCTCGACGCTATCGCGTCTAAAATATTCTCATCTTGGCTAATGGAAGGTACACCTTCGCTCGCCGCTATACTCAGCATCCAGTCTCTAAATGTAGCAATTCGTCCAACGTCTGCTTGTTTCTCGTGACACACCACATAAAAGGCATTCTTACTCACCAGTACTTCATCAAAAGGACTGATTAATCTACCGGCCTCAATTTCAGGTTGAGCCAACACGTTATTACCTAACGCAATACCTTGTCCGTGAACCGCCGCCTGCAACACCATGGTTGAATGGCTAAAGATTGGACCGTGGTTGACATTGATCCCCTCGAGATGATGCTGGCGAGCAAACTGCTTCCAGTCCTTACGCGAAGTATCATGTAACAAAGTGTGTTTGGATAGGTCACTTAATGAGCCTAGCGGTTTAACACCGTCTAACAAACGTGGTGCACAAAGAGGGATCAAATACTCTTGATACAATTTGTCAGCGCGCAATCCGTGCCAATTTCCGCGACCATAGTAAATGGCGACATCAACGTCATCGGTTAATGAGCCATCGTCCATATCGACCGCTTTAATACGAACATCAATATCGGGCTCTTGCTCATTAAAATCAGCAAGCCTAGGAACTAGCCATTGGATAGCAAAGCTAGGCTGCAGGCTGATGGTCAAAGAGCCTTTCTCACTGCGCTCTAGCACCTTATCGGTCGCCTCTGACAGGGAAGTAAAGATATCCTTAATATCAAGGAAATAGCTCTGCCCTTCTTCAGTCAACAGCAAGGAGCGGTTGCGTCTTCTAAATAACTTTAAGCCTAAATATTCTTCAAGCGCTTTCACCTGATGGCTGACAGCTGCTTGAGTAACAAACAGCTCTTCAGCTGCCCGTGTAAAGCTCAAATGACGTGCAGCGGCTTCAAAAACCTTCAGTGATTTTAGTGGGGGTAATCGTCTTGCCATTCTATCTTATCTAGCATTAGTTTTTTTTATCTGAAACATTATAAATTGTCCGTTGTTCAACAGCCAGAGAAAATCTATATTGCGTCCCACGCGACGGGGGTCTAAACGGCATGCCTTTGGCATGGATCCCTACTTGCGATGTTGTGTTTGTGAGCTCATTTTGAGCACGGTAGTTTCTACCACTGCTTGGGTTTAACCGAAGCATACTTCCAATTTAATGAACTTGTCTGTCATTTTCGCACCGCTCCTCTGAGCGGTGTTTTTTTATGCCTGAAATAAAAAATAAAGCCGAGATCAGAGTGACTGACCTCGGCTAAAATTAGTTTATGTGATGACTAAGGGCGATAGACTTTAATATTGCTAAAGCCTTGCTCTTGTAAGTACAACGCCTGCAAGCGACTCATTACACCACGGTCACAGTACAGTAGGTAGGTTTTAGACTGGTCAAGATCACCAAACTTAGTCGCCAGTTTGTAGAAAGGCAGATGCTCAACCTCGACACCGTCGATCTCAAGAGGGTTATCGTCTTCTTCTTCTGGGCTACGAATATCAAGCACAATGGCGTGCTCTTGAACCGCTGTTACTTGCTCGACTTCAGGCGCTTGTTCTAGGCTTTCCTTTTCGATATCGCGAATATCCATAACTCGACTCTCGCTAACTACTCGTTCTAAAACAGAAAAATCAAAGTTCTGTTCTTGAGCTTCAAGCTTACCTTTAACGGCTTTAACCGTAGGCTTACGTGAAATAACGCCGCAATACTCAGGCATTACCTTGGCAAAGTCTTCAGTACCGATAATGCGAGACAAGTCGATGATGTCTTCTTTGTCCCAGTTAATCAGCGGACGAAGGATCAGCGTTTCGGTTACGCCGTCGATCAGACGTAGATTCGTTAGCGTCTGACTAGATACCTGACCTAGTGCTTCACCCGTAACCAGAGCTTCAATCTTAAAGCGATCGGCAATCATGCCTCCAGCACGCATAAACATACGCTTAAGCACTACGCCCATTTGGCCGTCTTCAACGTTCTCTAAGATCTCAGCAACCACAGGTTCAAAGTCTACAGAGATGAACTTCACCTTCGCAGAAGAGCCGTACTTCTTCCAAAGGTAGTGCGCCACTTGCTTAACGCCAATCTCATGCGCAGGACCGCCAAGGTTAAAGAAGCAGTAATGGGTTTTTGAACCACGCTTGATATGCAAATAACTCGAGACACCAGAATCGAAACCACCAGAAATCAGGCTCAATACATCCTCTTGTGTACCAAGAGGGAAGCCGCCCAAACCTTTATGGCGAGCCAACACTTGGTTTAGCTTTTCACCCGTCACTTCAATGTTAACTGTAACATCTGGACGAGTAAGCTTAACCTTGGCGCTCTCCACCGCTTGATTTAAACCACCGCCAACATAACGTTCTAGCTCAATGGAGGAGAAGTCGTGTTTACCGCGGCGCTTAGCACGTAAGGCGAAGGTCTTGCCTTCGATACGATCACGGCTGAGCTCAAGCACTTGCTCGAAGATGTCATGCATATCAGTAAACTCTGATTGCTTGACCTCTAACGAGTGGTGAATACCCGGAGTTTGCGTCAGGATTTCCAGCACTTCTTGGTAGTATTGGTGACTCTCAGAAGAAACCTCAATATGATCCCTACGATTGAATACTGCCACTGATTCTGTGCGACGCTGGATGATGATCCTGAGATTGCACTCCAGAATACGTATGAAGCGTTTTCTTACTGATTCGCTTTTTACAAAAATTTCTGGATGTGGTTTTACAATAAACTTCATAGGTAACTTCACTTCTGATTAGTCGATGACTTGAGTCTAGCCTAAATTATTCTGCTGATTGGAAATGCAGGGATAATTGAGGGCGACGAATTATATACCTATTTAAGGCAGAGTAAAAATAAAACAACTCACCTGTCTGTTCATTTAACTATCAGAAAATGAACTAAAGTTAGTGATATCGCAGGATTTTTAACTGCTAAAATTGACCATAACTCCTGCCTGAGTTACCTTTCCCAGATCCTAGCGTAGAAAAGAATGAACATGGCGACCAAAAAACCAGAGAATATGAGTTTTGAAGAGTCTCTCAAAGAGCTCGACAGCATAGTCAATCAGCTTGAACAAGGTGATCTCGAACTCGATTCTGCATTGAAGAATTTCGAACGCGGTATTGCACTGGCTCGCGCTGGTCAATCCAAGTTAGACCAAGCAGAACAACGTGTTTCAATCTTGATGGAAAATCAGGTTGAAGCGACTCCTCAAGATTTCAAATTTGAATCTGGCGATGATCCATTTTAAACAACAACTTGAACGCTACCAGAAGCGCAACAACCAGCAACTAGAGACCTGGTTAGACTCTTTACACTCTCAAGACAATAACCTGATTCAGGCAATGCGCTATGGGCTATTATTGGGTGGCAAGCGTGCTCGGCCTTTTCTTGTTTACGCCACTGGTTCAGTGTTTGGTTTAAGTGATGACTCATTAGATACGCCAGCGTCGGCCATCGAGTGCATTCATGCTTATTCTTTAATTCATGATGACTTGCCTGCTATGGACGACGATGAATTACGTCGTGGCCAAGCTACGTGCCATATTGAGTTTGATGAAGCGACCGCTATTTTAGCCGGTGATGCTTTGCAGACATTAGCCTTTAGCATCTTGGCAGAGGGCAAACTTGCCCCTCAAGCGGAAAGCTACCGTATAAAGATGGTACAAAGCTTGGCAAATGCTTCTGGAGCATCAGGAATGTGCCTTGGGCAATCTCTAGACTTAGAGGCAGAAAATCGTCAAGTCTCTCTAGACGAACTAAAACTGATTCATCGCAATAAAACAGGCGCACTGATAAAATCTGCCATTCAATTGGGAGCATTAGCCGCCGGTGAGCAAGGTATCGAGCAATTGCCTCGTCTTAATGCCTTCGCAGAAAACATAGGACTGGCTTTTCAAGTCCAAGATGACATTTTAGACATCACTAGCGATACGCAAACGTTAGGCAAGCCTCAAGGCTCAGACTTAGCGTTGAACAAATCGACCTACCCTTCGCTTCTCGGACTTGAGGGCGCGCAGGCTAAGGCCACACAGTTGTTAGAAAAGGCCTTGCTAGAGCTGGAAGGCATTCCTTACAACACTGACCTTCTAGAGCAGTTTGCTCGCTATGTGGTCGAAAGAAAGAACTAATTACTCACTTATCAGCGCGAATACATATGACACTTGATATCTCGAAATACCCAACATTGGCATTGGCCAACACGCCTGATGAGTTGCGTTCTCTTCCTAAAGAGACGCTTCCAACACTTTGTGATGAACTGCGTACTTACCTACTCAACAGTGTAAGTCAATCCAGTGGTCACCTAGCCTCAGGCTTGGGTACGGTCGAGCTTACCGTTGCCCTGCACTACGTCTATCAAACCCCTTATGATCAACTTTTGTGGGACGTGGGACATCAGGCTTATCCACATAAAATCCTAACCGGTCGTCGTGAGCAACTGCCAACCATTCGTCAAAAAGACGGTTTGCATCCTTTCCCTTGGCGAGGTGAGAGCGAATATGACGTACTTTCAGTAGGCCACTCTTCTACCTCGATCAGTGCGGCTCTCGGTATCGCCATTGGCGCGGAAAAAGAAGGCCAGAATCGTAAGGTGGTTAGTGTTATCGGTGATGGCGCTATCACTGCCGGTATGGCGTTTGAGGCGATGAATCACGCAGGTGACATTCACCCAGACATGCTTGTGGTGCTAAACGACAACGAGATGTCTATCTCTGAAAACGTCGGTGCACTGAACAATCACCTTGCTCAAGTGCTGTCAGGTAGCCTGTATACCTCGATTCGCGAGGGCGGTAAAAAAGTCTTATCCGGCGTGCCACCAATTAAAGAGTTGGTTCGTCGTACTGAAGAACACCTGAAAGGCATGGTTGTTCCTGGCACTATGTTTGAAGAGCTAGGGTTTAACTACATAGGTCCTGTTGATGGACACGATGTATTAGAACTGGTTAAAACACTGAAGAACATGCGTCACCTTAAAGGGCCGCAGTTCCTGCACATCATGACCAAGAAGGGTAAGGGCTATGAGCCTGCTGAGAAAGACCCTATTGGCTATCATGGCGTGCCTAAGTTTGATCCGGCGACAAGTTCATTACCAAAGAGCAAGGGTGGCAAGCCAACCTTCTCTAAAGTCTTTGGAGATTTCCTGTGTGACATGGCGGCGCAAGACCCTAAGCTGATGGCAATCACGCCAGCTATGCGTGAAGGCTCTGGCATGGTGCGCTTCTCCAAAGAGTTTCCAAAACAATACTTTGATGTGGCGATAGCTGAGCAGCATGCGGTGACGTTAGCGACCGGTTTAGCCATCTCTGGCAACAAGCCTATTGTGGCGATCTACTCCACCTTCTTACAGCGTGGCTACGATCAGCTAATACATGATGTCGCCATCATGAATCTGCCGGTGTTGTTCGCGATTGACCGAGCAGGGCTTGTCGGCGCGGATGGTCAAACCCATCAGGGTGCGTTTGATCTTAGCTTTATGCGCTGCATCCCTAACATGATGATTATGGCACCAAGCGATGAAGACGAGTGTCGTCAGATGCTGTACACCGGCCATCAACATCAGGGGCCGGCAGCGGTTCGCTACCCAAGAGGCAGTGGTATTGGCGCTGAAATTCAGCAATCATTTACTGCCCTTGAAATTGGTAAAGGCCGAGTTGTTCGCAAGGGTAGCAAGGTTGCTATCTTGAGCTTTGGTACCTTCCTTGATAATGCACAGCAAGCTGCAGAGCAACTCGACGCCACAGTGGCCGATATGCGCTTTGTTAAGCCTCTAGACGAAGCGTTAATACAGCAATTGGCCGCAGAGCATGATGTATTGGTGACTATCGAAGAGAACGTCATTGCAGGCGGTGCAGGTAGCGGTGTTGTGGAATACCTAATGTCGCAAAAAATCGCTAAGCCAGTATTAAACTTAGGTCTTCCAGACCGATTTATTGCTCAAGGTACACAAGAAGAGATGCACGCTGAACTAAAATTAGATGCCAAAGGCATTCAGCGTCAGATTGAAGAGTATCTAGATAAGTAGTTATTAGGCCCTGGGTTATAGGTTCTGGGCCCTAGGGTCTAGAAACTAGGATCTAGGGCCTAAATAAACTATACCCAGCCCAAGCCCCAGCCAAGTAACGCCAAGCACAATCCAGCCATCACACCGGCTAGAATGTCATCGATCATAATCCCGAAGCCACCATGGACATGTTTGTCTAAATAGCTAATTGGCCATGGTTTTACCATGTCGAAGAAGCGGAATAATACAAAGCCTGCGATAAGCCAGCGCCACTCATTGGCGGGAATGCTCAATAGTGGCACCACCAGCATGGTAATCCAAAATCCTGCAAATTCGTCCCATACGATAGAGCCGTGATCATGCACGCCCATATCCTTGGCAGTCACATCACAAATCTTGATGCCGATAATGCAGCTGAGTAATACAACCACCGCATACGCCCCCAATGGCAACTGCACTAATGCTAAGTAGAGCGGAATAGAGGCCAAGGTGCCCATCGTGCCAGGGATGATCGGTGAGAGACCGCTACCAAAACCTGTTGCTAATAGATGCCAGGGGTTATCTAACGAAATCTTATCAAGGGGATTGCTCATTGAGTGTCTCTAAGTCGTTATGGTCAATAGATTCAAGAACGAAAGTGGTCAAAACCGGCCACATTCTCTTGTAAGGCTTTGTTATTACGAAACAGTTTCAAGGTTTGAGAATCAGTGATCTCTCCAACCTCAGTGACCTGAACGCCTTCATTTTTCGCAGCCAGACACACCGACTCTATCAGATGTTTTGGCACGGTAAAACAAAGCTCGTACTCTTCACCGCTTTTTAATGCATAGCTCTGAGCTGTTTGCTTACCCTCGCAAAACTCAACCAGTTCTAGAGAGACAGGAAGCCTATCGCAATGTAAATCAGCACCTACATTAGAACGCTCCATTATGTGCTTTATATCCGAAATCAAACCATCTGAGATATCGATGCAGCTACTCGCCTTGCCCCTTAGGAGCATTCCCAAACTCGCTCTAGAGTTTGCGCAGTAATGGCGTTTTTCAAGCTCTGAGGCGTGCGGCAGAAGGCGCTTCTCTTTATTCAGTATCACCTCAAGTCCCGCATGACTATCTCCAAGGGTGCCACTGACAAAGACCTTATCGCCTACCTTTGCACCAGAGCGCAGCAGCGCTTGCGTCTCGGGAACGAAGCCATGAATGGTGAGCGTAATGCTCAGTGGGCCCCGGGTGGTATCTCCACCAATCAATTGCAGGTTATGGCTATCGGCAAGACTGAAGAACCCTTCACAAAACCCTTCAAGCCATTGTTCATCAGGCTCAGGCAATGAGATTGCCATGGAGACCCAAGCAGGCTCTGCCCCCATAGCAGCCAAATCGCTGATGTTTGAGGCGAGCGCCTTATGCCCTACCCACTTAGGATTGGCATTTTCAAGAAAGTGAGTACCCGCAACTAAGGAGTCAGTGCTGACGGCAATCTGAGTACCTGGAGGGGAAACCAGCAGTGCGCAGTCATCGCCTTGAGATAATTCAACGTCACTTCGTTTTAGCTTCTGTTTAGCAAAGTACTTGCTAATCAGCTCAAACTCTCCTGCCACACTCACTCCCCTTTAATTACTCAATCAACAGATACAAAAAAGGCCAGCAGATGCTGACCTTTATAACTATATGATTTTCAACAATCGGTTTCGACTATTATTTGTTTTTACGAAGTGATGGTGCTGCTTTATCAAGCACACCGTTAACGAACTTGTAGCTGTCTTCTGCAGCAAACACTTTCGCTAATTCAATCGCTTCGTTAATAACAACTTTATGAGGAACGTCTTCACGACGCGTCATCTCATAAATCGCTAGACGAAGTAGAGCTAATTCCATCATATCCAAGTCCTGCATAGGACGAGAAAGGAATGGACGTAGCTTGCTGTCGAGCTCTTGGTGAGACAGTGCAACACCAGTCAACAGGTCACGGAAGTATGCTACATCTGTCTCTTGTTCATTTAACGCTGGCTCGTCAGCATGGGTGTCTTCTTCACCATACTTTCCAGCGGACAAAAACTGTTCTTCTACAGTAGCGATATTCTCTTTAGTGATCTGCCAAGAATATATAGCTTGTAGAGCAAATTGACGTGCATTACGACGTGCGGCTGGTTTCACACTGGCCCCCATTAGGAATCGATTTCAGAAAGAACGTTGATCATCTCTAGCGCGCTCAGTGCAGCCTCTGCACCTTTGTTACCAGCCTTGGTTCCAGCGCGCTCGATAGCTTGATCTATGGTATCAACAGTCAAAACACCAAATGCTACTGGTAAGCTGTACTCCAGTGACACTTGTGCTAGACCTTTATTACACTCACTACAAACATAGTCGAAGTGTGGCGTTCCGCCACGAATTACCGTACCTAGAGAAACGATAGCATCGTATTTCTCGGTACGAGCAACACGTTGAGCAACAAGTGGTAATTCTACCGCACCTGGGCAACGCACTACTGTAATGTTCTCTTCTGCAACCTGTCCATGTCGCTTCAAGGTATCGATAGCACCAGACAACAAGCTTTCATTGATGAAGCTGTTAAAACGCGAAATTACTATAGCAATTTTTGCATTAGGTGCTGGAAATCCACCTTCGATGACTTTCATAAGTTTTCCTTCAACTATCTCATGAGCGAGAATCGCCGGATTCTAGCACAATAGTGTGACTAGGATCTAATATCATTTCAGCTAATTCTCGAGTTATTGGTTAAATGGGTCAAAACAGCGACCCATCCATATTCATTGTTATTCACACACGTATTCTACAACGTCCAGACCAAAGCCTGACAGAGAGTGGTAGCGTTTATTACTTGATGACATCAGCTTCATCTTGCTTACGCCCATATCAGCCAAGATTTGAGAGCCCACACCTACGCGACGTGATGTGCCTTGTTTCTTAGCCATAGTAGGCGCTTCACCTTTGTCTTGCTGTTCAAATGCTTTCAGCTTGTGGATGAGCTGCTCATTTGTTTCCTCGTGACCAAGAACCACAAGAACACCGCCCTCTTCTCCAATGCGTTTCATCGCTTTGTCTAGAGACCAACTGCGATCAGAATCGCGGTTAGAGTGCAGTAAATCCGTAAAGGTGTCTTGTAAGTGCACACGCACTAGACAGGGTTCTTCAGAGACCTCGCCTTTGCGAAGCGCGTAGTGAACTTGATTGTCAATGGTGTCACGGAACGTCACCATATCAAAGTCACCGAATTCGGTTGGCATTTTGCATTCTGCGACACGCTCAATTGTTGTTTCGGTATTGTTGCGGTATTCAATCAGGTCAGCAATGGTGCCTAGTTTGACGTCATGCTTTTCAGCGAAGATCTCTAGATCAGGGCGACGCGCCATCTCACCGTCGTCTTTTAGGATTTCAACGATAACCGATGCAGGCTCACAACCCGCTAGGCGTGCTAAATCACAGCCAGCTTCAGTGTGTCCAGCACGTGTGAGTACACCACCATCTTGCGCAGATAGAGGGAAGATGTGTCCTGGTTGTACTAGGTCAGCAGCCTTTGCATCAGCCGCGACTGCCGCTTGTACCGTTACAGCACGGTCAGCAGCAGAAATACCCGTAGTCACACCTTCAGCAGCCTCAATTGAAACGGTAAACGCCGTTGAGTACTGAGCATTGTTATCTTGCACCATAGGAGGAAGACCAAGACGCGCACAGCGCTCTTGAGTCATGGTCAGACAGATAAGACCGCGTCCGTAGGTTGCCATGAAGTTGATGGCTTCAGGAGTAATATGTTCCGCAGCCATGATAAGATCGCCTTCGTTTTCGCGGTCTTCATCATCCATTAGGATAACCATCTTACCTAAGCGAATATCTTCAATAATTTCTTGCGGTGAGCTGATAGGCATTTTTTCTTTCCTAGTTAAGTGTCTGTCGCACGCGTATAGAAACGACTATGCAAAGCCGTTTTGTTGTAAAAATTCCATCGTAATAGTAGAGGAACCTTGTTGCTGATTCGAGCCCATACCAAGCAATCGCTCCATATAGCGAGCAAGGACATCGACCTCAAGATTGACTCTTCTGCCAACCTCAAATTCATCAATAATGGTTTGTTCTGACGTGTGTGGCACGATAGTAAGTTTAAAACCATTCTTGCGTAAGTCATTCACCGTTAGGCTAATACCATCGACGGTAATAGAGCCTTTCTGAGCCACGTAGCGCTCAAGATCCGGTGCCATTTCAACCCAGTATTCTACTGCGCGACCCACTGGAATTCTTTCGACAATAGTGCCAACGCCATCCACGTGCCCTGAAACAATGTGGCCGCCAAAGCGAGTGGTCGGTAGCATGGCTTTTTCTAGGTTTACTCTGTCACCCACCTGATATTGGCTAAAGCCTGTTTTCGTCAACGTTTCTACAGATAGGTCTGCGGTGAACGAGCGATTATCAAATCGTACAACCGTCAAACAAATGCCATTGGTGGCAATACTGTCACCCAATTTGACATCAGACATGTCCAGGTTTCCGGTTTCCACCGTAATTGAGATGTCTTCGCCCTGATTTGTAATGCTAGAGAGCGTGCCAACGGCTTCAACAATACCGGTAAACATAGTAATTCCTACTCTATTTTGATGTTTTGAACGTAGCAACCAATTTAATATCCGGCCCTACTTGGGTGAGTTGTTCAATGTTCAGATCAATAGTCTGGTCCATGCTGGTTAAACCCAATAGGTTCACCAAGCCACGACCATCGGTTCCCATGATCTTTGGTGCCAAATAGACAACCAGCTCATCGACGAGTTGTTGCTCTATAAAGCTAGCGGCTAATGTCGCTCCAGCTTCCACCCAGATGTGGTTTATATTGTGTTCGCGAGCAAGTTTTGCAAGTAGCTCGGGTAAATCAATGTGCTTTTGTTGGCTATTTTTTTGCTCAGAAACCACCAACACCTCACCATCTGTATGAAACAGGCGCAGTTCTGTGGTCAGTTCTGGGGTCATGTTTTGCTGACGGTCTAAGATAACGCGTAGCGGCTGTCTAACCTCATCCTCAGGATACAAGGACTGGATTTCATCGGACAGTTCAGAAAAGCGCACGTTCAAAGAGGCATTATCCTCAATCACTGTTTTTGAGCTGGAGAGAATCGCGCCCGATTGTGCTCGATAAAGCTGAACGTCTGCACGCGCTTGGCTACTGGTTATCCACTGACTTTGACCATTGCTAAGGGCTGTTTTGCCGTCTAGGCTCGCTGCCATTTTGAGCTGAACCCATGGCAAACCTGTGCGCATTTTTTTCAAAAAAGGACGATTAATGCGCTCAGCTTCAGACTCCAGTAGACCTACCTGAACCTCTATACCCGCCTCTTGTAGCATGGCGATACCATTGCCAGAGACTTGCGGATTAGGGTCTTGCATGGCGCAGATAACACGGGAAACACCCGCCTTAATGAGCCCTTCAGCACAAGGGGGCGTGCGACCATAATGAGAGCAAGGCTCTAGTGTTACATAGGCTGTTGCACCTAACGCCTTTTCGCCTGCCATACGCAAGGCATGCACTTCCGCATGCGGGCCACCCGCACGAATATGATAGCCGTGGCCAACAATAGCTTCGCCTTGAGTAATGACACACCCAACATTGGGATTTGGGTGTGTGGTAAAGCGGCCTTTTTCAGCCAGCTTTATCGCTTTCGCCATCATCTGATGGTCAAATACAGAAAAACTCATTTATGACTCTTTGAGGTTGAAAATCTATTCTACGAGTTAGTCTTCTAATCTGGCGATCTCTTCGCCAAACTCACGGATATCTTCGAAGCTACGATAAACAGACGCAAAACGAATGTAGGCAACCTTATCTAATTCTTTCAATTGCTCCATTACAAGATTCCCAATCATATCGCTGGAAACCTCTCTCTCACCGGTCGCACGAAGCTTGGACTTGATGACACTCATAGAAAGCTCTACCGCATCTGCGCTAACAGGACGTTTTTCAAGTGCACGATGTAAACCGTTAGATAATTTATCTTCATTGAAGGGTTCGCGGTTTCCATTGGACTTAATCACCTTCGGCATGACCAGCTCGGCAGTCTCAAAGGTGGTAAAGCGTTCACTACATGCTAGGCATTGGCGACGACGGCGTACTTGATGCCCGTCAGCAACCAATCGGGAATCGATTACTTTCGTCTCATTCTCTGAACAAAATGGGCAGTGCATACAAGCTCCATAGTTTTACGATGAAAGGGGACACTATGCTGATATTACTAGTGAGTATTATTAACAATCAATTTGATCTGATTAGTGTAACGGATTTAGTGATTTGATTCGAGGGTGAAGCTCTATGCCTCAGCATCAAAAAAGGGCTCTGTGATAGAGCCCTCATTACTTTTTATGTCAAAATCTTAATAACCTGAATCATCTTGGTTTTCAGACCGTTGCCCGTAGGAGCTAATTATGGTCTTGGTAAGTAGTTACCCTTCCCAACCCATTTATAGCTGGTGAGCTCCTCTAAACCCATAGGGCCACGAGCGTGCAGTTTTTGTGTAGAAACCGCCACCTCAGCGCCAAGGCCAAACTGAGCACCATCGGTAAAGCGCGTAGACGCATTCACATAAACCGCAGCAGAACCTGCCGCGTTAATAAAGCGCTCTGCGTTATTTAGGTCATTGGTCATGATCGCATCAGAGTGGCTCGCATTGTGCTCACGCATATGCTCGATTGCCTCATCCACATCTTTCACTACCTTTACACCCAAAATAAAGGCAAGCCACTCAGTGTCAAAGTCTCCGCCAATCGCTTCACGAAACTTCGCGGCATTGGTTAAATAGGGCAATGCAGAAGCATCAGCCACAAACTCGACCTTGTCACTCAGTTGGTGAGCAAGTTTGCCTAGAAACTCTTCAGCGATAGCTTGGTGAACCAGCAAGGTATCCAAAGAATTACACGCAGAAGGACGCTGCACCTTAGAGTTTTCTACTACTGTTAGCGAGCGCTCAATATCCGCACTCTCATCAACATACACATGAGAAATACCAAAGCCGCCAATGATCACTGGGATAGTGCTGTTCTCTTTACACATCTTATGTAAACCTGCACCACCACGAGGGATGATCATGTCAACGTACTCATCAAGCTTCAATAGCTGTGAAACCAACTCGCGATCTGGCTTTTCAATGTATTGAACCGAAGCTGCTGGCAACCCTGCTTGCTCTAGTGCCGTTTGGATAACCTTGACCAGAGCCATGTTTGAATGGAAGGTCTCTCGGCCGCCACGCAAAATACTGGCGTTACCGGTTTTAAGGCACAAAGACGCAATATCAATGGTCACATTTGGGCGAGCTTCGTATATCACACCGACTACACCTAAAGGTACTCGTCTGCGAGATAGCGACAAGCCATTTTCCAACACGCGGCTGTCCAGTTCGCTGCCGATAGGGTCATTTAGCTTGATGACATTACGAACGTCATCAGCAATTGCCGATAATCGAGCTTCATTTAGTAACAAGCGGTCAAGAAGCGCCTCGCTCATGCCCGCTTCACGACCGCTTTGAATATCGATGGCATTCGCTTCTAGAATAATTTGCGACTGCTTCTCAAGCTCATCAGCCATAATCGCTAGAGCTTGGTTTTTCGTTGCGGTGGTCGTCGTTGCTAGGGCAAAAGATGCGTGTTTTGCGCGCTGGCCAAGTTGAATTAGATCCACTGTGTCATCCTCTATAATTTCTTGTGAGCAACTAATCTTGCATCATGACTAAATCGTCACGGTGTACCACTTCGGAGCCATAGTCATAGCCCAAAGCTTCACCTATTTGTTTGCTGTGCATGCCCTTTATCTGGCGCATGTCGTCACAGGAATAGCTAACTAGGCCTTTCGCAATCAAGATTCCAGATTGACTGATAACGCGCGCAACTTCACCACGAGCAAAGTTGCCATTAACGCCAATGACACCTTTAGCGAGAAGACTACTGCCTTTAGTTTGTAAGGCTTTCACTGCCCCTTCATCGATAACAATCTCACCCGTTGCGGCAGGCCCTGCCAGTATCCAGCGCTTACGATTTTCAAGCGCTTCAGGAAGCGCTACGAAGCGTGTGCCACTTGGCGACGAGGAAACACTCTCAATCACCACATCTTGCGCACTTCCGGCAGCAATGATCACCTCAATACCAGCACGGCGAGCAATGTCGGCGGCTTGTAGTTTCGTCGCCATGCCACCGGTACCTAAGGTTGTGCCACTGCCACCTGCGATTTTACGCAAGGTTTCGTCAATGGTGGTGACTTCTCGAATCAATTCAGCTTCAGGGTTGTTTCTAGGATCGGCGGTAAATAAACCGGGCTGATCGGTCAGTAGCAATAGCGTATCCGCTCCGCACAGAATCCCAACCAAGGCCGAAAGATTATCGTTATCGCCTACCTTGATCTCGGTGGTCGCCACCGCATCATTCTCATTTACGATAGGGATAATGTCATGCTCAACTAGAGCATTAATCGTGTCCCTAGCGTTTAGGAAGCGCTCTCTGTCTTCAAGATCCGCGCGAGTCAGCAACATCTGGCCAATCTTTAGGCCATAGATAGAAAACAGCGACTCCCACACTTGGATAAGGTGTGATTGGCCGACCGCAGCTAAGAGTTGCTTACTTGCCATTGAGTTGGGGAGTTTGGGGTGTCCTAGATGCTCTCGTCCAGCGGCTATGGCGCCAGAAGAAACTAGTACTAGGTTATAGCCACGCTGCTTCAATTCTGCGCATTGGCGCACGAGATCAACCATGTGGGCGCGGTTTAGGAACTGAGAGCCCCCTGTTAGCACACTTGTGCCAAGTTTCACCACAACTGTCTTAGCTTGCATTTGTTACTCAATGATACTGATAAAAGAGTCTCATTTTTAGCAAGCTGAGACCCGTTGCACAAGTAAAAAAACAAAAAGGCGCCCTTAGGCGCCTTGAATCACATTATTTTCTCTACGTTACAGCTTCAGAGTCTTCATGCAGAGCGAATTCTAACGCAAATTGCTCACTCAGCTGTTTCTGCACTTTTGCTTGGAAAACACTTTGAGTGCGCTGAACTTCGGCTTCTGCGGCAGCTGGAAGCTTTTCATCTATCCAAGCGCCTGACGCGTTGTACATACCGTGATGAAAGCGAGCGGTACAGATATTTTCATCGTCTTGCTTTTCGAGTTCCATCCACCAGCCCCAAAATTCTCGGCACTCTGGTGATTTAGTGTCGTCGACACAAACAGACAAACAATCGAACAAGAATAGATTGGGTTTACATTCCGCTTCACGTAGATAAGGACCAATCGCTTTAAGCTTTGCGATCATGCGATGATAAGTAGGTTGGGTACCTGGCATAATAACTCCATTTATTTATGCTTCGCCATGCACAACGACGCACAGCGAATTTTATGTTGCTCATCAGTTACATAAGCAACAGTTATAGTGCCATTAAATTAACATCTTTGTCACGATTTTAATTCTTCAAGAAGCCAATCGATCGCTAGGTTTAGTGATTTTTGGTATCCAGAGCTCAAATTTTTCGCAGGGATCTTCACCGCTTTGCCTACCTTACTCGACATAGCGATCAATTTATTATCGCTATGCGGCGCTACCGGGTCGCCTTCCAAAGAGATAGCGAGCATTGGCACATTGGTGCGACGAGCCGCGAGCAAACCTTGAGTGCGAAGAGACCATGCTGACATCTGCCCTGCCAAGCTTTGAATATCAATGGGCGATTTACCTAAACGAGACCCAAGAACATCGAGATACATCTTCGACATGTTCGTCAGCTTGTCTGGATTAGCTAAGATGTCGTGTACAGGAGAACCTATTGCAACGCATGCCTTAATTCTCTCTTGCTCCAGAAAGCTTAAGCGAACCAAAGCATTGCCGCCAAAGCGGAAGCCAAGCAATCCTACCTTCCAGTGATCCACAAACGGAACTTCAGGTAGATAATCTAGCAATGCTTTGTGCAAGCAGCTGGTATCCTCTGAAAGGGTCCATTGACTACTCTTGCCCACCGATGGCATATCAATGGTCAGCATCGCAAATTCATTGGGAGCCAAGTGATCAAGGAACAGCTTCCACATATCGGTTTGTACGCTATCTAGCCCAGCACAAACGATCACTACAGGTAACGGGCGTTCAGTATGTGGCAGATGTAAATTCGCCTGCACCGTTTTGCCTTTATAAGGCACATTCAGTTGCTTAAACACATACTTGCTCGCATGGGATGCTTCTTCGTACGCCTTATTCGCCAATACCTGAGCTTGTATGGATAGATTATCGCCCTTGATATGTGGGTAGGCTGCAATGCTGAAATAAAGACTCGCTTTATAGAGAGCCTCGGCAGCTTCATCACCCTTTAACTCTGCTGCGCGTTTTTGATGAATCATCCCTGCGTGGGTCCATTCATAGGCCCAGTTTCCCGAACGAAATCCCATGACGGTATCTAGCCATTCGTCGTTGCTTCGAGAGTGCTCAGATGAGGATATACGCGCAAGCACCTGATCTTGTTCAATGGGGTCTGCCCCCTGCCAAATCCATTGCAATCGGCGCAGATTACGATACCAAGAGTGCTGTGGCTTGCTCTCTAAGATGCTCAGGCTACTTGGCATGTACTGCGTTAAGCCAGAGGTTTCCTTGGCTTGTAAATGCTTGGAAAAGAGCTGTTCGGAAAGATTTTTTTTGTGTTCTTCAGTCATATGAGAGGCATCTTCGAATTGAACTTATGCTTAAGCATAAACAAAAAATGCCTCTAAATAGAGGCATTTAATATAAAAATTATTTTGCGATACTTTGTGAGCATCGAAAGAGCAAATTACTTGCGTTTGCGATTAATTGGCTCAACGAACTGCAGCTGCATATCCCAAGGTTGCTCAATCCAGGTTTCTTGAGCGATATCAACAACGTAATCGTCCAGTAGCTCAGCGCCAGAAGGCTTTGCACATACCGCGATCAATTTCGCTTTAGGGTACATTTCACGTAGCTTACGTGCAGTGTCACCACTATCCACTAAATCTTCAACGATTAGGAAACCTTCGCCATCACCTTCAGGAGCTTTAAGTACGCTCATGTCACGTTGATGATCATGGTCGTAGCTTGAGATGCAAATAGTATCAACGTAACGGATACCTAATTCACGAGCAAGAATCGCAGCAGGTACTAGACCACCGCGGCTCACACCCCAGATACCTTTCCACTGTTCAGCAGGCATTTGGCGAGCAGCAAGCTCACGACAGTTTGTCTGCATTTCATCCCAGGTGATGATGTATTTTTTTGGCATAACTTGAAAACCTATTTAATGACGCAATTAAGCGGTCAAAACATATTTTAGGATAAAGACAGCAGACATAACCCAAACACTCATGGAAACGTCACGTCCCTTACCGCTCAACAATTTGATTGCAGCGTAAGAGATGAAGCCTAGAGAGATACCCTCTGCGATAGAGAACGTTAGAGGCATTAGCAGGCAAGTTACTACTACAGGAGCAGCTTCTGTAATGTCACTCCAGTCAATGTTCACTAGACCAGAAAGCATCAGGATAGCTACATAAAATAGCGCTCCTGCTGTCGCATAGGGCGGAATCATACCCGCTAATGGAGAAAACAGCAAAGCCAATAGGAAAAGTACACCTACGGTTACTGCAGTCAAACCAGTACGACCACCAGCCGCAACACCAGCGGTTGATTCTACGTATGATGTGGTGTTAGAAGTACCAAGCAAAGCACCCACAGAAGTGGCTGTTGAGTCAGCCAGTAGTGCTTTATTAAGGCGAGGTAGCTTGCCATCTTCTTTGATTAGGTTAGCTTTAGTTGCAACACCCACTAACGTGCCCGCTGTATCAAAAAGGTCAACAAACAAGAATGCGAAGATAACTGAGATCATGCCAACTTCAAATACACCAGCAAAATCCAATTGCATGAATGTTGGTGCAAGGCTCGGTGGAGCTGACATTAGGCCGTTGTATTGCACATCGCCAAAAATTAGACCGAAAACGGTAACGCAAAGGATAGCGATCATAACCGCACCACGAACGCCGCGGTGAACAAGAGCGATAGTAATAAAGAAGCCAACTGCTGCCAGAACCGCATTCAAACTCGTGATATCACCAAGAGAAACGAATGTTGCTGGGTTATCGACTACGATGCCTGCGTTCTTAAGGCCGATAAATGCAAGGAATAAACCAATACCCGCTGAGATACCGGTACGCAGAGACATAGGAATTGAATTAATAATCCACTCGCGAATACGGAACAAGCTAAGCAAGATGAACAAGATGCCCGATACAAATACCGCTGCCAGTGCAACCTGCCACTCATAACCCATGCCAAGAACAACGCCATAGGTAAAGAAGGCGTTAAGACCCATACCTGGGGCTTGAGCAATTGGGTAGTTAGCGTAGAGGCCCATGATGAAGCAACCAATAGCAGCAGCTAAACAGGTTGCTACAAATACAGCACCGTGATCCATACCAGTTGCAGATAGCATCGATGGGTTAACAAAGATGATGTACGCCATTGTCAGGAAGGTAGTCATACCTGCAATGATTTCCGTGCGAACCGTAGTGCCGTGTTCACGTAGTTTGAATAGCTTCTCGAGCATAATCAATTCCTAAAAGTTTCTAAAAGTAATCGTTTGCGTATCTAAATTGGCGTGAATTATAGTGAGTAACATCACGAAATACCATACTGTTTTGGCTATAAATTCATTTGGATCACTTAATGCGCAGGTCACTAATGTAAGCGTATACATTAAGTCATTGATATTTATAAATATGAAAGACTTAATTCCCTCTGTAAAATGAGGTTAATATTTCATCTTGTCTTAAAGTTACAACTCAAAAACGACAGATAAGCACTTATGTAGCACATAGAAATAAGCCTCTTACCCAGTAATCATCAGAAGAGCACTCAAACTGACATCATCCCCCACTTGTTCATCACCATTGACTGCCTTCGAATGAGAAATTCAGGCGAAAAAAAAGCCGCTCCAAACTGGGCGGCTTATGAAATCAGTAATAAATTTCCAATATATCAGGGGTGAACCGAAGTTCAATCACATGCTTAAAAACCCTATAAATAGGGTTGAAACTCTATATGAAATACATCTTTAGCTGACAAGCCATTGATGTACCCATCTAAAATTCCAAGACTAATTAGTTTAAAATCAACAAATTAGCACTTTAATTCAGCATAGATACAGACAAAATGATGAGCGGGGTGGCTCACAGAAGGGTAGTCTGTATCGACAGGGTTAATATTACCGATCCTGTAATTTAATTACAAGTATTTTTCTTTAGTGGGGGCGTTAAAATCTAAAACGGGCTATTTTACGACCTGATTTGGTAATTTAATTTCACACGTAAAATAAATAACTTAACCTCAATTGCTTCACTATCACGTCACAAATGATAATAAAACTTACTCAACAGTTACGAGTTTGCCTGTCCAACCCTAGTTCACAGTGATATCCTGCCCACCATTCATCGGCCTACTCGAGGTCGAATTGAGTACTTAGTTGCTATCTGTATGCATGAAGGAGTATTACATGTCCCAATTTCTCAGCGAGATCACTCAACAAACTCAAAATCCAATCTGGCCATTCTTCGATAAGATCTGTTCTATCCCGCACCCATCTAAGCATGAACAAGCGCTAGCCAATCACATTGTTGCTTGGGCTAAAGAGCAAGGATTAGAAGTAAAAGAAGATGCGGTAGGCAACCTTTTCATCAAAAAGCCTGCAACTCCTGGTATGGAAAATAAGAAAGGTGTTGTGCTTCAAGCGCACATCGACATGGTTCCTCAGAAGAATGAAGATACCATTCATGACTTTACTACTGACCCTATTCTTCCGTATATCGATGGCGAATGGGTAACGGCGACGGGTACTACCTTAGGCGCTGATAATGGTATTGGTATGGCGTCATGCCTTGCTGTTCTTGCATCAAACGATATTGCTCATGGCCCTATTGAAGTTCTGCTGACCATTGACGAAGAAGCAGGCATGACCGGTGCTTTCGGTTTGCAACAGGGCTGGCTTGAGGGGGACATCCTTCTTAATACGGACTCTGAGCAAGAAGGCGAAGTGTACATGGGTTGTGCCGGTGGCATCGACTCTAGCCTTGAATTCGTTATCGAGCGTGAAGAGGCTCCGCAAGGCTCTGCGACTAAAAAGCTGATCTTGAAAGGCTTGAAAGGCGGTCACTCTGGCTGTGATATTCACACTGGTCGTGGCAACGCGAACAAGTTACTGGCACGTTTTCTTGCCGGCCATGCCGAGGAGCTAGAACTAAGACTGATTGATTTTACCGGTGGTAGCCTGCGCAATGCGATCCCTCGTGAAGGCTCAGTTACCCTTGCCTTACCTCAAGCAAATACAGCTAAGCTTGAAGAGCTGTACGCAGCTTACACTGACATGCTTAAGGCCGAGCTAGGTGCTGTTGAAACCAACCTTGTTACCTTTGTGGAAGATGCACAAGCTCAATTCGGTGTTTTCTCAACGCAAAGCCAGCAATCATTAGTTGCCGCGTTTAACGCATGCCCAAATGGCGTGATTCGCATGAGTGATGCCATTGAAGGCGTAGTGGAGACCTCTCTAAACCTTGGCGTGATCACTACAGAGCAAGATAAGGTGACGGCGCTTTGCTTGATTCGCTCTCTTATCGACTCAGGTCGCAGCCAAGTGGAAAGCATGCTGACGTCTGTTGCGACACTGTCTGGTGCTAAGATCGCATTTTCTGGTGCGTATCCTGGTTGGAAGCCGGATGCAGATTCAGAAATCATGGCTATCTTCCGTGACATGTACCAAGAAGTGTATGGTCACAAACCCAACATTATGGTGATTCATGCCGGTCTTGAGTGTGGTCTGTTTAAGAAGCCTTATCCAAACATGGATATGGTGTCGTTTGGCCCAACCATTAAATTCCCTCACTCTCCTGATGAGAAAGTGAAAATCGACACCGTTGATTTGTTCTGGGAACAAATGGTGAACCTACTTAAGCATATCCCTGAGAAAGCATAAGTTTTCTATTTCAGATACTAAAAAGCCGAGCACTTAGCTCGGCTTTCTTATATCTAGAGCAAAACGTTATGCTTTAGTTGCTGCTAGTTCTTCAAGTTGAGAAAGCGTAGTTTCAGACATTAGCTCACCGTTGTAGTAGTAGCTAACTTTTTCGCCGTCACGTACACCCATGATCAATGCCTTGTCGCCATTGTTGTAGGTTACGTTCATTTGAATCGTATCTGCATCAATTGCTTCGAATGTAGATGATTCAACCTGACGCATAGAAATTGGGTCTAGAGGTGCTTCAGTCAGTGAAGGATCAAGATCATCGTTCATGTTGTACATAGTCTTCACTTTCGAGTCGAAGATATGTGGCTTGCCATTGATTGGGTTTTTACCTGCCCAGAATTCGATGGAGTTAAAGATCAACGCATCCACCGCTACCGTTAGTGCGTATACAGGTGCAAGAAGCATGTTCACACCACCACGAGCGTAACGGTTATCAACCACTTCAAGGTTAAACTTCATTACGTAACCAGTCACTGCGTTACTACCGATACAACCACTTAACGAAGCAGCAACAACTGCCAAACCCACTGCCTTTAAGCCAAATTTTTTCATGCTATGAATCCTTCAAATTTTTATAATGAAAAAGGTGATCTGCCTATCTAAAATAGCTGATTTTCAATTGTTTACAATAAAATAATTGAACCTGCTTGTAAGTTTAGTGTCAATTCCGTCTTCCCGACATCGGAATCATATGTGAACCTAATAAATACAATCAACATCAAAAGGTTAGGTTAATAAATGCAAAGATTCAACAACTAAAGCTACAAATACCAAACACCAGCAACAAACCAGAAACTATTCGTAACTTATTAAATTTAGACACAAAAAAAAGCGACCTTTGCAGGTCGCTCTTGTATATAAATAAGACTATTAACGCTGTTTAGCCGATATTCTTACGAACGTTGCGGAACATGCGCATCCAAGCCGAATCTTCACCCCAAGACTCTGGAGCCCATGAGTTGGCTACGGTTCTAAATACACGCTCTGGGTGCGGCATCATAATAGTCACACGGCCATCTGCTGTAGTTAGACCTGTAATTGCGTTTGGTGAACCATTCGGGTTGTTCGGGTACTGCTGAGTCGCATTACCGTTATTGTCTACGTAACGCAGTGCAACCGTACCTGAGTTCTCAATCGCATTCAGATGAGCTGAATCTTTCACTTCAACTCGACCTTCACCATGAGATACAGCGATAGGCATACGAGAGCCCGCCATACCATCAAAGAACACAGAATCAGACTTCTGAACCTCAACCAAGCTAAAGCGAGCCTCAAAGCGCTCAGATTCATTACGTACGAATCGAGGCCAAAGGTCAGCACCAGGGATCAGCTCTTTAAGGTTAGACAGCATCTGACAGCCATTACATACACCTAGAGAGAAGGTATCTTCGCGGTTGAAGAAGCCTTCAAACTGGTCGCGAGCCGCTGAGTTAAACAGTACAGACTTAGCCCAGCCTTCACCAGCGCCTAGAACATCACCGTAAGAGAAGCCACCACAAGCCACAAGGCCTTGGTATTCTTCAAGTACCGCTTGGCCTGTTAGGATATCGCTCATATGGATATCAACAGAATCAAAGCCAGCACGGTCAAAGGCAGCAGCCATTTCTACATGAGAGTTGACACCTTGCTCACGCAAGATTGCCATCTTAGGCTTAACGCCTGTTGCAATGTATGGTGCCGCTACATCTTCACGGACATCGAAGGTTAGGTCTACGTTTAGGCCTGGGTCAGAATTATCTTTCTTCGCTGCAAACTCTTGGTCTGCACAAGCAGGGTTATCACGCAGCGCTTGCATCTTATGCGTCGTTTCAGCCCAGATAGTACGTAGTTCGATACGAGAGCGCTCTATGATTGCACTGCCGTTAGCAAAGATTTCAAAGCTGTCGCTTGCTTCAACACTGCCGATAACATGTGAACATGCTTCTAGGCCGTTTGCTGCCAATACTGCGCGCACTTGCTCAAGGTCTTCGTTCTTAACCTGAACAACCGCACCTAATTCTTCATTGAAGAGTGTCGCTAGCGTGTCTTCGCCTAGATCAGAGATGTCAGCTTTCATGCCACAGTGACCAGCAAACGCCATCTCAGCAAGGGTAACAAATAGACCGCCATCACCTTTATCGTGGTAAGCAACCAGCTTGTCATCACGCACTAGGGTTTGCATCGCGTCAAAGAAGCCTTTTAGCTGCTCTGCGTTATCCACATCAGCAGGCTTATCACCCAACTGCTTGTAAACCTGTGCCAGTGCTGTAGCACCCATGCGGTTCTTGCCATTGCCAAGGTCAACAAGGACTAGGCTTGAATCGCCTTTGTCGGTACGAAGCTGCGGCGTTACCGTCTTACGCACATCTTCTACGCGACCAAATGCTGTGATAACCAGTGAAAGTGGAGAAGTCACTTCTTTGTCTTCACCATTCTCGTTCCACTTAGTCTTCATCGACATAGAGTCTTTACCCACAGGGATAGTCAGACCCAGTGCCGGACATAGCTCTTCACCCACAGCCTTCACTGCTTCATAAAGACCTGCATCTTCACCAGGGTGACCTGCTGGAGACATCCAGTTTGCCGAAAGCTTAATGCGTTTAATATCGCCAATGTCAGTACCCGCGATGTTAGTGAGAGACTCACCCACAGCTAAACGAGCTGAAGCGCCGAAGTCTAGCAGTGCCACTGGAGTACGCTCACCCATCGACATAGACTCGCCGTGGTAAGTGTCGTAGCTCGCTGCAGTCACAGCACAGTTCGCCACCGGTACCTGCCAAGGGCCAACCATTTGGTCGCGAGCGACTAGGCCCGTTACACTGCGGTCACCAATGGTGATTAGGAAGGTTTTCTCAGCAACGGTTGGTAGGCGAAGTACGCGATCAACCGCTTCGTTTAGCTCAATTCCATCGCGATTGATTGCCGGGCTTTCAACCTTCAGCGTTTGCGCGTCACGGTGCATCTTAGGTGTTTTACCTAACAAGATGTCCATTGGCATATCGATTGGCGTGTTATCGAAATGAGAATCTTCGAGTGTTAGCTGACGCTCTTCAGTTGCGATACCTACAACCGCGTACGGTGCACGTTCACGCTTACAGATAGCGTCAAACGCTGCCATGTTCTCATCCGCAACTGCCATTACATAGCGCTCTTGAGATTCGTTACACCAGATCTCTAGTGGGCTCATGCCCGGCTCATCGTTTGGCACATCACGCAGTTGGAATTTACCACCACGCTCGCCATCATCGACGAGTTCAGGTAGTGCGTTCGAGATACCGCCAGCACCCACATCGTGGATAAAGGCAATTGGGTTGTCATCGCCAAGCTGCCAACAACGGTCGATCACTTCTTGACAGCGACGCTCCATTTCAGGGTTTTCACGCTGAACAGAGGCAAAATCTAGGTCTTCTGCCGACTGACCTGACGCCATTGAAGAAGCGGCACCGCCACCAAGGCCGATGTTCATTGCAGGACCGCCAAGTACGATTAGCTTAGCGCCTACAGGGATTTCTTTCTTCTGAACGTGCTCGTCACGAATATTACCCATACCACCAGCAATCATAATTGGCTTGTGGTAACCACGGATTTCTTCACCCGCGTGAGAGGTGACTTTTTCTTCGTAAGTACGGAAGTAACCCAATAGGTTTGGACGACCAAATTCGTTGTTGAATGCTGCGCCACCTAGCGGGCCTTCAGTCATGATGTCTAAAGCCGTAACGATACGGCCTGGCTTACCAAAGTCCGTTTCCCATGGCTGCTCAAAACCTGGAATACGTAGGTTTGAGGTTGTGAATCCCACTAGACCCGCTTTTGGCTTGCCACCAATACCGGTCGCGCCTTCATCACGAATCTCACCACCAGAACCGGTTGAAGCACCTGGCCAAGGAGAGATTGCTGTTGGGTGGTTATGGGTTTCAACCTTCATCAAGATGTGTGCATCTTCATGATTGTAAGAGTATTGACGAGTCTCTGGATTCGGGAAGAAACGACCCACTTTAGAGCCTTCCATAACCGCTGCGTTGTCTTTGTATGCAGACAGAACGTGGTCAGGGGTAACTTCCATGGTGTTCTTGATCATCTTGAACAGTGACTTGTCTTGAACTACGCCGTCAATTGTCCAATCTGCGTTGAAGATCTTATGGCGACAGTGCTCAGAGTTTGCTTGAGCAAACATCATCAATTCGATGTCGTTAGGGTTACGACCTAGTGTATTAAAGCTATCAACTAGGTAATCAATTTCATCTTCCGCTAGCGCAAGACCCAAGTTTACATTGGCGTCTTCTAGGGCTTTGCGGCCACCGGCTAGTACATCGACAACAGTATGCGGCGCTGGCTCTGCAACCGTGAATAGTGCAGCAGCTTGTTCCATCTCACCAAAGACCACTTCCATCATGCGGTCATGTACCAATGCTTTTACAGCCTTGATTTGTGCTTCATCCAAAGCAACAGATGTTTCAACATAGTATGCCGTACCACGCTCTAGACGCTTAACCTTGTCCAAGCCACAGTTATGAGCAATATCTGTCGACTTAGAAGACCAAGGAGAGATAGTGCCTGGGCGAGGAGTCACAAGCACTAAAGTGCCTTGTGGTTCATGCTCTTCGATCGTTGGACCATAAGTAAGCAGCTTTTCAAGCTTCTCTGCCTCTGACGCGTCAAGTTCTGCACTCACGTCTGCAAAATGCATAAACTCAGCATAAATACCTGTTACTGGCAGGTCTTGTTCACGGCAAAGTTCTAGTAGTTTTTGTACACGAAACTCAGAAAGAGCTGGGGAGCCACGCAAAATTCTCATGTGCTTAGGTCTCTTTGATGATGGATTAAAGATAATATTCAAATAAAAACAATAACTTAATTAAATTATCCATCTTTATTTCAATATTACCTGGGTTGTTTCGGGCGTATTATAAAGCAAATCTTTTTGTGAAGTAACACAAAAAGCAACCGTTTGCGCAATTTTTTGCGTCAAGGTATCTCTGATGGATACATCGTGAGGTCAAACCCTCAGATGCGAATACAGTTTGCTCATGATTCTAGTTTCACTTCCCCGGTGATAAGGGGTTTGATATAAAGGGCGAAGCGTTAAAAAAAATCCCCCTTATTATTCGGAGTTGTCCCGCACAATGCGCACGTCAGTGTTAACTAAATTCTCCCTGCTAATGGCCTCGTTCATAGCCTTACTTTCTGTCACTGGCTGTCAGTACGAAACCGACACTAAGAACGAATTGCAACAGATCAAAGACCGAGGTGTGCTGCGCGTTGGAACGCTAAACAATCAACTCTCCTATTATATCGGCCCTGATGGCCCCACCGGCTTAGAGTATGAGCTAGCGTCAGAGTTTGCGAAGCAACTTGGCGTTCGTTTGGAGATCAAACCTGCCTATCGCCTCTCTGAGCTATTCCCTGCATTAAGAAATGGCGAGGTCGACATTGTTGCGGCAGGCCTTACTCAGGCACCTAACCGAGTTAAAGCGTTTAGAGCGGGACCGGCTTATTACTACGTCAGCCAGCAAGTGGTCTACAAAAAAGGCACTTGGCGCCCTCGCAACCTAGACCAGCTCATTGAAAGCGGTGAATCCATTACTGTGGTTAAAGGATCGCATTTTGAGCAGACCCTCTTGGATCTTGCGAAGGAGCATCCTGATCTTAAATACGAGATCACCGATAGCTATGATATTAATGATTTGCTAAAACAAGTCTCGCAAGGCGAGCGTCTATTTACAGTCGCCGATTCTATCGAGCTTTCCATTACTCAACGTATCTACCCTAATATCGCGCTCGCGTTTGAATTAACAGAAGACCAGCCTACGTCTTGGTTCTTGCGCAGAGGCGCAGACGAGAGCCTTTATGCTCTGGTTTTAGAGTTCTTTGGCGGCATTCAACAAAATGGTCAATTACAGCTAATAGAAGAGAAGTACTTTGGGCATATCGAAGACTTTGATTATGTCGATACTCGCGCGTTTGTACGCGCCTTAGACAGCAAACTACCTAAATGGGAACCTCTCTTTCAAAAGTATGCCGGTGAGTTTGACTGGCGCTTAATCGCCGCCCTTGCTTATCAAGAGTCACATTGGAATCCAGATGCAAAATCGCCAACAGGTGTGCGTGGCATGATGATGTTGACTCTACCCACGGCAAAAAGTGTGGGTGTCACCGATCGCCTTGACCCTGAACAGTCGATTCGAGGCGGTGCTGATTACTTGAGAAAGATCGTTAATCGCATTCCCGACAGTATCAATCAGCATGAAAAAATCTGGTTTGCTTTAGCCTCATATAATGTTGGCTATGGGCACGTAATGGATGCTAGACGCATAACCAAAGCACAAGGTGCAGACCCTGATCTATGGAGTGATGTGAAAACGCGCCTACCCCTGCTTCGTAAAAAGGGTTACTACGAGTACACACGCTACGGCTATGCCCGTGGTGATGAGGCTCTCAATTATGTGGAAAATATTCGTCGTTACTATCAAAGCATCATTGGACATATTGACCAACGGGATCACGCCAGTGTAGAAACCAACACCGATGGCCTCATGGTGATAGAAGCCCTAGAGCCTGCAAAGTCTGAGGCTTCAGAAACACTCAGAGATGAAAGTGAATCCGCCACCGAGGAATAGAGAGAGATGGCTCACAAATTAAATTCAACTGAACAATCGTTTGCGTTTATTTGCGATCTAGATCCTATGTTTAGATTCATATTATAGTAACAATCATGTTCTATATATGTGTAGTGCAAACATCGAAACGTCAGTGATTGTTTGCCTACATGAAGTTCATAGGAGATTGTTCGTTGAAACTAAAAAGAAAGCTATCTAAGAAATTATCAAATAGCACTGTTTCAGCTAACCGTCGTAAGCGTATGCTAGCCAATAACAAGAAGAAGCTTCTTTGGCGAAACCGTTCTTACGTAACGTTAGCGTTGTAGTAAAACTGAAAGCAAACATTTGGCGCAAAGAAGTTGAATGTTTGCCTAATCCCCCTTCTGCTCAGCCTCTCTTTTCAAACGCTTTAATTCTTTCTGCTCTTTCCTGCGCCTTTTAAAAAACGCCTGCAATTGTTCTCTGCATTCTACTTCCATCAAGCCCGATTCAACCGTAGCGTAATGATAAGCCGCTTGGCTTTCAAATAGATCAAGCACCGTTCCTGCCGCTCCAGCTTTGAGATCCTGCGCACCAAACACAATACGTTTTACTCGACTATGCAATAAGGCACCTGCACACATAGGGCAAGGCTCAAGAGTGACGTATAAGGTGGTATCAAGCAGTCGATAATTTTGCAAAGCCTCACCGGCCTTTCGCAGTACCTGGATCTCAGCATGAGCGGTCGCATCGTGAGCGCCAATACAACGGTTCCAGCCTTCAGCAATGATTTCATTATCTCTTACCAGAACCGCGCCTACCGGCACCTCGCCTTCATCTTCTGCATTTTGCGCAAGCTCTATAGCACGCTGCATATAATGATGGTCTTGTTCAGAAAAGGATGGAGTGTTTATTTCGCTCATATCAAGGCCTACGAATTAATTTGAGGGCAATGTACCCTGAGCCAGTTTCGCGCTCAAGAATTCAATTGCCATTTTGACTTTAGGTGAAAGATGACGGTTTTGTGGATACAGTGCCCAGATAGGCTCTCGCTCGCAGCGATAATCAGGGAGCAGCTCTACTAGGTTGTTCTTTTCTATATGCGACGCCACATAGAAGTCAGGAAGCTGAACGACACCTCGCCCTTGCAAAGCAGCTGCAGTCAGGACATTTCCGCTATTGCATCGAAAGCTCCCTCTCATCGTAAGGTTGAGCTTTTTGTTATTTTCCAGAAAACGCCAGGTAGAAGAGGAGCTCAACAGGCAATCATAGTCAGCCAACTGAGAGGGATGTGGAACTTCTCCATGCTCAGCAATATAGTCAGGGCTTGCGCACACATATTGCTGACGCTCCGAGAGCTTCTTTGCAATGAGAGTGGAGTCCGGAAGCTCGCCGATACGAATCGCAATATCGAATTTATCAGCGATGAGGTCTAGCCTATCGTTACTCAATTGCAAATCCAGCTCGAGCTGAGGATAAAGCGCAACAAACTCCATCAGCAAGGGCGCTATCACCGATTCTCCATAGGTAGTGGGCGCCGTGATTCGCAAACGGCCGATAGGTAAAGAGTGCGATTCGGTAACCTCTCTTTCTGCTTCTGCGAGCCCATCAAGTAGCATACGGCAATGCTCAGCATACCCTAGCCCAACATCCGTCACTGATACTCTGCGTGTTGTTCTGTGTACCAGTTTGACGCCTAATCGAGCTTCTAAAGCGGATAATCGACGGCTGATCTGAGCAACAGAGGTATCGAGCGCGAGCGCTGCCTTAGTGAAGCTTTCACTATCCGCCACAGCAACGAACTCTTCAATGCCTTCCCACTGACTCATTATTACACCTGCGTAAAAGTGATTTTCAAAAAGGCTAGTTTATCATCATAAAAGAAACAATATAATCGTTCTCATAGTCTAAAGTTTTAACTAACCCTTTCGCCAATAGGAAATCACTATGACCGACCAATTTATCAAATCACGCGCAGCTGTTGCTTGGGGACCAAACCAACCACTGACTATGGAAGAAGTGGATGTCATGTTGCCTCGAAAAGGCGAGGTTCTGGTAAAGATCATCGCAACCGGCGTATGTCATACCGATGCATTTACTCTATCGGGCGAAGATCCAGAGGGTATCTTCCCGTCAATTCTCGGCCATGAGGGTGGCGGTGTTGTAGAGATGGTCGGCGAAGGCGTCACCAGTGTCTCTGTAGGTGATCATGTAATTCCTCTTTATACCGCAGAGTGTGGCGAGTGTAAGTTCTGTAAATCAGGTAAGACCAACCTATGCCAAGCGGTACGCGAAACCCAAGGCAAGGGCTTGATGCCAGATGGTACAACACGCTTCTACAAAGATGGCCAGCCTATTTATCACTATATGGGTTGCTCTACCTTCTCTGAATACACAGTATTGCCTGAGATCTCTTTGGCAAAAGTGAACAAAGATGCCCCTCTTGAAGAGGTGTGCTTACTAGGCTGTGGGGTTACCACAGGTATGGGCGCGGTATTGAATACAGCCAAGGTAGAAAAAGGCGATAACGTGGCTATCTTTGGCCTTGGCGGTATCGGTCTGTCGGCAATCATTGGGGCGAAAATGGCTGGAGCGAATCGCATCATCGGCGTTGATATCAACGAAAGTAAGTTTGAATTAGCGAAGCAACTAGGCGCTACCGACTGCATTAACCCTAAAGACTACGATAAGCCAATCCAAGAAGTGATCGTTGAGATGACGGATGGCGGTGTTGAGTACTCATTTGAATGTATTGGTAATGTCGATGTGATGCGTTCTGCCCTTGAGTGTTGTCACAAGGGTTGGGGCGAATCCGTTATCATTGGTGTTGCCGGTGCAGGGCAAGAGATCTCTACTCGTCCATTTCAGTTAGTCACTGGGCGCGTATGGCGCGGAAGTGCATTTGGCGGGGTGAAAGGCCGCTCTGAACTGCCTGAGATTGTAAATCGCTATATGGCTGGCGAGTTTGGCCTGCAAGAGTTCATCACTCACACCATGGGCCTTGAAGACATCAACGAAGCCTTTGACCTAATGCACCGAGGTGAAAGTATTCGAACGGTAATCCATTTCGATAAATAACAGCAGTAATAGCGGCGCTATATCCAGGATGTAGCGCCGCTTTTTTTATTTTGGGAACCCTTTATGAGCATCAACAAAATCAGTGAAACAAAAGTCTTTGGTGGGTTGCATCAACGATTTACTCATCAATCCAGCGCTACACAATGTGAGATGACCTTTGCCATCTTCTTACCCCCGCAGGCCGAGCAACACCCTGTGCCTGTGCTCTACTGGCTTTCGGGACTCACCTGCACCGATGAAAACTTCATGCAAAAAGCCGGGGCCTTTCGCAAGGCTGCCGAATTGGGTATTGCTATTGTCGCTCCCGACACTAGCCCTAGAGGTGACTCAGTACCCGATGACAGCGACAAAGCCTATGACTTCGGACTAGGAGCAGGGTTTTACTTAAACGCCACCGAAGCGCCTTGGAACGCATACTATCAGATGTACTCCTATGTGGTTGATGAATTGCCCGCTTTGATTGAGTTGCAGTTTCCGGTCACCCACAAGAAAGCGATCTCAGGACACAGCATGGGCGGTCATGGCGCCTTGATCATAGGGCTGAAGAATCAAGACAAATACCAATCAATCTCAGCGTTTAGTCCTATTACCAACCCGACCGAATGCCCTTGGGGCATCAAGGCATTCTCAAACTATCTAGGTAATGAGCAAGCGCAATGGCAAGAGTATGACGCATGTAAGCTGCTGGCAAAGCACGGCTGTCAATTGCCGATTCTGGTTGACCAAGGTGATGCTGATGGCTTCTTAGAAGAGCAGCTGAAGCCTAACCATCTCATTGATGTGGCAGCACAGCAGCAACTGGACTTTGAGCTTCGTATGCAGGCTGGCTATGACCATAGTTATTTCTTTATCTCAAGCTTTATCGATGATCATCTAGCCTTCCACGCTAAACACCTGTAATACCAACCCGTAGAAACAACAAAGCCCGCCTAAATAGGCGGGCTTTTCTTTTATCTATAAGTCACTTACATAGTGTAAGTGTAAGGTGCTTGGATACCTAGTGGGATACCAAGAGCCCAGTAAGCTAGCAAGAAGATAGTCCAACCAATCAGCATTGCGATTGAGAATGGCATCATTAGAGAAGCTAGGGTACCGATACCTGTGTTCTTAACGTAGCGTTGGCAATAAACCACAACTAGAGGGAAGAACACCATTAGTGGAGAGATGATGTTAGATACAGAATCACCCACACGGTATGCAGCCTGAGATAGCTCAGGAGAGATACCCACCGCCATCAACATTGGAACTAGGATAGGACCAATCAGTGCCCACTTAGCCGATGCAGAACCTACAAGAAGGTTAACCATCGCTGTCAGTAGAATCATGCCAACAACCGTTGCTTCACCTGGAAGGTTCATCGCTTTTAGGCCTTCAGCGCCGTATAGCGCTAGCATAGTACCGATGTTTGATTGACCAAACGCCACTAGGAACTGAGCACAGAAGAATGACATTACCATGTACGCACCCATAGTGTTCATGGTGTCAGACATAGATTTGATGACGTCGTTGCTGCTAGAGAACTTACCTACCACTCGGCCATATACGATGCCAGGAATGATGAATAGGATGAAGATCAATGGAACAATTGACTGCATGATCGGCGCAGAGAATGCGGTGATCTCACCTTCAGGAGAACGCAGTGCAGAGTTCTCAGGCATGATTGCAAATACAAGTAGTGCAATACCCGCGATCATTGACCAACCAGCGTATTTGAATGCTTTCGCTTCTAGCTCAGTCATAGAGCCAAGATCAGGTGCTTCTTCAGCGTCTTCATCTACTTTAGTGGTCGCGTTTAGGCGAGGTTCGATGATGCGCTCAGTAACAAACCAACCGATAGCAACAATCAATACTGAAGATAGGCCAGTGAAGTAGATGTTTGCTAGTGGGTTAACAATGTATTCAGGGTCTAGAACGTTTGCCGCCGTCTGAGTAAAGCCAGCTAGAAGCGGGTCGATACCAGAAGGAATAAAGTTCGCAGAGAAACCACCAGATACACCTGCAAATGCAGCTGCAATACCCGCTAGAGGGTGACGACCCGCAGCGTGGAAGATGATACCACCTAGTGGGATAACCAATACGTAGCCAGCATCTGCTGCTGTGTGAGACACGATAGCAACAAGGATAAGCATTGGAGTAAGAAGTTTAGCTGGCGTGAAGCTCAACATCTTCTTTAGACCCGTAGTGATGAAGCCAGAAGAATCTGCTACACCAACACCCAACATTGCAACCAGAACGATACCTAAAGGAGCAAAGCCTGTGAAGGTCGTTACCATGTTCGCAAGGAAGTGGGCCAACGCATCACCGGTTAATAGGTTTGTAATCTCAAGAGGATCACCGGTACGCGGGTTAATTAGGTCAAAAGAGACATTAGAAAGTAGGGCTGAAAATACCCAAACTATGATTAATGCCCAAAAGAATAAGATAGCTGGATCTGGGATCTTATTACCTGCTTTTTCTATCAGGTTTAAGAAGCGATCCATGCCACCTTGTTTAGGTGTTGTGTGTGCTGCTTGGTTGCTCATTAGATTACCGCTCTGTGACTTTTACAAAAATGTAAAATGCTAAAAAATTGGTATTATTTTTATTAGGGCGCACATTTTACCCAAACTAATGCGAAAAAACAGAATCTAAGTTTGCAAAATGAGGTGTCTGGCGCTTATTTTGCACCCAGTTAACAAGTGCAAAATAATCCCATTACAGGTAAATCTACAATTAATCCACAAACGCAACCGAGCGGTTACCTAAACGATACTTTATGTATTCATATCGTTGATTATTACTCTCTGCAACATTTGATGGCGAGCAGTTAATATAGAGTTAATGAAATGCTACCCAAGTGGATATCGCAACAGATTCAGGCTGACCCCATGGATTGACCCAACTAGCAGCAACCTCTAGCTTGGTCCCCAATACGCCCACAGATGATGTTTGATTACTACTAGAGAGCGTCATATCAACACTGAGCTCTTCTAACGCTGGCCACTGCGGGTCGATGGCAGTGCCTGCAATCGTCCTAATGCGGGCGTACTCCAAATAGTTTTCCATATGATGCAGTACAAGTAAGGATTGCTCTGCGTGCTTCGACTCTCTTTGCAAAAACACGCCACCTTGAATCAAACTCAGCGACAGCAGTGACACCAAAGCGACGGATACCAATACCTCAAGCATGGAAGCCCCCAACTCCCTGAAAGAACAATTAGAAGTCACGCCAACTGCCTTTGAGCCATTCTCGCTTAGCAAACCTAAACCTAGACGTCATAAGATGCGCTTCATTTTCCACAACCTCTAGGACGCCTTGCTCAAGCAAAATCGGCGCTGAAAGCTCAAAAAACAATCCTCCCTCAATCATTGGATTTGCGACAATACTAACCTCAAAGCTTTCCTCCTCTGAGTGCCAGATTACGATGACTCCCTGTAGTGTTTGAGTGCCAGAAAAGGTCAAGTCGCCGCCAACAAACAATAGAAAAAATGGCTCAGCTGAGGATAAAGCGGTTAATTGATCCCAGTGATAAGTGCTAATAGAGCAATGGCCAATAATGACGAAACTGCGAGCACCATTCGCACTTTTTAGTAAAAGGTCATCACCGCAAGCCTGCTTTGACGTCACTTCAATTTCTTCCCCCCAGCGCGGTTTTAAGAGGCTGAGATCTGTATATCCAAAGAAATGCGAAACCACCGATGGTCCAACGAATATCGAAGATCCCAATATGCCCTGCGGTAAAGCCTGGTTTGAGGCAATTGCCACATCGTGTTCCATCTCCCCAAGGATCATAACAGCGCTGCTCGCTATGCTTCCTTGGTCTGCTTGAAGCTTAAACTGGTTCTTCATTTCTTGGGCTTCAAGCGACAAGTTAGTGTTGCCATCTTGCGCGCATTGCGCCGTTGGTAGTGTGTGTAGCGAGGTGGTATGGATAGCCAAGCAATTGATGGCCGACTCGAGTTGCCAATCGAGGTTCAGCCGCTTGTGGTGCAGGAGTGCTTGCCACTTCATTGAATCGGTCAAATAGCGAGAGTTATCTAATGCGATAAACCCCATTACAAATAGAAGTACTAACACCAAAAAGAGTACATACCCTCTACTGTGATGCATCGCCATCTACTTGCATGTTACGTGATGCCACATAGATAGCATTGGCTCTAGGAGACTCTCCTTTTAGCGCTATGGCATAGTCAATGCGCAGTAAACTTCCGTCATCAGAAGCCTTGGTAACCTCAAAGTCCCTCATAGATAAAAGCTTGTCGTTCAACATCGAAAAGTTGATGGTGTCAGAGCAGGTATCGAGCAAGGGTAATTCGGACCCGTGAGAGCCAGCGCAATACTTGAGTTTGTACTGCAACGCATCTCGCCAAATTGATACTCGGCGATACTCTCCTGCTTCATCTTTGTAACCCAGAGAAATTTTTGCTCCTTGTATCTCGATGCCATAAGATTGTGCGTACCCAGCCCTTCTTACTTCACTTCTTAGGTAAGTGGCTAGATGATGACTGGCGATGAGCAGTTGCGTGCGTTTGATTTGCTGTGACAACAACTGCTGCTGGTGCACAAATAAGGTAGAAGAAGAGAGCAACAGCAAACTGGACAGGCCAAGCCCGAGGACCAACTCAAGCAGTGATAGACCGCTTTGTGCCCTTAGCATGTGCTATAGCCATAAGTACGTTCACCGGCAGCGCAAATCCTGATTCTTCCAGTAATGTCATGGTAGATCACTTTGATCTTACTCTCCGCATCTAGCCAAACACTGATATTGCCGTTGCCCGATGGCCTGCCGGTTAGGCCTGAAAATCGCAGTACTGTTGTGGTCGAGCTTAAAGAAACATCGGAGAGGGTCTGAGGGTTAATCGCCTTATTGAATATGGAAGATGCAGTGCGCGCATCGGCATCTATATGGAGGGCGATATAGCTATTGCTGGGTGTTGATTGAATATGAAGCCATAGGTCCTTTTTCATTCCATAGGCGGCATCTCGCCCAGCAATAAAAGCGGTATGAACTTGAGCTACCGCACGCTTCATTTTGAGATTATCAAGTTGCTGCTGAACTGGGCTAACGACCCACTGGCCTGTTATCCCCAATAACAAACAACATACCAATACCTCGATGAGAGAGTAACCCTTAATGCTCTTGATTGTCGTGTTCATAACCGAACACTAGTTGACTCTGCAACGAAGGTAAATCTGGCAAAAGTATCTTAGGGGATAAGACGCAAAAACTCATACTTCTACTGGTACAAAAAAGGCCAACACTAGGTTGGCCTTTACAAATCAAACGCTAATCAACACTTAGCTGGTTAGGTCATCAAAGAATTTTTTAACGCCGTCGAAGAAGCCTTCAGACTTTGGCTTATGCTTGTTAGCCGCTTCGCCGCCGCAAGACTCTTCAAACTCTTTAAGCAGTTCTTTCTGACGAGCGTTCAGCTTAACTGGCGTCTCAACAACTAGCTTCACGATCAAGTCACCTTGTGGACCGCCACGAACGCCTTTCACACCCTTACTGCGCATACGGAACATACGGCCCGTTTGCGTTTCAGCAGGAACCTTCAGGCTTACACGTCCATCTAGAGTAGGAACTTCTACTTCGCCACCTAGAGCGGCCATAGTGAAGCTAACTGGAACTTCACAATACAAGTTGCTGCCGTCACGCTCAAAGATATGGTGCTCTTTAACGTGTACTTGAACATAAAGATCGCCCGCAGGAGCGCCGTGTTCACCAGCTTCACCCTCGCCTGATAGACGGATGCGATCGCCCGTATCTACGCCAGCTGGGATCTTAACGTTAAGTGATTTAGTTTTGTGCTTACGACCTTCACCATGACACGAGTCACACGGGTCTTTAATGATCTTGCCTTTACCGTGACAGGTAGGACAAGCTTGCTGCACAGCAAAGAAGCCTTGACGCATTTGAACCTGACCATGACCATGACAGGTGCCACACGTCTGAGCAGAAGAACCTTTCTTCGCGCCCGAACCATCACACACTTCACAGCCCACTAGCGTAGGAACTTCGATCTCTTTTGAGCAACCACGAACCGCTTCTTCAAGAGTCAGTTCCATATTGTATCGTAGGTCAGCGCCACGTTGTGCACGCTGTTGACCGCCGCCACGACGGCCGCCACCAAAGATATCACCAAACACATCACCGAAGATGTCGCCAAAATCAGCACCGCCGCCGCCACCAAAGCCGCCACCGCCCATGCCACCTTGTTCAAAGGCTGCATGACCATACTGGTCGTAGGCTGCACGTTTTTGAGAGTCAGTAAGAACCTCGTACGCCTCTTTAACCTCTTTAAACTTCTCAGACGCGCCATCGTCACCTTGGTTGCGGTCCGGGTGGAACTTCATTGCAAGGCGTTTGTATGCTTTCTTGATATCACGCTCAGAAGCGTCTCGGCTTACGCCCAGTACTTCGTAAAGATCACGTTTAGACATGTGTTTCGTCACCAAATTGTTTACTGCAAGCGGCTTGGCCGCCTAGTGTTTATATCGATATAGATGGAGGTTCTAGGTTCTAGGTTCTAGGTTCTAAAAATATCATCTATAGCGACAGCTATTATTACAAACAGAAGGGCGTTAAGGTTTCCCTAAACGCCCATAAGCTACTGTTAGAATAGAAAAAGTTATTTTCTAAACTAGAGCGAGTTATCCATAGAAGGCAGTACCTTCATCGTGAATTCACTCGCTATAGTGTCGAGAATTATTTTTTCTCGTCTTTTACTTCTTCAAACTCAGCATCAACAACATCGTCGTCTTGAGACTGTTGTTGGCCAGCGTCAGCACCTTGTGCTTGCTGTGCTTGAGCTTGCTGTTGAGCAATTTCCATTAGCTTTTGAGCCGCAGTCATTAGCGCTTGAACTTTAGCATCGATAGCTTCTTTGTCATCACCAGACTTAACTTCTTCTAGCTCAGTGATAGCTGCTTCGATCTTAGTCTTCTCTTCAGCAGGAAGTGCGTCGCCCGCTTCTTCGATTTGCTTACGAGTACCGTGGATCATTTGGTCAGCTTGGTTGCGTACAGTCACTAACTCTTCGAACTTCTTGTCCGCTTCTTTGTTAGCTTCTGCTTCTTGTACCATTTTCTCGATATCGTCGTCGCTTAGACCGCCAGACGCTTGGATAGTGATCTTCTGCTCTTTGTTAGTCTGCTTGTCTTTCGCAGAAACGTGCAGGATACCATCCGCATCAAGGTCGAAGGTTACTTCGATTTGAGGCATACCACGTGGTGCAGGCTGAATGCCTTCTAGGTTAAATTGACCTAGAGATTTGTTGTAAGACGCTTGCTTACGCTCACCTTGAAGAACGTGGATAGTTACCGCGTTCTGGTTGTCTTCTGCTGTAGAGAAAACTTGGTTCGCTTTCGTTGGGATAGTCGTGTTCTTCTCAACTAGCTTAGTCATTACGCCACCCATAGTCTCGATACCTAGAGACAGTGGAGTTACGTCAAGTAGAAGTACGTCAGTTACGTCGCCCGCAAGTACACCACCTTGAACTGCAGCACCCATTGCTACTGCTTCGTCAGGGTTAACGTCTTTACGTGGCTCTTTGCCGAAGAACTCAGTTACCTTAGCTTGAACCATAGGCATACGAGTCTGACCACCTACTAGGATTACGTCAGTGATTTCGCCTACAGATAGGTCAGCATCCGCTAGAGCAACTTTAAGTGGCTCAAGAGAACGTTGAACTAGGTCTTCAACTAGAGCTTCTAGTTTCGCACGCGTTACTTTAACGTTCATGTGCTTAGGACCAGTCGCGTCAGCAGTAACGTAAGGTAGGTTTACGTCAGTTTGAGTAGTAGAAGAAAGCTCGATTTTCGCTTTTTCTGCTGCTTCTTTAACACGCTGCATCGCTAGAGGATCAGCTTTAAGGTCGATACCTTGCTCTTTTTTGAACTCGTCAACCAAGTAGTTGATCATGCGGTTATCGAAGTCTTCACCACCAAGGTGAGTGTCACCGTTAGTTGCTAGAACTTCAAACGTCTTCTCGCCTTCAACTTCGTCGATTTCGATGATAGAGATATCGAATGTACCACCACCAAGGTCGTAAACTGCGATAGTGCGATCGCCACCAGACTTGTCTAGGCCGTATGCTAGAGCAGCAGCTGTTGGTTCGTTGATGATACGCTTAACTTCAAGACCTGCGATACGACCAGCATCTTTAGTTGCTTGACGCTGTGCATCGTTAAAGTAAGCAGGAACTGTGATTACAGCGCCAGTTACTTCTTCACCAAGGAAGTCTTCTGCAGTCTTCTTCATTTTCTTAAGAACTTCAGCAGATACTTGAGGAGCAGCCATTTTTTGGCCTTTCGCTTCTACCCATGCATCACCGTTGTCAGCCTTAACAATTTTGTAAGGCATGATTTCGATGTCACGCTGAACTTCTTCGTCTTCAAAACGACGACCGATTAGACGCTTGATTGCAAATAGCGTGTTTTCTGGGTTGGTTACTGCTTGACGTTTAGCAGGCTGGCCAACCAAAGTCTCGCCGTCTGTGTATGCGATTACAGATGCGGTTGTGCGCTCACCTTCTGCGTTTTCGATTACGCGTGGCTTTTCACCGTCTAGAACTGAAACGCATGAGTTAGTTGTACCTAAGTCAATACCAATGATTTTACCCATCAGGCTATCTCCAAAAATTTGATTATTTGTTTCTTTACTACCCCATAAGTGGGGATGCTTAGCTTGGATTCAACCCCAAGCTACAAATTAGTTAGTAGCAGTTAGCTTATGTTTAATTGCTCTGCACCATAGATAGGGTCTGGATTCTTTGTTTCAAGACTTGGGCAGAAAAAAAAACAAAAAAAGAGGCTGAAAACAGCCTCTTTTTAAAACTTGATGCTTTGGACGCTTATTTAGCAACCATTACCATCGCAGGACGAACCACACGACCATTAAGCTCATAACCCTTCTGCAATACGATAGTTACGGTATTGCTTTCGTGATCTGGGCTTTCAACCATAGATACTGCGTTGTGCAGTTCAGGGTTGAATGCTTCACCAACGGGGTTAATTTCTACTAGACCGTTTTTAGAAACAACATCAGTAAATGATTTATGTGTCATTTCGATGCCTTCAAGGAATGGCTTAACCACTTCGTTCTCAGAGTCAGCCGCTTCCATAGCACGCTCTAGGTTATCGATAACCGGTAGCAATTCTTCAGCAAACTTGTTAATCGCAAATTTACGAGCTTTAGACATCTCTTGTTCTGTGCGGCGACGCATGTTCTCTACTTCAGCTTTAGCGCGAATAACGCTGTCTTGCTGTTCTTTAAGACGCATCTCTGTTTGAAGCAATGCAGCTTCTAGTTGTGCAACCTTAGACTCTTCCACTTCTGCATCAGTTTCTTCGTTCCACTCGATGTCACCTTCACCGCCGATCACTTCAGCTTCTTCAGTCACTTCTTCTGCAACTTGTTCAGCTTCATTGGCCGCTTGTGCTAGTTCTTCTTCGTTAATCTTGTTTTCTTTATCGCTCATGATCTCTCCGACGCGGATACGCATATTCCTGAAAGTGCTATTATTTTGACAGAAATGCATCCACAAAAAATTAGCATCTGAATTCAACTTGCCTTTATTATGGGGATCATCGTTTCTGAATCAAGCCTAACCATTTATTTTGGGACTAAAATGAGCAAGCATTTCTCTACAATCGCTATTTTGGGTAAACCTCGCGACATCAGTGCCATCCAGACTCACCATGAGATCTATCATTGGCTTGCTGAAAAAGACTATCGCATTCTTATTGATGACCGACTACAAGAGTTGTTACCCGAATTAGACGACAAGGTCTTCAGCAACCTAATGCAAATAGGCAAAGAGGCCGACTTAGCTATTGTAGTCGGAGGGGACGGAAACATGCTAGGCGCTGCTCGTGTCCTGTCTAGATTTGATATTTCGGTCATTGGTGTCAACAAGGGCAATCTTGGATTCCTGACCGATTTAGACCCCGATAACTTCAAAGCACCCTTAGAAGAAGTCCTAGACGGCCATTACCTCACAGAACAGCGCTTTCTTTTAGAAACTGAGATACATCGTCACGGTCTGGTAAAAAGCCAAAATGCGGCGCTCAACGAAGCAGTGCTTCACCCTGGTAAAGTGGCTAATATGATTGAGTTCGAGGTGTATATCGACAACTCTTTTGCCTTCTCACAGCGTTCTGACGGCTTGATACTCTCAACGCCAACCGGTTCTACTGCCTACTCTCTCTCTGGCGGTGGTCCAATCCTATCCCCAAGCCTAAACACCATCTCCTTGGTACCTATGTTTCCTCATACGTTATCAAGCCGTCCGCTAGTAGTGGATGGGAATCGTCGTATTAAGTTGGTATTAGCTCCGGATAACCGTGGCACCCAAGAGGTGAGCTGTGACGGGCAGATTTCATTGCCTGTAGAGCCTGGTGATGAGATACATATTTATCGTAGTGATAATGTACTGCAACTTATCCATCCAAAAGACTACAGCTACTACCATGTACTGCGAGAGAAATTGGGCTGGTCGAGCAAACTTTTTTAAGCCAGCACACAAAAAACAACAAAAATCTATTTGAGCGACTTTACTGTATGTAAAACCAGTATATACTGTTTCCATATACAGTGTTTCATTCTATGGATTTTTGTATGTTAGCTCATCTTAGTGTTAATAATTTCGCCATTGTAAAATCGCTACAAATTGAACTTCAGCCAGGCATGACCACCATTACGGGTGAGACAGGTGCTGGTAAATCTATTGCTATCGACGCCTTAGGTCTGTGCTTGGGAAGCCGCTCTGATTCGGGCATGGTTCGCCAAGGTGAAGACAAGGTAGACCTGTGCGCCAGCTTTATGATTGAGAGCAACCTCAGTGCACAGCGTTGGCTAGAAGACAACGAACTTACCGATGGTGAGGAGTGCATTTTACGTCGAGTTATTGGCAAAGATGGCCGCTCTCGCGCCTTCATTAATGGTAATCCTGTGCCTGTTTCTCAGCTTAAGAGCTTAGGCCAGACACTGGTGAGCATCCATGGGCAACACGCCCACCACCAATTGCTTAAAAAAGAGTATCAACTCACCTTGCTCGATCAGTATGCAGGGCATCAAAGCTTACTGAATAATGTTCAAAAGCATTACCAAGCCTGGCGCCAAGCCGATAACACGCTCAAGCAAACCATTCAAAATGGTCAACAAAATCTTGCCCAAAAGCAGCTACTTGAATACCAAATTAAAGAGCTAGATGAATTAGCCCTTCTAGAAAATGAGTTCAGCGAGCTGGAAGACGAGCACAAAAAACTATCCAATAGCGGTGAGCTTCTGTCATTAACTCAACAAAGCCTTGATGTGATTAACGACAATGACGATGTTAATGCCATTGCCCTACTGCACAATGTGATACATCAAACCCAGCAATTAGGTGAACTAGACAGCTCCCTTTCAGGCATCAGCGAAATGCTCAACGAAGCCTTGATCCAGATGGAAGAAGCGAGCAGTGAACTGCGTAATTATCTTGATTCCATCGATATGGACCCAATGCGTATGCAGATGGTAGAGGAGCGCTACTCTCGCGTAATGTCATTGGCTAAAAAGCACTTAGTTTTGCCTGAAGACCTGTATCAGCACCATCAAGATCTGGCAAAGCAAATTGAAGCCCTTGATTGCTCCGATGAACGCATTCAGCAGCTTAAAGCCGAAGTAGAGCAAGCCCTAGAGAAGTACTTAAAAAGCTCCGAAAAACTGAGCAAGTCGCGCAAACGCTATGCAAAAGAGCTCAATAAACTGATCTCAGAAAGCATGCACCAGCTAAGTATGGAAAAGGCACGCTTTGATATCAGTATTAATAACGACCCTAAATATGCATCGCCACTGGGCACTGATGATGTCGAGTACTTAGTCTCGGCTAACCCTGGACAACCTTTACAGCCATTAGGCAAGGTCGCCTCTGGTGGTGAGTTGTCACGAATCTCGTTGGCGATTCAAGTAATCACTGCACAAAAAGTAGAAACCCCTAGCCTAATCTTCGATGAAGTGGATGTGGGGATCAGCGGTCCAACCGCGGCTGTGGTTGGACAAATGCTGCGTAAACTGGGTGAAAGTACGCAAATCCTGTGTGTGACTCACTTGCCGCAAGTCGCCGGTAGTGGCCATCAGCAAATGTTTGTCGCCAAGAAAGCCAAGGGCGGCACCACAGAAACAAGAATGTTTACCCTAAATACAGAGCAACGTGTAGAGGAACTGGCAAGGCTATTAGGAGGAAGTGAGATCACCTCCTCAACATTGGCCAACGCCAAAGAGTTAATGGCAGCCTAAAGGAACTCAAGCTAAATCCGACTGTCTACAGCCATGAAAACACGGGAAATGTCATATTTTGCACAGTCAATAACAGGCAATCCCCACTCTCATGGCTGTTTCTCTATACAAGCTGGCTCAGCTTGTTTATTATCTGCCGAGTTTTATTTAGAAGTTAAAGACCTGATCATATGCAGCTTACAAAATGGTTAATCGCAGTTCCACTGGCACTAACAATGCTATCTGGCTGTGCTTTCTTAGAAAAATTGGTTTATCGAATTGATATTAGCCAAGGCAATTTTGTCGAACAATCTGCAGTAGATCAGCTTCGTATTGGCATGTCGAAAGAACAGGTACGCTATGTTCTAGGCTCACCTATGCTGGTAGAAAACGGTAAGCCAAACAAATGGTATTACATCTATCATTTCACAAAAGGTCATAACGACCCTGAGCAAAAGAACCTTTTCGTGTTCTTTGGCAGTGACGAGCGCCTAGAACGCATCGAAGGTGACTTCAGCGCAGGCCCAGCTTTCAATCAAGCTATTCAGTAACGGCGTCGCAACACCAAACACAAAAAAAGGGAGCACATGTGCTCCCCTTTTTATTTCTCTCAATTTATTGCTGCGCGGCTTTTTTCGCTGCTTGTTCGGCTCGTTTACGTCGAATCTCTTTTGGATCGGCCAATAGTGGTCGATATATCTCAATGCGGTCGTTGTCTCTAACCGTTGCATCAAGTTTAACGTTACGGCTAAACACGCCGACCTTATTCTGTTTCAAGTCTATCTCAGGAAACAAGGCTAACAGCCCCGACTGCTCTATGATCTGCTCAACAGTCAGTTCTTTATTTACGACCAGTGCCACTACTCGTTGCTCATGCGGCAGTGCATACACCACTTCCACATGAATCATATCGGAATCAATACTCATAACACGGGTACACCTGTTTTGCTCGCTGGGTAAAGGCATTAATCATGTTAGAAGTCAGCTCGTTGAATACCTTACCAAAGGCCATTTCTATCATTCGGCTAGAGAATTCAAATTCAAGCTTCAACTCCACTTTACACGCTCCCTCATCAAGAGGCGTAAAGAACCAACCGCCCTTAAGGTGCTTAAATGGGCCATCAACCAGATTCATTTCAATCGCACGACCAATATGCAATACATTCTTAGTGGTAAAAGTTTTACTGATACCCGCCTTTGAAACATCCACAGAGGCTGTCATCTTTGTATCATCAAAATCATGCACCTGAGAGCCAGAGCATCCAGGTAAAAATTCAGGATATCGCGCGACATCGTTGACCAAATGGAACATTTGTTCAGCGCTAAACGATACCAATGCTGAACGGGTCACCTGCGGCATAACTACTCCTCAACTACTAAATCGCTAATTTTATTGAGCTTTACCCTAAACCGAGTAAAAAGAATTTCCCTATAATAAGGCAATCCGTATAATGGCGCCATTATGGCAAAGAAAAAATCAAAAACCAAAGCGTCTAGTAATACTATCGCGCTGAATAAAAAAGCCCGTCACGAGTACTTTATCGAGGACGAGCTTGAAGCTGGCTTAGAGCTCCAAGGTTGGGAGGTAAAATCTTTACGTCAGGGTAAAGCGAATATCGCTGAAAGCTACGTTTATCTTAAAGATGGCGAGGCTTTCATTAGTGGTATGAGCATTATACCACTTAACCAAGCGTCTACTCATATTGTAGCTAACCCTACTCGTATCCGTAAGCTTCTGCTTTCGCGTCGTGAGCTAGACAACCTTTTCGGTAGCATTAACCGTGATGGCATGACCCTTACAGCATTATCCCTGTACTGGTCGCGTTCATGGGTTAAAATTAAGATAGGTGTCGCTAAGGGTAAGAAATTACACGATAAACGTACCGATCTGAGAGATAAAGACTGGGCGCGCGATAAAGCACGGGTTATGAAGAGTAAACTGCGCTAATATTGAGCATCCAGTAGGCATGGCGCTAGACAGGCTAGTCTTTTCTGGTACTATGCAAGAACACTAGGGGCTGATCTAGGATTCGACGGGAATTCTGAAGTCTGAGGTGCATGTCGTGGGGCGGTTGGCCACGTAAAAAGCCGCAAAAAAATAGTCGCAAACGACGAAAACTACGCACTAGCAGCTTAATAACCTGCTGAGAGCCTCTTTGCCCTAGCTTCCGCTTGTAAGACGGGGAACAACAAAGAGTCAAACCCAAACTAGCTAGATCGGATTCTCCCGCCTGAGAGATGAAGTTCGAAATATAATTCAGGATAGTCATTTACTAGCGTGTCGGTTCGCAGGTACTTGGTGAATTTAAAGATCGACTAAGCATGTAGTACCAATGATGAACGGTTTTCGGACGCGGGTTCAACTCCCGCCAGCTCCACCAATCGATTGGAAAAGGCCACCTTCGGGTGGCCTTTTTTGTATGCGAGTTCTTATAACTCAATAACTTACAATCTTGCTCGTTCCCAACCAAGATCACTACAATCTAGACATACTATTCCCCAAACAGGTCCCGCCGATCCAATTTAACTTGGGAGACTAAAGCTTTCGGGAAGAAGAAACCTACACCATGATTAAAGTAGTAAGAAATCTTAAAGAGTGGCTTTCCCTGAATTCATCAATACACTAATTGTGTTTATCGACCTCACTCACATAATCGGAAATAGCTGAAAGGACAGATTTCTTTATCGTTGATACTTGCTTCGAGTGTGGGCACCAAAGTGCTATTGCAAATTTAAAGCCCTGTTTCACTCCCATTTTTTCCCTTAATGGCTCAATACCTATGGTTGAATCTGACTCACGAACGGCCTTGGGTAACCAAGCCCAGCCAAATCCCTCTTTCACCAGTTTGATTATAAGTGCCATGTTCTCAACTTCTTCATGATTCGCAGACATTAAAACCTTTTCTTTAAGGCCTTCATCAATCAAGCTCTTCAATACAAATTGGCGTTCACTTCGCAACGCGACAACCAGTTCTTCAAAGTCCATGTCCAACTTTTTGTCGCCTTTTGCAACAAACGGAATAAACTCAATATGCCCTAAAAATGTAGAATCGAAGCTGTGTATACCGCGACTCTCATGAATGTTAACTAGAGCAAAGTGAATCTCGCCACTTTCAATACCGCGTTTAACCTCCGACTTAGTTTTAAATACGAAGTTAACCCGCATTGACGGAAAATCTCGCAATAGACGCTCACGGATAATACAAAGCGCCCTTGGTGGAATAATTGGGGAGCTTGCAATAGTGATACTTTCTAGCCCTCCAAAAGACAGACTTAACGCAACCTTGTCCAACACTCGCGCTTGCTCTAACGTTTGCTTGGCATAATGGTAAAGTAAGTGTCCATCCTCTGTCGGTTCGACCTTACGACCAATACGCACAAAAAGTGTTACCGCTAACTGATCTTCTAGGTTCCCAATCACCTGACCAACAGTGGTTCTATGCTTGTTTAGCTTTACTGCTGCCTTGCTAAAAGAAAGCTGATCATAAACAGTCACAAAGGCAAGAAGTTGTTCAATACTAAAATTCATGGCATCACGTTATATTGTTAGTATCTATTAAATCTAACACCGTTCTGAATAATGACAAATTAATTTGAGTAGATATCAAGGTGTTACTGTAAAAATAACCATCCAAATATCAAACTATAAAGACTAGTTAAATCAACCATTATCTAAGTTATGATTACCTCTGCTATTCAAATTTTTCGATACTGTTATGAATTCTGACTCCAACAAACCAAGAAAAGCCACACGCATCGAGAGCGTGATGAATTCTGCTATGTGGCACCTTACTCAGAGGGATATGACCGAGAGTGAACTACTGACTAAGCTCAAGGCGAAAACAGATAACCAAGAATGGATCGATCAGACTTTAGAGAGCCTTCGAGGCTACGGTTATCTCAAGTCTGATTCTGTGTTTGCCGAACAGTTTGCTGAGCGCTCTTTTAGTAGTGAGTATGGTTCAAACTACATTGCCGAGAAGTTGAAGCATAAAGGGATTAGCGAGCACACCATTGTCAGCGCTATCGATACAGTTAAAAAGCGACTTGAAATAGACGAGTTGGCTATTTTGCTAGAGCGACTCAATAACCAATATCAGGAGTTTACGATCAGTCGTGAGAAGCTGGTTAATTCTCTCTTAAAGCGTGGTTTTACATTTCAGCAGGTGCAAACGGCTATCTCTCAGCACCCTGCCGTGAAGACTTTACGCTCAAATTTAGAAATCAAAGCTGAAAAGGCAGACCTTGAAAAAGAAGTGCTCAAGTATGTGAGAAAAGGCAAAGGTCTTACTGTCATTCGACAGGAACTCAAGCAACGTAAAATTGACATTTCCGACCTCGATTCCTTCATCGAGCAAGCGATTAACAGCGGAGAGATAGACTTTTTTACTTCTTGCCTCGAGCAACTACATAAAAAGTCTTACGACCTGAATGACTTCAAAGAGCGAAATAAAGCCTACGCCATGCTTTCCCGAAAAGGCTTCTCTTCTGAGGAAATAAAGTATGCGTTGAGCGACGGAGAAGAGTAATCCACGACGCATAATTGGCTTACTTTCTATAAAGGAAGTGAAAATCATCTTTGATCAAAGACAACCAACACTCACCACTACAGTCCTTTCAGAAACCCAAAACGCTTAAAGCATGTGTGAGATGTTGCTCATTGGAACACCACCCTGTTTATAGTTTCCATCCTTTACATAGCTATGACGTGTAGAAATCATTCATCGCTAAGATCTATTTGAAACACACTCTTCCAATCCTTAATAGATACTATAAATGAAAAAACTACTGATCATTCTTCCTATTCTTTTAGCTCTTATTCTTTCTGGATGCTCATCGGCTTCTAGCGGTACTTCGGCAAAAACAAAACAGTACGCATCAAACCATGACCTGAATGGCCAAGCCTCATGGTACGGCAATGCCTTTCATGGAAAACTCACGGCGAGCGGTGAAACCTACAACATGCGAGCTTACACCGCCGCGCACAAGACCTTACCATTTGGCACTATCGTGCGAGTAACAAATACCGAAAACAACAAGAGTGTCGACGTGAAGATCAACGATAGAGGGCCTTACGTTAAGGGGCGAGTAATTGATTTGTCATTAGTTGCTTTCAACAAAATTGGTGACAGCAGTAAAGGCTTGGCGCCAATCAAGATCGACATTCTCGATGACAGCAATACATTTAGGTATAAGCATTAATTTACTGACTCTTGAGGCTTATTATCACCATTGTGAACCAAGAACAGCATCGCTACGTACACAGTCTCGGTAATAACCAAAATCGTCGAGGCAAATATGAAAAGCGCAGCAATACTTGCTCTACTGTTCTCTGGTTCAGTATTAGCAAACCCTGACATTTGTATGGAAATTGGTAAGGCACAATCCGTTAACGACCATGAAAGAGTGATTGAACTGGCTGCAGGATTGAACCCAGAGGACGTTGAACAGTGCAAAGCTATTGCGGACGACGCACGCGCTGACGCGAATTACGACCTTTACTCTTTGACGGATGATTAGACCTAGCACCGACGTCTTTTCCAATCTGAACAGCACGCAACCTGCGTGCTGTTTTTATTTGGCCAGCATCAGATAAAACATTATTTTTCAAAGCCTTAAATAGAGTCAGTTATTTGAAAACCTCAATACACATCCTCTCCAAACTGAGAACAGTGACTCTTTTTCAAGATATAGCAAAGTACCACCCTCAAATACAACTCGCCTATCCATCCAATTAATTGGTTACTCATCGCAATCATCAGCTCAATTTTTTGAGCTGGATCTAGTGATTATGTTTCAAAATGTGATCAATCATGCACATCGTAGCTTATGTTCTTTTCTTCGTAATTAGCACACCTATTATGTACGACAATAATACATACAAGGAATTACATAATGAAACAAACTCTTGTTCTTGCGGGTTCACTCTTACTTGCTCTACCGGCTGCTGCTGATGTAGCCAACAACGGAGTTTCGTACCCTGTTCCTGCAGACAAATTCGATATGCGTAACTGGAAGATCACTATCCCTTCAGACATCAATGAAGATGGCAAAGTGGATGAGATTGAAGGCGTTGCAATGCTAAGTTACTCTCACGAAGATTTCTTCCACTTAGATAAAGATGGCAATCTTGTATTTGAAGTACAAAACAAAGCTATCACTACTAAGAACTCTAAGAATGCCCGCTCCGAGCTGCGTCAAATGCCTCGCGGTGCAAACTTCGACAACATTCTTACCGACTCTAAGATGAACCAGTGGGCGCTATCAAGCCACCCTGAAGCGGATCAATACAGCGCAGTTGGCGGTACTTTAGAAGCAACACTGAAGGTTAACCACGTTTCTCTTCACGCTAAATTCCCTGAAAAATACCCAGCACACTCAGTTGTGGTTGGTCAGATCCACGCGAAGAAACACAACGCTCTGATTGAAGCTAAAACCGGCTACGGTCACGGCAACGAACCACTGAAAATCTTCTACAAGAAATTCCCAGGTCACGAATACGGTTCAGTTTTCTGGAACTACGAGCGTAACCTAGAGAAAAAAGATCCAAACCGTGCAGATATCGCTTACCCAGTATGGGGTAACACTTGGGAAAACCAAGCGGAGCCGGGTAAAGCGGGCATCGCTTTAGGTGAAGAGTTTAGCTACAAAGTTGAAGTTAAGGGCACCATGATGCACCTGACTTTCGAAACAGCAAGACACGACAAGGTGACTTATGACATCGACCTAAGCAAGGGCATCGATGCGAAAGACCACCCAACTGGCTATGCAGAAGATGACTTCTACTTCAAAGCAGGCGCTTACGGTCAGTGTAGTGTTCAAGAATCTCACCCTGTATGGGGTCCAGGCTGTCAAGGTACTGGCGATTTCGCTATCGATAAAAAGAATGGCGACTACAACAGCGTGACATTCTCAGCGCTAAAACTAAACGGTAAATAGTTCACCTTTTAACTCCTAGATTATTTGTCTCCACGCTTGGCCTTTCACGAACTCTTTGTGAAAGGCCTTTTTTATTCCCTACACTTTCCTACTTTCTAACTTTCTAGCTTCCGCCCTCCTCTCGCTCAACCATCCAAGAACTAGCACCTCAACAGTACGTGCTAAGTCGGATAATTCAACGTAGGTCTCAAAAATCACACTTTCACAATTTATTTTTAAAACGCAATTTCATTTTACTTGATTGATCGATTTATTTTGTTTAATGTAACCACATAAACAACACAATGTTGTACCCAACACGTGATTACACATAGGACTTAATAATGATTCTCAACTCATTCGATCTAAAAAATAAAGTAGCAATTGTGACTGGCTGTGATACTGGTCTTGGACAAGGCATGGCGCTAGGTCTTGCAAGCGCTGGTTGTGACATCGTTGGCGTAAACATCGTAGAGCCAACAGAAACCATTGAAAAAATGAAAGAAACAGGCCGTAAGTTCATCGATATTCGTGCAAATCTGATGAAACTTGACGACATTCCTTCAATCGTTGATCAAGCCGTTACTGAGCTGGGTCGTATCGATATCCTAGTAAACAATGCCGGAATCATTCGTCGTAATGATGCGATTGATTTCACAGAGCAAGACTGGGATGACGTAATGGACATCAACGTTAAGTCTGTGTTCTTCATGTCTCAAGCCGTTGCTAAGCAGTTCATCTCTCAAGGTGAAGGCGGCAAGATCATCAATATCGCTTCTATGCTTTCTTTCCAAGGCGGTATCCGTGTGCCTTCTTACACTGCGTCAAAGAGTGGTGTAATGGGTGTGACTCGCCTTATGGCAAACGAGTGGGCAAGCCACAATATCAATGTGAATGCCATTGCACCGGGCTACATGGCGACTAACAACACGGCAGCTCTGCGTGCTGACGAAGCGCGTAACGCTGAAATTGTTGGCCGTATCCCTGCAGCTCGCTGGGGTACACCTGAAGATCTTGCTGGTCCATGTGTGTTCCTCGCTTCAAATGCATCTGATTACATCAATGGCTACACCATCGCAGTTGATGGTGGCTGGCTGTCTCGCTAATAGGACCAGTAATGTTTATTTATAACCAAAGCATAGAGTTAGAAGATCTTGGTGAAGGTGTAAAGCGCAAAATCTTAGCTCATTCAGAAAACATGATGACTGTTGAAGTGCATTTCGATGACGGAGCTATTGGTGCTTTACATCGCCACCCACATGAGCAAATCACTTACGTTCTATCCGGTGAGTTTGAGTTCACTATTGGTGGCGAAAGCAAAATTGTGAAAGCCGGCGACACTATGTACAAAAAACCTGACATTGTTCATGGCTGTACATGCCTAAAAGCAGGTGTGTTGCTGGATAACTTCACTCCTATGCGAAAAGACTTTTTGTAAAAAAGCAGTGTGTTGATTTAGGCTTTAAAGGCTCTATACACGGATTAACTACCAGCAACACACTTATACCAAAAGCCACCAAGGATGGGACTTTCATTCTGGTGGCTTTTTTGTATCCATATATCAGCTAAACACTGTACCTGCATGCTAGTGATAAACCATACGCCAAGATCACGAAGGCCAAGGGTGATTTTGGCAACATTAAGAAACAGCTCATCGTTTCAACTAGAAACACTTAATTCAAACAAAAATAAAACAACGTTTCATTGATCACATTTCTGACATGAATGATTCGAAGATTCATCATACAATATTCATAATGAACCAGTGGTTTAAAAAATAACGACTAGCATTTTATTACTATATTAGGGTGGGAACAATGAACATAGACATACTCGTCGTCGGGGTCTACTTCATCTTTATGATTGCCGTAGGCATCATCTTCAAGCGCTTTGCTGGCAACAGCACCAGTGATTACTTTAGGGGTGGCGGTAAAATGTTGTGGTGGATGGTAGGCTCAACAGCCTTCATGACCCAATTCAGTGCTTGGACATTTACAGGTGCAGCAGGTAAAGCCTTCACCGATGGCTTTCCTATCATGGTTATCTTCTGGGCAAATGCCTTTGGCTTTTTGCTGTCATGGATGTTCTTCTCATACCGCTTCCGTCAAATGCGCACAGTAACGCCGATTGAAGGCGTACGTCGTCGTTTTGGTGCTTCTAATGAACAAGTATTCACTTGGGCAACCATGCCAACCAGCATCGTTTATACCGGTATCTGGCTTAACGGTTTGGCGCTATTTGTAAGTGCGGTATTTAAGATTGATATCGAAACTACCATTATCGCAACCGGCTTAATTGTTCTGTTCATTTCAGTACTCGGCGGGGCATGGGGCGTTGTAGCTTCAGACTTTGTGCAGATGGTTGTGATCATGGCTGTAACCGTAGTTTGTGCTGTCGCTGCTCTTATCGAGATTGGCGGGCCTACTAACCTAATTGAGCAGTTCCCAAGTGACACTATCATGGGTCCAGACATGAACTACCCATTGTTGTTTGTTGCGTGGTTTATCTTCATGTTTGTGAAGCAGCTGCAAAACATCAACAACATGCAGGACTCTTACCGCTTCCTTACCGCAAAAGACTCAATTAACGCTCGAAAAGCAGCGCTACTTGCCTTTGCTCTGATGTTGATTGGTCCTGCAATCTGGTTCATGCCTCCTTGGGTAACTGCTGTTATCTACCCTGATGCAGCTATGGTTCACGCTGATGCTTTAGGCAACAAAGCAGCGGACGCGGTATACCTAGTATTCGTAGAGCGTGTGATGCCTGTCGGTATGGTTGGTCTTCTGATGTCTGCGGTATTTGCTGCGACCATGTCTTCTATGGATTCTGGCTTAAACCGTAATGCGGGTGTATTCGTTCGAAACTTCTACAGCCCAATCATCAATAAAGACGCATCAGAGAAGAAACTAATGCGTGTGAGCCAGCTGGTTACAGTGCTATTTGGCGCTCTTATCATCATGGTTGCTTTATTCATCAACTCCCTACGCGAGCTGAGCTTGTTCGACGCAATGATGTACGTAAGTACTCTATTGCAAATGCCAATTTTGGTTCCTCTGTTCTTTGGCATGATCATTAAGAAAACGCCAGATTGGGCCGCATGGGCAACACTTGTTGTGGGTATGTTTGTTTCTTATCTAGTGAGCTTTGTCATTACGCCAGATGTGATTGCCAACATGCTTGGTCTAGAAAATGGATTCACTGCTCGTGAAACATCAGATCTTATCGTTATGAACGGCATCATTGGACACCTGTTTATTACTGGTGGTTTCTTCTGCCTAACCACTAAGTTCTATAAAGAGCCTGTAGGCCAACGTGAGAAAGAGCTAGATCACTTCTGGAAAGATGTTGCAACACCGGTTGTTGAATCTGCTGGTCAAGATGAAATGGATCGTCAACAACGCAATTTGCTGGGCAAACTGATTTTGGTGTTTGGTGCTCTTGTGACGGCAATGATCTTAATACCAAACCCGTTCTGGGGAAGAATGGCATTCCTATTCTGTGGTGCTGTAGTTGTCACCGTCGGTGTTGCCTTATTACGCAGTGCTAAGGTGAAGAAAGCGGAACCTCAAATACAAACTCAAAGCTAACTGTTAACTCAAACCAAGGAGATCGTCATTTGGCGCTCTCCTCTTTTATGCGTATAAGGCCAGACATGTACCAAGAATACATCCATGACAATGTGCTGTTAACCTCATCTCTTGCTCAGCATCTGTATCGCAACTATGCCACACCTATGCCGATTATTGATTATCACAATCATCTTGATGCAAAAGATATCTGGTTCAATACCAAGCATAAAAACCTAACTGAGGCATGGCTGCACAGTGATCATTATGTATGGCGAGCAATGAGAAGCAACGGTATCGCTGAGCGCTACATTACGGGCGACGCCACTGATAGTGAAAAATTCGACAAGTGGTGTGAGGCTATGCCCTACCTCTTGGGTAACCCTTTGTACCAATGGTCGCATCTAGAGCTAAAACGTTTTTTTGACTGTGATTTGCTGCTTAACCCAAGCAATTCAAAAGCCATTTGGAATCATTGCAATAGCGCACTAAGAGCCTCAAACATGAGCACTCGTTCGGTATTGGAGAGGCTCAATGTTGATACGCTTTGTACCACCGATTCTCCTCTGTCAGATCTTGAATACCATCAAAAGCTTAAGCATTCAGACTTTGCAGTTAAGGTTTTACCGACCTTCAGAGCCGATGAACTCATTGCATTTAGCAACACTCAAGGTTTTTTGAGCACCCTGTCTCAACTAAGCCAGATCACCAGTATCAATATTGGCTCACTCGGTAACTACGTTGAGGCCATTGCCAGTCGCATTGAATTCTTTCATGAAATGGGGTGCAGACTTTCTGATATCGGCCTGCCAACGGTTTGTTATGCCAAAGGAAGCACAGGGCAATGCGAAAGTATTTTCCTCAAACTACTGACTGAACAACAACTGTCAGCGCAAGAAAAAGCCCAATTAACCACTTACGTATTAAACCAACTTGGCAAGCTCTATCACAAATATCATTGGAGCCAACAGTTGCATATTGGAGTCCTTGCCAATGTGAATGAAAGACGCAAACAAGAGCTTGGTGCAGGTACTGGCTTTACCGTGATTGACCATGATTTAGATATAGAGGCGCTAGCAAAGCACCTTAGCGATCTTGATAGAGAACACAAACTGCCAAAGACGGTGCTCTACAACCTCAATGCCAATCACAACCAACTGCTTAGCTGTTTAGCGGGTGCATTTCAGAGTGATGATGCTCCGGGCAAAATTCAATTTGGCGCAGCATGGTGGTTTAACGACCACAAAGACGGCATGGAGGCGCAGCTCACTAGCCTAAAAAACCTAGGTGCTCTAGGTCGGTTTGTGGGCATGTTAACGGACTCCCGCAATCTATTTTCATTTAGCAGACACGAATATTTTAGGCGTGTGCTGTGCAACTTACTTGCAAGCTGGGTTGAGAGCGGAGAGATCCCTTACGACCTAGATCTACTTAGGCAGACCGTAGAAAACATCTGCTACCACAATGCAAATAATTATTTTAAATTCAACGATATAGCATAGCTATTAAGGTATTTTGTCATGCTACAGTTTTCTGAATCAGAGATACAGGCAATCATCGAGCGCGCGAGTGTCTCTATGATTGAAACGCTCAAAAACAACAATGATGTGGTGCTCAATCACGACACTTTAGTACCAGAGACAGGTATCGCGACATGGAATCTCTACTATTTCTGTCCTGAGCACGGTGTTCGTCTCACTTGGGATCGCTACAAGCCTAAATCTCATTGTTGTCCTGTTGATGGAAAAGAATTCACTGGCCAGCCGTATGACGGAGCTTGGTGGCGCTGGCTCAATGGCTTAAATGCAAAGGCCTGTTACGACCTTGGCCTACTATGGCAGTTGACTGGCGATAATCTATACCTAGATAAAGTGACGGGGATTCTTTTAGAGTACGCGAAATACTACCCAGATTATGAAGAACATGGCGGCATCCCTTACAACGGCCCTGGCAAAGCCAACGCACAAACCCTGTGTGAGGCTAACTGCCATCTAGATTTTGCACGCGGATATGACTTCGTCAAAGACCAACTCTCTGCAGAACAGCAGCAGTATGTCGAAGATAGATTACTGCGTGAGGGCGCTGAATTCTTAATGAAGCATCGCACGGCGCAACTGCATAATCATGAGATGAAGATCAACGCTACGGTTGGCGTTATCGGCCTTATCTTGGATGAGCAAAGCTACATCGACTTTGCTCTCAATACTGAATATGGCATTCACTACCAATTGGATCATGGCTGCACAAATGAAGGCATGTGGTTTGAAGGCTCAATTCACTACCATTACTACGCACTGCAGGCGCTACTCAATTTTGAGAAAATAGCCTGCAATACGCCTTATTCGGTCAGCAGTAATGCTAACTTCTTAAAAATACTGAAGTTCCCGTTAAGCCTAGTCCTGAATAATGGTGAGTTCCCTCGCCTCAATGACAGCATTGATGGACAGCAAAAACTGACCCATGCTCACTTGTTTGAGTTTGCGCAAAGACAGTACCCTTGTGAGTTGTTTGCGAGAACGCTAGCGAGCATCTACCAAAACATCAGTCGCGATAACATAGAGGCATTACTTTACGGTGTGGATGAACTGCCACTCGCAAAACCTTTGGTTTGCCAGTCTATTCATGCCGAAGAGGCTGGGATTACCCTAGAATTTGATGCCAAGAATGACAATGCATTGCTATATAAACACGCGCCTTATGGCGGTGAGCATGATCACTATGATCGTCTTGGTATCATTGTGACTCGTCAAGGCAAAGAGATCCTGCCTGATCTTGGCACTACTGGCTACGGCGCTGAGCTTCACTACGGCTATTACAAGAATACAGCTACCCACAACACGCTTGCGGTAAACCAGAAAAACCAGTCCCCAATCAACCCTGTGTTGAATCACTATCTACAAGGCGATACGGCTACGGTAATCGATGCTGAGGTGGATTGGTCACAAGAAGAAGCTAGCGTTGATAGTCATACTATCGTGCAGTGGGATTCTTCAAGCTATCAAAATGTGAAGTACCGTAGAGTATTGATTTGGCTGGATAACCTGTTAGTCGAATTACACAAGATTGATAACCCGAATCAGCAGCAGCTGGATCTTACCTATCATGTACGTGGCACTCATAAGCACGCTCAGACAATGTCAACGATTGAGAATCCGTTGCAGGGTCCGCTAGCGCGCATGACAGAGGCTCGTTTATCAGCGCAAGCTCAATCTCATGCACTGACTTATGGAATAGAGGATCAAGCCGATTACACTCAGCACATTTGGAGTAATGAGGCATGCCAAGTTCTTACTGGGTATGCACCTGACAACCCAGCTGTGAGTGATCTAGCTTATTCTCTTGTTCGAAGCACTGCAGCGACATTTAACGCTGTGGTATTGCACGATTTGTCTGATGAACAAGCGGTATCTGTTGAACTTATTGAGTGGAAACAAGACAGTGTCAGCTGCACTTTTGTTAAAGATGGTAAGCAACAAACGCTGAGTTATGACCTAGCATCACATGCTTTAGACCACCTATAGTAAAAGTACTACAGTAGGCCAAAAGGCTAGCAGATGAACTGCTAGCCTTTCAACTTAATCCAGTTTCAAGAACTGCCTAACCCTTGGAGAGTCTGGGTTAGTAAAGAATTTTTCGGGTGGATTCTTTTCTATCAAGATGCCCTTTTCAAGAAACACCACTTGGCTTGATACATTTCTGGCAAACTCCATTTCGTGGGTCACCACCACCATGGTATAGCCCTCCTTAGACAGCTTTTGCATCACCAACAGAACCTCATCCACCAGCTCAGGGTCAAGGGCAGACGTTGGTTCATCAAACAATAACACCTCAGGCTCCATCGCAAGAGCACGGGCAATAGCAACGCGCTGTTTCTGACCACCGGAGAGCATACTTGGGTAGCTGTCGAGCTTGTGTGACATCCCTACTTTTTCTAGCTGCACTTTGGCAATATCTTCAGCCTCTGCTTTCGACATTTTCTTAACGTGCAATAAGGCTTCCATCACGTTCTTCAGCACAGTGAGATGAGGCCAAAGGTTAAACCCTTGAAAGACCATACCAATTCGCTCTCGCATCTTTGCTAAATCACGATACTTAAGAGGCTTATCGGTTTGTGGGTTAATGCCGATGCGTTCATCCCCAAGATGAATGGTGCCGCGCTCAGGTTGCTCAAGCCAGTTCATACAGCGAAGCAGTGTTGATTTACCCGAACCTGAAGAACCTAGGATACTCACCACCTCCCCTTTTTTGATGGTCAGATTGATATCTCTCAATACCTCAATGCCATCAAATTGCTTGGATAGATTCACTACCTTCACAATATCTTCCGCATCACTGGCAATTACTGACTCACAGTGCTTAATAGGCAGTTCAACAATGGGCGCAACCTCTTTATATGATTCAACGGTCTTGGTTTCTAATGTTTGATTAAGCATGGCTTAGCCCTCTTTCTTGAACTTTGTTGAGCGTAATTTTAGTGATCTGCTCTATGACGATACTGATCAGCCAGTACAGTGCGATAGCGACAATAAACGCATTGAGCGGAATGAAATAAGTCGATTGGATACTGTTAGCCGCAGCGGTGATCTCTCCTACCGTGATAATGCACAAGAACGCGGTATCTTTGAGGCAGATGATCAACTGGTTGGCAATCAAAGGCACCGACTTAAACAGCACATTGGGCACAACAACGCGAGTAAAGATCTTAAATTTTGAAAAGCCACAGGCTTGAGCTGCCTCTATAAAACCAGGATCTAGCCCCTTTCTGATACCACGGAAGATTTCACAAAAATAGGTGCCGTGATAGAGGCTCAATGAAACCAACCCTGCGGTAAAGGCATCCATGCGGATACCCACTTGCGGCAGTCCGTAATACAACAAGTACGCCAAGATCAAAAAAGGCAGGGTGCGCATAATGTTGATGGTCAAAACGACACTGCCTTTTAGCCATTTAGTGCCATTTTCCAAGGTATACAAGAGTGCAATACCCAGTAGAAAGCTCACTACAGAGGCAATAATAAACAATAGAAAAGTATTGCCAAATCCCGAGACAAATACGTCTTTTTGCTGCCAGATGATTTCCCATTCAGACATAATTACTCCTTAATGTGATGGTATTAGCTCGCTAGGTAGTCGGCTTTACGTTCTGCGATTTCTTGCAACTTGATCAGTACGCCTATGATGAGCATGTAAAGGACACCGGCGCACAAGATTGGCACTAACGGCTCATAGGTCACAGCTGCAATGCGATTGGTGACGCGAGTAAGGTCAACCACGCCAATCACCGCAATAGCAGGGCTGCCCTTAATCAAAAATGACATCTCATTCACAAGAGCAGGAAGACTCATGATCACCATCTGCGGAAACATGATGCGTCTAAAGTAAGTAAGTCGCTGCATGCCGAGTGCTTCGGCGGCCTCTTTTTGCCCATTGGAAAAATTAATAAAGGCGTTTCTCCAAATCTCGGCGTTAAATGCTGAGGTATTCAGGGTTAAGCACAAGATGGCAGAGAAGTGTTTGTCGAGATTGATGCCGAAAGAGGGAAATGAGAGAAAGATAAACAAGGCTAAGGTCACTAAAGGAGTGGCTCGCGCCCAACTCACATAGACCCCTAACACTTGGTCAATGACGGGAAGCTTAGCCATTCGAACAAGGGCAATCACCAGCCCAATGACAACCCCGAGGGCAATCGACACCATCGATATCCATGCGGTTGTCCAAGCCCCTTGGAGCAATTGCATCCACGCGTAGTAATCCATATACACCTACTTGTCTGCTTGAATAATTGAAACGGTTTTGGAAAGTAGGACCAAGGCAACGGCAGTGTGTGCTCTATTTTGGCCTTGGTCGCTACTGATTTGTGACGTTTTTTCTGCTTTCTTTTTTATTGGACGGCGGTCAATTTGTGGTATTGCTCGACAGATACAATGGCTTCCATTGGTAGGTCTTCAAATGACTCTCCAAACCACTTCTCTTGAAGCTCCGCCAATCGTCCCGTCTCTTTAAGGTGAACAAAGAACTCGGTTAGGTAAGCAAGAAGCTCAGGGTTGTCCTTAGGTACAGGCCAGCTAACAAAGCCAGGTCCTGATACGGCTTCACCCTTTTTAAACATCTTAGACTTAGCTTTTACTACCTCATTAACGGATACAACGCTGTTGATGACATAATCCACTCGACCATTTGCAAGGTCGGCGTAAGCTTCTGGGTAAGATTGATATTCAACGACTTTACCTAGGTCTTTACCTTGGGCTTCAAGCATTTCTTTCAGCTCTGGAAGTCTTTCTAAAAGCGCACTACCCGCTTGCAAACCGACGGTTTTACCATCGAGATCGCTAATGGTATTGGTACTGTCATCTTTTGCTCTGGCAACAAAGTAGTGCTGCGCTGAGGCAATAGGTGGCGTAAAATCAAAGACCTTGAGGCGAGCGTCCGTCACAATTGCCCCTGTTAATGCCAAATCATATTGCCCTGCAGAAACAGAAGCCAACAGACCTGTCCAAGGCAGAATGTCTTGTTTCACCTCAAATTCGGAATAGGTTCGAAGTTCATCCAGTAAGTCCTTATTAATGCCCGTCGCCTTGCCTTGAGCAATGAAGTTGAATGGAGAGTAGTTATCCTCTGTTGCCACCTTCAAACCATTACTGGCAAACGATGGCATCTCATCTGCGAGTGCCAAACTAGACATACCTAAGGTCATTGTTGCTGCCGCGACTGCTACCCATTTTTTCAGTTTCATACCCTGTCTCATAATTCATTCCTTGCTGTATTTGTGGACACCTTCACTTTAGAGACAGGACAAGGTTGTGAGTTAGAGCCAATTTTATAGGCCGATTGGGACAGTCTTGGAAAACAGCAAGATAATACTAAATGGGTAGACTGGCTTACTTCTTGCACCACTTAATGAAATGCAGTGAATAATAATCATAAAGAGGTTGGCTCAATGGCAATCAATTACAGCTGTTTCATTGAATTCGATTCGAAGAGAAGCTTACAAGAACAAGTACGTGAGTACTTAGTAAAGGCGATACTCGAAGGGGTGTTCTCTGCGGATGAGGCTTTGCCTTCTTGCCGTAAGCTCTCTACTCAGCTAAAGGTTTCGCGTAATACGGTATCGCTGGTTTATGAAGGGCTGTCTGATGATGGCTACCTGATCAGCAAGCCAAGAAGTGGTTACTATCTGTCTGAAAAATATCGATTAAGACTGCAAGAGGTTGAGGATGAGCTGGATCATTTTGAGGCAGACAATCCCGCCAGCGCACCAAACTGGGCTAGCCGGTTAAAAATCTCTACTGATCGCTTTCCTCGCATCGTTAAACCGTCACATTGGAGCTGCTATCAATATCCATTTATTTATGGCCAACCTAGTATCAATGATTTCCCACTGGCTCAATGGCGTGAATCGGCGCGCAAGGTCATTGCTGATCCACATGATCACGGCTGGCTTTGCGATAAAGTCGATAAAGACGTTGAACTGCTCGTAGAACAGATACGCACACGCGTGCTTCCGCAACGGGGCATACACGCCAAGAGCGATGAAATATTGATAACCATTGGCTCTCAAAACGCCTTGTATCTAGTGTCTCAGTTGCTCATGGATAAGGGGACTCGTGTGGGGGTTGAAAACCCGGGCTACAAAGAGGCAAACAATATCTTTGGTTTGGCTGGCGCACAGCTACACCCGCATGCTGTGGATGAAGATGGCTTGAAGTTAAACGAGCTCTCTTCCATGTGTGATTACTTCTATGTCACCCCAAGTCATCAAGCCCCAACAGGGGTCACCATGAGCAAAACAAGGCGTGATGAACTGCTGCAACAAGCACGAGCCAATGACGCCATCATTATCGAAGATGATTATGACTCTGACAGTAACTCTGAGTGGGCGCCTCTGCCTGCGCTTAAGGCATTAGATAAAGACAATCGGGTTATCTATGTCAGTAGCTTCTCTAAGATACTGGCTCCTGGATTACGCCTAGGTTATATCGTTGCACCGGAAGAGTTAATCTACGAGCTTCGCACATTGCGCCGCCTCATGTATCGACACCCGCCAAGCCGCGTGCAAATGGAAATGGCCCACTTTATCTCACAAGGGTACTACGACAGCTTCCTTCGCCGATTTAAAGACAATACTCGTCAGCGCTGGCAAACCATCAATGATGCCGTTGAGCACTATCTTCCTGATTGTGCGCGACTAGCAAAAGACAACTACAGCAATGCTTTGTGGCTCGAAACTCCCGACAAAATGAGCAGTCAGCGACTGGCCTCTCGCGCCTCATCTCGCGGTGTGCTTATAGAGACCGGCTACTCACACTTTATGGATAAACAGCAATCTCACCCCGAAACCAACACCTACTTTAGGCTTGGTTTTCATGCCATAGATAAGGCGCTCATTACTCCCGGAATCGAACAACTCGCAAGAGTGATACAAGGTTAACCTCGACCAAGTATCCCGTTTTATTCAATGCGCCAACGCCAAGACAATTGTCTTGGCGTTTTTTTATGCTCTGTAAGCTAATCAAACTCAGCCAGTACTTGACTGATGATCGCCACACCTTGTGCAATCTCATTAGGTTTGATGATCAAAGGTGGCGTCACATGAATACGATTATTCACAATAAAGGTCAGCAGCCCTTTCTCAGTTAACTTAGACTTCAGTAACGCTATTTTGCTGTTACTCAAAGGCTCACGTGTTGCTCTGTCTTCAACCAACTCCAACGCCCAAAACATGCCTTTGCCACGAATATCTCCTACGGTCTCATGCTTTTCCATAAGTTCCAGTAACGCAGGGCCAAGAACGTTGTTTCCCACTTCATCGGCGTATCGAACAATGCCTTCCTCTTCCATTGCATCTAGAGTGGCGACAATGGCTGACATCGCGAGTGGATGACCTGAGTAGGTTAGGCCTCCCATAAAGAAATTACTCTTGAAGTACTCTGAGATAGCCTCGCTGACCACAACGCCACCAGCAGGTACATACCCTGAGTTCACGCCCTTAGCAAAGGTAATGAGATCAGGCACGACATTGAAATGCTCAAACGCAAACCAGCGACCGGTGCGTCCAAAACCCACCATCACCTCATCAAAGATAAGCTGTATACCATGCTCTGTAGCCAGCTCACGAACGCCTTGCAGGTAGCCCTCTGGTGGCAACAAGAAGCCCGCGGTTCCTGGAATAGTTTCAAGAAGAATCGCAGCAATGGCCTCTGGTCCTTCACATTCAATAACACGTTTAAGGTGCTGCAGCGCACGCTCGCACTCTTGCTCCTCGGTTTGCGCATTAAACTCGGTGCGATACAGATAAGGATTAAAAAAGTGCACATGCCCACGGCTATATTCATTAGGTACGCGACGAAAATCCCCCGTAGCAGCAATTGCCGAGCCCGTATTGCCATGGTAAGAACGGTAAGCAGAGAGCACCTTATCTCGACCCGTAAACTGTCTCGCCATTCGGATCGCATTTTCGTTAGCATCCGCGCCCGCATTGGTAAAAAACACCTTTTTAAAGCTGTCAGGTGCTCGGTCTAAGATGCGCTTTGCAGCTTCGCCTCGAGTAAGGTTCGCCGTGGCAGGTGCGATAGTCACTAACGACTCAGCCTGTGTCTTGATGGCATCGATCACCTTAGGGTGCTGATAGCCAATATTAGCATTCACCAATTGGCTACTGAAATCGAGATACTGCTTCCCATCAAAATCCCACAAGTTACATCCCTGAGCTCCCGCGATAGCAATTGGCGGAGCCGCTTCCTGCACTGACCAAGAGTGAAAGACATGCTTATCTAGCTCTAGGACGTACTGATTTGATACCTCTGTTCCAAATCCATTCATTTTTATTCTCCTGTGCGATATCTAGGCTGTGTAGATGTACTGTTGTGTGTAGATATCTTGGCGACAAACGCTGATAAGGACGTAGGGTCAGTTTAAAAAAAGCCTTGGGTCAGACAGTGCCCTTTCCCCCTGCCTCACACAATCTTAAAAACTGGCTCTATAGCTTAATCCAATGGCTGATTACATTGATGTCATTGACGATTAAGTGATGGGGTTGAAGATGGGGCTAGCGGCAGTATTTGTGTTCTTTGCCGGAATGGTAAGAGGCTACAGTGGCTTTGGTTTTGCCATTATTGCAGCCTTGTGTCTCAGCTTTATCTACTCTCCTTTTGAGTCGATTGCTATTGCATTGACTTTGGATCTACTGAGTAGCCTTTGCTTACTTAGAGGGATCAAGCGAGAGCTCAACAAGCGACTACTGACTCTGCTCACACTAGGTATGCTAGGGGCAATCCCTGTTTCTCTAATGTTCATCTCTCAGGTTTCAGCTCATCAGCTCAAGATGATGATTGCAGGTACCTCTCTTGTTGCTGGCACTTTGATTATGCTGAATCTAAAAATACGTTGGCTGAATCAGCGCTATGCATTACTCGCGGGCGCCGTATCAGGGTTTAGTATGACGACCGCCTCTGCGGGAGGGCCACCACTGGTTTTGTACCTATTGAATCTGTCCCTTAGTGCTAGTGAAGTAAGAGCCACAGCCATCGTATTTTTTATTTTCAGCTCATTAGCATCGTTAATGGGATTACTGTATGTGGATGCCATTTCGACGCAGTCTATCCAATTTAGCTTATTGCTCTTTCCCGCCGCAGTCATTGGCAACATGGTGGGCAAAAAGCTATTTAGTAAGTACCCAGATCCGTCACCAAGAAAAACAATAGCGCCCATTCTAGTAATGTTGGCACTACTCATAATCCTATTTTAAGAAGGAACTTAGCATGAAGAAAATCGCATTTATCACTGGCGCTACCTCAGGTTTTGGCAAGGCCGCTGCACACCGATTTGCAAAAGAGGGATGGTCATTAGTGTTGTCTGGCCGTCGTATTGAACGATTACTAGACCTGAAAGAAGAGTTGTCTGTACCTGTTCATGTCATGCAGTTGGACGTTCGTGATGCTGACGCCGTTAAACAGGCTGTAGACGCTCTGCCAGATGAGTTCTCATCAGTTACTGCATTGGTCAACAATGCTGGCTTAGCCCTTGCACCACAAGGCGCCCCTGAAGTAGAGCTATCCGATTGGCATACCATGATAGATACCAATGTGACCGGCTTAGTCAATGTTACCCATGCTCTTTTACCTACCCTAATCAAAACTGGTGCCGGCGCGACTATCATCAATGTAGGTTCCATTGCCGGTCAATGGCCTTACCCTGGGAGCCACGTTTATGGCGCGAGTAAAGCCTTCGTTAAGCAGTTCAGCTATAACCTCAGATGTGACTTACAAGGCACAGGAGTGCGCGTTACGGACCTTTCCCCAGGTATCGCAGAAACCGAATTTACCCTAGTACGTACTAAGGGCGACCAAAGCGCTTCAGACAATTTATATCAAGGCACCACACCACTTAGCGCAGAAGATATTGCCGAGCAGATGTTCTACATTGCATCACTGCCAGACCATATCAATATCAACCGCGTAGAAGTAATGCCAACCCGCCAGGCATGGTCACCGTTTGCCATTGAACGTGACTAACCTCGTTACTATCAATGACCATTGCATGCACAGCTTTGGTGTTCGTATTATTAACAACCGTCGTCCCCGAGGGCTTTTATCGGGGACCTTTTATATGACGAGTACCCTAAAGTCCAAGTTGTGATCAAGAGACAGGCTATCAGCTATCAGCTATCAGCTATCAGCTATCAAGAAAACAACCCAAACCATTGATATTCAATAAATAATCAAGATGCCGTCAGCATCTTCTGAATATCTTGAGCATGAGAGACACAATTATTCACCAAATGTCCTAGGGGCTCACTCATACCTTCTTTCTTGTAATAGATATACAGCGGAAGCGCCAGGCTGATTTCTTTTATTGGGATACATACACAGTTTTTATCAGCAACGAACTTGATGCATTGTGGTGCGATGGATATTCCTAGTCCTGACGAAACTGAAGTGACCAGATGTCGCATATTTTCAGGGTGAAAACTCACGTCCAGCGAGAAGCCTCTCTCTTGGCAGAGCAATGAGATGTGCTCAAACATTTCACTCCACTCAGAGCGACGAAACAGTATGAACTTTTCGCTGCGAAGCTCATTTAAACTTACTTCAGTATTATTCGCTAAAGGGTGATTGGCCGGCAAGATTGCCACCAGCTTATCGGTATAGATCTTTTCTACATTGAACACGCTGCCATCTAGTTGTGGCTGACGTCTTGAAAAAGCGATATCAATCTTGTTTTCCAGCAACCCATCTTGCTGTTCCTGAGCGGTCATCTCAAAAAGGTTCGTGGTTACCTTGGCATTGCTACTGGAAAATTCCCCCAGAATCTTTGGCAGGAAAAATGAGCAAGCAGTAGCCAGGTACCCAATATTAAGCACTGACTCTTTGGACTCCAACGCCTTACCCACCAACGCCTTTACTCGTTTATCATTAGCAATAATGGCCAAGGCTTCTGGTAACAACACCTCTCCGGCTGCGGTCAATTCTACCTGATGGGTGGTACGCAAAAACAACTTGGTTCCTAGCTCATTTTCCAAATCGGAAATATGACGAGAAACCGTAGGCTGAACGGTATTTAGCTCTCTAGCGGCCGCTGAAAAGTTTTTCAACTTAGCTACTGAAAGAAAGGTTTTAAGCGTCTTAATGTCCATGGGAGTTGGTCATTCGTTGATTGTATTATTGTTATACAATAATAATATTTCCACTCTATGATAAGCCTCCTTATGATGAAACGTGTGTTAGGTCTCAGACCACAATAAAAATGTGTCTACTCCACAAACAAGAAAAAAAGGATGTAGCTATGCCTCTCTACCCTATTACTACAGGAACCATTAAGCATGGATATTGATATTATTGTTGTACTCGTTTACTTCATTTTTCTCATCGGTCTCGGGTGGGTTTTCCGCTCTGCAGCCTCAAATACCAGTGAGTATTTTAGAGGAGGTGGCCGAATGCTATGGTGGATGGTCGGTTCCAGTGCCTTCATGATGGCATTGAGTGCAATGACCTTTACCGGCCTTATGGGCAAAGCCCTTACCAACGGTATGTCCGTCGCTGTTGTATTTTTCGCTAACGCTTTAGGTTACTTCTGTAACTACCTTTTCTTTGCAGCCAAAGCGCGTCAAATGCGAGTGATCAGTCCTCTGCAAGGCATCAGACTTCGACTTGGTGCGGTAAATGAACAAGTATTTACTTGGGCAAACGTTCCTCTCAGTGTTTTACAAGCAGCAATCTGGCTTAACGGTCTTGCTGTGTTCACTAGTGCTGTTATCGGCGTACCTCTAGAGCAAACCATTATCGGTGCAGGCTTAGTGGTATTGTTCATGTCATTGGTTGGCGGCAGCTGGGCCGTTATCGCTTCCGACTTTATGCAGATGATCATCATCACGGTAATGACCTTCATTGCTGCCATGGTTGCTATCTGGAAATCAGGCGGTGTAGGCAACCTACTTGAGGTAGGTCTACCAACGCAACAGCTAATTGGTGATGGCTACAGCTACAGTTACCTATTTGTTGGCTGGTTTATCTGTATCTTTGTTAAGCAATTCTTCAGTACCAATAACATGGTCGACTCTTACCGTTTCATTGCTTCTAAAGACACAAAGAATGCTCGTAAAGCAGCTCTACTCGCTTGTTCACTAATGATACTTGGTCCACTTGTTTGGTTCCTACCGGCTTGGTACGTAGCGGGCAATTACCCTGATGTGACTACATGGGGTCTAGAAGGCTTAGGCGACAAGGTTGCAGATGCGACTTACTACATGTTTGTTAAGAGTGAAATGCCAGTGGGTATGGTTGGTCTAATGCTAGCAGCTATGTTTGCAGCCACTATGTCTTCAATGGACTCAGCGCTGAACCGTAATGCGGGCATCATTCTTAAGAGTGTTTACGAACCATACTTCTGTAAAGACTTCTCTGAGAAAAACCTAATGAGAGCAAGTAAGGTTCTTACTGCGATATTCGGTATCGTGATCATCCTTACCGGTTTGTTCTTAACATCTCTAAAAGAATTCGGCCTATTCGACCTTATGATGTTAGTCGGCACTCTTGTTGGCTTCCCAGTGCTTATTCCATCAATCATGTGTTTCTTTGTGCGTAAAACGCCAGATTGGGCAGGCTGGGGTACTATCCTAGTCGGTATGTGTGTGTCAGCTGTGATCGCTTTTGTAATTACGCCAAACACGATTGAAACAATCCTTGGTCTTGATACGCAGCTTACCGCTCGCGAATTCTCTGAAATGAAGTCAGTAACACTGGGCGTAATTGGTCATATGTCGATTACTCTGCCGTTCTTTGTTCTATCTCGTTTCTTCTACAAAGAGCCATCGGCTGAGCGTGCCGCTGAAATCAACCAGTTCTTCAACAATGTTGATACTGAAGTGGTTGTTGAAGAGTCAGAGCAAAGCATTCTTATGGATAACAAGCAGCACATCATGCTTGGCAAGATGCTACTAACTGCATCTGTATTCTTAGCTATGTTAACGCTGGTTCCTAATCCACTTTGGGGTAAAGCGTTGTTTGCCATCATTGCGGGCATCATAGGCTTTATTGGATTCATTCTATTGCGCACGGTAAAGAAACCTGCCGAGCTTCAAGTTAAGCAAAGCTGCGCATAAAAATAACATTAAAACAGTAAGATAGGAGGGTTACCTCCTATCTATTGAGGTAAACATGTCAGTACAACAAAAATTCGGTGGGGAACTTACCGATGAAGAATTTCGCAAGTTCACCCTTTACACCACCCAAAGCAATAACGCTGCCGATGACAACACCCGAGCTCAGATAATGGGCTTCACAAACGAAGGTGTAAGAGTTGCTCCGGGAGCTATCGTTCGAATTGGTGATAAGCAAATTGGCGCAAATTCTTATATTGGACTGTACAGCTACATCAATGGTGATGTCACCATTGGTCAAAACATACTCATTGGCCCCCATGTTTCTATCGTTGCGTCGAATCACTTGTATGACCCAACAACGGATCATTTTAGCGCTCGCAGCAGCCTTGAAGAAGGCAAAGTAGAGATCAAAGACGGCGTTTGGCTTACCACAGGCGTTGTCATCACCCCAGGAGTCACCATTGGCAAATGCGCTCTGGTGTGCGCTAACTCGGTAGTGACTCAATCGGTGGAAGACTACCAAATTGTTGCAGGCTCTCCGGCAAAAGCGATTGGGGAAATCAATCCTGAAACGGGCGAATATCTTTGGTTTAAGAAGGAGCAATAGAATGTTGTCATTGCAAAGAAACCATGACTTTCAAGTATTTATGTCTCCAGGACATGAACAAGAGGTGCTTGTAAACCCACCAAGCTTTAACTGGCCTCAACCTAGTTATCATGACAGCTTTAGTATTGAATTAGAGCACACCAATAAACCTCTGCAGTGGTGTTGGGAGAACGTATCCTCTCCTTTCCAGTTGCCTTTCACGCTTCCAAATGGTGAATATCGTTGGCGCTTGGTTAATGCTGAGCATCAAGCGACACCTTGGTTTTCTTTTAGCGTCACTGAAAAGTCAGAAGACTACCTGGCGCCTACCGCCAAAGAATTATTTGAGCGCTGCCAACCTCACGAACAATTCTTGATGTACTTCGATGAGGATATCAACCACGTTCGTATCTCTTCATGGATGGCCTATGACAAGCTCAAGAAAACAGCGGAACTTGCCGACATTGACGCGATTACCTACCCGACTCATTACCGAAGAGGCGAGGAAGAAGGCAAACGCACAGCTATTGCGAATGTCAGAAAGTGGATAGATAGAGACCTTACCTCTCTAAGCTTGCTGTACAAGATTTGGGGAGATAAGCAAAGCGGTGAAACCGCAGTGTCTTTATTACTCAAGTTGGCAGAGTGGAGCCCAGAAGGTCCGGCATCACTGCTTCGTCCATGCACTTGGGGAGACGAGGTTGGTCTTTCTTTAGCTCGCAACCTTTACTTGGCATACCACTGGCTTGCGCCTCTTCTAACCGAAAGCGAAAAAAGCTTTGTGAGGCCTATGTTGGTTCGCATTGCTTATCAGATGGAGGAGCGATTAGAGCAAGATCAGTTCAAGCAGTTCCCTGGACACTCTCATACATCTCGCCTGCCAGCGTATCTTGGGGTAGCCGCTCTTGCACTGCACAAAGAGTTTGATCAAAGCGTCTGTGAACGCTGGCTTAACTACTCGCTAATGATCTACCGCGGTGTATTGCCATTTTATGGTGGCGAAGATGGCAGCTGGGCAGAGGGTCCATTTTATTCCTCATCTTACAGTAAGTGGTTCCATCCGTTCTTCCTTTCCGTTGAGCGAATCAGTGGCTTCTCTTTCTACAACCACCCTTTCTACAAGAACTACAGCAATTTTGCGATGGATTTTGTAGCGACCCAAGATGACATACACCCATTTGGTGATGGCTTCTGGTGCAAGCGAGATGGCGCCGAATGGCCGGGCTTCTTTGCTCAAAACCCGCTGCGAATCTACGCTGAACGCTTCGGCGATCGCGCAACTCGAGAGATGAGTTTAGAGCTTGAACAACAGATCTCGTCTTATGATTTACACCTGCTCGATGTAGTGCCAACGATCCCACAAATTAAGCACTCTGAACGACCTTTATTGAACCTAGACGAGAGCCAAGAATGTGACGGCATCTACAGCAAGTATTATGATTTTGCTGGACTGGGTGCCATCAAGAGCAAGCGTAGCTCTGTATTCTTTAGAGCCAGCCAATTCGGCAATAGCTCTCACCGTCACGCCGATCAAGGTAATATCGCCTTAATCGATTCACACACTAGCGTCCTGACGCCAAGTGGAAGTTATGGCTATCGTTTTGGCAGTGCCCATCACAGCGAATGGACCAGAACCACCAAAGCGCATAACCTGCCATTGATTGGTGGAAGAGGACAAATACTGGACGATGAGTCTGCAACCGCATCCGTTATCACCCATAAAACAGGGGCTAACTGGAGTGTTGTACAAATGGACTTAAGCCGAACTTACAGTGATGCAAAACGCTTTGTTCGAACCTTAGTCACCGTCGCAGATAAAGGCGTTCTCATCGTTGATAATATGAGTTTAGCTTCAGCGCAACCGGTGCAGTGGCGACTTCACTCTCCGCTAAATGCAGAGAAGAAAGGACAACACGTTCTTCTTAATAATGACGAGTTAGCATACACAGTAAAACTGTTAGCTGATGGGCTATCAGAGCCCTGTATAGAAATAGGCTATCAGGAAGAAACCTCTCTTCATGAATCTGTAGTCTCTGATGCAAACCAAGATATAAGACATATAGAATGGCAAGCGGCGCCTGCTGCTCAGCATACCTTTGTGGCGTGTTGTGAAAACAATCCTATCTATCACGATATGGATAATGCTGGTCTTTTGAAGGTTGATATTGGCGAAGGCATTATTGTCATAGATATTGATGGTGAACGCGTACAAAAGCAGGCTAAGCAAATTGAACTAGCTTAGAACTAGCCTCCCAGTTCTGACTACTAAAAAGCCAAGTGCGAGCAGACGCACTTGGCTTTTTTGCCTCTATAGTGACAGTACCTTCCTTAAGGAAAGGTGTAACTCAATGGATAAAAAAAGAGCCTGCAAAAGCAGGCTCTAAAAAAACGTGAGGAAACATTGAAGTGAATCATAGGTAAATCGCCATTGAAGACAGTTCAATCCCCGATTTCCTCACCGCTATCGAGACTCTAGCCCCCACCAGAAATCTCGACATGCTCTTTGACATTCGATGAATGTCAGTTAAACCGAATTATTGATCTAGGCTGAACTTGAAGAAGCTCACTTTAGAGTAATCGCCAGCTTCGATGCCGTTGTTTGCACAACCGCTTGAGCCAGTATTACATTGGTTGTAAGTACCTGCTTTGAAGTACATCCAGTCGTTTGCGTAGCCTTGGTCGTATTTGTCGCCTTGGTATTCACCTTTTGCTAGGTCAATATCATACGTCTTAACTTCTTGGTTTGGTTTGCCTGGGTTCTTAGTGAACGTTAGGTGCATGATATCACCTTCTACATTTACGTCGTACGAGAAGATCTCGCCCAGTTTGATACCCGTTACAGGATCTTCTGAACCTTGGCGCAGACCGCTTTGACCGAACACTTCATGGCGAATATCACGACGCTTGCTGTAATCGTCACCTAGAGCATTAGTTTCGTAGTTCCAGTAAATAGAGCCGTATTCATGCTCTGGCAGTTTACGGTACATGATTTTTAGAGGCTCGTTCTTCGAACCGTGGATTTGACCGATTACGGTAGCAAATGCACCATTTTTCTTGTAATCACCACTGGTACTTACCCAGTCAACCGACATGGTCGCACTCATGTGACCGCCAATCGCACCGTATGCTTCAGCATTATCTGTAGAAGCAATAGTGAAGTTGTTCTTTGGAGATGAGTAGTCATCAGAAAGCATCGCACGCAGTTCACTACGAGCATTCTTAGAGTTTGGTGTTGTCATTGCTTTGTTTGGAGAAGCAAACACCATAGCGCCAGTTATAGAATCAGTGTAGAACCACTCAGCATCAGAGAATGGGTTAGCCTTGTCATTCAACATAGGCTTGTAGATTTCCATTACCTTACCCGCACGCTCTGGCTTGTTATCGTCTCTTGGCGTATTTAGCTTGAACTTAGATAGATCGAAGTTTTCAGCTGGAACCTTGTTCACGTCTAAGTTGTACTGCACAGCCAGTTGCGGATCATTATTCGCTGAAGGAGCTTGCGTTGCAGACGGAGCTTGTTGTGTCGCAGATGCAGTATCGGGGGAAGAAGCTGTTGAGCAGCCTGCTAGGCCAGCAACGAGTGCTGAAACAACAACAGCAGCAATCTTGTTCTTTGTATGCATATTAACCTCTAGGTATTTATTTTTAGTGCCAAGAGAAACGGGAACAATACCCATCTCTTCTCTTAACGAGCGAGGGTCATAATGCACTAATATAATAATACAAGATATGAACAGGATCACGATCAGTAACATTTGCTGTCGAGATAATCTCAATCTTAATTTTCAATTATTGAGAACGAAAAAAGAGCCAGTGATTGCCTCACTAGCTCTTAGTATTAACACTCTGTTTTCGTTTACCGCTTAGGTATCTAACTGCATCTGCTTTTTCTTCTTCATCTTCATTGTCGAGTACACAGAAAAGACAGCTAACACAATAAAGGCTAAAGCAATCGGTCTTTCATACAGGAATGACCAAGAGTTATCGTACATCAGCAAGGCTTTACGCAGGTTGGTCTCCGCCATTGGACCAAGGATAATAGCGAGAAGTATTGGCGAAGATGGTATATCCATTTTGCCTAACACAAAGCCTAAAATACCAAAGGCAATCGCAATACCCACATCAAACATTGAGTTGTTAATCGCGTATGCGCCGACCACTGACAAGAATATGATGATAGGGATCATCAGCAACTTGGGCACCTCAATGATGCGACAGAAGAAGCGAATACCCACTAGGCCAACGATTAACATCACAATGTTAGCCACCAGCATTGAACTGAATACGCCGTACACCACCTCTGGATTCTGAGCGAACAGCAGAGGACCAGGAGTTAGACCTTGAACAATCAGAGCGCCCAATAGTACTGCCGCTACCGCATCACCCGGAACACCTAGTGTAAGTAAAGGAACAAGAGAGCCCCCTGTTACGCCGTTGTTACCCGCCTCTGCTGCGGCAAGGCCTCGTACAGAACCTTTACCAAATTCATCCGGATTCTTCGAAGAACGCTTCGCTTCGTTGTAACAAACAAATGCAGAGATGTCCGCGCCAGCGCCAGGAACAGAACCAATGGTTGTCCCCATCAGACCACTTTTAACTGCTGTAGGCATCATCTCTTTAAGATCTTGTTTGCTCAGCAATTTGTGATCAAATTTAGCAACTTTAGCTTGCTTCTCTTTTAGGATTTTTTCAATCTGGTTGATCGCTTCAGACAGTGCAAATAGACCAATCAGAACAGGAATTACATTGATCCCGCTATACAGATCCATCACGCCAAAGGTAAAGCGAGGCACACTACTAATTGGGTCTAATCCCACTGTTGAGATCAACAGACCAATAGTACCCGCCAATAGGCCCTTCAAAATATTCTGCGCTGAAACACTGGCAATGATGGTTAGACCAAATAGAGCCAATGCAAAGTATTCTGGTGCATTAAATCGCAATGCGAAGTTTGCTAGCAGTGGAGCAATAGCGATCAAAACGATTGTACTGATCAACCCGCCCACAAACGAAGCGATTGCCGAGATACTCAGCGCTCTCGCCGCTTGGCCTTTGGCAGCCAGAGTATGCCCATCAAGCACCGTTGCGGCTGAGGCCGGAGTGCCTGGTGTTTTCAGCAAGATAGCGGCAATGGAACCACCATAGATACCACCGATGTAGACACCGATTAGCATAACCAGCGCCGCTGTTGGCTCCATGCCAAAGGTAAATGGCAGAAGAATGGCCACACCCATGGTGGCGGTCAGGCCCGGCAACGCACCGAGTACGATTCCGCCCACAACACCAAAGATTAAAATAGGTAAAACAGCTGGACTGAACGCGGTCAGTAAGCCATTCAATAGATGCTCAATCATACCGCCTCCTTAATAAAATAGACCTTCAGGAAGTGCTATGTAGAACACCTCACCGAATAGGTAATAAACGCCAAATACAAAGGTCCATGCCACAACGTAATACAGTGGCTTCTTGACCTTGAACAACACAAGATAAACTGTGAATGCAACTAGACTCGCTAACAAGTAGCCAATCACGCTAATTAATAATGCATATCCAATCAGGAATATGACACCGAATACGGCCATTTTTGAGAAAATAACTGACTGTACTTCAGTGTTAGTAGATTTGAGTTTGTGTTGCACTAATAAGGCAATACAAATAATGATTTGAGCAACCGCAATGGCTGTTGGGAAAAATTTCGCATCGACGCTCGCGTCTTGAAAGCGAGGTTCTGCAAACTGTCCAATAAGAACCAAAATAACTGCGCTTAGGGCAATGATTAGGGATGGGAAGACAACATTTCTATTAATCATAATGCTACCCTTTAAAGCTAAACTTCAAAGAAGGAGGGAGCCCTAGCAAGAGCTCCCAGGTGGAAATTAGTTGATTAGAGCACCAAGGTTTTTAGTGTCTTGCTCAACAAAAGTAGTGAACTCTTCTGCATTCATGTTGTGGATAGTCATCGCACCTTTCTCCATGAATTCTTTGAATTCAGCAGATGCCATAGCTTCGTCGAATGCTTTGCCTAGAGTTTCGATAACTTCATCTGGAGTGTTTTTCGGAGCACCGATACCACGCCATGTACCCGTTACAACGTCAATGCCTTGCTCTTTTAGAGTAGGTACATCTGGGATGAACGAAATACGCTCTTCAGACATCACACCTAGTGCTTTAAGTTGACCCGAACGTAGCTGAGCAATAGCTTCACCTGGAGTAACCATAGTTACGTCAGTGTGTTTACCTAGTACCGCTGGGATTGCTTCTGATGCACCGTTGTATGGGATAGCGTTTAGCTTGATACCTTGGTCTTTTTCAAGAGCCATTAGGTAGAAGTTTGGCGCTGCTGTAGAAGCAAATTTAACCACACCGTCACCTTTCTTCGCTTCTGCGATAAGGTCATTGATTGTGTTGTATGGGCTGTCTGCAGAAACCAGTACTACTGCTGGATCAAGGTTAACCATGCGGATAAGTTTAAAGTCGCTAGCATCGTGTTGCATTAGACCCATTTGAGGTAGAGATGCAATCTCACGAGTGACCACTGTTAGTGTGTAACCATCAGCACGTTGCTGAGCACCAAAGCTCATACCCACTGCACCAGCACCACCTGTGCGGTTCATTACCGCAATGTTTTGACCAAGAATGTCTTTTGCAGAGTTAGCCAGAGTACGACCAACCGCATCGGTACCACCACCCGCACCAAAAGGTACAACTAAACGGATATTTTTGCTTGGGTAGTCCGCCGCAACAGCCGTTGCAGATACCATGATGCCTGCGGCAACAAGAAGGGATTTAAGAAGTTTGTTCATGTTAATTCCTTTTGTGTCAGTTTTAATTAGTTTCTAGTTGTTTGTGTAGGGTTACTTACTTTGTTGTTCTGGTACTCGGCCATGCACAACTGTTCAATTGCTACTGCAATCCAGCCACTGATTAGCATGTCGTACCATTGTTCAACACCACTGCAGCCAACCACTACGTCTCCATAAACAAATGAGCCATAGAAAAGCAGATCATCTTCGTTTAGTGACGCTGTATGTAGTGTTTGATTGGTGATATTTGCACGTGTATTGCGCCATGCTTGCTTGGCTTTTTTGCGTGCAAACTCATCAAAAGGGATAGTCCACTGCTCTGGATTACCTAGGGAGCTTTCAACCAAAATCGCTTCTTCGAATGATGTTTCCCAAGGCTTAACGCGTGGGTCCATGACAACGATATGAAGCTCTTTGCGATTGGTTCTTTCAAACAACCTTTCGATTGCGGGTGTTACTAATTCGATAGCATCCTTTGCTATTTCTGCATGACTTTTCATTGCCTAACCTCTGCTATAGACATTCACCTCATCGATGTATCTAACTATATTGTATGACATAAAAAACTAGCATGAGCGACGCGGTCAAATGATAACTAGATCACTTGCCCCTCTCTAAAAGGGTCTAAGAGATCGAATTTTTGAGGGTTCTTGCGATTTTTTATATGACACTGGTCACACAGGGGATTTTAGAAAAAGTGTGATGAGTAAGACGTTTGCAGGACTGATGTGAGCAGACGAAAGTGTATTTTTGCCAGTATCAGATCGAAAATGGAGTATTAAATGATTAAAAATGGAAGAATGTGTACTTAAAAGCCAATCAGTGACTGGCTTAATCTTTACACAATTATGCAGTTTTCACTTTGTACTTGGCCTTCATTCTCAATGCCACATTAACCAAAGCGATCAATACCGGCACTTCAATCAGAGGCCCAATCACACCAGCAAACGCCTGATCTGAGTTAATACCAAATACTGCAATTGAAACCGCAATCGCCAATTCAAAGTTATTGCCTGTAGCTGTGTAGGCAATAGAGGCATTCTTATCATACGGAATCCCCAATCGTTTACCGACAAAGAAGCTTACAAAGAACATCAATACAAAGTAGATAGCCAAAGGTATAGCAACGCGCACTACGTCCATTGGGAGCTCTAGAATCATTTCACCTTTAAGGCTAAACATCAGCACTATCGTAGCCAACAGAGCGATAAGCGTTATCGGCGAGATACGAGGGATATAGACCTCGTTGTACCACTGCTCACCCTTTGCTGAAACCAACAGTTTACGGCCTAGAAAACCCGCTAAGAATGGAATACCAAGATAGATGAATACGCTCTGTGCAATATCAGCCATAGAGATATCCACGACCATTCCCGTATACCCAAATATTGGTGGCAACACGGTAATAAATAACCAAGCCATGAAGCTATAAGTCACGATTTGGAAGGCACTGTTTAGGGCGACCAACGCCGCTCCGTATTCTTTGTTACCGCCGCCAATATCATTCCATACTAGAACCATTGCAATACAACGGGCTAAACCTATAAGAATAATACCGACCATGTAGCCAGGGTGATCACCCAAGAATGTCAAAGCCAGTACAAACATCAAGATCGGACCGACAATCCAGTTCATGACCAAAGAAAGCTTAATCGCTTGCTTATCTTGCGCTACTTTTCCAAGCAGGCTGTAGTCTACCTTAGCTAAAGGCGGATACATCATTAAGATCAGACCGATAGCCAAGGGGATGTTGGTGCTGCCCACTGACATCGCTTCATTAAGATCAGCCACCTCTGGATATACGGCGCCAATACCAACCCCAACCGCCATGGCCAAGAATATCCATAGGGTTAGGTATCTATCGAGAAAGCTCATCTTTGGTGAGGCGCTCGCTGCTGCTGTTGTCATCTGTGTATCTCTTTCGTTTATCGTCGAATGACGATTATTGTAATTAAAAAATAGTGTCTACTGAATCATTAGCTGCTTCATTTCACTAAAACAAACTATCAAAAAGTTCTTTCACTCTATGCATGGCTTGCGTCTCTATTCGATAGCAAACCTTAGGTGGCTTAGGCTCACTTCGAACCAACCCCGCCTGACGCAGAATTCGCAGATGCTCTGATACTGTAGATTGAGCTAAACCTAATTGCCCAACTAAATCCCCATTCAGGCAGCCGCCCTTTGTTTCGAGCTCGAACAATACCTTTAGGATTCGGACTCGAGCAGGATGAGCAATGGCCTTTGCTAAAGTCGCGAGTTCTTGTTCTCGCTTTGCATCCTCGTCTGAGATAACAGGTGCGATGCACTCTTGAGTCTGGCAACTGGTCATAATTATATTTCGACAATCGTGGAATGACGATTAATATACCGTTCCGGATTACATTCTGCAACTGAATATTTTCGATGCATTTTGAAAGAGAAATCGTCGCTATTAGATGAAAAGATAAGCAAACGTTTACATTTATTAATATTTCCGCAGTGAATACTTATTGAACTAAGTCATTTTAAGGAGCAAAATCAAAGTATCAAAAAAACTGATACTTATTTTTCATTTCTGAGGGTTGCATGTTCAAGTTTTCTCTAAAGCAAATCGCTGTATTCGACGCCGTTGCAAGCCATGAAAGTGTCAGTGCTGCCGCCAAGAAGCTCTCTATGACCCAATCAGCGGTCAGTATGTCTCTGTCTCAACTAGAGTCTGTCTTAGACCGCCCACTGTTCAACCGCCAGGGCAATAGATTAGTGCTAAGTCATTGGGGGCATTGGCTAAGACCAAGAGCCAAGCGCTTACTTCAAGACGCGAGACAGATTGAGTTTGGCCTTCATGAGCAGCACCTTATTAGTGGTAATTTAACTCTTTGCACTAGTCAAACTGCAGCAAAACACTTAGTTCCTGCTCTTATCAGCAAAATTGATAACGACTTCCCTGAAATGCGCATTGATTTGATGGTCGAAAATACAGAAAACGTGATCGATGCACTGCTCAACTATGACTGTGACTTAGGTATTATCGAAGGAAGAAACACGGATAGCCGTCTACAACAAGAACATTGGCTTGACGACGATTTAGTAGTGATTGCCTCACCTAATCATCCGTTTGCTCAATATAAACAAGTGACTCTTGCTCAGTTAGAACAAGCGAAATGGGTATTACGAGAGCCTGGTGCCGGTACTCGCCGCATCTTCGATGGCGCTGTTCATGGCCTTATCGACAATATTAAGGTGTGGAAAGAGTACGAGAGTATTCGAGTGATTAAATCACTGGTTGCTAACGGTAGCTACTTGGGTTGCGTACCTTATCTAGATATATTGCCTGAGCTTGAAAGCAATCAATTGGTAGTACTACCAACACCACAACTTAACATGCAGCGTGAGATATCGTTTATTTGGCGTAATGACAGTGGCGAATCACCACTTAGAGAATGTTTACTGTCTGAGGCGAGAAGATTGACCAGAGGAAGATCTTTCAAGCCACGCAAGGATTAACTCCCTGCGTGACCCAAAAACTTAGTTGTGCTTTTTTAAAAAGGGCTACACCTGCCCTATTTGCTGTCGCTTAGCATTAAGCGACAGACAGGTCCTTCTCTTTTTGCTGCTGTGGCTGATTAAAGTTAGCCACCCACTGTGCAATCGCATCGCGATTCAAAAGACCTACATACTGACCATTAAATACCACAGGGTAAGCACTTGGCATTTTGCTTGCCGCTTTCGCTAGGCGTTCGCTGAATGACAATGCCTCACCACCCATGAAGAAACCGCCTTGATTGACTGGGTATAGAGTGTCTTGGTCAACAATCATTGGCTCAAGCGCTGTCAGAATGCTTTGCTCTGGAGTAAGAGTGCATACTGGAGTCTGCATGAAGTCTTTTACTACCATGACCGCATTCACGTCAAAGTCCTGACCCCACATTGCTCGAAGAAGATCCTGCTGAGAGATAAAGCCTTGAACTTGATGATCTTCGCTTAATACTGCAGCGCCTGCTTGATTGTTATCAATCAATAGCTTAAGTGCTGAATGACAGTTCAAATCTTCTGAGAAAGTGATTTGGTTGTCTGAGGCTAGGTCTGCAACTCGTAAACGTTTCATTTGTTCTAACATGGCATGCTCCAATGAATTTAATGATGAAAATTGAATATCTGAATTTTTGATTGGGTAGATTGATGGTGATGCGCTCTGCTTTGGTTCAATGCTCCAATAAGCAAGCCCCACCAATACCGCGCCGCCAAAAATGTTTCCAAGGGTCACTGGAATAAGGTTCGCAGTGATAAATTGTTTAATATTGAGTAGTTCTAGATGAATACCAGCTTCTGCTGCTGCACTTAGCATATGAGCATCGGCGCTCGCCTTAATGGCGATACCTAGAGGCACCATAAACATGTTTGCAATGCTGTGTTCGAAGCCTGAGCTAACAAACATCGCCACTGGTAGCAGTACTAAAAAAGCCTTACTTGCACTTTCTTTACTGCTAAAACTCATCCAAATACCTAGACAAACCAATAGGTTACACATAACACCTAGAGAGAATGCCTGCCACCATGAGTGCTCTAGCTTATGCGCAGAGATACTCAAGGCGTTTAGCCCCCAATTGCCATGGTCAAGAATGTGCATCTTTGCCATCATAATGAAAGCAAGGGTCAGCATGGCTCCAGCAAAGTTACCTGCATACACACGAGCCCAACATCCAAGTAACTGCTTAGTAGTGACTCGTTTTTGAGCCCAAGCAACCGAGCTAAGCACGGTACTCGTAAACAGTTCCCCTCCACATACAACCACCAGCATTAAGCCAAGGCTAAAAGCGAGACCACCAATAAAGCGGGTCACACCCCAACCGTTTTCGTATGAGCCTGTAGTCACAGTGATATAGAAGACAAAGGCAAGAGCTATAAAAGCACCAGCAAACATCGCCAATACAAATGACTGTTTAAAAGGTTTCAATACTTTCTGGTGCCCATAGTCTGCCGCTTGCATGGTGAGACTTGGCTTCGCCTTTGACGAGCTGCTATCTACCAATTCAGGGCGTGGGCGTTTTAACGGCATGATTTCCTCCTTATCTGAGAATGACCTCAGTAGTCATCCGTTGTTATTAACTGCTTTCCGTTGAAAGCCCATTCAGATTAAGAGAAGTGTGGAAGAAAAAATATCTAGTAGTTTTGAAGCTGATCGTGAGGAATATTGATGATTGCAACAAGGTGCAGATCAACCTCTTGCTCACGGCAATTATGAGCAAGAGATTGAATATGGGTATAAGGGGAAATGCGGTTCCTAGGAACTAGGAACTAGGAACTAGGAACTAGGAACTAGGAACTAGGAACTAGGAACTAGGAACTAGGAACTAGGAACTAGGAACTAGGAACTAGGAACTAGGAACTAGGAACTATTTTAACGTATGGAAGCCAGAGTAGATGCGGGTTGCGGTAGTGAACCAGCACATGGCGCCAAATATATATGCAAGCTCTGCAAAGTAGTTGGGCAATAGGCACATCAGGATAAAACAGCTTATGGTCTCAGTGCCTTCGGTTAAGCCACTCATATAGTACAAAGACTTATGCTTATACACAGGGTTATCTATGCCTCGCTTTCCTGCCATTACAGCAAACGCCAGAAAGCTACTTCCCGTGCCGATGAATGAGAAGATCAAGAATGCACCTGCGATGGCGTTCGCTTCTGGGTTGGCGAGTACAAAGGCAAACGGCACCATGGAGTAGAATAAAAAGTCGAGACTAATATCCAAAAAGCCACCGGCATCAGTGATCCCCTGCCTTCTGGCAAGTGCGCCATCTAAGCCATCACAAATCCTGTTTAGCAGTATCAATAAGAGTGCTGTTGTATATTGCTCAAATACCAATAACGGCAAAGCAAAACAACCGATAATAAAACCGAATAGGGTCGTTTGATTGGCAGTGATACCCAGGCTGTTTAAAACCCTCGCCCCTTGCGCTAAGGGCCAGCGGATAACCTTGATGCTAAAACTATCAAGCATGGCTCGTCTCCCAAGGCCAATTTAACACGCGACTATTATCAGGGATGTCTTGTTCATCATGAGTCACCATAAGCGCAGGGACATTTGCGACCTTTAACTGCTCGAATACCCAGTCACGAAACTGTGAGCGCAGTTGCTTATCAAGTTTACTGAAGGGTTCATCCAATAACGCTACCTCAGGTTGCGCCAATAGCATTCTGGTTAGGCTCACCCTCGCCCTCTGTCCTCCTGATATCTGCTCAGGGTAGGAATAGGCCAGTTGACTCAAGGATATTTGCTCAAGCGCCTCAATCGCCTGTTGTTTTCTGTGCTCGCCTTTTACTGTGTTAGGGAGCGCAAAGGCTAAGTTCTCCCAGATATTAAGGTGTGGAAACAACAAATCGTCTTGAAACAGTATCCCTACCTTGCGCTGATGTGCAGGCACTGAGTCCAACGGGCGTTCGTTGAGCACCACCTCTCCCTGATAAGAAAACTCTTCTGATAGATGGCCTGCGATAACATCCAATAAGGTCGACTTTCCACATCCGCTAGGTCCCATCAAAGACACGACTTCACCAGAATCGATAGTCATATTCAAACTATCAAACAACACACTGCCATCCAGTTTACGAACTGTGAGATTTTTTAGACACAGACTCATTCGACTGCAACCCCTTGAATTTGCTACGACGATATCGAACTTGCATTCGACTGCCCAATATCGCGATAAAGAAAAAGATTAATGGTAACAGCGCTTGCCACAAGGCATAGATGGCCGTTACTCGGCGGTCAAAGCCACTGGATAAAGCCACCGCTTCAGTCGTCAGTGTTGAGATACGCCCTGCCCCTAAGATTAGGGTGGGTAAGTATTGAGATAGACTGACACTGATGCCAATTGCCCACGCAAACAAGATAGCAGGAAACACCTGAGGTAATTTCACCTTTAGAAACACCGATAATGGCGTTTTTCCTAGGCTCAGTGCGACGCGAGTCATCGCTTCATTGTAACTGCGCCACGGGCCATCAAGAGAAAGGTAGACAAACGGGAACGCAAAAAACATATGCGCCCAGCACACCCACAACCAATGGGCATTTCCACCGATAAACAAGGTGGTTATCTGCAATCCAAACAAGATAGAGAGTTGCGGGATTAACATAGGAATAGCGATGACATAACCCGGAACCTGCCAGCGATGTCGAATGCGGTATTCATGAGCTATTAACGCTAGAACAACCGCAACCGTTCCAGAGACCAGCGCCAGGCTTAGACTCTGCTCAATGGTGCTGACTATGCCTGACCATTCATACTCCCAAAATCGCGCAGAATAGCGGCTAGGAACAATATCAGGAAAGCGCCAGCGCTGGGCAAAGCTCCACACTAGCATCAGGGGAAGCATGGCGCCGGTAAGTAGAATCATTCCACTAAATAGCCCTCTCCCCGGAAGCATGACGCCACGTCGCCCAGAGATTTGCCAACCTCGAAAGCCCTTAGTCACTAACCATTCAACTGTTCGAGCAAAGGCAATGATCAACGTCGCTATGATAAATAGCACAATAGCCCCAGCCGATGCTCTTGGCAGTAACGTAAGATCAGGGTCGTTAAACCACTGCCAGACCAGTACGGCAAAGGTCGGCGGATTGGTTGGCCCCACAATCAATGCCACGTCCACCACCGATAAGCTATAAGCCAATACCGCCAGCATAGGAAAGCGCAGTTTTACCAACCATTGTACAAACAAAGACTTCCACCAAGCATGTGCACGGCTGTAGCCCATGGAGGCCGTGATCTTCTCTGTCTTATCAATGTTCAATTGTTTGAGGATGGGAATACTCATCAATAGCAAAAAAGGCACTTCCTTAATGGCTAGCATGATGATTAATCCCAGCGCGTAGGGATCATGAATGAGCAAGGCAAGCTCATGTCCTGTGGACTGATTAAGATCGTAGCCAAACAGAGCATGAATAAGGCGAACACCTAAGCCTGTCGGGTCGAACAAAAAGGCAAAGCCAATGGCAAACGCCACATGAGGAATAGAAAGCAGAGGTGATAGGGAAAGCTCTATCTTCTGCCACCAGCGGGTGTTCCAACAACGTTGCAAAATGGCAAAGGCCAATACGCAGGCTAGGTAACTACTGACAATGGCAGAGAATAGGGTTAAGCCGATAGATTGCCAAACACCATTCCAAGCAAATACTTGCTTAAAGCCAGTGAAAGAGAGTGAGTCCATCCCCAGTGGGGGAATGTAGCTAAGTGAAGACGAAACAACACCTAGCACTCCCGGAACGGTTGGCAATACGCACAAGACTACAACCAGTGCGTAGAGAAGACGAAGCATATACCGTTATTGCCCGTAACGCTTAAGCCATTCTTTCTCAATCAAGGCTTGCCAGCTTGGATGAGGCTCATCGATGGCTTCAAACTGCTCAGAGGCTTGCGCACTTCCCTTCAGGTATTTATGTTCAAGAACAGAAGGGTCTCCCCACACGGCTAAGTCGCCTTTGTGAGATTGCGCTTCAGGGCTAAGTAAAAAGTTGATAGCGACGAGCGCTCCCTCTTTCGCTGTGGCATTCCAAGGAATAGCTAGGAAGTGAATATTTGATAGAGCACCGGCATTCATCGCATAGGGCTTAGTGCTGTATTCAAGATTTCCAGCCGCTTGCGCGGAATAAACTGCGTTGGGATTAAACGTCACCGCAAGATCCAGTTGCCCGTCATCAAGTAAGCGAATCATCTCAGCAGTGCCAGCAGGGAACTGCTTACCGCTTCTCCAGGCCACACTATGAAACTCGTCTAGATAAGCCCAAAGCAATGAACTGAGTCGAGAAAAATCTTCTTCCGTTGCAGGTTTAGACAGTGCAGGGTCATTATTTGAAAGCTCTATAAGCAGCGCTTTTAGGAAGCTAGTGCCATGAAACTCTGGTGGCTTAGGATAGCTCAAGCGATTTGGATTTTGTTTAGCGTAGCGGAGCATTTCGGCAAATGAAGCAGGAGGCGTTGAAAGCAACTCTTCATCGTAAATAAAGACCAACTGCCCTACTCCCCACGGCGCTTCCAACCCTTCTGTTGGCTCCGAAAAATCCACCGCTACGGGCAAGGTTTTATCGACATATTGCCAATTAGGTAGCGATTCAGTGAAAAGGCCAAACAACAGCTGGTTCTCTTTCATAGATTTGAAGTTTTCGCCATTGATCCACACCAGATCGATGCTTCCACCCTCACTTTTACCAACGGCTTTTTCTGCAATCAGACGAGGGGTACTTTCTGCGATATCAGTGACCTTAACGTGCTGTAGGGTGACATCATATTGCTGCTGCAACTGCTTATTCGCCCATTGGATATAGCGGTTAATTTCTTGACTGCCGCCCCAAGCATGAAAATAGACGGTTTGTCCCTCAGCCTTTTTTTCCACTTCTTTCCAATCAAGTTCTTTCGCACCCACCCCAAACGCGGTACAAAGCGTTAGGACTGCCGTGAGTATTTTCTTCATAATATTGTCCGTTATTTTCCGTGGCTGATGCCTTAAACGAGTGATTCCATGTAACACCTAGTTTTATGCCTAGGGCTTAATAGTAATACGCCAGCGCCGCTAAACGTAAACAATTGTTGCATCCTATAACAAAGGCTGTGAATCTAAACGTTAAAGTAACATTTATCCCCCACAAAGACCTGACATCGACCGAGTTTCTTTCATGGTTTCTCTAAAGACAAATTTGAGCGCTTATTTTTCAGACAGGCATAAAAAAGGGCAGCCAGTGCTGCCCTACCAAACCTTATCAGGACGGATCAAGGTTACCCATTACCACATAAGGTCATCTGGCACGACGAAGTCCTTATAAGGGTCATCTTCATCAGGCGTTTCTTCTTCAGGTTTCTGAGTTTCAACAATCGCCTCTGGTACTCGAGTCGCAATCTTCTCTGCCACAATGGTAGGAATAACCGCATAGCTCTCGCCATCGCGAGCAATACTCAAGATACCTTTGATAAGCTGAGTACGAGAAAGTTCGTCAACATAAACAGACTTCACCAATGTACCATCGGTAAAGTTGTATTTGATCTCGCCCTTGGAGGTGTCGATACGGTTCATCTCGATAAGTTGTTTTACTTGCGCTTTAAGCTCTTTAGCCAATCGCTGCTGTTCACGCTCTTGGTTGATTTGTTTATCACGCTCTTGCTGCGCGGCTCGGTTTTCTTCTGCGGCTGCTTTTGCTTCGCGTGCTTGCACGCGAGATTTCTTAGCGCCTTTCTTTGCTTTCTTTAGCTTCTTTTCATTTACCAAGCCAGCTTTCAGCATTTGCTCTTGAAGGGTCAGTTTTGCCATCTGTAATTCTTCTATCTATCGATTATTCTGATTAGGACTATTTTCGCATGCCTCGGGCCATTTTTCCTAATTTTTGGGTCACATAAAAAAAGCCCGCTAGCTAGGCTTGCGGGCTCAAGTAACTCTAATTCATGCTAGCGAGGAATTATTCCCACTCGATAGTTGCAGGTGGCTTACCTGAGATATCGTAAACAACGCGTGAGATACCATCGATTTCGTTGATAATACGGTTTGAAACCTTACCTAGGAAGTCGTATGGCAGGTGTGCCCAATGCGCAGTCATGAAGTCAATTGTTTCTACTGCACGCAGAGAAACAACCCAGTCGTATTTACGACCATCGCCCATTACGCCTACAGAGCGAACTGGCAAGAATACAGTAAACGCTTGAGATACCTTGTGGTAAAGGTCTGCATTGTGCAGCTCTTCAATAAAGATAGCGTCAGCACGGCGTAGCAAGTCACAGTACTCTTTCTTCACTTCACCAAGAACACGAACACCTAGGCCAGGTCCTGGGAATGGGTGACGATAAAGCATGTTGTATGGAAGACCAAGCTCTAGGCCAATCTTACGTACTTCATCTTTAAAGAGTTCACGCAATGGCTCAACCAAGCCCATTTCCATGTCATCAGGAAGACCACCCACATTGTGGTGAGATTTGATGACGTGTGCTTTACCGGTTTTAGAAGCCGCAGATTCGATAACATCAGGGTAGATAGTACCTTGCGCAAGCCATCTTGCATTCTCAAGTTTCTTAGACTCTTCATCGAATACATCAACAAAAACGTGACCAATGGTCTTACGCTTCTCTTCTGGATCAGACTTACCTTCAAGTGCACTCAGGAAGCGCTCTTCTGCTTCTACCTTGATAATGTTTAGTCCGAAATGGTCACCAAACATATCCATCACTTGCTCGCCTTCATTGAGACGCAGCAGGCCGTTATCTACGAATACACACGTTAGCTTGTCGCCAATTGCGCGGTGAACCAGCATAGCCACAACCGATGAATCAACACCACCAGATAGGCCAAGGATCACTTCGTCATCACCCACCTGCTCTTTAATACGAGCAATAGCGTCGTCAATGATAGACTGAGACGTCCAAAGTTTTTCACAACCACAGATGTTGATAACGAAGTTTTCTAGCATACGTGCGCCTTGGCGAGTGTGCGTTACTTCTGGGTGGAATTGAACACCGTAGTATTTCTTCTCTTCGTTCGCCATAGCCGCGAACGGACAAGTATCTGTTACAGCGATCTTAGTGAAGTCAGATGGGATTTCGACAACCTTGTCACCGTGACTCATCCATACATCTAGAAGGGCATTGCCATCTTCAGCGATTGCATCTTCGATGTTATTAAATAGAGCTGACTTTTCTACCACTTCTACTTGAGCGTAACCAAATTCACGCTCATCAGAACCAGCAACTTTACCACCCAACTGTTCAGCCATAGTCTGCATGCCGTAACACACACCTAGAACTGGAACACCTGAGTCAAAAACGTATTGTGGAGCACGCGGAGAATTTTCTTCTGTCACACTCTCTGGGCCACCAGAAAGAATGATGCCGTCTGGGTTGAATTCACGGATATCCGATTCTTCTACATCCCAACTCCAAAGCTCACAGTAAACACCAATTTCACGAACGCGACGCGCAACAAGTTGAGTGTACTGAGAACCAAAATCAAGGATCAAAATACGCTGGTCATGGATATTCTTAGTCATTTAGAAATCTCAATAGTATTAGATGGATGGAGGCAAATGGCCTCCAAAACTTTAAATAAATTATTACCCTACGATATCGAGGGATTAGGTGATTTTAGCTAAGTTGAGTGAGTTTTTAGCAAGGAGAAAGCGCGCAGTTTACAAAAGTAAATGAGCACTTTCGACGCAGCTAAAATCTCAATCAACGACGCAAAAATTAACCTAAGCGGTAGTTTGGAGCTTCCTTGGTGATCTGAACGTCGTGAACGTGAGATTCATTTAGACCAGCACCAGAAATACGAACAAACTCAGCTTTAGTACGCATGTCTTCAATCGTTGCAGAACCTGTTAGGCCCATGCTCGAGCGTAGACCGCCCATTTGCTGATGAACGATCTCTTTTAGGCGACCTTTATACGCGATACGACCTTCGATGCCTTCAGGAACAAGCTTGTCTGCAGCATTATCAGTTTGGAAGTAACGGTCAGATGAACCTTGCGACATAGCGCCAAGAGAACCCATACCGCGGTACGACTTGTAAGAACGACCTTGGTATAGAATAACCTCACCCGGAGCTTCTTCAGTACCCGCAAACATAGAACCAACCATCACACATGATGCGCCAGCTACGATAGCTTTACAGATATCACCAGAGAAACGAATACCGCCGTCAGCGATAACAGGGATGTCGAATTCACCTGCCACTTCTGCTGCATCTGCTATAGCCGTAACTTGAGGAACGCCTACACCAGTAACGATACGAGTGGTACAGATAGAACCAGGGCCGATACCTACTTTCACTGCGCTTACGCCAGCTTCGATAAGAGCGCGAGCACCAGCACCCGTAGCAACGTTACCACCAATGATCTCTAGATCTGGGTGTGCTGCGCGAGTTTCACGGATGCGGCTTAGTACGCCTTCAGAGTGACCGTGTGAAGAGTCAATAAGTAGAACATCAACGCCCGCTTCAACAAGAGCGGCAACGCGCTCTTCGTTGCCAGCGCCTGCGCCAACTGCAGCACCAACACGGAGACGACCACGTTCGTCTTTACATGCATTAGGTTTGCGCTCAGCTTTATGGAAATCTTTTGCTGTGATCATGCCGCGCAGTTTGAAGTCGTTATTTACAACAAGAACTTTTTCAACGCGAGCTTCATGCATCTTCTCTTGAACTTCTTCAGGAGATGCACCTTCTTTAACAGCGGCTAGGTTTTCTTTTGGCGTCATTACTGCTGAAACAATTTTGCTCATATCAGTAACAAAACGAATATCACGGCCAGTGATGATACCCACTAACTCTTGATTATCAGCAACAACAGGGAAGCCGGCAAAGCCATGCTTTTCAGTTAGCTTAAGCACTTCTTCGATGGTTTGCTCAGGACGAACCGTCACAGGATCAGAAACGATACCAGCTTCGTAGATCTTAACCTGACGAACCATCTCAGCTTGCTGCTCGATAGACATGTTCTTGTGAATAAAACCAATACCGCCTTCTTGAGCTAATGCGATAGCCAAGCGAGCTTCTGTAACTGTATCCATAGATGCAGAAATCATTGGGATATTAAGGTCGATATTCTTCGTCAAGCGGGTGCGAAGATCCGCTGTATTTGGGAGAACGGTGGAGTGTGCTGGAACCAGTAGGACGTCGTCGAAGGTCAGCGCTTCTTTGGCAATACGTAACATTTGCAATATCTCACAACATAGATGTTTAAAGTAAGGACCCAACGATTTACAAGGTTTTGTAAACTGAGTTGGATTGATATTGCGGACGGATTATACGCAGAGCGCAATCGTTTGGCTATACATTTTTTGGAATTAAATTTGCGCTTTACCCCTTGCTGTGTATTATATTGGCGCTATCCTCCATACTCACGTCTGACGAGCGCCATTTTGCCTTCCCCGCAATCTAGCAACATCTTTACTGTTTCACGCCTTAATGCCGAAGTCCGCTTACTCCTTGAGAATGAAATGGGCGTCGTTTGGTTAATTGGCGAAGTCTCAAATTTCTCAGCTCCTGTCTCCGGCCACTGGTACCTGACACTCAAAGATTCACGTGCTCAAGTCAAATGCGCAATGTTCAGAGGCAATAATCGCCGAGTGACCTTCCGTCCTGAAAACGGTAAGCAAGTGCTGGTGAAAGCAAGGCTTTCTCTGTACGAACCTCGTGGCGATTATCAGTTGATCATTGAATCAATGCAGCCTGAAGGCGATGGACGACTACAGCAGCAGTTCGAACAATTAAAGATGCAACTGGCCGCCGAAGGGTTGTTTGCCCAATCAAATAAGCTCACCATACCTGAGCACCCAAAGCACGTTGGTGTAATTACCTCTGCAACGGGCGCTGCCCTACATGACATTCTGCAAGTACTTAAGCGACGCGACCCTAGCCTTCCTGTCATCATCTACCCGACTATGGTGCAAGGTGATGCAGCAGCGATTAGCATTGCTCAAGCGATTGGACTCGCCAACGAGCGTAACGAATGTGATGTATTGATTGTTGGACGCGGTGGCGGTTCACTGGAAGATCTTTGGTGTTTCAATAATGAAATCGTGGCTCGAACCATTGCTTCTAGCCAGATCCCTATTATTAGTGCCGTAGGGCATGAAGTGGATGTCACTATTGCCGATTTCGTGGCTGACCTGCGTGCCGCCACGCCATCCGCTGCAGCCGAATTAGTAAGCCGAGATCAAAGCTTCAAACTGCAAGGCATTCTAGCGAAGCAAAAACAGCTGATGAATGCCATGAATCGCTATATTAGCCAACAGCAGCAGCAAGTCTTGATCCAGCAACATCGGCTTGAGAAGCTTCATCCAAAGCATCAACTGCAAAAGCAAAGCCAGCAGTTAGATGAAAAAGAAGCTCAGTTAAAGCGCGCCATGCTTGATCAAATAAACACGGCTAAGCAACGCCTTGCTCGCTTGCAGATGCAACTAGAGATGCATGCTCCGGCAAATAAGATAGCGAAAAAGCAACAAACTCTCAGCCATTTACAGCAAAGGCTAAACAAGGCCATCGAAACTCAAGTGCGACAAGAAAGGCATCAGTTCGAGTTACTTACCGAAAAGCTAGATGCGGTTAGCCCACTAGCGACTATGCGCCGAGGTTATTCGATTTCAACTAAGCAAGGTAAGGTGGTCACTCAATCTCAGCAATTGAAAGCAGGTGACACCTTAGTGACACGCTTTGCCGACGGTGAGGTTTCCTCTAGCGTACAATCCGTCAAGCCTTCTGAAGATTAATCGACTTTCTTAAACTCAAACCGAGCTCGAGACTTGCTCTTGAGCTCATTGCAGCTTGCATTACAAAAATAACTTTCCGCACCACAGGCTTGTAGCTTTTCCAACTCAGCATCACAATCAGGACAAAAGGCCAGCTTCTTATAGTGTGACTGGCAATCAGCGCAATAATACTGTCCATCCCAATCCAATTCTTTACTACACTCAGGGCAGATATTCTGTGACATAGAGAACCTCTCAACTCTCAAACATTAACTGATGCTAATGTATCATGAGATAGGGAGATGTTTCTATTATGAGCCTGTTTTATCAAAAGCATCTTCTTACAGCGTTTATGTGATCTTTGTTTGATCTTCTACTTTATTGGTCGTGATCAGCGATCTACCTAAAAAAGAACATTTATATAACCACACACCGAAAGCATAAGTTACATATGCTGTTTATGGATTTAAAGCAGGATATATCACCATACACATAAGCTCAAAGCCAAATATTAGAGAATAATAAAAAGATCATCTGAACAGAGAAATCCAAAAACAGCCAGGTTACGGGTATAAAAAAACCGCTTCAGTGACTGAAGCGGTTCTATTCAATGCTTGGCAGGTTACTTCTTGCTACGGCCTCGAAGCATCTCAGAAAGACGTTTCTTCTTACGCTCTTGTGAGATAGTCATCTTGCTAGTCTTACCCTCAAACGGGTTTTCACTGCTTTGGAACTGGATACGAATTGGCGTACCCATAATCTCCAACGAACGACGGTAGTAGTTCATTAGGTAGCGCTTGTAAGAAGCTGGTAGATCATTAACCTGGTTACCGTGAATAACCACGATTGGTGGGTTATAACCCCCTGCGTGCGCGTACTTAAGCTTAACGCGGCGACCACGCACCATAGGTGGTTGGTGATCATCCGTTGCCATCTTCATGATACGGGTAAGAACAGATGTACCTACACGAGTCGTCGCCGACTTATAGGCTTCTTGTACTGATTCAAATAGGTTACCCACGCCAGTGCCATGTAACGCAGAGATGAAGTGAATACGAGCAAAGTCAACAAAGCCTAAGCGACGATCCAGTTCTTTCTTAACGTGTTCTTTAACGTCAGTATCCAGTCCGTCCCACTTGTTAACCGCAATAACAATAGAGCGACCAGCATTGAGCGCAAAGCCTAATAGGCTTAGATCTTGATCTGAGATGTTCTCACGAGCATCAATCACTAATAGTACAACGTTGGCATCTTCTACCGCTTTTAGCGTCTTAACCACTGAGAATTTCTCAACGGTTTCATTGATACGTCTACGACGACGAACACCTGCAGTATCAATCAATACATATTCACGCTCATCACGCTGCATTGGAATATAGATAGAGTCACGAGTCGTTCCTGGCATATCATAAACGACGACGCGTTCTTCGCCCAAGATACGGTTGGTCAGCGTAGATTTACCTACGTTAGGGCGACCAATGATCGCCAGTTTAATTGGCTGATCTTGTAGGCGCTTAAATTCTTCTTCCGCTTCTTCTTCTGTGTACTCTAGCTTCTCTTCTTCTTCATCTACGAAGTCAGTAAGGTCTTCAAGCTCAGCTTGTTCCTTCTGCAGTGCTTCAGCAAATGGGTTTAGAGCACGGTCAATCAGTGCGCTTACACCACGACCGTGTGCAGCAGCAATCTGGTACATGTTTTCAACGCCAAGTTTCCAGAAATCTGCACTTGCTGCATCGCCATCAATACCGTCGACCTTGTTTACTACCAGCATTGCTGGCTTCTCAATACGACGTAGGTGTTGAGAGATAGCTTCATCAGAAGGCGTTAAACCCGCACGGCCATCAACCATAAACAGTACAACATCAGCTTCATCAATCGCTGCTAGCGACTGCTCGGCCATTTTGGTTTCCACACCCTCTTCCGTACCATCGATACCGCCGGTATCGATAACGATAAATTCATGCTCACCAAGCTTTGCTCGACCGTATTTTCTATCGCGTGTTAGACCTGGAAAGTCTGCAACTAGTGCATCGCGAGTACGAGTTAGGCGGTTGAATAGTGTGGATTTTCCTACGTTAGGACGCCCAACAAGCGCAACAACTGGAACCATAATGACCTCAAAATAAAAAGCGTTATGTAGTTATAGGTAAGAAAAGCGGTTAATCCCTGCTTACCTATAACTACACCAAAATTAATAACAAAACGGCTCTTAACTGTTTCCAGTCAAGAGCCAATTGTGAATTATATCACGTTATTTAAACGTCGGGAGATCTAATTGATCTTCAGCATCTTGACGTCGCCATTACGCGTTGTGATAACAAAGCCGTCTTCAACCTCAATAGGAGCGACAGCAAAGCCACTATCATGCTCTAACTGCTGGGAGATAAATTCACCGGTATTGCGATCTAACCAATATAGGTAACCTTCGCTATCACCCAATACGATCTTACGATCTATGATGCTAGGTGCGGTAAGCAAGCGATATTCAAGCTCACGGTTTTGCCAAAGCTCAGTACCACTTCGTGCATCAACAGCCACTATATAGTCTTTGTCTGTTACCAAGTAGATATTACGACCGTCTGTCGTCATATCTTGCGCAGAAGAGTAATTACGCTTCCATGCAGGAGAACCAGAGCGAAGATCGATGGCAACCAGTTGTCCATTGATACCAATGGTGTACAACATACCGCCGACAATCAGTGGCTTGGCATCAGAATCAACTAGGCGATCAATCTCTGTCGCGCCTTTTGGCGTTCCTACCGGCTGCTGCCAAATCATCTGGCCACGCTCTACGATAGCGGCAGCGAGACGACCGTTAGCGGTACCCCAGAAAACACCACCAGAAACGGCAACAGGAGCACTGGTTCCACGTAGTGTTAAGTTTGGCACTTCGGTGCTCACTGTCCACATTTCGTTACCTGTTTCTTCCTCTAGGGCTACAAGAGCACCACGAGTAGTGTGTACAAGCACTAGGTTGGCATCAGTTTCAGGTACAGATAGCACCTCACCGTCCACCTCCACACGCCACTTCTCTTCACCGGTTTCAGCATCTAGCGAGATCATCTCGCCATTTTCAGTACCGATGAACAGTTGTCCGTATGAAGCCTTAATTCCGCCAGATAGACGAGCGGGTACCTCTTTCTCAAGATCCGCAGTCCATATTTTATCGCCAGACTCAGGATCCAGTGCCATTACCTTGCCATCACGGCTGGCAACAAACACTTTATTGTAGGCGTAAGTCGGAGTGAGCTTTGAGAAGTACTGCCCTACACCATCACCTACAGAAGTTGACCATACAACGTCCGGTGTAAATTGACTCTCTACTAAAGGCACTGGGGCCATGATAATAGTGTCTTCTTCACTGGCACAGCCGACAATAGCAGTTGCAGCAACTGCTATGAGTGTTCGACGAAGCCACTTGTTAGTTAGCATGCAATGCAGTCCTATTTCGCTAGGTCATCAAGTTTGAACTGGATAGTTTGGCTCGCATCTGCCGCTTGTTGTGCTTCAGAGTAAGCCGTTAAAGCGCCTTCGCTATCGCCATTGCGAAGCAGTAGATCGCCTTTTAGTTCAGCAACGCGACCTTCCCAACCTGCAACTTGCATTGCAGAAAGGTCTGCAATTGCGCCGTCAATATCGCCAGTTTCAGCTTTAACACGTGCCACACGTAGTGTAATAACAGGTACAATCGCATCATCTTTGGTATTGGCTTTCGCCCACTCTAGTTGTGCTAATGCTTCTTTATATTCCGCAGCAGCAACTTGAGCTTGTGATAACTGCAACGCAGCAAGTACTGCATACTCGCGATCCGCGTTATCATTGATAAAGGTTTGCACTTGCTCAGTGGCATCAAGACCTTGAGCTTGCAACGCTTGAATGGATTTACCATAAGCATCTGATGCCGCTTCTTGCCCCTCGACTACTGAGTCTTGGTAGTAACGCCAGCCAAATAGGCCACCAAGACCAATCACAGCACCCAAGATGACTGCTTTACCGTTCTCTTTCCACCAATCCTTGATGGCTTCAACTTGTTGTTCTTCGCTATCGTACAATTCCACGACCGATCCTCTTAAATTAATTCTTTTAGTTTGTTCACAAGATCTGCTTGCGCGATAGTGATTTGCTCGCCGCCGATAAGATCCTTAACCACAACGTTGTCTTCTGATACTTCATTTTCACCCAGAACTAGGGCTACAGCTGCACCGACTTTGTCAGCACGCTTAAATTGTTTCTTGAAATTGCCACCACCAAAGTGGTTCATGACACGAAGCTCAGGCATTTGCTCACGCAGATTTTCTGCCAGCTTCATTCCCGCCATCAACGTACCTTCGCCTGCAGTGACAACATAAGCATCTACAGAGCGACGAACCTCGTTAAGTTCTAGTGTTTCTAGCATAAGTACCAGACGCTCTAGACCCATAGCGAAGCCTACTGCTTTGGTTGGTTTGCCACCTAGCTGTTCAACGAGACCATCGTAGCGACCACCGCCACAAACGGTACCTTGTGAGCCTAGGCTCTCAGTAATCCACTCGAATACCGTGCGGTTGTAGTAGTCCAAGCCACGAACTAGACGTTCATTAACTTGATATTCGATTCCAGCGGCATCAAGAAGTTCACACAAACCCGCAAAGTGTTCTTTTGACTCTGCATCTAGGTAGTCCGAAAGACGTGGAGCATCACCTAAGATCGCCTGAACATCAGGGTTTTTAGTGTCGAGTACACGCAATGGATTGGTGTGCATACGACGCTTACAATCGTCATCCAAAATGTCGATGTGTTGCTCAAGGTAAGCCACAAGTGCAGTGCGGTAGTTTGCACGCGCTTCCAGTGATCCGATGGAGTTCAGCTCTAGGCGAACATGCTTATCGATACCTAATTCACGCCACAAACGTGCGGTCATCATGATTAGCTCTGCATCAACATCAGGGCCTTCAATACCAAATACCTCAACGCCACACTGATGGAATTGACGGTAGCGACCTTTCTGGGGACGCTCATGACGGAACATTGGGCCCATGTACCATAAGCGCTGCTCTTGGTTGTACAGCAGACCATTTTCAATTCCTGCACGTACACAACCAGCAGTACCTTCTGGACGAAGAGTTAGGCTATCGCCATTGCGGTCTTCAAAGGTATACATTTCTTTTTCAACCACGTCGGTGACTTCACCGATAGCGCGACTAAACAGATTGGTCATCTCAACGATTGGCATACGCACTTCGTTGTAGCCGTAAGCACTGACTACACGCTGAACGGTTGACTCAAGTTTCTGCCACAAAGGAGATTGAGTGGGTAGGCAGTCATTCATGCCTCGGATTGCTTGGATTGTTTTTGCCACAATTAAATACCGTGTATTGTCAGGGCCTACGCCCTGAGCATTTATTCTTGAATATCGTTAACGTCGATGCGGTTTGCTGGATCAAGTTGACTCGCTTTTGCACGAATCTTTGCCTCTAGCTGCTCAATGATCTTGTCATTATCGAAGCGCTCTTTCTGGCGTTTACCATCTAGGTAGTAAGCACTCTTTCTGTTGCCACCAGCAAGACCTAAGTGTGAGACTTCAGCCTCACCAGGACCATTTACCACACAACCAATGATAGACACATCCATCGGCGTAATAATGTCTTCTAAGCGCTGCTCTAGTTCATTAACCGTATTGATGACATCGAACTCTTGACGTGAGCAGGTTGGACAAGCAATAAAGTTGATGCCTCGAGAACGAATGCGCAGTGATTTCAGGATATCAAACCCTACCTTCACCTCTTCAACGGGGTCAGCAGCCAAAGAAACGCGTAGCGTATCACCGATGCCTTCAGACAATAACATGCCTAGACCTACCGCCGACTTCACTGATCCTGCTCTAGCGCCACCGGCTTCAGTGATGCCTAGGTGCAAGGGTTGATCGATCTGTTTTGCTAGTAGTCGATAAGAGTCCACCGCCAAAAATACGTCTGACGCTTTAACACTTACCTTGAATTGATCAAAGTTGAGACGATCTAGAATATCCACATGACGCATAGCCGATTCTACCAGGGCTGCAGCCGTTGGTTCGCCATACTTTTCTTGGATCTCTTTTTCAAGAGAGCCGCCATTAACGCCAATACGAATTGGAATATTCATATCACGAGCACAATCAACTACAGAGCGAATACGGCTTTCGTTACCAATATTACCTGGGTTAATGCGCAGACAATCAACGCCGTACTCTGCGACTTTTAGCGCAATACGGTAATCGAAATGAATATCAGCAATCAAAGGAACATTGACTTGCTGTTTAATCGCTTTGAATGCTTCAGCCGCATCCATCGTTGGTACAGAAACGCGTACCAAGTCAGCGCCTACTTTTTCAAGGGAGCGAATTTGTGCGACCGTGGCTTCTACATCTGTAGTGCGGGTGTTCGTCATTGACTGAACGGCAATAGGTGCGCCGTCGCCAACAGGTACGTCGCCTACATAGATGCGAGTCGAAGAACGACGCTTAATTGGAGATTCGTGATGCATAGTTACTCTGCAGTGAAACGTGCTACTTTGCCCGCAGTATACCTAGAAAGGTCGACAGGTTCACCCGAAATTGAGAGTGAAACCGCCTCAGGTGCACCAAGAACAAATTTGAATGGCCCTTGTCCTTCTAACTCAAGTTGTTGACCCGCATTTTTTACGCCAGTCCACAAGGTTTTACCGTTCACGTCTTGAACCTGAATCCAGCAGTCCGCTTTGAAGTTCATTGCAATAGTAGGGACGGGAGTTTCATCTATTTCTGGTAGTTGCACAGGTTTTGGTGCATCGACTGCAGCGGTCTCTTCACCTTCAGCAACCGGTGCAGGCTCTAAGCCTAATTCTGCGTCATCTAACGCAGCTTCGTTATCGGCTACAGCCCGCTCTTCTCTATTCGGAGACTGTGGCTCAGCAAGCAATTGAGCGTCTAATGCAGGGTCATAGTTTTCGTCTACCACTGACTCATTCACCTCAATCGGCTCACTTACTACAGTGTCTGAGTTTTGCTCACTCTGCCACCACCAAACTGCTGAGATCCCCACTATGATAGCGAAAATACCCCAAGTCAGTTTCATGATGTTGTTATCGTGTTTGGTTTTCTTGGTTTGCTGAGAGAAGCTTTGCATTTTATCTTCGGTAGGCTTGGCAAACTCTGAGCTATCAAACAGTTCCAGCAGCACTTTCTCATCCGCACCCACAGCGCGAGCGTAAGAGCGAATGTACCCTCGAGTAAAGGTGTGTACTTGGCCTAATTGGAAGTCATTGCTATCAATACTTTGTATGATAGCGACTCTAAGACGCAGACGATCGGCGATCTCTTTTTGACTAATACCCAAAGACTCACGTTTTGCTCTTAGGATGTCACCCACCATAGGTGATGTTGCATGGCCCTCTTTAGGGTCAAGGTGTTGTGTATCTGTAGTGTTTGATTCTTTGCTCATTCTTTATAGTACTTCAATCTTTAAGGAAGCTTGGATGGGGATTCGCCACTATTGCGTTACCGATGATTTATGGTCTAACTCATCTTGTAACTGTTGCGTCTCTACCCTAGGACCAAACCTCGTGTGAATATGTTGTAATCGTTGCTGAGCTTCGCTAAAGGCGCCGAAGTGAACAGATAACTTGACCAGTTCAATACTGCTTCGGAAGCGAGATGGCTCATGCTCTAAAGACTTAAGAAAATAGGTCTCAGCTAGTCGCAGATTACCTTGCATTGTGGCGCACAGGCCGGCATTTTCATAACTTGCGGAGACATAGTCGTAATCGGACTGTTGAATGGCTAGCTCAAACTGTCTTTGAGCCAAGGTATATTCTTGTCGTCGACACAAGAACACACCATAGTCATTCAACACGTCACCGCTTGTTGGTGATTCTGCCAATGCTTTTTTATACCAAATATCAGCAAGTTCAGGCTCTGCTACCTGCTGGTAATAATAGGCTATTGCGGAGGAAGCGCGTACATAATTAGGCGCATAACGGTGTGCCAGCTCAAGATTTTGCTTTGCTCTGACATTATGCCCAAGCGCTAGGTAGTTTATACCGAGCTCTATTCTGGCATCCGCTGCTTTGAAAGGATTGAATTGCGCGTTTCCAGCCTCACTATCAACTGTAACACAACCGACTAATAGACAGAGTAAAAAAAGTGTGACCAATCCTTTAAACATAAGGTTCCCCGATAGTTAAACCGGGGAACCTTAGTCAAATTAGTCAACGAGTTTACTATCCGTTAAAGCGATTTAACTGGAATGGCTTCCCCAGTGTTCTTCTGAGTACGCTTAGTTCGGTCGATAACGTCACCAACCAATTGACCACAAGCGGCATCAATATCGTCACCACGAGTCTTGCGCACCGTTACCGTGTAGTCGTATTGCATCAACGTTTTTTGGAAACGGTCGATACGCGAATTACTCGGTTTCTTATAAGGTGAACCAGGATACGGATTAAAGGGTATTAAATTGATCTTCGCTGGGGTGTCTTTAAGCAATTCTGCGAGCTGTCTCGCATGGTCCATATCATCATTAACATGATCAAGAAGAACATACTCTACCGTCACCTTACCGCGGTTTGCATTTGAAGATGCGATATAACGACGAACAGACTCTAAGAAATCTTGAATGTCCCAACGATCATTGATCGGCATGATCTGACTACGCAATTCATCTGTCGGTGCATGCAATGAAATCGCCAGTGCCACGTCAATGTTGCCCGTCATTTGGTCAAGGCCAGATACCACACCAGAAGTGGATACCGTGACTCTACGCTTAGACAAGCCAAAACCTAAATCATCAAGCATGATGTTTAGAGACGGCATTAGGTTCTTCATGTTAAGCAGGGGCTCGCCCATACCCATCATTACTACGTTAGTAATTGGACGGCGACCTGTTTCTTTTTCCAGACCGATCTCACGAGCTGCACGCCAAATCTGACCGACAATCTCAGAGACACGAAGATTACGGTTGAAGCCTTGCTGCGCCGTTGAACAGAATGTACATGCAAGCGCACAGCCTACTTGTGAAGACACACACAATGTCGCTCTGTCACCATCGGGAATATAGACAGTTTCAACGTCTTGATCACCCACTCGCATTGCCCATTTAATGGTGCCATCGCTAGAGTGCTGAGCTTCTGAAACGTAAGGTGAACGAATCTCAGTAAGACGCTGCAATTTTTCGCGTAGCTTCTTGTTTAGGTTGGTCATTTTTTCAAAGTCATCACAACCAAAGTGGTATATCCACTTCATAATCTGATCTGCGCGGAATGCTTTTTCACCCAGCTCATCAGCAAAGTACTGACGTAGGCCTTGGCGATCAAAATCAAGCAGATTTACTTTTGCTTTAGTCATGGTGCCTCTCAACGACGAACAACAAATCTAGGGGCGCAGATTGTACAGGGTTTGTGCAACAGCAACAAGAAATATGTGACGTAGATCTTTTTTAGCTTCAAGCTGTCAGCTGTCAGCTGTCAGCTTGAAGCTATCAGCGATTAAGTTCGAGGGTGAATCTCTGAAGCAGGGAAGAAGAACTCTATTTCACGGGCAGCAGAGGCTGGGCTATCTGAGCCGTGTACAGAGTTGTAACGCATGCTAAGGGCATAGTCAGCGCGGATAGTGCCGCAGGCAGCCTGCTCAGGGTTGGTCTTACCCATCAGCTCACGGTAGCGAGAGATAGCATCCTCGCCTTCTAGGACTTGGACCATGATAGGGCCAGAGGTCATAAACTCTTTTAGTGCAGGGAAAAATTCTTTGCCTTCATGCTCAGCATAAAAGCCACTTGCTTGTTCTTCTGTAAGGTGCAGCATTTTTGCCGCTACGATACGTAAACCCGCTTGCTCCATACGCTGGTAAATAGCGCCAATTAGGTTACGTTTTACAGCATCGGGCTTCACGATAGAAAATGTTCTTTCAATGGCCATTTAATTTCCTTATAGCTCTTGGGTCGTTAAAGACGTTTGTTAAAGACGTTTGTTAAAGACGTTTGTTCTCTTATGGTAAAAAAGGCCCCACAGGGCCTCAATTTATTATTGGTTGTTCAGTAGGTTTGCGAGAGTGCGCACACCCATACCTGTACCACCCGCAGCCCACTTATCAGTCGCTGACTTACGGTAAGCGCCAGCACAGTCAATGTGCAGCCAGCCCGTTTTATAGTCGTCGACAAAGTAAGATAGGAAACCTGCTGCTGTAGATGCACCTGGTGAGAAGTCACCGCTGCTGATGTTGGATAGATCAGCAAAGTTAGACGGCAACATGCCACGGTGGAAGTCAGCTAAAGGCAACGGCCATAGGCCTTCTTTCTCTTCTGCAGCGCATGCAAGCGCTTGCTCAGAGAATGCAGAATCAAAGCTAAATAGAGCATGGAAATCATTGCCCAGCGCGTTTTTAGCGGCCCCTGTTAAGGTCGCACAGTCAATGATCACCTCAGGGTTTTGTTCGCTCGCATAGATAAGGCCATCAGCCAGTACCAAACGCCCTTCAGCGTCGGTGTTCATGACTTCTACTGTCTTACCATTTTTATAGGTAATCACATCACCTAACTTGATGGCACGCCCAGAGATCATGTTCTCTGCACAACATAGGATAAGTTTAACGCGCTTGTTCAAGCCACGAAGAATCGCTAATGCTAAACCGCCAGTAATGGTCGCAGCGCCGCCCATGTCCGCTTTCATTGCGGTCATGCCCTGAGACGGTTTGATGCTATAGCCGCCTGAGTCAAAGGTAATGCCCTTACCCACTAGACAAGCCATCACAGGTGCATCAGGGTTGCCTGTTGGGTTGAAGTCTAGCTGCAACATAGCCGAAGTTCGTGCAGAACCGCGACCCACAGCGTAGATGCCTTCCCAGCCTTCCGTTAAAAGATCTTTGTCTTTTACGATACGGTACTTCACTAGACCTGGTGCAACTGATTTGATGAACTCACCCGCCATGGTTGCCAATTGGCGTGGCGCGACTTCTTCTGCACTCTTATTAATGATATCGCGAGTCCAGTTAGCCACCTTAATACGGTCTTGAAGCTCTTTTTCATCCGCTTCAGGCAATGGTTGCCATTCCAGTGCGTTGTCGCGTCTTGGATTACGGAAACCCTGAGCAAAAGACCAGATACCTTCTAGGTCCCACTCACTGCCGATTAAACTAATGCTTTTGATGCCTTGAGCGTCTAACTTACGAGCCGCTTTTTGAATCGCGCCGTAATCATGACCTTGGCCAATGTGCACAGAACAACCTTGCTCTGTGTGAGAAAGAATGGCGTTTTCGCCCCATTGAGGTGCTGCTTTATCTGTAGATAGTGATACTTGCATTGCTGTAGACATGACCTCTCCTTGCCCTCTACTTGTCTTATTATGTTTGTTACTTTTATGTTCTCAAGATACAGGAATCCCGGTTCCTCCGACAGAGGAAACTCAGTTATTAATGGAAAGTAAGATATCCCTTTCCTAACAAGGCGTTTCTAGTAGCTTGTTACTGATTTTATGAGCCTATTATGCCTAGGCTAAGTGTCAAAAACATAAAAATCGGGCTCTAAGGCCCGATTTTTATTAAATAAATGTTAAGTGGACCGTTAATCCGCTTCGTCCATCCAACATAGAATAATAGCTTCTAAGATTTTCTCATTAGAGTGCTTCGGATCGTCATCAAAATCTTCCAACTCTAATATCCATTGATGCAAGTCAGTAAAACGCACTGTCTGCGGATCTACCTCTGGAAACTTTTCCACTAACTCAATGGCGATATCTCTCGTGTCTATCCATTTCATGCAAACCTCCTTGTTAGCTAAATTGATTAATGATCTTCTGATGCGTGGTTCAGCGTGTAGCGAGGGATCTCAACTACAAGGTCTTCATCTGCAACGATCGCTTGGCAACCTAGACGAGACTCAGGCTCTAGGCCCCATGCCTTGTCTAACATATCGTCTTCAAGCTCTTCGCTCTCTTCTAGAGAGTCGAAGCCTTCACGCACAATCACGTGGCAGGTAGTACAAGCACACGACTTCTCACACGCATGTTCAATGCCGATGCCATTTTTTAGAGCCACATCTAAAACGGTTTCACCCGTATTGGCTTCTAATACTGCACCTTCAGGGCAAAGATCATCATGGGGTAAAACTACAATCTTAGGCATAACCGCTTATCTCTATATATCATCTACTGATTGGCCAGACAAAGCCTGACGAATCGATTTATCCATACGACGGGAAGCAAAGTCTTGGCTCGCTTTATCCGTCAGCTTAATTCCGTCTTCAATCGCATCAGCATCGTCGCCGTTGCGCAGAGCAATGAGGTCTTCAATCACTTTAAGTAGCGCAGTACGCTCTTGCTCGCTGAGTAGCTCATCGCCGTCGACTTGCAACGCAGCAATCAAACCTTCAATAACACGGTCAGCTTCTACACGTTGCTCTGCTAATGCCCTTGCTTGCATGTCTTCTTTAGCAAAAGTCATCGAGTCTTTCAGCATATTTGCGACTTCATTATCACTTAGGCCGTATGAAGGCTTAACCTGAATCTCAGCTTGTATACCTGTGCTCTTTTCCATCGCAGTCACTGAAAGCAAGCCATCCGCATCAACCTGATAGGTCACACGAATGTGCGCAGCACCAGCCGCCATTGGTGGGATGCCCTTCAATGCAAACTTGGCTAGGGAGCGACAGTCATCAACCATCTCACGCTCGCCTTGTACCGTGTGCACTGTCATTGCTGTTTGACCGTCTTTAAAGGTCGTGAACTCTTGTGCTCTTGCTACGGGTATCGTGGTGTTGCGAGGAATGATTTTCTCGACCAAGCCACCCATAGTTTCAATGCCTAGAGACAGTGGAATAACGTCCAATAGCAGCATATCTGAATCAGGCTTATTGCCGGCGAGGATATCGGCCTGAATCGCAGCGCCTAGTGCCACCACTTCATCAGGGTTGATGCTGGTTAACGGCTCTTTATCAAAGAAGTCACCCACCATAGAGCGAACCAAAGGTGTGCGCGTAGAACCACCGACCATCACAACCTGAAGCACATCATCATTATCAACCTGTGCGTCTTTCAGAGCACGGCGACATGACATCAGGGTCTTTTTCACTAGAGAGCGAATAAGATCATCAAAGGTTTCACGAGTGATCTCCCCTTGCCAATCCAATACAGAAACTTGAGCTGTCTCGTTGTCAGACAGAGCAATCTTGGTCTTTGCCGCAGCATTGAGCAAGATACGGTTCTGTTCATCCGTTAACGACTCTAGACCCATTTCTTTTTGAATGTGCTCTGCAAGAAGGTGGTCAAAATCATCACCACCCAGCGCCGAATCACCACCCGTTGATAGCACTTCAAATACGCCTTTAGACAGGCGCAAGATTGAGATATCAAAGGTGCCACCACCTAGATCATAAACCGCAATCACGCCTTCTTGACCTGAATCTAGGCCATAAGCAATTGCCGCCGCCGTTGGCTCGTTGAGCAAGCGAAGTACATTCAAACCGGCAAGCTTAGCAGCATCTTTGGTTCCTGCACGCTGTGCATCGTCAAAGTAAGCCGGCACTGTAATAACCACACCAGTAAGCTCCCCGCCTAGTGTAGATTCGGCACGCTGACCTAAGGCTCTTAAGATATCCGCTGAGACTTCAACTGGGTTCTTATTGCCAAGTGTGGTTTGTAAAATCGGCAGGCCATTGTCGCTGTTTAGCAACGTATACGGCAGCTTTGGATAGCGCTGTTTTATATCTTCAACCGAACGGCCAAGAAGTCGCTTCACTGAGATAACGGTATTTTGAGGATCGCTCTCAGCAGCGTCTAGGGCAGAATAACCCACATTAAAGCCATCTGATTTGTAGTGCACCGCTGACGGTAAGATAGCGCGGCCTTCAGAATCAAGGAGTGGGCTTGCTTGCCCACTGCGCACAGAGGCAACCAGTGAGTTTGTGGTACCTAGGTCAATACCTGCTGCTAGCTTATGTTCATGAGGTGCAGAACTTTGACCTGGTTCTGCTATCTGTAGTAATGGCATGACATTCCTATTGTATATACGACTAGTTAAGTAGCTTATCTTCTAGTCGTTCGATTTCTACTAATAACTTGGCAATAAATTTCAGCTTTCTAACGCTATCGGCCGCTTCAGCCCAACATTGATCATTGATCTGTTGCTCGACTTGTTGCAACTGCTGCTTGTGCATTTTGGCGACTTTAGATTCAAAATCAAACAGTAAATCATCCGCGTCAGTGCTATCGCCAATTTCCTCAAGCTCCTCACGAAGTTCCATCTGTTGCATTAAAAATAGAGGATCTTGCAACGTTTGCTGCTCAGAGCGAATATCGTGCTCATTCTCTGCCAACATGTATTCGGCGCGAGCGATAGGATTCTTGAGGGTTTGGTATGCATCATTGATGCTTGCGGCTTTTTGCACAGCCATCAAACGGTCGCGCTCAGAGGCAGTAGCAAACTTATCGGGGTGAAAACGGCGCTGCAATTCTCTGAATTGAGAAGAAAGAAGGCTACCATCCACATTAAATTGTGCTGGTAGCCCGAATAGTTCGAAGTGGTTCATAATGAGACTCTCGATATCTAAAGAGAGAGGGCTCACTCTTATGATGAACCCTAGCCTTAACTCGCTCGTTAAACGTTGAAGCTTTCGCCGCAGCCGCATTCACTCTTAGCGTTAGGGTTGTTGAATTCAAACCCTTCGTTAAGACCTTCTTTAACGTAATCTAGCTCTGTACCATCAAGATAAACAAGGCTCTTGGCATCAATCACCACTCTAACGCCTTTGTGCTCGAAGATGCTGTCTTCTTCATTTACGTCATCTACGAATTCAAGCACATACGCCATACCTGAACAGCCCGTTGTTTTAACACCCAGCCTTAAACCGACGCCTTTGCCTCGAGTGTCTAGGAATGCTCTAACGCGGTCTGCCGCGGTTTCTGTCATTGTGATGGCCATACTACAACCTTTATTGCCGATGAGGGGAAGCCTCCCCTCTAATTATTACTCTTGATGTTTTTTCTTATAGTCTGAAACAGCTGCTTTAATCGCATCTTCCGCTAGGATAGAGCAGTGCACCTTAACCGGTGGTAACTCTAGCTCTTCAGCAATTTCAGAGTTTTTGATTGAAGCGGCTTCATCAACGGTTTTACCCTTCACCCACTCTGTAACCAGTGAGCTTGATGCGATAGCACTACCACAACCGTAAGTTTTAAACTTAGCATCTTCGATGATGCCCTCAGGTGTCACCTTGATCTGCAGCTTCATTACGTCGCCACAAGCTGGTGCGCCTACCATTCCACTACCTACGCTTGGATCTTCTTTATCAAAAGAACCAACGTTGCGTGGGTTCTCGTAGTGGTCAATTACTTTTTCGCTGTAAGCCATAATATAGTCCTCTAATCCTCTACTTCCTTGGAATTAGTGATGTGCCCACTCTACGGTGTCCAGATCAATACCTTCCTTGTACATATCCCAAAGTGGAGACATGTCGCGTAATTTTGTTACCGCAGTGCGAATTTGCTCTACCGCATAGTCGATTTCTTCTTCCGTTGTGTAACGACCGAAAGAGAAGCGAACTGAGCTGTGGGCAAGTTCATCATTGAGGCCTAGTGCTCGCAGTACATAAGAAGGCTCAAGGCTTGCTGATGTACATGCTGAGCCAGATGAAACGGCTAAGTCTTTCAGTGACATAAGCAGAGACTCACCCTCAACAAACGCAAAGCTCACGTTCAGGTTGTGTGGTACACGCTGCTCAAAATCACCATTGACGGTTACTGCTTCCAAATCTTTAACCGCATTAAATAGACGGTTACGCAGATTCAGAGCATGTTGGTAATCTTTTTCCATATCCAATTTCGCAACACGGAACGCTTCACCCATACCTACGATCTGGTGAGTTGGAAGTGTGCCAGAGCGGAAACCGCGCTCATGACCACCACCGTGCATTTGTGCTTCTAGGCGGATACGTGGTTTACGACGAACGTACAAAGCGCCGATGCCTTTAGGGCCGTATGCTTTGTGTGCTGATAGCGATAGCAAATCAACTTTAGTCTCTTGAACATCAATCGGCAGTTTACCTGCTGATTGAGCGGCATCCACATGGAATACAATCTTGCGTTCGCGACATAGCTCGCCAATTGAAGTGATGTCTTGAATCACGCCAATTTCATTGTTTACGTGCATGATAGAAACCAAAACGGTGTCTTCACGCATTGCGTCTTTAAGCTTGTTCAGGTCAATAATGCCATTGGCTTCAGGCGCTAAATAAGTCACCTCAAAGCCTTCACGCTCAAGCTGACGACATGGGTCTAATACCGCTTTGTGTTCAGTCTTGCAGGTGATGATGTGCTTGCCTTTCTTTGAGTAGAAACGAGCTGCACCCTTGATAGCAAGGTTGTCTGATTCTGTCGCGCCAGAGGTAAATACGATTTCGCGAGGATCCGCATTTAAAAGATCAGCAATCTGTTCACGAGCAGTATCAACAGCTTCTTCAGCTTGCCAACCATAGCGGTGTGAGCGAGACGCAGGGTTGCCGAAGGTACCATCCATAGTCATATACTGGACCATTTTCTCAGCAACGCGTTCATCTACTGGGCAAGTTGCTGAATAGTCTAAATAAATTGGCAGTTTCATTATTTACTCCAAGTAAAACTGTTTGCTCTATGAGCGGACATTGACGCCGATTGCTTCGGCTATCGATTTAGAGCTAAAACCATGATTAGAGGCTAACTCTAAATCTTGGCGTCCTGAAATCTCTAAAACTTCATTGTCCAACATCAACTCACCTAAGGTGATGTTGTTTAAAAAATCACTAATTCGAGAACTCAAATCTCGCCAAAGCGTGTGGGTAAGGCAACGAGCGCCCCCCTGGCAATTGGCTTTTCCATTACAACGTGTCGCTTCAACTGATTCATCAACCGCTGAAATAATGGTACCAATAGCAATAAGTTGCGCGTCTTTTCCTAGGTTATAACCACCACCTGGACCGCGAACACTAGCAACTAATCCCGCTTTGCGTAGCTTTGAAAATAATTGCTCTAGATAAGAAAGAGATATACCCTGACGTTCCGATATGTCAGCCAGTGGTACTGGGCCTGACTGAGAATGCAATGCTACATCAAGCATGGCGGTTACGGCATATCTTCCTTTCGATGTAAGCTTCATATCACACTCTTTCCAATTACTTCGTTGCGGAAAGTCTCCCATACCCGACCAAAACGGTCAAGTATTTATTTGACCAATTTACTCAAGTATTTAACCCTATACGGATTATGGCTATTATTTGTGCGAAATTTTCTTTTGTATCGCCGTAAGGACACCACGCAAGATGTTGATCTCTTGTGCTTCTGGACGAGCGCGACTGAATAGTCTTCTCAGTTTATTCATCACCTGGTTCGGCTTATCCTTCTCAATAAACTGGGTATCAAGAAGTACGTTTTCAAGGTGCTGATAAAACATTTCTAATTCGTTATGACGCGAATAGACCACTGGATCGTCTTGTGGATACTGCGCCTTATCACTTTCTAGGAATGCCATTCTCACTTCATAGCTAAGGGTTTGAACCGCCATCGCTAGATTCAGTGAGCTGTATTCTGGGTTAGCGGGTATAGCGACATGATACTGACACAGTTGCAGTTCATCATTGGTTAGGCCGGTGCGTTCACGACCAAACACAAGTGCCACTGGGGTATGTCTTCCCTCTTCGACAAACTTAACACCACATTCACGTGGCTCTAGCATTGGCCAATTAAGGGTACGAGAGCGTGCACTCGATCCAACCACAAGGGCGCAATCGGCGACCGCTTCTTGCATGGTCGAAAACCTGTGTGCGTTATTCACTACATCGTCAGCGCCCGCCGCCAATGCCATGGTTTGCTCATCGATTTCACATTGCGGGTCAACTAAGACTAACTGAGTCAGTCCCATCACCTTCATTGCACGTGCAGCTGAACCAATATTCCCTGGGTGAGAGGTTCCCACCAATACCACTTTGACGTTTTGTAACATCAAGCCTACCTCTATATTTCACAACCGACGCATACTAACACATCCCAAAAGCGGAATAAAAAAAACACTCGTGCAAAAAATAACCACTTCCCTTTTGCCACAATCTTGCTTATACTCCGCCCCGCTTTCCGTTCTTTAACATCCGTTGGGTATAATTATGCATCCTATGCTAAATATCGCTATTCGCGCTGCGCGAAAAGCAGGCAATCATATTGCGAAATCTCTAGAAACTGCTGACAAGATTGAAATCTCGCTGAAAGGCGAAAATGACTTTGTGACTAACATCAACAAAGACGCAGAACATGTGATTATCGATACAATCAAGTCTTCTTACCCTGACCACAGCATCATTGCTGAAGAGTCTGGTTTAACTGTAGGTAAAGATGACGCAGTTCAATGGATCATTGACCCACTGGATGGCACCAATAACTTCGTTAAGGGTATCCCACACTTCGCTGTATCTATCGCTGTTCGTATCAACGGTAAAACAGAAGTAGCGTGTGTTTATGACCCAATGCTTAACGAACTTTTCACTGCACAACGTGGTTCTGGCGCACAGCTAAACAACGCTCGTATCCGTGTTAAGCAATTAAAAGACCTTCAAGGTACTGTTCTTGCAACTAGTTTCCCAACTAAGCAAAAGCAACACTCTGAATCTTACTTCAAAATCATGAGCTCTCTATTTGTAGAAGTTGCTGACTTCCGCAGCACTGGTTCTCCAGCTCTTGACCTATGTTACCTAGCGGCTAACCGTGTTGACGGTTACTTTGAGCTTGGCCTTAAGCCTTGGGACATCGCAGCTGGTGAGCTTATCGCTCGTGAAGCTGGCGCAATCCTAACGGACTTTGCTGGCGGTACTGACTACATCAAGTCTGGTAACCTTGTAGGCTCAAGTGCACGCGGTGTTAAGAATATTCTTCGCCACGTACGTGAGCACGCAAACGAAGGCATGCTGAAGTAATCGCATCCCCTTTGTAAAAATAGTATAAAAAAAACGGCCATCAGATGATGGCCGTTTTTGTATCTAGTGTTTAGCTTTTTAATGACTTAGCGATTTAGCAGTGTTCACGAACTGTATCGGCGATACGGTTTGCCAGCTTAAGCACTAACTCTCCATCTTCACCCTCTACCATTACGCGAATTAAAGGCTCAGTACCTGATTTACGCAGAAGCACACGTCCCTTATCACCCAGTTCTTGCTCTGCTTGCACAACAGATTGTTGAACCACATCCAATTGCATTGGGTCTGTTTCGCCTGAGAAGCGAACATTGATCAGCTCTTGCGGGTATAACGTCATTCCTTGAGAAAGGTCGAATAGGCTCATGCCACTATCAACGATCGAGGATAGAACTTGAAGCGCCGCAACAATAGCGTCACCCGTGGTCACCTTATCTAGCAAGATGACGTGGCCTGAGTTTTCTGCGCCAATACTCCAGCCTTTTTCTTTTAGCTGTTCCATGACATAGCGGTCGCCTACTTTAGCGCGCGAGAATGGAATGCCCAATTGCTTAAGACCATTTTCCATACCTAGGTTTGTCATCAGGGTACCAACAACACCCCCTTTTAGCTCACCACGGCGCAATGCGTCGCGGGCAATGATATAAGCGATTTGGTCGCCATCCACTTTATTGCCTTTATGGTCAACCATGATAATGCGGTCACCATCACCATCAAAGCCAAGACCTAGGTCAGCTTTCTCTTCAACCACTTTTGCTTGCAGCGCACGCACATCCGTTGCACCCACTTCAGCATTAATGTTCAAGCCATCAGGTTCACACCCCATAAGCACCAATTCCGCACCTAGCTCTTTAAATACGTTTGGAGCGATATGGTAGGTAGCGCCATGGGCACAATCCACAACAATCTTTAGTGAGCTTAGGTTTGCGTTGCTTGGAAAGGTACTCTTACAAAATTCAATATAACGACCGGCAGCATCGTTCATGCGAGAGGCTTTACCAAGTAGAGCGGACTCGACACATTCAATGTCTTTATCTAGCTCAGCTTCAATGGCTAATTCAATGTCATCAGGAAGCTTTGTGCCTTCAGAAGAGAAGAACTTGATGCCGTTATCGTAATACGGGTTATGTGATGCCGAAATCACAATACCCGCTTCTGCGCGGAACGTCTGTGTTAGGTAAGCAACTGCTGGTGTTGGCATTGGACCGGTAAAGGTCGCCTTTAGACCCGCAGCAGCAAGACCTGCTTCTAGCGCAGACTCAAGCATGTAGCCAGAGATACGAGTATCTTTACCAATAATGACCTTCTTGGTGCCTTGTTTAGCCAAAACACGGCCCGCAGCCCAGCCTAGCTTGAGTACAAAGTCAGGAGTAATTGGGTATTGGCCTACTTTTCCTCGGATACCGTCGGTACCAAAATAACGTCGTTGAGACATTTCTAATTCCTAATTATTATTTTATTGATTCCATAAAGTTCACCACTCGCACGGCATCAGCCGTTTCAGCAACGTCGTGAACTCGAATAATTTGTGCGCCTTTTTGAGCTGCCACAACCGCACAGGCAACACTACCGGAAATGCAGTCTGCCGGTGCTTTATCTAGCAACTTGAACACCATCGACTTTCGAGACATACCCGCTAATAGAGGCATTTCAAAACGATGAAATTGTTCCAAGTGTTGCAATAGATGGTAGTTATGTTCGAGTGTTTTACCAAATCCAAAGCCAGGATCCAGTATTAACTTATCTTTGCTTATTCCCACAGCTTCGCACGCCTTAATGCGCTCTGCTAAGAACTGCTCCACCTCAGAGATAAGGTCATCATAGTGCGGGTTGGCCTGCATTGTTCTCGGTTGCCCTTGCATATGCATAAGGCAGATGGGCACTCCAGAGTCAGCAGCCACTTGCAGTGATCCAGGCTCTTGCAGTGCTCGCACATCATTGATCAAGTCAGCTCCAGCTTCGGTAGCTTGGCGCATCACCTCAGCTTTACTGGTATCGATGGATATCCACACATCAGACTCAGCGCGAAGTGCTTTGATTACAGGAATGACGCGTTCTAGCTCTTGCTGCAACTCTACCTCTGGTGCACCCGGTCTTGTTGACTCACCACCGATGTCAATAATGGTTGCTCCCGCCGCAATCATCTTGCGAGATTGAGCTAAAGCATCATCAATTCGGTTGTATTGGCCACCATCGGAGAAGGAATCAGGGGTTACGTTAAGTATGCCCATGATCTGCGGTGAAGATAGGTCGAGCTGTTTTTTGCCACTGTTTAAGATCATAACACTAACGAGTTTCAAAAAGGTTAAAGCGAAAATTTGGGAAGGGTAGAAACAGAAAAACCCCGAGAGCTCTCGGGGTTTGCTTATTTAGCAATTATTCTGAATCTTTTTCAGCGGGTTCTGTCTTAGTTTCTTCTGCCGTTTCTGGTTCAGCTTTCGCTTCAGCCTTTGGCTCTTCAACAGGTTTTGATTGCTCACCCCAACCGGCTGGTTCACGAATATCACTACGACGTTCCATTAGGTCATCAATCTGACCTGCATCAATGGTTTCGTACTTCATCAGTGCATCTTTCATGGTATGCATGATATCCATGTTCTCTTCAAGAATCTGACGAGCACGAGCATAGTTGCGATCGATGATTTGACGAATCTCATCATCAATCAGCTTAGCGGTATCATCAGACATGTGTTTAGTCTGAGTTACGCTACGACCCAAGAATACTTCGCCTTCTTCTTCAGCATAAAGAAGAGGACCTAGCTTCTCAGAGAAGCCCCACTGAGTCACCATCTTACGAGCGATATCAGTCGCACGTTCGATATCGTTTGATGCACCAGTAGATACACGCTCTTTACCGTAGATAAGCTCTTCAGCTAGACGACCACCGTAAAGGCTCGAGATCATCGACTCAAGGTGACGACGGTTCATGCTTACGCGATCTTGCTCTGGTAGGTACATAGTCACACCCAGCGCACGGCCACGTGGAATAATCGATACCTTGTACACAGGATCATGCTCAGGAACCAAGCGACCAATGATTGCGTGACCTGCTTCGTGGTATGCCGTTGACTCTTTAATGTCATCAGTCATCACCATAGAGCGGCGTTCTGCACCCATCATGATCTTGTCTTTCGCTTGCTCAAACTCAGCCATAGCAACGTTGCGCTTGTTACCACGAGCCGCGAATAGTGCCGCTTCGTTTACAAGGTTAGCAAGGTCCGCACCAGAGAAACCTGGAGTACCACGAGCAATCAAAGATGGCTCTACATCACTAGCAAGAGGTACCTTGCGCATGTGTACTTTCAGGATCTGCTCACGACCACGTACATCCGGAAGACCAACCACTACCTGACGGTCAAAACGACCAGGACGAAGTAATGCAGGGTCCAATACGTCTGGACGGTTAGTTGCAGCAATAACGATAATACCTTCGTTACCCTCAAAGCCATCCATCTCTACCAACATTTGGTTCAACGTTTGCTCACGCTCATCGTGACCACCACCAACACCTGCGCCACGCTGGCGACCTACGGCATCGATCTCATCGATGAAGATGATACAAGGCGCTGCTTTCTTCGCTTGCTCGAACATGTCACGCACACGAGATGCACCAACACCGACGAACATTTCTACGAAATCAGAACCTGAGATAGTAAAGAACGGAACTTTAGCTTCACCAGCAATCGCCTTCGCAAGTAGAGTTTTACCTGTACCTGGAGGACCGACGAGCAAGACACCCGTTGGGATCTTACCACCCAATTTCTGGAATCGGCTTGGGTCACGCAAGTAATCCACTAGCTCTTTAACGTCTTCTTTTGCTTCATCACAACCGGCAACGTCAGAAAATAGTGTTTTAATTTGTTCTTCGCTCATCATACGAGCTTTTGATTTACCGAAGGACATGGCGCCTTTACCGCCACCGCCTTGCATTTGACGCATGAAGAAAATCCACACACCAATCAGTAGAATCATTGGGAACCATGAGATGAAGATAGTACCTAGAAGGCTTTGCTCTTCTGGTGGTGTACCTGTCACCTTCACGTTTTGATTGATCAAGTCATCAAGAAGCTTTGTGTCGTACACAGGCATATAAGTCACGTTACGTGAGTTATCGCTGCGATAAAAAACGATTTCTTTATCGTTAATCTTGGCTTCGCGAATCTGGCCTTGGCCAACTTCCTGTATAAAAGTGGTGTAATCCACTGATTTTCCGTTACTGTCTCCAGGGCCAAAGCTCTGGAAAACGGACATTAGCACTACAGCTATCACTAGCCACAGAATTAGATTTTTTGCCATGTCACTCAAGGTGTAAGCCTCTCGATAACTAATTGTAATTAAAAGTAGATTACTACAGTTTGGATGCTGTAGCCAGAATGTAAAGCTTTCTCAAGCTTGTTGAGCAGTTAGCCTTTGTAACCTGTTGCTACAATGAAGACTTCACGAGAGCGAGCTCGGGAAGAATCAGGTTTTCGAACTTTAACAGTCTTAAACATTTCACGTACATCTTTGACGAATTGATCAAAACCTTCGCCCTGAAATACCTTAACAACAAAGCTACCATTTGTAGCTAGAACTTGTCGACACATATCAAGGGCTAATTCGACCAAATACATAGCTCTTGGTTGGTCTACAGAGTTATTACCTGCAATATTGGGAGCCATGTCAGACATTACGACGTCCACCATACTCGGTTGAATGCGGTCTAACAGCGCTTCAAGAACGCTCTCTTCACGAAAATCACCTTGTAGAAAGCTTACACCAGCAATAGGGTCCATTGGCAACAAATCACACGCAATAATTTGTCCGTTGTCACCCACTATCTTTGCAGCATATTGCGACCAACCACCAGGAGCGGCCCCTAAATCTACTACGGTCATTCCAGCAGAAAAGAGCTTATCTTTGGTGTGTATTTCTTCCATTTTGAAGTAAGCACGTGAACGGTAGCCTTTTTTTCTGGCTTCGTTGGCGTATTTATCATCAAAATGTTCTTTCAACCATCGACCCGAACTGGCCGAATGCTTTTGTTTACTCATTCAATTTCCAACGTGTTTGGAGAAGGCAATTCGCCTAATATTCCCGTTTCATGGATAAAGTATAGTCTTGAGACCTATATGACGTTAAAATAGGATTTTTCAACCCTTATATAAAAGAAATTGGCCGCGATATGAACTTAAGCACCAAACAAAAGCAGCATCTAAAAGGCTTAGCACACGACCTAAAACCGGTTGTGTTGATGGGCGCAAATGGACTTACTGAGGCTGTTCTAGCGGAGATTGAACTTGCATTGGGTCATCACGAATTGATCAAGGTTAAAGTCGCGTCGGAAGATCGCGAAACAAGAGGCCTAATCATTGACGCTATCGTTCGTGAATCTGGTGCAGAGAAAGTACAAACTATTGGTAAAACACTAGTACTGTACCGCCAATCAGAGCAACGTAAAATCGAACTGCCACGCAAATAGGCCGTAACGATTAATCGTGTTCACTAAAAAAGGCTGCTGATGCAGCCTTTTTGATATCACAAGCCAAATAGCTTAAAGGTATTCTACTCGGTCAATTTCGTAATCTTTTACGCCGCCTGGAGTAGTGATGGTCACTTCATCGCCTTCCATCTTGCCAATAAGGCCACGTGCGATTGGTGAGCTAACAGAAATACGGCCTAGCTTAATTTCGGCTTCATCTTCACCTACGATCTGATACTTGAATTCTTCTTCTGTATCCACATCGATTAGCGTTACTGTCGTGCCAAAGATAACCTTACCTGAGTTATCCATTTTAGTTACGTCAATAACCTGAGCAACAGATAGCTTATATTCGATGTCGCGAATCTGTGCTTCGCAGATGCCCTGTTCTTCACGAGCAGCATGGTATTCAGCATTTTCTTTAAGGTCGCCTAGCTCACGAGCCTCTGCAATAGCGGTAGAGATCAGTGGACGCAGTTTAAGCAGTCTTTCTAATTCTGTTTTTAGTTGCTGTTCGCCACGAACAGTCATTGGTACTTTTTCCATATTTAACCTCATTTGCCCAGCAAATATAGGGCAACAAAAAACCTATTAAGCGAAGGCTCAATAGGTAACTAACTGATAGTGATAGGTCAATTGTACCGAAAAGTCTGCTTTTTTTCATCAAAATTCGACGTGCTAAGTGTTGATAAAAGCGTGATGCAAATCACAGCAAGGTGAGCAAAAAACAAACAAAAACAAGAACCTAAAGATAAATAAATCTAAAATCTGCACATGTCATACCAATTGCAGTGCAACGCTAACGTGTTGTTTTTATTGCACTGCAGTTACATTGACATCTTTTTGATACAAAAAGTTCCCCTCCTTTACAACATTTTACTATCGCCTACTTAATCATCTAGGTCAGAATCCTAACCGAGAACAAATCTTATTAAGCGTAAAACACTGCGTATTACAATAACTTAGTGCAGTGCTTAACCAAGATTTGCTTAAAGGGAGTTTGGGTTTATAACACCCACTTTTTATCGGACAAATACATTCTAGGACTTGGAAATGAACAAAAAGATTATTGCTCTAGCAGTAGCGGCTGCGGCTTTCGGTACTCAAGCATCAGCTGTTGAACTATACAACAACGACGGCTCTACTTTCTCTATTGGCGGTCACGTATCTGTAAGTGCTAAAGGCAACTCAGATGTTGGCGGTACAGACATCATCTCTAACTCGCCTCGTATCAACTTCACTGCAACTCAAGACCTAGGCAATGGCTTCACAGCTGACGCTCGTGGTGAGTACGCTATCAACTACCTTGATGGTGGCGCAGATTCATTCACTACTCGTCTTGGTTACATTGGTGTAACTCACGAAGATTTCGGTCGCGCTGTAGCGGGTACTCAGTGGTCTCCTTACTACGACGTTGCTGGTATTGCTGATATGCCTATCGCGTTCGCGAACGACTTCCTATACGACAACCACGGTGCTCTAGGTACTGGTCGTGCGGAAAACATGGTTTCTTACCGCAACGACATCCAGCTAGGTGACAACCTATCTATCTTTGGTGGTCTAGGTTGGCAGGACAACGCTACTACTGGCTTCGATTCTCGTGGTCAAGTAGCACTTGGTGCAAACTTCTCTGACTTCATGGTTGGTTACTCTTACAACGCTGGTGACCGTACCGACGGTGTAGCTAGCAAACAAGAAGCAACGTCTCACGCGCTTTCTGCTAAGTACGGTTCGTACGGCAACGGTGTTTACGTAGCTGCTGTTTACACAATGAACGAGTACATGCACGGTACTTCTAACTACAACGGTGTTGCTAACCCTGGCGCTGGCATTGCTCTTAAAGACACTGACGCTGTAGAATTCATTGCTGCATACGCATTTGCAAACAGCCTAAACCTTTCTATCAACTACGAAGCAGTTGAAAGCAACGGTAACGACATCACTAAAGGCACTGTATACAGCCAAATGGCTTTCCAAGCTGAATACAACATCACTCCGTCATTCGTTACGTTTGCAGGCTACCAGCTTGACCTAGGTTCTGACCTAACTAACGCAGAAAACGACATGTGGAACGTTGGTGTTCGTTACTACCTATAATGGTATAACAGCCTAAAATCCTAATAAAACACCTGCCTCTTGGCGGGTGTTTTTGTTTATACTGATCTCTAAATTGCCTATTGCCTTGATTAGGGACGTTATGCGCACTCTCACCCTTTTGCTGACCTGTGTTTCAACAGTTGCAGTTGCTTCAATCTCAACTCCTTATGAGGTACTGCCTCCAGGGCAGCTATCCAGTGTTATTGTCACCAAAAATGCCACTGTAGAGTCCTCTGTTAATGCTGAGCAGCTTCTTCCTCCTGCAAGTACCCTAAAGTTGGTCACCGCCCTTGCCGCTAAGCTTCACTGGAAAGAGGGCTATCAGTTTTCTACTCAACTCCTTGAACAAGGCGAAGATTATGCCCTTCGTTTCTCCGGTGACCCTAGTTTAAGCCGCCAAGACCTTGAATCTCTTCTAAAGAATCTAAAAGGCAAAACCATCCTAGGCGATTTGTATTTGGATGGCTCGATATTCAGCGGTTATGACCGCGGTGTTGGCTGGCCGTGGGATGTGCTAGGGGTTTGCTATGCTGCGCCAGCGTCCGCTTTAAGCCTAGAGGGTAACTGCGTTCAGGCATCAATAAAGACGCTGGATAACGGCGCAACTTCGGCATATGTGCCCAAGCACCAGCCGATAAAGGTCATCACCAATGTAAAAGCGGTGAGCTTAGAAGAGAAAAAGAACAGTTACTGTGACCTTAACCTGACCGCCGCGCCCAACAATAACTACACCCTTAGCGGGTGTTTAGTCAATCGAGACAAACCTTTGCCGCTTAAGTTTGCAGTGCAGTCCCCTAGCTTGTTTGTGAAAAAGACTATCGCTGAAATCCTTGAACAAAATAACATCAAGCTCAATGGCAAGGTGAAACTAGGCAAAGCGAAATACAACGCGACACTTGTGGCGGAGCACAAATCAGACTCTTTGGATGAAATGCTTGAGTTCATGCTGCATAAATCCAACAACCTGTACGCGGATAACATAACCAAGCAACTTGGCGCTGATTTTTATGGAGCGCAAGGGAGTTTCAACAGTGGCACCTCTGCCATTAGAGAGATCCTTCTAAAACAAACGGGAATTGACCTTGGCAACGCGGTTCTGGAGGATGGCTCTGGGCTGTCTCGCAATAACCGAGTGTCACCAGAAGTCATGATGCAGATAATGCAGTACATCAAGAATAACGATGAAAAGGTGCACCTTATTGCTTTGCTACCTACATCGGGCTTAGATGGCACCTTGAAGTATCGCCCTAGTATGCGAAATACACCGATCAAGGGCAATATCAAGGGAAAGAGTGGCTCACTGTTTGGCAGTCATAACATGGTGGGCTACAGCTATGATGAGCAAGGAAACATCAAGTACACCTTTGTGCAGTTTGTTAGCAACTACCACCCAGAACCTAAGGTCAAAGGTGTTGAGCCAGCCATTACTCAGTTTGAAAAGGCTTTTTACGAATCCTTAGTGACTCAGTAAACTAGAACATAAAAAATGGGCTCAGTAATGCTAAATTACTGAGCCCGTTTTTTATTGTGCTTTTTATTAGGTTAAGCCTAAGAAGTAATTGACCGAGCTAAAGTAAATCCACATCCCGGTAATATCTACGATAGATGCCAATACGGGGCTCACAAGTACCGCAGGGTCTAACTTGAAGGCTCGCGCTATGATAGGAAGCACACCGCCCAAAGTGGTTGAGATCGAGATCTGAATAAACAAGGCTACCGCAATCGCTAAGGCAATGATATTGAGATCATGACCGCCGGTAGAGACGCCATCACTAAACAATAAAATGCGGCCGACGATGACTATGGCGATAACAAAGCCAATACACAGCGCCACTCGGCTCTCTTTCCAAAGCACTGACAGCCACTGCCTTTTCTTAAGCTCTCCCGTTGCCAACGCTCTGATCACTAGCGTTGCCGACTGAGTACCTGTGTTACCACCCGCAGCGGCAATAACCGGCATATAGATAGCAAGAAGCACCAGTTGGCTTAAGGTATCCTCATAACTTGCGATGATAAGACCTGAAACGATGCCCATCAAAGCCAAGCCAATGATCCAGCCTATGCGCTGCTGCACATGGGCAAGCACACCCGTTGAAAGATACCCTTTGTGAGGTTCAGCCTCAGAGCGTATAAATCCTAATTGATGAGCAAAATGACGCGCTCTTACATCTTCCCCAACCACTTCTAATTCAGCAATAATATGCTGAACATAAGCCACTGAGCACTGATTAAGAATCGCCACTGCCTCTTCAATAGGCATGACTTGTAGCAGTTTAACCTGCTGTTTTTCATCATATTTCAAAAATGCGCTGGTTGCTGCGCAGATTTCCTCACGAGAAAAGTTCGATACATCGTGAGCTAAAGTTGTGTTCATTACCGTCATGGCGAATCTCCCGATTAGCTGTGTCGACACCAGCAAAAAAGCTGATATAAATGGGGTAACGACCATCGAAATAACACGTAAGCTTCGCATCAGAATAGCGAGGCAATTCCGTGATTATTTATGACTAGAATGTGAGGAGAAAAATCGAGAGAGAATCAGAAAAGATTTGATAAAAGTTCTCTACCACTGAGGTAGAGACGAGGAACGTACACACCGACAGAGGGTTATTTTTCTCCCTTCATACTAGGAGGATGGTCGGTAGTGTTCATAGTGTTCTCCAAAGGTTACTGGGATGTCCCAGCGGCGCGTAATATATCAAAAACACGACGCAGTTCACAAGTTCACAGATGTAAAAAAGGCGCCAAACAGGCGCCTATTAATCAACGGTTACAACTTAGCCTATTTAAAGGTAAGTCGAGCAAACTTACGCTTACCTACTTGGAACACATACGTGCCCGCTTGAGGTACAAATTTGCTGTCAGTGATCTTCTCACCGTCAATTTTTGCTGCGCCCTGTTTTACCATGCGCATTGCTTCAGAAGAAGACGAACACAGTCCCGCTTCTTTTAACAGGTTACTTACTGGGCGACCTACCTCAAATTCAAACTCAGGCATTTCGTCTGGGATAGCACCCTTTTGAAAGCGATTAATGAACTCTTGCTCTGCTGCATCAGCATCCGCTTGAGAGTGGAAGCGAGCAATGATCTCTTTAGCAAGTAGGATCTTAACGTCACGAGGGTTCTTGCCGTTCTCTACATCGGCTTTAAACTGCTCAATCTCAGCCAAAGGACGGAAAGAAAGTAACTCGTAGTAGCTCCACATCAATACATCAGAGATAGACATGATCTTACCGAACATCTCGGTTGGAACTTCGCTCACACCAATGTAGTTATGAGCCGATTTTGACATCTTCTTCTCGCCATCAAGGCCAACAAGAAGAGGCATAGTCAATACTGCTTGAGGCTTTTGACCGTGAGACTTTTGCAGTTCACGCCCCATTAGCAGGTTGAACTTCTGATCAGTACCACCAAGCTCAACGTCTGTTTCCATTGCTACTGAGTCGTAACCTTGTAGCAGTGGGTACATAAACTCATGGATAGCGATTGGCTGGCCGCCAGCATAACGCTTTTTAAAGTCATCACGCTCTAGCATGCGCGCTACAGTTTGGTTAGCAGCAAGACGCAACATACCCTCAGCACCTAGCTCACCTAGCCATTCAGAGTTGAATGCAATCTTGGTTTTAGCCGGATCTAGGATCTTGAACACCTGCTCTTTATAGGTTTCCGCATTACGCAGAACGTCTTCACGAGTCAGAGGTGGACGAGTTGTGTTTTTACCCGTTGGATCACCCACCATACCGGTGAAGTCACCGATTAAGAAGGTAACGTCATGACCAAGGTCTTGGAATGTACGCAGTTTATTTAGAATAACTGTGTGACCAAGGTGGATATCTGGTGCCGTTGGATCTGCGCCTAGTTTAATGCGTAGAGGACGGTTTTCTTTCAGCTTGGCGATCAGCTCTTCTTCTGGAATCAGCTCTTCAACGCCGCGCTTGATCTCAGCTAAGGCAGCTTCAAAACTTGCCATATTAGTGTGCTCCCACAAAATCAGGAAAAAATATATCCCGACAGTGTACTTGAATAGCGATTAGTTTTGAAAGCAGTTAGACTAATCAAATACCAATTTTTCACTGATTATTTAACGAATCGGGATATGCTGACCATTTTTCAACGTTTACCTCTTTTGCACCGAGCGTTAATTTGCTGTTTTAGTGCACTTATTGTTGTCGCTCTATTCCTTCTTCCCGATCCTAGAAGCCTTCACGAGCAAGAAAACAACTATCAAGTTGGTCGCATTTACCCTCTAGAAATTAACGCTAAAGCCTTATCTCCTACAGATCAAAAGCTGCCTATGGCGGTCATGCGCTGGGATACTCATAAGGTGCGATCCGGTGAAAGTGCCTCTGTATTGTTTGACCGTATTGGTTTGTCTCCTCGCCTATTGCATACCCTAGTCACCAGTGATGATGAAATTAATAAACAGTTGTCTCGCCTGCGTCCTAATGATGAATTGATTTTTGGGTATGACGATCAAAACAACCTCATTCAATTGCAGCGAAAAATCAGCCCTTACGAGACCTTTAAGGCCGTAAAAAGCGGCGATAAGTTTAAGGCTGTGATAGATAAGAAAAAGGTCTACACCCAGCTAAATTATGCGGAAGCGAACATTACCTCCAGCTTTTGGAACGCCGCGATTGGGGCAAAATTAACACCGAATCAGATCATGAGCGTTGCCGGGATCTTTGGTTGGGATATCGACTTTGCCTTGGATATTCGCCCAAATGACAGCTTTAAGGTGTTATTTGAAGAGAACATTGTGGAAGGCGAGTTCGTGGGTAGAGGCAAGATTTTGGCCGCGCAATTCAGCAACCAAGGGGATACCTTCAAAGCCGTTTTAGATGAAGACAGTGGCAACTATTACGACGAAAAAGGGCGAGCAATGAAGAAAGCCTTCTTGCGTTCTCCAGTTGATTTTCGCCGTGTAACCTCTAACTTCAACCCTAACCGTCGCCACCCAGTAACAGGCAAGGTAAGGGCTCACAGAGGTACCGATTATGCAGCGCCTGTTGGCACCCCAATCTACGCCGCGGGTGATGGTGTTGTACTTAAATCCGGCTACAACCAATTCAACGGCAACTATGTGTTTATTAAACACAGCAATATCTACATCACTAAATACCTACACCTTCAAAAACGTAGAGTGAAAGGTGGACAAAGGGTTAAGCAGGGACAAACCATTGGTACTCTAGGCGGAACAGGCCGAGTCACAGGCCCTCACCTTCACTACGAATTCTTGGTCAATGGCGTTCACAAGAATGCACGCACGGTTAAGCTGCCAGAGGCTAAATCCCTTACTGGCAACAAGAAGAAAGAGTTTATGAAGGTTGCGAATAAGCGTTTAGGCGAATTAGAGCGTTATCAGCATTTGCTTACTGCATCGAAGTAATAACAGGGTGCAAAGCCTACTATGTGCACACTAAGATCCTGAATCAAGTTCAGGATGACGTCTCTTTTGACTTCCGTAGTTGAAGTTATATTCAGATGAGCAACAAAATCCAATTTCACGTCATGCTGGCGAACGCCAGCATCTTGGAGAGTGCAAAATCCAGCTCTGTACGCACTAAGATCCTGAATCAGGTTCAGGATGACGCCTGTTTTGGCTTCCATAGTGGCAGTGGTATTCAGTGCACCCACTGCCTTTGCTCTTCCTGACAGCTGAAAGCTTGAAGCTGTCAGCCAACAGTAGCTACTCCTCTGTCACCTTATTCCTTCCAAACATCAACAAGCAAGGCGTCAGTACCAGCGTGAGTACTGTAGCGAAGGCTAGGCCGCCGGCAATGGCGGTGGCGAGCTGAGTCCACCACTGCGTACTTGGTGCGCCAATTTCAATCTTCTGATTGATTAGGTCTACATTGGTTTGCAGAACCATAGGCATTAAACCAAGGATAGTGGTAACCGTAGTCAGCATTACCGGTCGTAGACGCTGTACACCCGTTCGCAGTATCGCTTCTTCCTTTGATAATCCACGTTGGCGCAACTGGTTAAAGGTATCGATCAATACAATATTGTTATTAACGACAATACCTGCCAACGCAATCACCCCAATGCCCGACATTACAATGCCAAATGGGCGCTGGAACAGCAGCAAACCGGCAAACACCCCAACGGTTGAGAACAACACGGCACTCAAGATCAAAAACGCTTGGTAAAAGCTATTAAATTGAGTGATCAGGATCAGCGCCATTACAGCCAATGCTGCCAAAAACGCCGACTGCAGGAAGCTTGAAGAGTTTTGCTGCTCTTCATTTTGTCCCTTAATTCTAAACTCAACGCCTTCTGCTAGATCTAACTCTTGCAATGCTTGCTGAATCGATGGCAACTCAATGGCGAGATTATAGCCCTCGCTCATGTCCGCCACGACATTAACGATGCGCTTGCCATCCAAGCGGTTAATGGTGTCTTGCTTAGGCTCAGGTTTTACCTTCGCAAAATTGGTAATAGGCACTAGTCCTGCGTGTGTTTTTACCCTGAGTTCATCGAAGCGCCCAATATCTCGTTTGTCTTCAGGGTAACGAACCAATATATCGACCTCATCATCGGTATCATCGGGTAGGTAATCCCCCACCCTTAAGCCATTAGTGACGAACTGAACCGTATTGCCTACCAGCGAGGCATCCGCGCCAAATCGAGACGCATCAGCGCGGTTAACATCGATAGTCCAATCAATGCCTTCCTTGCTTGAGTTATCGCTGACATTGGTCAGTGCAGGGTTACCATCAGCCCATAATCGTATTTTCTTGGCGGCCGAATCAATCAAGTTAGGGTCTCGAGAGGTCACCTCTATGACTAAGTCATTCTCTACTGGAGGCCCTGCATCCGGAAACTTATACTCGATCTCGACACCAGCAAAATTATCCGTTCTTTCACGAAGCTCCTCTATGATTTCTTTCACCGAGCGGCGATCCTGCCAATCTACTGGCGTCACCTGTATCGTGCCGATTTCGTCTTGGCCGCCAGTGCGAGTGTAAACACTCTCAAGCTCAGGGTGACCTATGATCTCACGTTCCAACTCGCGCATTATGCTGTCTTTCTCAACAATAGACAGGTCGCCATAGGAGCGAGCCTTAACATTAAAGTAAGGCGGATCCACCTCAGGAAAGAATTCGGCGCCAAGCCCAGCCTTGTTGTAGGCAAAGCCCACAGCAAATGCTAACAATACCGCGCTCAGCAGCACTTTGAGAGGGTGTTTAATGGCGATAGCCAGGGTGTGGTAATAAAGCTTGGTAATGCCTGTGGCCTTTTCAAAGTCACCATCATGAAGCTGCTGCATACGTGTCTGCGTCGCTGCATTCATAAACTGTGGCTTACCAATCAAACTGCCCAACACAGGGACAAATACCAGCGCCATCACCAAAGATGCACTCAGCGTTGCTATCAAGGTCAGCGGCAGATACTTCATAAACTCGCCGGTCGTATCAGGCCAGAATAGCAGTGGGGCAAATGCCGCTAAGGTCGTTGCGGTAGAGGCTGTGATAGGCCAAGCCATTCTTTTAGCTGCATCTCGATAGGCTTCTTTCCGAGGCGAGCCCTCTTGCATCTTTCTGTCGGCAAATTCGGTGACCACTATGGCCCCATCCACCAGCATTCCCACCGCCATGATCAGCGAGAACAACACGACGATATTCACCGTCAAACCAAATACAGACAGTACCAATAAACCGGTAAGAAAAGAGCCAGGAATTGAGATGCCGACCAACAGAGCGGTGCGCATTCCCAAGATGGCAATGATAACGATCACCACAAGGATGATGGCTGACAGCACGTTATTTTGAAGGTCCGTCAACATGCGATCAACGTCTTCAGAATCATCATAGGTGTACTTAACCAATAGGTTACTCGGCCAATCAGGCAACTTTTGAGCCTCAGCAATAACCGCCTTAACGATATCCACCGACTCTATAATATTTTCTCCTGCGCGCTTCTTAACATCCAGCACAACAGCGCTTTCACCATCTAATCGCGCAAAGCTTTCTGGGTCTCTAAAGGAGCGTCTTACCGAGGCGACATCTCCAAAGGTAATCACTTGTTTGCCATCCACCTTAACCGGCAATTCAAGCACATCTTGTAGCGAGGCAAACACCGAAGGCACCTTCACTGAAAATCGCCCATAGCCCGTATCCACAAAACCTGCTGCGACTACGCGGTTGCTAGCGGCAATTAAGTTGTAGATATCACCTTGATCTAGGCCGTAGCTCTCCATCAATAGGGGATCGACGATCACCTCGACTATATCGTCACGGTCACCGGCTATATCCACTTCCAGGATTTGCTTAAAGCTCTCTAGCTTGTCTTGAATACGACGACCAATCTGAACTATGGTTCGCTCAGGAACAGTGCCATACAAGGCCACCGACAAAATGGGCTGCTCGCTGGCAAGGGTCACTTCGTTTACTGTGGGATCGTCACTATCATCGGGAAGCTTTGATTTAGCAAGGTCCACCGCCTCGCGAACATCCGTCATAGCTTTGTTGAGATCACTGCCTGCGACAAACTCTAAAGTCACGGAGCCGTGACCTTCGGATGCGGTAGAGGTCATTTTCTTAACGCCCTCAATTGAGCGAAGTTCTTGCTCGATTGGGCGTACTAACATGCGCTCGGCATCAAGAGGTGAGATACCTTGATGACCAACAGAAACATAGATAATGGGGATGGTAATGTCTGGACTAGATTCTTTCGGGATCGTGATATACGTGTACACCCCTGCCAGAATCAGCATAAACAGTAGTGTTAATACCGTTCTAGAACGGTTAAGAGCCGCATCAATGATAGAGAGCATAGCTTACCCTCTACTGTCTAATGGCGATGACAGAGTCACCATCACGAACAAAGCCCTGCCCTTTAGTGACAATCTCAACGCTGTCACCTAAGCCACTTAGCCAGACACCATCTTGCTCTGCTTTAACAATCTGAATGCCCACAAAATGAACCTTGTCCTCTTGCAGTGTTTTCACTCCAAGGTTACCGGCCTCATCCAGCGCTAGCATTGCAGGCGTCACCTTAACGGCCATCTTAGTTTCCAACTCCAACTCCACCTCGGCGCTCACACCAGAGGGAAGCATTTGGTCTTTATTGGCTATTTCTATTTCAATCGGAAAGGTATTGGTCGTCACAGAGGAATTGCGCGACACATAGCGCAGGGTGCCCTGAAGTTTTTCGCCCCCTAGTAAGGTGATGTTCGCCGTTTGCCCTTTCTTTACTAACTGGATATGACGCTCACTAAGATCGGCTTCGATAACCAACTTTTCAAGATCAATAAGATGAGCCACCTCATCACCACGGGAGACATAATCACCAAGCTCAACGTGCAAGCGATCGATGATTCCGTCAAATGGTGCTCGAATAATACTGTTCTTTAGGCCTAACTTAACATTAGCGACGGTCGCTTTTGCATTGGCAAGCTCGGCTTCTGCCTTTGTGAAAGCCACTTCATTCTGTAGTCCGCGTTTTTTAAGAGAGGTCGCAGCATCAAACTCTTTTTGCTTAACTCGCAATAAGGCATTGGCACGATCCAACTGGATCTCTAAATCCCCTTTGTCGATCATGGCAATGATTTGCCCACGCTTGACCGTAGCGCCTTTACGAACCCTTAAGGTTTTTATAGTGCCTGCAAGTTCTGCGCTGAGTTCAACATGACGATTTGGCGCTGTTCGTCCATAGAGTTCGATTTTTCGAGCGACGGGCTCGGCATTAAATTGGGTTACAACCACCTTAGCTAAAGGTACGTTGCGTTCTGTTGCTGGGGACTGCTCTGTGGGCTGTTCTGCCCTAAGGGCGCCAGCTGCAAGCCAAGCGCCGAGGGCAACAACAAGAGTAAGCGAGATGATCCAAGGTCGTTGGGCAAAAAATTGCCCTGTCCTTCTTAACGGCATAACTAAATCCTTTTAATTATCAGTAGGCGACCTTGCCTAGCTGTTTATACGGCACAGCCTTTACAACTGACTACTGTACCGATTACTGCCGGGTATTTCTGAGGGTAGGATCACACGCTAAATGAGGCTCCACAACCGCAAGTGGTTGTTGCATTAGGGTTATTAATGAAGAAGCGTGCGCCTTCAAGTCCCTCTGTGTAATCTACTGTACCGCCAATTAAGTACTGCAAAGACATAGGGTCTACCACTAGAGTCACCTCGTCTTTCACTATAATCGAGTCGCCTTCATTCACTTTCTCATCGAAGGTAAAACCGTATTGAAAACCACTACAACCACCACCTGTGATGTATACACGTAGTTTAAGCTCAGGATTTTCTTCCTCTGTAATCAATACTTTAACGCGCGCTGCTGCTGCGTCAGAAAAATTCAAAGGGACATTTAATTCGCTCACCGAGACCTCTCTTTATTCGATGTTGCCACTCTAGGTGACTGTGTTGTTGTGGCGATTATCTAATACCTGAGCAAAGTGTTCAAGTATTGTAATCCGACACTCACACGAATAGTGAGACACAAGCGTTAGACTTGTGGCCAATATTTATTACAATGCTGTCATTCCCAAAAATGCTATCCGAAAAGCAAGGATTCTTTAATGAGCAAATCAGAAGCACTCTATCAGCAAGCCCAAACCATTATTCCTGGTGGCGTTAACTCACCAGTACGTGCATTTAATGGCGTTGGCGGTTCTCCACTTTTCATTGAACGTGCTGATGGCTCTCGTATCTATGATGCAGACGACAAAGCGTACATCGACTACGTCGGATCATGGGGACCGATGATCTTGGGCCACAACAATCCTGTTATTCGCGATGCGGTTGTTGAAGCAGCGCAGCGCGGTCTTAGCTTTGGCGCTCCAACCGAGCTTGAGATCAACATGGCGAAGCTTGTGTCCTCTCTTGTGCCATCAATGGAACAACTGCGCATGGTAAGCTCAGGTACAGAAGCGACCATGAGCGCAATCCGTTTGGCACGTGGCTACACGGGTCGCGATAAGATCATGAAATTTGAAGGCTGTTACCACGGCCACGCTGATAGCCTATTGGTTAAAGCAGGTTCTGGCGCATTGACTCTAGGTCAACCGAGCTCTCCGGGCGTACCAGAAGATTTTGCTAAGCACACATTAACAGCAACCTTTAACAACCTTGACTCTGTTCAAGGGCTGTTTGATGCAAACCCAGATCAAATCTCATGCATCATTGTTGAGCCAGTTGCAGGAAACATGAACTGCATCCCGCCTATCAATGGTTTCCTAGAAGGCTTGCGTGAAATCTGTGACCAAAATGGCGCACTGCTTATCTTTGATGAAGTAATGACGGGATTCCGTGTTGCTCTTGGCTGTGCTCAAGCGCACTACAACGTAAAGCCTGATCTCACTACCCTAGGTAAAGTTATTGGCGGCGGTATGCCAGTAGGCGCGTTTGGCGGTCGTAAAGAAGTAATGCAACACATTGCTCCAACGGGCCCTGTATACCAAGCGGGTACTCTATCAGGTAACCCTATCGCTATGGCTGCTGGCTATGCATGTCTAACTCAATTAGCACAAGCAGGTAACGAAGAGCGTCTTAATGAAATCACAGCGAAATTAGCTCAAGGTTTCAAAGAGCGTGCTGACAAGCATGGCATCCCGCTACTGGTGAGCCAAGTAGGCGGTATGTTTGGTTTCTTCTTTACTGATCAGCAGCAAGTTAACTGCTACGAAGAAGTGGCGAAGTGCGATGTTGAGCGATTCAAACGCTTCTTCCATCTGATGCTAGAAGAGGGCGTTTACCTTGCGCCATCAGCGTTTGAGGCAAGCTTTACCTCTCTGTCTCACTCTGATGACGATATTGAGCAAACCCTCGCTGCTGCTGATCGTTGTTTTGCCGCTTTAGCTGCTTAATAACCCGCTGTACATTGTGAATAAGGAGCCTGCTGGCTCCTTTTTTATTTCTAGCGATTCATGTTGCATAACGCTATGATTTATCATCACAAACACTATAAGTGGGCCGTTCAAAGTGCCAAAAAGATTCCAACTCACGTCTAGCCAATGGCTATTAATTGCTGCGCTACTGGTTTTCGCGTATGCCTGCTTTGTTTTAATCCGACCTTATATCAACTCAATCGTAATGGCGTTTATCATCTCACTGCTGATGTTCCCCATTCACGAGTGGCTTGATAAGAAGATGCCGACCATGAGAAACACCACTGCCCTGCTCTCATGCATCATCTTAACCTTTATCATTGTGATACCGCTGTTGTTTGTCTTCACGGCAATCATCCAGCAAGGTTCCTCTTTTTCGCAGGGTGTTTATCACTGGGTAACCGACGGCGGTGTGCAGGAGCTATTCGCACAGCCTTGGGTGGTTAAGGTCCTCGATATAGTCAATACCTACTTACCGTTCGACACCCTAAAGCCGTCTGAGATTGGGCAAAAGGTCGCAGAACTGGCCAGCACGTTTGGCTCTAACTTAGTGGCTATTAGTGCCTCCGTTGTGGGCAGTGCCACCAGCTTTTTGGTGAACTTCGGCTTGATGCTGTTTGTACTGTTTTTCCTACTGCGCGACCATGACAAAATCATCAACAATATGCGTCACATCCTTCCTCTGTCTCGCTCACAAGAAGACAGGCTACTAGACGAAATTGAGAAGGTCTCTAAATCTGCCGTGATGGGCTCTTTCTTAACGGCGATTGCTCAAGGCGCTGCCGGTGGTTTTGCTATGTGGTTGGTGGGATTCCCCGCCCTATTTTGGGGAACAATGATGGGCTTTGCTTCCTTTATCCCCGTTATTGGTACCGCATTAATTTGGGTGCCAGCCTGTCTGTACCTTCTTTTGACTGGAGAAACTGGCTGGGCCATATTCTTGTTGATTTGGTCAGTAGCGGTCGTTGGTTCTATCGATAATATTCTTCGCCCTCTGCTGATGCAGGGAAGTGCAGGGATGAATACCTTAATGATCTTCTTTTCTTTGCTTGGCGGTTTGCATGTCTTCGGCTTAATTGGTTTAATCTACGGCCCGCTGATCTTCGCCATCACTATGGTGCTGTTCAACATGTATGAGGAAGAGTTCAATGACTTCCTCGATCAGCAAGATAACAACTAGTAAGAGTAAATAAATGAGTGCCTACACCGCCCCAAGCCAGATAGCTGAACGTCAACTTGCCTACTTCGCAGGAAAACGCGTCGTCATTGCAGGAGAAGCAGAGGATCATTTCCCAAAACAGCTACAACAGCACGCTGAAGCGGTAACCGTGTTCACGACGCATTATGGCTATCATCAGCAGATGCAACGTATCGGTGTGGATAGCCAATTTGGTGTTGAGTTTGAAAACAGTGTTGATGCTGACATGCTTTTGCTTTACTGGCCAAAGGCAAAAAGTGAAGCTAAGTATCTGCTAGAGATGATGCTCAGCAAACTGCCCCCTGAGACAGAGGTTGCCGTTATCGGCGAGAATCGTTCCGGGGTAAAAAGCATTGAGAAAATGTTCAAAGAGTTTGGTCTTATTAATAAATACGACTCAGCACGCCGCTGCTCTTTTTACTGGGGCTTAAGCCAAACGCCACCAGCCTCCTTTGAGCTCAACGACTACTTTAAGTCTTATCAGGTTGAGCTAGAGGGTGTCTCTATCGAAGTTCAAAGCCTACCTGGCGTATTCAGCCATGGTGAATTTGATTTAGGGTCTAAACTGCTGCTCGCTAATCTCCCAAAACTCAATGGCAAGGTTCTCGATTTTGGCTGTGGTGCAGGCATTATTGGTGCGGCGATGGCACTGAAAAATTCATCAATAGAACTAGAGATGTGTGATGTGAGCGCTTTTGCGGTGGAATCAAGCAAGCGCACCTTGCAAGCGAACGGGCTTAAAGGGCGTGTTTTTGCCACCGACGTCTACTCTGAGGCGAGCAAGGACTACCAATTTATTGTCAGCAACCCTCCTTTTCACTCCGGATTAGATACCAGTTACAGCGCGACAGAAACCCTACTCGCCGAGGCACCAAAGCATCTTTCTCGTAGAGGTGAACTGGTCATTGTGGCGAATAGCTTCTTAAAATACCCTCCGATTATCGAAAAAGCCTTTGGTAATTGCGAAACGACAAGTAAAACCAATAAGTTCGCGATCTACCACGCAACGAAATAAAACTGTGTGAGGCAACACGCTTTTTTAAGCCTTTGCTTGCCTCACTGTATTTGGCGGGTACATTTCAGCAATGATGATCTCTTTATCAGACCCTAGTACCCTATGTCAAAAAATCACACTCGCCCAAAGTTTAAACGTCTGCAAAGCACCCTTATGGGCGCCTTTATGCTGGTCAGCCTTATTCCTATGCTGCTGGTTGCTTTCTTCTTTCTTCGTTCCCACACTCAAGACCTCCAAGAGCAAAGCACCACGTATCTAACCTCGATGAGGGATGGCAATGCTAATAAGGTTACCGCTTATATCGGCAATCTCGACTCAGAGGTGATTGGTTTTGTGCATTCGGAACTGGCTTACGCCAGTGGTGGACGATTTTATGGGTTGATTGACTCTTTCAGGCGCTTAGGTAAAGACTTAGACGAGTCTAGAAGCATTGGCCAACAGAGATACATTCCAGGCTCTGGAAATGCCATTCGTACGAAAACCGTCAGAGGCAATGAAAACTACACCAGTGTTGAGCGCTACCGATTACTGCACAAGCGCTATCATTCTACCTTCCAAAGTTTGTTAGAGCGCTCGGACTTCGACGATATCGCCTTGGTTGATCTTGAAGGCAACGTCGCCTATTCCGTGCAAAAATACGATTACTACGCAACGAACCTGAATTCAGAGCGCTACAAGAAAACCGAACTGGGTGGGCTATTCAAACAACTCAAAGACTACGTCGCCTCAAACAAAGACTCCTTAGAACAATACAATGACATCGTTCTGATGAGCGACTTTTCTATTGACGGTAACTCTGACAGCACAGAGGAAGTGGCTTGGTTTGCCGCCCCGATTGTGCAAAGAGGCTACTTACACAGCTACGCATTTTTCCGACTTCCACTGTCTGCGCTCACAGACCTTATCTCAGAGGAGCATCTGGTTAACCTGAATGTATCCTTGTTTGATAAGTCTTTAAAACTACTCGCAGACAGTAGCGAGGGCGTTGATTCAAAGCAAAGCTCCCCGGTCGCCATAAAGGCCCTTGAGGGTTCTGCCGAGGTTGAAACGTACGCCAACTTATCTGGCGACAATACCATCGCAGCCTACGCGCCTATCGATGTGCATGGCCTAACATGGGCAGTGGTGGTTGAGACCCCAGAAGAAATCGCATTTGAGCGAGTAAATCAGCTATTTAAGCTGTTTTTTATCATTGTATTAAGCGCTGCTGTTATCGTAGTGATCACCTCTCACTACCTATCGAACTTCATAACCAACCCTCTGCTTAAGCTTACCTGGGCCGCAGAGCGAATCTCGGCTGGCGACCTTAAAGAAAATGTAGAGGGCACTGAGCGCAAGGATGAGATAGGACGACTTGCAGTCAGCTTTGAGAGGATGCAACGTTCAATTCGAGAAAAGATTGAGTTGATCAAAGAGCAGAACAAAGAACTCGAGTTCAACCTAGATACCATCGCCACACAAAATGGTGAATTGCAGCTAGCGGATAAACTAAAAGATGAATTTTTGGCTACCACCTCTCATGAGCTAAGAACCCCACTACACGGCATGATTGGCGTCGCCCAAGCTATGCTCAGTGAGGCGCATGGAAGCGTGCCACCATCTCAAAAATATCAGCTAGAGATCATCATCAATAGTGGACACAGATTGTCCAACCTAGTGGATGATCTTTTGGATTATCATAAGATGCAATATGGCCATTTGCAGCTTGAACCTACTGCGGTTTCACTGTCGTCTGCATCTCAATTGGTTGTGGAATTATCAAAACACTTAGTCGATAAAAAACCCGTTCGCATCATCAATCAAATAGACAGCAGCTTGCCTATGGTCAGCGCCGATCCACAAAGGCTTGAGCAAGTGCTGTACAACCTTGTTGGCAACGCAATCAAGTTCACCTCAGAAGGTAAGGTGATCTTAAACGCAGATCAGCAAGGCGAACAGCTAAGAATACAGGTCATAGATACCGGACATGGCATCCCTAAAGAAGACCTAGACAATATCTTCGAGCCACTGACTCAAAGCAATTATTCTGGCTACCATCAAGGTACTGGTCTTGGGTTATCTATCAGTAAGCGCTTGATTGAAATCATGCGCGGTGAACTGACTGTGACTAGCCAACCTATGCTCGGCACTACCTTTACCATGACCCTGCCACTTGCGAGCAAGCAAGAGCTTGAAACCTTTAATAGTGAATCAGACACAGAGCACTACTCTCGTGAGGAGTTTCATCAAACCGAGTTTGATGAACAGTCTCTCTCTTTGCCCAATAATCCAGACGGAAAACTCGTCATGATTGCGGATGACGAACCCGTTAACCTCAAGATACTGGAGAGTTTCTTGCGAGTAGAAGGGTATAGGGTGGTGAGTGCACATAATGGTCGAGAGGTGCTCGACCTCATTGGCGAAGAAAAGCCCGATATTCTGCTGCTGGATATCATGATGCCAGAATTGAGCGGATTCCAAGTTTGTGAGTACTTACGTAATCAGTACAACTACAACGAGCTGCCAATCATCATGCTCACCGCCTTGAATCAAACAGAGGACAAAGTGAAGGGCTTTGACTGTGGCGCTAATGATTACCTAGTTAAGCCCTTTAATAAGCAAGAGCTATCAGCACGAATTCAGGTGCACATAAATGCCAGTCTCTCGGAAAGGCGCAAGCAGGAAAACGACTCATTGAGCGCTGAGCTAACCCAACGTGAAAGGGTTGAGTCTTTACTTTTGGAAACGCAAACCAAGCTTCTCGAGCAGCTAGAGAGCACTCCAGAGGCGATTGTTTGTATCAATGAGAACCACAAGATCACCTTTGCCAACAAATCTGCGACTGAGCTTCTCAAGCGCTCTATTGAGCAGATTAAGCGCTCACAGATTGAAGAGTTCATCGCGCCTAAGTACCTACAGTTTGATCAGCCTCACCGAAGCATGGATATCGATGTCTTCGTAGGTGAAACCAAGCAGGTCATTGCCAGCGATATCTTTACCTTGCCGTTGGAAACGGGCCTGCGAGGCATGATTATCTTCAATTCAGACCCAGATGACGCTAACCAACGCATCAACAACCTTGAAGTGGCGCTAGATGCCTTAGCCAGTTACGCGTTTGCTGGAGATAAGTCCCAACTGGAAGAGCTCAAAGAGCTTGGCGATGAGTTTGCAGACTTGGTTGGACAGTTGGATAACAGCAAGGACAGCAAGCAGCAGAATATGCGACAGCTTCTTGTAGACTGTATGTCATCCGCACTTGAATATTGGGAAAGCCATGACGGTAATACTAAATTCAATTTTGCTGAACAAAGTGGCCTGTGGCGTGTTTATCTTGATAGAAGCACCTTGCAGACAAGAACGCTAGACAAATACTTAAGGGTAGAAACTCTGCCTAAAACGCCTCGCTGGCGTACCGTTCTCAATTCCTTAGACTTTATTCTTGCGCACTCTAATCACGATGATGCGCAGCGAGCACAGCTGCTTGAATTAAGAGAGCAATTACAGAACTTAGTCGCACAATAATTCTCTCTTAAAGAGCTTATTACGCACTGTAATGAGCTCTTTTTTTTATTTCCGTCCCTTATTTTCCCTTTCTAAATAAGCCCTAAGAAAGGCAATTCATCCCGCTATAAAAAGCTCAATACAGGGCTCTAAGGTGCTGATTTATTCAAAATTGCGAGCATAATCACAACAAACTCATAGTCATATTTTTAACTTGCGAATAAAGTAATAAATCTTTGTTTAACCAAGATCACTGAGTTATAGCAACACATTGCAATCAATGCAGTTAAAAGTACAAAGAGTAAGTAAGCACTAACAATGCACGTACTTAGCATTATTCTTTGTATAAAAAAAGAACTTAAGTAGTGCTCACTAACGACACAATATTAACGATTTTGACATCAAAACCGTCTTGTTTAACGTTTTTGACGGGAATGTAAATTGACGATTTTGACTGGAGAGACAATTCTACTCTCAACCAATGGTTATCAGAGTCATACAGATGATCCGCCACAGTTAAGCAGTCACGTCGTTGGGTGGCACTGTTTAAGCAATAGGCTCAGGCAATCAAGCTTGGTTACTTACTAATAAAGAAGCAAACACAGACTAAGGATAAACTATGCTTGCTAACATAAAAAAAACAGTTCTTGCTACAGCGGTAATCGCAACTGCAGCTACTGCAATCTCAGCTCCAGCAGCAGCAAGATCGGAACTTACTATCGTACCTGATTTCTACCCTACAATGGTTCGCAACTTTAACCCCTACTTAGCAACGAACCTGCGTACTACTAGTGATTTTATCTATGAGCCACTGGTTGTTTTCAATGAGATGCACGGTAATACGCCTGTGATGCGTCTTGCTGAAAACTTCACAATGGCTGCTGACCTTAAGAGCGTTACCTTTGATATTCGCAAGGGCGTAAAATGGTCTGATGGTGAAGCCTTTAGCGCTGATGATGTGGTTTTCTCGTTCAACCTCGTGGCGTCACACGCGGCACTAGATCAAACTGGCATCAACAAATGGGTAAGCAAAGTAGAAAAGGTTAATGACCACCAGGTTCGCTTCCTTCTAACAGAAGGCAACTCAAACGTGCCTTATGAAATTGCCAAAGTCCCTGTTGTTCCAGAACATATTTGGTCAAAGGTTGAAGATCCAACGTCTTTCACCAATGAAAACCCAGTGGGTTCAGGTCCATTTACTGAAATTGATACCTTTACACCTCAGTTGTACATTCAGTGTGAAAACCCTAACTACTGGGATGCAGACAACCTAGATGTTGACTGCCTTCGTGTTCCCCAGATTGCCAACAACGATCAGCTTCTAAGTAAGATTGTGAACTCTGAGCTGGATTGGACATCGTCTTTCATTCCAGACATTGACCGCACCTACAAAGCCGCTAACCCTAATCACGGTTACTGGTACCCACCAGCAGGCACGCAAGCTCTGGTCGTTAACTTTAAGAACCCAGATCCAGCGAAAAACGAAGCACTTACTAATGTAGACTTCCGCCGCGCTATGGGTATGGCCATTGACCGTGAAACCATCATTGATATCGCGTTCTATGGCGCAGGTACTGTGAATGACTTTGGTTCAGGTCTTGGCTATGCATTCGAGGCTTGGTCTGATGAAGGCACTCACAGTCAGTTCCAGAAATTCAACTCATACCACCCAGAAGATGCACAAAAGCTACTGAAAGAAGCTGGGTTTAAGGACACTAATGGCGATGGTTTTGTTGAAACTCCATCAGGTAAGTCTTTTGAGCTGTTAATCCAATCTCCAAACGGTTGGACAGACTTTAACAACACCGTTCAACTGGCTGTAGAGCAGTTAAACGAAGTGGGTATCAAGGCGCGCGCTCGTACTCCTGAGTTTGCGGTATACAACCAAGCCATGCTTGAGGGTACTTACGATGTGGCTTACACCAACTACTTCCACGGTGCAGATCCTCACCTATATTGGAACAGCGCATACAACTCTGCTCTGCAAGAAGGCAGCGGTATGCCTCGCTTCGCAATGCACTTCTACAAAAATGAAGAGCTAGACAACCTATTGAACAGTTTCTACAAAACTGCAGATAAAGGTAAACAAATGGAGATTGCCCATGGTATTCAGCGCATCATTGCTGAACATCAGGTCACCATCCCAATCATGTCTGGTGCAAGTAACTACCAGTACAACACCACTCGATTCACAGGTTGGTGGACTGAAGACAACGCTAAGGGCCGTCCAAATGTATGGGCTGGTATTCCTGAGCGCCTACTTCACGTGCTGGATCTAAAACCTGTCGAGTAATCGACGCTCAAAGGCGCACCAAATGGTGCGCCGTTAATTCCCCTCAAAGTCAATAACAACTATGGCGCGAAAACGTCAGGGGATTCTTCGCTCAAAAAGCGAAATTTATCCGATATAAGGAATAAATCGGATACTTAAGGTGTAGGTATGGGATATTTTCTAAGACGTTTATCGTTCTATTTTATCGCGTTGCTGGTAGCAGCGACGATTAACTTCATTATACCGCGAGCAATGCCTGGTGACCCCGTTACCATGATGTTTGCGAACGCGACAGCCCAAGTGACTCCAGAGCGCATCGAGGCAATGAAACAACTGTTGGGTTTCGTTGATGGTCCTCTATGGATGCAATACATCACTTATATCAAGAGTATTCTTAGCTGGGAGCTAGGTACTTCGATCAAATTCTACCCATTGAGCGTTAATGAATTACTGGGCGGCGCCTTTGGTTGGTCTTTATTTCTAGCTGGAACCGCAGTAGTACTTTCATTCTCTATTGGCTCAATACTGGGGATCTTCGCCGCTTGGAAGCGTGGCAGTAAGTACGACACCTTTATCACCCCAGGCATGCTAGTTATTCAAGCCGTACCTCAGGTCGTTATCGCTATGTTGGCGATGTTCATCTTTGCCATTGGTCTTAAATGGTTCCCTACCGGTTACGCCTATACCGCAGGCATTACACCAGACTGGACAAGTTGGGAGTTCGTAAAGAACGTTGCCTATCATGCCGTACTGCCTTTGGTTTGTGCCTCAATCGTGCAAATTGGTGGCTTCCTCGTGAATATGCGTAACAACATGATCAACTTGCTCGCCGAAGATTACATCACCATGGCAAAGGGGAAGGGGCTTAGCGAAAACCGCGTTGTGTTTAACTACGCGGCGCGAAATGCCTTACTACCAAGTGTCACCGCCCTTTCTATGTCACTCGGGATGGCGATTGGTGGACAGTTAATTATCGAAATCATCTTCAACTACCCAGGCCTTGGCACTGTGCTGTTTAATGCCATTACTGCTCGCGATTACCAAGTGCTGCAAGGGCAACTGTTGATCATGACCCTATTCATGCTGTTCTTTAACTTGCTAGCCGACATGCTGTATGTGCTGCTAGATCCTCGCCTACGCAAGGGAGGCAAGTAACATGAAAGACATACTAAAACTGGTTCGAGGCAATACGGTGGCCATGATAGGTGTGGCGATCCTAAGTACATTTTTATTTATCGCTATTGCTGCCCCATTGATCACTCAACACGCTCCGGACAAACGTACCGGTAAGCCCCATGAGTATCCAGGCTTGATAGTGAAAGCCGCTCAAGCAAACCCGGAGGGGTGGGTTGCACAAAATCTGGCAACGGATAGCCGCACTCTACGAATGTCTAAGAAGGCAGAGCACACCTTAGGCACAACGCGTATGGGACGAGATGTCTGGGCACAGGTCGCCTATGGCGCTCGCGTATCTTTGGCTGTTGGCTTTGGTGCTGGCTTAACCGTGTGTTTTCTTGCCACCATTATCGGTGTTTCCGCTGGTTACTTTGGTGGCAAGGTTGATGAATTTCTGACGGCCGCCATGAACATCATGCTGGTTATCCCTCAATATCCATTGCTGTTTGTTGTTGCCGCATTTATTGGCGAGGCAGGACCACTAACCATAGCGCTAATTATCGGTCTCACCTCTTGGGCGTGGGGTGCTCGCGTTGTCCGAGCCCAGACCCTCGCATTGCGCGAAAAAGAGTTTGTTAAGGCGGCTGAAGTATTGGGTGAGTCCTCATTTAGAATCATCTTTGTCGAGATACTGCCAAACCTTATCTCTATCGTAGGGGCTAGTTTCATTGGCTCCGTGATGTACGCCATCATGATGGAGGCCACCATCTCCTTCTTAGGAATGGGCGACCCTAACACCATCAGCTGGGGCATTATGCTTTACAACGTACAAACCTCCTCTTCTATGCTGATTGGCGCTTGGTGGGAGTTATTGGCTCCTTGTATGGCACTGACACTATTGGTCACAGGCCTAGCTCTGCTTAACTTTGCAGTTGATGAAATTGCTAACCCACAACTTCGTTCTCACAAGGGTATGCGTCGCTGGAAGAAAATGGCCAAGTTAGACAAGAAAGAACGTAAGCCTGAACCGGTTAAGGTTCCAACCCACCCTATCATGCGCGGAGACTGATCATGACTGAACCACTAATTTCTGTGCGCAATCTTTGTGTGGATTACATTACCGATGCTGGCGATGTACGAGCGTGCAATAACGTAAGCTTTGATATCGCTCCCGGTGAAGTATTTGGCCTAGCGGGTGAATCTGGCTGTGGTAAATCCACCGTCGCCTTCTCTCTTATGCGCCTGCATAAGCCACCTGCTTTTATCTCAGGTGGAGAGGTGATCTTTAACGGCGAAGACATTCTTCAATACAGTGATGATCGTATGCAGGCGTTTCGCTGGAGTGAGATGTCTATGGTATTTCAAAGTGCCATGAACGCCCTTAACCCAGTATTGCCAATGGAAGAGCAGTTCTGTGATGTCATCATGCGACACACTAGCATGACTCGAGAGCAAGCCATTAAACGCGCAGAAGGGCTACTGGAGATCGTTGATATCCACCCTAGCCGACTCAGTGATTACCCGCACCAATTCTCAGGCGGCATGCGTCAAAGATTGGTGATTGCGATTGCTTTGGCCTTGAACCCTAAGATGATCATTATGGATGAGCCCACTACAGCACTTGATGTGGTGGTGCAGCGAGAGATCTTGCAGAAGATCTACGCGCTAAAGGAAGAGTTTGGTTTCTCTATCTTGTTTATCACACACGACCTTTCACTGATGGTGGAGTTTTCTGATCGCATTGGCATCATGTACTCAGGTGAGCTGATTGAAGTGGCTCCTGCCAAGCAAATTCTTGAACAGCCGTTCCACCCTTATACTCGCGGCTTAGGCAGTTCTTTCCCTCCGTTGACGGGCCCTAAAACCAAATTAACGGGTATTCCTGGTAACCCATTGAACCTACTAGAAATCCCTGAAGGTTGTCGCTTTCAGGCACGTTGCTCTCAGGTTACTGAGCGATGCAAAACAGTGCCCACACAATTGCGTCAAATAGAGCATCAGCGCTTTTCAAACTGTCACCTGTTTGGTGAACCTATCGCACAACAAGAAGTTAGCTAAGGCCAATGGAGAAGTAACATGAGCAAAGCAACAGGCGAACTACTCATTGAAGGCAAGAACTTAGTTAAAGACTTTCCTGTGAGCAGCAACGCACTAAAAAACCCGATGATGCGCGCGATCAATGACGTGTCATTTAAGATGTATAAGAGCCGTGGATTATCGGTAGTCGGCGAGTCAGGCTCAGGTAAATCTACCACCGCTAAGATGATCGCCAAGATGTATGCACCCAGTGGCGGCAGCATCGAATATCGTGGTCGTGATATCCAAACCATCACTAAAAAGTCAGACCTCATGCGCTACCGCGAGGGCGTGCAAATGGTATGGCAAGACCCGTTTGGCTCTCTCAATCCAACCCACAACATCTTTCACCATATTGCTAGACCCCTTCTGATCCATAAGAAGGTGTCATCAGGAAATAAGAAAGAGCTGCAAGAGCGCGTGTATGATCTTCTTGAGCAGGTGGGCCTCATCCCGCCAAAGGAAACAGCAGAGAAATTCCCGCATCAACTCTCTGGCGGTCAACGCCAAAGGGTAAACCTAGCGCGAAACATTGCCGTTGGTGCAGAGGTGGTACTTGCTGATGAACCCACCTCAATGCTGGATGTGTCTATTCGTGCAGGCGTGCTAAACCTGATGGAAGAGATGAAGTTTGAAAAGCAAATGTCTCTTTTGTACATCACTCACGACATCGCGACGGCACGCTACATAGCAGAAGATATCGCCGTTATGTATGTGGGTCACATGGTGGAATGGGGTGATACCGATGAAGTGATTGCCCACCCGCAACACCCATATACGCAATTATTAGTCTCTGCAGTGCCCGATCCTGCCAAATCTATTCATGAAAAACTGGCAGGAAATAAAGGTGAGATACCGCTTTGGACCCCAGAATCTGCTGGCTGTCCTTTTGCTGGGCGCTGCTTACACGCTACCGATAAATGTAAAGATAAACTCCCTGAAGTCACTCAACTGTCCGATAACCACTTTGTTCGCTGTTACTTGCACGAGGGTTAAGGGTGGCTTCTGTTTTGGCCCCCATTATTGGGGGCTATTTTTCTATAAGGAATAACGACTTATGCAGTTGTTAATCAATCAAATCGGCTACTCCACTACTGCCGATAAACAGGGTGTCCTGCTCTCGCCTCACCCTCTACCTCTTCAAACCGTCGACAATGCCGATATCATCATTGTTGATACAAAGACTCACCAAGAGGTAGCCCGTGTACCCCTTCAGCCCGGCGCTCAGGTGGATCAATGGAATATAGGCTGGTGCTACACTTTTGACTTTAGCAAGATCAACAAGAGCGGCACCTATCAGGCTCGCTTTGAAGGCTGTGCATCGCACTCTTTTGAGATTCAACCTCAGCTATTGTTCAAGCGCACCTTCTCTGATCTTTTGCATTATTTCAAATCGCAGCGCTGTAGCGGTATCTACGATCAAGCGGATCAACAGGCAACACTATTGGGCTCAGAGCGAACTATTGATGTCTCTGGCGGTTGGTATGATGCCTCAGGAGATGTAAGCAAGTACCTAAGCCACCTATCCTACGCCAACTACCTGAACCCACAGCAAATTCCTATGCTGGTTTGGAATCTACTCTCTAGCCTAGACAAGCTAAAAACTGAGCCAAGCTGCCACCCGTTTACTCAAACCCGTCTGATGGACGAGGCGCTATTCGGCGCTGATTTTCTAGTGCGAATGCAAGATGCAGACGGTTTCTTCTACATGACAGTGTTCGACCAATGGAGCAAAGACCCTGCCCAGCGAGACATCTGCGCCTATAAGACCCAAGCCGGTATTAAGCTTGAGAATTATCACGCAGGCTTTCGCCAAGGCGCAGGGGTTGCCATTGCAGCCCTTGCCTCTGCCGCTAGACTTGAACACTGCGGTGAGTTCAACAGCGAAATCTATTTAGAAAAAGCACAGCTTGGTTATTGGCATCTAACAGAGCATAACCAAGACTACCTAGACGACGGCACTGAGAACATTATTGATGAGTATTGCGCGCTCCTTGCTAGCGTCGAGCTGTATAAAACAACCCATGATTCTCGCTATTTAGATGAGGCTCGCCAATGGACTCAGAAGCTAAATTCACGTCAGTCTAGTGATGATGACTGTCACAACTTTTGGTCCGCCAATAGGGATGGTACTCGCCCTTATTTCCACGCAGCAGAAGCTGGGTTGCCCGTAATCACGCTATGCTGTTTTCTTGATATCGAGACAGATACTGCAATAAGAAGTCAGGTAATCGACACCATCAACGCCTCAATGCTGTTTGAGCTGAGCATCACTCAGAGAGTGGCCAATCCTTTTGGCTATCCAAGGCAGTACGTCAAGGATGTGAGCGGCGAGAAGCGTGATGCCTTCTTTATTGCTCAAGACAATGAATCAGGCTATTGGTGGCAAGGAGAAAATGCTCGTCTCGCTTCCCTTACTGCAATGGCTCATTTTGCGCTTCCTTATCTATCTGCGCACTTGATCCCTCAGGTAAAAAACTACGCACAGCAGCCCCTTAACTGGATTCTAGGCCTCAATCCCTATGATATGTGCATGCTCGATGGGCATGGGCACAACAACCCTGACTACCTCCCTGAGTTGGGTTTTTTCAATGCGAAGGGAGGGATTTGTAATGGCATTACCGCAGCCTTTGATAACCCGTTAGGCATTGGGTTCAAACCCGAAGAATACGCCGATAACTTAGAGCAAAACTGGCGCTGGGGAGAACAGTGGTTACCCCACGCGGCATGGTATCTATTAGCAATCGCCCATCAAACCAGTGATGAATTATCAGGAGACTCTCAATGAGCCTATTTCGTCTCGACCTAAAGGTCATTAATCAAACCGAGCAGCGCACTCGATTTTCAATGACCCTTAGCAACCACTCTTCACTGACACTCGAAGATTGGACTCTCTATTTCTCTATTACCCGCTTTTTAGACTCGAGCAGCAACACTCAAGGTAATCTCTCTCAACTCGGTAGCTTTTGCACTTTACAGTCACTGCCAACGCTACAAGCTGATGGTCAATTTACCACTGAGTTTGAGATGCCAACACCACCGTTGCAGCTACAATGTGATGGTATTTTAGAGGCGTTTATTACCGCGCCAGAACAATACGCTGTGGATGTGACGCCCCTGCAGCTCATTGAGCCAAAGTCGAACCCACAACCTATAGAAACCGTAAGCAAGGCGAGCGTAGGCATTATCCCTAAACCTCAAGAGATACAAATTGACTCTGGTGCCTTTGAATTTGCCCATGATGAGGTGATATTCACTGACTGTGACCAAGCAAAAGAAGCCGCTTTATGGTTGATAGAAGCAAAGCCTGAGCTTGACTTATCCCTAAGTGAAGAAGCAAACAGAGTCGAGTTTAAGTTGCTTAAAAGCTTACCTCACCAGTCATACCAATTAGAGGTATCTAGTAACTCAGTCACTCTATTTGCCAGTGATTATCAAGGGTTCAGCCACGGCGTTGCTTCCCTATTGCAACTGCTTGGCAATGGCATCAAAGCCACTTGCATTCAGATATCAGATAGCCCTATTTATGACTATCGAGGAATGATGCTGGATTGTTCAAGGCACTTCCATCAACTAGACCAAGTGAAATTGATCATCGATCAACTCGCCCGCTATAAGTACAACCACTTTCATTGGCATCTCACCGATGATGAAGGCTGGCGCATTGAGATCAAAGCCTTCCCTGAGCTGACCGATATTGGCGCGTGGCGAGGCAAAGATCTGCCCCTTACGGCTCAGTTCAAACACATCGATTCCAAATATGGCGGCTTCTATTCCCAGGAGCAGATTAAAGAAGTCATCACTTACGCCAAGCGTCGTGGGATCACTGTGATCCCCGAAATCGACATACCGGGCCACTGCCGAGCAGCGATCAAGGCCCTGCCCCATCTTTTGCTCGATAGGGATGACAAGTCCATCTACCGCAGTGTGCAGCACTACACCGACAACGCGCTCTCACCCGCGCTAGAGGGAACGTATGAGTTCCTCGATAAGGTGCTCAAAGAGGTGGCAGAATTGTTCCCTGCCCCTTATGTGCATATCGGCGCTGATGAAGTTCCTGAAGGGGTTTGGACAGAGAGCGAAAAATGCCAGGCCGTAATGACTGAGCACGGTTATTCTGATGCCAAAGAACTGCAAGGACATCTTCTACGCTACGTAGAAAACAAACTCAGCAGCTTAGGTAAGCGAATGCTTGGCTGGGAAGAGGCGCAGTATGGCGACAAGGTTAGCCAGCAAACGGTGATCTATTCATGGCAGAGCGAAGAAGCCGCCATAAAATGTGCCCGTAAAGGCTTTGATGTGGTACTTCAGCCTGGTCAATATACCTATCTCGATATGGCCCAAGAATTTGATGCCACTGAGTCAGGCTTCTATTGGGCGAACATTACCCCGCTAAAACACGCTTATCACTATCGCCCTTTGAGTGAGATAGACGCCAATGACCCTATCCAACAAAAGGTATGGGGGATCCAAGCGGGATTATGGTGCGAACTCATTGATAGTGCCGAGCGACTGCAGTATATGGTGCACCCTAGGTTGCAAGCCATCGCAGAGGTGGCGTGGACTAAAGAAACCAACAAAGACTGGAATGATTTCTTATCTCGTTTACAGCTTGATCTGGAAGGATTACAGGGCCGCGGTATCCACTACCGCAACCCTTTTTAGAAGGCCAGAAGTTGAGTTGGCGTTAAGGTAACGTCAACTCGGCTACCAATATCTAGTTGCTCTATGGAGCTAGACAGTAGCTTGTGCCCATCCACATCAATAACGTAGCGGAAGTGATCACCCATGAACTGCTGCTCTAATACCTTGGTCAGTCCCTCTGGGTTTGCGGTCAGTTGCAGATGTTGAGGCCTAAACAATATATGAGCCTGCTCATCGGTACTTTGCTGCTTGGATAGCGCTTTAACCACACCAAGGGCAGTTTGATACAGCCCTTGCTCTACTCTAAGCCCCGGTAAATAACTGCCACCACCAAGAAAATCTGCAACAAATCGACTTGAGGGGTTGTGATACAAATCACTCGCAGTGCCAAATTGCTCAATCACACCCTTGTTCATCACTGCCATTTTATCGGCAAAGGCAAAGGCCTCTTCTCGGCTATGGGTAACAAAAATAGCGGTTACGCCTGCTTGCTTGAAGATAGCGCGGATCTGAGCAATCAATTTATGACGTACTTGGGTATCGATATTTGAGAAGGGTTCATCGAGCAATAATAGATCAGGTTTATAAGCAAGAGAGCGCGCAATAGCCACACGCTGCTGCTGACCACCAGATAGCTGATGCGGATATCGATCGCCAAGCTCCTGCAAATGAACCATCTCAAGCATTTGCAGAACACGCTCTTTTTGCACTTCTTTTGCCAGTTCTTGAATGCCAAAACAGATATTCTCGGCCACCGTTAGGTGCGGAAATAGCGCATAGTCTTGGAAGATCATCCCGATATTACGCTGCTCTGGTGCAACCCAATGCTTACCATCATCAATAACGTTACCGTTAAGTTCGATATAGCCTTTAGTGAGAGGCAACAAGCCTGATATCGCCTTAAGCAGCGTGGTTTTACCACAACCACTGGCACCCAACAAACAGACGATTTCTCCCTGTTTAACCTTCAAAGACAAAGACTCTAAAACAGTCTGATTGTCATACTTACAGGTGAGGTCTTTAATGGCTAAGGTACGGCTCATTAGTGTGGTTGCTCCAAAGAACGGTTGACGATAATTAACGGAATCAATCCAACGAGCACAAGCAGGACTGCAGGCATCGCCGCGATTTCCAGTTGCTCGTCAGAGGCAAAGTTGTATACGTAGGTGGCAAGTGTTTCAAAGTTAAATGGTCGCAATAGCAATGCCGCATTCAACTCCTTCATCGACTCGATAAACACCAATAAAAAGGCGATCAGTGCCCCACGCTTCATTAGCGGAATATGCACGCGCTGTAGCATTTGCGTACTGTTACAGCCCATAGTGCGTGCGGCCATATCCAATGAGGGTGATACCTTGTTCATACTGCTCTCAATAGTGCCAATGGCGACCGCAGAGAAACGCACAACAAAAGCAAATACAATGGCAAACATAGAGCCTGAGAAGATAAGTCCAGGTCTTCCCCAATCCATCGCCTTGGCAATATCATTAATAAAATGGTCAGCCGTTAGTACCGGCACCATCACACCAATCGCAAGCACAGTTCCAGGAACAGCGTAGCCTAGAGAGGCTAAACGCACGAACACATTGCTACTGGTTGTCGCAGATAAGCGATTATAGAAGTTCAGTACCACTGCGATAACCAAGGCAATCAATGCCGCCAGCACTGACACCTGCAGACTGTTCATCGCATATTGATAAAACTGAGTCGTCCAGCTTTCTGAAAAGTAGCGATAGGCGTACTGACAAAGCTGAAGTAACGGGAAGATAAAAGCGACAGCGACAATGGACCAACACCAGGTCACCGCTGCCCACTTTTTCCAGCCTTTCAGCTCATAACGGAAGTTTTCATGGCTATTAAATTGATTTTGGAACAATTTCTGCTTACGACGGCTGTATCGCTCAGCACTGATCAGCAGAATAATCACGAGCAGCATTATCGCTGAAATCTTAGCGGCTGCGCCTAGATTAGAGTAACCAAGCCAAGTATCAAATACCGCAGTGGTGAGAGTATTCACTGCAAAGTAACTGACAGTACCAAAATCACCAATGGCCTCCATTGCTACAAGGGATAGACCAACGGCAATAGAAGGACGAATAATCGGTAGCGATATACGCCAAAAGCTCTGCCATGGAGAGCACTTGAGCAATCTAGCCGATTGCAGAATGCTCACGCTCTGCTCCATGAATGCCGCGCGACACAGCAGATAAATATACGGATAGAGAACTAAAGACAACACCCAGATGGCGCCACCTAAAGTACGCATATCAGGGAACCAGTAGTCTCCTGGCCCCCAACCAGTGATGTCTCGCAAGAAAACCTGTAAAGGACCGGCAAAATCAAACCAATCCGTAAACACGTAACCGACGATATAACCAGGCATAGCCAGAGGCAGTACCATTGCCCACTGCAACACTTTTTCTGATGGAAGGCGACACATGGCCATTAGCCAAGCGCTTGGAATACCAATTAGAAGAGACAGTAACATCACTCCAAATACCAACCAGAAGGTATTTGAGACGTAGGTGGGCAACACCGTATCAAAAAGGTGTGCGAACAAGTCGTTATCACCACCGATACTGGTGTAAAAAATGGCTAAAATTGGCAAAACCAGTAGTACAGCTAAGAGTGCACTACTGGTTCGAAATACGGGATACTTTTCTTTCATCAAATAACTTGAAAAGGCGTCCTAAAGACGCCTTAATTCTAAACCTTAAAGTTTATAGGTGTTTAACCCATGCAGTGTATTACAGGTCAAACTTAGTTTCATCCAATAGCTTCACAGCAATCGCATGATTTTCAGCAATTTTCTCAAGTGCTAGTGTATCTGCTTTGAAATCACCCCATGAAGCTACTAACTCAGAACGCTTCACGCCTTCTTTCACTGGGTACTCATAGTTAATTTCTGCGTACATTTGCTGAGCTTTGTCGCCCGTTAAGAATTCCATCAGCTTCTGAGCATTGTCACGGTTTGGAGAGTGCTTAGCCATTGCCATACCACTCACGTTTACGTGTGTACCGTTAGAATCTTGACCAGGGAAGTTAATGTAAACTGATTCAGCCCACGCAACTTGCTTAGGATCGTTAACCATCTTGCCTAGGTAGTAGCTGTTACCTAGTGCTAGGTCACACAAGCCTTCTTTAATCGCTTTAACTTGTGCGCGGTCGTTACCTTGAGGTTTACGATCTAGGTTTGCTTTAACGCCTTCAAGCCAAGTTTTTGCTTCCGCTTCACCGTAGTGCGCCACCATAGAAGCCACTAGAGAAACGTTGTATGGGTGCTTACCGCTACGAGTACAAATCTTGCCTTTGTACTCTGGGTTAGCTAGGTCTGTGTAATCAAAATCAGAGCCAAGCTTGCCAACGCGATCACGAGAAGAGTATACGTTACGTGCACGTAGAGTCAGTGCAAACCACTCGCCTTCAGTGTCACGGTATTGAGCAGGGACATTTTCATCAATCACCTTGCTATCAACACTCTGTACAACGTCTTTATTGCTTAGTTCAACCAAACGACTGATGTCTGTAGTCAATACTACGTCAGCTGGGCTGTACTCACCCTCTTGAACTAGTTTCTCAGCGATACCTGTATTAGAGAACTTAACGTTTACCGTGATACCCGTTTGTTTAGTAAATTCATCAAACATTGGTTCAACCAAAAATGGCTGGCGGTAAGAGTATACGTTCACTTCTTCTGAAGCTGATGCGATTGGCGCGAATACACCGCTAATAGCAGCAGTCAACACAAGTAATTTTTTCATTCTAGCTCCCTTAATTGAAAGTGAGAATAGTTATCAATGCGTTTATTATATTCAAGAACTCGTTTCAAACAATGATAAAAAACAACTAAATTACGATTTATTTAACTTTGTTATCAATTTCTGTGATTCAGTCAGGCAAAAGCACGTCTTTAAAGATAGAGTGTGCTCCTCAAAATATTCAATTTAGTAGATAAGTTCCACTAAATTACTCGAACTCACGTATTTCACTCACAAAAAAAGGCCTACTCGAAAGTAGGCCTTTTGTTAAATAATTGATTTATAGAATTATTGTTTCACTGTCATGAACTCTGGGTAAGCACCGATACCACAATCGTGAACATCCATGCCTTCCATCTCTTCTTCTTCTGTTACTCGGATACCCATAGTTGCTTTCAGTACAGCCCACACAACCATGCTTGCACCGAATACCCAACCGAAGATTACTGCAGCACCTAGAAGCTGAGCAGCAAATGTTGCATCACCATTGCTTAGAGGCACAACCATCAGGCCGAAGAAACCACACACACCGTGAACAGAGATAGCACCTACTGGATCATCAATCTTGATTTTATCGAAGCCTACGATGCTGAATACTACGATTGCGCCGGCTACTGCACCAATACTCACTGCTGCAAGTGGTGATGGTGATAGAGGGTCAGCAGTAATCGCAACTAGACCTGCCAATGCACCGTTAAGAATCATAGTAAGGTCAGCCTTACCCCAAGTAGTCTTACACACTAGAAGCGCTGCGATTGCACCCGCTGCTGCAGCTGCGTTAGTGTTTAGGAAGATTTGACCTACTGCAGTTGCGTTCTCAAAGTCAGAAACCATTAGCTGAGAACCGCCATTGAAGCCGAACCAACCAAACCAAAGGATAAACGTACCTAGTGTCGCTAGAGGCATGTTTGAGCCAGGGATAGGGTGAACCGAACCGTTTTTAGCGTATTTACCCTTACGAGCACCAAGTAGAATTACACCAGATAGAGCTGCTGCTGCACCTGCCATGTGTACGATACCAGAGCCTGCAAAGTCACTAAAGCCAGCTTCTGATAGGAAACCACCGCCCCAAGTCCAGTAGCCTTCCATTGGGTAGATAAAGCCAGTAAGAACCACTGTGAATGCGAGGAAAGCCCAAAGCTTCATACGTTCAGCTACAGCACCAGAAACAACTGACATTGCCGTTGCTACGAACACTACTTGGAAGAAGAAATCAGACTCTAGAGAGTGATCTGCGCCTTCGGCTTGTGTTCCAATTAGGCTGCCAAATGATGGTAGGTAACCGCCACCGCTATTGTCTACGTACATGATGTTGTAACCCACCAGCAAGAACATAGTACAAGCGATTGCGTACAACACGATGTTTTTAGTTAAGATTTCAGTGGTATTTTTAGAGCGTACTAAGCCTGCTTCTAGCATGGCAAAGCCTGCTGCCATCCACATAACTAACGCACCTGAAATAAGAAAGAAAAAAGTGTCTAGTGCGTAACGAAGTTCCGTTACTGTAGCTGTAAGTTCCATAATAAATTCTCTTGTCCGTTATTCTTAAAGGGCTTCTGTATCCATTTCGCCTGTACGAATACGTACAGCCTGAGATAGGTCGTAGACAAAAATCTTGCCGTCACCAATCTTGCCTGTGTGTGCGGCTTTACTCACAGCCTCAACAACACGGTCAACGTTCTCAGCCTGTGTTGCGATTTCTAGCTTAACCTTTGGCAAGAAATCTACTTGATACTCTGCACCACGGTACAACTCAGTGTGACCTTTCTGACGACCAAATCCCTTGACCTCAGAAACAGTCATACCTTCAATTCCCACATCCGATAGAGCTTCACGGACATCGTCCAGTTTGAAGGGTTTTATAATTGCATTGATAAGTTTCATCGCTTTCCCTCTGCATAATTAGTTTCATCAACACTTTTATATATACAAAGGGCGTGCCAAGTTTTTAAGACTATGAATTTAAAGGATTTAAGGGATAAACAGGAAAAGGAGAGAATTTAATTGCACCACATGAGTGCATGACGCTCACCAAAAGTGCACAAGATGTTAAAAAATGTCACAAGATTGTGCAATTAAGGGGAAAGGGCCTATCGACCCGTAATTAAGAAGCGCTGCCACTGGTGAATAAGGGTCGAGAAGTCCTCTAGGCCGCACATACCAGAGCTTTCGCTGTCATAAAAGTCCATATCTGGCTCAAACTCTTGTTCATATTGCTGCAGTAATACATTTTCTTGCACGGTCACTTCACCCGCTTCAATAATGATGCTGATCTCCGTACCGGGAAGATTAAACACGTCTGCCAGATTATTGTTCGCCTGCTCTATCAAACTAAGAACTTGGCTGATCTTTTCCCTATCATTACCAATCTCTTCATTCAGCCAACGGCCAATGATCTCATGCCCCATGCTGCATTGAACGGAGTACTTTCCAAATACGCGTCTAAATTCAAACTCCATAACTCAACCTATACTGCAATAATAACCAAGCGCTACAAGCTCGGCAGTATACCATTATCTTTTTAGAAACGAGCATCTTGACGCGTTTGCCGTTACTATCCTGCCGCCAATGCCAGAAACAAATGCCTTTAAAGATGAGAGCCCGTTATGCAACTGAATGAAATGATCGCCAGACAAATTGTTGAACGAACAATGAAGATCATTCCCTACTCCATCAATGTCATGGATGATAATGGACGTATTATTGGTTCCAGCGATGCTACTCGTTTGCACCAAAAGCATGAAGGAGCCGTGCTGGCCATCACCGAGTCTCGCGTTGTAAACATCGATGAAGCGACTGCAGAGCATCTGAAAGGTGTCAAACCAGGCATTAACCTACCCATCTTCTTTCAAGACCACGTTATTGGAGCAATCGGTATTTCAGGAACACTGCAACAAGTGCATCATTTTGGTGAACTAGTGAAAATGACCGCAGAGCTTATTGTCGAACAAGCCGCACTCATGTCACAGGTCGAATGGAACAAAAGGCACCGAGAAGAATTGGTGCTTCAATTGATCCGTGGCAGTACCCTAAATGACATGCAACTGCAGGCTATTGCCCAGCGTTTGGATCTCGACCTTGAACAACCTCGAATTGCCGCCGTCGTAAAGGTATTACCTATAGGCAACAAAGCCCCTTCATTAGAGAACCTGCAGCAATTGGTGCACCTATTGGAATACCCAGAGCGGGACAACCTAGTCGGGATCTTATCCGTTTCACAAAATGAAGTGGTGGTATTAAAGCCCATTACACTAACAGCAAGTGGTTGGTCTAAAGAGGCGGAAACCAAGCGCGTGAATCTGCTTCTTAAACGAATAAAGAAAGAAGCCAAGTTTCAAATCAAAATTGCTCTAGGGGATTACTTTGCAGGACTCGCCGGACTCGCGCGCTCCTACGATACAGCCGAACTGACCATGCACAGCGTAGGCAATCGCTCTGGCGAGGTGTTCTTTTATCAAGACCATCGACTTCCTGCCATTATGAGTAGCCTATTAGAAGACCCTTGGATTCGCGAACAGCTGGAGCAGTCTTACCTGCAGCTGCAAAAGCACGACGGCAAAGGGCTACTTATTAAAACCCTTAAGACATATTTGAAGCAGAATTGTGATTCAGCTCTCACCTGTAATGAGCTACACATTCACCGTAACACCTTGCGTTATCGAATAGAGAAGATCAACCAAATAACCTCATTAAATATCAACAACATAGACGATCTATTTCAACTGTATATCGCTATCAATTTGTTCCATTGGAAATAGCCTTAATTGTGCAACTGCACAATTAACGACACCAGAATCCCTCGTTTATTTGTGGCAAGTGCTAAAGACTTGTCACACCTCCCTCTCTATATTTGCCGAAAAATTACAAATTGTTACTTGGGGAATATCACATGATTGAAGTTTCAACCCTCGGCGCACTTGCAGCACTTATTGTCGCTATCGCACTGATCCTGAAAAAAGTTCCACCCGCCTACGGCATGATTATTGGTGCCTTGATCGGCGGTATTGTGGGTGGTGTATCACTGACAGATACCGTTGGCCTAATGATCGGTGGTGCTCAAGGCATAGTGACAGCAGTTCTGCGTATATTGGCTGCTGGTGTGTTAGCGGGTGTACTCATCGAGTCTGGCGCTGCCACCTCTATCGCCGAAACCATAGTTAAAAAAGTGGGTGAAACGCGAGCTCTACTGGCGCTAGCGGTAGCCACCATGATTTTGACGGCTGTTGGCGTATTCGTTGATGTGGCGGTTATTACTGTATCTCCAATTGCCCTAGCGATTGCTCACCGTGCAAACATCTCCAAGACAGCAATCTTGCTGGCAATGGTGGGTGGCGGTAAAGCAGGTAACGTTATGTCGCCAAACCCCAATGCAATTGCAGCCTCTGATGCGTTCAACGTTCCACTGACCTCTGTAATGGCAGCCGGCGTTATCCCTGGACTATGTGGCATGCTATTGGCGTACTTTATCGCTAAGCGCTTAGTCAACAAGGGCAGCAAAGTTTCAGCATCTGAGATCGTCGCCGTTGATCATAGCAAGCTACCGTCATTTGGCGCTGCGATTGTTGCTCCTCTTGTCGCTATTGCTCTACTGGCACTTCGCCCTATTGCAGGCATTAACGTTGACCCTCTTATTGCTCTACCTCTTGGCGGCCTTCTTGGTGCAGTGGTTATGGGGCGCTTCAAAGACTCTAACCAATTTGCGGTTGCGGGACTAAACCGCATGGCTCCAGTAGCAGTAATGCTTCTGGGTACAGGTACCCTAGCGGGCATCGTAGCTAACTCAGCATTAAAAGGTGGGCTTATCGATATCTTGACGGCGTCTGGTTTGCCTTCATACCTACTCGCGCCAATCTCTGGTGCCATGATGTCTCTTGCTACCGCTTCAACCACAGCAGGTACAGCCGTTGCGGCGAGTGTATTTAGCCACACGATTTTAGAGCTTGGTGTTCCCGCTCTTGCTGGTGCTGCAATGATTCACTCTGGTGCGACCGTTCTTGATCACATGCCACACGGCAGCTTCTTCCATGCTACCGGCGGTGCTGTGCATATGGGTATTCGTGAACGTCTAAAACTGATTCCTTACGAGTCTGCAGTAGGTCTGATGATCGCGTTTGTTTCTGTGATGATCTTCGGCGTATTTGGTCTGTTTGTTTAAGTTTAAGGGTTTCAAAATGAAAATTGTAATTGCTCCTGATTCATACAAAGAAAGCCTATCTGCAATGGGCGTAGCTCAAGCAATTGAAAACGGCTTCAAGCAAGTAATGCCAGACGCTGAATACATTAAACTGCCGATGGCAGATGGTGGTGAAGGCACGGTTCAATCACTGGTTGATGCAACGAGTGGCTCTATCATAAAACATACTGTGACCGGTCCATTGGGTGAAGCCGTTGAAGGCTTTTACGGCATGCTAGGTGATGGCAAGACTGCGATCATCGAAATGGCAGCGGCCTCTGGTCTTGATTTAGTTGCACCAGAGAAGCGCAATCCCTTAAAAACCACCACCTACGGTACGGGTGAGCTCATCAAAGCGGTATTAGATAAAGGTGTTGAGCATATTATTGTTGGTATCGGTGGCAGCGCCACCAATGATGGTGGTCTAGGAATGGCTCAAGCCCTTGGCATTCGTATGCTAGATGCTGAAGGCATCGAGCTTGGTTTTGGTGGTGGTGAGTTGTCAAAACTGGCAACCATAGATCTCAACGACCTAGATCCACGCCTGCAAGACGTACGCCTTGAGATTGCTTGTGACGTTGACAACCCATTGTGTGGCCCTAAAGGTGCCTCACATGTATTCGGACCACAAAAAGGCGCAACACCAGAAATGGTTGAACAGTTAGACGCTAACCTTGCCCACTACGCAAGCATCATGAAAGAGCAACTAGGGGCGGACGTCATCAACCTACCTGGTGCGGGTGCTGCTGGTGGACTTGGCGCGGCGCTAGTGGGTCTACTCAGTGCTGAACTTCGCCCTGGCATCAACATTGTCATGGATGCGGTTGATCTAGATAGCGTGGTTGCGGATGCAGACCTTGTGATTACCGGTGAAGGCCGTATTGATAGCCAAACCATTCACGGTAAAACGCCGATTGGTGTTGCTCGCACCGCCAAAAAGCATAACCTACCAGTCATCGGCATTGCCGGCTGTCTCGCTGCAGATTGTGGTGTGGTTCATGGGCACGGTATCGACGCAGTGTTTTCGGTTGTGAATCGCGCGGTAGACCTGCCAACTGCATTGGCAGAAGCGGCTGAGAATATTGAACTCACCGCTCGCAATGTTGCCGCTCTGTATGCGATGAAACGCTAAGCGTATTCGTACTAGATAGAAGCAAAAAATAAGGCCGCTTGATAGCGGCCTTATTCATATCTGCTGTAAATCAGACGTTATGCTGGTTCTTGGAAAATGACCGTGTCTGCTTTTTCAGTGTACTGTCCCATACGATGGAAGTTCAGGTATCGATAGGTATCCGCTGCCGTCGCATCAATCTGCGATGAGTACTCTAGGTATTCTTCTTTGGTCGGAATACGACCTAAGATTGCACCGACTGCCGCAAGTTCTGCTGAAGCCAAGTAAACGTTCGCACCAGTACCTAAACGGTTCGGGAAGTTACGAGTAGACGTAGACATTACCGTTGCTTTGTCCGCAACGCGCGCCTGGTTACCCATACACAGTGAACAACCAGGAGTTTCGATACGAACCCCTGCACGTCCAAAGATGCCGTAGTAGCCTTCTTCTGTCAGTTGGTCACGGTCCATCTTAGTCGGTGGTGCTACCCAAAGACGGGTATCTAGCTGGCCGTTGAATTTCTCCAATAGCTTACCTGCAGCACGGAAGTGCCCAATATTGGTCATACATGAACCAATGAATACCTCATCGATATCAGTACCTTGTACTTCTGATAGTGGACGTGCATCATCAGGATCATTGGGTGCACACAAGATTGGCTCATCGATCTCAGCCAGATCAATCTCAATCACATGCTTATACTCAGCGTCTTTATCCGCTTCCATAAGCTCTGGATTATCTACCCACTCTTGCATAGCGGTAATGCGACGCTCAATAGTACGGCGGTCACCGTAACCTTCAGCGATCATCCACTTAAGCATAACGATGTTAGAGTTCAAGTACTCTTCGATAGACTCTTGAGAGAGCTTAACCGTACAACCGGCAGCGCTTCGCTCCGCAGACGCATCAGATAGCTCAAATGCCTGCTCTACGCTTAGATGTTCAACGCCCTCAATCTCAAGAACGCGACCAGAGAATTCATTGATCTTGCCTGCTTTCTCAACCGTGAGTAGACCTTGCTTGATGCCGTAATAAGGGATGGCATGAACCAGATCACGTAGCGTGATACCTGGCTTCATTTCGCCTTTAAAGCGCACCAAGATAGATTCAGGCATATCCAGTGGCATAACGCCCGTTGCTGCAGCAAAGGCCACAAGACCAGAACCTGCAGGGAAAGAGATACCTAGAGGGAAACGAGTATGTGAATCACCGCCCGTACCGACAGTATCAGGAAGCAACATACGGTTTAGCCATGAGTGGATAACACCATCACCAGGGCGAAGCGATACACCACCACGGTTCATGATGAAATCAGGTAGCGTATGATGAGTATTTACATCAACAGGTTTTGGATACGCTGATGTGTGACAGAAAGACTGCATCACAAGGTCAGCAGAGAAGCCCAAACATGCTAGGTCTTTTAGCTCATCACGCGTCATAGGGCCGGTTGTATCTTGAGAGCCCACTGTGGTCATTTTAGGTTCGCAGTATTGTCCTGCACGTACACCTTCTACGCCACAGGCTTTACCCACCATTTTCTGCGCTAGCGTGTAGCCTTTACTCGATGCCAATGGGTCAACAGGTTTAGCAAACAAATCAGTTTCTTCTAAGCCTAGAGATGTACGAGCACGGCTAGTCAAGCCACGACCCACAATCAGAGGGATACGCCCGCCTGCACGAACTTCATCAAGGAGTACTTTGCCTAGTTCAAACGTAGAGATTACCTCGCCGTTCTTATGCACTACACCTTCATATGGGAAGATATCGATGACATCTCCCATATTCATGCTTTGCACGTCCAGTTCAATTGGCAATGCACCTGAGTCTTCCATAGTGTTATAGAAAATAGGTGCGATCTTTCCACCTAAACAGATACCGCCAGTACGCTTGTTTGGCACGTTCGGAATATCGTCACCCATAAACCACAGCACAGAGTTTGTCGCTGATTTACGAGAAGAGCCTGTTCCAACAACATCACCAACGTAAGCTAATGGAATGCCATCTTTTTGCAGCTCTTCTATTTGGCGAATAGGGCCTACATTACCTTGCTCATCTGGATGGATGCCTTCGCGCTCCATCTTAAGCATGGCTTTTGCGTGCACAGGGATATCAGGACGTGACCATGCATCTGGTGCGGGAGACAAATCATCAGTGTTCGTCTCACCGGTCACCTTGAATACTTTAACGGTGATTTTCTCAGCAACTTTATCTTTTGAGGTAAACCACTCGGCATCCGCCCACGATTGAACCACTTGCTTAGCGAATTCATTACCCGCTTTTGCTTTCTCTTCTACATCGTAGAAGGCATCGAACATAAGCAGTGTATGAGAGAGTGCTTTTGTTGCGATAGGGGCCAGTTCAGAATCGTCTAACAAGCTAACGAGCGGTTCAATGTTGTAACCACCTTGCATTGTGCCAAGTAGCTCAGCCGCCTTTTGCTTGCTCACTAGCGGTGATTCAACCTCACCTTTAGTGATAGCTGTTAGAAAGCCCGCTTTAACGTAAGCGGCTTCATCTACGCCCGGTGGAATACGGTTTTCTAGAAGGTCTAAGATGAAGGTTTCTTCACCTTGAGGTGGGTTCTTAAGTAATTCAACAAGTGCAGCCACTTGTTCTGCGTCTAGGGGCTTTGGAACCACTCCCTGTTCAGCACGCTCAGCTACGTGTTTGCGATAAGCTTCAAGCACAACATCATTCCTCTGGTTGTGGTCTGTGAGCTGAAAAAGCTACAGACATCCTTTGATCAGACACCTTGTCCTATTGTCGTAATATTTCTGCAACACTTATGCATCGCAGTGAACAAGGGCCAAAATGGTGTACCGAGAATATCAAAATTAACCTTAAATTAAAATCTCGCCATTTTGACCAACATAGCAACTTAGGATGAAATTTTTTACAAATTGTGTCTAAAAATGCCTCCAGAGGCGTTATTTAAAGGCGGTACCCATAATCAAATACACCGCCCCCATACCATCTTCAGTATGACCATAGCCAAGAATAATCGGCCCCACTGGAGAGTCGATTCCGGCAAAAACAGAACCGGCAACAAACAAAGGTGCATCACCAATTTCTTTATCTGGACCAGACCACACCCCGCCATATTCTGCGGATGCGCCCAAATAAACCGGCGACTGGAACATACCGAAATCATTTTCAAACCAGCGGTAACGGTAAACTAATTTAGTGAATACTTTGTTCTGACCTATCAAGCTGTTTCTAGGTAATCCCGATAAGTTTTGAAACCCTCCTAACTCATAAGGATCAATCGGTACTGCTGCGGTATTATTCGCATCAAATAGACCAAGTTCTGCCGTTGCCACTAAAGAGTGCTTTTCAAAAAATGTGACAGCGCCAACCAGATCAATTTTATATTCATCAACTCTTTCATCTTGCTCAGTCTTGGTACCTTGCTCTTCTACCGTGTCAAAAGAGCTCACATACTCTAGATAAACAAAAGTACCTTGCGTTGGAAAAGAGAGGCTGTCTAACGTATCGTGTAAATACCTTGCATAGAGCGCCTTTCGTTCAAACTTAGAAGTGCCAAATGATGGCAGGGTGGATAGCTCTGCTTCACCGAGCGTATATCGAAAACCAACTTTGATTTCATTCCACAATGCAGGTTGTAAGCCCATGCCAACATCAGCAATAAATTGCGTATAACTAACAGAAAAATAATCCTCAACCTTGGAAAGATCATCAATATCCTCTTCAAGCACAGCAGCCGTCGCGATATTTCGACGCTCATCTGAGTATTTTAGTGTTAATGAATTAAACAACAGCTGATTGGCAAAAAATGGCGAATAGAGATCGGCAGAAATCAGCTTGTCAGTACCTAATTCAAAATTGGTTCGCAATTCTGCACCTTGTCGACTGATGTCAGTAAAGTTGATAGACGCACCCAGTCCGTATTGACTCTCTGTTGTAAAATCATCTTCAAGATAGAATCTAAAATTCAGATAATTAGGGCCCCAATCCTTTTCATCAACACTGACTACTATGGCATTTTCGTGCTCTCTTTGTTCTACACGGTAGGTGATTTTCTCGAAGCGATCCAAGGCATAGAGACGAGTGATCCCCTTTTCAATCTCTTCTGGGGTAGGCTGTTCATCAGTGGAAAGGTCTAGACGATGGCTCAAAATCTCAGGGTTGTAATGACTCTGATTTTGCACTTCAATCGCTTCAATAGGAATCTCATCTCCCATGATCAAAAGGTCAGCCCTAAGATCTTTGCTTCTGGTATACGCTGCGTACTCTTCCTCGGTAAGCGAGTAGCGCTGTAGCTGTTCGCGATTGGCCATCGCAGCTTCATACCCCAACTCATAAGCCTCGGGCATAGCGCTAAAATCAGTCGTACCTATTTCACCTACCTTTGGTTTCAAATAGGTATCATCTGCTGTCAGTAATTCGGCTTTTTCTAACGTGCCGCGTTGCACTAAGTAGTTAGAAAGCTGCCCACCCACATCCAAAAAACTTCGCAACTCTTCTTTGGTTTTGTAATTACTCGAGATATCAACAGCAATGACGTAGTCCGCTCCCATATCCTTAGCGAGATCGACAGGCATGTTATTCACCACGCCACCATCGACCAACATTCTTCCATTGACTTCATAGGGAGGCAGTGCACCCGGCACGGACATAGACGCCATCATAGCATCCACCAGATAGCCTTTATCAATGACCACTTCTTCAAGCTCGACGATGTCGGTTGCCACCGCGCGGTAACGTATCGCCATATTGTCAAAGGAATCCATTGCAGGAGGGTTGCGAGACGTTTCACGCAAGATACGCAGCATGCCCTGCCCTTGCACAACACCTTTTGGGGTTTTGATGGTGCCCATACCAACACCTAGGTCGGTATTAATCTGGTAGCGATCTTCGTATTCTTTGTCGCGTAGGCGACGATCCGAGCGATTTACTTGGTCGCGATAACCGGAGTTCCAGTCAACTGTCGTCAGGTAACCTTTGATTTGATCCGCACTTTGCCCGGTAGCATAGAGCCCGCCAACGTACGAACCCATACTAGTGCCGGTGATGATATCAACAGGAATTCGCATCTCTTCAAGGGCTTTAAGTACCCCGATGTGGGCAGCACCTTTTGCCCCGCCACCAGCGAGCACTACGCCAATGGTAGGTCTAGAGTTTGGTTTGACCTGTTTAGACTCTGCTGTGGATGCAGATTGCGCCTGTACAGTAAAAGCAAAGACTGCACATATGCCGACAAGGAATGTGTTACGAAGCAATTGATATTCCTATAAATCCGTTTACTAGAATACCTTTAAATCTAACACACTTCGTAACAAATCATTGACCCTACCAAGGTAATATTTTTTTAAACCAAGGCTTTGCGTTAGATTCACACTCCTCAAGCGCCAAGCCACTCTCATCCCAAACAGGAAGTTTGAAGTCGCTGCTGCAATCTACTGCTAGGCTACCATCGTCCAATTTACGGTATCCCAGTGTACGAATGCCTTTTGGCCAAGGCAGACTAAGCACCTCTGGCTCTCGATGTTTTAGGTAGTCGGCATACACTCGCAATGCACCGGATGACCCCGTCAAATGCGCTTGTTGGTTATCATCACGTCCAACCCATAGGGTCACCACTTCTCTGCCATCCACGCCAACAAACCAACTGTCACGCCCATCATTACTGGTACCGGTTTTACCCGCGAGCGCATAGCGAGAATAATTAGCAGAGAGATAGCGCCCCGACCCCTCAGTCACGACTTTCTTCATCGCAAAGGTGGTAAGCCAAGCCGCTTGCTCTGGGACTACCTGCTGAGCACGAGGAAAGGATTGATAAAGAACCTCATCATCTTGGTTTTTGACCACTCGCAGAGCGCTCAATGGCACTTTTCGCCCAGAGTTAGTTAATGATTGGTACATCTGCGCCACTTGATAAGGCGTTAACGAAAATGCCCCAAGGAACATCGAAGGCAGAGGACGAACCTCATCGTCACCTACCCCGAGTTTTTCAATGGTTTGTTGCACGTTTCTAATACCCAGCGTCATACCCAGTTGCACTGTGGGTACATTCAAGGACTGAGCCAGTGAGCGATAGAGCGGCACGTTACCTCGAAACTTTCTATCAAAGTTTCTTGGTGTCCAGTTACTTCCCTTATTTCCTTTGAGTGAGATAGGCTCATCAACTAAAGTGCTCGCCAATCGATACTTATCCGGCTGCATTAACGCATCTAAATAAACCGCAGGCTTAACCAAAGAGCCGATCTGGCGAGAAGCATTCAATGCACGGTTAAATCCATCATAGCCAGTGCGCCTGCCGCCGACCATGGCGCGAATTTCACCCGTCTGTCTGTCCACGGCAATGGCTGCTGCTTCTAGTTGTTCTGGCTTGCCTTTCTCCAGCCTTGGCAGGGTTTCTGTCACGGCTTTTTCCAGCATTGACTGAGACACAGGGTCTAAGGTGGTAAATAAGCGCAGCCCTGCATGTTGCTGAAAGTCTTCACCAACATACTCATTTAGCTCGTTCTTAAGCTGTTGGAAATAAGCAGGCTGCCTACTGGCAATCTGTGGTGTCTTTTGCAGATCCAGCTCTCTACTGACCGCTTGTTGGTACTGGTCGGAATCAAGCGTCCCTTGTTCAAACAGGAGTTTAAGGATCAAATCTCTGCGATCTTTGGCGCGCTCTGGATTACGAATAGGGTTGTAATACGATGGTCCCTTTACCAATCCAACCAGCATGGCCATTTGGTCAATGCGCAGCTCTTGGATAGGTTGCCCAAAGTAGAAACGAGCCGCTAAGCCAAAGCCGTGTATTGCCTCACTAGCACTTTGTCCAAGATAGACCTCATTCAGGTACGCTTCTAGGATTCGGTCTTTGTCATAGCGATGGTCGATAATGAGGGCGATTAAGGCCTCGCGCACCTTACGTACTAGGGTCTTTTCTCTGGTTAAAAATAGATTCTTGCTTAGCTGCTGCGTCAAAGTACTGCCACCTTGCACCGCACGCCCAGCTTTAAGATTAACCACAAAAGCGCGTGCGATTGCGGTAAGTGAGACACCATCATGCTGATAAAAGTCGCGATCTTCCGTGGTTAACAGAGCATCAATCAAAAACTCTGGATAGTCCTGTCGTTTTACAAACAGTCGCTGCTCCGTGACATCTTTTTCCAGCATACCGAGCATCTTCGGCTCAAGGCGTAAAAAGCCCAACTGAGCTTTCTTCTCTACCGATTCAATCTTGGTAACGCTTGAGCTATCAAAATGGAGCATGACATGACGCTCAGCCTCGGGCCCATCCTGAAATTCAAACGGGCGACGAATGAGCTCTATCTTAGTACTAGAGGCGGAATACTCCCCAGGGAATTTAGGATTGCGTACCTTACGATAATGCAAAACATCCAATTCTTTTAGCATCTGAGAGTGGGTAATTTCGGTACCTGGAGCAAGGTTTAATATGCGCGCATAGACGACGGTAGGCAGGTCGAACAGCTGCCCATCAAAGCGGCGCTCTACTATCGTATTCAGATAAATCATTACAAAGGCAAGCACTGCAAACCCGGTAAGCCCAAGCTTCCAGGTAATGCCCCAAAGCTTCTTTAGCCACGAGCGAGGAGCCTTTTTGTTGGCTTTGCTGTTCTTTGAAGCTGGCTTTCTCGGGGCTGCTTTTTTTGCCGGTGTCTTTTTGGCTTGTGGCTTCTTCACCTGACGACTTTTTGGCGGAGTCCGTTTCTCTGGCACGCTATGATTCCATTTAATGTTTAATGACTCAGTATTGAGGTTTATGGCCTCTATCTGAGGTTACTTAAGATGACGTTTCGTTTTACTGGTGGCTTGGTGTGAGGCAGGGTCATCTGGCCACGGGTGCTTAGGATAGCGACCCTTCATCTCTTTTTGCACCTCTTTGTACGCTCCACTCCAGAAACCGGCGAGGTCTTGAGTGACCTGTAATGGCCTTTGCGCAGGAGAGAGTAATTCAAGTGTCACTTTAACTCTACCTTGCGCCACCGTTGGCGACTGAGGCTCACCAAACATTTCTTGAAGCTTGACCGATAGCTTAGGGTTTTGCCCTTCACTGTAGTGAATTGTTTTTGTCGAACCAGAAGGCACCTTTAAAGCCTTAGGCAGTAAGGTATTAATTTCTTGGTTCAATGGCCAGCCTAATTCAGCATTAAGAATATCCAGCATATTCAAGCGCTGTAGGGCTTTTACCGAGCGAACATTATCAAGGTAGGGTAATAACCAGCTCTCTAGGTTATTTAATAGCCCTTGCTCGCTCCAATCTGGCCACTCTTTCTCCGGAAGCCAAGCCATTGCGCAGTTAACGCGACTTCTCAGAGCCTCAGAGTCCTTGCTCCAAGGCAGTATCTGCAAGCCTTTTTTAACAATGTAATCCAGCAGTCCTTTCGCCAACACCTGAGGCGGTATCTCAGAGGGTGAAATAGGTTTACGCTTGATCACCAACTGACCGATTCGAGCTTGATGCTCGGCAAGCATAGCCTGCTTTTCATCGCTCCATTGCACCACATCCTCTTCTTCAAGACGGTGGTAAGTCTCCAGCTCAGACAAGCTAATACTTGCGGCGGCTAATATGCGACTGGCCGACTGACGCCCCTTCTGCAGGTTGGCAACCGCTAAGTACTCATCGCTCGATAAGCGACTATTCTCATCCACAAACGCGCCATGACCGGAGGCAAGTTGGTACTGATTACCGCTTAAAGAGCGACGCTGCCCGAGACGATCAGGATAAGCAAAACTTAGACACACGCCTACCTGGTCTGTCTGTATCGAGGCAACTGAAAACTTACGATGACACCTTGCTGCTAAACTCTCTACTCTTCTTTTTAGCACGCCTTGCTTAGGGTGCTTCCTCTGTGCAAACAGGGCGACTTGAAATGCGATATCATCACTATTTCTCATCGGCTCTTCCAATACTGCTGCGGTCACCAAGGCGGTATCAAAAAGCGCATCAGGCGCGCGTGAAAGCATGGCGCCCAAACGAGGTTCTACACCTAATTGTAGAGTTCGTCTCCCTTGCTGAGTCAGGGTTAAGTCAGAAGTAAGTAAGGTTAGGCGTTGCAATAAATCACTCGCAGCACTTATCGCCGCGGGTGATGGTTGGTCAACACATTGCAGCGCCGTAAGATCGCTACTTCCCCACTGTACAGCTTCAAGCATAAGAGGCGCTAAATCAGAGCGTAATATCTCTGGCGTGGTGTGCGATGGGTTTTGATTGAATTGAGATTCAGAAAAGAGTCTTACGCAAATCCCTGGCTCTGTTCGCCCTGCACGTCCTGCACGTTGGATGGCCGATGATTGCGATATCCATTTCTGCTCAAGGCGAGTAATACCGCTACTCAAGTCAAAGCTCGCTCGATTCTCTAAACCTGAGTCTATTACGATTCTTACCCCCTCAATAGTCAGCGAGGTTTCTGCAATATTGGTGGTTAATACCACCTTTCTTTCGCCCTTATTGCATGGCTGTATGGCCTGCTGTTGAGCGGCAAAATCCAAGCCACCATGCAAGGGAAGTACCTTGACTCCGTTAACCTGTGATAGCTCGTTGCTCAGCGATTCCAAGCAAGCATTGATGAGCCCAACACTGGGCAAGAAAACAAGTATCGAGCCTGCCTCTTCATTTATCGCTTTGATGCTTTGCTGACAAATATGCGCGATGAGATTTTGATTTGGCTTAAGAGGGGCGTATCGCTGCTCAATAGGATAGCCACGCCCTTGTGAGGTATGAATCACCGCATCAGGCATAATGGAATGCAGACCAGCTTGGTCGAGCGTTGCTGACATCACGATGATCTTAAGCTGTTCATTGAAAACTTGCTGCACCTCAAGTGCCAGGGCTAAACCGAGATCTGCATGGATACTTCTTTCGTGAAACTCATCAAATAGCAGCAGTTCAACGTCACTGAGCTCAGGGTCTGATTGAATCATGCGAGTAAGGACACCCTCTGTGACTATCTCAAGCCGAGTAGATGCACTGGTTTTACTCTCGCCGCGGATTCGATAACCCACGCGCCGACCGACAGGCTCGCCAAGCTGTTTTGCAATAAAGGTGGCGATACTCTTCGCCGCGAGTCTTCTTGGCTCAAGCATAATGATCTTGCCCTGCCATTGTGGATCGAGGAGCAACTGCAATGGCAAAAAGGTCGATTTACCCGCGCCAGGAGGCGCTTGAATAATCAACTGAGAATTGAGCGTAAGAGAGGCGGTAATATCCTCTAAAATTGCGCCAATAGGCAAATTGGATAGTGCTTGAGTCAAGAGAAGGGCCTGTGCCATGATGTGTCCTTGGTCAATTCTACCCAAATGATTTAGAAATGGAATTTTCTCCTGCTTTACAAAGTGGCACTTTAATCAAGCGCTATAAGCGCTTTCTTGCCGACCTTTCATTGGATGACGGCTCCGAACTCACTATCCATTGTGCCAATACTGGGGCAATGACCGGATGTGCTGAACCGGGCAATAGAGTGTGGTTCTCTACCTCTGATAACCCTAAACGTAAATATCCCAATAGTTGGGAGTTGACAGAGACACTAGCGGGTCATCGTATATGCGTTAATACCCTACGCGCCAATGCACTGGCTATTGAAGGAATTAGAGCAGGCGCTATCAAGGAACTGTCTGGCTATGAAGAGCTCAAAACCGAACAGAAATATGGCTCAGAGAACAGTCGTATTGATGTGTTATTACGCTCAACGGATAAAGCCGACTGCTATATTGAAGTAAAGAGCGTCACCTTACTTTCTAATGATGAAGGCTTGGGACAGTTTCCAGATGCAGTAACGACTCGAGGACAAAAACACCTTAGAGAGTTGATCGAGATAACAGAATCAGGGCAAAGAGCCGTACTTTTGTTTATTGTTTTACATTCGGGTATTGAAAAGGTGTCCCCTGCAACCCATATTGATGAGCATTATTCAACTTTACTTAAACAAGCGCAAAAAGCCGGTGTTGAAGTACTTTGTTACAATGCAGTTCTATCGGTTGATCAGATGAAGATCTCTCACAAGTTGCCATTTTACGGGCTGTAAAATGACGAATTGTTCACAGTTATTCGTACATCTAGAAATGTAACTAACAGACTCGTTGCTAAAACAAGGACTTTTTGCTATAGATACCCGCCTTAAATTAAGCCACTTAGTGGTTTGATAAGGTTATTAGGAGATGCGGTATGCCAGAATCTAAGAAAAAAGCGCTAGGCATTCTAGCCATAGCAGGCGTTGAGCCGTACCAAGAAAAAGCTGGTGAAGAATACATGTCACCAGAGCAGATGGCTCACTTTACAAAAATTTTAGGAGCTTGGCGCGACCAATTGCGTGAAGAAGTAGAACGTACAGTTGTACACATGCAAGACGAAGCGGCAAACTTCCCAGACCCTGTAGACCGTGCGTCTCAGGAAGAAGAGTTCAGCTTAGAGTTACGTAACCGTGACCGTGAGCGTCGCTTGATCAAAAAGATCGAGAAAACTCTAAACAAGATCGAAGAAGACGAGTTCGGCTTCTGTGACTCTTGTGGTATTGAGATTGGCATTCGCCGTCTAGAAGCTCGCCCAACAGCAGACCTTTGCATTGATTGCAAAACGCTAGCTGAGCTTAAAGAAAAGCAGATGCAAGGCTAACGCCAACAAAGCAATAGTTTAAACTAAAGGGAGCCTAGGCTCCCTTTTTCAGTCATAAGTGTTTGTATGGATTACGTCGGACGTTTCGCCCCCTCCCCTTCTGGCCCTTTGCATTTCGGCTCACTCGTCGCCGCACTGGGTAGCTATTTCCAAGCTAAAAACCAACATGGAACCTGGTTAGTCCGTATGGAAGACCTGGATCCGCCAAGAGAAATGCCAGGCGCAGCGGAGCTTATTCTAAAAACCCTAGAGGCTTATCATCTCTTCTGGGATGGCGAGGTCGTGTATCAAAGCCAACGACATCCAATTTATCAATCACAAATAGAAGAGTGGCTCACGCAACAAGAAGCCTACTATTGCCAATGCACTCGCAAGCAGATCAAAGCCGATGGCGGGTATTATTTAGGTCACTGCAGAGATAAGCACCTTCAAGCTGAAGGCTGTGCGGTTCGTATTAAGGTTGATACTCCAATCACAGAGTTTTACGACCTTAAGCATGGGCGAATCGCTATACCTCAAGCCATTGCCGAAGAAGACTTTATCATTAAGCGTCGTGACGGCTTATACGCGTATAATCTTGCTGTGGTGATTGACGATATTGAACAAGGTGTAACTGAAGTAGTGCGTGGCGCCGATCTCATCGAACCCACGGGGCGACAAATTGGTTTGTATAACACCCTTGGAGTAACACCCATACAGTATCTGCACTTACCACTAGCGGTCACTGATAATGGCGCCAAGCTCTCTAAGCAAAACCATGCCGAAGGTATTAGCCTAGATAACCCCATTCCGACCTTGCTTGAGGCAATGCGATTTTTAGGTTTTTCTCTGCCCAAAGGTATGGATAGCGCCAAAATTGGTGAAATCATCGCCTGGGGAGTTGAACATTGGCACTTAACTCAGCTTCCAGAAGCGACTCAAATCACAACCTTGTTCTCAAATCGCGTCAGCTAGGCTATTATATGCGCGGATTTGAAGCTGATTCAGACCAAACCTTTATTGAGTGCAACACTAACTATCGCACTCTCGTTCCTACTAAAAAAGAAACCGACAAACTCGATGACATCTGATTTCGATACCAATAACTCAGTTGGGAAAATAGACCTTACGATCTACCCAAGAGACAAACACAATATCTCTAGAGAGCATATCAGTGAGAATGCACTCAAGGTATTGTATCGATTACAAAAAGCTGGGTACGATGCGTTTTTAGTAGGCGGTGGCGTTCGCGACCTTCTCTTAGGAAAATCGCCTAAAGACTTTGATATCGCCACCAATGCGACCCCTGAGCAAATCAAACAGTTGTTTCGTAACTGCCGCTTGATTGGCCGCCGCTTTAGATTGGCGCACATCATTTTTGGCCGAGACATTATTGAAGTGGCGACTTTTCGTGGCCATCATCAAGAGCCTGAAAAGCAAACTGCGGTTCAATCTGATGAAGGCATGCTATTGCGTGATAACGTCTACGGCAGCATAGACGAAGATGCTGAGCGTCGCGATTTCACCATCAATGCCATGTATTACAACATTGCCGATTACTCTATCCATGACTATGCCAACGGCATGCAGGACTTAAACGAAGGTATGGTTCGCCTTATCGGTGATGCCGAGGTTCGCTATCGCGAAGACCCTGTGCGTATGCTTCGTGCTATTCGTTTTGCGTCTAAGTTAGACATGGATATCAGCTTTGAAACTGCCAATCCAATCAACTATCTTGCGCCTTTGCTTCAGGGTATTCCTGCGGCACGTCTGTATGAAGAATCTCTCAAGTTACTTCAATCCGGCCACGGTTTAGATACCTATGACCTGCTGCGTGAGTTTGGTTTGTTTGAGCACTTGTTCCCACAAGTGGCAGAGCTATTTACCGAAGAAGAAAATTCAAAGGCTGAGCTCATGATTGAGCTGGTACTGGAATCAACAGACCAACGCATTGCTGAAGGCAAGCGGGTCAATCCTGCCTTCATGTTTGCGGCTATGTTGTGGTACCCGCTAGAAGCCTATGCTGCGCGCCTTATGGCAGAGCAAGGCATGAGCGAATACGATGCCATGATGGTTGCTGGCAACCATATTCTTGATGAACAAGTTCGCAGCACGGCGATCCCACGTCGCCATACCGCAACCATTAGAGAAGTATGGCAACTACAGTCTCGCCTAGAGCGCCGCTCGGGTAAGAGAGCCTTCCGCCTGCTTGAGTTGAACAAATTCCGCGCCGGATTCGACTTCCTGGAAATGCGTGGTGAAGTTGAACAAGGCGATACGCAAAAGCTGGCTCAGTGGTGGCATACCTTCCAGCACTCTGGTCGAAACATGCGCCAAGCTATGGTGAATGATCTTGCGAGTGGTGGTAAATCAGGTAGCGCACGTCGTCGTCGCCCTGCAAAGAAAAAGCCGAAGAAAACTAATTCATGATTAATGCGTATATTGCAGTAGGAAGCAATCTTGGCGATCCTGTCGCTCAAGCAAAACAAGCGATAGAAAGCCTTAAAGATCTTCCTCGCAGCCGTGTTATTCAGGCGTCATCGCTGTATAGCAGCACGCCTATGGGTCCTCAAAATCAGCCCGATTACATTAACGCTGTCGTTAAAATAGAAACTGAACTACAGCCTCTAGAGCTTCTCGATAACACTCAGAAGATAGAGAATGAGCAGGGTCGCGTGCGCAAAGAGGAGCGCTGGGGACCTCGAACTCTTGACCTCGATATTATCCTTTACGGCGATGAGACCATCGACCAGCCACGCTTAGTGGTACCTCACTACGGTATGCGAGAACGAGAGTTTGTGCTTTATCCTCTTCTAGAAATTGAACCTAATTTAATACTTCCCGACGGAAGTGCACTGAGCCAACTGATTGAGTCTGTAGACAGAAATGGGTTGCAAGTGTGGGACCGAAACTAAGTCCAGCTTCCCGTAAAAGGCCTAGAAATGAAAAAAGTAACCATCAATACGCTAATGAAGCTTAAAGAAGAGGGTCGTAAATTCGCCTCTTCAACCGCTTATGACGCAAGCTTTGCTCAACTATTCGAACAACAAGAGATGCCAGTCCTATTGGTCGGCGACTCTTTAGGAATGGTGCTTCAGGGTAAACCAGATACGCTTCCTGTTACCGTTGAAGAGGTAGCCTATCACACGCGCTGTGTTAGAGCGGGTAGCCCAAACTGTCTACTTATGGCGGATATGCCATTCATGAGTTACGCAACGCCTCAGCAAGCCTGCCTAGAAGCGGCAAAACTGATGCAAGCGGGTGCCAACATGGTCAAACTGGAAGGCGGCTCTTGGCTAGCTGAAACAGTGCGCATGTTGACAGAACGTGCAGTGCCAGTATGTGCTCACTTAGGATTAACGCCACAATCAGTGAATATCTTTGGTGGCTTCAAGGTTCAAGGCCGTGAGCAAGAGCAAGCTGACCAGATGGTGAAAGATGCGCTAGAGCTTCAAGCCGCAGGTGCACAAATTATCTTATTAGAATGTATCCCGGCAGAGCTTGCAGAGCGTATCACTAACGCCTTGAACGTTCCTGTTATTGGTATTGGTACTGGTAATGTAACGGATGGCCAAATTCTCGTTATGCACGATATGTTCGGTATTTCGGCTAACTACATGCCTAAGTTCTCAAAGAACTTCCTAGCTGAAACCGGTGACATGCGCAGCGCGGTAGCAAAATACATCTCAGATGTTGAAAGCGGTGCATTCCCAGGCCCAGACCACACCATCGCCTAGGAGTTAACATGCTTACGATTGAAAACACGACTCAGCTTCGCGAGCAGATTCGTAGCTATAAGCGTGACGGCAAAACCATTGGCTTTGTGCCTACGATGGGCAACCTTCATCAAGGGCACCTCACTCTGGTTCGTAAAGCACAACAGATTGCCGATGTTGTTGTGGTCAGCATTTTTGTTAACCCAATGCAGTTTGGCAATCCTGATGACTTGCAAAACTACCCAAGAACGATGGAACAAGACCTTGCATTGCTGAAAGAGCTAGGTACTGACTTAGTCTTTACTCCAACGCCTGAGATCATGTATCCGAAGGGATTGGACAAGCAGACCTTTGTCGAAGTGCCTCTATTATCAAGCATGCTCGAAGGCGCTTCGCGTCCAGGCCACTTTCGCGGTGTCGCCACTATCGTGACTAAGCTATTCAACCTGGTAAGCCCTGACGTTGCGTGTTTTGGTGAAAAAGACTTTCAGCAAGTAGCAGTAATTCGTCAAATGGTTGAAGACCTAGCAATGGATATCAATATTGTTCCTGTATCTACGGTACGTGAGCAAGATGGTCTTGCTATGAGCTCTCGCAATAACCGATTAACCGCAGACGAGCGCAAGGTCGCGCCAGCTCTGGCAAAAATCATGCTTGAAATGGCTGATAGGATTTTACTGGATCCTACGGATGCAAAGGCTGTTATCGCATTTGGTGAGCAAGCCATTACAGAGGCTGGAATGAAGCCAGATGAGTTGTTTATTCGTGATGCTCATACGCTCGAAGAGGTCACCTCCTCGACCGAACAAGCCGTTGTACTCGTTGCAGCCTTTCTTGGCGCGGTAAGACTTATCGACAACAAGCTTGTTGAACTGAGTTAATTCAGCCCAGTCACTAAAAAGGGAGCCTAATTGGCTCCCTTTTTGTTTTTGCTAGCTTCTTAATCCAATGCCTTTATCGACAAGTCGATAAGCCACTGCAAACAAGATAACCACAAATAGCGTTAGGACAGTGAACGAGCTGACGATATCCACATCAGACACGCCCAAGAACCCATAACGGAATGCATTCACCATGTAGACAATTGGGTTGATCTTAGACACGCCCTGCCAGAATTCAGGCAATAAGCTAATGGAATAAAACACACCACCGAGGTAGGTCAAAGGTGTCAAGATGAAGGTAGGGATGATTGAGATATCATCAAAGGTACCGGCAAACACCGCATTGATCAGGCCACCTAGTGCGAATACTACTGAAGTCATAAATACAGTTGCGATGATAACGCCCCAATGCTGAACCTGCAGATCAACAAAGAACAGGGATACAAAGGTCACGATGGTGCCCACTAGGAGCCCTCGAACCACGCCACCCATAACATATCCTGAGATAATCACATAGGTAGGCACCGGAGCCACTAACAACTCCTCAATGTTCTTCTGAAACTTAGAGCTAAAAAATGATGAAGCTACATTGGAGTAGGAGTTGGTAATTACGCTCATCATGATTAGGCCAGGGACAATGTATTCCATGTAGCTAAAGCCATTCATCTGTCCGATGCGAGAACCAATCAAGTTGCCGAAGATAATGAAATACAGTGTCATGGTAATCGCAGGTGGCACAAGGGTTTGTACCCAAATACGCATAAAGCGATTAATTTCTTTGCCTAGTAGACTCTTAAAAGCCGTCCAATATACGCCATACATTACTGCTGTTCCTCGGTTTGATCTCTCACGATAGTGACAAATAGCTCTTCAAGACGGTTGGCCTTATTGCGCATAGAAAGTACCTTCACGCCTGCATCCGTTAGCTGTGAAAAAACATGGTTCAGCCCCTGCTCTTTCTTTAATTCAATCTCAAGGGAGCCGTTCACTAGGTGCTGGCTCACTACATCATTCAGCGGCTGAGGCTGTACCCCTTCCTCAAGATCTAGAATAAAGGTTTCCACCTGCAATTTATTGAGTAGGCTCTTCATACTGGTATCTTCGATCAACTCACCGCGATTAATGATGCCGATATTACGGCACAACATCTCAGCTTCTTCGAGGTAGTGAGTGGTTAGGATAATAGTGATGCCTTCTTTATTGATCTTCTGCAAGAACTCCCACATAGAGCGCCTTAACTCGATATCAACACCCGCAGTAGGCTCATCAAGAATAAGTAACTTAGGCTCATGCATCAGAGCGCGAGCTATCATTAAGCGACGCTTCATGCCCCCTGATAATGTTCTCGCTCTGTCACTGCGCTTATCCCACAATTCAAGCTGAGAGAGGTACTTCTTCGCTCTCTCTTTTGCATCGGCGCGCGATACGCCGTAGTAGCCTGCTTGCTGCAGTACAATTTGCTCAACCGTCTCGAACATGTTGAAGTTGAATTCTTGAGGTACTAAACCCAAATTCTGTTTTGCGAGTTCAAGGTCTTTGTCGATGTCATGACCGAACACAGTAACCGAACCAGAGGTTTTATTGACCAAAGATGAGATAACACCAATGGTCGTGGACTTCCCTGCGCCGTTAGGGCCTAGCAGTGCATAAAAGTCGCCCTTTTTGACGCTAAGGGACACGCCTTTTAGTGCCTCAAAGCCACCTTTGTAGGTCTTTCGTAGATTTTCTATTTCTAATGCGTACATATGAAGTTGATTCTTAGTGGTTATTTGTCACAAATCCGATTTGATTTGAGCGAATTTTAGGTATAGTAACCCAAGATTCAAAAAAGGACTTAACATGCCAGAAATTAAACAGTTATTTGAGAATAATTCCAAATGGTCAAAATCTCGCACAGCTGATGAGCCTGAGTACTTTACTACATTAGCGCAGGGACAAAACCCTGATTTCCTATGGATAGGATGCTCTGATAGCCGAGTTCCAGCAGAACGCCTTACTGGGCTTTATTCTGGAGAGCTATTTGTTCACAGAAACGTAGCAAACCAAGTAATACATACGGACTTGAACTGCTTATCTGTTGTTCAATATGCCGTAGATGTGCTGAAAGTGAAACACATTATTATTTGTGGCCACTATGGTTGTGGCGGCGTTAATGCCTCTATCGATAACCCTAAACTAGGCCTTATCAATAATTGGCTGTTGCACATTCGCGACCTCTACCTAAAGCATCGTGACTACCTTGATGGCTTTTCCGAAGAAGAGCGCTCAAACAAGCTTTGTGAAATCAACGTAGCGGGACAAGTATACAACCTAGGACACTCGACCATCATGCAATCTGCATGGGAACGAGGCCAAGAAGTAGAGATACATGGCGTCGTATACGGTATCGATGATGGCAAACTAGAAGACTTAGGCGTACGTTGCTCAAGCAAAGAAACGCTAGAAGCAAACTTCCCCGTCGCTATGGCGAAGATCCTTAAGCAGGATTAATCGAATCCCCATAAAATAAATACCCGCTCTAAGCGGGTATTTCTCTAACTAGCTTGCGTTAATTATAACGGTACTACTTTACCAATGTATGGCAGGTTGCGATATTTTTGCGCGTAGTCGATGCCTACACCAACCACAAACTCATCAGGGATCTCAAAGCCAATCCACTTCACATCTACCTTAACTTCTCGGCGAGAAGGCTTATCAAGCAGAGTCGCGATTTGAATCGAGTTAGGCTCACGGATAGATAGGATTTCACATACCTTGCTTAGCGTGTTGCCCGTATCAATGATGTCTTCCACCAGCAACACATCTTTGCCTTTGATGTCATCATCAAGGTCTTTCAAGATACGTACGTCACGAGAGCTTTCCATGGTGTTGCCATAGCTAGACGCCGTCATGAAGTCAACGCTGTGGTTTACCGTAACTGCGCGAGATAAGTCAGCCATAAACACAAACGAGCCACGTAGAAGTCCTACCATAACTAGCTCTTCACTGTCTTTATAGTGCTCATTGATCGATGCACCAAGCTGTTGTACTCGCTCTTGAACCTCTTGTTCAGAGATCATCACTTCTACGGTATGTTTCATACTGTTCTCTCGTTTACTGGACTCGCATCAACTATAGCCACCTGTTGCCATACTGTCGCAAAATTTTGCGTTTGAATGGCAAGACGTGCTCAAAAAGTCGTTGCGCTTAAAATGGGCGAGCATTGTAACAAACAATGTTTGAAACCGAAAAAAAACCCAGCTAAAAAGCTGGGTTTTATTTTCAAACTAATTGTTCAGCAAATTAGAAATTACTTCTTCTTCACTGCTTTCTTGTTTGGAAGGTCAGTGATAGAGCCTTCAAAGACTTCAGCCGCAAGACCAACAGACTCGTGAAGTGTTGGGTGAGCATGGATAGTCAGTGCGATATCTTCCGCATCACAACCCATCTCGATAGCTAGACCGATTTCACCAAGAAGCTCACCACCGTTAGTACCCACAACAGCACCACCGATTACGCGATGAGTATCTTTGTCGAAGATCATCTTAGTCATGCCGTCAGCACAATCTGATGCGATTGCACGACCAGAAGCAGCCCAAGGGAACGTAGACACTTCGTAGTTAATGCCTTCAGCCTTCGCTTCTTTCTCAGTCTTACCAACCCACGCCACTTCTGGCTCAGTGTAAGCAATTGAAGGAATAACTTTAGGGTCAAAGTAGTGCTTCTTACCAGAGATAACCTCTGCTGCTACGTGACCTTCATGCACACCTTTGTGCGCAAGCATTGGTTGGCCAACAACGTCACCGATAGCGTGAATGTGTGGCACATTAGTACGCATCTGCTTATCAACATTGATGAAGCCGCGCTCATCAACCTCGATACCCGCTTTTTCAGCGTCGATTAGTGCACCATTTGGCACACGGCCGATAGCAACAAGAACGGCATCATAGCGCTCAGCTTCTGCTGGTGCTTTTTTGCCTTCCATTGATACGTAGATACCGTCTTCTTTCGCTTCAACAGCGGTCACTTTAGTTTCAAGCATTAGCTTGAACTTGTCTTTGATACGCTTAGTGAAGACTTTAACGATGTCTTTATCTGCTGCTGGGATCACTTGATCAAACATCTCAACAACGTCAACTTTAGAACCTAGAGAGTGGTATACCGTACCCATCTCAAGACCGATGATACCACCACCCATGATAAGCAGTTTTTCTGGTACTTCATTCAGTTCTAGTGCATCCGTAGAATCCCAAATACGTGGGTCTTCATGCGGGATGAACGGCAGTTTGATTGGGCGAGAACCCGCTGCAATGATTGCGTTATCGAAGCTAACGGTGGTTGATTCTTCGCCTTCCACTTGGATAGTGTTAGGACCAGTGAATTTACCAAAACCGTTCACAACCGTTACTTTACGCATCTTAGCCATGCCGTTAAGGCCGCCAGTCAGTTGGTCTACAACCTTCTCTTTCCAGATACGGATTTTGCTAATGTCTGTAGTTGGCTCACCAAATACAACACCGTGCTCAGCCATTGCTTTTGCTTCTTCGATAACTTTAGAAACGTGAAGAAGTGCTTTCGATGGGATACAACCCACGTTCAGACAAACACCACCTAGAGTGCTGTAGCGTTCAACAAGTACAGTTTCAAGACCTAAGTCTGCGCAGCGGAAAGCGGCAGAGTATCCAGCAGGACCTGAACCCAGTACCACAACTTGGGCTTTAATTTCTTTGCTCATTTTGACCTCTTGTAGTCATTATCCCTAACAGGCTAATTGGGTATTTGCGTCACCCCAGTTTACAAACTTGTAAACTAAGAGAAAACTAATTCCATTTAGGCTGTGAGCTATACAACAATTCGGCGCTACTTTATCTCAAGTCGCGCCCAATTTTGTTAAATATTTGCGACAAAAAGCAGCTCTTGCGAGCTGCTCTATTTTTTACATTACCAGACGACGGATATCGCTTAGGCATTGGTTTAAGAAGGTAATGAATCTTGCACCTTCTGCACCATCGATAACACGGTGGTCATAAGACAGTGATAATGGAAGCATTAGGCGAGGAGTAAACTCACTGCCGTTCCATACTGGCTTCATCTCAGACTTAGATACACCAAGGATACCCACTTCTGGTGCATTCACGATTGGCGTGAATGCTGTACCGCCGATGCCACCTAGGCTTGAGATAGTGAAACAGCCACCCTGCATATCTGCAGCTGTTAGCTTACCAGAACGTGCCTTCTTAGAGATAGCCGCTAGTTCAGCAGACAACTCGTAGATGCCTTTCTTGTTTACGTCCTTAAATACAGGAACAACAAGACCGTTTGGCGTATCTACTGCGATACCAACGTTCACGTACTTCTTAAGAATGATGCTTGCGCCATCTTCAGATAGAGACGAGTTGAATGAAGGGAACTCTTCAAGCGCTTTCGCTACAGCCTTCAAGATAAACACAAGTGGAGTGATCTTGATACCAGAGTCTTTCTTCGCTTCAAATGCGTTTTGCTCTTTACGGAACTTCTCAAGCTCAGTGATATCTGCGTTATCCCACTGTGTAACGTGCGGGATCATTACCCAGTTACGATGCAGGTTAGCGCCAGAGATCTTCTTGATCTTAGACAGTTTCTGAACTTCAGTGTCACCAAACTTGCTGAAGTCCACTTTTGGCCATGGTAGTAGGCCAAGTGCACTCCCGTCACCTTTGCCTGATGCGCCAGCACCAGATTCAAGGCGCTTAAGTGCGTCTTTAACAAAGTTCTGTACATCATCTTTTAGGATGCGGTTCTTACGGCCTGTGCCTTTAACCTTAGAAAGGTTAACGCCAAACTCACGAGCAAGACGACGAACAACAGGAGATGCGTGTGCATACTCGTGGTTCTCTTGAAAGTCGCCTTTAGTTGCTGGTGCTTGAGCCGCTGCTGGTGCTGCTGCTGCCGATGCGGCAGGTGCTGCCGCTACTGGTGCAGGTGCCGCCGCCGCTGGAGCCGCTGCTCCGCCGCCAACTGTCTCAAATACCATGATTAGAGAACCAGTGGTTACTGAATCGCCTTCAGTAATCTTGATTTCTTTAACCGTACCCGCAAGTGGTGCTGGTACTTCCATAGAAGCCTTATCGCCTTCTACAGTAATGAGTGACTGTTCTTCTTCAACGCTATCACCAACAGAAACCATGATTTCAGTCACTTCGACTTCATCACCACCAATGTCAGGTACGTTAACTTCTTGACGTTCCGGCGTGCCGGCTGCTGATGCTGCTGCCGGAGCTGCAACAGGTGCAGATGCTACTGGAGCAGGAGCTGCTGGAGCACCTGAACCGGCCACCGGAGTGCCGGCCACTTCAAATACCATAACTAGAGAACCAGTTGATACTGAGTCGCCAGAAGCGATCTTGATTTCTTTTACTGTACCCGCAAATGGTGCAGGAACTTCCATAGAAGCCTTGTCGCCTTCAACAGTTAGAAGAGATTGCTCTTCTTCTACTGTATCGCCAACTGCAACCATGATTTCAGTCACTTCGACTTCATCACCGCCAATGTCAGGTACATGAACTTCTTTTAGTTCAGAAGCGCCGCCCGCAGGAGCTGCTACTGGAGCTGCTTCAACTGCTGGAGCTACAGGTGCTGCAGCTGCAGAACCCGCTTCTTCAAAAATCATAATTAAAGAACCCGTCGTTACTGAATCGCCTTCAGATACTTTGATTTCTTTAACGATACCCGCTTGAGACGCTGGTACTTCCATTGAAGCTTTGTCGCCTTCAACAGTGATCAGTGACTGTTCTTCTTCAACCTTGTCGCCAACGTTAACCAGAATCTCAGTTACTTCAACCTCATCAGCACCGATATCAGGTACATTAATTTCGATTGTCATTGTTTATTTCCCTTAATAAATGGAAGTCTTATGCGTATTGCGGGTTAATTTTGTCTGCGTCGATGCCGAATTTAGCAATTGCTTCTGCAACTACTGACTTCTCAACATCGCCACGTTTCGCCAGTTCAGTAAGCGCAGCAACGACTACGTAGCCAGCGTTAACTTCGAAGTGACGACGTAGGTTTTCACGGCTGTCTGAACGACCGAAGCCATCAGTACCAAGAACCTTGTAAGACTCAGAAGGCATGAATGCACGCACTTGCTCAGCGTAGTTCTTCATGTAGTCAGTGACTGCGATTGCAGGCTCGCTACCAAGAACCGTTGTGATGTACGGTACTTTCTCTTCCGCTTCTGGGTGAAGCATGTTGTCACGCTCTACCGCTTGACCGTCACGAGTTAGCTCGTTAAACGATGTTACAGAGAAGATGTCAGAGGCTACGCCGTACTCTTCGCTTAGGATCTGAGCGGCTTTACGCGCTTCGTTCATGATAGTACCAGAGCTCATTAGCTGAACTTTAGACTTGTCACCTGCGTAAGACTCAAGCTTGTAGATACCTTTACGGATGCCTTCTTCAGCGCCTTCTGGCATTGCTGGCATTGCGTAGTTCTCGTTCATTACTGTTAGGTAGTAGTAAACGTTCTCTTGCTCAGGACCGTACATGCGACGGATACCGTCTTGCATGATTACCGCTAGCTCGTAAGCAAACGTTGGGTCATAAGAGATACAGTTAGGTACAGTGTTCGCCATGATGTGCGAGTGACCATCTTCGTGCTGTAGACCTTCACCGTTTAGCGTTGTACGACCTGCTGTAGCACCTAGTAGGAAGCCACGAGCTTGTTGGTCACCTGCTAGCCATGCCATGTCGCCAATACGTTGGAAACCGAACATTGAGTAGTAGATGTAGAATGGGATCATTGGTAGATCGTTGGTGCTGTATGACGTTGCTGCAGCAACCCAAGACGCCATTGAACCTAGTTCGTTGATACCTTCTTGAAGAACCTGACCAGAAGTCGCTTCTTTGTAGTAAGAAACAATGCCTTTATCTTCAGGCGTGTAGTCTTGACCGTGCGGGTTGTAGATACCGATTTGACGGAATAGACCTTCCATACCAAAGGTACGTGCTTCGTCACAGATGATAGGAACGATGTTCTTACCAACGCTCTTGTTCTTCAACAAGATGTTCAGTGTACGAACGTACGCCATAGTGGTAGAGATTTCACGCTTCTGAGCACCCAGTAGAGGAGCGAACTCTTCTAGTTCTGGTACTTGGAATTCTTGAGTGAACTTAGGCAGACGCGCTGGAGTGTAACCGTGTAGAGCGTTACGACGAGCATGCATGTATTCGTATTCAGGAGTGCCAGCTTCAAGCTTCAGGTAAGGAAGTTCAGCTAGTTTGTCATCTGAAAGGATGTCTTCTAGGCCTAGACGGTCACGCAGGTGTTGAACATGAGTCATGTCCATTTTCTTCACGCCGTGTGCAATGTTCTTGCCTTCTGCTGCATCACCCATGCCGTAACCTTTAACGGTTTTAGCTAGGATAACCGTTGGCTTGCCGCCAGTTTCTTTCGCATTGTTGAATGCTGCGAATAGCTTAGATGAATCATGACCACCACGCTTAAGAGCGAAGATTTCGTCATCAGTCATATCGGCAACAAGTGCTGCAGTCTCAGGGTATTTACCAAAGAAGTGCTCACGTACGTACGCGCCATCTTTAGATTTGAATGTTTGGTAGTCACCGTCGATAGTTTCGTTCATTAGCTGAAGAAGCTTACCTGTGGTGTCTTTTGCAAGTAGTGAATCCCAGTTGCTACCCCAGATAACTTTAACAACGTTCCAACCAGCGCCTTTAAATAGGCCTTCTAGTTCTTGGATGATGCTGCCGTTACCCATTACAGGGCCATCTAGACGCTGTAGGTTACAGTTGATTAGGAAACATAGGTTGTCCAGTTTTTCACGAGCAGCAAAAGAGATTGCGCCGCGTGATTCTGGCTCATCCATCTCACCATCACCTAGGAATGCGTAAACGCGCTGAGCTGAAGTATCTTTTAGACCACGGCCTTCAAGGTACTTCAAAAAGCGAGCTTGGTAGATAGCAGAGATCGGGCCTAGACCCATAGATACTGTTGGGAACTGCCAGAATTCAGGCATCAACTTAGGGTGTGGGTAAGAAGGGATACCCTTGCCATCAACTTCTTGACGGAAGTTGTCTAGCTGCTCTTCAGTTAGACGACCCTCAACGAATGCACGAGAGTAAATACCTGGAGAGATATGACCTTGGTAGTAAACCAAATCGCCACCGTCCGTCTCATTTGGAGCGCGGAAGAAGTGGTTGAAGCAAACTTCGTAGAATGCAGCTGCTGACTGATAAGAAGCCATGTGACCACCTAGGTCTAGGTCTTTCTTAGAAGCACGCAATACAATCATGATTGCGTTCCAGCGGATGATTGAGCGAATACGACGCTCAAGCGTTACATCACCAGGGTAAGCTGGTTCTTGTGCGGCCGGAATGGTATTGATGTAGTTAGTGTTAATGCCTGTAGGCATATCAACACCGTCTAAGCGAGCCTTATCTAGAACTTGTTCTAGTAGGAACTGCGCGCGTTCTACACCTTCTTCACGTACTACTGACTCAAGCGCTTCTAACCAATCTTGAGTTTCCAGAGCATCTACGTCATGCTTCATATCAGACATGGCGAACTATCCTTTTTTATTAAGTTAGGTCAACTACTAGGGTGGTATACCCTAAGCAAAAGCTTACTGTTTGTTCTGTTGAATTCGACGCAATGAACGAGCTCTTCTGCCCTGTTCTTCGGTCAAGTCCGACAATGTTTCATCGATAAACGCTAAATGAGTCTCAGACATTTCACGGGCTCGTTGTGGCTCTCTCGATGTAATCGCCTTAACGATGTCCGCTCTGTGCTCATTTAATTTTTGAATTACGTCTTCACGGCTGTGTAGAAGCATCAGGTTTTGTGACACGTTCTTTTGCAACAGTGGAGATAAACTACGAACAATGTGCAATAGCACGACGTTATGTGAAGCCTCTGCAATAGCAATCAGAAACTCCATGATGGCTTCAGATTCTTGCTCAACGTCATCGCTATCCACCGTAACGCTCATCGCCTTTTGGCACTGAGTAATACGCTGGAAGTCCTCTGCTGTTCCTCTTAAAGCTGCAAAATAGGCAGAGATACCCTCGAGTGCATGTCGCGTCTCTAATAGGTCTCTTTGCGTATCAGCATGATTTGAAAGAAGGTTCAAAAGAGGATCGGTTAGATTAGAAGACAAGCTTTCACAAACAAAAGTTCCTCCACCTTGGCGACGAGTTAACAACCCTTTGGCTTCTAGCCTTTGAATTGCTTCGCGTACCGACGGTCTAGAAACATCAAACTGCTTGGCAAGTTCTCTCTCAGGCGGCAATTGCTGGCCTGGAGACAATATGCCATCCAAAATCAATGTTTCCAACTCACGCTCTATCACATCAGATAGCTTAGGTTGGCGAATACTTTGAAAGGAAACTTTTTGCATCTAAATCTCTGCGTCCTGCTCGATGTTAATTGGTATTACCAATTTCAACTTGACGCGAAACTTAACATATCAATTTCTCACCTGTCTAGGGAAAATTTGATTTAAATCATAAAACAGGGAGCGTGATAACAAAATAATGCTAAAGAAACGGGGGGCTGTGACGTATTTGTTAACAAATATGTATTCACGCGAACTATATGTTCACTCACACACTTGTATGACAAATGTATCAATCATGCACTAACCTGCGATCATCTTGCGGAATCTAGACCAATTAAAGGACAAGCCTGGATCGGTCTTTCGCAGCGGCGCGATATACTGATGGCCAGTAATTCTAGATGGAGTGAGCTTAGGATAGGCGTCGAGTAGAAACTGAGTCAGCATGGCTAGGGATTGATATTGATCCTGTGTATAAGACACATAATCCGTTCCCTCTAGCTCAATACCAATTGAATAGTCATTGCACTTATCACGACCGGCAAAAGAAGAAAGGCCGGCATGCCACGCTCGTTTTTCAAATGGGACAAACTGTACTATTTCACCATCCCTTTTAATTAAGCAATGCGCCGAAACTCGCATACCGCTAATGCCTTCAAAAAACGGGTGCAAAGAGGCATCCAGTTTCCCTTGAAAAAAGGCTTCAATATTGCCGTTATTAAATTCAGCGGGTGGAAGGGAAATATTATGTACTACCAGTAAAGAGATGTCCTTGGGATCAGGTCTCTCATCACAATGCGGAGATGGGATGGCTTTGGCGTACGGATACCATAAATTAGCGGACATTTTTCTTCCCTGAGAGCAATTGTTGCTGAATTATAATTCAAGCAAGAGTATCATTCAGCACAAATCAGTATTCGACAACATAGTGAAAGTTTTGGTTATGAAAAATACCCACGACAGTGACGCTCGTTTAGCGTACCTAAAGCAACAACTGCCTCACGAAGTATCTCGCGCAGTAGAAGAGACACTTAAAGAAGATCTTGGGGGCTCTGTTGACGCTTCTGTGGACATCACCGCAAATCTCATTGCAGAAGATACTCAAGGTATAGCAACTATTATCACTCGCGAACACGGTGTGTTCTGTGGGCAGATGTGGGCTGACGAAGTCTTCAAGCAACTTGGCGGACAAGTGACGGTTGAATGGCACGTTGCCGATGGTGACACGGTAGAACCTAACCAAACGCTATGCACTCTTACAGGCCCAGCACGCACGCTATTGACTGGCGAGCGCAATGCTATGAACTTCATCCAAACACTCTCTGGCTGCGCTACTGTTGTTGCCGAGTATGTGAGCAAGATAGAAGGTACTGGTTGTAAGCTACTTGATACTCGAAAAACCATCCCTGGTTTACGCAGTGCATTAAAATACGCTGTTGCCTGTGGTGGCGGTTTCAATCACCGTATTGGTGTATTTGATGCCTACCTTATCAAGGAGAACCACATCATTGCCTGTGGTGGTATTGAGCAAGCTATCTCTACGGCCAAAGAGCTCAGCCCTGGAAAGCCTGTTGAGGTGGAAACAGAAAGCCTTGATGAGCTTAAGCAAGCCATTGATGCTGGCGCGGATATCATCATGCTCGATAACTTCACTTTAGATATGATGCGCGAAGCAGTCGCAATCAACCAAGGTCGCGCGGTACTTGAAAACTCAGGTAACGTTACCCTAGAGACTATCCGCCCTATGGCTGAAACGGGGGTTGATTTCATCTCAGTTGGTGCCCTAACTAAGCATTTGAAGGCAATGGACCTATCCATGCGCTTCAAATAGCCACCAGTTCAACACGCTATACAGAAAGGTCAGCATTGCTGGCCTTTTTTGTATCTCAACGTTTTAGAAATAGTTCACTCTATTGCGACAGGCTTTCCCTTTATTACTGCTTCTACACACATCTGTTACTCCATTCACTGCGAGGCACTTAGCAAGGGCTTGCTCCCTTTCTTTTACCACAGCTCATAGCTTCTAGTTTTATTGCCACCAGCAAACCTTGAGTTACCCAAGGAGAAAACAATAATGAGGAAAGAGCAATGAGCAGAAAACAAACCGGCTTCACCTTAATCGAACTGATGATTGTCGTCGCTATCATAGGCGTGCTGTCCGCTATCGGCATTCCCATGTACAAAGACTATGTAAAAAAGTCTGAACTGGCTTCAGCAACCGCGACCTTACGCGGATTGCTAACCAAGGCTGAACTCTATTATTTAGACCAAGGTTCTTTTCCTACCACTCTGAATCAAATCAATACGGTATCGAGTGCCGGCGGCAGTATTGGGGAGGTGGGGATTAGTGGCAATCAGCTTCAATTCACCTTTAGCTCAACGGGCAGTTCATTAGATGGGGCATCTGTGTCCTTTGCTCGTGACGATACCTCGGGTTGGAGTTGTAGCGTAAGTGGCGCTGGCAGTACTGTCTTACCAAAAGGCTGCCAATGATCCACTCTATTATTGCTTCACTCAGCCCTGCAATACTCAATCAAGCTGATGTGGAGCAATTGTCCAACAGGAGCATAGAATCGACCGCTGACGCACTCTATCAAATATCGCAAGTCAGCCGGCATTCATTAGCACAGCTAGGGCAGATGCTGGCTAATCATCACCAACTTGCTTTCAATCCGAGCCCTAATCGAAGCGTTAAACTTGAAGCTATAATAACCGTCATTAAAGAGCTCCATCTTGAGTCGATTGTTGTTCAGTATCCTATTATCCCAATATCACTGAATGACGGAGTGTTGCACCTGCTCTCCTTTGATCCTCTTCTCAAGTCTCTATTAGCCGAACTGCAATTTCACCATCGCCTTAATACCCAGCTAATTCTCACTGATATCGAGCAATTCCAGTATCTGTATACTCAGGTAAAGCGCCAGCTAAGCTCTTCGCATAATCAAGACAGTGGCGACCTGAATCTTCTTCCCAAAATAATGGAGCAAGGCCAACAGAGGGATGCCTCAGATATCCATATCGAGCCGGATAAACAACAGGCTCGAGTGCGAATACGCTGTGATGGGTTACTCGTGACCATCATGCAGTTCCCAATAGATAAAATGATGGCGCTTGTCAGTCAGATAAAAATCTATGCCGAGCTGGATATCACCGAGCAGCGATTGCCACAAGATGGGCGCATGAGCTATGCCCTTTCTGAAAAAGAAGAAATAGAAGTTCGCGTCTCCACCCTCCCTACCCTATGGGGTGAAAAGCTAGTGATGAGAATTGCAAGGGAGAGAGAAAGCCTGCCCAAGCTTGATCAACTAGGACTCAAGCAAGAACAGCACCACGCATTAAAGCAGGCACTTAAACAACCTCAAGGGCTCATATTGGTGACTGGGCCAACCGGCAGTGGCAAGACCATCACGCTCTACTCTTGCCTCAGCGCCATCGCTAACGCCAGTATCAATATCTGCACAGTAGAAGATCCCGTAGAGATCCACTTTGAAGGGTTCAATCAAGTCCAAACCAATGTCCATATTGGCCTTAACTTTGCTAGGTGCCTTCGCTCCTTACTACGTCAAGATCCTGATGTGATCATGCTAGGCGAGATACGTGATGCTGAAACCGCAGAGATCGCCATTCACGCAGCACAAACCGGTCATCTGGTGCTCTCGACCCTACACACTAATTCAGCCTTTAGCGCTTTAGAGCGCCTATATCAGCTTGGCATTAATCAAGCAGACCTTATCGACAGCCTGCAGTTAGTTATAGCCCAGCGCCTGCTACGCAAGTCGTGCCCGAACTGCGTTCAAAACATCTCCAGCGATATTTGCCATCACTGTAATGAAGGCTACAAAGGTCGAACTGGTGTATTCGAACTGTTACCCATCACTCGCCAACTACTGTGCAATATTACGCAACTACAAGATGGCAAAGAAGAGATAAACGATTATCTCATTGGTGAGCAAGGTCTACATAATGTCGCCAAAGAGCTTTGCTTGAAACGAGTTACTACCCATCAAGAGATCGAGCGAGTGCTGGGGCATGAGTAGCTTACAGCTGTTTATTTGGCTCGGCGCTGGCGACTCTAAACCTAGGATTACCGGCCACCTTTTAGCCTATTCAGCTCTCCAACTAAAAAGGATATTAAGGAGTAAAGGCATTGAGCTTCGTAAATTCATAGCAAAGCCGGTTCCCTTTACCTCAGCTTACAAGCATGAGGTGAAATATGGTGATGTCACCACTTTTACCCATCAGTTATCCTTAATGCTTGAGGCTGGACTGCCACTATCTCTGGCTTTGAATGAACTGCAACACTCCAGCCAACGACAAGGCGTGCGGGCCTTGTTAGAAGAGCTGCATTTTCAGATTCAGCAAGGTCAAAGGCTTTCTGTAGCAATGCAGATGTTTAGCTTTCTCGATTCTATTTACCTTCAGTTTGTACGAATCGGTGAGGAGAACGGTGACCTTTCCACAGCACTGGGGTATTGCACCCAGCACAGAGAGAAAAATCAGCAATTACTCAAGCAGGTAAAGTCAGCGCTCATCTATCCCGCTTCCGTCATCATAACGGCGTGTGTGGTATTTGCTGTAATGATGGTATTTGTCATCCCGCAGTTCTCGAGCTTGTTCCATAGTTTTGGCGCCGAATTGCCAGCACTCACTCAGTTCACCGTAGAGCTCTCAACTTGGCTTCAGCGGTATTTTGGGGCACTACTATTGTGCCTATCGGTAATCACTAGCCTTATCTATCTGTGTTATCGGAAAAGTCAGGCTTTTCGTCATAGCATTGCTAAACACAGCTTAAGCATCCCGATACTGGGTCACTGCATTCTTGTGAGTGAGTTAGCTCGTTTCAATTTGCTATTGTGCAATGGAATACAAGCGGGTCTTCCGCTCGTCACTTGTCTGAACAACGCCTCGTTTGGCGTGCGCAATGACTTTATACGTCAGGCACTAAGTAGTGCAAATGATAGTATCAAGGAAGGCAAAAGCCTTTATTACTCCCTAGAAGCCCTTACTTTCCTCCCATCAATCATGCTAAAGATGATTAAAATTGGCGAAATAAGCGGAACCCTAGCGGTGATTACCGGGAGATTGGCTACACTTTTTGAACAGCAACTAAAGGAAGCAACGGACAAATTAGGCCAATTAATAGAGCCCTTAGTCATTGTTTTTCTTGGTACTCTTGTGGGAGGACTGGTGTTAAGTATGTATTTACCTATTTTCAGCCTTATGAGTGCAGTTGGATAAGATTATCTCTGAGATAGGTGTAAACAAGCACTTAAAGTTGCGATAACATACCCACAGACTTTCTCAATATTGGCTCAAGATGCTCGATTTTTATTTTTTGCACTACCCTTTGCTATTTCCGATACTCGCCACCATTCTTGGCTTGATCATTGGTAGCTTTCTCAATGTAGTGATCCATCGACTTCCGATCATCATGGAAAGAGAATGGCAGAAAGAATTTGCGGAAGCCTACCCAGAGCTAAAACTAAAAGTACCTGAAGGGGTCTTTAACATAAGCCTCCCCCGCTCACGTTGCCCTAAATGTGAAGCGCCAATTAAAGCGATACATAACATTCCGGTTATCGGTTGGCTAAGCCTTAAAGGGCGTTGCCGTGCCTGTGGCGATAAAATCAGCCCTAGATACCCACTAATAGAGCTTCTTTCGGGTGCTCTTAGTCTCACCATCGCTCTCCTATTCGAACCAAGCTTATACGCTGTCGCAGTACTTGGATTTACCTGGGTGCTGCTTTGCGCCACCTTCATCGATTTAGACACTATGTTGCTGCCAGATAGCTTGACCCTACCTCTAATGTGGGCAGGTTTGGCTTTATCGGTATTTGGGATCAGCCCATTATCACTGCAAGATGCGGTTATCGGTGCGATGGCAGGTTATCTTTCTTTGTGGAGCGTCTACTGGTTATTCAAGTTGCTCACTGGCAAAGAAGGCATGGGCTATGGTGACTTCAAACTATTGGCGGCGCTGGGTGCGTGGTTAGGTTGGCAGTCGTTACCACTTATCATCTTACTTTCTTCTTTAGTTGGCCTAATATTTGGCATTATCCAGCTTAGACTCAAGCAACAAGGCGTTGAAAAAGCCTTCCCCTTCGGTCCATACCTAGCCATAGCAGGTTGGGTCTACTTGATAGTTGGTGATGATATTGTAACTTGGTATCTCAGTCGCTACATTGGAGGGTACTAATGTCCAAGATAATCGGTTTGACGGGGGGGATAGGAAGTGGAAAAACTACCGTAGCCAATCATTTCCATGACAATTACCATATCGATATCGTTGATGCTGACATTGTTGCTAGAGAGGTGGTAGAGCCAGGTAGTGAGGGCTTAACGGCGATTGAACATCACTTTGGTCGTTCAATTCTAAATGAAGATGGCACCCTAAATCGCGCTCAATTGCGTGAACGGGTATTTGCCGATCCAAGTAATAAACAATGGATCGACAATCTGCTACACCCAATGATCCGCCAGCGAATGCAACAACAGCTAGAAATGGCCACCTCACCCTACTGCCTACTGGTCATCCCATTGATGGTAGAGAATGGCTTGCAAAGCATGGCTGATCGCGTTTTAGTTGTGGATGTTTCTCCTGATACACAAATAGATCGAACTTTAGCGAGAGATGGCGTATCTAAACAGCAAGTGCTGTCAATATTAAAGGCACAAGCAACGCGAGAGCAAAGATTGGCCATCGCCGACGATATCATCAACAACGATAGTGACAATGGACATTTAGCAGAAAAAATTGCTGAGTTGCATCGTAAATATCTAGCCTTGTGTCACTGATTTCTGGGAGAATAACCATTATGTCTAAAGCAGGATGCAATGTATGACAATCCAAAGATATGAACATCCTCTGAATGAGAAAACCAGAACTTATCTGCGTATTGAAAGCCTTCTTCGTCAAGCGCAACACTGCGCGACGTTTTCAGACCCGCAACACTATCAAGTTCTTTTTCGTTCCTTGTTCGATCTATTAGATATATTTGAACAAATACAGCTAAAGCCTGAGTTGCTAAAAGATTTAGATAAACTAAAACTGACCTACAGTAACTGGTTAAATGTACCGGGTGTAGACCAACAGCGCCTACAAGGTCTATTAAGCGAAATAGCTCTAGTGCACAAAGAGGTATTAGGGGCTCAACGATTTGGCACCAAACTTAAAGAAGACAGTTTTTTGTCTTCCATTAGACAGCGCTTTAACCTGCCTGGCGGGGCATGCTGCTTTGATCTTCCTGCGTTGCACTATTGGCTTCATCAGCCTCTAGAAAAGCGCATGGCGGATGCTCAGCAGTGGCTGAAATCATTGGCTCCATTAAACCATGCGTTGCAGCAGTGGCTAAACCTCACTCGCAGCTCCGCACAATTTAAAGCCCAGATTGCGCGCAATGGCTTCTTCCAAAGCGATGCAGACGAAGCCAATATACTCAGACTGCACTTTGCCCACGATTATGGGGTATATCCCATGGTTTCAGGGCATAAGAATCGCTTTGCCATCAAGTTTATGCACTTTGATACCGGCCAAGCCAGCACCCAAGATATCGAATTTGAACTGGCTATTTGTAGCTAATCAATACAGTAAGAGAAGTAACACTATGAGCAAGATTACCATCGTACCCTGCCCAACCTGTGGCAATGATGTTGAGTGGGGAGAACAAAGCCCACACCGTCCTTTCTGTAGCAAGAAGTGCCAAATGATCGACTTCGGTGACTGGGCAGACGAAGAAAACTCCATCGCTGGTGCACCAGATATGTCGGATAGTGATGGGTGGTCGGAAGATCAATACTAAGTGGATTAGCTGTCAGCTATCAGCTGCAAGCCGTCAGACAGAGCTGCATCTTTCACACCGTCATCCTGAACTTGATTCAGGACCTTAGAGCCAACAGAACTCAAAGCAGATATGTGTTCGCATCGACAATGCTGTAATCATTTGAAATAACCAGCTATAAACCGAAAACAAAAAAAAGGAGACCGAAAGGTCTCCTTTTTTCTTATGAGAAATGCAGGTTTGCATTACTTCTTAGTAAGTTTCTCTTTAATACGAGCTGACTTACCAGAACGCTCACGTAGGTAGTACAACTTGGCACGACGTACTGCACCACGGCGTTTAACTTCAATGCTATCAACCATTGGAGAGTGAGTTTGGAATGCACGCTCAACACCTTCACCGTTCGAGATTTTACGAACTGTGAATGCAGAGTGTAGACCACGGTTACGAATAGCGATTACAACGCCTTCGAATGCCTGTAGACGCTCACGGTCGCCTTCTTTTACCTTAACCTGAACTACAACAGTATCACCTGGTGCGAATTTAGGAAGGTCTGTTTTCATTTGCTCTTGCTCAAGAGCGTTGATGATATTACTCATGTTTCTATACCCTAGAATAAACTGAATCTAAATTTAATAGGTTACTTGCTGTCTTTATTCGTGCGCTTTCGCTCCATCACGAACTCGGCAAGTAAGTGTTCCTGTTCGTCAGTCAGAGCTAGGTTTTCCAGCATCTCTGGCCTTCTTAGCCAAGTACGGCCTAACGATTGTTTCAATCGCCAGCGACGAATGTCCTTGTGGTTTCCAGATTTTAGTACCGCTGGTACCTCTTTTCCATCCAACACTTCAGGACGCGTATAGTGGGGACAATCCAGTAACCCATTTGCAAAGGAGTCTTCCTCTGCTGACGCAAAATCACCTAGTACACCCGGTATAAACCTTGATACTGAGTCGATTAAGGTCATGGCTGGCAGTTCACCACCTGTCATCACAAAATCTCCAATTGACCATTCTTCGTCAACCTCAGATTGTATGATGCGCTCATCTACCCCTTCATAGCGGCCACAAATAAGAAGCAAGTTCTCGTTTGTTGCCAACTCTTCTACGCCTTGCTGGTCGAGTTTACGACCTTGAGGGCTAAGATAGATAACCTTCGTCTTTCCAGGAGCCGCTTGTTTGGCAGTGTTAATAGCATCGCGCAAAGGCTGTACCATCATCAACATACCAGGGCCACCCCCGTAGGGTCTATCATCGACAGTTCGATGTTTGTCTTGTGTAAAATCGCGGGGATTCCACGCTTCTACCGACAAAAGACCTTTTTTAACCGCTTGACCTGTTACACCAAAATCAGTGACAGAGCGGAACATTTCTGGAAACAGGCTTATTACGCCAACCCACATAGTTCACTCTCTAATTTTGATTTAAAAGGCAGGATCCCAGTCAACTTCGATCCGTTGAGCTTCGCGATCAACTTTGATGATCACTTGCTCTTCAAGGAACGGAATTAGTCGTTCCTTTTGGCCAAAAGCATCTTTCAGATTAGCTTTCACCACCAAAACATCGTTTGAACCCGTCTCAAGCATGTCTGAGACTTCGCCTAGGTCATAACCTTTAGTGGTTACAACTTTCATTCCAAACAATTCACGCCAGTAGAATTCTTCTTCTGACAGTTCCGGTAATGAAGATGAGGCTACTGAGATTTCAAGGTTAGTCATTAGATGTGCATCTTCACGTACATCAAGACCTTCCAGCTTACACACATAACCTTTGTTATGACGCTTCCAGCTTTCTACCTTGCACTCAACCCATGTCCCCTTTTGGTTCAAGAACCAAGGGCTATAATCGAAAATGTTTTCAGCATTGTCTGTAAAGGAATGAACTTTAAGCCAACCACGAATGCCATAAGTAGCGCCTAGCTTTCCTACAACAATTTTTTCGTTTTGTTCACTCATTCATTCTTTTCCTTAACATCGAGATAAATTGCTGATTAAGCCGCTTTTTGAGCGTCTTTAACTAGCTTAGCTACGCGGTCAGAAACTGTAGCACCTTGTGAAACCCAGTGGTTCACACGGTCTAGGTCTAGACGTAGACCTTCTTCTTGACCTTGAGCTGTAGGGTTGAAGAAACCTACTTTCTCGATGAAACGACCTGTAGCTGCGCGACGGCTGTCTGCTACTACGATTTGATAAAATGGACGCTTTTTAGCGCCGTGACGTGCCAAACGAATGGTAACCATGTCGTCCTCTTTGCTTTCTCAATAAAATAATTAACCCCAAACTACTCTTAGAGTTGCATGGGGTCTCGTGCCAAAATAAAGCTAGCGAATTTTACTCTTATTCCCAGTCTTTGCAAGGACTTTAGCTACTTTTTAAACAACTAATTGAATGTGAGCTAGTTAACAACTTGAAATAAAAAGGCTCTATCTAAATAGAGCCTTAAAAATACAGAGATTAGCTTAGAGCTTTCAGCGGTAGAGCCTATCGGCCGAATGGACCACCCATTCCGCCCATACCACCGCCGCCCATGCCGCCCATCATGCCTTGCATGTTACGCATCATGCCGCGCATTCCACCTTTCTGCATTTTCTTCATCATCTTCTGCATCTGAGTGAACTGCTTCAGTAGGCGGTTTACGTCTTGTACCTGAGTACCTGAACCTGCAGCGATACGCTTCTTGCGAGAGCCTTTGATTAGTTCAGGGCGCAGACGCTCTTTCATGGTCATTGAGCTGATGATGGCTTCCATCTGCTTAAACATCTTGTCATCTACCTTGTCTTTCATATTGTCAGGTAGATTACCCATGCCAGGCAGTTTGCCCATCATGCCAGCCATGCCGCCCATGTTTTCCATTTGGCCTAATTGTTCACGGAAGTCTTCAAGGTCAAAACCTTTCTTCTCCTTGAACTTCTTAGCCATCTTCTCTGCTTTATCGGTATCTACGTTGCGCTGTAGATCTTCGATAAGAGAAAGAACATCACCCATACCAAGGATACGAGAAGCCACTCGATCTGGATGGAAAGGTTCTAGTGCGTCAGTTTTTTCACCCACACCCAAGAACTTAATGGGCTTACCTGTGATGTGTTTAACCGATAAAGCCGCACCACCACGTGCATCACCATCGACCTTAGTTAGAATCACACCGGTCAGTGGCAGTGCATCGCCAAATGCTTTTGCTGTATTTGCCGCATCTTGACCCGTCATGGCATCAACGACAAATAGCGTTTCAACAGGATTAATCGCAGAATGAAGCTGCTTGATTTCTCCCATCATCTCTTCATCGATGGCTAGACGACCTGCGGTATCCACCAAGAGTACGTCGTAGAATTTCTTCTTCGCATGGTCGATAGCCGCATTAGCGATATCTAGAGGCTTTTGGTCTGCGCTTGATGGGAAGAAATCCACACCGACATCAGATGCTAATGTCTCTAGCTGTTTGATCGCTGCAGGACGATATACGTCGGCAGAAACAACCAATACTTTTTTCTTATCTCGCTCAGAAAGAAGTTTAGAAAGCTTACCTACACTGGTGGTTTTACCCGCACCTTGTAGACCTGCCATTAATACTACAGCCGGTGGCTGAGCAGCGAGGTTGAGACCTTCGTTGGACTCACCCATTACAGCTTCTAATTCAGACTGAACAATTTTAATGAACTCTTGGCCTGGAGTGAGAGATTTAGATACCTCTACACCTACCGCACCCTCTTTAACACGCTTGATGAAATCGCGTACTACAGGAAGGGCGACATCCGCCTCTAAAAGCGCCATGCGAACTTCGCGCAGCGTCTCTTTTATATTGTCTTCGGTCAGACGACCTTTACCGCTGATGTTCTTCAGCGTCTTGGATAATCGTTCTGTTAAGTTATCAAACATCGTGCTCTCTTCGCGTTGAATTGCGATTAATTACTCGAAGTATACCCCACAGCCACTATTTACAAAACCATGCGCAATAAGTACATAGCCAGTAATGTGGTATTGGGTGTATAATTTCCTTTTAAATCCAAATACTAATGTCGACTAAATATGGACTTTGTGGTTGTTATCCTAGCCGTACTTTTATACCTAACGGCAACCTTTCTTATTCTTCCGGGGCTATTACGTCAGTCGGAAATCAATAAAAAGGTCGTTTTAGGCATAGCGTTTGTTGCTTTGATCCTGCACTTTTCAACGTTAGTTGAGGGTATCTTTGCGCCCTACGGGCAAAACATGAGTATTCTCAATGTCGCTTCATTGGTGAGTAGTATCATCTCACTGGTGCTGACCTTGGCTATGTTTAAAACTCGCTTGTGGTTTTTGCTGCCCATTGCCTACGGATTTTCTTGCCTTAGCCTTATTGCTGCCGAATTTGTTCCGGGTACCTTTATCACCCACTTCGAGCATTCACCGGGCTTAATTGTTCACATCACGCTCGCTCTGTTTTCGTATGCCACTTTGATGATTGCGGCTTTGTATGCGATGCAGCTGGCTTGGCTTGATTTCAAGCTAAAACAAAAGACTTCTCAAGCATTAAACCCTAACCTACCTCCTTTAATGAAGGTGGAGCGCCAACTTTTCAATATCATTTTGATCGGAAATGGCTTACTTACCCTTACATTGATGAGTGGCCCGCTATTTGTTGAAGACTTTTTAAGTAGCGGCAAAACCCATAAAGCCTTGCTGTCCTTTATCGCTTGGCTGGTATTCAACGTGTTATTATGGGGTCATTATAAGCTGGGATGGCGTGGTAAAAAGGTCACTTGGTTCTCAATTATCGGGGCATTTTTGCTAACCCTTGCCTACTTTGGTAGTCGATTTGTCCGTGAGATCATACTGACCTAATCGGCACATATGGTTGACAGTTGCCGGTAAATCATTCATTAATTGAAAAGAGCTAAATAAAAGGATTCATTTAATTTGGACGACATATCAACCGGGGTACTGTTTACCCTCCTTGCATGTCTTATCATTATATCAGGCTACTTTTCAGGTTCAGAGACTGGGATGATGTCCCTGAATCGTTATAGATTAAAGCACCTTTCAAATCAGGGGCATAAGGGAGCGCGTCGTGTAGAGAAGCTTCTTACCCGCCCCGATCGCTTAATCGGCCTTATTCTTATTGGCAACAACCTCGTCAATATTTTGGCATCTGCCATCGCTACCATACTCGGCATGCGTTTGTACGGTGATATCGGTGTTGCCATAGCCACAGGTGTCCTCACCTTGGTGGTGCTGGTTTTCGCCGAAGTCACGCCTAAAACCCTCGCAGCCATGTATCCTGAGCGCGTCTCCTACACCAGCAGTATTTTATTAAAGATACTGATGAAGTTGCTGTCACCTCTGGTCATTCTGGTTAACTTTATTACCAATGGTTTTTTGAGGCTATTAGGCATCAAGGGCATAAGCAATAAGTCTGATCACCTTAGCTCTGACGAACTACGAACAGTGGTGAACGAAGCGGGTAGCTTGATACCGAGTCGTCACCAAGACATGCTGGTCTCCATTTTGGATCTCGAGAACGTCACCGTGAACGATATTATGGTGCCGCGAAATGAAATTACCGGTATCGATGTTAATGATGATTGGAAGTCGATTGTTCGTCAGCTGACCCACTCCCCTCATGGCCGAGTGGTTCTATACCGCGACCAAATCGATGAGGTTGTAGGTATGGTTCGTCTGCGCGAAGCGTATCGCTTGATGCTTGAGAAAAATGAGTTTAATAAGCAGACTCTACTCAAGTCTGCTGATGAGATTTATTTCATCCCAGAGGCGACGCCACTCAATGTGCAGCTGATAAAGTTCCAGCGCAACAAAGAGCGTATTGGATTAGTTGTGGATGAGTATGGCGACATCATTGGCTTGGTCACCTTAGAAGATATCTTAGAAGAGATCGTAGGGGAGTTTACTACCTCGATGGCACCGAGCCTTGCTGAAGAAATTACACCACAGCCTGATGGTAGTTACCTTATAGAAGGTAGTGCAAACATCAGAGACATTAACAAAGGGCTGCAGTGGGACTTACCTACCGATGGGCCAAGAACGCTTAATGGACTCATACTAGAGCACCTGCAAGACCTTCCTGAAACTCACATCAGTATTATGGTGGCAGAGCACAATATGGAAGTGATCGACTTTTCGGAAAACAAAATCAAGATGGTGAAGGTTCATCCCATTCAGTAATTCGCGATTTTGCATCCACTAGAAACCAAAAAGGCTCCCATCGGAGCCTTTTTATTAGTAGAAGTAACACTACACCTTAAGCGTTTGTAGCATCTCTTCTGGCAGTGCAAGCTCATCATTTTTGTTCACTGATACGCCCGCTTCTAAAATAGCGCTAGCAATGGCTTTCGCTTCTTCTAGAGAGTGCATATCTGCAGTGCCACATTGATATTCATTCAGCTCAGGGATCTTGTTTTGTCCCTCAACCTTAAGTACGTCTTCCATTGAGGCAACCCATGCAGTAGCTACATCAGATTCTGATGGCGTACCAATCAGGCTCATGTAAAAGCCTGTGCGGCAACCCATTGGAGAGATATCGATGATCTCAACAGAATCACCATTTAGATGGTTACGCATGAAACCCGCGTAAAGGTGCTCAAGTGTATGAATCCCTCTTTCTGAAAGGATATCTTTGTTTGGTTGAGTGAAGCGAAGGTCGAATACTGTAATAGTATCGCCACTTGGAGTCTGCATCGTTTTTGCCACACGCACTGCTGGTGCATTCATTTTTGTGTGGTCAACTGTAAAACTGTCTAATAGGGGCATAATCGGCTCTCCAAGGTTATTTCAGATACGCGAAGTATTCTTCTAAGTATTGTTCAAAATCTACCGAATCGGCAGCTTCAATGTGTTGTTGTTTTTTCACAGAGTTCGCGACTTCTTGATCCATCGCTTGCTGAGAATAAACGCTGTAATTGTGTTGACGGTACTGCTGCTGATAGCGATCGCCCAACTGCATACCGAACTGGCCATTTCCGCCTTTTTCTTTTACTTCGGCAAGCATTTTACCAGACAGGGTTAATTCTGGTTCATCAATCCAATCACGCAGTTCGTTGCAAACATCTTGATAACCCGTACTGCCGTTAGCTTCATCCATCACCTTGGCGATCTCTTCAAACTGATCAAAGATGCGATGCACCCATTGTTGCAAGGTGAGCTTTTCACCATCACAGCCAATCGTCAGGTATACACCCTTGCGTCGGCCTTCGGTGATCACTGAATTCCAGTTGTGTTTCCAGCAATTGAGCTCACAGTCATCCATTGGGTCGGATTCTGTCAGCGCACACCAGGTCAGGAAGATATCAAGGAAGCGGATCTGACGCTCACTAATACCCACAGGGTTAAACGGGTTGACGTCTAGCGCACGGATCTCAATGTATTCAACACCGTCACGTTCAAGCGCTTCTGAAGGCTTTTCACCACTCTTCGCAACTCGTTTAGGTCTGATAGGCGCGTAAAGCTCATTTTCTATCTGCAGAACATTGCTGTTTAGCTGCTTGAATTGGCCATTTTCTTTAACGCCAATCTTAGAGAATTTTGCTGAAGGCTTACGAATCGCTCGATTCAAGCCTTCAAGATACTCACCGACGCTATTGAAGCTTATCTTTAGCTCGCTTTGCTCACTATTGGTATAACCTAGGTCACTCATGCGCAAAGAGGTCGCGTAAGGCAGGTACAAGGTACCAGTGCCTTCCAGCTTTTTAAACGGCAGGTCTGTTTCGCGGCCTTGAATAAAGGTTTCACAAATGGCAGGAGATGCACCAAAGAAGTAAGGGATCAACCAGCCAAAGCGATAGTAATTTCGAATCAATCCAAAGTAAGCATCGGACTTAGAGTCTTGACGCTGTTGCGTGTCTTGCTCGCCATATAAACTGTCCCAAAAACTCTCAGGAAACGAAAAGTTAAAATGGACCCCAGAGATAATCTGCATCAAGCTTCCGTAGCGATGCTTTAACCCCTGGCGGTAAAGGGTTTTCATTTGGCCTGAGTTAGAAGAACCATACTGTGCAAGCGCAATGTCGTCTTCATCAGCGACAGCACACGGCATAGACAATGGCCATAGCTGCTCTTGGTCCAACTTGCTATGAGCGTAGTGATGGATATCCTGCAATTGAGATAACAGAGTAGGGATATCATTTGAAACAGGAGTAATAAACTCCATCAGTGATTCAGAGAAATCAGTGGTAATCCACTCATGGGTCAAAGGAGAACCCAAGCTTTCTGGATGAGGGGTTGTTGCTATGTGGCCATCGGGTTTATAGCGAAGCGTTTCTCGCTCCACGCCGCGTCCATACTGCGTAAATACCTGCTTATTGGCAGCCACCTGTGCTAGGCGGTTAGAAAATATAGTCAAAACAAGGCCACTTTTATTTTTAGAGAGTACTCTCTCAATAGACAGCCCTGCACTTGAGAACAAGCACAGGGCATACAACTACCCCATAGATGGGTCGACTAAGGCGCAATTTCAAGTGTTTGAATAGGGAAATTTAGCGTCTTAAGTTGAGGCATTAGCTGTTTCGCATCCCCGACAACAATAATTTGATAATCGGCTGGATCAAACCACTTACTCGCCATTTCGTTGAGCGTCTCTTTTGATACGTCAGCAACAATATTATTGCGCACAGCGAGATAGTCATGATCTAAGTTGTAGGTCAGTATTGAGCTTAACAAATAGGCTTTTTGCCCCGGTGTTTCATACTTGAGCGCGTCTTGTTGCCCAACTGCTAATCGCATGAATTCAATTTCTTTATCAGTAAAGCCCTCTTTTGCAGCACTGTCCATTTCTTTGATCAGTTCTTTAATCGCAGGTGCGGTTGAATCTGCTCTGACTTGAGCTGTTGCAACGACAGCCCCAATCTCTCTATTTGCTGAAATGTAGCTACTTGCCCCGTAGGTGTAACCCTTGTCTTCACGCAAGTTTTGATTGATTCGGCTGTTAAAGTTACCGCCTAGATTAAAGTTAGCCAGCTGAGTAAGGTAACTCTCACCCGTGGCATCAAACGGCAGTCCTCTGCGAACTAGGCGCACCGCTGTTTGAGGTGCTCCTGGTTTATCGACCAAGAATAGCGTTTGCTCTCCCATCTCTGGCAGGCGTCGCTGGCGCAGCATCGGCGGTGTTTCGCCCTGCCACTCTTGTAAGCTATCAAGCTCTTTGCGCACTTGCTTCTCAGACAAGTCACCGACGACTAAGATCTGTGTGCCCTTTGGCGTGTAGTACTTATCATAAAAGGCTTTTACATCATCAAGGGTTAGGCTTTTCACAGACGCCATAGTGCCCGATGAAGAGCGTCCATAAATGGTATCGCCGTATAGCACTTGTCTTGTTGCTTGAGAGGCCAACCAGCTTGGCGTTTGGTGCTCGTATACAATCCCTTCTAACATCTGGCGCTTCACACGCTCAAAGTCTTCTTCTTTCAGTAATGGATTGAACAGCGCATTTTCAACCAGTTCCATTGTGGCAGTGAAGTTTTTACTCAAGCTCGAAATCGTCAGAGTTGTATTGTACTGACCGGCACTGAGTGAAGCGCTACTGCCCAATTTGTCCAGTTCAGCCGTGAGCTCTTCACTGGTTAGGGTTTTATCTCCCTCTGACACCATAGATGCAGTAAGGCTAGCGAGCCCTTCTTTACCAACTGGGGCATAGCGGTTACCTGCAGGCATCTTAATCTGCATAACAACGGTAGGAGTTTCCGATGTTTCACTGCCCAGTACTTCAATATCATTGTTTAAGTGGAATGAATAAAGCTCAGGCATAGTGCCAGTGACCGCAGACTGCACTTGCGGCATAACCGAGCGATCAAACGAATCATTCACGAAGCGATAATCGAGCTCGCTCTCTTCGATCTTCTGGTGTTCCGGCAGTGTTCTTGGCGGCGTTTCAAAGGTCGCTGTCTTGGCCGCTAGATCGAGTTTACCGCGAGGGACTACCGATAAGGTCACCTTGTGCTTATTGTCGATAAACTCTTGATATACCTTATAAATAGACTCTGGTGTCACCTTACGTAAGCGATCAAGTTCAATCTGCAGACGATCGGGCTGCTGATAGAAGGTCTCATTAGACGCCAATTGCGTCACCTTGCCACGCACACTCTGCAGGGCAAAGATTGAGCTTGCTTCTGCGCTACCTACGATTTGTTGTAGCGAATCAGGATTGATATCAGCAAGCTGCAGATTCTCAATGATGTCATACACTTCATCGTACAAAGGCGTTAAATCGGCTCGCTTACTGGAGTCGGCCATGACGTAGACATAAAAATTACAAGCGAGCTCAGTACATTGATGGAACGCACCTGCATCAAGCGCCTTTTCAGTCTTAACGAGTTTTTGGTAAAGAATACTATTTCGCCCGCTCCCCAATACCTTAGCTAATACGTCAAGATCAGCATTGCGCGCTTCCCCTTGGTAAGTCGTTGGCCACCCCATGACAAGCATTGGCTGTTGGATCATACGATCTTCAAGGGTAACGTAGCGATCTTCATTGAGGACTGCTGGTTGCTTAGGTTGTGCCTCTACTTCTGGGCCTCGAGGAATTGGACCAAAGTACTTCTCTACCCATTCAAGTACTTGTTTTGTTTCAAAATCACCACCTATGGTCAGAACGGCATTGTTCGGACCGTACCAACGTAAGAAGAAGGCTTTAAGATCATTCACATCGACCTTATCTAAGTCTTCAACATAACCAATGGTCTGCCATGAGTAAGGATGCCCTTCCGGGTACATAGCCTCACCCATTTTTTCCCACATTAAGCCATACGGGCGGTTATCATAGTTTTGAGCACGTTCGTTTTTAACGGTATCGCGCTGAATCTCGAATTTACGTTGTGAGACAGCCTCTAGTAAAAAGCCCATGCGATCGGACTCTAGCCAAAGCATCTTCTCTAGCTGATTCGATGGCACTGTTTCAAAGTAGTTGGTGCGGTCACGGTTAGTCGTACCGTTGAGAGAGCCGCCAGCTTCGGTGATGATCTTAAAGTGTTGCTGATCTGCCACATGCTTTGATCCTTGAAACATCATGTGCTCAAAGAAGTGGGCGAAGCCAGATTTACCAATGTCTTCTCTCGCTGATCCCACATGATAGGTCACATCAACGTGAACCAGAGGATCTGAGTTATCAGGCGCTAAGATTAAGGTTAACCCATTGGCAAGCTTGTATTTAGAATAAGCGATCGAGGCCTTGCCCGGTGTGGCATCGACTTTTTCAACTAACTGAATAGCTGAATCATTTGATGTTGATTCAACGGTATTCTCTTGAGTCGAGCAAGCCGCTAATAGAGTCACGGCCGTCAGCGTGCCCACAAGCTTATACTTGGACAATGACAGGTTGAGACGAGATAAGATCATTGTTATTCCTTATAGATTACCCAGCCCAGTGTATAACCCTACTAGTACCGCATAACGAACCAGTTTTCCTAGGGCTATCAACACCAAACAGGGAAGAAAGCGCATTCGAAGCCACCCAGCGGCTAAACACAAAGGGTCACCAATAACGGGAGCCCAGCTAAACAATAGACTCCAATAGCCATACTTTTGCAACCAAGCTATGGCTTTGTGACCATGTTTTTCTTGCTGAGTTCGATTTGGTATCCACAAACCTAGCCAATAGTTGGTTAAACCGCCGAGAGTGTTGCCTAACGTAGCCACCAACAAGATGCTAAAAATTGAATATTGATTAAGGCTCAGTGTTGCGATGAGCGCCGCTTCTGAACCACCAGGAAGTAGCGTTGCGCTCAAAAAGCCCGTAGCAAACAGTAAGGTTAGAGCCGAGTCTGCAAACCAAACACCGAGCTGAGAAAACACAGCATCCATTAGTTTACGGTCTCAAAACAATAAGCATTAACAAGGTATACGTGACGAGTAAACGAGATAAGCCATAGAGGCATACTTTTCTGACCATTTGAGATGCATATCGTTACATATTACCGACAATTCTCAGGAATATCATTGTTTTGCTGTCAGAGATAAGTGAAAAAAAAGGATGCAAAAATGCATCCCTTTCTCAATATAGAAATTGATTAGCTCAAGATCATCCCACTAGTGCAAGTAGAATACCAGCCGCCACTGCCGAGCCTAATACACCCGCTACGTTCGGGCCCATAGCATGCATTAATAAGAAGTTCTGAGGGTTTGCCTGCAGACCGACCTTGTTAACCACGCGAGCCGCCATTGGAACCGCAGAAACACCTGCTGCACCAATGAGAGGGTTAATGTCTTCTTTAGACACCTTATTCAGCAACTTAGCCATCAATACGCCACCCGCAGTACCGATGCTAAAGGCAACAGCGCCAAGACCAAGGATACCTAAGGTTTCAATGTTCAAGAACTTGTCCGCTTGCAGCTTTGAACCTACGCCAAGACCTAAGAAGATGGTGACTATGTTGATGAGTTCGTTCTGAGCCGTTTTACTCAAACGATCCACAACACCCGCTTCACGCATCAGGTTTCCAAGACAGAACATTCCAACCAGAGGCGTTGCCGATGGCAAAAATAGAATGGTCATGAGCAGAACACCTAGCGGGAAGAAGACCTTCTCACCTTTACCCACATGACGTAGCTGCGCCATTTTAATAGTGCGCTCTTCAGGAGTGGTCAAAGCCTTCATGATCGGTGGCTGGATAATTGGAACCAAAGCCATGTAGCTGTAGGCAGAAACAGCAATCGCACCCAGTAAATCTGGAGACAATCGACTTGCCAAGAAGATAGCGGTTGGACCATCCGCACCACCGATAATGGCAATAGACGAGGCATCCGCCAAGCTAAATTCCATACCCGGTACATAGTTAAGCAAGATAGCGCCAAACAAAGTCGCAAAGATACCAAACTGAGCTGCAGCGCCTAACCATAAGGTTTTAGGGTTCGCAATCAAGGCGCCAAAATCCGTCATTGCCCCTACGCCCATAAAGATAAGCAATGGGAATACCCCAGTTGAAATCCCTACCTCATAGACGTAGTACAGCAATCCACCGGGCTCGGTAAAGCCAGCATTGGGGATATTCGCTAGGATGGCACCAAAGCCAATCGGCAATAGCAGTAAGGGCTCAAAGCCCTTACGAATAGCAAGAAACAGCAGCCCGCAACCCACCAAGATCATGCAGATCTGGCCAAATTCAAAGTTAGCGATGCCCGTCTCTCTCCAGAGAGTAAGTAAACCGTCCATGTTGTATTGGTTCCTTACGCTAGGCTAAGCAGCGGTGAGCCAACAGAGACAGAATCACCTTCTTTCACATGCAAACCTTGTACTACGCCACCTCGTGCCGCTCGTACTTCAGTTTCCATCTTCATGGCTTCTAGGATCAGTAGCACATCGCCTTCTTCAACCACAGCGCCACTCGACACATTCACCTTGAAGATATTGCCTGCCAAAGGTGCTGGAACATCTTCTGCATTGCTCGCCACAGGTGCTGCAACTGGCGCAGCAGCCGCAGTCGCACCTGCTGGAGTTACAGAAGTAAGCTCTCCTTGAGGCCCCACTTGCACATCAAAGACCTGTCCATCGACCTTGACGCTATAGGCTTCTACTGTGGTATTTGCGCTTGCAACCGGAGCAGGTTTTGTTTCTTCAACCTCAGTGCCTGGTACAGGTTCGAACATAGATGGGTTATGACGATTCTTAAGGAACTTAAGACCCACTTGAGGGAACAGCGCATAGGTTAGTACATCATCTTCAATGTCTTCAGCCAGTGAAATATTTTCCGCTTTGGCCTTCTTCTGAAGATCCAGTGTCAAAGATTCAAACTCGTCTTCTAGCTTATCCGCTGGGCGACACGTAATTGGCTGTGCACCGTCTAATACTTTCTGTTGCAGCTCGGCATTTAGCTCCGCTGGTGCTTTGCCGTACTCGCCCTTAAGGATACCGGCTGTTTCTTTAGTGATGCTCTTATAGCGTTCGCCCGTTAAGACATTGATCACCGCTTGTGTACCCACAATTTGAGAGGTCGGTGTAACCAAAGGAATATAGCCAAGGTCTTTACGTACGCGAGGGATCTCTTCTAGCACTTCATCTAAACGATCAGCAGCGCCCTGCTCCTTTAACTGGCCTTCCATGTTAGTGAGCATTCCACCAGGAACCTGAGCAATCAAGATACGAGAATCAACCCCTTTCAACTGGCCTTCAAACTTCGCGTATTTTTTACGCACTTCTCGGAAGTAAGCCGCAATCGGTTCGATTTGGTCTAGTTTCAGGTTGGTATCGCGCTCTGTGCCTTCAAGCATCGCTACTACTGTTTCCGTTGGCGTATGGCCATAGGTGCAGCTCATAGAGGATATAGCGGTATCTAGGATATCTACGCCCGCCTCAACCGCTTTAACCGCAGTTGCTGTGCTCAAGCCTGTTGTTGCATGACAGTGAAGGGCTAGTGGAACATCACACGCATCTTTAATACGCGTAATCAGCTCTTCAGCCTCATAAGGCTTAAGTAAGCCTGACATGTCTTTAATACATAGAGAGTGACAACCTAGGTCCTCTAGACGCTTAGCAAGATCAACCCAGGTATCAGAATTGTGCACAGGGCTTGTTGTGTAAGAGAGTGTGCCTTGAGCATGAGCGCCCACATCCACCACTGACTTAACGGCTTTCTCGAAGTTACGCACGTCATTCATCGCATCAAAGACGCGGAATACATCCATACCGTTGGCATGAGCACGCTCTACAAACTTTTCAACCACATCATCCGCGTAGTGACGGTAACCTAAAAGGTTTTGTCCACGCAGCAACATTTGCATTGGGGTATTGGGCATGGCTTTCTTAAGCTCACGCAAACGCTCCCATGGGTCTTCTCCAAGAAAACGAATACACGAATCGAAGGTCGCTCCGCCCCACGTTTCTAGTGACCAATAGCCAACTTTATCCAGTTCAGCTGCAATCGGCAGCATATCTTCTAGTCGCATACGGGTTGCGAATAAAGATTGATGCGCATCTCGCAGTACTACGTCTGTTATTGCAAGTGGTTTAGACATGCTCATTAACTCCTTTTAATTTTTGTTGTCTATTGGGCTACAGCTGAACGATGACGATGCACAGCGGCCGAAATAGCGGCCACAATTTTTGGATCGACTCGATGGGTAGATTCAGCTTGAGTAACTTGTTTAAGATTTTGCGGGCTCACTGGTGCCACTGGTTGTTCTGCCGGAAGTAACTTCGACATCAAACGAACCACAAACACCAATAAAGTAAGAAAAAGAAAAACCATAGCCATACCAATGGCCATAATTGAGGCAGCTTCCGATAGCAAACCTGAGATGTTATCCATAATAAAATTCCCTTATTTGTCTTCCTGACAATTCGACGTTTTTACATCGAGCACCTGATTATCTAGATTGATGAAAATTTGTCAATTTTCTTTATACAGGTGCATGCAGGCAAACCATTGCATAGAAAGTATGCGAATTGAAGACAAAATACTGAGATCAGACCAGAATTTATCAAAAACACTTAGAAAACAGTGCTTTATGTAAATAAACGGTTATGGGAATGCTAATGAAATGTTATAAAAAAAACCCCGCCGAAGCGAGGTTTTGTGATGTGGCGCGTCCTGGAGGATTCGAACCTCCGACCGCCTGGTTCGTAGCCAGGTACTCTATCCAGCTGAGCTAAGGACGCGCAATGCTTCTTTTCAGAAGACTTTATAGAAAAGCTGATACTGATACCAACCCTTCGTTGTAGTGGCGCGTCCTGGAGGATTCGAACCTCCGACCGCCTGGTTCGTAGCCAGGTACTCTATCCAGCTGAGCTAAGGACGCGCAATGCTTCTTTTCAGAAGACTTTATAGAAAAGCTGATACTGATATCAACCCTTCGTTGTAGTGGCGCGTCCTGGAGGATTCGAACCTCCGACCGCCTGGTTCGTAGCCAGGTACTCTATCCAGCTGAGCTAAGGACGCGCGATGCTTCTTTGCAGAAGACTTTATAGAAAAACTAATACTGGTATCAATTCTTCGTTATAGTGGCGCGTCCTGGAGGATTCGAACCTCCGACCGCCTGGTTCGTAGCCAGGTACTCTATCCAGCTGAGCTAAGGACGCGCAGTGCTTCTTTACAGAAGGCTTATATAGAACCGTTAATATTACTATCAACCATTCGTTGTAAAGTGGCGCGTCCTGGAGGATTCGAACCTCCGACCGCCTGGTTCGTAGCCAGGTACTCTATCCAGCTGAGCTAAGGACGCACAGTGTTCTCGTTCTGAGAAGGGTGCGAAGTCTATCACACTTTCCAGTTTAGAAAACAAAAAAATTGACCATAAGGTCAATAAATGGCGGTGAGGGAGGGATTCGAACCCTCGATACGGCTACAAACCGTATACTCCCTTAGCAGGGGAGCGCCTTCGGCCACTCGGCCACCTCACCGCATTATCACTAACAAGTTAGTATTGTCATATCAAAAAATGATATGGCGCGTCCTGGAGGATTCGAACCTCCGACCGCCTGGTTCGTAGCCAGGTACTCTATCCAGCTGAGCTAAGGACGCGCATTGTGTTCCGTTAAGAACGTTCGCAAGAATGGCGGTGAGGGAGGGATTCGAACCCTCGATACGGCTACAAACCGTATACTCCCTTAGCAGGGGAGCGCCTTCGGCCACTCGGCCACCTCACCGTCTTGCGGAGGCACATATTACGATTTACCAAAAATATGTCAAACATTTTATTGGCAAAATCACATAAAAAACGGTTAACAGAACAACTTTCAACCAAACCGCTTAAAAATGCTAGTTATATGTACTTTATGCCTACTATAAAACAAGAAAGGCTAGTCCTATGACCAGCCTTTCAATAGAAACTTAGTAGTTGCCTGATGCAACGTTTCCATTACCTTTTTCTGCTTGAATGCGCATGTAAATTTCTTCACGATGCACAGAAACTTCTTTAGGTGCGTTTACACCGATACGCACTTGGTTTCCCTTAACACCCAGTACAGTAACGGTCACTTCATCCCCAATCATTAGGGTTTCACCAACACGGCGAGTCAAAATTAGCATTCGATAGCTCCTTGCTGTCACTCAAAATACTTTGAGATCTATTATTCAATAAAAATAACAACTTGGTAAAGAACTTATTACAAAATAAGCGCTTTTTTGTCTGTAGCAACACTATGAGACTGCTCAATGTATTGAGCATGAATAAAATTGGCAGCCCGATCCAGATGTTCCGGTAATAGTAGCAACTTCACTACCCTATCACACCTAAAACTATCAAGAACTTTGATATCTTTCGCCAACAATTGAGGTAAAACATTAAGATGTAGCCCCTCAAGCTCAGCACCGACAATAGTCAAAGCGCTAATAGGTTCAACATTGTTGACGTCTTCAGATAGGATCTGTAATAGCTTGGAGACATCATTATTGTTAACAATTAAATGTTTGGTCGTTTGAGAATGCACGGCGATGCCCAGCAATTGACACTGCATTGCAACCTGCTCCGCTTTATCTTCATTAACAATTAAGCGAGCAAGCTCTCGCTGCAGTGCTAAACCACACACATTTTTTTTGCTTTGTAAGCGAGTAACCAAGGTACCTTGTTTTGGTGAGAACGAAGATAAGACTCGAATATCAAGATTGTACTTAGCGGCAAACTCTACACACGGTTCGTGTAAAACCTTAGCGCCGTGCCTTGCCATGGTTTGCATGTCATCAAAGTCGACATGTTCTAGTTTCAAAGCCGATTCAACAACCCTAGGGTCGCAGCTATACACGCCATCAACATCAGTGAAGATCTGGCATTCACTAGCCCCTAATAGCCCAGCAAGAGTCACTGCGCTAGTATCTGAACCGCCGCGTCCTAGAGTGGTAATCGCGCCGGCTTGGTTAACGCCTTGGAAACCCGCCACAATCACTATCTGATCGTCATTGAGTAATTGGTTAAATTTCTCATTATCCACCGACTGAATCGTTGCTTGATTGTGCATATCATCGGTAACAATGCCCGCTTGCCATCCCGTTAACGAGGTTGCTTTGTGGCCGAGCTTATTGAGAGTCATCGCTAATAGAGCAATGGTGACCTGCTCCCCAGCGGACAAGATGACATCGAGCTCTCTAGAGTTAGGTACGCTATCAACTTCATAGGCTAAGCCTTGCAAGCGATTCGTTTCACCGGACATAGCCGAAACCACAACCACAACTTGATTGCCCTGCTCTTTGGTCTTTATGACCTGCTCGGCAACCGCTCGAATTCGCTCAACTGAACCTACAGATGTCCCACCAAACTTTTGCACGATTAATCGGTTCTTCACTTACTTTCCACCTTCCTAAAACAGTCTTCTGTTCTTTGTACACAGGACACTTTAAAAACAACAAAACCAAGCACTTTGCGATAACAAAAATGCTTGGTTCCTATTACTTTCCTTGGGCACTGAATGTACCCAAGTTAATCACTCTTCGCTTACAGGCGCTCTTCCAACCACGGAATAACAGACTGTAGGGCTTCCGGTAGTGCAGCCACGTCTGTACCGCCCGCTTGAGCCATATCAGGACGACCGCCGCCTTTACCACCGACTTGAGTCGCAACCAAGTTAACTAGCTCACCCGCTTTCACTTTACCAGTGAGGTCTTTCGTTACGCCCGCAACCAAGCCGACTTTGTCGTTGGCAATATTGGCGAATAAAATGACACCAGTACCAATACGGTTTTTCGTATCATCGACCATGTTGCGAAGGTTCTTGTTGTCCGCGCCTTCAAGTGCAGCAATAAGCACTTTAGTACCGTTGATTTCCTGTACCTTACCCATGATATTGGCGCTTTCTGCCGCTACCATTTTGTCTTTCAGGTACTGAATCTCTTTTTCTAGTGATTTCGCTTTCTTCGCTGACTCCACTAGCTTCTGTTGCAGCTTTTCTTGCTCAGCATCGATAGCGTCTAGAGCTGCATCAGCGGTTACCGCTTCGATACGACGAATACCGGCAGCAATACCCCCTTCAGAGGTAATCTTGAACAGGCCGATATCACCGGTGTTAGCCGCGTGAATACCACCACATAATTCAGTAGAGAACTCACCCATAGAAAGCACGCGAACTTCATCGTCATACTTCTCACCGAACAGTGCCATCGCACCTTTCTGCTTAGCAGACTCGATATCCATGACATTGGTTTCAATGTCGTGGTTAGTACGAACTTGTGCGTTAACCATACGCTCAACTTCTTTCAATTCAGCAGCCGTTACCGCTTCTAGGTGAGAGAAGTCAAAACGAAGGTTCTCAGCTTTAACCAGTGAGCCTTTCTGAGTTACGTGCTCACCTAGAACCTTACGCAATGCAGCGTGCAGCAAGTGAGTTGCTGAGTGGTTCAGTGAAATTTGTGCACGACGCACTGCATTAACAGCGGCTTTAGCTTTTTCACCTAAGCTCATCACGCCTTCAACAAGCTCACCATGGTGTGCAATGGCATTGCCTAGCTTCTGCGTGTCAGTAACCTTAAATTCACCGAGCTCAGTTTTTAGGATACCCGTATCACCAGATTGACCGCCTGATTCGGCGTAGAACGGAGTTTGCTCAAGAACAATAATGGCCTTTTGACCACTTGATAGGTTCTCTGTTGGTTGACCTTCTACAAAGATAGCTTCAATGTTGCTCTCGCCATCTGTCGCAGCGTAACCACAAAATTCTGTTGTGCTGTCTAGCTTGATTGTTTCATTGTAATCAGTGCCAAACTGACCCGCTTCACGGGCACGCTTGCGCTGTGCTTCCATCGCTTTCTGGAAGCCTTCTTCATCAATGTTGAATTCACGCTCACGTGCAACATCATTGGTTAAGTCAGCTGGGAAACCATAGGTATCGTACAATTTAAATACTGTCTCACCATCAAGCGTTGATTTACCTTCGCTCTTCAAGCCATCCAGTGCGTCGTTAAGAATGCTCATACCGCGCTCTAGGGTGCGGCCAAAGTTCTCTTCTTCAATACGAAGTACTTTCTCAACCAGTGCTTGCTGTTTCTTAAGTTCAGCGCCAGCTTCACCCATAACATCAGCCAATACGCCCACTAGAGTGTGGAAGAATGCACCTTGAGCACCTAACTTATTACCGTGACGAACTGCGCGACGAATAATACGGCGAAGTACGTAGCCACGGCCTTCATTTGACGGCATAACACCATCAACGATAAGGAAAGAACATGAACGGATATGGTCGGCGATTACACGCAAAGACTGATTTGAAAGGTCTTCGTATCCAACCGCTTCTGCAGAGGCTTTGATTAGCGTTTGGAAAACATCAATTTCATAGTTTGAATGCACGCCCTGCATGATTGCAGAGATACGCTCAATACCCATACCTGTATCAACAGCCGGCTTTGGAAGAGGTTCCATAGTACCGTCAGCGTGACGGTTGAACTGCATGAATACGTTGTTCCAGATCTCGATGAAGCGATCACCGTCTTCTTCTGGTGTGCCTGGACGTCCGCCCCAAATATGCTCACCATGATCATAGAAGATCTCTGTACATGGACCACAAGGACCTGTGTCACCCATTGTCCAGAAGTTATCAGACTCGTAGGCTTTGCCACCTTTTTTATCACCAATGCGGATGATACGATCAGCTGGAATGCCCATCTGCTTATTCCAGATATCAAAGGCTTCATCGTCAGTTTCGTAGATAGTAACCAACAATTTCTCTTTTGGTAGGCCAAGAGATTCAGTAAGGAATTCCCAAGCAAACTTGATTGCGTCTTCTTTAAAGTAGTCACCAAAACTGAAGTTACCTAGCATTTCAAAGAAGGTGTGGTGACGAGCAGTAAAGCCAACGTTTTCTAAGTCATTATGTTTACCACCAGCACGAACACAACGTTGCGCCGTAGTCGCTCGCGAGTAGCTACGCTTTTCAGCTCCTAGGAAGCAGTCTTTAAACTGGTTCATACCTGCGTTAGTAAACAGCAGTGTAGGATCGTTGTGAGGTACAAGAGAAGAACTCTCTACAATCTGGTGCCCTTTGCTCTCAAAGAACTTTAAAAAGGCACTACGAATTTCGGCGGTGCTCATGTACATGTGGCAATTCCTGAAACGTTCAAGTTAGATTTTTGCCACATTGTAAATCAAGCAAGGGAGAACGACTAGTTTTCTGTCTAATTTGCCTGAAAATGCTAGTGAATTAACGAAGATTTGTTAGAAGGGCTTTACTTACTGCTGGGTAATAGAAGTAAGTGTGCTGTTTATATCTCTGAATTTACTCAGGATTTAGCGCATATTGGATCTGCTCGGGGCTAAACCCGCGATATTGTAGAAAACGCACTTGTTTGGAGTGTTCGTAACTCTCGCAGGTAAGATTATCTTCTAAGTACTTTTTTACTGATAGCTTAGCCAGTTCAAACCAATTTTGAGGCTCTTCTGCTAACGCTTGATCGATAACCTCACTGCGCACGTGCTTAACGTGCAAATCCTGACGAATCCTACGTTCACCATGGCCTTTTTTCACATGCTGTTTGATTTGATCTTTAGCGTAACGCAGGTCATCTAAATAATGATGTTCTCGACAAAACTCGACGGCTTCATCAATATCACTTAACTCAAAACCTTTGTTCAGTAACTTTTGTTGTAGCTCGTACCGACCATATTCACATCGGCTCAATAGATCTAGTGCGGTCTTTTTAGCGGTCCAAGTAGGAGTAAGAGAATACATACACACCTCGTTAGATTCAGTGCGAAGAAAAAAGAGAGAAGCTAAGGGAAAGTACTGAGCCTTAGGATAAAGGCTCAGTATATTAGGAGCATAATTGAGCTAAGGTTACTCTACCTCAGCCTCTTTAGTGTCTTCAAGCTGAGCCGTAGTCAGCAGCATTGCACGTAGCTTGCTATCGATTTCTAGCGCTGTTTCTGGGTGCTCACGAAGGAATTTACCTGCGTTTGCTTTACCTTGGCCAATCTTGTCGCCTTGGTAGCTGTACCAAGCACCGGCTTTTTCGACTAGCTTGTGCTTCACACCTAGATCAATCAACTCACCTTCACGGTTAAAGCCTTGACCGTACATGATTTGGGTTTCAGCTTGTTTAAACGGTGCAGCAATCTTGTTCTTAACAACCTTAATACGGGTTTCGTTACCAACAACCTCATCACCATCTTTAATCGCGCCAGTACGACGGATATCAAGACGAACAGAAGCGTAGAACTTAAGTGCGTTACCACCAGTGGTGGTCTCTGGGTTACCAAACATCACACCAATCTTCATACGGATTTGGTTGATGAAGATACACATACAGTTAGATTGTTTCAGGTTACCGGTTAGCTTACGCATTGCTTGAGAAAGCATACGAGCTTGAAGGCCCATGTGGCTGTCGCCCATCTCACCTTCGATTTCAGCTTTTGGTGTTAGTGCCGCGACTGAATCGACAACCAATACGTCGATAGCGCCAGAGCGAGCGAGTGCGTCACAGATCTCTAACGCTTGCTCACCTGTATCTGGCTGAGAAACTAAAAGAGCATCAATGTTTACGCCAAGCTTTTGCGCATAGATAGGGTCAAGTGCGTGCTCTGCATCGATAAAGGCACACGTTTTACCTTCACGTTGAGCTGCAGCAATCAACTCTAGCGTTAGTGTTGTTTTACCCGATGATTCAGGGCCGTAGACTTCTACGATACGTCCCATTGGCAAGCCACCAGCACCCAGAGCGATGTCTAGAGACAGTGAGCCAGTAGAAATAGTTTCTACGTCCATGGTGCGGTTATCACCAAGGCGCATAATTGAGCCTTTACCGAATTGTTTTTCTATTTGGCCAAGTGCAGCCGCGAGAGCTTTTTGCTTGTTGTCGTCCATTTTATGCTCCATGGAATCGGGTATTTCTAATTGATGAATCAATTATTACTGTTAATTCATACAGTGTCTAGATGAAAAAGTGTTTTTTTTGCATCCAACAAAGAATTACTTACTTTCTATATATTTTTCAATTAGTTGAAGAGCATGATAAACGGACTGATTTCTCACCTGTGCACGATCACCAGCAAAAATACAGCGTTGTACCTGTATAAGATCAGTATTTAACGCTAATGCAAAACACACAGTGCCAACGGGCTTATCTTCACTGCCGCCACCAGGACCTGCAATCCCAGTAATAGAAACCGCAATTTGAGCTGCAGAGTGCTCTACCGCGCCTAACGCCATCTCTTGTGCAACCTCTTCACTCACTGCGCCAAAGCGCTCTAATGAGCTAGAGTTCACGCCCAGCATCTCCATCTTAGCCTCGTTGCTATAGGTGACAAACGCTCGATCAAACCACGCTGAGCTACCGGCAATTTCCGTTACCGCTTGCGCCACACCGCCACCAGTGCATGATTCAGCGGTTGCCATCATCCAGCCATTTTTCTCAAGCAGTATTCCCACTTGAGCACTTAAGTTATCCAATGTTCTTTCCGACATCTGACTGATTCGCTTTACCCATTAGTTGTGAATCATTTATCCTAAGCCTCTATAGAAATAATGAAAAGCAACAGAAGTGATTATGTCGGTAAAATCAAAGCCAAAACACACCCCAATGATGCAGCAATATCACAAGCTCAAAGCAGAGAACCCTGAGATCCTGCTTTTTTACCGCATGGGTGACTTCTATGAATTGTTTTATGATGATGCAAAGCGCGCCTCTCAGCTGCTCGATATCTCGTTAACCAAACGCGGCGCATCTGCGGGCGAACCTATCCCAATGGCCGGCGTGCCTTTTCATGCTGTTGAAGGCTACTTAGCCAAGCTGGTTCAATTGGGTGAGTCTGTGGCTATATGCGAGCAAATTGGCGACCCTGCTACGTCAAAAGGTCCCGTTGAGCGTAAGGTCGTTCGTATCATTACCCCAGGTACCGTTACCGATGAAGCCTTGCTAGCAGAACGTGTAGATAACCTGATTGCCGCTATCTACCAGCACGATGACAAGTTTGGTTATGCCACTTTAGATATTACCTCTGGCCGCTTCTTAATATGTGAACCACAAACCGAAGAAGCGATGCTCGCAGAGCTGCAGCGAACCAGCCCTAAAGAGCTGCTATTTCCAGAAGACTTCGCGCCAGTGCACCTAATGGAAGGTCGTCATGGCAACCGTCGTAGACCCGTTTGGGAGTTTGAGTTACAAACAGCAAAGCAGCAGTTGAACATCCAGTTTGGTACAAAAGACTTAGTGGGATTTGGCGTTGAAAAAGCAGAGCTGGGCCTTTGCGCCGCAGGCTGCCTGATTCAATACGTCAAAGATACGCAGCGCACCGCTATGCCACATATCCGTTCGATCACAATGGAGAGGCAAGATAACTCGGTTATCCTAGATGCCGCCACAAGACGCAATCTAGAGATCACGCAAAACTTATCCGGTGGCCTTGATAATACCCTAGCTGAGGTATTGGATCATACCGCGACAGCCATGGGCAGTCGTATGCTTAAGCGTTGGCTGCATCAACCTACTCGTGAAGTCTCAGTGCTGAATAATCGCTTGGACGCAATTTCCGAGTTAATTGAGCAGGGGCTTTTCCCCGAGCTGAGCCAAACCTTAAAACAGATTGGCGACATTGAGCGTATTATCGCCCGATTGGCGATTCGCTCTGCTAGGCCGCGCGATCTCGCTCGTCTACGCACCGCACTGCAACAGTTGCCCGAACTAGAAACAACACTAGAAAGCTTAGTGAATCCGCACCTGAAAGGTTTATCCAACGATGCGAAACCTATAGACAGTTTATGTGAACTGTTAGAGCGAGCAATCAAAGAGAACCCACCTGTGGTCATTCGTGATGGCGGCGTACTCGCTGAGGGGTATAACGAAGAGCTTGACCAATGGCGCGATCTTGCTAATGGCGCTACTGAGTACCTAGAGAAACTTGAATCCGACGAGCGAGAGCGACACGGCATAGATACCTTGAAGGTAGGCTACAACGCCGTTCACGGCTTTTACATTCAAGTCAGTCGTGGGCAAAGCCACCTTGTGCCGCCTCACTACATTCGTCGTCAAACGCTGAAGAATGCTGAGCGCTACATTATTCCCGAGCTAAAAGAGCACGAAGACAAGGTACTCAACTCTAAATCTAAGGCTCTAGCGGCTGAAAAGGCATTGTGGGAAGAGTTATTTGACCTGATATTGCCTCACCTTAATAAGCTGCAACTGCTGTCGTCTGCCGTCTCTGAGATTGACGTATTGCAAAACCTTGCTGAGCGCGCGGAAACCTTAGAATACTGCCGCCCAACCATTAAAAGTGACATCGGATTATCCGTTACTAACGGCCGACATCCCGTTGTAGAGCAGGTACTAGAAGACCCGTTCATTGCCAATCCTATTGAGCTTCACCCTAAACGTAAAATGCTGATCATTACAGGCCCGAACATGGGGGGTAAATCCACCTATATGCGTCAAACGGCCTTGATTGCGCTGCTTGCTCATATTGGCTCTTATGTTCCTGCAGAGTCTGCAGATATTGGCTTGCTTGATCGTATATTCACCCGCATTGGTGCTTCCGACGATCTGGCCTCAGGGCGCTCCACCTTCATGGTGGAAATGACGGAAACAGCGAATATCTTGCACAATGCCACCAACCGAAGCTTAGTGTTGATGGATGAGATTGGGCGAGGAACCAGTACCTATGACGGACTCTCTTTGGCATGGGCTAGCGCGGAATGGCTGGCGAACCAGATCAGTGCTCTTACCCTATTTGCCACCCACTACTTTGAATTAACAGAGTTACCTGCTCAGCTAACAGGATTGGCAAACGTGCATCTTGATGCAGTAGAGCACGGCGATGACATTGCCTTTATGCACGCAGTACAAGAAGGCGCTGCCAGCAAGTCTTATGGCCTAGCAGTGGCTGGGTTAGCTGGTGTACCTAAGCCTGTAATCAAGCAAGCGAGACAAAAACTCAACTTACTAGAACAGCTTAGCCACCAGCCACAAGCAAACAACCCAAGTAGTGTAGAGATTGCGAATCAGCTTAGTTTGATCCCAGAGCCAAGTGACGTGGAGCTCGCGTTGGGCGCCATTGATCCTGATGATCTGACACCAAGACAAGCTTTAGAAGCACTGTATCGGTTGAAGAAGATGATGTAAAAACAAGCTATCAGATGTCAGCTTCAAGCTTCAAGCTTCAAGCTAGGAGCTAGGAGCTAAAACAAAAAAAGGTCAGCGAATGCTGACCTTTTTATTGGGTACTTATAGAGTGTTATTCACTGTCGAAGTTAAACAGCGACTCCATATTCAGTCCTTGCTTCAATAGAATCTCACGCAATCGACGGAGACCCTCAACTTGGATCTGACGTACGCGTTCACGAGTTAGGTTAATTTCACGGCCTACCTCTTCTAACGTAGACGGTTCATAGCCAAGCAAGCCAAAGCGACGAGCAAGTACTTCTTTCTGTTTTGGATTCAGCTCATCAAGCCAATCGATAAGAGAGTGCTTAATATCGTCATCTTGAGTGGACACTTCAGGGTCTGAGTTGTTGATGTCAGGAATGATATCAAGCAATGCCTTATCACCGTCACCACCAATTGGAGTATCTACTGAACTGACACGCTCATTAAGACGTAGCATTTTGCTGACATCATCTACTGGCTTATCCAGTTGCTGAGCAATCTCTTCGGCTGTTGGTTCATGGTCAAGCTTCTGAGATAACTCACGAGCCGTTCTCAGATAAATGTTCAGCTCTTTAACCACGTGGATCGGCAAGCGAATTGTGCGGGTTTGGTTCATCAAGGCACGTTCGATGGTTTGTCGAATCCACCAAGTTGCGTAGGTTGAGAACCTGAAGCCACGTTCAGGATCGAATTTTTCTACGGCGCGAATTAGACCAAGGTTCCCCTCTTCAATTAGGTCTAATAGAGCTAAGCCACGATTGCTGTAACGACGCGAGATCTTAACAACCAGACGCAGGTTACTTTCAATCATACGCTTGCGCGCTGCTTCGTCTCCGCGAAGTGCTCGTCTTGCGTATAGAACCTCTTCTTCTGCTGTTAGTAGTGGGGAGAAGCCGATTTCGCCTAGATAAAGTTGAGTTGCGTCTAGATTCTTTGTTGAGGCATCAAACTCTTCTTTTACCTGAGTTTCTATCTTTTCAACAATGCTACTTTCTTCTACTTCCGCACTAACTTTGTCTTCTGTTAGGTCTTCCACTTTTGCTGCAGTGTTATCCATACTCATAGCGCCTCCAATGGCTCAACAGGTTGGCATTACCGCTTTTAATGCCATCAGTTAGGGTAAATATCTTTCCGGGTTAACGGATTTTCCTTGATACCTAATCTCAAAGTGCAGTTTAACGCCGCTAGTGCCAGAGCTACCCATGGTTGCAATCTTTTGCCCCGCCGATACTGTCTGTCCTTCATGGACCAACAAACTATCGTTGTGAGCATAAGCACTAAGGTAATCATCATTATGTTTAACAATAATAAGGTTGCCATAACCACGAAGGGCGCTACCGGAATAAACCACACTACCATTGGCAGTTGAGATAACCGATTGGCCACGTTGACCTGCTATATCAATCCCTTTATTGCCTTGTTCTCCTGATGAGAACTTGCTGATGACTCTTCCTTTAGTTGGCCACTCCCATGACGAGACCGCTTTATTTGCTGGCGGTTTCGATGTTGCGACACTGTTAACACTTTGTTTAGAACCAACATACTCCTTTGTGGACTGCTGATCAACCTTTGCGGTAGCACTTTTTTGTGGATTTGTCGAAGTCTGTCCCGAATTTTGTGCTGTACTCTGCGCAGGTGGAGGACTCTTTGTAGTGGAAGTTTGAGCTACAGCAACAGGTTTACTTGAACTATAAGCTGGAGTTGTATCTTTATAATCAGGATGCCAAAGCTTAATTCTTTGGCCGACACGCAGGGTATAAGGTGCTTTAAGATTGTTGAAGCGGATAAGATTATTGACGTTGCGATCCGTAATATAAGCGATGTAGTAAAGGGTATCGCCCTTATCTACCTCATAAAAACTGCCTCGAAAGCTACCACGATCGAGCTGCTTATAATCACGATTTTTGGCAGAAAATCCGCTAGGGGCGCAACCTACTAAGGCTGCTATCAGAGCAATACCAATGATCGAACGCAAAATCTTATCCATAAACCTAAGCTAGCTCTCCCTGAACTAAAGGCACAAATCGTACATCTTCTATAATTTCAGACTGAACCCCAGACTCGTGCTTCACAATTTTCAATAATTGTTGCTGTGAGTCTCCAATTGGTATGATCAGTCGTCCGCCAACCGCCAACTGGTCAACAAGAGCTTGGGGAAGCTCCGCTGCTGCCGCTGTTACAATAATAGCGTCAAATGGTGCATGTGCGCCCCACCCTTTCCAACCATCACCATATTTCGATGACACATTATAAATATCGAGTTTAGACAAGCGACGCTTTGCATCCCACTGCAGCGTTTTAATACGCTCAATGGTATGCACACGTTCAACCAACTGTGCTAACACCGCTGTCTGATAGCCTGAGCCTGTTCCCACTTCTAAGACCTTAGAGGTGTAATCCAGTTCTAATAGTTCTGTCATTCTTGCGACAATATAAGGCTGAGAGATGGTTTGCCCATTACCGATAGGCAGGGCGTTATTATCATAGGCCTGATGTCTCATTGCCTCAGATAAAAATGATTCTCTAGGCAGATTAGCCATCGCCTTCAACACAGCAGAGTCTCGTATGCCCAACTGCTGCAAATGCTCTGACAAACGTTGAGCTTGATAATGTCCCATCTACGATCCTTTCAACCACTTATTCATACTAGGCAGAGACTCATGCGCAGTCAGGTCTACTTGTAGAGGTGTGATAGAGACCTTTTTCTGCTCAAGTGCATAAAAGTCAGTACCAATTCCTGCATCTTGCTCTTTACCCGGAGGACCAAGCCAGTAGATCTGCTTTCCTCTCGGGTCGAGTTGCTTAATCATGTTTTCTGCGTGATGTCTCGCGCCTAAACGAGTCACTTTAATGTCACCGAGGTCTTCCCAGGCAACATCAGGAATATTTACGTTCAGCAGTCTATTGGTTGGTATAGGTTGACGCTGGTGGTGCTCCACCAACTGGCGCGCTATCTTAGCCGCGGTATTAAAATGTGTGTTTCCAACCAAAGACAATGCAATAGATTGCACGCCAAGAAAGTGCCCTTCCATTGCCGCTGCAACGGTTCCAGAATACAGCACATCATCACCTAGGTTTGCACCATGGTTGATACCACTCAATACCAAGTCTGGATAATCGTCTTTCATTAGCTCATTCAAGGCAAAGTGCACGCAGTCCGTTGGCGTTCCCTGCACGGAATGAACATTAGGGGCAATCTCATTAACCCTAAGAGGGTTTTCCAACGTCAGTGAGTTTGACGCACCGCTGCGGTTTCTGTCTGGTGCCACAATGATCACGTCTGCAATCTGTTTTAGCTCCTCAGCTAAAACTCGAATACCTTCGGCATGTACGCCATCATCATTACTTAAAAGAATCTTCATTAAACTTAGGTACTCTTAATCAAACGAACGTTCGAAAGGAATCTCTTCAATTACCTCTCGCATGATAGAGGTAGCGAAACAGCCTGAATCCAGCCAGAACTTCACTACCACTTCATCGTTACTGCTTTCCCAACTCAGTTGCTCAGGCAGCAATTTAATGGCTCTGCGGTCATGACGCATGCGATTGCCTCGAATCAAAGCCATTAGATCGGGTTCTGCATCTACAGCGGCCTGCTCTATCTCTAGTGCAGTGTCTGAGGTTGGCAGTGCATTATCACCGGCTAAAGCTGCGGTAATTTCACCCGACTCAGAGAGCACATCACCATCAATAACTGAGTCAAAACACTCTTGGTTTAGGCGCTCAGAGACAATCTGATTAAAGATCCATGAGCGTGCTGTTGAGAGATATAAGCTACGTTTGTTTTGATTTCGAGTACGAACGTTATCTCGGCCCCAGCGACGAGCTTCATCAAGGTTATTGCCGTTGTTTCCAAAGCGCTGTGCACCAAAGTAATTTGGCACGCCACTTTCTAAAATAGCCTGCAAGCGTGCTTCAACTGCCATTACGTCCGTCACTTCACTTAAGGTGAGTTCGAAAAAATTCCCCTTTAAATCACCAGGGCGAAGTTTCTTGTTGTGCCTAGTGATTTCTAGGATCTCGACACTTGGATGCATTTTTGTAAATAGTGCGAAGTCCAAGTCATCGTTTTTTGGAAGGTGCACACTTAGCCATTGCTCAGTGACGGCATGGCGGTCTTTCAAGCCAGCCCAACTTACGTCTTTAGACTTTACGCCACAGAATTTAGCTAACTCATTTGCTACAAAGCTGGTGTTCTCGCCAGTTTTGCGAACACGTAACATCAAATGCTCGCCAGTGCCTAATAACTCAAAACCTAAATCTTCTTTCACTACAAAATGTTCGGCTTTAGCTTTAAGTTTGGCTTTAGCGGTTGGCTTACCGTGTTGGTAAGCAAGATTTGATAGTATGTCACTCATAGTCTGGAGTGCGCCTCTAGTTAGAATGTTGAATCAGAACCACGGCTTCCACCGCAATCCCTTCTTTACGTCCGGTAAAGCCCAAACGCTCTGTTGTTGTTGCTTTTACGTTGACGTTGCCAAGCTCAGTCTGCAGGTCTTGCGCAATCGCTTCTCGCATACTTTGAATATGTGGCGCCATTTTAGGCGCTTGTGCCATGATAGTGACATCGAGATTGCCCAGTACATACCCAAGCTCTTGCACACGTCGGTATACCTCTTTGAGTAACTCGCGGCTGTTTGCGCCTTTCCACTTATCATCTGTATCAGGAAAGTGATGGCCAATATCTCCCGCGGCAATAGCGCCAAGCAATGCGTCGCATACGGCATGCAGGGCCACATCACCATCAGAGTGAGCAACTAGGCCTTGTTCATAAGGAACAGCAACACCGCCTATGATAACTGGGCCTTCGCCGCCAAATTTGTGTACATCAAAGCCGTGTCCAATACGGATCATAACTGCTCCTGAATCGTAGGTTTTAAATAGAATTCAGCCAAGGCTAAATCCTCTGGCTGGGTTACCTTGATATTATCCGCGCGTCCTTCAACAAGAAGTGGTGATAGCCCTATCAGCTCCATACAGGAGGCTTCGTCAGTCACTTGAGAGTGATTATTCAAAGCCGACTGCAGGGCTTGCTGCAGTGGATAGCAGCGGAACATTTGCGGCGTTAAGGCATGCCAGAGGTTCACGCGATCGACAGTGCTTTTGATCTCGTTAGCCTGCGATGAACGCTTCATGGTATCGCGCACCTTTGCCGCCAAAATAGCGCCTACTTGATGTTTGCACCCTTGTTCAATGAGCGTTGTGATATCCTCATGACTCACATTAGGCCTTGCAGCATCATGCACCAACACCCACTCTTGATAGTCTTGTTGTTTAAGATAATCCAGAGCATTCAATACTGAGTCGCAACGCTCTTTTCCACCCGCAACACGAGTCACTAGTGGGTGGTTCGCGATAGTCGTCTCAGAGAAATATTCATCCTCTGCACTCACAGCAATCACCACCTTAGAAATGGCAGGGTGCGATAGCAGTTTTTCTACTGTGTGTTCTAAGATAGTTTTTCCGTGCAGCATGAGATACTGCTTCGGTCGATCTGCCTGCATTCGACTGCCAACTCCGGCAGCAGGGACAATAACGATATATTTATTCAAGTTGAGAACCGGTTATACAAAATTAGTCCGAATCGATAATACGGTAGAAGGTTTCGCCTTCTTTCACCATTCCGAGTTCATGGCGAGCTCGCTCTTCGATGGCATCAAGTCCTTGTCTTAGGTCGTCAATCTCAGCAAACATCTCATCGTTGCGCTTGCGTAGCTCCGAGTTCACTGAGCTTTGAATTGCAATCTCATCTTGAACCTGGCGATAATCGTTAACGCCATTTTTACCGGCCCACAGCTTTGCTTGCATCAGCACCAGTAAACCAAACAGCAATACGGAAAATACACGCACGAAAAAATCCTTCTCTAATAACTGACTCTCATAGCCTTTCAGCCCAAGAACCCGGCTAACCTTAGTTAATTAATATTTATAACATATTCGTGTAATAGACGACACGCATCAAACTTAATGACAAGAAAAATACAAAAAAAAACACCCCGCAAACGCGAGGTGTTTATGATTTAAAGCTGACAGCCAAAAGCTATAAGCTTCAAGCTAAGCTAATAATTAAGCTTGGCCTTTAACTTCTTTAAGACCGTTGTAAGGAGCACGTTCACCTAGTGCTTCTTCGATACGGATAAGTTGGTTGTACTTAGCAACACGGTCAGAACGGCTCATAGAACCAGTCTTAATTTGACCTGCAGCAGTACCTACCGCTAGATCAGCGATAGTTGCATCTTCAGTTTCGCCAGAACGGTGAGAGATTACAGCTGTGTAACCTGCATCTTTAGCCATCTTGATTGCAGCTAGAGTCTCTGTTAGAGAACCGATTTGGTTGAACTTGATAAGGATAGAGTTAGCAACACCCATTTCGATGCCTTTAGCAAGGATCTTAGTGTTAGTAACGAATAGGTCATCACCTACTAGTTGAAGCTTGTCACCTAGTAGTTCAGTTTGGTGCTTGAAGCCAGCCCAATCAGACTCGTCTAGACCGTCTTCGATAGAAACGATTGGGTATTGGTTAGCTAGGTCAGCTAGGTAGTGGTTGAATTCTTCAGAAGAGAAGATCTTACCTTCACCTTTCATGTTGTAGTTGCCAGCTTCTTTGTCGAAGAACTCAGATGCAGCACAGTCCATAGCTAGAGTAACGTCTTTACCTAGCTCGTAACCAGCAGCTTCTACAGCTTCTTTGATTGCAGCTAGAGCAGCAGCGTTAGACTCAAGGTTAGGAGCGAAACCACCTTCGTCACCAACTGCAGTGCTTAGGCCTTTCGCCTTAAGTACTTTAGCTAGGTTGTGGAATACTTCAGCGCCTACACGTAGAGCTTCTTTAAGAGTTTTAGCGCCAACTGGTTGGATCATGAACTCTTGGATGTCAACGTTGTTATCAGCGTGCTCACCACCGTTGATGATGTTCATCATTGGTAGAGGCATAGAGAATTGACCTGGAGTGCCGTTTAGCTCAGCGATGTGCTCAAAAAGAGGCATGCCTTTAGCTGCAGCAGCTGCTTTTGCGTTAGCAAGAGAAACAGCAAGGATTGCGTTAGCACCGAACTTAGACTTGTTTTCAGTACCGTCTAGGTCGATCATCACTTGGTCGATAGCAACTTGGTCTTTAGCGTCTTTGCCAGCTAGAGCAGTAGCGATTTCACCGTTTACAGCGTCAACAGCTTTAAGAACACCTTTACCTAGGAAACGTGCTTTGTCGCCGTCACGTAGCTCAAGAGCTTCGCGAGAACCAGTAGATGCGCCAGATGGTGCAGCAGCCATACCTACGAAACCGCCTTCTAGGTGTACTTCAGCTTCTACAGTTGGGTTACCACGTGAGTCGATAATTTCACGACCTAGAACTTTAACGATCTTAGACATTAAATGTTTCCTCTTATAATCAAAAAAATGTCAATTTTAAGGGGTGCTATACATCTCCGCTCAACACCCCTGCATTCCTTTACTTGTCGAATTCACCGCGTTGGAATTGACCAGCCGCTTTAACGAAACCAGCGAATAATGGGTGCCCATCACGTGGTGTCGAAGTGAATTCTGGGTGGAACTGAGCCGCCACGAACCAAGGGTGCGCAGGGTTCTCGATAACTTCCACCAATTTTTTGTCTGCTGATAGACCTGATACTTTAAGACCAGCTTTCTCGATCAACGGACGTAAATTGTTGTTCACCTCATAACGGTGACGGTGACGCTCGTGGATCTTAGCGCTGCCGTAGAGTTCATAGGCTTTAGTGCCCTTCTCTAGGTGACATAGCTGAGAACCAAGGCGCATTGTACCACCAAGGTCAGAGGTTTCGGTACGCTCTTCAACGTTACCTTCTTTATCAACCCATTCGGTGATCAAGCCTACCACAGGGTTTGGTGTTTCTTTGTTAAATTCTGTTGAATGCGCATCAGCGAGGTTAGCAACATTTCGCGCGAATTCAATCAGCGCTACCTGCATACCAAGGCAGATACCTAGGTACGGGATGTTGTTCTCACGAGCGTATTGTGCAGCACGAATTTTACCTTCAACACCACGGTCGCCAAAGCCACCTGGTACTAGAATTGCGTCTAAACCAGCAAGTGCTTCTTCGCCCTTGCTCTCAACATCTTGAGAGTCCACATACTTAATGTGGACGTTGAGACGGTTTTTCAACCCTGCATGCTTCAATGCTTCGTTCACAGACTTATAAGCATCTGGTAGTTCGATGTATTTACCGACCATACCGATGACCACTTCACCTGTTGGGTTTGCTTCTTCGTAGATGACTTGTTCCCACTCAGACAAGTCTGCTTCTGGCGCATTAATGCCGAAACGGGTACAAACTAGATCGTCTAGACCTTGTGACTTGATAAGCTGAGGAATCTTGTAGATAGAATCTACGTCTTTCATTGAGATAACTGCTTTCTCTTGTACGTTACAGAACAAAGCAATTTTCTTGCGCTCATTTGCAGGAACCATACGGTCACTACGACAAACAAGAATATCAGGTTGGATACCAATCGAAAGCAACTCTTTCACTGAGTGCTGGGTTGGTTTTGTTTTCACTTCGCCCGCTGCCGCTAGGTAAGGTACCAGCGTTAGGTGCATGAACATAGCGCGTTCACGGCCTAGTTCAACAGCTAGCTGACGAATCGCTTCCATAAATGGTAGTGATTCGATATCGCCCACGGTGCCACCGACTTCAACGATCGCTACATCATGACCTTCAGAACCCGCGATTACACGGTCTTTGATAGCGTTAGTGATGTGAGGGATAACCTGAATGGTCGCGCCTAGGTAGTCGCCACGACGCTCTGCTGCTAGAACGTCTGAATAAACACGACCCGCTGTAAAGTTGTTACGCTTGGTCATCTTGGTGCGAATGAATCGCTCGTAGTGACCAAGGTCAAGGTCAGTTTCAGCGCCATCTTCCGTGACAAACACTTCACCATGCTGAGTTGGGCTCATTGTACCCGGATCAACGTTGATGTAAGGGTCAAGCTTCATCATGGTCACTTTAAGACCACGAGCTTCTAAAATAGCCGCAAGAGATGCTGCTGCAATACCTTTACCGAGTGAGGAAACAACCCCGCCAGTAACAAAAATGTAATTTGTCGTCATGTTTAACCTGAAATTGGTTGAATGAGGGAAATGGATATCTTCTGGACGGGATGCAAATATACCAGAAGCCCTTTATCGCCACAACGTGAAACTTATCACAGGCATTTTTTTTATTTTTTGCTTCAAATCAATTCAATCTTCTAAAGCCAATTTTACTTCCGCTCATCTTGTTTTACTAAATCCCACAAAGAATCAAGATACTCAAGGTCACAATCATCTAGCTTGCGACCTTGTTCTTGAACCTTTTTTTCTACTGCTCTAAAGCGTCTTTCAAATTTGTTGTTTGCCTTGCCCAGAGCGACCTCTGGGTTGCAATTTAGGTGCCTAACTAGGTTAACTGTAGCGAACAAAAGATCACCCAACTCATCCTCGACTTTCTCTTGCACAACAGTTACTTGCAAGGCTTCATCGAGCACCTCTTGCACCTCTTCATGCACCTTGTCTACCACAGGTCCTATGGTGTCCCAATCAAAGCCATGTTTAGCACAACGTTTTTGAATTTTGTTGGCACGACTCAGTGCAGGTAAAGACTTAGGTACAGAGTCTAGAATACTTTTTTCAACATTGCCCGAACGAGCTTTCTCTTTCGCTTTTTCGGCTTCCCAGTTGTCATTTATTTCTTGTTCATTGGCAAACTTCTCGTCAGAAAAAACATGCGGATGACGGCGCATAAGTTTTTCATTGAGCACTTCTAGCACATCTTCAAAATCAAACAGTTGCTGCTCTTTTGCCATTTGCGAGTAGAAAATCACTTGAAAAAGTAGGTCGCCCAGCTCTTCTTTTAGATTATCCCAGTCTTGATTTTGAATGGCATCGACCACTTCATAAGTTTCTTCAATGGTATGGGGAACGATAGTGTCAAAGCTCTGCTTTTTGTCCCATGGGCAACCCTGTTCAGGGTCACGGAGCGTGGCCATTATGGATAGCAATTGTTCGATGGAGTTTGAAGCTGACATAATATTTCCAATTCACATTCAAAAAAGAAAGCCCCTTTTCAGGGGCTTGTTAGATGGGTTAGCCAAGACGTTTGACGGAGATAACGTCTTTGATCTGCTCGATTCGAGATTGAACCCGAGAGCTAATTTCAACACTGTTCACTTGAACATCGAGATCCATAATCGACATTTGGCGCTTGTGATCGGTGCGTGAACGCATACTCGCTACCTTGAGCTTTTCGTTAGTAATCAAGGTAGTAATGTCCTTTAACAGACCTGTGCGCTCTAGCGCTTCCACTCTCAAGGTCAGAATAAACGAGCCAACAAAACCACTTCCCCATACCGTATCTATGATTCGTTCTGGGGCATGATGCCTTAGCTCGTTGAGTTGGTCACAATCACTGCGATGCACAGAGATACCGCGACCTTGTGTAATGTAACCACTGATTCGGTCACCCGGTATCGGCTGACAACAGCGCGCCAAGTGGGTCATGAGATTATCAACCCCTTCAACCACCACCGCGTCTTTGTGTGGCTTGCTCTCAATCGGCGCTGTCGAGTCTACACTCTTAAGCTTTTCAAGGGCTTGCTTATCTTCCTCTTCCGCTGTTGGCTTGTTGACTAGGGCATTGATGTGATTAACCACTTGGTTAATACGCAAGTCACCACTGCCGATCCCAGCATACAACTCATCAGCTGAATTGACGTTAAAGCGTTTCAAGGCGTAGAGGTCAGCGTCTTTTAAATTAGCGCCAATCTTAGCCAGTTCAACTTCTAGGATCTCTTTACCCGCATCGATGTTCTTCTCTCGACTTTGTTTTCTAAACCAAGCATTTATCTTGGCACGAGCGCGGCTTGAGTGAACAAAACCTAATGATGGGTTTAGCCAATCTCGAGAGGGATTTGGCTCTTTTTGCGTGATGATCTCAACCTGATCGCCCATTTCCAATTGATGGGTAAACGGTACGATTCTTCCTGCGACCTTAGCGCCAATACAACGGTGCCCTACCTCAGAGTGAATGTGGTAAGCAAAGTCGAGAGGCGTCGCCCCCATCGGCAGGTCGACTACATCACCACGAGGGGTAAAGGCATAAACGCGATCATCAAACACTTGAGAGCGCAACTCGTCCAGCATCTCACCGGAATCCGACATCTCTTCTTGCCAATCAAGCAGTTTGCGCAGCCAAGTAATCTTCTCATCGTAGCCACTGCGACCACCTGAACTGCCCTCTTTGTATTTCCAGTGGGCAGCCACACCAAGCTCAGAGTCTTCATGCATTTGCTTGGTACGGATTTGAATCTCTATGGTTTTGCCTTCAGGCCCAAGCACAACGGTATGAATAGATTGATAGCCGTTAGGTTTTGGGTTCGCGACATAGTCATCGAACTCACTGGGAAGGTGCTTATATTTGGTGTGTACGATGCCTAGAGCGCCGTAACAATCTTGCAGTTGGTCAGCAATGATTCGCACTGCACGCACATCAAAAAGCTCATCAAAGGCGAGCTTTTTCTTCTGCATCTTACGCCAGATACTAAAGATGTGTTTCGGACGACCACTTACCTCAGCATTAATATTGGTGCGCTTCATTTCTGATTCGAGATCATCAACAAATTCGGTGATGTAGCGCTCGCGGTCTATGCGTCGTTCAGCTAATTGCTTGGCAATTTTTTTATAGGTAGTCGGATTTTGATAGCGAAACGCGTAGTCTTCGATTTCCCATTTTAGCTGACCAATACCCAGGCGATTAGCAAGCGGTGCATAGATGTTGGCACACTCTTTAGCAACGGCTTGGCGCACTTCATCTGGGGCGTTTTTCACTTCACGTAAATTACAGATCCGCTCGGCGAGCTTAATGATGACACAGCGGAAATCATCCACCATAGCCAGCAACATGCGTCTAACGTTATCAATCTGGGAAGAAGCGCTACTGCTCTCTAAGGAGGCGTTTAGTTGGCCAATGGCGGCCATCTCTTCAACGCCCTCAATCAATTTCATGATCTCTTGGCCGTAACGCTCTTTAAGCTCTTCGGTGTCAAATAAACCACTGGAGACAACTGGGAATAATTGCGCTGCAAGCAGGGTCGCTCTATCCATAGATAGAGTGATCAATATTTCGATCATCTCACGCCCACGCCATAGCAATAATTCCTTTTGCTCATGACTTGCTAGCATCTCTTCACAATCGATGTACAGCTTGCGCAGCTTGTTCTCGGTTTTTTGCCCTTGCTTTAGACTGCCTATCCAGCCATCAAGGTTAAACTCTTCATCCTTTTTTATGTGCGCACTGCGTACCGCAACCATATTTCGTCCCTAAATAACTATGATTTTACTCTCGTACATTTCTTGCAACAGTATACCCCTAGGGCGATTCAGCTGTTTAGCAAAATTTGGAAATTTGCGTCATTTCTCAAATAACACCATGGATTCTAGATGCCCAGTATGTGGGAACATATCTAAAATTCTCATTTTCACCACCTTATAGCCTTGCTCAAGTAAAGATTCACTATCACGAGCTAGAGTCGCAGGGTTACAAGATACATACACGATGCGCGAAGCCTCAAATGAAGAGAGCTTTTCCACCACACCCGCAGCGCCCGCTCTGGCAGGATCCAAAAGGATTTTATCAAAGCGCTCCGTTGCCCAGCCTTCCTTTCCGGTAAGCTCTGCAAGGTTAGCTTGATAAAATTCGGCCGTATCTATGCCCAGCGTCTTCGCATTGTCACTCGCTCTAGAGACCATCTCATCGACCCCTTCAATGCCAACCACCGCTTTTGCCTTAGCACTGAGTGGGAAGGTAAAGTTGCCAACGCCACTGAACAGATCCAGCACTCTTTCATTCTCGTTCACATCAAGCCATTCGATAGCTTGAGAAACCATCTGTTGATTCACAGAGCGATTAACCTGAATAAAATCGGTAGGCAAGAAATCCAACTCGAAACCTGTCTCATTGCACCTTGGTGATTCGCCGCACATTTTTTTCGGCTTGCTCTGCCCCTCATGAAGATACAAGGTAAGGTTATGCTGCTGGGCAAAATCTAACACTGCTTTGCTGTCTTTCGCTCTTAGTTCAGCACTAGTGCGAAGCAAGATAACCTTAGTATTATCCGCTTCTACCAGTTCTAGGTGACCAAGAATCTTAGGTTGAGATACCCCTTCTAAGAGGGTCTTCATTTCAGGAAATAGACCTGCAAGAGAATCGGCTAGCACGGGACACTGATTAACGGTCACTATATTTTTGCTCTGCCCTTCTCTGAAGCCAAAATGCAATTTGCTCTTTTTGGTATCCCACAGCAGGCTAATGCGCGCTCTACGACGATAGCTTTTACTATTACCCACTATCGGCGCTTCTAATTCTTGTTGCGGTGCAACCTTAGACATCACCTTAGAGAAGGCCTGTTGCTTCACCTCTAACTGCTGCTCGTATGGCATATGCTGCAAGGTACATCCACCACATTGCTGAAAGTGCGGGCAAAATGCCGCCACACGCTCATCACTGACCTTTAATACTTTGATTAATTTAGCCTTTATGAATTTCGCTTTGCTCTCTACAGGCTGACATACCACTTCTTCACCCACCAAGGCTCCAGAAATGAACACTGGCTTTCCTTGGGCGTATGCCATCCCTGCACCCTGAAAGTCGTATTTTTCGATGGTCAGACTCAAGTGCTTTTGGGTACGGTTGTTATTTTTTTGCGGTTTGTAAAAGTTAGCCATAGAGGTGTGCCTAGTAAGTTTTAACGGTCATGCATCAAGCTTTTGACTGAGTTTTCAGTCTGACAGAGTTCTTGGGAAGCAATTTTAATTTCAATGATTTAGACTTAGGTTCAAGTTTAGGAAACTCAAAAGCCTTTGAAGGCTTATTTTTTCACATCCGGCACATTAATAAAACATGACAAGATACGGACTTCGCGCACGCGTAATAACATTGACTCTCGCCCCAACACTCATCGTTGGGATGTTGTTGAGCGTGTTCTTTACTTCAAATCGATACAACGACCTTGAAGCGCAATTGATCACCGCCGGTACCAACATTGTGGAACCTCTGGCGATTGCCAGTGAATTCGCCATGTTACAGCAAAATCGCGAAGCGGTGAGAAGGCTGATCAGTTACAGTCATCGCAAGCGCTCAGATGTGGTGCGAAGTATCGCAGTATTCGATGCCAATCACGAACTATTTGTTACCTCAAACTTTCATCCTAATTTCCAAAGCCTGATGTTCCCACAATCAGAGCCCATTCCACTGCACAGCACCGTTCAGTTAATTGATACCAAGCTGATTATCAGAACGCCAGTCATCGCCGAGGCTCAATTTGTCGCGCCTCAAGCAGACTCAAAAGAAAGTAATCAAGTGTTGGGCTACATCGCCATAGAGCTGGATCTCTCTAGCTTGAGGCTGCAACAGTATCAAGAGATCGTGGTAGCGCTGGTTGTGATGTTCCTTGGCGTAGGGCTATCCGCCTTTTTCGCCTATCGATTAATGCAAGATATTACTGCGCCGATTACCCACCTCAAAAATAGTGTGGACCGAATTCGACGCGGACAGTTAGACGTACGTATTGAAGGCAAAATGCATGGTGAGCTTAATTCACTGAAGAACGGTATCAATGCCATGGCAATGTCGCTCTCTGAATACCATATAGAGATGCAGCACAGTATCGACCAAGCGACTTCCGATCTTCGTGAAACCCTAGAGCAGCTGGAAATCCAAAACGTTGAGCTGGATATTGCTAAGAAACGCGCTCAAGAAGCCGCGCGCGTGAAGTCTGAGTTCTTAGCCAATATGTCACACGAATTAAGAACACCGCTCAATGGCGTGATCGGCTTTACTCGTCAAATGCTCAAGACCAATTTGTCGCATAGCCAAACCGATTACCTGTTAACTATCGAGCGTTCAGCCAACAATTTACTTAGCATTATCAATGACATCTTAGACTTTTCTAAACTTGAGGCGGGTAAACTGCTTCTAGAAAATATCCCATTTGATTTCCAAGAATCTCTGGAAGAAGTGGTCAATCTTCAGGCCCCAAGCGCGCACGAAAAAGGACTCGAGTTAACCCTGAAGATCGACCCTAAGATCCCGGCTGGGGTGGTAGGCGATTCATTACGCATTCAGCAAGTACTGACTAACTTAGTGGGTAATGCAGTTAAATTTACCGAACGCGGCAACATTGACGTCAGCATTGAACTTCGAACACAAAAAGAAGATCAAGTTGAGATCCAGTTTATGGTCAAAGATAGCGGTATCGGTATCTCTGAGCGCCAGCAAGCCCAACTGTTCCAAGCATTTAGCCAAGCGGATGCCAGCATCTCAAGACGCTATGGTGGTACAGGTCTTGGCCTTGTCATTACCCAGAAACTGGTGCGCCAAATGGGCGGTGAGATCAGCCTAACCAGTCGTCTGCACCAAGGCTCAACCTTCTGGTTCACTATTCGCCTCAATACCACCGACTTGCCACTTGAACAGATCGATCTTTCAGATATTCGTGGCAAAGAAGTGCTGTTGATTGAGCAAAACCTGCAAGCGGCCAATGTACTGCAACAACTGTTAACTCAAGAAAGTATTGTTACTCAGTATCGCTCGGCAATTCCTGAGTCCATTACTCCCCATGATTATATTATCTATAACGTTCCAGTGAATGAGATCATGGGAGAGGCAGAACTGGTCGAGTTTATCTATCAAGCCAAAGCGGTTTGTCCGAATGTGATTATTGGTCTGCCAAGTAACCAGTTAGCCCTATCTGAAACCTTGATGGCTCAGCATTCTGTGACCTGTATTATCAAGCCACTGACACGTACCAAGATCATGCAGGCGATGCTACGCGGCCAAGACAGCAGTGTGCCTATCTACGAAAAACCCGAGCCTCTGTTGCTTGAGAAACTACCACTTAAAGTGATGGCCGTTGACGACAACCCTGCCAACCTAAAACTCATCAGCGCCTTACTTGATGAGCACGTAGAATCCGTAACGACCTGCTCCAATGGTCAGAGCGCCGTCGACGAAGCCACTCGCACCCACTTTGATTTGATCTTGATGGATATTCAGATGCCAGGGTTAGATGGTGTGGCGGCTTGCCAAGCCATTAAGCAAACGGCAACCAACAAAGATACGCCTATCATTGCGGTGACCGCTCATGCGATGAGTGGTGAGCGCGATAGACTGCTGCAAGCGGGTATGGATGACTACCTCACCAAACCTATTGAAGAGCGAGTTCTGCTTAAGGTACTCAATCATTGGGGTGGAAACCCAATTGATGAGCCAGTGGCAGTCTCTGCACCAGAAGTCGTCTCTACGCCAAGCAGCGACGTCATCATTGACTGGCGAGCGGCCTTAGCTCAATCCGCCAACAAGGAAGATTTAGCCAAAGAGATGCTGCAGATGCTCGTGGATTACATTCCAGAGGTGAATGAGATTGTAGAGCAAGCAATTGATGAGCAGTTAGGCTCACGCGAAGACCTTATCCACCATATCCATAAACTGCATGGTAGTAGCAGCTATTGCGGTGTTCCTAAGCTTAAGAAGGCCTGTGCGTTGCTCGAACAGATGTTGCGCTCAGGAGAGACCATTGAGGATATTGAGCCTGAGTTGTTAGAGCTTCAAGATGAAATGGAGAAGGTACAAACGACCGCTCGCTTGTACCTACAGGGTTAACGCTCGAGAATAACCGTAGCGACGGCGTAGTGCCTTTCATCAGATATTGAGAGATGAATATGCGCAACGCCAAGCTGCTGCGAAATGTCTTGAGCCTTACCCGACAGCAGTAGCACAGGTTTGCCCAAGGCGTCATTACTAACGGTGAAGTCTTGGAATGACACACCTTTTGCTATGCCAGTACCTAAAGCCTTAGAGGCGGCTTCTTTGGCGGCAAAGCGTTTGGCTAGGAACTTAGCCTTTGAGGTGAGCTCATGAAATCGCTCCATCTCAACCTCAGTTAGAATGCGCTCAGCAAAACTAACACCGGTACGATTGAGCGCCTTTTCTACGCGCTCAATCTCTGCAATGTCAGTTCCTAAACCAACAATGGCCATTACTTACGAGCCTGATCCATGATGGCTTTCATGTCAGCGACCGCTTTGTTCAAACCATCGAATACTGCACGACCCATAATCGAGTGACCTATGTTCAGCTCATAGATTTCAGGCAATGCCGCAACAGGGCCAACGTTATGATACGTCAGACCGTGTCCCGCATTTACCGTGATGGCTAAGCCTGATGCATAGGTTGCCGCTTCGGCAATAACCTTAAGCTCTTTGTGTTGCTCTTCTTCAGTCTGCGCTTCTGCATAGTGACCCGTATGAAGCTCAATGAAAGGCGCGCCAGCCGCCTTCGATGCATCGATTTGCTTCGAATTTGGATCAATAAACAGCGATACCTTGATGCCTGCTGCTGCCAGTTTTTCTGTAGCGGCTTTGATCTTGTCGAACTGACCTACTACGTCTAGACCGCCTTCCGTCGTTAGCTCTTCACGCTTCTCAGGAACCAAGCAGACGAATTCTGGCTTAGTCTTAAGGGCGATATCCACCATCTCGTCAGTGACGGCCATCTCAAGATTCATGCGAGTCTGAATCGTCTCAGCTAGGATACGAACGTCTCTGTCTAGGATATGACGACGGTCTTCGCGTAGGTGAATCGTGATGCCATCAGCACCTGCACGTTCGGCGATTTCTGCTGCGTGAACTGGATCTGGATACTTAGTTCCGCGCGCATTTCGTAGGGTCGCAATGTGGTCAATGTTGACCCCAAGTAAGATTGGATTCATTTTCCGATACTCCGTGTTCGGGGCATAAATAACTCCCGACTTTTTATTGGTTTTCCGCCAAGATAAGGCTTCAAGGCTATACGTGTAAAGCGCTTTGCCGCGCTCAACTGAGATTTTGAGGTAAAACGTCTTTCACTCAAGGCGATCAACTCTTCCCCCATAAAGGTTAGGTTGTCTTTTCGCACCGATGCAATGAAGCCTTGCTGTTCCCGATAACGATAGGTCATCTTAGGGTCTATGGGTTCGCCTGTGCCCGAGCAGTGCATAAAATCAACGCCATACCCAAGCGCATTCAGCAAAGCGAGTTCAAAGCGGCGCAGTGCGGGTTCTGGGTTATCGGCTTGAGCAAGCTCGGTTAACGCATGCAGATAGTCAATAAACAGCTCAGGATAGGGCACCTCTTGTGCAATCACTCGCACCAAGATTTCATTGATGTACATGGCTGAATAAAGAGTTACGCCACTCAAAGGTAAACCGAGACTAATGGGTTCGGCTTGGCGTAGGGTTTTCATAGAACCGCCCCCCGACCACTTGAGCAGTAGGGGTGTAAAGGGTTGCAGAGCCCCTTTTAATGGTGAGCGCTTGCTTCTGCCGCCTTTACTCAGGATGGTCACACGACCAAATTCCTCAGAAAAGACATCTAAGATCAAGCTAGATTCTGTATAAGGACGACGATGCAATACAAAGCAACGTTGGAAGCCTTCAATTACCGACATAGTATTGATGCCATAAAAAACTCCACGTCTAAGGTGGAGTTTTGAGTTTAATCTTTATAGGTCATCCATGTAGCCCAATGAACGAAGTGCTCGCTCATCGTCAGCCCAACCAGATTTGACCTTAACCCAAGTCTCTAGGTAAACCTTGCGACCAAATAACTCTTCCATATCTAAACGAGCTTCTCGTCCGATGGTTTTTATCTTGTCACCACCCTTACCAATGACCATTTTCTTCTGGCCACTACGCTCAACGAGGATCAGAGCGTTAATGTGGAAACCATCATTATCAGGGTTGTAATCAAAGCGTTCGATTTCCACAGTCACTGAGTATGGTAGCTCGTCACCAGTGAAACGCATTAATTTCTCACGCACGATCTCTGAGGCCATAAAGCGCTGAGAGCGGTCTGTTACGTACTCTTCAGGGAAGTGGTGAGTCGCCTTTGGTAGGAAGTCACGAACGTGCTTGCGCAATACGTCGGTGTTCTTGCCTAGTTTTGCAGAGATAGGCACCACATCAACGAAGTCCATCTTCTGCGTCATCTCTTGCATGTGCTGCATGACAAGGTTGCGGTCTTGTACTTTATCAACCTTATTCACACACAATACAACAGGGAAGTTTGCCGCTCTTAGCTTGTTTAGCACCATCTCATCATCAGCAGTCCAGTGGGTGCCATCGACCAAGAAAAATACCAGGTTTACATCACTCAAGGAACTGTTCGCTGCGCGGTTCATCAAACGGTTGATCGCGCGCTTTTCTTCGATGTGAAGCCCTGGGGTATCCACAAAGATAGCCTGAAAATCACCGTCAGTGTCTACACCCATAATACGGTGACGAGTTGTCTGAGGTTTACGCGAGGTAATCGAGATCTTCTGACCAAGGATATGGTTAAGAAGCGTTGATTTACCTACGTTAGGTCGACCCACAATAGCGATAAAGCCACAGTGTTGGTTGTCCACAGAGGTTGCTTTTTCTTGGTTGTGCGAAGCAAAGTACGCATCAAGGTCGATACCTTGATCTTCTGGCTGATCGTGATTAGACATTAGTTAATTTCTCCAACGCAAGTTCAGCCGCAGCTTGTTCAGCTTTGCGACGACTGGTGCCTTTACCCGTAAAAGGTCTTTCTACACCTGATACTACGCAATCAACGGTAAACTCTTGGTTGTGAGCCTCACCCTTAATCTTAGTTACGTCGTAAGTCGGTAAGGGCTTACGACGACCTTGCAAGAACTCCTGAAGACGTGTCTTAGGGTCTTTTTGCGATACACCAGGTTCTATCGCCTCAAGGCGACTCATGTACCAGCTAAGAACAATCGCTCGCACTGGCTCTGTACCGCTGTCTAGGTATATAGCTCCGATAATGGCTTCTACCCCATCTGCAAGGATAGAGTCACGACGGAATCCGCCACTCTTCAACTCACCTGGACCTAATTTTAAGTAGTCTCCGAGTTCAAATTCACGCGCGAGTTCAGCCAGAGTTTTACCTCTTACCAATGTGGCACGCATTCGACTCATGTCACCCTCGTTTACCTTAGGGAAACGGTGGTACAAATCATCTGTGATGACAAAACTTAAAATTGAATCGCCCAGAAACTCCAGTCGCTCATTATGTTTGCCATTGGCGCTGCGGTGGGTCAGCGCCAAGTTCAGTTTATCTAAGTCATTGAATTTGTATCCAATGCTCTTTTCTAATCTAGCTAATTGAGAAGTCATACTCTCTGATTACTCTATGCCGCCAATGCGGTTTAAACGGATACCGGTTGGAATCCAAGATGGCAGGAAGCTGTCGTCACTGCGATCAAACTCAAAGCTCACCCATATTCCAACTGCTTTACCAACTAGGTTGGCTTCGGGAACAAAGCCCCAATAACGGCTATCTGCGCTGTTATCACGGTTGTCACCCATCATGAAATAATGCCCTTGTGGCACAATCCATTCACGAACACCAGCTCTAGGCTGATACGCCGCTACGTTATCCTGACGCAGTGGATTCACCAATATTTGGTGCTGATGTTCACCCATGGTTTCGTCTAGACGAATCAATGGGATGTTATTTTGTATAAACTCACTTTCCGTATAGTTGATTAGAGGCACTGGCGTACATTGCTTCTCACCACTTGGCTTAATACAAAGTTTCTTATCTTGAGTATAGCGAACCGTATCACCCGGCAAGCCGATTACTCGCTTAATGTAGTCAATGTTTGGTTGAGGTGGGAATTTAAAGACCGCTACGTCACCGCGCTCTGGCTTGCCCGTTTCAACTAACTGGTTGCGCCATACAGGGTCTTTCAAGCCGTAAGAGAATTTCTCAACAACGATGAAGTCACCAATCAGCAAGGTTGGCATCATAGAGCCCGATGGGATCTGAAAGGGTTCGTAGATAAACGAACGCAATACCAACACGAAGGCGATCACAGGGAAAATAGAAACACTGTTCTCAATCCACCATGGCTGATGAGCAATCTTAGCCTTGGTTTTATCGTCCAAACCCGTTGTTTGAGCCTCAACCTCTGCCACCTTGGCCGCTCTTTTCTTTGCCCAAACGAACTTTTCTAGAGCGTAGACAATACCAGTAACCAAAGTCACACAGACTAGGATTAGTGAAAACGTATTAGCCATTGAAATCCCTTAAATTTAACTGTTTCTAAAACAACGAAAGTGAAAGGGTCATTAACCCTTTCACTTTGTAATTCTTACTTAACCATTTTTAATGGTTAGTCTTTGCCTACGTGAAGAATCGCTAGGAAGGCCTCTTGCGGAAGCTCAACGTTACCGATTTGCTTCATACGCTTCTTACCTTCTTTCTGCTTCTTCAAAAGCTTTTTCTTACGACTTATATCACCACCGTAACATTTAGCGATTACGTTTTTACGCAACTGCTTAACGGTTGAACGAGCGATAATATGGTTACCAATTGCCGCCTGAATAGCAATATCAAACATCTGGCGAGGAATGAATTCCTTCATTTTCTCAACCAACTGACGACCGCGTGTTTGCGAGTTGTCTTTATGAGTGATGATAGCCAATGCATCAACGGTATCGCCATTAAGCAATACGTCTACACGCACCATGCTTGACTCTGCGTAGCGGTGGAAATTGTAGTCTAGAGATGCATAACCACGTGATGTTGATTTTAGACGGTCAAAGAAGTCTAGTACCACTTCTGCCATTGGCAGATCGTAAGTAAGAGCAACTTGATTTCCGTGATAAACCATATCAACCTGAATACCACGCTTCTCAACACAAAGGGTAATAACATTACCTAGGTAGTCTGATGGTACTAGGATGTTACAGCGAGCAATAGGCTCACGGATCTCTTCAAGATCATTTACCGCTGGTAACTTCGCTGGACTATCAACGTACAGTAAATCACCACTGGTCTTAACCACTTCGTATACTACCGTTGGTGCCGTAGTAATAAGGTCTAGATCGTATTCACGCTCTAGACGTTCTTGGATAACTTCCATGTGAAGCATACCCAAGAAACCACAGCGGAAGCCAAAGCCTAGCGCGGCTGAACTCTCTGGCTCATAGAACAATGACGCGTCGTTTAGGCTCAATTTACCTAGTGCATCACGGAAGTTTTCGTAATCGTCAGAGGATACAGGGAATAGGCCCGCGTAAACCTGTGGTTTCACTTTTTGGAAACCAGGCAGTGCTTTTTCACAGCCGCCTTTAGCGTGAGTTAGGGTATCGCCTACTGGCGCACCTAGGATGTCTTTAATACCACAAACAACCCAACCTACCTCACCGGTGTTCAGTTCTGTTGTATCAAGCTGTTTTGGCGTAAAGATACCGATACGGTCAATGCCCCAAACTTGGCCTGTACTCATTACTTTGATCTTGTCGTTCTTCTTAAGCTTACCGTGTTTTACACGCACTAGAGATACAACGCCAAGATAGTTATCAAACCATGAATCAATGATCAGCGCTTGCAGAGGTCCTTCAGGATCACCTTCTGGCGCTGGAATAGAGCTAACGATGGTCTCAAGAACTTCATCAACACCGACGCCTGTCTTAGCAGAACAGCGAGTTGCTTCCATCGCATCAATACCAACGATCTCTTCGATTTCTTCTGCGACACGCTCAGGATCAGCGGCTGGAAGGTCAATCTTATTCAAGATTGGCACTACCTCTAGATCCATTTCGATTGCGGTATAACAGTTAGCTAGCGTCTGCGCTTCAACGCCCTGGCCTGCATCAACCACCAGCAAAGCACCTTCACAGGCCGCTAGAGAGCGAGAGACTTCATAAGAAAAATCCACGTGTCCTGGAGTATCGATGAAGTTCAGCTGATAGGTTTCCCCATCATTTGCTTTGTAGTCTAGAGTCACACTCTGAGATTTGATCGTGATGCCACGCTCTCTTTCAAGATCCATAGAATCAAGAACTTGCGCTTCCATTTCGCGATCACTAAGGCCTCCACAAACTTGAATCAGGCGATCTGATAAGGTGGATTTACCATGGTCAATGTGGGCAATAATCGAAAAGTTACGAATGTTCTTCATAGTAAGGTGCGGTTAGACTCATACAAAATTGAAAGGGAAAATGATGGTTTTTTCATCATCATTTTGCTCAGGTTGGCAGATTCTACCCAATTTCAGCGCTTGCCGCTATCTTCATTTTACTTCTAATTGTTGGCCTAGGGTACGAATCAGAGTTACTTGTTGTTCTGCGTCATGATTAGTTTGTCGGAGTTTGGCTTTCACAACCATCCCACTCAACAAGGCAAAACCGGCTCCAAAGAGTATACTTACCCATTCTTGGCCATTGAACATGACCTCAGAAATCTCAGCACCAATCACAGCACCAAGGAACAAAAACAATAGAGGAACGAGATAAACTAAGGCTGCAGCAGACAGCAAGGCTTTTTCTGGTAGGCCAATCTCTACGATGTCGCCTTCTGAGACCTGTACAGGTGTTGTCAGCGACCAAGCGTGTTGTTTATTGCCAATGGCTTTGGTGACTTGACCTGTGGCACAACTGGATTTAGAGGCGCAGCTGTTGCAACTGGTCTGTTGCTCACAGGATAGATCGACTTTAAAAAGTTTAGCTCGTGAGTTGGGTGACGCTACCTCTGTCACCCTTGTCACTTGAGCCAGTGCGTTCATCATGATCAGTTACCTAATGAAAAGTCACTGATTGTAATATACGTTGCGCAGTACTAGGAGGAATATCTCCCACTACAATTATTTCATGCTGATTCACTACAGCACTTTGCAGAGTACGTCTGCCCTGCCTGACAAGCTGACGCTTCAACGATAAATCATCTTCAGGGGCAACATAGATAGAAAACTGAAACAAGCCATCTGAATAGATCTGGCTCTCTACCATTCGGTCTGAACCAAACAAGGGATGACTTTGCATCTTCTTGCTTTCAAAACCTCTAGGCATCCAATCGGCACTCCAGGAGATCTCATCAACACTACTGTCTGGCAATGTCACCACATCTGGCAGTGTTGCTTGCTCTAAGCTCTTCATGATTGGGATAAGATGATCGGTCACAGAGTAAGACACCGTTCGATATTGCTCTAGGATTTCGCCATCTCTGTCAATCAAATCGGCTCGAAGAGGTAGGGCTGATTGTTCATCAATCCACACGATGTACGAATATCGTTGCCCGTCTTTAGGCACAACACGCACAACTTGAGTCGGGGCTCCCGCTTCACGAGCACGACCAACCTTAACAAAGTCGTAGTAGTCTTTTAAACGCTCGGTATCGACACGGAGCATAGGCATTAACGGCGCGACCATTTTATCTGACGCAATCGTGAAAGGGTCGATACCCGGTTCGATATAACTGACTTGATCGCCTCTACGAATCACTTCTCGCACAGGACCACTCAAATACATGAGTTGGGCAAATCGCGTGTCGTTATCATTGGCTTGGCGATAGACCAAAGGCTCAATACTGCTCTTTCGAATCAACACATACGACATCTCATAATTGAGGGTATCGCTAGCATCGCTCATCTTGTGGAGAAGAGCCTCAGCAGGATTATCTTCTGCTAAGGCTAAAGGAGAGGCTGTTAAGCTGAGCAGCGCTAAAGCGCTGGCCAGAAATTTCTTCATTTGACTTCCGTTTCTACGTCAGAGTTCGTTTCGCTATGGTTAAGGCGAAGCTGCAACTCATAGTCTTGCAACACAGTGTTAATGCGGCGACGTTGCTCTGCAATTTGCTCATCCTGTGGCGAAACCTTGTTCGCATCAGTTTTTGCACGCACAGAGTCACGAGTTAAGCTTACTGGCTCAACACTACCCGCCATAGGGATAGTCTGCAGAACAGGAAGGGTTTCCGCTACCTGTGAAGGCTGTCCATCAACACTACCACCGTACTGTTGAACCCCTAGAATGACCGCAAAGGATACACAAGCAGCGACCGCTACTTGACTAAATTGGGTTAGCCATTGAGGGAGGCCTTTTTTAGCCTTAGTCGGCGCAGGTTGCTCTTCGAGCATTGGCTGAACCTTGTTTGAGTGAGCTGGCTCATCTTCAAGGGCAAGGGCCACTCGGCTGGCGATATCCCAGTTAGGGTTATCCGGAGCGTCCCCTCGCATCACATCACCAATCAGATGGTAGTTCTGCCACGTCTGTTGAGCATCCTTCTCATTTTCCACCTCAGAGATCAGGCCGAGGTCTACCGACTCGCCATCCATCAAAGCTGAGATTTTCTCTTTGTTAGACATTACTTTCACCATTGTGATTATCTTCTAACGCTGAAGAAGCGGTTGCATTTTTTTCTCTACCGCTTCTCGAGCTCTAAATATTCGCGAACGAACTGTGCCCACAGGGCAATCCATAACAGCTGCGATCTCTTCATAACTTAATCCATCAAGTTCTCGCAACGTCATAGCGGTTTTCAGGTCTTCTGGTAGTGCTTCAATTGCATTGAAAACTACCTCCTTCAATTCATTCGACAACGTTAAGTTTTCTGGGTTCGATATTTCTTTTAGCGCATTCCCAGTTTCTAAGTATTCGGCGTCCTCAGCGTCTACGTCAGTAGCAGGCGGCCTGCGTCCTAGTGCGACAAGATGATTTTTAGCCGTGTTCACCGCAATGCGATATAGCCAAGTATAAAATGCACTTTCTCCCCTAAAATTAGGGATAGCACGATACGCCTTAATAAAGGTCTCCTGCGCCACATCGGCTACATCGCTTTGATTATTCACGTATCGAGAAATCAAGTTACACACTTTATTCTGATATTTAACTACCAGAAGATTAAAGGCTTGCTTATCTCCATTTTGAATGCGCTCAATCAGTACCTGATCGGTCAACTGCTCGTTCATTCGAGCTTTTACTCCTATGTTCAGCTCTCATCTTCTCAGATATGAGTTTTTTCAGTGCATAATGTATTATTGACAGCACCAATTACTTGAGCACTATTGTGACTCAATCAAAGTACAAAAGTTCATTTTGATTAAGGTTTTTTTAAAACTTAGTCAAAAATGTGATGTACTAGGCGCTTGATAGCCAATTAGAAGCGAACTTCAGTCTAAGGTTAGAACTGTTGATGCAGCGCAATGCTTTGCGCGACAAGTAGTAGTCGAATAGTAGCACCCTAGTACCCGGGTGGGTTAAGAACACGTCAAAAACTATAACATTAAGCGAGTGTTCGGCTAGGGGTTAATAGTTAGCGCATAGGCTAACAGACAACAAAGGAAACAACGTCTCAATGAATTCAATCTCTCAGCATCAATGTGATGTACTGGTTATAGGTAGCGGTGCAGCTGGGCTATCTTTGGCTCTTCGTGTTGCCAAAAAATCCAAGGTTATCGTATTAAGTAAAAGTCTAAGTCGTGAAGGCGCTACCTTCTACGCACAAGGCGGCATCGCTGCCGTATTCGATGAAGCGGACACTATAGAGTCTCACGTTGATGACACTTTAATTGCCGGCGCTGGCCTTTGTGAAAAAGACAAGGTTCAGTTTATTGCTGAAAACGCCAAAAAGTGTGTCCAATGGCTCATCGATGGCGGTGTTCCATTTGATCAAGAAGAGTCCGACGATGACGATGATACGCCTCGCTATCACTTAACTCGTGAAGGTGGACACAGTCACAGACGTATTTTGCATGCGGCAGATGCCACGGGAATGGCCATGCAAACCTCTCTTCAAGAGAATGTCCTTAACCACCCAAACATTACAGTGTTAGAGCGACATAACGCCGTCGATTTAATCACTGAAGATAAGATTGGTGGTGATGCACAAAAAGTTGTGGGCGCATATGTGTGGAATCGCGATTCAGAACATGTAGAGACGATCGCAGCTAAGTTTGTCGTGCTGGCGACAGGTGGCGCTTCGAAGGTGTATCAATACACCAGTAACCCTGATGTGTCTTCTGGCGATGGTATAGCCATGGCATGGCGCGCAGGATGCCGTGTTTCGAACCTTGAATTCAATCAGTTCCATCCAACGTGTTTATTCCACCCTGAAGCGCGAAACTTCTTATTGACCGAAGCGCTTCGCGGTGAAGGGGCGTACCTTCTAAGACCTGACGGTTCGCGCTTTATGCCGGACTTTGACTCTCGCGAAGAGTTGGCACCACGCGATATCGTTGCTCGCGCTATCGACTTTGAAATGAAACGCCTAGGTGCCGATTGCATGTACCTCGATATCAGCCATAAATCCGCTGATTTCATCACTAAGCACTTCCCTACAATTCACATGCGTTTGCAAGACCTTGGACTTGATATGACCAAGGAACCCATCCCGATTGTTCCTGCGGCACACTACACCTGTGGTGGTGTAATGGTGACCCCAGAAGGCCAGACAGACGTTAAGCAATTGTATGCCATAGGCGAGGTAAGCTATACCGGATTGCACGGCGCAAACCGCATGGCGTCGAACTCTTTACTTGAGTGTGTGGTGTATGCATGGTCTGCAGCGAAGAGCATTCTTAAGCAACTGGACCAAGCTGAAATGCCCGATAACTTGCCATGCTGGGATGAGAGTCAGGTATGTAACTCTGATGAAGAAGTTATCCTTCAACACAATTGGCATGAGCTAAGGCTGTTCATGTGGGATTACATGGGCATAGTCCGCACCGACAAGAGGCTTGAGCGCGCCCTGCGACGCATTCAGCTCCTGCAACAAGAAGTAAACGACTACTACAGCAACTTCCGCGTCTCAAACAACCTACTTGAGTTACGTAACCTGTTGCAAGTCGCGGATCTGATGGTTCGCTGTGCGATGGAGCGAAAAGAGAGTCGAGGCCTGCACTACACCCTGGACTACCCAGAGATGCTAGAAGAAGCTAAGCCGACCATCTTGGTGCCTAACCGTTCAGATAAAAGCTACCCAAACTGATCAAAACACTCTCATTTAGAGTAAAGACTAAAAAGGCGCTCATTGAATGAGCGCCTTTTCTATAAATGCTGTTCGTGCCGCGAGCTTAAGAGCGAACCTTACTCAGGTTATGCGCAACGACTTTATCAATCATCGAAGCTAACGCTAAGTTTTCACTGCGACCATGACCCATCACCCAAGTAAATAGATCCGGATCATCACACTCTAATAGCGCTACAAAATCCTTCTTTTCTTGGTCGGTCAGCCCGTCAAAGCATTCTTCAAAGAAGGGCATAATAACAACGTCCAACTCCAACATACCGCGTCGACACGCCCATTTAATACGTGCTTTTTGCTCTGGTGTGTACATGCGTTACCTCAAAAATAAATCATTCCTTTTGCCCGAGTGTACCAGTCCCGCCAAACTGTAACTATTAGCTTAATCACAGCTTGCAGCTTACATCCGATGATTTATCGACCTTAGGGTTGAAATTGCATCCTTAGACATACACATCAATAGTGATTACCATATACCCAACGACTTAGCTCAAGGAATCACTATGAGTGCAACATCTTCTGTTTCTTTACACTTGCCTTCACTCGCATGGACTTCACTCTCTGACTGGCAAGCTATCGCAGTAACCGGTGCGGACAGCAAATCTTATCTTCAGGGTCAGGTAACCTGTGATGTCGTCCAATTGGACGCTGAGCGTTCTACCTTAGGTGCTCACTGCGATGCTAAAGGGAAAATGTGGAGCCTGTTTCGACTGTTTCATCACAATCAAGGTTACGCCTTATGGCAGCATAAGTCGGGTATTGAAACCGCCCTACAAGAAATAAAAAAGTATTCGGTTTTTTCAAAGGTAGACCTTGAGCTGTCATCGCAAATCAGTATTGGTGTGCTCGGCGAACAAGCTGACAGCTTTATCGACTCTATTACTGACGGACAAGGGGATGTGCGTTCTATCGCTTCTGGCAGCGCGATAAAAATTGATTCGCAGCGCTGGCTATTGCTGGTTAATGAAGATGAACACGAAAGTCTAAAGCCACAGTTGCAAAACGCCGAAGAGATCAGCGCTGATGCGTGGGACTATGTTGATGTGGTTAATGGTATCCCTCGAGTGATTCAATCTCAGCAAAACACCCATATTCCTCAAACATTGAACCTGCAAGCACTCGACGGCATTAACTTTGAAAAAGGCTGTTACACCGGTCAGGAAACCGTTGCCAGAGCCAAGTATCGCGGGACAAACAAAAAAGTCATGCGCTTACTGCAAGGCACAGCAAACGAGAACGTTGCTTTCACCTTTGAGCGTCAGGTGGGCGAAAACTGGCGTGGTGCCGGTGAAGCGATCGCGCAATATCGCAACCAACAGGGTGAGGCTTTGGCATTGATTGTCCTTAACAAGGACATTGAGTTTGATACTCAGTTTAGACTGGCTGGCGACACCACTAACACTTGGTCTTTGGTGGAACTGCCCTACGATATCGAACAGTAAATGCTAGAAACTGCGGTCACCCAGTTTTTACAAAGGAATGGAGTGGGTTTCACTATGTTGCCCCACTCTACTCCTGCTATCTCCATTGACGATGCAGCCAAACAGCGAGGTATCTCCTCATACATCATGTTAAAAACGGTGTTGCTGAGAGATATGGGCGGTAAGCTTTTCTTGGCGTGCATACCTGGAGATCAGCAAGTCGATCCTAAAAAGGTTCGCGCACACTTCAACTGCCGGCGCACAACCTGCGTCAATGCAGAGGAGGTGGCTCATATCACTGGCTTTAAGCCAGGCACTTTAACTCCTCTAATGCTCCCTGAATCGATTACGGCGATCTTCGATCACTCTGTTTTGCAGCTCGCAGAAGTCACCATCAGTAGTGGTAGCGATATGGCTGGGATCATGCTTCGCACCGAGGACGTTCTGAAGTTTTGTAAGCCTCAGTTTTCACACATCACAAAAGCTATTAACACCCCATAAATCCGCATTTCCTCCCTGCACATTAACACTTAGTTACACCTACAATTCTATTGGCTAGAACTTTTTCAGCAATTTCACGGTCTATATGAAGGTAAATGCAGTTTATAGGCGACAAAGTCAGTACTTAAACCTATACAAACCTAGATGGACACCATTTAAATCTGAGCTAAATCGCAAAATCAGTTTAAAACATCAGATCAGATGAGCGTTCTGTTTATTAATCCAGTTGCATCACAATTTCGTAGAAACAAATAACCTATAATCGTTCTCGCCATGGAGGCAGAGAATAAATAAAAATTAGAAAGGGTTCAGAAATGAGACTGTTTAAGCGTTATGTTCCTAGCATGATTGCAAAACACGTAAGTAGACTATTCAAGGGAAGAATTTATATTTACGGCGTCGGTAAGTTTGAGTTTGATAACGGGAAGTTAATCCTTCCTCATCACGCTGAAGAACGTCACTTCAAAACAGTAAAAGAAGTGAACGTCGAAGTGAAAAGACTGCGAGCTTGCTACATTTAGTTGGCTAAAATAAAGGAGGCTCTCGCCTCCTTTTTTTTATTTCAAGTTTTGCTATTTGGCTAGCCTAGGAAGGTCTCCCTTCAAGCCTAAAGCATGCTTCATTACTTCATTCTTTACGCCCGGTAATGTCCCAGCAAGATTCATCCCTACGCCGCGCAGTAATTTCTTTAACGGATCGCCTCCGTTAAACAACTCTTTAAAGCCCTGCATACTAGAGATCATCTTCACCGCTTCAGTTTTTCTCCAGCGCTCAAAATGACGCAAATTGGCGTAATCACCAATATCTTTGCCTGTGTTCCAGTATTGTTCGATTTCTTGGGCCAAGGTTGCCGCATCAAGAAGGCCAAGGTTAACGCCCTGTCCTGCCAGAGGGTGGATCGTATGCGCTGCATCACCAATCAGAGCCACTCTGTTCTTTGCAAAGTCTCGTGCATAGCGCATCTTTAAAGGAATGGCTTGTCTGGTGGTTAAGTGCTTAACCTGACCTAAGCGCATATCAAAATCGACTGCTAATTGCTTGCAGAAGTCTTCCTCTGACAGCGCCATTAACTGCTGAGCTTTATCTGTAGTTTGTGACCAAACGATAGAGCACAGATTCGGTTCATGAAGAGGTAAGAAGGCTAATGGGCCGGTTTCGGTAAAGACCTGTCTTGCTATACCATTATGGGGCTCCGCCATTGTCACATTGGTCACGATGGCAGTGTGGTCATAGTCCCACTCAGTCAACGGGAAGTCTTGCTGTTGGCGCACCCATGAATTCGCTCCATCAGCGGCAACCACAAGCTTGGCGGTCAAGTTCAGGCCATTATCAAGGGTTAACCACGCTTCTCTTTCTCCTACCGCTAAGTTAGAGCACTTATTGGGCTGGAAGAGGCTGACGTTTGGCAATTGCTTCACTTGTTCAACAAGGAAGTGCTGGATAATCTGATTCTCAACAATATACCCAAGGTTCGTTTCATGCAGGTCTTTGGCCGAGAAGTCTATCTTGGCAAAGGTATCTTTTTCCCATACTTGCATGGCTGAATAGGCGGTGCAGCGATGATGAGCAATACCCTCCCAAGCCCCCAGTCTTGCTAGAATTTTTTCACTGGCACGGCTCAATGCTGATACGCGAGAAGTGGCTAACGGAGTAATCTCGTTGGGCTCGTTGCTTTCAATAATCGCAATTCGAATATCGGTTTCTTTTAAGGCCAGGGCAAGCGTCAATCCAACCATGCCGCCACCAACAATCACCAAATCTACATTTTTCATCATTCTGTGTTCTACACCAGTCCTAGGCTACGATTTTTAACCGGGCCTTGCATGGAGGGGGCTATATCAAAAATAGCGAGCCCTAGATTTCGAGCGACCACCATAGGCAGCCATTCATTTGAAAATATTCTTACCAAAGAAGAGGTCATAGTGCAGGTCGCTTCGCGATCTTGTTCACGAAGGCACTTAAACTCCGCCAAACAAGCATACTCACCACTATCTGTGTATTTAGTAGCGACATCAACCAGTGTTGCTACATCGCGAATACCAAGGTTAAAACCCTGCCCTGCTATGGGATGAAGCGTCTGAGCCGCATTGCCGACAAACGCCACGCGGTGATGAGTCAGGCGATCTCTTTTGTGTAGTATCAAAGGATAACTGGCAAGGCTTCCCACTTTATTAAAGCGACCTAAGCGCCAGCCAAACTCTTGTTGTAGTTCAGATAAAAATTGCTCTTCATTCCAAGATAAAGCCTGCTGCAACATAGACTCTGTCATGCACCACACCAATGACATACGATTGTCTGCCATTGGTAATAACGCCACAGGGCCATGAGAAGTAAAACGTTCATAGGCTCGATTGTGATGCGGTTGTTCAAGTTCAATATTTGCTATCAACGCATGCTGCTCGAAATCATCCACAGATTTGGACACATTGATAAGCTCAGCCACTTTGGAATTTGCACCATCCGCCGCTACGACAAGCTTTGCACTCAGCGTTGTTCCTGAGCGAAGAACCGCTTCAACACCCTCTTGATGCTGAATAAGTTGCTCGATTGCATCAGGACAAAAGAGATCGATGTTGGGATCTAGCTGCAGCTTTTCTCGATAGACTGCGCCTACATCAGCGAGTTCGACCACAGAACCGAGCAACTCTTTGCCCAGTTGCTCTGCATCAAACCCTGTTTGCGCAAAGTGACCACGGTCCGATACATCAATAGATTTAATTGCGGTAGCCTTCGGCTGGATGTCATCCCAAAGCCCATAATGGCGTAATAGATCGACACTGCCTAGTGAAAGGGCAATGGCTCTGGAGTCAAACCCAGGGTGCTTTGAAGAATCGGCAATCGCTTCTACTACAGCTACTTTTTTATTTGCCATGCGACTCAATGCCAGAGCTAACGTTGCCCCGCTCATCGCACCACCAATCACCACCACATCGTACTGCAAAGCAAACTTCCTTATTGTATCGCGCGATTAATGAACTGTTTTCGTTTCAGGCTTTGCGGGCTTTGTGCCCAGCTCAGCGTGAACCGTTAACGCACAAACTTTAACATGCTCTAGCACCTGCTCCAGCAGAACCGCCTGTTCCTCTAGATCATCTTCAGGGTCAACTTCTAACTTTGCGATCTCTAGCAAGTCTTGAAGTGCCTCTTTGGTTTGCTCACTGGCTTTGTTTACCTGTGCATCTATCAAGCCTAACCCTGATACAAAGTGGCTTACCCATTCACTCAATGCCCCTGAGTACTCAACGATATTGCTGTCTACCGGCAATAAAATACTTAATTCAAAGTTGTCATCAGCCAACTCTTCTCGAGCGACCTTTAAGGTCTGCTCTGCGAGAGCCAAACATGCCATCGGCCAGCCCATACCGTCATTGGTGTAGTCAAACAACAGTGCTTGCCATGCATCACTGTCTTTCGCTAATCCACCACTTAACATACCAATAAGTAGGCCATGCATCTCTGCTGGGGTCACGGCAATGCCGGCTGTTTTAAGTTCATCAGCAACGGATAGGTAATTAGGTAAAGAGGTTTGGCTCATAAAAGGGTGTCCTAAATGGGAGTAATGTGGTTATCTTATCATTTGGTTAAGACTCGATACAGACGCAAAACTAGACTCAGCTCTCTCATTTTTCGTATCAATCACATCTAGGTTATACTGAGAATGTCGAGCAATTGAGCAAATTGCTCTGTTTCTAGCTAGTTGAGCCCCCTATCTCTCGTACATGAGCGGAAAAGCTTGAATCTTAGTGGGGGTTTTTCTATAGTTTCTTGCCTAAAGGTGCACTGGACGCACAAGGCTTTTTTGGAGCGGTAACGAGTTGTCGAGCATGAGCAATCAAGCAGTTGAAGTCGAAATTTTAGGTAAGATTACTCGCGTTAATTGTCCAACGGGCAAAGAGGGTGCTTTACGTCAAGCAGCGCAAAATCTTGATCAGCGCATCAAGGATATGGCTGAGAAGACAAAAGTCGCCAATACCGAAAAACTTCTAACTATCGCAGCGCTTAACGTTTGCTACGAATTACTAGAAAAAGAAATTTCTTCTGAAATTCAGCATGATATCGAGCAACGCTTAGAACTACTCGATGGCAAGCTAGACAAAGCTCTAACTAAAGAGTAACAATACATAGCCAAGTGGATGGCAGAATTAAAATTACCCTGGGGTGTGCGTCAGCTGGATTTATGTCCCTGAGCCGATAAGCAATCCTTAAGGGTTAGTACTTGATGGCTATTGAGCAAGCTCGACTCGTATCGAGAAGCCTACGGTCAACATTGCTGATCCGCCTTGAACCAGCTGGTTCAAGGGCCAAAATCCGCAACGGCACTCTGGGGTCCCTCATGCAATCACTCATCACTCGTAGTGACATTCGCAAACACATCCGCACGCTTCGTGTGGCACTCACTGAATCAGAACAACACTCAGCAGCCTCTCAATTAGTGACTCAGTTTCGCCAACTACCTGAACTGGCAAGCGCCAAAAATGTAGCCCTGTATCTCGCCAATGATGGCGAAATAGATCCAAGCCTAGCCATACAATGGTGCTGGAAGAACAACATCAACACTTGTATCCCTGTACTTCATCCGTTTTCTAAAGGGCAGCTACTGTTTCTTCGTTTCACCGCAAACACCAAGCTCATTCCCAACAAATATGGCATTCTTGAGCCCAAATTATCGGTGACGGAAATCGTACCGGTGGCCGATTTGGATATCATCTTTACGCCGTTAGTGGCCTTTGATACTCGGGGGCACAGACTAGGAATGGGCGGTGGATATTATGACCGCACCTTAACTCCCTTTATTGATAGTCCCACTCCAAAGCCGATAGGTATCGCACACGAATGCCAACAACTCGAGAAGTTGCCGAGCAAGGACTGGGATGTGCCATTGGACAAAATCATTACTCCAAGTAAAACCTGGAGTTGGTAATCCCCCCTTGTCGATTCAAATATTCTATCAATGAGTATATAATCGCGACGACCCCCTTTACCTCTTATCTGGAGAATCAGAATGACCCAAGATGAAATGAAAAAAGAAGCTGGTTGGGCAGCGCTTAATTACGTTGAACCTGACACAATCGTCGGTGTTGGTACGGGCTCTACCGTAAACCACTTTATCGACGCCTTGGGTACCATGAGCGATAAAATTAAAGGGGCAGTATCAAGCTCTGTTGCATCTACAGAGAAACTTGAGCAACTGGGCATTAAAGTGTTTGATTGCAATGAAGTTGCCTCTTTAAGTGTCTATGTTGATGGCGCTGATGAAATCAATGCGGATAAAGATATGATTAAGGGCGGCGGCGCTGCACTGACTCGCGAAAAAATTGTTGCCGCTATCTCAGAGAAATTCGTGTGTATCGTTGACGGCACCAAAGCGGTTGATGTGCTGGGTGAGTTCCCTCTTCCGGTTGAAGTTATCCCTATGGCACGCTCTTATGTGGCGCGTGAGCTAGTTAAATTAGGTGGTGACCCTGTCTATCGTGAAGACTGCATCACAGACAACGGCAACGTGATCCTTGATGTGTACAACATGAAGATCACTAACCCTAAACAACTTGAAGATCAGGTGAACGCTCTACCTGGTGTAGTTACCGTTGGCCTATTTGCTCATCGCGGTGCGGATGTGGTTATTACAGGCACGCCAGAAGGCGCGAAAATTGAAGAATAAGATATAGTTTTTAGCTATTAATGCATAGCTAACCACTTGATTTTGCTATTCAAATGAAAAAGCAGAGGCTCAAAAGAGCGTCTGCTTTTTTTTTATTGTAATTTTCTTACCCAAATTGTTCTTTTTTTGATAATTTAGAGAGAGTTCACTTTTAGAAAACGTTTGCTTTTCGAAATTAATTTACCCATATGTTAAGGAATAACCGTTATGACCAGAGTCTCTTTACACAAAGATAAGATAAAAATCTTGCTTCTTGAAGGTCTGCACCCTTCGTCAGTTGAAGTGTTAGAGGCGGCAGGTTACTCCAACATTGAATACCACAAAGGCTCAATCTCGGAAGAAGAGTTAATAGAAGCGATAAAGGATGTGCATTTCGTCGGTATTCGCTCTCGCACTAACCTAAATGAGCGCGTATTGGCTGCGGCCAACAAGTTAGTTGCTATCGGTTGTTTCTGTATCGGTACAAACCAAGTTGACCTGAATGCAGCGGCGGCTAAAGGCGTGCCGGTATTCAACGCACCATTCTCTAATACTCGTAGTGTTGCTGAATTAGTGCTGGGACAAATCTTATTACTTATGCGTGGCATTCCAGAAAAGAACGCCCTCGCCCACCGTGGTATCTGGAAGAAAAGTGCAGACAACTCTTACGAAGCTCGTGGAAAGCGTTTGGGTATCATCGGCTACGGTCATATCGGCACCCAGCTAGGTATTATCGCTGAAAACCTTGGCATGCGAGTCTACTTCTATGACATTGAGAACAAGCTTTCACTAGGTAACGCGACCCAAGTACAAACGATGGCTGAACTACTCAACAAATGTGATGTTATCAGTCTGCACGTGCCTGAAACCCCAGGAACCAAAGATATGATGGGCGCTAATGAGTTCGCTCTAATGAAGCCTGGCGCTATCTTTATCAATGCGGCACGCGGCACAGTTGTTGATATCCCAGCACTGTGTGCTTCACTTGACTCAGGCCACCTTGGCGGCGCAGCTGTGGACGTGTTCCCTGTAGAGCCAAAAACCAACGCTGACCCATTTGAATCTCCACTAATGCAGTTTGATAACGTTATCCTGACTCCGCATGTGGGTGGTTCAACACAAGAAGCTCAAGAGAATATCGGTGTAGAGGTTGCTGGAAAGCTAGCGAAATACTCAGATAACGGTTCAACGCTTTCAAGCGTGAACTTCCCTGAGGTATCTTTGCCACAACATCAAAGTGCTTCTCGCTTACTTCACATCCATGAAAACCGTCCAGGTGTACTAACACAAATCAACACCATCTTTGCGAGCGCCGGCATTAACATCGCAGGTCAGTATCTACAAACAAACGGTGATCTTGGTTATGTGGTTATCGATGTTGAAGCTGAGCGTTCAGAAGAAGCATTGGCAAAACTTAAAGAGATCGACGGTACTATCCGTGCCCGCCTACTTCACTAAGCTGTTGTAAAGTATAAAAATACAAAAGCCCCTGTAGCGAATATCGTTACAGGGGCTTTCTTCTCTCTGGTGTTCACTACTTCAGTTTATAAACTACCTGCACTCTATCTTTGATCACTATGGTTGCATCTTGATAGCTATTTGAGCGCTCTGACGCATCCATAGCCATACTTCTAGAAAGCATAGGTCTAACTTGTGGGGATTGGTAATTAACCTGCCACACGCCTTCTAAGGTCTTATCAAAGCCTTCAGCTACTGACTTTGCTTTTGCTTGTGCGTCTTTAATGGCTTCACTACGGGCAATGGCTTGATACTTCGAAGGATCTTTTACGCTCAGCTGTACTTGATCGATACGATTGATGCCTGATTCCAGTGCTACATCAAGTAACTTGGGTAAAGATGTTAATTCATCAACGGTCACCCTCACTTGCCTAGAGGCTCTATAACCCTTTTGTTCTGGCTTGGCATTTTTCGGATAATGCATTTGAGGCATGAGTTGGATGTTACCACTTTGAATATCTTCTCGAGAGAGTCCCGCAGTTTGTAAACTGGCAAGGAACTTATCCACCACTGAATCAACCTCTGATTTCGCTTCTTCAGCACTGTCCTTGATTGCCACTACCTGTACTGAAAATTCCGCCATATCTGGTTCGGCAAGAACCTCTCCATAACCGGTCGTGCTTAAGTGAGGGAAGTCGAACGACTGCGCCTGCGCACTGACAACCCATATCGATAAAAGCGCACCAAACATCAACTTGACCATTTTCATATTACTCTCCATTTGCTGTTTCTTTTTTGACTACTCAAAGCGCAGAAGGTTGCACATGCCCATAAACGAAAAAGCGCGCCATCAGGCGCGCTATATAAACTATCAATATCGATTACGACTCGACTTTGTTGAGATGTACATCCATTTGCGGGAATGGGATCTCGATACCATTCTCATCAAGCGCAATCTTAATGGCTTGGAGGGTATCAAAGTACACATCCCAGTAATCTTCTGTACGACACCAAGGGCGAACGACGAAGTTTACTGATGAGTCTGCAAGAGCAAGTACACCAATCTGGATACCCTTGTCTTTTAGAAGACGCTCGTCGGCTTCAAGAGTCTGACGGATAACCTGCTCAGTCTTCTTAAGGTCTGCGCTATAAGAGACGCCGATGATATGGTCAACACGTCGCGTTGCATGCCTTGAGTAGTTGGTAATAGGACTGCCAATTACGCCACCATTAGGCACTACTACCATTTTGTTATCTGGGGTAGTCAGCACTGTTTGGAAGATCTGAATAGAATCTACAGAACCTGCAACACCGCCTACCTCAACATAGTCACCCGATTTAAATGGACGGAAAGCGACAATAAGAACGCCTGCTGCAAAGTTTGATAGTGAGCCTTGCAATGCAAGACCAACCGCTAAACCTGCGGCACCAATGACAGCAACAACCGATGCCGTTTGAACCCCTAAACGTCCAAGGGCAGCAATCAGAACAATAACAAATAATAGATAACGAACTAAAGCATGAACAAAATCAACGACCGCTTTATCCATACGACGTTTTTCAAGCATCTTGGAGACGCTATTAGCGACCATCTTGGTAACGATATTACCGATAAACAGGATCAGTACAGCGGTAATAATATTCACAGCATAACCAATCAACAAATCAGAGTTATTGGTTAGCCAGGTATGCGCTTCCTGCATCCCTTCGTGAAGGGCATCGACGCTTGGGACTTCTGGTACTTCAGGGGTTTCTTGTGACATTGTAAGTTTCTCTTCCGTAATAAAGTGTTACAACTGAAATGCGACAGCATCATACTTGTGTATGTGCATTTTAGGTCAGGTATCTGTTAAAACTCAGCTTCCTGCAAATTATAAGAATAACACTAAAAAACTATAGTACAGAAGACAAAAAAAACCCGCTATAAAAGCGGGTTTTTCTAAATTAATTAATAAGTTGCAAACTTATTACAGTACGTCAACCGCGTTAAGGTCAGCAAATGCTTTCTCAAGACGAGTAACCATAGAAGCTTGACCTGCACGTAGCCATACGCGTGGATCGTAGTACTTCTTGTTTGGTTGGTCTTCACCTTTAGGGTTACCGATTTGACCTTGTAGATAATCACGGTTTTCAGCTTCGTAAGAACGGATGCCGTCCCAAGTAGCCCACTGTGTATCAGTATCGATGTTCATTTTGATAACACCGTAGCCGATAGACTCTTTGATTTCTGCTTCAGAAGAACCAGAACCACCGTGGAATACGAAGTTTAGAGCGTTAGGTGCGATACCGAACTTCTCTGCACAGTATGCTTGAGAGTCACGTAGGATAGTTGGAGTAAGAACTACGTTACCCGCTTGGTAAACACCGTGTACGTTACCGAAAGATGCTGCGATAGTGAAACGAGGGCTGATAGCGCTTAGTTTCTCGTATGCGTAAGCAACGTCTTCTGGAGAAGTGTAAAGCTCAGATGCGTCCATGTCAGAGTTATCTACGCCGTCTTCTTCACCGCCAGTACAACCTAGTTCGATTTCTAGAGTCATGCCTAGTTTAGCCATACGCTCTAGGTACTTAGCACAGATTTCGATGTTCTCTTCTAGAGACTCTTCAGAAAGGTCAATCATGTGAGAAGAGAATAGAGGCTTACCAGTTTGAGCGAAGAACTCTTCACCTGCGTCTAGTAGACCGTCAATCCAAGGAAGAAGTTTCTTAGCTGCGTGGTCAGTGTGAAGAATAACTGGCACACCGTAAGATTCAGCAACAGCGTGCACGTATTTAGCGCCTGCAACAGCACCAAGGATTTGAGCACCTTGACCTTCTAGTTTCACGCCTTTACCAGCGAAGAAACCAGCACCGCCGTTAGAGAACTGAACTACTACTGGAGCTTTAGCTTTAGCCGCAGCTTCTAGTACACCATTTACAGAGTCTGTGTTTACAACGTTTACCGCTGGAAGAGCAAATTTGTTTTCTTTTGCTACTTCAAAAACTTTTTGAACGTCGTCGCCAGAGATAACACCTGGTTTTACAAAATCGAAGATCTTAGACATGGAATAAGTCCTATTTTCTGTCGTTTAGTATTAAATTGCACTTTTGCAAAGATTAAAAAACCTTGCTTACAACGCAAAGCATTGTAGCAAAATTAACAAAAAGGCGAGAACAAAGTCCTCGCCTTAAAAAATTACGCTTTTGCGCGCTCTTCTAGCATAGCAACTGCTGGAAGAACTTTACCTTCTACAAACTCAAGGAAAGCACCGCCACCCGTTGAGATGTAAGAAACGTCAGCCTTGATACCGAACTTGTCGATAGCTGCTAGCGTGTCACCGCCACCTGCTACAGAGAAACCTGCAGAGTCAGCGATTGCTTTAGAGATACCCGCTGTACCCGCTTCGAAGTTTTTAAATTCGAATACGCCTACAGGGCCGTTCCAAAGGATAGTTTTTGCATTGCCGATGATTTCAGCAAGTGCTGCAGTTGAATCTGGGCCAAGGTCGAAGATCATGTCGTCGTCTTGAACTTCAGAAACATGCTTGATTTCAGCTTCTGCGTTTTCGTCAAATGCTTTTGCACATGCAACGTCAGTCGCAACTGGAATTGCACACTCTTTCATTAGTTTCTGAGCCGTTTCAACTAGGTCTGCTTCGTATAGAGACTTACCTACGTTGTGGCCTTCAGCTGCGATAAAGGTGTTTGCGATACCGCCACCAACAACAAGTTGATCAGCAATTTTAGAAAGTGACTCAAGAACAGTCAGCTTAGTAGATACTTTAGAACCGCCTACGATAGCAACTAGTGGACGCTCAGGGTTATCCATTGCTTTGCCAAGAGCTTCAAGCTCAGCAGCAAGTAGAGGACCAGCACAAGCTACAGGAGCGTGAGTACCTACACCGTGAGTAGACGCTTGCGCGCGGTGAGCTGTACCAAATGCATCCATAACGAAGATGTCACAAAGAGCAGCGTATTTCTTAGATAGCTCTTCTTCGTTTTTCTTCTCGCCTTTGTTGAAACGAACGTTCTCAAGAACAACTAGCTCACCAGCGTTTAGTTCAAGACCTTCTAGGTAGTCTTTCGCTAGTTTAACTTCGCAATCTAGTGCGTCGTTTAGGTAGTTTACTACTGGTAGTAGTGAGAACTCTTCTGCGTATTCGCCTTCAGTTGGACGACCTAGGTGAGAAGTAACCATTACTTTAGCGCCAGCTTCTAGGCAACGCTTAATAGTAGGAAGAGATGCAAGGATACGAGCATCAGAAGTTACTTTACCGTCTTTTACAGGAACGTTTAGGTCGGCACGGATAAATACGCGTTTACCTGCTAGTTCCAGGTCAGTCATCTTGATTACAGACATTGTTAGTCCTCTAAGGTTTTAATTTAAAAACTTTCCACCTGCCCTCGCAACCTGCAAGCACAAGCGTTCGAAATCCATCTAATGTAAGCTTACATTGGGCCGTTTGTTTAATAGTTCAAGAGCTAGAACAAAAAAGCTACTGATTTATTTCACGCAATGTAATTAATGTGAAGTATGCATCGCTAAGGCCGTATCTAGCATCCTATTTGCAAAGCCCCATTCATTGTCACACCACACTAGCATCTTCACTAGTTGGCCATCACTGACACGGGTCTGCGAACCATCGACAATCGCACTGTGGGAGTCGTGGTTAAAATCTATCGAAACAAGCGGCGCTTCAGTATAGTCAACTATCGACTGTAATGTACACTGAGACGCCTGCAGGATGGTTTGATTTACGTCATTAACTTTCACGTTTGTATCTAAAGTTACACTGAGATCCATCGCCGTGACATTTACTGTGGGCACACGCACAGATATCGCCTCAAACTTGTTTTCAAATTTCGGGAATATTCTTTCTATGCCTTTGTGGAGCTTGGTATCCACAGGAATAATCGACTGGCTGGCACTGCGTGTTCGTCTCAGATCCGGATGATAGGCATCAATCACCTGCTGATCATTCATCGACGAGTGAATAGTAGTAATAGTGCCTCTTTGAATACCATAGGCATCATCTAACACCTTGATAATTGGCACAATACAGTTTGTGGTACACGAACCATTAGACACCACTTTATGCTCAGGCTTCAGGGTTTCGTGGTTGATGCCGTAGATAATGGTGTTATCAAGGTCCTGAGAACCAGGATGAGAAAATAGAACCTTATCCGCCCCAGCTAAGATATGCTGCTGACCATCCGCTTGAGTGCCGTAGACGCCGGTGCAATCCAGCACGATATCCACATCAAGATCACGCCAAGGAAGCAAATCCAGCTCAGCAAGATGCAAGATACGAATCTCATCCTTACTACCATCGAGGTGATGGATATTCAGATACTCTTGAGTATGGCTAACCTTGTGGTGAAAGCGTCCGTGACTGGTGTCGTATTGAAGAAGATGCGCCATAGCATCCGGCTGCGCCAGTTCATTAACTGCCACCACCTTTATTAAGTCTTGCTTACCGCTCTCATAAACTGCACGCAACACATTGCGCCCGATACGACCAAATCCATTTATTGCGACTCTTAGCATACCTACACTCCCACCAAGGCCTACTATTATAGTAATGGTGCGAGAGTTTATCAGATCACAACATTATTCCGAACATAAAAAAACCAGCAGTAAACTGCTGGTTTTTGTCTTTCAAGAAAGTCCTAAGCTATTAAGCTAGAAGCTCTTTCGCTGTGTTCACTACGTTTTCAGTAGTAAAGCCGAACATCTTGAATAGTTCGCCTGCTGGAGCAGATTCACCGAAGGTAGTCATGCCGATGATCTTGCCACCGAAGCCAACGTACTTGTACCAGAAGTCAGCGATGCCCGCTTCTACCGCGATGCGTTTAGTGACTGATGATGGTAGTACTGACTCGCGGTACGCTTCATCTTGCTTGTCGAACGCGTCAGTAGAAGGCATTGATACTACACGTACCGCTTTGCCTGCTGCTGTTAGTTCAGCTTGCGCTGCAACTGCTAGTTCTACTTCAGAACCTGTTGCAATGATGATGAGCTCTGGAGTGCCAGCACAATCTTTAAGGATGTAAGCACCCTTAGCGATGTCAGCCACTTGAGAAGCGTCACGCTCTTGCTGTGCTAGATTTTGACGAGAGAAGATTAGCGCCGTAGGCGCGTCTTTACGCTCGATAGCCAGTTTCCATGCTACTGCAGACTCAACTTGGTCACATGGACGCCATGTGCTCATGTTTGGAGTCAGACGTAGAGATGCCATTTGCTCAACCGGTTGGTGAGTTGGGCCATCTTCACCCAGACCGATAGAGTCATGAGTGTAAACTTGAATGTTCTGAATCTTCATCAGAGCAGCCATGCGCATTGCGTTACGGGCGTATTCCATGAACATTAGGAAGGTTGCGCCGTACGGTACGAAACCGCCGTGTAGAGCAATACCGTTCATGATAGCCGTCATGCCGAACTCACGTACACCGTAGTGGATGTAGTTGCCCGAGAAGTCATTTGCTTCAAGAGACTTAGAGCCAGACCACATGGTTAGGTTTGATGGCGCAAGGTCAGCAGACCCACCCATGAACTCAGGAAGCATTTGACCAAACGCTTCTAGTGCGTTTTGTGATGCTTTACGTGATGCAATGTTGGCAGGGTTTGCTTGAAGGTCAGCAATGATTTGGTTTGCTTTCTCTTCCCACTCTGCTGGAAGTTCGCCGTTAACGCGACGTTTAAGCTCAGCCGCTTCAGCAGGGTATGCTGCTGCGTAAGCTTCAAATTTTGCATTCCAAGCCGCTTCTTTTGCAGCGCCAGACTCTTTAGCGTCCCACTCTGCATAGATGTCAGCAGGAACGTCAAATGGACCGTGCTCCCAACCAAGGGCTGCTTTAGTCGCAACGATTTCGTCTTGACCCAGTGGTGCGCCGTGACAGTCGTGCGTGCCCGCTTTGTTTGGAGAACCAAAGCCAATCACTGTCTTAGTACAGATAAGTGTTGGACGAGGGTCTGCTTTTGCCGCAAGGATAGCCGCGTTGATTGCTTGTGCATCATGGCCATCTACTGCTGGAATGACATGCCAGCCGTACGCTTCAAAACGCTTAGGCGTATCATCAGAGAACCAGCCTTCAACTTCACCATCGATAGAGATGCCGTTGTCATCCCAGAAAGCAACTAGCTTGCCAAGACCTAGAGTACCCGCAAGAGAACACGCCTCGTGTGAGATACCTTCCATCAGACAGCCGTCACCCATGAATGCATAGGTGTAGTGGTCAACAATGTCGTGACCTTCTTTGTTGAACTGTGCTGCAAGTGCTTTTTCAGCCATTGCCATACCAACCGCGTTGGTGATGCCTTGACCTAGAGGACCTGTCGTGGTCTCGATACCAGGTGCGTAACCATATTCTGGGTGGCCTGGAGTTTTAGAGTGCAACTGACGGAAGTTCTTAAGGTCATCGATAGATAACTCGTAACCCGTCAAATGAAGCAGAGAGTAGATCAGCATTGATCCGTGACCATTTGACAGAATAAAACGGTCGCGGTCAGCCCACTCTGGGTTTTGTGGGTTATGGTTCAAATGACCACGCCAAAGTACTTCAGCGATGTCAGCCATACCCATAGGTGCACCTGGGTGACCAGAGTTAGCTTGTTGAACACCATCCATGCTAAGAGCACGGATTGCATTGGCTAGATCTTTACGAGAAGACATGTCTGCTCCTGAATGCATAAGCAATTTATTAAAAATAAGTCCTGATCCCAACGGAGGGTGTTGGGCGCCGTTATTGTCGCAAAGCGCCTCTATTACTGCAAACCCTTTCCCGAGCAAAATTCAAACTATGAGAGATTAATTTGTTTAACATCTCACTATTTTAACTAAAAACTTGTGTGACCCAGCGCAAACGTTTGGCTCACTTAAATCGTAAAAAAGCTTGTATTTCACACATTCAAAATTAGAATAGACGTCTAGAAGTAGAAACACCTACTAAACAGCACGATTCAAAAGACGCCAAGATGCGTCTTTTCTTAACTAAGAAATAAGGGAGCCCATCATGGCTAAGCACCTGTTTACTTCTGAGTCAGTATCAGAAGGCCATCCAGATAAAATCGCAGACCAAATCTCTGATGCGGTTCTAGATGCAATTCTTGAGCAAGACCCAAAAGCTCGCGTTGCTTGTGAAACCTACGTGAAGACAGGCATGGTAATGGTGGGTGGTGAAGTCACTACCTCTGCTTGGGTTGATATCGAAGAACTAACTCGTCAAACCGTTCGTGACATCGGTTACGTACACTCAGACATGGGCTTTGATGCGGACTCTTGTGCGGTACTAAACACCATTGGTAAGCAGTCTCCAGACATCAACCAAGGTGTTGATAAAGCAGACCCTAAAGATCAAGGCGCAGGCGACCAAGGTATCATGTTTGGTTACGCGACTAATGAAACGCCTATCCTAATGCCAGCTCCAATTACTTACTCTCACCTTCTTGTTAAGAAGCAAGCTGAAGTACGTAAGAGTGGCAAGCTAGACTTCCTTCGTCCAGATGCTAAGTCTCAGGTAACCTTCCAGTACGACCAAGGTAAGATTGTTGGTATCGATGCTGTTGTTCTTTCAACTCAACACTGTGATTCAGTAACAACACCTGACCTACGTGAAGCAGTGATGGAAGAAATCATCAAGCCAGTACTTCCTTCTGAGTGGATCAACAAAGACACTAACTTCTTCATCAACCCAACAGGCCGTTTCGTAATCGGTGGCCCAATGGGTGACTGTGGTCTAACGGGTCGTAAGATCATCGTTGATACCTACGGCGGCGCAGCTCGTCACGGTGGCGGTGCATTCTCTGGTAAAGATCCATCAAAAGTTGACCGCTCTGCAGCATACGCCGCTCGTTACGTTGCGAAAAACATCGTTGCTGCTGGCATGGCTGACCGTTGTGAGATTCAACTGTCTTACGCTATCGGTGTTGCTGATCCAACGTCTATCATGGTTGAAACCTTTGGTACTGAGAAAGTAGCTCACGAGATCATCATTGAAGCGGTTCGTCAAAACTTTGACCTACGCCCATACGGTCTACAAGAGATGCTGAACCTACTTCAGCCTATCTACAAGCAAACTGCTGCATACGGCCACTTCGGTCGCGAAGAGTTCCCATGGGAAGCAACCGATAAAGCAGAAATCCTTAAAGATTTCGCAGGCATCAAGTAAGCTTAAAAACACGATTGCTAAGACCTCAGCCATGGTGCTGAGGTTTTTTTTGCTTCAAACCTACCTCCTTCTGATTAATTTCCGCACAAAATTTGTAATTCCCCTCATCCAAGACGATAGTTATAAAAGTTAACAAACTGTTAAACTGATCAACTTTTTTAACAAGAGGGTCGTATTAATAACAGGCAAACTCCCTTGGTCTTTCTATTAGAGATGCGCTGCTCTATGCATCGAGGGTAATCATTACGGGACAGAATCAGGAGGATTACCATGCCTCGTACATACGATGAAGACGGCTTCCAGAAAACAACAGAAGTCAAAGACAGTGACTACGCAAAGACACTGCCGTGCAACAAAATCACCATTAGCGATCCCTTTCAGTGGTTATCGCTGGGGCTTAATGACCTTGTTAAGTCACCACTAATTAGTCTTTTCTATGGAATCTGCTTTGCCGCCGCGGCGGCTGGCATTGTTGGCCTTATCTATCTGCAAGGGAATCATTCACATCTAGTGATACTCCCCGCTCTTATTGTGTACATGCTAATCGGCCCCTTCCTCGCTCTGGGTCTATACGATGCCAGCTGGGCGAGAGAACGAGGAAAACAGCCTAGCTTGCTTCATTCCATGAAAGCCATTGGGCGTAATTCAACCTCTCAATGGAGTTTTGCCGTCCTGTTAGTGGTAGCCATGATTTTCTGGATGAGAGTGGCTGCATTACTACACGCTCTCTACCCTTCAGTTGAAGGGGCTAGCATCGTTGAATTTGCGCCCTTCCTCATTACAGGGTCAATTGCAGGCTTCATCTTGGCATCCGTCGTATTCAGTATTTCAGTATTCTCAATGCCACTGATGCTAGAGCGCAGGGTAGATATTATGACCGCGGTATTTACCAGCTTTAACGCTGTTCGCAGCAATCCAGGACCAATGCTAGTATGGGCTGCAATGATTTGTGGTGGCGTATTGATAGGATTTGCAACTTACGGGATCGGCATGATAGTCACCATGCCAATTCTTGGGTATGGCACATGGCATGCTTATCATGCCACCATTCAAAAGAAGCACTAATTTAGCTGTTCTTTACTAGGGAAGCATTCGCTTCCCTTTTTTATCTCTGTGACCCATCCTAAATAAGGTTGCCTCTTTTTTGTATAAACAGATTGCGCTAGAGTGCATGCATATACAGTTAGTACACTCAATTTAATGACCCCGATTCAGTATCAACTCTCCAAGACAACAGCACAGCTAATAGAGGTTGCAAATAAGCACTTCCAGCAAAGCTTCCCTATACCCAAAGTAGAAGTCGATATGCGAGGAAAAGCAGCCGGCAAAGCGTTGTTGCAACTCAATACCATCAAACTGAATAAAGTGTTATTTGCTGAAAACCAACAAGCGTTTATAGATGAAGTGCTACCACACGAGTTAGCACACCTAATCACCCATCAGGTGTTTGGCAGAGTTAGGCCTCATGGTAAAGAGTGGCAATACGTGATGGCTAAAGTGTTTGGCATTAAGCCTGAGCGAACCCACACTATGGATGTCAGTTCAGTACAAGGTAAAACCTTTGAATATCAGTGTGGCTGTCGTAGCTATCCTCTTTCTATTCGCCGCCACAACAAGGTCCTGCGCAGAGAGAGCCAATATACCTGTCGCAGTTGTGGTAACGGATTAACCTTCACTGGCAAGCAGCTCAGCTAATCAACGCACCTGTTTCTTATAAAACGAACTAACTCCACTGGAAGTACCGTCATACTCAGTTGAACAAAATCTGGTCAATTTATTTAAAAATCGTTATCCTACGCTCTGTTTCTCCTCATTGAACGTTGTTTATTCTTGATACGCTTTATTTTTCCAATTATCAGCCTAGTACTTGTTGCTGCATCGGTTGATGCTAAACCGCAATCCTTCTATAAGTCTAAGCAACTTGCCGTTGGTATCTATCAGCAACACCCCGAGTCCTTTTACTGTGGGTGTAAGATAGATTGGCAAGGGAAGAAAGGTACCCCGCAACTGGCTGATTGCGGCTACCAAGTTCGCAAGCAAGAGCGACGCGCAAACCGTATTGAGTGGGAGCATGTCGTTCCTGCAGCACACCTTGGCAAGCAAAGACAATGCTGGCAAGAAGGTGGCCGCTCGAATTGTACTAAGAGCGACCCCATCTATAAAGAAATGGAAGCCGATCTGCACAACCTAGTGCCCGCGATTGGCGAAGTGAATGGTGATCGCTCGAACTTTGATTTCAACCAATGGAACGGGGAACGCGGGGTTAGCTATGGTCAATGCCAAATGCAGATTAGCTTTAAAGATGACAAGGCGATGCCACCAGCGCAATCTCGAGGCGCTATTGCTCGCACCTATCTGTATATGGAGAAGCAATATCCCATCACTCTATCCGATCAACAAATCAAGCTAATGCAGGCGTGGAACAAAACCTACGCTGTGACTGACTGGGAATGCCAGCGCAATCAATTGATCTCCGAAGCTCAGGGCAATTCAAACCCATTCGTTGAGCAAGCGTGTATACACTAAAAATTCATCTCTATCAGACTGCGCTACACCTCTTGTTATTTGCTACCATAGCAACCATATTTAGTGAGTTCAGTTAGTTACGGGTAAGAATTTAATGCGTACACCAAGGATATATCATCCTGAGTCTTTGTCTTCAGCTACACATGTCCAGTTATGTGATGATGCCGCAGGGCACATTGGTCGTGTATTAAGAATGCAGACAGGACAAGCAGTTACCTTGTTTGATGGCAGCGATGTAGAGTATTCCGCTGTTATTACAGAGGTTTCTAAGAAAAATGTCGCAGTTGAGATAACGGATTCTCAACAGCACAGTGTCGAATCACCACTCGATATCCATCTAGGACAAGTCGTTTCTCGCGGCGATAAGATGGAGTTCACCATTCAAAAATCGGTGGAACTTGGCGTCAATACTATTACCCCTCTTATTTCTGAACGTTGTGGCGTTAAACTCGATGCCAAACGATTTGAGAAAAAGCTCATGCAGTGGCAGAAAATCGCGATTGCAGCTTGTGAGCAAAGTGGTCGCAATGCCGTTCCCGTGATTAGACCTATCATGCAATTAGAAGAGTGGTGCAGTGAAGAGTATCAAGGGCTTAAGCTCAATCTTCATCCTAGAGCTCCCTACTCTATTAACACCCTTCCACAACCAATCAAACACGTTAAGTTATTGATTGGTCCTGAGGGTGGGCTATCTGGCTCTGAAATCGACATGACCACTGAACATAACTTCGAACAAACACTGTTGGGGCCGCGCGTTCTTAGAACAGAAACAGCAGCCCTTACCGCAATTACCGCACTCCAAGTTCGCTTTGGCGACCTTGGCTAGGAGAAATAAATGATCAAGATCGGCATAGTGATGGACCCTATCTCGTCCATCAACATCAAGAAAGATTCAAGTTTTGCCATGCTTCTCGAGGCACAAAAACGTGGCTACGAGATCCATTACATGGAAATGAACGATCTGCACCTAGATCAAGGTGTAGCGGTTGCTGATACGAAAACCCTAAGAATCGAGAAGAACGCCGAATCTTGGTATGAATTCCTTTCAGAGCAAACCATCAGACTCTCTGAGCTAGACGCTGTATTGATGCGTAAAGACCCTCCGTTTGATACTGAGTATATTTACGCGACCTACATTCTTGAGCGTGCCGAAGTTGAAGGCACACTGATCGTCAACAAGCCTCAAAGCCTGCGCGATTGCAACGAGAAGCTATACACAGCTTGGTTTGCCGATATGACCCCAACCACTATCGTGACCCGTAAAGCCGAGAAGATCAAAGCCTTCCAACAGGAGCATGGCGATGTGATCCTTAAGCCACTAGATGGTATGGGTGGCGCATCTATCTTCCGCGTAAAAGACGGCGATCCAAACGTATCTGTCATCATAGAAACATTGACTAACCACGGACAAAATTACGCGATGGCACAAGCATTTGTGCCTGACATCAGCAATGGTGATAAGCGCATTTTGATCGTTGATGGTGAGCCAATGCCTTACTGCCTAGCTCGTATTCCAGCGAAGGGCGAAACTCGCGGCAACTTGGCTGCAGGCGGACGTGGCGAAGCGCGTCCTTTAAGTGAGACAGATTTTGCGATAGCCAATGCGATAGGTCCTACACTTAAAGAGAAAGGATTGATCTTTGTTGGTCTAGACGTCATCGGCGATAAAGTTACTGAAATCAATGTCACCAGCCCAACCTGTATTGTTGAGATTGAAACTGAGTTTGGTATTTCAATCACAGGCAAACTGATGGACGCTATTGAGCGACGCATTGGCAAGTAACTCAAGGCCCCGTCTTGGCATAACGCGTAGCCACCGCACAGCGGTGGCTTGTTTTCGGAGGTAGCGCATGAACCTTACTAATCACTTCTTAGTAGCCATGCCATCAATGCAAGACCCCTATTTCAAGCGCTCTGTTATCTATATCTGTGAGCACAATGAAAATGGCGCTATGGGTATCATGATCAACGCCCCAATCGACATCACTGTCGGTGGCATGTTGAAACAGGTAGAACTGAAATCAGAGCATATCCAGGCCGGTGATAGCCTAAAGCAGCCTGTACACAATGGTGGCCCTGTCGCAGAAGACCGTGGGTTTATCCTTCATCAGCCTAAAGGCAGTTATCAGTCCAGCATAGAAATGGCCAATGGCCTAACTATGACGACGTCTAAAGATATATTGTCAGTGCTAGGAACCCAAGAAGAGCCAGAGCAATACCTTGTCACACTCGGTTATTCGGGCTGGGAGGCTGGGCAGCTGGAGAATGAGTTAGCTGAAAACTCATGGTTAACGATGGAAGCTGACCCCAATATTATTTTTGCCACACCGGTACAAGATCGCTGGGCTAGCGCCGTACAGTCGCTAGGCATAGACGCATCTCAATTATCAACACAAGCAGGACATGCATGAGCAGAACCATAATGGCGTTTGATTACGGCACCAAGAGCATTGGTAGCGCCATCGGCCAAGACATAACAGGCACCGCCACTCCGCTAAAGGCCTTTAAGGCGAAGGATGGTATCCCACACTGGGATGACATAGGAGCACTACTAGAGGAATGGAAACCCGACCTTGTGGTTGTAGGCCTGCCAACAGATCTACATGGTAAAGACCTAAAGACCATAACTCCAAGAGCAAAGAAATTTGCTCAGCGCATTCATGGCCGCTTTGGGGTGCAAGTAGAGCTTCACGATGAGAGGCTTTCTACTACTGAAGCGAGAGCAGACCTATTTGCCATGGGTGGCTACAAAGCCCTAAGTAAGGGCAATGTGGACTGTCAGTCTGCTGTGGTTATTTTAGAAAGTTGGTTTGAGAGTCAATGGGGAGAATGATCCTCACCCCATATCAATTTTAATATCATCTAACGGACCGCTACTGCTAGTCCCTTGATGATTCTTAAGCATTAAGCGCAGATCGTTTGCAGAGTCTGCGCTTCGCAAAGCCTCTTCCTCACTCACCCTACCCTGCACGACTAAATCAAAGAGTGATTGATCAAAGGTACAGATCCCCTGCTGCTTGGTCTTAGACATGTAGTTCTTGATCTCTGCGATCTCTCCCTGACGAATAAGATCCGACGCTCTCGGCGTCACCAATAAGATCTCTAGTGCGGCATGGCGTCCGCTATCATCTTGTGCCTTAAGCAGTTGCTGACCTACGATCCCTTTCAGGTTAAGAGAGAGATCGAGTAAAAAGTGCTCTCGCTGACCTTGAGGAACTAAATGTAAAATACGTTCTAGTGCTTGGTTGGCATTGTTTGCATGCAAGGTCGCAACACACAAGTGCCCCGTCTCCGCAAAGGTCATCGCATAACGCATGGTTTCTGGTGTTCGAATCTCACCAATGACGATCATATCTGGAGCTTGTCTTAGAGAGTTCTTTAAGGCAATTTCATAGCTCTCAGTATCTAAGCCAACCTCACGCTGAGTGACTATGCTCTTTTGGTGCTGATGCACAAACTCGATAGGGTCTTCTACCGTAAGAATATGCCCTCGTTGGTGTTGATTTCTATGTCCCACCATAGCGGCTAACGTCGTCGATTTACCTGAGCCCGTCGCGCCAACCACCAGCACTAAACCGCGCTTGACCATTGCGAGATCTTTTAGCGTATCCGGTAAGCCAAGCTCATCAAAAGAAGGAATGTTGGTTTCAATATGACGAATGACAGCGCCAGGAAGATCTCTCTGAAAGAAAGCACTGACCCTAAAGCGTCCCGATTCACTTTCTATGGCAAAGTTTGCTTCCCTAATGGCTCGATATTCTTTACGCCTATCGTTGTCCATGATGCTATCAAGGATGGCGGTTACTCCAGATTGATGCAGTTTTTCGCCAAAAGGCTGAAGCTCACCGTCCACTCGAAACATACAAGGAGAATCTACAGTGATATACAGATCCGATGCCTTATGCTCTGTCATCGCATCTAACAGTTCTTTTAATTCCATGTTCTTCTCCTTGTCGGTTTTGCCAACACCTAAAAGCCAGAACCTAAGCTAGGTTGTATCTCAACCTTAGCCTCTGCTTCTTCGCGGCTAACCAGATTTTGTTGCATCAATTGATTTACCGATTGCTCCATAGTTCTCATGCCTTGAGCCGCGCCAGTTTGGATAATGGAATACATCTGCGCCACCTTATCCTCTCGAACAAGGTTGCGAATAGCAGGGTTCGCCAGCATGAGCTCATGACAGGCTACTCGGCCTCCGCCAATACGCTTTAGCAATTTTTGCGCGATAACGGCGCGCAATGACTCTGACAACATAGAGCGAACCATGTTTTTATCGCCCGCAGGGAATACATCAATAATACGGTCTATGGTTTTGGCCGCAGAACTGGTGTGCAGGGTACCAAAGACCAAATGCCCCGTTTCCGCTGCAGTAAGCGCAAGACTTATGGTTTCTTGATCTCGAAGCTCACCCACTAGAATCACATCCGGGTCTTCACGCAGTGCAGAACGAAGCGCCGCCTTGAAGCTATGCGTATCACGATGCACTTCTCGTTGGTTGATCAAACACTTAGAGCTTTGATGAACAAACTCAATAGGGTCTTCAATGGTTAGGATGTGTTTATTGTGATGACGATTAATGTAATCAACCATGGCCGCTAAGGTGGTTGATTTACCCGACCCCGTAGGCCCAGTCACCAAAACCAATCCCTTTTCATAATTCGCTATTTTTTCAAATATAGGTGGGCAATCAAGTTGCTCAAGAGTCGGAATAGTAGTGGGAATGGTTCGAAACACCGCAGAGGCACCACGGCTTTGATTAAAAGCATTAACCCTAAATCGACCCACTCCACCCAGCTCAATGGAAAAATCCAACTCAAGATTGGACTCAAACTCACTTCGCTGTGCATCATCCATAATGTCGAAGATAAGTTCATGCACCTCAGCTTCACTAAATTCAGGCATTTCCAAGCGTCTCACATCACCATCAATCCTTACCATTGGCGGTAGTCCCGATGAAAGATGTAGATCTGAGGCATTATGCTTTACACTAAAGCGAAGCAATTCGGTGATATCCATAAAATTTCCTGTTAAGTCAAAACTATGCAGACAATCCAATCAAATTTAGAACATATTCATCAGCAGATTAAAGAGTCTGAACGTAAGTTTGGGCGCGCAACTGATTCCGTGCAACTTCTTGCCGTAAGTAAAACTAAGCCCAACCAAGCAATTGTAGACGCTTGTGTTGCCGGACAGCGTCTATTTGGCGAAAACTACGTGCAAGAGGGTGTTGAAAAAGTTCAATACTTTCAAGAACATCATAGCGACTTCGAAATAGAATGGCACTTTATTGGACCGATACAATCCAATAAAACACGCCCTATTAGTGAGAACTTCGACTGGGTTCACTCTATTGATCGAGCTAAAATCGCACAGCGTCTTAATGACCAAAGGCCTGACGATAAAGAGCCATTGCAGGTACTCATCCAAGTCAATACCAGTGGTGAGGCGAGTAAGTCCGGCATTTCAGCTCAGCAAGCGTTAGAGTTAGCCTCTTCTATTGAAGCGCTACCAAATCTAACCTTGCGTGGATTAATGTCCATACCCGCAGCGGTTGCAGGGTATGAGGAACAACTCGTTGCCTTTAATCAGCTCAAAGACTTGTTTGAGGCGATTAAAGCCCAATATCCTCAGGTAGATACCTTATCTATGGGCATGAGCGGTGATATGGAAGCCGCTATCGAAGCCGGTAGCACTATGGTTCGTATCGGCACCGCCATTTTTGGTGCGCGAGACTATTCAAGCAAACAGTAAGTCAAACAAACAGTAAGGGATAAAGCTCTTGGCAAATTCAGCACGTAACATCGCCTTTATTGGTTCGGGCAATATGGCTAGCTCCATCATTGCAGGGCTTTTAGACAGCGGTTACCCCGCGAACGCATTAACAGCAACCGCTCCGTCACAGCAAAGCCGTGACAGAATCAGTCAGCGCTTTTCCATTACTGCGACATCGGATAACCGAGCTGCAATCACTCAAGCGGATGTCATAGTACTCTCGGTTAAGCCGCAGATTATGTCTGAGGTATTGGCTGAACTTTCTGATATCGACTTTAGTAACAAGTTACTGATCTCTATTGCGGCAGGTATTACGATCCCTAGATTGCAGTCAATGCTGGGACAAGATGCTGACTTTGTACGTGTCATGCCAAACACCCCTTCCTTGCTTGGGCTTGGTATGAGTGGCCTTTATGCACCAGAGCAAATCAGTGAAGAAGATAGAGCCTTTGCTGGAGAACTCATGCAAGCGGTAGGTAAGATCTGCTGGGTGGAGACAGAGGCTCAAATCAATTCCATTATTGCAGCGGCGGGAAGCTCTCCTGCTTACTTCTTCTTGTTCATGGAAGCCATGCAGCAAGAAGCCATCGCCCAAGGTTTTGATAAAGACACCGCGCGCATGCTTGTACAGCAATCGGCCATAGGCGCTGCACAAATGGTCGCTGAAAACCCAGAATTAGAGCTATCAACTCTTCGTCAGCAAGTGACCTCAAAAGGCGGCACTACCGCTGAGGCCATTGCCACATTTAATCAACACCAACTCTCTGACACCGTTGCTACCGCCATGCAGGCTGCAGTAAAACGTGCGCAAGAGATGGAATCCCTTTTTTAACCTCATCAAGGATTTGTAATGAATTCAATGCAGTTTTTAGTGACGACCTTTTTTGATCTCTACATCATGGTTGTCATCCTTAGAATCTGGTTGCAGGCAGCTCGCGCTGATTTCTATAACCCGTTCTCTCAATTTATAGTGAAAGCTACCCAGCCGGTATTAAAGCCTTTACGTCGCGTCATTCCATCCATTGGTAATATCGACTTAGCCACACTGACCTTTGCTTATGCACTGTGTGTACTGAAGTTTGTACTTCTGATGTTGATGGCGTCAAATGGCGCAGTAGGCTTTAGCCCTGATTTTCTGATCATTGGCTTGCTTGCCCTAATCAAGGCTGGCGGTAAGCTTCTGTTTTGGGTACTGCTACTTCGCGCAATCCTTAGCTGGGTTAGCCAAGGCCGCAGCCCTATCGAATACGTATTCCATCAATTAACCGAGCCAATGCTGGCACCGATTCGTCGCATTCTTCCTTCTATGGGTGGACTAGACTTAAGCGTATTGGTGCTATTTATTGCATTGCAGTTTGCTAACGTTTTGATGGGTTATATCACCAGCACCCTATTTGGTCCAATTTGGTACCGCCTGTAATAAGGCTCAAACATGATTTTAGGGGGAAGAATGACAAAGCTACTCACCAGAGCACTGTGCACATTATTGATTGCCGGGTTTGCCATGCCCAGTTGGGCTGAGCAGTTTGTGCGTATGAAGGATATTGAATTGCATTACTCTGCATTTAATTCCACCTTCATTGCCCCTGAAATTGCCAGAGATTTGAAACTAAAGAGAAACCCAAACGTTGCTCTAATCAACATCAGTGCCCTTGATCTCTACAGCGTTGGTAAAAAACCAACGCAGGTAGCACTTAAAGGCACAGCCAAAAATCTTGTTGGCAATACTCGAACACTAGAGTTTCGAGAAATCACTCAAGGCGAGGCCATCTACTACCTTGCTGAGTTGCCAATCACAGAGAATGAAACCTATCGCTTTGAGATAAAAGCAGACGCTGGCTCTAAAGGCAGTGGCATTCTCCGATTTAACCAAACTTTCCATATTCAGGAGTAATCCTTTGTCTGCAAAAAATAAACTCGTGCTTGCTACAGGAAATCAAGGCAAGGTACGTGAAATGGCGAACCTGCTTTCTGACTTTGGCTTTGAGGTGCACGCCCAAAGTGAATATCAGGTCTCAGATGTCGCTGAAACAGGCACAACCTTTATTGAGAACGCCATCATCAAGGCTCGCCATGCCGCGAAAGAAACGGGTCTACCTGCCATTGCTGACGATTCAGGATTGGAGGTCGACTTTATTAAGGGTGCACCTGGGATTTACTCTGCACGCTTTGCAGGCGAAGGGGCAACTGACCAGCAAAACCTAGACAAACTACTCAATGAGCTAGACGGTGTTGCTGAGGAACAACGCAGTGCGCGCTTTCACTGTGTATTGGTGTACATGCGTCACGCGGATGACCCTACACCTATCGTTTGCCATGGAAAATGGGAAGGACGTATCTTAACTAAAGCCCATGGTGACAATGGCTTTGGTTATGACCCGATCTTCTATGTTCCAGAAGATGGATGTGCCTCTGCAGAATTATCCCCTGAGCGTAAAAAGCAGCTCTCTCATCGAGGAAAGGCGCTAAATGAGCTATTCCAACAGCTAAAACAGGCTCTATGAGCACGCTAACGCCACCCGCACTAGGCCTTTATATTCACATACCTTGGTGTGTGCAAAAGTGCCCCTATTGCGACTTCAACTCCCATGCTCTGAAGGGTGATATCCCTGAAGAGTTGTATATCGATGCCCTTCTCGAAGATTTGGATAGCGATATCAGTAAATATACGGACTCCGTTGGCGAAAGAGTGCTTACCTCCATCTTCATTGGTGGCGGTACGCCAAGTCTGATCTCTCCACAGCAAATTGCACGCTTGCTCAGTGGCGTTCAACAGCGCGTTGCCTTCTCGAAAGATATAGAGATCACCATGGAGGCGAACCCTGGCACCATTGAAGCGGAGCGATTTGCTCAGTATGTCTATGCGGGAGTCACACGTATTTCCATAGGCGTGCAAAGCTTTGAGCAGCAAAAGCTTGAGCGCTTAGGTCGCATACACGGTAAAGATGAAGCGGTGAATGCAGCCAAGCTAGCCCATACCATTGATTTGAATAGCTTCAATCTAGACCTGATGCACGGCCTTCCGGAGCAAAGTATTGAGCAGGCGCTGGATGACTTAGGCAAAGCCATTGAACTGGATCCACCACACCTATCTTGGTACCAGTTAACCATTGAACCCAACACTCTGTTCTATTACAAAACGCCGACACTGCCTGATGATGATGACCTTTGGGATATCTTCGAAAGAGGGCATGAGAAGCTGAATGCTGCAGGGTATGTGCAATACGAAATATCAGGTTACAGTAAGCCCGGTTATCAGTGTCAGCACAATCTTAACTACTGGCGCTTTGGTGATTACCTCGGTATCGGCTGTGGTTCACATGGCAAGCTTAGCTTTAGCGACGGACGCATTGTTCGCACTACCAAGACAAAGCACCCTAGAGGCTATCTAGCCAGCTATCAAAACATGGTTAAGCCATACCTAGATACAGAACATATAGTGGCCGATGAAGACCGTCCATTTGAGTTCTTTATGAACCGCTTTAGATTGATCGAAGCCTGCCCTAAGCAGGACTTTGTGAACACAACGGGGCTGCCAATTAGCGCGATTCAATCCACTATCGATTGGGCAATTGAAAAGTCTTACTTAAGTGAAACCGAAAGCCACTGGCAAATCACCCAAAAAGGAAAGCTATTTCTAAATGATTTGCTCGAGGCCTTTATGGTCGAAGAGGATTAGTGGGCAGCTGTCAGAAGAGTAAACGACGGTTAATGGCTTTTCACTAAACACTCAAAAAATTGAGCGCCCTATGCGCTCAGATAGAAGCTCTAAAGCTCTCGTACCTGCCAATGAGTTGCCTGATGCATCAAGCTCAGGCGACCATACTGCGATAGTCATATCACCGGGCACAACAGCAATGATGCCTCCACCCACACCAGACTTCCCCGGCATGCCCACTCGGTAGGCAAATTCACCCGCACCATCATATAAACCACAGGTGGCGAGTAAGGCGTTTAACTGCTTACTTTGAGTCACGGAGACCACACGTTTACCGGTTCTCACCGATATACCCTTGTTGGCCAAATAACTAAAGGTTTTCGCTAGGTCAACACAGCTCATCTTAAGGGCGCAGGCGGTAAAGTAATTCTCCAGAACCGGAATCACCTCACTGTTAAAGTTGTCAAAAGAACGCATTAAATAGGCAATGGCCGCATTGCGATCTCCGTGCATCATCTCCGATGCCGCAACCACCTTGTCATAGACAATATGCGTATCACCTGACAACTGACGCACAAACTCCAGAAGATACTGCCTTGGAGCAGACAAGCGACAATTAAGCAGATCAGCAACCACTATAGCCCCGGCATTGATAAATGGGTTGCGAGGAATGCCTTGTTCCATTTCCAGCTGGATCAGTGAATTAAATGCTTGGCCAGAGGGCTCTTTTCCGACTCTTGTCCAAATGTCTTCTTGCTCATACAGGCGCATGGCAAGGGTTAAACTAAGAGCTTTAGATATAGACTGGATGGAGAATGCCTCGTCCGCATCTCCTGCCTTGAAAACTTCACCTTGATTGGTATATACAGCGATGCCGAGTTTAGTACTCGGGACTTGAGCGAGTGCAGGAATGTAGTTTGCCACTTTCCCTTGCCCTATCAAGGGAGCGACTTCTGCTAGGATGTCTTGCAATAATTCAGCTGTTGGTTTCATTTCTTACCTTGGGTTATTCAAGGACAAAAAAGCCAACACTAGGTTGGCTTTAGGGAAGTCGCTATTTAAGGCTAGTTTAAGGTTTAACAGCAATAAAGATATTGCGGTTAATTGACTGGTCTACGCGGTGCAGATATCCAGTGTAAGGTTCTTTATCTTGCACCTCAAAGCCTTGCTCGGCAAACAGCTCTGCTAGCTCAGTCCACTTCAGAGTGAACTCATTGAACGACAACACTATCGCGCCCTTTGGCTTCAATACACTCTTCCACGCTGGAAGTGCTTCCTCAATCAACTCTAGTGGGCTTCGAGCCATCTTAGTGTCTTTGGCACTCTTGCTACCATGTTGCACACCATAAGGAAGGTCAGAGACCATCACATCACATGAGTTCTTCTTGATGATTTGATTCACAATGCGTGTATCAGCTGCGTACAACTTCATCGATTGCCCAAGGTCTTTCACAAAGTCTTCTTTGTTGACCGCTGCATTAACCACAAAGCCATCGGCAATCTTTTTGCCCGCACTTCCGGTACGTTTTTCCTTGGTCACTTTATGCTTATAACGACCATTTTTCATGTACTTAACGATAAAGGTTTGGATCTCTTGAACCCATTTGGCATTGATCTCTACACCCATAACGTCTAGACCTTGGATCAAGCCCTCATATAGGGTTGTTCCTTTGCCACACATAGGATCCATCAGACACTTTCGCGTGCTGTTAGTTGTAGCCGCACTTAAACCTAAATTAACCATCAAGCGAGTAAATTGCTCATTGGTTTTTCCTGTGTAGCGCAGGATCTGACTCATGCTTTCAGGGAAGGTATTGAACGCTTCAGGTTGCAGTGGCTTGAGTAGTCCCGCCTCTACGACTTGGAAAATGGCATAGTAAATCGACGACGACGACAGTCTTTTGAGTTGCTGCGCGTCCAGTTCTTTATCTGTTTCAAACACTAGAGCTGCAGGTAAACCGATATCCTTTTCCAAGACTTCATCCACGATGATGTCCATAGAAGCAAGAATCGCTTTTAGCTCTGAACACGCGATCTTTACTGCGGTATCAAAGTAGATACGGTTGTGACCCGGATTGGCCAAAATAGCGTATTGAAACATCCAAAAACCTTATTGTTAAATTTGAGCAAGATAGAAATAAAAAAGGGCTACCTAGTAGCCCCTCGATATCAATTAAGCAGTGCGCTTATATTTAATATCCCAGACACCATGTCCAAGGCGATGACCTCGAGCCTCAAACTTGGTCAAAGGACGCTCCTCTGGGCGAGGAATATAGTCACCCTCTGTAGCAATGTTAGCAAAGCCTGGAGCTTGATTCATAATCTCAATCATGTGCTCTGCATAGTTTTCCCAGTCAGTCGCCATGTGGAAAATACCCGTTTCCATCTGAAGCTTTGAACGAAGCATCTCAGCAAACTCAACCTGCACGATACGACGCTTGTGGTGACGCTTCTTGTGCCATGGGTCAGGGAAGAACAGCTGAACGGTCTGTAAGCTGCCATCCTGGATCATGTTCTCAAACACCTCAACGGCATCGTGACACATAACACGAAGGTTAGTGATACCCTCATCACGAGCAAGACCTAGACAAGCACCAACACCTGGGCGGTGAACTTCAATACCAATGAAGTTCTTCTCTGGAGCAGCCTTCGCCATTTCGACTAACGAAGCGCCCATACCAAAGCCAATCTCAAGTACGACTGGGTTAGTGTTACCAAACACCTGTGCCCAATCTAGCAATTCATTTTGATAATCGATGCCCATCGTCGGCCAACATTCGTTCAAAGCGGTTTCCTGACCTTTAGTCAATCGACCTTCTCGACGCACAAAACTGCGGATTTTTCTCACCAGTTTGCCATCTTCGGTATATTCGTTAGTCGTTACTTCGCTCATTCTGTTGCCTGTTCATCGATTAATCAAAGCGGGAATTATCCAAAGAAATCTTCATTACGCAAGTGCATAAATCATTTCAAAGGCAAATTATTCCAATTTCTATGCATATTGGCTGTCTATCGCGCTTAATCAGCACAACTTAGTTTTACTTAACCTAACTATTATGGTGCAATTTCTAACCTTTGATGACTAATTTTGTGGGCTCTCAGTGACACCATTCGCAAATCAGATACTTACTTGGTATCAGCAATACGGTAGGAAACACCTTCCTTGGCAGCAAGACAAAACAGCTTACAAGGTATGGCTATCAGAAATAATGCTACAGCAGACGCAAGTGGCCACTGTCATCCCTTATTTTGAGCGCTTTTTAGAACAATTTCCTGATGTTAACTCTCTGGCTAAGGCTCATATTGATGAGGTGCTGCACCTTTGGACAGGGCTTGGCTATTACGCCAGAGCGCGCAATCTACACAAGAGTGCACAAATCGTAGCAGACCAATATAACGGTAGCTTCCCATTAGATATTGAAGAGCTTAATGCTCTGCCCGGCATTGGTCGCTCTACTGCAGGCGCGATATTGTCATCGGTATTTAATCAGCCTCACCCTATCCTAGATGGCAATGTAAAAAGGGTTCTTGCACGATGTAATGCCATTGATGGTTGGCCTGGTAAAAAGGTCGTTGAAAACGCGTTATGGGCAGTGGCTAGTGAGCATACCCCTGACAAGCGAGTAGACGAATACAACCAAGCTATGATGGATATGGGAGCCATGGTTTGCACTCGCAGCAAGCCTAAGTGTTCGTTGTGCCCCGTTTCTGAGCACTGCGTTGCTTTTAAGCAGCAGAACCAAACTGACTATCCGGGTAAAAAGCCCAAGAAAGAGAAACCTACAAAACAAACTTGGTTTGTGATTCTTCATCATAACGATGAGGTGTGGCTGGAACAAAGACCCTCATCAGGTATCTGGGGAGGCTTACATTGTTTTCCCGAGCAACCTAACGCCGATATCCAACACTACCTACAGACCTTAGGTTGTAGTGAGGGTGAAATTAACAATGCGAAAACGTTGATCGCCTTTAAGCATACTTTCAGTCATTATCACCTAGATATTACGCCTGTATTGTTAAACCTAGAGCAAGTTCCTAGCCTTGTAATGGAACAAAACCAAGGTCTTTGGTATAACTTGTCTCAACCACAGAAACTTGGGCTGGCTGCACCGGTTAAGAACCTGCTAGCAAACCTCAAGTATGATCTAACATAAGGAACACTCATGAGTCGCACAGTATTTTGCGAGCATCTAAAGAAGGATGCAGACGGTCTGGATTTTCAACTGTATCCCGGTGAACTTGGCAAACGCATCTTCGATGGCATCTCTAAAGAAGCTTGGGCCATGTGGCAAAGCAAGCAAACCATGCTAATCAACGAGAAAAAGTTGAACATGATGGATCCTGAGCATCGAAAATTACTAGAAACAGAAATGGTTAACTTTCTGTTTGAGGGCAAAGACATCGTTATCGATGGCTATACGCCACCTAGTCAATAATCCTATCGAGTGGCTTTTGCCACTCTTTTTTTAGTTTTTGGATGCCAATGAAAAAGCTGCTTTATCTTGCCCTTCCCTTAATTCTTGCTGGTTGCAGTCGTGAATTTGTAGAAAAAATCTACGACGTAAACTACGAACCTACTAGCCGATTTGCGGAGAAAAATTTAGCGCCTAAGCCCGGACAGTTTGAAAAAGACACCGCAGCTCTCGACTCATTGATCAGTAGTTTTACCGGTGATATTGAGAAAAAGTGGGGGAAGCAGCAGGTCAAGGTTGCTGGTAAAAGCAACTATGTGAAGTACATAGATAACTATGACAGCCGAGCTGAAGTTAACTTTTCAACAGGTAAGATCACGATCGAAACCGTGGCCTCTAATGATCCAAAAGCCCACCTAAAAACGGCGATCATCACCACTCTATTGACGCCTGATGATCCTGCGCATGTTGATCTTTTCTCTTCATCCAACATTAAGCTAGAAGGTGAACCCTTTTTATATCAACAAGTTGTAGATCAAGAAGGCAAGCCAATCCAGTGGAACTGGCGAGCGAATAAGTTTGCAGACTACCTCATTGCAAACAAGATGAAGACTAAAAAAGTGGACTATAAAATAGCCCACTATGTAGAAATACCTATGGTCGCTACGCACTCAGATGTGCGCTCCTATAAGTACGCCGATATTGTACGAAGGGCGTCGCAGCGCTACGACATTCCAGAAGACCTGATCTACGCGATCATTAAAACAGAAAGCAGCTTTAACCCCTACGCAGTGAGTTGGGCGAATGCCTACGGACTTATGCAGGTGGTACCCAAAACCGCAGGTGCCGACGTGTTTAAGCTGGTTAAAAAGAAGCCTGGCATCCCTACCCCGGAGTATCTGTTCAATCCTGAAAATAATATTGATACCGGTACCGCTTACTTTTACATTCTGAAGAACCGCTACTTGAAGGATGTGAACAATTTCTTATCCCTTGAGTACAGTATGATCTCAGCATACAACGGCGGAACGGGTGGAGTATTGAACACCTTTGATCGAAACAGTCGTAGTAATGCGATGAAAAACTTAAATTCTTTGCAGCCAAATCAAGTTTATTGGGCATTAACCAATAAACATAGCAATGCTGAAGCTCGAAGATATTTGGAGAAGGTGACCAAATATAAGCGCGATTTTAACCAAGGAAAGGGATAATTTGAGCAATATGCTCAAATTAAAAGCAAACAACACGCTTTTTGAAAAAAAACCAAAAAACAGGTTGACGAATTCCTCAAAAATACGTTTAATAGCGCTCCGTTGCCCGGATAGCTCAGTCGGTAGAGCAGAGGATTGAAAATCCTCGTGTCGGTGGTTCGATTCCGCCTCCGGGCACCACAATTTGATTGTTGGTGTTCAAGTAACGTCAACATTGCACAAAGAATAAAGTGTGCCGACTTAGCTCAGTAGGTAGAGCAACTGACTTGTAATCAGTAGGTCACCAGTTCGACTCCGGTAGTCGGCACCATTCTTTATGCCTCGATAGCTCAGTCGGTAGAGCAGCGGATTGAAAATCCGCGTGTCGGTGGTTCGATTCCGCCTCGAGGCACCATTATTTGGTGCTGAATGTGAAAACATTGCACAAATAATTCCCCTTTAGTTCAGTTGGTAGAACGGCGGACTGTTAATCCGTATGTCGCAAGTTCAAGTCTTGCAAGGGGAGCCACATTATAAGCCCTAGTCTTCGGACTGGGGCTTTTTTGTATCTATCGAATTTTGAAAAATAGCTTTGTGAACAGTGAATATGTCACAACCGAAACTCGGCGTGTTAAGTCTCACAAGGGGAGCCACATTAGAAGCACTAGTCTCCGGACTGGGGCTTTTTTGTATCTGTTGGTTTTGGAAGATCATTAGCTTTGTGAACAATGAATATGTCGCAACCGAAACTCGGCGTGTTAAGTCTTGCAAGGGGAGCCACATTATAAGCCTCAGTCCTAGGACTGGGGCTTCTTTGTATCTGCTGGTTTGGAAAATTAGCTTTGTGAACGATGAATATGTCACAACCGAAACTCGGCGTGTTAAGCCTTGCAAGGGGAGCCACATTACAAGCCTCAGTCTTCGGACTGGGGCTTTTTTGTATTTATCGAATTTTGAAAAATAGCTTTGTGAACAGTGAATATGCCACAACCGAAACTCGGCGTGTTAAGTCTTGCAAGGGGAGCCACATTATAAGCCTCAGTCTTCGGACTGGGGCTTTTTGTATTTGTTGGTTTTGGAAGATAATTAGCTTTGTGAACGATGAATATGTCACAACCGAAACTCGGCGTGTTAAGCCTTGCAAGGGGAGCGACATTATAAGCCTCAGTCCTAGGACTGGGGCTTTTTTGTATCTGTCGAATTCTACCTGCGTTCAGCAACCAAGCTTCCCCATTACCGTCGTCTCCGAAGTCTTTTATCGGAGACCTCTTCAATTGCAGATCTAACCAGATCCCCGATAAAACCATTCGGGGATGACGCTGATTAACCCTTTATACAAGTTAGCTACCAATCAGCTCACTTCTTACTTCATCAAGTGCTAACCATCTTCAGCAACTCAAGCTTTCCCACTACCGTCGCCTCCGAAGTCTTTTATCGGAGACCTCTTCAACTGCCGAACTCATTAGATCCCCGATAAAACCATTCGGGGATGACTTTGTTTTACCTTTTGGACGCAAGGTAACTGGTAAGCTGCGCACTTCTTTCTTCATCAAGTGCTAACCAATCTTCAGCAACTCAAGCTTTCCCACTACCGTCGTCTCCGAAGTCTTTTATCGGAGACCTCTTCAATTGCCGAACTAATTAGATCCCCGATAAAACCTTTCGGGGATGACGTTGATTTGCCCTTTACGCACCAGTGAACCAGCCATTAGCAGAATCAAGCTCACTTAATATTTCTTCTCTCAATAATCCCCCTCTTTACCTCTGCTACTAAAAGAATAATAAACCAACACTCAAAAACTTATCTCTCAGCTAATCTCTAGATATGCTCACAGTTAGCGACCAATAAGTTATTACTCAGTACGATCTCCCTGTCATCATCACTAAGTCATAGGTTTATCAATCGCTACCCTATATGTGGTGAGCGATGAATGTAGCAATAAGAAAAGAATTCGTTATTAATTGGTGAAAAAATCGCTCTTTTATACATAAAATGTACGCTTCGGACTAGAATTTCATCAAGCGGAATATTTTTTGCATTTTTTTGTTGACCTGAATAACGAAAAACCGTTTAATACCCCCCGTCGCCCGGATAGCTCAGTCGGTAGAGCAGAGGATTGAAAATCCTCGTGTCGGTGGTTCGATTCCGCCTCCGGGCACCACAATTTAATTGTTGGTGTCTTAGACATCAGTAAAGAATATAGTGTGCCGACTTAGCTCAGTAGGTAGAGCAACTGACTTGTAATCAGTAGGTCACCAGTTCGACTCCGGTAGTCGGCACCATTTATTTACTTTAAAAGTAATTCCCCTTTAGTTCAGTTGGTAGAACGGCGGACTGTTAATCCGTATGTCGCAAGTTCAAGTCTTGCAAGGGGAGCCATTTTTCATCACTAGCTAATGCTATTGATACGGCGCCGACTTAGCTCAGTAGGTAGAGCAACTGACTTGTAATCAGTAGGTCACCAGTTCGATTCCGGTAGTCGGCACCATTTATTTGCTTAAAAGTAATTCCCCTTTAGTTCAGTTGGTAGAACGGCGGACTGTTAATCCGTATGTCGCAAGTTCAAGTCTTGCAAGGGGAGCCACATTATAAGCCCAGTCCTCGGACTGGGCTTTTTTGTATCTGTCGAATTTTGAAAAGTAGCTTTGTGAACAGTGAATATGTCGTAACCGAAACTCGGCGTGTTAAGTCTCACAAGGGAAGCTACATTAGAAGCCCTAGTCCTCGGACTAGGGCTTTTTTGTCTCTGAAGAACTTTGTGTACAGCGGATATGTCACTACGGAGGCTAGGCTAATTACATCGTCATTCCAGCCTTGAGCTGGAATCTTAGGTAGATCTGAAGCATCCAAGATACTGGCCTTCGCCAGTATGACACTTTAAAACGTTGGCTACAGGGAAGGTACTCAAAAGCCCTTCATCTAAATATTCCTCTTTCCAAAAAAGTACTAACCACTATTGATTATTCGCTCCCACATCATTCTGGCAATGCAGCATCCAACGGATACCAAACTTATCAACGAGCTGCCCAAAGTGTGCCCCCCAAAACATATCGGTTAGAGGCATAATCACCTGCCCTTCTTCCGCCAATGCATTAAATATCTCAGCCTGTTGGCTCATATCGTCAAGCATTATAGATAGGGCAATAGGTCCGTCTCTCTCTGTGCTTTTCAGGCCGTCTGACATCATCAGTGAGAAGTGAGGGCATTTAAACTCGGCATGCATAACCCAATGAGGCTCGGCGCCCTCTATAACCTGGGGAGCGTCAGAGAAGAGCTGCTGTGAAACAACCTCACCAGAGAATACATCACAATAAAAAGCTAGGGCCTGTTCGCATTTCCCTGAGAAAAATAAATATGGAGTCAGTTGGCTCATATGTACACCTTGAGTGAGTTTGTCTGTATCTCAAAACTAGGAGTGTCACGAACAATCTTCAAGTTAGAGCCTTCATAAAAACCCGGTAATTCCCTAATATTAATCACTACAATATAAAGCAGACTCCACGCCCCCAAGATCAATGGCTCTACATCTGTTTGCCAGTTCACATAGGTTAAAACGCAGATCCTCACTTTTTTAGAATATCACCCTGCCAATAATGTAATTTAATTACAAGATGTTACTGACACCCCTTACTCGCGCAAAAACCACACAGACAAAGTCTACAAACCAACCATTTATTCACTGTAATTATGCATGAAATGCAATAAATGAGATCTGCATCACAATAAATATTCTCCCCAAAGAGGAAAAACTGTGACCTACATCTGCAGTAAATGAGAGTAAATCTCAATAAGTTGTTTGTGTAATTTATTGACACCCACTTTATGTGACCTAGATCACCCTTAATTGATAATACAAACAGCTCGACCGTGATTGTGATCACATTTAATGGGTGTCACGTGCGTTTTTAAATTTATGTGATAGATTTTTGTCAACGTTAACCAGAACAACACTGCCAACTGGCTCAAATAATAAACGAGGTCACCCTATGCTATCTCCCGAAGCTAAGATCAAAGTACAGAACTTTGGTCGTTTCCTCTCCAACATGGTTATGCCTAATATTGGGGCATTCATTGCTTGGGGTTTCATTACCGCCCTATTCATTCCAACAGGCTGGATTCCTAACGAAACGTTAGCCGCTATGGTTGGTCCTATGATTACCTACCTTCTACCGCTCTTAATCGGTTATACAGGTGGTAAAATGGTCGGAGGCGACCGTGGAGCTGTAGTAGGTGCAATCACTACTATGGGTGTTATCGTTGGTACTGACATTCCAATGTTCATGGGTGCAATGATCGTAGGTCCTCTAGGCGGCCTAGCAATCAAGAAATTTGACGCTGCTGTTCACGGTAAAGTGAAGAGTGGCTTTGAGATGTTGGTAAACAATTTCTCTGCCGGTATCGTTGGTATGATTTGTGCCATCCTAGCATTCTTAGTTGTTGGTCCTGCGGTTAAACTTCTATCTTCAGCACTTGCTGCTGGTGTAGACGTAATGGTAAACGCTGGCTTGCTTCCTTTAGCTTCTATTTTTGTAGAGCCTGCGAAGATTCTGTTCCTAAACAACGCAATCAACCACGGTATCTTTACTCCACTAGGTGTTCAGCAATCTGAAGAACTAGGTCGTTCAATCTTCTTCCTGATTGAAGCGAACCCAGGTCCAGGTCTTGGTCTACTTCTAGCGTACATGGTATTTGGTAAAGGCAACGCTAAGCAATCTGCTGCTGGTGCTTCTATCATCCACTTCTTTGGTGGTATTCACGAAATCTACTTCCCATACGTATTGATGAACCCTCGTCTAATCCTTGCTGTAATCGCAGGTGGTATGACTGGTGTATTCACTAACGTAGTATTTAGCTCAGGTCTGATTTCTCCAGCATCTCCTGGCTCTATCTTTGCTGTTCTAATCATGACACCTAAAGATTCATTCATCGGTGTAATTCTTTCTGTAGTAGCAGCGGCAGCGGTATCATTCCTTGTTGCATCATTGCTAATGAAAACTCAAGCTCAAGCAGACGATGAAGAAGACTCTCTAGAGAAAGCAGCAAGTCAAATGAAAGACATGAAAGCGTCTTCTAAAGGCCAAGCTGCAAACGCTGACGTAAACATGTCAGCAGTAAAAAACATCATTGTAGCGTGTGACGCAGGTATGGGTTCAAGTGCAATGGGTGCAGGTCTACTACGTAAGAAAGTAGAAGCGGCTGGCCTAGATATTTCAGTAACTAACCTAGCAATCAACAACCTACCGCAAGATGTCGATATCGTTGTAACGCACAAAGATCTTACTGACCGTGCTCGTTCAGTTGTTGATAGTGCTTACCACATTTCACTGTCTAACTTCCTAGACGGCGCTGTGTACGACAATCTCGTTGCACAACTCCTAGAAGCTCAAGGTGCTTCAGAAGCCCCAGCAGTTGCTAAAGAAGAGACAGAGCAGCAAGGTACATTGAAACTGTCAAACGACAATATCTTCCTTGGCATGCAAGCAAAGACTAAAGAAGAAGTCATTAAATTTGCCGGTGAGCAACTGGTTAAGCTTGGCAATGTTCGCCCAGAATATGTAGACGGCATGCTTGCTCGTGAAGAGTTGGTATCAACCTACCTAGGTGAGTCAATTGCTGTACCACACGGCACTATCGAAGCTAAGCAGTATGTTGAAAGCACTGGCATCGTGTTCTGCCAATTCCCTGAAGGTATTCAGTGGGGTGAAGACGAAGATGATGTTGCGAAGATGGTAATCGGTATCGCGGCACAAGGTGACGAACATATTCAAGTTATCACCGCTATCACTAATTCACTTGATGACGAAGAAGCTGTTGAACTGTTGAAGACTACATCGAACCCTCAAGATGTATTGAATATCCTCAACGGAAAATAAAATTGCTTTAAGTCACGCTCCTAAGTAAGTGACGAGGCCAGCTCCCCTTATTATTACGCTGGCCTCCTTTTTATTTTTATTAATTTCTATTGGTTAGGTACTGTTATGAAAGCTTTACATTTTGGCGCAGGTAACATTGGTCGTGGTTTTATCGGTAAGCTGCTTGCTGACGCTGGTATCGCAGTGACATTTGCAGATGTAAATGAAACTGTAGTGAACGCTCTTATCGAGCGAAATGAATATTCAGTTAAGGTTGTTGGCGCAGATTGTGTTGTAGACACAGTTTCAAACGTAACCGCTGTTAACTCAACTAGCCCTGAAGTTGTGAACTGCATTGCAGAGTCAGACATGGTGACAACTGCAGTAGGACCAACGGTTCTAAACATCATCTCAAAAACCATCGCACAAGGCCTTGAGCTACGTTTCTCACAAGGTAATGAAGCACCACTAAACATCATTGCTTGTGAAAACATGGTACGTGGTACGACTCAGCTTAAAGAAGCCGTTTACGGCCACCTAAGTGATGAAGCACAAGCGAAAGCCGACCAATATGTAGGCTTTGTTGATTCAGCAGTAGACCGTATCGTTCCACCAGCAGAAGAAGGTGAAACGGACCCACTAGCCGTGACCGTTGAAACCTTTAGTGAGTGGATCGTCGATCAAACTCAATTCAAGGGCGAGATTCCTAACATCCCTGGTATGGAATGCACTGATAACCTAATGGCATTTGTTGAGCGTAAACTATTTACCCTGAACACTGGCCACTTAATCACTGCATATCTCGGCGTTCTTGCAGGTCACGAGACCATCAAGGATTCTATCGAAGATCCTGCGATTCTTGCAGAAGTACAAGCGGCAATGGAAGAAAGTGGTGAAGTATTGATTCGTCGCTACGGCTTCGACCCTGAAGCTCACGCTGCTTACATTCAAAAGATTCTTGGTCGATTCGCCAACCCGTTCCTTCGTGATGAAGTGGATCGCGTAGGCCGCCAACCTATTCGTAAGCTAAGCCCTCAAGACCGTTTGATCAAGCCGCTTAACGGTACTCTAGAGTACAACCTACCGAACACGCACCTGCTAAAAGGTATCGCTGCTGCATTCCATTATAAGAATGACGACGATCCACAAGCAGTTGAACTTCAAGCTATGTTTGCTGAAAAAGGCTTTGCTGAGACATTAGCGCACTACTCTGAGCTGAATGTTGATGCTGAAGTTGTTAAACTAGCGGAACAAGCTTACCTAGCGATTAAATGATCCAAACAATAGGTGCCTCTTATGAGGCGCCTTTTAATTTTAGTCCCCACAACAATAAGAGTAGTATGCCCATAACCCCTGAGCATGAAACAGAACTCCTTGAGGCCCTTTCTGAAGCAGAGAGCGCTCACGAGTGCCTGCTAACTGCCTATGATGCATTAGACGATACCGTTGACGCATTGCTCAAGAGTATCTTTTTCAAAGATGATTATGCGGTTAAATTTGTGGTTGATCCCTTACTAACGAACGATGGTCCTTTAGGGGAAATCCAAGTAAGAACCAAGCTTTTGTTAGGGTTAGGAAGTATCTCCAAAGAGATTTACGACGATATAGAGATCTTCGTGACGTTAAGGGAATGGGCTAAGATTCAGGGAGAAGAAGTCAGCTTCACAGAGGTTGATGTGTTATTTGAGCTCAACAAGATAAACTCAATTAAGGGCATTATGCCACTTGAGTTTGATGCGACCTTTGCTGAAGGTATGAGTGGCGCCACATTAGACATGTTTCTAACTCGGCACTTCCAGAGAGTACGCTCTACCCTAGTGCTCGCCATCACGGATATCATCAACAAACTCTGTCGTGAAAATGACTTAACCTCCTAAGACAAAAAAACCACCTTGCGGTGGTTTTTTATTAACTATTCAATCGAACCAAGCTTATAGATCTTTGATGTTCTCAGCTTCTAGCTCGTTAAAGTACTTAACCGTTTTCACTTTAAGCTCTTGCTGTGCTGGTTCATCAGCAACGATGATTGCCTTATTGTGAAGCTGTAGAGCCGTCACTGTCCACATGTGGTTTACGCTGCCTTCAACTGCCATTTGCAATGCTTGCGCTTTGTTGTGGCCTAGGGAAAGAATCATCACTTCTTCCGCATCAAGCAAAGTAGCAACGCCGATAGTTAGTGCGTATTTTGGAACTTGGTTGATGTCGCCATCAAAGAAGCGAGAGTTCGCAATGCGAGTATCTTCAGTTAGAGTCTTGATACGTGTACGCGATGATAGAGATGAGCCTGGCTCATTGAAAGCAATGTGCCCATCAATACCAACACCACCCATGAATAGGTTAATCTTGCCGTAAGACTTCATTTTAGCTTCGTATGCTGCGCAGTGAGCATCGATATCGTCAGCCAAGCCATCAAGCAGGTTGATGTTTTCTTCTTGAACATCAACATGATTAAAGAAGTTGTTGTACATGAAAGAGCGATAAGATTCTGGATGCTCAGGGTCAATGCCTACATACTCATCCATGTTGAAGGTAACAACGTTCTTGAAGCTCACTTCACCCGCTTTATACAATTCAATTAATGCTTTGTAAGTGGTTAGTGGAGTGCCACCTGTTGGTAGACCCAGAACAAATGGTCGCTCTGCTGTTGGTTGGAACTTGTTGATGCTTGCAACGATATGACGAGCAGCCCACTTACCTACTTTTTCAGCATTGCTTAACGGAATCAGTCTCATAACTCTACCTTTCTAGTAATTAGGGTTTTAATGTTTTTTTGTAGTGTAAAATAAGTAGTAATTTTGTCCAACCCTTATTAGCGATTTTTTGACCTAGATCAGCCATAATCAGCAAAACTCAGGCCTTAAACCTTCAATAAATGCCCTTTCATTGCCTTTCTAAACGAAAGATAGCAAGCGTAAACACCCAAATAATTCTCTTCGAAAATTATGCTTTTCAATTCATAAATAACAGTACCTTATGACAAAAGGCCGTGACCTTACTGGTTTCGACTGGCTTTCGAAGTGTAGACATTTAAGTTTCGATATGAAAGAATGCACCCACTAAAACGAAAGAAACCGAATATGACTAAACGAAATACTCAAATTCGACGCAGTGCTATCGCCTCTCTTGTAGAGGAACAAGGCGAAGTGACTGTTGAAGAACTAGCAAAACGCTTTGATACATCAGAAGTTACTATTCGTAAAGACCTCGCATCGTTAGAACAAAGTGGACAGCTACTCCGTCGCTATGGTGGCGCCGTCTCTATCCCAACCGAAACGGTAGCCGAAGAGCTCAATATACTGATTTCAGAAGAGAAGCTATCTCTAGCCTCAGTCGCCGCCTCCTTGGTTCGTGACCACAATCGAATATTAATCGATAGCGGCAGCACCACTGGTGCTCTTATTTCTAAGCTAAATACCAAGAAAGGCTTAGTGGTAATGACCAATTCATTAACCGCAGCGAATGCGCTTAATGAGCTAGAGAGTGAGCCGACCCTATTGATGACTGGTGGCACTTGGGATGCACATTCAGACTCATTTCAAGGCCAAGTCGCCGAAGCAGCTCTTCGTTCGTACGATTTTGACCAGCTGTTTGTTGGCGCCGATGGTATCGACCTTGAGCGAGGAACGACTACCTTTAATGAACTTATTGGTTTAAGTCGCGTGATGGCTGAGGTATCTCGCCAGGTTATCGTCATGATTGAGTCAGACAAGATTGGTCGTCGCATTCCCAACTTAGAACTCGCTTGGGACAGCATCGATATCGTAATTACCGATAAAAACCTGTCTGACGAATACAAACAAATTATCGAATCAAAAGCTGTTCGCGTTATCCGAGCAGCCAACTAAATTTAAAACTACTATCGTCTTTGCTGTATACGTAAAGACAAACCGGAGAATAAAACATGTGTGGAATTGTTGGTGCAGTAGCACAGCGTGATGTAGCAGAGATCCTTGTCGAAGGCCTTCGTCGTCTTGAGTACCGTGGTTACGACTCAGCAGGTGTTGCTGTTGTTGACGCAGAGTCAAACCTAACTCGCGTTCGCCGCTTAGGTAAGGTTCAAGAACTTGCAGACGCTGTAGATGCACAAAACGTTCTAGGCGGTACAGGTATCGCACACACTCGCTGGGCAACGCACGGCGAGCCAAGTGAAGTAAACGCTCACCCTCATATGTCGGGTGACATTGCTGTTGTGCACAATGGCATCATCGAAAACCACGAAGAGCTGCGTGAGCTTTTAGTTGGCCGTGGCTATGTCTTTACTTCTCAAACCGATACTGAAGTTATTGCTCACCTAGTTGAGTGGGAACTAAGAACATCAGCATCTCTAGTTGAGGCTCTACAAAAGACCGCTAAGCAACTAGATGGTGCTTACGGCACAGTAGCAGTTGATCGCAAAGACCCAAGCCGTATCGTTGTCGCTCGCTCTGGTAGCCCAATTGTGATTGGTTTAGGTGTAGGTGAGAACTTTCTTGCTTCAGATCAGCTAGCGCTACTTAACGTAACGCGTCGCTTCATCTACCTAGAAGAAGGTGATATCGCAGAAATCACTCGCCGTGACGTATCTATCTTCGATGCAGAAGGTCACTCAGTAGAGCGTGAAGAGCACGAATCTAACGCTGAGCACGATGCAGGTGATAAAGGTAAATACCGTCACTTCATGCAAAAAGAGATCTTCGAGCAACCTACAGCGCTAATTAGCACTATGGAAGGCCGTATCTCTGCAGATTCAGTCATCACTAACGCTATCGGCGTTAAAGCAGAAGAAATCCTTAGCAAGGTAGAACACGTTCAGATCATTGCTTGTGGTACTTCATACAACTCAGGCATGGCTGCTCGTTACTGGTTCGAATCTATCGCTGGTGTAAGCTGTGACGTAGAAATCGCATCTGAGTTCCGTTACCGCAAATTCGTAACTCGTCCAAACAGCCTACTTGTGACTCTTTCTCAATCAGGTGAAACGGCCGATACGCTAGCTGCACTTCGCCTAGCAAAAGAAAAAGGTTACATGGCGGCAATGACCATCTGTAACGTGGCAGGCTCTTCTCTTGTTCGTGAATCTGATTTTGCCTTCATGACTCGCGCAGGAACAGAGATCGGTGTTGCTTCAACAAAAGCATTCACCACTCAACTTGCAGCAATGCTGATGATGGTAGTTTCAATTGGTCGTCTGCAAGGTCGCGTCGATTCAGCTCGTGAAGCTGAGATTGTTCAAGCTCTACATGAACTGCCAACGGCTATTGAAAAAGCGCTAGCGTTCGATAAAGAAATCGAAGCTCTAGCCCCTGATTTTGCTGACAAGCACCATACATTATTCCTAGGCCGCGGTGAGTACTACCCAATTGCTATGGAAGCATCTCTTAAACTCAAAGAGATCTCTTACATCCATGCTGAAGCTTATGCAGCAGGTGAATTAAAGCACGGTCCTCTTGCTCTTATTGATGCCGATATGCCAGTAGTGGTTATCGCACCAAACAACGAGCTTCTAGAGAAGCTGAAATCTAACGTTGAAGAAGTACGTGCACGTGGTGGACTACTGTATGTATTTGCTGACGAAAAAGCGGGCTTTGAGAGCGATGAAAACATGAAGATCATCAAGATGCCTCATGTAAATGAAATTACAGCGCCTATCTTCTACACAGTTCCAATGCAGCTACTGTCGTACCACGTAGCATTGATCAAAGGTACCGATGTAGACCAACCTCGTAACCTAGCAAAAGCGGTTACTGTTGAGTAAGCAAAACATAAGTTTATGAATTAAAGGGACCTTTGGTCCCTTTTTTATTATCAAACTTATAATAATCGCCATTACATATAATTAATCAACAAGTAAATAAAACTCCATTCGATATATTATTAATAACTAATCATTACAGGTTATTCTACTCTTTATACAGACTGTTAAGACTTGGTTACTAGATTGGTATATAAGTTACAGGTTTAACCTATCTTTTTATTTATCTAAGATATCTTCATTGTGAAAGTGTTCATTATGTTTTTTCGTATCACGTTTATTATATTCACCGAATGAGTTTAAGATCACAACATCGTATTGACTCAGTGTATGAGTTTGCACTCTACTGGTAGACTCATGCGACTTTGTTTTGACTCTATGGCTTATTGTTTTTATGGATAGGAAATATCGAATAAACTTGCTATTCAATGCAAATAAGGTTTATGACCGACAAGTAATTGAAGGCATTGGCGAATACTTACAAGCAACTCAGTGTGACTGGGATATTTTTCTTGAGGAAGACTTTACGACTCACTTGGAGAATGTTCAAGCTTGGCAAGGCGATGGCATCATTGCAGATTTTGACAATCCGGAGATAGAGCGCTTACTTTCAAACTCAAACATTCCTGTGGTCGGCGTGGGTGGCTCTTACCAGTCTGAAAATGATTACCCCGACGTCCCCTATGTGGCTACAGATAACCAAGCCTTAGTGGAAATGGCATTCCAACACCTAAAAGGCAAAGGGCTACAAAATTTTGCTTTTTATGGCATCCCTGATGCGCCTTGTCGCCGCTGGGCCAGCGAAAGAGAAAAGGCATTCAAAAACATCGTCGCTCGCGAGGGCTATGCTAGCGCAGTGTTTCGTGGCAATGAGACCTCATCAGGCAGTTGGCAATATGATATGAACCGCCTTGCTGATTGGCTACAAAGGCTTCCAACCCCCACAGGGATTATTGCAGTAACAGACTCAAGAGCTAGACATCTGTTGCAGGTATGCAGCCATTTAAACATCATGGTCCCTGACAAAGTTGCTGTGATTGGCATCGACAATGAAGAGGTAACTCGATACCTCACAAGAGTATCCCTGAGCTCTGTGGCTCAAGGTAGTAAGGAAATGGGTTATCGCGCGGCTAAGATGCTCCACAACATCTTAGATACCCAAGCTAACTCTGAAAATGCAGCCTTAGTTCCTACAGCAAGACCTAGAGTCATGATTCCACCATCAATGGTGTATGAGCGTCAAAGCACTGACTACCAGGCCTTAAACGATCCTTATGTGATTCAGGCGATGCACTTTATTCGTCACAATGCCTGCAAAGGAATCAAGGTCGATCAGGTACTCAGCTATGTGGGTATCTCTCGTTCAAACATGGAAGTGCGATTTAAAGAGGCCAGAGGACACTCTATCCATCAAGAGATTCATAACTCAAAATTGAAGAGAGCTTGCAACCTACTCACCAGCACCTCACTCTCGATCAATGATATCGCAGAGGTCTGTGGCTACCCATCGTTACAATACATGTATACGGTATTTAAAAAGAACTTTGAAATGACACCTAAAGACTTTAGAGAAAAGTCAGCTTAGAGAAGTAAAAACTCTTTCATATTAAAAAGCCCCGTTATAAATACGGGGCTTTATTAATTAAAGCTCTGTTTGGGGGTGAGCTTATTATAAATAATCAATCAGTAATTATTATATCAATCAATTTAAATAGTAATACCTAGGCGATTGATTGAAATTACTGTTATTAGCAACTTAATTATGCAATCTGGTTTATGTGATAAACATCTAAAAACTGATAAGGCTTGCTCAATAATCCATCACAAATAATTCGAGAAACGTTTTTCAGTTCCTGAATGAGACTTGTCGCACAAATAACAAATACATGAATTTTAGTACTAAAAATCGTAATTGAAGGAATGAGATAAAAAGTAAATTATGACTATCGAAGCCTGTTACTCATTTTGGATATTACGATTATGACCGAATTCTTTAAAAACATTAATAAAATTAAATTTGAAGGCACCGAGTCTTCAAACCCTCTTGCTTTCCGCCACTACGACGCCGACAAAATGGTACTGGGCAAAAGCATGAAAGAGCACCTGCGCTTTGCTGCATGCTACTGGCACAACTTCTGCTGGGCTGGCTCTGACGTATTTGGCGCTGGCACTTACGACCGTCCGTGGCTAAAAAGCAACGACCCAATGGAAGTGGCTCGCATGAAAGCCGACCACGCCTTCGATTTCTTCTCAAAGCTAACCGTGCCTTACTACTGTTTCCACGACACCGATGTGGCTCCTGAAGGCAACTCTATCAAAGAGTACATCAACAACTTCCAAACTATGGTTGACGTACTAGAGCAGAAACAAGCCGAAACCGGCACCAAACTACTTTGGGGTACAGCCAACGCCTTCTCTAATCCTCGCTACATGTCAGGTGCAGGCACTAACCCTGACCCGAAAGTGTTTGCGTATGCGGCAACTCAAATTTTCAACGCTATGGGCGCAACTAAGCGTCTAGGTGGTGAGAACTACGTGCTTTGGGGTGGCCGTGAAGGCTACGAAACACTGCTTAACACTGACCTTCGCCAAGAGCGCGAGCAATTAGGCCGCCTAATGCAGATGGTGGTTGAGCACAAACACAAGATTGGCTTTAACGGCACTATCTTGATTGAGCCAAAGCCACAAGAGCCGACTAAGCACCAATACGACTACGATACAGCGACTGTATATGGCTTCTTGAAGCAATACGGCCTAGAAGATGAAATCAAGGTCAACATCGAAGCAAACCACGCTACTCTTGCAGGGCACAGCTTCCACCATGAGGTGGCAACTGCGACCTCTCTAGGTCTATTCGGCTCTATTGATGCAAACCGTGGTGATGCTCAGCTAGGTTGGGATACTGACCAGTTCCCTAACAGCGTTGAAGAAAACACATTAGTGATGTACGAAATCCTGAAAGCAGGTGGCTTTACCACTGGTGGCTTTAACTTTGATGCCCGCCTTCGTCGCCCATCTATCGACGCTGAAGACCTATTCCACGGCCATATCGGCGGCATGGATGTGATGGCGAAATCTCTAGAAAATGCAGCCGCAATGCTAGAAAACGACGTGCTAGGTAAGCTGACTTCTGAGCGCTACGCAGGCTGGAATGACGACCTAGGTAAGAAAATCCTAAGCGGTGAAATGAACCTTGAACAAGTGGCTAAGTTTGCTCAAGAGAAAAACATTGCACCTAAGATGGTATCGGGTCGTCAAGAGCACCTAGAAAACATCGTTAACAACTTTATTTTTAAATAACAAAGCGATACGTTAACCAATCGAGCCCGAGCACCATATACATTAAGGTTCTCGGGCTTTTTAATAAACAAATTCGCAGTGAACTACAAGAATAAGAAATGACAATGACACATGTAATCCAAAACCCAATACTTAAAGGCTTTAACCCCGATCCTTCCATAGTTCGAGTGGGCGATGATTATTACATTGCCACTTCAACGTTCGAGTGGTTTCCTGGCATTCAGATCCACCATTCTAAAGACCTAGTCAACTGGCGTCTCGCCGGGCATGTTCTTACTCGCACCTCACAACTAGACATGAAAGGCATGGATAACTCTGAAGGTGTCTACGCCCCTACTCTTACTTATGCTGACGGTAAGTTCTGGGTTTGTTTTTCCAACGTACACTCATGTCGAGGTGGCAACTGGATGGCAACCCCTTGCTTTGTTGTGACCGCAGAGGACATCGAAGGTCCATGGAGTGAGCCAGTTTCCATAGGAAACTATGGCTTTGATCCTTCACTGTTTCATGATGACGACGGCAAGAAATACATGGTCAATATGGTGTGGGATGGTAGACAAAAAACCAATTTCTTTGGTGGCATTGTAGTTCAAGAATTTGACGTCGATACACAGTCTCTGGTTGGAAAGCCGCACAATGTGTTCAAAGGCACCCAACTTGGCTGTACCGAAGGGCCACAGATCCTCAAGAAAGACGGCTACTACTACCTAATTACTGCAGAAGGTGGCACTGATCGTAATCATGCTGTCACTGTATGTCGTTCTAAGAATATATTGGGGCCTTATGAGGTTCATCCTGAAAACCCAATCCTAACTACGCGCTTTCAAGAAAATGCGCCTCTTGAGCGTGCTGGACACGGCTTCTTTGTTGAGACCCAAAATGGTGAGTGGTATTTAAGCCATCTATGTAGCAGACGCATTCCAAATCCAGAGGGCTATCAATTTATACCCGATTATGACAATGGCTACTCGATTCTTGGGCGTGAATCGGCGATTCAAAAAGCGCACTGGCAAGAGGGTTGGCCTTATGTCACTTCAGGTCGTATACCTGCCCTCGAAGTAGAGGCTCCAGATCTTCAGCCTCATCCTTGGCCAAGTAAACCAAGTCGTGACAACTTCGAATCCACAACCCTTGCAGTTGATTATCAAACACTAAGAGAGCCCGCTGACGAGTCTTGGTTGTCTCTAACCGAGCGCCCAGGGTATTTGAGACTAAAGGGCCGCCACTATCTCTCGTCAAGGTACGATCAAAGCATACTGGCTCGCCGCTTTCAGGCTTTCTATTGCACCGTAGAAACTAAGCTAGAGTTTGCACCTGAAACGCCTTATGAGATGGCCGGCTTGTGCGCCTACTACTCGCGCAATGGCCACTATTTCTTAAAGATGAGCGCCGATGATGAAGGAAACAGACTGCTACAAATAGTTGGAAATATAAACGATGTCTACGGGGAGTATTCTGAGGAGGTGTTTATTGGTGATACCGACGCTGTCTTTATGCGTCTCGAGCTCGATTGCCAGTGGTATCGCTTTAGTTATTCATTAGACGGACAGACTTGGCAACAGATAGGCCCTTCTCTAAACAGTACGCCACTGTCCGATGAAGGTGGCCCAGATATCTTCCGTTTCACCGGCAGTTTTGCAGCGTTATTTGCTGCTGATATTCGCGGACAAAAGCGAGCTGCTGACTTTGAGTATTTCGACTACATCGAACATCAAGACAAGCAATAAAACCCAACAAAAAGCGCATTGCCCAATCAGGTAGTGTGCTGTTAAAAGATTAAATGACTATTTGAGTGAGAATATTATGAATGACACGACAGCAACAGCAAGCGAACTGAGTGATGCAGAGAAGGTAACGGCACGCGATCTTGAGCGTGCTAGCTCACTAAAGCCGATCTCTTCGCCTTTGGTTACCCACATGTATACAGCGGATCCCTCCGCGCATGTTTTTAATGGCAAGATCTACATCTATCCTTCTCATGATATCGAAACGGATCAGCCTCTAAACGACAACGGTGATCACTTTGATATGCGTGATTACCATGTCATCTCTCTTGACCAACCTTTTGGCAAGGCAACAGATCACGGCAATGCACTAGACGTTAAAGACGTGAAATGGGCAGAGCGTCAAATGTGGGCGCCAGATGCCGCTGAGAAAGACGGTAAATATTACCTGTATTTCCCTGCTAAAAATGCCGAGGGCATCTTTCATATAGGCGTGGCAGTCGCAGACCAACCAGAAGGTCCTTTTACCCCAGAAGAAACTCACATCCAAGGTACCTACAGTATTGATCCTGCGGTATTCCAAGATGAGGATAACCAATACTACCTTTACATTGGTGGCCTATGGGGCGGTCAACTGCAAAATTGGCGTGATAACCAATATGGTGAAGAGATATTCCCACAAGATCACGAACTAGCCCTTTTACCAAAAGTGGCCAAACTCGCAGACAACATGGTTGATCTTGCAGAAACACCTCGTGACATCGAGATCCTTGATGAGAATGGAGACCTGCTTCTAGCAGGAGATACCGACCGTCGTTACTTTGAGGGCCCATGGCTACACAAACACAACGATACTTACTACTTCTCATACTCTACCGGTGATACCCATAAAATAGTGTATGCCACCAGCGAGTCACCGTATGGTCCGTTTACTTATCAAGGCGTTATTTTAGAACCAGTTTTAGGCTGGACAACTCACCACTCAATTGCTGAGTTTGAAGGTAAGTGGTACTTGTTCTACCATGACAGCACCTTATCCGGAGGTCAGACACACCTTCGCAATATCAAGATGACAGAGCTGATTCATAACGAAGATGGCAGTATTCAAACCATTACTCCTTATCTCGATATCTAAAATTAAGACACCAATTCCCCTTCAAGCGCACACCAAAACGGTGTGCGTTTTTTATGGTTTCTGTTAATTATCTAGGCACAAAAAAAGAGGTGACCTAAGCCACCTCTATTTCAATTTACTCAATAATCTAACGCAAGGTTATCCTAGTTAACTCCTCACCAAGATAAGACATATTGCTCCCCGGTACTGGGTAAAGTTGATAGTTACGTCCCTCTCCGTCGTTGTCTGACAGGGCAATATTCCACTGAATGCTTTCGCCATCTTTTAGCTCTGAATCAAGTTCAATAGCAAACATTAACTGTGTGCCCTCCTCGTTCCATTGCGCTTCATAGCCAAGTGCATAGTTGGTCGGCTCAAAACCTTTCCCAACCACAGTTCTAAACTGCGTCATATCCTTGTCGCCCTGCTGAACAAACACCTCAACGTTATCGTTTTCATAGCTTTGTTCAGCGCCAGTAAAGGTCACATCATCTTGTCTTTCTACAACACCGTACAACCATTTACCGTGAACACCAACCTGCCACGAGCCCGATACATCCGTATCATCAAAGCTCATATCCCTCTGATTTAGCTGATTAAAAGCAAACGAGTAACGATAGGCATTTTCCCAAACAGCATCATCAGAACTGCTTGGTGCCTTGCTTAATTGACTCATAGAAAACGTCGGTGGTGTAGAGATTGGATTCGGTGACACAACAGCATTCTGTCCATTCATGAACAGCTCGCCAAACTCTTCTCCCTGCCAACCCACGTTGTTACCCGTCAGCGGATAAAGCTGAGCTTTGCGGTTGCCATCGTCTGTATCGTTATCATTATCCGATAGCGCAATATTAAAGCCTAACGTCTCACCCACTAAGTCTTCAAAACCGTCAAATTCAATGACAAAATCAAACACCTTACCGTCGTCACTCCAAGTTCCAGAGGCTTTTCCAGGGAAACCTAACGGAGCAAAGTCTTGGCCTACGATTGAACGGAACTGCCAGTATTGTTCACCAAGTCGAATGAACACCTCAACATTGTCATTCTCATGCACAAGGCTATGGTTGGTCACCGTTGTCTCGTCTGAGCGAATCACTTGGCCTATGAGTTTGTTCTTGTAGTAACCCACGCCCCATTTGCCGCTCACCGTCTCTGAGTTAGGCAGTCTTTGGTCTTTGCCATTAAGTTGGTTGTAAACAAATGGGTAATAAACCACAGCTTCAGCATTTAATGATTCTGACGACAAAGGCTTAGCATTGAATGGGCTGACATGGCGTTTTGCATTACTTAGGTCGGTAATGGGTTCATAGCCAAAGTTTCCGGTTACCGCATCCACCAATACATCTTGCACCGCCAAATAGGCCGGTTTTGCGCGGTAGTCTTTATCCAGCATCAAGGCTCTGCCGTAACCCTCAAACCAAGACGGCACCCAAGAGTATTTGTCACTTAATCCCCAGGTGGTATACATGTCCACTTCAGGATAATAGGCCGCAAGCTTCATTAACGTCTCATAATGCTTTGCTTGGTCATTGAGCCCCGCCTGACCTTCACTGTCTCGCATACGCACATCTATCTCAGTGAAGTGCGTATCCAGTCCAATCTCAGAGAATCGTTCAATATTGCGGGCGATAGACGCCTCACCAATAGGGTATTCACTCATCAGGTGTAACTGCGTACCTACGCCATGGATTGGCACACCTTTATCTAGCAAGGCCTTTAAGTGACGATACACGGCATTGGATTTAGGCCCCATGGCTTCTGTGGAGTAATCGTTATAAAACAGCACAGCATCGGGATCCGCTTCATGCGCCCATCGAAAAGCCATCTCGATATATTCTTCACCTAATACTTGATACCACAGTGTTTCTCTAAAGGTGCCGTTGTCATTAAAGGCTTCGTTGACCACATCCCAGTAAGCTACCCGACCTTTATAATGGCCGACCACTGTCTTAATGTGCTGCTCTAGAACCTCACTCAGCTCTTCTTTAGTCCATTTGGTTTCTTCTAGCCATTTAGGGTTTTGGATGTGCCAAACGAGGGCGTGTCCTTTGACGACCATGTCATGCTCTTCAGCAAACTCAACGAGTTGGTCTGCTTTACTAAAATCGAACTGACCACGCTCGGGCTGAACATAGCTAAACTTCATCTCATTCTCTGGCGTGATTTGCGAAAAGTCGCGGATCAATACCTGACGAAATAGAGGGTCTTCTAAGTGTCGAGTCTCTACCGCAGCACCTATCGCAAGGTTGATTTGATCAGCCAGAGATTTAAGAGGCATACCCGGAAGTTCGCCCGGTTTAGCCATAGCGGGTGTGGTTTCTTGAGTGGGCTGATTGGATTGTTCGGCGGAGCAAGCTGAGAGTAATGCGAGACAGAGCGAAGGGAAAAGTAACTTTCTCATCTTTATTTCCTTTTCTAGATGCAATTACACAACTGGATGCCTTAGTAGCATCCAGTATGTGGTTGTCATCAAATAGTGAGTAGGTGAAGGTTTATCCTTTAACAGCACCAGAGGTAAGTCCGTCGATGAGTCGACGTGATGCCAGTATAAATAGAATAAGTAGTGGCAATACTGCGATGGCAGCACCGATAGAGACGGCGCCCCAAGGCACTTGTCCCGTTCCCTGCAGGGCACGAAGAGCCAGCGGCACTGTAAACATCTTCATGTCGTTCATTACCACCAAAGGTCCCATGAAGTTGTTCCATGTTCCGATAAAGGTAATCAAACCTAAAGTACCGAATGCAGGCGTAATTAGAGGCACGATAACTCGGTAGTAGATCTTAAACTCACCACAGCCATCCATTCGCGCCGCTTCAACCAGCTCTTTAGGAATAGAGCTTGCAATGAACTGTCGCATCATGAAGATCCCCATCGCTCCACAAGCCGCAGGGATGATCAGTGCCTTAGGATCGTTCATCCAACCGATAGTAGACATGATCATTGCCGTTGGGATCATTCCTAGGAATGGAGGTAGCAACATGGTCGCCATAATGCCAACAAAAAGCGCGTTCTTGAACTTAAAGTCAAACATAGCGAAGGCGTAGCCAGCCAGTGAACAGAACAATAGGTTCAAGAAGGTCACCACAATGGCAACATATAAACTCAAGCCAAGGTTGTGCCAAAAGTAAGGTAGAAACTCCAATAAGGTATTAAAGTTTTCTACTAAGTAATCACCCAACCCAATCGGTGGCGGTACAGACAAGATGCCCGCATTCGAATGAGAGGAGAATATAAACATGAAGTAGAACGGAGCAATCATGATTACTGCTCCAACGGCTACAAAACCGTAGGCAATGAGCTTATCTTTTTCTATTACTTTTCTCATTGGTTGTTCCCACCTAAAAGCTTGTTATTTATTAGCGTCAATCCGGCAATAATCATGAATAGAATCCAAGAGATTGCTGACGCTGTACCAAAGTCACTTTCAACGAATGCTGTGATGTACATGTGCATCGCGGCTGTCTTACCCGCTTGCTCTAAGCCACCAGTACCGCCAGTGATGATGAAGGGTTCTTCAAACAACTGCAGGTTACCGATGATGGTGAGTGTTACTGCAAAGAAGGCCATCGGTTTTAGCATTGGCAAGGTGATATGCAGGAACTGCTGATAACGGTTCGCACCATCGATGATGGCTGCTTCATAGATATCTTTTGGAATAGTCTGCAGTGCTGACAAGTACAACACGGTGTTCCAGCCAACAAATCGCCAGAAGACCACAAATGAGATCATATCTTTGGTATAGGCAGGTTTAGCCCAATCAATGTTCTCTGTAGGGAATAGCCACGACAGAACCTTGATATCAGCAATAGTGAAGTTACCCAGTGAGGTAAGCACCTGGTTGATCATGCCAAAATCACGCGAGAATAAGGTAGTGAATACCAAAGAGATCGCGACCGTAGACGTAATGTAAGGAACAAAGTAAATACCAATCACGGTATTTCGCATTCTCATAAAGCTAGTATGAATGAAAAATGCTAACGGCAGAGCAACAGCGTGTTGCGGAATACCCGACTTAAGGGCAATAACAAAGGTGTTATATATTGAGGTTTGGAACCATTCATCTTGTAGGGCGAATGTATAGTTCTCAATACCTACCCACTCCATTGCAGCGAGACCCGCTGCAGGCTCCCAATAATGGAATGACAAATACAAAGAAAATAAAAGTGGAAATAATCCGAAGATGCCAAATATTACGAAGAATGGCAGCACAAAAATATAAGGGGCAACTTTGTTGCCTTTGCGCAGCCAAAAACGACTCTTTTGTGGCGAAGTAGGACTGGTAGCTAATAAAGAACTCATAATCTTATCCCAACTAAAAAACAGCGGGTTAGGGTCATTGCCCTAACCCGGGCGTTACTTAACGACGACGTGCACGACGTTTGATTTGCTTCTCAGCATTCGCTAGTACCTGATCGATATCAGCGTCTTTTTCTAGCACTTGCTCAAGTGCATCATTGATAACTTGGCGAGCGACTTCGTCATAGCGGTCAGCAACACGTGCTGGTACTTTCTCTGATGCGGCACGCCAAACTAAGCGAGCTTGTTGTCCACCTAGGTAAGGCACTTCTTCGTTGAAGAACTCAGCTGAATGAACTGATTGCAGTGCAGGGAATGCGTTGATCTCTACGAAACCTAGCATTTGTACTTCAGGGTTCGTTGCCATGAACTCGATGAACTTCCATGCCGCTTCTTTGTTTTTCGCTTTCTTAGGGATGCCGTAGAAAGATCCACCCCAGCTTGCATATGCCTCAGCAGGAAGTTGAGCCGTACGCCACTTACCTACTTCTTCAGGAGCAATCCAGTCTTGTAAGTGACCGCCTAACCAAGCACCCATCATTTGCGATGCAATCGTTCCGCGACGCAGACCTTCTGTCCACTCATTTGACCAAGCACCTACTTCAGCATCAATGCCAGCATCACGCGCTTTTTTCGCTAAACGGAAGGCTTCTTTAAAGCGTGGAGAGTTAACCAAGATGTTATGTTCACTATCGAAGTAAACACCCTCGCCATCTTTTAAATTGGCACGAATGTAAATGTCTTTGATATCAACCGCATTTGCTAGCAAGTAGCTGCCTGTTGTCTCCTTAACCTTGATACCAGCCTCAATGAATGAGTCCCAATCCTTAGTCAGTTCTTCTTCAGTCACACCCGCTTTATCAAGTATGTCTTTACGATAGAACGTCGCACCAGGACCGATGTCAGCCGGGACACCAGACAATACGCCTTTTGAGTTTGTGCCTTGAGCTACAGCATAAGGTACAAGCTGATCGGTAAATTGAGTGGCGTTGTATGGTGCTGCACCTAGGTCTTCTAAGCCGCCCCCTTCAATGAATCGACCAACATAGCCATACTCAATGCCCATCACGTCAGGCACATTGGCACCAGTCGCAAGCGCTGTTGTCATCGCATTATGGTGATCGCCGTAAGCTAGAGTGACGACTTTGACCTTAATGTCTGGGTATTGCTTCTCAAATAAAGGAACTGCAGCTTCTGCTACCTGGTTAAAGTTGGGAAAAGAGGCAACGCTAAGCTCCACAGTCTCTGCCTGAGCATAGCCAGCAACGGCGGATGCTATCGCAAGAGACATTACCTTGAGATTTAACTTTTTCATTATTCTTCCTTTTTATAGTAGGGTAATGCTTTGATTTTCATCGAAATAGTGAACATTTCGAGAGTCAAAATACACGTTAATACGATCGTCTAGATCTTCTTCTTGGTATGGGGTTTCGATGGTGATTCGCTTTGAACCAAGCAAACCATTCACATGAATAACGGAGCCCAAGACTTCATGCCCAATAACATCGACCTTGGCAGAACAGCGGTGAGTCGCATCGACATCGTTCTCAGTTAAGGTGAAGTCCTGTGGACGAATACCAATGGACTCAACCGTATTGATATCGATGGAATGCGGCAGGCAACTGACGAAGTCTTGTTCAGTAGAAGGCATGATGTTGATTTCAGGACTACCGATGAATTTGGCGACAAACTTAGTGCGAGGCTTTTCGAATATCTCTTTTGGCGTTCCCACCTGTTCAATAACACCGTTATTCAGAATCACAATTCGATCCGCTAGCGTCATCGCTTCAACTTGGTCATGGGTAACGTAGATAACCGTGGTTTGAACACGCTTGTGTAAGGCTTTTATTTCTTTGCGCATTGCTCCGCGCAGCTTCGCATCCAAGTTAGATAGGGGTTCATCAAATAGGAATACCTCGGGGGTACGAACCATTGCACGTCCCATCGCGACACGCTGTCTTTGACCACCCGATAGATCTTTAGGCTTTCTATCAAGTAGAGGCGTCAGCTCCAAAACCTCTGCCACTTCAGCAACCATCTCTTTACGCTTAATCTTATCCACCTTCATGTTCTCTAGCGCAAAGCCGATATTTTGTTCTACTGTCATATGCGGGTAGAGAGCATAGCTTTGAAATACCATTGCGATATTTCGCTCAATTGGGTGCAGGTCGTTTACAAGTAGGTCATCAATGTAGATTTCGCCGTCACTGATGTCTTCTAGGCCCGCTAGCATTCTTAAGGTGGTGGATTTACCGCAGCCAGAAGGTCCTAACAGAACCACAAACTCACCATGTTTTATGTCTAGGTCAACGCCTTTTACTACTTCCGTATCGCCGTAGGATTTTTTTAAGTTGTTAAATTTTACAGATGCCATTTACATCACCTAAGAGTAATAAACCTTCAAAATTTTCTGTCATTCATACTGTGAAATAATAAGCTCATCAGCAATTGTGAAATTTCATATCAAATTTATTCTTTTTATTTGTCAGCGAGGTTTATCTCAATAATTAGCTATTGCTCACATTTATAATTCCTTTACAGCACATGGCATTGACAGGTTGAGTTTATTTATCAAGATTCCCAAATCAATTAATAGAGATGAGCTAAATAGAGCTAAGCCAAAACCTAATTCCTTCTACTTTTATATGTGAACTCGGTCACTTATTTTATTATTTTTGATGCTAAATAACTTAGAGATGTGATCATTCGCAAATTAGTCAAATAACTTAAAGTCAGTAATAAATTTCATAATTGAGGAAATAGCTAAAACTAATTCATGATAGGGCAAATGATTCATCCTTTTGGACTTAGGTAGAGACGATGGCAACTGTAGAGTTTAGAGGCGTAGACAAGATTTACTCCGGAGATACGCACGTAGTAAAGGACTTCAATCTTAAGATTGAGGATGGCGAATTTGTAGTATTGCTAGGTCCCTCTGGCTGCGGTAAATCCACCACCCTTAGAATGTTGGCTGGCCTAGAAGACATCAGCAACGGTGAAGTTGTCATTGATGATCTGGTCGTCAATGACCTGAATCCAAAGGATAGAAATATCGCAATGGTATTTCAAAGCTATGCCCTATACCCACATATGACGGTGGCAGAAAACATAGGTTTCTCCCTTAAGATGGCAGGGGTAGATAAGAAAGAAGTTGAGCAACAAGTTCGCCGTGTTTCTGACATGTTGCAACTGACACCACTACTAAATAGAAAACCAAGAGCCTTGTCTGGAGGACAACGTCAGCGTGTCGCTATGGGTCGTGCAATGGTTCGTACACCCGAGGTATTCTTGTTTGATGAACCCCTATCAAACCTAGATGCTAAGCTGCGTAATACCATGCGCACTGAACTAAAAGAACTGCATAGAAAACACAACAAAACCACCGTTTATGTCACCCACGATCAAATAGAAGCAATGACCCTTGCAGACAAGGTAGTTATATTACGTGATGGTTTAATAGAGCAAGTTGGAACGCCAAAAGAGATATTCCATAAGCCGGTAAACCAGTTTGTTGCGACCTTTATCGGCAGTCCAACTATGAATATGTTGCCTGTGAATATTCATAAAAAGGCTGAACTATGGGAGCTTAGAGTAGAAGATACAAACTACCTTCTTTCTGAGGCCTATCACAATTCAAGTATCCAAGAAGGCCCGGCAACCTTAGGTATCAGACCATCGGATATCAGCAGTGAAGAAAGTGACAACTCGATCCCTATCGAATTGTTTGTTGAAACAACTGAGCTACTGGGTGCAACGGTGCAAATCAATGGCATTTACCAAGATGTAAATGTAGTGATTGAAGTTGATTCTGATAAAAGTGTGTCTGCCAATAAAATGCATCGCTTCTATATCGATAGAAATAGAATGCATATTTTTGATAGTGCAGGTAAGGCTTTAATTTAGTTCTTATATAGAATTATTAAAAATAACCGCAGTGATCATTAATTCACTGTGGTTATTTTGCTGTCATAAATAAACTCAAATCAATAATAAATTACCTAAACAACAAATAAAATTTCATAATTGTAATTAAAACGCTGAACATTGATCATTGAATTCGAAGATTAATCCTACTAACTGGGTACAAAAATTATGTCCGAATTCTTTAAAAACATCGATACTATTAAGTTTGAAGGTTCTAACTCTTCAAACCCTCTTGCTTTCCGCCACTACGACGCCGACAAAATGGTACTGGGCAAAAGCATGAAAGAGCACCTGCGCTTTGCTGCATGCTACTGGCACAACTTCTGCTGGGCTGGCTCTGACGTATTTGGCGCTGGCACTTACGACCGTCCGTGGCTAAAAAGCAACGACCCAATGGAAGTGGCTCGCATGAAAGCCGACCACGCCTTCGATTTCTTCTCAAAGCTAACCGTGCCTTACTACTGTTTCCACGACACCGATGTGGCTCCTGAAGGCAACTCTATCAAAGAGTACATCAACAACTTCCAAACTATGGTTGACGTACTAGAGCAGAAACAAGCCGAAACCGGCACCAAACTACTTTGGGGTACAGCCAACGCCTTCTCTAATCCTCGCTACATGTCAGGTGCAGGCACTAACCCTGACCCGAAAGTGTTTGCGTATGCGGCAACTCAAATTTTCAACGCTATGGGCGCAACTAAGCGTCTAGGTGGTGAGAACTACGTGCTTTGGGGTGGTCGTGAAGGCTACGAAACACTGCTTAACACTGACCTTCGCCAAGAGCGCGAGCAATTAGGCCGCCTAATGCAGATGGTGGTTGAGCACAAACATAAGATTGGCTTTAACGGCACTATCTTGATTGAGCCTAAGCCACAAGAGCCGACTAAGCACCAATACGACTACGATACAGCGACTGTATATGGCTTCTTGAAGCAATACGGCCTTGAAGATGAAATCAAGGTCAACATCGAAGCAAACCACGCTACTCTTGCAGGGCACAGCTTCCACCATGAAGTGGCAACTGCGACTTCTCTAGGTCTGTTTGGTTCTATTGATGCAAACCGTGGTGATGCTCAGCTAGGTTGGGATACTGACCAGTTCCCTAACAGCGTTGAAGAAAACACATTAGTGATGTACGAAATCCTGAAAGCCGGCGGTTTTACTACTGGTGGTTTTAACTTTGATGCTCGTCTTCGTCGCCCATCTATCGATGCTGAAGACCTATTCCAAGGCCATATTGGCGGTATGGATGTGATGGCGAAATCTCTAGAAAATGCAGCCGCAATGCTAGAAAACGACGTGCTAGGTAAGCTGACTTCTGAGCGCTACGCAGGCTGGAATGACGACCTAGGTAAGAAAATCCTAAGCGGTGAAATGAACCTTGAACAAGTGGCTAAATTTGCTCAAGAGAAAAACATTGCACCTAAGATGGTATCGGGTCGTCAAGAGCACCTAGAAAACATCGTTAACAACTTTATCTACAAATAACTCCAACGGATGCCAGGGTCTACTCGCTGGCATCTCCCCCTAGATTTCACTTTCTCCTAACACCCTAGGATTAATTAACATGAACAATGCACTGCAACAGCTAAGAAAATTCACTACTGTCGTTGCCGATACCGGCGAAATAGATGCCATTAGAAAATACGCACCTCAAGATGCAACCACCAACCCATCATTGATCTTAAAAGCAGCGCAAGTGCCTGAATACGCGCCCTTGATCGATGAAGCGATTGTCTATGCAAAATCGCAAAGCAATGACAAAGCAACGCAGATCCAAGATACCTGTGACCGACTTGCTGTAAACATAGGTAAAGAGATCCTCACCACGATTCCAGGCCGTATTTCAACAGAAGTAGATGCGAGATTGTCCTATGACACAAACGCGAGTGTCAGTAAGGCTCGCCAATTGATCAAGATGTACAACGACGCAGGCATTAGCAATGACAGGATCCTGATCAAACTCGCCTCTACCTGGGAGGGGATCCGCGCCGCAGAGATCTTAGAAAATGAAGGGATCAACTGTAACCTAACACTGTTATTTTCTTTTGCTCAAGCTCGTGCCTGTGCGGAGGCGGGGGTATTTTTGATCTCGCCATTCGTGGGCAGAATCATGGATTGGTACAAGGCCAAGCAAGGCCAAGAGTTCGAAGCGTCAGAAGATCCTGGCGTGCTGTCTGTTACTACGATCTACAACTACTACAAACAGCATGATTACAACACTATAGTGATGGGTGCCAGTTTCCGAAATATCGGCGAGATCATCGAACTTGCGGGCTGCGATCGCCTCACCATTAGCCCTAATTTACTTCAAGAGCTCGAAGAAACTGAGCTTGAGATCAGCGAAAAGCTACATGCCAATCAGTCGGTGCAACATCGCCCAGAGCCATTAACTCATGCCGAGTTTCTGTGGCAGCACAACCAAGATCCAATGGCCATAGAAAAGCTTGCGGAAGGCATTCGTAACTTTGCTATCGACCAAGGCAAACTTGAAACGATGATCGCTGAAAAGCTTTAACCCATTTCCTTGTATCTAATCAGAGCGTTTGTCATCGTAAACTCATACCGTAAACAAATGCTCTGTTAGATAAGCCAACCACTTTCCTTTTATCTATAGAGACATTCACATATGGACCGTAAACTCCTCGCCAACGCGATCCGTGCATTGAGCATGGATGGTGTGCAGCAAGCCAATTCTGGACACCCAGGTGCACCAATGGGCATGGCTGACATTGCCGAAGTACTTTGGCGTACACACCTAAACCATAACCCGACCAATCCTAACTGGGTAGACCGTGACCGATTCGTGCTATCAAATGGTCATGGCTCAATGCTTATCTATTCTTTGCTCCACCTCAGTGGCTACGACTTATCTATTGATGACTTAAAGCAATTTCGACAATTGCACTCTAAAACACCAGGTCATCCTGAATATGGCTATGCCCCAGGCATAGAGACGACCACAGGCCCGCTGGGACAAGGGATCACTAACGCTGTAGGTATGGCCATTGCAGAGAAAACCCTAGCGGCGCAGTTCAACCGTGACAATTTTGATATCGTTGACCACCACACCTACGCGTTTATGGGCGATGGCTGCCTAATGGAAGGCATCTCCCATGAGGCTTGCTCTTTGGCTGGAACCTTGGGCCTAGGCAAGCTTGTCGCTTTCTGGGATGACAATGGTATCTCCATTGATGGTGAGGTTGAAGGCTGGTTCTCCGATGATACTCCTAAGCGATTTGAAGCCTACGGTTGGCAGGTAATTGCGGACGTTGATGGTCATGACCCCATTGCCATCAATACTGCAATTGAACAAGCGAAGGCAGACAGCTCACGCCCTACCCTAATCTGCACCAAAACCATTATTGGTTTCGGCTCTCCAAACAAGTCGGGTTCTCATGATTGCCACGGTGCACCATTGGGAGCTGAGGAAATTCTTGCAACACGAAAACAACTAGGTTGGAACTATGGCCCGTTTGAGATTCCATCGGAAATCTACGCACAATGGAACGCGGCTGAGGCAGGCTCAGCTAAGGAAGCAGCGTGGAACCAGAAGTTTGCTGATTATGAAAAGGCACACCCTGAACTCGCCAGCGAATTCAAACGCAGAACCCATGGTGAACTCCCAGAGCAATGGCAAGAGCTAAGCCAAAAGGTCATCGATGATCTACAAGCAAACCCTGCGGATATTGCCTCTCGAAAAGCATCGCAAAACGCCCTTGAGGCCTTTGGTAAGATCTTGCCTGAATTCTTAGGAGGATCAGCTGATCTTGCCCCATCTAACCTCACTATGTGGTCAGGATCTAAGGCGATCTCTGCGGAAGATGCCACAGGCAACTACATGCATTACGGGGTTCGTGAGTTTGGTATGACCGCTATCATGAACGGCATCACCTTACATGGTGGCTTTGTTCCCTACGGCGCTACCTTCTTAATGTTCATGGAATATGCGCGCAACGCCATGCGCATGGCCGCATTGATGAAGATCCAAAACATTCAGGTGTACACCCACGACTCAATCGGCCTTGGTGAAGACGGACCCACCCACCAGCCAGTTGAACAGATAGCATCATTGCGCTTAACGCCAAACATGAGTACTTGGCGTCCTTGTGATCAGGTGGAATCAGCTGTAGCTTGGAAGCTGGCTATAGAACGTAAAGATGCGCCAAGCGCATTGATATTCTCTCGCCAAAACCTTACTCAGCAACCAAGAAACCAGCAGCAACTCGCAGACATTACAAGAGGCGGATACATCCTGAAAGATTGTTCTGCCAAACCTGAGCTTATCCTGATTGCGACGGGCTCTGAAATGGAGTTAGTCGTTAATGCGGCGGCAGAACTAACCGCACAAGGCAAGCAAGTGCGCGTAGTCTCTATGCCATCAACAGACACATTTGATAAGCAGAGCGCGGAATATAGAGAGTCTGTATTGCCATCTGCGGTTACCAAGCGTATTGCTATTGAGGCCGGTATTGCTGATTACTGGTACAAATACGTAGGCTTTGATGGCGCTATCGTTGGCATGACCACATTTGGTGAATCCGCTCCAGCGGGTGAGCTATTTAAAATGTTTGGTTTTACCGTCGATAACATTGTTGACAAAGCAGCTGAACTACTGAAATAACACACCAAAAAGCGAGTACTGAGGCGCTTAGTCTTCAGTGCTCGCTTTTTATGCTTTCCGTAAGATAAAACCTACCCTCGATTTCAAAAACAAAAAAAGGCCAGCCTTATAGGCTGACCTCAAATAATCAAATCAACAATGCTTAGAACAATCCCTTAAGCTGGGAATATAGCGCCTGATAAGTTCCGCGTTTACTCGCGTACAGCTCTGTAACCGCTAGGTCAGGCATATGTACTTGCACGACAGGAGGCACAGGGCATACATCAGTTATAGTAGCACCTTCTTCAACGCCTAATCGTGCCAGCCTTGCAGCGCCTAGAGCCGGACCTACATCACCACCTTCTCTGAACACTACCTTCATACCAAAGATATTGGACAGCATTTGACGCCAGTACGCACTGCGCGCACCACCACCAATCAATGAAATTTCTTCTGGTACTAGTTTTGTTTCGTGCAAGGCATCAAGGCCATCTGCAAACGCAAAACCAACCCCCTCAAGCACAGCCTGAACAAGGTCATACTTAGTCGTAGAGTGCGTCATTCCAAAGAATACGCCCTTTGCAGTAGGGTCATTGTGTGGCGTTCTTTCACCAGAAAGATAAGGCAAGAAATAAACCGCTGATTCTTGATTTGCCTTAGCTTCAGTTTCCGCCAGCATCTGACCAACATCTTCAAAATCACTCAGCTGCGCAACCCAATCTAGACATGAAGCCGCACTCAAGATCACTGACATTGCATGCCAAGTACCTGGCAGCGCATGACAGAAGCTGTGCAGCGCCGATTCAGGATTAGAGATATAGCCGTCACTCACTGCGAAATACACACCCGAGGTACCAAGAGACAGCATCGCTTGTCCTGGTTCGGTAATACCAACACCGACAGCGCCTGCAGCATTATCACCACCACCAGCAATAATCGGCACCTCTTTCATTCCCCAGCGAGCAGCAAGCTCAGAGTTGAGATGACCTGTCACCTCACTACCCTCAAACAATTCTGGCATTTGCTGACGAGTCAGTCCGGTTGCTTTGAGTAACTCTTCGCTCCAATCTCTCTTAGCGATATCAAGCCACATTGTACCGGCAGAATCAGACATGTCTGATGCGTAGTCACCACTGAGTTTAAAGCGCAGGTAATCCTTAGGAAGTAGCACCATATCGACCTTAGCAAAGACTTCTGGCTCATGGTTGGCCACCCACTTCAGCTTAGGGGCAGTGAACCCTGGCATCATCAAGTTACCGACAATATCGCGGCTGTTAGGCACGGCTTTCTCAAGCTCAATACACTCGGCAGCACAGCGACCATCATTCCACAAAATAGCCGCTCTTAGCACTTCGCCTTGGCTATCCAATAGGGTCGCACCGTGCATCTGCCCAGATAAACCTATCGCTGTAACCGCTGACATATCTATTTGCTCAGCAAGGCTATCAATAGCCGTTTGTGTTGCCTCCCACCAAGCATGAGGGTCTTGCTCTGACCAAAGAGGTTGTGGCCTTTGTACCATCAGCGACTGTGTAGCTTGTGCGACGATTTTATCTTGATTATCCAGTGCGATAACCTTCACACCAGATGTGCCTAAATCTACTCCAATATACATACCGATTACCTGCTCATTGAAAACTAATATCATCGCGTATTGTTCAATACAACGAATTGCTTGATATCGATAATGAGCGCTCCAAGGCACACCCTCAATTACGTTTTTTGTTTCTTAAATTCAGGGATTTCACGACTGGGGGGTGGATCACATTGAAATAGTCCATCAAGCCTTGCCGACTTCGCTGAGGCTTTTTGTATGTGAGTACTTATAAGTTTTGGACTGTAAATAAGCATTGCACCAATTTCCCCCAAAACGACGAAAGACCGCTATAAATAGCGACCTCTCTTTGTCATGGTACCGGCGGGCGGAGTTGACTGGGCTTGCATCCAACTGGGCTTGCATCCAACTGGGCTTGCATCCAAGCCACCACTAAAGATACAACATCACTACAATGATTACGTTCCAGACACGAAAAAGCCCTAGTCTTTCGACTAGGGCTTTATCTAAATATGGTACCGGTGGGCGGACTTGAACCGCCACGCCCGAAGGCAACGGATTTTGAATCCGTCGTGTATACCAATTTCACCACACCGGCATTGCGCACCTTTAAGGTACGTTTTGCATTATACGTAAGCCAAAGGGGCACGCAAGGGCAAATATTGTAATTATGATTCGTTCGCATGTTTTTTAGACATGGATGCCACTTTTTTACACTGAATCTCTTTGCAGTCAGGCAACAAATGGCTATTCTGAGCCACAAATTACAATGATTAGAACTTCAAAACGAATGAATTCACAAAACTCTCTACCTAAAGCAGGCTTGATGCGACGTCTTGGTGCTTGGCTTTATGACGCACTAATTGTAATTGCGATTGAGATGATGGCGGCCGGTGTCGTCGTTGCAATCTTTGAAGCATTAGTTGCAGCCGGTCTAATGGACTATGGTCAATACATTGATGTCAGTGACTATCTTACTCAGCACCCGCTATGGAGTGTTCTATTCACTTCCTACCTAGCCATTATCTGGATTGGATTCTTTGTGTATTTCTGGACTAAAGCAGGACAAACCCTGGGAATGCGAGCTTGGAAGCTGAGAGTACAGAACAAAGACGGCTCACTCATCAGCGTGACTCAAGCCTGTATCCGCATTGCAACCTCAGCCTTCGGTTTGAGTAACTTAGCGGTTCCCGTCGATACTGAAAAACGCGGTTTCCACGATATCTGGGCAAAAACTGAAGTGGTCGTGTTACCGAAGGCTATCTAGAAAACTGGCCCATAAAAAAAGGATGGCAAATTTGCCATCCTTTTTTATTTGTTTCGTTTAAAGCTTACGCCTCAACAACATAATGGCTACCAGCATAAAGGCGACGCTCGGAGCTAGGGCTCCCCACATTGGCGGGATTTGATAAACAACACTCAAGGGTCCAAAAAACTCTGACGAGATATAGAAAGAGAATCCCGCAATAACCCCAGAAAGTATCCTTGCCCCCATAGTCACACTACGCAGCGGACCAAATACAAAGGACAGCGCCAACATCATCATTACCGCAATGGATAAGGGCTGAGTTATCTTCCGCCAGAAGGCCAGTTCATATCGAGAGGCATCCTGCTCTGAGTCTTTAAGGTAGGTGACATAACTGTACAGCCCCGATAAAGATAGCTCTTCAGGCTTAACCGTTACAATCTCAAGTCTTTCTGGCGCTAGCGTGCTCTGCCACTCCAGCTTACTTTGCTTGCTTTTATCAATCTCTGTTTCGTTGGTATACAAGGTTGTAGTGACATTATTCAAGGTCCAAATATTGTCACCCTTGTAGTCCGCACTTTTCGCAAACAGGCTGCGCATCAGGTCTTTGTTTTCGTCATACTCCCAAATGTTTATGGCAGTTAACTCTTCGCCATTCACTCGACCAATATAGATAAAGTCGTTGGCATCTTTAGCCCAAACACCTGCTCGTGTTGATACCATTTGGCCACCAGAGACTGAGATTAATCTCAAGTCACGCGCCATTTTCTGCGCTTGCGGAGCACCCCACTCACCTAACAGCATGACCATCATCATTAGCGGCAGTGCTGTTTTCAGCACTGACATGCCGATGTTAACTTTGGAGTAACCCGAAGCCTGCATTACCGTTAACTCTGAGCTTGTTGCCAAGGTTCCCAACGCAATCAATGCGCCTAGTAAGGCTGCCATAGGGAAGAACAGTTCGATATCGCGTGGCACACTCAACAATACAAAGTAAAGTGCATGCAACAAGTCATAAGTACCACGTCCAACTTTACGCAATTGTTCAACGTATTTGATGATGCCTGACAAACCCACCAAGGTAACCAAACAGATAGTGGTGGTACCGATAATGGTTCTGCCAATGTATAAATCTAGAATCTTAAACATCTAGGCAGCCCTCTTTTGGCGAATCTTATCTTTCCAGCGTCGTACCGGTAAACTATCCATTGAATTAAGCGCTAACCCCACTACCAATAAACCAATATTCATCGGCCACATCCCTAGTACTTCGGAGATTTTTCCATCTTCAATCGCCGACTTTGCCGCACTAATAGACATAAAGTACGCCAAATAAAACAGAATAGCGGGTCCCATTTTAGCAAAGCGACCTTGTCGAGGGTTTACCGCAGAAAGCGGGATAACCACAAGGGTGAGCAGCGGAATACAAATAATCAAACTGAGACGCCAATGAAGCTCAGCCTTTGCTCGCTTATCCGGATTGTTCCACAGTTGAATCGTTGGTAGCGCCTCAAAGTCTCGCCCCTTAGGCTTGACCTCACGCTGACCGATTAACGCATCGTACTCATCAAAATCCGTTCTCATATAGTCAAGCTGAGTGGGTATCCCCTCCCAGCGCGTACCATTGAACAACGTTAAGATCTGGCGACCGTCAGACAACTCTTGCGCTAGCCCTGAATCTGCAAATGCAACGCTTGGGCGAATCGAACCTTCACCCACAGTTTGTGCAATAAAGACGTTAGTCAGTCGTTTATCTTTCAACTCATCGATAAAGACTACAGCAGTGCCATCAGGCGTTCGCTGGAACTGACCTTTCTGCAATAGCTCAACGCTCGTGTCAGCAGCCAAATCCTCCATTATCTGTGCTTCTTTATCTTGAGCCCAAGGCGAGAAGTACAAAGAGTTAAACGCTGCCACACCAGAAGTAATAAGTGCCAGATACAAAGCCGCCTGAATCAAGAACTTGTTCCCGATCCCTGTTGCATTCATAACAGTTATCTCACTTTCAGCGTACAAGCGGCCAAAAGTAAGCAAAATACCAATGTATAAACTCAGCGGTAGCATTAACAAGCCCATAGCGGGCATGTTTAAACCAACCACTGTCATGATAAGTCTGGCGGGAATATCGCCATTTGAGGCTTCGGCCAACACACTGATAAACCTTTGGCTTAAAAAGATTAAAAACAGTACGAAAAAGATGGCCAGCTGGCTCTTGATTGTCTCGCGGATCAAATATCTAACAATAATCACGCTAAAGTCCCTATAAGCTCGGATGCAAAACTTGTATTTTTACAGGAATCGCTATAATTTCTGATTGAACCTTTTATTTTTCAATTTTTCTGACTAATCGATAATCAATTAACTTGCTTACGCTCATTGAGTAAACATAGCTCTTGACCAAGATTCAACAAGTTAAGCAGTTATTATCTAACATTTATTGTGGTTTGTCTTCAGGATGTAGGAGTAGGCATGGAGTTCAGTGTAAAAAGTGGTAGCCCAGAGAAACAACGTAGCGCATGTATCGTTGTTGGGGTGTTCGAACCACGACGCCTTTCACCAGTTGCAGAACAACTGGATAAAATCAGTGATGGATACCTAAGTTCACTGCTACGCAGAGGCGATCTAGAGGGTAAACCCGGCCAAATGCTGTTATTGCATCAAGTACCAGGTGTGTTGTCCGAACGTGTTCTGTTAGTAGGTTGTGGTAAAGAGCGTGAGCTTGGCGAGCGCCAGTACAAAGAAATTATTCAAAAAACCATCAGCACGCTAAACGAAACAGGTTCAATGGAAGCAGTTTGTTTCCTGACTGAGCTTCACGTTAAGGGACGCGATACCTACTGGAAAGTACGCCAAGCAGTAGAAGCAACACATGATGGTCTTTACACTTTCGATCAGTTTAAGAGCAATAAGCCAGAGACACGTCGTCCACTGCGTAAGCTAGTGTTCAATGTGCCAACGCGCCGTGAACTCAATATCGGCGAGCGCGCGATTAGCCACGGTCTAGCAATAGCATCGGGTGTTGCCGCTTCTAAAGACCTAGGCAATATGCCACCAAACGTGGCCAACCCAGCTTACCTAGCCTCACAAGCGCGCCGTCTAGCGGATGACTATGAAACGGTCACCACTAAGATTATTGGCGAGCAAGAGATGGAAAAACTGGGCATGACCTCTTACCTAGCGGTAGGTCGTGGCTCACACAACGAATCTATGATGTCAGTCATGGAGTATAAGGGTAACCCTGAATCAACTGCTAAGCCTATCGTGCTTATTGGTAAAGGTTTGACCTTTGACTCTGGCGGTATCTCTCTTAAGCCGGGTGACGGCATGGATGAGATGAAGTATGACATGTGTGGCGCGGCGAGTGTCTTCGGCACAATGAAGGCCCTTGCTCAGCTTAACCTACCCATCAATGTGGTAGGTGTACTTGCTGGCTGTGAAAACATGCCGGGAAGCAACGCATATCGTCCTGGTGACATCCTAACAACTATGTCAGGTCAAACAGTCGAGGTGCTAAACACCGATGCTGAGGGCCGCCTAGTATTATGTGATGCTCTAACGTATGCCGAGCGCTTTGAACCGGATTGCGTGGTTGATGTCGCAACCCTAACCGGTGCTTGCGTGATTGCCCTTGGCCATCACATCAGTGGCGTTATCTCAAACCATAACCCGCTATCTCACGAACTCGTGAATGCATCAGAGCAATCGGGTGACCGTGCGTGGCGTTTACCTATGGCTGACGAGTACCAAGAGCAGATTGCTAGCCCGTTTGCAGATATGGCAAACATCGGTGGTCGCCCTGCCGGTACTATCACTGCGGGTTGTTTCCTTTCTCGCTTCACCAAGAAGTACAACTGGGCTCACCTGGATATCGCAGGTACCGCTTGGAAGTCTGGTCAAGCAAAAGGCTCAACGGGCCGCCCTGTATCACTATTGGTTCAGTTCCTACTAAACCGTAGCGGACAAGAAACCGAAGAGTAATAGCCTCAATACTGTGTGCTAACCTAAATTAAGTAACGCCTCCTCCGGGAGGCGCTTTTTATTGAGAAAGAGCATGTCTATAGCCACCTTCTACTTGATTGAACCCAACAGTGTTGCCGACTCAGAGCAAGGCTTTCGTGATTATGTCTGCTACCTAGTGAGACACTTTACCAAGCAAGGAGCACGCATCTACCTGAATACCAAAGATAAACAACATTCAGACATCTGGGATGACTATCTATTTCAGCTTGATGGTGCAGACTTTATTGCCCACAACCTAACCGGAGAAGGTCCCCGGCAAGGTACTCCAGTCGAGATTGGCAGTGGTTCAACTCAACTTAATCGCAGCCGTAATATTGTCATTAATCTGGCTGAAGATAATACAAACTTTGCGGGAATAGTGTCTCAAGTGGTAGACTTCGTGCCTTGCGATGAAAAAGCGAAGCATATCGCCCGAGAAAGGTATAAAATTTACCGTCAGGCTGGCTATCAAATGCAGACGATATCCATTGCAGAACTGAACAAATAGACCAAACTTCATAGCTAAAGCATTTATCAACTGGCGGTTGATAAACCCTTAATTTATGCAGTTTGCCATCAACCAATTATCCATGTAAGAGCATTATGGAAAAGACATATAACCCACAATCTATCGAACAAGATCTGTATCAGACTTGGGAAGAAAAAGGCTACTTCAAGCCACACGGTGACACCTCGAAAGAATCATACTCAATCATGATCCCACCGCCGAATGTCACAGGTAGCTTGCACATGGGTCATGCATTCCAAGACACCATCATGGATACGCTAATCCGTGCTGAGCGAATGAAGGGCAAAAACACCCTTTGGCAAGTGGGTACCGACCACGCAGGTATTGCCACTCAAATGGTTGTTGAGCGCAAGATTGCGGCAGAAGAAAACAAGACTAAACACGACTATGGTCGTGAAGCTTTCATTGACAAGATCTGGGAATGGAAAGCGGAATCTGGCGGTACCATCACCAAGCAGCTTCGTCGCCTTGGCGCTTCTGTAGACTGGGATCGTGAGCGATTCACTATGGATGACGGCCTATCAGCGGCAACTCAAGAAGTCTTCGTTCGTCTATACGAAGACGACCTTATCTACCGTGGTAAGCGCCTAGTTAACTGGGATCCAAAACTGCACACTGCAATTTCAGATCTTGAAGTTGAGAACAAAGACAAAAAAGGCTTCATGTGGCACTTCCGCTACCCGCTAGCAAATGGTGCTATGACGGCAGACGGTAAAGACTACATCGTTGTTGCGACCACTCGTCCAGAAACCATGCTGGGTGATACTGGTGTTGCTGTAAACCCGGAAGATCCTCGTTATAAAGATCTTATTGGTCAGCACATTGAACTGCCAATCGTAGGTCGTCTAATTCCAATCGTAGGCGATGAGCATGCGGACATGGAAAAAGGCACTGGTTGTGTGAAAATCACTCCTGCTCACGACTTTAACGATTATGAAGTTGGCAAGCGCAACAGCCTTCCAATGATCAACATCCTAACGTTCAACGCTGATATTCGTGATGCTGCTGAAGTATTCAATACCAACGGTGAAGAAAGTGATGAATACAGCACTGACCTTCCTGCTAAATACCATGGCATGGAGCGTTTCGCTGCTCGTAAGGCTATCGTTGCTGAATTTGAAGAGCTTGGCCTTCTTGATGAGATCAAAGATCACGACCTAACCGTTCCTTACGGTGACCGTGGTGGTGTGGTTATTGAACCAATGCTAACGGACCAATGGTACGTACGCACCGCTCCTCTAGCGGAACCAGCTGTAAAAGCGGTTGAAGACGGTCAGATTCAATTTGTACCTAAGCAGTATGAAAACATGTACTTTGCGTGGATGCGTGATGTACAAGACTGGTGTATCTCTCGTCAACTTTGGTGGGGCCATAGAATCCCAGCATGGTACGACAATGACGGCAAAGTCTACGTAGGTCGCACTGAAGAAGAAGTTCGCGAGAAGAACAACCTAGCGCCAGTTGTAGTACTGCGCCAAGACGATGACGTTCTCGATACCTGGTTCTCTTCTGCACTTTGGACATTCGGCACGCAAGGCTGGCCTGAAGATACTGATGCACTGAAAACATTCCACCCATCTGAAGTTCTAGTATCAGGCTTTGATATTATCTTCTTCTGGGTTGCTCGTATGATCATGATGACCATGCACTTCGTGAAAGACGAAGACGGCAAACCTCAAGTACCGTTCAAAACCGTGTACATGACGGGTCTTATCCGTGATGAAAACGGCGACAAGATGTCTAAGTCGAAGGGTAACGTACTTGACCCTATCGATATGATTGATGGTATTGGCCTTGAAGAGCTGGTTGAAAAGCGTTGTGGCAACATGATGCAGCCACAACTAGCGAAGAAGATCGAAAAGAACACTCGTAAGACCTTCGAAGACGGCATTGAACCTTACGGTACTGATGCACTGCGCTTTACTCTAGCAGCAATGGCCTCAACGGGTCGTGACATCAACTGGGACATGAAGCGCCTAGAGGGTTACCGTAACTTCTGTAACAAGCTGTGGAACGCAAGTCGCTATGTTCTCATGAACACAGAAGACCAAGATTGCGGCTTTGCACCAGATGCAGAACTAGAGTACTCAATCGCTGACAAGTGGATTGAATCTCAGTTTGAACTTACTGCGAAAGAGTTTAACGCTCACCTAGACAACTACCGTTTAGACATGGCTGCGAACACGCTTTATGAGTTCATCTGGAACCAATTCTGTGACTGGTACCTAGAGCTAACTAAACCTGTTCTTTGGAAGGGTACAGAAACTCAGCAGCGCGCAACACGTCGCACTCTGATCACGGTTCTTGAGAAGACTCTGCGTCTTGCTCACCCTGTTCTTCCTTACATCACAGAAACAATCTGGCAGAGCGTGAAGCCACTTGTTGACGGTGTAGAGGGCGATACCATTATGACTCAAGCTCTGCCTCAGTATGACGCAGCTAACTTCAACCAAGAAGCGCTTGATGATATTGAATGGGTTAAAGCCTTCATTACTAGCATCCGTAACCTGCGTGCAGAATACGACATTGCTCCAAGCAAGCCACTAGACGTAATGCTGAAAGCCTCTGATGCAAGCGACGTAACTCGCCTAGAAGCAAACAAGGCCGTACTTATGTCTCTAGCCAAGCTTGAGAACATCACGGTTCTAGAAGATGGCGCTGAGACTCCTGCATGTGCAACTTCTCTAGTTGGCAAGTCTGAGCTAATGATCCCAATGGCAGGTTTGATTGACAAAGACGCTGAACTTAACCGTCTAGCGGGCGAAATCAAGAAGACTGAAGGCGAGATCAAGCGCATCGAAGGCAAGCTAAACAACCAAGGCTTCGTTGCGAAAGCACCTGAAGCGGTTGTTGCTAAAGAGCGAGAGAAGCTTGATGGTTACAAAGATACACTGACTAAACTCGCTGAGCAGCAAGCGACCATCGCTGCGCTGTAATAGTAAGTATTTGAATAGAAAGGGTTGACGAGAGTCAGCCCTTTTTTGTGTCTGCTGTTCCTTATTGTTGCCGGTATCGAGTGTAGAGTGAGTCATTTGTCTAAAGAAGCTTTCGTGCTTTCTAAGGTTCTGGATCAAGTCCAGAATGACGGGATCGCACAACTGAACTCGTACACTATTCCCAATCTCACCAGCATCGTCATTCCGGCCAACGAGCCGGAATCTTGGGTTGCACGGAGTAAGTCCTTCGTACTCACCAAGGTTCTGGATCAAGTCCAGAATGACGGGTTCACATAACTGAATTTATAAACTTTCCCCAACCTCACCAGAATCGTCATTCCGGCCAACGAGCCGGAATCTTGGGGCGCACAGAGTAAGTCTTTCGTACTCACCAAGTTTCTGGATCAAGTCCAGAATGACGGGATAACACAACTGGATTCATACCCCCCCCTCAATCTCACCAGAGTCGTCATTCCGGCCAATGAGCCGGAATCTTGGGTCGCACAGCGTAAGTCCTTCGCACTCACCAAGGTTCTGGTTCAAGTCCAGAATGAGGGGATCGCACAACTGAACTCATACACTATTCCCAACCTCACCAGAATCGTCATTCCGGCCAACGAGCCGGAATCTTGGGTCGGACAGAATAAGTCCTTCGTACTGACTAAGGTTCTGGATTAAGTCCAAAATGACGGGCTAAATACCTTCATCGTTTTTCCCTATCAAACTAATCATAAAATAACCATTGAACAAATGAGAATAATTATCAATACTATTTTTAACAAGGAAAAACACTATAGGCTCAACAATGAAAAAGACACTTAGCTTTGCAGTATTACACTTCTCAATTGCGTTCACCGTAGCTTACGTTCTTACGGGTGATGTGATCCTAGGTAGTCTAATTGCAATGATTGAGCCTAGCGTTAACACTGTGGCATTTTACTTTCATGAAAAAGTTTGGAACTCAGTGCCTTACCTAAAAGCGAAGCAGGCGTTCTCACAGATTAAAACCACCAGCTTTGCCATTGTTCATTTTAGTGTTGCGTTTACTGTGGTGTACCTAATCTCTGGAGATGCTTTAGCGGGTGGTTTGTTGGCTTTAGTCGAACCTACTATTAATACTGGAGCTTACTACTTTCATGAACGTGTATGGCGTAAATACTTCACTCAGCCAACACTTAGCCACGCTTAATAGCAACTAGAAGTACTTTCCTATAGACACAAAAAAGCTCGCTAAATAGCGAGCTTTTTCAATTAGAAAAACAAATAACGATTACTCGTCTTCATCATCTTCTTCGTCATAAACAAGTGCGTCTTCGCCCTCGTAGTATGTGCCCCAGCCGTCATAAATAATGTCGTATTTTTCAGCTAGGTTAATCAGCTTCTCAACTTGCTGATCGATCAGCTCAGGGTCTAAAGTACAAGTCATTGTAGCATCACAGCACAATAGCTTTTTGCCATCTTCGTCTTCAGTTTCTTCTGCTTCTAGAACCTCAAAACCCATCTTGAAGGCTTCAACAACCGCTTTTTCTAAAGTCTCAAAGTCTTCAGCAAAAAGATGATGTTCAATTTCATACAAAGCATCAGGTTCACTACCGTCTTCAAGCAAAGCGGCGATAATGTCGCGCGTCTCTTCTTTCTGAAATTCGATAAGTTCTTCGACTGATAGATACTCTTCCACTTGTGACATGGGTGTGCTCCCGAACAGGTAAAAATAATAGATTTATATACCGACGAAATATGGCACGGTTCGACACGAAATACCATATCTAGGCTCGATCTAGGGGGAGATTTCTCAATTATCTCCCTTGCTTACCTCTGTAACTTGCAACTTCACTCCATCCTTGTCATAAAGGGTGGGTCATAATGAGAAAGGATGCATAATGAGTAAGCTGTACGTCGGTTCAGAAGTGGGACAACTGCGCCGTGTTTTACTTAATCGCCCAGAAAGGGCACTCACCCACTTAACACCGTCAAACTGCCAGGATTTACTGTTCGACGATGTACTGGCGGTGGAAGCCGCTGGTGAAGAACATGATGTTTTTGCCCAGGCACTGCGTGACCAAGATGTCGATGTACTCCTGCTGCACGATCTTCTAGCCGAAACACTCGCGATTCCCGAAGCCAAGCAATGGCTACTGCAAAATCAAATCTCAGATTATCGATACGGCCCCACTTTTGCCAATGAGCTCCGTGAGCACCTAGCAGAAATGGACAACGATCATCTCGCCACCGTACTCACTGGTGGTCTTGCCTATTCAGAGCTGTCCATAACTTCGACGTCAATACTGCCGAAGATGCACAAGGCACTGGATTTTGTTATTGACCCACTGCCCAACCATTTATTCACTCGCGATACCTCCTGTTGGATCTATGGCGGTGTCTCGCTAAACCCAATGATGAAGAAGGCCAGAAAGAGAGAAACCAACCATCTTCGAGCTATTTATCGTTGGCACCCGACCTTCGCCAAGCAAAGTTTTGAAAACTATCTCGGAAATGAAAATGAGCACTACGACAACACCAATATCGAAGGCGGTGATGTACTAGTAATTGGCCGAGGTAGCGTGTTGATCGGTATGTCTGAACGCACGACTCCACAGGGTGTGGAAAACTTAGCCCATCGACTCTTTGAGACAGGACAAGCGACGCAGGTCATCGCATTGAGGTTACCTAAAACACGTTCATGCATGCACCTAGATACGGTAATGACCCAGCTAAATGTGGATACCTTTTCTATCTACCCAGAAGTCATTAATTCCTCTTTAGAGACTTGGGTTCTCACACCGTCAGATAAAGGCCGTGTGCACGCAGTTCAAGCTGACTCATACGCTAGCGCCATAAAAGATGCCCTTGGTTTACAAGAACTGAAGATAGTCACCACGGGAGGCAACAGCTATGAAGCAGAGCGCGAGCAATGGAATGATGCCAATAACGTTTTAACCGTGAAGCCTGGCGTAGTGATTGGTTACGAGCGCAATGTCTATACCAATGAAAAATACGAACAAGCCGGCATCAAGGTGATATCCATTCCTGGAAACGAACTCGGTAGAGGACGTGGTGGCGCTCGTTGTATGAGTTGCCCTATTGAAAGGGATGCGATCTAAGTGAATTTATATTTGATTTAAAAGAATTTATATGCAATAAATCATAAATAACACCGAATGAGAGAACCCGTATGGCCTACAACCTAAGAAACCGTAACTTTCTAAAACTTTTAGATTTTACTCAAAAAGAAATTCAGTTCTTATTAGACCTATCTGCAGACCTGAAAAAGGCTAAGTATGCAGGTACAGAGCAAAAGCGATTACAGGGAAAAAACATCGCTCTAATTTTTGAGAAGTCTTCTACAAGAACACGCTGTGCATTTGAGGTAGCGGCCTTTGATCAGGGCGCTCAGGTTTCTTATTTAGGCCCATCAGGTTCTCAAATTGGCCATAAAGAGTCGATGAAAGATACCGCTCGCGTCCTTGGACGCATGTATGACGGCATCGAGTATCGCGGTTTCGGACAAGCTATTGTCGAAGAACTGGGCGAGTACGCTGGCGTGCCTGTTTGGAACGGTCTAACGGACGAGTTCCATCCAACACAAATCTTGGCAGATTTCCTAACCATGCAGGAGCATGCACGCGGCAAGCAGCTTCATCAAATCAGCTTTGCTTATCTTGGTGATGCGCGCAACAACATGGGAAATTCGTTACTGGTGGGCGCTGCCAAGATGGGTATGGATATTCGCTTAGTTGCGCCAAAAGCCTATTGGCCAGAAGAAGAGCTCGTCGCGCAATGTCAGGAAATCGCTCAAAGCAGCGGCGCGACCATCACGCTCACTGAGGATGTCGCCTCTGGCGTAGAGGGCTGTGATTTCTTGTACACTGACGTTTGGGTCTCTATGGGCGAGCCTGCTGAAGCTTGGGAAGAGCGCATTGCCGTAATGAAGCCCTATCAAGTGAATATGGATGCCATTAAGGCAACCGGCAACCCACACGTTAAGTTCATGCATTGCTTACCGGCTTTCCACGATGACCAAACCACTGTGGGTAAAGAAATAGCCGCCAAATATGGCATGCAAGGTCTTGAGGTTACCGATGAAGTCTTTGAGTCTGAGCACTCAATTGTCTTTGATGAAGCGGAAAATCGCATGCACACCATCAAGGCAGTAATGGTTGCCACCTTAGGTCAATAATTCTGACGCAAACGCTTGCGATCGTATACTTAGCGCGTATAATCCCAGACGATAAATAGGAGGGTTGTATGCTACACCGTGGCAATCAAAACGTGACTAAGGAACACTGCCAACGCCGTGTTCCACTCCTATTCATTCAGAATTGATTCTAGCCTCCCTTTTTAGGGGGGCTTTTTTATGTGCGTACTATCAGGGGAAGAAACCATGCAAAACACGCTTTTCAATAAGCACATCATCTCCATTCCAGAGCTAAACCGCGAAGAGCTTGAGCTTATTGTGCAAACGGCAGGAAAACTCAAATCAGAGCCAATGCCTACACTGCTAAAGAACAAGGTTGTCGCTAGTTGCTTTTTTGAGCCTTCTACGCGCACACGCCTATCATTTGAAACCGCTATTCAACGCGTTGGCGGCAGTGTCATTGGTTTCGACAACGGCGGAAATACCTCACTGGCTAAGAAAGGTGAGACCCTAGCGGACTCAGTACAGGTAATCTCAACCTACGTTGACGCATTTGTAATGCGCCACCCTCAAGAAGGTGCAGCGCGACTAGCATCTGAGTTTTCCAACGGCGTTCCAGTGATCAATGCTGGTGATGGTTCAAACCAACACCCTACGCAAACCTTACTCGACCTGTTCTCAATCTACGAAACTCAAGGCCGTCTAGACAACCTTAACGTTGCCTTTGTTGGCGACCTTAAATACGGTCGTACTGTGCACTCTCTTACTCAAGCATTGGCGAAGTTTAACAACGTTCGCTTCTACTTTATTGCACCAGAAGCGTTAGCCATGCCAGATTACATCTGCGAAGAGCTAGATGAATCAGGCATTCAATATAGCCTGCATACGGATATGGAAAGCGTCATTCCTGAGCTAGATATTCTGTACATGACTCGTGTTCAAAAAGAACGTTTTGACGAGTCTGAGTATGCGCACATCAAGTCGGCTTACATTCTCACAGCAGCACTGCTGACAGAAGCACGTGACAACTTAAAGGTGTTACACCCGCTACCACGCGTTGATGAAATCACCGTTGATGTCGATAAAACACCGCATGCCTACTACTTTACGCAGGCTGAAAATGGTGTGTATGCACGTGAAGCCCTGTTAGCGCTTGTTCTTAACCAAACCCTGTAATAGAGGAGATTTAACCATGACTAAACCAACTCAATTACAAGTTGAAGCCATTAAAGACGGTACTGTAATCGACCATATCCCTGCACATGTGGGTATCAAGGTACTGAAGCTCTTCTCAATGCAAAAATCGAACGAGCGTGTCACCGTTGGCTTAAACCTGCCTTCATCGGCACTGGGCGCGAAGGATATCCTTAAGATTGAAAACGTGTTCATCAATGAAGAGCAAGCGAGCAAGTTAGCCCTTTACGCTCCTTATGCGACAGTCAATCAGATTGAAGACTACAAGGTGGTAAGGAAGCTTGAGCTTGAACTGCCAAGCCAAGTTCGTGGTGTGTTTGCTTGCCCGAACAGCAACTGTATCACCCACGGCGAACCAGTAGAAAGCCAGTTCAATGTGGTGGAAAAGAAAGACAGCATTCGTTTGAAATGCAAATACTGTGAAAAAGTGTATTCACGTGAAGTGGTCACTGAGTTATAACTAGTATTCGCTAAAACAAAATAGAAATGGAATGAAAATGACGAAAGTACTGCATACTGACAATGCTCCAGCAGCAATCGGCCCTTATGTTCAAGGTGTTGACCTAGGCGGCATGGTAATGACTTCAGGTCAGATCCCTGTAAACCCAGAGACAGGCGAAGTGTCTTCTGATATTGCAGAGCAAGCGAGACAGTCTCTAGAGAACGTAAAAGCTGTGGTTGAATCATCAGGTCTAACTGTTACTGACATCGTTAAGATGACGGTATTCGTTAAAGACCTAAATGACTTCGGTACAGTCAACGAGGTATACGGTAAGTTCTTCGACGAGCATAACGTAGCAAACTACCCTGCTCGCTCTTGTGTAGAGGTTGCTCGTCTTCCAAAAGATGTAGGCATCGAGATCGAAGCGATTGCAGTTCGCAAATAAGACGATCTGCTTTTGCGAATGACTAAAAAGGGAGCCTCGGCTCCCTTTTTTCTTGTTTAGTTTTTCGCGCCGTCAGCGGCATTTCTTGCGTCGACTTCTTCATCCAAGTCTTTCAGCTTCGCTTCCATCTGACTACGACAAAGCTCTGCAAGTTCGCGCACATTAGACTTACTGTATTGTGATGTATCCACTGGTGGTAGCATCTCAATAATAACGTGACCGTTATTCCAACGATTCAGTTTTACCTTATCTTGAGTCGTGCTACATACAATAGGAATGATGGGGGTCTCAGCGCCAATCGCGGCATGAAAAGCACCGGTCTTAAATGGCAGTAAACCACGTCCGCGTGAACGCGTCCCTTCAGGGAACATCCATACTGACAAGCGAGTTTGCTTCATCTTATCGACCACCTGATCAATCGTGCCCATGGCTTTTGAGCGGTTAGCTCGGTCAATCAAGATATTACCCGTTAGCCAATAAAGCTGACCAAACAGTGGTAACCAAAGCAGACTTTTCTTACCTACTGTTACTACGTTTGGGGTCACCGCAGAAGATACAGTAAACAGATCCCATGAGTTCTGGTGATTAGCGATATAGGTTGCCTGACCACGCTTATAAGCATCTTCAGGAAGACGCAGTTCCAACTTGATACCAAATACGCGGTGCATTGCGCCAAAGTAGCGACCAAATCTAAATACGTGTTTTGGGTTTCTAGGGCTAAATAGGCAGTAGCCACAGCCAAACACAAACATCAGTACAGCAAAAATTGCGACCATAAATATGCGCAGTAAAGCAATCATTGTTTCATTCCTAGCGATATCCTTCGCAGTTATATGGTTATACCCGACATATCCAAATCTCGGGGACATTATTCTTTAAGAAGGTTGCGGCCCATGTTGACCTAGGGCTAATTGCATAAGCCCGCAGACAATAGCGGTATTTAGCCCTACAAGTCTACCAAATAAAAAAGCCGAAACCATATGGTTTCGGCCTGAAATAGCATCTAAATAACCTAATTAGTCACTAAACCTTTCGATATTGGCACCCAGCAAGCTGAGCTTATGTTCAATGCGATCATAACCACGATCAATGTGGTAAATACGATCGACGATTGTTTCGCCCTTAGCGATGCAACCTGCAATCACCAAACTCGCTGATGCACGAAGGTCTGTTGCCATAACCTGAGTACCACTTAGCTCATCACTATCACCACAAATCACTGTGTGGCCTTCGATTTCTGCTTTTGCGCCCATACGCTGCAGTTCAGGCACATGCATGAAGCGGTTCTCAAAGATGGTTTCAGTAATGACACCGCCACCTTTAGCCATCATGTTAAGCAGAGTAAACTGCGCTTGCATGTCGGTCGGGAAACCTGGGTGTGGGGCTGTACGAACAGTGATAGCCTTAAGCTCACGACCTGTCATATCAGCAGAGATCCAATCTTCTCCGGTTTCAACCTTAGCGCCCGCCTCTTCTAGCTTCGCTAAAACGGCTTCGAGCAAAGATGCACGAGTATTGCGACACACGACCTTGCCACCTGACACAGCAGCAGCCACAAGGAAGGTACCGGTTTCGATGCGATCAGGAACAACGGTATGCTCACCACCACCAAGACGCTCTACACCCTCGATAGTAATCGTATCCGTGCCTGCACCCGAGATTTTTGCACCTAAAGTATTTAAAAACTCAGCGGTATCAACAATCTCAGGCTCACGAGCCGCGTTGTCCAAAACCGTAGTGCCTTCTGCTAGTGTTGCTGCGCTCATAATGGTGATAGTAGCGCCTACGCTCACTTTATCCATTACGATGTGTGAGCCCTTTAAGCGCCCATCAACCTTAGCTTTCACATAGCCATCTTCTAGAGTGATTTCTGCGCCAAGATGCTCAAGCCCCTGAATGTGCAAATCCACAGGGCGTGCGCCGATAGCACAGCCACCCGGCAGACTCACTTGGCCTTCGCCAAATCTTGCCACTAGTGGGCCCAACGCCCAAATTGATGCACGCATGGTTTTTACTAGCTCATAAGGAGCACAGAATTCGTTGATGCCCGATGAATCTACCTGCAAAGTGGTGGTATCGCCATCGCGTGATGCTTTTGCACCCAACTGCTGCAGCAGTGCCATGCTTGTATCGATGTCACGCAGTTTAGGTACGTTGTGCAGCGATACAGGCTCTTCTGCTAAGATCGCAGAGAATAAAATAGGTAAAGCCGCATTTTTAGCGCCAGAAATCGAAACCTCACCACTGAGTGGTGCCGACGATCCAGTTACTCGAAATTTTTCCATTACTTATCCTTAAAGCGACATAAGTTTTTTATCGCGCTGCCACTCATCAGGAGTAAAAGCTTTGATTGATACCGCGTGGATATCATTGCGTTGGATGTATTCCATCAAAGGTGCATAGATAAGCTGTTGCTTCTTAACACGACTCATACCGTCAAAAGATTCGTCAACGGCAATGACCTCATAGTGGCTACCTTCGCCTTTCACATGAATTTCTGCTAGCTGCAACGCGTCGTCGAGCAATTTCTTAACTTGTGTACTATCCACTTTTACCCTCAATCTCGATTTCTATATGCCCCGCCAGTAACGGCATTGCATTACTTACTTCAAATAGTGTAAGCAGTTTATTTGGTACAGATCGCAACATTATATGGCAGTTACAATTTTTTGCATGTTCAATTAAGTGCAGAATGAGTGCCATTGCCGCAGAATCGGAATTTAGCACCTCATTTAGGTTGATTTCTAGCCGCTCTGCACTTGGGGACCATTGCAATATCTGCTGCCAAAGCTGCGGAACACTGTTTCTATTTAACACACCACTAATCTCGGCATGCTGTTCATCAATGACGATCCAAGACGCTGTAGTGCTCATTATTTTGCAGGCTCATAGCGAATTGGAGTCTTAGCAAGCCTTGCTAGCTCTTCTGTTACCGCAGGAAGGCCATCACTACGGATCTTTCCGCCCCACTCGGATTGCTTGCTGGATATCAGACTGACACCTTCAGCCACCATATCAAAGGCTTGCCACTCGCCGGTTTTCTTATCTTTACGCCACTTAAATTCAATCTTAATCGGTGGGCGATCACCTTGCACAATTTCAACCGGAATAGACACGATACGTTGGTCAGCTCTTATAGGTTTAGATTTTGAGTAATTAATCTGTTGGTCTTTGTATTGGGTAAGCACCTGTGCGTATGAGGTGACCAAATACTCACGAAAGGCCACCAAGAAGTCAGCCACTTCGGCTTTATCAGCTTTTTTCAGGTAACTCCCTAATACCTTTAAGCCTGCATAACGGTCATTAACGTACGGCATTAGCTCTTCTTCTACGACAACTTTAAGTTGGTCTGGAGATTCTCTTAATTGCGTCTGCTCATTTTTGAGTCTGTCAAACGTATTGCTCCCAACTTGCTCCATCATCTGATACGGCTGAGTTTTATCAATAGTTGCGCCCAAGACAATCGGCGAACAAAGCATTAAAATCAATGAGATAAATCTAAGAATGCATTTCATACTTATTCTCCTGAGCCATCACCAACGCTATATAAGAACTGTCCAATCAAATCCTCAAGCACCAGTGCCGATTTAGTATCCTCTATCAGGTCACCATCTGCGAGTAAGTCTACATCCTCGTCAATAAAGCCAGGTATCAAGCTAATGTATTGCTCCCCTATTAGGCCTGAGGTCAAGATATGTGCACTTGAGGTATCAGGAAAATGACCATAGTTTTCGCCAATCGAAAGGGTCACTATGGGAGTATAGTACTCGGTATCTAAGCTAATATCCGATACTCGCCCTACCACTACCCCACCGACCTTGACCGGGGAGCGCACCTTAAGGCTACCTATATTGTCGAAATAAGCTCTTAACTTATAGCTGTCTTGGCTTCCTATTGACTTTACATCAGCAACCTTCAGCACCATAAATAGCACCGCTATGATGCCAAGGATCATAAAACTACCGACCCAAAACTCTAACTTCCTTGATTGACTCATACTTAACTTCCAAACATTAATGCGGTAAGCACAAAATCTAGCCCCAATACGGCTAGAGATGAATGCACTACTGTGCGAGTAGTTGCTTGACTGATGCCCTCTGAAGTAGGCACTGCGTCATAGCCATTGAACAAAGCAATCCAAACCACGGTAATAGCAAATACCAAAGACTTAATGAGGCTGTTGCCAATATCTCTGCCTAATTCCACAGAAGACTGCATTGCTGACCAAAAACTTCCGTGGTCGATGCCCTTCCAATCAACACCCACAAACTGGCCACCTAAGATGCCAATGGCAATAAAAATCATAGTAAGTAGTGGCATCGATATCACACCGGCCCAAAATCTTGGATTAATGATGCGTTTTAGTGGATCGACAGCCATCATCTCTAGGCTTGATAACTGTTCTGTTGCCTTCATTAAACCTATTTCAGCGGTCAACGCTGAGCCCGCACGCCCAGCAAACAGTAGAGCAGTGACCACAGGACCCAACTCTCGCAATAGCGACAAGGCAACCATCTGCCCCAAGCTGCCTTCTGCACCATAATCGACGAGCACGACATAACCTTGAAGGCTCAACACCATGCCGATAAACAGCCCTGACACCATAATGATGGCCAAGGATTGCACACCAACCGAGTGAAGCTGCTTGATCAGCAGAGGGAAGCTTTTTAACGGCTCAGGTTTACTAAACAAAGCACCGAGCATCATAAAGGTCGCTCTACCAAAAGAGCGGCTTAGCCTCACTCCTGAAGCGCCAAAATCAGCCACCTTGTTAACCACTTTAGACATCATCGCAGAAACAAGTCCTTTTCTAATTGCTGTGATGGAAACGCAAAGGGCACCGCACCATCCGCATTGCCTTGCAAAAACTGCTGAACCCTTGGATCGGCGCTTTGCTCAATCTCTAACGGGTTTCCTTTGGCTATGATCTTCTTATCCGCCATCAAATACACATAATCCGCGATACTCATTACCTCAGGTACATCATGCGAAACCACGATAGAGGTAATGCCCAAGGCTTGGTTGAGCTTTTGAATCAACTCCACCAGCACCCCCATAGTAATAGGGTCTTGCCCCACAAAAGGTTCATCGTACATGACCACTTCAGGGTCCAGCGCTATTGCTCGAGCTAGAGCCACTCTTCGCGTCATACCTCCAGACAGTTCGCTAGGCATTAAGTCTGCAGCACCTCTCAAACCAACCGCTTCCAACTTCAAAAGTACTATGGTGTGAATGAGCGACTCGGGCAAAGTCGTATGCTCACGAATAGGAAAGGCGACGTTGTCAAAAACGGTCAGGTCGGTAAACAGTGCCCCCGACTGAAACAGCATGCTCATTTTCTTTCGGGTTTGGTATAGCAACCCTCGGCTCAGCGCTGGAATATTACGGTCTTCAAACCATATCTCTCCGCTATCGGGCTGAATCTGCCCACCAATGAGCTTCAATAGTGTGGTTTTACCAATGCCCGACGGTCCCATAATTGCCGTGATCTTCCCTTCTGGAATCGACAGACTGATGTCATCAAAAATCACCCTATTGCCACGCGAGAAGGTGACATTATTGAGAATGATTTTGGGATTTGGTTCAGCCATCGACACTCCTTGTCCAGACTCTGTACGCGCAAAATATTAAAAAGGTTGAATAAATCAGTTAGTTGCTCGACTTAATCATAGGAATTTTATTAGACTTATGTGTAAATAATTTGTCTAAAATCTTCCCTTTTTGACAGCTTAACGTCAAAATCACTGTTTAACTCGCATCAATTAATAAAGAGTCCACTAATGATCGTAGCGATTTGTCTTCTTATCGTTGGCTTAATCTTGCTGGTATGGAGTGCCGATAGACTGGTATTCGGTTCCGCAGCCCTGGCCAGAAACTTCGGGATTTCTCCACTAGTCATCGGTATGACCATTCTTGCCATGGGCTCTTCTGCTCCTGAAATGATGGTATCTGCAACGGCGGCTCTAGAAGGTAAAACCGATACTGCGGTAGGTAACGTGCTGGGCTCTAACATCGCAAACATCGCCCTTATTCTCGGTATCACTGCGCTAGTTAAACCACTTTCAGTAAGCTCTGGCGTATTGCGTCGCGAACTGCCTCTAATGATAGGTGTGACCTTGGTTGCCGGCGGCATCATGTGGAACCACTACCTAGGTTTTATGGAAGGTGTATTGTTGGTCGTGTTGTTTGCCGCATTCATCATCACCATGCTACGTATCTCGCGCGCAGAGAAGCTCAAGGGCGATACCATGATCAGCGAGCAAGAGTCTGAAGTACCCGATGGCGTAGAAAATAAAAAAGCCATTTTTTGGGTCGTTGTGGGTCTTATCGTCTTGCCTATTTCAGCAGATCTACTGGTCAACAATGCTGTCATCATTGCCAAGTACTTTGGCATGAGTGATTTGGTTATCGGCCTGACGATTATCGCAGTGGGTACCAGCCTTCCTGAGCTAGCGGCTTCTCTTGCCGGTGTGATGAAAGGCGAAGATGACATGGCAGTGGGTAACATCATCGGCTCAAATGTATTTAATATTCTTGCTGTAATGGGTATTCCAGGCCTTCTTAATCCATCATTCCTCAACGAAGACGCGATGAACCGTGATTTTTGGGTGATGCTAGGCGTTTCTTTGCTATTAGTGGTGATGGCGCTCGGTAAGTCCAGAAGCATCAACCGAATCGAAGGTAGTATCCTGTTCCTGTTATTCATCGCCTATCAAGGCTACTTGATCATGAACGTATAAAATTGAACATCAAAGGAATCAACCGTGTCTTCAAAATTTGACTATCAAAAAGCTGCACAAGAAGTTCTAGATATAGAAATTGCAGGACTGACTCAGCTGTCTCAATATTTTAATGCCGATTTCAATCGTGCCTGTGATGCCATATTAGAAAACAAGCACGGCAAGGTTGTGGTAATGGGTATGGGTAAATCTGGCCATATTGGTAACAAGATTGCAGCCACATTGGCAAGTACGGGCACCTCTGCCTTTTTTGTTCACCCAGGAGAAGCAGCACACGGCGACCTTGGTATGATTGCTCAAGGAGATATCGTTATCGCTATCTCCAATTCTGGTGAATCTTCTGAGATTTTATCGCTGTTTCCAGTATTGAAGCGTCTGAACATTCAGATCATCAGCATGACAGGTAAGCCAAACTCAAACATGGCTAAACTGGGTGATATTCACCTGTGTATCGCCGTTCCTCAAGAAGCTTGTCCTAGAGAGTTAGCACCAACGAGCAGCACAACCGCTACCTTGGTGATGGGCGATGCCTTAGCTATGGCTCTGATGCAGGCGAGAGGCTTTACCGCTGAGGACTTTGCACTGTCTCATCCGGGTGGTGCACTGGGTCGCAAGTTGTTATTAAAATTAGAAAACATTATGCACACTGGCTCAGCAGTTCCTAAAGTTAAAGCAGGCGCTTTGATTAAGGATGCCCTGATTGAAATCAGCCAAAAAGGCTTAGGCATGACGGCCATTGTTGATGATCAGGACAAAATCCAAGGCATATTCACCGATGGTGATTTACGACGCCTTTTAGATAAGCGTATTGACATTCACAGCACTAAGATTGGTGATGTAATGTCAAAGAATCCAAGCTTTGCCTCGCCATCTCTATTGGCGGTTGAAGGGTTGAATATGATGCAAGAACGCAGCATCACAGCCTTATTACTATGTGAAGACGACAAACTGGTTGGTGCTCTCAATATGCACGACCTTCTTAAAGCCGGAGTAATGTAATTCATGACTGAAATGGTCAACTCTCTATACGGTCCAGTTTCAACATCTGTTTTTGCCATAGCAAAAGAGATAAAACTACTCATCTGTGATGTGGATGGCGTCTTTTCTGACGGCCTTGTTTACATGGGCAATGATGGCGAAGAATTAAAAACCTTTCACACCCGAGATGGCTATGGTGTGAAGTCGCTGATGAACGCAGGAATTGAAGTCGCCATCGTTACTGGTCGCAAATCGCAAATCGTTGAAAACCGTATGCGCGCTTTAGGTATATCTCTTATCTATCAGGGCCAAGATGACAAAATCAAAGCCTACAACGACATCGTAGATAAGTTAGGTATTCAACCAGAACATACCGGATACATCGGTGATGACCTGATTGACTGGCCTGTAATGGATAAGGTTGCTCTCAAGGTATGCGTCAATGATGGACACCCATTATTGGTTCAGCGTGCCAACTACGTCACCAAGATTAAAGGCGGACACGGCGCAGTGCGCGAAGTCTGCGATCTCATCCTAGAAGCTAGGGGTGAACTTGAGCAACACAAAGGCTTGAGTATATGACGGGTTCTCGCATTTTTCAGATAGTGCTAATCGGAGTCATCTGTTTTTCCGGTTACTACTTACTGACAAATCAAGAACAAATGGTCATTCAGGTGGAGCCGAGTGCCGAACTGCCTATGTTTACAGGGCGATTAGTGACGAATACCAATTATGACCTAGAGGGTATTCGTAATTACAAGATCACCTCAGAGAAGCTCGAGCATTATGCCGACAGTGGTGATACCTTATTTGATAACCTCGTGATGTATGTGTATCGTGAGGGGATTGTCGAAGAGTGGCAAGTAGTTTCAGATAAAGCCGTTTTAGATAAAAATCATCACCTGACGCTGGAAGGTAATGTCATTGCGACCAACTTACTGCCCGACGCCAGCTTTGAAACATTAACTACAGACAAAATGACAATTGAACTGGACACCAAAGACTTCAACTCTGACGTTCAAGTTACTCTAGAAGGGCCACAGTTTGTGAATATTGGCCAAGCACTAGAGGGCAACCTGGATGACAATGAAGCGGTGCTGTTCAATAGTGTACAAGGGATCTATGAAAACTCTCAGCCTTAGTCTTTTACTAGGAATATTGCTGTCTCCTGCTGCTCTCGCGCTATCAACAGATTCAGAGCAACCGGTTTACATCGACTCAGACAGTCAGCACCTCGACATGAAGAGCAACAAAGTGACCTTTATTGGCGATGTAAAAATGCGCCAAGGAAGCATCAATGTTGAGGGCGATAAAGTCATTGTTTTCCGTAATCCAGAAGATGGCTCAATCAAAGAAATCGAAGCCTATGGAGAGCTAGCTAAGTTCTCTCAACTTACTGATGACGGTAAAACCATTCGCGGTCACGCAGAAGAGCTCTACTACAACATGTCTGAAGACCAATTAACCATGGTCAAGCAGGCGATGCTGGCTCAGGATGACAGTACAATTAATGGTCAGCGCATCGTATACCATATTACTACCGAGAAAATGATCGCCGAAAGTGGCGAGGGCTCTCGAGTTTCAACGGTATTACAGCCACAGCCAAAAGAGAAGAAATAGTCAACCTATGGCAATACTCAAAGCTGAACACCTAGCGAAAAGCTACAAGAACCGCAAAGTGGTTGCTGACGTGAGTCTGCAAGTAGAATCAGGACAAATCGTGGGTCTATTAGGGCCTAACGGTGCGGGTAAAACGACATCGTTCTACATGATTGTAGGCCTAGTGGCTCGCGATGAAGGTCAGATCCTCATTGACGATCAGGACATTAGTATTCTTCCTATGCATAGCCGCTCAAGAATGGGTATCGGCTATTTGCCTCAAGAAGCTTCCATATTCAGAAAGCTTTCTGTTGAAGATAACATCTATGCCGTATTGCAAACTCGCAACGAGATATCCAAGCAAGAGCGAGACGAGAAGCTAGAAGAGTTGCTCGACGAGTTTAATATTCAGCACATTCGCAAGAGTAACGGTATGGCACTTTCTGGTGGCGAACGTCGCCGTGTAGAAATCGCTCGAGCGCTAGCTGCAAATCCACAGTTTATCTTGCTAGATGAACCCTTTGCTGGTGTTGATCCAATCTCTGTTATCGATATCAAAAAGATCATAGAACATTTACGAGACCGTGGCCTAGGTGTACTCATCACTGACCACAACGTTCGTGAAACATTAGACGTATGTGAACGCGCCTACATTGTTAGCCAAGGACACCTAATAGCAGAAGGAACCCCTGAGCAAGTCCTAAGCAACGACCAGGTTAAGAAAGTTTACCTTGGTGAACAGTTCCGTCTGTAGACGGTTCGTTTCGGGCGACTCATTATCATGAAAGCGGCATTACAACTCAAATTTGGTCAGCAGCTCGCTATGACCCCTCAGTTGCAGCAAGCGATTAGGCTGTTGCAACTGTCGAGCCTTGAGCTTCAGCAAGAGATTCAGGAAGCCCTAGATTCCAATCCACTTCTTCAAGTTGTAGAAGACAACAATCAAACCGAAGAAAAAACAGATTCCTCACAAGACACATCGACAGAAAACGCCACTGAAACGAGCGCTCAAGATAGTGCAGAACTGATGGCATCTAATTCCATTGGTGAAGACTTGGCGATGGACACTTCATGGGAAGACGTTTACAGCTCTAATTCAGGTAATACGGGTATCGCAGCGGATGATGAATTACCCATTTATCAAGGCGAGACCCAAACCAGCTTGTATGACCATCTGTTATGGCAATTGGAGCTCACTCCCTTTACCGAAACAGACCATGCCATTGCAATAGCCATCATCGATGCTATCGATGACAGAGGCTTTCTAACCCTTACCACTGCTGACATTACCGCGAGCTTGTCTCTTCCCGACATCGAAGAAGATGAAACTATCGCAGTGCTTAAACGCGTTCAACAATTTGAACCTTTAGGGGTGGGTTCGCGTAACCTACAAGAGTGTTTGTTACTGCAGCTTAATGCTCTCCCTGACGATACTCCGCGTAAGCAACAGGCTTGCGAGATCTTAGAAAACTATATCGAACATTTAGCCAATCGCGACTACAAAATGATCGTTAAAGAAACTAAGCTCAAAGAGAGTGATTTGATCGCGGTTTTACAGCTAATTCAGCAACTCGATCCGCGACCGGGAAGCCAAATTGGTGAAAACGACATCGAGTACGTGATACCTGATGTTAATGTGATAAAAGTGAATGGTAAGTGGACGGTATTTCTCAATAACACGAGTACACCTAAACTAGAAGTTAATCAGCATTACGCGACCATTACCGGTGCAAATAGCGATGACAATCAATACATCAAAGACCAGCTTCAAGAAGCAAAGTGGCTCATTAAGAGTTTAGAGAGTCGTAATGATACTCTGCTCAAAGTTGCTAGATGCATTGTCGAGACTCAACAAGAGTTTTTCGACAAGGGCGAAGAAGCCATGCAACCGATGATATTGAACGACGTTGCGCAAGCTATTGATATGCACGAGTCGACTATTTCACGTGTCACAACTCAGAAATATATGCACACACCGCGTGGTATTTTTGAGCTAAAATATTTCTTCTCAAGTCACGTCAGCAATGATGAAGGTGAGGACAAGTCCTCGACAGCTATCAGAGCATTAATCAAAAAATTGGTAGCCGAAGAGAACAGTGCTAAACCATTGAGCGATAACAAAATTGCCACCCTACTCGCTGAACAAGGGGTGAAGGTAGCGAGACGCACCGTGGCAAAATACCGTGAATCACTGGGTATTGCCCCGTCGAGTCAGCGAAAACGCCTAGTTTAGGCATCACTAGAAGGAACGCTTATGCAAATCAATATCAAAGGCCATCATGTAGAGCTTACAGAGTCACTTCAAGAGTACGTTGATACCAAGTTTCAAAAATTAGAGCGTTTCTTCGAGCACATCACCAATGTGCACGTGATCTTAAAACTCGAGAAAGTTAATCATATCGCAGAAGCCACATTACACGTTAGCCAAGGCGATATTCATGCAGCAGCAGAAGAAGACAACATGTACGCTGCTATCGATGCACTAGTTGATAAGCTAGTACGCCAGCTGACCAAGCATAAAGAAAAGTTAAGTAATCACTAACCATGCAAATTAATGAAGTATTGTCGTTGGACTGCACTAAAAGTGCAGTCCATTGTACGAGTAAGAAGCGCGCACTAGAACTCATCAGTCAAATCGCAGCCACACACACAGGTCATGATTCAACGGACCTGTTTGAATGCATGCTGGGCAGAGAAAAGCTAGGTAGTACCGGTATTGGCAATGGCATTGCTATCCCTCACGCACGTATGAGTAATTCAGACAAGGCGATTGCTGTGCTCCTGCAGTGTGATGAGGCCATTGAATTTGATGCCATCGATAATCGTCCGGTTGATCTGTTGTTTGCGCTACTTGTTCCTGAAGACCAGTGCAAAGAACACCTTAAAACCCTTTCTTGTATGGCTGAACGCCTTAACGACAAGAAAATCCTCAAACAACTTCGTCATGCCAAGTCCGACGAAGAACTATTCGAGATCATGATCTCTGAATCGATTGAGTGTCCAAAGGGATAAATAGATGTCCGAACCACGCCAGCTAGTTGTTGTCAGCGGTAACTCCGGTGGTGGCAAGAGTGTTGCCTTACGTGCTCTAGAAGATATTGGCTACTACTGTGTTGATAACCTTCCGGTAACGCTGCTTAGCGCTTTTGTTGATGGTCTGAGCCCACAGCAAAGAAAGGTTGCAGTCAGTATTGATATTCGCAACCTACCGACAAATCCAAGTCAAGTTGCTGCTGTACTGACAACCCTTGATGATTCGGTTCAGGTAACCGTCTTGTATCTCGAAGCCAATGAAGAAACGCTGGTTAAACGATACAGCGAAACTCGAAGGATTCACCCGCTCTCTCTCGTTGAAGATTCACGCTCATTGCAGCAAGCCATAGTAGAAGAGAAGCGACTGCTCTCCGCACTTAAAGAGCAAGCTGACCTGGTCATCGATAGCAGTAAGCTTTCTATTCATGAGCTGAGCGAGATGGTGCGTAAACGCATTCTAGGTCGCGATGGCCAAGAGTTGGTCATGGTGTTCCAATCCTTTGGTTTCAAGCACGGCCTGCCCTCAGATGTCGATTATGTGTTTGATGTACGATTCCTACCGAACCCTCACTGGGAACCAGAACTTCGCCCTCTTACGGGTTTAGATAAGCCCATTCAAGACTACTTGTTTGGCTTTGAGGATGTGGTTGAACTCAAGGGTCAGATACAGGCCTTCATCGAGCGTTGGCTACCCTCTTTAGAAAAGAATAATCGTAGTTATCTTACTGTGGCTATAGGTTGTACTGGCGGTAAACATCGTTCCGTTTTTCTAACTCAGCAAATCGGTGAACACTTCCTAAAACAAGGCCAACACGTACTGATTCGTCACAACGAATTGGAGAAAGGCCAATGACAGAATCTCGCACCCTGCTTATCGTTAATAAGCTAGGCTTGCATGCGCGCGCTGCCGTTAAACTGGTCGAATTGGCACAAAGTTTCGATGCTAAGGTCAGCGTTCATAACGAAGAAAGCAGTGCTGAAGCAGACAGTGTAATGGCCTTATTGATGCTTGAGTCTGCTCAAGGTGAGCACGTAACAGTCACGGCCGATGGTGCTGAGGCATCGCAAGCTCTGAACGCCATCTGCTCGCTTATCGAAGGAAAGTTTGAGGAAGACGAATAGTTTTCGCCCACTCAAGTTAATTTTATCTTTTAGCTCTAATAACTTATTAACCCCTTGAATAAAATAAGCTAATATCCTTCTATTAAACTATTCAGTGAACAAAAATCTAACGGAGGCAAATAATGGCGGAACAGATCGAGTTTGATCAAGCCCACCAAACGCTCCAAGAAGTTAGTGATGCACTGGATAATGGTCGCTTTGTCTTCGTACGACGCCAACTGCAAGGTATGGAGCCGGAGGATATTGCTCACCTCCTCGAAGCCTCTCCAAGAAAAAGTCGTGAAGTCTTATGGCAACTCACCGATCCTGAAGATTACGGTGAAATCCTTGATGAGCTAAGCGAAGATGTAAAAGATAACCTCGTCTCTAAAATGGCCCCTGGTAAGCTTGCAGAAGCAACCGAGGGTATGGATACCGATGATGTTGCCTACGTACTTCGAAGCCTACCTGATGACGTCTCACAGCAAGTTCTAGGTCAAATGGATGCGGCAGATCGACTTCGTGTCGAGAAAGCCCTCTCTTACCCAGAAGATACTGCTGGCGGTATCATGAATACCGACGTAACCACTATTCGTGATGATGTCGATATTGACGTAGTTCTTCGCTACATGAGAATGAAGGGCGAACTGCCAGAGGCAACAGATACCTTATATGTTATTGATAGTGATGACCGACTCATCGGTAACTTATCTCTAACAACACTACTGACCACTCAGCCCGACATTCCTGTCATTGATGTAATGGAAGATGCCGATGAGGCTATCTCCGTAGACCTCAGTGATACCGATGTCGCTAGCCTGTTTGAACGTCGAAACTGGGTATCAGCCCCTGTTGTCGATGAGAATCAACATCTGGTCGGTCGTATCACCATCGATGACGTAGTTGATATCATTCGTGAAGATGCCGAGCACTCGATGATGAGTTTGGCGGGTCTCGATGACGACGAAGATACCTTTGCCCCGGTAGTAAAATCAGCGCGCCGTCGAAGCGTATGGCTAGGGGCGAATGTTCTAGCCGCATTGGCAGCAGCTTCTGTTTCGAACATGTTTGAGGCAACCCTCGAACAAATGGCCGCGATTGCTATCTTAATGACTATCGTGCCATCAATGGGCGGTGTTGCGGGCAACCAAACCGTGGCATTGGTTATTCGTGGCTTGGCATTGGGTCATATTGGTGACAGTAACCGAAAAGAACTATTGATGAAAGAGGCTGCCATAGGCTTCTTGAACGGCATTCTATGGGCGCTGATCATCGGTGCGATTGTGGTATTCTGGAAGGGTGATTGGGTGCTAGGCATGATCATCTCCGCCGCTATGCTAACCAACCTATTTATCGCTGGCGTCGCCGGTGTAACTGTACCTATTGTGCTGAAGAAGATGAATATCGACCCTGCGCTCGCGGGTGGTATGGCTTTGACTACCATTACGGATGTTATTGGACTATCGGTGTTTCTTGGATTGGCGACGGTGTTTTTGCTTTAGCAGAATTAAAGCTGACAGCTTTAAGCTATCAGCAATAAAAAAACGAGCCAAACGGCTCGTTTTTTTGTTTCTAATTAGCGGGTTTAAGCGCCTGCCACCTTCATCGATTCAATGAGCATCGAACCGGTTTGGATTTGAGAGCGGGTCTCCACATCGTTGCCTACGGCAACAATTTTCTGGAACATATCTTTTAGGTTACCGGCGATAGTGACCTCGGATACAGGGTATTGAATCACGCCATTTTCTACCCAGAAGCCAGCCGCACCGCGAGAGTAGTCACCGGTTACGCCGTTAACACCTTGGCCCATCAATTCAGTGACCAAGAAACCTGTGCCTAGCTCTTTAAGCATGGCTTGATAATCTTGACCTGTAGATTGAACAAACCAGTTGTGAATACCACCAGCATGTCCTGTGGTAGTCATGCCCAGTTTACGAGCGGAATAGCTGGTGAGTAGATAGGTCGCAAGCTTACCATCTGTGATGATATCGTAGTCTTTAGTCTGAACACCTTCGCTATCAAACGGCGTTGATGCCAATCCACGTAGCAGGTGTGGCTTCTCGTTAACATTGAACCATTCTGGCAATATTTGCTTGCCTAGGTGATCAAGTAAGAATGACGACTTACGATATAGACTACCACCGCTGATCGCACTGACTAGGTGGCCCATCAATCCAGTTGCTACTTCTGCAGCAAACATAATTGGGTATTCACCGGTTTCAATCTGGCGAGCATCGAGACGGTCTACGGTTCTTTGCGCGGCCTTCAAGCCCACTTCTTTCGCTGACCAAAGGTCTTCAGCACGACGAGCCACACTGTAGCTATAGTCACGCTCCATATCGCCCGTAGCACCCGCGCCAATCACACAGCAGCTCACACTATGACGACTCGATGGGTAGCTTGCTAATACGCCATGAGAGTTACCGTACACTCGAATACCATAGTGGGTATCGTAGCTTGCACCGTCACTTTGCTTGATCTTATCGCTGTAGCTAAGAGCGGCTTCTTCAGCCTCAATAGCGATTTGTGCAATTTGATCAGGGTTAGGTTCATAAGGATGGAAAAGATCTAGGTCTTGTACCTCTTTGACCATAAGCTCTGCAGGAGCGGGTCCTGCACACGGATCTTCAGAGGTATACTTGGCAATATCTAGGGCTGCAGCCACGGTTTGAGCGATGGCTTTCTCACTCAAATCAGAGGTAGAGGCACTTCCCTTCTTTTGACCTCGGTAAACTGTGATACCCAGAGCACCGTCGCTGTTAAACTCGACGTTCTCCACTTCACACATACGAGTGGATACACTGAGACCGGTAGATTTGTTGATCGCAACCTCAGCACCATCGGCTTGAGCAGAGGCTAAACTCAATGCTTTTGAGACAGCTTCTTCTAATTCTACTTTTTGTTGGGCAATTTGTTGTCTAGCGTCCATAGTTAAATCAAATATTTGCAGGCAATAAAGGTTAGAATAACAAGCTTTTCGCATTCTCCCCACTTTGTTTGGTAAAATAAACGACATAAAGCGAAATACGCATTAAGAATTGAGTAACTAAGAGCAGATTATGGCCAGAAAAAATCAGAAAGCCCCTTGGGAAGAAGAAGAGGAAATCATTTGGGTAAGTAAAACCGAAATGAAAGAGGACATGGAAGCCTTGCAGAAACTCGGTGAAGAACTAGTAGAATTGAAACCTTCTGTACTAGAGAAGTTTCCACTACCTGATTCCCTTGCCGACGCAATTAAAGATGCTCAACGCTTCAATAAAGAAGCAAAGCGTCGCCAATTGCAGTTCATTGGTAAGCTAATGAGACAAATTGACGTCGAGCCAATTCAAGCTGCGCTCGATAAGCACCACAACAAACACTCACAAGCATCAGCAGAGCTACACAAGCTAGAAGCGTTGCGTGACCGCGTTGTAGAAAATGGCGACTCAGCCATTGAAGAAGTGCTGAATCAGTTCCCATCAGCAGACAGACAGCGCCTGCGCCAGTTATCACGCCAAGCGAACAAAGAGAAAAAAGCGAGCAAGCCACCTAAGGCTTATCGTGAGATCTTTCAGCTGCTGAAAGAGTTGAACGAAGAAGCTTAATACGCCAACTGGCGCCCTGAACTTGATTCAGGATCTTCGGTATAACCTTGGGTAATGCTTATAAAGAAATGGTAAAGTTCTGCACTGCCCAAGATTCTGGATAGTCGCTAGGCGACTTCCAGAATGACGTGATTGTAGCTACAAAATGCCATTAAACGTCGTCATCCTAGAAAGTTCGGAGAACTTATCTAGGATCTTAGAGAGTGCCTAACCCAACCATGTGCACTCTAAGGTTCTGGATGAATGCTTTGCATTCTCCAGAATGACGTAATTTGGTTTATTAAGAGTATATACAACTCTACTCAGTACCACCCACAGTAATACTGTCTAGCTTCAATGTAGGCTGGCCAACACCAACAGGGACACTTTGTCCTGCCTTGCCGCACACGCCAACACCCTTATCGATCTGTAGGTCATTGCCGACCATAGAGACTTGTTGCATCGCTTCAATACCAGAGCCAACCAAAGTTGCGCCTTTCACTGGACGAGTGATTTTACCGTCTTCAATCAAGTAGGCTTCCGAGGTTGAGAACACAAATTTACCTGACGTAATATCAACCTGGCCACCCGCAAAGCTTGGGGCATAAATCCCCTTCTTCACGGTAGAGATGATCTCTTCCGGAGTATGTTGACCCGGCAGCATGTAGGTATTGGTCATGCGAGGCATTGGAAGATGAGCAAACGACTCACGACGGCCGTTACCCGTAGGTGCTACCCCCATCAAACGAGCGTTAAGCTTATCTTGCATGTAGCCCTTCAGAACGCCGTTCTCAATCAGGGTATTGTATTGTCCTGCAACGCCTTCATCATCAATATTCAATGAGCCACGGCGATCTGTCATGGTGCCATCATCAACGATAGTACAAAGATCTGAGGTTACCTTTTCTCCCACTTTTCCAGAGAAAACAGATGACTGCTTGCGGTTAAAGTCACCCTCTAGACCATGCCCAACCGCTTCGTGCAGTAGCACTCCTGGCCAGCCCGCACCCAGTACTACGGGCATAGCACCTGCAGGTGCCGCATCTGACTCTAGATTCACAAGAGCAAGACGGATTGCTTCATCAGCCATGTGTGTCGCTACTGTCTTGTCACCGTCCATGTCTAGGAATCGCTGATAATCGTAACGACCACCACCACCTGATGAGCCGCGCTCACGGCGCTCTCCCCGCTGAGCAAGCACACTGATAGAGAGACGTACTAGTGGACGAATATCGGTGGCATAGGTGCCATCGGTTGCTGCGACTAGCACCTGCTCATAGACACCACTAATGCTGATATTCACCTCAGAAACCAACGGCTCCTTAGTGCGAATATAAACGTCTAGCTCTTTAAGCAGATCGATCTTTTGTTGTTTCTCAAGACTTTGAAGCGGGTTTACTCCAGAGTAGTGCTGGTTAGAGTGATGACGAGAAAATGCCTGCACTTTCGCTGTTTGGCCTTGCTTTGCAATACCACGAGCGGCAATCGCACTTTGTTTTAAGCTATCAGCCTGAATTTGGTCAGAATAAGCAAATCCAGTTTTTTCACCGCTCACGGCTCTAACGCCAACACCCCTATCGATATTAAACGAGCCATCTTTAATAATGCTGTCTTCTAAGACAAGAGTTTCATGCCAACTGGATTGGAAATAGACATCCGCGTAATCGATATCTCGAGTAGCGATCATAGAAAGCGTATTGTTGACGTCCTGCTCAGTAAGGCCTGTAGGGGCCAGCAGTTCTTGTTCTACTTGTTCAATAGTCATAATCTACTCTTTATCCTCATTGTTTATGAGGTTAGAAATTTTCTGATGTGAAGCAACAGGCATCGCCTTGCGAACCTTCTCCACTTGATGTAATTCGATTTCGGCTACTAGGTTGCATGGGGTCGTAGCTCCTTGAGTGACGACTTTACCCCACGGGTCAATTACCATAGAGTGCCCCCACGTTTGTCTGTTGGCTGAGTGATAGCCACACTGCCCAACGCCAACAACCCAAGCTTGATTTTCTATGGCTCTAGCGCGAAGTAATATTTCCCAATGTGCCTCTCCAGTGACTGCTGTAAAAGCAGCAGGTACCAGAATAATATCGGCACCTTGCTCACGCAAAATGTTGTAGAGATGAGGGAATCTTAGATCATAACAAATAGAAAGCCCTAACCTTCCTACGGGAGTATCAATCACTTGGGGCTGTGTACCATGAGAAAAACAATCAGATTCTCTATAGCTACCATGCTCATCTTCAACTTCAACATCAAATAAATGCATCTTGTTGTAATGAGCCACTAGCGCTCCATTGTCATCAAACACTAAGCACGCAGAATAAAGATGAGTGGCGTTGCTTCGTATAGGAAAAGAACCAATCACCAACCATGTTTGCAACTCTTTTGCTAGTTGCGCCAATTTGGATTGAATTGGGCCAGAGTTCAGCTCTTCTGCGATCACTTGATACGCTAGTGCATTGTCAAACAGCAAGCTATTCTCTGGTGTTACCACCAACTGACAGCCTTGTTTGACTAAGTCTCTCAACTGTTGCTCAATGAATTGCAAATTCTCAGTGACATCGTTACCCGATGTCATCTGGATCAAACCTATCCTTGGTGCATCCATCATGGATTATTTCCCCTGTGATTCTGAGCGAAGCTGTTTGGGAATCTCGTAGTCAGCCTTACGTCGAGATTTCTCATTAACTTGCGGCGAGTTCATTGGGCCTTTTACCTCATAGGTAACCTGAGTAATAACCTCAATAACTGGCGCCACTACCGTACTTATCGCTAATACATAAAGCGCGGTTTGAGGCGCTACAGCGAAGGCAGTTAGCATAGGTATGCCAGAGGTAACATCCGGTTTAAATGTGACTTCCGCATCCACCATCTGAGTATTCAAATTGGCTAAACCGCGTATGGTCATATCCCCAGAGATAGAGTCCATCTTCAAGTCATTAGTAATAAAGACGCCCTTTTCGACCTTACCTGTACCCTTGATAGAGTCGAAGGCTAAACCTTCATCAAACACATCACTGAAGTCTAATTGCATACGTCTAATAATAGAATCGAGGCTAAACATACCTAACAGCTTTGCTGCGCCGCCGACATCTGAGATAACACCTCGGCCAAGCTCTGCTTTAAGGGTACCGTTAACGGTATCCACTTGCATATTCCAAGGAGAACCCTTCCACTCTAATGATGAGTTCCCCTCGAAAGAGGCCTTCTGAATCCCTGAATCAATGCCAAAGCGCGCCATGATTTCAGAGTTATCGTCACCCTTCAGGTTAAGATCAAGATGCGTAGTACTATCATCATCGGTCAGCTCCCACCAACCACTGGCTAATACACTCGATGTACCGCTGGTAAAGTTGGCTTTATCCCAAACAATACGTTGGCCATCGTGGTTCATGACCACATCAACTTTACCTACCTTGTAGCCCTGCATCCAAAAATCATCGATCTTAAGATCAAGGTTAGGCATTTCCTCAAAGAACTTCCGATCAAAATCGGTAATAAGCGGTTGAGTCTCACCCTTACTATCTTTGACCTCTGTTTTAGCGACAGACTCTTCAACTAAACTCTTTGGCTCAGCAAGATACAGTTGTAGCAGCGACAGATTGATACCTAAATTAGAACCATCATATTCAGCCTTACCTTTAACCTGTGAGCTGTCTATGTTGTATTGCCATGTATTGGCTCTCTTGCGGGCGACAAAGTCCACTTCATTCCAATCCAAGCCACCTACTTTAATACTGCTGGTTTGCACTTGAATACGCTGTGGCACAGGAATTTCAGGAGCATTGAGCTCGCTAAGGATCGGCTTAGGCCCAACACTTGGTCGCTCTAGCGCCGCTATCCATTCATCAAGATTAAACTCTGGCAAGCGCAGCGAGGCGTGATGGCCTACTATAGGGCTTACCCTAAAGCTACCCGAGCCAATGACAGTATTGGTCGCCTCAAGTACAGGCCGCCCCTGAGTGATATCAATTTCAGTCTGAAACTTAGCAGAAGGAAGCTGTAGCCTTGCGGAAATCGATTCCTGGTTACCAGAAGCCTGCATTCGAGCTTGCCATACGTCCCCCACCTTTTTGTTCATTGGTGCAGGATAGGTACTCGCAATAGAAGTTAGATTGGCCTTTGCATCTATCTGATAGGTAAAGCCAACGTCATTAATCTGTAGATCGATCCCCATATTCCAAGGAGCGTGTCCCGATATTGGCTCTAGCCAAGTCTTTCCTAGATAAGGAACTAGCGGTTCAGCGCGCCAATCGCCGATAAGGTCAATTCTGGTGTCGTAACTCGACTCGGCATTTTGTCCAAGGAAGTCCAAGGTAATAGGCTGTTCCAGCAGGTTAGCGCTTATCCCTGATGAGCGCACAACATCATTATCAAACTCAATTCGACCCGATGCCTTTTTCAGCAGCATAGGGGGTGCCGTAATATTGATGTCATTCTCGCTAAGATCAGCGTAGCCCCAAGCTCTAGCTTCTTGCTCTTCGTTGAACGGAATCTTAAGTTGGAACTGCGATTCTACCTGTCCCTTGATATCGACAGTCGTCAGTACCGCACCTACGGAGCCAACCAATGGAGAGGCGCTCATGTAATCTCGAACATCCTTACCTTCCGCTTTTGCTGCAGCGAAGATTTCGATATGTCCATTCCCATACATACGAGGGATCTTTCCAGAAATGCGGTCAGCCTGAATATTAAGAAGCTTGGCATCTTTCGAGTCTAAGAACATGGTCTCGTTTTGGAACAGCAAATCTAGCTGCATATCGGTCAAAGGCGGCCACGCGGTACTAAAGCTAAACTTGGTTTTGCGTAGCGGTACCCATGCCTGGAAAATGCCACTATTGTCGTTATATGGGAAGCTAGACAGTTCACCATACCAAAGCAATTTTGCCGTTTTTACTCGGCCGCCTTGAATACCGGCAGAGAGGTAATCGGTAAGGCCTCGCCCTAAAGCAAGAGTTGGTAAGTAACGCCAGGTTTGCCCTGCATTAGCTAGGTCGGCTTCTGCATAGAAAGACAAAAATGCGGGTGCATCCTTTGGAAAGTCGAGCTTGAACGCTCCCAATACTTGCAAGTCCGGAGTCGCTGCAGTGACTTTATCTGACCATAAACTCCAGCCGTTATCATCCGACTGCCAGACAATATCAACTTCTGCTTGGCGTATCTTAAGCGGTGCCTGGAATACCTCACCATAAGGCAAGGTATCATCAAGCATAGTGACGGTTGCTTTGGCGAGATCTGAGCGACCAAATATACGCGCTTCTAAGGTATGAAAGCCAGGGATCAGCTCCCAGTAGTTCATACGGCCATCTTTTACCTTAGCCGAGTAGCGAAGTGACTCTATGCCTTTACCCATAGATACACGAATATCTTGGACTGTACCTCCAAGACGAACGGTATCCACCCATTCTTCGCTCTTCTCCATATCAGGCAGTAGGTCGAGAATTGGGGTAATACTTTCTAGCTTTATTTGATTGGCATTCAATCGCCACTTTTCTGGAGACCACTCGAATGCCACATTCAGATCTGGCCAAGAGGTGCCATTTGAACTAAATGCCAAGTCTTGCGCGTTTAACTGCCAGCCTTTCTCGGTTGGATCAAGTTTAACCACGCCACCCTCAATAGAGATGGCATTAGGGATATCATCTTTATCACGCCATTCCAGTTCTGATGGCGATATTTCCAGATAGGCATCAACGGGCTGGTTATGTTGCAGGGAAATCCAAGTGTTTAGACTGACTCGGCCCTTATCAATAATCACACCATCAGCAAGATACGGCGATACCCAAGGGGTGACATCAAAGTTATTACCTTGTAGATAAAAGTCACCGCTGATATCCGATAAACCGTTATGGTCATAAAAATCGGCAATGACACTGACGCTATTAAGCTGGACATCTTTGATGCTCACCACACCATCAGCACGGTGGCGGTTGCCATCGTTAAGCCAACTTAGCCTCTCGATATCCACCTCACGTACATCACCAGAAATATCTCTAAATACTATGGTTGAGTTTGTAAGTGCAAACTCACTTAGCTGACGAAGTACTAGGTTTTCGAGGATCTTAAGTAACTGCTGATCGCTCTTTTCAGGTGGCTCTGATGACTCTGGGTTCGCCTTAAACAGGTCGATATCGCTGATATCAATATGCAAACCATCAACGGTCAACTCACTGAGCTTAGGTTGAAGGTTTAACAATGAGTCGATCAGGTCAAATTCAGCGCGAACCTCACCAACCGAAAACGCTTTAACACCTTTAGGTATGTCTGCTTCTAAGCCCGAAAGAGAGAGTGATGGGTGGGTGTTTTTCCAATAGCCATGGACCTCACCTATGGTGAAGTTCAGACCAGAGACTTGGTTAAACCAATTTTGAACATCGTCTTGGTAATGATCTAAGCGAGGTAAAGCAACGCGCAAAGCGGTGACCAGCACCGCTAACGAAACAAAGATAAAGACCAGTAGCGATAAAACTAATCGCTCTAGTCGAACTGCGAATGACGCCAATGGAACATTATCCTACATCATAACTACGTCGAACTGCTCTTGAACATAGAGTGGCTCAGCGGTGATTTTAACTTCTTTGCCAATAAACAGCTCCAGCTCAGCTAACGCATGAGACTCGTCACCATGCAGTGCATCTGCCACCGCTATCGAGGCATAAACTAGAAACTTATCCGCGTCGTACGCTCGGTTAACTCGAGTGATTTCTCGCAGCACTTCATAACACACCGTTTCCACGGTTTTTACTGAGCCACGACCTTCACAGCTAGGGCAATCAGAGCACAATACATGCTCAATGCTTTCCCTTGTGCGCTTGCGCGTCATCTCAACCAAACCTAACTGAGTAAAGCCATTGATATTGGTTTTCACTCGGTCATTGCTAAGTGCTGTCTCTAACGAAGCGAGCACTCGCTTACGGTGTTCATCGCTGGCCATATCAATAAAGTCGATAATGATAATACCGCCAAGATTACGCAGTCTTAGTTGACGAGCAATGGCTTCTGTAGCTTCTAGGTTGGTATTGAAGATGGTCTCTTCGAGATTGCGTCGACCTACGAATGCACCGGTATTGATATCAACCGTCGTCATAGCTTCGGTCTGATCAATAATCAGGTACCCACCCGATTTCAGTGTAACCTTACGATCTAGTGAGCGTTGGATTTCACTCTCTGCATCGTACAAATCAAAGATAGGTTTATCGCCTTCGTACAGCTCTAATTTTTCCATCAACTCAGGTACAAACTCTTCAGTGAACTCAAGTAAAGAGTCATACACCATACGCGAATCAACCTGAATCAAGGAAAGCTCGGTGCCGACGAAGTCACGCAAGATGCGTGGAGCAAGACCTAATTCACCATAGAGAGTCGAGCGTGTAATGTACTTAGAGCGACGCTCCATAACCTTAACCCACAAGCGCTCAAGAAAGGCGGCATCTTGCGCCAGTTCTTTCTCGTCTGCGCCTTCGGCTGCGGTACGAATGATAAAACCACCCGACTCACTGCAGTAAGGAGCAACGATTTTCTTTAAACGGTTGCGTTCTTGCTCAGATTCAATGCGTTGCGATACGCCAACATGGCTAGCGCCAGGCATGAATACAAGGTAGCGAGATGGAAGAGTGATGTCTGTGGTTAGGCGTGCGCCTTTCGTCCCAAGTGGGTCTTTAACCACTTGAACCACAATGTCTTGCCCTTGGCGGACTAACTCAGAGATATCTCGAACTTTAAACTGCTGCTTTTCATTTTCAGCAACACATTCGGTATGAGGAACAATATCTGAGGCGTGTAAAAAGGCAGCCTTATCCAGACCAATATCAACAAAAGCAGCTTGCATACCCGGCAGAACGCGACTCACACGTCCTTTGTAGATATTACCTACAATGCCTCGTCTAGCTTCTCTTTCAATATGGACTTCTTGAAGGACACCGCCTTCGATCATTGCAACTCGAGTCTCACTCGGCGTTGAGTTGATCAATAACTCTGCACTCATAGCGCACCTCTAAATCTTATAAAAATTGGTGCAAGAGCTGTTCGGTTTCAAATAAAGGTAGACCTACAACTGAGTGGTAACTGCCCTCAATACGGGTAACAAACTTACCGCCTATCCCCTGAATTCCGTAGCTTCCTGCTTTGTCGCACGGTTCGCCGGTCAGCCAATAATCTTCTATTTCTTGGCGGCTGAGGGGCTTAAACCATACGTCTGTAATACAAATAATGGTTTCTGATTTTTCGGCACTGCAGACACAAACAGCCGTCATCACTTGGTGCTTAGCATTAGACAGTTGACCCAACATATCCATGCTTTCTTGCAGCGAGTTTGGTTTTTCGAATACTTGCTCGCCTTGCGTAACTATAGTGTCGGCACCAATCACAATAGGTTTTGCACTACTCTCTGAGCGAGCCTGTTGCAGAACCGTTTTCGCCTTACTTTCAGCTAATCGCTGTACATACTGATCAGGGGTTTCTCCCTCACAACGCACTTCTTCTATATCACTGATTAGTATAGTGAATTCATAGCCAAGCTGAGATAAAAGTTCGCGCCTTCTTGGAGAAGCAGACGCGAGAATTAGAGATTTATGCATGGCTTATCGTACTCTCCAAATGCGACGCACCCGGCGCAACAATAAAAATAGCCATGGCCATAGAATACCGTTAATTAAACCTACCCACAGTGACGCAGGATTAAATACCACATCTTGGATGACAAATTCGCCAAAGAACTCGATGAGGACACCCAACATCGTCAGTAGTGCCATAATCATAGCCTGTTGCCACAACGCCATGTTGCGCAGTACCAAGAAATTGATCGCAACGAGATAGGTAATAATTGCCATCATCATGCCGCGAACGCCCAGCGTCGAGCCGAGCAATAGATCCCATATCAGGCCTAGAATTAAACCGGTTCCTACATTGACTCTGTGTGGCGCTGCCATCACCCAATAACAGGTCACGAGTACCAACCAAGATGGGCGGAATACGTCCATCGTGCCGGGCCACGGGATAGTTTGCAGAACCAAGGCGACAAAAAACGTCACCCAAATAACGAATTTGCTACTCAGAATACTATTCGCCATCTTCGACCTCGATAACGGGTTGCTCAGGCTGAACTGGCGCTTGTTCTAAAGTAATATCTTGCCCATCTTGCTGTGGCCACACCAACAACAAGTAGCGTAAGCGACCAAAATCGACTGCAGGTGCTGCGGTAATCGTTGAGAACTCACGATGGTTATCAATCTGCACTTTGCTTACCGTAGCGACAGGATAGCCCTCAGGGTAAATACCCCCTAAGCCAGAAGACACCAGCACATCGCCTTCTTGAATATCAAAGTTACTCGGTATGTGCTGAAGATGGATATTGGTTTGATCACCACTGCCTGCCGCAATCACTCGAATATCATTACGAATCACTTGAACAGGAATAGCAGAGTTAGCATCAGTCAACAGTAACACTCGGCTATTGTGAGCGCCCACTTCGGTGATTTGCCCTACGATACCGTTTTCATTGATGACAGGCTGACCTTGATAAACACCATCGATATGACCTTTATCAATCACTATCTGCTGATGATAAGACGAGGAATCCACCGCCATTACTTCAGTAACTACCTTCTTTTCATCACGCACAAACGTTGAGCCAAGTAGCTTTCTGAATCTTTGGTTTTCTTCTTTATATTGAGAGAGTAAAGACAGGTCGCTCTTCATTTTCAGAAGCTCTTCACGTAGCACTTGGTTTGTAGTCAGTAATTGCTGTCTGCTGCTGAAACGCTCATAGACGTTGCCAAACATGCTGCGCGGTAAGTCGGCAAGATACTGAATGGGCGCTACCGTACTATTCAACACATAGCGTACATTTGAGAAGGCATCTAAACGACTATCAGCCAACATTAAGCTGGCTGATAGTAATACGGCAAAAAAGAGTCTCAATTGCAGAGATGGGCCTCTGCCAAAGATTGGATTCATTCTTTGTTACCCGTTCTTATTGCTAATCGGGAAAATCCAATGAAAGAATTATTCTTCACTGAATAGATCACCGCCGTGCACATCAATCATTTCTAAGGCTTTACCGCCGCCACGAGCAACACAAGTGAGTGGCTCGTCAGCAACTACAACCGGGATACCGGTTTCTTCAGTTAGTAGGCGATCTAGGTCTTTCAGTAGCGCGCCGCCACCTGTTAATACCATGCCGTTTTCTGAGATATCTGATGCAAGCTCTGGTGGACACTGTTCTAGTGCAACCATTACCGCAGAAACGATACCGGATAGAGGCTCCTGAAGAGCTTCTAGGATCTCGTTTGAGTTTAGACTAAAGCTGCGAGGCACACCTTCTGCAAGGTTACGGCCACGAACTTCCAGTTCTTCAACTTCATCACCAGGGTATGCTGAGCCGATCATGTGCTTGATCTTCTCTGCTGTAGCTTCACCAATCAAGCTGCCGTAGTTACGACGAACGTAGTTGATGATCGCTTCATCAAAGCGGTCGCCACCGATGCGTACAGACGAAGAGTAAACCACACCGTTTAGTGAGATAACTGCAACCTCAGTAGTACCACCACCGATATCAACAACCATAGAACCTGTTGGTTCAGAAACACGCAGGCCAGCACCGATTGCCGCCGCCATTGGCTCGTCAATCAGGTAAACCTCACGAGCACCTGCACCTAGCGCAGATTCACGGATAGCACGACGTTCAACTTGTGTAGAACCACAAGGAACACAAACTAGTACGCGAGGGCTTGGCTTTAGGAAGCTGTTGTCGTGAACCTGCTTGATGAAGTGCTGAAGCATTTTTTCAGTCACAAAAAAGTCAGCGATTACGCCATCTTTCATTGGACGGATAGCTGAAATATTTCCTGGAGTACGCCCAAGCATTTGCTTCGCGTCATGACCTACAGCCGCTACGCTTTTCGCAGAGCCTGCACGATCTTGACGGATAGCCACTACTGATGGCTCATCAAGGACAATACCTTGTCCTTTAACATAAATTAGTGTGTTCGCTGTACCCAAATCGATAGACAGGTCGTTTGAGAACATTCCGCGAATTTTTTTAAACATATCTAAGCGCTCTTCTCACAATCTTTGGAAGACAAAATTGTACTAAATGTACCAATGCCACACTTATTCAGCAAGGCATTGGATTACAAAGATTGATATAAAGTGCCTTTTTCTGACGTTGTCCTGACTTAGGCGCTAAAAATGCCAGTTTTAATTGCCAATTAAGCCCCTTTCACCTTTGAATATGATTCTGTCGTTGCCTCGGAAGGTACCAAAGGTGACAACGGCCGAAGGGTCTTCGTCGCCCTTATTCCTCCAGTTGTAGTGCAACCATGGTTGATTGGTGAATCTACTACCATTGCTCGTGCAATCTACACCGGTTTCTGTGCGTTGCGGTGAGTCACTACCTTGCCTTAACCATAAACGTACCTGTGCTCTTTCATTGCTCGAGCCTGCCGCAGGGTTGTGCGTCGCCGATAATTTATCTGAAGCTCCGTCTGATACTTGGCGCTCTCTATTAGAGACTAATTCCGCAGAGGTATCCGCTCCATTCGGTAGGTTGTTCCAGATAGTTTGCACGCAATAACTTTGCGTGGCATCAAACAGGCTTCCACTGTCCTCTTGATTGGTCACAAACGAGCTACCATCCCAATACTCAACCCTAAGTGGAACCCTCAGGGTTTGCGCTGTGTTCCCGCCGACATCATCGAGATTCATTCGCCCATATCTAAATTCAGGCTGATTGGGGAATGACTTTCCAGTATTCGTATCTTCATTCAACTCAGGTATGTCTAATGTGTCAAAATCAACACCATCCACAATAGTCGAGACTTCGATACCGAACACGGAATTATCACTATCGAAGGGGCCATCAGGCTCAGTCACTTCATTGTCACCAATGGAGTCTCCTGCTTTTTTCGCAAAGGCGAAGTCATCAATAGTTACGACTAGGGTTGATGGATCAATCAATAGTGATTTTGGCCAGTCTTCGCCACTCCAAGAGAACGTCAGTACTGATAGTCGGTCTAGTAAACTGACGTCGACAGTTTGATCTTTTGTGTTTGCCACATAATCTAGATTGGAAACGAATGAGTTATTAAACAAGCCATAGTTAAGCGTTGGAGTATTATCATTGGCTTGAGCTTGAACCTTAAAAATGTGCGGAAACTCTTGTTTCATATAGGCAAACTCATCATGTCCATCTGCATAATCCCATTGAGTCCATAGTTCTTCTGGATCGCTACCTTCATCCAGCATTGCTAGGTGATTTGGAGAAAAGCGTCCTACTGAGCGATAGCCGGGATTAATAGGCTCAAACAGATAGTCAGCTTGGTCCTTTAGGCTAGCCGTAACCTTTATGCTCCCCGCCTCTCGCCACTTCAAAGATGAAAACTGCACAGGACCAGACGTGTTTGTATTATTCGGTAATCCGTCAACAGGCACACCTTCTAAACCGCTGCCTATTGTTCCTGTATCTGCACTTCCTAAATCTACATGGGGACTATGGAGTTCTGCCTCTAAACTCACATTTACAGCAGGCGCAAGATCAGGATAAAAGTTTTTCGTCTCAAGGCTATCGATCTGATTGCAGAATGCGCTCACTTCTATCGGTGTAGCGGGAGCTATATCCCCGTCACTCACCCAACGAATCGGCACAGCATCTAACCCAAATAGCTCGCCGGAACGCTTGAAGAAATCACCAGACTCTGATGTGCCAGAAATCTCGTTTCCTGTCGGCTCACACAAAGCGAATGTCCAAGGCCTGGACTGGATTAACTGCTCACCAATTATTTCCTCACACTCTTCTTCACCATCATCGTTGGTGATGCAGACTTCATCTTTCAATTCATAACTAACGCTACCCGCTTCTGGGTATATTACTTCGGTAGTTGCTTTTGCTGGTTCGCTATCACTTCCTGCAGAAAATGTTAGCTGAAGCTGATTATTTGGAGCATCAACCCAATTCCCATCCTTGTCTTTGATGGATATGACTTCACTGGCATTGCGGTCTGCATTAGGCTGAACATAAGTTGTGCTAGAAAGCATCAGTGTTTTGGTACCACTGTATTCATCAGACGGTATGGCTGCTGGCTCGCCTTGCTCATTGCATTGCATTGGCCAAATATCTATTGAGCTCGGTTTAGCAGCAACAACCTCTTTGGGAGACTCTAAAGCAAATTTCTGCGGTACAAACTCATAGCTTCCGTTGACAGAGGTGCCAGAGCAATCCGTACTCAAACATCCAGTAACACTTACTGTACTAACTTCTTGCTGGCTAAGTGTAAGGTCTAATGTACCAGAACCACTTGGGGTATATGAGCCACCGCTAGGTTGTAGTAGACCACCACTACTTGTTACTTCAATGGTCCCAGGGTAATCCGTTGCATTACTTCCATTTTTCTTTACTTGGAATGTAAGTGATTGGTCTTCGCAAGTTAAGTTAATACCTGTCAATGGCGATAATTCTAAGGTGTAATTACCCGGGGTAGTACCCTCACAATTGTTCGATGTCCTTTGTATTTTGGCACTACCCTGCACAGTCAAAGTATCCGCAGTGACAGAACCATAGATGAATGCCCCCCACCCATTAAGCAATACTGAACCTCGACTGAATATATTAGCTTCCAGCGGAACAGAAAGTTGCCCGATTTCAACATAAGCCGGCGATTGCGCTAAATTTTCAGCCCAAATAACTAGGCTTTCACTGCCGCTACCTGCAACGTTAATCGTAGCTTGATTAGAAAAAACCACTCGATTAACTCTTAGAAATGTATCAGCCTGAATATTCAACGTTGAACTACCCTCAACGACAAGAGTGCCTATCTCATAATCTGTGCCCGTAAACGTAGCTTCATTATTATTGTTTATTGTAATACTGCTATACGAACCACTAGGCAAAGGGTCTGTTGGGTTTGTTAAATCCGAACCGTAAGGTGAAAAACCGATTAAAGCTGGTTCTGAAATAAGCAACGTATCATCAGCCAAACACTCGTTACCATCACATAAGTAAACACCTTGGCCTGTCGTAACCTGGTTAAAACCAATTCTTCCCGCCTGATTATAAGTACCAATTATTTGGCCATTATTATCGATAGTTGCTGATGAATAGGGTTGCCCATCTCTATTCCAAGATTGCGCTGCATTAGGGAAAGTCTCGCATTGGTCTGGAATTTCAGGAATTGGTGGTGGCAAAACTACAACGTTGTCCTCAGAGCAATCCGTAATTTCAATTTCAATCCCACTACCGGTTAAGTTACCTTGCTTTATCTCCTCAACCTTTGATGTAATGAACTGAAAATCGGCATCAGATGCTAACCTTCGATAATAGTAGCTTGTATGCGTATCCTCATCGTGTTCAATTCGAACAACGTAATGAACGCCATCATCTAAACTCGCCTCCTCGAAAATATATGCGCCATCATTAGGGTTCGGAGCACCATCAGGAAGTGGCGGTGTATACCATAATGTTTCCCTACGGGTCGATCCTTGGCTAAAGTACATGTCTTGATATTTGCCATCTAGGCCCGTAACTTTAAAGACGACATAAAAGTCTTTGTTGCCTTTGATATTACACTGGTAATCAGCCACCTTCTTGGCGAGTGCTGAGTTCGAAAAGGCAACAAGAAAAAAAAGTAGCATGCTCCGGGTAAGCTTAAGTAACCTAATCATTTTTTACCCCTCTCACCCAAACCGTTTCTTCACGCTCCACCTCAAACACATTACTCTCATTGCATGTCGCTCGAGTCGTAACCTTCAGGTATTTCAAATCATCAGGGATATTTTCAGATGAAACGTCACAAGAAATAGTGGGGGATGAACATGGGATATCGCTGTTTGCCACCAGCGCGTTAGCGGCTTCTGTTGCGCTAGAACCTAGCAAACTGCATCGATCGTTTAACAAATCAAAATCATCATCTTCGTCTAAAGGAAACAAATGTGTAAGAGCCCATTCATTGCCTGATTGAGCCAATAGGGAAGCCTGAGAACCAAGGACTTCTCTCGTCAATGTATCTTGGTTTGACCAACTAATGCGTGTGAGATTGAGTGCTAGCATGCCCATTACCACAATTACGAAGATAGCAATGATGTAAACATTGCCGCTCTGAGATGAAATAGGCGTGGATTGATTACGGTACATTGCTCACCTGCACGTCATGTTTATATTGGCTTTGCTCGTCACCATTTTGAAACAGCAAACTAAGGTGTATAAGCCCACCTCGTTGAAGCGAAGTTTGTTCATAGTTAAAACTGCTTGGGTTGTACATAACCTCAGATGCTACCTGTACGCCATTGCGTCTCAGTTCGTTTGCTTGAGTAATACAGTAGGTCACAGATTGATCTTGGTAGATGAAATGCCGGTTAGCACTCGATTGGCTATCAGGGGTCATGGTTACAGAGAAGTACTCGCCATCAGTGGCTGTAGTGATCCCCCCAATATCTACTGACTGAGGACTCCCCGTTTCCAAATCATCCATACGGCTTGGGTTGATAACCAATTTTGACCCAGCAGTAAATGTATGTGGGTGCTCATAGTCTTCATTGCCCACGACAAACTCCACTGCATTTGTCGCCTCTCGTTCAACATAGAACCCCGCATATTGAATAGGATAGAATTCGATACATTTGCCAGCAGTGCCACTGCTCGTTGCAAAACTATTAGGCACTGCGTGCTGAATTTCTCTGCTCATCTTCTCAATGGCAAAACGAGCTTGGTTTTGTATGCGCTGCCTATCTATTGAGATGGTATAACCTTTAGTGCCAAATTCTACAAAGCCGGCAATGCCAAGAAAGATAATCGCTACAACCACAATAGTGACAATCATTTCAATAAGGGTGAAACCACGTTGTTTCATTAGTAGTTCCCCCTATATCCGGAAAACTTAAAATCACCGTATTGGCTTGCGGTAATAGTTACCGTCACTCTTTTGAACAGAGCCTTATCGGTTACGCCTAAGCGACTATCACTATCATAGACAACTTCAACTTCGGCTCTAAAACCAAGGTAATCATCGGCGATATCATTACCAAAGATATCCGTTAGGCTACCTGCCTCAGTCAGTCGGCATGCCGTTTGTGATTGTGGAGTGGTATACCAACAGCCCACGTAGTCATCGACATCGTTGAATAACTCAGGTGGCTCATCACCATCAGGACCAAAGTCGTCTGCTAATGTACAAGAGATAACATCACCTTGAGCATCGAAATAATCATCCTCTCCACAACGATAGAAGCCTCCATTGTGGTCGCTATTTTCATCAAAATTTCTAGATAGGATCTCTGTCATCAGGCTATTAGCCAGTGCCGACGCTCGTACTTCATAGAAGGGTTTTGCTGATTGAACTATTTGTGGGAATAAGAAACTGGTAAGCGTAATCAATGCTATGCCAAGAATGACAATGGCAATGATGCTTTCTATAAGGGTAAAGCCTGCATTCTTTTTAACAGCCATAGACGTAACCCTGACTGTTGATGCAGATACTTTCTTGTTCTTGAGTACTTGCGATTTGGATACGAATAGGTTCAGGGCATGCGGAACTGCAAATAGGATTACCGAGTAGATCAAAGTCGATACTCATAGCAGGAGTAAAGCTTAAATCCTGCTCTTCAATCACGACTTTATGGCTAAAGGGCTCTGTGGTGCTTGAAGTACATGCTTGCTGTGAACCTAAGCATTTTGCGGTTACAAGTAAACTGTACCTATCGTGCAGCGCATCCGTATCTTGAATATTGGATTGCATGCGGCCTAGCTGAATCTGACGAATAACAGCAATGCCTTGTTGCTGAGCGGCTTGTGCGGAAAACTGAGAAACACCAATAAATTTACTGGCGGCATACAAAGACATAATAGCCACTACGATGATCACCACGATCAACTCGACGAGAGTGAAGCCTTTAATGTGCTTTATACGAGGGTGATTCACTGCTTGTCCCTAACCAATGAAAACGTAAGTATTTAATATTATATGGAATTGAGCGTAATCTTGCTGAGAATTCGCCTAATTGTTAGACCTAAAAAAGGCCAGCGATGCTGGCCTTAACAAATTGACTTAGTAATTATTAACAACCAGAGTCAGTAATTTCGATAGATGATGTCGACGCAGAGTTTGCAGCTTCGCTATAAGTTACAAAACAATTAGTGTCCGTAATTCCAGTTTCATCTAACTTTGGATCGCCAGCGAAAGTAACAACAATCGCTGGAGTCGCAGCTGAAGCGTCAGTACTCAAAGCCCAGTTCCATTCACTATCGTCTTCTAAACCTTGAACTACCGAAACGATACCATTCTCTGTCGCTGCCGGATAACCAAACTCAATTTCTGTCTCATCCTCTAATTTTTCGCCAGCTAGACGCTCTTTACCTTCAATCGCAGCCTTACCGTAAACGATAGAGCCAGCGCCTGCCATTGCGCCTTTCAAGCCTTGTAGAGAAGACTCACGAGCGTCAGATTGTAGATTCAAGAAGCGAGGTGCAGCAGTTACAGCTAGGATACCTAGGATAACGATCACTACTACAAGCTCAATTAGTGTAAAACCGCCTTGCTTTTTCATATTTTAATACCTTTTTACGTGGGTAATCATATTGTTACTAAATATAATAACTAGTAATTATTTATAAACAAGATGTATGCGTGCTTTTTTATGGCACTCCATCTCATATAGCCGTTTTTTAACCTAACAGCCTGTTTCTACAACTGTTATTTTAGGGCTAGAAGACTCATTTATAGCATTTTGATAAATAACAGCGCATTCAGATCCATTGACTACCGTTCTATCAGCAAACGTTACTGCCAAGCCACCTGAAACTGCATCTTCATATTGCCATTCCGCTTCATCTTCTAAGCCTTGTACAGCTAAAACAATGCCAGTTTCATTTGCTGTAGGGTAACCAAAACTAGTCGTAATGGTTGTAGCCCCATTGCTAATTCCGGACAACGGGCTAGTCTCAACCCCATTAATTGCAGCCTTACCGTAAACAATAGAACCCGCACCGGCCATTGCGCCCTTCATACCTTGCAGTGCAGAAACACGCGCGTCAGATTGAAGGTTTAAAAAACGAGGTGCAGCTGTGACGGCTAAAATACCCAAGATCACAATCACAACTACTAATTCGATTAATGTAAAACCACTTTGTTTATTCATAGTACTGCTTACTCTATGTCAGAAGAATTAATTTAGAGTTACAACTACGCTACCGTTAGCTGCATCATACTCAAAGTAATGTGCTGTGTTACCTTCCTGCTGAGTGTAACGACAAACAGTAGTTAAACCGTCATCATTAGGGTCGCCCACTGCCGCTAGATATTTGATATTTGTATCACTACTATTAGAAGACACTTGCGGAGGGTTTTGAAGCAACTCAGTCATCAGATCAACACAACGTTGAGCACTTACAGCGAGAGGCGACTGAGAACCATCGTCTTTAAGAGCTATAGGATAGCCATCTCGAAAGTTTGTGGTATCTGAAGTGGTCAACCAGAACTCAGTACCATCATAGTCAACAAAGTTTGTTCTTGTGTTACCAGCTGTATCTTGAGTACGAACATTCGCTTCCCACTGTGCACGAGCAGACAATACTGCGGTAGCAAAACCACCCGCTACACCTTCAACACTTGCTTCTTTTGCTTTGTCTGTCACATCTAAAAATCTTGGTAGTGCAGCTACAGCTAAAAGACCTAAAACAACGATAACAATCACTAGTTCAACTAGAGAAAAACCTGCATTGCGTTTCATAAAAATTCCTCTTGGGTACGACTTTGGACGGCAGATTATATATAGATTGATTAAATAATCCACTGAAATTGTAAAATTAAGTTACGGAAATCATTGAATGTGTTTTGATATTGATAGGTTCCCTCCAATCATATTTACAATCAATAATTCGCTATTCCTAAAGGTAAAGGTGCATGAATAGACGTCACTTTCCTGCAACAAACTGGTTGCGACAGGAGAGTAGTCTAGCTTTGGTACTGGCAACAATAATTGCTCCCATGCATCGCAGCTTTTCACCCCATCGAGTTCTGGGGTCACCCATCCTTTATTGTTGAAGCGAACTATTGCTCCCTTTATTTCTGCGTACTCTGGTTTACCGTTAAGTTCCCAGTATTGACGCAGATAATTTGCTTTATCCAATGCCTTTGCACTAATCAAAGTGACAGAGGTACTCTCTGCCTCTACTGTGATTCGGTTTAACGAAGCAATCAAAATACCAATGAGTATTAACACTACTGCTGCCCAAGCAGCCAAGTGACCTATCTTGGTATTACGATACGTCGTCTCCACGCTTAGCCCTGCATTGCATCCAACATTCCCCACATAGGTAGGAAAATACCCAGTGCAAGAATCAGTACCATGCCCGCCACGACAACCAACAAAATAGGTTCAATTCGGGCAGTCAACGTTTTCAGGTCGTAGTCCACTTCTCGGTCGTAAAAATCAGCAACCTCGATTAACAGTTCATCAATGCGACCCGTTTCTTCACCGACAGAGATCATCTGCTCTACTAATGGCGTGAAGATACCCGTGCTTTTTGCTGCGCTTGAAATAGCGGTACCCGCTTCAATGGCGGACTTCATTTCCAATAGACGCGCTTCAAGGTATTTGTTGTCCATCGACTCTGCAGAAAGCGCCAAAGCGTTGTTCAGCGGTACGCCCGATTGCAACATCAGTGAAAAGGTTCGCGAAAAACGAGCCAATTGAGCTCGATTGACTATGTCACCGACAATTGGAAACCTCAGGCGCATTTTGTCCCATTTCTCACGCCCTTCTGCTCGGCTAATCCAAGCTTGAAAAGTAAAAAAAGCCCCTGCCATCACCGCAATAATCAGGGTCCAATACTCAACAAAGAAGTTGGATGTGCCGATTAATATCCGTGTTGGAAGAGGAAGATCCACCCCAAAGCGGCTGAACATACTGGCAAACTGAGGGATTACCTTGATGTTGAGTACAAACATGGCGAGGGTAATAAACCCCAGTACCAAAATCGGATAGCGCATTGCGGTTTTAATGCGCTTACGAGTTTCTAATTCTTGCTCGTAATAATTACTTAGCTGGAGCAGGGCTTTATCAAGACGACCAGTGCTTTCACCCACAGAGATCATGGAAACAAACAAGGGGCTAAATACGTTTGAGTGAAGCTGCATCGAAGCAGATAGGCTACGACCATTGGTCAACTCGTTACCCACTTCCTCTAAGGCATGCTTGAGCTGCTTATTTGTGGCATCAGTGGTTAAGCCACGGATAGCGCGCAACAGCGGAATACCCGCTTTGGTTAGGCTGTACATTTGACGACAGAAGATAACGTACACTTCTAGCGGCACCGCCGGGGTGAACATCGCCTTCCAATCAAAATTGCTTTTGTCAGAGGATTTACCCGTGCGCAGAGAGATTGGAATAATTCCTTTCTCGATCAAGGCTTCCGCAGCCAACTCTTGAGTTGCCGCATCCACTAGGCCATTCACTTTCTGGCCTTCTAGGTTTCGTCCTTGATATCTAAACGTCGCCATATCGCCCTACAACATATACGCTTCAATCAAGCCAGAACTGTCACCCTCACCAAGGGTCATCACTTCTTCCAGACTGACTGTGCCATTCAATGCCAACTCCATTGCTGATACCAGCAATGGTTTATATCCTTCCGTGTGACGTGCTTGCTTGGTAAAGCCCACAGCATCATTGGAGCGCAAGGCATCCATCAATGGCTGGTCGAGCTCTAGTAGCTCAAATACACCGACACGTCCTTTATAACCCGTTAAATTACAGCTTTGACAACCTCGCCCTTTGGTAAAGGTCACGGCCACTTGATTTGGGAATCGGGCTTGTAGCCAGGTTTGTTGGTGCTCACTAACAGAATGCGTTTCACCGCAATCGCTGCATACTCGGCGGATCAGGCGCTGTGCCAATACCGCACGAACCGAACTCGCCACCAGATAACCCGGCGCACCCATATCCATCATACGAAGCGCGCTATCTACTGCATCGTTGGTGTGAAGCGTACTCAATACAAGGTGACCGGTAAGCGCGGCACGCAGGCCAATCTCTACGGTTTCTTGGTCACGCATCTCACCCACTAAGATAATGTCTGGATCTTGTCGCAAGAAGGTTCTGAGTACCGTTGAGAAGTCGAGATTGATTTTGGTATTCACCTGAACCTGATTCACTCGCGGCAGTCGATACTCCACCGGATCCTCCACGGTAATAATCTTCTTACCCGGAGAGTTAAGCTCGGACAATGCGCCGTATAAGGTGGTGGTTTTACCGGAACCGGTAGGCCCAGTTACCAAAATCATGCCGTGTGGACGCTTTAGCTGGTAACGCACTCGCTCAAGCAGTTCTTTTGGTAAGCCTGTCTCGTCTAACTGACGCACGCCTGCGGTTTGGTTAAGCAGACGCATTACTACCGATTCGCCGTATTCAACCGGCATGGTCGACATACGAATATCAATAGATTGGCCCTTCACCTTGATATGAAAGCGACCATCTTGAGGTAAGCGCTTTTCAGAGATATCAAGATCAGCCATCAGCTTGAGGCGAAGTACTAGTGCTGAGGCAATATTAACCTCATTAAGAATGGTCTCATGCAAGATACCGTCAACACGCTGTCGCAAGCGCAGTACATTTTCATCCGGTTCGATATGAATATCCGAGGCGCCAACCTGCACCGCATCCTCAAACAGAGAGTTAATCAGCTTAACTACCGTAACTTCATCGCTGTCCGCCTCACTGCTCACGTTGATATCAAAGCTGGCTGTCGGTTGATGCTCGGCATGCAATTGCTCAGCAAACGAGGCGATTTCTTTGGTTCGACGATAATAGCGATCAAAGCCTGAGACTAACTGGCGCTCAGCGGCAATCACCAACTCCACATCGTAGTTGGATAACAAGCGCATCACTGACTCTTGGGCGAACAAGTCCGCAGGGTCGCTCATTGCCACACGCACGGTATGGCCGTTGCGGTCAATCACTAAGGCTCGCAAGCGACGTGCATGTACTTCAGGTAACAGCTGTACGGCTTCTATATCAACTTGCGCAAGGTTTAGGTCGATAAGCGGAAGGCTTAATTGCTGAGACAAAAACTCAAGTAACTGCTTTTCCGTTATAAAGCCAAGCTGAATAAGCGAATCACCCAGCTTACGCCCAGTTTGTCTTTGGGCTTCAAGAGCCTGCTGAACTTGCTCTTCTGAAACAATGTTTTCTTCGACCAGTAGGTCACCCAAACGCTTTAATAGTTTAATCGCCATTAGAGTCACCCTCTAATGATTCGAGAAGCTGTAAGCGGTCACGGATAAAGGACTGGGTTTTTCTCGATACGCCCACAAGACCAAGGGCTTTGGTATAAGATGCGTGAGCTTCTGGGTATTCAAGGCGACGCTCTTGTTGGATAGCTAAACCAAGCCACCAGCGCGCATTGTTTGGGTCTCTCTCAGCCAAGCTTTGGTAGCTTTCTAATGCTACATCGGTATTTTTTAACTGCTGTGCGACACCAGCGCGCAGCGCTAGGTAATCTTCACTGGCATTTTCAGGCACATACATCAGCGGGCTCAGTGCTGCCTCTGGTTGCTGTTCTTTAATCAACAACTTAGCCAATGCAAAACGAAGTTCCTCACTTTTGTCATTCAAGCGAATGCCATCTTGTAGCAAGGTTGCCGCTCTTCTCGCATCTTTACGACCATAGTAAAGCGCAGCAAGTTTTTGGCGTACGTTCTCGTCACTGGGTACTAAGCGCAGCGCTCGGCTGTATTCTGTGAAGGCTGTTTTTACATCATTAGAATCCAATGCTTTTTCTGCGCGAGCGATAGATTTATTCGCTAACTCTCTTGGTGTTAGCTCAACCTGTTCCACTGTCATGCTCTCTTTGGCAGGGGTATCTACCTTAGCGATTAATACTGGCTCTTTTTTTACCACCGCAGATGGAGTAGCAACAGGAGCCGAAACTGGCTCAACCTTGGCTACCTTCACTGGCACTGTCTTTACAGGCACAGGCGTGGTGGTTACCACAGATTGCACCGTTTTTGTGGTGCTGGTTGGCTTAGCTGTAACGGCTACTGACTTTTGTGTTGAGGCAGGTTTAACTTCAGGTAGCTCTTCAAATGATGCAACTGAAGGCTGAACCGTCTGCGGGGTGTGTATCACAACAGACTCTTCAACCTTACTATGGGTTGGAGAAGGCAAGCTTGCTTTGGGTGTTTCAACCACAGCCTCGGCTTGAAAAGCTTGCTGCTGAGCTTGAGTCACTGTCAGGATCTCATTGGAGGATTCTAAGCTTGTTACTGATGTCTGCTGCTGAGAAACCGCCCAGCCACCAATAGCCATACTGATCGCAAAGCCGCCCACCAACCATACAACAGGTTTAGAGCGTTTGATTTCAGGTATTTCAGCCTTGGTAATGGCTTGTCCTTGTGGCTTCTCTTTTTCAGCCAGCTTTGATAGAGCGTTGTTAACTACACTCATACTTGTTGCCACCCCCATAAACATGGCGTTTTGTATTTCGGCTTTTGCATAACGTATGTATCTTTCATTGCGTCAAATAGATGCCGATTTGCGACGGTTTGTTTGTCTGAAGTAAATGCCAGCAGCAAAGCCTTATGACACAACTGATTAATAATTCTTGGTATTCCTGAGGCTGCCCGCCAAATAGACTTTTTCTGGCTCAGATTAAATAAGTCTTTGCTCCCCCCGCATGAGGTAATGCGATGGTCTATATAGGCAGAAGCTTCGGCTAATGTCAGTGGTCGCAACTGAGCACTGAATGTGATTCTCTGGCGAAACTGACGCAAATGATGCTGTGCTAAACGCTCTTCGAGTTCAGGCTGACCAATCAATACTATTTGCAGCAGCTTACTGTTTATGGTTTCAAGGTTGCCAAATAGGCGTATGGTCTCTAATGCTTCGTCACTCAAGGCCTGCGCTTCATCAATCAAGGCAACAACAGGTTTCCCTGCTTCTCTTAGTTCCACCAACTTACGCTGAACATTGTCAACAATGGCTCTGGAGTCACTGGTGTCCACTTGCAACTCATTAGCGATCGCAAAGCGAATGCCATCACCGTCTAGTACTGGGTTGGGTAAATAAACCAATGAATAGTCATGCTCAAGTTGCTCTATGAGCATTCGACAAACCATAGTCTTACCCGTCCCCACCTCGCCGGTAAGCTTGATAACACCTTCGCCCATGGTTACCGCAGACATAACGGTATGGATGGCCTCATAATGCGGAGCCAAACCATGGAAAAGTTCTGTATTAGGCGTCAACCCGAACGGGGGCTGACTAAAGCCAAATCGCGAAAAATACATTATTGCCCTTCAGGGAACCACTCATTCAATAAGTTGCGCGAACGCTCAATCTCTTGCTGCCAGGTATTCACACCGACAACCGTCGGCTTAAGCAAAATAACTAGCTCAGTTTTTTCTGTTGTATTCACTGTATTGCGGAATAAATGTCCGATAGCGGGAATGTCACCAAAGAAAGGAACCTTAGAGACAATTTCTTTACTGCCAGACTTCATTAGTCCACCAATCACAACCACATCACCGTCAGTGGCGCGAATAATGGTGTCGGATTCTCGAATAGAGCTTTTTGCCAGTGGCAACTGAATCACACCCGCAGTATCACCTAGATCAATCGCTTTAATTTCTGTGGTCACTTCAATAACCGCAGGGTGAACATGCAGTAGCACATTGCCTTTGTCATCGATCTGTGGGGTCACATCCAAAGAGATACCAGAGAAGAAGGGTGTTAACTCGACGTCGGGAGCGACGTTGGCATTATCGCCACTGCCTACTGTGCTAGAGACATCAGTAACGAAATACTCATCTTCACCCACTTTAATCAGTGCTTTTTGGTTATTGGCGGCTGTCACTCTTGGACTGGATAGAACGTTTAGGTCACCCTGCGTCGCCATGAAGCTTAATACGGCTTCAAAGTTACCATCGGAAACCGTAACGCTGGTTGAGCCCCCTAACAGATCAGCAATGGGATCTAAGCCCGCCAAACTAGCAGCAGCACGGTTCACTATCACATCAGCACCACCAATGGAGGCACTCATGTTTGACCATTCGATACCTTGTTGATAGCCATCATTTAGGGTTACTTCTAGGATCTTGGTTTCGAGGATAACCTGACGTTGCAGGCGCTCTTGCGAAACGCCAAGAAAGCGACGAATTTCACGAATTTCATCTGGGTAAGCACGAACAGTAATCACACTGGCTTGTGGGGAAACCACAACACTGCGCCCATCACTTGAACCAATCAAGGTCGCAACAGCGGTTTCTAGTTGAGTCCAGAAATCACTTTCACTGAGTGTTTCAATATCGGTTCCGCCGGTTTTTTCCGTTGAGCTCGAGCTTGATGAAGAGTTTGAACTTGAACTCGAGCTTGAATCAGATGAACTGCTACCTGAGCTGTCATCTTTTGACGTTACTGAACCGTTAGTAATAGACGTTAAAGAACGTCCCATTCTCTTCATTTGTAAGTAGTCTACTGGGAGGGTTTCTGTACGAAGACCAGCAGGGTAAACCTGAATCACTTTGCCAGATTTAATCACATCGTAGCCGTACATATCACGAACAACGTTCAGCACCTCGTCCATAGTGACGTCAGTAAGGTTAACCGTAATGCGCCCTTCTACATTAGGGTGAATCGCCGCACTAAACTCCGTGCCTTTTACTAAACTGGCAAAGAAAGCCTTAGCTTGCACGCCATTGGCTTGCACTCTAAAGCGCTTAATCGTTGGCTGGTCAGACGGAGACAATCCTTCAAGATCCGGCATCAGATCCGCTTGTACCGACTCTGGCAGTTCATCCAAACTTTTACTGTTGGCTTGATTAGCAGCTTCGTTCAAGGCTTGTTTTATCTCAACTGGATCCTTGTGCCCCATTGAGCACCCAGATAAAACTGCTATAACCATCCCTAGGAATATAATACGCATCAAATTACTAAAGCCTTATTGTCTAACGTCTGAATTAAAAAGTTCTAAGTGCCAAATTTTTCCGGCGCGAGCTACAACGACTCGTTCTGAGTTGATATGTCTGATTTCATAACCCGCCACAGACTGCCCATCAGACAAGATCTTATCGTTAAGCATGGCAAAGCAATTGGAGCCTTCATCGCACACTATGCTTTGCAGGGTAGGCAAAGGGTATGTCTTTACCTTAGCGACCCCAGTGGATTTCTTTTTGTACCAACCTAAAGGCGCAGTAGGGTCTTGAGCAGCATAAGCAGCTTGCCCACCCACCAGCAAAGCAAGACCCATAATTATCACTTTAACCACTGATAAACTCCTGTCTTGTGCCTAAGGTGTATACCTCTAAAACCAGCTCTGCCTTAGGATATTCTTGGACCTTGTAGTCGAAGCTACGCCAAAAATACTTCACAGGCATATCCTCAAGGGTCGCTAGGTAATCTTTGATATCAAAATAGCGGCCAGAGATGGTAATTCGCACTGGATGTAAGAAATAACCAGAGCTATCGCTTGTTTTAGTGATGGACTCAGCAGGTAGCGACTGTAGTGATTCCAACTTAAGCTTACCGCTACTGCCCAAAACCGTTTCTAAAAGCTGAGCCATCTGGCTTGGCGCTATCAAGCTATCCACAACCTCAGACAATTCCTCAGAGAGTTGCTGGTTCTGTACAGTTAACTCAGTAAGCTTTTGATCGATCTCTGCATCTGGGTCTCGCTTCAGCTTGGCAATTAATACATCAATATCCGCTTGCGTCATCTGAACCGCGCTCATTTCTCGCTCAAGGTTTCGTTGTGCTTTACCTTTCTCTTCGGAAGCGGGATCCAACATAAAGGTTAACGAGATCAGAAGAATACCGACCCAACCGCCAATAGAAACCAACCACTTTTCACGGTCACTGAGATCGGCGAAACGGTCACAGAATAAAAGCCACTGTTCTTTCATTATTTCACCCCAGCCTTAGCTTTAAGCTCAAATGTCACAACGTTGTCTTTATCTCTACCTATGTTCAGTGATTCGAAGGTTCTTCCTACCAAGGCTAACTCATCTTTAAATTGATTGACCCAACTAGGTACCGCCGCCGGCTCGCTGGCTATGCCAGAAAGGTCTAAACGAGTACTTGTAATCACAATGTGTTGCAGAGAGATATCGTTTCGAGCTTGTTCAGATAGCGCAACCATGATCCCTGAGTAGCCCACCTTTTGAGAGTCATCAAACTGCCCAACAGCCTTTAATGAGCTTCTTTTTGCTTCGATATCTTGCTCTATACGCTTGGCAGCATTGACCTTTGATTGCGTCGGAGTATGGCTTGCGAGACGCTGTTGCAAGCTCGACTTCTCTCGATTAAGTAGTTCGGACTGGCTTTTAACGCTGACCAGCTTTTGTTGAAGGTCTGCGGTTTGTGTTTTTTCTAAATAAGTAAGGCCACCAATAGCCACAACCGTGATAACCCATAAGGCAACGACCTTATTCAGGTTCAGTAGCTCTTGTTTTGGTCTCAGGTGTTCTGGGTAAAGGTTAATGCTAAATGAAGTTAGCCCTGCCGCTGTTTTGCACAGCGCTATACCACAAGGCAGATGAGGATCAGATAAGGCACTTATCTTAGGATTCACTGAGTCCTGCAGACGAGCCATCAACTCTTCGATGTTGTCTTCGTCACAACATACTAAAAGCTGTCTAAATGACGATTGAGGCATAGAAGCAGCCAAGTAATCGGCACTGCGCTGAATATCCAGAGCAAGTGAGTCATACATTAGTGGCGTGCCATTCTCCCCCGTGATGGGTGCAACAATACCGCGTAAACTGCGGTTAAATACTGGAGCTCCATCAACATAGGCAGCCAACTTGTAGCCATCATTGGCGCCACGTCTTAGTAATAGGAAGCTTTGTTGCTCGGTGGTCGAATGTCCCCATACTTCATCTTCAGTGATGACTCGAGTGACATCAACATCGTTAGCTGAGCTGACTTCTAGAAGGGTTTGTAAGGTGCGTTTAGCCATTACATAGGCTTGCACCTTTTGTCCGTCAGGCATCAAGCTGCCATCAGCAACAATTTCCGTGAACTTTTCAGTAATCAGGTCTTTGAGTAAAAATGGTAGGGCAACGGGCCACTCTTCTTTTGGTAGTTGTGGTTTGTCTAGCTGGTAGCTCTGATAGTGCTGTGCACCAAGCACAACACAGGCCTTGCCTTTGATTAATTTACTAGACAGAGACTCTTTAAGAGCGCTCTCCCAGTTTCCATGAGCAATAGGAAAGAGTTCAGGAGCTTTTTCTGGGTGTGACAATTCAGACAAATACACAGCATCGGTCTGAATCACTATGATTAATTGAAAGTCATCATCCTTTGATGAGGCTAGTTTTTTTAAGCTCGACAACCATGTCATTTTTATTATCTACCACTACCTATTCACAGGATCTATTAAATACTAGTATTTAACGGGGAACTTTATTCTTCCATCTATTCCTTCTACTAGGAATAGTCGATATTATTTTTTTGCTTTGTGACGTTGGGGATGAAATAAAGTCGCTTTCTTTGGCAAAAAATCGCCCTTGACCACCATCTACACCCAGAGCAACTAATTGATTCCACTCTCGTTTGGTTTCTACACCCACCGCTATAACCTTAGTTTTTGTATTGGTACAGGCACCAATCAAACTTCTAATATAGAGTTGGTTCTCAGAGCGGTTCTCGATATTACGTACTAAGCTTCTATGCAACTTGAGGTAGTCGATCGCAGAGTCTTTGAGATAATGGGAGCTGATAATTGTGCGCCCAGCTTGATTGACAATGACCTTACATCCCAACCCAGATAGCATCTTTAATACAGGACGCATAGCATCTAAGTAAGTCACCATCGGACCTTCCATAAACTCAAACGCTAATCTTTTGCGTTGTGAGGGAGTCAGCTGCAACAATTCATCTCTCAACCAATTGAAGTGCGAACGATATCTGAAAGGTTGTGCATAGAAGTTAATAGAATAACATGAATCTTGAGCATCTTTCTTCAGAAATTTTACGATGCTTAACAAAACGTTTCTATCAAGTTGCCTCTCATAACCCACCTGTCTAATGGCTGGGCTAAATTTCGAAGCCTTCAATATCTTGCCTTGCTCATCGAGTATTCGACTAAAGATCTCTTGGTGAATCAGGTCAACCTCGCCTGATTCATTTAATAAAAAGCATGGCTGCTTAATCAGTATTAGTTTATCTGCATTCAACTGTTTATCGAATAGCGTGCGCCACCTAACACTGCCACGCTCTGAAGATGCCGTGTTAACCTTATTAAAGCGACTCCAATTATTGGAACCTTCTAGTTGAGCACTTTTAAGCGCCGTCTCAACCTCATTCAAAATATCGGTTTTGCGTTCACCTTGTTGATATACCGTCATACCCGCATGTAGCCAGTTTTCAGGATCCAACCCTTCTAATGGCTCAAGCTTTGCTACTTGCTTTAATACTTGAGAAGCCAAGTTAGAAAGATCTGCAGGAGATTGATTGGGAACAAGTGCGGCAAAAGTGGCTTCAAAATAGCGGGCAAACACTACATCGGGAAAGCGATTAACACAGTTGGCGACTGCCTCCCCTAAGTTAACAATAAATCTGTCTTTCTGCTCTTTAGTTAAACTATCTCGGATCTCTACCCAGTCATTCACCTGCACAACGATCACACCACCAGCTGCGCCACTTTCGGTAAGCGTCGACTCCAGTTTGTTGTCAAATGAAAGGCGGTTGGCAGCACCCGTCAATTGATCAAGGAAGGTTTGTGAGCGAATGAAGGTATCGAATCTACTACGCTCTTGTCTTGCATCTTGCAGTTCAGCAATCATCTTATCTAGTGCTTCACTGGCGGTGTATGGCCACTCTAAGTGATCACCAACCGCATACTGCTCCACTCTACCGGCTAAGATCATTCGCCCGCGTTCTTCTAGCAGTTCCGAGCCTTGCAGCTGCTCACGCAACCAGCGCACACCTTGTATCAAGCAAATAGCAATTAAACCGAACGCTAATGTCAAAGACCATAAAGCGCCTACCGAATAGCTATATCCGATATAGGGTGGTAACACCTTCACATTGACAGTATATGAGGGGTTCAAAACAAGGGGGTTGGAGATAGAAATCAACCGGGTTTGATCAAACTGAGCTTCAGTATCGTGATAATGAAAGATGACAGAGTTTGGCGTCGAGACTTCTAGTTCAATAACGTTACTGGCTTTGATTATTTTTGGGATCCAGCGACGTAGCTCTCCAGTTTCAACATGCTCAAGCAGTTGTTGGTCTATGACCTTAACAATGCCTTGCACAGAATGCTTGGTGTATTCCTGACCAAGCTGCTTAATAGAAAGCGCACCCCCAACGAAGAGGATGAATACCGCACTAATCACAATCATGGTCACAAAGGCAACCAAGCGAGTGCTGAGTTTTAGAGAAGGGGTTGAGCGCATGAAGATTCAATCCTTGAATTTCATCAGTAATCTACAGGATATACAGGTCGGGGGTGAATGGTACTATTTTTGCCATAAAAGCAGAGGGCGGTTAAAAAAATGGCCCCTTTTAGGGACCATCTTGTTATTTTTCAATAAGTTTTGAGCTCAAGGCCGGTTTTAGAACGGAATGTCGTCGTCAAAATCCATTGGCGGCTCATTGTACTGCTGAGGAGCCTGTTGTGGCTTCTGCTGCTGTTGCTGTTGAGCTGGCTGATGAACTTGAGGTTGTTGAGGTTGACCCCAACCGCCTTGTTGCTGTTGACCACCTTGAAGAGCGCCACCGTACTGCTGGCCACCTTGGTTTTGTGAAGGAGCTTGACCACCTTGACGAGAGCCTAGCAGTTGCATCTGACCAGTAGGCCACTGAACAACAACTTCAGTTGTATAGCGATCTTGGCCTGATTGATCCTGCCACTTACGAGTTTGCAATTGGCCTTCGATGTATACTTGTGAACCCTTTTTAAGGTACTCACCTGCAATCTCAGCAGTCTTACCAAACAGAACAACACGGTGCCATTCTGTTTTCTCGCGTTGCTCGCCATTGGCTTTGTCTCGCCAAGTTTCAGAGGTAGCAATTGTAATGTTTGCAATTGCATTGCCATTTGCGGCGAAACGAACCTCAGGATCTTGTCCTAAGTTACCCATAATAATTACTTTGTTGACGCCACGGCTAGCCATGTATCGCTCCATTTGTTTCTTTATTTCGCTAATACGCCAAGCATAACATGCCTAACGGACTACTTAAATCACTAGAAAGTGTATTCGAGAACCTCAACCACTGCGCAGGTACTGAGCACAAACCGACACACTTGGTTGCATTTTTTTCGGATTATTACGCAAAATTATGCAACAAAAAGCATAATATAGGCATTCTTATTGAATAAACACGCAAAAACTAGTGCCTAGTTTCGCAAACTAAAGGAATGCAAAAGAGACTAGATGTAGGCAACAGGGAGAAAGATGTATGTATTTTGATGGAATAAATTCTCAGCTTTTTTTGCATGAGAACTGTGGTTTTGATAACAAGACGGTCGAACAACTAATAAAGGCTTCTGAGATTCAACTTCACTCGCTCGAAGATTGGCATCAGAAATACAAGCCGAGTATGACACCGGTGATCTTGGTGGATTATAACGATCCTACGTTTGACCCTACCGATTTCGAGAATCCCAGCTTTCCCGGGCAAAACATCAACATGGTGATCACTCAGGCGCCCTTGCACCTCAAAACCACTGACCTACTCAAATATGGCCGTCTTCGTGGCATCTTCTATAAGCAACAATCCATTGAGGAGATCGCAGCGGGTTTACGCACCCTTAGTGAAGGAAACTCTTGGTTGAGCCGTGGGGTTACCGATCAATTGCTGTCCTATTATCAGTCGGTGCTGATTCGCTATGCCCCTCCACACACGATTAATTTAACTCGTCGCGAAATGGAAGTGCTTGAAGCATTGCGAATTGGCAAATCAAACTATGGCTTAGCTGAGCAGTTGTTTATCAGTGAGCACACCATAAAGTCCCATCTATATAAGATATTTCGCAAAATTAAGGTCAAGAACAGAGAAGAAGCGGTTGTCTGGGCCCACCATTTCTTACCATAAAGTGACAATACTGGGTAATTTAACCAAAGTGTATTTTATATCGACGAATTGTAATGATAGAGTTAGGCGCAACAACTTTATAATAATGATTCAGTTAGGTTACCCCCATGATTAAAAAATGTCTTTTCCCTGCCGCAGGCTACGGCACCCGCTTTCTTCCTGCGACTAAATCAATGCCAAAAGAGATGATGCCAGTGGTTAACAAACCACTGATCGAATACGGCGTTGAAGAAGCGATCGATGCGGGTATGGATGCTATGTGCATCGTAACCGGTCGAGGTAAGCATTCCATCATGGATCACTTTGATAAGAATTATGAACTGGAGCACCAGATTCAGGGCACCAACAAAGAAGAGTTGCTGGTTGATATTCGCGATATCATCGAATCGGCTAACTTTACCTATATCCGTCAACGTGAGATGAAGGGTTTGGGTCACGCTATTTTGACAGGCCGTGAACTAGTGGGCGATGAACCTTTCGCAGTGGTTCTTGCTGATGATTTATGTGTCAATGAGGAGCAAGGTGTTCTAGCTCAAATGGTTGCGCTATATAAGCAGTTCCGCTGCTCTATCGTTGCCGTTCAAGAAGTACCAGAAGAGGAAACTCATAAATACGGTGTTATCAAAGGCGAGATGATCAAAGACGACATCGTGCGCGTTGATGACATGGTAGAAAAACCAGAACCTGGTACAGCGCCAAGTAACCTAGCCATTATCGGTCGCTACATCCTAACTCCTGATATCTTCGATCTTATCGAAGCAACAGAGCCTGGCAAAGGCGGCGAGATCCAAATCACTGATGCTCTACTTAAGCAAGCTAAAGCTGGTTGTGTTCTCGCATACAAATTCAAGGGCACTCGTTTCGACTGTGGTAGCGTTGAAGGCTACATTGAAGCAACCAACTACTGCTTCGAGAATGTGTATCTCAAAGATCAAAAAGCCACTGAGCTTGGCAAGCAGTCTACGCACAAAGAACCAACGACTTAATCGTTAGGCTTTATCCAATACATAAAAACAGTGACCTAGTGTCACTGTTTTTTTATCCAGTATTTATTTGCAGGCGTATAAAGCTATGCAATACTTGGACAACGATTATGTAATTGAGCGGAATTAGATGGACACTATCGACGTTCGTGGCGCCCGAACCCACAACTTAAAAAACATCAACCTCACCATTCCAAGAGACAAGCTGACAGTGATTACTGGTCTTTCTGGATCAGGTAAGTCTTCTTTAGCTTTCGATACCTTATATGCTGAAGGGCAACGTCGATATGTAGAGTCTCTATCTGCTTACGCCCGCCAATTCCTGTCATTGATGGAAAAGCCCGATGTGGACCACATTGAGGGTCTATCACCTGCTATCTCAATTGAACAGAAATCGACATCCCATAACCCTCGTTCTACCGTGGGTACAATTACCGAGGTCTATGATTATCTTCGTCTATTGTACGCGCGAGTGGGTGAACCGCGTTGCCCTGAACACAAAGTGCCGCTGTCTGCACAAACCATCAGCCAGATGGTAGATAAGGTCTTAGAGATGCCAGAAGGTTCTAAGATGATGCTGATGGCTCCGATTGTAAAAGAGCGTAAGGGTGAGCATGTTAAAACCTTTGAGAACCTAGCTGCACAGGGCTTTATTCGAGCTCGCGTAGATGGCGACATCTGCGATCTTTCTGATCCACCGACTCTAGAGCTCCATAAGAAACACACCATTGAGGTTATTGTTGACCGATTTAAGGTACGTAGCGATCTTAAGCAGCGACTTGCCGAATCTTTTGAAACCACACTAGAGCTATCAGGCGGTATTGCCGTAGTGGCTTCAATGGATAAATCGGACGATGAAGAGATCATTTTCTCTGCTAACTTTGCCTGCCCATACTGTGGTTACAGCATGCAAGAGCTTGAGCCTAGGCTCTTCTCTTTCAATAACCCCGCAGGAGCCTGTCACACTTGTGACGGCCTTGGTGTACAGCAATACTTTGATGAGACGAGAGTCGTTCTAGATCAGAACCTAAGTATTGCCGAAGGAGCAATCAAAGGCTGGGATCAAAAGAACTACTATTACTTTCAGATGCTTAGCGCTTTAGCTGATCACTATGATTTCGATCTATACGTGCCCTTTAAGTCTCTATCAAAAAGGATCCGTGAGATCATATTGAAGGGCTCGGGTCGAACAGAGGTCGAGTTTAAGTACATTAATGATCGTGGCGATATTCGAGTTAAGACTCACCCATTTGAAGGGATCCTTAACACCCTAGAGCGCCGCTATCGAGACACTGAATCCAACTCAGTGCGTGAAGATCTGGCTAAGTACATCTCTACTCGCTCTTGTGCAAGTTGTAACGGAACCCGCCTTCGAGAAGAAGCACGAAATGTCTTTGTTCAAGATACTCCTTTACCTAACATCGTTGAGATGAGTATTAGTGAGGCGTTGGAGTTTTTCGAAAGCATGAGTCTTGAGGGGCAAAAAGCCCAGATCGCCGAAAAGATCATGAAAGAGATTAATGATCGTCTGAGCTTCTTGGTCAATGTTGGCCTCAACTATTTAAATCTGTCTCGCAGTGCTGAAACTCTTTCTGGTGGTGAGGCGCAGCGTATTCGTCTTGCCAGCCAAATCGGTGCTGGGCTCGTTGGTGTTATGTATGTGCTCGATGAGCCCTCTATTGGATTGCATCAGCGAGACAATGAACGCCTGCTTGGAACTCTGACTCACCTGCGAGATCTCGGCAATACCGTACTCGTCGTAGAACATGATGAAGATGCCATCCGCACTGCGGATCATATTATTGATATTGGCCCTGGCGCAGGGGTTCATGGCGGTAATGTTGTTGCAGAGGGAACCTATGAAGATATCATCAATAACCCTGAGTCTTTAACCGGGCAGTACTTAAAGGGCACCAAGGAAATCGCCATTCCCAAAAAACGTACCCCTGTTGATAAAGATAAACAGCTGACACTCAGTGGCGCTTCGGGCAACAACCTCAAAACGGTCGATCTTACCATCCCATGTGGCTTGTTTACTTGTGTAACGGGCGTATCAGGGTCAGGTAAGTCAACGCTTATTAACGACACCTTCTTTAAGATCGCGCACCGTGAGCTTAACGGAGCAACCACCAGCAACCCTAGCCCTTACGACTCCATCAATGGCTTAGAGCACTTTGATAAGGTCATCGATATCGATCAAAGCCCAATCGGACGTACGCCAAGATCAAACCCAGCTACTTACACTGGTATCTTCACGCCAATACGAGAGCTATTTGCCGGTACGCAAGAGTCACGCTCTCGCGGCTATAAACCGGGTCGATTTAGCTTTAACGTGAGAGGCGGTCGCTGTGAAGCGTGTCAGGGTGATGGCGTTATTAAGGTAGAGATGCACTTCCTACCGGATGTGTATGTGCCATGTGATTCTTGTAAAGGCAAGCGATACAACCGTGAGACCCTCGAGGTGAAATACAAGGGTAAGTCTATCGATGAAGTATTGAACATGACCGTTGAAGACGCTCACACCTTCTTTGAACCCGTGCCTGTTATTGCGCGCAAACTAAAGACCCTGATTGATGTTGGCCTTTCGTATATCCGCCTAGGCCAAGCGGCTACCACCCTGTCTGGTGGTGAGGCCCAACGCGTTAAGTTAGCGAGAGAGCTGTCCAAACGCGATACAGGTAAAACGCTGTATATTCTTGATGAGCCTACCACTGGCCTTCATTTTCATGATATACAACAGTTACTTACTGTATTGCATCGCCTTCGCGATCACGGCAACACCGTTGTAGTGATAGAGCATAACCTTGATGTGATTAAAACTGCAGACTGGATCGTCGATCTTGGACCTGAGGGTGGACAAGGTGGTGGTGAGATTGTCGCTACCGGAACACCTGAGCAGGTTGCTAAAGTGAAAGGCTCGCATACCGCTCACTTTTTAAAGCCGATGCTTAAATAGAACAAAGGATACAATTCATGGCAACCCTGTTAACCACAGGTACACAACTTGAAGTAAAGGCTCCCAAAGTACCGTTTAACAGGCGTTTTCTACTGTTTATCGGGATAACCTTCCTGATAGCTACTCACTTCTTCTCCCCCAACCCTGGGGGAGCAGGACTTGCGCTTTCATTTAACCCTCCAGTGTGGGGATTTTTGAGCATAGCGCTAGGTATTGCCGTATATCAAATGGCGAGCAACCGTGTCATAAAATACTCAAAGATGACGGTTGTGTTGTTTATCAGCTGCCTGTTGATGACACTGCCCATCGTATTACCCAATGCCAGTGCTGCCATTGCTCTACCAAGGCTCACCGGCTTATGGGCAGGCTTTGTTCTTTTCTTAGCTTTTCAGCAGTTTCGATTTAGTAATGAAGAAAAGCAGCGATTGTTGTGGTTTATTTTATTCTCCGTCGCTATTGAAGCCGTATTTGGCTGGGTTCAGTACACTCTATTATCTGAGGGAAACCCCTTTGGTTACAATACGGTAAACAACCGACCTTACGGCATTTTCCAGCAGCCCAATGTAATGGCGAGCTTTCTAGCGACAGGTCTAGCTTTGTCTGGCTATCTTCTCGCACGGCAGCCTCACGATAAGTACCTAAGCTGGCGACAAAAAATCGTCTTTCTTTATGCCATTCCCCTACTCACCATTCCATTACTGGTTGTTCTTGCGTCCAGAACAGGATGGCTAGGAGCGGTAATTGCAACGGCAATGGTGGCTCCTTATCTGTATCGCTTTGCGTTAAAGTCACGCGCCATTATCTGGTCTGCCTGCCTAGTTGCAGGTCTCGCCATTGGCGTAGGCATGACCTTTATCGGCGACAATCAATCGTTGGTCGGCGATAAAGCCGATCTAGAGAGTCCTCGAGCCTATACCTTCCCGCAAGGGCTAGACATGATGATAGAGCGACCATTGTCAGGTTATGGCTATGGTAACTTTGAGTCAGCCTATATGCTGTATACGGCTAGACAGCACCAGCTTAATCCTGATTATCCTGCTGGACTTCCATCAATGGATCATCCTCACAATGAGTTACTCATGTGGGGAATTGAAGGAGGAATGATTCCACTGGTTGGGATATTTCTTGCGATGGGATTTGTACTGTATCGCTTGTATATGGCGAGAAAAGGCACGCGCATTGGCATATTGTCATTGTTTATCCCCATCGTATTGCACACCCAATTGGAATACCCCTTTTATCATTCAGCTATCCACTGGGTTTCTTTTATTGTGCTTTTATATTGGGTTGATCAGCGCACCGCGCGCTACAGACAATTCAACTTTGGGAAGCTAAGCAAGGTTGGGTTGCGCCTTGCTAGCCTGCTATTACCGATACTCACTTGTGTCTACATGCTCACAGCACTGCACACCAATCAAGTATTAACGGATTTCGAGCGCTCTAAGCCAAAGAACCCAGATATCTTAGATAGGGTGACTAACCCAGTCGCTTGGAAGGATCGCTATGAATGGGACATTCACAGCACACTATTGAATATTGGTATAGCCACCAACGAAAAGGCGCATGTTCAAGCTTACGTGGATTGGTCTCTACCTTTCATACAGGACAAGCCTCGCCCTGCCTTGTATAAGAATTTGATACTCGCGTATCAAGCGCTAGACCAACAGCAGATGGCTAGCGCTATTCGAAGTGAAGCGAAGTTTTTATTTCCGAAGGTGGACTTTAGCTCTGTGTCCTTGAAGCGAGTTAAAGTCAGCCAAGCCAATCAAAGCAACACTAATGGCTAGGTAGATTTAAGCTAGAACCTCTTTCAGTGCCTGCAAGCAAAGTGCGACATTTTCCTTGCGGGCACCGTATCCCATCAAACCAATACGCCACGCTTTTCCAGCGAGATCCCCGAGCCCTGCACCTATCTCTAGATTGTATTCATTGAGCAAGCGCTGGCGCACTAACGCCTCATCAATTCCAGTGGGTACATACACGGCATTCAACTGTGGCAATCGATATTCCTCGTCCACAACAAAGCTCATACCCAAGTCAGTTAAGCCCTCTTTCAAACGTTGATGGGTATCGGCGTGACGTTTCCAAGCCTGCTTAAGCCCTTCTTCTTTGAGTATTAATAGTGACTCATGCAGGGCATAAAGACTGTTTACTGGCGCGGTATGATGATAAGCACGTTTGCCTTCACCACTCCAGTAGCCAAGCACCAAGCTTTGGTCCAAGAACCAACTTTGAACGGGGTGTTGTCTAGCTTCAATCTTGGCAATAGCTCGACTAGAGAAAGTCAGTGGCGATAATCCAGGGGTACAGGATAGGCATTTTTGACTCCCTGAATACACCGCATCCAGTTGCCATTCATCCACCATTAGTGGCACGCCACCTAGCGAGGTCACCGCATCGACAATCACCAGCATGTCTTTACTTCGTGCAATCGTAGACAAAGCCTCTGCATCACTTAGGGCACCTGTCGAGGTTTCGGCATGCACAAAGGCAACCGCGATTGCATCTGAGTGTTCTTCTACCGCGCTTTGTAGCTTTTGTGCTGATACAGGGCTTCCCCATTCATCATCAACCACAATCGCAACGCCTCCGCAGCGCTCTACATTCTGTCGCATACGCTCGCCGAACACGCCATTACGACACACAATCACTTTTTCTCCAGGCTCTATAAGGTTTACAAAGCAGGCTTCCATTCCAGCACTACCCGGTGCGGACAAGGCAATAGTGAATTCATTTTCTGTTTGAAATGCGTATTTTAGCAGTGACTTTAGCTCATCCATCATCTGAATAAACAGTGGATCTAAATGCCCTATGGTTGGGCGGGAAAGCGCCTGTAAAACCTGCGGGGAAATATCCGAAGGACCTGGGCCCATCAGTGTACGATGCGGGGGAATGAAGCTGCGCATAGTTAAACCTTATTCAAGGGAAAGTGCGAATAGCTTATTGCATCACTAAAAGAGCCTCAACGAGCAATGCGTAGAAGTATGCGGTAGGTAAAAAAGTGACGATTTGTATTCAAGCCATTGACATAATTTCGCCAAACCAGTTCAATGAAGACAAAGAGTGGATGACCAATGCAATGCGACAAGGACAAGCTCTTCTCATTTTATGCGGGGTAACTGCTTCGCATTTTATACTCACCTCTATTAGCGAGAGTGAGTATTTGCACATTTAAAGGATTAATGGAGAGACGCTGTGAGCGCAATCAACGTCGCCAAATTTGGCGGCACAAGTGTAGCAAATTTTGAGGCGATGAGCCGATGTGCGGCCATCGTAGAGAATAACCCAAATACCAAACTCGTTGTCATCAGTGCCTGCTCAGGCGTGACCAACGTATTGGTCGAGCTTGCCAATGGCATCGCCGATAAAGGTAAACGTGAGCAACTTCTGCAGCAATTGGTTGATATTCACTTCAGTATCATCAATCAGTTAAAGCACCCTGAAGTCATCAATGATGCGATCAACGAGATTCTAACAAAGGTTTCTCAGTGTGCCGAGAAAGCCGCCAGCGAGACTAGCGAGCAATTGACTGACCAATTAGTCTCTTGTGGAGAGCTAATGTCGACACACATCCTTTGCCAGCTAATGAGTGAGCGCGGACATAAAACCGAGCGCTTCGATATTCGCACAGTGATGAAAACAACATCAGTATTTGGAAATGCAGAGCCGTTACTGGACGAGATCGGCATTGCTGCACAAGCTCACCTAGTGCCATTGTTTAAAGATTCTATTGTCATTACCCAAGGGTTTATCGGCTCAGATCTTAATAACAAAACAACAACACTAGGTCGTGGTGGTAGTGATTATAGCGCCGCCTTAATTGCCGAGGCGATCTCAGCGTCTGGCCTAGAAATTTGGACGGATGTACCGGGCATTTACACCACAGACCCGCGCATCGCGCCACCAGCACAACCCATCAAAGAGATCAGCTTCAGTGAAGCCTCTGAGATGGCAAACTTTGGTGCTAAGATCCTGCACCCTTCAACGTTAGTACCTGCATTGCGACATAAAATCCCCGTATTTGTTGGGTCCTCTAAGGAACCAGAACGTGGCGGTACTTGGGTAAAACAAGAAGTTGATAGTGCACCTTTATTCAGAGCCGTCACCCTGAGAGGCAATCAAACACTGATTACTCTTAAGAGCCTTAATATGTTCCAAGCCAGTGGATTTTTGGCAAAGGTATTTACCATCTTGGCTCGTCATAAGGTATCGGTAGATCTGATTACCACCTCAGAGATCAGCGTATCACTGACGTTAGACCGCACGAATACTCAAGGTGGCGCTCCGCAACTGCCTGTTGCTGCTCAACAAGAACTGGAAGAACTCTGCTCAGTTGTCGTAGAGCAGAACCTAAGCTTGGTTGCGCTTATCGGCAACAACATGGGACAAGCTAAGGGCACCGCAAAGCAGATATTTGGTACCCTTGAAGACCACAATCTACGAATGATTTGCTATGGTGCAAGTAACCATAACCTGTGTTTCTTATTGCATGAATCATCAGCAAGACACGCCGTGCAGCAGCTTCATCGACAGCTCTTTGAAAGCTAAAATTAGCTAACAAATATCGAGAAAAAAGAAGGGGCTAAATAGCCCCTTCGTTATTTTTGTTGTTAACCGTTCAAGTTAGGCCCTAGCCACTTTTCAGCCTCAGTCCAATCCCAACCTTTACGCTCTGCGTAGTCTTTAGCTTGGTCTTCTTGGATCTGTGCAATCGCGAAATAACGGCAATCAGGGTGAGAGAAATACCAACCAGAGACCGACGCACCAGGCCACATTGCGTAGCTCGTAGTAAGCGACATTCCAATGGTTTCCTCAACTTGCATCAAGTCCCATATAGCCTGTTTCTCAGTATGCTCAGGACACGCAGGGTAGCCTGGCGCTGGGCGTATACCTTGATACTTCTCGCGGATGAGGTCATCGTTACCCAATTGCTCATCAGGGGCATATCCCCAGATATCCTTACGCACTTGCTGATGAAGGTACTCGGCAAAGGCTTCAGCCAAGCGATCGGCTACCGCCTGGATCATAATCGCGTTGTAATCATCACCTTCCGCTTTGTAGTTGTCAGCAATCTCACGCTCACCAATACCACCCGTTACGGCAAATCCGCCAACCCAATCTTTAACACCGCTATCTTTAGGCGCAATGTAATCGCTCAAGCAGTAATTGAAGCCTTTCGGCTTTTTGGTTTGCTGACGAAGGTTGAATAACGTCTTAGCCACAACCGTACGTGACTCGTCGGTATACACCTCGATATCATCACCCACACTGTTGGCTGGGAACATCTGGCACATACCGTTTGCCTTGATGATACCGTCCGCTTCTATCATATCGAGCAAATCGTTGGCATCCTTATACAAACGCTTCGCTTCCTCGCCCACTTCTTCATGCTTTAGGATAGCGGGGTATTTACCCATTAGGCTCCAAGTCATAAAGAATGGGGTCCAGTCAATATAATCACGCAGCACCGATACGCTCATATCTTTGACCACCACTGGTTCAAGCTGCTTTGGTTGTGGCGGAGTGTAAGACTCCCAATCAATAGCCACTTTATTCTCACGCGCCTTCTCTAGAGTCACCGGCGCTGTCTTTGGTCGCTTTCTAGCGTGCTGGTCACGAACGCGTTCATAGTCGAGATCTAGTTTCTCAATAAAGCCTGGCTTTTGCTCATTAGAGAGCAGTGCAGAGCATACGCCTACCGCACGAGAGGCGTTGTTTACATATACGACTGGCTCTGAGTAGTTTTGCTCTATCTTCACCGCTGTATGGGCTTTAGAGGTGGTTGCACCGCCAATCAGTAGTGGAAGATCAAACCCTTGACGCTCCATTTCTTTCGCAACGTGTACCATTTCATCCAAAGATGGGGTTATCAATCCTGACAAGCCAATGATATCGACGTTCTCTTCTTTTGCGACTTTGAGGATCTTCTCACAAGGCACCATCACACCCAGATCGATGATTTCGTAGTTATTACACTGCAGAACCACACCCACGATATTCTTACCGATATCGTGCACATCGCCTTTTACTGTCGCCAACAATATCTTACCGTTGGTTTGACCCACTTCTTTTAGAGCGTCAATGTAAGGTTCAAGGTGACCGACTGCTTGTTTCATGACTCGAGCAGACTTTACTACCTGAGGTAAGAACATCTTACCCTCACCAAACAAGTCGCCCACTACGTTCATACCATCCATCAACGGCCCTTCAATGACCTCCAGAGGTTTAGACGCATTCAAACGAGCTTCTTCAGTGTCTTCGATAATAAACTCAGTAATACCTTTCACAAGGGCATGTTCCAAGCGTTTTTCTACTGGCCAACCGCGCCATTCAAGCGCAGCTCCATCATCTTGGGCACCCACACCGTTTTCACGATATTCACCAGCAATGTCCAGCAAACGTTCAGTGGCATCATCTCTGCGGTTCAGAACCACATCTTCCACCGCTTCTCGCAGTTTGTCAGGTACGTTGTCATAAACTTCTAGCTGACCCGCATTCACGATGCCCATATCCATACCATTTTTAAAGCAGTGGTATAGGAATACAGCATGTATAGCTTCACGAACGTAGTTGTTGCCGCGGAATGAGAAAGAAACGTTAGATACACCACCCGACACCATTGCATGTGGTAGGTCGCGTTTGATATCCGCTACTGCATTGATGAAGTCGACGGCGTAGTTATTGTGTTCATCAATACCCGTCGCGACGGCAAAGATGTTTGGATCAAAAATGATATCTTCAGCAGGGAAGCCAACCTCATCGACAAGGATGTTGTAGGCATTAGTACAGATCTCAATCTTGCGCTCACGAGTGTCTGCCTGGCCCTGTTCATCAAACGCCATAACAATCACAGCCGCACCATAACGACGAATTAGCTTAGCTTGCTCGATAAACTTCTCTTTCCCCTCTTTCAAAGAGATTGAGTTAACGATGCCTTTGCCTTGAATGCACTTAAGACCCGCTTCAATGACTTCCCATTTAGAGGAGTCCACCATAACCGGCACTTTCGATATATCAGGCTCGGAGGCACAAAGATTGAGGAAACGAACCATACATGCCTCAGCATCTAGCATCCCTTCATCCATGTTAATATCGATGATTTGAGCGCCGTTTTCTACTTGCTGACGTGCAACGTCCAGAGCTTCTTCATAGAGCTCTTCTTTGATTAATCGTTTAAAGCGAGCAGACCCAGTGACGTTAGTACGCTCGCCCACATTCAAAAATAGAGTTTCTTTAGAAATAGCGAGAGGTTCTAAGCCAGATAAGCGACACGCCGCTTTTATTTCTGGTCGTTGACGTGGTCGAGCATTTGCAACAGCTTCAGCCATCGCCTTAATATGTTCCGGTGTCGTACCACAACACCCCCCCACCAAGTTCAAGAAACCTGACTCTGCCCACTCTTTAATATGCTCAGCCATGTCTTCTGGAGATAGGTCATACTCACCAAACGCATTGGGTAGACCGGCATTTGGGTGAACAGAGACGAAGGTTTCAGAAATACGCGATAACTCATCCACATAAGGGCGTAATTCGTCAGGACCCAAAGCACAGTTCAGACCGAAAGAGATGGGGTTCACGTGTCTTAAAGAGTTATAGAAAGCTTCTGTCGTTTGACCAGACAAGGTACGGCCTGATGCATCGGTAATGGTTCCCGAGATCATGACGGGCAGCGTGTAGCCTAGCTCATCAAAAACAGTATCAACAGCAAATGCACATGCCTTCGCATTCAAGGTATCAAAGATGGTTTCAATGAGAATAAGGTCTGAACCACCTTTTATAAGGGCAAGGGTGGATTCTTTGTATGCCTCGACTAACTCATCAAAGCTAACGTTTCGAAACCCAGGGTCATTAACGTCAGGAGAAATAGAACAGGTACGGTTTGTTGGGCCGAGAACGCCAGCAACATAACGTGGTCTATCGGGAGTCTTTGCTGTCCATTCATCTGCCGCTTCTCTGGCAAGCTTTGCCGCAGCAAAGTTAATCTCTTCGCTAAGATCCTCCATCTCATAATCCGCCATCGCTATGGTGGTTGAGTTAAAGGTATTGGTTTCTAGGATGTCAGCACCAGCTTCCAAATAATCACTATGAAGCTTTTTGATGAGTTGAGGCTGGGTAAGGACAAGAAGGTCATTATTCCCTTTCAGGTCACAATGCCAATCGGCAAAACGACCACCTCGATAATCCGCTTCTTCTAGTTTTTGATTTTGAATCATGGTGCCCATACCACCATCTATCAAAAGAATGCGGTTCTTTAATTGGGCTTCTAATTGTGCTCTCATTCTGCGTCCTGCTCAGGTGTGGCATTTCCAACTTATACCCAACATCCTATCACAGTAAAATTAGATTTCTAGACGTCTAAACCATGGTAATTTTCGCTATGATGCTATCTAAGGTATAACTATATTTGATCTAGTTAACATTTTGTCTCACAGTGTTGAGGCTATTCAAACTTAGGAGAAAGGAATGGAAGCCTACCATACGCTGTGCTTTCTAGCTGCCGGGGCAGCACTCATCGCATTAATCAACAGTAAAATCGGCAAAATGCAGACCACCATTGCGATTACAGCCGGTGCCATGTTGCTATCGTTAGCGATTATTATCGCAGGTCAAGCAGGCTGGTTTAAGCTATCTCATGTCGCCAGCGAGACCATCGCATCGATTAACTTTGAAGATTTTTTGCTTAAGGGAATCTTAGGGTTTCTATTATTTGCAGGTGGACTTGGCATCAAGCTGGATCACCTTAAAGACCAGAAATGGGAGATTACAGCGCTAGCATTAGGTGCAACCCTGTTCTCTACTTTCTTCATCGGTTTTGTGCTATTTGGCATCTGTTCGTTAATCGGCTTCAATCTAGACCTGATTTATTGCCTATTATTTGGCGCATTAATATCACCTACCGATCCCATTGCAGTATTAGCTATTGTAAAGAAGTTAGATGCTCCACCACGCATCTCTACTCAAATTGAAGGGGAGTCCCTGTTCAATGACGGCTTTGGTTTGGTTATCTTTGTAACCCTATTTACCATCGCCTTTGGTACTGAAGCCCCTACCGTTGGTTCAGTGTCAGCACTGTTCTTCCAAGAAGCTATTGGTGGTATCGCCTACGGCTTTGTTCTCGGTCTAATCTTTCACTGGTTAATATGCACCACTGAAGATCATTCCATGGAGATGTTGCTGACCATTCTGATTCCTTCAACAGGCTATGCCGTTGCAGAGCTGCTAGAGGTATCAGGGCCACTCTCGATGGTGGTATCGGGCATCATTATTGGTAACTGGACACGCAAGACTGGATTTTCAGAATCAGGATTTAAGAATTTAGACCATTTCTGGGAATTGATTGACGAGTTCCTGAATGCGGTATTGTTCCTGCTCATTGGTATGTCGATGCTGTTGTTCGAGTTCCATCACGAAGACTGGATCATGATGGTGATAGCAGTACCCCTAGTACTTCTGTCTCGCTACCTTAGCATCAGAATCAATTATGTTGGTTTCAATCGATTTAGATACTACAACCCTATGTCTGTGAAAATACTCACATGGGGCGGGCTCCGAGGCGGTCTAGCATTAGCTATGGCTCTGTCTATCCCGGCTGGGATCATGGTGATTCCTGAAAAGAATATCGATGTGAAAGAGATCATCATGGTCATGACCTATTCTGTGGTCATGTTCTCTATCTTGGTACAGGGGATGACTATCACTCCAATGATAGAAAAAGCGAAGCAACTAGAACCCTCAAGTGAATCAGAGCAAGAGTAACCTTCTATAAACAGAAAAGGCATGCCAATGGCATGCCTTTTTTATATCAAGCGAATGACAAACTACTCTTCTGTAGTGAAGTTAGCTTCAGAAAACTTATCCAAATCGTATGGGGTTTGTTGGTAAACACAGTAATTAAGCCAGTTACTAAACAATAGGTGACCATGACTACGCCATGTTGCCCTAGGGGCATTATCTGGGTTGTTGTCAGGGTAATAGTTAACAGGTATTGCAGGCTCCATCCCTTCAGCCAAATCTCGCACGTACTCAGTATGCAGAGTCTTTGACTCGTACTCAGGGTGTCCAGTCACGAATACATTTCGCTTATCTTTGGTAGAAGCAAGATAAACCCCAGCGGTATCTGATGTTGCTAAGATATCAAGATCGGTATGCTCAGATAAATACTCTGGAGAAAAATCCGCATAACGTGAGTGAGGAGCTAGGAAGGTATCATCAAATCCACGAAGAATCGGATGGTGCTGATCCTGTGTAAAATGCTCATAGACACCCGATAGCTTTTCTTTACGAGTGCGCTTAGGAAGGTCGTAGAGCAACTTTAAACCAGCTTGAGCGGCCCAACAAACGTAAAGCGTTGACGTCACATGCTCTTTTGCCCAATTCATGATGGACTGCAGGTGCTCCCAATAGATGACATCTTCAAACTGAACCAGGCCGAGTGGCGCACCGGTAATAATGAGTCCATCAAAATTGCGTCCTTTCACCCCTTCAAATTGGCGATAGAAGGTATCTAAATGCTCAGTAGGAGTGTTCTTACTTGGTCGATTATCAATACGAAGCAGTTCAACGTCTACTTGCAACGGACTATTAGAAAGCAAGCGTAGAAATTGCGTTTCAGTCTCAATCTTCTTTGGCATCAGGTTGAGCAATAGGACTCTTAGAGGACGAATCTCTTGCGATGAGGCGCGAGATTCAGACATAACGAAAATCTTCTCTCCTCTTAATACATCAGTCGCAGGTAATTGATCAGGGACTCGAATTGGCACAACTTTTCTCCTTTAAGCATCTAGACGTCCATACGTATGTTGATTCAGACTACTGTATTCACTCGTTTATGTCGAGACTGATATTGTAAACCCATCTTTAATCACGAGACCATTGGAACTCTGGACTCTCTCCTAGTCGTTCGAAGTACGCTGGATGTAATTGTTTAAACTGATCTTTTTTCAACTCAGCTATGTTCCACGGGGTAAAGTCTATCTTGATTGATCTGCCATTAATCTCAATATTCGCTTGTTCTAATGTGTGTTCAGTAGATAAATATCTAAGCTCATTAGAGTCAGTACACGTCAACGTAATCGTTCTTTCTATATCATGATTAACTGCCAATTGAGCTTCAACATCATTATCGCACGAGGTGAAAATGGTCAACTGCAGCACCATGTTGTTATCCATAGTGGTATAGGCTGAGACTTCCATGGCGTGTAAAGGATAGAGCTTACGCAGCAGTAGTTGATGGGTATCTTTGGTACGCGCTATCTGTATACCACTATCTAGTAGAGGAAAGCCTAACCACTGCCAATCATAGCCCCGGTCTTTAACTATCAGCAGTCCGTACAAGCTTCCAAGAGCGCTCATTAGCACTATAGAAATTATGCAGCAAAGTAGTATGAGTAGCTTTTTCATTAACTCAGATCGTCGTTAGCCTTAATATAAAGGTATCACCGATACGGGATAAAAGCAGGAAAGAGAAATTAGGTTAGAAATATAGCTAAAGGAAAAATTATTTTCTACAGGTAAGAAAAAACCTTATACCAATTAAAGTAAAAATATGATCTAATTGAGGCTATCAAACAATTGTGAAATATTGCTATGGATAGCCTTGATAATACCGATTTCAAAAAGCTAGCGAGTCAACAAAAAACCATTCAGATGAAGGTTCGCTTACTAGCGCTTGCACACTTCAAAGAAGGTCATTCGCGAACTCAAATTGCTAAATATCTTAAAGTTAGCCGAACCAGTGTGAATAAATGGGTTAAGGTCTTTTTTGAAGAAGGCTTGGAAGGGCTTCAAGAAAAACCCCGCACAGGTAGACCTGCATATCTCAATGAGGAACAACGAAAACAACTCAGCGAATTCATACAAAAAGCAGCTGAATCACCGTCTGGAGGACGTCTTGTCGGTAGCGATATACATGACTACATCGTTGAACACTTTGATAAACACTATCACCCCAATTCCATCTATTATCTCCTCGAGCACATGGGCTTTTCTTGGATAACTTCTCGTTCAAAACACCCTAAGCAATCACAGCAAATCCAAGACGATTTTAAAAAAATTCCAAATAGAAACGATCCTTAAGATCCCCGGCCATATTGGGCTAGAACAGGTTGATGTCTGGTTTCAAGATGAGGCTAGATTTGGTCAGCAGAACACAACAACTCGTCTTTGGGCGACTCGCGGAACGAGGCCTAGAGTCGTAAAACAGCAGCAATTTGAATACGCTTATTTGTTTGGCTCTGTGTGCCCAGCAAGAGGGATCGGCGAAGCAATAGTTGTTCCTTGGGTAAACAAGGACATCATGATCAACCACCTAGAACAAATATCGAAAGCTACAGAAAAAGGTCGTCATGCAGTCGTAATAATGGATGGTGCAGGCTGGCATACGGACGACATAGCGAACCAATTTAATAACGTCAGTATCATCAAGCTTCCTCCATACTCGCCAGAGCTGAACCCTATTGAACAAGTTTGGAGCTGGTTAAGACAACATTATTTAGCAAACCAAAGTTTCACTGATTACAACGAAATTGTGTCCAAGGTTTGTCGCGCTTGGAATGGCTTTCTTGAGTGCAGAGATCGCGTCACAAAAATGTGCCAAAGAGATTGGATAGACCTGATCAGTTAATTTTCCGGATTGGTATTAGGACGGCTAGCCTGATGCTTGCTTCAATTAATGCTAAAGCTATAGACGAAAAAAAGCCCTAGTCTTTCGACTAGGGCTTCTTATTAGTGGCGGAGTGGACGGGACTCGAACCCGCGACCCCCGGCGTGACAGGCCGGTATTCTAACCAACTGAACTACCACTCCGCACCAATTTGTTATTGTCTTGAAGTCTTACTCGCGTTGCTTCAATACAATCTAATTTAAAGCCTGGCGATGTCCTACTCTCACATGGGGAAACCCCACACTACCATCGGCGCTATTATGTTTCACTTCTGAGTTCGGCATGGAATCAGGTGGGTCCACAATGCTATGGTCGCCAAGCAAATTTTAAAATTCGGAAAGCTATTATTTAAAAGTTATATCACACATTCAAAGTTCTACTTTGAGTCCACAAAACCCCTTGGGTGTTGTATGGTTAAGCCTCACGGGCAATTAGTACAGGTTAGCTCAATGCCTCGCAGCACTTACACACCCTGCCTATCAACGTTCTAGTCTCGAACAACCCTTTAGGACACTTAAAGTGCCAGGGAAGACTCATCTCAGGGCTCGCTTCCCGCTTAGATGCTTTCAGCGGTTATCGATTCCGAACTTAGCTACCGGGCAATGCCATTGGCATGACAACCCGAACACCAGAGGTTCGTCCACTCCGGTCCTCTCGTACTAGGAGCAGCCCCCTTCAATCTTCCAACGCCCACGGCAGATAGGGACCGAACTGTCTCACGACGTTCTAAACCCAGCTCGCGTACCACTTTAAATGGCGAACAGCCATACCCTTGGGACCGACTTCAGCCCCAGGATGTGATGAGCCGACATCGAGGTGCCAAACACCGCCGTCGATATGAACTCTTGGGCGGTATCAGCCTGTTATCCCCGGAGTACCTTTTATCCGTTGAGCGATGGCCCTTCCATTCAGAACCACCGGATCACTATGACCTGCTTTCGCACCTGCTCGAATTGTCATTCTCGCAGTCAAGCGGGCTTATGCCATTGCACTAACCACACGATGTCCAACCGTGTTTAGCCCACCTTCGTGCTCCTCCGTTACTCTTTGGGAGGAGACCGCCCCAGTCAAACTACCCACCAGGCACTGTCCTCATCCCCGATAAGGGGACTAAGTTAGAACATCAACACTACAAGGGTGGTATTTCAAGGACGGCTCCAACGATACTGGCGTACCGTCTTCAAAGCCTCCCACCTATCCTACACATGTAGGGTCAATGTTCAGTGCCAAGCTGTAGTAAAGGTTCACGGGGTCTTTCCGTCTAGCCGCGGGTACACTGCATCTTCACAGCGATTTCAATTTCACTGAGTCTCGGGTGGAGACAGCGTGGCCATCATTACGCCATTCGTGCAGGTCGGAACTTACCCGACAAGGAATTTCGCTACCTTAGGACCGTTATAGTTACGGCCGCCGTTTACCGGGGCTTCGATCAAGAGCTTCGACCGAAGTCTAACCCCATCAATTAACCTTCCGGCACCGGGCAGGCGTCACACCGTATACGTCATCTTACGATTTTGCACAGTGCTGTGTTTTTAATAAACAGTTGCAGCCACCTGGTATCTGCGACTCCTAGTAGCTCCATCCGCAAGGGACTTCACCGCCAAGAGCGTACCTTCTCCCGAAGTTACGGTACCATTTTGCCTAGTTCCTTCACCCGAGTTCTCTCAAGCGCCTTGGTATTCTCTACCCGACCACCTGTGTCGGTTTGGGGTACGATTTCTTATAATCTGAAGCTTAGAGGCTTTTCCTGGAAGCATGGCATCAATGACTTCACTGCACGTAGCAGCTCGACATCGTATCTCAGCGTTAAGAAAGTCCGGATTTACCTAAACCTTCCGCCTACATACTTGAACCTGGACAACCATCGCCAGGCCCACCTAGCCTTCTCCGTCCCCCCATCGCAATTATAAGAAGTACGGGAATATTAACCCGTTTCCCATCGACTACGCCTTTCGGCCTCGCCTTAGGGGTCGACTTACCCTGCCCCGATTAACGTTGGACAGGAACCCTTGGTCTTCCGGCGAGGGGGTTTTTCACCCCCTTTATCGTTACTCATGTCAGCATTCGCACTTCTGATACGTCCAGCAGCCCTTACAGACCACCTTCAACCGCTTACAGAACGCTCCCCTACCCCGCATACAAAAGTATGCAGCCGCAGCTTCGGTGTATAGCTTAGCCCCGTTACATCTTCCGCGCAGGCCGACTCGACCAGTGAGCTATTACGCTTTCTTTAAATGATGGCTGCTTCTAAGCCAACATCCTGGCTGTCTGAGCCTTCCCACATCGTTTCCCACTTAGCTATACTTTGGGACCTTAGCTGGCGGTCTGGGTTGTTTCCCTCTCCACGACGGACGTTAGCACCCGCCGTGTGTCTCCCGGATAGTACTCAATGGTATTCGGAGTTTGCAAAGGGTTGGTAAGTCGGGATGACCCCCTAGCCTTAACAGTGCTCTACCCCCATTGGTATTCGTCCGAGGCGCTACCTAAATAGCTTTCGGGGAGAACCAGCTATCTCCAGGTTTGATTGGCCTTTCACCCCTAGCCACAAGTCATCCGCTAATTTTTCAACATTAGTCGGTTCGGTCCTCCAGTTGATGTTACTCAACCTTCAACCTGCCCATGGCTAGATCACCTGGTTTCGGGTCTAATTCTAGCAACTCGACGCCCAGTTAAGACTCGGTTTCCCTACGGCTCCCCTATACGGTTAACCTTGCTACTAAAATTAAGTCGCTGACCCATTATACAAAAGGTACGCAGTCACGCTTCGAGGCGCTCCTACTGCTTGTACGTACACGGTTTCAGGTTCTATTTCACTCCCCTCACAGGGGTTCTTTTCGCCTTTCCCTCACGGTACTGGTTCACTATCGGTCAGTCAGTAGTATTTAGCCTTGGAGGATGGTCCCCCCATGTTCAAACAGGATATCACGTGTCCCGCCTTACTCGTTTTCACTTAAAATGCGTTGTCGGTTACGGGGCTATCACCCTATACTGCGAGACTTTCCAGACTCTTCACCTGACGCATTAAAAGCTTAAGGGCTAATCCAATTTCGCTCGCCGCTACTTTCGGAATCTCGGTTGATTTCTCTTCCTTCGGGTACTTAGATGTTTCAGTTCCCCGAGTTTGCCTCATTAACCTATGTATTCAGTTAATGATACGTGCTTATGCACGTGGGTTTCCCCATTCAGAAATCCCAGACTCAAATGGTTATTACTACCTAATCTGGGCTTATCGCAAGTTATTACGTCTTTCATCGCCTCTGACTGCCAAGGCATCCACCGTGTACGCTTAGTCACTTAACCATACAACCCCAAAGGGTCTTGCTTAACGCAATGCAGTTGCTACGCTGCAGTATGACGTTTCCAAGGTGCGTTATCTCTTTATTATGAGCGAGATAACATTCGATTTTGCCGGACTCAAATTTGAATGCACTCCGGCAAGAGTACATTCCCAAGAACACTTGAATGTGTGTTGGTACCTACATCATAAAGATATAGGATTTGAGAACTTTTAAATTTGAACAACAATGAAATCACATTGTTGTTCGTCAGCTTTCCAAATTGTTAAAGAGCGAGATTCAAACAAATGAACCATTTTTAAACACACTCGAAAGAGCGCTTAAAGATGGTGGGCGATACCGGGCTCGAACCAGTGACCCCCTCCTTGTAAGGGAGGTGCTCTCCCAACTGAGCTAATCGCCCACATTGTTTGCTATTTGTGTTCACTATAAAGTGAATTCAAACAACTTCCTTTGTGGAAAGGAAATGGTGGGTCGTGCAGGATTCGAACCTGCGACCAATTGATTAAAAGTCAACTGCTCTACCAGCTGAGCTAACGACCCAATGGTATCCCGTAGGGGAGTCGAACCCCTGTTACCGCCGTGAAAGGGCGGTGTCCTAGGCCTCTAGACGAACGGGACACTAGATTTATCTTTACTCCGAAGAGCAAACATAAACTGTTGAAGCACCTTGGGGGGTGCTTCAAAAATCTCTCTTTACTTTCTAAACCATATCAATCTGTGTGGACACTCATCGTGAGTAATCATCGTATAAGGAGGTGATCCAGCCCCAGGTTCCCCTAGGGCTACCTTGTTACGACTTCACCCCAGTCATGAACCACAAAGTGGTGAGCGTCCTCCTCGAAAGGTTAAACTACCCACTTCTTTTGCAGCCCACTCCCATGGTGTGACGGGCGGTGTGTACAAGGCCCGGGAACGTATTCACCGTGACATTCTGATTCACGATTACTAGCGATTCCGACTTCATGGAGTCGAGTTGCAGACTCCAATCCGGACTACGACGCACTTTTTGGGATTCGCTCACCATCGCTGGTTGGCTGCCCTCTGTATGCGCCATTGTAGCACGTGTGTAGCCCTACTCGTAAGGGCCATGATGACTTGACGTCGTCCCCACCTTCCTCCGGTTTATCACCGGCAGTCTCCCTGGAGTTCCCACCATTACGTGCTGGCAAACAAGGATAAGGGTTGCGCTCGTTGCGGGACTTAACCCAACATTTCACAACACGAGCTGACGACAGCCATGCAGCACCTGTCTCAGAGTTCCCGAAGGCACCAATCCATCTCTGGAAAGTTCTCTGGATGTCAAGAGTAGGTAAGGTTCTTCGCGTTGCATCGAATTAAACCACATGCTCCACCGCTTGTGCGGGCCCCCGTCAATTCATTTGAGTTTTAATCTTGCGACCGTACTCCCCAGGCGGTCTACTTAACGCGTTAGCTCCGAAAGCCACGGCTCAAGGCCACAACCTCCAAGTAGACATCGTTTACGGCGTGGACTACCAGGGTATCTAATCCTGTTTGCTCCCCACGCTTTCGCATCTGAGTGTCAGTATCTGTCCAGGGGGCCGCCTTCGCCACTGGTATTCCTTCAGATCTCTACGCATTTCACCGCTACACCTGAAATTCTACCCCCCTCTACAGTACTCTAGCCTGCCAGTTTCAAATGCGGTTCCGAGGTTGAGCCCCGGGCTTTCACATCTGACTTAACAAACCACCTGCATGCGCTTTACGCCCAGTAATTCCGATTAACGCTCGCACCCTCCGTATTACCGCGGCTGCTGGCACGGAGTTAGCCGGTGCTTCTTCTGTCGCTAACGTCAAACGATGAAGCTATTAACTTCAACGCCTTCCTCACGACTGAAAGTACTTTACAACCCGAAGGCCTTCTTCATACACGCGGCATGGCTGCATCAGGCTTGCGCCCATTGTGCAATATTCCCCACTGCTGCCTCCCGTAGGAGTCTGGACCGTGTCTCAGTTCCAGTGTGGCTGATCATCCTCTCAGACCAGCTAGGGATCGTCGCCTTGGTGAGCCATTACCTCACCAACTAGCTAATCCCACCTGGGCATATCCTGAAGCGAGAGGCCCGAAGGTCCCCCTCTTTGGTCCGTAGACGTTATGCGGTATTAGCCATCGTTTCCAATGGTTATCCCCCACATCAGGGCAATTTCCCAGGCATTACTCACCCGTCCGCCGCTCGACGCCCAATAAATCACCCGAAGGGTCAATATTGTCGTTTCCGCTCGACTTGCATGTGTTAGGCCTGCCGCCAGCGTTCAATCTGAGCCATGATCAAACTCTTCAATTAAAGTTTTGTTGAAGCTTACGCTTCGGCTCAATGAATACTGACTTCAAAACTGTTCCTTACTCGAAAGTAAGAAGTAATTTTAAAGCTATTATCGTTCCAACAGAACGATAATGAATTGACTGTGCCAATGACTAAAAGTCATCGTTTTGGTCACTCAGTTCATTGATAAATCTTTTCGATTATCATCAACGAGTGCCCACACAGATTGATAGGTTTAAATTGTTAAAGAGCGCTGCTTTGAATGCCTTAGCACTTAAGCAGGACGCGTATAATACGCGACTGACTGTTAAAGTCAACATAAAACTCTAAATAAATTAGAACTTTATGGTGACTCGCTTCATTAGAAGCAAGTCTAACCTTTTGTCTTCACTTTTTAAAAAGTGAAAATAAATAGGAGCCTGGCGATGTCCTACTCTCACATGGGGAAACCCCACACTACCATCGGCGCTATTATGTTTCACTTCTGAGTTCGGCATGGAATCAGGTGGGTCCACAATGCTATGGTCGCCAAGCAAATTTTAAAATTCGGAAAGCTATTATTTAAAAGTTATATCACACATTCAAAGTTCTACTTTGAGTCCACAAAACCCCTTGGGTGTTGTATGGTTAAGCCTCACGGGCAATTAGTACAGGTTAGCTCAATGCCTCGCAGCACTTACACACCCTGCCTATCAACGTTCTAGTCTCGAACAACCCTTTAGGACACTTAAAGTGCCAGGGAAGACTCATCTCAGGGCTCGCTTCCCGCTTAGATGCTTTCAGCGGTTATCGATTCCGAACTTAGCTACCGGGCAATGCCATTGGCATGACAACCCGAACACCAGAGGTTCGTCCACTCCGGTCCTCTCGTACTAGGAGCAGCCCCCTTCAATCTTCCAACGCCCACGGCAGATAGGGACCGAACTGTCTCACGACGTTCTAAACCCAGCTCGCGTACCACTTTAAATGGCGAACAGCCATACCCTTGGGACCGACTTCAGCCCCAGGATGTGATGAGCCGACATCGAGGTGCCAAACACCGCCGTCGATATGAACTCTTGGGCGGTATCAGCCTGTTATCCCCGGAGTACCTTTTATCCGTTGAGCGATGGCCCTTCCATTCAGAACCACCGGATCACTATGACCTGCTTTCGCACCTGCTCGAATTGTCATTCTCGCAGTCAAGCGGGCTTATGCCATTGCACTAACCACACGATGTCCAACCGTGTTTAGCCCACCTTCGTGCTCCTCCGTTACTCTTTGGGAGGAGACCGCCCCAGTCAAACTACCCACCAGGCACTGTCCTCATCCCCGATAAGGGGACTAAGTTAGAACATCAACACTACAAGGGTGGTATTTCAAGGACGGCTCCAACGATACTGGCGTACCGTCTTCAAAGCCTCCCACCTATCCTACACATGTAGGGTCAATGTTCAGTGCCAAGCTGTAGTAAAGGTTCACGGGGTCTTTCCGTCTAGCCGCGGGTACACTGCATCTTCACAGCGATTTCAATTTCACTGAGTCTCGGGTGGAGACAGCGTGGCCATCATTACGCCATTCGTGCAGGTCGGAACTTACCCGACAAGGAATTTCGCTACCTTAGGACCGTTATAGTTACGGCCGCCGTTTACCGGGGCTTCGATCAAGAGCTTCGACCGAAGTCTAACCCCATCAATTAACCTTCCGGCACCGGGCAGGCGTCACACCGTATACGTCATCTTACGATTTTGCACAGTGCTGTGTTTTTAATAAACAGTTGCAGCCACCTGGTATCTGCGACTCCTAGTAGCTCCATCCGCAAGGGACTTCACCGCCAAGAGCGTACCTTCTCCCGAAGTTACGGTACCATTTTGCCTAGTTCCTTCACCCGAGTTCTCTCAAGCGCCTTGGTATTCTCTACCCGACCACCTGTGTCGGTTTGGGGTACGATTTCTTATAATCTGAAGCTTAGAGGCTTTTCCTGGAAGCATGGCATCAATGACTTCACTGCACGTAGCAGCTCGACATCGTATCTCAGCGTTAAGAAAGTCCGGATTTACCTAAACCTTCCGCCTACATACTTGAACCTGGACAACCATCGCCAGGCCCACCTAGCCTTCTCCGTCCCCCCATCGCAATTATAAGAAGTACGGGAATATTAACCCGTTTCCCATCGACTACGCCTTTCGGCCTCGCCTTAGGGGTCGACTTACCCTGCCCCGATTAACGTTGGACAGGAACCCTTGGTCTTCCGGCGAGGGGGTTTTTCACCCCCTTTATCGTTACTCATGTCAGCATTCGCACTTCTGATACGTCCAGCAGCCCTTACAGACCACCTTCAACCGCTTACAGAACGCTCCCCTACCCCGCATACAAAAGTATGCAGCCGCAGCTTCGGTGTATAGCTTAGCCCCGTTACATCTTCCGCGCAGGCCGACTCGACCAGTGAGCTATTACGCTTTCTTTAAATGATGGCTGCTTCTAAGCCAACATCCTGGCTGTCTGAGCCTTCCCACATCGTTTCCCACTTAGCTATACTTTGGGACCTTAGCTGGCGGTCTGGGTTGTTTCCCTCTCCACGACGGACGTTAGCACCCGCCGTGTGTCTCCCGGATAGTACTCAATGGTATTCGGAGTTTGCAAAGGGTTGGTAAGTCGGGATGACCCCCTAGCCTTAACAGTGCTCTACCCCCATTGGTATTCGTCCGAGGCGCTACCTAAATAGCTTTCGGGGAGAACCAGCTATCTCCAGGTTTGATTGGCCTTTCACCCCTAGCCACAAGTCATCCGCTAATTTTTCAACATTAGTCGGTTCGGTCCTCCAGTTGATGTTACTCAACCTTCAACCTGCCCATGGCTAGATCACCTGGTTTCGGGTCTAATTCTAGCAACTCGACGCCCAGTTAAGACTCGGTTTCCCTACGGCTCCCCTATACGGTTAACCTTGCTACTAAAATTAAGTCGCTGACCCATTATACAAAAGGTACGCAGTCACGCTTCGAGGCGCTCCTACTGCTTGTACGTACACGGTTTCAGGTTCTATTTCACTCCCCTCACAGGGGTTCTTTTCGCCTTTCCCTCACGGTACTGGTTCACTATCGGTCAGTCAGTAGTATTTAGCCTTGGAGGATGGTCCCCCCATGTTCAAACAGGATATCACGTGTCCCGCCTTACTCGTTTTCACTTAAAATGCGTTGTCGGTTACGGGGCTATCACCCTATACTGCGAGACTTTCCAGACTCTTCACCTGACGCATTAAAAGCTTAAGGGCTAATCCAATTTCGCTCGCCGCTACTTTCGGAATCTCGGTTGATTTCTCTTCCTTCGGGTACTTAGATGTTTCAGTTCCCCGAGTTTGCCTCATTAACCTATGTATTCAGTTAATGATACGTGCTTATGCACGTGGGTTTCCCCATTCAGAAATCCCAGACTCAAATGGTTATTACTACCTAATCTGGGCTTATCGCAAGTTATTACGTCTTTCATCGCCTCTGACTGCCAAGGCATCCACCGTGTACGCTTAGTCACTTAACCATACAACCCCAAAGGGTCTTGCTTAACGCAATGCAGTTGCTACGCTGCAGTATGACGTTTCCAAGGTGCGTTATCTCTTTATTATGAGCGAGATAACATTCGATTTTGCCGGACTCAAATTTGAATGCACTCTGGCAAGAGTACATTCCCAAGAACACTTGAATGTGTGTTGGTACCTACATCATAAAGACATAGGATTTGAGAACTTTTAAATTTGAACAACAATGAAATCACATTGTTGTTCGTCAGCTTTCCAAATTGTTAAAGAGCATGAATTTCTAAGCAATAAAGCTTTCGAAACCATTTTTAAAGACACTTAATTCTTAATTTAATAAGAAGTGCACTTAAAGATGGTGGAGCTATGCGGGATCGAACCGCAGACCTCCTGCGTGCAAGGCAGGCGCTCTCCCAGCTGAGCTATAGCCCCATCTGTAGATTCGATAACATCAGCGTTCTGAGTTAATCTTTTTGAGAGCAAGGAAACTAGTAAGGCCGCATACATCAGTATGCAACGCGCTAGTTGACGCCGCTATCAGAAAGATTGGTGGGTCTGAGTGGACTTGAACCACCGACCTCCCGCTTATCAGGCGAGCGCTCTAACCAGCTGAGCTACAGACCCATTTCTGCTGCGCATTTTTCCTTACTTCCACGTCAGGGCTGCGACTCTTCAGTCAGTCACATACTAATGTATGCTCCTTCCTTCATCGCTGGCCTTCCTTGAATTAAGAAAAACTGCTTTGCATAAATAATCTCAATGAACTTGAGTTATCTTTCTCTTTTCTAAACCATATCAATCTGTGTGGACACTCATCGTGAATAATCATCGTATAAGGAGGTGATCCAGCCCCAGGTTCCCCTAGGGCTACCTTGTTACGACTTCACCCCAGTCATGAACCACAAAGTGGTGAGCGTCCTCCCGAAGGTTAAACTACCCACTTCTTTTGCAGCCCACTCCCATGGTGTGACGGGCGGTGTGTACAAGGCCCGGGAACGTATTCACCGTGACATTCTGATTCACGATTACTAGCGATTCCGACTTCATGGAGTCGAGTTGCAGACTCCAATCCGGACTACGACGCACTTTTTGGGATTCGCTCACCATCGCTGGTTGGCCGCCCTCTGTATGCGCCATTGTAGCACGTGTGTAGCCCTACTCGTAAGGGCCATGATGACTTGACGTCGTCCCCACCTTCCTCCGGTTTATCACCGGCAGTCTCCCTGGAGTTCCCACCATTACGTGCTGGCAAACAAGGATAAGGGTTGCGCTCGTTGCGGGACTTAACCCAACATTTCACAACACGAGCTGACGACAGCCATGCAGCACCTGTCTCAGAGTTCCCGAAGGCACCAAAGCATCTCTGCTAAGTTCTCTGGATGTCAAGAGTAGGTAAGGTTCTTCGCGTTGCATCGAATTAAACCACATGCTCCACCGCTTGTGCGGGCCCCCGTCAATTCATTTGAGTTTTAATCTTGCGACCGTACTCCCCAGGCGGTCTACTTAACGCGTTAGCTCCGAAAGCCACGGCTCAAGGCCACAACCTCCAAGTAGACATCGTTTACGGCGTGGACTACCAGGGTATCTAATCCTGTTTGCTCCCCACGCTTTCGCATCTGAGTGTCAGTATCTGTCCAGGGGGCCGCCTTCGCCACTGGTATTCCTTCAGATCTCTACGCATTTCACCGCTACACCTGAAATTCTACCCCCCTCTACAGTACTCTAGCCTGCCAGTTTCAAATGCGGTTCCGAGGTTGAGCCCCGGGCTTTCACATCTGACTTAACAAACCACCTGCATGCGCTTTACGCCCAGTAATTCCGATTAACGCTCGCACCCTCCGTATTACCGCGGCTGCTGGCACGGAGTTAGCCGGTGCTTCTTCTGTCGCTAACGTCAAACACTAAAGCTATTAACTCTAATGCCTTCCTCACGACTGAAAGTACTTTACAACCCGAAGGCCTTCTTCATACACGCGGCATGGCTGCATCAGGCTTGCGCCCATTGTGCAATATTCCCCACTGCTGCCTCCCGTAGGAGTCTGGACCGTGTCTCAGTTCCAGTGTGGCTGATCATCCTCTCAGACCAGCTAGGGATCGTCGCCTTGGTGAGCCATTACCTCACCAACTAGCTAATCCCACCTGGGCATATCCTGAAGCGAGAGGCCCGAAGGTCCCCCTCTTTGGTCCGTAGACGTTATGCGGTATTAGCCATCGTTTCCAATGGTTATCCCCCACATCAGGGCAATTTCCCAGGCATTACTCACCCGTCCGCCGCTCGACGCCCAACAAATCACCCGAAGGGTCAATGTTGTCGTTTCCGCTCGACTTGCATGTGTTAGGCCTGCCGCCAGCGTTCAATCTGAGCCATGATCAAACTCTTCAATTAAAGTTTTGTTGAAGCTTACACTTCGGCTCAATGAATACTGACTTCAAAACTGTTCCTTACTCGAAAGTAAGAAGTAATTTTAAAGCTATTATCGTTCCAACAGAACGATAATGAATTGACTGTGCCAATGACTAAAAGTCATCGTTTTGGTCACTCAGTTCATTGATAAATCTTTTCGATTATCATCAACGAGTGCCCACACAGATTGATAGGTTTAAATTGTTAAAGAGCGCTGCTTTGAATGCCTTAGCACTTAAGCAGGACGCGTATAATACGCGACTGACTGTTAAAGTCAACATAAAACTCTAAATAAATTAGAACTTTATGGTGACTCGCTTCATTAGAAGCAAGTCTAAAATTAAAGCCTGGCGATGTCCTACTCTCACATGGGGAAACCCCACACTACCATCGGCGCTATTATGTTTCACTTCTGAGTTCGGCATGGAATCAGGTGGGTCCACAATGCTATGGTCGCCAAGCAAATTTTAAAATTCGGAAAGCTAATATCTAAAAGTTTTTATCACACATTCAAAGTTCTACTTTGAGTCCACAAAACCCCTTGGGTGTTGTATGGTTAAGCCTCACGGGCAATTAGTACAGGTTAGCTCAATGCCTCGCAGCACTTACACACCCTGCCTATCAACGTTCTAGTCTCGAACAACCCTTTAGGACACTTAAAGTGCCAGGGAAGACTCATCTCAGGGCTCGCTTCCCGCTTAGATGCTTTCAGCGGTTATCGATTCCGAACTTAGCTACCGGGCAATGCCATTGGCATGACAACCCGAACACCAGAGGTTCGTCCACTCCGGTCCTCTCGTACTAGGAGCAGCCCCCTTCAATCTTCCAACGCCCACGGCAGATAGGGACCGAACTGTCTCACGACGTTCTAAACCCAGCTCGCGTACCACTTTAAATGGCGAACAGCCATACCCTTGGGACCGACTTCAGCCCCAGGATGTGATGAGCCGACATCGAGGTGCCAAACACCGCCGTCGATATGAACTCTTGGGCGGTATCAGCCTGTTATCCCCGGAGTACCTTTTATCCGTTGAGCGATGGCCCTTCCATTCAGAACCACCGGATCACTATGACCTGCTTTCGCACCTGCTCGAATTGTCATTCTCGCAGTCAAGCGGGCTTATGCCATTGCACTAACCACACGATGTCCAACCGTGTTTAGCCCACCTTCGTGCTCCTCCGTTACTCTTTGGGAGGAGACCGCCCCAGTCAAACTACCCACCAGGCACTGTCCTCATCCCCGATAAGGGGACTAAGTTAGAACATCAACACTACAAGGGTGGTATTTCAAGGATGGCTCCAACGATACTGGCGTACCGTCTTCAAAGCCTCCCACCTATCCTACACATGTAGGGTCAATGTTCAGTGCCAAGCTGTAGTAAAGGTTCACGGGGTCTTTCCGTCTAGCCGCGGGTACACTGCATCTTCACAGCGATTTCAATTTCACTGAGTCTCGGGTGGAGACAGCGTGGCCATCATTACGCCATTCGTGCAGGTCGGAACTTACCCGACAAGGAATTTCGCTACCTTAGGACCGTTATAGTTACGGCCGCCGTTTACCGGGGCTTCGATCAAGAGCTTCGACCGAAGTCTAACCCCATCAATTAACCTTCCGGCACCGGGCAGGCGTCACACCGTATACGTCATCTTACGATTTTGCACAGTGCTGTGTTTTTAATAAACAGTTGCAGCCACCTGGTATCTGCGACTCCTAGTAGCTCCATCCGCAAGGGACTTCACCGCCAAGAGCGTACCTTCTCCCGAAGTTACGGTACCATTTTGCCTAGTTCCTTCACCCGAGTTCTCTCAAGCGCCTTGGTATTCTCTACCCGACCACCTGTGTCGGTTTGGGGTACGATTTCTTATAATCTGAAGCTTAGAGGCTTTTCCTGGAAGCATGGCATCAATGACTTCACTGCACGTAGCAGCTCGACATCGTATCTCAGCGTTAAGAAAGTCCGGATTTACCTAAACCTTCCGCCTACATACTTGAACCTGGACAACCATCGCCAGGCCCACCTAGCCTTCTCCGTCCCCCCATCGCAATTATAAGAAGTACGGGAATATTAACCCGTTTCCCATCGACTACGCCTTTCGGCCTCGCCTTAGGGGTCGACTTACCCTGCCCCGATTAACGTTGGACAGGAACCCTTGGTCTTCCGGCGAGGGGGTTTTTCACCCCCTTTATCGTTACTCATGTCAGCATTCGCACTTCTGATACGTCCAGCAGCCCTTACAGACCACCTTCAACCGCTTACAGAACGCTCCCCTACCCCGCATACAAAAGTATGCAGCCGCAGCTTCGGTGTATAGCTTAGCCCCGTTACATCTTCCGCGCAGGCCGACTCGACCAGTGAGCTATTACGCTTTCTTTAAATGATGGCTGCTTCTAAGCCAACATCCTGGCTGTCTGAGCCTTCCCACATCGTTTCCCACTTAGCTATACTTTGGGACCTTAGCTGGCGGTCTGGGTTGTTTCCCTCTCCACGACGGACGTTAGCACCCGCCGTGTGTCTCCCGGATAGTACTCAATGGTATTCGGAGTTTGCAAAGGGTTGGTAAGTCGGGATGACCCCCTAGCCTTAACAGTGCTCTACCCCCATTGGTATTCGTCCGAGGCGCTACCTAAATAGCTTTCGGGGAGAACCAGCTATCTCCAGGTTTGATTGGCCTTTCACCCCTAGCCACAAGTCATCCGCTAATTTTTCAACATTAGTCGGTTCGGTCCTCCAGTTGATGTTACTCAACCTTCAACCTGCCCATGGCTAGATCACCTGGTTTCGGGTCTAATTCTAGCAACTCGACGCCCAGTTAAGACTCGGTTTCCCTACGGCTCCCCTATACGGTTAACCTTGCTACTAAAATTAAGTCGCTGACCCATTATACAAAAGGTACGCAGTCACGCTTCGAGGCGCTCCTACTGCTTGTACGTACACGGTTTCAGGTTCTATTTCACTCCCCTCACAGGGGTTCTTTTCGCCTTTCCCTCACGGTACTGGTTCACTATCGGTCAGTCAGTAGTATTTAGCCTTGGAGGATGGTCCCCCCATGTTCAAACAGGATATCACGTGTCCCGCCTTACTCGTTTTCACTTAAAATGCGTTGTCGGTTACGGGGCTATCACCCTATACTGCGAGACTTTCCAGACTCTTCACCTGACGCATTAAAAGCTTAAGGGCTAATCCAATTTCGCTCGCCGCTACTTTCGGAATCTCGGTTGATTTCTCTTCCTTCGGGTACTTAGATGTTTCAGTTCCCCGAGTTTGCCTCATTAACCTATGTATTCAGTTAATGATACGTGCTTATGCACGTGGGTTTCCCCATTCAGAAATCCCAGACTCAAATGGTTATTACTACCTAATCTGGGCTTATCGCAAGTTATTACGTCTTTCATCGCCTCTGACTGCCAAGGCATCCACCGTGTACGCTTAGTCACTTAACCATACAACCCCAAAGGGTCTTGCTTACGCAATGCAGTTGCTACGCTGCAGTATGACGTTTCCAAGGTGCGTTATCTCTTTATTATGAGCGAGATAACATTCGATTTTGCCGGACTCAAATTTGAATGCACTCCGGCAAGAGTACATTCCCAAGAACACTTGAATGTGTGTTGGTACCTACATCATAAAGATATAGGATTTGAGAACTTTTAAATTTGAACAACAATGAAATCACATTGTTGTTCGTCAGCTTTCCAAATTGTTAAAGAGCATAAAGCAAAAAGCTTTAATCAATAACCGAAGTCATTAATTAAAGCTCTATTACTTTAACTAAATTAAACCATCAATCTGTGTGGACACTCATCGTGAGTAATCATCGTATAAGGAGGTGATCCAGCCCCAGGTTCCCCTAGGGCTACCTTGTTACGACTTCACCCCAGTCATGAACCACAAAGTGGTGAGCGTCCTCCCGAAGGTTAAACTACCCACTTCTTTTGCAGCCCACTCCCATGGTGTGACGGGCGGTGTGTACAAGGCCCGGGAACGTATTCACCGTGACATTCTGATTCACGATTACTAGCGATTCCGACTTCATGGAGTCGAGTTGCAGACTCCAATCCGGACTACGACGCACTTTTTGGGATTCGCTCACCATCGCTGGTTGGCCGCCCTCTGTATGCGCCATTGTAGCACGTGTGTAGCCCTACTCGTAAGGGCCATGATGACTTGACGTCGTCCCCACCTTCCTCCGGTTTATCACCGGCAGTCTCCCTGGAGTTCCCACCATTACGTGCTGGCAAACAAGGATAAGGGTTGCGCTCGTTGCGGGACTTAACCCAACATTTCACAACACGAGCTGACGACAGCCATGCAGCACCTGTCTCAGAGTTCCCGAAGGCACCAATCCATCTCTGGAAAGTTCTCTGGATGTCAAGAGTAGGTAAGGTTCTTCGCGTTGCATCGAATTAAACCACATGCTCCACCGCTTGTGCGGGCCCCCGTCAATTCATTTGAGTTTTAATCTTGCGACCGTACTCCCCAGGCGGTCTACTTAACGCGTTAGCTCCGAAAGCCACGGCTCAAGGCCACAACCTCCAAGTAGACATCGTTTACGGCGTGGACTACCAGGGTATCTAATCCTGTTTGCTCCCCACGCTTTCGCATCTGAGTGTCAGTATCTGTCCAGGGGGCCGCCTTCGCCACTGGTATTCCTTCAGATCTCTACGCATTTCACCGCTACACCTGAAATTCTACCCCCCTCTACAGTACTCTAGCCTGCCAGTTTCAAATGCGGTTCCGAGGTTGAGCCCCGGGCTTTCACATCTGACTTAACAAACCACCTGCATGCGCTTTACGCCCAGTAATTCCGATTAACGCTCGCACCCTCCGTATTACCGCGGCTGCTGGCACGGAGTTAGCCGGTGCTTCTTCTGTCGCTAACGTCAAACGATGAAGCTATTAACTTCAACGCCTTCCTCACGACTGAAAGTACTTTACAACCCGAAGGCCTTCTTCATACACGCGGCATGGCTGCATCAGGCTTGCGCCCATTGTGCAATATTCCCCACTGCTGCCTCCCGTAGGAGTCTGGACCGTGTCTCAGTTCCAGTGTGGCTGATCATCCTCTCAGACCAGCTAGGGATCGTCGCCTTGGTGAGCCATTACCTCACCAACTAGCTAATCCCACCTGGGCATATCCTGAAGCGAGAGGCCCGAAGGTCCCCCTCTTTGGTCCGTAGACGTTATGCGGTATTAGCCATCGTTTCCAATGGTTATCCCCCACATCAGGGCAATTTCCCAGGCATTACTCACCCGTCCGCCGCTCGACGCCCAATAAATCACCCGAAGGGTCAATGTTGTCGTTTCCGCTCGACTTGCATGTGTTAGGCCTGCCGCCAGCGTTCAATCTGAGCCATGATCAAACTCTTCAATTAAAGTTTTGTTGAAGCTTTCGCTTCGGCTCAATGAATACTGACTTCAAAACTGTTCCTTACTCGAAAGTAAGAAGTAATTTTAAAGCTATTATCATTCCAACAGAATGATAATGAATTGACTGTGCTCTTATCGGTCTTCACTTTTTAAAAAGTGAAATAAAACAGCTCAAGGCTGCACCCAATTTGATTTTGGTCACTCAGTTCATTGATAAATCTTTTCGATTATCATCAACGAGTGCCCACACAGATTGATAGGTTTAAATTGTTAAAGAGCTTGCTTATCGACGATTCCTTTTGTGAGGAACCTCTCGAAGCGGACGGCCATTCTAGCGATTTGAACCTCAGTGTCAAACACTTTTTTGAATTTATTTTCGAATCGAACTTAAACTCAAATGGTTCGGCTAGTTAGCCTACTGAACTAGTGCGAAGCGTTGTGCGCTCTGCCGTGTCAGTGAGGCGCATTATAGAGATGCTCGTCACATTGGCAAGGCTTTTTTTCAATAAATTTAAGAAAAAAGCCTTTTCGCTCGTTTTTTGAGTGAAAGGCTTATTTATCTATTTTTACCCCCTAGTTAGGTACAGGTTATCCACAGACTTATTCTAAATTGGCTAATTTCATATGCGGCAGACAATAAAAAAGAAACCGCATGAGCGGTTTCTTTTTCTGTATAGAGGGTAATAGAAGGAGGAATGACTAAAAGATTAAATTCCTGAACCGTCTTGCTCTACATTATCTTCGTGTAACCCACATTCTCTTTTAAGACCAAAGAATCGAGTATCTTGCTCCTTCATGCCCGGTTCGAACTTAGTGGTAGTATGAATATCACCAATCGAGAGATAGCCCTGCTCTTTAAGAGGGTGCTGAGGCAGTGCATGCTCCTCTATATAACTATCTACTTGTGCCGAGGTCCAATCCACTATTGGAAGAAACTTAAATACTCCATGTTGAATAGATAGAACCGGTAACCCCTGTCTAGAATCAGACTGACTTCTTCTTAATCCAGAAAACCATGTCCCCGCATTAAGATCAGATAGTGCTCTGCGCATAGGTTCTACTTTATTTAGCTGGTTATACTGAGTAATCCCCTCTACACCCTTCTCCCATAATTGGCCGAATCGCGATTCTTGCCAAGCTGGACTTAAAGAGCTTCGGTATATCTTTAGGTTGAGACCTAATAGTAGTGTTAACTCATCTATGAACTGATAGGTCTCAGGAAATAAATAACCAGTATCCGTCAGTATCACCGGAATATTCGGTGCCTGTCTCGTTACTAGATGCAGCATCACCGCAGCTTGAGCACCGAAACTTGAAGAGAGCACTATGTTTTGTTGCAGATTTTCCAGTGCCCACGCAATTCTTTGCTCTGTGGTCATGTCCTCTAGCTCAGCATTGAGTTTAGCTAACTCTAGACTCTGCTCTACCTTATTAAGTTTGACTATCTCTTTAAGGTTTGGTTTTTGCGTAAGTTCAAGCATGAAAATCCCTCTTAGATACTAAGACTTCTTCTACGATGCCATCTCTAATGACAAAGTCCCCGAATGCTTCTTCTGGTAAACGCTCACTCGACCAACGAGCCACCAGCGAATCGATCTCTTGCAATATTTGCGCTGAACTGATGTTCTCTTTATACATCTTCGGAACACGAGTACCGGCTTTATTGCCCCCAAGGTGTAGGTTGTATCTATCTGGTGCTTTACCTACTAAGCCAATTTCGGCCAGCATAGCTCGCCCACAACCATTCGGGCACCCCGTTACACGCAATATAATGCTTTCGTCTTTGCTTATGCCGTGCTTTTCCAATATCTCTTCAACATCAGTAACAAACTGAGGGAGGAAGCGTTCTGCTTCTGCCATCGCTAATGGACAAGTCGGAAATGCCACACACGCCATTGAGTCTTTTCGTTGCTGAGACGTAGCAGGATCGAGTAACCCACTTTCAAAGGCTATCTTTTCAATCTGTTCTTTATCTTTTGCATCTACGCCAGCCACTATTAGGTTTTGGTTGGCGGTCATGCGCAAATCACCTTTGTGGATCTTGGCAATATTAGCCACGCCACTCTTTAAGGGCTTACCAGGGTAATCAAGTAATCTGCCATTTTCGATAAACAGAGTCAGATGATGCTTTCCATCAATGCCTTCTAACCAGCCAAACTTATCACCTCTATGAGTTAATTCGTAAGCTTGCACAGGCTCAAAGTTAACCGCAGCGCGCTTTTCGACTTCTTGCTTGAATACCTCTATACCCACTCGGTCTAGAGTGTATTTGGTCTTGGCATTTTTTCGGTTAGAACGATTACCCCAATCACGCTGCGTTGATACTACAGCGGCAGCAACCTCTAGCGTCTTATCAAGAGGAATATAACCAAATTCATCGGCCTTTCTTGGATAGGTAGACGTATCACCATGTGTCATGGCAAGTCCACCGCCAACAAGAACATTAAAGCCGACCAGTTTTCCGTCTTTCGCAATCGCCACAAAGTTAAGATCGTTAGCATGCAGGTCAACATCATTATCCGGCGGTACAACTACCGTTGTCTTAAACTTACGAGGTAAATAGTTGCTACCTAGAATTGGTTCTTCATCGGTAGATTCAAGCTTTTCACCATCTAACCATATCTCTGCATACGCTCTGGTTTTTGGTAATAGATGCTCACTGATCTTTGTTGCCCACTCATAGGCTTGCTGATGCAGTTCCGTTTCCACCGGATTACTGGTACATAAGACGTTACGGTTCACATCCCCAGCTGTAGCGATTGAATCAATCCCGATCGCGTTTAGCGTTTGGTGCATCAGCTTGATATTTGGCTTGAGCACGCCGTGAAACTGAAACGTTTGACGAGTCGTAAGACGAATACTGCCGTACATAGTGCTTTCAGTGGCAAACTTATCGATGGCTAACCATTGCTTTGGGGTAATTACGCCCCCTGGCATACGAGCTCTTAGCATTACATTGTGCAGTGGCTCTAGTTTTTGCTTCGCTCTTTCATTGCGATAGTCTCTATCATCTTGTTGGTACATCCCATGAAAACGAATCAGCTGAAAGTTATCTGCATCGAACCCACCCGTAATCTCATTATCGAGGTCGTTGGTAATGGTACCGCGCAAAAAGTTACTTTCTCTTTTGAGTCTTTCATTGTCAGAAAGTGGGCCTAGCTCTTCACCCAATACAACTTGCTTTTCCATTAGTACACGTCCCTTTGATATCTTTTCTGTTTACGGAGGTCTTTTAACCACTCTTCTGCGCTTTCTGGGTTTAGCCCACCTTGTTGCTGTGCAATTTCCAGTAATGTCGACTGAACATCTTTGGCCATTCGATCAGCATCGCCACAGATATAGAGGTAGGCACCGTCTTGTAGCCATTGCCAAACCTGCTGTGCGTTCTGCTTAAGCTTGTCTTGAACGTAGACCTTGTTTGCACCATCTCTACTGAATGCCACATCTAAGCGACTCAATAAGCCATCTTTTAGGTAACGCTGAAATTCAAGCTGATACAGAAAGTCTTGAGTAAAGGTACGGTCACCAAAGAACAGCCAGTTTTTGCCTTCCGCTTCTCTCGCGTCACGCTCTTGCAAGAAACTTCTAAACGGCGCAATACCTGTACCAGGACCAATCATGATCACTGGAGTGTTGTCATCGGTTGGTAATTTGAAATTGTTGTTGTGTTCAATGAACACCTTGACGTCTTCACCTTCTTCAAGCGAATGTGATAAGAAACCTGAAGCACCACCTACTCTCTGTCCTTTATTGGTTTCGTACTCGACCACACCGACCGTTAGATGAACCTCTTCATCCACTTCGGCTTGTGACGATGAGATGGAATATAGGCGAGGAGTTAGGCGTCGTAGCATAGCGATTAGCTCTGTTGCGCTAAGCTTGGTCTTTTTCTCAGCTAGCACATCCACCACTTGCGTTCGAGCAGCGTATTCTCTTAGCTTGCTTTTATCTTCGATAAGCTTGAGAAGTTTCTTACTCCCCGACTTCTCAGCATATTGAGAAACAAATTGAGGATTAGAAGCGGTCACTTCAAAGTATTCTACGAGCGCTTGTTTTATGGATAGGGTTTCGCCATCAATCTCCACTTGCTCGTCTTTATCTATCGACGCGATTGCTAAGATAGAGTCCACCAGCTGAAGATCATTCTTATACCAAACACCTAGCGCATCACCGGGTTGGTAAGTAATACCCGATTCTTCCAAATCAATTTCGATATGTCTGACATCTTTTGTTGAGTCACGACCTGTAATTTTTTGGTTGGTTAGCAGAGTAGCGGTATATGGGCTTTGCTTAGTGTACTGAGATTGGCTTGCAGACACAGGCAATTGAACCACTGCACTTTGCGTCCCTACAGAGTTATCTTTGAATAGCTCAGCCACTTTATTGAGTGCTTGTGATTGCCACGCGGCAACGGGAGACTCGTAATCCACATCACAATCGATTCTATCTAGAAAAGCGGTCGCCCCTAGCTTGCTTAGTGCAGCGTCAAAGTCTTTGCCCGTCTGGCAGAAGAACTCATAGCTAGAATCCCCTAGCCCTACAACCGCGTATTGCAACTTGTCTAGCTTGGGTGCTTTCTTGGAGGTTAGATAATCATAAAACTCAATGGCATTGTCTGGGACTTCTCCCTCACCATTGGTAGAAGCTACGATCACTACGTGCGTTTCATTTTTTAAATTCTTTAGTTTGTAGTCTGCGGCATCGTAAAGCTTGGCCTGATAACCATCCTCTACCACCTTGGCATGCAATTGCTTAGCGACACCTTTAGCATTGCCCGTTTGCGAGGCAAAGATGATAGAGAGCTGAGAAGCTGTCGCTACAGCTGGTGCTGTATCTGGAACAGAAGCTAAAGAATGGTTTTGGCTGATGCCATAGAAATAGCCACTAACCCAAGCCAACTGCTGTGGCGATAATTCGGCGGCGGCCTGTTTTAGTTGATTGGCTTGATTATCACTCAACGGAGTAGCAAAGCCAGAAAGATCCTTAAGCAACATGGTCACGTTATCCCTGTATATTACGTGACCATAAGATTACCTACTATTTGTAATAGCAATAAAGAATAAAGGGGTATGTTTAATAATCAAAAGGAATGAAAAAGAGTTTTACCTACAAGGCTTCCACTCTCACTTGGCTAAATCCAACCGCCATTGCGCTCTTAGAAGCAGAGTCTAAGTCATTGTAATAGCGCTGTTCTCCTTGGGGATCAGTAAGAGCAAGTATTCCTCCATGACTGTCTCTAAACTCAACCACCCACAAGCCATCTTGATCTGCTTGTTCTACGATTGCTTCTACCAAACGCTCAGAACGATATAACACACGAAGTTCATTGATTGTCATATAAAAGCTTGCTCCTGTTTAACTCTACTAAGGATGGACCAAACCCGTGAAAATGCGAATTGAGAACTGCTATCAATTACAAAGCTATAGGCAATAAAAAGCCCATCCGAGGATGGGCTTTATCATTTTGCTTAATTCTTTAGAAAGCGACCTGTCCACCGACAAACCAACCGTCGACAAAGCCATAGGCTTTGCTATCAAACTCTTTAAAGGTGTAGTCCATTACGCGATAGCCACCGCGCACAACCAAATCGACCGAATCTAGATCGAAGGTGTACTGCAAGCCACCGGTTAGATCTGCAGATTTAATATCGGATGTCTCACCAAAATCAAACTCACCAATAACCGCTAGATTTGTATTAGGCACGGCAATTAATGCATTGGCATACCAGCTAAAGATGATGCCATCAAAGTCACCACTTTTACCTGTATCGGTATCTTCATAGAAACTATTGCGATAGTCAGTCAGAGTAAAGCCAAGATCCAACTCAAGATTTTCAGTTCTCAAAGGTCGATAGTAGAAGGTGTAATCGAACTTATCATGAGCAATGTATTGGGTATCTAACGCCGTATAGCGAATTCTAAAGTTAGGCAGATAAGGCACATCGTGTTCGATTTGTGCGGCTAGAACCGGGATTTCGTCATCTTCTTGACGAGTTTCTCTGATCTTCGTGCTACCCCAGAACATGTCTGCAGTAACCTTACCATGAACACCTGGCTCAGCGACTTTTGCCTGCGCCGACCAAGAACTTGCTAATGCACTGGCTCCTACGACCGCAATTAAAGTGCATTTGTTCATTTTCCACTCCCAAGAAAACTAAAATCGTTACTTTATGAGCAGATACTAGCATACATACACCTTAGTTAAATCAATAACTAACATCATGAACATGCACTTGTACGCTTAAGCACCCAGTAGATCACAACAGCAAGTAGGATATAGGGCAAGAACTTAAGCGCCGCTCCCAGTAAACCTAATACTAGACTGAAGGCAAACACGACGAAAAATGCCATCAATAGGCCAAAAAAAGTCAGGCCAGTAAAGAAAAACACGCCAAAGAACATCAATAACATAAGTAGCTCAAACATAGACACTCTCCAACTACAGATTAATAGGTCAGGGTAACATCGCACATGAACCCCATTACTACACTTATAAAGCAAGTACCTTGCCAATCATGCACGACGCATTAAACCATTGATTAAATACAATAAAAAAGGCCAACACCAAAAGTGAAGGCCCTTTTAAGAGTTTAATTTAGTAAAAATAACCAGTTAATGGTGAGTTTTACACACCTAGCTCTTTAGGGATTTTAGCTAATGCAGCCTCAACCACTTCAATACCCGAACCCGGTTTGTGTGCATTTTCACTAATATAACGTCGCCATTGGCGTGCACCTGGCATGCTTTGGAACAAACCTAGCATGTGACGAGTGATATGCCCTAGGTAAGCACCTTCAGATAGTTGCTGCTCTATGTATGGGTACATAAGTTCAACCACTTCGCTACGCTTAATGACTGGCTTGTCTTGACCAAAGATACGCTGATCTACCTCTGCCAATAAATAGGGATTTTGATAAGCCTCTCGACCGATCATCACGCCATCAAGGTGCTCAAGATGTTCTAACGTTTCTTCTAGGGTTTTCACGCCGCCGTTAACCGCAATATCCAAATGTGGGAAGTCTTTCTTAATCTGATAAGCGCGAGGGTAATCCAATGGTGGGATCTCGCGGTTCTCTTTCGGGCTCAATCCACTCAACCACGCCTTACGCGCGTGAATGGTAAAGTGCTCACAGCCACCCTTCTCGTGTACTGTAGATACAAAGTCAGTCAAAAACTCATACGAGTCTTGATCGTCGATACCAATACGCGTTTTCACCGTTACTGGGATATCAACGACCGATTTCATTTCAGCAATACAATCGGCTACCAATTGTGGCTCAGCCATAAGGCAAGCCCCAAACTTACCGTTTTGAACTCGGTCTGATGGGCAACCGACGTTGAGGTTCACTTCATCATAGCCTCGCTCCTGTGCCAGCTTTGCACAGTGCGCTAGGTCTTTTGCGTTTGAACCACCAAGCTGCAGAGCAATAGGATGCTCCTGTTCGCTAAAGCGTAGAAAGTCACCCTTACCATGAATAATCGCGCCCGTTGTTATCATCTCGGTATACAACAGAGTGTTTTGCGACAGCAACCTGTGAAAGTATCGACAGTGACGATCCGTCCAATCGAGCATCGGAGCGATAGAGAGTCTAGAAGATGGGTACATAAGGTTCAGTCCGCGAATAAAAATGAGGGCGTATTCTACATCCTGTCTATAAAATAGACCAGTTTATTACAGACATAAAAAAGACCAGCACTATGGCTGGCCTTATATATGGGTAGATAAATTACGCTTTGTATTGTTTAAATGCGTTGATCAGACCGTTAGTAGAGCTATCGTGAGAATCTACTGCTGAGTCGTCAGCTAGCTCAGGAAGGATTTGGTTTGCTAGTTGTTTGCCTAGTTCCACGCCCCACTGATCAAAGGTAAAGATGTTCCAAATAACACCTTGCACAAAGATCTTGTGCTCGTACATTGCAATTAGGTTACCCAACGTGCGCGGAGTAATTTGCTTCACAAGAATAGAGTTGGTTGGACGGTTGCCTTCAAATATTTTGAATGGTGCTAGTTCAGCCACTTCTTGCGCTGATTTACCTGCTGCAACAAGCTCTGCTTCAACCACTTCACGAGACTTACCAAACGCCAATGCTTCTGTTTGAGCAAAGAAGTTCGACATTAGTTTCTGATGGTGGTCGCCCGTTGGGTTGTGGCTGATTGCTGGTGCAATGAAGTCACACGGAATCAGTTTAGTACCTTGGTGAATCAACTGGTAGAACGCGTGTTGACCGTTGGTACCTGGCTCACCCCAAATGATTGGGCCAGTTTGGTAATCCACTGCATCGCCGTTACGGTCTGTGTACTTACCGTTTGATTCCATGTTGCCTTGCTGGAAGTAAGCCGCAAAACGGTGCATGTACTGGTCGTATGGAAGAATCGTCTCAGACTCTGCACCGTGGAAGTTGTTGTACCAAATACCGATAAGCGCAAGAATCGTTGGGATGTTGTTCTCAAGATCCGTTGACTTAAAGTGGTTATCCATCTCGTGAGCACCAGCAAGTAGCTCAACGAAGTTGTCGTAGCCTACACCCAGTGCAATAGAAAGACCGATTGCAGACCATAGAGAGTAACGACCACCAACCCAGTCCCAGAACTCAAACATGTTGTCAGTATCAATACCGAACTCAGACACTGCTTGGCCATTGGTAGAAAGCGCAGCGAAGTGTTTAGCAACGTGTGCTTCATCCTGTGCTTCAGCAAGGAACCAATCACGCGCACTGTGTGCGTTGGTCATTGTTTCTTGAGTCGTGAACGTCTTAGAAGCCACCAAGAACAATGTTGTTTCTGGGTTTACTTTCTTAAGCGTTTCAGCGATGTGCGTACCATCAACGTTAGAAACGAAGTGTAGGTTTAGGTGATTCTTGTAGGGTGCTAGTGCTTCAGTCACCATGAATGGACCTAGGTCAGAGCCGCCGATACCGATATTCACTACATCAGTGATTGCTTTGCCCGTATAACCTTTCCACTCGCCACCAATAACGCGGTCAGTGAAAGATTTAATCTTTTCAAGAACAGCATTCACTGCTGGCATTACATCTTCGCCATTAACAACAACAGGAGTGTTGCTACGGTTACGAAGTGCAGTGTGAAGAACAGAGCGTCCTTCAGTTTTGTTGATGGTCTCGCCAGAGAACATTGCGTCGATCGCAGACTTTAGCTCTGTTTGTTTCGCAAGATCAAACAGGTGCTTCATGGTTTCGTCGTTAACTAGGTTCTTTGAGTAGTCAACCAAGATGTCGTCGCCGAAGTTTTTAGAGAAGTTATCAAAACGCTCTGAATCTTGTGCAAAGAGATCTTTCATCTCCATATCTTGAGCTGATTCAAAGTGAGCTGTTAAGGCTTTCCAAGCATCGGTGTGCGTCGGATTGATGTTTTTCAACATTGTGAGTTCCCATTATTTCTAATTTTAAGTTGTGCTTAACAAAGAGCAGACAATGCGACTCAATTGTTAAACTCCCCTGATACTGGTTGTAGTGACCGTGCATTGCTTCGCACCACCACTTTAATAATTTGTTCTAATGTACCGTGTTCTACGGCTGATTTGCGATTATCACTGAAGCGTTTCACTCAGTTGTTGACTTAGCTCACATTTTAGTCGGCTAAACGCTGTCTTTAGTGTAAACAGGTATCACTCGAGAGGTGAGCTTAGTCACCAACTCGTAGGCAATGGTTCCAACATACCTTGCAACTTCTTCTACAGGTAACGCCTCTCCCCAAAGTACAGAAGAATCACCAACTTTGTCGCTAGCGTCTGGCCCAAGATCCACGGTCAGCATATCCATCGATACTCGTCCAACCAATGGGACCTTGCGGTTATTCACTAGGACGGGAGTGCCATTGGGTGCCATACGAGGGTAGCCATCCCCATAGCCAACCGCAATCACACCTATTTTTGTATCTCGTTCTGAAGTCCAGTTTGCGCCATACCCCACGCTTTCACCGGCCTTAAGTTCGTTAACTGCAATAAGATGCGAGCGTAGTGTCATGACAGGGCGATAGCCCAACTGCTGTGCATCGTTATCGCTAAATGGAGATACTCCGTACATGATGATGCCCGGTCGTACCCACTCAAAATGGCTATCACTGCGAGACAATATGCCAGACGAAGCCGCGATTGAGCGTTCACCGGTGCAATTGGCAGTCGTACTCTTAAACAGCTCAATTTGTTGCGAAGTGATTGGGTTTTCTAGCTCGTCTGCGCAACCAAAGTGACTCATATAACGCAGAGGATGCGCCACATTTTTGCAGTTATGTAGGCGCTGAATATACTCATCATAGTGTTCAGGACGTACACCTAAACGATGCATTCCTGTATCCATCTTCAGCCACACAACCACAGGATTTTCCAGTTCGGCTTGCTCTAGAGCCTCTAGTTGCTCCTCGCAATGCACCACGGTTTGTATGTTGTTGGTGACTAAGATAGGCAGATCACTGGCCGAGTAAAAGCCTTCCAATAACAATACAGGTTTAACAATACCGCCGGCACGAAGCTGCAATGCTTCCTCTACGCGAGCGACACCAAAGGCGTCAGCACCTTGTGCGTGTTTGGCCACTTCTAATAAACCGTGCCCATAACCATTGGCTTTAACAACCGCGAGTAAACGGCTGTTAGGCGCCTGTTTATGCAGCATGTCTATATTATGGCAAAGAGCATCGGTGTTAATCGATGCTACAGCAGCTTGCAATCTACTCATGCCAGTTCCTATTCGTCGTCATAATCGAATGCAGGACCGGCGTAGTTATCAAAGCGAGAGAACTGTCCCTGGAATGTTAAACGAACAGAACCAATTGGGCCGTTACGTTGCTTACCTAGAATGATCTCAGCCGTTCCTTTCATAGAACTGTCTGGGTTATAAACCTCATCGCGGTAAATAAACATGATCAAATCGGCATCCTGCTCGATCGCACCTGATTCACGAAGATCCGAGTTGATCGGGCGTTTATCAGCACGTTGCTCCAAGGAACGGTTAAGCTGAGAAAGAGCGACAACCGGCACTTGCAACTCTTTCGCGAGTGCTTTCAAGGAGCGCGATATTTCAGATATCTCCAAGGTACGATTGTCTTGCATACCGGGTACACGCATCAATTGCAGGTAGTCGACCATGATGAGACTTAATCCGCCATTGTCACGGGCGATTCGTCTTGCGCGAGAGCGTAATTCTGTTGGCGTTAAACCTGAGCTATCATCAATGAACATGTTCTTCTTTTGCATCAGAATGCCCATGGTTGATGAGATACGAGCCCAATCTTCATCGTCTAACTGACCAGTACGAATCTTGGTTTGGTCAACGCGAGATAAAGAGGCTAACATTCTCATCATAATCTGTTCTGAGGGCATCTCTAGAGAGAAAATAAGAACTGGCTTATCGGAGCTCATCGCCGCGTTTTCACACAGGTTCATCGCAAATGTGGTTTTACCCATAGATGGACGAGCTGCAACGATAATCAGATCCGAAGGCTGTAGGCCTGCCGTTTTCTTGTTCAGATCGTTAAAACCAGAATCGACACCCGTTACGCCATCTTGCGGGGTTTTGTATAACTCCTCGATGCGCTCCAGAGTTTTCTCAAGAATGTTATCGACATTCTGCGGGCCGTCTTTCTCATTACTGCGCTCTTCGGCAATGGCAAAAACCTTGCTCTCAGCAAAGTCGACAAGATCACCCGATGAACGACCTTGTGGGTCATAACCCGCATCTGCAATCTCGTTAGCCACACCAATCAGGCTTCGAACGACGGCTCGTTCTGCCACTATCTCAGCGTACGCATTGATGTTTGCCGCACTCGGAGTGTTCTTTACAAGGTCGGCTAGATAAGCGAATCCACCCACATCTTCAAGTTGCTCACGACGCTCTAAGAACTCGGATAGCGTAATTAAATCCAGAGGCTGGCTGTCTTCAAGAAGGGTTTTCACCGCTTCAAAGATCAATCTATGCGGACGACTATAAAAGTCTGTTGCCATCACTTTTTCAGCAACGGTATCCCAACGCTCATTATCCAGCAATAGTCCACCAATTACCGATTGCTCAGCCTCTAATGAATGTGGAGGCGCTTTGATTGCATCGACTTGGGAATCTTGTTTTGTGTTTGTTCGTTGATCTACCATGAATGTGCTCAGTGACTTGCTGTTCTTTGCATTATACCAATGCTAATGATGATGTGTTTAGAAAATTATCTTTAATAGATATCATCATGAAAACTATTAACTTATTTCATTGTCTCTAGAATGGCAGCTTTGGAGTTGAGATAATACCTACTGTATAATTTTTTACCTAAGCTTGACGCTTAACCAAAAAGTTGGGGTACAATGCGCCAGCGCTATTTTATGCTAGAGGTATTTCGTGTCTAAAAAATTGCTATTTTGTCTGGGGTCTCTGATGTGCTCAGTGCTCCACGCGGAAGAGCTTATTGATGCGGATATCGAGAGCCCTTCCCCCTTCAAGAGTGAAGTCGAGTTTGGTTACCAGGCTCACTCTGGAAACTCAGATTCAGAATCTCTCAACGCTCGTCTCAGTGGCGAATACATCAAGAATCGCTATCGTTTAACCGGCGAGTGGAAGTATTACCTGCTGTATAAAGACGGTGAAGAAGATAAACGCCAATCGACGTACGACCTGCAAGGGGATTACAAGTTAGGCCCAAAGAGCTACGCCTACTCAAGTTTTAGTGGCTATGACTCCAAATACAGCGCTTACTTTACTGATTACACGATATCAGCGGGTCTGGGTTACCAGCTTATGAATACCAAGTATTTATTGATTGAGGGAGAGCTTGGTCCTGGTTTTCGTTACCAAGAGCCAAATTTAGATGAAATTGACGATGACGATATCGTATTTCCTGAAACAGTCAGTGAGGCGATCATTCGTACCAACCTAGCGATGACTTGGAAGCCAATCAAGACGTTAGCAATAAGTGGCAATCTTACGGTTGTTGCCGGTGAGAGTAACACCAGAACAGATACCGAGATTTCTGTCATCAATGAGATCACCAACGATATCGCACTCAAGCTGGTGCATAACCGTCAGTACCACAACAAAGTACCCGATGGGTTAAGCAATACCGACTCGGTATTCTCCGTTAACCTGCTGTTCCTTTTCTAGCAAATCTTATTTTCTAGACATAAAAAAACACCGACCAAGGCCGGTGTTTTAAAATCGTCTTTAGAGTAAAGAATTACTCTGCAGCAACAACTTGTAGTTTCACAGTTGCGAAAACTTCAGAATGAAGTTGAACGCTTACTTCGAACTCACCAGTGTTACGTAGTGCGCCTTCAGGAAGACGAACTTCGCTCTTAGCAACTTCAACGCCAGCAGCTGTAACAGCGTCAGCGATGTCACGAGTACCGATAGAGCCGAATAGTTTGCCTTCGTCACCAGCTTTAGAAGCGATAACAACTGCTTCTAGAGTGTTAACTTTCTCAGCACGAGCTTCAGCAGCACCAAGTTGCTCAGCAACTTTAGCTTCTAGTTCAGCACGACGAGCTTCAAACATTTCAACGTTAGCTTTAGTAGCCATTACTGCCTTATTCTGAGGAATAAGGTAGTTACGAGCGTAACCAGATTTAACGTTAACAGTATCGCCAAGTGCACCTAGGTTACCGATTTTATCAAGTAGAATAACTTGCATTATTTAATCCTCTATTTAATAAACGGTGCCGATTACTGATGCTTATCAGTGTACGGCAGTAGTGCTAGGTAGCGAGAACGCTTGATTGCACGAGCTAGTTGACGCTGATATTTAGCGCTTGTACCAGTGATACGGCTAGGTACAATTTTACCAGCTTCAGTGATGTAGTTTTTAAGAGTTGCTACGTCTTTGTAATCAATCTCTTGTACGCCTTCTGCAGTGAAACGGCAGAATTTACGACGACGGAAGAAACGAGCCATGGGCTATCTCCTGATCTTAAATTTGAGTGATATCTTGGGCATGTAAAACCAGTTTTCCTGAGCCATTTCGACTCATTTGATAAGCAACAAAGCCGCTTACCCTGATTGTACTGCCTTTAACTAGTTCTTGAGTTAATGTGTGTGACCCTTTGCCACTCACCACTACAGGCATTCGACAGTAAACCTGTCTTGGAAGCTCAGCTTCCATCACATTTGAGCGATGCTCGAGCCAAAATTGGCAATGTGATATCCCCGAGGGGCTTTGCGTTCGAATAGGGTCTTTAGCAACAATGCCGCTTAAGTCCATTCGATTGGTCATACAATCAATTACTCAGCAGATGCTTCTGGCTTAGCTTCAGTACGCTCTTCGCGACGAGGAGCACGCTCTGCACGCTCTTCTTTTTGCTTAAGCATGATTGATTGCTCAGTCACAGCGCCTTTAGTGCGCATGATCATGTTGCGTAGAACTGCATCGTTAAAACGGAAAGCAGTTTCTAGCTCGTCGATCACAGCTTGACCAGCTTCAACGTTCATAAGAACGTAGTGAGCTTTATGAAGCTTGTTGATTGGGTAAGCCAGTTGACGACGACCCCAGTCTTCTAGACGGTGGATAGTACCGCCAGCTTCGTTGATAGAACCAGTGTAACGCTCGATCATGCCAGCAACTTGCTCGCTTTGATCAGGGTGCACCATGAATACGATTTCGTAATGACGCATGTGTTGCTCCTTACGGATTATTAGCTTCCACGAATGGCTCGGTCGTCCAGAGGAAGCAAGGAACTAAAGATAAATGACCGAGTTTTAAGGACGGCAAATAGTACAGAAAGCAGTCAGTAAGATCAAGTAAAAAAGGGGCTTCTGCAGAATATAGTTTTCGCACTCCCAATTATCTTTCATCTGTTAAGGCTGCTGATTCATAAACCCTTGTTTCTTAAGGTAACTAAGAACTGACTGTGAAAATTCAATATGGGACTCTTTGGTGTATTTTAGCTTGGTATAAACCTGAGCCAAATTCTCAACGCCAGACTCTTCAATCATCTGCTTAAGCTCAGGAAACGCCATGTAACGTTGCCAACCTGCGGTTTCTCGCTGTTGATAGATATCAGAGATCTGCTGTTCGGTATGGTCTTGGTATACCTCATTGTGCACTAGGCCAGCCAGAGGTAAGCGGTCACGAATCTGTGGGGATTCATCTGCGTACCCTAGTGAGTACCCTACGACAGGTACAACACCTTCAGGGAGTTCGAGTATCTCGCCAATTTGCTCACAATTGGCCAAGGTAGAGCCCATGTAACACAAGCCCAATCCTTTCGCTTCCGCTGCAATAGCCACATTCTGCGAAACCAATGTGGCATCAATGGCTGCGATCATGAAGCTCATAAAGTTATCGAAATTTAGCGGAGCACCACTTTGTGCCAGCCATTTTCGCATGCGTCTAAAGTCGGCACAAAACGTCAACAATACTGGGGCATCCACCACCATAGATTGCTGCATATGAGGCTCATACAATGCCTTTCTCAGCTTTTCATCTTTGGTCACTATGATGGAGTACGATTGCATGTTGCCCGATGATGAGGCGCGAATACCGGCCTCTAGAACCTCATTAAGAGTCTGTTCTGAAATAGGTTGGTCTTTATATTCGCGAATGGAGCGATGAGAGTGAAGGGCTTGAAAAACGTCCATGAAGATCTAATCCTTGATACAAAAATAGGAGCCGAAGCTCCTATTTTATCATGGGTTAATTGTGCTTAACCTTGACGCTGTCTCACTGCTTCAAATAAGCAGACACCAGAAGCAACAGAAACATTCAGGCTTGATACTGAACCAGCCATTGGGATCTTAATCAAATCGTCACAGGTTTCACGAGTAAGACGGCGCATACCATCCCCCTCAGCACCCATAACGATAGCTAAAGGTCCGGTTAGCTTGCTCTGATAGACATCATGAGTTGCCTCACCAGCCGTGCCTACGATCCAAACGCTCTGCTCTTGTAGGTGACGCATCGTGCGCGCTAGGTTCGTTACACGAACCAGTGGCACAGTTTCTGCTGCGCCACATGCCACTTTGCTTACCGTAGCGGTAAGAGGGGCTGATTTATCCTTAGGAACAATCACTGCCGCGACACCCGCCGCATCTGCGTTGCGCAGACAAGCACCTAGGTTGTGTGGGTCCGTAACGCCATCCAAGATAAGAAGTAATGGATTAGTCTGAGACGCTAAGATCACATCTAGGTCGTTTTCATTCAGAGCTTTGGCTGCCTTAACACGGCCAATAATGCCCTGATGGTTTGCGCCCTTTGCTTTGTCGTCCAACGCCTTACGGCCAGTTTGCTGAATGGACACGCCAAATGCTTGTAGCTGATTGATTAAAGGTAACAAACGGTCATCCTGACGCCCCTTTAAAACAAACGCTTCGATAAAGCGTGCAGGATCTTTTTCTAGTACCGCTTTAACTGCGTGGATACCGTAAATATATTCGCTACTCATTATTTGCTTCTCTTATTTCTTCGAATCACGCGCTTTATTCTTGTTGCTACGTGCTTTACTCTTTCGGGCTTTTTGCGACTTTCGCTTCTTCGATGCGGGTTTCTCATCAGAGCTGCCATCTGGACGAACCGTAGGTTCTACCATAGTCTTCGCACGTTTGGAGCGGCCTTTTCCTGCTGCATCCTCTTTCTTTTTATCAAAGCGTTTCGCTTCTTCTACTAGGCGTTTCTTCGCCGTTTTTCCTTTGCCTTTAGGCGTACGTACCGTACCCGCTAATTCAAAATCAATCTGTTTATCGTTAAGATTAACGGCTAACACCTTCACCTTAACCTGATCGCCTAAGCCATATATCTGGCCCGAGCTTTCACCCACCAACCTTTGGCTCACTGCATCATAGCGATAATAGTCATTGGCCAATGCAGATATATGCACCAAGCCATCGATGTGTAGCTCAGTCAGCCTCACGAAGAAGCCAAAACCCGTGACATTAGCAATAACGCCATCGAGTTCTTCACCCACGTGGTCTTGCATGTACTCACATTTCAACCAATCGGCTACATCACGGGTCGCATCATCGGCACGGCGCTCTGTCATTGAGCACTGCTCACCATATACATCCATATCATCAAAGGAGTAATGGAAGCCACCCGTTGGAGTCCATCGGTCTTGATTGCGGCCTTCTTGCTTGGCAATCAAGTACTTGATTGCTCGGTGCAACAATAAGTCAGGGTAGCGACGAATAGGAGAAGTGAAGTGTGCGTATCGCTTCAGTGCTAGTCCAAAGTGCCCAGCGTTATCGGGATTATACACAGCTTGCTTCATTGAGCGTAGCAACATTGTTTGAATCAGCTCTTTATCCGGTCGCTGGGTGACAACGTGCATCAAATCGGCGTAATCAGTCGGTGACGGCTCTAGCCCACCGTTTAGAGTTAAGCCAAGCTCACTCAAGAAGTCTTTGAAACCAACAAGTCGTTGCTCTCCAGGAGATTCATGAATTCGATACAGAGCGGGTTCTTTTAATTTCTCTACCAGTGAAGCTGAGGCAATGTTTGCTAAGATCATGCACTCTTCAATGAGCTTATGGGCATCATTGCGAATAACAGGCTCAATGCGGTCAATCTTTCTATCCGCATTGAAGATAAATTTAGTTTCTACTGTTTCAAACTCTATCGCCCCTCGGCCGTCTCGAGCCGTCTTAAGAGTACGATACATATTATGCAGTTCTTGAAGGTGCGGCACTAAAGGCTCATAGCGCTGGTTAAGCTCTTCATCGCCATTGAGAATGTCATTCACCTTGGTATAGGTTAAACGAGCGTGGGAGTTCATTACAGCTTCGTAGTGCTTATAGCCCGATAGCTTACCGCTTTCGGAAACCGTCATCTCGCACACCATACACAAGCGATCAACTTCTGGGTTTAGTGAACACAAGCCGTTCGAGAGCACCTCAGGCAGCATAGGGACAACCTGAGAAGGGAAATACACAGAGTTGCCACGATTGATAGCTTCTTTGTCTAGCGCTGAATCAGGACGAACGTAGTAGCTGACATCGGCAATGGCCACCCATAAACGCCAGCCACCGCTTTTCTTCTTCTCACAGAAAACGGCATCATCGAAGTCTCGGGCATCCTCGCCGTCGATGGTCACCAATGGCAACTCTCTAAGGTCAACACGCCCTTTTTTCGCCTGCTCTGGCACTTCTTCTTCAAGGGAAGCGATTTGCTTGGTGACCTCTTCAGGCCATTCATTTGGAATTTGGTGTGTACGAATAGCAATTTGAGTTTCCATGCCCGGTGCTAGGTTTTCTCCCAGTACCTCCACCACTTGACCTGTCATGCCTCGAGAACGACTCCCCCTGTCGGTGATCTCGATAACAACGACATTCCCCATTCGAGCACCCATTCTATGTTCTTTAGGGATGAGGATATCTTGATGGATTCTTGAATCGTCGGCGACAACATACGCTTGTCCAAACTCCAAGAAGAAGCGACCAACGATCTGCATAGAACGCTCTTCAAGTACTCGAACAATACGCGCCTCTTTTCGGCCTCGTTTGTCGGTGCCAGATTCTTGAGCGAGAACATAGTCACCGTGAATGATGCCACGCATCTGATGGAATGGCAGAACAAGGTCATGCTCTTTGCCAATCACACCCTCAGGGCGTACCCAACCATAGCCATCTTTATGACCGATTACATGCCCTTTTATCATCTCGAGTTTTTCTGGCAAGGCGAAGCATTGACGACGAGTAAACACTAGTTGGCCATCGCGCAACATAGCATTTAGCCTGCGGCGTAAGCCTTCATATTGTTCTTCACCATCAAGCTCAAGGGCAGTAAATAAATCATTGCGATTCATTGGTGCGCCAGCACTTTCTAGAAAGCTTAAAATAAACTCTCTACTCGGTACTGGGTTTTCATAATTTTTCGCCTCTCGATCTGCATGGGGGTCAAGAGAATTAGAATCGGACATGGGGGTGCTCATTAATTAGAATAATTGAGTAAAGTATATTCTAGTAATGCCCCACAAGGAAAAAATGCTTTAAAAATTAATGAAATATTCGCTTTTTCGAACGTTAAGCAAGTGAGAAGTATGGTCAGAGCAACGCCCTGACCACATTGTTTACATTATGGTACTGGCGCTTGCTATTATCGTTGCCAGTTTAAGTAATGCTACGACTATCGAATCTGATACTTCTAAACTAAATTGTACTTTCATAAATCGACTATACCTGTGGTTGGTTGACGGTTTGGTTAAGTAACAGAAGCAGTTGGCCAACATTTTCTAGTTAGTAGCTATTATATTCTAGTAATGCCCTACGACGAAAAAATGCTTTAAAAATTAATGAAATATTCGCTTTTAACGTCTAGCCCTTGGACAAAAGAATCATCAGGTCCGAATTGTCATCCACCAAATCATCAAGATTGCATTTATCGAGCTCTGCCAAAAACGCTTCCTTTGCTTTGTGCAGGTAGCCCTTAAGTCGGCATGCAGGGGTAATATGGCAAAATTCGGGGGAGCAGTTGATGACTTTCAGTGGTTCTAGCTCTCTAATTACATGCCCTATATTTATGTCACTGGCTGGCTTATTCAGTCTAATGCCACCATTCTTACCTCGAATAGTTTCAATAAAACCGGTTTGCCCTAGTTTATTAACAATCTTAACCATGTGATTGCGAGAGATATCGAACACTTCACTGACCTGGGTAATGTTTGTCAGTTCATCATCTTTCAGTGCAGCTAAATAGATGAGAGTGCGGATGGCATAGTCAGTAAAGCTTGTAATTTGCATAGTGGTACTCCGTATCGTTCCGCAAGTGTAATTCTTTTGTTGACTTTAATATACATTTTATACAACATATAAACATGTATTTGAAATACACCTTAAAATGGATAATGAAGATGTTAGAACAAAAAACCATTGATATCGTTAAAGCTACTGCCCCACTTTTGGCAGAAACCGGCCCTAAATTGACGGCGCATTTCTATGATCGCATGTTTGCTCATAACCCAGAGCTGAAAGACATCTTTAACATGAGCAATCAGCGCAATGGCGACCAAAGAGAGGCATTGTTCAATGCTATCTGTGGTTACGCATCTAACATCGACAACCTAGGTGCTCTATTACCTGTTGTGGAAAAAATCGCACAGAAACACACCAGTTTCATGATCACCGCAGAGCAATACAATATTGTCGGCAGCCACCTACTAGGCACTATCGACGAATTATTTGCTCCTGGCCAAGAGGTACTTGATGCATGGGGTAAGGCATACGGCGTATTGGCCAATATCTTTATCCAGCGTGAGGAGCAAATTTATGTGGCTAATGAACAAAGCCAAGGTGGCTGGCGTGGGCTTCGTGAATTCGAGGTTGTTGAGAAGAAAGTAGAAAGCTCAGTAATCACTAGCTTCGTATTTAAGCCTGTTGATGGTGACTCGGTTGCTGACTTTAATCCAGGGCAGTATCTAGGTATCTACCTCAACACACCGAAATTTGAAAACCAAGAAATTCGCCAATACAGTCTATCGGCAGCACCAAATGGAAACACCTACCGCATCTCGGTGAAGCGTGAGGAAGAAGGCAAGGTATCCAACTACCTGCATGATCATCTACAGCGAGGCGATGTTGTTAAACTGGCACCTCCGGCCGGTGATTTCTTCTTGGACTCTGAATCAAAAGAGCCTGTGGTTCTTATCTCTGCGGGTGTTGGCCTTACGCCTATGCTGTCTATGCTAGAGACGCTTGAGCAAGGCGAGCAAGCAGTGACTTGGTTGCATGCGGCTGAAAATGGCGAGCATCATGCCTTTAAAGAGCACGTATCCCAGCTTTGTAACAATAAGGATAACTTTGAGCACTTCACTTGGTATCGCAGCCCTCTAGCATCGGATCTCCGCTCAGAAGACTATCAAGCAGAAGGCTTGATTGACCTGTCTAAATTGAGCCAAGAACAGCTACCAAAGAATGCCAAGGTGTACTTCTGTGGTCCTGTCCCTTTCATGCAAGCGGTCGCTCAGCAGCTCACCGATCTAGGCTATAAGCAAGATCAGCTAAACTACGGGTGCTTTGGACCACATAAGGTTCTTTAATCAAAAGCAGAATGACAGACACAAAAAAACCGGCAATAGCCGGTTTTTTTTATTCAAGATACTTATTCAATTAAGAATTGAATGGGTGAACCTTGATCATAGTCTCGTTACGGTCAGGACCAGTAGAGATGATGTCGATCGGCACGCCAGTTAGCTCTTCGATACGCTTGATGTAATCTAGTGCTGCTTGTGGCAGTTCTTCAATAGACTTGGCACCAAAGGTAGTTTCAGACCAACCAGGAACTGTTTCGTAGATTGGTGTTGCTTCTTCAAATGCTTCTGCAGCCATTGGAGAAACTTCTAGAACAGTACCGTCTTTCATCTTGTAACCAGTACAGATTTTCAGTTCTTTAAGACCATCTAGTACGTCTAGTTTAGTCAGACAGAAGCCTGTTACTGAGTTGATTTGAACCGCACGGCGCATAGCTACTGCATCGAACCAACCAGTACGACGTAGACGACCTGTTGTAGCACCAAACTCATGACCTACGTCACCAAGGTGTTTACCTACTGGGTCTTGCTTGTCTAAGCCATCGTAAAGTTCCGTTGGGAACGGACCAGAACCAACACGGGTACAGTAAGCTTTTGCAATACCTAGGATGTAACCAATGTGACGAGGACCAAAACCAGAACCTGCTGCTACACCACCAGCTGTAGTGTTAGAAGAAGTTACGTACGGGTAAGTACCGTGGTCGATATCCAGAAGTGTGCCTTGAGCACCTTCGAACATGATCTTATCACCACGTTTACGTGCTGCGTCTAGTTCGTCAGTAACATCAATGACCATAGAAGTTAGAAGGTCTGCATAGCTCATCGCTTGCTCAAGAACTTCTTCATAACTTACTGTGTCAGTTTTGTAGTAATGCTCTAGTTGGAAGTTATGGTATTCCATAACTTTCTTTAATTTCTCAGCAAATGTAGTCTTATCGAACAAATCGCCTACACGTAGGCCACGACGAGATACTTTATCTTCATACGCTGGACCAATACCACGACCTGTAGTACCGATTGCTTTTTTACCAAGAGCTAGCTCACGAGCTTGATCGATTGCGATATGGTAAGGAAGAATTAGTGGACATGCTTCTGAAACGAATAGACGCTCGCGTACTGGGATTCCGCGCTCTTCAAGAGGCTTCATTTCTTTCAGAAGTGCATCTGGAGAAAGTACAACACCATTGCCGATAATGCATTTTACATTATCACGCAGGATGCCTGATGGAATTAAGTGTAGAACGGTTTTTTCACCGTCAATAACTAGAGTGTGGCCTGCATTGTGACCGCCTTGGTAGCGCACCACGTACTTCGCATCTTCAGTTAAAAGGTCAACGATTTTACCTTTACCTTCGTCACCCCATTGGGTGCCTAAAACAACTACGTTATTTCCCATCTTTCCAAATCTGATTGCTAGTTAAAAAAGGATTCTAGCACCGAAAAATCAAATTTGCAGTCATTTTTTAGACACTAACCATAAAATAATGGCGGTTATTCAAATTGATTTAAGCTGAAAACCAATACTTTATTAATGCTCACAGTAACATAAAGGTAATTACTGCCCCTGCAACCACAAGACATCCGCCCAGTCTTCTCAGCTGATTATCCGGCTGCTGGCTCAATTGTGCCATCATATTGCGCCATGCGTTTGGAGCCAATAATGGACCAATCCCTTCGAGTATTAAAACCAAGCCTAAGGCAATCCATATCCCTTGAGACATATCTATTTCCTATTAAGAATGAATAAAAAAGGCTCCTATGATAGGAGCCTTTGCGATATCTAGCTGATATTACTTACGCGGTGCGCCGCTTGAATCGTTCATGAAGCGGAAGAAATCGCTCTTCGGATCAAGGACCATAATGTCCCCTTTCTGAGAGAATGACTTCTCATACGCTCTAAGTGAACGAACGAAGCTGTAGAACTCAGGATCTTTGTTGTACGCTTCAGAGTAAATCTTAGCAGCAGTTGCGTCTGCATCACCTCGAGTTACTCGTGCCGTTCTGTCAGCCTCAGCAAGTACAGTTGCTACCTCTAGCTCAGCTTGAGCTCGGATAACATCTGCCTTCTCACGACCTTGAGAACGGTGCTTACGCGCTACAGATTCACGCTCAGCACGCATACGACGGTAGATAGACTCAGAGATTTCATCCGGTAGGTTGATCTTCTTCATTCGGAAGTCAACAACACGAACGCCCAAGTCATCCATCGCGCTTTGGCGAGTATCTTCCAAAACGACTGCCATGATCTTATCACGCTCACCGTCAATCTCTACAGCAGCACGAGCCGCTTCAGAAACTGTTTCTTCCAGCTCTTCCTCATCCGGTAAAACGGCTTCATTACGAGGACCCGATACAATCTGCTTGATTTCACGAGAACCGATTTCAGCACGAAGCACGTCTGTTACTTTACGCTCCAATAGGGCTTGCGCTGTAAGCGCATTACCACCACCGGTTGCCAAGTAATATTGACCAAAGTCTTCGATACGCCATTTCACGTATGAATCGATGATGACGTCTTTTTTCTCAGACGTTACAAAGCGGTCAGAACGGCCGTCCATGGTTTGAATACGAGCGTCTAGACGCTTAACGTTGTCAAACAATGGCATTTTAAAGTGCAGACCTGGCTCGTGGATACGAGACATATCATTGTTGTCTTTCAAGATACGACCAAATCGAACCACGATACCGCGCTCACCCTCAGGGACAACGAATACCGACATTAGCATTAGTGCGAGTGCAACCACCAATACTGGGATCATTAACTTACGCATTCCTAGTATCTCCCTTGACGAGTAGTAGTTGAACGAGTGTCAGTTGAAGACGACTGCGGTGTTGTCGCCGCATCTAGCTCTATCTTATCGTACACTGAAGATGACTTATCAGAACGCTTGGTTGAAGAACTATCCTGACCCGCTAACTTGTCGATTGGCAAGTACAATAAGTTACCGCTTGATTCAGAATCAATAAGTACTTTAGACGTGTTTGAGTACACTTCTTCCATTGTATCTAGGTACAGACGGTTACGAGTAACCTCTGGCGCCGCTTGATATTCTGGTAGTAGTTTTTCAAACTGAGCCACTTGACCAAACGCTTCGTTAACGATGCGCTCGCTGTAACCTAGTGCCTCTTTCTTCAGACGCTCTGCACGACCTGTCGCTTTCGGCAAAATTTCATTCTTGTAAGCTTCTGCCTCACGAATGAAACGCTCCTCATCCTCACGCGCTGCGATAGCGTCATCGAATGAGTCTTTAACTTGCTCTGGTGGACGTGCTGATTGGAAGTTGACGTCAACAACAAGGATACCCATGTCGTAGCCATCAATGATTTCATTCAGAGTCTCTTGAGTGCTTTGACGAATTTGCTGACGACCACTTGTCAGGATGCTATCCATCAAAGAGTCACCGATTACTGCACGCAAAGCAGAATCTGTAGCTTGACGCAAACTGTCATCAGCGTTTGTTACGCGATACAAGTATTTGTATGGATCAGATACGCGGTACTGAACACCCATACCAACAGTTACAACGTTTTCATCTTTCGTAAGCATTAAGCCCGAAGCTTGAAGTGCACGAATTGCTTCAACGTTTACTGTTGTTACTTCATCGACGAAACGTGGACGCCAGTTCAGACCAGGATCTACGATGCGATCGTATTTACCTAGACGAAGTACGACACCACGCTCTGCTTCACCTACTGTGTAGAAACCAGAGGCAACCCAGATAACGATAGCGACTACAGCAATTAGACCGAAGCCAATTGCACCGCCACCACTTGATGATGAACCACCACCACGCTTACCAAATTTACCACCCAGCTTTTGACTTAGTTTGCTAAACACTTCATCTAAATCTGGCGGTCCTTGATTGCGACCACCGGATTGCTGATTGCCACGATCTTTATTACCCCAAGGGTCATTGTCGCGGCCATTGTTTCCGTTGTTATTTCCAGGCTCGTTCCACGCCATTAGAAAACTCCATCACTAGATATGACGTTATAAAGTAACAGTCTTTTAACCGACTATAAAGTCGTCCAACTGCGCCTCTTCCCTCTTTTGCAGTCTAGCCCAATCGGCTTGCTGCATTCGAATATCAATCAACAAGTTACCTTCTGAATCATACGCCTCTTGTCGAATAGATTTCATATTGAAAAATACACTGCGTAAACGCCCCTGATACAGGGGAGGTATACTCAAGGTATATTCGACCATTTGACTTGCTAAGCGTTCAGTCAACGCTTGAAACAGCAGGTCTAAACCCAAGCCTTCCATCGCAGAAACCCACACTGTAGTGGGCACACCCTCTTCGTTATATTCAATACGAGGAGACTGTTGTTCCATGTTGTCTATCTTGTTCATGACAAGTAAGACTGGGATCTCGTGCGCATCGATCTCTTCTAAGACGATATCGACGGCTTGGACATTCTCTCTGAAACGTTCGTCACTAGCATCTATAACATGTAACAAGATGTCTGCTTCTTGGGTTTCCTGCAAGGTTGCCTTAAAAGCAGCAACCAAATCATGCGGAAGATGACGAATAAAACCTACGGTATCCGCAAGGATAGCAAGGCCCACATCGTCTAACTCTATTTTACGTAGAGTTGGGTCCAAAGTAGCAAATAACTGGTCAGCTGCATAAACGCTAGCTTCAGTAATCCTATTAAACAGAGTGGATTTACCGGCGTTGGTATAACCAACCAAAGAGACAGTGGGGATTTCAGCTCGCTTTCTTGCTCTGCGGCCTTGTTCGCGCTGCTTAGCTACCTTTTCTAGGCGACGTAAAATCGCTTTGATTCGATCTCTTAGCAAACGACGGTCGGTTTCAAGCTGGGTTTCACCCGGCCCTCTTAAACCAATACCACCTTTCTGTCTCTCCAAGTGAGTCCAACCACGAATCAATCGGGTGGAGATATGACGCAACTGCGCCAACTCTACTTGCAGTTTACCCTCATGGGTTCTCGCCCTTTGAGCAAAAATATCCAAGATAAGACCGGTACGATCTAGCACTCGGCATTTGCACAACTGTTCTAGGTTTCGTTCCTGAGCAGGAGAAAGGGAATGGTTAAAGATAACTATCTCAGCCTCAAGTTGCTGAACGAAATCAGCAATTTCTTGTGCTTTACCCTCACCCACAAAGTACTTCGCATGGGGGGACTGACGGCTACCCGTTATGGTATGCAGGTTGTTAACACCCGCAGAAGACACTAACATCTCAAATTCAGCTAGGTCTTCCCACTCCCCTTCCTGTGTAAAATTAATATGAACAAGTACCGCCTGTTCACCTGATTCATACCGGTCAAACAAGCGATAAGCTCCTTACACAAGATACTTGATGATTAAATAACTTTTTCAATTAGTCTTCAGATTTCTCTTGAGTGCGATCTGCACGTTCATTGCTGCTGTGATGAGTTACTGCTCGTGCAGGAACTACTGTCGAAATAGCATGCTTGTATACCATCTGATTAACGGTATTTTTCAGTAGGATCACAAATTGGTCAAAAGACTCGATCTGACCCTGAAGCTTGATGCCATTGACAAGATAAATAGAAACCGGCACGCGCTCACGACGCAATGCGTTTAAGAATGGGTCTTGTAAAGATTGCCCCTTTGCCATTGTTATTTTCCTTATTAGTATGTTGTTGTAATTATTTAGCAAGTGACAGTAGAAAAATTGTACTGTTTACGCATCCTAGCTAAACCAAACAATACCTCAATTAATTCTACGATCCGTGTAGAGGTATTATTCATGTAAAACGATCATATTATACACAGCAAATTCAATTAGATGCTATGACATTTGCGATTGTTTCTACCCCATGATCGATATTTTGACTATCGAGCCAAGTTAGGTCTTTCCAACTGCGAAGCCAAGTAATCTGGCGCTTCGCTAATTGCCTAGTCGCACAGACTCCTTTGAAGATGGCTTCATCAAAGCTGTACTCTTCTTCTAAGTAACCCCACATCTGACGATAGCCCACACAACGAATTGAAGGAAGATCTGGATGCAAATCAGTGCGTTGATGTAAGGCTCTAACTTCATCTTCAAATCCAGCCTCTACCATTTTTTCATAGCGAAGTTCGATACGTCGATGCAGTTCGGAACGCTCTTGAGGAGCAATAGCAAACTGTTTCACATCATACGGGATAGGCTCCCCCTTCTGTTGCGTCAGTTCTGTCAGCGACTTTCCAGAAATACGAAAAACTTCTAAAGCGCGCGATAAACGCTGCGGATCATTGGGGTGAATACGCTCTGCTGAGACTGGGTCTATCTGTTTTAGCTCATCATGCAGAGCTTGCCAGCCCTTTTGAGTGGCTTCTTGCTCAATTTGCGCGCGAATCTCAGGGTCAGCTGCGGGTAATGGAGAAAGCCCCTCTAGTAGAGCTTTGTAGTACAGCATTGTACCCCCTACTAACATAGGGATTTTACCTTGTGCAGTAATCTCATCCATTAGCTGCAGCGCATCACGACGAAAGTCTGCTGCTGAATAAGATTCTGAAGGGTCGATAATATCAATAAGGCGATGAGGGGCGGCGGCTTGCTCTTCTGCCGTCGGCTTAGCCGTGCCTATGTCCATCCCTTTGTATATCAGAGCTGAATCAACGCTGATTAGCTCAATGGGAAAGCGTTGTCGAAGGCGAATCGCCAATTCGGTTTTACCGGAGGCCGTTGGGCCCATTAAAAATATGGCCAAAGGCAATTTATCATTCATGTGATAGCGCTTTAATTTGGGTGGAAAAATCCACTAATTGAATAAGTTTTTTATCTTTTAAGTCTAGACCTTGTGCGGAAGCACCCTCTAAGTCGGACAGTAACTGAACCGCCTCTGACAAAGTGTAGGTCTTATTTTGTTCGGCTACCTGAGAAGCGAGCCAAAGGCTTAACTGTTCAAAGGACAACGCTTGCCCACCACTCAACATATCGATGAGCTTAGAAAACAACTGCTGAAGATTATGATGTCTTAGTGGCTGAGGCACTGCCATGATCATCACTTTGGCTCCAGCTTTAAACATCAACTGAATCGCAAAACGCTCAAGCATGGGCTGCATTTGCTTAAGCAACTCGATATCTTCGCTTCTCACTCGCAATGCCAGAGGGATCAACAGTGGCTGCTTGACCAACTGCCTTTGGTCTACCGACAACTGTCCTCGAAGCTTTAATATCTCAGCATAAGACAAAGCAAGCAGTCCGCATCCTGCGTTGGTGTTAATCAACAAAAAGCGCTCATTGACCACAGTGAGAGCCTTCCCTAGCTGAGTAATAGGCTGAGCCACCACAGAAGATGGAGTCTCTACGGCAGAGCTAGGCTCAACGGTCATCAGTTGCTGATAGACCTTAGCCTCTTGTTCAGATACCTGAGGCTTAGGCGTTCTTGAGGTGTTATTTTGCCCCCAACTTGAGCGCGCCTGACCTTCGCTTCGCGGTGCACCATGAGACGACTCTGCCGAGTCTGCCCTGTTTGGATATGCTGGAATCTGCTGCATCGCCTGAGCTTCTCTTTGTGAAGGAGAGGCTGATATTGGCTTTGACTCGGGGCTAGGTGTGATTGTGGTTTGCTCTGATTCACTTGCAGTCGATTGCTGCGGATGAGGCGTGGCGAACGCACTTTCCCGTCTCTCTTCAGAGACCAGCTGTTGCGACTGTCCTAGCGCATCAACAAGGGCTTGATAGATAAAGTCATGCACCAGTCGCGCTTGATGAAAGCGTACTTCATGCTTTGCTGGGTGAACATTCACATCCACTTGATGTGCATCGATCTCAATGAACAGCACATAAGCGGCAAACTGCTCTGGACGCAATGCTAGCTCATAGCTTTGGCGAATCGCATGATTGATGAGTTTGTCACGCATCATTCTGCCATTTACATAGCAGTATTGCAGATCACCTTGTGAACGCGCTGCTGCGGGTGTGGTTATCCAGCCATACAACTTTAGGTCTTGATGTTGCAGCTCAACCTTTAGCATGTTGTCGGCAAAGTTTTTACCACACACAGATTGAATGCGTTGCTCTACCTGGCGCTCTGTTTTTGCAGCGCGATATTGCTTAACCAGCTTACCATTGTGTCTAAGGTTAAGAGTGACATCAAAGCGGCTCAAAGCAATGCGCTTTAACAGCTCTTCAATATGAGTGAACTCTGTCTTTTCAGTACGTAGGAACTTTCGTCTTGCCGGAGTATTAAAAAACAGATCCAACACTTCTACCGAAGTTCCTACAGGGTGTGCGGTCGGCTGCAGTTTCACCTGCATATCTCGACCTTCAGAATAGGCAGCCCACGCTTGCTCTTGTGTCGCTGTTCTTGAGGTTAAGGTTAAGCGGGATACTGAACTGATACTAGCCAGCGCCTCTCCACGAAAACCAAGGCTCATGATGGCTTCAAGATCATCCAAGGTGGTGATTTTAGAGGTCGCATGTCGACTCAGGGCAAGTTGAAGTTCATCCTTAATGATGCCCTTGCCGTTGTCTCTGATGCGAATCAGTTTACTGCCGCCTTTTTCGATATCGATATCGATACGAGTAGCACCCGCGTCGATGCTATTTTCAACGAGCTCTTTAACCACAGAGGCGGGTCTCTCAACCACCTCTCCGGCTGCTATTTGGTTCGCCAGTCTCGCTGGTAGTATCTTAATTTCGCTCATCGGTTTGGAATAATCAGCGTCTGTCCAATGGCTAGTTCATCGGAACGAAGGTTATTGGCGCTGCGAATACTGCTCACAGTCACCCCATACTTAGATGCGATTTTACCCAAAAACTCTCCTCGCTGAACCTTATGGCGCCTAATTGGTGCATCCTTCACAGCAACGGTGATCTTAAGTTTTTGGCCAACACGAACCGTATTGGATTTAAGGTTATTTTCTCTTTTAATTGAGTCGACCGATACCTTATATCGACTGGCGATCTTACCTAGATACTCACCCGATTTCACCACATGGGTGACAGTTTTGGTCTCTACGGTATTGAGTGTTTTCGTTGGAACTGAAGCGCCAGGAATAGTCAGCTTCTGACCCACTTTGACGGTATCACTTCTTAGATTGTTCGCCGATTTGATCGCACCAACGGAAACTCCGTGTTTTTGCGCAATCTTAGATAAGAAATCACCTCGCTGAACTACGTACATTCCACCATGGCTAGGAGTCTTATCAAACCCAGTGCCTTCCGGCGGATTTTGTTTTAGATACGTCACTACCGCACGGGACAAAGCGCTCGCTAGCTTGTCTTGATATGAACGCTGAAATAGCAGCTTCTCTTCAGTTGGGTTTGAAATGAAGCCTGTTTCAACCAGAACTGATGGTATTTGAGGTGAACGCAACACCGCTAGGCTAGCTTCACTTGGTTTACTTTTATGCAGACGAGCGACCTTTTTCAACTCACCTAATATCTCTGTCGCTAACTTCTCACCCTCTCGCTTGGAGTGAGTGAACTGCAGATCCAGCAATGTTTGGTTTACGTTTTTATCCGCTCGAGTAACCGTGGAAGTGCCACCTAGTTTTTGAGATTGACGCTCTTGGTTCTCTACCCAACGAGAAATTTCTGTGTTCCTACGACGATCATTCAAGAAGAAAACGGAAGCACCTCTTGGCTGTGGCGAGGTAAACGCATCTGCGTGAATAGAGATAAATAGGTGTGCTTTCTCTCGGTCGGCAATAGCCACGCGCTGATCTAGATTCACATAGTAGTCGCCCGTTCGAGTCAACTTGGCTCTAATACCAGGGATAGCATTCAATTGTGCTGCAAGCTTCCTTGAAACACTCAATGTGGTGTGCTTTTCATATTTGCGACTAGGACCAATGGAGCCAGGGTCTTTACCACCATGGCCAGGGTCGATAACAATAACCACATCTTGTCGGCTAGGCACGCTCGTCTTAGTCGCAACGACCGGCTTAGCGGCTGGTTTAGACTGGCTGGTTGCAGAGAGAGGAAAATCGATCACCAAACGATGGCCTGCGCCGTTACCCGGAGCAAGCTTGAATAATTTAGGCGAAGACTTTCCCTTTAACTCAAACACCAATCGAAAGGTGTTTTTGTTAGGAGGAGAACTTTCTCTCACTTTACTTAAGATCGGACTCTTGGTTACCGACTTAGGTAATTTGGAACGATTGGATGTGCTCTTGAGATCCACAACCAAACGATCTGGGCTGCCTAAGGTAAAGTAGCTAAAATCCGCTGACTGGCTCAGGTCAATAACCGTCCTTGTTTCTTTATTAGTGGTCGAAATGCGAATGTTCTTAATCTCATTTGCTTGCACAGTGGCAAATAAAGAAGAGACAAAGAACAAGGCAAACGCCCATACTGAATTCTTAATCAATTTAGCTCCAGCTTTTCAATCAGTGTTAATCCATTGTCACTGTTTGCAGTAATGGTCGCGATACGACCCTCGCCTTGATAACGAATGTCGATATCTAAATCTGCTTTAGGAAGCAATCCTTCCCCTTTCTCTGGCCACTCAACAAGGCAGATGGCATCAGGGGTAAAGTAGTCTCGAATTCCCATAAACTCGAGCTCTTCTGGGTCCGCAAGACGATAAAGGTCAAAATGATACACCTGCCAATCTTGCAAATCATAAGGCTCAACCAAGGTGTAGGTTGGGCTCTTAACGTTGCCTTTATGCCCCATCGACTGGATAAAACCACGACTGAAGGTGGTTTTTCCCGCACCAAGATCACCGTGTAAATAAATGGTCGTTTGCTCAGAACATAGGGCTGATAAGTTTGCTCCCATCTTTACAGTGTCATGCTCATCTTTGAGGGAGAAGTGCTTCTGGGTCATAAAAGAATAGTCTTTGCTTGGTTTTATTAATAATGACCTAATTATCTCTACTGAGCGCGTTTTGTCGAGCAAACCCGCCTCTTTGGTAGACTATGACCAATAAATTTCGTTCAAAAGTACTTCGAATGGGTTGCAGTGTTACATGTCGACTCGTTTATTCGCTAAAATAGACTCAACTTTCTTCGAATGACAGCATCAATGAATCTTCAACATTTGGCAGATCAAATCAAACTTTGGGGCAATGAACTCGGATTCCAAAAAATAGGAATAACCGATGTCGACCTCTCATCACATGAAGAAGGCCTGAAGAAATGGATTGCCCATGGCTACCACGGCAGTATGGAGTGGATGGAGCGCAATGAAGATAAACGCCTACATCCAGATAAACTTCACCCGGGCACATTACGAGTTATTAGCGTGCGCTTGGACTATCTTCCCCCAGAAGCTCATTTTGCCAGTAATCTTTCCGATCCGACCCAAGCTTATATTAGTCGTTACGCATTAGGTCGTGATTATCATAAGCTGATGAGAAACAAGCTCAAAAACTTAGCCAAGAAAATTGAAGATGAACTTGGAGAGTTGAACTATCGCCCCTTTGTTGACTCGGCTCCTGTGCTGGAGCGTCCCTTAGCTGAAAAGGCGGGTCTAGGCTGGACCGGTAAACACTCTTTGCTGCTCGATGAAGAGGCAGGCTCTTGGTTTTTTCTTGGCGAACTATTGATTGGATTGCCTCTTCCTGTCGATGCTCCAGTAGAAAACCAATGTGGGAAGTGTCGCTCTTGCATCACAAGTTGCCCTACGGGAGCGATAATCGAAGATGGTGTCATTGATGCGCGCAAGTGCATCTCTTACTTAACCATAGAATATGATGGAATCATTGAGCGTGAGCTTAGTGATGCAATGGGCAATCGTATCTACGGCTGTGATGACTGCCAACTGGTATGCCCGTTTAACCGTCATGCTCAGCTTACGCAGCAAGCGGACTTTCATAGACGAGAAAGCATTAAAGACAGCAACTTAATTACACTTTTATTATGGAGTGAACAAGAATTCCTTAAGAACTTCGAGGGTTCAGCAATACGCCGCATTGGTCATCTGCAGTGGCTACGAAACCTCGCGATTGCTTTGGGAAATGGCGCATACAGCGATGAAGCCATAATAACTCTAGAAAGTAGACTTGGGCTTTGTGACGTTTTGGACCACCATATTGCCTATGCCATCGAACGCCTTAAATCTCAGACTCCATTTACCTCAACCAAGCAACAGCGACTGATTCGAATTGTTCAGAAAGGACTGCCTAGGGATGCCTAGCTAGATGCAATGCCATCAACTCTAGAGTATTCAGAACAAATGCTCGCTAGAAAAACCCAATAAGTGCCAATAAGCGGATGTTAAACCCTTAATTCAGCATAAAATGGTAAGTACATAGGTAATGTGGAAAAAGAATATAAAGCAAGTCTCATTTCAGCATGCCCTAAAGTTAAACACAGACGCGGAATATGATGAAGATCAAATAAAGTGACATTTAAGATCAATTTCTTACATTCTCAGGATCAAACAACCTCACTATCAGCCCTTATATTTCAAGGCATTAAGCTATGTGTAATAAGTCCCATCGTTCTTATGATGAAATTAGATCTTGACAAAAGATCCGCAAAATTCAATTGCTAAAATTTTTATCAACCAAGTTATCCACAGTCGTGGTTTTGTGGATAAGTCTGTGAGTTAATTCTTAATGGAGTGTAATAATGGGCGTTTCACAGAGATTGTGAAAAATTATAGATAAGGAGAAAAAGAGCTGGGTAATACTAGTGCAGAAAGAATGTAATGATTCGGATAATCAGTTCAAAAGCTTTGGAGCGACTCGACCAGACTGGACACAAGGTTCCTCATGTATCAGTCAATCAATCCAAAAGCTTTGGAGCGACTCGACCAGACTGGGCACGAGGTTCCTCGTGTAGCAGGTAATCACCCAAAAGCTTTGGAGCGACACACGAGGTTCGAACTCGTGACCTCAACCTTGGCAAGGTTGCGCTCTACCAACTGAGCTAGTGTCGCATTTCTGACAGCTAACAGCTTGAAGCTGACAGCTATAAGATAAAATTGGTTGCGGGGGCCGGATTTGAACCGACGACCTTCGGGTTATGAGCCCGACGAGCTACCAAGCTGCTCCACCCCGCGTCCGAATTGTATCACCGTTAAGTACGATGAAGACTTACTCTCTATTTAAAGAGAAATTTGGAGCGACACACGAGGTTCGAACTCGTGACCTCAACCTTGGCAAGGTTGCGCTCTACCAACTGAGCTAGTGTCGCATAACTTGTAGCTGTCAGCTTGAAGCTATAAGTTTTTGAAAGTGGTTGCGGGGGCCGGATTTGAACCGACGACCTTCGGGTTATGAGCCCGACGAGCTACCAAGCTGCTCCACCCCGCGTCCGAATTGTGTCACCGTTAAGTACGATGAAGACTTTCTATTTGGAGCGACTCGACCAGTGCCCTATTCCGGGTGAGACACGAGGTTCCTCGTGTATCGGTCAATCAATCCAAAATTTGGAGCGACACACGAGGTTCGAACTCGTGACCTCAACCTTGGCAAGGTTGCGCTCTACCAACTGAGCTAGTGTCGCATAACTTGTAGCTGTCAGCTTGAAGCTATTAGCTATAAGTTTTTGAAAGTGGTTGCGGGGGCCGGATTTGAACCGACGACCTTCGGGTTATGAGCCCGACGAGCTACCAAGCTGCTCCACCCCGCGTCCGAATTGTGTCACCGTTAAGTACGATGAAGACTTACTCTCTATTTAAAGAGAAATTTGGAGCGACACACGAGGTTCGAACTCGTGACCTCAACCTTGGCAAGGTTGCGCTCTACCAACTGAGCTAGTGTCGCATCTCACTCACAGCTAGCAGCTTTAAGCTAACAGCTATCAGTTTAAAATTGGTTGCGGGGGCCGGATTTGAACCGACGACCTTCGGGTTATGAGCCCGACGAGCTACCAAGCTGCTCCACCCCGCGTCCGAATTGTGTCACCGTTAAGTACGATGAAGACTTACTCTCTATTTAAAGAGAAATTTGGAGCGACACACGAGGTTCGAACTCGTGACCTCAACCTTGGCAAGGTTGCGCTCTACCAACTGAGCTAGTGTCGCTTCGTAAACGTCTTTGTGCCGTTTAGGGATGCGAATTATAAGAGGTTATTTTTGTGATGCAAGCCTTAATTCTGATTTTTTTTATCTCAGCGCGTTAACTGAATAAAAAAACATCAGATCTTCATGATTGTATCTCTGTAATAACGAAGTTCAGCAATTGATTCGCGAATATCATCTAGCGCTAAGTGAACACCTTTCTTGGTAAATCCATCCAATACTTCTGGCTTCCAGCGGCGAGTGAGTTCTTTGAGCGTACTTACGTCCACATAACGATAATGGAAGTACTGTTCTAGCTCAGGCATGTGCTTGTACAAGAAACGTCTGTCTTGGCCGATGCTATTACCACAAATCGGTGAAGCTCCCCTCGGTACCCACTTTTCAAGGAACTCTATCGTTTGAGCAACGGCTTTATCTTCGTCGATATCACTGTTTTGAACCCTTTCTACCAAGCCACTATTGGTATGGGTGTTAGTGCACCAATCGTCCATCTTAGCCAGCTCGGATTCTGGTTGATGAATCGCAATAACAGGCCCTTCAGCCAGAATGTTCAATTCGCTATCTGTAACGATAGATGCGATTTCGATGACTTTATGTGTTTCTGGATCCAACCCCGTCATTTCAAGATCGACCCAGATTAAATTTTTATCGTTCAACGCCATGAATGAAATTGCCTATTATTGTTGTGAAAGAATGAAATCTCAGTGGAGTGACTAATATGGGCTGCATAAAAGTAAGCCGTGACCGCTTAGTCTCGCATCTTGAGGTCAATTGGGTATATCATACTCCTCAATTATAGAAAGCCAACTGGACACTAAATAATACATGGCTAAAAAGAAGAAGCTAACCAAAGGGCAAGTACGTCGAGTGCGCGGCAATCAAAAGAAGCGACTGCAACAAGACAATACTGTTCAATGGGATGAGCAAATGCTTGGTGAAGCCAAGAAGGGCTTAGTCATCACTCGATTTGGGCAACATGCCGATATTGAGGATAGTGAGACTGGAGAGATTCATCGCTGCAACTTACGCCGTGGTATTGAAAGCTTGGTCTCCGGTGACCGCGTATTATGGCGAATTGGTCTTGAGTCTATGGCTGGTATCTCTGGTGTTGTAGAAGCGGTAGAGCCAAGAACCTCAATGCTCACTAGACCCGACTATTATGATGGTCTTAAACCCGTTGCTGCCAACGTAGAGCAGATGGTCATTGTATCTTCAGTGCTGCCTGAGCTTTCTCTATCTATTATTGACCGCTACCTGATCGCGTCAGAAACCCTAAACATCGCGCCACTACTGGTACTCAATAAGATTGATTTACCCACACCAGAGCAACTTGTCGAGCTTAGAGAACAGCTAACGATCTACAGTAACATTGGCTACAAGGTCTTGCTGGTGAGTAAAGAATCTGGCGAAGGCATTCCTGAATTAGAAGCCGAGCTTGCAGGTAAGATAAACATTTTTGTAGGTCAATCTGGTGTAGGAAAATCGAGTTTAGTCAATGCGTTGATGCCAGAGCTTGAAGTAGAAGAAGGCGTTATCTCTGAAAACTCGGGGTTAGGTCAGCACACCACAACAGCAGCACGTCTATACCACTTCCCTGCGGGTGGTGATCTTATCGATTCACCGGGAGTGCGTGAGTTTGGCTTATGGCACTTAGAGGCCGATGAGGTCACCACAGCCTTCGTTGAATTCAGAGAATTCCTTGGCCTTTGTAAGTTTAGAGATTGTAAGCATGCTGATGACCCGGGTTGCGCCATTCAACAAGCGATTATCGACGGTAAGATTCATCCTAACCGATTTGAAAACTACCAGAAAATCATTGAAAGCATGGTCGAAATGAAAGCCAATCGCCAGTACTCGAAAAACAAGAAGCTGGATCAGTAGTATATTTAGACAAACGATGCCAGTTTGAGTAACATTCTGGCCCAATTTAGGAATAATGGACCTTATTGTGATTGATAAAATCAAAGTCGGTGCCCAATACTGGATGCCACAACACGGCCTAACGCGCCTAGTTGGAAAGCTTGCATCTGCGAAACTTGGCGGGGTTACCACGTCGATCATTCGTGGCTTCATCAAGCAATACAAAATTAACATGGACGAAGCGCTGCACTCAGATCCTGCTCACTTCAAAACCTTTAACGAGTTTTTCGTACGTGAACTAAAGCCAGGGATTCGCCCTGTCGTTGAAGACGACTCGGTTATCACACACCCGGCGGATGCTTGTGTGAGTCAGTTTGGTCCAATCGAAGACGGTAAGCTCATTCAAGCGAAGAAACACAGCTATTCAGCTCGTGAACTGCTTGGCGGTGATCTAAACCTTGCTGAAAGCTTTGCTGATGGTAGCTTTGCTACGCTTTACCTATCGCCTAGTGACTATCACCGTGTGCACATGCCTTGCGACGGCACATTAAGACAAATGATTTACGTTCCAGGCGATCTGTTTTCGGTAAACCCGTTAACCGCAGAGAATGTAGAGAATTTATTTGCCCGCAATGAGCGCGTGGTGTGTATCTTTGATACTGAATTTGGCCCAATGGCACAGATTCTTGTCGGCGCGACTATTGTCGGTAGTATTGAGCTAATTTGGGCTGGCACCGTGACACCACCTCGTGGAAACACTGTCTATCGTTGGGATTACCCTGCAGATGGAGAGAAAGCTATCCACATTAAGAAGGGTGAGGAAATGGGCCGCTTTAAGCTAGGTTCAACAGTGATCAACCTGTTCCCTAAAGATGCCATTGAGTTTGATGAAAGCATGCAGCTTGAAGCTATTACTCGACTCGGTACTGCTTACGCTCACAAGCGCTAATCGCAACCATTTGAAAAATAAAATTAAAAAAGGAGCCTTAGGCTCCTTTTTTGTTATTCCTCAGTGACACAACTCATTTGCAAACCTTCCTCAAGCAGGAGCAATTGCTCTTTACCCAGTTGAGTTGCCATTGGTTTTACCATGGCCAGTATCTGCAACATGCCTTGCATAATCATTGCCTCTGTCACCTTTTGGTTGGCATTCATCGCTGATTGATAACCGAGCCACCCCGTCGCAATAAAATGCAAGTTAGTGACTAACCTAGGCATGTCCTTGGGATCGACTTCGATTAACTCAAGGGTAAGAAACGACTGTACGATGGCGACTAGGTTAACCCTTAGCTTTTCTTGAACTTCCAAATATGCGTGATGCAGTTGAGTATCACGACTCACAATATCGGCTAAGTTGGCATAGAAAAACCGGTACTTCCACATTAAAGAAAAGGTCGAATTTACATAGTGTTTTAACAACACCAAGCTCTCACCCTGGCTTTCATAGGGGCGAAACCTATCCAACAATTCAGAGGTATAGTCCTCAAAAATAGCTCGGATTATCTCTTGCTTGTTCGAGTAATGGTAATAGAGGTTTCCTGGACTGATGCCAAGATGTGCAGCAATGTGGTTGGTCGTGACGTTGCGCTCACCTTGTTGATTGAACAACTCTAGCGCGCCTTGCACAATTCTCTGCTTTGTTTTCATTAAGCGACTCAATACCCTAGGTCATTGTTAATTAGATCGAAATAGAAAAGAGTTTTGCTATACTCAAGCACTCTTACTGTAACGTAAAAAGCTATTATTACTTTGTCTGTATCTCATTGGCTATCTGCCGCTAGACCCAAAACATTGCCCTTGGCGTTAACTTCTATTGTGACAGGAAGTTGCCTAGCCTATACCCACCAGCAATTTTCGTGGAGTGTCAGCATTCTGGCTCTACTCACCGCAACGCTTTTACAAATATTATCAAACCTTGCTAATGATTATGGTGACGCTCAACAAGGAACCGACAATCAAGATCGACTTGGTCCTACGAGAGCGATTCAATCAGGAGAGATAACGGCGAAACAGATGAAAAGTGCAATGGTGTTGTGCTCACTGCTGAGTCTCGCAGCCGGTCTGACACTGATTCTAACATCTTTAACCACTATGGTGGATATTGGTATTTTCCTCGGCTTAGGCGTCCTTGCCATATTTTGTGCCATCGCATACACCGTAGGCAAAAAACCCTATGGTTACATAGGTTTAGGTGATCTGTCTGTCTATATATTCTTTGGTTTGCTTGGTGTAGGTGGGACTTTTTATCTGCACACCAACGCTATCTCTGCAGACCTGTTTTTGCCCGCCACCGCTACCGGATTACTCGCGGTCGCGGTACTCAATGTCAATAACATGCGAGATATTGATAACGACCGTGCGTTTGGTAAAACGACAATGGCGGTGCGCATGGGACTGGCAAAAGCCAAGCACTATCACGCGTTGCTGGTCTTAAGCGCATGGTTGGCTTATTTCATCTTCGTGCTCAATAATCATGGTAGCTCTATCAGCTTGCTTTTGTCCTCATTAATCTTAGTTCCAAGCCTATTGCATTTGCGTTCACTTAACCGCGCAACTGATAGTTTAGCCATTGCTCCATTGATGGCTGGAGTGGTAAAACTTGCACTAATTGCTAACTTATTATTTTCTTTAGCTATTATTGTTTAATCAAAAAGTTAACTTGCATCAATTTTCAATGAGCGTTGCAGGATATACTCGAGCGTAAGAATACTAACTTAGAAGGTGACTCTGATTATGGAATACAACACTTCAGCCCTGTGTGACGTCTACTTAGATCAGGTTGATGTCGTAGAGCCAATGTTTAGCAATTTTGGTGGTAGTGCGTCATTCGCAGGTCAGGTAACCACCATCAAATGCTTTGAAGACAATGGACTTATTCGCTCTGTTCTCGAGCAAGATGGGCAAGGTCGAGTATTGCTTATTGATGGCGGTGGTTCATTAAGACGAGCCTTGATTGATGCTGAGATAGCGTCTCTCGCTGAGGAAAACGAATGGGAAGGCCTTGTCGTTTATGGCTCAGTACGTGAGATTGATGAGCTTGAGGATATGAGCATTGGTATTCAGGCCCTAGCGTCTATTCCTGTTGGTGCAAGCCAAACTGATGTTGGTGAGCTAGATGTTCCGGTTAATTTCGGTGGTGTAAGCTTCTTGCCTGAGGACTACTTGTATGCCGACAATACTGGCATTATTTTGTCCCAAGAGCCTCTAGACACCAACTTTGAGATTGATGTCGAAGACGAAGCCTAGCCTTTTCACTGTCAGATTGAGTTACATTTAGAAGCAGAACGAGAAATTCGTTCTGCTTTTTTTTGATTAAAAGCAAAATAATCTCGAATAAACTTTATCATTTCAAAAAAAACTGCATGACATCCAAACACTTGCAATAACTTTTCGATAGTCTGCATATTCCATGTAGAGAGGAAGCGATGGAATGGACAAAGAAAATTCGAGCCAGGTAATTAAGTTAGCGTTCTGCATACTTATACCTATTTTAATATTGATGATGCCAAGCAGTTGGATCCCTATCAATGATCTTACCGTGGTTCAACATCGATTATTGGCTATCTTCGTCATGTCCGCCTTACTCTGGGTTTTAGAGCCTGTTCCGGTTTTTGCTACCTCGATACTGATCATTACCCTAGAGCTGATTTTCTTATCCGATAAGGGATTGAACGTTCTAATCGTCGATCACGCCAATGAAGCCTTTGGCACCCTTATTCCTTATACGGACATACTTGGGTCCTTCTCTTCACCCATCATCATCTTGTTTATGGGCGGGTTTGCTTTGGCTATTGCCGCCTCTAAGTACCAACTGGACAACAACCTAGCTCGAGTTCTATTGAAGCCATTTGGCACCCAGCCTCGATACATCATGCTTGGCTTAATGCTGATTACCGCGGTGTTCTCCATGTTCATGTCAAATACCGCAACCACGGTTATGATGCTGGCATTGCTTGGCCCTATCGTCGCCTCTGCCAAACCTGGCGATTTAGGTATCAAGGCTTTAGTTTTGTGTATACCTATCGCTGCGAATACCGGGGGTATCGCGACTCCAATCGGTACTCCGCCTAACGCCATTGCCTTGCAGTATCTTACCGGTGAAAACAGTATCGACTTTCTAAGCTGGATGATGTTTGGTTTGCCTTTTGTGATCGTACAGCTCGCTATTGCTTGGCTGTTACTACAAAAGCTATTCCCATCGTCAGAAGACAAAATGGTGCTCTCTTTAGAGGGTGAATTCTTAAAGTCTTGGAAAGCGATCGTTGTTTACATCACCTTTGCACTGACCATAGTGCTGTGGATGACCACCAAGCTCCACGGTATGAACACCTACGTCGTCTCAGTGATTCCTCTGGCGATATTTACGCTGACTGGCATCATGGGTAAAGCGGAAATCAAACAGATTAACTGGGACGTGCTGTGGTTGGTTGCCGGCGGTATCGCCATTGGACTTGCTCTAGATAAGACAGGCCTAGCCAAAGGGTTAGCTCACTCTATTGATTATCAGAGCCTATCGCCTGTTGCTGTCGTACTCACACTGTCCATCATCTGTTGGTTAATGGCCAATTTCATGTCCAATACCGCAACCGCTAACTTATTAATGCCTATTGCTGCGGCAATTGGCGCATCCATGCCTAGCCTAGTAGCGACCGGAGGACTGCAAGGTCTTCTGATTGTCGTCGCATTCTCTGCATCGCTAGGCATGATCTTACCTGTCTCAACGCCACCCAATTCATTGGCTTACTCCACCGGACTTATTGAGAGTAAAGACATGGCGAAAACAGGCATCATTCTTGGTATCGTCGGCCTAGCACTCGTCTACGTTGCTATGTTTATCCTAACCTAAAAGGAGTGCCAAACTTTAACTAGGGAGAAGTTATGTTTGTTGTCGCCCATAGAGGAACAAGAGAAACCCACCCAGAGAATACGTTACTCGCCTTTGAGAGCGCATTAGAGGGAGGCACAAAAGCTATCGAGTTAGATATCCATCAACATCAAGGAGAGTTCTGGGTAATTCACGATAGCTGGGTCAATCGCACGACTGATGGTGCAGGCCCGCTCAATTGGTTTTCAGCTAAGGGCTTAAAAGAACTTGATGCGGGTGAAGGTGAGCAGATCCCGACTCTGAGAGAGACCCTACACCACCTGTCTGGTCGCTGTGCTTTAAACATCGAGTTAAAGGGGCTGGATGACATAGCAACCTTGCTTGCTCACCTCGACTATGCCGTGAATGAGTGTGGGTTCAAACAAGACCAGCTATTGGTGTCATCATTCAATCATCACTGGCTAGCAGAGCTCAATCGCCAGCGCCCTGAGCTTAAGCTTGCGGCATTAACCGCCAGTAAACCCATCGGCTTGTGCCAATTTGCACAAGAGCTCAATGCGTACAGCGTTAATATCGACTTGCACGTTATCGATGGCGAAATGGTTGATGATGCAAAGAAACGCGGGCTGAAGGTTTACGTGTATACGGTGAACCGCCAAGAAGATTGGCAACGCTTAAAAACGATGGGAGTGGATGGCATTTTCTGTGATGTTCCCAACGAGGCGGTGAAGTACTTCGCCTCAACCACGACTCAAAGCCGAATCTGGCCTGAGTAACACCGCTCAATCGAGGGTTTCTTATCCTCACGATATGGTGCATATTGAGGGTATCTATCAAAAACCTCAATGTGCACCATGGGATACGAATGGTTGGCCCTTGCCGCGGCCTTCTTATGGGCGATATCTAGCCTAATTTCAGTTAAACCTGCTCGCCACCTTGGCCCCTTTGCCTACAGCCGTTGGCGAATGGGTTGTACCGCAATCATGCTCAGTAGCATGGCCGCTTTCACAGGGGGCTGGGCAACCGTAGCGACAGAGCATATGACGCTAATGATGCTTTCGGGCCTGATTGGTATCTTCATTGGTGATACTGCCCTATTTGCCTGCATGAATAGAATGGGACCGCGACAAGCAGGTCTGCTTTTTTCATGCCATGCTGTATTTTCAGCGGTATTAGGGTATTGGCTTTTCAGTGAAACCTGGAGTGGCATTGAACTTCTAGGTGCGCTATTGGTATTTTCCGGCGTTGTGATCGCAATCTTCTTTGGCAGAAAACAAACTGGAAAGCATGACTGGGAATCATTACAAGGAAAAATGGCGGTCGGTATCAGCATTGGCCTACTCTCTGGGCTTTGCCAAGCACTGGGTGGCATCATTGCTAAGCCCGTAATGCAAACCAGTATTGACCCTGTTGCGGCCTCTGCTATTCGCATGATTACGGCGTTTGCGGCTCACTCATTGTTTTTGTTTAGTGGTGCAAAGATTGCAAAAGCTAAACAGGCTATCAATCTAAAGATACTTGCGATCACTGCACTAAACGGCTTCTTGGCTATGGCTGTAGGTATGACATTGATACTTTACGCATTACAAGAAGGCAACGTGGGTATGGTAGCCCTGCTCTCTTCCACAACCCCAATTATGGTGCTGCCTCTGCTTTGGTTTATCACCAAACAGCGACCAAGTCGCTACGCGTGGTATGGCGCGATCTTGGCCGTTATTGGCACAGCGTTAATCGTAAGTTGAAGCTGACAGCTCGAAGCTATCAGCGGTCAGTTTTAGGCTCTTGGGAAAGGGAACGCGGTAATTTCATCAATGTGGGTTTGCTTGCAAGCCAGCATGATTAGTCTGTCTATGCCTAAAGCAACCCCTGAGCATTGTGGCAGTCCGTGGCGCAATGCCTCAATTAAATGATAATCAATAGGCTGAGGGGATAACCCCATTTTCTCGCGCTTTTCGTTGTCTTGCTCAAAGCGACGCAATTGCTCATCGGCATCATCAAGTTCATGAAAGCCGTTAGCGAGTTCAATGCCCTTAAAGTAGACCTCAAAGCGATCGGCTACCCTATGGTCATTGGGGTTTATCTTCGCCAATGCGGCTTGAGAGGCAGGAAAATCATAGACAAAAGCCGGTACCTGTTGCCCAATTTTAGGTTCAACGCCAATGCTAAATAACAGCTGCAATAGCGTGTCTTTGTCTGTTTCTGGCTCGGCAATATCAGACAACCCTAAGGTTCCAGCGACGGCTTTCAGTTCATCTATACTGCCTTGTAAAGGGCACACGTTTAACACATCAACAAACGCCTGCTGATAGGTCATTCGTTCGGCTTGGTTGCATGACAGAACAAGTTGCAGTAGCTGATCCATTTCATTCATCAAGTCATGATGATCAAACCCGATTCGGTACCACTCCAAGAGCGTAAATTCGGGGTTATGGTAACGACCCGCTTCTTCGTTCCTAAAGGCTTTCGCTATCTGGTAGATACAGCCACTGCCAGAAGCTAGTAAGCGTTTCATGTGAAACTCAGGGCTGGTCATGAAAAAGAGCTTTCTTCCACCCGCGTACCCTGGGCCAATAAATTTCGTTTGAAAGGTATGCAAATGAATATCGGTTACAGTGGCATGGCTCATCGCCGGAGTGTCCACTTCCAATACATTGCGTTCAACAAAAAACTGCCTGATGTGGCCGATGAGCTCTGCTCTTCTTTTCAAAGAAGAGAGGTCTGCAGAAGGCTGCCAATTGAGAGTACTCATAGAATTTCCTGTGAAATGAATTGAATAAGTTTCTGAGATTCAGATGCTTATTTTGACATGATAATGATCACAGTCCCCGTTCTTTTTAGATTTTTTCACCTGGATCGGCATCAAAAAACTAGGTAAATCAATTTTTTCGCAACACGCTTCCCATACAATGGAGCGCAGCATTTCTTAAGAAACTTACAATCACGAGCAGGATAACCTGCCTAACACTCTGGAGGATAACTGTGAAAGTACTACACACAGATATCGCGGTCATCGGCGCAGGGGGTGCCGGTCTTCGAACTGCTATCGCAGCAGCTGAAGCGAACCCTGATTTGGAAGTTGCTTTAATTTCCAAGGTTTACCCAATGCGCTCGCACACTGTAGCGGCTGAAGGTGGCTCTGCTGCCGTCGTTAAAGAAGAAGATAGCTTAGACAATCACTTCAACGATACTGTTGGTGGTGGTGACTGGCTTTGCGAACAAGATGTTGTTGAGTTCTTTGTAGAGAATTCGACCCGCGAAATGATCCAGATGGAACAATGGGGTTGCCCGTGGAGCCGCAAAGAAAACGGCGAAGTAAACGTGCGCCGCTTTGGTGGTATGAAGGTTGAGCGAACTTGGTTTGCTGCAGATAAAACCGGATTCCACATGCTACATACGCTATTCCAAACCTCTATAAAGTACCCGCAAATCAAACGCTTCGATGAGTACTTTGTGGTTGACCTGCTTGTAGTCGAAGGTGAAGTTCAAGGCCTAGTAGCTATTCATATGGCGGAAGGCGAACTGGTAACGATTAAGGCTAAATCTGTTGTTCTCGCAACGGGTGGCGCTGGTCGTGTTTATCATACCAACACCAATGGCGGCATAGTCACAGGTGACGGCATGGCCATGGCATACCGCCACGGCGTACCACTGCGTGATATGGAATTCGTTCAGTATCACCCAACAGGTCTTCCTGGTACGGGCATCCTGATGACCGAAGGTTGTCGTGGTGAAGGTGGCATCATAGTGAACAAAGATGGCTACCGTTACCTACAAGATTACGGCATGGGCCCAGAAACCCCTGTAGGCCAGCCTAAAAACAAATACATGGAGCTTGGCCCTCGCGATAAGGTATCGCAAGCATTCTGGCATGAGCAGCAAAAAGGCAACACCATCAAGCACCCATTGGGAGATGTTGTGCATCTTGATCTTCGCCACTTGGGCGAGGAGTACCTACAAGAGCGCCTGCCATTTATTTGTGAGCTTTCTAAAGCCTACGTCAACGTAGACCCAGCAAAAGAACCCATTCCTATCCGTCCTACTGTTCACTACACCATGGGTGGTATTGAAACGAACCCTAAATGCGAAACGCGCATCAAGGGTCTATTTGCGGTGGGTGAATGTGCTTCCGTTGGCTTGCACGGTGCAAACCGTCTTGGTTCAAACTCACTGGCTGAGTTCGTCGTATTTGGTCGTGTTGCCGGTGAAGAAGCCGTAAAACGTGCTAGCGAATTCCAAGGCTGGGATGATGATGCTATTACAGCTCAAGTCAAACTCGTTGAAGCTCGCATCCAAGCGCTAATGACACAAGACGGTGACGAAAACTGGTCAACTATCCGTACTGAAATGGGCCATGCAATGGAATCTGGCTGTGGTATTTACCGTAGTGAAGACCTAATGCAAGAAACCATCGACAAGCTTTCTGAGCTAAAAGAGCGCTATAAGAAAATTAGCATTAAAGATAAAGGCAAGGTATTCAATACTGACCTTCTATATGCCATTGAAGTGGGCTACGGCCTAGAAGTGGCAGAAGCTATGGCTCACTCTGCTTTGCTGCGTAAAGAGTCTCGTGGTGCCCACCAGCGCCTTGATGAAGGTTGTACTGAGCGAGATGATGAGAACTTCTTGAAACACTCACTGGCCTACTACACGCCACAGAGTGCACCTAGCATTGACTACAGCTCAGTGACCATTACCAAATCGCAACCAAAAGCTCGCCTGTATGGCGCGGCGGCTGAAGAAGCAGCTGCGGCAGAGAAAGCAGCGAACAACGCGGAGGAGCAACAGTAATGCCAGCTCGTATTCAGAAAGTAGACATTCTCCGTTACGATCCTGAGAAAGACTCAGAACCGTATTTCCAAACCTTCGAGGTGCCATTTGATGAAACCATGTCAGTGCTTGACGCTCTGGGTTACATCAAAGATCACCTAGATAAAGACCTTGCCTACCGCTGGTCTTGTCGTATGGCAATTTGTGGCTCATGTGGAATCATGGTTAATCAGGTGCCAAAGCTTGCTTGTAAGACCTTCCTGCGTGAATACCCAGATGGCTTGAAAATTGAGGCACTGGCTAACTTCCCAATCGAGAAAGACTTAATTGTTGATATGACGCCATTCATTGAGCGCCTTGAAGCCATCAAGCCTTACATCATTGGTAATGACCGCACACCAGAAGATGGCACAAACATCCAAACCCCAGAGCAAATGGCTCGCTACAAGCAATTTGCAGCCTGCATTAACTGTGGCCTTTGCTACGCAGCGTGCCCTCAGTTTGGTTTGAACCCTGACTTCTTAGGTCCTGCGGCTCTTACCCTCGCTCACCGCTACAACTTAGATAGCCGTGACAATGGTAAACAAGAGCGTATGGAACTAATCAATGGTGACAATGGCGCTTGGGGCTGTACTTTCGTCGGTTACTGCTCGGAAGTGTGTCCGAAGAGCGTTGATCCTGCAGGTGCAGTAAACCAAGGCAAGATTGAATCTTCAAAAGACTTTGTCATCGCCATGTTGAAGCCGGAGGATGTGTAATGAGTAATCGTAAACCTTATGTTCGCGAGATGAAGCGTACATGGTGGAAGGATCACTCTTTCTACCGTTTCTACATGCTGCGAGAGGCAACGGTGCTGCCTTTGATTCTGTTTACCCTGTTCATTACCTTTGGATTGGGTGCCTTGGTTAAAGGTCCAGACGCTTGGGCAACGTGGTTAGACTTCATGAGCCACCCTATCGTTATTCTAATCAATATCTTAGCGTTGGCAGGCAGTCTGTTTCATGCTCATACCTTCTTTAATATGATGCCGCAGGTTATGCCAATGCGCTTCAAGGGTAAGGCGATAGACAAGAAAACTATCGTACTTGCTCAGTGGGCTGCTGTAGCCTTTATTTCTCTTGTTGTTCTCATCATTGTATAAGGAGTCGAATGTGATTAATCGAAACCCTAAACGTTCAGACGAACCCGTATGGTGGGGACTGTTTGGTGCCGGCGGCTCATGGTTTGCCATGATCACTCCAGTAACCGTATTTGTTCTGGGCATCTTAGTACCACTAGGCATTATTGATGCTGAAGCAATGAGTTATGAGCGAGTCTCTAGCTTTGTAACCTCGATTATTGGCGGCCTATTCGTGATTGGTACTATTGCGCTCCCTATGTGGCATGCAATGCACCGTCTACATCATGGAATGCACGACCTTAAGCTACACACGGGTGTTGCTGGCAAGGTTGCCGTTTACTTCACTGCAGCCTTCCTAAGTGGTCTGGCTATCGTGTTTGTATTCATGATTTAAGAAAACCCTAGATAACCACTAGATAAACAAAAGGCCGCTGTTCTATGAACTAGCGGCCTTTTTTATGCTTTGTAATCAGTGATTACTTTACACGTCCAACGTATTCGCCAGAGCGTGTATCACACTTAACTACTTCACCAATTTGGATGAATAGAGGCACACGAACTACAGCACCTGTAGTCAATGTAGCTGGTTTACCACCAGTACCTTGAGTATCACCTTTTAGGCCAGGATCAGTTTCAACAACTTCTAGCTCTACAAAGTTTGGTGGAGTAACAACGATAGGGTTACCGTTCCACAAAGTGATCATACAAGTGTTGTTCTCAACCAACCACTTAGCATTCTCGCCCACGGCTTTCACGTCAGCAGCGATTTGCTCGAATGTCTCATTGTTCATAAAGTGGTAGAATTCACCGTCCGAATATAGATAATCTAGGTCGATATCCAGAACGTCAGCCAGTTCTACGTTTTCACCAGACTTAAATGTCTTTTCTAGAACTTTGCCAGACAGTAGTTTACGAACTTTAACACGGTTGAAGGCTTGGCCTTTACCAGGCTTAACGTATTCGTTTTCTAGGATAGTGCATGGCTCGTTATCGAGCATGAACTTTAAACCGCCCTTGAATTCATTGGTACTTACAGTAGCCATTTTTTCCTCTTTAGATTCTTAGAGTAAGTTTTAATGCCGCATATAATAACCCAAAAAGCCTTATCTGTTGAACAAAACTGGTTACAACAACTGGCGAATGGGATCTCAGATCCAGCTGAACTGCTCTCAATGCTAGCAATTGACCCCCAACATTATGCTGATGGTTTCGCAGCGCGCAAACTTTTTGCCCAGCGAGTGCCTCTAAGCTTTGTCGAGAGAATGGAAAAAGGCAATCCCAATGACCCTCTTTTGCAGCAAGTTTTACCTGTTGTTGAAGAGTTTGCACAGGTGGATGGGTTTACCACAGATCCACTCGAAGAACAGGATAATCAGCAGCCAAGTTTGCTGCACAAATACAAGAATCGAGTGTTACTTATTCTAAAGGGAAGTTGCGCTATCAACTGTCGCTACTGCTTTCGCCGACACTTCCCCTACTCTGACAACAAGGGCTCTAAGTCGGTCTGGCAACAGAACCTCGACTACATAGCGCAACATCCTGAGATCAATGAAGTAATCTTATCCGGTGGTGATCCATTAATGGCTAAAGACCACGAGCTAGAGTGGCTTGTGCAAGAGATAGAGAAGATAGGGCATATTCGCACTCTGCGTATTCATTCACGCTTGCCTGTTGTGATTCCCAGCCGAATCACAGAAGCATTGTGCGCAATGCTCAAAGAAACTCGACTCAACACGGTATTGGTGACTCACCTTAATCACCCCAATGAGATCAACTCTGAGTTTGCTACTGCTATGTCCAAGTTGAAACAGAGCAATGTCACTCTTCTTAATCAAGGGGTCATGCTAAAAGGGGTCAATGATGATGTATCGATACTGAAGAGCCTGAGCGAGCAACTCTTTGGGGTCGGTATTCTGCCCTACTATATGCATGTACTGGACAAGGTACAGGGCGCAGCACACTTTTACATTAGTGATGAGAAAGCAAAAGCATTGATGGCAGGCTTAATGAAAGAGGTCTCTGGCTATCTTGTGCCGTCACTGACCCGAGAGATTGGCGGTAGAGACAGCAAGACCCCTCTTGATCTGCATCTTGAGTGATCAAAAAAGCCCTGATGAAGCTCATCCATCAGGGCCTTTAGTGTCATTGCAACTACTTCGCGAAGTTAACGATTGGGAAACACTTCAAGAAGCCATTGCTCGCACAGTTAATAATACCAATCTGCACACCATCAATCTTCTCAGTCATATTGAAGAAGCCTAACTGGAAGTTTGAGCTTTCTGAAACACTTGCAAATGCAACATCAGCAACCGTGTGTCCTGTTGCATAGTTCACAGCTGCTAAGTTCAAACCTTTCACATCATTGATGACATTCACAGTACCTGCGTTGATGCCTGTTGCGTTGCCGGTATTCCAGTTAAATATACCCAGAGAGACACCACTCATTTGTTGATTTACCTTGGACGCACCAAAGAACAATCCAAAATTTAAACCTACTGTAGTATCTGTTTCAGACATACCCACTAAAGAGAAGTCCACCCCCTTAACCTGCTGAACTTTACCGTGCAATACAGCCAAACGAACACCACCCACTGCATTTGAGGCTGGTGCATTGAAGCCATTGAGTGAAGAAAACATCACTGGAGAACTTTCAGCGAGTGCCACTGGAGATGCCACTGCTGCTGCCACTGCTAATACTGATAATAGTTTTTTCATTATAAAATCCATCTCTTATTTTTTCCGACATACACCATGGCGTCGAGTCGCCGAAAGGTGCTACTTCGATAAGCATAAGACATAAAGGGTAAACAGCAAGCAAACCATAGATATTTTGTATACTTATCATTATGTTAAAAAAAAGCCCCTGCATTTCTGCAGAGGCTCATTAAATATAGAGAATCAGTTGGCTTTATTTGTCGCGAGCTTTTAAGAACTCAGCATAAGTACCACGGAAGTCGTTGATCTTACCGTCTTTTATCTCAAGGATACGCGTTGCCAAAGAATCTACAAATACACGGTCATGAGAAACGAAGAACAAGGTGCCTTTGTAGTTCTCAAGCGCCAAGTTCAATGACTCGATTGACTCCATATCCATGTGGTTGGTTGGTTCATCCATAAGTAGAATGTTTGGCTTATGCATCATGATCTTGCCCAGAAGCATACGACCTTGTTCACCACCAGAAAGTACTTTAACTGACTTCTTAATGTCGTCTTGACCAAACAGCATACGACCAAGGAAGCTACGTACTACCTGCTCATCGTCGCCCTCTTGACGCCACTGTGCCATCCAATCGAATACTTTAAGGTCTTCTTCAAAGTCATGGGCATGGTCTTGCGCGTAGTAGCCAATGTTCGAGTTCTCAGACCATTTGTACTCACCAGAGCGTGGAGCGATTGCACCCGCTAGAGTATTCAATAGTGTGGTTTTACCCACGCCGTTCTCACCGATGATTGCAACGCGCTCGCCTACTTCAAAGATAGCGTTAAAGTTGTTGTACAGGTCTTCTTCAAAGCCTTGAGTCAGGTTCTCGAGAACCAAAGCATTGCGGAATAGCTCTTTAGATTGCTCAAAACGAATGAATGGGCTTTGACGGCTAGAAGCTTTCACTTCATCCAGTTCAATCTTATCGATTTGTTTAGCGCGAGAGGTCGCCTGCTTTGCTTTAGATGCGTTAGCAGAGAAGCGAGATACGAAGGTTTGAAGCTCAGCAATTTGCGCTTTCTTCTTCGCGTTGTCAGATAACAGACGCTCACGTGCTTGTGTAGCCGCCGTCATGTACTCATCGTAGTTGCCTGGGTAAAGGCGCATTTCGCCGTAATCCAGATCAGCCATATGGGTACATACAGAGTTTAAGAAATGACGGTCGTGCGAGATGATGATCATAGTGCAGTTACGCTGATTTAGCGTCTCTTCCAACCAACGGATAGTGTCCATATCCAAGTTGTTGGTTGGCTCATCAAGAAGCATGATATGCGGGTCAGCGAAAAGTACCTGAGCAAGAAGCACACGCAGTTTCCAACCTGGAGCAACTTCGCTCATCAGGCCGAAGTGTTGCTCTTCAGGGATGCCTACCGCAAGCAACAATTCACCCGCTTTGGCTTCCGCCATGTAACCGTCCATTTCCGCGAACTCAACCTCTAGGTCGGCCACTTTCATGCCATCTTCTTCGCTCATTTCAGCCAATGAGTAGATGCGGTCACGCTCTTGCTTAACTGCCCACAGTTCTTTGTAGCCCATGATCACTGTATCGATTACAGTAAATTCTTCATAAGCAAACTGGTTCTGATTTAGCTTTGCTACACGCTCGTTCGGATCGTAACTAACGTTACCACCAGAAGGCTCAAGCTCACCGCTTAAGATCTTCATGAACGTGGACTTACCACAACCATTTGCTCCGATCAGACCATAGCGATTACCTTCGCCAAATTTAACCGAGATGTTTTCAAATAGTGGCTTAGCACCAAATTGTTGAGTGATATTAGCTGTGGAAATCAAAGCAGGCCCTTATGCATTAAATATTTAACCGCGCAAAGGTACTCGTTTGCGGGAAAAATAGCCAGTAAAGTTTGACCTAGAGCACACATTTATCAGCTTCAATGCCCTAACTAATGACCAATCGATGACCTTCTGCCTGAGGTTCAAAATCAATGAAGTGCTCAATGGCCTCTAATGCATCTTCAGCATAATGAGTCACATACAATAACTGACTCAGGTTTGTTTTCGCGATTCTGTTCAACACAAACAAAACTAGCTTTCGATTGATGTAGTCGAGGCCTTGATAGGGCTCATCGAGTACTAATAATGCCGGTTGTTTTATCAAGGCTCGACCGATCAAGAGTAAACGTTGTTGCCCATAATCTAGGCTCTTAAAACCGATTTTCTCAAACTCACTCATCTCTAATACTTTGAGCCACTGCTGGGCGACTTGTATCTGCTTTTTACTCGGCTGCTCATACAGGCCAATACTGTCAAAGAAACCAGAAAGCAGAACATCGAGAGCGCTACAATTAACTCGATACTGCAAATGCAGCGCCGACGAGACAATACCGATTTGTTTCTTTATATCCCAAATACTCTCACCTGAGCCTCGCTTCATCCCTAACACAGTGATGTCGTTGCTGTAGCATTGAGGGTGGTCTCCCATGATCAATCCCAGCAAGGTACTCTTTCCGCATCCATTAGGACCCCGTATTTGCCAATGCTGACCTACCTTAGCCTGCCAAGTGAAGTCTTTAAAAATAAGGCCATCAAGGTACTCTACCTTAACGTTTTTCATGTCCACTAATGGATCTGGTAATGACTGCTGCTGGTGATATGACTCCATCAACTCATACACCCCTCCGCTCTTCTGCAGTGAGAGCTTCTTTATGTGCTGTTTTATCGGATGGTTATGCCAATCGTCTAGGGTCATCGTTTGAGTTAGGGATTGGTGATCAAATAGCGCTACATGGGTAATACATTCGGGTAATTCATCTTCACGAGAAGTGATAACAATCAATTGCATCTGCTTCGCACACTCATTGAGTAATTGACTCAACGCGAGCCGATGCTCAATATCCAAACCTGAATAGGGTTCATCCAATATCAGAAGTTGCGGCTTAGTCACTAGCGCTCTTGCGAGCATCACACGTCTGGTTTCACCGGTCGACAACTGACGGAACTGACGTTGACGCAGTGAGCCAAGATCGGTCTTTTGTATAATCTCTTCCAGCTCAGTTTGAGAGCAGCCCATCTCAAGAATAAGCTGTTCTACTGCTGTTCCATAATCGATGCTGTCTTGAAAGTCGGTTTCATCTTTGGCTATCTCTTCTTCAAGCAGGCGTTGCTGATGTAACAAAGAGACGCAGGCAATGGGCTGTGGGACATTGGAAATACTGCCAGAAGTGGGCTGTAGTTCGCCGCTAAGCAGCTGAACAATCAAGGCCGAACACTGACTTTGTGAAGAGAATATCCCCCAGTGTTGCCCCTGCTCTATGTGCCAATCTGATACAGATAGCTCAGCCATGCCATGTTTGTGTTTCAGTTTATCTATGCGCATCATTCGTCCCTAACTGCCTGAATAAAAACAGTGTGCAAGAAAAATAAGCGGATGACTAGCCCACGCTTAGATATAAAAAAAGCGCCACTCAAAAGAGTGACGCTCTACAAGAAAAGCCGATACTTTGCGTTATAGCTGGCTAATCATTACCTTTTTCTGCAAGAAGTCGAACGCGACTTGATAAGAGCCTGTTGCCTCTGGAGTAAATGCAACATTGCCTCCCATCTCAAAGATTGGCAAAGAATCCGCATCAGCAGACACATCGGCAAATCCATGCTCACACTGCCCCCAGTCACCGCAAGTCAATTTGAACTGATAGGCCTCCCCTGCAGTAAGCTCTCCGGTAGTGAACAGCACTAGACCATCTTGCTCACCAAAGGTCATCTTACGTTCCTCTGAATGGTCCCAATCACCAGAGATTGAGCCAGGAATGTACCACTCTTTACCCGCATAAGACTCGACCAGTCTTGCATCGAGAACAACTGGATTCGCCGTATCGTTCGCATCTAGTGCAAACTCATACATACCAATCTCAGTAAAGTTAGATGGACAGTCTTGACCGTCACAGCCCATTGCACTGTTCCAATCTCCAAGAGTGAACTTGTAGCCAGTATCTGCACTCAACCCTAGTTTTACACTGTATACACCAGCTGTCGCATAAGGTGCTTCGATACCAGCAGGATCCCATACCGCTTCGCCAAAGGCACCCGCGATGTAAACGGTTGATGCGCCAAAGGGTGGTAGGTCTTGATCTTTCTCAGCGATGGGTAAGCCCGCACCTTGCGCGCCATACTGAGGCTGAACAAACACAGCGGTTGTCAGTGCAGGTACAGAGAAAGTCCCTTCCGAGAAAGAGGCATCTCGTACGATGTAGTCCGCAGAGTTAGCTTGAACCTCATGCAGCTGGAAGCCAGTGGCATTATCAATCTCGAAGCTTTGTTCTTCCGCTGTCGCATTGATCATCACAACCACTGCATCAAGGTTAGGATCAAGGTCTTTACCCGCATAGAAGCCATCATCAATAGACATAATGATGAGACCTTGTGTTTGTTCTTCACCCACATTGCGGAAATCGACGCGCTTCATGACTTCTTGTTTCGAGTTAAGACGGAACAAGTCACTTGAACTGCGAATCTTCAACAATTCAAGAAATTGCTGTTTGGCCAATTCAATGTCTTGAGTATCAGGTTCGTTAGTTGTGTCTGCAATGATGTCAGAGATTAATGCCCAGTTAGCACCATCTTTGTCTTCACGAGGTAGACCTACATTCCAGTTGTTATCAGAGCCATCAAACTTCACTCGGTTAAACCAATCGCCAGAGTCATAAGAGTCTCGCTGCATTGACTTAGAACGCAGCAGCTCAGAGCCCATATGGATAAATGGAATACCTTGCCCCATCATCACAGTAGAGATACCCACTGTTTGCATACGAGCACGTTCGTCTGAGTTGATTCCCGTCGCCGTTTTATAAGCATTGTTGTCCCAGAAGGTTTGGTTATCATGCTTAGAAACGTACGAGATGTTCTCTGAAGGGTACTCTGTATAGCCTGCAGGTGCGCCGTTGTAATCAATACCTTTGCCGTTCTTGGTAGCGCCAGTGTAATCAACCATAACGTAGTCTGCTAAGTTACCCGCCATCCCCAAGCGCACAAGGTCTTGATTGTGCAGTAGGTTGTTGGTTTCTTCTTCACTCATATCGCGACGCTCATTTGGATAAGCCGCATTGGCAAAGCCTTGGTTCTTACGCAGACCTGTACCATCGCCATCAAATGGGCTACCACCACGTACCGCATCACGCAGGCGATCAGAGAAGGTACCGATTTGTGTCCCCGCCATGTTCAATTGCGTTGCCTGAGTAAAGCGAGCGTTATTGGATACTTCACCAAAGTCCCAGCCCTCGCCGTAGAATAAGATATCAGGACGAACCTTACGTACCTCTTCTAGCGCTTCAACCATAAGCTCTTTTGGCTGATGTCCCATCAAATCAAAACGGAAGCCGTCAACGTTATAGTCTTCAGCCCACGTCACTAATGAGTCAATCATTAGCTTACCCATCATGCGGTTTTCAGTAGCCGTATTGTCACAACAGGTAGAGGTTTCTACGCCACCGGTGTTTACATTTAGACGGTGGTAATATCCAGGAACAATCTTATCCAGCACTGATTTTTCATTGGTTCCTGAAGCATTGGTGTGGTTGTAGACCACATCCATAATAAGCTTAAGGTCCATCTCATGAGTCGCTTTCACCATCTCACGGAACTCAACGATTCGTGCCGTGCCTTCAGCATTAGTTGCGTAGCTACCTTCTGGCACTGTGTAGTGGAATGGGTCATAACCCCAGTTAAAGCTGTCTAGATCACGCAAGTCATTCATTAATAACTGCGCCTGGCCCGTTGTAGGATCATAGCCTTGCAACACGCTTTCAAGGGTTTGAGATGAGTCTTCTGTACCACACACTACTGCGCTCGGTCTTACCGTACAAAGCTCTCCTACCGTATCGTTGATATCTACAGTTTCAGCTTCATTGACCGTAGCAATATCAAAGGCAGGTAAGATATGCAGCGTGGTTAAGCCAGCACCTTGCAGTTCTTTTAGGTGGCTGACTGACTCGCGTTCAGCTTCTGTAAGCGCTAGGTATTTGCCATTAAGTTGCTGACTGCCTTGTGTATCACTAAAGCTAAAGTCTCTTAGGTGTGATTCATACAAGACATGATACTCATCCAAATACTGACCATCCTCTCCAACAGGAGTTTCGGGTCTTTCGTAGTTGTCCCAACCTTTAGGTTTCAGTTTTTTATCTTTCTTAAGGTCAACGACTTGAGAATAAGTAGAATTAGTAGAAACACTCAACGAGTAAGGGTCGGTCACCATCACAGTTTCAATCTGCTTGGTGGTTGGATGGTAAACGGTAACCTCATAGCGGTAGTACTTACCGACAACACCATTCACTCGCTCAGATTCCCAAACACCTGTTTGTGGATTCTCAACCAACTGAACACGCTTAGTCTGCTTTTTGACCTTATTATAGATATGCAAGGTCACGTTTTGCGCCGTAGGAGCCCAAAGCTTGAATTCCGTTCTTGAGCCATTGACGATGGCACCCAGCTCTGCAGAAATGGCATTACCTGCATCTTCGTTTACGAATACGTCATCTAACACACCCGCTTTTTGTACTTCAGTCGCAGCCATGACTTTATCTTGACTATCGTAAGCGACTAATACGATCTGACTTTTAAGGATACGAGCCAACTCTTGATCATCAACATCAATGTCTGTTGCTGTCATGCCACTCAAATGAGGAAAGCGTTGCTGTAGTTCAGAGCTAAGGTCACCGGTAATGGTCAGATCATGAGGTTGCCCACCAGTGATCTCGTTGCTTTCTTCATCTAATTTAATGTCATTGGTAGGAGAAAACCTAAGTTCGACGCGAGAAGCACTTGCGGCATCCTCCCAAGCAATGGTCTCTTTATCTAACCAGTGGGCTTTTTGGCCATCAATGGCAATTGGACGTTCAGCGGTAGGCTCATAGTAAAGCTGGCTAGATCCGTGGAAGCCAAAAATACTGCGGCTATCATCAAGCTGAGTTAACTGTGCTTTGTGGTTTGCGCTGCCAAAGGCTTTCTCATCGCCCTTATGCAAAATGAAGTTCATGCACTCATGAGGATCGCTAGCATTCATGTCGACTTTAAAAATGTAGTAAGCGCCATAAGTTTGGTTAAAGCCGTCTGCTAGATAGGGTTCATCCCAACTGGTCCCCGTTGAGTTAATGCCCATTGCCTCTAAATCAGTGCTGGTACAGCCTTCGCCATTCCAAAGGTGCATACCCCAATCTTGGTACTCTCCCTCATCGGCAGTTCCTCGATTGTAATAGACCACAACCTCGTCTTCAGATGGTACGTACAAGTCTGAAGCAAAAGCGGCGTTAGTTTGCGCATGCCCCATCAAAAGAATTGACGTCACTAACATCGGCATCGTTGCCTTCGCCAGTGTATTTATTTTGAACTCCATAATCCCTTCCACTAGTTAATAAAAACATTAGACCGAAGACGACTCCTTACTACTCTTCGTCATTTGGTCGAACAACATAGTAGAAACAATCGATAACTACAGAGTGTGATCGATACTTTAAAAGTTCTTTATAAACAGATAGATAAGAATAACTGCAGTAAGTATCACGGATTGCATATCTACAAAACCGCGTCAGGATCATGATTTGTACGCTGAGCTTCTACTCCTAAAATTAAACAGTACTACGCCACTAAACTACGCCTTTTCATAAATATTTTGTATGAATCGAAAAGAAATCCTAAATGACCAAAATTAAAGCAAAAAAAAACGAGAGCCGAAGCTCTCGTTTTCTATTTATCGGTGTTTGATGTAATTACATCATGCCAGGCATGCCGCCCATTCCACCCATATCAGGCATTGCCGGAGCATCGCCTTGTGGCTTATCCGTTACCATAGCTTCAGTGGTGATCATCAGACCCGCTACAGAAGCTGCAAACTGAAGTGCGCTACGAGTTACTTTCGTTGGATCAAGAATACCCATCGCTAGCATGTCGCCGTATTCGCCAGTGGCTGCGTTGTAGCCGTAGCTACCTTCGCCTGCTTTAACGTTGTTCGCCACTACAGAGTCTTCGTCACCTGCGTTCTTAGTGATTTGACGAATTGGAGATTCCATCGCACGTAGAGCAACGCGGATACCTACGTTCTGCTCTTCGTTGTCACCAGTAAGCTCAGTTAGCTTAGAGGCTACGCGGATAAGTGCTACACCACCGCCTGCTACAACGCCTTCTTCAACCGCAGCGCGAGTTGCATGAAGTGCATCTTCAACGCGGTCTTTCTTCTCTTTCATTTCAACTTCAGTTGCAGCGCCAACTTTGATTACTGCAACACCGCCTGCTAGCTTAGCAACACGCTCTTGAAGTTTTTCTTTATCGTAGTCAGAAGTTGCATCTTCTACTTGTTGACGAATTTGACCAACGCGAGCGTTGATAGCCACTTCATCACCAGCACCGTCGATGATGGTTGAGTTTTCTTTAGTGATAGTCACGCGCTTAGCTTGACCAAGGTCTTCTAGCGTTACTTTCTCTAGATCTAGGCCGATTTCTTCAGAAATCACAGTACCGCCAGTTAGGATAGCGATGTCTTGAAGCATAGCTTTACGACGGTCACCAAAACCAGGTGCCTTAACTGCGGCTACTTTAACGATGCCACGCATGTTGTTTACAACAAGTGTTGCAAGCGCTTCACCTTCAACATCTTCAGCAATGATAAGTAGAGGACGAGATGCCTTAGCAACTGCTTCTAGTGTTGGAAGTAGCTCACGAATGTTTGATACTTTCTTATCGATAAGAAGAATGAATGGGCTTTCTAGGTCTACGCTACCCGCTTCTTGGTTGTTGATGAAGTAAGGAGATAGGTAACCGCGATCGAACTGCATACCTTCAACTACGTCTAGCTCGTCTTGAAGAGCCTGACCTTCTTCAACAGTGATAACACCATCACGGCCTACTTTTTCCATCGCTTCAGCAATGATGTTACCTACAGTCACATCAGAGTTTGCAGAGATAGTACCTACCTGAGCGATAGCTTTAGTATCAGCACAAGGTTGAGATAGGTTCTTAAGCTCTTCAACTGCAGCAATCACTGCTTTGTCGATACCACGCTTAAGATCCATTGGGTTCATACCAGCAGCGACAGCCTTAAGACCTTCAGTGATGATAGATTGAGCCAGTACTGTTGCAGTGGTTGTACCGTCACCCGCAGCATCGTTTGCTTGAGATGCTACTTCTTTAACCATTTGCGCGCCCATGTTTTGGAACTTGTCTTCAAGTTCAATTTCACGAGCAACAGATACACCATCTTTAGTGATAGTTGGTGCACCAAAAGATTTGTCTAGAACTACGTTACGGCCTTTAGGGCCTAGCGTAACTTTTACTGCGTCAGCTAGAACGTTGACACCTTCTAGCATTTTGATTCGTGCGTCGTTACCAAATTTAACGTCTTTAGCAGCCATTTTTATATTCCTTTCTAAATTCTATTTTTTACTTGTTGATTCAGATAATGGTTACTTATTCAACAATCGCCATGATGTCGTTTTCAGACATGATAAGCACTTCTTTGCCATCAATCTTTTCAGTCTTAGTGCCGTAACCTTCAGCGAAGATCACTGTGTCACCAACTTGAACGTCTAGAGGTTGAACGCTGCCATTCTCTAGGATGCGACCCTTACCGACAGCTAGGATTTTACCGCGAGTAGATTTCTCAGCAGCAGAACCAGTTAGTACGATGCCGCCAGCAGATTTTGATTCAACTTCTTGACGCTCAACGATAACTCGATCATGTAATGGACGAATATTCATCGATTGATTCTCCTAATGTGTTTTTCCAACGAATGATAAAATGCCGTTTCTTGGCTAGTGAAGAATATGTTGGGGGCAATCCCTATGATCCCAAGGGTGGGAGGCGAGTTTTTTACAAAAACTTCATATAAGTGTGCACTTAGTTTGCTTAGGTAGAATCTTGCTTCTCTGGTTGAATGTCTTGTAACAATGTATTCTTAACGCCCAACCAGAACGACAGAGTTTCCATGCAAGATAAACACGGCCTTTTAACTGCTCCTATCAACAAGGTTTTGCGTGAAATGACGCTACCTATGGTGCTGGGTATTGTAGCTATCTTGATGTTTAACCTGGTTGATACCTTCTTTATCTCCCTGCTGGGAACCGAGGCGCTCGCGGCCATCAGCTTCACCTTTCCCGTTACCTTTGCCATGAACTGCATCACTATGGGTATTGGCATGGGATTATCGACTCACGTAGGTCGCTTTTTAGGTCAAAACCAACCTGAGCAAGCTGCTCGCTTTTCCAGTCATGGCATATTGCTCGCTATCGTCCTTGTCAGTATTGCTTCATTTATTGGACTGCAGACTATAGACCCACTATTTACTCTATTAGGTGCAGAGCCTCAACTGCTGCCATTGATAGATCAATACATGTTTGTCTGGTACCTAACAGTGCCACTTTTGGTGATACCAATGAGTGGCAATGCAGCTATTAGGGCCTGTGGTGATACTAAGACTCCTGCCAAGATTATGATTGGCGCTGGCGTGGTCAACGGCATATTAGACCCCTTGCTGATATTTGGTATTGGTCCCTTCCCTGAGTTGGGTATCCAAGGTGCCGCCATTGCCAGTGGCATCAGCTGGCTCGCCGCATTGATAGGCGCTTTTTATTTTCTGGTTGTTCGCGTGAAGTTGCTCGCTAAGCCTAAGCCAACGCAACTACTTAGCGATTGGAAAAGTATTCTTCAAATCGGCACTCCTGCTGCTTTGTCTAACGCACTAAATCCATTAAGTGCCGCTATTTTGATGATGATACTTGCGAGCCATGGCACCGCTGCAGTGGCGGCGTATGGCGCGGCACAACGTATAGAGTCATTGCTGTTGATCGTATTAATGGCTCTTACCTCTGTGCTCATTCCGTTTATGGCGCAAAACCTAGGGGCAAATAATCATGAGCGCAGCTTCAAAGCGCTGTTCATGTGCATGCGCTTTTCAATCCTATTTCAATTGCTCATCTTCATTATGATGGTGCCACTTAGCGTTCCTTTCGCCAGTCTATTTAGCCAAGAAGAGAGTGTGCGTCATTTGTTGTGGCTGTACTTAGTCTGCGTGCCAATTAGCTACGGATTTCAAGGGATCATCATGTTGCTGGTGAGTAGCTTAAATGCGATGCACAAGCCTATGCTAGCGTTTGTTTGGAGTTGCTTACGCTTGTTCGTCTTCACCCTGCCATGTGCTTGGCTGGGCAGCCAATGGCTGGGTATTACAGGGTTATTTGTGGGAGTCGCACTGGGCAATGTGTTAGGGGGGATTTTCGGATATCTGTATGCACTGATGCTTCGTCGTGACACCCTAAACGAAATAAGCTCAACCGTAGGCTGAGCTTATTGTTAACGTATCGCTGTGGTGCTGAAAGCTAGATACCGTCACCACCAATAAAGCTCTGAGAGCGACCATTAAAATTTTGGTCCATATCTTCTGAAGGCTTATCGGATTTAGGCTTACCGGTCACTTTTGCTGGCACGCCCGCCACAGTAGTATGTGGGGCTACAGGTTGCAGTACCACCGAGCACGAGCCAATCTTAGCACCCTCACCCACCTCAATATTACCCAGTACCTTAGCACCCGCGCCAATCATTACCCCTTCACGAATTTTCGGGTGACGATCGCCGCTTTCTTTACCCGTACCGCCTAAGGTGACATCCTGCAAAATTGAGACATCATCATCGACAACTGCCGTCTCGCCTATAACGATGCCCGTTGCGTGATCGAGCATGATGGCTTTACCAATTTTGGCCGCAGGGTGAATATCCACTTGGCAAGCCACCGAGATCTGATTCTGCAAATACGTGGCTAGAGCCTTTCTGCCTTGCTTCCACAGCCAGTTGGCAATGCGATAGCCTTGCAGTGCATGATAACCCTTCAAGTACAGCAGTGGTGCGGAATACATGGCGACAGCAGGGTCGCGGTTTACCGTTGCGCAGATATCGCAAGCCGCTGAATCCGTAATGCTAGGATCGGCGGCAAGCGCCTCCTCAATTACATCTCGAACACCCATGGCAGGCATGGATGCTGTCTTCAGTTTATTGGCGAGAATATAGCTGAGCGCTGCCGCAAAGCTATCGTGATTTATGATGGTAGCGTGATAAAAACTGGCCAACATTGGCTCTTGTTCAGCTTGTTCTCTAGCCTCTTTAACGATGCATTCCCACACCGAATTAGATTCACACTTGTCCATCAAAAAATCCTTTGTAATTAATGTTATCGTTCTGCTTTCTTGTCACGAGCCAGTAGGTCTTGAGCCGCTTCTCTGGCATCTTTATCTTGATAAAGCACCTGATAGATTTGGTCGACAATTGGCATTTCAACCCCTTCACGACCCGCAAGCATCCACACTTCTTTAGTGTTTCGGTAGCCCTCTACAACCTGACCAATCTCTTGTTGAGCGGTATCTACGTCTTGGCCTTTACCTAACGCTAGTCCAAAACGACGATTTCGCGACTGATTATCGGTACATGTCAGAACCAAATCACCCAGTCCCGCCATCCCCATAAAGGTCTCAGGCTTAGCACCAAGAGCGGCACCTAGGCGCGTCATCTCAGCAAGACCACGAGTGATCAATGCAGTGCGAGCATTAGCACCAAAACCAATACCATCAGACATACCCGCGCCGATAGCAATAACGTTTTTCACCGCTCCGCCCAGTTGCATACCAATGAAGTCATCATTGGCGTATACACGGAATGATTTGCTACAGTGGATCTTCTCTTGAAGTTCAGTGGCAAAGCTTGGGTCAGATGAAGCTACCGCAATAGCGGTTGGCATACCCATAGCAAGCTCTTTAGCAAACGTAGGGCCAGACAACACAGCTAATGGATAATCATTGCCTAGCTTATCTTGAGCGACATCTTTTAATAGACGACCCGTTTCTGGCTCTAGGCCTTTGGTTGCCCAGCAAATTCGGCTGTCGGCTTTTAGATACGGTTTTAGGCTATCAAGCACAATACCAAACACATGGCTTGGCACGACCACCAACATATCGCGGCTCGCTGCGACCGCTTTCTCAAGGTCACACTCAACAATCAACGAATCAGGAAAAGGAATGTCTGGCAGGAACTCTTTGTTCATTCTGTCAGATTGAAGCTGCTGCATGTGCTCTTTTTCATGACCCCAGATGACAACCTTAGCGCCATTACGGGCTAGAGAGATCGCAAGTGAGGTGCCATAAGAACCTGCACCAATTACCGTCATTGATACATCTTTTAGGTCACAATTTGATGCTGCCATATTTCAATCCATTCATGCGTTATAGAAGGTCTAGTAGCTTTATCTTGGAAAGGCTACTGATCTTGAAAGATAGTATAAATAAAAAATGCACAGCGCATCAGATAATGAGATGCAGTGTGCACTTTTATTTGCCGATAAATTCAATCAATGAAGATTGAGTTTGTCGCTTGATTAAGCGTCAGCTTGTGGCTGTTGCTCTGCCTGCTGTTGGCTCTGTAGGTAGTTCATGAACAATGCGTCAAAGTTAACTGGCGCAAGGTTCAGTTGAGGGAACGTACCCTTAACTACTAGGCTTGAGATAGTTTCACGAGCGTATGGGAATAGGATGTTAGGGCAGAATGCACCTAGGCAATGCGCTAGTTGGCCTTGCTCCATTTTCTCAGCAGAGAAGATACCCGCTTGTTGAATTTCACATAGGAAAGCTGTTTCGTCAGCATTCTTAACTGTCACAGTAAGACGAAGAACAACTTCGTATACGCCTTCACCTAGTTGAGCACTTTTAGTGTCTAGGTCAAGGTTAACATCCGGTTGCCACTCTTTCTGGAACATAGAAGGAGAGCTTGGTGCTTCGAAAGAAAGGTCTTTCAAGAAGATGCGTTGGATAGTGAAGTTCTGTTGTGGAGCCTGAGTTGCTGCTGCATCAGTCATTATTTTTATTCCTTAAAATTTGTCTATTTCTGTGATGGACACGAATTATCGCATCCAATCATTACATTATTCAGTCAGCGCTTTCTGCTTTTTCTTGCGTGGCTCTTTTTTAGCGCGCACTAGAGGCAGATTTGCATCGCTCCAAGAAGTTAAGCCGTGTTTCAGCACGAAAACTTTTTCAAAGCCAGCTTTCGCTAGCAGGTTTGCATTGTCGACAGCAGTTTGACCTGTCTTACATACAACAATGATTGGGTCGCTTTTCTTGTTTTCAAGCGATCCAAAAGAACCGTCTTTGATCTCTGAAGGCAAAATGTGAACTGAGTCAGTAATATGCCCTTTTTTGAACTCATCCTTGGTACGAACATCCACAACCACGCCGTTTTCACGGTTGATTAGTAGCGTCATAGCCTGAGTATCAACTTCTTTATACCCTGCAGTAGAAGACTTGATGATATTCATCACTAAGGCCACGATAAGACCAGCCCAAACTACAGACAGAATCATGTTCTGCTGAACGAAATCGAAAATTTCTTGCATCGTCGGATACTCTTTTTTAATTCATAAAGCCAAAATTTTAACGCGCAGTATACCATCACAGACGCAGGATGCGAGAAAGAGCCTAAGGTGATCGCTTTTTAAAAAGGAAACCTAGATCACGAATACGGCACTATTCACTCAAAGGTTCTAATATTGAAACCTGAATGCAACCTAAATGATCGTAAATCCAAACCTTTTTTGAAATTTAGTTACTCATATTGTATAAATTTCAATCTTACTGCCCAATTCAAAGCCGAGATCGATAAATTAATTTGATCTTAAACGCCTTCAATTAGGGTATTCTGTAGTAAAATTACGCTAATTAAAGCTACTGAAAATTAAAACGAGGCCAAACTATGTCAGCTAAGAAGCCTATGGCTCTAGTGATCCTTGACGGTTACGGATACCGCGAAGATAAACAAGACAACGCAATCGCAAACGCAAAGACTCCAATCCTTGACGGTCTAATTGCAAACCAACCAAACACTCTAATCTCTGCTTCAGGCATGGATGTTGGTCTACCAGACGGCCAAATGGGTAACTCTGAAGTGGGTCACACCAACATCGGTGCTGGTCGCGTTGTATACCAAGACCTGACTCGTATCACTAAGTCTATTGCAGACAAAGAGTTCCAACAAAACGAAACGCTTGCGAACGCAATGGACAAGGCTATCAAGTCTGGTAACGCTGTTCACATCATGGGTCTTATGTCTCCAGGTGGCGTACACAGCCACGAAGACCATATCTACGCAGCAGTAGAAATGGCAGCTGAGCGCGGCGCAGAAAAAATCTATCTACACTGCTTCCTAGACGGACGCGATACTCCACCTCGCTCTGCTGAAGGTTCTCTACAACGTTTCCAAGAGCTGTTCGCTAAACTTGGTAAAGGCCGCGTAGCCTCTCTAGTAGGTCGCTACTACGCAATGGATCGTGATAACAACTGGGATCGCGTTCAACAAGCTTACGAATTGCTAACTGAAGCTAAGTCAGAATTCACTTTTGACAGCGCTGTAGCAGGTCTAGAAGCGGCTTACGCTCGTGACGAAAACGATGAGTTCGTTAAACCAACTCAACTTAAAACTGACTCTGAAGAATCAGCAGCGATCGTTGATGGCGATGCAGTTATCTTCATGAACTACCGTGCTGACCGTGCGCGCGAAATCACTCGTAGCTTCGTGTCTGACTTTGATGGCTTTGCACGCAACGTATTCCCATCTGTAGACTTTGTTATGCTGACTCAATACGCAGCTGACATCCCTCTACTTTGCGCATTCCCACCAGCGTCTCTAGAGAACACGTACGGAGAGTGGCTATCTAAAGAAGGTAAAACTCAGTTACGTATCTCTGAAACTGAGAAATACGCACACGTTACTTTCTTCTTCAATGGCGGTATTGAAAGCGAGTTTGATGGTGAAGAACGTCAACTAGTGGCTTCTCCTAAAGTAGCCACTTACGACCTACAACCTGAAATGAGCGCACCTGAGCTAACTGACAAGCTAGTTGCTGCTATCAAGTCTGGTAAATACGACGCTATCGTTTGTAACTACCCTAACTGTGACATGGTTGGTCACACTGGCGTATACGATGCAGCAGTTAAAGCAAGTGAAGCACTAGACGAATGCCTAGGTCGCGTTGTTGATGCAATCAACGAAGTTGACGGTCAAATGCTAATCACAGCTGACCACGGTAACGCAGAAATGATGGTGAACCCTGAAACAGGTGGCATCCACACTGCACACACCAACTTACCTGTTCCTCTTATCTACGTTGGCGGTAAAGACCTAGAGTTCAAAGAAAACGGTAAGCTATCTGACTTAGCGCCAACTATGCTTAAGCTATCAGATATGGAAATCCCAGCCGAGATGTCTGGTCAGGTTATCGTAAATCTGAAATAATCTTTGCTATCAAATCTTTGCCACGGTGTATGCTGTGGCAAAGAAAGCCAAGATTAAAGATTTAGGATGAATCTAATTCCTCAAAAGCCAAAGCTATTGAATAGAAAAAACGTCAGTGCCGTGTGTGCTGGCGTTTTGTTATGTCTATCATCTTCGATATTTGTCTCGACTCCTGCCTCAGCTAGCACTGAAGAGCTAAAGGGAGTAAAGGGAGAAATCACTCGCCAGCAGAAAAGCCTTTCTCAGCAACAGAAAGAACTCGATAAGCTACAAAAGCAGCTGAAAAGCGACGAGCTTTCCATTGCCAACGCGAGTAAAAACCTAGCGCAAACTCGTACTTCATTAAAACGCTCCGAAGCCAATCTCAAGGCATATGATCAGCAGCATCAAGAACTGTTAGAAAAGACTCAAGCTCAAGCTGCTGCGTTGCAGAAGCTGGTTAAGTCGTACTATATGATGCACACCAATGCCAAGATCGAGAGCTTCTTGAGTCATGAAAGCACTCAGGATAAAGATCGTATTAGTCAGTATTATCAGCACTTGGCAAAGCAACGTGCCGAAGTCATCACTGAGCTGCAACAAACGAACGCCAAGCTAGAGCAAAAGAATCTTCAGCTGATTGCCGAACAGCAACAAATAGAGACGCTGCTTGCTCAGCAGTCAGATCAGTTAAATAAACAACGCTCTTCACAAACTAGCCGAAAATCAACCGTCGCTAAAATCAAGCGTGGCATTGCTGGAGATAGCGCTTACCTTAATGAACTAAAACGCAATGAAGCGAGGCTGAAAGCTGAGATAGCAAAAGCCGCTAAGCGTAACTCAGTCCCAATGGATGGATTAGCCAAACAGAAAGGTCGTCTTCCTTGGCCAGTTAAGGGCTCGGTATTACACAGCTATGGCAGCAAACAAAGTGGCCAAGTCAATTGGAAGGGCATGGTAATCAATGCTCAGTATGAGCAACCGGTTAAAGCCGTTTATCCTGGCACCGTCGTATTTGCCGACTACTTACGTGGTTATGGCTTAGTGCTATTGTTGGATCATGGTAAGGGCGATATGACCCTATACGGATACAACCAAGTACTGACCAAGAAAGAAGGCGATAAAGTCACCTCCGGTGAAACCATCGCTCTTGCCGGTGATACCGGTGGACAATCTCGCTCTTCCGTCTATTTCGAGTTGAGGCGTAACAGTCAAACTCAGAACCCTCGTTCTTGGTTGACTCGCTAGAAACAAAAAACGCCAGCTAGTTAGCTGGCGTTTTTTGTTAGCAATGGCTTGGTAGGGTTTATTCTACTTCTTCCATTTTGCCTAGCATGCTGCGAATGCGCTCTTGCCACGCATCATGCTCAGCTTGAACTTGATGAGCGCGTTGTTCAGTTTCAACTTTTTCGTTGCGTAACTGCTCGGCTTCATTGGCAAGCTGTTGCTTTTGTTCTTTAAGTTCTTCAACTTCCATTTGTAGCAGAGTGATTGTGTCTACTGCTGTTTGCACTTTGGCTTCTAGTTTTTCTAATACTTCTAAAGACATCTTGGCCTACCTAATTCGTTATCCATATGTAAAGACTGGCTTCCCAACCATTCTACCCACACACATGTATATAAACACACCTAATAATTTAATTCTGGTTCAAGTGAGCAAAAAAAGAGCGATCCTAATCAAATTTTGACACTCTCAAAGCAATCTTTCGCTTTTGCAGCGAGTAAATGCGGGACGAAATCAATAAACCTCTGGGTTGCGGCTTAAAGTTGAGCAAATTAAGCAAACGTTACCGTGAAGGTATGATAGAATCTCGGCGATTTTTTGAACCCTCTTGATTGGAGTCGATATGAAGCGCGATTTGGCGATGGCATTTTCTCGTGTAACAGAAGGCGCAGCCCTAGCTGGTTACAAATGGCTTGGACGCGGAGACAAAAACGCAGCAGATAATGCAGCCGTTGAAGTTATGCGTAGCCTACTGAACAAAACAGAAATTAGCGGTGAGATCGTTATTGGTGAAGGTGAGATCGATGACGCACCTATGCTATACATCGGTGAAAACGTTGGTGTTGGTGGTGACGCAGTAGATATCGCTGTTGACCCTATCGAGGGAACGCGCATGACCGCAATGGGCCAATCAAATGCATTGGCTGTATTAGCGGCGGGCGAAAAAGGTAGCTTCCTAAAAGCACCTGATATGTACATGGAAAAATTGGTTGTTGGCCCTGGCGCCAAAGGTCAAATCGACCTAGCAGTATCGCTAGAAGAGAACCTAAACAAGGTAGCAAAAGCACTGGGTAAATCATTACAGGAATTGACTGTTATTACTCTAGCTAAACCTCGTCACGACCAAGTTATTGCTGATATGCAAGCTATGGGCGTACGTGTATTCGCTGTGCCAGATGGTGATGTTGCGGCATCTATCCTAACCTGTATGCCTGATAGCGAAGTAGACATGATGTACTGCATCGGTGGTGCTCCAGAAGGTGTTGTTTCTGCTGCGGTAATTCGTGCTCTAGATGGTGACATGCATGGTCGCCTACTTCCTCGTCATGAAGTTAAAGGCGATAGCGAAGAGAACCGTATTCACGGTGAAGAAGAGCTTAAACGCTGTGCTGAAATGGGCGTAGAAGCGAACGTTATCCTTAAGATGTCTGATATGGCGCGTAGCGACAACGTTGTGTTCTCGGCCACTGGCATCACTAAAGGCGACCTTCTAGAAGGTATTACTCGCCAAGGTGATATTGCGACAACTGAAACTCTGCTGATCAGAGGCCGTTGCCGTACTATCCGTCGCATCAAGTCGATTCATTACCTTGAGCGCAAAGATGAAGAGATTAAAGGGCACATCCTTTAAGTCTTCCATTGATAAAAAAACGCAGCTTAACGCTGCGTTTTTTTATGCCTTACCGTTTTCAAATGGCGCGCCATAGTCGTTGTCTTTGTCACTGCCTTTCAGCAAGCCACATTCTACAAATATCCAAAGTCCACATACCAAAGCAATCAGCGATAGAACTCGTGAGAAACCTTCCCCTGTTTCCATTTGAGCCGACATAGGAATCAATGAACGACCAATAATCAGTGGCACGTTCAGCAACAGAAACCGATTGGACTTATTGCGATCATGCCAACGCTTTGCCGTTACTGCTAAATCGGGATACAGCAAGATAATCGCCATTACAGGAACGGCATATAAAGCAGTGCCCGGAGACACTTGAGCTATTGCAGTGGCTACCATAGAAAGGAACACGTAATAGCAGATGTTCCAAATCCAAAATTGCTTACGCCCGATACGGCCTTCAAAAGAGAGTAATAAATACTTAAAGTCCATGGGTATTCCTTGGGTCTGTTGACCTAAATAGTGGTGTGCTTAGCAAAGCAATCTCTATCCATATCTCTGATATTTACCGTGACGCTTCCCACCCAATTCGCTTGCTCTGTCAGTATTGCAAATACACTTTGCGATAAGGCTTTTTTCTGCTCAGGCGTTCTTCCTGAAAGCAACTCAACCGTCACATGGATAAAGTCGTGTTGATCCTCGCTGTCACCGATGAGCCATGAATGGCAACGCAGGGTTCTTGATTTAACTGAGTTTAGATCAAATAGGCCACTATCAATCAATGCTTGATGCATATCCTGAAGCAAGCCTTGGGTGTTGAGTCTGTCTTCTAAGGAATCGGTATATTCCATTACTAAATTGGGCATGACACATCCTCCTGGAACATTAAACCATACACTAGACACAAGCTTTTTGAGTGGTCGACCTGCTTTTTTGCCCACCAGATCACTAGTCCCCTAATTAAGCGGCTATCCTTGTTCAAGAAATGATTAGTATCATGATATAAACATTTTTATCTGTTATATTCTTTCACCTACAACGTATATTTTTTACTAATTTAGAAGGGAGTATTTTTATGCGTCATCCTGTAGTTATGGGTAACTGGAAACTAAACGGCACCAAAGAGATGGTTGTTGACTTGCTAACTGGTCTGAATGCAGAGCTAGAAGGCGTAACGGGTGTTGACGTGGCAGTAGCTCCACCAGCACTATTCATCGACCTAGCAGAGCGTACTCTTACTGATGCTGGTAGCGCTATCATCCTAGGTGCTCAAAACACTGACGTGAACAACCAAGGTGCTTTCACTGGCGACATGTCCCCAGCAATGCTTAAAGAATTTGGTGCAACTCACATCATCATTGGTCACTCTGAGCGTCGTGAGTATCACAACGAATCAGACGAGTTTGTTGCTAAGAAATTCGCATTCCTAAAAGAAAACGGCCTAACTCCGGTTCTTTGTATCGGTGAGTCTGATGCTCAAAACGAAGCTGGCGAAACTGAAGCTGTTTGTGCTCGTCAAATCGACGCAGTAATCAACCTACTAGGTGCAGAAGCTCTAAACGGTGCAATCATCGCTTACGAACCAATCTGGGCTATCGGTACTGGTAAAGCAGCAACAGCTGACGATGCACAGCGCATCCACGCTTCTATCCGTGCTCACATTGCACAGAAGAACGAAGAAGTGGCTAAGAACGTTGTTATCCAATACGGCGGTTCTGTTAAGCCAGAAAATGCAGCAGCATACTTCGCACAACCAGACATCGATGGTGCTCTAGTTGGCGGTGCAGCTCTTGACGCGAAAAGCTTTGCAGCTATCGCTAAAGCAGCAGCAGAAGCGAAAGCTTAATTTGTCTTGTTAGACATCTTGATTGAAAGGTCAGCCTAGGCTGGCCTTTTTTATATCTATAGGATTCTAAGCGGCATAAAAAAACCGCTACCTAGGCAGCGGTTCTATCAATTACGACTATAGCCGAGTGAGCTTAGAACAACTCGTCAGCAACAGTGTATAGGTCACTACGAACTGGGCGACGCATGTTTTCAATAGCATCAATAATATCGTGATGGACCAACTCTTCTTTTTGAATACCCACACAGCGACCACCATGACCTTCTAGAAGAAGGTGAACAGCGTAGTTACCCATGCGAGAAGCCAATACACGGTCAAATGCCGTTGGACGACCGCCACGTTGAATGTGACCAAGAACCGTAGCGCGAGTCTCGCGACCTGTCGCAGCTTCAATATCTTTTGCTAGGTCGTTTGCATCAAACATCAATTCAGTCAGAGCAATGATTGCGTGCTTCTTACCTTTTGCGATGCCTTCTTCGATGCTAGTAATTAGCTCTTCCTTGCTCCATTGGCGCTCTGGAGTGATGATGTATTCACAACCACCCGCTATAGCGGACATTAGAGTCAAGTCACCACAGTGGCGACCCATGATCTCAACAATAGAGATACGCTGGTGAGAAGATGAAGTATCACGTAGGCGGTCAATCGCATCGATAACCGTGTTTAGTGCTGTTAGGTAGCCGATTGTGTAATCAGTGCCCGCAATATCGTTATCGATAGTGCCAGGAAGGCCGATACATGGGTAACCCATTTCAGTTAGCTTCTTTGCACCCATGTAAGAACCATCACCACCAACAACTACTAGAGCTTCAATGCCGTGTTTCTTCAGGTTCTCAATCGCTTTCGCACGTACTGCTTCGTCTTTGAATTCAGGGAAACGCGCAGAACCTAGGAAAGTACCGCCTTTGTTGATCACATCAGATACGCTTGAACGATCTAGCTTATGGATGCGATCTTCGTAAAGACCTTGGTAGCCATCATAAATGCCGAATACCTCAACACCTTTTGACAATGCTGTACGTACTACCCCGCGTACTGCAGCATTCATACCAGGTGCGTCTCCACCACTTGTTAGTACACCAATTTTTTTAATCATGTTGACCCTCAATATTTGGGATTGATCTTATTTTTAATTTAAATTGCCTTGTCATCGGCAAGAATTCTTATCACCCCGCTCGAATCACCCTTCTTGATTCTGGTGAGCGAAGCTAACAAAATTTCAACTTGGTAAGAGTATTACAGTTTCCTGTATAGTTAAGATTGATTCAAATCAGAATCATAAAGTTTAACCACTCACCTAACCAAGATAGCTAATTCTACCTAAATTTCCTAAAAAATTCAGTGTTTACACCTTACCACCCTTGTTGCTTCTGGTGCTGCTCTACATTGTTAACAACTGAAACAGGATCTTGATGGATTAAAACATCACACCCTTCAAAATGCTTCATTAACCGTTCTTCTACTTCATCAGCTATCTGATGGGCTTCAATCAAAGGTAATTGATCATCCAACTCTAAGTGCAGTTGAATGAACCGAGTCGGACCCGACAAGCGAGTTCTCAATTGATGAATGCCGTGCACTCTATCCACCGATGTTGCTATTGTCTTTATTTCTACAAGCTCAGATTCTGGAAGCTGTCTATCTAGCAGAGATTGCACCGCCTCTGCGATCATTTTAAACGCGCTATACAAAATGAAGATGCCTATGCCAATTGCAAATACGGCGTCCGCTTGCCCCAAACCATACATACTCAGCACTAACGCCAATAATATGGCGGCATTCATATACAGGTCAGACTGATAATGAAGCGAGTCCGCAGCAATCGCCTGACTGCCCGTTTGTCTTACTACGTGCTTTTGGAAGGTCACTAAGCCAAAGGTTACTACCATAGCGAACAAGCTGACATAGATACCAAGTTCGGGCTGGTTAATCTCATGAGGACGGAAGAAGCGGTCGATGCCATTTAGGACTAAGAAGAGAGCCGAGCCGGAGATAAACATAGATTGTGCCAGCGCCGCAAGAGACTCTGCCTTACCGTGACCAAAGGTGTGTTCTTTATCTGCCGGTTGCAGGGCGTACTTAAGCACCACAAGGTTTATGGAGGAGGCGGCAATATCCAATAATGAGTCCACGACCGACGCCAACAAGCTAACCGAGCCTGTGACCCACCACACCGCTATTTTCACGATAAGTAAAACCGTTGCCACTATTGTGGCTGACCACGCAGCGATGGTGACTAATTTCTTATACTCTTGCTTCATAATCTTTAATGAAAAAGGTTTGCGCGAATTATACACTGAAATAGTAGTGATGGGAGCATTCACAACAAAAGAGGAATCTAGACTAGTAAATGATGAAATGGTTACGAAAAATGCTAAAACGCTACGATGATTGGTGTTTAAATCTAGGTCTTACGCCTGAGAATAAGCGCAGTTGTGTGCCGTATCGCACTGATCCTTCCCAAAGTAAGGCTTCCGATAAAAACAAAAAGCGCGACCAATAACGGCCACGCTTTCTATGCTTAAGTGTTTTGCTGCAGTCAGCCTTGTTTACAGATTATTCACTGTCTTTTTTAGACATTTTCTTCTGCATTTTTTGCTCGCACTTTTCTGCTCGCTCGGCTCTTTTTTCTACCAGCTGTTGCTTCTGGTCGTCAGTCAATACGCTCATCATGCGATGCATAGTGCGCATTTTCTCAACTTGCATAGCCGTACGCTCTTCTACCATAGATGATGCGAGTTTCTGTGCTTCTGCTTCGTTAAAGTCAGCAGCTAGAACCAACTCTTGCTCTTGAGCTTTCATCTCTTTCATCATCTGACGCTTAGAGTCGCCTTTGGCTTTCATTGAAGAGCGAACATCTTCACGAATAGTTTTCAGCTCTGCTTTCTGCTCATCAGTGAGGTCTAAACCGCGGAATGCACTTTTACCATCCATAGGCATCATGCAAGAGTGACCACCTTTCTGGCCTTTCTCACTGCCTTTATGACCATTTGCTAATACTGATGCACTGCCTAGTGTCAGTGGAACCATCATTGCTACTGCTAACCATTTTTTATTCATTGCCATGAGATATACCTCGATAATTTAGACATAGGCTGCTGTTTTCAGCAGATGCATTTAGAATAATAGTAGGCGTGTAAAGTGCGGTATGCGAAACGTAAAGATAAGTAAATCAAATCCAAGCCCTTTACAATCCGCCTTACAATCTAAGTATCAAACACAGCCGCAGAGTGAGAACCCGATGCCACATATTTTATTAGTAGATGACGATACTGAGCTAACGGCTCTACTAGAAGACATTCTCACCTACGAAGGCTTTACTGTTTCTCAAGCTCATAATGGTATTGAGGGGCTCGAAGCCGTCAATGAAGATATTGATCTGATTCTTCTTGATATCATGATGCCCAAAATGAGTGGCATGGAAATGCTAAAACAGCTTAGGGAAAACTGGCAGACGCCGGTTTTGTTCCTTACCGCGAAAGGAGAAGAAGTCGATCGGGTTATAGGGCTTGAACTGGGTGCCGATGATTTTCTGCCAAAACCATTTAGCGATAGAGAGTTGTTGGCGCGAATCCGCGCTATTTTGCGTCGAACACAAAACACGCCGGCGACCCCAGCATCAAACAATACCTTTGATGACATCTCTTTAAACCCTGGCGCTCAAGAAGCCTATTGTGAAGACGTACTTCTCGACCTAACGAGCACAGAGTACGCCCTACTGGAGTACTTTCTGCGCAACCCGGGACAGGCACTCACCAAAGAAAATATCAGCCTTGAAGTGCTAGGTAAGCGCTTGGCGGCATTCGATAGGGCTGTAGATATGCATGTATCAAATCTGCGAAAAAAACTTCCTGAACGTAAAGATGGCAAACCTCGCATTAAAACTCTGCGAGGCAAAGGCTACCTCTTTGTCGAGACAGCATAATGAAACTGCCTAAATTTAATAGCCTCTACGGGCGTATCTTTGCCATATTTTGGCTCACCATTTTGTTGGTGCTACTTGCTGTTATCGGCTTGCAAATGCTCGATCCAAGGAAGTCGCACTCCATCAATAAAGACTCACTAGATAAGATAACTCGCCTAGTCAGCGCAGTAGAGAGTGATCTTAGTAAAAGCACCAATCCGGTACGCACCTTAAGAAAGCTTGAAGAGCGCCGATTTGGTAGTAAAGATTTTCGTCTTTACTTAGTGGATAACGAAGGCACCCTAGTAAGCAGAGAGCATGGCCCTAGACGCCACGCACTTCAGAGCATGGCAGCCCAATACATCAATGCAGCAGAACCGAGCCAACAACTGTTCGGCCGTTTTATGGTAGCGGGTCCCTTCCCAATTCAAATCAGCGGTAATGATTTCGTTATCTATGCGGGCTTTAGCACCAACATGCCACCACCGCTTCTTTATCAATTCTTGGATGCTCCCTTCAAGTTGTTGCTGTTTATCATGATCGTGAGCACCCCATTGCTGTTGTTGTGCGCTTGGAACTTGAGCCTGCCTGCTCGAAGGCTAGAGCTTGCAGCAAAGCGAGTCACCCATGGGCAATTTGAAGTAGACCCTAGCCTTGAGCAAGGCACTAGCGAGTTCAAACAGACCGGTGCAAGCTTTAACCAGATGGTGCTATCCATTAATCAAATGGTTTCGGGTCAGCAAAAGCTCTTATCTGATATTTCGCACGAGCTTCGCTCACCGCTGACTCGCTTGAGAATGGCTAATGCACTTGCCACACGAAAGCAAGGCTCCTCCAAAGAACTTGAGCGTATAGAAACGGAAGCAGAGAGACTGGAGCAGATGATAAAAGAGCTGCTCGGACTGTCACGCATGCAGATAGACAGCCATCACAATCGAACGCAATTGCAAGCTCAGTCGTTATGGGAAGAGATGCTATTAGATGCTCAATTTGAAGCAGAGCAAAGCCAGATAAACTTAAACTTCCAATCTATTCCCGAAGTGACTTTGGTGGGTAACGAAAAACTGCTTTCTAGCGCATTTGAAAACATCGTGCGTAATGCCATTCGCTATGGCCAATCTAAGATAGAGGTACAGTTTTCACTATCTGACCATCAATTAACATTTACCGTTGAAGACGATGGCCCGGGCGTACCAGAAGAGGAGCTTGAAAGCATATTCCGTCCCTTCTATCGAGTTTCAACCGCTCGAGATAGAGAGAGCGGTGGCACAGGGCTAGGTCTCGCCATTACTGAAAGTGCCATTTTACAACACAACGGCACGATCAAAGCTGAGCGTGGCTCCTCATTAGGCGGACTGAAGATGACAGTAAGCTTGCCTATTCAAGCCTAGAGGAATGGCAGGCAGTGCACCTAAAACACGTTTAGGGTTATACTGCCTGCATTATTTATCAATACATGACAGCTTATGTTTGACATCGCTTTATACGAACCAGAAATCGCGCCGAACACCGGCAACATCATCCGACTTTGCGCAAACTGCGGTGCCAACTTGCACCTTATTGAACCACTGGGTTTTGACTTAGAAGAAAAGAAAGTAAGACGTGCTGGCCTTGATTACCACGACCTTGCGCGCGTTAAGCGCCATAAGAACTATCAAGCGTTTATTGATTTCTTAAATGAGCGAGATGGCGATTATCGAATTTTTGCCTGCACCACCAAAACCACAGGTCATCATGTGGATGCCAATTATCAGCAAGGGGATGTATTGTTGTTTGGCCCTGAAACTCGTGGCCTACCCGCAGAACTCATCGAATCAATGCCTATGGAGCAAAGAATTCGCATTCCAATGGTGGCAGACAGTCGTTCTTTGAATTTGTCGAATGCAGTGGCCATTATTGCGTTTGAAGCATGGCGCCAGATGGGATTTGATGGCGCTGTATAATACAGCGCCTGATTAGTTAACTTAGTTGAGACGGTCTTTATCTTGATCGTCTTTTTTCTCAAACTCGCCCTCGAACACATTACCATCATCCTTCTGATGGCTATCAAACGGTCCGCGTTGCTCAAAGTGCGTATGGCTTTGGAAGCCAGAATGCATACTATTTACCTGCACCCTTTTCATTAATTGCTGAGCGATAATAGCTCTTGGTTTAGGCAATAATACCAACATACCCAAAGCATCAGTCATAAAGCCGGGAGTCAACAGAAGCATACCAGCGACTGCCAGCATGACGCCCTCAATAATTTGTTGAGCAGGCATTTCGCCTTGTTGCAGACGGGACTGCACAGAAAGTAGTGTCGCAATACCTTGACTGCGTACCAGTGATGCACCAATCAGCGCCGTCAAGATGACAAGGAATATCGTAGTCCAAACACCGAGAAAACCACCTACTTGAATAAATAGGCCAATCTCAACTATTGGCACCAAGATGAATAACAACAATAAAATAGGAAACACGTATCCTCCTCAAATTCAGATGCTCAGTTTACGCGCAAAAAGGGGGTAAGCTCAATTGATATATAATTTTAGGTGCATAAGCCCGCACAGAGTTTCATTGATAAATAAAATTAGTTAAATGACCTCCGGCAAAGCCGGAGGCTTATTGGGTGACGCCCTCTAAGGGCTTAAGTAAGCGCCCAAGGCGCTAAATTCCGAACTTCAACTGATCTCGGTGCTCATCTTCTTGTTCTTGATTCCGTATATATTCAAGAACTGTCTCCTCGTCTAGACCGACAGTTGAAACAAAATATCCCCTCGCCCAAAAATGCTCACCATTGAAGTTTCTTTGCCTACCTCGAAACTTTTTAGCTATTGATATCGCACTTTTTCCTTTGAGGTAACCAACGACATTAGATACTGAATATTTTGGAGGGACACTGATACACATATGAACATGATCTTTCATCAAATGGCCTTCTTCAATCTTGACGCCTTTACGTTTGGCCAACTCATGAAATGTGGAGCCTAGATGCTTCCTGATTGCACCGTAGATCAATTTTTGCCTTTTCTTCGGGATAAATACCACGTGGTATTTACAATCCCATCTCGTATGAGACAGACTCTTATAGTCTCGCATAGGTTGTTTCCTCTTTACTTTTGGTCGAGCAAAGAAGTTACATATACCGTTGTCACGGTCAAACCTATGCGAGTCACCCCAGCATAGCTGGGGGTTTATCAATGTTTAATTATGCAGATGATAGAAAACTTCTCTATTTTTCCGCTACAAAAGTGATCAAATTATGATTTTTTTTTGTGGATTGCAGTATCATTGAACAACATAAAATCTAGTCTGATTTTAGAACCATAAAAATCTGCTGAATGGACTCATTAAACAGAATTGGTCATTGAACTAATAGGCTCTCACATTCGCCTTTTAGATAAAAACCAAGATGAATAAAGGTCCATGCTATGACAACAACTACTACACTGTCAGCAACTCGTATAGAAGAAGATCTCCTTGGCCAACGCCATGTCCCTGCCGACGCTTATTACGGCATTCATACCCTACGCGCAATCGAAAACTTTAATATCTCAAATGCGACCATCTCTGATGTGCCCGAATTCGTTCGCGGTATGGTCATGACAAAAAAAGCGGCTGCGATTGCCAACAAAGAACTCAGCGTTATTCAACCCGATGTTGCCAAACACATTATCGATGCCTGTGATGTCATTCTAGAAACAGGCCGCTGTATGGACCAATTTCCTTCTGATGTTTTCCAAGGCGGAGCCGGTACTTCAGTCAACATGAACACCAATGAAGTCATTGCCAACCTAGCCCTTGAACTAATGGGCAAGGAAAAGGGCCAATACGACATCATCAACCCAAACGATGATGTGAATAAGAGCCAATCAACCAACTGTGCCTACCCAACCGGTTTCCGTATCGCGGTATACAACAGCGTAAGCAAACTGATCGACGCTATTGAGTACCTTAAAGGCGCCTTCGATCTTAAGAGCGAAGAGTTCAACACCATTCTGAAAATGGGCCGCACACAGCTACAAGATGCAGTGCCTATGACGGTTGGCCAAGAATTCCGCGCATGGTCAGTGACTCTTGCCGAAGAAATCCGCAACCTGCAATACACTGCCAAGTTACTACTGGAAGTAAACCTAGGTGCTACCGCTATCGGTACTGGCCTTAATGCGGCAGAAGGTTACCAAGAGCTTGCGGTTAAAGCACTGGCTGATGTGACAGGTCTAGAGTGCGTTCCTGCAGAAGACCTTATCGAAGCCACCTCAGACTGTGGCGCTTACGTAATGATGCATGGTGCACTAAAGCGTCTTGCGGTTAAGCTGTCTAAGATCTGTAACGATTTGCGTTTATTGTCTTCAGGCCCTCGCGCAGGTCTCAATGAAATCAACCTGCCAGAGCTTCAAGCCGGCTCTTCAATCATGCCAGCTAAAGTAAACCCGGTAGTGCCTGAGGTGGTTAACCAAGTGTGCTTTAAGGTGCTAGGCAACGACAACACTATCTCGTTTGCTGCAGAAGGCGGCCAATTACAGCTCAACGTAATGGAACCGGTTATTGCTCAAAGCATGTTTGAGTCTCTGGACATCTTGACCAACGCTTGTGTAAACCTGCGTGATAAATGCATCGATGGTATCACGGTGAACAAAGAGGTGTGTGAAAGCCACGTATTCAACTCTATCGGTATTGTGACTTACCTAAACCCTTATATTGGCCACCATGAAGGTGACATCGTCGGTAAGATCTGTGCAGAAACAGGCAAAAATGTGCGTGAGGTAGTGCTCGAAAGAGGGCTACTCACCGAGGCGGAATTAGAAGATATATTCTCTGTTGAGAATCTAATGAAACCACAATATAGAGCGAAGCGCTTCAGCTAGGTTTTGCTCTATTAGGAAGGGGAAACTCAGCTAGGTCTGGTCTACCCTTCCTAAACACTCAATCTCAAGGCCCCCACTTTGAGATTGTTTACAATTACCCCCAAACAAAATCCAATTAAAGGAAAACAACAAATGATAATGGTAGAACTGTTAGTTGTTCTAGTGTTCATATATTTAGGCGCCAGAATTGGCGGCATTGGCATAGGTTTAGCAGGCGGCTTAGGTGTCATCGCCCTCTCACTTGGCCTTGGTATTCCAACTAGCCAAGACTTCATCCCAATCGATGTAATTCTGATTATTATGTCGGTTATTACCGCTATCGCTGCCATGCAGGTCGCCGGTGGTATGGATTGGTTGGTACAGATTGCGGAAGATTTCTTGCGTAAGCACCCAGAGCGAATCACCTTTTACGCGCCTATCGTTACCTTTGTCATGACGCTGATGGCAGGTACAGGACACACTGCATTCTCCACACTTCCGGTTATTGCCGAAGTAGCAAAAGGCCAAGGCATTCGACCTTCTCGACCACTTTCTATTGCCGTAGTTGCCTCTCAGATTGCTATCACAGCTTCTCCAATTTCAGCTGCTGTTGTTGCCTTTGCTGCTATGTTGGAGCCTCAAGGTGTGGATTACTTAACACTACTGGCTATCTGTATTCCGACTACATTCATCGCTTGTATGGTCGGTGCCTTCGTTGCTAACTTTATTGGTTGCCCGCTAAAAGATGACCCTGTTTATCAGGAGCGTCTAGAGCAAGGTCTGATCAAGCTTAATACTGGTGAAAGACGTGAGATCTTGCCTACCGCAAAACGTGCAACCTACATCTTCCTAGGTGCTATCGTATTTGTGGTCTTGTATGCCGCTGCTATTTCAGGCTCTGTGGGTCTAATTGAAAACCCAACCCTAGGTCGTAACGAAGCCATCATGACCGTCATGTTGGGCGCTGCAGCAGTGATCGTGCTAACCACTAAGATTGATGCAGCAATGATCCCGGCGGCAGCAACCTTCCGTTCAGGTATGACTGCGTGTGTATGTGTACTTGGTGTTGCTTGGTTAGGCTCAACCTTTGTTAACGCGCACGTTAATGACATTAAAGAGTTTGCAGGTTCACTTCTTGCTGACTACCCGTGGATGCTAGCACTAGTGCTATTCTTTGCCTCAATGCTTCTTTACTCGCAAGGCGCAACCACAGTTGCACTTATGCCTGCAGCCTTGGCGATTGGTGTAGCACCACTAACAGCTGTAGCATCTTTTGCTGCGGTTAGTGCTCTGTTTGTACTGCCAACCTACCCAACACTATTGGCGGCAGTTGAGATGGATGACACTGGCTCAACTCGAATTGGTAAGTATGTGTTTAACCACCCATTCTTCTTGCCAGGTGTTGCCACTATTACTACTGCGGTAACTCTAGGCTTTGTATTTGGTAGCTTCTTTATCTAAGTACTAGTCATTAATTATCTAGGGGCGCTATTTGCGCCCCTTTTTTATGAACGCCGTAATCCCTCAGATCCACCAACACCGTATAGGCGAACGAAACTTAATCCGCTACTATCAGGTCTACTAGTTATCTGTTCATAAATTGCCGGACACTATGCGCACCGTTTTACTCTCATTTTTATTGCTTTGTTTCTCTCAGGTCTCCGTTGCCTCGTTTAACAGTGAATCAAGCTCGCCTGTTCAAAGTGGCTTTGAGCAACCAAGCTTCGGTCAGCCTAGCTTTTTGCGAGTTGAACAAGCCTTCCCGTTTGATTTTGTTCAGCAAGGAAAACAAGTACGCCTCACATGGCAAGTCACCGATGGCTACTACCTCTATCAATCTCGATTTGATGTCAGTGCAGAAAATGCCACTTTAGGTGAGATCTCTTTAAAAGAAGGGACGCCTTATGAAGATGAGTTTTTCGGCCTAGTCAACATTTACACAGAGCCTGTGACCATTAGCGTGCCCATCTTGGAGCAAGGGAATAATGCCCAGCTGATTGTTCAGTATCAGGGGTGTGCCAAGGCAGGGTTCTGTTATCCACCGGAAACAAAGGTTATTGACCTTGAGCCTGTTGCAGGCTCTGAGAACGCGCAAATAGACGACACCACCAGCACACCGTCAGGATCATCACTACCCAAAAGCGAGAGCGACATGGCAGCGTTGCTCGGTGATTCAATGTGGACCCCTTTGATCTTCTTACTGCTCGGCATAGGGCTGGCTTTCACCCCCTGCGTGTTACCCATGTACCCTATTTTGACCAGCATCGTTTTGGGTAATGGCAAGCAATCCACAGCCCGCGCACTGGCACTTTCTTTTGTTTACGTTCAGGGAATGGCACTCACCTACACCTTACTTGGGTTGATCGTTGCCTCTGCTGGTTTGCAATTTCAGGCAGCCCTGCAACATCCAGTTGTGCTAATCACCATCAGTGTACTATTCGTATTGCTGTCTCTGTCTATGTTTGGTTTATACAACCTGCAACTGCCAAGTAGCCTTCAAACTAAGCTCAATGAAATCAGTAACCAACAAAAAGGTGGTCGCTGGTTCGGTGCTTTTGCGATGGGAGCAATATCTGGATTGGTATGCTCGCCTTGCACCACCGCCCCGCTATCCGGTGCACTGTTATATGTGGCGCAAACGGGCGACTTGTTCACCGGTGCGATCACCTTGTATGCGTTGGCTCTCGGGATGGGAATCCCCCTCATCCTGCTGGCAGTATTTGGCAATCGCTTCTTACCAAAAGCTGGATTGTGGATGGATAAAGTTAAAACCTTATTTGGCTTTGTCTTGCTGGCCGCTCCGCTGTTCTTCCTTGAGCGAATCCTTAGTGCTGAATGGATTTCTGCATTGTGGTCGATACTGGGTGTGTCTTTCTTTGCTTGGCTGTATCACGCCAAGAATCAAGTGCCGTTTGGATCTTGGAAGCAAAGCCTCATAGGTATCATCGCGATACTAGGCTTAATTGGCTCGGCACAACCGGTATGGAACAAGCTACTTGGTTTAGAGAGCAGCGTTGAGGCGCCACAATCTGAGATAGAGTTTATCCGTGTGGCGACCGTTCAAGACCTGCAGCAAGAGCTAGAAAAAGCCAAGCAGGCGGGTAAGCCGGTGATGCTAGATTTCTATGCCGACTGGTGCGTGGCATGTAAAGAGTTTGAGAAGTACACCTTCCATGAAGCTAGCGTGGAGCAAAAGCTCAAAGGCTTCGTGCTACTGCAAGCAGACGTCACTAAAAATCAACCTAGAGATATTCAAATGTTAGAGCACATGCGAGTACTTGGATTACCCACCATTGAGTTTTGGAACGAGCAGGGGGAACACCTTCCATCGGCTAGGCTCACCGGTTTTGTGAAGGCTGAGCCATTCTTAAACCACCTACAACGCTTCAACCTATAAACAAAAGTAGACGCCCATCAAGGCAATTGATGGGCGTTTTATCCATCTAAGCGCATAAATATCGATACAACTCAGAGTTTTAGTGGCCAAATCTTGTTCATTAAAATAAAACCATCAATAATCACTTAAACCACTAATGAATACTCAGGTAAAAGTGATATGGACGCCACTTACACTATTGTTATCGCGGATGACCATCCTCTATTTAGAAACGCTCTGTTTCAGTCCGTACACATGGCGATCAGTGGAGCCAATCTTTTAGAAGCCGAATCACTCGATACCTTACTGGAATTGCTTCGCAAACAGGAAGACGTAGACCTAGTTCTGTTAGATTTAAAGATGCCTGGCGCAAATGGCATGTCTGGACTGATGCAGCTACGCAGTGAATTTCCCGACATTGCTGTAGTGGTGATTTCTGCAAGTGAAGAACCCTCGGTTGTCAGCCAAGTGAAGAGTCACGGCGCGTTTGGGTTTATTCCTAAATCCAGTGATATGCGAAGCCTTATCAATGCGCTCAACCAAGTACTCAGTGGCGATCAATTCTTCCCTGCAGATCTGGCTAAACAAGCCGAGCAATACAGTGACATTTCGGACAAACTCGCCTCCCTTACTCCACAGCAATATAAGGTGCTGGCCATGCTAGCAGATGGCCTCCTGAACAAGCAGATTGCCTATGAGCTTGATGTCTCTGTGGCCACCATCAAGGCGCACATGACCGCTATCTTCCGCAAGCTTGGGGTTACCAACCGCACTCAAGCGGTTATCTTACTGCAGCAATCAGAGGTTGAGTCTTGATGCCAAGACAACCTCTTGATTGGTAAATAAAAGCAATATTTCCTACTTCCGTATTAGACCTTTGGCTAATACCGCGCAAAATCAACTTCACACTTTTCCCTGCAATATCATTAACACCCTGATTTTAAAGATTTTAATTAAAATTATCGTCAAGACCAAAGTTCAAATGAGTTATTACAACCCCACTGCTATCGTATGCTTGAAACATTTTATTAACAAACAAGTGTAAGGAGACGGCAATGGCGTTTGAAAATGAAGAACGAGCCAAAGCCTACTGGAGCAAGAATGTTCGACTCATGATTAGCCTTTTGGTTATTTGGTTTGTTGTGTCATTCGGCTGCGGTATTTTATTTGTGGATCAACTCAACCAAATTCAAATCGGCGGCTATAAGTTAGGCTTCTGGTTTGCACAGCAGGGTGCCATCTACTGTTTCTTGGGCATTATTTTCTACTATGCGTGGAAGATGCGTCAGATTGACCGCGAATTTAACGTAGAAGAATAGGGAGCTACAAAGATGGATCTTAAGACAATTACATACCTTGTTGTAGGTGCGACCTTCGCACTCTATATCGGTATCGCGATATGGGCTCGAGCTGGCACGACCAAAGAGTTCTACGTTGCCGGTGGTGGGGTAAACCCAATCGCGAACGGTATGGCAACAGCAGCTGATTGGATGTCTGCAGCATCATTTATCTCAATGGCAGGTCTAATCGCCTTCATGGGATACGGTGGCTCAGTATTCCTAATGGGTTGGACTGGTGGTTATGTGCTTCTCGCATTACTACTCGCTCCATACCTACGTAAATTTGGTAAATTTACGGTTCCAGAGTTCGTCGGTGAACGCTTTTACTCCAAGACAGCCCGTGTAGTAGCGGTAGCTTGTTTGATCATCGCATCGGTAACCTACGTTATCGGTCAGATGAAAGGGGTGGGTGTTGCATTTGGTCGCTTCCTTGAGGTGGACTACGCAACCGGACTTGGCGTGGGTATGTGTATCGTATTCATCTATGCCGTTATGGGTGGTATGAAAGGTATTACTTACACCCAGATTGCTCAATACTGCGTACTCATTCTTGCTTACACTATTCCAGCAGTATTTATCTCTCTACAACTAACAGGTCACGCTCTTCCTCAAATAGGGTTGGGTAGTACCATGACGGGGACGGATGTCTATCTACTCGACCGGCTTGACCAGGTGGTGACCGAACTCGGCTTTACTGAATACACGACACATGTGCGGGGCGATACCCTCAATATGTTTGTGTACACCATGTCATTGATGATCGGTACTGCAGGTCTACCACACGTAATTATCCGTTTCTTCACTGTACCTAAGGTACGTGATGCTCGAACCTCAGCAGGTTGGGCACTCGTGTTCATCGCGATTCTATACACTACAGCACCAGCTGTTGCAGCTATGGCTCGCCTGAACCTAATGGAAACCGTAAACCTTCCATCTGGACAAAACCTTGTCTATGACGAGCGTCCTGATTGGTTTAGAAACTGGGAGAAAACAGGGCTTCTTGGCTTTGAAGATAAAAATGCAGATGGTGCTATCCAATACACTTCTAGCGCAGCAACTAATGAGCTAAAAGTAGATAGAGATATCATGGTATTGGCAAACCCTGAGATTGCTAAGCTACCAAATTGGGTCATAGCCCTAGTCGCTGCAGGTGGTCTTGCAGCAGCACTATCAACTGCAGCAGGCTTGCTATTGGCTATCTCCTCCTCCATCTCGCACGATCTGATAAAAGGGGTAATAAACCCCAACATTTCAGAGAAGAAAGAACTGCTCGCCAGCCGGATATCCATGGCGGTGGCGATTGGGGTCGCGGGGTATTTGGGACTCAACCCACCGGGCTTTGCCGCCGGTACGGTTGCCCTCGCCTTTGGATTGGCTGCCTCCTCCATCTTCCCGGCCTTGATGATGGGTATATTCAGCAAGAATATTAACAAAGAAGGTGCGATTGCAGGTATGGTCGCAGGTATCGGTATTACTCTGTTCTATGTATTCCAACACAAAGGCGTTTTGTTTGTTGCGGATTGGAAATACCTAGAAAGCTGGGGTAGCAACTGGTTCCTAGGCATTGAACCTAACGCATTTGGTGCGATTGGTGCAGCCTTCAACTTCATCGTGGCATTCGCTGTGTCGAAAGTAACAGCAGAAACACCACAAGAAGTGAAAGACCTTGTTGAGCACGTTCGAGTTCCAGCAGGAGCAGGCTCAGCTCAAGACCACTAATACAATCTATCCAATCTAGTCCACAAAAGCCCCTTCGGGGGCTTTTTTAATAAAGTAAGTCGAGTATTGTAAAGAGAAGAGTATCAAACATAAAAACACCGACACTCTCTCTGGAATTTTACATTGTCGCTAGGATGCAAAAATGTTCAAAAACAAACACTTTATCGTTGCTTTACTGGTCGCCCCTATTTTGGCGGTAATCACTTATTTTGGTATCGATATGGCCGTGAGTGAAAAACCTCATGCGGCCAAACAAGGCGAAAGCTACAAACTCATCAGTAAATCTAATTGTCGCTATACCAGTGGTTTGTGTGATTTTGAAAATGGTGAATTCAAGGTGCAGTTTCGCTCAGAGAAACTCACTGCAGACACTCTAGAACTCACTCTAAGATCTAAATTCCCACTACAGGGTATAAAGGTCGCATTAGCCGAAAATGGTGAGAGTCAGCCTATAGAGATGACACCCACCAATCAAGATATGCGTAACTGGGCTATCTCATTGCCTGCCAGCAATATTGAAACAAAGAATCTTCGTGTTGCCATTCAGGCCGAAGATACTCTCTACTACGGAGAGACTGAGACCACCTTTGTGGTTTACGAGACTCTATTCACCGAAGATAAGTGACGCTCAAAGTTATTGAGAAGGGTTCGAAGCTTTAATGGCTTAACCGGTTTAGGCAAAAATTCAAACCCTTCGCTCTTAACTTGATCGACAATATCTGGCGTTCTATCGGCACTGATAATCACACCATTAAACTCTGTCCCCATGACTTGCTTGAAGTGCTGTAATACCTGTAGCCCTGTTCTGCCATTTTCTAAACGATAGTCAGAAAGGATCACGTCTGGTTGCCAGTGATTATCCAACTGCAACAGACTCTGCTCTAAATCCGTTGCCAATCTCACCTGACACCCCCAGCGCTGTAGCAAGTGCTCCATCCCTTCCAGGATTGAAACTTCGTCATCAACACACAGCACTCGCAAATTGCTCAGTGGAGTAGCCGTTACCACTGGAGCTATAGAAGGGACCTCTTCAACAACGACCTTCTGTGCCAATGGCACAGTGATAGAAAATACGCTTCCTCTACTGGGCCACGAGCGCAATGAGATTGTATGCCCCAACAATTGAGCTATCCCCTTTGAAATAGCGAGCCCCAAGCCAAGGCCTTTGTCAGAACGGATTTGATTGGTGCGGGTAAATTCTTCAAATATTAATTGCTGCTTATCCTCTTCGACGCCAACTCCGTTATCCCAGACCTGAATGGAAAGAGTGTTACCCTCTCTTCGCGCTCCCAATATCACCTTCCCTTGAGGGCTGTATCGAAAGGCATTGGTTAAGAAGTTCTGGATTACCCTGCGCAATAACTTAGGATCGGACTCAACAAATAATGAAGTGGGTATCGTTCTAAAATTGATGCCCTGCTCCTCAGCAATAACACCAAACTCAGCATCCAGGTTGAACAATACCTCACTTAAAGCAAAGGGCTGCACCTTGGCCTCTAGCTTGCCAGACTCCAAACGAGAGATGTCCAGTAGGTCACTGATCAGCACCTCAGCCGCTTCCATTGCACTTTCTATATGGCGTGCCACTTGTTGTGTTTCAGCATCTTTCGCCACCTCTGACAGTGATGAAGTAAACAGACGAGCCGCATTTAAAGGCTGCATTAGGTCATGACTAACAGCAGCAAGGAAGCGAGATTTAGATTGTGATTCTTGCTCTGAGCGCTGGGTTGCGATGGTGAGCTGTCGATTCAATTGCTCTAGCTCATGGGTTCGCTCTTGTACCCTTTCTTCGAGGGTGACATTCGCGTCCTTTAGCGCCTGCTCTGCCTGACGATAAACGGTAATATCACTGAAACTCATCGCAAACCCGCCACTGGGCATGGGATTGCCTTGTACTTCGATGACTCGTCCATCTGCGCGCTGTCGGGAGGATGTATGGTTCGTGCCTCTTCGGAGATGCTCTAGTCGACGCTGTACATGAACTTCCGGATCTCCAGGCCCACACAGTCCTTTCTCTGCGTTATGACGAATAACATCTGCAATAGGCCTGCCCACCTGTATTAATCCTGGTGGGAACTCAAACAGCTCCAAGTAACGCTGATTCCATGCCACCAGCCTCAATTGCTTATCAACTACTGCAATCCCTTGCTCGATGTGCTCAATGGCGCCTTGCAAAAGACTACGACTAAAGTCATACAGCTCTGACGCCTCATCGACTATGGTGGCCACCTCTTCAAGCTGCATGTTTTTACCTTGCAGGGCAGAAGTAAGCACTAACTTAGCTGACGAAGCTCCAAATACCCCAGCCAGTACACGCTCTGTATGCCGTATCAGGGTTGAAGGGGCATACTGATTGGGCATCAGCACTTCTTCTTGTTGGCTCCAAAACTGATTAAAAGCACTGCGAACCCTGTGTCTCCCCACAAACTTAGAAGCCACCAGTTCTAATTCTGCGACGGTAACCCGACTTTGATACAGGCTAATATTGTCTGACTCAGGCAGTGGTGAGCCAACAAAAGCCGCAGATTGTAAGCGCTCACTAATATTGGGACGCGTTAGTATCGACACCACTACATAACACACACTGTTGGCACTGATACTGAGCAACATGCCCCAGTCAGAGTTTTTAATATCGAGGCTTGCCAATAACTCTGGTGGTGAAATCATCCAGATAAGAACGTTGTTTCCCGCATCTCCCGCTAGAATGCCAGTTTGGCTCATCAGGGTAACAAGCCAGAGAACAAAGCCTACTACCAAGCCAACGTAAACCCCATTGCGATTTCCGTGTCGCCAATACATTCCGCCCAGCAATGCTGGGGCAAACTGAGTGACAGCTGCAAAAGAAAGGAACCCAATCGCAGACAAACTACCTATGCTATCCAGCACTTGATAAAAGAACCACGCACCGACAATCAGCATCACAATCAGGATTCGGCGAATCACCAATAGACGCCCAGAGAAATGCCTAAAGTTGTGTTGGGAGAGCTTCATTCTGCGCAGAAGCAACGGCATTACGAGGTCATTAGACACCATGATAGCCAAAGCAATCGTGGATACGATCACCATGCCACTTGCCGCAGAAACACCGCCAATAAAGGCAAACAAAGCAACGCTATCTGCACCTAATGCCAGTGGTAAGCTAATGACGTAGCTATCAGCAGGGCTGCCGGGCAATAAACTAGAACCCACCCAAGCGATAGGAAGTACAAATAACCCCATCAACATCAAATAGGCAGGAAAGACTCGCCTTGCGGTATGCAAATCATGGGCACGCTCATTCTCAACCACAGTGGTGTGAAACTGCCTAGGAAGACAGAAGATTGCCATCATGGTCAAAAGGGTGTGGATCAATAAGGTGGGTATGTTGGGAGATTCATAGGTTTGCTTTGCTGCTTGCCAAAGCTCTATATCCGTTCGCTGCAGCACCACAAACATGACAAATATGCCGACAAACAAAAAAGCCACCAGCTTCACTATGGATTCGAAAGCGATAGCCATCATCATTCCGCGGTGATGCTCTGTGTTATCAATATGGCGAGTACCAAATAGCACGGTAAAAGTAGCAAGGGCTGCCACCATCAACCAAGAGACGAGATATTTTTGATTCCCTCCCTCGCCTAATACCTCTGGAGCGGCAAGCTCAATCCCCATCATAATGCCGCGCATCTGCAATGCGATATAAGGCAAGATACCAACGACAGAGATCAGGGTGACGAATACTGCTAAGCCTTGAGATTTACCGTAGCGAGCAGCTATAAAATCTGCAATCGAGTTAATGTGTTCGCGCTTTGCCACCAAAATCATGCGCGCTAAAACGCGCCAAAAAAAGACAAATACGATAATAGGGGCAAGATAAACAGGCAGGAATGCCCAAGGGTTATTGGCGGCTTGGCCTACGGTGCCAAAGAACGTCCAAGAGGTGCAATAAACTGCAATAGAAAGACTGTAAATCCAAGGACGCCAAGAGGCCAGCCATTGAGGACGTTTATCCCCGTACCACGCTACTAAAAAAAGCAGTACTAAATAGAGTAGCGATGCGGGAACGACAACCCATCCTTGCATAAACAATCCTTAACCAGTCTTAATTCTGAATGCATCTAACCCACTATCTACTTTCAGGAGCACATAGGTTTAGATGCTATAAGACTAGTCAAAGATCGCTTTGTAGCTCAATTAGTTAGCTTGTTTTTGTGGTTCAATCCCCACTTCTTCAACATTCCCTTTCTGAGGGTCCAATTTAACAAACATAGCCAACACACCCATAGCGGCCATAACCCAGAAGACATTTGCCCCCCAAAGCTCATAGCCCCAGCCACTCAGTGCCGTCATGGTCGCCATAACAATACCCAGAGGGATGGCATTATAGAGTGCTTGCAGTGCTACCATCTTATGTTGCTCTGCATCTTGGATGTATCGAATGGCAGCAATATGTGCCAATGCAAAGGTAACGCCGTGCAACAGCTGAATAAGCACTAAGGCAAATAGCATGGTGGTTGATGCCGTTAGCCCCCAGCGCACGATGACACCCACAGAAGCGACCAAGAATAGAGAGCGCAGTGTCCACTTACCGAACCAACGGTTACTGAAAGCAAAGATACATACCTCAGCCACCACACCGAGACTCCACAGGTAACCAATGATATCGGCACTGTAACCCGCATCTTTCCAATAGATGGTACTAAAACCGTAATAGGCTGCATGGCTTCCCTGAATAAGGGCGATCAAGCCGATGAACTTAATCACCGACCATTCGCGGAGCAGACTGCTTAGCTTAGGTCTGACCGATTTCACGTTGCCCTGGGTTACAGGCATTGGATTTGGATTGCGCATTGAGGCCACGATAGAGAAGGCAATGCCCGCTAACGCGGTATAGACAATGAAATCAATACCAAAGTTTGCAACAAGGAAACCCACTACCGTTGAGCCTGCAATAAAGGCAATCGATCCCCATAGACGCGTTCGACCATAGTCGAGCATCTTCAAGCGAGCATAGTGATTGGCCATTGCATCAGAAATAGGAACAATCGGTCCACAACAAGCGTTAAACAGGATGGTAGCCACCGCCATCAACCAGAAACTTCCACCCGTAAAAAAGTGAAACGCAATGAAAGCGAGCGAAGCTAGGCTGAGCACCCGAAGTGCGGGCATCAAGTGCTCTATTTTATGAATTCGGGGAGTAATAATAAGGTTTGCGGCGCATCGGGTAGCAAAGGCTATACCCAACAATAGGCCGATATCTGAGGCAGAAACCCCTTGGTCTTTAAACCAAAGCGCCCAGAAAGGGAGATAAACGCCATAGGCAAAAAAGAACCCCAGAAAATACTGAGATAGCCACGCGTATGGAGAGGGTTTCAACATCAAACTGTCCTAGATTAAGCAATATTCGGCGGCAATTATGAAGTGAACCCAGTGGAATAAAAAGGGATAACTTCAATTTCACCTTTTCCCTATTAGACCAAAGTCGTCTGGAGCTTATTTGAGGATTTGTCACACTAGTAGGGTTAGGGTTTGTCGCCAAAGGATTAAGTCTTCATGCCTGAAAAATTTAATACACAACACCCTCCCTTTGACCGCCTCACACCTCGAGAGGTCGAGCAGTTAAAGTCGTCTTTAGATATTGCCTACTTTCGAGCTGGAGATGTTCTTCTCGATGCTGGGCAATCGACAACACACTTGTTCGTGTTGATAAAAGGTTCGGTGGAAGAGAAGTATCAACAAGAAGTCTTTGCTCATTACGGTCACGACGACTTATTTGATGTGCGATCATTGTTTGAAGGAAAGGTTCGTCATCAGTACGTCGCGCTAGAAGACGTGTTGTGTTATCTGTTGCCAAGTGAGGTATTCCTCTCTTTATTCAATAGTAATCAATCATTTGCCGAGTACTTCGATAGCAGCTTGTCCAAGCGCCAACAACTCATCAAGGACGCCAAGAAGCAGCAAAATCTCGCTGAATTCATTCTTACCAAGGTCGACGACTCTATCTATCACCCTCCGCTAGTGCTGACTCCAGAGACCTCAATTAAAGAAGCTACCGCTCTTTTGAATAATGATGATATTGACGCGGCCTTGGTGAAACTTTCTGAGACTGATCCCCGCTTGCAAGAACACCCTTACCAATCACCGTATGCCATTGTTACTCGCACCAACCTTTTACATTCTTTAGTGCTGGAAGAAAAAAGCATGCAAACGCCAGTGTCCGACATATCAACATTTCCGGTATTTGAAGTGCATGAGGGCGACTTTGTATTTAATGCCATGCTCACCATGACCAGAAACAAGATGAAACGAGTGATGGTGGTCAATGAGAAACAAGCGGTGGGCATGCTAGACCTGACCCAGATCCTAAGTGCTTTCTCCTCTCATTCTCACGTCCTCAGTTTGAGCATTGCTCGCGCCAAAAATATCGATGAACTGGCACAAGCCTCTCAAAGGCAACATGATTTTGTTAAAAGCCTGCTGATTAATGGCATCCGTACTCGATTTATCATGGAGCTTATTTCTGTACTCAACGAGCAAATCATTGAGAAAGCCTTCCAATTAATCGTTCCCGAGAACGCACAGCAGCACTGTTGCCTGCTCGTTCTTGGCTCAGAAGGCCGTGGAGAGCAGGTTCTAAAAACAGACCAGGACAATGCCCTGATCCTTGAGGATGGGTTTGATTGGCCTGAATGTGGCCAGACAATGGATACGTTCACAGAGACCCTGCTAGAGCTTGGTTACCCTCTTTGCCCAGGTAAGGTGATGGTTAATAACCCTCTCTGGGTGTCTAGCCAAAGCGAGTGGAAAAAGAAAGTAGCGAAATGGATCGAGGTCAGTAACGCCGATTCAGTGATGCAACTGGCCATCTTTTCGGACGCACTGCCGGTTGCGGGTAATAAACTCTTAGTCGAGCCTGTTCTGAATTCTCTGCACGACGCGCTCACTGGTCGCATGCTGACCCTTTCAGACTTTGTTAGACCTGCCCTGCAGTTCTCTGTGCCTCTGACTCTGTTTGGTAATGTCAAAGCGCGTAAGGAAGGACTGGATATCAAGCAAGGGGGGATATTCTCCATTGTTCATGGCATTCGCGCGCTCGCACTGGAGCACGACCTTCGTCAGCGCAATACCTTTGAAAGAATCGAAGCCCTGCATGAATTAGGCTGCCTCGAAGATGACACAGCGGATAATCTCAGCGAGTCCTTAAAGCTATTCTTCAAGCTACGTCTCGCACAACAATTGGCTCATCAAGACTCATCCAATAACCTAGATCTCAATGCACTGGATAGAACCGAGCGTGACTTACTCAGACACAGTCTGCACGTGGTGAAGAAGTTTAAGCAGTTCCTTAGCTACCATTATCAGATCAGAGACTGACTATGAACTGGCTGACGAGACACTACTGGCACTGGAAGCTAAAGGGCTCCCCTTTTCAATCGCTATTTTCAGAATCTGATAGCAGTGAGTATGTGTCTATCGACTGCGAGACCACCAGCTTAGAGCCAACACGAGCAGAACTGGTGACTATTGCCGCCACCAAGATCATCAATAATCGCGTCATTACTAGTACCCCCTTTCATGTCAAACTCAAGGCGCCTCAATCATTGGATGAGAATTCCATCAAGGTGCATCAAATCCGCCATCAAGACCTTGGTGACGGATTGGAAGAGAAAGAGGCCTTACTGCAGCTGCTCGACTTTATTGGTAGCCGCCCTATCGTGGGGTACCACATTCGCTACGATAAGCGAATTCTCGATATCGCATTCAAGAAGCATTTTGGGTTTCCTCTGCCGAATACCATCATAGAAGTCAGCCATATCTATCAGGAGAAGCTGGAAAAGCATCTACAAAATGCCTATTTCGACCTTAGCCTAGAGGCTATTTGTCGACATCTAGACCTGCCCATTCGAGACCAACACAACGCACTTCAAGATGCCATCACTGCAGCGCTGGTATTCGTTCGTCTCACTAAAGGTGACCTGCCAAGTCTCAATATGCCACATATTAAGTAGCGATTGAGTTCTCAGTTATCGAAATAACCCTTTAATTTCACAGCGATAGTTACCTTCTCATCCTAAAGTCTAATTGTGGAAATTCCGCAGGTAATAGAGAGTTATAACAGTTACCTCGAAATGCCTAACAGACCGTCAGATATTGAGCGACTGTCACAACTAATAGCGGCAGAGTTCACAAGGAGATCAGCAATGAGTGAAGCCCACATTTATCCGGTTAAACAGAACATCAAATCCGTTACCCATGCAGACAACGATACCTACCTAAGCATGTATCAACAGTCCGTTCAAAATCCAGAAGGATTCTGGGCAGAGCATGGCAAGATCGTCGACTGGATTAAACCCTTCACTAAGGTCAAGGAAACCTCTTTTGATACTGGCCATGTGGGTATCAAGTGGTTTGAAGACGGCACACTGAACGTGTCAGCGAACTGTATCGATCGCCATCTTGCCGAGCGCGGTGATGAAGTAGCAATCATTTGGGAGGGCGATGACCCTGCCGATGACAAAACCCTTACCTTCAACGAACTGCATAAAGAAGTCTGTCTATTCTCGAATGCTCTAAAGGCCCAAGGGGTTAAAAAGGGTGATGTGGTGTGTCTATACATGCCAATGGTGCCTGAAGCAGCCGTTGCAATGCTAGCCTGTACGCGCATAGGCGCCGTACACACTGTTGTGTTTGGTGGCTTCTCTCCAGAGGCGCTTGCTGGCCGTATTGACGACTCTGATGCCAAGCTTGTTGTTACTGCCGATGAAGGTGTTCGTGGTGGTCGCGCTGTCCCTCTGAAGAAGAATGTGGACGAAGCACTTCGTAACCCTAACGTCACCACCATTAGCAAGGTGATTGTATTCCAGCGCACGGGCGCTGATGTTGATTGGAACGCTGATGTGGATGTTTGGTGGCATGATGCCGTGGCCAATGTCGACGTCGACTGCCCACCTGAAGAAATGAACGCTGAAGACCCGCTATTTATCTTATACACCTCTGGTTCTACTGGTAAGCCAAAGGGCGTACTGCATACCACTGGAGGTTATCTAGTGTATGCCACTATGACCTTCAAGTACGTGTTTGATTACCAGCCAGATGACGTGTTCTGGTGTACGGCTGACGTAGGCTGGATCACTGGGCACTCTTACTTGATATACGGACCTTTAGCCAACGGTGCGAAAACCATACTGTTTGAGGGCGTGCCAAACTACCCAAATACTAGCCGTATGAGTGAGGTCGTCGACAAGCATCAAGTCACCATCCTCTACACTGCTCCAACAGCCATTCGAGCATTAATGGCAAAAGGTGACGAAGCCATTCAAGGAACCAATCGTAATAGCCTTCGTATCATGGGCTCGGTGGGTGAGCCTATCAACCCTGAGGCATGGGAGTGGTATTACAACACCATAGGTGATGCAAAATCGCCAATCGTAGATACATGGTGGCAGACAGAAACGGGTGGAATACTGATCACTCCATTGCCGGGCGCAACTGAACTAAAACCAGGCTCAGCAACTCGTCCATTCTTTGGTGTACAGCCCGCACTAGTGGACAACATGGGTAATCTCATTGAAGGTGAAGCCTCAGGAAACCTAGTTATCCTAGATTCTTGGCCGGGACAAATGCGCACTGTTTATGGTGATCATGACCGCTTTGAACAAACCTACTTCTCAACCTTCCAAGGCATGTACTTTACCGGTGATGGCGCAAGACGAGATGAAGACGGCTATTACTGGATTACCGGCCGTGTGGACGATGTACTTAATGTTTCAGGTCACCGTATGGGGACTGCAGAGCTGGAATCAGCGCTGGTCGCACACGATAAGATTGCCGAAGCGGCGATTGTCGGCGTTCCTCATGACATCAAAGGTCAGGCCATTTACGCTTATATCACTCTAAATGCAGGAGAATACCCAAGCGCAGAGCTTCACAAAGAGGTGAAAGATTGGGTTCGCAAAGAAATTGGTCCTATCGCGGTACCTGATACTTTGCACTGGACTGACTCTCTTCCTAAGACTCGCTCAGGTAAAATTATGCGAAGAATACTCAGGAAGATCGCAACCGGTGATACCAGTAATCTGGGTGATACCTCCACTTTGGCAGACCCAAGTGTGGTTGAAAAACTCATTTCAGAGAAAGGGGAACTCGTTTAGAGCTGTTCCAGAACTATCCTAGAACTGTCCCAGAACTGGTTTAACCACTTGCTTCAAAACCATTAGCCGTCACATCGTGACGGCTTTTTTGTTTAAACACGGTTACAAATTAAACATAATGAAAATAGACAGTTAGCCTATATTAATTACGTGAAGATTTTTTAGTCGATTTAACAATGACCCAACATTAGGTCACGGCTAACCCTTCTCTCATTACCGGTGATTAGACCAGTAAATTGCTGTTAATTTCGTTGAATTAGCTATAATCATGCGCTAATTTGCTTTTTTACAGAAATCTGACTGGAATTTTTTCAGGATTCGTAAAATAATTAAAGGCAACAGTGAATAACTCACAATTACGGAAGATAGCGACAAGATGGCGACAAAATCACGTGTTCTACTCCTGAATGGCCCAAATCTAAATCTACTCGGTAAACGAGAGCCTGAGGTTTACGGTCACGCTACATTAAATGACATAGTCAATAACCTGCATACGCAAGCAGAGCAATTGGATGTAGAACTCACTCATGTTCAATCGAATCGAGAATATGAGTTAATTGAAGCTATTCACGCAGCCATGGGAGAGATTGATTTTATTATCATCAATCCAGCTGCCTTTACCCACACCAGTGTCGCTCTAAGAGACGCACTACTTGGGGTAAATATTCCGTTTATAGAGGTTCATTTATCTAACGTACATGCACGAGAGGCATTTCGTCACCACTCCTATCTTTCAGATAAAGCAGTTGGCGTGATATGTGGGCTAGGTGCACAAGGTTACAAATTCGCATTGTCTGCAGCGATAGAACAGCTTCAGGCAAAATAAATCTGAGCCATCTCGACGAATGCGAGAGGCCACACACAAGACAAGAGAAGAATCATGGATATTCGCAAAATAAAAAAACTAATCGAACTTGTAGAAGAATCAGGAATTGCTGAGCTAGAAATTTCTGAAGGTGAAGAATCTGTACGCATCAGCCGCCACGGCAATGCACCTGTAGCTCCGATTCAATATGCAGCAGCGCCTGCTCCAGTTGCAGCTCCGGCTCCAGCGGCAGCTCCAGCAGCAGTTGAAGCACCTGCGGCACCTGCAGAAGCACCTGGTCACAAGGTTCTTTCTCCAATGGTAGGTACTTTTTACCGTGCACCGGGTCCTGATACGAAACCATTCGTTGAAGTAGGCCAATCGGTAACTGCTGGTGACACTATCTGTATCGTAGAAGCGATGAAGATGATGAACCAAATCGAAGCTGACAAGTCTGGTGTTGTAACAGCAATCCTAACAGAAGACGGTAGCCCAGTAGAGTTCGACCAACCGCTTATCGTTATCGAATAATAGAGGTCGATATTATGCTAGACAAATTAGTCATCGCGAACCGAGGCGAAATTGCGCTTCGTATCCTTCGCGCATGTAAAGAGCTAGGTATTAAAACCGTAGCCGTGCACTCAACCGCTGACCGTGACCTTAAACACGTACTACTAGCGGATGAGTCTATCTGTATCGGTCCTGCTCGTGGTATCGACAGCTACCTAAACATTCCACGCATCATCTCAGCGGCAGAAGTGTCTGGCGCTGTGGCGATTCACCCAGGTTATGGCTTCCTATCTGAAAACGCTGACTTTGCAGAGCAAGTTGAGAAATCAGGTTTCATCTTTGTTGGCCCTAAAGCGGAAACGATTCGCATCATGGGTGACAAGGTTGCCGCTATCAACGCAATGAAAAAAGCAGGCGTACCTTGTGTTCCTGGTTCTGACGGTCCTCTAGACGACAACGAAACAGCTAACAAAGCTCACGCTAAGCGCATTGGTTACCCAGTAATCATCAAGGCGTCTGGCGGCGGCGGCGGTCGTGGTATGCGTGTGGTTCGCTCTGAGCAAGAGCTAATCGAAGCCATTGCTATGACTCGCGCAGAAGCAAAAGCAGCCTTTAACAACGATATGGTTTACATGGAGAAATTCCTAGAAAACCCTCGTCACGTTGAGGTTCAGATTATTGCTGATGGTCAGGGCGGTGCTATCCACCTTGGCGAGCGTGACTGTTCTATGCAGCGTCGTCACCAGAAGGTTGTTGAGGAAGCTCCGGCTCCAGGCATCACTGACGATATGCGTAAATACATTGGTGAGCGCTGTACTCGTGCTTGTCTTGAAATCAACTACCGTGGTGCAGGTACTTTTGAGTTCCTATACGAAAATGGCGAGTTCTACTTCATTGAGATGAACACCCGTATTCAGGTAGAGCACCCAGTAACTGAAATGGTTACCGGCGTTGACCTAATCAAAGAGCAGCTTCGTGTTGCTGCAGGTCAGCCTCTGTCTTTCACTCAGGATGATATCAAGCTACGTGGCCACTCTATTGAGTGTCGTATCAATGCTGAAGACCCAGTGCGCTTCCTACCTTGCCCAGGCAAGATCGAACGCTTCCACGCTCCTGGCGGTATGGGTGTTCGTTGGGAATCTCACATCTACACGGGCTACACAGTACCACCTCATTACGATTCAATGATTGGTAAGCTGATCACCTTTGGTGAGAACCGTGACGTTGCAATTGCACGCATGAAAAACGCATTGAGTGAAATGATTGTTGAGGGCATCAAAACAAACATCCCTCTTCAACTCGAAATCATGAATGACGAGAACTTCCAACACGGTGGAGCAAACATCCACTACCTAGAGAAGAAGCTCGGCCTACAATAAGTTTTAATACTTATTCAAAGGGTCAGAAACAGTCATGCTGGTTCTGACCCTTTTTGTTTGCGTAGATGAAGTTGGTTAAAATTACTGCTAAAATCCACGCCAATTATCAATACTCAGAGTGAACTCCATGCCTTGGATTCAAATCAAGCTTAACGCCACTGACAAAAATGCCGAGCAAATCGGTGATATGTTAATGGAACAAACCGGTGCCCTATCCGTTACCTTTCTTGACGCTAAAGATACCCCTGTATTTGAACCTCTACCGGGTGAAACTCGTCTTTGGGGCGAAACCGATATCCTAGCTCTGTACGACGCAGAAGCAGACACACAGTGGATTTTAGGGCAAATAGCGTCTAGTAACCTTCTAGAGCAAGGGTTCGCACATAAAGTTGAGCAGCTTGAAGATAAAGACTGGGAACGTGAGTGGATGGACAACTTCCACCCAATGAAGTTTGGCGAGCGTCTGTGGGTTTGCCCTAGCTGGCGTGAAATCCCAGAGCCTGACGCTGTCAATGTTATGCTCGACCCTGGTTTAGCTTTTGGCACAGGCACACACCCAACTACCTCTCTATGTTTAGAGTGGCTAGAGGGACTAGACCTTGAAGGCAAAACCGTAATCGACTTTGGTTGTGGCTCAGGCATCCTTGCGATCGCAGCGATCAAACTCGGTGCAAAAAAGGTGGTCGGGATCGACATTGATCCACAAGCGATCATTGCCTCTAAAGACAATGCAGAGCGTAACGGCGTGAAAGACCAACTAGAGGTGTTCCTACCGCAAGATCAGCCAGAAAATCTTATTGCTGACGTTGTAGTTGCTAACATTCTAGCAGGTCCATTACGTGACCTTTCTGGTGTAATTAAGTCTCTAGTTAAAGACGAAGGCGAGCTAGCCATGTCTGGTGTACTAGATACTCAAGCTGAAGATGTTGCTAACTATTACCGCGATCAGTTCGATATTGCTCCTATTGCAGAGATGCAAGAGTGGTGTCGCATCTCCGGAAAAAAGCACACTAGTTGAGACACATCATATTTTGAGCAAAAAACACTCAAATTATAGAATATTTTTTAAAATGCTCAAATATTAGGCTTTTCACAGGCCGAAAAAATGCGTAAAATGCGCGCCCTTGCTGTTAATAATGTGACCATGATTTGAAAATCGGAAATTACCAACTTAAGAACAATTTGATTGTAGCACCTATGGCTGGCGTTACAGACAGACCGTTCAGAGAGTTGTGTCTACGATATGGTGCTGGTATGGCTGTCAGTGAAATGATGCTAGCCAACCCTAAAACATGGAATACATCGAAATCACTGCAACGAAGAGTACATGAAGGCGAATCGGGCGTTCGCTCAGTACAGATTGCAGGATCGGATCCAAAGTTAATGGCAGAGGCAGCGCAATTTAATGTTAATAACGGTGCTCAAATCATCGATATTAATATGGGTTGCCCAGCTAAAAAAGTGAACAAAAAACTAGCAGGTTCAGCACTACTTAAGCATCCAGAGATTGTTCAGCAAATTCTGAAGGCGGTAGTAGATGCAGTAGATGTCCCAGTGACACTAAAAACTCGAACCGGTTGGGATACAGAACATAAGAACTGTGTCGAAATCGCTAAAATGGCCGAAGACTGCGGCATACAAGCCCTCGCCTTACATGGTAGGACGCGTACTTGTATGTACAAGGGAGAGGCAGAATACGAAAGTATCAAAGCGGTTAAGCAAGCTATTTCGATACCTGTCATTGCCAATGGTGATATAGATAGTCCCGAGAAAGCGAAGCATGTACTGGAATTTACCGGTGCAGACGCCTTGATGATTGGTCGCCCCGCCCAGGGTCGTCCATGGATTTTTCAAGAAATCCAACATTATTTAGAAAACGGCACCACGATGCCCGAGCCTCCTATGCAGGAAGTGAAAGACATCATGCTTGGTCACGTTCATGAGCTTCACCTATTTTATGGTGAGTTCTTAGGTCCGCGCATTGCAAGAAAGCATGTGGGTTGGTACCTAAAAGAGCATGAACAAGCGCGTGAGTTTCGCCGTATCTTCAATGCTATCGAAGTTGCTGAAGAGCAATTAGATGCATTAGAAGAGTATTTCAATTCCTATCCTTGATAGGGATATGGTTGCATCATAATTACGAGAAGAGCTAGACTGAATATGTTCGAACAAAACCTGACTTCTGAAGCACTAACGGTTACTACTGTAACTGCTCAAGACCAAATCGCGCAAAAACCACTTCGCGACTCAGTAAAAGTTTCAGTAAAAAACTATCTTGCACAATTAAACGGTCAGGATGTAGACGACCTTTATGAACTAGTGCTAGCTGAGGTTGAACAACCACTACTAGACATGATCATGCAATACACTCGCGGCAACCAAACTCGCGCTGCATCTATGATGGGTATCAACCGTGGTACACTTCGTAAGAAACTTAAAAAATACGGCATGAACTAATATAAATTAGTTTAAGTATCTGAATTGAAAGGGCTTACCATTTATTGGTAAGCCCTTTTTTTACATCTAACCTTTACGTAAATGATCATCAAGAGCACCACTTTTATAGTTATTGGGTTTAAATAGCCCTAAAGGGTATAGACCTGTTCTTTGGCAATATTCACTTTGAAAGATAAACATCACTCTCTTTTCAAGGCTGTATAAATCTACGCGTCACTAGCACCTTAACTATCATTAATGATCTACTAAACTTCCATATATATAGTTATTGAGTTTAGTATTAACAAAAGCTAGTACACCTGCTCAGAGATAACCTCTTGAAGAGGTGTTGGTTTTTCTTTAAACAAACCAATCATTAATGATCACACTGCCTTTCATTTATATAGTTATTGAGTTTAATAGTTCAAAAAGGTTACGCACCTGACAACAAGCAAAAATCACACTTTAACCTGAACGCTATTTGGTGACTCGCCAACATACCAATGAGCCAATCACCACCATAGCAACCCCCTGCCAAAAGCTTCCGGATAACGCGACACCTAAGATGATAGAAGAGAATAAGGTAGAGAAGATGGGAGTAAAGTAAGACAAGGTAGCAAGGAGTAGCATATTACCTTTCATAATCCCGCTGTTCCAAAGCCCATAACCACTTGCCATGATCACAGCTGCGAGCAGCAAATAGAAGCTAGATTCTAGATTGAGAGAGATAGCCGGTTCACTGCTTAAACCATAGTGAATCCACAAAACAACCGCAGTCATCGCAAAGAACAAGGTAATCGCATTCTTACCATTTGAAAGACGTTTAGTAATATTGCAGTAGATTGCCCATAGGAAGGCACCAATAAACGCCATCGCATAGGTTGCAGGGTTGCTTTGTACATTCTCAGTCAGTTGAGAGAAAGAGAGCGATTGATCGCCAGTAATCGCCCACGCTACGCCGATAAAGGCGAGCACTACACTGGGATACACCCAAAGACTGGTTTTCTTGCTACTGCTAATAACCGCAATTAACACCGTCAATGCAGGCCAAAGGTAATTTATCACTGCCATATCAAGCGCTTGCTGCCTATCATTAGCCATACCAATAGCTAGGGATAAGCACACCTCATAAGCTGCAAATAGACCACCCGCAACGATGACATAACGCTTTGATAGCGTTTTTAGCTTTGGACTGCCCACAACAAACATCAGAAATATTGTCGCGACCGTATAGATACTCGCAGCCCCGCCAATAGGCCCTAACTGCTCTGCTACCTTACGAGCAACACCAATAACACTGCTCCATAAAAGAATGGCTGCGATGCCGTAAAGGGTATATTTGTGCTTATTCAAGTGCTTTACATCCAATGTCTAAGGTTTCAACACCTTATCTCAAAACAAGCTTGTAGATAAAGTAACAGGAAATAAAAAGCCTCCTTAAAAGGAGGCTTATCTATTCAGTGATCATTCAGCTAGCGAGCGAAACTTTGACTGTTTTATTTCGCCATTGCTTCCAATAACTTACCAACATCAAAACAGCAAGTAAGATACCGGTAGAAACCGTCAACCAGTGCGGGAGTAGCTCGTGTTCCATTGCTGAAAGCGGAGCGACATTAAACCCAAATTGAGCCACCAAGAAATCAGTGAGCAAGCCAAACACTATGGCCATACCTACTACACCCGTCAGATAAGCAATCAGCGATCGTCTGCCCAGTTCTTTACTGACAACACCTAAGGTAGCAATGTTGGTTGCTGGGCCTGCCAGCATGAAAACGAGCACAGCACCAGGGCTGATACCTGACATTAATAGACCGGCAGCAATGGGTGTTGAAGCCGTTGCGCAGATGTACATAGGTACACTGATGGCCACCATGACAAGCATGCTCCAAATACTGCCGCCCCACTGTGCAAGGAAGTCTGTTTCTACATAGGTCTGCACTAGAGAGGCAAAGAACAAGCCAATCATTAACCAAGTGCTAATGTCTTTCACAAGATCCGTTGCCGCGAAGTGTATACCCGACTTCAGCTTCTCCATTGCACTCTTATCGGCCTTAGTTTCTTTCTTTGAAGAACAGCAACTCGACTGCGTGTTCGCTTGAGGGGTTGCCTTTTTACCCGAGCAACAACTCACAGGAGCAAAGCTCTTCATTTCAATCTTTTGCTCTTTCTCTGCTTCTTTGCCAACCAACAAGCCCGCAACTATCGCGCTCGATATAGCGGCTATAGGACGAATGATGGCCATGAATGGTCCTAGCAGTGCGTATGAGATCGATACCGAGTCGATTCCGGTTTCTGGTGTTGCCACTAAGAAAGAGGTAGTTGCACTCTTTGATGCACCGCTACGTCTTAGCCCTAAAGCAGCAGGAATCACGCCACACGAGCACAAAGGCAACGGAGCGCCTATAAAGGCAGCTTTTATGGTCGTCTTTGCGCCCTTTCCACCCAGATGTTTTGTTAAGAGGTTTGTAGGTATCCACTCTTTGAGCAATCCTGCGATCACTAATCCCAGTAGCATCCACGGAGCCGACTCGAGAAAAAGGTCAATAAAGTTATAAATCAGGCTCATTATGCTTCTCCTACTGCGTGACTATCCGCACTCTCTAACGCTTCTAAAATGGAGCAATGCGTTGCAGGTTCACTGCCTCCACAGCAAGATTGACTCAGTTTCTGCAGAGAATCGTGAAAAATTTGCAGCTCTTTAATGCGCTCTTCAACCTGATGACATTTCATATCAACAATATCGCGAGCCTCTTTACAGCTATGACTCTCTTTATCTAGCTGGATAGAGAGCAAGTCCATTATCTCCTGTAATGAAAAGCCGACTCGTTTAGCGCGTATGATAAAGCCAAGCTTATCGGCATCCTCATGGGTGTAGACGCGATAGCCTGCCTCACTGCGTGAGCTAGGCTTTAACAGTCCATGTTTTTCGTAGAAGCGTAATGTGTCTGGCTTGATATCAAATCGCTTAGCCAGTTCTCCAATTTTGTACATTCCAATGCTCATCAAATAATCTGTAACTCTATAAGTATAAACCTTAGACATAACTCCAAGGTCAAGCTTTCTGTTCAGCAAAATTGGCCATTATTTATTGGTTTGTTTTATCGGCTCCGAATCCTAAAGCCTCCAAATGACACTTTTTTTACAATAAAATGCAAAAGCCAAACGATTGCGCGAGCTTTTTCGAAGATTATTCGCTAGAATACGCGCCATTCGAATTGATGTTTTTTTGCACGCTGAAGATTTTTGTCAAAGTTGTTTCATAGTCATGATGCAGGCTCAACTTTGACAAACATCTTTTCATCCAACTTGATTCCAAAATCAGCAGATGTTGTGAGGATGCACCAGACGATCAAGCTAATGATTCGGGGGCTTCTCATTTATTCTGCCGGTAGCGGATAATCTTAAGTACTTGAGGAATATGGAAGCATGAGTAACGCTCGCCCAATTCGCCGCGCTCTTATCAGCGTATCTGATAAAACTGGCATCGTAGAATTTGCTAAAGCCCTAGCTGAACGCAATGTTGAACTTCTTTCTACCGGCGGTACAGCTCGCCTACTTGCAGAACAAGGCCTAGCAGTCACAGAAGTGTCTGACTACACAGGCTTCCCAGAAATGATGGACGGTCGTGTTAAGACCCTTCACCCTAAAGTGCACGGTGGTGTACTTGGTCGTCGCGGACAAGACGATGAGGTGATGGAAAAACACGGCATCAATCCTATCGATATGGTTGTTGTTAACCTATACCCATTCGCTGAAACCGTAGCAAAAGAAGGTTGTACCCTTGCTGATGCTGTTGAGAACATCGATATCGGTGGTCCAACAATGGTTCGTTCTGCAGCGAAAAACCACAAAGACGTGACCATCGTTGTAAACGCTCACGATTACGATCGCGTAATTGTTGAAATGGATGCAAACGACGCTTCTCTAACTCTTGAGACTCGTTTTGACCTTGCGATTGCAGCGTTTGAGCACACTGCTTCTTACGATGGCATGATTGCTAACTACTTTGGCACTATGGTTCCTTCTTACGGTGAGAACAAAGAAGGCGACGAAGAGTCTAAGTTCCCTCGCACGTTCAACCAACAGTTCGAGAAGAAACAAGACATGCGCTACGGTGAAAACAGCCACCAAGCAGCGGCATTCTATGTTGAAGCAAACCCAGAAGAAGCGTCTGTATCAACAGCTCGCCAAATCCAAGGTAAAGCACTGTCTTACAACAACATCGCTGACACTGACGCCGCTCTTGAGTGTGTGAAAGAATTTGACGAGCCAGCATGCGTTATCGTTAAGCACGCTAACCCATGTGGTGTAGCACTAGGCGAAAATATCCTAGAAGCTTACGACCGCGCGTTCAAAACAGACCCAACATCTGCATTTGGTGGCATCATCGCGTTTAACCGCGAACTAGACGCAGCAACTGCAACCGCTATCACTGAGCGCCAATTCGTTGAGGTTATCATTGCACCGTCTGTTTCTGCTGAAGCAGTAGAAATCGTTGCGGCTAAGAAGAACCTTCGCCTTCTAGAGTGTGGCGAGTGGACAAGCAAGACTACTGGCTTTGACGTTAAGCGTGTAAACGGTGGCCTGCTAGTTCAAGACCGCGACCAAGGTATGGTTTCTCAAGATGACCTTAAAGTAGTGTCTAAGCGCCAACCAACAGAAGAAGAGCTAAAAGATGCGCTATTCTGCTGGAAAGTAGCGAAGTACGTGAAATCGAATGCGATTGTTTACTCGAAAGGTGACATGACTATCGGTGTAGGCGCAGGCCAAATGAGCCGTGTTTACTCTGCGAAAATCGCTGGCATTAAAGCGGCTGACGAAGGTCTACAAGTTGAAGGTTGCGTAATGGCATCGGATGCTTTCTTCCCATTCCGCGATGGTATCGACGCAGCAGCTGACGCTGGCATCAAGTGTGTGATTCAGCCAGGTGGTTCAATGCGCGATCAAGAAGTTATCGATGCTGCTGACGAACATGGCATGGCGATGATCTTTACTGGTATGCGTCACTTCCGCCACTAATTTTTCTTCATATCTGGGGTGGTAACTTCGTTGACGGCCTTCACTTACCCGAATCACATAGTTCACTATGCTCATCGGGATAAGCTCTACCGTCGCCTTGTTAGCACTCCCAGCTATTTTGAAAAACGGATTATTAAAAGACTTAAAGTTTCATTTTAGTGCAAAGGCATACCATTAGATTCAACTAGGTAAGTGTCATTGCCATCAAAGGAAAAAATTATGAACGTTTTAATTATCGGTGCGGGCGGTCGTGAGCACGCTCTAGGCTGGAAAGCAGCACAAAACCCAAACGTTGAGACTGTATTCGTTGCTCCAGGTAACGCTGGTACAGCACTTGAGCCTAAGCTAGAAAACGTCGACATCGGCGTTGAAGACATCGCAGGTCTTGTTGCTTTTGCTAAAGAAAACAGCATCGAGCTAACCATTGTTGGCCCTGAAGCACCGCTTGTTATCGGTGTTGTTGATGCCTTCCGCGAAGCAGGACTGCCTATCTTTGGTCCAACTCAAGCTGCAGCTCAGCTTGAAGGCTCTAAAGCATTTACTAAAGACTTCTTAGCTCGCCACGACATTCCAACAGGTTCTTACGCAAACTTCACTGAAATTGAGCCAGCAATAGCTTACGTTCGTGAACAAGGCGCACCTATCGTTGTTAAGGCAGACGGCCTAGCAGCAGGTAAAGGCGTTATTGTTGCGATGACTCTAGAAGAAGCAGAAGACGCAATCAAAGACATGCTGGCTGGCAATGCATTTGGTGAAGCCGGTAGCCGCGTCGTTATCGAAGAATTCCTAGAAGGCGAAGAAGCAAGCTTCATCGTTATGGTTGATGGCGCTAGCGTATTGCCTATGGCAACCAGCCAAGACCATAAGCGTGTTGGCGATAAAGATACTGGCCCTAACACTGGTGGTATGGGTGCTTATTCTCCTGCGCCGGTAGTAACGCCAGAGATCCACAATCGTATCCTAGAAGAAGTTATTTACCCTACTGTACGCGGTATGGACGCTGAAGGCGCACCATACACGGGCTTCCTATACGCTGGCCTAATGATCGATGCTGACGGTACACCTAAAGTAATCGAGTATAACTGCCGCTTCGGTGACCCAGAAACTCAGCCTATCATGATGCGCATGGAATCTGACCTTGTTGAGCTTTGCCTAATGGCAATTGATGAGAAGCTAGACGAAGCAGAATCTAAATGGGATCCACGCGCTTCAATTGGTGTTGTATTAGCGGCCGGTGGTTACCCTGCTGATTACGCTAAAGGCGATGTGATTTCTCTGCCATCCGCAGATGCTGAAGACCAAAAGATCTTCCATGCAGGTACCGCTAACAATGAAGCAGGCGACGTTGTGACAAACGGCGGCCGTGTTCTTTGTGCTACGGCACTGGGTAACACAGTTTCAGAAGCGCAGCAGCACGCTTATGCACTAGCGAAACAAGTAAGCTGGAACGGTATGTTCCACCGCAATGATATTGGTTATCGTGCGATTGCTCGCGAGCAGCAAAAGTAATTAAGCTTTAACTCTAAGCAATACCAAAGCCACCTCAATTACTGAGGTGGCTTTTTTAATATTCATACACTGAATTTATACATTCCCTAAAGGTTTCTCTCTGTTTACCCCAAGCCAGCGCAGGTATAATGGTCTTACCAGAAAACCATAACTACCGTGAATACCCCTAAGCATTATCAATGACCATGAATAAGCAAAACTTCCATGAGCGACTCAAAGCACTAAGAATTGAAACTGGTTTATCCCAAGGGGATCTCGCCAATCAACTTAGTGAAGAGCATCGTGTATTTGCGAATGTCACTCAATCGATGATCAGCCTATGGGAGCGAGGAAAGGTCACCCCTTCAATCTTGCGTCGCGTGGGGCTTGCACATTTTTTCTCTGCTGATTACCAATATGATCAAGCCGAGCAACAACTCATGAAGCGGGCAAAGGCCTTTGAGATGTTGTTTGAAAAAGAGAACACGTTTTATAATTATCCGGTCACTAGCGAAGAGGTGATTCGATATTCACGCCTTAGCGAGTATCAGCGTGAATGGGTAAAGAATGCGCATTTATACGTGCTTGATGGCGAACTGGCTCTAGAAGAGTCAATGGCAATGCAAGATATCACCGACCCATGGGTTCGTATTTACTATCATCAAGGTGCTATAGTGGCAGCCTTAGTGTATGAAAAAACAGAAGATAAAATCACGATAGTCAGTCTATCTGCGATTAATATTTTCATCTGGAAGCATGTGCATAAGGACATCGCAACCCTTCCGCCAAAAACACTGATTCGAACAAGAATACGAGAGCCTAGCTTATCTCTATTGCTAAGAGACTTGTATGTCGAACCTGAAGAGTACTCTTGTGGTACTGAGATCTATGAAACTTCGATAGGCCATCTTTATCACAATACCTTTGTGAAGAATATGCTGGACAATGATGCCTACGACTTTCGCCTTCTAAGGTATGAGCTCTATAAGAGTGAAGAAGCACGGATTCTGCACGACGTCGCCTGATATCTTCTCATTTTCTGCACAAAATAATGCTATATATTTCATATATCTCGATATCGAAAAATATCGAATAGCGTGCCCTTTCTAACTCCATTATCGTGGCTCATCATCCAGATAAGGAAAGGGATTATGAGTAAAATTGAAAAAGCAGTGGACTACGTAAATCAACATTTCACAACGGCTCTAACTGCAGAAGCTGTCGCTGAAGCGTGTGACTGCTCTGTGTTTTACCTACCCAAACTATTTCGCAATAACCTAGGCATGTCTTATCAGCAGTATGTGATGTTTAAAAGAGTAGAGCGCGCCAAAAACCTGCTCGTAAACAGAAGGCATTACAAAGTATCAACCATTGCTATCGAATCTGGCTTTTTAGATGACACCTACTTTTGTCGTGTCTTTAAAAAACAGACAGGTATGACACCAATAGAATACAGAACTAGGCATATCAACATACAGAAGCTTCAACCCGCCTATTAGTTCCTACTCTATATCATTAGCTCTGTGAGGACGGTCGCTCAATGCACTCATACCCGCCGTTCTTGAGCATCAGCATTTTATCAACGACAATTTTCTTGGCTTTATACTCACCGATAAATGCAACAAAGTGGTCTTCATCTATCAAACGGTCAATGACAAATGATGGAAGCTGGTCTTTAAACTCGATACTGGTGAATGTCCTTCCTTCACAGGTAACAAATGCCCCCTCTTCCCAATAACCTTGTATCAGCTCTAATCCTTGTTCCTGCTGATTTTTTCCCTTAGCTATCAAGTCACTGGCTTGTTGCTTAACGTCATCAATCTGCTGCTTACGCATAGGCATAACCTTGCCATTGATACGCAATCGTTGATAAACCGCTTCTCCAGTGCCGCTGAAGCGCAGAGTCATCTGAAAAGGAATTAGATCACCGGAATTAGACAGTCTTTCACCTGTGCGGGACATTTCCCTAAGGTTATCACTATCCCAAGTGTAATGGCTTTTGTACCAAGTCTTATCTTTGAAGATCACATCATCGGAGCTTGATTCTGGGGAATCAAAACGCTCAGTGAGCCAAAATAAAGAGGTTTTTGTGTTGTCAATTTCGCCACCCGAATATTCAGTAATCTGGGCAGATTGACGCAGAGGAGTCGTAGCAGAAGAACAGCCCGCTAGGGTTAGAATAGCTAAAGCAGAAGCAATAAAGTGTTTCATAAAAAATACGCCGAGCGATGTCACTCGGCGTATTTTACATTAATTAACTGAATCTTTCAGTGCTTTACCAGCAGTAAATGCAGGAACATTTGCTGCAGCAATTTGAATCTCTTCACCAGTCTTAGGGTTACGACCAGTGCGTGCATTACGGTGAGATACTTTAAATGTGCCAAAACCAATTAGTTGAACTTGGTCGCCCTCTTTAAGAGCATCGGTTACGCCTTCAAGAGTAGCTTCAAGAGCTGCTTTTGCTTGTGCTTTTGATAGATCGGCTTTTTCAGCAATTGCATCGATTAATTGGGTCTTGTTCATTAGGGTTTCCCTTCTAAAGTGTTTGAAAACAAAGTCACTCTAAAGCATAAAGCCCCCATCTGGCAAAGGGTTGCGGGCGTTCTTTAGGTTCAAGCGAACATTTTTTAGCTCATTCTGCAATTCAACTCACAAATTGACCGAATCTGAAGGGGTTGATGCTTGTATTTTCAACACTTTCAACCTATTCAACAAGCTATCATTTACAGAAAATGACTGTCATAATCCGCCTGTTTCATAAACAATTCACTAGGGTACCATGTTACTTCTTACAATCTATGTCTCCGTTGCTATCGGAGTCTCGTTCATCTGCTCAGTTTTAGAAGCTGTGCTTTTGAGTATTTCACCAAGCTATATTGCTCAGTTGCGACAGCAAGGACATCCTGCTGCCGACAAGCTAAGCAAACTTAAGTCTGATATCGATCGCCCACTGGCTTCGATTCTGACACTAAATACCATTGCTCACACCATAGGTGCAGCAAGCGCAGGTGCACAAGCGTCTGTGGTATTTGGAAGCCAATGGCTAGGTGTGTTTTCTGCAGTGCTTACTCTTGGCATTCTGATTCTTTCAGAGATTGTGCCAAAAACGATTGGTGCGACCTACTGGCGCCAATTAGCACCATCTTCAGCAGGAATACTAAATTGGATGGTATGGATGCTACGACCTTTCGTTTGGTTCTCTGAGCAAATAACCAAGCGTCTATCTCGTGGCAATGTAGAGCCAAAGCTACGTGACGAAATCTCAGCGATGGCTATCCTAGCAAAAGATTCAGATGAGTTTGGTGAGGATGAAATTCGAATCCTTAACAACCTGCTGAACTTGCCAAATGTACCCGTAACTAAAGCGATGACACCGCGACCTGTGGTATTTCGTGTTGATGCAACGCTCTCTATTAATGAGTTCTTAGCAACCCACCACGATACGCCGTTCTCACGCCCTCTGGTTTACATTGAGCAAAAAGACAATATCTGTGGCTTTGTGCACCGATTGGAGCTGTATAAGCTACAACAGAAGGGCAGAGGCACTGAGGCGCTAGGCAGCGTCATGCGTCCTATTCATGTATTCCTAAACAATAGCGCTTTGCCTAAGGTATTCGCGAACATGCTAGCTCAAAGGCTACATATTGCTTTGGTTGTTGATGAGTACGGCACAGTGCAAGGCATCGTAACCCTTGAGGATATCTTTGAGTTTCTATTAGGAAAGCAGATCGTCGACGAAGCTGATAAGAACCGCGATATGCAAGTACTGGCTCAAGAGCGCTGGGAACAGTGGACCAAGAAAAAAGGCGTAATCATCAATAATGATGATGAAGAGCCTATTGAAGAAGAACAAACCGAGGATAAACAGCCACCCGCTGAGCCTACGGAAAAATAAATAAAAAAACGGGAGCCATAAGGCTCCCGTTTTTTTTAACTCAACTCTCAGCTTATAGCTGAACGCCGATATTGCTGACGCTTTCTTCACGAAGCTCAGCACGCAAATCTTTAATCAGGTCTACATCGCGCTCGGTGCATTCACGTAGAGGGCGGAAGATAGCCCACTGCACATCCCACTCGTCACACACGGCTTCATTATCTTTCTGATTGTCATTGGTGATCTCTTCGCTGCCTTGTGCAACTTCAAGATCGGCCACTGTCATGACTGAGTTCTGGCTAATTTTTTGTACTGACTCAGGCAATAGGTCACGATCAAGCAGAGAATGAAGTAGCTCTGCTAATCCCATGCATGCATCGATTGCAGGGTACACACCATAAAAGTCGAACTCTTCTGAATTAGGAACCAGCTCTTCTAGCTTCTCTAGTTGGCGCTCAAAGTTTACCTTTGCGCTCTTCACTGTAAGTAGCTCCCAAACGCTATCGAGAATATCTCGGTAGATTCGTGCCTCGGCAAATTCCGTTGTCTGACAAAACATGGCATAGTTTGGATACATACGTTCACACAAACTGACCATAAAAGTGATTTGTTGCCAAGGTTCTAGCTTATCAATACGAACCTGAAGAGGATTCTGTAACATAACGACTCACAATTGTGGGAAAACAGCAAAAGTGTACTTGATAACACCCAAATAACAAAGAAACAGGGACGCGCTTTCAATGAAAACTGCCACTCAATACCTTTATGTATTGTCTAAAAACAAACAAGAGTACCTAGAACTGCTAAAAAGTGCCGATTTGCCACAACTTGAGATTACCGAAGACCCCTCTCTGGCGAATATCCTGCTTGCTTCCCCACCGATGGCCTCTGAGGTTATTAACGACTTCCCGAATCTTGAATGGGTGCAGTCCATCTATGCGGGAGTGGATGCGTTAACTCAGCCTGCGCCGCGCAGTGATTACCAACTCACTAACGTTAAAGACATCTTCGGACAACCCATCAGTGAATACGTATTAAGCTACTCCATTGCACACTTTCGTCACTTTGCTACCTATAAACAACAGCAAGCCGAGCAAGTATGGCAACCCTACCCTTACGTTTGCTTGAACGAGAAGACCTTAGTCATCTTGGGCACCGGCTCTATCGGCGCTCATCTGTCGAACGTAGCAAAAGCGTTTGGCCTGACGACTATTGGAGTGAACTCTAGCGGCAAGGCTCCTGAAAATAGTCAGTTTGATTCTGTCTTTCCGATATCAGAGCTCAACCATGCATTAAGCTTGGCGGATATTGTAGTGTCGGTATTACCGAAAACGGCACAAACTAAAGGCGTGCTCAACAAACAGAGCTTGAGTCATTGCAAGCAAGCGCTGCTGTTTAACGTAGGGCGTGGCGATGCCATAGAAACCGATGGACTGCTCAGCGCATTAGAAGAGGGCAACCTTGAGCATGCTTATCTCGATGTGTTTATCAATGAGCCTATTTCCCAGCAATGCCCGTACTGGCAAAATCCTAAGGTAACAGTGACACCGCACATTGCAGCGCATAGCTTCCCTAACCAGGTTATGGGGCTATTTAAAGACAACTATCGACGTTGGCTAAATGATGAGCCTTTAAAGGCTATCGTCGACTTTAATAAAGGCTATTAAAACGCAAAACGCCACCCGAGGGTGGCGTTTTAGACTCTAATGTCAGGCTCGATTAGATGCCGTATTGAGCGCGGTACGCTTTTACTGATTCAAGCTGCTCAGCGTTATCGCCTTTCTCTTCAAGGAAGGTGATTAGGTCAGTTAGGCTAACAATCGAGATGATAGAGCAGCCGAAGTCACGCTCTACTTCTTGGATTGCTGAAAGCTCACCCTTACCCTTTTCTTGACGGTCAATAGCAACCAACACACCCGCAAGGTCTGCACCGTTTGCTTGGATGATTTCCATTGATTCACGGATTGCAGTACCGGCAGTAATAACATCGTCCACCAGCATGATACGGCCCTCTAGAGGACTACCTACCAGGTTGCCGCCTTCACCGTGGTCTTTTGCTTCTTTGCGGTTAAAGCAGTATGGCTTATCTGTGTCATGATGGTCAGCTAGCGCTACCGCTGTAGTGGTTGCGATTGGGATACCCTTGTACGCAGGGCCAAATAGCACATCATAGTCAATGCCAGAATCCGCTAGTGCCGCTGCATAAAAACGACCAAGGCGTGCTAGGTCACGACCAGTATTAAACAGGCCAGCGTTAAAGAAGTAAGGGCTAGTACGGCCAGACTTCAGAGTAAACTCACCAAACTTAAGAACCTGTTTCTCAAGTGCAAACTCAATAAATTCACGCTGGTATGCTTTCATTCTTTTCTCTCTTTTATAACGATTTAAACATGTGTACATACGTCTCCTTCGGAGACAAAAAAATAGCCCCTAAAGGAGCTATTTAAAAACTATTCTGCCAGTGCAGCCTTCTGCACTTCAATGATGTCAGCAATGCCCTTTTGAGCCAGAGCCAGCAGTTCCATCAACTCTTGATGAGAGAAGGGTTCGCCTTCTGCAGTGCCCTGAACCTCAATCATTTTGCCTTCTTCCGTCATGACTACGTTCATGTCGGTATCAGCAGCTGAGTCTTCAACATACTCTAGATCACATAGGCCTTGGCCATCAACGATACCAACAGAAACTGCCGATACGTGTCCCTTCATAGGGTTAGCCTTTAGCTTGCCTTGTGCCACAAGCTTTTGGAATGCATCAGCCATAGCAACGCTTGCGCCAGAGATAGAGGCTGTGCGAGTACCGCCATCCGCCTGAATCACGTCACAGTCAACCGTTACCATGATTTCACCCATTGCTTCTAGGTCAACCACAGCACGAAGGCTACGTGCGATAAGGCGTTGGATTTCCATTGTACGGCCACCCTGCTTACCACTTGCCGCTTCACGACGGTTACGCGTATGCGTTGCGCGAGGTAGCATGCCGTATTCTGCCGTTACCCAACCTTTACCTTTGCCTTTCAACCAACGCGGAACATTCTCTTCTACAGAGGCGTTACACAATACCTTGGTATTACCAAACTCCACTAATACAGAACCTTCTGCATAAGCGGTGTAGTTGCGAGTCATTTTAATAGGACGAACCTGATCTACTGCACGATCGTTTGGACGCATTGAGAGTCACCTAAATAATTGGGTATGGGATTGGGTCGAGATTATATAGGAACATGCCACAGGATGCGACCATGCAAGGAAGCTATGATTTGTATCAAGACGCTCTGTTTTGTGCGAAGAAGTGCGGTTTTGTGCTAAGATTGCCCGCAATATAGACGCACACCTATGTGATGAATAAAGGTATTTTAATGATTTACAGCATGACCGCTTACGCGCGCAAAGAAGTTAAAGGCGACTGGGGCAACGCAGTATGGGAAATCCGCTCAGTTAACCAACGTTACCTAGAAACCTATTTCCGCTTACCAGAACAGTTCCGAGGCCTAGAGCCTATCCTTCGCGAGCGTTTTCGTAAGCGTTTAGCACGCGGTAAAGTGGAGTGTCACCTGCGCTTTGAAGCAAACCCAAGTGCTAAGGGTGAGCTAACCATCAACGAAGACCTAGCAAAGCAGGTTATCAACGCTGCAAACCAAGTAATGGCAATGACGGGCGAAACTAGCCGCATTAATCCATTCCAAGTAATGCAGTGGCAAGGTGTGATGGAAACACCTGAGCAAGACATGGACACGGTAAACAAAGACCTACTGGCGGGCTTTGAGGGTGCAATTGCTGACTTCATCGAAGCACGTGCAAGCGAAGGCGAGAACATGAAGGCTCTGATCGATCAGCGACTAGAGGCCATCACTGCTGAAGTGGTTCGCGTACGCGCTCGCATGCCAGAAATCCTACAATGGCAACGTGACCGCCTACTAAGCAAGTTTGAAGAAGCGTCTATCGAGCTAGACTCATCTCGCGTAGAACAAGAGCTTATCGTATTGGCTCAAAAATCTGACGTTGCAGAAGAGCTAGACCGCCTAGACTCTCACGTAAAAGAAACCACCAGCATCATGAAAAAAGGTGGCGCTGTTGGCCGCCGTCTAGATTTCATGATGCAAGAGTTCAATCGTGAATCAAACACACTAGCCTCTAAATCTATCAGCACAGACATCACCGCTTCTGGTGTTGAGTTGAAAGTTCTGATTGAGCAAATGCGCGAGCAGATCCAGAATATTGAATAGTCGATGTATGCTTTAGAGCATTCAAAGGCCCTGCGGTCGAGTCGAACCTCGGGGCCTATTATTTCTGCTTTTGAACTCCAAACGTCACAACCCAAGCCACTAATAATAAACCAATCCCCTTTTCTAGAAACAATCGACTATAAAATCTAGAACTATGTGACTCCCTGCTTACTACCTCGCCATTCAAAACTAAATATCCCCGTTCGAACACCTCATACGTGTAAAACGAAAAAACAATAAGTACAGCAAGTAAGCCCAACTTCAACGGAAGATAAAGCTTTTCTGAAACAGTAATTGAAAGTTTTTTAGTCACAAGGAGTACCCTCTCGTTTTGTATTTTCCATTAGTTTTCTGGCAGCTTCTTGTCCAAGAGAGTCAGCGGTTAGTTTTGATACTCCCTCATAAACAATTTTCGCTCCCTTCTGTTCTAAGGAGGCTATACCTTTGGTAATTGTAGATACTGCCTCTACTTTTTTTGCGACACTAACGTCCACCATAGCTGATATTACTTTTTCAATCGGAGCTTCTTCTGCAAGCGAAGCTGCAGCAATTGCACTTAAATCAGAGACTATGGAAGATCCAACAGTCAAAGCAGGATTAGCTGTCCCGATACCTACCCATTCAATATTGGAAGCTGTGTCTGATACAACTTCTAACGTTTCTTTTAGCCCTCTCTTGTACTCGAGTTCATTAAACTCCCAACTTTTCCACTCACCGCCCGTTAAATATGAATAAAGCCCTAGCAGATCAATATACTTCAACGGATTCCCACTTACATAACCATAGGCCATTTGTTGGCTAGGATCACGGAGCAACATGTCGGTGTTGAGCTGAGTTGTTCTTATAAGCTCATGCTGAATCTCTATGGGTAGATACGTATTTTTTAGGTTCCAATAGTCTGGTTGCACAAAGCGATTTGCGTGTGGGTTGTACCAGCGAGCGTCTAGATTAATAAGGCCTGTGCTGCTCTCTGTATATTGGCCTGTGTATTGGTAGGGCATGAGCTGTGCTAATTGCTTGTTAGCATTTACCCCTGCATTGATTTTCCAGAACGTTTTGTCGTTGTGCTTGCGGTAGGTCTGTCCAAATGGGCTGTAGCCTAGTCGCATTGCGGTTGTTCCAGTCTCATCTAGTGCATGTATAGCACTTCCTAAACGATCATGATGTACGTACAAATGGGCAATATCTGAGCCTTTAGTACCGCTAACTGCTAGCAAAGGGGAATCGAGGTCATACAGTTTTTGATGAAGCACCTCACCATAGGGAAGATCATCTCGCGGCAGTAGCGTCAATGAACGGAACGGGGAGTACTCATTGCCCTCGGAGAACCACTGCCCTTGTTCCTGCCTGCCATCATGATGACTATACAAGGTGCTTATATTTTGCTGAGCTTTGTTGCTTGAATTTCCCTTTTGAGAAGCACTATAAACTCGTTGGGATTTTACACGCCTTGAGCGAGCGTCATATCCATAACTCACAGAGCTACCGTCTGGGTTAACAACGCTAGCCAACCGCCCTAGGGCATCATGACTATAAACTTGCTGTTCCGCCCCATTGCGAACTATCACCAAGTGACCATTAGCATCGTATTCATACTCAAACGCTTGATTGAGAGCGTCTGTTTCATCATCACTTTCACAGTTTGCATCAGCACACAGAAAGCCAGGTAGTCTGTGACCTTGCATCTCTATAAGCTGATTTGCCAAGTTGTAGCGATAGGCATAAGTGTGTGATTTCGTTTTCTTGTGTCGCAGGTTGCCCGACTCATCCCACTCATATTCAAGATCTTCTTGTGCTGGGTAGTCCGCTCGAATTAGTCGGTTTACTCGGTCATATTCGAAATAAGCCCACTGGTCATTGTCTGCTAATTCTGACTTGCGGTTTTGTGCAGTAACATTACCCGCAGGATCATAGTGATACTCAAGCACTTCAAGGGTATCCCAGGTCCCTCTCCAGCGATTGCCTTTATATTCTTCCTGTTCGATGTTGATCTCAATGATTCGACCAAGGGCGTCATAGGCTATTGTTCGTCTACTGTGGTTAGGATAATCAATCTGTACTACCTGTCCCTTCTGGTCATATGTGAGATTGAAGACTCTAGACCCTTCACTACTTTCTCGCTCAATCTGGATAACCCTGCCTTGGGCATCATGCAGATAATGCACGCCCTCTGTAGTGGTTAACTGACTGTAGGTACGCTTACCCACAGAGTTATACTCATAGTGGAAGCTTTGTCCTATCTGCTCATTGTCCACCTGTATTAATCGACCAGCAGCGTCATAGCGGTATTGCTCCGTCAGCTCCGGGCTACCAATGCTCGCTAGGCGCCCCAATCCGTCGTAGTTCAACCTTTCGCTAACCCAGCTGCCTTGATGGTGATACTGACGCTCTGTCATATTACCGCGCTGATCATAGTGGAACTCAATGTCGGTATTGTGCTCTGGCTGATAAACATGACTCACTTGCCCTGCGAAATCATAGTCATAATGCCATTGCTCACCCAACTCATTGCTAAATGAACTCAGTCTGGCTAATTCATCATAAGAAAACGACTGGCTTCCCCCATTGGGTGACGTCACACGAGTAAGCTTGTTGGCCGCATTGAACTGATATTGAGTGACCGCGCCATTAGCCTGCTCTATCTGAGCTAGGTTTCCGAAGTCGTCATATTGATATGAGGTCACATGTGAGAGTTGATTGGCATAAGTCTGAACTTGGTTTTGGTAGTTATATGTCCAGCTTTCACTGCCCCCAAGAGCATCAGCCTCTATTGATAACCTGCCAAGTTCATCGTATTGAAATTGAGTCATGTTTCCGAGGGAGTCGGTCCTCGCTACCAACTGGTCAAAGGCATCGAAGCTCTGACTGGTTTCTTCGCCAAGACGATTGCGAATAACAACAGGGCGACCGGCTGAATCAAGTTGGAAGCGTTTCGTGTGCCCTGCGGCATCCGTTGAGCCCACAACTCGACCCAAGCTATCTAGTATGTTTGACTTGCGATGCCCAAGAGGGTTGATGGTGGCAAGCAGTCTTCCCATTGCATCATATTGATACTGAGTAGCGGCTCCACTGCTGTTTTCTGGCTCAACCATGTACGACAGCTGATTATCTGCGTTGTAGTCGTACTCCCATCTAAATCCATCTCGGTCGGTATAGCCAACAATGTTGTCATTTGCGTCATATTGCCAAGACTCCATATAACCAAGAGGATTGGATGCCGAAATCCTGCGGCCTGCCAAGTCGTAATAAAAGCGATGTGAGCTACCATCAGGCAAGGTAAGCTCAGTCACCTGACCCAACTCGTTATAGCGGTATGTATTGACTACCCCCAAGCGATAATAGGGAAGTTGCTCCGTTATAACTCGGCCATTTCCATCATAGGTGTAATAACTTGCTCGCGACTCTCCCTCTCTGCTTGTCACAATCTCAGAGATCATGTTCCCTGCAAGGTTATATTCTCGCTTTATAAGCACATCAATAGGCGTTGCAACTGAAGCAACTAATCCTTGTTGATTGTATTGGAATCGCCACTCTTGCCCAGCAGCGTCTTTATACTTAAGTAAGCGTCCTAATAAATCGTAAGTTCTTATGCTAACTCGACTATTGCCCAACTCCATAACAGCACGACGGCTGTCAGACTCGATTTTTGTCACCACCAGCTGACTTGGTTGTTGTTCAAATCTCCATTGCGTTATCAATCCAGATTTATTGATATGAAGAACTTTGCGCCCCAACAGATCATAGGCAAACTCCTCAATCCCCCCTTCGGAGTCAGTCACCCTGACAGCTTGACCAAATGCATTGTATTCGTGGTCGAATACACCACCAGTAGCATCACTTTGTCTTACTGGTAGACCGCGCCAATTCAATTCATTTTGTATCCGGACTTGCCCATTATTGGGCGCTGATATGGATACAACTTGCCCTAGTGCATTAACCTGATATTGAACGCTGTTGTGATTGCCATCTTGAGCTTCAACAATGTGGCCTAGTTCATTTCGCCTATATTGAACGAGGTATGAACTGCGTTCATTATCGTAAATGGCCTTTAAATGGCCGGCATCGTCATAGAAATGCTCTGTAATATTGCCAAGAGGATTAGAGATAAATTGAATATTCCCATCAGAGTAATAACTCCAATGTGAAGAATGATGAGTGCTGTTTGTTTCTGAGATTCGGCGACCGGCGAGATCATATTCAAATGCCTTGCTTACCTCAGTCCCTTCTAGGTGCGAGCTAATGAGTCGATTGCGAACGTCGTATTGGTAGTGCCAAATGGCGCCATGAGGCAAGGCTACCTTGACCAAGTTATTTTCTGCATCATACCCATAGTGGGTAAAGTACTCGCTGTTGCCATTTTCGCTTGGCATGACTACACGCTTGCTCGCGACTCGTTGACGTGAGGTATAAGAAAAGTAGGTTTTTACTCCAGAGAAGTCTTGATGAAAGGTGATAAGACCATTGCGGTCATATCGATTGATCGCTTCCCTTCCCAAGGAGTCAACAATATAGGTTGGCGAATCTAAGCTTCGTCCATCTTCACTCAGATAGTCATAGCGAGTTGTTCGCCATAGGGATTGTGGCGTTGAATCTGAGCCCTCAGAAACCCAAAGCAGTCGCCCTATTTTGTCGAATTTCTGATGAAGGATAAAAGACTGTTCAGGAAGTGTATTCACCCCGAAGCGTTCAATGCGAATGGGATACCCGAAATCATCGTACTCAAATAGAGTGTGATTGCCCTGTTGATCCACTCGCTTGATAAGTAGGTTATCAAGCCACTCTTCTTTAACGGTTGAACCGTCTGCTAGGGTTTTCGTCTCAAGTCGCCCATCCACATCATAGTTAAAGTGTGTAGTGTCGCCTGCATTGTTCGTTTGGGTTAATACTCGCCCTTGCGCATCTCGAAAATATTCCATTCTTCGACCAGCGGGATCCGTGCGCGATAGCAACCTCCCATAGTCGTCATAGCTATAGAGATAAGCCTCTCCTAGCTCATTATATTCCGCAGCTAGGTTCCCGCGATTATCGTATAGGTTGCTAACTTCACTACCATCACTCTCGAATACCTTAGAGACGATTTGGTTGTTCGCGTTGTACTGATATCGGGTGCGAGTTCCATTGCGGTTAATCACCGTTGTAATTCGATTGGAGAAATCATATTCGTAAGAGAAGGCGTTTCCACTCGCATCAATTTGGGTATCAACAACGGTCTTTTCACTCTGTTGACGATAAATATAGTGCGCGCTATTTCCCTCACCATCCGACTTCAGCGTCAAGGCTAATGGGTTAGCTTGGTGATCGTATTGATAGCTATGCTGCTCCCCATCAAATTGCACAACATCGGTTAGCATACCTCGTTGATAGGAATAGCGAGTGATTCGACCCTCTTGATCGACTATCTCGGAGAGTCGCCCATCAGCATAAGAAAAACGCAAAGTACGTCCCAGTTCATCGGATAGCGATACGGGTTGTTGCTTGCTATCTCTTTTAATGTCTACTCGTCGACCGTCATTGCCGATAACCACAACCAAAAAACCATGAACATTGTATTGGTAGCGAACCCCTTGAGTATCGGTAACAACAAACTCCCCCTCATCGTTAATCTCTAGGCGTGCACTATGGCCGGAATTAGCGGTAATAGTGGAGCTAGCAACATCAAACGAGAACAGCTTGCGTGCTCCTTGAGGCGTTACCCACTTTATGGTGTGCAGGCCTATTTCATATTCAGCAGGAAAGTGTGGATCAGCGGAATAACGATTCTTCTGTCGATAGACCTCAGACTGAGCGTCATTACGGGTGAGTGTGTCTAGGGTTGTTTGAGCTTTGTCCCTCTTCTGAACATAGATATTTCTCAACGAGACTAGCTCAGATATCGCTTCCGCTAGCTTCTGTTGCACACTGGCTTCGTTAAAGGCAATGCGATCGGTAAATGAGGTCTCTAAAATGGCGAGACTGGCTTCAATATCATCGATAATCCCTTGATACTGATTAACCACGGCTTGGTTTGCCTCAATAAGAGAGGAGGCATCAATATCCACTCCCCATAAAATACGGCTATCTAAGGCACTATGCCAACCTGCACCTAACGACCATGCTGAGCCTTGGTTAAGCCTATGCTGCCGAGTAAGAGAAAACAGTGGATGAGTATAATCTTGCTCGCGGATTATCTTACATCCCGAATACAATTCCACAGGACAATCACTGTCATCGCCTTCAAGCCCTTGTTCGCTATTCTGTTGTTGCTGTTGTTCGTTATCATCTTGACTATCAGTAGTTTGAGCCTCTGTTTCTGCTGCATTTTGATCGGCTTCTATCCCAGCACTGGAAGCGGCATCTGCTGTCTGCGTCGAAATATCGCTAACTTCAGATTGAATAGCATCGGCATCCTCTTTGACGGGATCAGGCTCTGTGTCAGGCTCTTCACTATCCTTGTCGTTGTCATCATTTTCATCGTTATCTGGAATCGTAGGTTCCCTTCCTCCATCACAGGAAAGTGCTCCTTGGCACTCACTCAAGAGAGAAATTTCTAACGCACTCACCATTCTTGTCACGCTAGACAACAACAAGAACATCACCAACAACCCAAACAGTTTTTTCATACTCGACCCAAGACACTAAAGCGGTTTGCTTGTTAGTGTATGAATCACTGGATATTTGCAGGTTTGATTCGTTTGGAGCTAGCTTCCAGATCCTTGTCGATAGCAACACAGAATCTTACAAGCTGGCGTTCTGAATATTATTGACAGTTGTGATCTGGCGTTTTTCCGTGCTATCCTTCGCAACCATTTTTCTAGGGTTATTGCGATGTTAACTCTAGTGCTATCTTTATTGATGCTTATTCAATAACACTGTTCATCACTATTTCGGAGCTCTACGAATGGGAAAAGGCACCCTATATATCGTTTCTGCACCTAGCGGAGCAGGCAAATCTAGCCTGATATCAGCTATGCTGGAAAAAAACCCGGTGTACGCAATGAAGGTTTCTGTTTCTCACACTACGCGCGGAGCTCGCCCTGGTGAGGAAGATGGTGTTCACTATCATTTTGTTGAACGCAATGAATTTGAAACATTGATAGAGCAAGGTATCTTTTTAGAGCACGCTGAAGTATTCGGTAATTACTACGGTACGTCTCGTGTTTGGATTGAAGAGAACCTAGATAGAGGCATTGATGTGTTCTTGGATATTGACTGGCAGGGCGCTCGTCAAATCCGTGAGCAGATGCCACACGCGAAAAGCGTCTTTATTCTTCCACCATCTAATGGTGAGCTTGAGCGTCGCCTAAATGTGCGCGGTCAAGACAGTACAGAAATTATCGCTAAGCGAATGAGTGAGGCGAAATCGGAAATGTCACACTATGATGAATATGACTACATCATAGTTAATGACGATTTCGACGCTGCTTTGATGGATTTTAGAGCCATTCTGCGTGCAGAACGCCTTAAACAAGACAAACAAACAGCGAAATACAGTGGAATGCTATCAGCTTTACTAGCAGAGTAATCTAGAAAGCTGTATAATTTCCCGTCATTTAAAAAATAATTTAGTAATTGGAGTCCTCATGGCACGCGTAACTGTACAAGATGCTGTTGAAAAAGTTGGTAACCGTTTCGACCTTGTTCTAATTTCTGCTCGTCGCGCACGTCAAATGCAAACTGGCGGTAAAGATGCACTTGTGCCAGAAGAGAACGATAAGCAAACAGTAATTGCTCTTCGCGAAATCGAAGAAGGTTTGATTACTAAGGAAATCTTGGACGCTAAAGATCGTCAAGAACAACAAGAGCAGGAAGCAGCAGAACTAGCAGCCGTAAGCAGCATCGCTCACACTCGCTAATCTGCACAACACCTCGTAACCTTTTGGGCCCGTAATTTGTATCTATTTGATAGCCTTAAAGATGTTGCCAAAGAATATTTAACAGAGCCTCAAGTTGAGGCTCTACGTCATTCTTATTCGGTAGCAAAAGAAGCACACGAAGGGCAAACGCGCTCTAGTGGCGAACCCTACATAATCCACCCAGTGGCCGTTGCAAGAATTCTTGCAGAAATGCGCCTCGATCTTGAAACCCTCCAAGCAGCACTTCTTCATGATGTTATTGAAGATACCGAAGTCACCAAAGAAGAACTTGAAGACCTTTTTGGTACTGCTGTAGCTGAACTCGTTGACGGTGTTTCGAAACTCGACAAGCTGAAATTCCGAGACCGTAAAGAAGCTCAAGCGGAAAACTTCCGTAAGATGGTTCTGGCGATGGTTCAGGATATCCGCGTCATCTTGATTAAGCTTTCTGATCGCACGCACAACATGCGTACGCTCGGCGCGCTGCGCCCAGATAAACGTCGCCGCATTGCTCGTGAGACTCTTGAGATCTACTCACCACTGGCTCATAGATTGGGTATCCATAACATCAAAACTGAGCTTGAAGAGCTTGGCTTTGAAGCTCTTTATCCCAACCGTTATCGCGTCTTAAAAGAAGTGGTGAAAACCGCTCGTGGTAACCGTAAGGAGATGATCCAACGCATTCACTCAGAGATTGAGGGACGTTTGGAAGAGTGTGGTATCCACTTTAAGGTCTTAGGTCGCGAGAAGAATCTTTACTCTATCTACAACAAGATGAAGACCAAGGAACAGCGCTTCCATACCATTATGGATATCTACGCGTTCCGAGTAATTGTTGATAATGCCGATACCTGCTATCGCGTGCTTGGCCAAGCTCATAGCTTATACAAGCCACGTCCTGGCAGAATGAAAGACTACATCGCGGTACCAAAAGCGAACGGCTATCAATCACTACACACCTCTATGGTTGGCCCTCATGGTGTTCCTGTTGAAGTACAGATTCGTACTGAAGACATGGACCAAATGGCGGACAAGGGTGTTGCTGCACACTGGTCTTACAAAAATAATGGTCAACGCTCTGGCACTACTGCGCAGATTAAAGCTCAGCGCTGGATGCAGAGCCTGCTTGAGCTTCAGCAAAGCGCCGGTAACTCTTTCGAGTTCATCGAGAACGTTAAGTCGGATCTGTTCCCAGATGAGATTTACGTGTTCACGCCAAAAGGCCGCATTGTTGAATTGCCTGTAGGTGCCACTGCCGTAGATTTTGCTTATGCCGTACATACCGATGTGGGTAATACCTGTGTGGGCGCGCGCGTTGACAGAAATCCATATCCTCTAAGCAAATCACTGAAGAACGGTCAAACGATCGAGATCATCAGTGCACCAGGTGCAAGACCAAACGCGGCTTGGCTTAACTATGTTGTGACTTCTCGTGCTCGTACTAAGATCCGTCAGGTTCTTAAAACGATGCGTCGCGAAGAATCCGTTGCCTTGGGTCGTCGTTTGTTGAATCACGCCTTGGGCCGCCACTCTATCGATACTATCTACCCAGAGAATATCGCGCAGGTTCTTAGTTACCTCAAACTAGAGTCGGTGGACGATATGCTAGCGGCTATCGGTCTAGGCGAATTGATGAGTATCATCGTTGCGCGCAGACTACTAGGTGATGCTGATTTACTTACCGAAACCAGTTCTGTAGAGCCTCGCTCTGATAAGAAGCTCTCTATTAAGGGCGCTGACGGTATCCTTCTGACTTATGCTAACTGTTGTCACCCAATTCCTGGTGACCATATTTTGGCACACGTATCTCCGGGTCGAGGCTTAGTTATCCATAGGGAAACTTGTCCAAATATCCGTGGCTATCAGAAAGAACCTGATAAATACATGGCGGTTGAATGGTCTGAGAGTCATGAGCAAGAGTTCATTGCCGAACTACAGATCGATATGCAAAACAGCCAGGGTGCACTTGCAGAGCTAACCAATGTTATCTCTCGCACTGGGTCAAATATCCATGGTATTTCTACTGAAGAAAAAGATGGCCGTTTGTACACAGTGACCGTTGCCTTAACCACTAAGGACAGGGTTCACCTTGCTGGCATCATGAAGAAGATTCGTGTAATGCCACATGCGCTTAAAGTTCGTCGTCGTCGTAGGTAACAATGAGTCCAGAACGTTATCAAAAAATTGTTTCCGTTCTTAAGGCTCGCCAGCCGGATTTAACCCTCTGCTTAGAGGAAGTGCACAAACCCAATAACGTGTCTGCAGTGATAAGATCTGCAGATGCGGTTGGGTTGCACAAGATACATGCTGTTTGGCCCAACAAAAAAATGCGTACCTTGAGCCACACTTCCGCAGGCGCACGCAATTGGGTTGAAGTAGAGACTCACGACACCACCCAGCAAGCTTACCAAGCGCTAAAAGCTCAAGGTATGCAAATTCTAGTGACCAACCTGTCCGACACCGCTGTTGATTTTCGTGAAGTGGATTACACCAAACCCACCGCTATCGTCCTCGGTGGTGAAAAAGACGGAACCAGCAGAATGGCTGTAGAGATGGCCGACCAAGATATTATTGTGCCTATGGTAGGCATGGTGCAGTCCTTGAATGTATCAGTGGCTAGCGCCTTGATCTTATTCGAGGCACAGCGTCAGCGCCAAAATAAAGACATGTACAATAATCCCCCCCAGCCACTCTCCGATAGTATTATTCAGAAGACACTGTTTGAACGCGGTCACCCCGTATTGGCCAAGGTCGCCAAAAGGAAAGGTCTGCCTTATCCTGAGCTTGATGATGCAGGACAAATTGTCGCTGATTCAAATTGGTGGACAGAGATGCAGCGTCGGTAACAACCACTAATCTGCATTGCTACATCCAACCTCTCTCTGCAAATGACACTACCTCACCATCCCCCACAACAAAATGATCCAGTATTCGAATGTCCACCAGCGCAAGAGCATCGATTAAACGACGTGTAATGCGTTTGTCTGCCTGACTGGGCTCAGCAACACCCGATGGATGATTATGTGCGAGAATCAAGGCGCAGGCATTGTGTTGCAATGAGCGCTTAACCACCTCTCTAGGGTAAACGTTCGCCGCATCTATGGTGCCTTCAAATAGGCTTTCATGATTGATGACTCGATGCTGATTATCGAGGAATAGTACATAGAAGACCTCGCGCTGTTTATCCCGTAGTAAACTCAGCAAAAACAGCTTGGTCTGTTGTGGACTCGTCAGAGCGTCCCCTTTTTCTAGGGTTTCCGCAAGATAGCGCTGTGTCATTTCGATAAAGGCCTGCAGTTGCACATATTTGGCCTGCCCTAGCCCTTTATGCTGGCAAAACTTCTCTTGCGGTGCGGTTAATATGTGCCGCAATGAGCCAAAGGATTTCAACAGATGATCAGCAAGCTCTAAGACATTCATCCCCGGACATCCTGTACGCAAAAAAATAGCGAGCAATTCAGCATCCGTTAACGAGCTTGGACCATGATTGATTAACTTTTCTCGAGGGAGAGACTCTTTAGGCAGTGCTTTTAATGTCATCTTATCCCCTTGCAGATCTGGTTAGCCTTGTAGTATTGATGCAAAATCCGCATTCAGAGGATGAGTTAAGAAAAAACTTGCACACAAATCGCAAGCAATCAGTCCACTTGTCAAACTCTAACTCCAGCCCAATATATGGTATGGTTACCTTATTAATTTAATTGAGAAAATGAGCATGCAACCTCTTGAAGGGAAAAAAATAGTTCTCGGTATCAGCGGTGGTATCGCAGCCTACAAATGTGCTGAATTAACTCGACGCTTGTCTGAACGAGGCGCTCAGGTCAAAGTTGTCATGACCAAAGCAGCCAAAGAATTTATCACGCCATTGACCATGCAAGCCGTCTCGGGACAGCCCGTATCTGAAAGCTTATTAGACCCAGCGGCAGAAGCGTCTATGGGGCATATTGAAATAGCAAAATGGGCCGACCTAGTCCTGCTTGCCCCTGCAACTGCAGACCTTATCGCACGTATGGCTGCAGGTATGGGCAATGATCTACTGACCACTGTGGTGCTAGCCACCGATGCACCGGTTGCTGTTGCTCCGGCAATGAATCAGCAAATGTACAAAAACGTGGCGACCCAAGAGAATATTGCTACGCTACAGCGTCGTGGAATGAGCATCTGGGGTCCAGCGTCTGGCGAACAAGCCTGTGGCGATATCGGTGCAGGTCGAATGTTAGAGCCAATGCAGTTAGTTGAGCGATGCATTGCTCAATTTCAGCCTAAACTATTGCAAGGTAAGAAGATTGTAATTACCGCAGGCCCGACTCAAGAAGCTATAGACCCTGTGCGATTTATCTCTAACCACAGCTCAGGAAAGATGGGTTACGCTCTGGCAGAGCAAGCGGCTAGACTCGGTGCTGAGGTTACGCTAATCAGCGGCCCGGTAAACCTAGCAACACCCGCTAATGTCACGCGCATTAATGTATGGAGTGCTGAACAAATGCATAAAGCTGCGATGGAACACGCGCCTCTGAGCCATGTGTTTATCGGTTGTGCTGCGGTAGCGGATTATCGTCCGGCTGAAATCGCAGAGCAGAAGATGAAAAAAGTCGACGGCAGCGATGAGCTTGTCGTTCGCATGGTGAAGAATCCCGATATTATTGCGGGCGTTGCAAATCTTACGCACAACAGACCCTTTACTGTTGGCTTTGCCGCTGAAACTCAAGACGTCGAGAAATATGCCCTGGATAAACTGTCGAGAAAGAAACTCGACCTCATCTGCGCCAATGATGTTTCTCAAGCGGGTATCGGCTTTAACTCAAACGACAATGCGTTAAATTTATACTGGCCAAATGGCCACAAGAATTTCCCTCTAGCAAGCAAACAAGCATTAGCGCAAAGCATACTAGAGCAGATTAACGAACTTACTCAATAAGCATCAAGCAATGAAAAAAATCGACTTAAAGATCCTAGACTCTCGTATTGGCAAGCAGTTCCCATTACCTCAATACGCGACTGAAGGCTCAGCCGGGCTAGACCTTCGCGCCTGCCTAGACGAAGCCTTAATTGTCACCCCAGGAAAAACACATCTTGTGCCTACTGGTCTCGCTATTCACATCGGCGACCCTAGCCTGGCTGCGACTATTCTGCCTCGTTCAGGCCTTGGCCATAAGCACGGTATTGTATTGGGCAACCTAGTTGGCTTGATTGATTCTGACTATCAGGGCCAGTTAATGGTTTCTGTGTGGAACCGAGGACAAGATACCTTCACCATAGAGCCTGGTGATCGCATCGCTCAGCTGGTTTTTGTTCCTGTGGTGCAAGCCGAGTTTAACTTGGTTGAAGACTTCGACGCCTCTCATCGAGGTGAAGGTGGCTTTGGTCATTCTGGTAAAAACTAACGCTCTAACGTAATTACTACAGTCAAAGAATAAACAGAAAAAGGACGTGATTAATGACAGGCAAACGTAGTTCAAATCGTCGCGACGAGATTTTGCAAGCACTTGCTTTGATGTTGGAATCCAGCGATGGTACTTCCAGAATTACTACTGCTAAATTAGCGCAACAGGTGGGCGTATCGGAAGCAGCGCTTTATCGACACTTCCCAAGTAAAGCTCGCATGTTTGAGGGGTTAATCGAGTTTATCGAACAATCGGTTTTAGCTCGTATCAACCAGATCATGGATCAAGAAAAAGACACCATGAATCGATTGCATGAAGTGCTGCGATTCGTTCTCCTTTTTGCGGAGCATAACAAAGGTCTCTCTCGCATCCTTTCCGGTCATGCGCTAATGTTTGAAAATGAAAGACTTAGAGAACGCATTAATCAGCTTTTTGGTAAAATAGAAAGCCAACTTAAGCAAATTCTAAGAGAAAGAATGCTACGCGAGGGCAAGGGCTTTGCTGTGGATGAGAAAGTTCTGGCTGCTATCGTGCTGAGTTATGTTGAGGGTCGCTTAAATCGCTTTGTGCGTAGTGACTTTGAAATTAAACCATCCGCTGATTTTGACGAGTATTGGACACTGTTAAGCCAGCAACTAGCTTAAAATCCTGGAAGGGGATCATGAATAAATACGCTCCGCCTCAGTTTTCATTCAAATTGCTCCACCCTAAATACTGGAGTGTTTGGATTAGTTTTGGTGTTCTTGCACTGCTTGTGAATCTGCTGCCCTATGCCGTTCTTTATAAATTAGGGCGTGGGTTTGGTAAATACTCAAGTAGGTTGGCGAAAAGCCGAGTTAAGGTAATAAGGCGCAACATTGAACTCGCCTTCCCTGACAAAACGGCTGAAGACGCTGAGCGTATTGTAGAAGAGAATATTAAGAATACAGGGCTTGCCTTTGTTGAGATGGGCATAACTTGGTTCTGGCCCACTTGGCGATTAAAGCGTCGTATACGCACGGTTAACCTGCAGCAAGCGATTGATTTTGAAAACGAAGGGCGTGGTGTATTGCTGTGTCACCCGCACACGTTAAACCTAGAAATCAGTGCTCGCGCCTTCGCAGTATTGGGCTATCCCGGTAGTGGCGTATATCGCCCAAATAACAACCCTGCCTACGACTTCATTCAGTATTGGGGCAGAACCCACAACGGTAACAAGTTGGTGGATCGCAAAAACGTCAAAGAGATGATTCGTGTTCTGAAACGTGGCGAGCGACTATTTTACTTAGGCGATCATGACTATGGTCGAAATAAGTCTGTATTCGTCCCATTCTTTGCTGTAAAAGAGGCCTGCACAACGACTGGGGCCAATATGCTCTACAGTCTAACCAATTGCGCTATGATCCCTGTAGCGGGCTTTAGAGACGACAGGGGACAGTATGAATTGAACCTTGCTGATTCCATTCATGAAGAGTTTCCAAAGAAAGATCTTGAAGCAGGCGCTACCTTGATGAACCAAGCTTACGAGCAAGTCATTTTACGCCAGGTTGACCAATGGATGTGGGTACACAAGCGTTACAAGACAATGAAAGATGAAAGCCTGCCTAAAGGCTATCGATACAAGCAATAACACAATCTAAATTTAATAATCGTGTTCAAGAATACGTAACTTGATCTGCACAATCACTGATAGTGAGAGCATTAAGCGTCATTAAAAAAACTTCACTATTAGTGATGATTCACACTACTCCATTTTGAATTTATACATAATTCCGTGGCTTATTGGATCGTATATCTAGGGTCTGTTGACCTTTTGAGGTTGTTTTTGTAGCGATTTGTTGGGTATTTATACAAGGCAGTCGCTTTTAGGTGTGGTGGTTCCACATGAAAAGTGACTAACGCGGTAGAAATGCCCAACAAAGCGCTACCCGAAGGGCTCGTCCAGAACCCATTTACTCTGCGTTGAGCGACTTTTGCTTAGATGACTAGGCGGCAAGTCCCTCGCCTTGATTAAATGACTTCTGGTCGAGCAAAATTTAATCGCAAAAGGTCAACAGACCCTAGTGACTAACTAATCCGCTTTGAAAGGAATTTATGAGTAAATACGACGGTCCCACCTTTAGCACTGCGCTTCTGCACCCTAAATACTGGGGAGTTTGGTTTGGCTTTGGGCTTCTAGCTCTGCTAGTTAATGTTCTTCCTTTTCGTGCCCAATTACTATTAGGCCGAGGCTTGGGAAGAATGGCGATGCCATTCGCAAAGAAACGAGTAAAGGTAGCCCATAGGAACCTTGAGCTTGCTTTCCCTACTATGCCTCAGGACGAGATCCAGCGCACTGTCATCGAGAATTTCAAGAACACTGGCTTCGCACTGTTTGAAACGGGCATCACTTGGTTTTGGCCAACGTGGAGGCTAAAGCGTCACCTAAAGGTGCACAATGCAGAGCCAATCAAAGGGTTTGCGGCACAGAAAAGAGGGGTACTGGTTTGCCATCCTCACGCCCTTAACCTTGAAGTAAGCGCACGTGCCTTTGCCGTATTAGGATACCCAGGTCACGGCGTATACCGCCCACATTCGAATCCAGCATACGATTTTATTCAGTATTGGGGCCGTACGCACAACGGCAATAAAGTTATCGACCGTAAAAACCTCAAGGAGATGATTCGCACCCTAAAAAGTGGCGAGCGTCTATTCTATTTGGGAGACCACGATTACGGCCCGAATAAATCCGTATTTGTGCCCTTCTTCGCCATCCAAGATGCCTGCACAGTCACTGGAGCCAATATTCTAGTGAAGATGACCGACTGTGCGATTATTCCTATGACAGGCTTTCGTGACACTGATGGGAAGTGGGAATTGTACTTCGATGACCCTATTCACGAGAACTTTCCTAAAGACGATCTCGAAGCAGGTGCAACCTACATGAATAAAGCTCTAGAGGTTGCCATTCTCAGAAAGCTTGACCAGTGGATGTGGCTGCATAAGCGCTATAAAACCATGAAAGATAAAAGCTTGGCGAAAGGCTGTCGTTATCAAAACTAAATAAACGCCACCAGCCCTAGATGCAAAAAGCCCCTCACTTGAGGGGCTTTTTCGTTATTTGTGGTATGGCTTGGATAGCTCATGGACCGCTTCAACAAACACACCTGCGTTTTCAGGTGGTACGTCTAAGTGGATACCATGACCCAAGTTAAACACATGACCGGTGCCCTCACCAAAGCCTTCAAGAATTGTCCCAACTTCTTGACGAATACGCTCAGGTTGCGCATAAAGCATTGAAGGATCCATGTTGCCTTGCAGAGCAACCTTGTCACCAATACGTTTCTTTGCATCCGCAATATTGATAGTCCAATCAAGACCTACTGCATCACAGCCCGTTGCTGCGATAGATTCTAGCCACATGCCACCATTCTTGGTGAACAAGGTCACAGGTACACGGCGGCCTTCATTTTCACGAATCAGCCCATCCACAATTTTGTGCATGTAACGCAGTGAGAACTCGTTGTAGTCGCGAGGGGTCAATACACCACCCCAAGTATCAAAGACCATCACAGACTGCGCTCCAGCCTTGATTTGAGCGTTCAAATACTCAATCACGCTGTCAGCTAACTTATCCAGTAGTAGATGCAATGTCGCAGGCTCTGCGTACATCATCTTCTTGATCTTGGTGAATGCTTTAGAGCTTCCACCTTCGACCATGTAAGTAGCGAGTGTCCAAGGGCTTCCTGAGAAACCAATTAGCGGCACTTCGCCTTGTAGATCTTTACGAATCTGACGAACTGCATTCATGACGTATTGCAGTTCACCTTCAGGATCAGGCAGACCAATCTTCTCTACATCCGCTTTACAGGTAATCGGACGCTCAAACTTAGGTCCCTCACCTGTTTCAAAGTACAGACCCAGTCCCATCGCATCAGGGATGGTCAGGATGTCAGAGAATAGAATTGCCGCATCCAAAGGAAAACGACGCAACGGTTGTAAAGTCACTTCAGAAGCGAGTTCGGCATTTTTGCACAGGGACATGAAGTCGCCGGCAACAGACCTTGTTGCACGATATTCTGGCAGGTAGCGACCTGCTTGACGCATCATCCATACAGGCGTGTAATCAACGGGTTGCTTCAATAAAGCACGCAGGTAACGATCATTTTTTAATTCAGTCATTTTCTAGGTCTTAGTCCCTTACTACGAAAGCGCTATCTTAACACTTTTTACTTATTGGCAATATTTGAGGATTGAGCGGTTGATCATGTTATGCACACTTAAACAATGGAAATCCTTTGCTCAGTTTGTAATCACATGTTAATAATTTGTTCTCTAGCGAAAAATACAATAATCTAGAATAAGAGCAACGCTTGCTCATAACAGTTTACCGTTACCCTCCACTTGTGGAGGGTATTTTTTTGCCTATTGCTGTGAGGCGATAGAATCAACGGTAGATTGAATCAAGGCCCTGGCGATGGTTCCTTCTGGAGCCACCTCTGGCAATGCATCGATGTTAAACCATTTTGCATCACTTAACTCGGTGTAATCTGGCTTAATATCGCCATCTTTATAATCGGCTAAAAAGCCCATCATCATACTGCTTGGAAACGCCCAAGGCTGACTTCCAAAGTAGCGAATGTTTTGTACATCGATACCCGTTTCTTCTTTTACTTCTCGCGCGACACACTGCTCTAACGTTTCGCCAACTTCAAGGAATCCAGCAATAACGGTGTACATGTTCCCTTTGTGTCTAGGGTGCTGTGCGAGAAGTATTTGTGACTCTTTGCGTACAGCGACAATAATGCACGGGAAAATACGAGGGTAATGCAACGTTCGGCATTGCTGACACTGCATTGCCAGTTGGTTGTGATTGAGACTGTTTCTTCCACCACACTGGCCGCAGAAGCGCATGGTTTGCGTCATATGGCCATATTGCACCGCTTTACTTACCAGTAAGAATAAATCGTCTTCTAGGTGCAGCAATTCACGCAAAGAGACCATAGGCAGCGAGGCTTCAACATCGGCATCATTCAGCCAATACACTGGATGCTCTTCATAGTGACCAATTTCAATTGCACTCTCAGCTGGCAATGAAAATCCTTGGCCTACATCATTAGCACTGCCAAAAGGCAGTTGGTCATCTTTCAACCATACATCGCTACCATTGACCACTAACCAATAGCCAATCGCTTGATGTTTACTTTTTTTTAACATCCCGTTATCTCTTTGCTTGCAGTTCTACCATTTTACTGGCAATCTAAATCTATACCAGTCGTATAGAAGAATTGATTCAAAGCTATTGGTATAACACACAATTTTGCTATTAATATGGAACCCTCTCGGTGTGTTCGAGAGCTTTACCTGACCGGTAAAGGATCATGAGGACATGGTCATGCTAAAGAAATTCAAACAAGTACAACAAGAATGGGGTGGCTCTAGTGAAGTCATTGACCATTGGCTAGAGACGCGCCAAGCATTGCTTGTCGAGTATATAAAACTAGCGGCTTTGCAGCCTTCTTCATCTCCATCCAACGTCATCACGCTACCCACTAAAGATGAGCTACAAAATTTCTCTCAGCATCTTGTAGATTATATTTCTGAAGGTCACTTTAAGATCTATGACATGGTAATGGATAAGTGGAACTCCACGGGTTTTCAAACCACAGAAGAGATTAGCCAAACTTACGCGAAGATTGTGCTCACCACTGAACCGCTCCTTAGCTTTACAGATAAATATGCAGAAATCGGCGAAGATGAGGAGCTCGAATCATTTGAAAGCGACATGTCTAAAGTCGGAGAAGTTCTAGAGCTTCGCTTTGAGGTAGAAGATAAACTTATTCAATTGATCGCCGATAGCCTAGCAATGCCTCCTGGCGCTTAGCTAACTGCGCTCTACATATTACCTAGGGAGCCTCGACAGCTTTCTAGGTTTTTTCGATTAAAATATTCTCACTAGCATTAAGCGCTCTGAAAATTTCGTAATCAGCAGACATTAAAAAAGGCACCCTAGGGTGCCTTTTTGCTATCAGCTAAACAGCTCGATTACTCGTCAGAGAAACCTGCGTTTAGAAGTGCAGCCAAGTTATCCGTTGCTTGTTCAGCAGATGGACCTGGTTGCTCTTCACGGCTAGCTTGACGGTTCTGGTGGTAAGCGAAACCTGTACCCGCTGGGATCAGACGACCCACGATTACGTTTTCTTTCAGACCACGAAGCTCATCACGCTTACCAGAAACAGCAGCTTCTGTTAGTACGCGAGTTGTCTCCTGGAACGATGCCGCAGAGATGAACGACTCAGTTGCTAGAGATGCTTTAGTGATACCTAGTAGCTCGCGCTCAAAGCCTGCTGGCTCTTTACCTTCTGCTTCTAGTGCACGGTTAGCAATCTTAACTTGTGAGTATTCCACTTGCTCGCCAGGTAGGAACTCAGAGTCACCAGCGTGTGTAATAGTACACTTACGTAGCATTTGACGAACGATAGTCTCAATGTGCTTATCGTTAATCTTAACGCCCTGTAGTCGGTAAACTTCTTGTACTTCGTTAGCGATGTACTGAGTCATAGCATGGATACCACGTAGACGTAGGATATCATGCGGAGTCTCAGGGCCGTCGGCGATTACATCACCGCGCTCAACCTTCTCACCTTCGAACACGTTCAGCTGGCGATGCTTAGGAATCATCTCTTCGTAAGCGTCTCCGCCTTCACGAGTGATTACTAGACGACGCTTACCTTTCGTTTCTTTACCAAACGACACAGTACCTGTGTGCTCAGCAAGAATCGCAGGCTCTTTAGGCTTACGAGCTTCAAACAAGTCAGCAACGCGTGGTAGACCACCGGTGATATCTTTGTTTCCGCCAGATTTCTGAGGGATACGTGCAAGAGTGTCACCAACGCCTACTTCAGCGCCATCTTCGATGTTTACAATCGCTTTACCAGGTAGGAAGTACTGAGCTGGCATATCAGTGCCAGGGATCATTACATCGTTACCTTTCGCATCAACAAGTTTGATAGCTGGACGCATGTCTTTACCAGCAGCAGGACGTGCTGCAGGGTCAGTTACTTCGCTTGAAGATAGACCTGTAAGGTCATCTGTTTGACGAGAAACTGTTACGCCATCAATCATGTCAACGTACTGGATGCTACCTGCCACTTCAGTGATGATTGGCAGTGTGTGAGCTTCCCAGTTTGCGATTACATAACCAGAATCTAGCTTCGCTGATTCAAGATCGCTTTCTTTAATGTTAAGAATCGTACCGTATGGAAGTTTGTGCTTCTCTTTCGTACGACCTAACTCATCAACGATGGTTAGTTCAGACGCACGAGAAGTAATCACTAGCTTACCTTCTTTGTTCACAACGTACTTAGCGTTGTGAAGGAAAGGTGTACCGTCATTCTTAGTCTGGATGCTGTTTTCAGCAGCCGCTGTCGATGCCGCACCACCGATGTGGAACGTACGCATGGTAAGCTGTGTACCAGGTTCACCGATAGACTGAGCAGCGATAACACCTACTGCTTCACCTTGGTTCACTAGGTGGCCACGTGCTAGGTCACGACCGTAACACAGTGCACAACAACCGAAGTCTGCATCACAGGTAACTACTGAGCGCACTTTCATGCTGTCTACAGAGTTTTCTTCCATGATCTGACACCACTTCTCATCAATTAGAGTATTACGTGGGATCAGTACTTCTTCGGTACCAGGCTTAATAACATCTTCAGCTACAACACGACCTAGAGCTAGCTCAGAAAGCGCAACTTTAACGTCACCACCTTCGATATGAGGCATCATTTCAACGCCTTCATGAGTGCCACAGTCATGTTCGTGAACTACAACGTCCTGTGCAACGTCTACTAGACGACGCGTTAGGTAACCGGAGTTCGCTGTTTTCAGTGCTGTATCCGCAAGACCCTTACGAGCACCGTGCGTTGAGATAAAGTACTGAAGTACGTTTAGACCTTCTTTAAAGTTTGCTGTGATTGGCGTCTCGATGATTGAACCATCTGGACGAGCCATCAGACCACGCATACCAGCAAGCTGACGAATCTGCGCAGCAGAACCACGAGCACCGGAGTCGGCCATCATGTAGATGCTGTTGAACGACTCTTGTTGTTCTTCTTCACCGTCACGGTTGATCACAGTTTCAGAAGATAGGTTATCCATCATCGCTTTCGCAACGCGGTCGTTCGTAGACGCCCAAATATCGATAACTTTGTTGTAACGCTCACCCGCAGTTACCAGACCTGATTGGTACTGGTCTTGGATTTCACGTACTTCTTCTTCAGCTGATTCAATCTCATCGTACTTAGCTTGAGGAACAACCATATCGTCGATACCAACAGATACACCAGATAGTGCCGCGTAAGCAAAACCTGTGTACATGATTTGGTCAGCGAAGATAACAGTGTCTTTAAGACCAAGCTTACGGTAAGCCTCATCTAGAAGCTTAGAAATCTGCTTCTTGCCTAGCTTTTGGTTTACTAGATCAAACGGTAGACCCGTTGGAACGATCTGCCAAAGCATTGCACGACCGACAGTAGTATCTACCATCTTAGTTTCTGTCGTGCTATTACCGTCTTCATCTTTGATGGTTTCAGTAATACGAACTTTTACACGTGCGTGAAGTTCAGCGCTCTTAGTGCGGTATGCCTTCTCAGCCTCTTCTGGGCCAGCAAGGTACATGCCTTCACCTTTCACGTTGATCTTGTCACGAGTCATGTAGTAAAGACCCAATACAACGTCCTGAGAAGGTACGATGATAGGATCACCTGACGCTGGCGACAGAATGTTGTTTGTCGACATCATCAGCGTACGTGCTTCAAGCTGAGCTTCCAGAGTTAGAGGTACGTGTACCGCCATCTGGTCACCATCGAAGTCGGCGTTGTACGCAGCACACACAAGTGGGTGTAGCTGGATCGCTTTACCTTCGATTAGTACTGGTTCGAACGCTTGGATACCTAGACGGTGAAGTGTAGGTGCACGGTTCAATAGTACCGGGTGTTCGCGAATAACTTCGTCTAGGATATCCCAAACGACTGCTTCTTCACGCTCTACCATCTTCTTAGCTGCTTTGATCGTTGTCGCTAGACCACGAAGCTCAAGCTTGCTGTAGATGAATGGCTTAAATAGCTCAAGTGCCATCTTCTTAGGAAGACCACACTGGTGCAGACGAAGGTATGGACCTACTGTGATTACAGAACGGCCAGAGTAGTCTACACGCTTACCAAGAAGGTTCTGACGGAAACGACCTTGTTTACCCTTGATCATATCAGCAAGAGATTTCAGAGGACGCTTGTTAGAACCTGTGATAGCACGACCGCGACGACCGTTATCTAGAAGCGCATCAACAGACTCTTGCAGCATACGTTTTTCGTTACGTACGATGATGTCCGGAGCAGATAGCTCTAGTAGACGCTTCAAACGGTTGTTACGGTTGATAACACGACGGTATAGGTCGTTCAGATCTGAAGTCGCAAAGCGACCGCCATCTAGTGGTACTAGAGGACGTAGATCTGGCGGAAGTACTGGAAGTACAGTCAGAATCATCCACTCAGGGTTGTTACCTGATGCTACGAATGCTTCAACCAACTTCAAGCGCTTAGTAACTTTCTTACGCTTAGTTTCAGAGTTAGTCGTTTCTAACTCTTCGCGCATTAGTTCAGCTTCTTGCACGAGATCCATGGTAGAAAGCAGATCTTTGATCGCTTCTGCACCCATCTTCGCAGTGAACTCGTCACCCCACTCTTCTAGTTTGTCCAGATACTCTTCTTCAGTAAGCATCTGACCTTTTTCTAGATCAGTCATACCCGCTTCTGTTACTACGTACATTTCGAAGTAAAGAACGCGTTCGATATCACGCAGTGGGATATCCATTAGTAGACCGATACGAGACGGTAGTGATTTTAGGAACCAAATGTGCGCTACAGGCGACGCTAGCTCGATGTGGCCCATGCGGTCACGACGAACTTTAGTTTGTGTAACTTCTACGCCACACTTCTCACAGATAACTCCGCGGTGCTTCAGACGCTTGTATTTGCCACATAGACATTCGTAATCTTTAACTGGGCCAAAGATACGTGCACAGAACAGACCATCGCGCTCAGGTTTGAACGTACGATAGTTGATTGTCTCAGGCTTTTTAACTTCACCAAAAGACCATGAACGAATCATGTCTGGTGAAGATAGACCGATTTTGATTGCATCAAATTCTTCAGTCTTATGCTGTGCTTTTAGAAAGTTTAATAAGTCTTTCACGATCAGCTCCTGTAAGGAGTTAAAAGGGGCTCACCTACCGGTGAGCACCTTCTTACCAATAACCACTTTTCTTTAAAAGAAAGGGATTACTCTTCGTCTTCTAGCTCGATGTTAATACCTAGCGAGCGAATCTCTTTCAACAATACGTTGAACGATTCAGGCATGCCTGGTTCCATCGCGTGGTTGCCATCTACGATGTTCTTATACATCTTAGTACGGCCATTCACGTCATCCGACTTAACGGTTAGCATTTCTTGAAGGGTGTAAGCAGCACCGTATGCTTCTAGTGCCCATACTTCCATCTCACCGAAACGCTGACCACCGAACTGAGCTTTACCACCAAGTGGCTGCTGAGTTACTAGGCTGTACGAACCAGTCGAACGTGCGTGCATCTTGTCATCAACAAGGTGGTTCAGTTTCAGCATGTACATGTAACCTACAGTTACAGGACGCTCAAACGAATCACCAGTACGACCATCAAACAGAGTTAGCTGACCAGATTCTGGTAGGTCACCCAGTTTAAGTAGATCTTTGATGTTTCTCTCAGATGCACCGTCAAATACTGGAGTCGCGATTGGTAGACCGCCACGTAGGTTCTTGATAAGCGTACGAACTTGATCGTCCGACAGCTCAGCAATATCTACTTCTTGACGAGAGTCACCTAGATCATAAACCTTCTGTAAGAACTCACGGAACTTAGCAAGCTCCTGCTGTTCTTTAACCATCTGGTTGATCTTGTCACCAATACCTTTAGCAGCTAGACCCAAGTGTACTTCTAGGATCTGACCGATGTTCATACGCGAAGGTACACCCAGTGGGTTAAGAACGATATCGACCGGTTGACCTTTCTCATCGTAAGGCATGTCTTCAACAGGGTTAATCTTAGAGATAACACCCTTGTTACCGTGACGACCCGCCATTTTATCACCAGGCTGGATGCGACGTTTAACCGCTAGGTAAACCTTAACAATCTTAAGAACGCCAGGTGCTAGGTCATCGCCTTGAGTGATCTTACGACGCTTAGTTTCGAACTTCTTATCGAAGTCAGCTTTAAGCTCGTCGTTCTGCTCTGCAAGTTGCTCAAGTTGAGATTGCAGTGCGTCATCTTCAAGAGTCTGCTCTAACCACTGTTTGCGGTTAATGCTGTCAAGTTTCGCTTCCGAGTAACCACCAGCGATCAATACAGCGCGAACACGGTTAAGAAGGCCACCCTCAAGAATCTGGAATTCTTCAGTTAGATCTTTCTTCGCTTCTTTCAGCTGCATTTGCTCAATTTCTAGAGCACGCTTGTCTTTCTCTACGCCATCGCGAGTGAAGACTTGAACGTCAATGATGGTACCTGAAACAGAGTTAGGTACACGCAGTGAAGTATCTTTAACGTCAGATGCTTTTTCACCGAAGATTGCACGTAGTAGTTTCTCTTCAGGAGTTAGCTGAGTTTCGCCTTTCGGAGTTACCTTACCAACTAGGATGTCGCCACCCTTAACTTCAGCACCAATGTAAACGATACCTGACTCATCTAGTTTAGATAGAGCAGCTTCACCTACGTTTGGAATATCAGCAGTGATCTCTTCAGAACCCAGCTTAGTATCACGAGCCACACAAGATAGTTCTTGGATGTGGATAGTAGTAAAGCGATCTTCTTGTACTACACGCTCAGAAACTAGGATTGAATCCTCAAAGTTGTAACCGTTCCAAGGCATAAATGCGATACGCATGTTCTGACCAAGAGCCAGTTCACCAAGGTCGGTAGAAGGACCATCTGCTAGAACGTCACCTTTTGCTACTGGTTCGCCAGGTAGCACGGTAGGACGTTGGTTAATACAAGTGTTCTGGTTAGAACGCGTGTATTTAGTTAGGTTGTAAATGTCGATACCGGCTTCGCCTGGTACCAATTCATTTTCGTTAACCTTAACTACGATGCGAGATGCGTCTACAGACTGAACCGAACCGCCGCGCTTAGCTACCGCTGTAACACCAGAGTCAACCGCAATGTTGCGCTCAACACCAGTACCTACAAGTGGCTTATCAGCACGTAGAGTTGGAACTGCCTGACGTTGCATGTTTGCACCCATCAATGCACGGTTTGCATCATCGTGCTCTAGGAATGGGATCAAAGATGCAGCGATAGATACTACCTGGTTCGTAGCAACATCCATATAGCTCACGTTTTCACGTGGGTGCAGACCTGATTCACCCTTCAAGCGGGCTGTGATCAGTTCTTCTGTAAAGGTGTTGTCTTCAGACAGTACGGTGTTCGCCTGAGCGATAACGTATTGACCTTCTTCGATAGCAGATAGGTAATCAACTTCTTCGGTTACTACACCATCAACAACGCGACGGTATGGGGTTTCTAGGAAACCATACTCATTACAACGTGCGTAAGCAGATAGTGAGTTAATTAGACCGATGTTTGGACCTTCAGGAGTTTCGATCGGACATAGACGACCGTAGTGCGTAACGTGAACGTCACGAACCTCAAAGCCAGCACGCTCACGAGTTAGACCACCAGGACCTAACGCAGAGATACGACGCTTGTGAGTAACTTCTGAAAGCGGGTTGTTCTGATCCATAAACTGAGACAACTGAGAAGAGCCAAAGAACTCTTTCACTGCCGCAGAAATTGGCTTAGCGTTGATCAGATCTTGAGGCATGATTGCATCAAGGTCACCAAGGCTCAAACGCTCTTTAACAGCACGCTCAACACGAACTAGACCTACACGGAATTGGTTTTCAGCCATTTCGCCCACAGAGCGAATACGACGGTTACCAAGGTGATCGATATCATCCACTTCACCTTTACCATTACGGATAGAGATAAGCTTCTTCATCACTTCGATGATATCAGTTTCGTCTAGGATGCCTTGCTCACCAGCGTCTTCACGCATGATAGAGCTGTTGAACTTCATACGGCCTACAGTTGATAGGTCGTAGCGCTCTTCAGAGAAGAACAAGCTTTGGAACAGAGCTTCAGCAGCTTCTTTCGTTGGCGGCTCGCCAGGACGCATCATGCGGTAGATTTCTACCAATGCAGAGATACGGTCTGTAGTGCTGTCGTTGCGAACTGTGTCTGACATGAATGGACCATGATCTAGGTCATTCGTGAACAGAACTTCAAGCTTAGTGTGACCTGCTTGCGCAAGGTTCGCTAGGCTCTCTAGGCTGAACTCTTGGTTCGCGCCCACAACGATTTCGCCAGTGCTCTCGTCAATGTAATCTTTTGAAGCCACTTTGCCTACGATGTAGTCAACCGGTACTTCAATGAACTCAACGCCATCTTTTTCAAGAGAGCGGATATGACGAGCTGTAACACGACGGCCAGCTTCAACGTAAGTCTTGCCGTTTGCTTCAACATCAAATGAAGCAGTTTCGCCACGCAGACGCTCAGGAACCAACTCCATCATTAGAGTTTGGTTTTGAACTTCAAAGCGTACTTTTTCGAAGAACAGATCTAGGATCTCTTCTGTCGTTTTACCCAATGCACGTAGGATAATAGACGCTGGAAGCTTACGACGACGGTCGATACGAACGAACAAGCTATCCTTTGGATCGAACTCAAAGTCTAACCATGAGCCACGGTAAGGAATAACACGTGCGTTATATAAAACTTTACCAGAAGAGTGAGTCTTACCCTTATCGCTGTCGAAGAATACACCTGGGCTTCTGTGCAGCTGGGATACGATAACCCTCTCGGTACCATTGATCACGAAGGTACCATTGTCTGTCATGAGTGGAATTTCACCCATGTAGACTTCTTGTTCTTTAATATCTTTTACAGTACCAGCTGGTGCATCTCTGTCGAATACGACTAGACGCAGCTTAACGCGCAGCGGTTTTGAATAAGTGATACCTCGAATTTGACATTCTTTAACATCAAATACTGGTTCACCAAGACGGTAGCTAACGTATTGCAGCTCAGAATTGCCGTTGTAGCTCTGAATTGGAAAAACAGAACGAAAAGCAGCTTCTAGACCGTATTGTCCTTCAGGATCCTGCTCGATAAATTTATCGAAAGAATCAAGCTGGATCGATAGCAGGTACGGGACGTCCAAAACTTGTGGACGAGTACCAAAATCCTTACGGATGCGCTTTTTCTCGGTATAAGAGTAAACCATGGGGTTCCTCAGCTCGCTGATAAGTGACCCAACTGTCTAATATTCGCTCAAAAATAAAAGACAGAGACTAACAACTGTTTAATATACAAACACTTCGATAAATAATCGAAGTGTTATGCGCGGATACAGGTGGCTAAACAGAGAAAAACACCCGTGCCCTACAGCGCAAAAAGGCCGGTGGTTAATAAACCACCAGCCATTAGCCATTCGGCTAAGAAACTAAGTAATAATTACTTAACTTCAACAGAAGCACCAGCTTCTTCTAGAGTAGCTTTAAGAGCTTCTGCTTCTTCTTTAGAAACAGCTTCTTTAAGCGGTGCTGGAGCACCATCAACTAGAGCTTTAGCTTCTTTAAGGCCTAGACCTGTAGCGCCACGTACTGCTTTGATAACTTGTACTTTGTTACCGCCGATAGCAGTAAGAACTACGTCAAATTCAGTTTGCTCTTCAGCAGCGTCGCCGCCAGCTGCGCCGCCAGCAACTACTGCAGCTGCAGCAGATACGCCGAATTTTTCTTCCATAGCTTCGATAAGCTCAACAACTTGCATTACAGACATTTCTGCAACTGCGTCTAGGATTTGCTCGTTAGTAATAGACATAACAATTCTCTTTTAAGTCAACAATAAGTTTATTTTGCAACCAGTAAAAAGCAAGGCTTAAGCCGCTGCTTCTTCTTTTTGATCGCGTAGTGCAGCGATAGTACGTACCAGCTTGCCTGCAGAAGCTTCTTTCATGCACATCATTAGGCGTGCGATAGCTTCGTCGTAAGTTGGTAGTGTCGCTAATACATCTGCGTCAGTAACCGCGCCTTCAAATGCAGCAGCTTTGATCTCGAAATCTTTGTTCTCTTTAGCGAAGTCTTTGAAAAGACGCGCTGCAGCACCTGGGTGCTCGTTAGAGAATGCAACTAGAGTAGGACCAGTGAAAGTGTCAGTTAGACACTCGTACTCAGTACCTTCCATTGCACGGCGTGCTAGTGTGTTACGCACAACTCTCATGTAAACACCCGCTTCACGAGCTTGTTTACGTAGAGAAGTCATTGCGCCAACAGGAACGCCACGAGAATCAGCTACAACTGCAGAAAGTGCACCACTGGCAGCTTCGTTGACTTCAGCAACAATTGCTTTTTTGTCTTGAAGGTTTAAAGCCATTTTGGATTTACTCCTGGTTGTCGTTACACCACTCACCAAAATTGGTGAGAGTAAAAACAGTGCAGTCCCAGAAGAAAGGCAATCTTTTTCAAGCTTGGCTTTCTGTCAGTTCGGGCACCATCTACGTAGGTATACTATTAAGCTACATCGTTAAAAATAACTTGTAACACCTACGGTCTTGGACGGAGACTCACTCTTACATCGAGATGTTTGAGTCAGCCCCAACCACAAATATTAGGCGCGAGATTATACACTAATTTCGCGCCTACGCAAGATTATGCTTGCGTGTTCAGGCTAGCCTGATCAACAGCAACACCAGCACCCATAGTAGTAGAGATGCTAATCTTCTGCAGGAATGTACCTTTAGCAGAAGACGGCTTAGCTTTCTTAAGAGCAATTAGTAGTGCTTCTAAGTTCTCTTGAATCTGTGCAGTTTCAAAAGATGCTTTACCGATAGTAGTGTGAATGATGCCATTTTTGTCGTTACGGTAACGAACCTGACCAGCTTTAGCGTTCTTAACCGCTTGAGCAACGTTAGGAGTTACAGTACCAACTTTAGGGTTTGGCATAAGGCCACGAGGACCTAGGATAGTACCAAGTTGACCAACTACGCGCATTGCATCCGGAGAAGCAACAACTACGTCGAAGTCCATTACACCCTTCTTAACTTGCTCAGCTAGGTCTTCCATACCAACGATGTCAGCACCAGCTTCTTTCGCAGCTTCTGCGTTTGCACCTTGGGTGAACACAGCAACACGAATGTCACGACCAGTACCGTGAGGTAGTACAGTTGCACCACGTACGTTTTGGTCTGATTTACGAGCATCAATGCCAAGGTTAACAGCAACGTCAACACTTTCATTGAATTTAGCAGTCGCTAGTTCTTTAAGAAGAGCAACTGCTTCGTTGATTTCGTACTCTTTAGTAACATCAACTTTGTCGCGAATAACGCGCATACGCTTAGTAAGTTTTGCCATCTTATTAACCCTCTACCACTAGGCCCATTGAACGAGCAGTACCCGCGATAGTGCGTTTCATCGCTTCGATGTCAGCGCCAGTCATGTCTGCAGCTTTAGTTTCTGCGATCTCTTGAATTTGAGCGTCGGTAACAGTACCCACTTTCTCAGTATTCGGACGACCAGAACCAGACTTAATGCCAGCTGCTTTAAGCAGAAGAACTGCTGCAGGTGGAGTCTTAGTTTCGAACGTGAAAGAACGGTCGTTGTATACAGAGATAACAACTGGGATTGGTAGACCTTTTTCAACAGATTCTGTTTTTGCGTTGAACGCTTTACAGAATTCCATGATGTTCACGCCGTGTTGACCTAGTGCAGGACCAACCGGTGGCGACGGGTTTGCCATACCTGCTGCAACTTGCAGTTTGATATAAGCTTCAACTTTCTTAGCCATGATATTTCCTAATTTTGGGTAGTAACGCTGCCTTACGGCCAGCTCCCCGTTGTTTTAAAAACGCTTTACTTCACATAAGGAAGTAAAGAGGCGCGAATTATAGATACAATTCGCGCCTCAAACAAGCCCTAAAGCCTATTTTTTAGTCAACTTTTTCAACTTGACCAAATTCGAGTTCTACCGGTGTTGCACGACCGAAGATCGATACAGACACTTTAAGACGGCTCTTCTCATAATCCACTTCTTCAACTGTACCGTTGAAGTCAGCAAATGGACCATCGCATACACGAACAATCTCACCCGCTTCGTACATTGTACGAGGGCGAGGAGCTTCACTTGCTTTCTCAAGACGATTTAAGATAGCGTCAGCTTCTTTGTCCGTGATAGGTGCAGGTTTATCTGAAGTTCCACCAATAAAGCCCATAACGCGTGGAACGCTACGTACTAGGTGCCATGATTCATCGTTCATAATCATTTGAACAAGTACATAACCTGGGAAGAATTTACGTTCACTCTTACGACGCTGACCAGCGCGCATTTCGACAACTTCTTCAGTTGGAACCAATACTTCGCCAAACAGTTCTTCCATATCATGCATTCTGATATATTCACGAAGAGAGTTTGCTACGCGACCTTCAAAACCAGAAAAGGCTTGAACCACGTACCAACGTTTCTTTGGAGCTTCACTCATGAATTAAAACCCTCACACCCCAGTCGCTAGAGCAACAAGACGAACCATAATTCCGTCAATGCCCCAAAGCGCTAGAGCCATAACAATACTTACAGCCAATACGATCAATGTAGTTTGCAGAGTTTCTTGGCGCGTTGGCCAAACAACCTTGCGAATCTCCATACGAGATTCACGTGCAAATACGATCGCAGCTTTACCTTTAGTAGTCGTAGCGGCTACACCTAGAGCGATTGCAATTAATACAACCACACCAGCAGCGCGAGCTACTACTGACATTTCACCATACAGGTAATTTCCCACAACAGCAGCGGCTAGCAGAGCAAAAGCGACAATCCACTTGAAGATGTCTGCTGCACTTGAGCTATCAGGAGTTTCTGCATTTGCTTTCATAAAACTAACCTGTGACAAGTCTTACTATAGACGACAATAACCCCGCTGTTGCAGGGCCTATTCATTAGTGTTGAAAATCAACACCTTCTTTCCGAACTTTCTTTCTAATACAGGCTATAAAACCCACAATAGAAATGAAAATTCTCAAAATTCTTTGCTTGTTAGACGATAAAAAGACCATTTTATCTTCTAATCATAAACAGTAGCGCAGAAAAAGGGCATCAAATGATGCCCTTTTGTTTAGATTTCGTCAATTATTAATCGAAAATCTTAGCAACAACACCAGCACCAACGGTACGGCCACCTTCGCGAATTGCGAAACGTAGACCTTCATCCATTGCGATTGGAGCGATTAGCTCAACAGTCATTTGGATGTTGTCGCCTGGCATTACCATCTCTACGCCTTCAGGTAGAGTGATGTCGCCTGTTACGTCAGTTGTACGGAAGTAGAACTGTGGACGGTAACCTTTGAAGAAAGGAGTGTGACGGCCGCCTTCATCTTTAGAAAGAACGTACACTTCTGACTCAAACTTAGTGTGTGGGTTGATAGAACCTTTAGCAGCAAGTACTTGGCCACGTTCAACGTCATCACGCTTAGTACCACGTAGTAGTGCACCAACGTTCTCACCTGCACGACCTTCGTCAAGCAGCTTACGGAACATTTCAACACCAGTACAAGTAGTAAGAGTAGTCTCTTTGATACCAACGATTTCTACTTCGTCACCTACACGTAGGATACCGCGCTCGATACGACCAGTAACAACAGTACCACGACCTTGAATTGAGAATACATCTTCAATAGGAAGTAGGAACGGTTGGTCAACAGCACGCTCTGGAAGTGGAATGTAAGAATCTAGTGCTTCTGCAAGCTCAACGATCTTGTCTTCCCACTGCTTTTCGCCGTTTAGAGCGCCAAGTGCAGAACCTTGGATTACTGGTAGATCATCACCTGGGTAATCGTACTCAGAAAGAAGTTCACGAACTTCCATTTCTACTAGCTCAAGTAGTTCTTCATCATCAACCATGTCACATTTGTTCATGAATACGATGATGTAAGGGATACCAACCTGACGACCAAGTAGGATGTGCTCACGAGTTTGAGGCATAGGGCCATCAGTCGCAGCAACAACTAGGATACCGCCGTCCATTTGAGCAGCACCAGTGATCATGTTTTTAACATAATCGGCGTGTCCAGGACAATCTACGTGTGCGTAGTGACGTTCAGGAGTATCGTACTCAACGTGAGAAGTAGCGATTGTGATACCGCGCTCACGCTCTTCAGGAGCATTATCGATAGATGCGAAATCTTTAGCTTCACCACCGTATACTTTTGAAAGAGTAGTACAGATAGCTGCAGTTAGAGTTGTTTTACCGTGGTCAACGTGGCCGATAGTACCAACGTTTACGTGCGGTTTCGTACGTTCAAATTTTTCTTTAGACACGAGCGTGTTCCTCTAGGTACGGTTTATAAAGTGGCTTTGTAGACCACGCAACCAAATAAATTGGATGTAAAGTATATATCAAAAGGAAATATTTGCTTGAGAGCTGGTGCTGATAGGCGGATTTGAACCGCCGACCTCACCCTTACCAAGGGTGCGCTCTACCAACTGAGCTATATCAGCACACGATAGGTTGGAGCGGGCAGCGGGAATCGAACCCGCATCATCAGCTTGGAAGGCTGAGGTAATAGCCATTATACGATGCCCGCAACACGTAACTCTTCGAGCTATTTCCTTAAGAAACTGGTGGTGGGAGATGGATTCGAACCATCGAAGGCAGTGCCGTCAGATTTACAGTCTGATCCCTTTGGCCACTCGGGAACCCCACCAAATTGTGCTTTCATAAAGAAAGTGGTGCCGACTACCGGAATCGAACTGGTGACCTACTGATTACAAGTCAGTTGCTCTACCTACTGAGCTAAGTCGGCACATAAGTGGAGCGCATTCTATTGGATGATTTCGAACCTTGCAATAAGAAAATGCAAAAAATCATCAGTTTTTACGTTTACATTGAGCCACGGCTAATTTTTCAGCAGATTCAAGGAAAATCACCACAGCTTTGCCGTCGCACAATTGAAATATTTATCCCTTCATGTATGTTGAGGCGATGAAGAAAAGGAAGGCTCAAATCAATGAATCCACACATAAATTTCAACCGACACGAATGGGCAGAGCTAAGAGCATCTGTACCTATGGTGTTATCTGATTCGGACATTGTAGAGCTACGTGGTATCAATGAAAAATTGGATACTCGCGAAGTAGAAGAAATATACCTTCCCCTATCTCGACTTCTAAACCTGCATGCAGGCTCCCAGCAACGTCGTCAGCGTGTCTTAGACACTTTCTTGAATAAAGAGGACGGTCACAGCCCTTTCATTGTAGGAATCGCTGGTAGCGTCGCTGTAGGCAAGAGTACAACGGCTCGTGTAATGCAAGCTTTGCTCTCTCGCTGGGGAGATCACCCTAAGGTTGCTCTGATCACTACGGACGGCTTTCTCTACCCTAACGAAGTGTTAGAAGAAAGAGGGATCATGCACCGCAAGGGCTTCCCTGAGTCTTACGATATTCAAAAGCTCGTTGATTTCGTTTCGGATGTTAAGGCCGGCAAAGAAAAGGTAGAAGCTCCAATTTATTCTCACCTTACCTACAACATCACTGATGAGGTAGAAGTGGTTGATAGGCCGGATATTTTAATCTTAGAAGGGCTGAACGTACTTCAATCTGGAATGGACTATCCGGAGCAGCCGCATCGCGTATTCGTTTCTGACTTCCTTGATTTTTCCATTTATGTGGACGCCGATAGCACCTTGATTCAGCAGTGGTATGTAGAGCGTTTTTTAAAGTTTCGTTCTGGGGCATTCAAAAAGCCCAACTCATATTTTGGTCACTACACTAAATTGAGCGAAGAACAGGCCGTCGCTAAAGCCTGTTCCATATGGGCAGATATTAACGGCAAGAATCTAGTGTCCAATATACTGCCAACAAAAATTAGAGCGAACCTTATCCTAAGGAAAGGAATTGATCATAAAGTTGACCAAATCCTACTAAGAAGCTGATCTAACGGATATTTCTCCACCGATAAACGATTCAATCTGGTTACCAGTATCGAGTAGTAAGGCACCTTGTTGATCGATGCCTTTGCATATGCCGGTAACTTCTCGGTTACCCATAATCAGTTTAATCGGTTGCTCCAAAAAGTTATCGTACTGGTTCCATTGCTCTAGAAATGGCTTCAGCCCCTGATGCTCATAGATGTTGATCGCATCATGCAATTTCCTTGTCATCGCAATCACAATCTCATTTCGAGAGATGCCCTGATCGCCTGATATCTCTTTTAGGCTCGTCCAAGGCTGTCCAATTCCTTGTACATGCTCTGGCATTGATACATTGAGCCCAATACCTATCACTAAATTAGCAGCATCACCCGCCTGCCCTGACAACTCAACCAATATGCCGGCAAGCTTCTTATTGTCAAAATACACGTCGTTTGGCCATTTAAGCTTAAGACCTTGTATGCCTAACTCTTCAAGGGCATCGACAAGAGCGAGACCAATGACCAAGCTTATCCCCATAGCCGCAGGAAGACCCGCTTCAAGGCGCCAATACATCGAGTAGTAAATATTTGAACCAAACGGAGAGACCCACTCGCGTCCACGACGCCCCCGCCCTTGGGTTTGATATTCGGCGACGCAGACACTGCCAGATTGAAGCTCTTTTTGCCCCAACATATGTTGATTTGTCGAATCAATAACAGGAATGACTTCTATAGGTAGTCCTAGCTCTTTAACCAGCAACTGGTCATCTAATAGATCCAGAGGTTGCTCTAGCCTATATCCCTTTCCCTTGACACTATAGATATCAATACCAAGCTCTTGAATGGATTTAATGTGTCTCGCAATAGCCGCTCTAGAGACGCCAAAATGCTCGCCCAATTGCTCGCCTGAACAAAAATCGCCTTTGCTAAGCTCCTGAATTAATTTAAGTTTGAAGCTAAAGTCTTTCATTGTCTTTACCTTCAAAAATAGCGTCGAGGTTGGTTTCTTGAGTTCGCCCCATGAAACGGACTTCATGCTCCAAGGCAATTTGATACTTCTGCCATACTGTTTGCTTCACATGCCAAGCGACAGACAACACATCATCAGCCGTCGCGTCATTGAAATTAACGATGACCAAAGCCTGTTGATCGTGAACTCGAGCACCTCCATGGGAGTACCCCTTGAGGTTGGCGTTATCTATAAGCCAACCGGCGGCAACCTTAATGCCATCGCCCGCAGGGTAACCAACGATGCTTGGATAGTGCAGTTTTAGCTCATCAAATTGAGTACTAGAGATAACTGGATTTTTGAAGAAACTGCCTGCATTACCCATGACTCTTGGGTCTGGAAGTTTTGACTGGCGAACCTGACACACTGCATCAAAGATCTTTTGCGCGGTTGGTTCACCTTCAATTAACTGTTGCAGTGCGCCATAGGCAGTTCTAGGGCTCCAGTCTTTTGATAACTTAAAACCGACCTTAGTAATCAGTGCCTTACCAGATAACTCTTGTTTAAATATAGAGTCGCGATAGCCAAACTGGCATTGCTCCGAAGCCAGTCTTTTCACTGTGAATGACTGCAAGTCTAAATACTCTACAAAGTCACATACGTCTTTCAGTTCTAAGCCATAAGCTCCGATATTTTGGATAGGCGCCGTACCTGCACAGCCTGGAATCAAGGCCAGGTTTTCCAAGCCCGGCATTCCCTTTTCGACGGTCCATTGAACAAGCTCAGGCCAATCTTCTCCGGCCGCAACCTCAAGATAATAGAAGCTTTCATCTTCCGTAACGTGTTTACCCTTCAATCGATTCAGTACTGCTACTCCGGCAAAGTAATCAGTAAAGAGCATGTTACTCCCCGTGCCTAAAGGGAGCTTAGGCAGATCTTTCCAATCCGGATTACGATAGATCTCAATAAGATCGTTTACTGAACGTGCTTCTACAAGAAAGTCGCAGTCTGTTTGAATTGAAAATGTATGGTAGGGAGAGAGTTCCGCTTGAGGGGTAATATGCATCATAGAATTAATTGTTCCATTCCCTTGTCGGGATTCCAAAGGGTAGTATTTTCAACTTTCCCTTATAATACTGGAACAAACTCAATTCCGCAGTTAATTAATGAACAGTCTGATTATCAAAGATCTGGAGCCATTGCGTTTGCCGCTCCTAAAGAAGTTATACAAGTCTCACTACCCTTCTACCAAGATAAAGGCAGGAGAGAAGATCATTGTCGCCGAGCAAAACTCAAAAATTGTAGGTGTTGTACGGTACCGTGAGGTTGATAAATGGCAGTTGCTAACCGGTATGCTGGTTGTTCCAGAAGTGCGGAATCAAGGCATTGCCTCACAGCTTTTGCGCTTTAGCCAGAAAGACATTCTGCATGACCAGGTTTTCTGTTTTGCTTATGAACACCTAGAGGAACTGTACAGCGCTCACGGATTTACAACTATTCGAGTTGAACAGCTCCCTTCTGCCTTAGCCAAGCTATATTTGCGCTACACTCAGACGGGAAAGCCACTAATTATCATGCAATATCACAGTTAACTAATTTCAAGATAATTGTTTACCAATTCATCTAGGCACTAAAGCTGCAAATTTGGTAAAATAACAGGCTAAATCAGCCCTTTACAGGACTCAATATTCATAATGGTTTTAGCTAAGAATGTCATCGATGGACTAGAAGCAGTTCCCGTTGATCCAAAAGACTTTAGAACACTTTATTCGGCTAAAGAGTTCAAAGCACAGCTATTAGAGCTTATCAAAACAGCCAAGAAGCGTATCTACATTGCCGCCTTGTATCTTGAGGACGACGAAGCAGGACGAGAGGTCTTTGGTGAGATCTACAAGGCAAAACAAGCTAATCCAGGATTAGATGTTCAGATCTGTGTAGATTGGCATAGAGCTCAACGCGGGCTGATAGGTGCTGAGTCATCTGATGGCAATGCTGCAATGTACACGAAGATGGCTGAATCTCACAAACACACAGTCCCCGTTTATGGTGTACCTGTTCGTGGTAAAGAAGTGTTCGGTGTACTGCACCTTAAAGGCTTTATCTTTGATGATACAGTTCTTTATAGTGGCGCAAGTATTAACAATATCTATCTGCACCAGCAAGAAAAGTATCGCTTTGATCGATACCACTTAATCAATAGCCCAGCAATTGCCGATGCTATGGCTAATTACATTATGGACGCACTCATTAAAAACCCTGCAGTGAACACACTGACAGAAAAAGAGCGTCCAGCAACCAAGTCATTGAAAGGTGCAATTCGTCAATTGCGAGCAAGTCTTGCAGTCACCAACTACCGCTTTGATTGTGCAGATGTTACCGAAGACAAAATCGCGATTACCCCGATTGTTGGTGTAGGTAAGCGTAGAAATCTTCTAAACATGGCGATCGTTCAATTACTACGTGATGCCAAAGATGAAATTACCATATGTACGCCTTACTTTAACTTCCCTAAAAGTGTCGCTAAGGAGCTAAAGAAAGCCCTTCGACGCGGCGTTAAAGTAACGGTTGTAGTGGGTGACAAAACTGCCAACGACTTCTTCATAGATCCCGAAGAAGAGTTTAAAACCGTTGGTGGATTACCTTATCTGTATGAGATGAATCTACGCCGTTTCTTGAAAGCGAATGAGGCGAATATTGCGTGTCGCAAGTTGGACATCCTTCTTTGGAAGCACGATGCCAATAGTTACCACTTGAAGGGGTTATGGGTCGATAAGCAAAACATGCTGCTCACCGGCAACAACCTAAACCCTAGAGCATGGAAACTGGACTTGGAAAACGCCTTATTGATCAGAGATCCACAAGGTTATTTAAAGTCGCAATTTGAGCAAGAGTTTGAAAATATCATCGAGAATACTCAGCGTATTGGAAGCTACAAACATATTGAAAAGATTGAACATTATCCTGAAGCCGTGCAGAAACTACTGCGTAAAATAACGCGCGTACAGGCTGATAGAGTCCTCAAGCAGTTGCTTTAGTACTGATGGCAGATATGTAGAATAAGAGGCTCCTATGGAAACATAGGGGCCTTTTTATTTGGTTCTAGGTTCTAAGCTTCTAGGTTCTAGGTTCTAGGTTCTAGGTTCTAGGTTCTAGGTTCTAGGTTCTAGGTTCTAGGTTCTAGGTTCTAGGTTCTAGGTTCTAGGTTCTAGGTTCTAGGTTCTAGGTTCTAGGTTCTAGGTTCTAGGTTCTAGGTTCTAGGTTCTAGGTTCTAGCAGGTAGGAATAACGTACAGATATTTTTAAGCTAGTAATACCAATTAAAGTAAAAATATGATCTAATTGAGGCTATCAAACAATTGTGAAATATTGCTATGGATAGCCTTGATAATACCGATTTCAAAAAGCTAGCGAGTCAACAAAAAACCATTCAGATGAAGGTTCGCTTACTAGCGCTTGCACACTTCAAAGAAGGTCATTCGCGAACTCAAATTGCTAAATATCTTAAAGTTAGCCGAACCAGTGTGAATAAATGGGTTAAGGTCTTTTTTGAAGAAGGCTTGGAAGGGCTTCAAGAAAAACCCCGCACAGGTAGACCTGCATATCTCAATGAGGAACAACGAAAACAACTCAGCGAATTCATACAAAAAGCAGCTGAATCACCGTCTGGAGGACGTCTTGTCGGTAGCGATATACATGACTACATCGTTGAACACTTTGATAAACACTATCACCCCAATTCCATCTATTATCTCCTCGAGCACATGGGCTTTTCTTGGATAACTTCTCGTTCAAAACACCCTAAGCAATCACAGCAAATCCAAGACGATTTTAAAAAAATTCCAAATAGAAACGATCCTTAAGATCCCCGGCCATATTGGGCTAGAACAGGTTGATGTCTGGTTTCAAGATGAGGCTAGATTTGGTCAGCAGAACACAACAACTCGTCTTTGGGCGACTCGCGGAACGAGGCCTAGAGTCGTAAAACAGCAGCAATTTGAATACGCTTATTTGTTTGGCTCTGTGTGCCCAGCAAGAGGGATCGGCGAAGCAATAGTTGTTCCTTGGGTAAACAAGGACATCATGATCAACCACCTAGAACAAATATCGAAAGCTACAGAAAAAGGTCGTCATGCAGTCGTAATAATGGATGGTGCAGGCTGGCATACGGACGACATAGCGAACCAATTTAATAACGTCAGTATCATCAAGCTTCCTCCATACTCGCCAGAGCTGAACCCTATTGAACAAGTTTGGAGCTGGTTAAGACAACATTATTTAGCAAACCAAAGTTTCACTGATTACAACGAAATTGTGTCCAAGGTTTGTCGCGCTTGGAATGGCTTTCTTGAGTGCAGAGATCGCGTCACAAAAATGTGCCAAAGAGATTGGATAGACCTGATCAGTTAATTTTCCGGATTGGTATAAAAACAAAAAGGCCTTAGCATTTCTGCTAAGGCCTTCTATATGGCAGGGGTGGAGAGATTCGAACTCCCAACACGCGGATTTGGAATCCGCTGCTCTGCCAATTGGAGCTACACCCCTAAAATTTTTCGGATTCTTAAATCTGAAAAAACCTCGCATAAAGCGAGGTCTTCAGAATAAGTGGCGGAGTGGACGGGACTCGAACCCGCGACCCCCGGCGTGACAGGCCGGTATTCTAACCAACTGAACTACCACTCCGCACCAATTTGTTATTGTCTTGAAGTCTTACTCGCGTTGCTTCAATACAATCTAATTTAAAGCCTGGCGATGTCCTACTCTCACATGGGGAAACCCCACACTACCATCGGCGCTATTATGTTTCACTTCTGAGTTCGGCATGGAATCAGGTGGGTCCACAATGCTATGGTCGCCAAGCAAATTTTAAAATTCGGAAAGCTATTATTTAAAAGTTATATCACACATTCAAAGTTCTTACTTTGAGTCCACAAAACCCCTTGGGTGTTGTATGGTTAAGCCTCACGGGCAATTAGTACAGGTTAGCTCAATGCCTCGCAGCACTTACACACCCTGCCTATCAACGTTCTAGTCTCGAACAACCCTTTAGGACACTTAAAGTGCCAGGGAAGACTCATCTCAGGGCTCGCTTCCCGCTTAGATGCTTTCAGCGGTTATCGATTCCGAACTTAGCTACCGGGCAATGCCATTGGCATGACAACCCGAACACCAGAGGTTCGTCCACTCCGGTCCTCTCGTACTAGGAGCAGCCCCCTTCAATCTTCCAACGCCCACGGCAGATAGGGACCGAACTGTCTCACGACGTTCTAAACCCAGCTCGCGTACCACTTTAAATGGCGAACAGCCATACCCTTGGGACCGACTTCAGCCCCAGGATGTGATGAGCCGACATCGAGGTGCCAAACACCGCCGTCGATATGAACTCTTGGGCGGTATCAGCCTGTTATCCCCGGAGTACCTTTTATCCGTTGAGCGATGGCCCTTCCATTCAGAACCACCGGATCACTATGACCTGCTTTCGCACCTGCTCGAATTGTCATTCTCGCAGTCAAGCGGGCTTATGCCATTGCACTAACCACACGATGTCCAACCGTGTTTAGCCCACCTTCGTGCTCCTCCGTTACTCTTTGGGAGGAGACCGCCCCAGTCAAACTACCCACCAGGCACTGTCCTCATCCCCGATAAGGGGACTAAGTTAGAACATCAACACTACAAGGGTGGTATTTCAAGGACGGCTCCAACGATACTGGCGTACCGTCTTCAAAGCCTCCCACCTATCCTACACATGTAGGGTCAATGTTCAGTGCCAAGCTGTAGTAAAGGTTCACGGGGTCTTTCCGTCTAGCCGCGGGTACACTGCATCTTCACAGCGATTTCAATTTCACTGAGTCTCGGGTGGAGACAGCGTGGCCATCATTACGCCATTCGTGCAGGTCGGAACTTACCCGACAAGGAATTTCGCTACCTTAGGACCGTTATAGTTACGGCCGCCGTTTACCGGGGCTTCGATCAAGAGCTTCGACCGAAGTCTAACCCCATCAATTAACCTTCCGGCACCGGGCAGGCGTCACACCGTATACGTCATCTTACGATTTTGCACAGTGCTGTGTTTTTAATAAACAGTTGCAGCCACCTGGTATCTGCGACTCCTAGTAGCTCCATCCGCAAGGGACTTCACCGCCAAGAGCGTACCTTCTCCCGAAGTTACGGTACCATTTTGCCTAGTTCCTTCACCCGAGTTCTCTCAAGCGCCTTGGTATTCTCTACCCGACCACCTGTGTCGGTTTGGGGTACGATTTCTTATAATCTGAAGCTTAGAGGCTTTTCCTGGAAGCATGGCATCAATGACTTCACTGCACGTAGCAGCTCGACATCGTATCTCAGCGTTGAGAAAGTCCGGATTTACCTAAACTTTCCGCCTACATACTTGAACCTGGACAACCATCGCCAGGCCCACCTAGCCTTCTCCGTCCCCCCATCGCAATTATAAGAAGTACGGGAATATTAACCCGTTTCCCATCGACTACGCCTTTCGGCCTCGCCTTAGGGGTCGACTTACCCTGCCCCGATTAACGTTGGACAGGAACCCTTGGTCTTCCGGCGAGGGGGTTTTTCACCCCCTTTATCGTTACTCATGTCAGCATTCGCACTTCTGATACGTCCAGCAGCCCTTACAGACCACCTTCAACCGCTTACAGAACGCTCCCCTACCCCGCATACAAAGTATGCAGCCGCAGCTTCGGTGTATAGCTTAGCCCCGTTACATCTTCCGCGCAGGCCGACTCGACCAGTGAGCTATTACGCTTTCTTTAAATGATGGCTGCTTCTAAGCCAACATCCTGGCTGTCTGAGCCTTCCCACATCGTTTCCCACTTAGCTATACTTTGGGACCTTAGCTGGCGGTCTGGGTTGTTTCCCTCTCCACGACGGACGTTAGCACCCGCCGTGTGTCTCCCGGATAGTACTCAATGGTATTCGGAGTTTGCAAAGGGTTGGTAAGTCGGGATGACCCCCTAGCCTTAACAGTGCTCTACCCCCATTGGTATTCGTCCGAGGCGCTACCTAAATAGCTTTCGGGGAGAACCAGCTATCTCCAGGTTTGATTGGCCTTTCACCCCTAGCCACAAGTCATCCGCTAATTTTTCAACATTAGTCGGTTCGGTCCTCCAGTTGATGTTACTCAACCTTCAACCTGCCCATGGCTAGATCACCTGGTTTCGGGTCTAATTCTAGCAACTCGACGCCCAGTTAAGACTCGGTTTCCCTACGGCTCCCCTATACGGTTAACCTTGCTACTAAAATTAAGTCGCTGACCCATTATACAAAAGGTACGCAGTCACGCTTCGAGGCGCTCCTACTGCTTGTACGTACACGGTTTCAGGTTCTATTTCACTCCCCTCACAGGGGTTCTTTTCGCCTTTCCCTCACGGTACTGGTTCACTATCGGTCAGTCAGTAGTATTTAGCCTTGGAGGATGGTCCCCCCATGTTCAAACAGGATATCACGTGTCCCGCCTTACTCGTTTTCACTTAAAATGCGTTGTCGGTTACGGGGCTATCACCCTATACTGCGAGACTTTCCAGACTCTTCACCTGACGCATTAAAAGCTTAAGGGCTAATCCAATTTCGCTCGCCGCTACTTTCGGAATCTCGGTTGATTTCTCTTCCTTCGGGTACTTAGATGTTTCAGTTCCCCGAGTTTGCCTCATTAACCTATGTATTCAGTTAATGATACGTGCTTATGCACGTGGGTTTCCCCATTCAGAAATCCCAGACTCAAATGGTTATTACTACCTAATCTGGGCTTATCGCAAGTTATTACGTCTTTCATCGCCTCTGACTGCCAAGGCATCCACCGTGTACGCTTAGTCACTTAACCATACAACCCCAAAGGGTCTTGCTTACGCAATGCAGTTGCTACGCTGCAGTATGACGTTTCCAAGGTGCGTTATCTCTTTATTATGAGCGAGATAACATTCGATTTTGCCGGACTCAAATTTGAATGCACTCTGGCAAGAGTACATTCCCAAGAACACTTGAATGTGTGTTGGTACCTACATCATAAAGACATAGGATTTGAGAACTTTTAAATTTGAACAACAATGAAATCACATTGTTGTTCGTCAGCTTTCCAAATTGTTAAAGAGCATGAATTTCTAAGCAATAAAGCTTTCGAAACCATTTTTAAAGACACTTAATTCTTAATTTAATAAGAAGTGCACTTAAAGATGGTGGAGCTATGCGGGATCGAACCGCAGACCTCCTGCGTGCAAGGCAGGCGCTCTCCCAGCTGAGCTATAGCCCCATCTTGGTATTTTTTCTTAGACCAGGAAGATTAAAAGGCCGTGTACATCAGTACACAACGAAGAATCTAACGCAGTATAAGGAAAAATTGGTGGGTCTGAGTGGACTTGAACCACCGACCTCCCGCTTATCAGGCGAGCGCTCTAACCAGCTGAGCTACAGACCCAATTTTTCACAAAACAGCACAAGTGCCATTTCGCAAAATACTCTCTTCACTTTCTAAACCGTATCAATCTGTGTGGACACTCATCGTGAGTAATCATCGTATAAGGAGGTGATCCAGCCCCAGGTTCCCCTAGGGCTACCTTGTTACGACTTCACCCCAGTCATGAACCACAAAGTGGTGAGCGTCCTCCCGAAGGTTAAACTACCCACTTCTTTTGCAGCCCACTCCCATGGTGTGACGGGCGGTGTGTACAAGGCCCGGGAACGTATTCACCGTGACATTCTGATTCACGATTACTAGCGATTCCGACTTCATGGAGTCGAGTTGCAGACTCCAATCCGGACTACGACGCACTTTTTGGGATTCGCTCACCATCGCTGGTTGGCTGCCCTCTGTATGCGCCATTGTAGCACGTGTGTAGCCCTACTCGTAAGGGCCATGATGACTTGACGTCGTCCCCACCTTCCTCCGGTTTATCACCGGCAGTCTCCCTGGAGTTCCCACCATTACGTGCTGGCAAACAAGGATAAGGGTTGCGCTCGTTGCGGGACTTAACCCAACATTTCACAACACGAGCTGACGACAGCCATGCAGCACCTGTCTCAGAGTTCCCGAAGGCACCAAAGCATCTCTGCTAAGTTCTCTGGATGTCAAGAGTAGGTAAGGTTCTTCGCGTTGCATCGAATTAAACCACATGCTCCACCGCTTGTGCGGGCCCCCGTCAATTCATTTGAGTTTTAATCTTGCGACCGTACTCCCCAGGCGGTCTACTTAACGCGTTAGCTCCGAAAGCCACGGCTCAAGGCCACAACCTCCAAGTAGACATCGTTTACGGCGTGGACTACCAGGGTATCTAATCCTGTTTGCTCCCCACGCTTTCGCATCTGAGTGTCAGTATCTGTCCAGGGGGCCGCCTTCGCCACTGGTATTCCTTCAGATCTCTACGCATTTCACCGCTACACCTGAAATTCTACCCCCCTCTACAGTACTCTAGCCTGCCAGTTTCAAATGCGGTTCCGAGGTTGAGCCCCGGGCTTTCACATCTGACTTAACAAACCACCTGCATGCGCTTTACGCCCAGTAATTCCGATTAACGCTCGCACCCTCCGTATTACCGCGGCTGCTGGCACGGAGTTAGCCGGTGCTTCTTCTGTCGCTAACGTCAAACACTAAAGCTATTAACTCTAATGCCTTCCTCACGACTGAAAGTACTTTACAACCCGAAGGCCTTCTTCATACACGCGGCATGGCTGCATCAGGCTTGCGCCCATTGTGCAATATTCCCCACTGCTGCCTCCCGTAGGAGTCTGGACCGTGTCTCAGTTCCAGTGTGGCTGATCATCCTCTCAGACCAGCTAGGGATCGTCGCCTTGGTGAGCCATTACCTCACCAACTAGCTAATCCCACCTGGGCATATCCTGAAGCGAGAGGCCCGAAGGTCCCCCTCTTTGGTCCGTAGACGTTATGCGGTATTAGCCATCGTTTCCAATGGTTATCCCCCACATCAGGGCAATTTCCCAGGCATTACTCACCCGTCCGCCGCTCGACGCCCAACAAATCACCCGAAGGGTCAATGTTGTCGTTTCCGCTCGACTTGCATGTGTTAGGCCTGCCGCCAGCGTTCAATCTGAGCCATGATCAAACTCTTCAATTAAAGTTTTGTTGAAGCTTACACTTCGGCTCAATGAATACTGACTTCAAAACTGTTCCTTACTCGAAAGTAAGAAGTAATTTTAAAGCTATTATCGTTCCAACAGAACGATAATGAATTGACTGTGCCAATGACTAAAAGTCATCGTTTTGGTCACTCAGTTCATTGATAAATCTTTTCGATTATCATCAACGAGTGCCCACACAGATTGATAGGTTTAAATTGTTAAAGAGCGCTGCTTTGAATGCCTTAGCACTTAAGCAGGACGCGTATAATACGCGACTGACTGTTAAAGTCAACATAAAACTCTAAATAAATTAGAACTTTATGGTGACTCGCTTCATTAGAAGCAAGTCTAACCTTTTGTCTTCACTTTTTAAAAAGTGAAAATAAATAGGAGCCTGGCGATGTCCTACTCTCACATGGGGAAACCCCACACTACCATCGGCGCTATTATGTTTCACTTCTGAGTTCGGCATGGAATCAGGTGGGTCCACAATGCTATGGTCGCCAAGCAAATTTTAAAATTCGGAAAGCTAATATCTAAAAGTTTTTATCACACATTCAAAGTTCTACTTTGAGTCCACAAAACCCCTTGGGTGTTGTATGGTTAAGCCTCACGGGCAATTAGTACAGGTTAGCTCAATGCCTCGCAGCACTTACACACCCTGCCTATCAACGTTCTAGTCTCGAACAACCCTTTAGGACACTTAAAGTGCCAGGGAAGACTCATCTCAGGGCTCGCTTCCCGCTTAGATGCTTTCAGCGGTTATCGATTCCGAACTTAGCTACCGGGCAATGCCATTGGCATGACAACCCGAACACCAGAGGTTCGTCCACTCCGGTCCTCTCGTACTAGGAGCAGCCCCCTTCAATCTTCCAACGCCCACGGCAGATAGGGACCGAACTGTCTCACGACGTTCTAAACCCAGCTCGCGTACCACTTTAAATGGCGAACAGCCATACCCTTGGGACCGACTTCAGCCCCAGGATGTGATGAGCCGACATCGAGGTGCCAAACACCGCCGTCGATATGAACTCTTGGGCGGTATCAGCCTGTTATCCCCGGAGTACCTTTTATCCGTTGAGCGATGGCCCTTCCATTCAGAACCACCGGATCACTATGACCTGCTTTCGCACCTGCTCGAATTGTCATTCTCGCAGTCAAGCGGGCTTATGCCATTGCACTAACCACACGATGTCCAACCGTGTTTAGCCCACCTTCGTGCTCCTCCGTTACTCTTTGGGAGGAGACCGCCCCAGTCAAACTACCCACCAGGCACTGTCCTCATCCCCGATAAGGGGACTAAGTTAGAACATCAACACTACAAGGGTGGTATTTCAAGGACGGCTCCAACGATACTGGCGTACCGTCTTCAAAGCCTCCCACCTATCCTACACATGTAGGGTCAATGTTCAGTGCCAAGCTGTAGTAAAGGTTCACGGGGTCTTTCCGTCTAGCCGCGGGTACACTGCATCTTCACAGCGATTTCAATTTCACTGAGTCTCGGGTGGAGACAGCGTGGCCATCATTACGCCATTCGTGCAGGTCGGAACTTACCCGACAAGGAATTTCGCTACCTTAGGACCGTTATAGTTACGGCCGCCGTTTACCGGGGCTTCGATCAAGAGCTTCGACCGAAGTCTAACCCCATCAATTAACCTTCCGGCACCGGGCAGGCGTCACACCGTATACGTCATCTTACGATTTTGCACAGTGCTGTGTTTTTAATAAACAGTTGCAGCCACCTGGTATCTGCGACTCCTAGTAGCTCCATCCGCAAGGGACTTCACCGCCAAGAGCGTACCTTCTCCCGAAGTTACGGTACCATTTTGCCTAGTTCCTTCACCCGAGTTCTCTCAAGCGCCTTGGTATTCTCTACCCGACCACCTGTGTCGGTTTGGGGTACGATTTCTTATAATCTGAAGCTTAGAGGCTTTTCCTGGAAGCATGGCATCAATGACTTCACTGCACGTAGCAGCTCGACATCGTATCTCAGCGTTGAGAAAGTCCGGATTTACCTAAACTTTCCGCCTACATACTTGAACCTGGACAACCATCGCCAGGCCCACCTAGCCTTCTCCGTCCCCCCATCGCAATTATAAGAAGTACGGGAATATTAACCCGTTTCCCATCGACTACGCCTTTCGGCCTCGCCTTAGGGGTCGACTTACCCTGCCCCGATTAACGTTGGACAGGAACCCTTGGTCTTCCGGCGAGGGGGTTTTTCACCCCCTTTATCGTTACTCATGTCAGCATTCGCACTTCTGATACGTCCAGCAGCCCTTACAGACCACCTTCAACCGCTTACAGAACGCTCCCCTACCCCGCATACAAAGTATGCAGCCGCAGCTTCGGTGTATAGCTTAGCCCCGTTACATCTTCCGCGCAGGCCGACTCGACCAGTGAGCTATTACGCTTTCTTTAAATGATGGCTGCTTCTAAGCCAACATCCTGGCTGTCTGAGCCTTCCCACATCGTTTCCCACTTAGCTATACTTTGGGACCTTAGCTGGCGGTCTGGGTTGTTTCCCTCTCCACGACGGACGTTAGCACCCGCCGTGTGTCTCCCGGATAGTACTCAATGGTATTCGGAGTTTGCAAAGGGTTGGTAAGTCGGGATGACCCCCTAGCCTTAACAGTGCTCTACCCCCATTGGTATTCGTCCGAGGCGCTACCTAAATAGCTTTCGGGGAGAACCAGCTATCTCCAGGTTTGATTGGCCTTTCACCCCTAGCCACAAGTCATCCGCTAATTTTTCAACATTAGTCGGTTCGGTCCTCCAGTTGATGTTACTCAACCTTCAACCTGCCCATGGCTAGATCACCTGGTTTCGGGTCTAATTCTAGCAACTCGACGCCCAGTTAAGACTCGGTTTCCCTACGGCTCCCCTATACGGTTAACCTTGCTACTAAAATTAAGTCGCTGACCCATTATACAAAAGGTACGCAGTCACGCTTCGAGGCGCTCCTACTGCTTGTACGTACACGGTTTCAGGTTCTATTTCACTCCCCTCACAGGGGTTCTTTTCGCCTTTCCCTCACGGTACTGGTTCACTATCGGTCAGTCAGTAGTATTTAGCCTTGGAGGATGGTCCCCCCATGTTCAAACAGGATATCACGTGTCCCGCCTTACTCGTTTTCACTTAAAATGCGTTGTCGGTTACGGGGCTATCACCCTATACTGCGAGACTTTCCAGACTCTTCACCTGACGCATTAAAAGCTTAAGGGCTAATCCAATTTCGCTCGCCGCTACTTTCGGAATCTCGGTTGATTTCTCTTCCTTCGGGTACTTAGATGTTTCAGTTCCCCGAGTTTGCCTCATTAACCTATGTATTCAGTTAATGATACGTGCTTATGCACGTGGGTTTCCCCATTCAGAAATCCCAGACTCAAATGGTTATTACTACCTAATCTGGGCTTATCGCAAGTTATTACGTCTTTCATCGCCTCTGACTGCCAAGGCATCCACCGTGTACGCTTAGTCACTTAACCATACAACCCCAAAGGGTCTTGCTTAACGCAATGCAGTTGCTACGCTGCAGTATGACGTTTCCAAGGTGCGTTATCTCTTTATTATGAGCGAGATAACATTCGATTTTGCCGGACTCAAATTTGAATGCACTCTGGCAAGAGTACATTCCCAAGAACACTTGAATGTGTGTTGGTACCTACATCAATAAAGACATAGGATTTGAGAACTTTTAAATTTGATAAATAATGAAATCACATTATTTATCGTCAGCTTTCCAAATTGTTAAAGAGCATGTTTATTTCCTAAAAAGGAAAAAACCATTTTTAAAGACACTTATTTTCTTAAGAAGAAAATGCGTTTAAAGATGGTATCCCGTAGGGGAGTCGAACCCCTGTTACCGCCGTGAAAGGGCGGTGTCCTAGGCCTCTAGACGAACGGGACATAGGCATCTCTTAACTTTTTAAACCATATCAATCTGTGTGGACACTCATCGTGAGTAATCATCGTATAAGGAGGTGATCCAGCCCCAGGTTCCCCTAGGGCTACCTTGTTACGACTTCACCCCAGTCATGAACCACAAAGTGGTGAGCGTCCTCCCGAAGGTTAAACTACCCACTTCTTTTGCAGCCCACTCCCATGGTGTGACGGGCGGTGTGTACAAGGCCCGGGAACGTATTCACCGTGACATTCTGATTCACGATTACTAGCGATTCCGACTTCATGGAGTCGAGTTGCAGACTCCAATCCGGACTACGACGCACTTTTTGGGATTCGCTCACCATCGCTGGTTGGCTGCCCTCTGTATGCGCCATTGTAGCACGTGTGTAGCCCTACTCGTAAGGGCCATGATGACTTGACGTCGTCCCCACCTTCCTCCGGTTTATCACCGGCAGTCTCCCTGGAGTTCCCACCATTACGTGCTGGCAAACAAGGATAAGGGTTGCGCTCGTTGCGGGACTTAACCCAACATTTCACAACACGAGCTGACGACAGCCATGCAGCACCTGTCTCAGAGTTCCCGAAGGCACCAAAGCATCTCTGCTAAGTTCTCTGGATGTCAAGAGTAGGTAAGGTTCTTCGCGTTGCATCGAATTAAACCACATGCTCCACCGCTTGTGCGGGCCCCCGTCAATTCATTTGAGTTTTAATCTTGCGACCGTACTCCCCAGGCGGTCTACTTAACGCGTTAGCTCCGAAAGCCACGGCTCAAGGCCACAACCTCCAAGTAGACATCGTTTACGGCGTGGACTACCAGGGTATCTAATCCTGTTTGCTCCCCACGCTTTCGCATCTGAGTGTCAGTATCTGTCCAGGGGGCCGCCTTCGCCACTGGTATTCCTTCAGATCTCTACGCATTTCACCGCTACACCTGAAATTCTACCCCCCTCTACAGTACTCTAGCCTGCCAGTTTCAAATGCGGTTCCGAGGTTGAGCCCCGGGCTTTCACATCTGACTTAACAAACCACCTGCATGCGCTTTACGCCCAGTAATTCCGATTAACGCTCGCACCCTCCGTATTACCGCGGCTGCTGGCACGGAGTTAGCCGGTGCTTCTTCTGTCGCTAACGTCAAACGATGAAGCTATTAACTTCAACGCCTTCCTCACGACTGAAAGTACTTTACAACCCGAAGGCCTTCTTCATACACGCGGCATGGCTGCATCAGGCTTGCGCCCATTGTGCAATATTCCCCACTGCTGCCTCCCGTAGGAGTCTGGACCGTGTCTCAGTTCCAGTGTGGCTGATCATCCTCTCAGACCAGCTAGGGATCGTCGCCTTGGTGAGCCATTACCTCACCAACTAGCTAATCCCACCTGGGCATATCCTGAAGCGAGAGGCCCGAAGGTCCCCCTCTTTGGTCCGTAGACGTTATGCGGTATTAGCCATCGTTTCCAATGGTTATCCCCCACATCAGGGCAATTTCCCAGGCATTACTCACCCGTCCGCCGCTCGACGCCCAACAAATCACCCGAAGGGTCAATGTTGTCGTTTCCGCTCGACTTGCATGTGTTAGGCCTGCCGCCAGCGTTCAATCTGAGCCATGATCAAACTCTTCAATTAAAGTTTTGTTGAAGCTTTCGCTTCGGCTCAATGAATACTGACTTCAAAACTGTTCCTTACTCGAAAGTAAGAAGTAATTTTAAAGCTATTATCATTCCAACAGAATGATAATGAATTGACTGTGCCAATGACTAAAAGTCATCGTTTTGGTCACTCAGTTCATTGATAAATCTTTTCGATTATCATCAACGAGTGCCCACACAGATTGATAGGTCTAAATTGTTAAAGAGCGTTGCTTTTCGATGATTCCTTTGTGAGGAGCCTCTCAAGCGGACGGCCATTCTAGCGATTTGAACCTCAGTGTCAAACACTTTTTGAATTTAATTTTCTAAGAGAAGTTAAACTCAATTGGGTTCGGCTAGGTAGCCTACTGAACTACTGCGAAGCGTTTCCGCTGTTGCCGTGTCAGTGGGGCGCATTATAGAGATGCTCGTCACATTGGCAAGGGCTTTTTTAAAGTTTTATTTCAAGTGTTCACAAAACCATCAAAAACGGTTTTTGCGACATATTAGACGTGATCAGAGGATAAAATTGGAAAAATTATTGTGGCTTGCGTAATATCTATGTGTCTGTTTTGTTAATGAATTTCACATCCATCAATTCACCAATATATAGTGATAAGCGAATTATGAACTCAAACAAGTCTCTATTGATTGTCATCATCCTTGCAGTAGCTGGTTTTGCACTTGTGTCTCTGTTGTCTATACCGTCTGGTATTGCTTTCTGTTTAGGCGTTGTATCAACTGCTTTAATCTTATGGCAGAAACCTGCTAGTACTGCTTCAAGCTCTAAACCTTCTTATTCATCTTCCTCTTCATCCACACCCGCTTTGAGCGATGAGAATACGACCTTATATGTAGGCAACCTTTCCTACAAAGCGAGTGAGTCTCATGTCAAAGAGTTATTTGAAGAATACGGCACTGTTTATAGCGTGCGTCTAATGAAAGATAAGCGAACGGGTAAGCGTCGTGGCTTTGGGTTTGTCGAAGTAGAGAACGACGATGCTGATGCTATGATCACATCTCTTAATGAGCATGAGTATATGCAAAGAACGATTAAGGTCCGTGTCGCCAATGAACCTAAGCACCCTACAGCGGCTGAATCTTAATCTCGGAAAAACCTAACTCAGTAAAAGAAGATTGTAGCGCGGATCTGGAATACGGCTCCGCGCTACAATACACATCGTAGCTCAGTTTATTGCTAAAACGAGTCACTGAGACCTCATTAAGTAAGAACTCGACCCTCCTTGATATCGCATCACCTGAATCCACTAGCGTCACTTCATTACCCAAGACCTGACAAATCTCACTTCTTAATAGTGGGAAATGGGTACACCCTAATACAGCAACATCAATATTCCCCTTCAAAGGCTGTAGAACCTGCTCTAGCACAGTAAGGTCAACATCAATCCCTCTGAGCTTTTGTTCGGCCATATCCACCAGCTCAGTAGTCCCTATCATTTTGACGTCTTTGTCTTTAGCAAAGTCTTTTATTAAATCATGGGTGTATTCTCTAGTTACCGTAGCTGGAGTAGCAATAAGACCAACACCCAGATTGGCTCTTTGCGAAGCAGGCTTAATAGCGGGGACAACACCGACGATGGGAATAGAGAACTTCTCTCTTAATCTAGGAAGGACCACTGTACTTGCGGTATTACACGCAATCACGACTAAAGAGATGCTTTGAGTCTCAATGAAGTGCTGCACGTAGTGCTCCACTCGATCAACTAACTCTTCTTGTGCCAACTCCCCATAAGGGTATGCCTGGTTATCAAATGCATAGGTAACACTCACCCACGGAAGCCTTGCCTTTATGTCTTTAAATACAGAAATGCCACCCACTCCGGAGTCAAACATTAAGATTCTTGTTTCAGGCATTGGCGCTCTTTGTCAGGTTTGGATTATTAATGGGAGGCTACTCTATCAAAATACACGACATAGTTAAGTCATCTAATATTATAACGAAGTAAAAATTACAGCACTGTTTTATGTGCAGACAACTATTATTGAATCAAATATCTAGTGCACACAATCTATACTCCGACGGCTGATGAGTATAGAATCTGCGCCTCTTGTTTCAAGTCAGGAAAAGTGAATGGCCAACCCAAATGTAAACTCTGAGTCTTATCAGGTGCAGTTAGACGATAAAACCGCACGTCTGCAAGAGATGTTTAGCGAATATACGATGCCATCATTAGAGGTTTTCACTTCTGATGAACAGCATTACCGAATGCGAGCAGAGTTCCGCGTTTGGCACGAAGGTGAAGACCTGTACTACGTGATGTTTAATCAAGAGACACGCGAAAAATACCGTGTTGACCAATTTCCTGTTGCAAGCCGCTTGATCAATGACTTGATGCCACTTCTGGTTGAAGCAGTAAAAGAGCACGACGTACTTCGTCATAAGCTTTTCCAAGTAGATTTCCTTTCTACACTTAGCGGTGAAATCCTAATTTCACTTCTTTATCACAAGCAACTTAATGATGAGTGGCAAGAAAGAGCGAAGGCACTTAAGCAACGCCTCAATGATGAAGGGTTTAATCTAAACCTTATCGGTAGAGCAAGGAAGATGAAGGTTGTCCTTGATAGAGACTACGTTATTGAGAAGCTAAATGTGTTTGGTAAAACGTACACTTATCAGCAAGTCGAGAATAGCTTCACCCAGCCTAACGGTCGCGTTGCAGAAAAAATGCTGGAATGGGCGGTAGATTGCACCAAGGAATCTAAGGGTGACTTGTTAGAGCTCTATTGTGGTAATGGCAACTTCTCGCTGGCATTAGCTCAAAACTTTAATCGCGTATTGGCAACAGAGCTGGCTAAGCCCTCTGTAGATTCAGCGCAATACAACATCAAGGCGAATGAAATCGACAATGTGCAGATTATACGTATGTCTGCCGAAGATTTTACCGACGCAATGGAAGGCAAGCGTGAGTTCCGTCGCCTTAAGCAGGCCAATGTTGACCTAAGCAGTTACGACTGTAATACCATCTTTGTTGATCCACCGCGTTCAGGTATGGATGAAGGCACGTGTCGTATGGTTCAAGGATACGAGCGTATTCTGTACATTTCTTGTAACCCAGATACGCTTAAAGATAATCTCGAGATTCTATCGGAAACGCACAACATTACTCGTTATGCGCTATTTGACCAGTTCCCATATACTCACCATATGGAAATGGGAATAATGCTTGAGCGTAAAGCCTAACCAATAAAAAAGAGCGGATATCCGCTCTTTTTTTTATCTTCCTAGATAACCTAGCTTTCTTCCTACCCACACGAGTAGTAGCAAGGTAAAGATAATTGAAAAGAAGTTTGAGCCCGCTTCTGGATACTGCGCCTTTAGAAATGCGCCATGCCCAAAGAAACCAATAAAGAAGCTACCTAACCCTAGTAATGGGAAGTCCTCATCGACCGGCTTATTTAAGTAGTTCTGATAAATCACTTGGACGGCGAGCACCAAGCAGATTAACGGGAAAATTGAAAAGGAATAACCTGGTACGGATAGAGAAGACAGCAAGGCACTGCCACTCATCCCGCAAACCAGTGCTAACAAAAGTGACTTTTTATCCGAAGCCAATGCTTCTTTCTTATCTGTCATAAAATCCTCTTAATCATTCTTGTTTTGAAATTGATTCATAGCGTGGCCACCCAAAGAGATCATTCGTACTTGATCAACCAATCTTTGTCTGTGAGCCGCGCGTTGATTGGGTTCGATATCTAGAAACTCCGCACCAGAGCTAAATACAAGAGTAACAATTGCGTCAGCCTGTAGCGACGCTATCTTTCGTGGTAATTGCTGAGCATTGAGGTAGTCGGCTAATTCAGCACTGAAGAACTGAATCTCTCGCGCTACCGCAGCACGAAACTCTTCAGACGTACCTGAGCGTTCACGTAGCAAGAGTCTAAAGATATCAGGGTTAGTCTCAATAAATTCAACAAACGTCTCTATTGAAGTTTGTATCACACTTCGGTCTGGTTGAATCCTTTCGCGGGCTCTACGCATCAACTGTCGTAGCAGCAAACCCGCTTCATCCACCATAACAATACCGAGCTGGTCCATATCATCAAAGTGTCGATAAAAAGACGTTGGTGCAATACCCGCCTCTCTAGCTACTTCCCGAAGGCTCATGCTAGAAAAGCTTCGGCCAGCAGATAACTGTCCAAACGCTGAGTCGATAATCGCTCTTCTGGTTTTTTGTTTTTGCTCTGCCCTAACGCCCATATTCCATTCATACTCTTTTTGACCTGCCCCAATAAAACATAACTGCTTCTCTATTTGCAAACTCTCCCGCCCCACAAAGTGATCTTTATTGTGAGACTGACCACTTAGTCACCACTAACTGATTTACCAATGGCAACAAAGGTTTAAAATGCCATTAACAAAACAAGGAGGTTTCAGTGAGTTCTTCATCGCATTTTGATGTAATCGTAATTGGTAGTGGCCCTGGAGGCGAAGGTGCTGCTATGGGATTAACCAAGGCTGGCTTCAATGTTGCTATTATTGAGAAAGAGAAAAGTGTCGGAGGCGGATGTACTCATTGGGGTACGATTCCATCCAAAGCACTAAGGCACGCCGTTAGCCGCTTCATTGAATTCAATAACAACCCACTCTTTTGTAAAAACAACCGCAGCTTAGATGCCAGTTTTGATGACATCTTAGATCATGCCAAAACCGTCATCGACAAACAGACCACGCTAAGGCAAGGATTCTACGACAGAAACCAATGCACACTGATCTTTGGCGAGGCTAAGTTCTCCGATGCTCATAGTGTAAGAGTCACTGGTGAAGATGGACGTGTTAAGCAATATACCGCTGACCGATTCGTGATTGCGACGGGTTCACGCCCTTATCATCCAACCAACGTAGACTTTAACCACCAGCGTATCTATGACAGTGACTCAATATTGTCTCTACATCATCAACCAAGACACATCATCATTTATGGTGCTGGGGTTATCGGATGTGAATACGCCTCTATATTCCGCGGTCTAGGCGTCAAGACAGACCTTATCAACACTCGCGATCAACTGCTCTCCTTCCTAGATAAAGAGATCTCTGATGCACTCTCTTATCATTTTGGTAGTAATGGTGTAGTGATTCGCAACGGTGAGTCATTCGCCGAAATAGAAGGCACAGATGACGGTGTTATCGTACACCTAGAATCGGGTAAGAAAATGCGAGCTGATTGCTTGCTGTATGCGAATGGTCGAACGGGTAATACAGACACTCTCAACTTAGATGTCACGGGCTTATCTGCCGATTCACGCGGTCAGTTGAAGATCAATAGTAACTACCAAACCGATGTTGAGCATATCTACGCGGTTGGTGATGTGATTGGATACCCAAGCTTAGCCAGTGCTGCCTATGACCAAGGTCGCTTTGTCGCGAAAGCGATTGCCGAGGGTGAGGCGACTCAACGACTGATTGAGGATATCCCTACAGGTATTTACACCATTCCAGAGATCAGCTCTGTCGGAAAAACGGAGCAAGAACTTACCGCCGCAAAAGTGCCGTATGAGGTAGGGCGAGCTTCCTTTAAGCACCTCGCACGCGCTCAGATTTCAGGTAAAGACATTGGCAGTTTGAAGATCCTCTTCCATAGAGAAACCAAAGAGATATTAGGTATCCACTGCTTTGGTGAAAGGGCCGCTGAGATTATTCATATCGGTCAAGCCATCATGGAGCAACCTGGACCTGCAAATAGCATCGACTATTTTGTGAACACCACCTTCAACTACCCCACTATGGCGGAAGCCTACCGAGTTGCGGCTCTGAATGGATTGAATCGTTTATTCTAATAACGGTTAAGCATGGGCAGTTTCTAGGAACTGCCCTTTTTTCCACAAGCGAACAAATACCCAAGCCAATGTAGCGCCGCGCATCGCCATAAAGCCCAGCATGGCAATCCACAGGCTGTGATTCTCAAGATGGGCAAAGCCAAAATAAAGTGCGAAGAACACTAGCGCTGCAACAAACATGCTATTTCGCATTTCCTTACCGCGCGTTGCACCAATGAATATGCCATCAAACAGATAACACCACATGGACACAATAGGCATAATGGCTAACCATGCTAAGTACTCATCGGCCGTCTCCCTGACGCTATCGATATCGCTAATCAAGCCAACAATGATATGGCCACCAGCACCAAACAATAAGGCAAACCCACAGCAGATGATCAGTCCCCAGAAGAAGGTACCTAGAATCGAAAGAGACAATTCCTTCTTACTTTTCGCCCCTATGGCTTTCCCTACCATCGCCTCTATGGCATAAGCAAAGCCGTCCATTGCATAAGAGACCATTAAGACCAAACTCATCAACACTGCATTCGCGGCCACAACATCGTCACCAAAGTTTGCGCCTTGAAATGTCATAAATGCCAGCACAGCTTGCAGGCATAAGGAGCGTAAGAATATATCTCGGTTTAAACGAACAAAGCGTGATAAGCCGGTGAACAATTTATTTATACCCAAAGAGAGTATCTGCTTAGAGCTCAAGGATACGGCACTACCCCAAATCTTATGGCAAAAGTAAATACCCACTAACGCACCCGTGTAGTCAGCAATAACAGAAGCAGAAGCGGCGCCCGCGACACCATAGTCAAGAACCACCACAAACAGGACATCCAATGCGATATTTGTAACATTGGTAATAATGACCATCCACATGGGTGCTTTTGCGTTTTGATTTCCTAACAGCCATCCAAGTAACACAAAGTTGACCATTGCGGCCGGAGCACTCCAAGCCCTGATGGTGAAATACTCATTCGCGTAGAACTGAACTTGTTCACTGGCATCACTGAAGCTTAAGGCTAGGTTGATAATCCCTCGGTGTAAGACCAAAAAGATCAGTGCAAAGGCCAGCGCCATAAAAATGCCTTGCAGTAGCACCAGAGCCAACTTTCGTGGGTTCTCTGCCCCCTTTGCCTGTGCTGATAAGCCAGTTGTCGACATACGTAGAAAACCAAACAGCCAAAACACCATGCTGATCATTGTGCTTCCTAAGGCAACACCCCCCAGATACCAAGAATGATCCAAGTGACCGACCACGGCGGCATCGACTAACCCCAATAGAGGTACAGTGATATTAGACAAAACCATAGGTATCGCTAAGGCGAGTATTCTCTTGTGCAGACTGAGATCCATCAGCGAGCGGACAACGGGGTTTTGCATGACCATCCTTGAGATATTTGAGGCAAAAAAAAGCAGCGCTTCTATAAAGAGCGCTGCATATAGTGAATCATAAATTTTGGGATATTGGTATTACATCCAAGTGCTATTACGAATGATCCCTACCGCTATGCCTTCGATGGCAAGATGCTGTTGTGTTAGGTCGACCTTGATTGGAGAAAGCTCTGCATTCTCTGGGTGCAGCAAAACGGTAGACCCTTTGCGCTCTAACCTTTTTACGGTTACATCTTCATCGACACGAGCCACAACCACTTGTCCGTCTCTAACATCTTGAGTCTTATGAACCGCCAGAAGGTCGCCATCCATAATGCCGATGTCTTTCATACTTTCGCCGTGTACGCGAAGCAGGAAGTCAGCTTTAGGTTTAAACATTTGCGGATCAACCTGATAATGCGACTCTATGTGCTCTTGCGCCAAGATTGGCTCACCCGCTGCAACATTACCAATTAACGGCAAGCCATCATCGTTAGCACTGTCTTGTAGAAGTATTCGGATACCGCGCGATGCGCCAGGGATGATCTCAATGACCTGCTTTTTCGCTAGAGCTTTGAGGTGCTCTTCGGCAGCATTCGCTGAACGAAACCCCAGTTCGCGCGCAATTTCGGCTCTTGTTGGTGGCATGCCAGTATCTTCGATTTTCGTCTTGATAAGATCGAATACCTGCTGCTGTCTTTGGGTTAAGGGTCTCATACATCACCTGTTCTTTTATACAGTTCACTGTGAGTATATACAGCATGGTTAAATAATCAACCAGTTACCCCTAATAAGCTGAAATTTAAGTTAAAAGAACAAAACCTCAACCCAGATGTACAATACTAGGCCTAAAGCCACAAACACGGCGGCTGAACCAATGTCTTTAGCTCGACCTGCCAATTCATGAATCTCTGAACCGATTCGATCGACGACTGCCTCAACGGCTGAATTCATTAGCTCAGCGATCAACACGATGAATAGCGACAGTATCATCAGCATTCTTTCTGTTTGGCTGACATCGAGAATACATGCAATAGGGATAAGAAAGAGGGCTAAGAAAACTTCCTGACGAAACGCGGCCTCATGTTTAAAAGCGGCTTTAAGCCCCTGAATAGAATAACCCGTTGCCTTAATAACGCGTTTGAATCCTGTATTACCTTTCATTGATCACCTATTCTTTTTATCTTGCTGTGCTTTTTCATTTATTGACCTAACATTAAAACAATTCTGGTTAAAAGGTTCGACCAGTTCTGCTATTCTTGCGACGCTTATTTTACCACCTAGTCTTGAAGAGCCTTGGGCACCAAATATAAATTGGGACAATCATAAATATGTCTTCTGGTCATACACTGACACAAACAGCTTTACGCTTTCCTTTGAAAGTATTGGTTAAGGGTAATGTCGTACCCCCTTCTCCTATTAGTGATCTCAACATAGATATAGAGAAACCTATTGTCTATGTGTTGCCGTTCGAATCTAATGTCGACCTTCTTTCTGTTCGTCGTCGAGCCATTCAACTTGGTTTACCTGATCCGCTACAACCTCTTGAGGTTGGTGGCAAAAGCTTTAGACGCTATGTATTTATCTCTACAGGCAAACTCGACCGAGACAACGATACTCTTGACTCACTAGGATCTCAAAGCCTGTTTACGCAACTTCTTAAATTGCACCGTGAACAATCCGATCTTGACGTGCAACTGATCCCAACCACCGTTATGTGGGGGCGAAAGCCAGGTAAAGAGGGACGAGATAAGCCTTATCTAGAAAACCTCTCCCCTTGGAATAAGATGCAAGCAGTGCTCTTTTCTGGACGCGATTGTATGATTCGCTTTAGCCCGCTAGTGTCAATGCGTTACATGGCAGACTCTCGTGGCTCTGATGAAACCATAGCTCAGAAACTGGCTCGCGTAGCACGTATTCACTTCTCTAGACAAAAATTAGCAGCATCAGGGCCAAGCCTACCTAGTAGAGATGTCCTGTTTGAGCGACTGATCAAATCTGAGGCTATTAATAAAGCCATTGCCGATGAGGCCGCAGCTAAGAATATTAGTGTTGAAAAAGCAGAGCAACATGCCCTGAAGATAATGGATGAGATTGCGGCTAAGTTCTCTTACTCACTGATCAAGCAAGGTAACTTTGTTCTAACTTGGCTGTGGAACAGACTCTATCAAGGTATCAATGTAAGCAACGCTTCGACAGTGCGTAAGCTGGCGCAAGATGGACATGAGATTGTTTATGTTCCGTGCCACAGAAGCCACATGGATTACTTACTACTTTCCTACATTCTTTATCATGAAGGGATGGTACCGCCACATATCGCAGCCGGAGTAAATCTGAACTTCTTCCCTGCAGGCCCTATCTTTAGACGAGGCGGCGCTTTCTTCATCCGCCGCAGCTTTAAGGGCAATAAGTTGTACTCCACCATTTTCCGAGAGTACCTTGCTGAGTTGTTTACCAAGGGATATTCCGTTGAGTATTTCAGTGAGGGTGGTCGCTCTCGCACAGGTCGTTTACTACAAGCCAAAACGGGCATGTTAGCAATGACAGTGCAGGCGATGCTCAGAGGATTGAACCGTCCAGTCACCTTAGTCCCAGTGTATATTGGCTATGAGCATGTCATGGAGGTTTCCACTTACGCTAAGGAACTTCGTGGTAAACGCAAAGAAAAAGAAAACGCCGGGCAAGTACTGCGCACAATTAGAAAGCTGCGTAACTTTGGTCAAGGCTACGTAAACTTTGGTGAGCCTATCCCGCTGAACCAGTACCTGAATGAAAATGTGCCAGAATGGCGTGAAGACATCGGCGCTGCAGAAGGCACTAAGCCAACGTGGATGACTCCTACAGTCAATGCTATCGCTGAAAAGATGATGACGCATATCAATGATGCCGCTGCGGCTAACGCGCTGACGCTAACGGCGACAGCATTATTAGCTTCAAGACAAAGAGCGCTAACTAAGGAAAGCTTAATCAATCAGATTAATTGCTACCTTAGTATTTTACGCAATGTGCCATACACCAGTTTTGCCACCACTCCGGATAGCAGTGCTGAAGAGCTAGTAGCGCACGCTACCTCACTGGATAAGTTTGTGGTCGATTCTGACAGCATGGGTGAGATCATATCCTTAGACCGTCATCAATCTGTTCTGATGACCTACTATCGTAATAACATCATTCATATGCTCGCTCTACCTTCACTGCTAGCACAGCTAATTATCCAATTGCCTGACTGTACTATCACGAGATTGAAGCGCAATATCGCTGTTTTGTATCCGTTCTTACAAAAAGAGCTGTTCCTTTCATACGATAGTGAGCAACTGGAAGACAAGGTTGAACAAATAGTGCAGGAGTTTCTCTCTCAACAGTTGATTGAGGTTGAGGGTGATATGGTTAATCTTAATCAGACCAATATCCATACCCTGCAGTTACTGTCTCGCACTATCTCTGAAACACTGCAGCGCTATAGCATTGCTCTTAATCTACTGGCGGCTCAACCAGAGCTAGCTCAAGCAGAATTAGAAATGAGGTGTCAGGATATTGCACAGCGCCTGGGTCGTTTACACGGTATCAATGCTCCTGAGTTCTTTGATAAAGGGGTATTCGCGGCGTTATTCAGCACCCTAAAAGAACAAGGTTACTTGAATGCAGAGGGTGAGTGCGATATCGAGCGCACTGAGAAGTTGGCACAAGGCCTACTGGAAATCCTCTCTCCTGAGGTGAAACTCACCATCAAAGAAGGTATCGCTCAAGCGGTATAAAGACAAAAAAATCCCGGATTTAATCCGGGATTTTTTTATAAGTAAGTAACAAACAGCCCTATCGTAATGACCATCCCAACATAGTTATTGTTGAGAAACGCTTGAAAGCATAGTGCGCGATCCCTAGTTTTTATCAACCACTGTTGATATACAAACAATCCAGCAGCCACTAACACTCCCCAATAAAAAGCAGGGCCAAGAGCCGCGTTCTCACCAACAATCAAAAGCAAGATGATGGTGATAGCTTGCAAGATCCCTACGATTAATTTGTCGAATCGTCCAAATAGTATTGCGGTAGATTTGATGCCTATCTTCAGATCATCATCTCTATCCACCATAGCGTATTGGGTATCGTAGGCGATAGTCCAAAGCATATTGATAACAAACAGCAACCAAGCCAAAGGTGCTATGTGGCCAGATTCTGCCGCCCATGCCATTGGAATTGCCCAACTAAAGGCCATTCCCAACACCAATTGAGGCAAGTGAGTAAAGCGCTTCATAAAGGGATAAAGGGCCGCTAGCGCAACACCCACAAACGACAGCTGAATAGTCAGTGTGTTCATGGTCAGTACTAGTGCAAAAGAGATAAGACTCAGAACGCCAAATAAGGCTAATGCCTCTTTTGCAGACACCAACCCGCTAGGGATAGGTCGAAACTGAGTACGCTCAACATGACCATCTAACTCTCTATCAGCAAAGTCATTGATCACGCACCCTGCGGAACGCATCAAGAATACGCCTAAACAGAATACGATCAATACTGTCCACTGCGGTCTACCCTCGGAGGCCATTACCAAAGCCCACAAGGTTGGCCATAAAAGCAATAGACTACCGATAGGTCGATCCATTCTCATCAACAGGTAGTAGGCTCTTATTTTAGAGACCATTAATCGGATTCCTTGTCTGAATATACTGGGGACTTAGGCAAGAACAGCTCTGCAACTAGCATGGGAGTTCCGTTCATCCATAGCCTAGAGCGTCTTGCGAGTAGGGGCTGACCTTCTACATCGATAATGCCAACCTGCAATCCATCACGATAGGCACCTTCAGAACTAAATACCGTGACCCCTAGTGGCAACTCTCCTTGGTTCTCAAAATCATGAGAATGAGATTGCAATGAGCTCTGAGGTATTAGGGTGCGGCCATATACCCAATCGTGACGATCTCCTCGAAGAATCACTTCTCGTAGTAGACACACTTCTTTGTTTAGTACTTGTGCTTCTTGAGTTGAGAGCTCTTCAGGTTGTACCTTGTTGCTCGTAAACAGCTCCACACTCAAATCCGAGCAAGAGAGAGACAATCTGTGAGAAAGAGAGTCTTCTTCTAACAACCAGTGTTTAGCGTTGTTATCTGGGAACTGAAAGTCGCTAGGGCTCTGCCAATTGATGTTTAGCAAGGCCTGCTGAAATGTCCTTATAGGGCTAGTCATACTTACTTCGTAACTCTTTACCAACCAATGGCAACTGTATAAATAAAATATTGGAGCAATTGTACCAATCGCGGTGCCAATAAGGTAACTCAGATCATCAATTAAGTGTTCTGAGTTCGGTTTACGCTATCAAGCCAGCCCAATAAACACCCGGCAACCAATCCCGCAAGGTGTGCGGCATTCGCAATCGCCATAAACGGTTGCACAAAGCCAAGTACCAACCAGATCAACATGAAGGCGAGGATAGGCTTAGGTATATCTAGGCCAAACTGCGGAGCTCTTACCGATAGTACCCATATATATCCAACCAAGGCATACACGACACCACTTAGGCCTCCAAAGTTGGCACCTTCGATCCAATACTGCGCACATCCAGACAAGAGAGCGGAAACCAAGAAAATCTTCGTGAGACGACCTCGACCCAGTCTTTGTTCAATATCCCCACCCAATTGCCACCACCAAAGTAAATTAAAGGTGATGTGCAGAACGGAGAAGTGCAATACAGCATGGGTAACATAGCGCCAAACTTGCCACTGTTGATCGGCCATCGCCGGAAAGTGCAATAAGGAGAACACCTGCTGCTGCATTCCGAGTAGACGCAAACCATAAATCACAATACAGACAAGCATAACCAACAGCGTCATTGGCCCCGCTTTTGCCTTTATCATCTGCATGAAACTTGGCGTTGAATAGCTAAACTGTTGAGTGCGCGTCTCAGCCATATCCCAAGAAGCCGCCTGGTACTTCTTATCATTAGGGTTCTTGAGAAACAGCTCGAGCTCTTGCTGAACCATAGACAGCTTTGCGTCATCATGTAGCCAGAGTACAAACTGGCCATCACCTTCCGGCATCTGCGAAACAGTGACCCGCTGTGATGCCATGTAATCAATAAAGGCTTGCGCTATTCGTGGGTTATTCAGTTGTATAAGGCGAATCATTCATGAGCCTCTATTGGCAGTTGCTGTCGCTGCCAAGCCTCAAATCCTCCATCTATGCTAAATACTTGCTCAAAGCCCTGGTTCAGTAAATATTGAGCCGCTCCAACACTGCTAATTCCGTGGTAACACAACACTAGAATCGGGTCTTCAAATTCCACTGAGTCCATGAACTCGGCGATAGTCTGATTGGTAAGGTGGTAGGCATCTACAGGGTGTGCCACTGTAAAGGCTTGAATGTCACGAATATCCACCAATCTCGCTTGTTGCGTGGTTTGCATTTGGTGTGCTTGATTCACACTGATTCGTTGTACTTCTTCCATTATTTACTTGTCCTCAAAAAATCCTATCCCAAGCCTCTGAATAATTTCATACCCAGGTTTGGGATAACAGTGATCAAATTGCCACCAGCTGTGGGTAAATCTGTGGATTACGTTGATAAAGTGTTTTGATTAATAATGATCCACAATATCTAGTATTGATCCTTAATAATGTGTTGATTTCAAATTATCTATCCCCACTCGATTTATCGATGATAACCCTTGCTTTGACTGAGTTAAAGACATGCTATCGAAATTTATCCCACAGAGTTATCCACAGATTAGGCTTATCATGAAACACTAAAACCGATCCCAATAAAAAAGGCCAAGATCTCTCGATCTTGGCCTTCATAATTCTTAGTTTATATTAGAGGTCGCCGACCGCTAATTTAAGCTTCTTCATCGCATTCTTTTCTAGTTGACGAATACGCTCAGCAGAAACACTGTAGGTATCAGCAAGGTCTTGTAGCGTTTGCTTCTGATCATCTAACCAGCGTGCGCGCACAATGTGCTGGCTACGCTCATCCAAAGTCGCTAGTGCATTAGCTAAGCGTGCATTGGTATGGTTTTCCCAGTTGTCCGCTTCGACATTGTCAGCGATATCAGAGTCTTTATCTTCAAGATAAAGCGCTGGTGCTACTGGATTGAAGTTCGCACTGTCATCGTCATCAGCCGAAAACTCGAAAGTTGCGTCTTGAGCGGCTAAGCGAGATTCCATTTCACGAACCTCAGTTGGTGATACACCTAGCTCTCTTGCTACCGTCTCAACTTCACCGTTGTTAAACCAACCTAGGCGCTTCTTGTTTTTACGCAGGTTGAAAAACAGTTTACGTTGAGCCTTAGTCGTCGCAATCTTAACGATACGCCAGTTACGCAGTACGTACTCATGAATCTCAGCTTTGATCCAATGAACAGCAAATGAAACAAGGCGAACACCCACTTCTGGGTTAAATCGTTTCACCGCTTTCATTAATCCGATATTACCTTCCTGAACTAAGTCAGCTAGAGGAAGACCATAACCAGAGTAACCACGAGCTACATGAACAACAAAACGCAAATGAGACAAAATCAGCTCTTTCGCAGCCTCAATCTCACCTTTGTAATGCAAACGCTCGGCAAGGTCTTTCTCTTTCTCTGCGGTTAGCATTGGGTAACCGTTTGCAGATCTGATGTAGCTATCTAAGCTATCTTGAGATACAACTGCCATTGAAAACGTTTTACTAGCCATTCAATCCCTCATTCATCGAACTTTACAACCTATTCGCTATTAAATTAGCGACTGCTAAAAAAACAGCGGACTGGACATTATGCACAGAAATTCATCGAGAGCAACCCCTCGACTGTGAGCTGAGGCATACCCTCACCCACTTCCCACCTACTGAGACAAGTAAATTCTACACAGGTTCAATTTCAGAAAGATGACGGCGTGCTGAGGCTTGAGCGGCAAATAAACCAAGAAAGCTACCAATTAACAATAAGATAATCGACTCATCAAAACTCAACGGGCTCAAAATGAAACTGCTGTCATATAACGATGCGACCGATTGAACCGTACTTCCCAAGAAAAGTGACAGCGCTAAAGTAATTAACCATGCAAACAAAGAACCCAATAAACCGAACCACATCCCGGTGTAAAGGTAAGGACGAAGAATGAAGCTGTTGGTTGCCCCAAGAAACTTCATGACTTGAATCTCTTCTTTTCGTGCTAGCACATTAAAGCGCATGGTATTGCCAATAATAAGCACTACAGCCACCAGCATCATACAGGCAAGTGCTAAAGCAAGTGCGCTACTCAGCGCCTTAATGGCGTCAAAGCGTTGTAACCAGTCTTGATCCACTCGAACATCAGTAAAGACTTCAACAGCATTGGCAAGGTCGAGGATATGTTGCTGCGTGGTATCAGAGGCTTGCGCTGGATGAATCACCAATAGTGCTGGCAGTGCATAATCATCGAGCAAGCTAATAGCGTCATTGAACCCAGAGTGCGAGCTTAGGTCCTGCAATCCTTGCTGTGAAGAAATGTACTCGACACTCGCGATTGCTTGGTCGCCTTCAAGCTGATCCTTGATCAGCATAATGCGCGCCTCTGGTGTGCCTTCTTGTAAGTAAGCACTTACAGCAGCAGGCTGGCTTACTTGTTCAGCGGCATCCAGAATGTTTTTCGCCACCACATAAAGGCTAGATGGCAACGCGAGTACTATCGCAATCACCGCTAAGGTGAACAAATTGCCCAAAGGCCTTTGAGCAATATCGTGCAGTGAACCTTTTGCTACTAGGTAGTGAGAGCGAAAATACCCAATTTTTTGTACTGAACTCTTATTGGCCATAACCCTCTGCCTCGCTCAAAAATCCTTGGTTCAACTCAAAACGGCGATATTGCTTTCGTGTTTCCATCATGCCGACATCGTGGGTCGCGATAAGAATAGAAACGCCCGCGCGATTAAATTCTTCAAATAGCCTAAAGATACGATTAGAAAGCTCAGGGTCTAGGTTTCCGGTTGGCTCATCGGCAAGCAATAACGTCGGTCTATTGACGACAGCGCGAGCAATACCCACTCGCTGCTGCTCTCCACCTGATAATTGAGTCGGCAAACAGCGCGCTTTATCTAGCAAGCCGGTTTTGTCCAAGGCTGCATTTACGCGGCGTTTAATCTCGTTTTCTGCGATGGACTCGATACGCATAGGCAAAGCCACATTATCGAAGACACTTCTGTCCATCAAAAGACGGTGATCCTGAAAGACTATGCCGATATTACGTCTGAGTAGAGGGATTTCTTTATCGCCAATACGTGTAATGTCATGCCCATTGAAGGCTATCTTACCGTCAGTCGGTCGTTCCATGGCGCAAATCAACTTAAGCAGAGTACTTTTACCTGCCCCTGAGTGACCCCCTAAAAAAGCCAACTCGCCCTTTCTTAGATGGAAGTCCACCTTCTGCAATGCTTGATGGCCGCCGCGATAAGCCTTGCTAACCTGTTGAAAGTTAATCACTAAATCGTCCTTGCTGTGGGGTGTTAATCTTCTCTGCTAAACAATGCGTCAATGAACTCTTGAGTCTCAAATGGACGCAGGTCATCAATACCCTCACCCACACCGATATAACGAATTGGGATCTTAAACTTATCGGCGATAGCGAAGATAACACCCCCTTTTGCTGTGCCATCCAGTTTAGTTAATGTAATTCCGGTTACCGGTGCAACATCGCTGAATAGTTTCGCTTGGCTCATTGCGTTTTGACCCGTACCTGCGTCTAACGTCAACATGATCTCATGTGGAGCGCTGCCATCAATCTTCTTCATTACGCGAACAATCTTACGAAGCTCTTCCATAAGGTTGCTCTTGTTCTGTAAGCGCCCAGCCGTATCTGCAATAACAACATCGTAGCCACGCGCTTTGGCCGCTTCGATGGCATCATAGATAACAGAAGCACTGTCCGCTCCCGTGTGTTGAGCGACAACAGGAACATCATTTCGCTGCCCCCATACTTGAAGTTGCTCGACCGCTGCCGCACGGAAGGTATCACCCGCTGCTAGCATCACTTTCTGTCCTTGAGACTGAAATTGCTTAGCAAGCTTACCAATGGTGGTCGTCTTACCAACACCATTCACACCCACCATCAGAATAACGTAAGGCGTTTTTTGCTCATCAATCTGCAACGGTTGCTCTACTTGTGCCAATATCTCGGCAAGCTCCAGCTTGAGTAAGTCATATAATGCCTCACCGTCTTTTAACTGCTGGCGAGAAGCTTTCTCTGTCAGGCTATCGATGATTTTCATGGTTGTTTCCATGCCAACATCGGCAATCAGAAGCTGCTCTTCCAACTCTTCAAATAAGTCATCATCAATCTCTTTGCCTTTGAATAGGCCAAAGAAACCCGCACCAATATTGGCTTTAGTACGTGCAAGACTGCGCTTTAGTCGAGCAAAAAAGCTTTCCGTTGGCTTCTCTTGAACCTCAGGCTGAATGGCCTCGGGTTGAAGTACCTCGGGTGCTTTCTCTTCTGGTTCTGGCTCGCTTTCTTCTTCAACGGGTTGTTCTTCAACAGGCTCTAACTCTACGACTTCGCTCTCAGGCTGTTCAGTCGGCGTAGCTTGCTGCTCAGCAATGTCAGCCTCAGGCTGTTGCTGTTCATTAATGTCCGTTTCTTTTTGTTCCGGTTGAGTTTGTTCTTCTTCACCAAAACCAAGCCAAGACAATAAGCCGCGTTTTTTCTTATCCGTCATCGGAGACTATCCCAGTTACTTTATGATTCGTGCATATATACGGCGCCAATCGGCACGGTACGTTCAATTAGCGATGATTAATCTCGTATTTACGAGTACAATTTTAAAATAATCAATAGGGTATGATACCACTTATTCGATGGCCAAAAACAGCATGAGAAAACATCAACGCTCCTCTTCTTCACAAAATAACAAGGGTTCAGGCTCAATCCGCATCATCAGTGGCTTATGGCGCGGACGAAAACTCCCCGTTTATGATGCTGAAGGATTACGCCCCACCACAGATCGAGTGAAGGAAACCTTGTTCAATTGGATTGCCAATGACATCCCAAATGCTCGCTGTCTAGATCTGTTTGCAGGCTCTGGAGGACTAGGATTTGAAGCAGCCTCAAGACAGGCCGAAGAAGTCACCTTGATTGAGCTCAACAGCCAAGCTTTTCAACAGTTGCAACAAAACGCACAGACCGTTAAAGCGACAAACATCAACCTATTGAACCAAAATTCACTAAACTTCTTGAAACAGGAAGGACAGGCATACGATATTGTATTTATTGATCCGCCGTTTCGACAAGGTTTACTAGCAGACACAATAGAGCTGTTGGAAAACAATCACTGGCTAAACGATCAGGCACTGATTTACATTGAGACTGAAAAAGAATTAGAGATGCCTGCCCTGCCAGAAAGCTGGCAATTACATCGTGAAAAAGTGGCGGGACAAGTTAGATTTCAACTATTTATAAGAGAGCAGTAATGAAATATCTTTTGATGCTAGCGAAGGCTGCAATCGCCTTTGTTTGGTTTGTTTTGATTTTTAATATTTTTCACCCGTTTCCAGGTAAGGCCGCCATCGCACTCTACATCATGGCCGCTTTCCTACTCATGATGCACGGACTTCAGTCAGCCATCTTCCTTGGAGCATTTGGAGACAAGGTAAAGCTCTCTTCCTGGGAGAAGTGGTCAATACTTATCTTTGGTATCTTCGCGTTGTTAGATATTCGACGCAAACACATGATGGATTAATCAGATTAATCACCAAGCGCACTATTGAGTGCGCTTTTTTATACCCGAATGAAAAGCTTCGAGTATGGCTTCAAAAAGAAAACCGTAAGGATGGATTCGATGCGACTGGGCTTCCAGCCCCCGACCAAATGTACTTTTCTCGTCCAAACTATAAATCCCAGATGCAAAAAGGCCTCACTCTTTCGAGTGAGGCCTTATGTAGTGGTCGGTGAAGAGGGATTCGAACCCCCGACCCTCTGGTCCCAAACCAGATGCGCTACCAAGCTGCGCTATTCACCGACTTATGTTTCGTTCTGATTAAATCAAAACAGGGAACCGAGGTTACCTTAATCAATGGGGTGGCTAACGAGATTCGAACTCGCGACCACCGGAATCACAATCCAGGGCTCTACCAACTGAGCTATAGCCACCACTGATCTTTTATTGCCATCGCATATTTGCCATGACCAATTGTAGTGGTCGGTGAAGAGGGATTCGAACCCCCGACCCTCTGGTCCCAAACCAGATGCGCTACCAAGCTGCGCTATTCACCGACAAATTTTAGAGAACTTCGTTTTTACCAGAGGGTTACCTCTAGTCCCGCTATTCTCAAAGGCAGGATGCACTATCAAACCGTGCTATTCACCGACTTATATTTCGTTCTGATTAAATCAAAACAGGAAACCGAAGTTACCGAAATAATGGGGTGGCTAACGAGATTCGAACTCGCGACCACCGGAATCACAATCCAGGGCTCTACCAACTGAGCTATAGCCACCACTATTTTTTGCCAATACGCTGTTTCTGAGAACAAGCTTCCGGATGGTACGCCCGAAAGGATTCGAACCTTCGACCTTTGGCTCCGGAGGCCAACGCTCTATCCAGCTGAGCTACGGGCGCATGCCCTATCGGCGGAGTGGAATAATACGGATATCACACTTTGCCGTCTAGTACTTTTTCAGATTTTTTTTGTGTTTGCGCTTTTTTTCAACGAAAACGATCACTTACTGTAAGTTTCGAGATGTGATTTAACCCTCGCCCCAGTAAAGATATAGTTTAATGCAACAATCATAAGATATATAATCACTCAACATTTACAACACCTTAACAGTTAGTTGTTCCATTTTGTGCGAACTACGTACAAATGTTCATCTGGTTGGCGCTTACTCAGGAATTAAAAGAGAGTTAATGGATATGTCTCGTAAACTTATTACCCTATTTACAGCCGCGCTTGTATTCTCCGGAGCTAGCTTCGCCTCTTCGAGCCAAGAAGATTATGACGCGATTGCCGAGCGAATTAAGCCAGTGGGCGATGTTTATCTTGCTGGAGCAGAACCAGAGCAAGAAGTTGCCTCAGGCCCTCGAGACGGCGCAACAATCTATGGAACATTCTGCGTAGCCTGTCATGGCACAGGTGTGAGCGGAGCTCCTAAAATCAACGATGCTGCTGATTGGACCGCGCGTATTGCCCAAGGTAAAGAAACGATGGCAGATCACGCAATCAATGGATTCAACGCAATGCCAGCACGTGGTGCGTGTATGGATTGTAGCGATGATGAAATCATTGCCGCTATCGACCATATGATTGCCGACCTTTAAGGGTTTAACGACACAAATAAAAAAGATGGCCTAGGCCATCTTTTTTTGTTTCTTGGACAAGTTTTTAGCTAAGATCTTGGACAAGCTCTTGAGCATCTATTTTTTAAACATCGCCCTTAGATTGGCAATATGGGCTTGCCCCTTCTCCATACGCTCTTCCTTGGTTTGTTCTTTCTTCTTCACTTCCCACTCTAAATCATCGAACGGAAGCTCATCTAAAAAGCGGCTTTGCGTTGGCTTGATAAGTTCACCGTACTGACGACGCTCTTTACATACCGTAAAGCTCAATTCTTTCTGTGCACGAGTAATGCCTACATACATTAAGCGGCGCTCTTCTTCGACGTTATCTTCATCTATGCTGGTTTGGTGCGGCAAGATCCCCTCTTCAGCACCCATCAAATAAACATAAGGGAACTCTAGGCCTTTTGATGCATGCAGTGTCATCAATTGAACCTGATCGGCCTCAGCGTCATCTTCACCACGCTCCATCATGTCACGCAAGGTTAAACGCTGAACCACTTCCTTAAGGGTCTTCTCTTCTTTGTCGTAGTTGTCCCCTTCGAGATCAGCCACTATCCAAGTATAAAGGTCAGACACGTTCTTCATTCGCATTTCTGCGGCTTTCGGGCTCGCGGAAGTTTCGTAGAGCCAGTCTTCATACTTAATATCACGCACTAGACTGCGAACGGCTTCAACGGTATTGCCGCGCTCTGCGTTGTCACCGACCCTCACTAGCCACTCGGTAAAGCGGCGTAGGCTTTCTAAGCCCTTACCTGCAAGCGTCTGTTCTAATCCAAGCTCAAACGATGCCTCAAACAAGCTCTTGCCACGCATGTTGGCATAGCTGCCTAGCTTTTCGAGAGTAACCGGGCCTATCTCTCTGCGCGGTGTATTCACGATACGCAAAAATGCATTATCGTCATCAGGGTTCACAAGCACCCTTAGGTAAGCCATTACATCTTTGATCTCAGCTCTAGAGAAGAACGAGGTTCCCCCAGAAATGCGATAAGGGACTCGGTTCTGCATCAGTGACTTTTCAATCAGACGCGATTGATGGTTGCCGCGATAAAGGATGGCGTAATCTTTGTAATGGGTTCGGTTAACAAACTTATGCGCAATTATCTCACCGGTAATTCTCTCTGCCTCATGGTCTTCATTCTTGGCCATGAGTACCTTGAGCTTTTCACCATCAGGTATCTCTGAGAAGAGTTTCTTCTCATACACGTGTGGGTTGTTTGCGATTAAGATGTTAGCCGAGCGCAATATTCGACTAGTAGAGCGGTAGTTCTGCTCCAGTTTAATAAGCTTTAAGCTTGGGTAGTCTTCACCAAGCAACACCAAGTTCTGTGGCTTAGCACCGCGCCAAGAATAAATAGACTGATCATCATCGCCCACCACCGTCAGTCGACCACGCTCGCCAACCAACAACTTAACCAGTTCATACTGGCTGGTGTTGGTATCTTGGTACTCATCCACCAAAAGGTATCGAATGCGTGCCCGCCAGCGCTCTCGCACTTCCTCGTTTTGCTTTAATAGCAATACGGGCATAAGAATCAAATCATCAAAATCTAGGGCGTTATAAGCCACCATCTGGCGCTGATACATCTCAAAGCAATCGGCAAATAACGTATGTTGTTCACCCTGCGCCGAGGCTCTTGCTTGAGCCGGCGTCAACATGTCGTTCTTCCAGTTTGAAATGGTACTGACTAGCTGGCGAAGTAAATCTTTATCACCGTCTAACAAATCTTCCGTAAGCTCTTTGAGCATTGAAAGCTGGTCTTGGTCATCAAAAAGAGAAAAACCCGCCTTTAGACCTAGTGCTTTGTATTCTCGGCGAATGATGTTGAGGCCTAGGGTGTGGAATGTAGACACCATCAAGCCTTTTGATTCATTCTTACCTAAAGTTTGCCCGACACGCTCTTTCATCTCTCGTGCCGCTTTGTTGGTAAAGGTTACCGCTGCGATATTGCGAGCCTTATAACCACACTGCTGAACTAGATAGGCAATCTTATTGGTAATTACGCGAGTTTTACCTGAGCCTGCACCGGCCAATACCAGACAAGGCCCTGACACAAATTTTACCGCTTGGTCTTGCTGTGGATTCAGTCTCATAACGCCACCGAGATACAAAAAAGGGCTCTAATCATACTGTTCACCTTGCTCATTTCCAATCGAATTTTCCTTTTCCAAATGCTTACCTATGCTTACAAACAGTTGCATTTTAATAATTGTCCAATAAAATGAATGAACGTTCATTCATTTGGGTAGGGAATGTTATATCCATGACATCTAAAACCAAGCGCGAAGACATCTTAGAAGCTGCTGTGACTATTTTAGGTCGTGATGGCTTCAATGGCCTTTCGATACAAAAACTCGCGAAAGAAGCCAAGATGGCTGCAGGCACTGTTTATCTCTACTTCAAAGACAAGGATAGCGTGATTGCAGAGGTAAGACTCTGGCTAACAAGACAGGTTGCGGAAATCATTCAGAAGGATGTGCTCTCTAATCAATCTCTCTATGAAAGGTACGAAACTATGTGCCACAACGTATGGAGTATTGGGGGATCTCAACTAGGGTTATTACAAACTCAAATTCAGTATGAATCGTTACCTTCGCCTTTAAGCAAAGAGATTCGAAACCTAGAGAAAAAATTGTTTGATCGGCTGCTCAGTGTCTTTGAAGAAGGCAGACAGTCCGGAAAACTTAAGAATTTACCCGATTCGGTTTTATATAGCCTAAGTTTGGAAAGCTGCGTTGCATTGACCCGCAAGCATTTTCAAGAAATAGACCCTATCGACAGCGAAACTTATCAACTGGCCATCCAAGCAAGCTGGGATGCCATTACAACTAAATAACTGGAGAACCGTTCCATGAAAAAGTGGACACTAATTATGCTTATTATTGCTATCGCCCTGTTCGGTAGCGTGATTGGCTTCAATATCTTCAAGCAGCAGAAGATAGCAGAATACATGGCGAACCGCCCAGAGCCAGAGTATCCAGTTACCGTAATGACGGCCTCTGCTGAAGAGTGGACGCCAAGTATCGACGCAATTGGATTCATTGAACCACTGCAGGGTGTAACACTAACTGCAGAGGCAAGTGGCATTGTGACTAAGATTAACTTTGTTTCTGGCCAACAGGTTTCTAAGGGTGCCTCTTTGGTGCAGCTAGATTCCGATGTTGAAAAAGCGAATCTACAAAGTGCTGAGGCTCGATACCCAGCCTCAATAGCAAAATATAAGCGTTACAAAGGCTTAATCAAGAAAGGGGCGATCTCGCAAGCCGATTTTGATGATGCCGAAGCCTCTTATCTATCATTGAAAGCCGATATTGCTGGCCTCAAAGCCACCATCGATCGTCGCGACGTGAATGCACCCTTTGCAGGTGTGATTGGTATTCGTGGCGTCAACCTTGGTGAATACATGCAAGCGGGTAGCCGAATCGCGCGCCTAGAAGACATCAGTGTTATGCGTATGCGCTTTACCGTTTCGCAAAACGATATCTCACGTATCAACATTGGTCAGGCGATCCGCATCAAAGTCGACTCTTATCCTGGTAGCACTTTTGACGGTACCATTTCAGCGATAGAGCCTGCGATTAACTATCAAAGTGGTTTACTGCAAGTACAGGCTGAAATTCCAAATACTCAAGGTGAACTGAGATCCGGTATGTTTGCTCGTGCGCAAATTGTGTTGCCAAAACTTCAAGATCAAGTCGTGCTACCTCAAGTGGCGATTACTTACACCCTGTACGGTGATAGCGTATTCGTTCTCGATGAAGAAACTCATCGTGTAGCACAACGTGTCATTAAAGCTGGCGAGCGCGACCAAAACAACGTGCGAATCCTAGATGGCGTTAAGCCTGGTGAAGTGATCGTGACCTCAGGTCAGGTACGCCTGAGCAACGAGTCCAAGGTGAAAATTGTGGAAAGTGATGCCACCACCCCACCGACTGAACTTCCGATGCTGTAAGGGATAGACAATGCGATTTACAGACATTTTTATAAAGCGCCCAATACTCGCGATCTCTATCAGCTTTTTGATAGCTCTGCTGGGTATGCAAGCTATCTTCAAGATGCAGGTGCGTGAATACCCTGAAATGACCAACACTGTAGTTACGGTATCAACCAGTTACTACGGTGCTAGTGCAGATCTGATCCAGGGCTTTATTACTCAGCCACTAGAGCAAGCCATTGCTCAGGCTGACAATATCGATTTCATGACATCTCAATCGGTACTGGGTAGTTCAACCATTACTGTCACCATGAAGTTAAACACAGACCCGAATGCGGCGTTATCGGACATACTCGCTAAAACCAACTCGGTTCGCTCTCAGCTTCCTAAGGAATCAGAGGATCCTACTGTAACCATGTCGACAGGTTCGACGACCGCGGTTATGTATATAGGCTTCACAAGTGATGAATTAGCTTCAAGTCAGATCACTGACTATCTTGAACGCGTTGTTAATCCACAGCTATTTACCGTTAATGGCGTATCCAAGATCGACCTTTACGGTGGTATGAAATACGCACTGCGTGTATGGCTAGATCCTGAAAAAATGGCAGGTTTGCAACTCACCGCAACTGACGTGATGGGTGTATTAGATGCCAACAACTTCCAGTCGGCAACCGGTCAGGCAACCGGCGCTTTAGTTCTTTATAATGGTAGTGCTAACACTCAAGTTGCTAACGTTGAAGAGCTAAAAAATCTTGTCGTAAAACAAGATGGCGGTCAGGTTGTTCGCCTTAGCGATATTGCCAAGGTAACCCGTGAGAAGAGTCACGATATCTATCGTGCAAGTGCCAATGGCCAAGAGGCGGTTGTAGCTGCAATTAACGGTGCGCCAAGTGCTAACCCAATCAACATCGCAGCTGATGTTCTGGAGCTTTTGCCACAACTAGAAAAGAACCTGCCAACCAATATCAAGATGCAGGTAATGTATGACTCCACGGTTGCGATCAACGAGTCAATTCAAGAGGTAGCAAAAACCATTCTTGAGGCGGCTCTTATCGTACTGGTCGTTATCACATTATTCTTGGGCTCTTACCGTGCGGTACTAATCCCTATCGTAACCATCCCGCTATCGCTAATCGGGGTAGCCATGTTCATGCAAGCGCTAGGGTTTTCCTGGAACTTGATGACCTTGCTCGCCATGGTATTGGCTATCGGCTTGGTGGTGGATGATGCCATCGTTGTACTGGAGAACGTCGACCGGCATATTAAGCTGAGAGAAACACCGTTTAGGGCCGCGATTATTGGTACGCGAGAGATCGCGGTTCCGGTTATTGCAATGACACTGACACTGGGTGCAGTTTACGCTCCTATTGCCTTGATGGGCGGTATTACTGGCTCGTTATTCAAGGAGTTTGCGCTCACCCTTGCGGGGGCGGTATTTGTATCCGGGATCATAGCGTTAACGCTCAGTCCTATGATGTGTGCAACCTTCCTTAAGCAGAACGAGGAACCAAATCGCTTTGAGCAATTTGTTCATAAGAAATTAGATGCCCTTAGTGAGTCTTATGCATCTGCACTCGGTTCAGTAATGCAACACCGAGGCGTTGTGATTGCCTTTGCATTGATTGTATTCGGTAGCTTGCCGTTACTGTTCAAGTTTATTCCAAGTGAATTGGCACCGTCGGAAGATAAAGGTGTTGTCATGATGATGGGTACTGGTCCATCAAATGCGAACCTAGATTATCTGCAAAACACCATGAACCATGTGAATGAGCTTCTGAACGAGCAACCTGAGGTCGCATACGCACAGATCTTTACAGGTGTACCTAACTCCAATCAGGCATTTGGTATTGCGTCTTTGAAACCATGGAGCCAGCGTGAAGCTAGCCAATCAGAGATCACTAACCGAGTTTCTGGCTTAATCGCAGAAGTACCCGGTATGGCAATCACTGCGTTCCAAATGCCAGAGCTTCCTGGTGCAGGCTCAGGCCTTCCGATTCAATTTGTTATCACTACACCAAACAGCTTTGAGAGTTTGTTCCAGATAGCAACCAACACACTTGCTGAAGTAAATGCAAACCCACAATTTGTTTATTCTGATCTCGACCTGAACTACGATTCAGCCACTATGAAGATCACCATAGATAAAGATAAAGCGGGTGCTTATGGCATTACCATGCAAGATATCGGTATAACCCTAAGTACCATGATGGCTGATGGCTACGTCAACCGTATCGATTTGTATGGCCGTTCGTATGAGGTTATCCCACAGGTGGAGCGTAAATTCCGAATGAATCCTGAGTCGATGAACAACTATTATGTACGTTCATCTACGGGCGATTCAGTACCATTAGGCAGCTTAATATCCATCGATGTGATACCTCAGCCTAGGTCTCTACCTCACTTTAACCAGTTGAATTCAGCAACTGTGGGTGTGGTTCCAGCTCCTGGTGTGGCTATGGGTGATGCCATCGCATGGTTTGAAACGACTGCAGCGGAAAAACTACCGAGTGGATACAACCATGACTATATGGGTGAATCTCGTCAGTTTGTGACCGAAGGAAGTGCGTTATACACCACCTTCTTGCTGGCAATCGCGATCATCTTCTTGGTACTGGCAATACAGTTTGAGTCGTTACGTGACCCACTGGTGATCATGGTATCCGTACCACTCGCCATCAGTGGCGCTTTGGTGGCGTTGGCTTGGGGTCTATCAACGATGAACATCTATTCCCAGGTCGGATTGATAACGCTGGTTGGTCTAATTACCAAACACGGCATTTTGATCTGTGAGGTGGCAAAAGAAGAGCAATTGCATCATCAACGCAATCGTGTAGATGCAGTAATGGCTGCAGCTAAAGTACGTCTGAGACCAATTCTAATGACCACTGCGGCGATGATTGCAGGTTTGATACCTCTAATGTATGCAACAGGTGCAGGTGCTGCACAGCGCTTTAGTATAGGCATCGTAATTGTTGCCGGTCTTGCTATTGGTACCGTGTTTACCTTGTTTGTACTACCGGTTATCTACAGCTTCCTTGCTTCCGAGCATAAACCGCTACCTGAATTTGATGAAAGCGAAGTCGTTGAATCAAACTAATCTAGGGTAATGAACGTAAAAGGGCTCAGAGATGAGCCCTTTTTTATATCAAAAACAAATATCTGTCTCGATATTGTTTGCGACAAAAGACGCTGAATTGCTTAGAATATAACAAACGATTTTGGAGAAACGCCCCTATGTTCGACCCTAAAAAACTAGAGCAGATTGCAAAGCAAATTCATGAATCTATGCCTCAGCCAGTAAAAGACCTAGGCACTGACGTTGATCAAAAAGTCCGTCAAGTCATTCAATCCCAGCTGAACAAGCTAGATGTGATCAGTCGTGAAGAGTTCGAGGTGCAAACTCAAGTATTACTGCGCACTCGTCAAAAGCTAAACGAGATGGAAAAGAAGATGGCCGATCTAGAAGAGAAGCTTTCTACTAAAGGCGAATAGCCACCTCACGTACAAACAAAAAGGCTTGGTATTTTCATACCAAGCCTTTTTTAGTTTAAGAGTACCGCCGAACTCGTCGGCGGACTTTTAACTAGCGATTAGCCACCAACAGCAATGCGCTTCATGTCAGTCATGTAGCCACGTAGTTCTTCACCTACGTACTCAACTGGGTGGTTGCGAATGGCTTCGTTCACTTCGATTAGGCGTTGGTTATCAGCAAAGTTAGACGCTTCACCTAGGCCTTTACCGATAACATCAGTTGCTACTGAAGGCATGAACTTCTCACGTAGAAGCGGTGTTGCTACGTTTGCGAATAGGTAGTTACCGTACTCAGCGGTATCAGAGATAACAACGTTCATCTCGTATAGACGCTTACGTGCAACAGTGTTCGCGATTAGCGGAAGCTCGTGCAGTGATTCGTAGTAAGCAGACTCGTCGATAATGCCAGAAGCTGTCATTGCTTCAAACGCAAGCTCAACACCAGCACGAACCATAGCGATCATTAGGATGCCGTTGTCGAAGTACTCTTGCTCAGAGATCTCTACATCAGACTCAGGGTAGTTTTCGAAATCAGTTTCGCCTGTCTCTTCACGCCATTTGAATAGGTTAACGTCGTCGTTTGACCAGTCAGCCATCATAGTGCGAGAGAATTCGCCTTGGATGATGTCATCCATGTGCTTGTTGTAAAGCGGGCGCATAAGATCTTTAAGCTCTTCAGAAAGGTCAAAAGCGCGGATCTTAGCAGGGTTTGATAGACGGTCCATCATATGAGTGATGCCACCGAACTTCAGTGCTTCAGTGATAGTTTCCCAACCGTACTGAAGAAGCTTTCCTGCGTAACCAGCATCGATGCCGTCAGCAATCATCTTCTCATAACATACGATAGAACCCGCTTGTAGCATGCCACAAAGGATAGTTTGCTCACCCATTAGGTCAGACTTAACCTCAGCAACAAAAGAAGACTCTAGACAGCCCGCGCGGTGACCACCCGTACCTGCAGCCCAAGCTTTAGCGATATCCCAGCCTTCGCCTTTAGGGTCGTTTTCTGGGTGAACAGCGATCAGTGTTGGAACGCCGAAGCCACGCTTGTACTCTTCACGAACCTCAGTACCTGGGCACTTAGGTGCAACCATAACTACTGTAAGGTCTTCACGAATCTGCATGCCTTCTTCAACAACGTTAAAGCCGTGAGAATAACCCAATGCAGCGCCTTGCTTCATTAGTGGCATCACTGTCTCAACAACATTGCTATGTTGCTTATCTGGAGTCAGGTTGACAACTAGGTCTGCTTGAGGAATAAGAGTCTCGTAACTACCTACTTCAAAGCCATTCTCTTTTGCGTTTTTGAAAGATTGGCGTTGCTCATCAATAGCAGCTTGGCGTAATGCATAAGATACATCTAGGCCAGAATCGCGCATGTTCAAGCCTTGGTTTAGGCCTTGAGCACCACAACCTACGATAACCACTTTCTTACCTTTTAGGTAATCAGCTTCTGTAGCAAATTCAGAACGGTCCATAAAACGGCAACGACCCAATTGGTCCAATTGCTCACGTAGGTTTAGCGTGTTGAAATAGTTAGCCATGACGGGCTCTCCTTAAAAATTCTTTCCATAGTTCGGCTTTATTTGCCGATTGAGTTCATACTAATTCAGGTTGAAAGTTGCTTAAAGTGATATATTCACAACTAATCATTGCAAATTATGCAACAAGAAGATTACTCAAATGAACATCAAAAGCCTACAGATTTTTCTACATCTTTCTGAAAGTAAGAACTTCAGCAAGACTGCGTCCGCAATGCACATGAGCCCATCGGCATTAAGCCGTCAAATAAAGCGCTTAGAACAAGAAGCGGAGCAGATTCTATTCATTAGAGACAATAGAAGTGTTGAGTTAACCACCGCAGGCAAAGAGCTGCTCCCTGTTGCTCACAACATTGTGAATCAATGGCAAACCTTTACCCTAAACTTTTCAGATCATAAGGATGTATTAAAGGGTGAGATACGGCTATTTTGCTCGGTAACAGCAAGCTACAGCCACTTGCCTCGTTTACTGTCAGAGTTTCGTTTATTGCATCCATTGATCGAGTATAAGCTCAGTACCGGTGACCCTGCACAAGCAATAGAAAAGGTACTAAATGATGAAGCGGATATCGCCATTTCTGCAGAAAGTGACCAATTACCTTCAAGGGTTGCCTTTGAAAACATCAGCGAGATTTCATTATCGGTTATAGCCCCTAAGGGAGTAGCCAATATAGAAAGCATGCTCACAGAGCCTATTAACTGGAATGAAATTCCCTTTATTATACCCTCAGAGGGCACCGCTCGAGATCGCTGTAATACCTGGTTTAAGCGAAGCAAGATTAAGCCAAACATCTATGCGCAGGTGGCAGGGCATGAGGCGATCGTCAGTATGGTGGCATTAGGCTGTGGTATTGGAATTGCACCAGATGTCGTGATTAATAACAGCCCAGTAAAAGACCATATTCAAAAGCTGGATGTGGAGCCGGTTAAGCCATTTAAGCTAGGGGTATGTTGCAAGCGTTCGCAGCTCAATAATCCACTGATCAAGGCCTTGTGGAGTGTGGCTGAGGCTAATTATATTTCGAGTTAGACTGGGTTCTGGGTTCTGGGTTCTGGGTTGATATGACCCCGTAAAAGTAGACACGGGGTTTTATTTTACTAGTTCGAAATCATTGGGACTAACTCCACCGAGTGTCCCATGTTTTCTTACTGAATTATAATAATTAACGATATAAAGTCGACTTTGAGTGATCATTTGCTGGCGAGATATCTCTCCAACGTTACTCATCCACTCTTTTTTGTACTGTGCAAAGAAGCTCTCTGCACACGCATTATCCCAGCAATTTCCTTTCCTAGACATACTCACGGTAATGTTCCGTTTGTGATGCCAAAGCAATGTATTCTCAGCCGTATATTGGGTTCCTTGATCTGAATGAAATAGTAATTTGTCACCGTCCGGCTTTCTGAGCTTCCACGCTCGATTTAGTGTCTTTATGACTAAGTCAGCATTGTTTATTTTGCTCGTTCCCCAACCAACAACTTTTCTTGAGTACAAATCAAGAATTACACACAAGTATTGCCAACCATCCCGGCACCTAACCTGAGTAATATCGGATACCCAAACACGATTAGGGTCAGCGACTTTAAACTCTCGATTCAGCAGATTAAAAGCGTTAATGGTATTTGATTTACTTACTGCGCGACCAAAGCTGCGTTTACAAGCCCGAGAACGATAGCCCATAGCTTGCAGTAAGCGTTGGACCCTCGCTTTGCTGCACACAAAGCTGTTTTCAATCGCAAATTTCCAAAGCTTCCGATAACCAGGAATACAGTGCTGCTCGTCGCTGGTAGCCTTGAGAAAATCAGATAATGTACGATTCTCTACAGACCGTTCACTAAGTTCACTGTTCAACCACTTATAATACCCTGAACGAGAGACTTCAAAGAGATGGCAAAGCCACTTAATCGGTCGCTTGGCACTATGGTGCTTAGCTATAAACTCAAACTTTATTCTTTTCGGCTGTCGAAGTAGGCCTTCGCCTTTTTTAGCATGTCATTCTCCATTTCAGCCCTTTCAAGCTGCTTTTTAAGACGAGCGACTTCTCGCTCTAGCTCAGCTAAAGAATGCTCTGGACCTTCGTTCTTAATTGGGTTTGAAGTTTGCTTAGATGATGTCAATTTGCGCCTCCATTTACTCAAAAGCCTAGGATGAATACCTAATGACTTAGCGACTGAGTTTACTGTATCTGGAGACTCTAGTGATTTTTGAACTGCGTTTCTTTTAAACTCGTTTGAAAATACTCGTCTTTGTTTTACTTGCATGACACCTAATCCTTAAATTAGGTGTCTACTTTATTGAGGTCGTATCAGGTTCTGGGTTCTGGGTTCTGGGTTCTGGGTTCTGGGTTCTGGGTTCTGGGTTCTGGGGAGATTTTACAAACGCTAGATATGAAAAAACTCGCTATAAAAGCGGGTTATTCAAAATTAAAGCCTGGCGATGTCCTACTCCCACATGGGCGGTGCGGCGATCCGCAAACACACGCTACTTTTCCAAGATTCAGATATGAAAAAACCCGCTATAAAAGCGGGTTTTTTTCAAATTTAAAGCCTGGCGATGTCCTACTCCCACATGGGCGGTGCGGCGATCCGCAAACACACGCTACTTTTCCAAGATTCAGATATGAAAAAACCCGCTATAGAAGCGGGTTTTTTCAAATTTAAAGCCTGGCGATGTCCTACTCTCACATGGGCGGTGCGGCGATCCGCAAACACACGCTACTTTTCCAAGATTCAGATATGAAAAAACCCGCTATAGAAGCGGGTTTTTTCAAATTTAAAGCCTGGCGATGTCCTACTCCCACATGGGCGGTGCGGCGATCCGCAAACACACGCTACTTTTCCAAGATTCAGATATGAAAAAACCCGCTATAGAAGCGGGTTTTTTCAAATTTAAAGCCTGGCGATGTCCTACTCTCACATGGGCGGTGCGGCGATCCGCAAACACACGCTACTTTTCCAAGATTCAGATATGAAAAAACCCGCTATAGAAGCGGGTTTTTTCAAATTTAAAGCCTGGCGATGTCCTACTCTCACATGGGCGGTGCGGCGATCCGCAAACACACGCTACTTTTCCAAGATTCAGATATGAATAATACCAATTAAAGTAAAAATATGATCTAATTGAGGCTATCAAACAATTGTGAAATATTGCTATGGATAGCCTTGATAATACCGATTTCAAAAAGCTAGCGAGTCAACAAAAAACCATTCAGATGAAGGTTCGCTTACTAGCGCTTGCACACTTCAAAGAAGGTCATTCGCGAACTCAAATTGCTAAATATCTTAAAGTTAGCCGAACCAGTGTGAATAAATGGGTTAAGGTCTTTTTTGAAGAAGGCTTGGAAGGGCTTCAAGAAAAACCCCGCACAGGTAGACCTGCATATCTCAATGAGGAACAACGAAAACAACTCAGCGAATTCATACAAAAAGCAGCTGAATCACCGTCTGGAGGACGTCTTGTCGGTAGCGATATACATGACTACATCGTTGAACACTTTGATAAACACTATCACCCCAATTCCATCTATTATCTCCTCGAGCACATGGGCTTTTCTTGGATAACTTCTCGTTCAAAACACCCTAAGCAATCACAGCAAATCCAAGACGATTTTAAAAAAATTCCAAATAGAAACGATCCTTAAGATCCCCGGCCATATTGGGCTAGAACAGGTTGATGTCTGGTTTCAAGATGAGGCTAGATTTGGTCAGCAGAACACAACAACTCGTCTTTGGGCGACTCGCGGAACGAGGCCTAGAGTCGTAAAACAGCAGCAATTTGAATACGCTTATTTGTTTGGCTCTGTGTGCCCAGCAAGAGGGATCGGCGAAGCAATAGTTGTTCCTTGGGTAAACAAGGACATCATGATCAACCACCTAGAACAAATATCGAAAGCTACAGAAAAAGGTCGTCATGCAGTCGTAATAATGGATGGTGCAGGCTGGCATACGGACGACATAGCGAACCAATTTAATAACGTCAGTATCATCAAGCTTCCTCCATACTCGCCAGAGCTGAACCCTATTGAACAAGTTTGGAGCTGGTTAAGACAACATTATTTAGCAAACCAAAGTTTCACTGATTACAACGAAATTGTGTCCAAGGTTTGTCGCGCTTGGAATGGCTTTCTTGAGTGCAGAGATCGCGTCACAAAAATGTGCCAAAGAGATTGGATAGACCTGATCAGTTAATTTTCCGGATTGGTATAAACCCGCTATAGAAGCGGGTTTTTTCAAATTTAAAGCCTGGCGATGTCCTACTCCCACATGGGCGGTGCGGCGATCCGCAAACACACGCTACTTTTCCAAGATTCAGATATGAAAAAACCCGCTATAGAAGCGGGTTTTTTCAAATTTAAAGCCTGGCGATGTCCTACTCTCACATGGGGAAACCCCACACTACCATCGGCGCTATTATGTTTCACTTCTGAGTTCGGCATGGAATCAGGTGGGTCCACAATGCTATGGTCGCCAAGCAAATTTTGTGTGCAATCAGATTAAGAATCTAATAGCAAAATATGGTGCTAGTACCCAGAGTCGAACTGGGGACCTCACCCTTACCAAGGGTGCGCTCTACCAACTGAGCCATACCAGCAATTTGTCGTCTAGAGAGACGAAAAAACCCGCTTCAAAAGCGGGTTATTCAAAATTAAAGCCTGGCGATGTCCTACTCTCACATGGGGAAACCCCACACTACCATCGGCGCTATTATGTTTCACTTCTGAGTTCGGCATGGAATCAGGTGGGTCCACAATGCTATGGTCGCCAAGCAAATTTTAAAATTCGGAAAGCTATTATTTAAAAGTTATATCACACATTCAAAGTTCTTACTTTGAGTCCACAAAACCCCTTGGGTGTTGTATGGTTAAGCCTCACGGGCAATTAGTACAGGTTAGCTCAATGCCTCGCAGCACTTACACACCCTGCCTATCAACGTTCTAGTCTCGAACAACCCTTTAGGACACTTAAAGTGCCAGGGAAGACTCATCTCAGGGCTCGCTTCCCGCTTAGATGCTTTCAGCGGTTATCGATTCCGAACTTAGCTACCGGGCAATGCCATTGGCATGACAACCCGAACACCAGAGGTTCGTCCACTCCGGTCCTCTCGTACTAGGAGCAGCCCCCTTCAATCTTCCAACGCCCACGGCAGATAGGGACCGAACTGTCTCACGACGTTCTAAACCCAGCTCGCGTACCACTTTAAATGGCGAACAGCCATACCCTTGGGACCGACTTCAGCCCCAGGATGTGATGAGCCGACATCGAGGTGCCAAACACCGCCGTCGATATGAACTCTTGGGCGGTATCAGCCTGTTATCCCCGGAGTACCTTTTATCCGTTGAGCGATGGCCCTTCCATTCAGAACCACCGGATCACTATGACCTGCTTTCGCACCTGCTCGAATTGTCATTCTCGCAGTCAAGCGGGCTTATGCCATTGCACTAACCACACGATGTCCAACCGTGTTTAGCCCACCTTCGTGCTCCTCCGTTACTCTTTGGGAGGAGACCGCCCCAGTCAAACTACCCACCAGGCACTGTCCTCATCCCCGATAAGGGGACTAAGTTAGAACATCAACACTACAAGGGTGGTATTTCAAGGACGGCTCCAACGATACTGGCGTACCGTCTTCAAAGCCTCCCACCTATCCTACACATGTAGGGTCAATGTTCAGTGCCAAGCTGTAGTAAAGGTTCACGGGGTCTTTCCGTCTAGCCGCGGGTACACTGCATCTTCACAGCGATTTCAATTTCACTGAGTCTCGGGTGGAGACAGCGTGGCCATCATTACGCCATTCGTGCAGGTCGGAACTTACCCGACAAGGAATTTCGCTACCTTAGGACCGTTATAGTTACGGCCGCCGTTTACCGGGGCTTCGATCAAGAGCTTCGACCGAAGTCTAACCCCATCAATTAACCTTCCGGCACCGGGCAGGCGTCACACCGTATACGTCATCTTACGATTTTGCACAGTGCTGTGTTTTTAATAAACAGTTGCAGCCACCTGGTATCTGCGACTCCTAGTAGCTCCATCCGCAAGGGACTTCACCGCCAAGAGCGTACCTTCTCCCGAAGTTACGGTACCATTTTGCCTAGTTCCTTCACCCGAGTTCTCTCAAGCGCCTTGGTATTCTCTACCCGACCACCTGTGTCGGTTTGGGGTACGATTTCTTATAATCTGAAGCTTAGAGGCTTTTCCTGGAAGCATGGCATCAATGACTTCACTGCACGTAGCAGCTCGACATCGTATCTCAGCGTTGAGAAAGTCCGGATTTACCTAAACCTTCCGCCTACATACTTGAACCTGGACAACCATCGCCAGGCCCACCTAGCCTTCTCCGTCCCCCCATCGCAATTATAAGAAGTACGGGAATATTAACCCGTTTCCCATCGACTACGCCTTTCGGCCTCGCCTTAGGGGTCGACTTACCCTGCCCCGATTAACGTTGGACAGGAACCCTTGGTCTTCCGGCGAGGGGGTTTTTCACCCCCTTTATCGTTACTCATGTCAGCATTCGCACTTCTGATACGTCCAGCAGCCCTTACAGACCACCTTCAACCGCTTACAGAACGCTCCCCTACCCCGCATACAAAGTATGCAGCCGCAGCTTCGGTGTATAGCTTAGCCCCGTTACATCTTCCGCGCAGGCCGACTCGACCAGTGAGCTATTACGCTTTCTTTAAATGATGGCTGCTTCTAAGCCAACATCCTGGCTGTCTGAGCCTTCCCACATCGTTTCCCACTTAGCTATACTTTGGGACCTTAGCTGGCGGTCTGGGTTGTTTCCCTCTCCACGACGGACGTTAGCACCCGCCGTGTGTCTCCCGGATAGTACTCAATGGTATTCGGAGTTTGCAAAGGGTTGGTAAGTCGGGATGACCCCCTAGCCTTAACAGTGCTCTACCCCCATTGGTATTCGTCCGAGGCGCTACCTAAATAGCTTTCGGGGAGAACCAGCTATCTCCAGGTTTGATTGGCCTTTCACCCCTAGCCACAAGTCATCCGCTAATTTTTCAACATTAGTCGGTTCGGTCCTCCAGTTGATGTTACTCAACCTTCAACCTGCCCATGGCTAGATCACCTGGTTTCGGGTCTAATTCTAGCAACTCGACGCCCAGTTAAGACTCGGTTTCCCTACGGCTCCCCTATACGGTTAACCTTGCTACTAAAATTAAGTCGCTGACCCATTATACAAAAGGTACGCAGTCACGCTTCGAGGCGCTCCTACTGCTTGTACGTACACGGTTTCAGGTTCTATTTCACTCCCCTCACAGGGGTTCTTTTCGCCTTTCCCTCACGGTACTGGTTCACTATCGGTCAGTCAGTAGTATTTAGCCTTGGAGGATGGTCCCCCCATGTTCAAACAGGATATCACGTGTCCCGCCTTACTCGTTTTCACTTAAAATGCGTTGTCGGTTACGGGGCTATCACCCTATACTGCGAGACTTTCCAGACTCTTCACCTGACGCATTAAAAGCTTAAGGGCTAATCCAATTTCGCTCGCCGCTACTTTCGGAATCTCGGTTGATTTCTCTTCCTTCGGGTACTTAGATGTTTCAGTTCCCCGAGTTTGCCTCATTAACCTATGTATTCAGTTAATGATACGTGCTTATGCACGTGGGTTTCCCCATTCAGAAATCCCAGACTCAAATGGTTATTACTACCTAATCTGGGCTTATCGCAAGTTATTACGTCTTTCATCGCCTCTGACTGCCAAGGCATCCACCGTGTACGCTTAGTCACTTAACCATACAACCCCAAAGGGTCTTGCTTAACGCAATGCAGTTGCTACGCTGCAGTATGACGTTTCCAAGGTGCGTTATCTCTTTATTATGAGCGAGATAACATTCGATTTTGCCGGACTCAAATTTGAATGCATCCTGGCAAGGATACATTCCCAAGAACACTTGAATGTGTGTTGGTACCTACATCCCTCTTTATTTAAAAAGAAGTACATAGGATTTGAGAACTTTTAAATTTGATTAGTAATGAAATCACATTACTAATCGTCAGCTTTCCAAATTGTTAAAGAGCATGAATTTCCAAGCAATAATGCTTATGAAACCATTTTTAAATATTCTCTATTCTTTCTAGAGAAAAGAACAAAAACACTTAAAGATGGTGGAGCTATGCGGGATCGAACCGCAGACCTCCTCGCTGCCAGCGAGGCGCTCTCCCAGCTGAGCTATAGCCCCATCTGGAAGTTTTTCCTGCTCTAACTTTTTAAACCATATCAATCTGTGTGGACACTCATCGTGAATAATCATCGTATAAGGAGGTGATCCAGCCCCAGGTTCCCCTAGGGCTACCTTGTTACGACTTCACCCCAGTCATGAACCACAAAGTGGTGAGCGTCCTCCTCGAAAGGTTAAACTACCCACTTCTTTTGCAGCCCACTCCCATGGTGTGACGGGCGGTGTGTACAAGGCCCGGGAACGTATTCACCGTGACATTCTGATTCACGATTACTAGCGATTCCGACTTCATGGAGTCGAGTTGCAGACTCCAATCCGGACTACGACGCACTTTTTGGGATTCGCTCACCATCGCTGGTTGGCTGCCCTCTGTATGCGCCATTGTAGCACGTGTGTAGCCCTACTCGTAAGGGCCATGATGACTTGACGTCGTCCCCACCTTCCTCCGGTTTATCACCGGCAGTCTCCCTGGAGTTCCCACCATTACGTGCTGGCAAACAAGGATAAGGGTTGCGCTCGTTGCGGGACTTAACCCAACATTTCACAACACGAGCTGACGACAGCCATGCAGCACCTGTCTCAGAGTTCCCGAAGGCACCAAAGCATCTCTGCTAAGTTCTCTGGATGTCAAGAGTAGGTAAGGTTCTTCGCGTTGCATCGAATTAAACCACATGCTCCACCGCTTGTGCGGGCCCCCGTCAATTCATTTGAGTTTTAATCTTGCGACCGTACTCCCCAGGCGGTCTACTTAACGCGTTAGCTCCGAAAGCCACGGCTCAAGGCCACAACCTCCAAGTAGACATCGTTTACGGCGTGGACTACCAGGGTATCTAATCCTGTTTGCTCCCCACGCTTTCGCATCTGAGTGTCAGTATCTGTCCAGGGGGCCGCCTTCGCCACTGGTATTCCTTCAGATCTCTACGCATTTCACCGCTACACCTGAAATTCTACCCCCCTCTACAGTACTCTAGCCTGCCAGTTTCAAATGCGGTTCCGAGGTTGAGCCCCGGGCTTTCACATCTGACTTAACAAACCACCTGCATGCGCTTTACGCCCAGTAATTCCGATTAACGCTCGCACCCTCCGTATTACCGCGGCTGCTGGCACGGAGTTAGCCGGTGCTTCTTCTGTCGCTAACGTCAAACACTAAAGCTATTAACTCTAATGCCTTCCTCACGACTGAAAGTACTTTACAACCCGAAGGCCTTCTTCATACACGCGGCATGGCTGCATCAGGCTTGCGCCCATTGTGCAATATTCCCCACTGCTGCCTCCCGTAGGAGTCTGGACCGTGTCTCAGTTCCAGTGTGGCTGATCATCCTCTCAGACCAGCTAGGGATCGTCGCCTTGGTGAGCCATTACCTCACCAACTAGCTAATCCCACCTGGGCATATCCTGAAGCGAGAGGCCCGAAGGTCCCCCTCTTTGGTCCGTAGACGTTATGCGGTATTAGCCATCGTTTCCAATGGTTATCCCCCACATCAGGGCAATTTCCCAGGCATTACTCACCCGTCCGCCGCTCGACGCCCAATAAATCACCCGAAGGGTCAATGTTGTCGTTTCCGCTCGACTTGCATGTGTTAGGCCTGCCGCCAGCGTTCAATCTGAGCCATGATCAAACTCTTCAATTAAAGTTTTGTTGAAGCTTACGCTTCGGCTCAATGAATACTGACTTCAAAACTGTTCCTTACTCGAAAGTAAGAAGTAATTTTAAAGCTATTATCGTTCCAACAGAACGATAATGAATTGACTGTGCCAATGACTAAAAGTCATCGTTTTGGTCACTCAGTTCATTGATAAATCTTTTCGATTATCATCAACGAGTGCCCACACAGATTGATAGGTCTAAATTGTTAAAGAGCGTTGCTTTTCGACGATTCCTTTTGTGAGGAGTCTCTCAAAGCGGACAGCCATTCTAGCGATTTGAACCTCAGTGTCAAACACTTTTTGAATTTAATTTTCTAAGAGAAGTTAAACTCAATTGGGTTCGGCTAGTTAGCCTACTGAAACACTGCGAAGCGTTTCCGCTGTTGCCGTGTCAGTGGGGCGCATTATAGAGATGCTCGTCACATTGGCAAGCCTTTTCTATAAGTTTTTTGCAGTTTCTTTTTTTACGCTCAACAAACAAACAACCCGCTTGAAAAGCGGGCTGTTTTGGTCGGTTTAAAGCAGTTTCTGATAGTTTTAGATAAATGCGAACGCATCAGAATAAATTTGCTCGACCTTAGCTTTCTTATTAAAGATAAACTGCTCTCTTGCACTACCGGCCATTTCAAATCGACCTGCTATATAGATGTCATACTCAGAGAGGTCTGAAAAATCCTGCATCACGGCTTGAAGCACATTGCCGGTTTTTCCAGTCCAAATGCCTTCATCATCTTCTACTACAGGAACAAAATGGATATTTGCGTGCTGTTCTTCAATAGACGTCAGTTCATCAAACGCATACAGCTGTGATTTACTTCTTGCTCCCCAATACAAATAGATTGGGTTATTGATATTTTGGCTGATGCAGTGATCCAGAATAGAACGCACGTAGCTAAAACCCGTTCCACCAGCGATAAGTAACATAGAGCGATCACTCTCTTTAAGAGCCGCATCACCATGAGGAGCATCAATAACAATATCACTACCATTGCTCAGCGCTTCATGCATACGGTTAACGACCTCAAGAGCATAAGCATTTTCTTCAGCAGCACCAATATGAAGCTCTAGCTCTCCCTCATGTCGACAAGGGCTACTTGCGATTGAAAAAGGACGCTTGTCTTTCTCACCCATTACGACCATCAAATACTGCCCCGCTTCAAACTCAACAGGAGTTTCAGGGTGCAACAATACTCGGAATGTATTGCTGGCTAAGGGCTTAATTGATTTTACTTTGCAACGAATGGTCATATCTTCCTCTATATCCTTACTCATCAAAAGTAAGTACTAAATCTGTGTTTGCAAACGCTTGGCAAGCAAAGACCCAGCCTTGGGCTTGCTCTTTCTCTGTTAGCATAGGTTCTAACTGATACGCTACTGTACCAGTCTTTAATCGGCATAGACACATTCCGCATGCTCCAACTTGGCATCGGTTAGGGAATGCGATGTTCTGAGATAGAGCAGCGTCTAATATGGTTTGCTGTTCCTCTATCTCAAATATTACACCACTGGGCAAAAGCTCTACCTTGTATGTCATAAGATGTTGAGCTGTTCCCAGATCTTATCAATACGAGCAACCAGCTCTTTATCTTTATGGATAGGTCTACCCCATTCCCTCGTCGCTTCACCTTGCAACTTGTTGGTGGCATCTATACCTAATTGAGAGTGTGGCCCATCAATAAATTGACTATCACGAGCCGGATCCATACGGGTGGTAATAGCCCAAATCACATCATTCCAATCTCTAACATTAACGTCTTGATCGCAGACAATGACAAACTTCATCTCTGCATGTTGAGAGAACTCAGCTAACACTGCATCAATGACTTCGATCCCTTGGTTAGCTTGTTGCTTATCTATGGATAGAATAGCCATCCCGCCAAAGCCCGCTTCAGTAGGTAAATAACAATCCTTTATAAATGGAAATTGCTGTTTTAGTGCGTCAAATAGCTGCTCGGCTTTTTCCTGCTGCAGAGCAGGTAAAGGTGTAGACGAACCTTCTTTAGACATGGCTAACTCTGCTGGCCATTTGATGGTCGCATCTAGACCCATCTTCGAGCCAAGGCCTGCAACTGGTGAAGCAAAATCAAGAGAATCTATTGGGGTGTTCTCAATCATCACTATGTCGCGTTTCGGTTGCATGTGCTCTGTCATTGCCGCGACAACTTGATTCCAATCTCGAGCATCAACACTTTCATCGCATACTAGTACATATTTGGTGTACATAAACTGACGTAAGAAAGACCACACGCCCATCATCACACGCTTGGCGTGACCCGGGTATTGTTTCTTCATGGTCACTACCGCCATGCGATAAGAACAGCCCTCTGGAGGTAGGTAAAAATCCTCTATCTCTGGAAATTGCTTTTGTAGTATAGGGACAAAAACTTCATTCAGGGCGACACCTAATACCGCAGGTTCATCTGGCGGACGTCCCGTGTAGGTACTGTGATAAATAGGGTCTTTACGCATCGTAATGTGTGTAATGGTAAACACATTATGACTTTCTACTTCATTGTAGTAGCCGGTGTGGTCACCATAAGGGCCTTCGTCAGCAAATTCGCTAGGGTCGATATAACCTTCTAGCACAATCTCAGCACTGGCAGGAACATCTAGATCGTTGCTGATTGACTTAACCACTTCGGTTTTGCTGCCCCTTAACAAGCCTGCGAAGGCATACTCGGAGAGCGAATCTGGTACTGGCGTTACCGCACCTAGAATGGTTGCAGGGTCAGCACCAAAGGCTACTGAAACAGGGAATGGTTTTCCAGGGTTGGCTTCTGACCAATCTCTAAGATCGAGAGCACCACCTCGATGGGCTAACCAACGCATGATGACTTTATTCTTGCTTAGCTTTTGCTGGCGATAGATACCAAGGTTTTGTCGTTTCTGATTAGGTCCGCGAGTAACCGTTAATCCCCACGTTAATAGTGGAGCGACATCCTCGGGCCAACAACTCATAACTGGGATCTTATCTAAGTCGACGTCATCACCCTGCCAGACGATATCTTGGCAAGGCGCTTTACGAAGGCGCTTTGCCGGCATATTGAGGACTTGTTTAAAAACAGGCAGTTTATCTAGAGCATCTTTAAAGCCCTTTGGTGGCTCAGGCTCTTTAAGATAAGCCAGTAACTTGCCTACCTCTCGCAGATCGCTGACTTGTTGACGACCCATACCAAGAGCCACTCGCTTGGAGGTGCCAAATAGATTGGTTAAAACAGGCACATCATAGCCAATAGGATTTTCAAACAGTAATGCAGGACCACCAGCACGCAGGGTTCGGTCGCTGATTTCTGTCATTTCGTAGTCGGGATCAACCGGGTGGGAGATGCGCTTTAATTGTCCTTCTTTCTCCAGAAGGGCAAGAAAGTCTCGCAAGTCTTTGCAGCTCATAACAATCCATTTAGCCTAAAAAGATGGGCGCAGTATAGCAAAAAGCCCATCACCTTCCGCTAACAAATTTAACGGTTAAATATTTCTGGGTACTTACTTGCCCACTGATTGAACCAGCTATTGTACCCATAGCCTTGGATGCTTTCAGTGATCACCTGTGCATCACCTTGATTGCTCATCCTGGAGACCAAAAAATCTTCCGCGGGTTGCGAGGTCGGCGCGTATTTGGCTAGCAACTGCAGACTACGCTCACTCAATGAAGGGTTTTGGCTCGCCACGATCATTTGTTGTATTGAAAAGTCACTACCGTCTTGCCCTAGTCGTTCTAGCTCTCGACTTAATGCGCTATCGGCTTTCATCTTCCACACAATATCGTAGAGTTCAGGGTTATTGGATCTCGTTGCCATTGCGACCATCAGGTCTGAACTTGGTAACCAAGATAACACGCTGTTATCGGTAATCTGCTCAACGAGATAGGCCAATCCCTCATCTGAGATCGTGTCGATGTTGTTAATCAGTAGCTTTTCTCTTTGCGATGTCAGGTCTGGATGTTCCGTTAGCCAAGCACGTAAATCGAGTTGCTCATTCTCCACACCCACGTACAACTCAATGACTTGATCGTCCAACTTCCAATCATCAATCAGGCGCTGTGCCATTATTTGATAGGAAAACGCCGGAGAAACAAAACGGAAGCCATCCCCCTGCTCCACTATTTTCAGTGACGGGGCTACCTTGCGCTGAGTGTCAACAAAGACGGCTAAATCAGAGGTATATTGGGGGGCACTTTCAGAAATAGATTTGATGGCGAGAAACCTGACGACTTCTTGCTGCGGCTGTTTAATTCGAAGCAGATTGAAATTTGCTTGATCGGATTGTTCGGATAGAGCGAGCGATACTATGCGTTGCGCACTCTCCTGAGACTGAGCATCAGATAGCATTTGCTGCTTATCTTCCACGCTAAGTTCAATGGCTTGCACTGCAAATGAGCTGCCAAGCATGGCAGATAACAACGTAGCCAATAGCTTTTTATGCATACTCTTACTCCCTGTAATACTGTATACCAGCTTAGTGATACTATGCCGTCCTAGCATAGTTTTGTCGTAATTAAAAAAACGCCACCTTAGTTAGGTGGCGTATCTTACGATAAGTTCAGTTAATGGCAAATTTCGAAAGAAATCTGCTATTGACGTCGCATAGCGTCGAAGAACTCATTGTTAGTTTTGGTCATTGCCAACTTATCAATCAGGAACTCCATCGCATCAGTCTCACCCATTGGGTGTACGATCTTACGAAGAATCCACATCTTCTGAAGTTCATCTGGCTTAGTGAGCAACTCTTCACGACGAGTACCTGAACGGTTGAAATCAATCGCAGGGAAGACACGCTTTTCAGCAATCTTACGGTTTAGGTGCAGTTCCATGTTACCTGTACCCTTAAATTCTTCGTAGATAACTTCATCCATCTTAGAACCCGTATCTACCAAAGCAGTTGCAATAATAGTTAAGCTACCGCCTTCTTCTACGTTACGAGCCGCACCGAAGAAGCGCTTAGGTCTGTGAAGTGCATTCGCATCCACACCACCTGTTAGAACCTTGCCTGAAGAAGGGATTACTGTGTTGTAAGCACGCGCTAGACGAGTGATTGAATCAAGAAGGATAACAACGTCTTTCTTGTGCTCAACTAGACGTTTCGCTTTCTCGATTACCATCTCAGCAACCTGTACGTGACGAGACGCTGGCTCATCAAACGTAGAAGCGATTACTTCGCCCTGAACCAGGCGCTGCATCTCAGTTACTTCTTCTGGACGCTCATCGATAAGCAATACCATCAACTCACACTCTGGGTGGTTGCGGGCAATACTTTGGGCGATGTTTTGCAGCAACATTGTCTTACCCGCTTTTGGCGGAGCAACGATTAAGCCACGTTGACCTTTACCGATCGGTGAAGCCAAATCTAGGATACGAGCTGTAATATCTTCAGTCGCACCGTTACCTACTTCCATTACCATACGCTCGTTAGCGTGCAGTGGAGTCAGGTTTTCAAACAAAATCTTATTACGTGCGTTATCAGGCTTATCGTGGTTAACGGTATTAACCTTAAGCAATGCAAAGTAACGCTCACCATCTTTAGGCGGGCGAATCTTACCGGCAATGCTGTCACCTGTACGCAGGTTAAAGCGACGAATCTGACTTGGCGATACATAAATGTCATCTGGGCCAGCTAGATATGAACTGTCTGAGCTGCGCAGAAAACCAAATCCGTCTTGTAGAATCTCTAGGACGCCGTCACCAAAGATATCCTCTCCGCTTTTAGCGTGCGCTTTTAGCGTAGAAAATATGATGTCCTGCTTTCTCAATCTAGCAAGATTCTCAAGACCAAGGCTCTCACCAAGTTTCACTAAGTCTGAGACAGGTCTGTTCTTCAGCTCTGTTAGATTCATAGTGGTCGATTTTTCGGTGGTCTTTGTATTAGATTTAGTAGTCAAAATAGGATCTGTATGTGTTAGTTAGAGAGATTTGGTCTCAGGATCGACCAAGAAAAGGAAAATTGTATGATTTACGTGCAATAAACTAGCACTAAAAACAAGCCTAGTCTAGCTTCTAGAAAAAACAAAACCGTGCATTAAAAAATACACGGTTAATTTGTTTTTCTCATTTTAGATATTTGCGTCTAGGAACTCTTTAAGCTGAGTCTTTGAAAGCGCACCTACCTTGGTTGCCGCTACATTGCCGTCTTTAAACAACAGTAATGTTGGGATACCACGAATGCCATATTTTGGTGGCGTTGCTGGGTTGTGATCGATATTTAGCTTACCAATAGTAAGTTTACCAGCGTACTCTTCTGAGATTTCATTCAAAATAGGGGCAATCATTTTACATGGACCACACCATTCTGCCCAGAAATCTACCAGCACAGGGCCTGCAGCTTTTATTACATCACTTTCAAAACCGTCGTCAGAAAGCTGCAAAATCTTATCGCTCATCTTTAGCTCCAAATCAATTTTCTGATGCCGATCCGATGATTATCGGCAATTAGATTGCCTATTGGAATGGATTTCCTTTCTTAATGCAAGCGTAAGCTGATATTCTATGCTCATGAAAAAGACACACATCACAGAGCAAAAATTCGCCGACTTCGATTTGCACCCAGATATTATCACTGGATTGCAAACAAAAGGATTTGAGTATTGTACTCCGATTCAAGCGTTAGCGCTGCCAGTACTGCTCACTGGCCAAGACATTGCGGGGCAAGCTCAGACGGGTACTGGTAAAACATTAGCCTTTCTAACCGCTACTTTCGATTACCTACTTAAAAACCCTGCCGATGAGTCTCGAGCAGTGAACCAACCGCGCGCCATTATTATGGCACCAACGCGTGAGTTGGCTATTCAGATCCATCGTGATGCTGAAGCTTTGATTGCAAGCACCGGCCTTAAAGCTGCGCTTGCATATGGTGGTGAAAGCTACGACAAGCAGCTGAATGAGCTACAACAAGGTGTTGATATCTTGATCGGTACTACTGGTCGTATCATCGATTTCTTCAAGCAGAAAGCCTTTAACCTTAATCATATCCAAGCTGTTGTTCTTGACGAAGCTGACCGTATGTTTGACCTGGGTTTCATTAAAGACATTCGCTTTTTGTTCCGTCGTATGCCAGAGCCAAAAGATCGTCTTAACATGCTTTTCTCTGCAACCCTTTCTTACCGAGTGCAAGAACTTGCGTTCGAACACATGAACAATCCTGAGCATGTGGAAGTAGAACCAGAGCGTCGCACCAACGTCCGTATCGAAGAAGAGCTGTTCCACCCTTCAAATGAAGATAAGATCGCTCTGCTTATGACCTTGATTGAGCAAGATTGGCCTGAAAAAGCGATCATTTTTGCCAATACAAAATACAAATGTGAGCAAGTCTGGGGTTACCTAGCAGCCGATGAGCACCGTGTGGGTCTTTTAACAGGTGACATTCCGCAGAAAAAACGCGAACGAATTCTAGAGCAATTTACTACAGGCGAATTAGACTTCTTGGTTGCGACTGATGTTGCTGCACGTGGTCTACACATTCCACTGGTTACGCACGTATTTAACTACGACCTACCAGATGACGCTGAAGATTATGTTCACCGTATTGGCCGTACAGGACGTGCTGGTGAAAGCGGTCATTCAATCAGTTTTGCTTGTGAAGAGTATGCAGTTAACCTACCTGCAATCGAAGAATACATCGATCACTCAATTCCAGCATCAGACTATGACCCTGAAGCTTTGATTCAAGAGTTGCCGAGACCAATTCGTCTTCAACGCTCACCAAACACCCGTCGTCAAAGTGGTGGAAAACCTCAAGGTCGCAATAATAATCAGCGACGCAGCAGACCATCTAGGCCACATAACAGATAATCAGGAAACAGCTAATTTAGGTTATGACAGACTCATCTCCTCTTTATGCCGCCATTGACCTTGGCTCGAATAGCTTCCATATGCTTGTTGTAAAGCACGTACATGGAAGCGTTCGCACTATGGCGAAGATTAAGCGCAAGGTTCGCCTCGCTGCTGGTTTAGACAGTAGCAACGCGTTAAGTCAGGAAGCAATGCAAAGAGGATGGGACTGTTTGTCTCTATTTGCTGAACGCTTACAAGACATCCCTGAACAAAACATTCGTATTGTCGGAACCGCCACGCTTCGTGTCGCAACCAATATTGATGAGTTCTTGAATAAAGCCAATCAGATTCTGGGTAAAGATATTCAGGTTATCTCTGGGAATGAAGAAGCTGCCACTATATATAAAGGGGTTGCTCACACCTCTGGTGGTAAAGGTAAGCGTCTCGTTGTTGATATTGGTGGCGCCAGTACCGAACTGATTATCGGTGAAGGCTTTGACGCTAAGGTACTTAACAGCCTGCAAATGGGCTGCGTAACTTGGTTAGAGCAACACTTCAACGACCGACAGCTCACCGCTGACAATTTCCACCGCGCCATTGAGGCCGCCAAGCAAACTCTAAGCCCGGTTCTGAATGAATATACAGAGCTAGGTTGGGACTTGTGTGTAGGGGCTAGCGGAACCGTTCAAGCACTGCAAGAGATAATGCTAGCGCAAGGCATGGACGAAGTGATTACTCACTCCAAGTTAAAGCGCCTACAGAAACAAGCCATGCGAGCTCATGCCTTAGAAGAGCTTGAGATCGAAGGTCTCACCCTTGAGCGAGCCCTTGTCTTCCCTAGTGGTCTTTCTATTTTACTGGCCATTTTTGAGCTTTTAGACATTGATGAAATGACTCTTGCCGGCGGCGCGCTTCGCGAAGGCATGGTCTATGAAATGATCACCGAACTGCATCAAGAAGACATCCGTCAGCGAACCTTAACCAGCGTTCAACAGCGCTTTCAGCTCGATCAAGACTATGCACAGCAGGTTGCCGAGACCGCAAATAAGCTAGTCAATCAATGTGGTAGTGAGTTTCTGCCTGAGCCTGTCGCAATAGAATTGCTACAAGCCGCTGCTCAGTTACATGAAATTGGACTGACTATCGATTTTAAAAAGGCAGGTCAACATAATGCCTACCTACTGCAACACCTTGATTTACCGGGTTATACGCGAGCACAGAAAAATCTACTTGCCGACGTTACGCTACGCTATAAGGATGCTTTGTCCTCTTTACCTGAGCAGCAGGCCGTCAGTAAACAAAGCGCAGAAAACATCTTAAGAATTCTACGCTTGTCAGTGCTACTTACCCATAGGCGCAATGTGAATCTGCAGCCCTCAGTGGAACTGCAAGCGACAAGTAAACAACTTTGTTTATCCATTGATGCAAGTTGGTGTAACGCCAATCCATTGACCGTTGCTGAACTAGAGATTGAAGCCAATCGGCAGTCAGACCAAAACTGGCCTTTGCAAATCAAGCAGATATAATTTATCTAGCCCAGTTTATCCAACTGGGCTTTTTTACAGACAAATATTTTGAAAACAAAATCGAAGCAAGGAGAGCTTGAGAAATGAGCATTATATTGGAGTGCATCCGCTGTGTTGGCCGAGGAGAGCGTGGTCGTAAACCTCTCTCATTTGATCAAGCCTTTACGGTGATGGATCAATATCTTGACGGTCAGATCGACGATGATCAAATGGCGATGTTGATGATGCTCATTCGAGTTAACAATGAGACAGCTGCAGAGATTGCCGGCTTTACCAAGGCCTTCCACCAGCGATTACCAAAAATCGAAGTCGATATTGATTGGCCTTGTTATGCAGGAAAGAAAAGCAAACAAGATATCAATGGCAATCAACAATCCCTGCCCTGGAATCTGATCGCCGCCTCTATTCTCGCAGACGAGGGTTATAAGGTGCTGATCCATGGTCATCTTGATACAGGATCAGACCGCGTGCATAGCCAACACTATTTGCAGCCATTGAATATCGAAACGGCGCGCGATATTGAGCATGCTACTTCACTACTGCAATCTTCAAACATCGCTTACTTGCCTCTATCCCACTTTGCTCCTATCGCAGAGAAGATGCTTGATTGGAAGAAGCGCTACGGCTTGAGAACTCCGATAAATACTGTAGTGAGAGGATTAAACCCTGGTAGCGCAAAGTATGGCGTTAGAGGCAGCTTCCACCCAGGCTTTCAGGAATTGCATGCGGAGATCGAAACAAACATAGGTCACTCGAACTGCTCTATTGCCTCCTTTAAAGGAGTATCCGGTGAGTCTGAGTACAACCCAAAGGTAAGCCAGACAATTTGGACAAGTGATAGTAAGGGCTTACATTCGCACTACTGGAAAGAGATGTACAACGAACAAATCGTCAGCCCAAAACAGTGCCCTCTTGGCACGATAGAGGCTGACAAGGTTCAGATGGCTAACCACGTGGTAGCGTCTATTGCCGTGTTACTCTTTACCAAACTAAAAGATAAGCAATTATCCGACCAAGAAGCCTACCGCTTATGGACGCAGTTCTGTACCAAGTACTAACACTCAGTATAAAAAAAAGAGCTCCCTAGGGAGCTCTTTTTTTTGCGATATTCTATGCCTGTGCAGCGATTCTTTGGTCTGATTCGGTCGTCAGTTTTCGAATCAAGTAATTGAGCAAGACACCGTACATAGGAACAAACAAGCCCAAGCTAATTACAAGCTTAAACACATAGTCCACTAGCGCTATCTCTTGCCAGTGTTGCGCCATAAACGCATCAGGGCTGTTATAGAAAGCGATGCTAAAGAAAGCTAAGGTATCTAATGCATTACCAAATAAAGTGGAGCACGTTGGGGCAATCCACCATTGCTTCATTTGACGCAGGCGATTAAATACATGCACGTCCAAGATTTGTCCTAGCAAGTAAGCCATGAATGAAGCAATAGCGATTCTGGCCACGAACAGGTTGAACTCTCCAAGCGGAGCAAAACCTTGAAACTGCCCTTCAAAGAATACTACCGAGAGAAAATAGGACACTACTAGCGAAGGCAGCATTACCAAGAAGATAATTCTACGTGCAAGTGCAGCACCAAAGATGCGAACGGTCAGGTCTGTTGCCAAAAAGATAAATGGAAACGTAAACGCGCCCCAAGTGGTGTGAAAACCAAAAACGGTAAATGGCAGTTGAACGAGATAGTTGCTCGAGGCAATGATGATCAGGTGGAATGACGCTAAAAAGAAAAGCGCTTTTCGCAGTTGCGATGGATTAAAACGGTTCATATTGTACCTTTTTAGTAGATGGGGGCGAGGGAACCCATTCGAAGCAAGTCGCTTCATCTCAAAATTTAAAGCCCACCAAAATGGCGGGCTCGGAATTATACATAACGATTCAGATTGTGCAATACATGAACAGCACTATGGTTTCATGTGAAACCTTTCTAACTAAATACCCTTTGCTACCAGTCCAGCGAGGTATTGCAGTTCTTCTTCCGATTGGCCAGCAGATAGCGCCTCCAACCACATGGATTCACTATAGTGTTCCGCGCGCAACATTAACTGACAACCTTCGAAGTCAATCAACCAAGAGTGAAGGTCAGCATCTTGCTGCTTTTCCAATACTGTGGCACTGATAAGGTCGATAAATTGCTGTCCAACTGAAGGAAAGTCATCATGATCAAACGATGACGTGACCAAGGAAAGGCGACCTTTTTGAGAGTCAAAATGACGAAGAGTAAAACTAGACACCAGTAATGTGCTCCTGAATTAGATCGAGAAAGGCATCAGCGTATTTATCGAGTTTGCGTTGCCCCACTCCATTTACGGCCAGCATTTCACCATACGAAGTAGGCAGGATATCAGCCATATCAATCAAGGTAGCATCGTTAAACACCACATAAGGAGGTAAGCCTTCCTCATCAGCTACGCGCTTACGAAGATTACGTAATTTTGCAAACAGCTTCTTATCGTAGTGTTTGGTTGGGGTCTTGTCGGATTTGGCAGAAACCGTGAGATCCAGCCTAGGCACAGCAAGCTCTAATTCCATATCGCCACGTAATAACGGTCTGGCTTCTTCTGTCAGCTGCAAGGTTGAATTTCGTGCAATGTTTTGAGTCAGCATGCCTTTATGCACCAACTGACGCATAACACTCACCCAGTAGTCATGGCTATTATCGCGACCTATACCATAAGTCGTTAGCTTGTCATGACCGTTCTCGCGAATACGTATGTTCTGCATACCACGAAGCACTTCTGTCACATACCCCATACCAAAGGACTGATTAACACGATACACACAAGAGAGCGCCTTTCGTGCAGCCTCAGTACCATCAAAGGTTTTTGGCGGATCGATACAGATATCGCAGTTACCACACGCTTTCTCACGATACTCACCAAAATAATGCAGCAGGACTTGTCGACGGCAGGTTTGTGCTTCAGCAAAGGCACTCATTGCGTTTAACTTGTGCATCTCGACTTTTTTCTGCTGTTCATCCTCTTTTTCATCAAGCATGCGTCGCAACCAGTTGATGTCGGATGGGTCATACAAGGTCATCGCTTCAGCGGGCAAGCCATCTCGCCCTGCTCGACCGGTTTCCTGATAGTAGGACTCAATGTTTCTTGGGATATCAAAGTGCACAACAAAGCGCACATTCGGTTTATTGATTCCCATACCAAAGGCTACGGTGGCGACAACGATCTGAATATCATCTTTTTGAAACGCTTCTTGCACGTAGCCGCGCTCATCCGGATCCATTCCCGCATGATAGCCCATGGCTCGAATGCCGTTATTGCAGAGTTTTTCCGTCACCATTTCGACTTTCTTGCGACTGCCACAATAAATGATGCCGCACTGACCTTTCTGCGTCGCGAGATAGCGAATCACTTGAGCGACTGGCTTGGCTTTTTCTACCAAGGTATAGCGAATATTGGGTCTATCAAAGCTGCCTAGATAACAAAGAGGGTCATCGAGTTGCAGTCGGCCGTTAATATCGAGTCGCGTTGTATCGTCTGCTGTAGCGGTCAACGCCATAAAGGGTACATGGCTAAATTGCTGTTTTAACTGACCCAAAGACGCGTATTCAGGCCTAAAGTCATGCCCCCACTGAGAGATACAGTGCGCTTCATCAATGGCGATAAGGTTGATCTCTAAGTGCTGCAAACGCTCCATAAACTCATGCATGAGCACACGTTCTGGCGATACATAGATCAACTTTATTTTGCCTTGATGCATACGGTTATACACCGACAACAACTCCTCACGAGTCATGCTTGAGTTGATACACTCGGCAGCCACACCATTGGCTTTCAATTGGTCAACTTGGTCCTTCATCAATGAGATAAGCGGTGATATCACCAAGCCCATTCCAGAAGCCACCAGCATAGGCACTTGGTAACACATAGACTTACCACCACCGGTAGGCATGATAACCAAAGAGTCCTTTCCAGAGAGTGCAGCATCCACCACCTGTTGTTGGCCGTCGCGAAATTCCTGATAGCCAAACACATCCTCCAGCACGCGCTGCGGTGTTATTTGAGTATCGGATTCCTCAATCATAGACAAATGGGTGGACATGTAGGATGTATTACCTGTGAGTAGTGGATGATGAGTCAGCGCTACATTGTAAAGGGGATGATCTAGGATGCAAACCGCATTTTGCTGGCTCTTAGAGAGCACGCTCTCTATACTCTGCTGTTTTCCGAACAGTATCTTGAGAATCTATGGATAACCCAGCTCAACAACGCACTCGACAAGGTGTCATCTTCGCCATAATGGCATACACCATGTGGGGAATTGCGCCTATATATTTCAAAGCGTTATCTTCGGTTCCTGCCATTGAAATACTGATGCACCGAATCATTTGGTCCTTCTTTTTACTGGCTGGTCTGATCCACTTTGGACAAGGGTGGCGTTCCTTTCAAGAAATATTAAAAAGTAAAACCAAGCTCGTTTATTTGATCACCACCTCTCTTTTAATCGGAGTGAACTGGCTTATTTTTATCTGGGCCGTCAACAGCAATCATATGCTAGAGGCAAGTCTCGGTTATTACATAAACCCTATCATCAATGTCATGCTTGGGATGGTGTTTCTGAGCGAACGATTAAGACCGGTACAGTGGATCGCTGTTGCTCTGGCATTCTGTGGCGTTGCTATTGAGCTGATTGCCTTTGGCTCTATTCCTTACATCTCGTTTGCATTGGCCTGCAGCTTTGGTGGCTATGGGTTGTTAAGAAAGAAGGTAAACCTTGATGCCCAAACAGGTTTGTTCGTTGAAACCCTGCTGTTACTGCCACTGGCTGTCATTTATTGGGCCTTCTTTACCCATAGTGATACCTCCAACATGTTTAACAACAGCTGGGATTTAAACACACTACTCTTGCTCGCAGGAGCGATAACCACCGCACCACTACTTTGCTTTACCGGCGCGGCGACTCGTATCAAGCTATCGACTTTAGGCTTCTTCCAATACATAGGTCCAAGCCTGATGTTCATCTTGGCGATCACCGTCTACGGTGAGCACTTTAGTATCAATAAAGCCGTGACCTTCTTATTCATTTGGGCGGCTTTGGTAGTATTTAGCTTCGATGGAATCAAAAACGCTAGGAGCAATAGAAAGTGAACGAAGTTAATGTGTTACTGACTCTGGCTAGCGTACATTTTATTGCCTTAATGAGCCCAGGCCCTGATTTTGCTTTAGTGGTACAGAATTCAACACGCTACGGAAGACAAACGGGCATCGCTATTGCGTTTGGTCTTTCTATTGGCATTCTTATTCACTCAATCCTCAGCCTAACAGGGATCAGCTACCTCGTTCATTCACACCCAACGCTGTTTCTTGTGCTTCAGCTTATGGGGGGTAGCTACCTTGCTTACCTCGGATTAACGGGTATAAAGTCGATAATCCAAAGTATTCGAAAGCCTGCGGTAGACAAAAAACCGGGTAAGGATTTTACCCTCAATAGCAAGAAGCAAGCCTTCACTCGAGGCTTGACCACTAACCTATTGAATCCTAAAGCCTTAGTATTCTTCGTCAGTTTGATGTCGACATTGGTTCCAGCAAGCATGTCTGTAGAAGGCAAAGTCGCGGCACTAGTCATCCTTTGGAGCCTGTCGCTGTTTTGGTTCGCACTATTGGCGTGGGCTTTATCGACAAAAAGGTTGCAGCAAGTGCTCGCTCGCGTTGCCATCTATATCGATATCATTTGTTGCTTGCTGTTTTCCGTCTTAGGTACAGCCATTCTTTGGCAAGCGATCACTCAACTCCTATAACTTCTCTCTCAAAGTGTTCATTTTCATTTGAAAAATCATGATTAAATGCCACGCTTTCAGTACTTTACTGTAGCAGCGTGGCAACCCAATGATTCTTCGAACACTATCCCTACTCACTCTAGCCTGCGTGGCATCTTCAACGGTCATCGCCAATCAAGCCAGCGATGCGGTCGCACCTGAAACCCCTACCGGTTGGGAAACTAAGAAAGCCCAACAAAGCAAAGAGTGGATGGTTACAGCTGCAAACCCCATCGCTAGCCAGTATGCAGCCCAAGTGCTCAATGATGGCGGTAATGCGGTCGATGCCATGGTGGTAACACAATTAGTGCTAGGATTAGTTGAACCCCAATCATCAGGAATTGGCGGTGGCGCTTTCCTCGTATACTGGGATGGTGAGAAAAAAAACCTCACCACTTTCGATGCTCGTGAGACCGCCCCTCTAGCCGTCAAGCCTGAACACTTTATTGGCGAGGATGGCCAACCATTAAAATTCTACGATGCAGTCGTAAGTGGTCTGTCAGTGGGCACACCGGGTGCGATAAAGCTATTGTGGGAAATGCACCAAAAGCATGGCAGCGTCAAATGGCCAAGGCTGATTGAACCCGTAATAGAATTGGCAGAGCAAGGATTTACCATTAGCCCTCGATTAGCCAGTTTAATAGAAAGAGATAAACAACATCTCTCCATTGATGCCAACAGCAAGGCCTACTTCCTCAATGCAGATGGCAGCGCTAAACAAGCCGGTGAAGTACTGATTAATCAGGCGTATGCCGATACGTTAAGGCTTTTGGCCACCTATGGTGAAAATGCTTTTTACCAAGGCGATATCGCCAATGATATTGTTACAGCAGTCGCCAATCACCCCAAACACACAGGGGTGCTAGCAAAGAAAGACCTTGCCAGATATGAAGTCATAGAACGAACCCCAATCTGCGTGGACTATCTAGAATACGATGTTTGCGGTATGGGTCCCCCTAGCTCGGGAGGGATTGCCGTCGGTCAAATACTCAAACTCTCCGAGCAATTCCCACTGCATGAGTGGGGATCAAGCAGCGCAAATAGCTACAAAGTCATCGGTGATGCAACCCAATTGGCCTTTGCAGATAGAGCCAAATACCTAGCCGATAGTGATTTTGTGTCTGTACCCTCTCAAGGGCTCATCAATGAGGACTACCTTAAACAGCGCGCAGAAATGATAAACCTCAAAGCGCCTCTAAAATCAGTCAGTGCTGGGTCTCCTCCTTGGGAGATCGCCCTTAACTACGCCAATGACCAATCCATAGAGCTTCCTTCGACAACTCACTTTAATATTGTTGATGCCGAAGGAAATGTGGTCAGTTTAACCAGCAGTGTAGAAAACGTTTTTGGTTCTCGAATCATGGTCAGAGGGTTCTTACTCAACAACCAGATGACCGATTTTTCCTTTAAACATCATCAAGATGGTCAGATCATCGCTAATCACATTGCGCCAGGAAAAAGACCGCGCTCTTCCATGTCACCAACCATAGTCCTGAAAAATGACTCTCCTTATTTATCCATTGGTTCACCTGGCGGTAGCTACATCATTGGGTATGTTGCACAAGCGCTCATCGCTCACCTAACTTGGCAGTTACCTTTAGAGGAGGTGGTTCAATTGCCCCACATCTCCAATCGATTCGGCACAGTTGAATTTGAGCAAGACACTAGCGCACAGCAGTATGAGCAACAGTTTAAAAAATGGGGTTACAAAACCAAATTGAAGCCTCTCAATTCAGGCCTACACATCATTAAAATTGAGCGAGATTTGACCGGCGCGGCCGATCCAAGGCGAGAAGGTGTCGCTATTGGAGAAAATCAGATGGTAAGACAATAACGACATCCGCCCGAAATTTGTAAGAGATCTCTCACAAAGATGTGCGCGATCGAAGTTAAAATATATCGGAATTAGACCAAGATAACACTAAGCCATTGATTTATATAGAGCGAGATTGTGATTTGTTGTTACGATTAAAATCTTTTTTCTGTCACCCCATTGAGCAAAAATGAAAAAAGCATAATATAACAAGGGTCGGAAGGAAGCTGACACGGAAAAGGAAATCACCAAGGACTCGGTGTTCTTCAGGATGAAGATTCGGTTATTCAGGATGAATAGTCGGCATGGAAAGCAAATTGGACATTGAATGGACGCAATAGTAGCTAGGATGGTTACTACTAAGGAAAGACAATGGACACCTCTGGATGAGGCAAGGACTAAACATCAGGATGATGTAAAGGACACCGCTCAAGGAATAAGTGACGTGCGCTAACGAGGATTGTTGGCAGACCAGGATAAGGTCATATGGACACCGCTAGGATGGCGAGAAAAGGAATACGCTGAAGGATAACAGCACACTATCATGGATTTGATGCATGGAGCACACTTAGTAGCCGGATTGCTGCGAGTAAGACTATAACCCCGAAGAGCGCAAGCTCTCGGGGTTTTTCTTTATGTCACATATTTCATTCATCCCAACTTCCCACATGCCACACCTGATATACTGAGAAAGCCCCCTCCCTTAATCTTTGCTTTAGGAGATAACTTTCTTGCTCAGCATCCTAGTTACTCAATTTGTCGTCCTGTGGGCAGTCATCGATCCTGTTGGCTCAGTCCCTGTGTATCTTTCACAAACTCACCATTTAGCTAAAAAACAACGCCGATTAGTTGCGATTAAAGCCGTAGCGATTGCCACAGGCGTGCTTCTATTCTTTTTACTTGCGGGACAAGTGTTACTAGAGGCAATGCAAATTCCTCTCCCCGCATTCCAAGCCGCCGGTGGGTTAGTTCTACTGTTATTCGCATTGACCATGATTTTTGGCGAAAGCAAGCCAGAGCAAGAAAGCAAGATGTCGAAAGAGATAAACCGATCGGAGCTTGCCGATCTGGCCGTTTACCCTTTGGCTATTCCTTCAATCGCCTCTCCTGGCGCTATGATGGCCATCGTAATGCTTACCGATAACCATAGGCACGCCTTTATCGATCAGGCTATGACGGCAGGTGTTATGTTAGTCGTATTGCTCATCACCCTATTCTTATTACTAGGGGCGACTCATATTCAGAAGTGGATTGGCAACGTGGGTGCGGCTATCATCAGTCGTGTAATGGGGTTGATTCTGGCTGCGGTTGCAGTGAACAACCTTTTGCAAGGCATAAAAGATTTTTACTTAGCCTAAAAAGTAAAAAGCCCCAGCATTCACTGGGGCTCATTCAAATTACAATCTCTCAAGTTTGGCGTACTGGGTAATCAGCCACTTTATTCCTTCGCCGTTAAAGGCCACCTGAACACGGCTTTGCGCACCACTTCCTTCAAAGTTAATAATGGTGCCCTCTCCAAATTTTGGATGGCTCACCCGCTGCCCTAAGCTAAATCCAGTCTCATTAAAGCTTTCTTTCTTAACCGTTTGGCTAAAGCGTCCACTATTGGTTGGTCGACTCACCTGCGCCTTCATACGTACTTCTTGCACGCACGCTTCTGGCAACTCTTTAATAAAACGAGATGGCTTGTGATACTTATCTTGGCCATACAAACGGCGCATCTCAGCATAAGTGAGGTACAGTTTCTGCATCGCTCGAGTCATTCCCACATAAGCAAGCCTGCGCTCTTCTTCGAGTCGACCCGCTTCCTCTGATGACATTTGGCTCGGGAACATCCCCTCTTCTACGCCCACCATGAAGACCAAAGGAAACTCTAGACCCTTGGCACTGTGTAGGGTCATTAATTGCACCGCATCATCAAATTCATCAGCTTGACCTTCGCCAGCTTCTAGAGCAGCGTGGGTTAGGAAAGCGGTAAGATCACTCATCTCATCCGCCTCTTCAGGCTTTTCAAATTGACGGGTGGCCGTGACCAGTTCCTCAAGGTTTTCTATGCGAGCCTGAGCCTTTTCGCCCTTCTCCTGTTGATACATAGTAAACAAGCCAGAGGCTTTGATGGCATGGTCAGTTTGCTTGTGCATTTCCATTGAAGCGGTATCGTCTTCAAGGGCATTAATTAATTCGACGAAGCGCCCTAGAGCACCTGCGGCTCGACCCGCAAAGACCTTTTCTTCTAGAAGCTGATTACTGGCTTGCCATAATGTTGCGCCACGATCTCGCGCTGCAAAACGAATGGTTTCTAACGTCTTTTCACCTAGACCACGAGTAGGAGTGTTCACCACCCTTTCAAAGGCAGCGTCATCATTTCGATTCGACATTAAGCGCAAGTAACCCAATGCATCTCTGATTTCTTGACGCTCGAAGAATCGCATTCCGCCGTAGATGCGATAAGGCAACCCAGCTTGAATCAAAGCTTCCTCGATCACACGCGACTGGGCATTATTTCGATACAAGATTGCGGAGTCTTTTAGTGCCCCACCAGTATCCTGCCACTCTTTGATCTTATTGACCGCAAAGCGAGCCTCATCGAGCTCATTGTAGGCTGAATACACAGAGATTAGCTCACCATCACTGCCATCCGTCCACAACTCCTTACCCATACGCTCAACGTTGTTGGCAATCAGATGGTTAGCAGCGGTAAGTATGTTCTTAGTAGAACGGTAATTCTGTTCAAGGCGCACGGTTGATGCTTGCTTAAACTCATTCAGGAAGCGTTGAATGTTTTCTATCTTAGCGCCACGCCAACCATAAATAGATTGGTCATCATCGCCGACAATCATAACGTTACACTCAGGGCTCGCCATCATACGCAACCAAGCATACTGAATGTTGTTGGTATCTTGGAATTCATCCACCAAGATATGCTTAAAGCGAGCCTGATAGTGTTCACGAATATGTTGCTTATCTCGCAGAAGCTCATGGCAACGCAGCAAAATTTCAGCAAAATCAACTAAACCCGCTCGGTCACACGCTTCTTGGTATACCGAATAGATACGTAGCCAGGTCTTAGTCACTGGATCGTGATAGCTATCGATATGTTGAGGTCTTAGCCCCTCGTCTTTTTTGCCATTGATCCACCAAGCTGCTTGCTTTGCTGGCCATTGCTTTTCATCTAGATTTTGCGCCTTTATCAAACGTCGCAGTAAGCGCTGCTGATCATCAGAATCAATAATCTGAAAGTCTTCTGGCAATTTAGCATCAAGGTAGTGGGCGCGAAGGATACGATGACAGATGCCATGGAAGGTACCATTCCACATCCCAGAAGCAGTGCCTTGCATCAGTTCTTCAATACGGCCACGCATTTCAGCGGCGGCTTTATTGGTGAAGGTTACCGACATAACCGAAAATGGCGATGCTTGCTCTACAGACATCAGCCAAGCAATACGATGAACCAATACTCGAGTCTTACCACTTCCCGCGCCCGCTAGGATCAATAGGTTGCCCAATGGGGCTGCAACGGCTTCTCGTTGTTTATCATTGAGCCCGTCGAGTAATAATGATGCGTCCATCGTACCTTTCCAATCAATTACTGTTTATTTATACATTAAAGCTCAGTATACAGGGTTACAGGTACAATCTCTAACCTGTGTTTCTGTCGTTTATGCGTAGAAAAATAAAAATTAATTCCTCTTAATTTTCAATGGCCTACATTGAAACCTTCATTTTATTGTATTTTTTTGAAAGATTTTCGTGATCCAACCCGTCCTATTTAACAGGCATTCGCAACAAACCGTTAACATTAACCCGCGATTGCTCAGACAACTTAGAATCATATCGAGGATGAAATTATGAAAAAGTCTAATCTTGCAGTTACAGCGGCAGTTACTGGTTTATTAGCTCTAGGTGGCACCATGCTGACTGCAACACATGCAGTGGCAGCTGAGAAAGAGAAATGCTACGGCGTATCAAAGGCAGGTAAAAATGACTGCGCAACGAAAACAAGTTCGTGTGCGGGTACATCAAAAGAAGATCACCAAAAAGACGCCTTTGTCGTAGTGCCTAAAGGGCTTTGTGACAAGCTAGCCGGTGGTAGTACATCATCTTCGTAATCTAGCGACGAATTAGATTTAAGGTCTGGGGCACACCTATTAAACGTGCCCCTCTTTTTCGCAAATTTTCGGAGAGTACAACGATGCACAATGCAGGGATTCATAACAGTATTGGGGTGGGTTTACGTCATCCTCATCTCAACTTCTTTGAGCATAACCCTGGTCATGTGTCTTGGTTAGAGGTGCATAGTGAGAATTACTTCGAAATCAACTCCCCAGCACGACAGCAGCTTAGAAACATTCGTCAGCAGCATCAAATCTCTTGCCACGGCGTAGGACTTTCCCTTGGCTCAGTGGGAGAAATAGATAAATCCCATCTACAATCTTTGGTAGATTTGATTGATGAGATCGAACCCTCACTGGTCTCGGACCACTTAAGCTGGAGTGAAAATGGCGGTGTGCATTTTAATGACCTGCTCCCTCTTCCCTATACAGAAGAAGCTCTAGAGGTGTTTGTTCGAAATGTACTTCAGGTACAAGATGCCATCAAGCGCCCGCTGTTAATCGAAAACCCAAGCAGTTATTTACGCTTCAATCATTCCACCATTTCAGAGTGGGACTTTCTAAACGAAGTACAACAACGCTCTGGATGCCAACTGCTACTCGACCTAAATAACATCTATGTTTCTTCATTAAACCATGGCTTTGATGCGCTTCATTACCTGAATGCCATCAACCGACAAGCGGTTCAAGAGATTCATCTTGCTGGGTTTACCGTCAAAGAAATACAAAACTCAAAGATATGGATTGATACACACAGTACCAAGGTGTGTGATGAGGTGTGGGAACTATATCGTATATGGAGTCAATCCAACCCAAACACTGCCACCCTAATAGAATGGGACATGGATATTCCGTCACCAGAGGTACTATTAGGTGAGGCCGAAAAAGCATCTGTGATTGCAAAGCAGTTTGCTGATATGAGGGAAGCCTCATGATCAGCCTGTCTCAACTGCAGAGTAACTTTGCCCGCTCCTTAGTCTATCAAGGAGAGGTGTCTGACTGTCACATTCACAGCGACCACTTCACTGATGAACAGCGCATTCAAATCTATCGAAACAATGTGGTGCATAGTTTTACTGATGTCCTGAAGGCCATGTATCCCTACACATTAGCTTTGGTGGGTGAAGAATGTTTTGAACAGATAGCACGATCCCACGTACTGAATACGCCCTCATTAAGCGGCAACGTATCCGATTATGGGCAAGGGTTTGAGCAAACCCTATCGACATTTCCAAAAGTTATTGAGGCTGCCCCTTACATCACAGAGATCGCTAGGTTTGAAGCCTTAGCTGATGAACTTAAACTGACTCTTCACAACGCAATAGAGAATGAGCACCAACCCCTTGCAGCGCTGAGCCAGTTGAGCGACCAACAGCAACAAAATATACGCTTAGTTTCTAAAGCCAGCGTCCGCAGCTTTGAATCAAATTATTCGATATTCGACCTTATCGAGGCCATTGACCAAAACACTTTCGATGAGTTGCAACTCAACCAACCACAATATGGTTACGTTCAAGCAACGCCCGATGGACACCTTCATTTCCATCAGCTCGAACACAATGACTTTTTGTTGTTGAGAGCGATCGAAAGCCAGCAACCGTTATCACAAATCAATGAACAGCAACTTCCTTCTATACCGTCATTGGTAGATCGAATGCTGATCGCCGGCTTTGCACAGCTAAGGAGTTGATATGAACAGTACATTCCAATCCAAATACCGAGCTTATGAAGGGATCGTTGAGAACCTTCAAGGCCTAGCAGTACCTGCCCTTTTGCTTTTCTGTCGACTTTGGGTTGCTTGGGTTTTCTTTAATGCAGGACTGGTGAAGATAGGAACCTGGGACAGTACCCTCTTTTTATTCGAATACGAATATCAGGTGCCTATTCTTCCTTGGGAAATCGCGGCTTATGTAGGAACCGCAACTGAACTTATCGTTCCTATTTTTATCGCGCTAGGCTTATTTACACGACCATTTGCAGCGATATTATTCATATTCAATATCATGGCCGTGGTGTCTTATCCCGTTCTGTGGGAAAAAGGATTTTATGATCATCAACTATGGGGTTTAATGATCTTAATTAACCTAATTTGGGGAGCAGGAATATTATCTGCCGATCATATTCTGGCGAAGCGGTTCAAACAATAATAATGATAATAAGCTCCTGTATAGGAGCTTATTTATTCATATATGCTTTTAAGTCTTCGATAGAGATACCATCTTTTACGAGTTCTTGCGCGAGTAAGTCAACTTGCTCACCCTTTCGAGATTCAATGACTCTTTGAAACTGATAAACGATGTCTTTTAGAGTGTGCAAGGGTAATTGTTTTGCTGCACTTCTAATTCTTTCTTCACTTTGATTGCCTAGCTCCCTCAGTAATTTGCCATACATTACTTTTTCAGGAGACTCTTCCATCTGCTCCATTATACGAGCTAATTCATAAGTCGTTAATGCCATATTATTTCACTTCAATAAGAACTTGTTGTGTTTTGAAGAAATCAAAACTCGCGGTGGGACGGAAATATTGTCTGTATATAGAATATACTCTTTTTACCGTAACTAGAACAGTTTTCATTTGCGATATGCAACGTCATTTTCCGCACTCTGAAATTGCACACAGGCCTTAAAAAGAGTAGCTTAATCGCCATGCGCATAAAGGTAGTAACGAAAAGGAGAGATTATGCCAGCTCAGATAAAAAGCCGTGTTGCAGATTTTCGCAACTGGTTAAGTACAAATGGATTAGACGCCTTCATTGTTCCTCATGAAGATGAATTTCTTGGTGAATACATTCCAGAGCATAATGAACGCTTACACTGGCTGACTGGCTTTACAGGATCAGCAGGAGCAGCAGTAATCTCAACTAACGATGCGGCTATTTTTGTCGATGGTCGTTATACCGTTCAAGTAACGAAACAAACCCCTGCTGATGTTTATTCATATCAACATCTTGTGCAAACTCCACCTGTAGCTTGGATTACTCAAAACCTCGAAAAAGGCAGCAAGGTGGGGATTGACCCTAGAATGCACTCTGGTCGTTGGTTAGCTTCAACCAAGCAATCCCTTTCTGAAGACTACGAACTCGTGTACATCAATAGCAATCCAATCGATACATTATGGAGTGATAGACCACAGGCTACGCTTTCTACATTGCGTCTAATGGAGAATGACTGGGTTGGTGTTGGTAGCCAGGAAAAGCGCACGTTAATTGCTAATGAGTTAACAGCACAAAAAGCGGATAGCGCCGTTCTTACTGCACTAGATTCAATTTGTTGGTTATTGAACATTCGCGGTAGCGACATATCTCGTTTACCTGTTGCCCTCTCTCACGCCATTGTTCATAGCAATAGTGAAGTAGAATTCTTTATTGATTCTGAACGTGTGCCAACTCAGTTTGATGAGCACGTTGGTTCGGGTGTTACGGTCTACTCTCCATCAGAACTTGAGACTCGCCTCACTGCCCTTAAGGGCCGCAAGGTAATACTTGATCCGGCAACCAGTAACGCATGGTTTGAGCTAGTGCTTAACCAAGTGGGTGCGGAAGTACTTCCAATAGCCGACCCTTGCCTAATTCCTAAAGCGGTTAAAAACAGTGTCGAAGCACAAGGAATGAAGAACAGCCACGTTCGTGATGGCGTTGCCATGATTAAGTTTTTGTCTTGGTTCGACAAGCAAAACGATAAAGGCGAGTTTCTCAATGAAGCACAACTATCGGATAAGTTAGAAAGCTTCAGGAAAGAAGATGCTTCATTGGCGGATCTAAGCTTCGATACTATTTCAGCCGCCGCTCACAATGCAGCAATGTGCCATTACAATCACAACAACGAGCCTACTCCAGGTGTTGTTTCTGACAACTCCATGTACTTGGTAGACTCTGGTGGTCAATATCCAGATGGAACGACAGACATTACTCGAACCATCGCAATTGGCAACCCGACACAAGAAATGAAGAAACAATTCACTCTTGTATTAAAGGGACATATTGGCCTAGCTCAAGCTCGTTTCCCTAAGGGAACTAAAGGACATCAATTGGATATCCTTGCGCGTCAGCATTTATGGGCGAACGGATTTGATTACGACCATGGTACAGGTCATGGTGTGGGTCACTTCCTTAGTGTGCATGAAGGGCCACAACGTATCGCGAAGGTATACAATGATACGGCGTTAGAAGCAGGTATGGTTCTGTCTAATGAACCGGGTTACTACCGCACCGACGAGTTTGGTATTCGCATCGAAAACCTAGAGATTGTTGTTGAGGTTGAAACAGCCGGCGATTTCTCGGTGTTAGGCTTTGAATCCCTGACGCGCTGCCCTATCGATACACGTAACATTGACCTCTCGCTCTTATCTGCACACGAAGTTGAGTGGCTAAACACGTACCATCAAAAGGTATGGAACGACCTTTCACCGCTTGTAGATGGCGAAGTGAAACAGTGGCTTGAACAAGCAACGAGCGCCATTTAATCTTCGTAGTCAGTTACGAACAAAAAAACCAGTGGTTACGCCACTGGTTTTTTATTTTGGTTTCACGTGAAACATCTAGCTCGAAACGCTTAGCCCGAGTATATCGAAGTCCAATCTCTCCACACTGGTTCCAATCCTCTATTTCTGATCGCCATTTCCACTTCTGCGGCTGAACGTTCATCTGAGATTTCAAACTGTTCCAGTTCTTCAGTATCGACCGCGTAGCCACCTGGCTGGGTTTTGGATGCCGCTGAAACTGTAGTTACACCTAATGGCAGAATGTTGTCTCTAAAGGTGGCTGACTCGCGTGTAGAAAGAGAAATATCAACGTGCTGATTAAAGAGGCGGTAGGCACAAATAAGTTGCACCATCTGCTTATCATTCAATATTGATTTAGGTTGTACCCCTCCCTCGCAAGGTCTCAATCTAGGTAGAGAAATACTGTAGCGAGACTTCCAGTAGGTTCTTTCTAAGTATTCCAGGTGGGTAGCAACAAACAAACTATCAACACGCCAATTGTCCAAGCCGATAAGCGCACCTATGCCAATCTTATCAATCCCTGCTTTGGCTAATCTATCGGGTGTTTCCAGTCGATAGTAGAAGTCCGTTTTAGAGCCTTTAAGATGATGCTCTGCATACGTCGAAGGGTTATAGGTTTCTTGATAAACCATGACCGCATCTAGGCCAAGTGTCTTTAGTTCGGCATACTGTTCTTGATCCAGTGGCTGTACTTCCATCGCTAGATAATTGAAATCCTTTTTGATCTCAGGAAGTACTTGTCGGAAATAATCCATACCGACTTTGCTCTGGTGTTCTCCCGTTACCAACAAAACACTGTCAAACTTCATTGCCTTAAGCGCATCGATCTCCAAACCAATCTCGTCCAGATCAAGCGTCTTACGCTTAATCTTATTCTTCATGGAGAAACCACAATAAGTGCAATCGTTTGAGCAAAGATTCGATAGGTACAAAGGAACGTATAGTCCGACGGTAGAACCGAAACGCTGTCTTGTTCTCTGGTAAGAAAGCTGTGCCATCGATTCTAAAAACGGTTCTGCGGCTGGTGAGATGAGCGCTTTAAAATCTTCTATATCGAGCCTAGGTTTCGCTAGCGCTTTTTCAACATCCATTGCTGTCTTAGACATAATGGATAGATAGCTCTCACTCCAGTCAGTAGATTTAAAGACATCTACAAAACTCATAATTTGGCCTCATACTGAGAGTCTAGAAATGCGGTCATAGGGCTAGAAGCTACCGCACTTAATTGCTGAGCACCTAAGCCTGCTACGTAAGCCATTCTACCCGCCTCAACCGCTAGCTTAAACGCTCGACTAATAGCAACCGGATCGCCCGCTGTAGCCATTGCGGTATTAACCAAAACGGCATCTGCGCCTAATTCCATCGCTTGTGCTGCATGAGACGGAGCGCCTATACCTGCATCGACGATAACAGGAACGTTAGCTTGCTCAATGATGATTTTCAGGAAATCGATAGAAGCCAATCCTTTATTAGTACCGATTGGCGCCCCTAGCGGCATAACGGCAGCACAGCCCACTTCCTCTAGGCGCTTACATAGAACTGGGTCAGCATGGCAATAAGGTAGAACGATAAAGCCATCCTTAACCAATTGTTCTGCAGCCTTCAATGTCTCGATTGGATCTGGCATCAAGTACTTTGGATCAGGGTGAATCTCTAGCTTAAGCCAATTTGTTTGCAGGGCTTCTCTAGCGAGGTGAGCGGCAAAAATTGCATCCTCTGCATTCTTTGCACCGGAAGTATTGGGTAAAAGGTTAACGCCAAGGTCATTCAGTGGCTTCAAGATATCATCTTGTCGATCAAATACGTCAACACGCTTCAGTGCCATGGTCACTAACTCAGACTCAGAGGCTTCGATTGAAGATGCCATCAAGGTGTTATTAGCGTACTTACCAGTCCCGGTGAACAGTCTTGATTTAAATGTCTTATCTGCAATTTTAAGCATTGTTAGCCTCCAGCTATCGCACGGAACACAGAGAGTGTGTCGCCTTTTTGTATTTGAATAGTGTTCCATTTTGATTTTGGAATCACCTTGTTGTTCACCGCAATAGCACAGCCCTCAGAAGGAATGCCTTGCTTATCTAATACCTCTATAAGATTGGATTCCATACCAATATTGATTGGCTTATCGTTAATGGTTACGACTACTTCATTCATTGTTGTTTCCCTCGCTACATACCGCGCAACTTTCATCTTTCTCAATAGCAAATTTTTGGTAGCTCATCTCTCGTCCGTTAAACACCGTCAATTCGCCGGTATTCAGTGTTTCAGGCTCTATGATCGCTCTTATTGCGAGCATAGATTGAAGACTGCCTATCATGTTTACACTCGGTCCCATGACACCGGTATCGCTGCATTTTGTGGCTTGATTGGACTTACTGAACGGATATAGGCAGTGATAACAAGCACTCTGATGTTGCCCATCAAAGTAAGCAACTTGGCCGTCCCAGCCTATCGCTGCACCGGACACTAATTGGGTTTGGTTAGAGATACAGGCCTTGTTGATGTCTTGTCTTGTTGGGAAGTTATCACTACAGTCGACAACGAGATCGACCATACTGACTTCGATGTTGAGTAAATCTAAAGACATTCGTCTGATTACACTACGAGTACTGATCGATGGATTGAGTCGTTGGATTTGTCCCGCAAGCGCTTTCGCTTTTGCTTGGCCAAGGTCTGATTCTCTGTAGCTTAGTTGACGATGCAGGTTACTTAGTTCAACACTATCATCATCACAAAGCACTAACTTACCTATACCTGCACCGGCCAGTTGCAACGCCACTGCACTGCCTAAACCACCACACCCAACGATAAGTACCTTGGCATCGAGCAATAATCTCTGCCCATTCTCTCCCAACTCAGGCAGCATGATCTGACGTTGATAGCGCAAAAACTCCTGGTCAGACAGCATCAGAAGCCTCTTCTAATCGGATTGCTTTTTCATTGAGGTGTTCGAACAGTTGTTGGAATTGTGCAACAGCTTCATGCTTATCGTGCGCTTGTGTTACCGCCCTCACCACGGCCACACTCGTTACACCTGACTCTATGACTAACGGAGCGCGCTCTAGGTTAATCCCGCCAATCGCTACGGAAGGCAGTATTTCACCTCTTTGTTCACCGATAGAGGTGATCAGAGCCTGATATAAGTTAAGCTTAATTAGGCCTTGTGGAGAAGACGGCATATCTTTTGTGGTAGTAGGAAAGATGTGCCCTAGTGCCAAATACGAAGGCTTGTACTGCAACGCATTGATGATTTCATAATACCCATGCGTTGATATCCCTAAACCTGTGTCACTACTTAACAGACGGCTGTCAGCTAACTCTGCTAGGTCTTCTTGCCCTAAGTGAATGCAAGAAGCACCATGCTCTAACGCCAGCTCCCAGTAATCATTAATGACAACATCCACTCCGCGCTGTTTACCGATCTGAATTGCTCGCCTCACATCTTCAGATACCGTCTCATTAGACTGATCTTTAATTCTAAGTTGGAGAATGTTCACATCGCTTTGGGCAATTTCATCGACAAGCTCAAGGCTATCAAGCACTGGATATAAGCCAAAGCATCGCGCCGATTTTCGAGCCGACACTTGTTGATGGGTTGTGGCTAATTGAGGAAAGAATTTGATGTGGTTCGGCCATGTTTCACATGAAACATGCAAGGCGCTTTTGGCAATAAGAGCAGCATCTTCAATAGTGAACTCTAAAGACAAAGCGGTGAGAATCCATGCTAAATAGTCGTCACAACTGGTCAGGTAATCTTCAGGTTTATATGTCCACTCAAAGGAGCTACCATCACTCAGAGTGATTGAGTCCTGCCCTTTAGCATGAAGAACTATCAGGGAAGCAAGCTTATTATTCTCTGAATCGACTATAGTTGCAGAAAACTGCTGTTCTACATTTGTCTCAACAACAAGCTTAAATGTTTGGTTAGGAGTGACTACAGCATAACTGTCTCCAGCAGAGATCGCAGTTATCACATTGCTAAAGCCAGCAGTAGTTGCCTTACTAGCGACAAGTGAGAACGCTTTATCAAAAGCAGGAGTTATCGTTGGAGATTGTATATAACTATTTAGCGGGGATTCCATCGCCCTATCCTTCTGTAAAAAACACAGCTTGTCGGATAGATTGATGGTACAAGTATTAGATAGAAACCCAATAGCTTTTCGAAGTGACCACCTTGTTTCCTTCGCAGGTATTACCCTGTATCAGGTTCAACGAATTCCGTATTCACGGTCTCAGCATCTTGTGATTAACACTTCAGCACTCCGACAAGCAGTTCCATTATATATAAACTACGAGAAGAACAAAGCAAACATGTTAGTTTTTGAAGACTAAATGGAATCCAATCATTGCAGCAGAGATACTGAACACCACATTAAGCACAATGTTCAATCCAGCCTTCCAGTAGTCCCCTTGTTGGAACATAAGGACATTATCCATAGAGAAGGTAGAAAAAGTCGTTAACGCACCTAAGAAGCCAAGGCCGATGATTTGACGCCAAGGGTCGACAGCAATCACTTCATTTTCAAATAGGGCAATCAATGTTCCCATGATAAATGAACCTACAATATTGACCGTCAAGGTACCATACGGAAAACCACGCCCTAGCAATACAACACACAGTTCAGAAATCAAATATCGCGAACAAGCACCAAAAGCACCACCAATTGCGATAAATCCAAGGGTTGCAAGCTGTCCCATTCCCTAGTTCTCCTTCGTAAAATACGATTACATTTAAAAAGTTACACCTGTCACTTATAGGTGCTTTTATGTGATATAGATCGATAGCATAGCAAACATATGCATCGCATATCGTGCAAAAGTTTAGATTGCATAAAATAACGACAAAAGACTGGGGAGTTTATAAAAGAGGATTTGAAATACTACAGATACAAAAAAACCGCTGACGAATCAGCGGTTTTTTGTAATGTGGCGGAGAGATAGGGATTTGAACCCTAGAACCGCTATTAACGGTTGCCGGTTTTCAAGACCGGTGCTTTCGACCACTCAGCCATCTCTCCACAAATTGTTACTAGTTAAGGTCTTATAAATGCCTTATCCAGTATTTGCTTTCAGATCGTTAAATCTAAAAACTTAATTAAAGCCTGGCGATGTCCTACTCTCACATGGGGAAACCCCACACTACCATCGGCGCTATTATGTTTCACTTCTGAGTTCGGCATGGAATCAGGTGGGTCCACAATGCTATGGTCGCCAAGCAAATTTTAAAATTCGGAAAGCTAATATCTAAAAGTTTTTATCACACATTCAAAGTTCTACTTTGAGTCCACAAAACCCCTTGGGTGTTGTATGGTTAAGCCTCACGGGCAATTAGTACAGGTTAGCTCAATGCCTCGCAGCACTTACACACCCTGCCTATCAACGTTCTAGTCTCGAACAACCCTTTAGGACACTTAAAGTGCCAGGGAAGACTCATCTCAGGGCTCGCTTCCCGCTTAGATGCTTTCAGCGGTTATCGATTCCGAACTTAGCTACCGGGCAATGCCATTGGCATGACAACCCGAACACCAGAGGTTCGTCCACTCCGGTCCTCTCGTACTAGGAGCAGCCCCCTTCAATCTTCCAACGCCCACGGCAGATAGGGACCGAACTGTCTCACGACGTTCTAAACCCAGCTCGCGTACCACTTTAAATGGCGAACAGCCATACCCTTGGGACCGACTTCAGCCCCAGGATGTGATGAGCCGACATCGAGGTGCCAAACACCGCCGTCGATATGAACTCTTGGGCGGTATCAGCCTGTTATCCCCGGAGTACCTTTTATCCGTTGAGCGATGGCCCTTCCATTCAGAACCACCGGATCACTATGACCTGCTTTCGCACCTGCTCGAATTGTCATTCTCGCAGTCAAGCGGGCTTATGCCATTGCACTAACCACACGATGTCCAACCGTGTTTAGCCCACCTTCGTGCTCCTCCGTTACTCTTTGGGAGGAGACCGCCCCAGTCAAACTACCCACCAGGCACTGTCCTCATCCCCGATGAGGGGACTAAGTTAGAACATCAACACTACAAGGGTGGTATTTCAAGGATGGCTCCAACGATACTGGCGTACCGTCTTCAAAGCCTCCCACCTATCCTACACATGTAGGGTCAATGTTCAGTGCCAAGCTGTAGTAAAGGTTCACGGGGTCTTTCCGTCTAGCCGCGGGTACACTGCATCTTCACAGCGATTTCAATTTCACTGAGTCTCGGGTGGAGACAGCGTGGCCATCATTACGCCATTCGTGCAGGTCGGAACTTACCCGACAAGGAATTTCGCTACCTTAGGACCGTTATAGTTACGGCCGCCGTTTACCGGGGCTTCGATCAAGAGCTTCGACCGAAGTCTAACCCCATCAATTAACCTTCCGGCACCGGGCAGGCGTCACACCGTATACGTCATCTTACGATTTTGCACAGTGCTGTGTTTTTAATAAACAGTTGCAGCCACCTGGTATCTGCGACTCCTAGTAGCTCCATCCGCAAGGGATTTCACCGCCAAGAGCGTACCTTCTCCCGAAGTTACGGTACCATTTTGCCTAGTTCCTTCACCCGAGTTCTCTCAAGCGCCTTGGTATTCTCTACCCGACCACCTGTGTCGGTTTGGGGTACGATTTCTTATAATCTGAAGCTTAGAGGCTTTTCCTGGAAGCATGGCATCAATGACTTCACTGCACGTAGCAGCTCGACATCGTATCTCAGCGTTAAGAAAGTCCGGATTTACCTAAACCTTCCGCCTACATACTTGAACCTGGACAACCATCGCCAGGCCCACCTAGCCTTCTCCGTCCCCCCATCGCAATTATAAGAAGTACGGGAATATTAACCCGTTTCCCATCGACTACGCCTTTCGGCCTCGCCTTAGGGGTCGACTTACCCTGCCCCGATTAACGTTGGACAGGAACCCTTGGTCTTCCGGCGAGGGGGTTTTTCACCCCCTTTATCGTTACTCATGTCAGCATTCGCACTTCTGATACGTCCAGCAGCCCTTACAGACCACCTTCAACCGCTTACAGAACGCTCCCCTACCCCGCATACAAAAGTATGCAGCCGCAGCTTCGGTGTATAGCTTAGCCCCGTTACATCTTCCGCGCAGGCCGACTCGACCAGTGAGCTATTACGCTTTCTTTAAATGATGGCTGCTTCTAAGCCAACATCCTGGCTGTCTGAGCCTTCCCACATCGTTTCCCACTTAGCTATACTTTGGGACCTTAGCTGGCGGTCTGGGTTGTTTCCCTCTCCACGACGGACGTTAGCACCCGCCGTGTGTCTCCCGGATAGTACTCAATGGTATTCGGAGTTTGCAAAGGGTTGGTAAGTCGGGATGACCCCCTAGCCTTAACAGTGCTCTACCCCCATTGGTATTCGTCCGAGGCGCTACCTAAATAGCTTTCGGGGAGAACCAGCTATCTCCAGGTTTGATTGGCCTTTCACCCCTAGCCACAAGTCATCCGCTAATTTTTCAACATTAGTCGGTTCGGTCCTCCAGTTGATGTTACTCAACCTTCAACCTGCCCATGGCTAGATCACCTGGTTTCGGGTCTAATTCTAGCAACTCGACGCCCAGTTAAGACTCGGTTTCCCTACGGCTCCCCTATACGGTTAACCTTGCTACTAAAATTAAGTCGCTGACCCATTATACAAAAGGTACGCAGTCACGCTTCGAGGCGCTCCTACTGCTTGTACGTACACGGTTTCAGGTTCTATTTCACTCCCCTCACAGGGGTTCTTTTCGCCTTTCCCTCACGGTACTGGTTCACTATCGGTCAGTCAGTAGTATTTAGCCTTGGAGGATGGTCCCCCCATGTTCAAACAGGATATCACGTGTCCCGCCTTACTCGTTTTCACTTAAAATGCGTTGTCGGTTACGGGGCTATCACCCTATACTGCGAGACTTTCCAGACTCTTCACCTGACGCATTAAAAGCTTAAGGGCTAATCCAATTTCGCTCGCCGCTACTTTCGGAATCTCGGTTGATTTCTCTTCCTTCGGGTACTTAGATGTTTCAGTTCCCCGAGTTTGCCTCATTAACCTATGTATTCAGTTAATGATACGTGCTTATGCACGTGGGTTTCCCCATTCAGAAATCCCAGACTCAAATGGTTATTACTACCTAATCTGGGCTTATCGCAAGTTATTACGTCTTTCATCGCCTCTGACTGCCAAGGCATCCACCGTGTACGCTTAGTCACTTAACCATACAACCCCAAAGGGTCTTGCTTAACGCATTGCAGTTGCTACGCTGCAGTATGACGTTTCCAAGGTGCGTTATCTCTTTATTATGAGCGAGATAACATTCGATTTTGCCGGACTCAAATTTGAATGCATCCTGGCAAGGATACATTCCCAAGAACACTTGAATGTGTGTTGGTACCTACATCCCTCTCTATTTAAAAAGAAGTACATAGGATTTGAGAACTTTTAAATTTGAACAACAATGAAATCACATTGTTGTTCGTCAGCTTTCCAAATTGTTAAAGAGCGAGATTCAAACAAATGAACCATTTTTAAACACACTCGAAAGAGCGCTTAAAGATGGTGGGCGATACCGGGCTCGAACCAGTGACCCCCTCCTTGTAAGGGAGGTGCTCTCCCAACTGAGCTAATCGCCCACATTGTTTGCTATTTGTGTTCACTATAAAGTGAATTCAAACAACTTCCTTTGTGGAAAGGAAATGGTGGGTCGTGCAGGATTCGAACCTGCGACCAATTGATTAAAAGTCAACTGCTCTACCAGCTGAGCTAACGACCCAATGGTATCCCGTAGGGGAGTCGAACCCCTGTTACCGCCGTGAAAGGGCGGTGTCCTAGGCCTCTAGACGAACGGGACACTAGATTTATCTTTACTCCGAAGAGCAAACATAAACTGTTGAAACACCTTGGGGGGTGTTTCAAAAATCTCTCTTTACTTTCTAAACCATATCAATCTGTGTGGACACTCATCGTGAGTAATCATCGTATAAGGAGGTGATCCAGCCCCAGGTTCCCCTAGGGCTACCTTGTTACGACTTCACCCCAGTCATGAACCACAAAGTGGTGAGCGTCCTCCCGAAGGTTAAACTACCCACTTCTTTTGCAGCCCACTCCCATGGTGTGACGGGCGGTGTGTACAAGGCCCGGGAACGTATTCACCGTGACATTCTGATTCACGATTACTAGCGATTCCGACTTCATGGAGTCGAGTTGCAGACTCCAATCCGGACTACGACGCACTTTTTGGGATTCGCTCACCATCGCTGGTTGGCCGCCCTCTGTATGCGCCATTGTAGCACGTGTGTAGCCCTACTCGTAAGGGCCATGATGACTTGACGTCGTCCCCACCTTCCTCCGGTTTATCACCGGCAGTCTCCCTGGAGTTCCCACCATTACGTGCTGGCAAACAAGGATAAGGGTTGCGCTCGTTGCGGGACTTAACCCAACATTTCACAACACGAGCTGACGACAGCCATGCAGCACCTGTCTCAGAGTTCCCGAAGGCACCAAGCTATCTCTAGCGAGTTCTCTGGATGTCAAGAGTAGGTAAGGTTCTTCGCGTTGCATCGAATTAAACCACATGCTCCACCGCTTGTGCGGGCCCCCGTCAATTCATTTGAGTTTTAATCTTGCGACCGTACTCCCCAGGCGGTCTACTTAACGCGTTAGCTCCGAAAGCCACGGCTCAAGGCCACAACCTCCAAGTAGACATCGTTTACGGCGTGGACTACCAGGGTATCTAATCCTGTTTGCTCCCCACGCTTTCGCATCTGAGTGTCAGTATCTGTCCAGGGGGCCGCCTTCGCCACTGGTATTCCTTCAGATCTCTACGCATTTCACCGCTACACCTGAAATTCTACCCCCCTCTACAGTACTCTAGCCTGCCAGTTTCAAATGCGGTTCCGAGGTTGAGCCCCGGGCTTTCACATCTGACTTAACAAACCACCTGCATGCGCTTTACGCCCAGTAATTCCGATTAACGCTCGCACCCTCCGTATTACCGCGGCTGCTGGCACGGAGTTAGCCGGTGCTTCTTCTGTCGCTAACGTCAAACGTTGAAGCTATTAACTCCAACGCCTTCCTCACGACTGAAAGTACTTTACAACCCGAAGGCCTTCTTCATACACGCGGCATGGCTGCATCAGGCTTGCGCCCATTGTGCAATATTCCCCACTGCTGCCTCCCGTAGGAGTCTGGACCGTGTCTCAGTTCCAGTGTGGCTGATCATCCTCTCAGACCAGCTAGGGATCGTCGCCTTGGTGAGCCATTACCTCACCAACTAGCTAATCCCACCTGGGCATATCCTGAAGCGAGAGGCCCGAAGGTCCCCCTCTTTGGTCCGTAGACGTTATGCGGTATTAGCCATCGTTTCCAATGGTTATCCCCCACATCAGGGCAATTTCCCAGGCATTACTCACCCGTCCGCCGCTCGACGCCCAACAAATCACCCGAAGGGTCAATGTTGTCGTTTCCGCTCGACTTGCATGTGTTAGGCCTGCCGCCAGCGTTCAATCTGAGCCATGATCAAACTCTTCAATTAAAGTTTTGTTGAAGCTTACGCTTCGGCTCAATGAATACTGACTTCAAAACTGTTCCTTACTCGAAAGTAAGAAGTAATTTTAAAGCTATTATCGTTCCAACAGAACGATAATGAATTGACTGTGCCAATGACTAAAAGTCATCGTTTTGGTCACTCAGTTCATTGATAAATCTTTTCGATTATCATCAACGAGTGCCCACACAGATTGATAGGTTTAAATTGTTAAAGAGCGTTGCTTTCGAGGCTTGCCTCTCAAGCGGACGGCCATTCTAGCGATTTGAATCTCAGTGTCAAACACTTTTTTGAATTTATTTTCGAAGAAAAGTTAAACTCAAATGATTCAGCTACTTAGCCTACTGAAACACTGCGAAGCGTTGTCGCCATTGCCGTGTCAGTGGGGCGCATTATAGAGAGCTGAGTCACATTGGCAAGCCTTTTTTAGCGTTTTTTTTGAATTTATTGTTGTTCGGCTAGTTTTGCATCACTAGAGGCTAAAAATGACTATTTTCTATCCATTTCTGCCACTTTTTGCGTGAATAAAGAGACCTTTTCCCAGTTGGTGTACTCGACCTCTTTACTTGTATCCGTTTCTCCACCCGTCATAGACATAATGAAGCGAATCATAAATTTGTCGAAGAAGTTATAGCGGGGATAACGTAGAGCTCCGGCAAAGACCCCTATTAGCTTAGGCTCCCACGGTGATTTCTTTAGGAAGGTTTTAATGTAGGCACTTCCCTCTGGAGTATCTTTACCTTGGTCTTCTTTTCTCGCTGTAAGGTTCACACAGAAGAAAGCGGCATTGACTTGCTCAAGTTGTACTAGGTGCTTTTGAATGAATTGGTACAGTTTCTTGTTCAAGTGCCCATAACGTATTGAAGCACCAATCACTACGCGGTCAAATTTAAGTAAATCCAGCGTATCTATAGAGGCTAGATCAAAAGACTCACATTCAAATCCTTCTAGTTCACTCTCTATATGAGCGGATATCTTACGAGTCTGTCCATCGCAAGTGGAATACAATAATGCTGCCTTTTTCAATGGTTCTTCCTTTAGCTTTTCCAAAATGCAGGAGTAAATAGGATCAATAGTGTGAAGACCTCGAGTCGGCCAAACAACATAGAGACCACCAAGACCCATTTTGCAGAGTCACTGATATCACCGTAATGCAGTGATACTTCACCTAGACCTGGGCCTAGGTTATTTAATGTTGATGCTACCGCTGAGAATGCGGTGAGTTCGTCCATACCGGTTGCGATCAGGGCCAGCATACAGATAACAAACACAAGCGCGTACGCTGAGAAGAAACCCCAGACCGCATCGATAACCCTTGATGACAGCGCTTTATTACCCAGCTTGATGGTAAATATGGCTCTAGGGTGAACAAGACGCTTGAGTTCACGAAACCCTTGTAATGTTAATAGCAGTACTCGTATTACCTTCATACCACCACCCGTCGAGCCAGCACAGCCCCCTATAAAAGAAGAGAAGAGCAAAAGCACAGGTAAGAACAATGGCCACTCGGCAAAACCCGTCGTCGTAAATCCAGCGGTTGTGGAGATAGACACACTTTGGAACAAGGCTTGGTCAAAGGCTTCATAGTAAGTGTCGTAACTATGATGGTTGAGTAGCACTAAGAAGCAAATCGCGAACAATATGACCTGAACTCCGATAAAGGCTCTAAACTCAGGGTCTCTTAAATAGTACTTGGGATGGACACCACCGGAGGCAAACGCCGCGAAGTGCAAAGAGTAGTTACACGCAGAGATAAGTAAGAAGACTACAGTGATCATATTCACTGCGTAGCTATCGAAGTAAGCCATACTCGCATCGTGGGTAGAGAAGCCACCAATAGCGATGGTAGAGAAACTGTGTCCGACCGCATCAAAGAAGGTCATGCCGGCCATCCAAAAGGCAATGGCACAGGCTACCGTCAAGCTAAGATAGATATACCAAAGCGCCTTAGCCGTTTCAGCAATCCTCGGCGTCATTTTACTGTCTTTAACTGGACCGGGAATTTCTGCGCGATAAAGCTGCATGCCACCGATACCTAAGACCGGCAATATAGCTACCGCTAACACGATGATCCCCATACCGCCAAACCACTGTAGAAACTGCCGATAAAAAAGCATTGCTTTGGGCAACTCATCTAACCCGACAAGCACAGTGGCACCAGTAGTGGTTAATGCAGAGAAGGACTCAAAGAAAGCATCGGCAACACTTACGGCGGCATTGTCGACAACAAGGAAAGGAAGCGAACCTGCGCTGCCGATAACGGTCCAAAACAAAACAACGATAAGAAAGCCATCACGTGCTTTTAAATCTCGCTTGTGATGCCGATTAGGGAACCAGCAGGCAAAGCCACATATCAACAAAATGACAAAGGTCACCACGAAGGGAACACCTGCACCATCGCGATAAATTAGAGCCACCCCTGCAGGTGCCAACATAGATACGCTAAACAGCGCAAGTAGCAGGCCTACTATTCGAATAATGGAACGAAACTGCATACTTGGGTTAGCTCATCCTTGAAACTAAGGCTTTCGCCCCTGTTTTATTAGTCATGGTTTGGATAAAGTCACTTTCATTGAGGACTTCAATCTCCACAATCAGTTTAGCCTTGATATCGTAGGAGGCTGAGATTTCCACTGCCTCATACTGCGCCATAATAGACTGAGTTAATGATATGAGAGAGTAATCAACCTCTACTATTAACTGAGTTGTGATTTTCTTTTCGATTGTCTCTAGTAGTTTAAGGGCTTGTTGAACCCCTCCACCGTAGGCTTTAACCAGCCCACCAGTGCCTAATCGAATACCACCATAGTAACGAGTCACTACTGCAGTGAGTTCGCCCACTCCCGAACCCGTCAGCTGAGCCAATATCGGCTTACCTGCAGTACCAGAGGGTTCGCCATCATCGCTGAAGCCCCATTTCATTGAATCCTCAGGACGACCAGCAACAAATGCCCAGCAATTGTGTCTCGCGTCATTATGTTTCGCCTTTATTTCATCTACAAATGCTTTGGCTTGTTCAATAGACGGAGTGTGAGCCAAGTAGGTAATAAACTGACTCTTCTTGATCTCTTCTTCAAAAATCGTCGATTTTGCGGGTATTAGATAAGGAGAGGCATTCATTAGAACTATGTTTTATTTAGGTAATCCTATGAGTTTATCACGAGAACGCATTTCGATTAATAGTGACCGAAGCAACACTTGTTAACAACTTGTTGAACAAATGTATTGAATTTTGCTTATTAACTCGTCAAACTTAACTGGTCTTACCACGATCTTTAGCTCGCCTTTAAGGCTGACCCGACTCATGGAGAACACGGATGATCTATCAAGCAGAGACCCTCACGGTCAAACAACATCAAGATGGCATAGCCGAAATATGCTTTAGTGGGGCGAACTCCGTCAATAAGCTCGACCTTAAAACACTAGAATCCCTTGATATTGGCATTAAGTCATTACAGCAACTTAAAGACCTCAAAGGTGTGATTGTTACCAGTGATAAAGAGGCCTTTATTGTTGGGGCTGACATTACAGAGTTTCTTGGACTTTTTGCTAAGCCAAAAGAAGAGCTAAGTCAGTGGCTACAGTTCGCCAACTCCATCTTTAATAATCTTGAAGACTTACCTGTTCCCACCATTTCGGTCATTAAAGGACACGCTCTTGGTGGAGGCTGTGAAGCCATTCTAGCGACAGATTTCCGCTTAGCCGATAAGACAGCCAACATTGGATTACCGGAAACCAAGCTAGGAATAATGCCCGGATTTGGTGGAACCGTTCGACTACCGCGCCTGATCGGTGCTGACAGTGCAATGGAAATCATTACCGCTGGCAGTTCAAAGCGAGCGGAGCAATTACTAAGAATAGGCTTAATCGATGCCATTGTAGATACAGACAAACTGTTTGATTCTGCTGTATCGCTTATTCAAGACGCCAATCGCGGTGCTATCGACTGGCAGGCTCGTCGCAAACAAAAAACCTCACCATTAGGTCTAGGCAAGCTAGAAGCCATGATGAGCTTTACCACAGCTAAAGGTCTCGTTGCTCAAAAGGCGGGCCCTCACTATCCCGCACCAATGATGGCCGTAAAAACCATTGAAAGTGCTGCTAGGTTTGCTCGCGATGAAGCTCTGACTATAGAAAGAGAAAACTTCATAACCCTGACTCAAACAGAGGTCGCAACTTCACTAGTAGGTTTATTCCTCAACGACCAATATATAAAAGGTCTAGCCAAGAAAGCCGCTAAAGCATCGAATAAACCTACCGAGCGAGCAGGCGTGCTTGGTGCAGGTATTATGGGTGGCGGTATCGCCTACCAATCCGCACTCAAGGGCGTTCCTGTACTAATGAAGGACATTGCACAGCCCTCTTTAGACCTAGGTTTAGATGAAGCCTCTAAATTGCTGAATAGTCGCCTACAACGAGGACGCATTAAGGCAGATAAAGTCGCTAAGGTTCTCACCTCTATTACACCTAGCCTTCACTACGCGGGTATTGAACAAGCTGATGTGATTATTGAAGCAGTAGTAGAAAACCCAAAAATCAAAGCAAGTGTTCTCGCTGAGGTAGAGCAATACGCCGACAAAGACGCTGTAATTACCTCTAACACCAGCACCATTCCTATCAATCTCTTGGCCAAATCATTAGAACGTCCAGAAAACTTCTGCGGTATGCACTTCTTTAACCCTGTGCATCGAATGCCTCTAGTGGAAATCATTCGTGGAGAGAAAACCTCTGATGAAACCATTAATCGCGTTGTGGCTTATGCCGCCAAAATGGGTAAATCACCTATCGTGGTCAATGACTGTCCAGGGTTCTTTGTAAACCGTGTTCTATTCCCGTATTTCAATGGGTTTAGCCAGTTAGTCAATGATGGTGCTGATTTTCAGCATGTCGATAAAGTGATGGAGCGTCAATTTGGCTGGCCAATGGGACCTGCCTATTTACTCGATGTTGTTGGACTCGATACCGCGCATCATGCTCAGCAAGTGATGGCCAGTGGATTCCCTGAGCGGATGGCAAAGCAAGGCACCGATGCCATTGATGTTCTATTTGAGCAACAACGTTATGGCCAAAAAAATGGTGCGGGTTTCTACGAATATCAGCCTGACAAAAAAGGTAAACCTAAGAAGTCTTTTAATCCAAAGGTTAGTGAGCACTTAGCTACGCTAAACGCACCAAATAAGCAATTCAGTGATGAAGAGGTACTTCATCGTATGATGATTCCTATGATCAACGAGGTGGTGTTGTGTCTTGAGGAAAACATTATTTCCTCGCCACAAGAAGCGGATATGGCCCTGGTATACGGCCTAGGGTTCCCACCATTTAGAGGGGGCGTATTCCGTTACCTAGACAGCTTAGGAATCAAAAATTACCTAGCGCTATGTGAGCAGTATCAATCACTAGGTCCACTGTATAAAGCACCACAACTGCTTCACTCAATGGCCGATTCTGGCGATAGCTTTTACGCAAACCAACAAGCCACCAGCGTGTAATCAATAAGAGGGATTAGAAAATGAAAAATGTCGTAATTGTTGATTGCATTCGTACTCCAATGGGACGCTCTAAGGGTGGTGCCTTCCGTCATGTTCGAGCTGAAGATCTGTCTGCTCATCTCATGAAGGGACTTTTGAAGAGAAACCCAGCGGTTAACCCTAGCGAAATTGAAGATATCTATTGGGGCTGTGTGCAACAAACTCTTGAACAAGGCTTCAATATTGCCAGAAATGCCTCTCTACTTGCGGGCCTTCCTATTGAAATCGGAGCAGTGACCGTAAATAGATTATGTGGTTCTTCCATGCAGGCACTGCACGATGCGAGTCGCTCTATCATGGTGGGTGACGCTGATATTTGCATCATTGGCGGTGTTGAGCATATGGGCCACGTTCCAATGAATCATGGCGTCGATTTCCATGATGGTTTGGGTAAGAGTGTCGCCAAAGCTTCGGGCATGATGGGACTGACTGCTGAAATGCTAGGTAAGCTACACGGCATACCAAGAGAGCAACAGGACGAGTTTGCCGCACGCTCACATGCGCGCGCTCATCAAGCCACCTTAAACGGTGCATTTAAGTCAGAGATCTATGCTACCGAAGCACACGCGGCGGATGGTTCGCTTATTTCTCTCGACTACGATGAAGTTATTCGTCCCGAAACCACGGTAGAAGGATTATCGCAACTAAGGCCTGTTTTTGACCCTGCAAACGGCACTGTGACTGCAGGATCATCATCAGCCTTGTCTGACGGTGCCTCAGCAATGCTGATAATGAGTGAGGAAAAAGCTAACGAGCTTGGCTTGACGATTCGAGCCAAGGTTAAATCAATGGCCATTGCCGGCTGCGATCCTGCCACAATGGGCTACGGTCCTGTTCCGGCAACCAAGAAAGCCCTAAAGCGTGCGGGGCTTACCATTGACGATATGGATGTGGTTGAACTTAATGAAGCCTTTGCAGCACAGGCCCTTCCGGTAGCCAAGGACCTTGGGCTGCTCGAAGTAATGGACGAAAAGGTGAATCTCAATGGTGGCGCCATTGCCCTTGGGCATCCACTGGGTTGTTCAGGTGCACGAATCTCCACAACATTGATTAATTTAATGGAGAGTAAGGATGCGAAATATGGTTTAGCAACCATGTGTATTGGTTTAGGCCAAGGTATCGCAACTGTATTTGAACGACCATAGCCCTCCCTCTGCATGCGGCTCTAACATTGGTTAGAGTCGCACTTCCACTCAGATCATAAATTAACCATAATTAATGCACAAAATGCATACTTAAAATGATAACAAATCATTTTTTTTATTGGTAAATAGTCTCTAAACTTATCAGCAATCAAGCACGTTAACCCTTTGGAGTTACTAATGTTTAAAGCACTTGTTCTAAACCAAGAAGACAAAAAAACCCTTGCTGCTATCGAGCAGGTTGATGAATCACTATTACCAGAAGGTGATGTAGAAATCGCAGTAGATTACTCATCTCTAAACTATAAAGATGGTCTAGCGATTACGGGTAAGGGCAAAATCATTCGTAACTTCCCTATGGTTCCAGGTATCGATCTCGTCGGTACAGTGACCACTTCTGATGACGCTCGCTACCAAGCTGGTGACAAAGTCGTACTTACTGGTTGGGGCGTAGGTGAAAACCATTGGGGTGGCATGTCAGAGAAAGCGCGCCTTAAAGGTGATTGGCTGGTACCGCTAGTAGACGGTTTATCTGGTCAGCAAGCAATGAGTATTGGTACTGCGGGTTTCACCGCAATGCTATGTGTACAAGCTATCGTTGATGGTGGTGTAAAACCTGAAGACGGTGAAATTTTAGTAACCGGCGCTAGCGGTGGTGTTGGTAGCGTAGCCGTAACCCTACTAAACCAACTAGGGTATTCAGTGGCAGCAGTAACTGGCCGTGCATCTCAAAATGGCGACCTGCTGAAAAGCCTAGGTGCTTCTCGCATCGTTGAGCGCTCTGAATTTGCAGAACCGGCGAAACCACTAGAACGTCAAGTATGGGCGGCAGCAGTAGATACTGTAGGTAGCAATATGCTGGCTAAAGTACTAGCACAGACTAACTACAACGGCGTTGTAGCAGCATGTGGTCTTGCAGGCGGATTCGATCTTCCGACCTCAGTGATGCCATTTATCTTGCGTAACGTGCGCTTGCAAGGTGTTGACTCTGTAATGTGCCCAAGAGAAAAACGCATTCAAGCTTGGGAGCGTTTAGTGGAACTGCTTCCTGCATCATACTTTGAGCAAGCCACTAAGCTCATTAATCTTGAAGATGCAATTCAAGCAGCCAATGACATCACTAATGGCCAAATCACTGGTCGTGTTGTGATTAAAGTAAGTTAGATTGCTGGGGGCAGCATTCTATAAGCCAGCGAAGAGATTCGCTGGCTTACTCTAAACCTAAATCCATCACTCGCTTCTCTATTAACCTTCCACATTCATTCTTTAGTATCCCTCGTAACCACTTTTGCGCCGGAGATGTATCGCATCTCGAATGCCAGATAAGAGAATAATCAAAGGGAATAAACTCAAATGGCAATGGCTTTATCACTAAGTCATGTCTTTCTGATACCAGATAAGCCAAATCGGCAGGAACGGTAATCACCAAAGGTAGGCGATCGACAATCGCTAGTGCTGCCTCTAAATGATACGCCCGCATGATCAGATTCATTGAGCCATGAGGCTTTAAACTCTCATCAATCAGAGATTTAACACCATCACTAATCGCTATCATGGCGTGAGGTAGTGTCAAAAAGTCATCAATGGTCAAAGGCTTATCCGCTAACGGATGATGCTTTGATAGTAAACAAGTAACGCCCACTTTACCGAGCACTTCTCTACGCAAAGGCACCATTTCTGAAACGGGTCGGCAGATAGCCATGTCCGCTCTTTCTGCAGTCAATTGATGATAGATGTTGTCATGCTGCAGTGGCTGAAAGTCCAAGGAGATATTTGGCGCTTCTTCATAGATCTTAGGTAGAGCAAACGGCAGTATGGTTTGCATTGCATAGTCAGTGGTCGCCACCACGAATCGTTGCGTGCACTGTGAGGGATCAAAGTCTGTGGGAGTGAGTAGATCCCTTATCGCTTCTAGCGGAAACTGAATCTGCTCATTTATCAATAATGCTTTTTCTGTGGCTATGAGGTTTTGTCCATTGCGAGTAAACAGTGGATCATTTAACAGCTCTCTTAGTCGTCCCAACACGCGACTCATCGCCGACTGGCTGAGATTAAGCCTAAGGGCTGCTCGACTCACACTTCCCTCTTCTACCAAAACCCTTAAGGCGATAAATAGATTAAGATCTCTGCGATAAATATCTTCTAGTTCCATGTAACCTCAAACACCAACAAAGCGTATTGTTTTATAGTACCAGTTAAGTGAATTCGTGTTTACAATTAACCAATTTGGGTAGGATACTGAATTTTAGACAAAAAAATCCCGCATCGGAGTGCGGGGAAGCCCAAGAAAAAGGGATAGTGTCGGAATATCTGCTCAACTCGACTGTTATCAAGTTGTTAAATACAAGTTAAATTAACAATACACCCTGAGCTGAAGATTGCCAAGTTGATATTGAATATTTTTTATACTCGAGTATGATCGCGGTCTCATTTTTTGGGAGAGGAAGCTATGTCGTTTAATCCAGAAGTTGCAAATCACATCCTAGAGGCAGAAGGTTTACGCTGCCCAGAGCCCGTTATGATGGTCAGAAAGACCATTCGTAATATGCAAGATGGCGAAGTATTGCTAGTTAAAGCAGACGACCCTTCTACGGTGCGCGATATTCCAAGCTTCTGTCGCTTCATGGATCATCAGCTAATCGCTGAAAAAACCGACGCAGCCCCATTTGAATACCTAATCAAAAAAGGGCTGGCTTAGTCTCGCCTCTCTAGTAAATGGCTGCGCTTACCGCAAGTATTGCAAATAGTGCGGCCGTTACCTTTCTGATCATTGCCAGTGGCAAGCGCTCTGCTGATAACTTCCCAATAATCACAACTGGCACATTCGCAAGTAACATCCCAATCGTTGTGCCCAGCACAACCATCATCAATGCATCCGAGTATTGCGCCCCTAAGATTGAGGTCGCAATCTGTGTCTTGTCTCCGATCTCAGCCACGAAAAAAGCAATAAAGCTGGCCACAAAGGGACCTTTGTTCGAAATAGACTCATCTTCATCTAGTTTGTCGGGAATAAGTACCCACAAAGCCATAGCGGCAAAGCTTGCTACAACAACCCACTTTAGAATCGCCGGGCTTAACAAATCAGAGACGAGTACGCCAAGCCAAGCTGCAACCGCATGGTTCGCTATAGTGGCAAAGAAAATGGCGGCAATGATAGGCAAAGGCTTGCGATAACGGCTTGCCAATAGAAGAGACAAAAGTTGGGTTTTATCACCGATCTCCGCTAAGGCAACAGTGGTGATAGAAATGGCTAGTACGCTCAAGGAATTCTCTCTTTAGGTGGGGATAACAAACAATAGACAAGTCTCACTCCCCACCTTGGTTCATGATTCTTATCTAAGGTCTTGCTAAACAAGTTGTCTCGAACGCCATGATGATTTTGCATCAATTATGTTGACGGACGAACCGGACAATTGATTGCCACGGTAAGCTACTCCCCAAAGATGCGGGGGATTTTAATCGCGCCGAAGGTCATAATCAAGTAGCAAATCCACCGCAAAGACTAGGATAAGCCCTTTCATTGCTGTTAAAGCCCGTTTGAACAAGGTATTGATGCTTTTTTCGCTACTCCAAAGGACAATTCATGGGTATAATTTGAAGTTATTTCATTTTCAGACAAAAGAATCGCGCGAAACGACTATGCAAAAATACGATATCAAAACCTTCCAGGGAATGATCCTCGCGCTGCAGGATTATTGGGCTCAAAACGGATGTACTATTGTTCAACCGTTAGATATGGAAGTAGGTGCTGGCACCTCTCACCCAATGACATGTCTGCGTGCACTTGGCCCAGAGCCAATGTCTACGGCATATGTTCAGCCATCTCGTCGTCCGACTGACGGACGCTATGGTGAGAACCCAAACCGCCTGCAGCACTACTATCAATTCCAGGTAGCTCTTAAGCCTTCTCCAGATAATATTCAGGAGTTGTACCTTGGCTCACTTGAAGTGCTTGGTATCGATCCATTAGTTCACGATATTCGTTTCGTAGAAGACAACTGGGAAAACCCAACATTGGGTGCCTGGGGTCTTGGCTGGGAAGTTTGGCTAAACGGCATGGAAGTGACTCAGTTTACGTACTTCCAGCAAGTGGGTGGCCTTGAGTGTAAGCCAGTAACCGGCGAAATTACTTACGGTATCGAACGTCTAGCGATGTACATCCAAGAAGTAGACTCTGTTTACGACCTAGTATGGAACGTTGCTCCTGACGGCTCTAACGTGACTTACGGTGATATCTTCCACCAAAACGAAGTAGAGCAATCGACTTACAACTTCGAACACGCTGATGTTGATTTCCTATTCACATTCTTCGACCAGTGTGAAAAAGAGTGTAAAGAACTCCTAGAGCTAGAGAAGCCATTACCGCTTCCTGCTTACGAGCGTATTCTAAAAGCTGGCCACGCATTCAACATTCTTGATGCTCGCAAAGCTATCTCTGTAACAGAGCGCCAACGCTACATCCTCCGCATCCGCAACCTAACAAAAGCTGTTGCAGAAGCATACTACGCATCGCGTGAAGCACTTGGCTTCCCTATGTGTAAAAAACAAGGTGAGGAGAAGTAATCATGGCAAAAGAATTTCTAATTGAACTGGGTACCGAAGAGCTACCACCAACGGCACTTCGTTCTCTAGCAGAAGCATTTGCTTCTAACTTTGAAGCGGGTCTTAAATCAGCTGAGCTTTCTCACGAAGGCATCAAGTGGTATGCAGCACCTCGTCGCCTTGCACTTAAAGTAACTGCACTGGCTGAAGGCCAAGCGGACAAAGTCGTTGAAAAACGTGGTCCTGCTATTTCTGTGGCCTTCGATGCTGAAGGTAACGCAACGAAAGCGGCACAAGGTTGGGCTCGTGGTAACGGTATTACTGTTGAGCAAGCTGACCGCCTGAAAACAGACAAAGGCGAGTGGCTTCTTTTCAAACAAGAAGTGGCTGGCAAACCTGTTCAAGAATTGGTGATGGACATTGCAGCGAAAGCACTAGCTGGCCTACCAATCCCTAAAGCAATGCGCTGGGGTAACTCAGACATTCAATTTATCCGTCCAGTGAAAACACTGACAGTACTGCTAGGTGATGAGCTTGTTGAAGGCGAAATCCTAGGCGTAGCATCTGCTCGTACTATCCGTGGCCACCGTTTCATGGGCGAACAAGAGTTCACAATCGATTCTGCTGACCAATACCCTGCGATCCTAGAAGAGCGCGGTAAAGTAATGGCCGATTACGAAGCACGTAAAGCCATCATCCTTGCTGATTCTCAAAAAGCGGCAGCAGCGGTTGGCGGTAAAGCTGACCTAGAAGATGACCTTGTTGAAGAAGTAACGTCTCTGGTTGAATGGCCAGTAGTATTGACAGCGAAGTTTGAAGAAGAATTCCTAAAAGTACCTTCTGAAGCTTTGGTTTACACCATGAAAGGTGACCAAAAGTACTTCCCTGTTTACGACGAAAACAAGAAGCTACTTCCTAACTTTATCTTCGTATCAAACATCGAGTCTAAAGAGCCTCGTCACGTTATCGAAGGTAACGAGAAAGTTGTACGTCCACGTCTTGCTGATGCTGAGTTCTTCTTCAACACAGACCGTAAGCGTCCGCTGATCGACCGTCTTGCTGAGCTAGACCAAGCTATCTTCCAGAAGCAGCTTGGTACTATCAAAGACAAAACAGACCGCATCACAGAACTTGCTGGCTACATCGCTGGGCAAATCGATGCTGACGTTGAGAAATCTAAGCGTGCAGGCCTACTGGCTAAATGTGACCTAATGACATCTATGGTATTCGAATTCACGGATACACAAGGTGTAATGGGTATGCACTACGCGACTCACGATGGTGAAGACGAGCAAGTTGCACTGGCGCTTTACGAGCAGTACATGCCTCGTTTCGCTGGTGACGATCTACCAAGCACTGGTATCTCTTCAGCAGTAGCAATGGCAGACAAGCTAGACACTATTGTTGGTATCTTCGGTATTGGCCAAGCACCAAAAGGTTCTGACCCATTTGCTCTACGTCGTGCATCACTAGGTGTGCTACGTATCATCGTTGAAAACGGCTACAACCTAGATCTAACCGATCTGATCGGTAAAGCGAAAGAGCTACTAGGCGACAAGCTAACCAACGACAATGTAGAAGCTGACGTTATCGACTTTATGCTAGGCCGTTTCCGCGCATGGTACCAAGATGCTGGTTTCAGCGTTGATATCATCCAAGCGGTACTCGCACGTCGTCCAACTAAGCCAGCTGACTTTGATCAACGTGTAAAAGCAGTTTCTCACTTCCGTGAACTTGAAGCAGCAGAGGCACTAGCGGCAGCCAACAAGCGTGTGGGTAATATCCTAGCGAAATTCGATGGCGAGCTAGCGGAAGAGATCGACCTTGCTCTTCTACAAGAAGATGCTGAGAAAGCACTAGCAGAAAACGTTGAAGTCATGGCTGAAGCGCTAGAGCCTGCATTTGCAACGGGTAATTACCAACAAGCCCTAAGCAAACTTGCTGATCTACGTGAGCCTGTTGATGCCTTCTTCGATAACGTTATGGTTATGGCCGATGACGAAGCATTGAAAAAGAACCGCTTAACGCTGCTGAATAAGCTGCGTAATCTGTTCTTGCAGATTGCTGATATTTCTCTTCTGCAGAAATAACCCATTTAAAGCCCAGCACTCGCTGGGCTTTTTCTTTGCAAATAATTATTCCAGCTATTGAGTAACCCCCTCCCTCTGAGCTAAGGTTTGTCTCTTTCCTATACTTTTAAGAAATAGTCAGGGCTTTGCATGTCTTCTTCGAAAATCTATTCAAAATTCGGCGAAAAATTTAATCGCAACTCAGGTATCACTCAGTTGATGGGTGACCTTAATGACGGCTTGCGTACACCTGGTGCCCTCATGCTCGGCGGTGGCAACCCTGCTGCTATTCCAGAGATGATGGACTACTTCTCAGAAGTCACCTCACAAATGCTAGCCAACGGCGAGCTTGTGTCTGCAATGGCCAACTATGATGGCCCTCAAGGCAAAGACACCTTTGTTAAAGGCTTAGCAAAGCTACTCAGAGATACCTATGGCTGGGACATCAGTGAAAAAAACATCTCGCTGACCAATGGTAGCCAAAGTGCGTTCTTCTACCTATTTAACCTGCTTGCAGGTAAGCAACCAGATGGCAGCCATAAAAAAATACTACTACCACTCGCACCTGAGTATATTGGTTACTGTGACTCTGGCATTGAAGACGACATCTTTGTCTCTTATAAGCCAGAAATTGAGTTGCTAGAAGATAGACAATTTAAGTATCACGTTGATTTCTCACAACTGAAAATTGATGAATCTGTCGCGGCCATTTGCGCATCTAGACCTACAAACCCAACCGGAAACCTATTGACCGATGAAGAGGTTTACAAGCTAGATGAGTTGGCACGTAAGCATAATATCCCTCTGATATTAGATAATGCTTATGGCACGCCATTTCCCAATATTGTGTTTGAAGAAGCTACGCCATTTTGGAACGACAACACCATATTGTGTATGAGTCTTTCCAAACTGGGTTTGCCCGGTTTACGCTGCGGAATTGTGATTGCCAATGAAGAAACCACACGAGCCTTAACCAACATCAATGGCATCATAGGATTAGCCCCAGGTAGTATAGGCCCTGCGGTGGCTCAACATATGATTGAGTCAAATGACCTACTGCGATTAAGCGATGATGTCATCAAGCCTTTCTATCAACAAAAATCCATAAGAGCGGTATCGCTTTTGCAATCAGCGATTGTTGACCCAAGATTTAGAATTCACAAACCTGAAGGGGCTATGTTCCTTTGGTTATGGTTTGACGAACTGCCGATTACCACAATGGAACTGTACAAGCGTCTGAAGGCTAGAGGTGTATTGATTGTTCCTGGAGAGTACTTCTTCTTTGGACAAGAAGACCTGTGGGATCACTCTCACCAATGTCTGAGAATGAACTACGTACAGAATGATGAGGATATGCAAAAGGGTATTCAAATCATTGCTGAGGAAGTCAAAAAGGCTTATCAAGGCGCATAATACGCCATATAAAAACGACGATAACCGATAAGCGTCATCGTCGTTTACTCTCCTCAAACCAATATGACATCAGAGCGCATGCTATAAAGAACAAAGAGCACTTCTTCTTGCTCTCTCTGCCCCACATTATTTTTATTCATGGCCTCAAGAGCGTCATCTAACACGGCTACAAATTCAACAGCAGAAATATTCATGCCTTTATGTACAGCAAGCATGTCTTTTCCCTTATACAGGTTAGGACCTCCAGTCCCCGTAATAAAGAACTCTGCCACCGACGTCTTTAATCGCGATAAGTCAGAATCAGCAAATCGAGTGCTGATCGCCTTATTGGCAAGGTGAAGGTCTACAATATCACTGGAGATTTGAGTAATAGACTCTGAGCCTCCCAATCTTTCATACAATGTCGACATAACTCTATTCCTTCATTATTTATTCTTGATGGGCACCATAATGTGAGCATAAGGTGTGTCCCTCCACATTACATAAGGCCCTCCATTAAAGGGGTCATCACTCACCCCTTTCAGAAGCTCTTTTGGCACAACAATCATTAGATGTGGCCCCTCTTTCACCCATACATCACCATTGTCAGGATCCGTAGCGGCTGGGTTGGAGTTACTCACATACGCATCACCCTGCATCATGTATGAAATGCCTATCCGGTCGGTTTCAAAGGGCTGACCGGTAGCTGCGGCCTTAAGTAATTTAGACCACACCGCATCGTTACACATCGGGTGCATATCTCCGGGCACAACAGGGATGCCTGGAACACAATGCCAATGAGGGTTCCCCTCACGCAGAACTGAGCCATCGGTATCAAGGATAGTCGCTTTTGAGCTAAGGTCGCTATGTGCGGCACTTTCTGCACGCTGAACCTTTTCCTCTGCAGCACTACTCGTAAAACCAATCAAATAACTTCCTAGCACTAGGCCTATTAGCAATTTACTCATAGGAATTCCTTACGTTTCATCTATGTAAGACACTTACAAGGATAAAACTTGATAGCGACTATAATTATGAGGATTTAATGAGATTTGCATGAAGTAGCGTGAATAAGAAACCCGACAACCTCACCTAGGCATTGACTATGGACACAGCTGTCATTGAAAAGACTCGATCCAGAGAGCTAGAGTTTTTGGCTCAAAGTATGCAGTTCTATGGCCCTGATGTGATTGGCTTATATGGCATTGCTGGTGTGGGCAAAAGCACGCTTCTTAATCAATTCGCGACTCTCTACCCTAGCCGCTGCTTTAAAATCAATTGCCAACAAATAGAACCAACACCAAGAGCCTTCTTGCAATGTCTTCAGCAGATAACCATGAGTGATGAAGCAAGCTTAAGCTCTATTTCTGCGGCTCTCGATGCGGCAACAATGCCAACCCCGCCTGTGTTACTGCTCGATCAATTTGAGTCCATAAACTTAATCGAATCTTGGCTAAGACAAGAATGCATGCCGGCTCTTTTAGGAAGGATAAGGCTCATATTTTGCGGTCGATTACTGCCTGCCAACCAGTGGATAATAAACCCAAGCGCTGAGCTAAACTACCTCAGCTTAAAGCTAGAGTGCTTATCCTTTAACGATTCTATTCGCTTCCTACAAGCTCAGGGGCATTCAGTCAGTGTCGCATTGGGAATCAACCAATTTGCTAATGGTCACCCCCTTGCGTTGAGGTTGGCTAGTAACGCGGTCTTGGAACGACCTCAACGCCAGTTGAGCGAACAACCTCCCAATAACATTATTCATTCATTGGTGCGTTTTTTTATTGAAGACATTCACGACCCTGAGTTACAGCAGGCATTACTTGCCTGCTCGGTGATCAGACGAATGACTGAGCCTTTACTCAAGGCCATGCTGCTTTGTACTCACTCACAAGCCAATAAGCTGTATGAGGATTTAGCACAGATCGATTTTGTAGAGGTCAATGAAGATGGCTTGAATTTGCATGAGGTACTGAAAAAGACATTAAGCTCGGATCTGAAGTCCCGCTCACCACAACAATTTAGTGTTTTTCGCCAAAGAGCGAGCCAGCAGATTCGTACCGAGCTAGAGAGTGCAAGTCTGGGTCAGATGTGGCGCTACACGGCCGACATTATCTATCTGGTAGAAAACAGTGTCATTCGTAACGCCTTCTTTCCTCCCAACGATCAGCGCGAATATAGCATTGAGCCCGCTTGTGAAGCCGATAAGCCGTCTGTGATGGCTATCATTACAAATCATGAGCCACAACAGGCAATATCCATCTACGAACATTGGTGGCAAAAACATATTAATGCCTTTCATTGTGTTAAGGATACACAAGGAAAAATAGCAGGATTCTACTGCTTACTGAAAACGACAGAAATACTGACCCACCAGCTAGATGAAGACCCTATAACCAAAGCCTGGGTTACCCACTTAAACGAGACTGAAGCGCCAGACGGCAATAATGCAGAGCACATTTTTATTCGTCGTTGGCTATCCCTAGATAAAGGAGAATCATTAAGTGGCGTACAAGCCGCATGCTGGCTCGACATAAAACGAATCTATCTGGAAATGAGGCCTCAACTTAAACGCGTCTATCTCACTCTGCAAGATCTCCAGCCCTATGCCCCTGCGGCGCTTGAGCTAGGTTTTCAAGTTCTTGATATAGAAGTCGATATTGACGGTATCCCCTATTACTCAGCCATGCTAGACATGGGAGAAGAATCCGTGAATGGCTGGGTATCTAAGCGACTGCTTCATGAACTCAGCTGTCAGGAGTCCATCATCGCCCGCCCATCATGGTTTGATGTTGATGCAAGGCAGATCCGAACGAGCCACTCGCAAATCGACCTGACACCACTGGAGTTTAATACCTTGTCTCTATTAATCTCACATCAGGAAGAGGTGGTATCACGCAAGCTGTTGCTCAAAGAGGTGTGGGGGATTGAGCATAATGGTTCAAGTAATGTGGTAGATACCATTATACGTTCATTAAGAAGGAAGCTGGGTAGTAACTCAACGCACATTCAATCTGTAAGAGGTACGGGATACCGGTTTAATGTTGATGCGTAAGCAATAAAAAAGAGCGCCTTAGGCGCTCTCTCACTACTTTATTATGTTGCTAGTTACTTTTCTATTACTAACTACTTTGCCGAGTCAGTGTTGCTCTCGATAAGATTGCTGCCATTGATTGCAATTTTACGTGGTTTCATCGCTTCTGGAATTTCACGCTCTAAATCAACGTGCAGTAAGCCATTTTCCATCGTTGCACCAATCACTTTCACATAATCAGCTAACTGGAATTTACGTTCAAAATCACGCTCAGCGATACCTTGGTAAACATAGGTTTTACCTTCTTCGGCTTTACGCTCACCACGTACAATAAGTACGTTTTCTTTTTGAGTAATATCCATTTGGTCATCAGAAAAACCTGCTACCGCCATTGTAATGCGATACTTATTTTCATCTTGCTGTTCAATGTTGTACGGAGGGTAACCGCCAGAAGTATTCTTCGCGTTTGATGTTTCCATCATGTTGAAAAGACGGTCAAAACCAATAGCGTTACGGTATAAAGGAGTGAAATCTACAGTTCTCATATAACTATCCTAATCTTTAGCAATAGCCTTAACTCAGAGTGGCGAGTTAAGGGTGTTGTTTCCATTCCATCTAGGACATGGGTTCAACAGGTTTAAGTTGTGTGCTTTTCTCTGTCCTTCCTCTCATGAGCGAAGCGAGTTAAGCGGTTCAGAAGACCCATCAGGCATCCTCTTCACAACTAGATATAGGGATGAGCAAAATCTGTTTCAAGGGATTATTTTGAAATTTTTTAGCAACTATTTATTTTTCAGATAGTTAGAAAAGAAAAAAGCACCACCAAAACGGTAGTGCTTTTCTTTAGTTCTGTGTGCTCTAAGATTCTGAACTTTCGTCAGAATGACGGCAACCGTTACTAAACGTCTAGGTTAGCTACTTTCAGTGCGTTATCTTCGATAAAGCGACGACGAGGCTCTACGTGATCACCCATTAGAGTAGTGAACAACTGGTCTGCGCCCACTGCATCTTCGATAGTCACCTGCATCATGCGACGAGTATCCGGGTCCATAGTGGTTTCCCAAAGCTGATCTGGGTTCATCTCACCTAGACCTTTGTAACGCTGTAGTGAAAGACCACGACGAGACTCTTTGGTTAGCCACTCTAGTGCTTCTCGGAAGGTGGTTACTTGCGCGGTACGCTCACCACGTTTCACATAAGCATCTTCTTCTAGCAGGCCTTCTAGCGCCTCAGAAAGAGTCGCTAGCTTGTTGTATTCTTTCGTCGCAAGTAGCTCTAGGCTAACCACATACTCGTAGTGAACACCGTGAGTACGAACAACAACCTTAGGCAAAGAAACATTCAGCTCTTGGTGTTTTTCAACTTCTAAGCTGTATTGGCTAGCGCCTACTTCTTTTGCATTAAGTTGAGCCACTAAACGCTCACCCCAAGCCGTTACTGTCGCTTCATTTTGACACTCTTCAGCAGTAAGACGAGGTACATAAATGAACTCTTCCACTAGCGCTTTTGGCAATTGACGAGCCATACGTTCAACGAGCTTAGTCGCTTGGTTAAACTGAGTCACTAGAGCCTCTAGAGGCTCACCCGAAAGAGCGGGTGCTTCAGGGTTCACATACAGTGCAGCGTTATCAAGAGCCAGCGCCGTTTGGTACTGAGTCATTGCATCTTCATCTTTAATGTACTGCTCTTGCTTACCCTTCTTCACTTTGTAAAGTGGTGGCTGAGCGATGTAGATGTAACCACGCTCAATCAGCTCAGGCATTTGACGGTAGAAGAACGTCAGCAGTAGAGTACGGATGTGCGAGCCATCGACATCGGCATCGGTCATGATGATGATGTTGTGGTAACGCAATTTGTCCGGGTTGTATTCATCGCGACCGATACCACAACCTAGTGCTGTGATAAGAGTGGCAACTTCTTGAGAAGAAAGCATTTTATCAAAACGTGCTTTCTCAACGTTTAGGATTTTACCTTTAAGTGGCAAAATTGCTTGGTTCTTACGGTTACGCCCCTGCTTGGCTGATCCGCCAGCAGAGTCCCCTTCCACTATGTATAGTTCAGAAAGAGCAGGATCTTTTTCCTGACAATCGGCAAGTTTACCCGGAAGACCCGCTAAATCTAGTGCACCTTTACGACGTGTCATTTCACGTGCTTTACGCGCTGCATCACGCGCACGTGCTGCATCGATAATTTTGCTACAAACTATCTTAGCTTCACCTGGGTTCTCCATTAAGAACTCAGAAAGCTTCTCACCCATCGCAGTTTCTACTGCTGATTTAACTTCAGAAGAAACCAATTTGTCTTTTGTTTGGCTCGAGAACTTAGGGTCAGGTACTTTAACAGAAACGATGGCCGTCAAACCTTCACGCGCATCATCACCTGAAGTGGCGGTTTTCGCTTTCTTAGAGAAACCTTCTTTATCCATAAAGCTGTTCAGTGTACGCGTTAACGCAGCACGGAAACCGGCTAAGTGAGTACCACCATCACGCTGAGGGATATTGTTGGTGAAACAGTAGATATTCTCTTGGTAGCCATCATTCCACTGCATCGCTACTTCAACTGAGATACCGTCTTCACGCTCAGAATCAAAGTGGAATACTTTTTGGATGATAGGCGTTTTGTTCGTGTTTAGGTAATCAACGAACGCTTGTGTACCACCTTCATACATGAAGTGATCAAACTTATCTTCTTCACGTTCATCCATTAACTTGATTGATACGCCAGAGTTCAGGAATGAAAGCTCACGTAAACGCTTCGCTAGAATATCGTAATGGAATTCGATATTGGTGAACGTATCTTCACTTGGCCAGAAACGAATCTCTGTACCTGTTTTATCTGTTGTACCAACTGCAGCAAGCGGTGCTTCAGGTTCACCATGATGGTAAGTCTGCTTATAAATTTCACCCGCGCGTTGAATGGTCAGAGTGACTTGCTTAGACAGTGCGTTTACAACTGAAACACCTACACCATGAAGACCACCCGATACCTTGTATGAGTTGTCATCAAATTTACCACCCGCGTGCAATACGGTCATGATAACTTCGGCTGCAGAGACTTTTTCTTCTTCGTGCATTTCCGTAGGAATACCACGACCGTCATCGCTTACAGAGACAGAGTTATCTTCATGGATAGTTACGATAATGTCGTTACAGTGACCTGCTAACGCTTCATCAATAGAGTTATCCACTACCTCGAATACCATATGATGAAGACCTGTTCCGTCGTCTGTGTCACCTATGTACATACCTGGACGCTTACGAACCGCATCTAGGCCTTTTAGTACTTTAATACTCGATGAATCGTAATTTTCTGCCATGAGTTACTCTCTATTTGGGTCTATGTATCATCCATGTTACGGCCAAACCAAAGTGACGCTTTGGTGAGCTCGCAAATACCGATAATAGCCATCTATATTGAATATGTTCTACTACGCTAGGAATCTAAAATCTCTAGCTGTTAAAGTAGCATAGTAAGACCTAAACCTAGTATTTGAGGGGCTTTCATCCCTCATTGGTTTAAATCTCGATTTTTCGTCAAATTTGTCTAATTTGCTCAGCTACAACAAAGGGGTCGATGCATAATCTAACCCTTATTCTACTAGCTCTATTTTGCCACGTTCCACATGAAACATCTTGCTATTTTCGCTGTTCATTTCAGCAATTTGGCTTTTTGTAATAGAGCTTACAAATACTTGTGCTCCAGTTTCCTTTAAGCAGTCCGCTAAGCGTGCTCTTCGTTGACTATCAAGCTCTGATGCAAAGTCATCGATGAGATATATGCACTGTTTTTCAGTCAACTTTGTTAGGTGTTGGCCTTGGGCAACTCGCAATGCACATACCAATAGTTTTAGTTGTCCTCGAGACAGGATATCTTCTACTGGTGTGCCGTTGACCCTAATTTTTAGGTCAGCCTTATTTGGTCCACTAAAAGTATAGCCAAGGTGCTGATCTCTCTCGAAATTTCTTTCCAATAATTCGGCATAATCCGCTCCTTTCTCCCAACCTTGGTAAAAAGAGATAGAAACATCAAACTCTGAGAGAAAATCCTTACACAGTGGCTCGGCCACTTCTTTCAATTGCGCCACATACTGAGCACGCCAAGTGGAGATCATTTCCGCCAGCTTTGCCAGTTCCTGATCCCAGTAACTCAGCTCTCGATAACTGCGGGCAGTTTTGAGTAAGGCGTTGCGCTGCTTGTTGAGGCGCTTTATTCGCCCCCACACCTCATAAAACTGAGGTTCACAGTGAAAGACGCCCCAATCAATAAAAGCGCGGCGGTGCTTAGGTCCATCGGTAAGTAAATCAAAGCCTTCGGGGTGAATCAGCTGCAAAGGTAACACCTTAGCAAGCTCAGCCAGCTTTTGGCCTGTTTCACCAGAGATCTTCACCTCTGTACTGCCATCACGACGCTTGTTGATACCAATAGGAAGTTCAAATTGCTGTGGGTTCTGTAATCTGCCATGAACAAACAAGTCACTGCAGTCGTGCTGAATAATACGACCGGTAATCGAGCTCTTGAATGAGCGACCATGTCCAAGTAGGTAGATGGCTTCTAGCAAGCTGGTTTTACCGCTGCCGTTAGCCCCTATAAGAAAATTAAAGCCTGGCGATGGGCTAACATCGCAGGCTTCAATATTTCGGAACTGTTTAATAACAAGACGAGTAAGAGGCATACCGTTATAGACGGATCGGCATTACCACGTATTGAGCGCTTGAGTCTTCAGCGTTCTCAATCAAGGCACTCGCATTCGCATCAGACATAGAAAGGGAAACCTTCTCACAGCGTACTGCGTTTAATACATCCAATACATAGCTAACGTTGAAGCCAATCTCTAGATCATCACCTTGATAATCAACATCAACCACCTCTTGTGCTTCTTCTTGCTCAGGGTTGTTGGCTGTGATCTGCATAGTGCCACTAGAAAGGTTTACTCGCACACCACGGAATTTCTCATTGGAAAGAATAGCGGCGCGAGAGAATGCCTGACGTAGGTCTTCACAATCCGCAATCACAGTCTTAGTGGTGTTTTGTGGCATGACTCGGCGGTAATCAGGAAAACGTCCATCGACTAGCTTAGAGGTGAACACAAAGTTAGCGACACTTGCTCGAATGTTTGAAGAACCAATCAACAAGGTGACAGACTCGTCCGGCTGGTCAAGGATCTTCATCAGCTCAAGAACCCCCTTACGAGGGATAATCACTTGCTGCTGAGGGTGACTGTCAGAGAGCGTTGTTTCAGAAACCGCCATACGGTGGCCATCGGTGGCCACAGAGCGCAACGTACTGCCATCGATATCAAACAACATACCATTAAGGTAGTAGCGCACATCTTGGTTAGCCATAGAGAATTGTGTCTTCTCTATTAGTGCTCTTAGGTTACCTTGAGTCAAAGTCAGCTCTGTATCAGACTGCCAATCTTCAATGTTTGGAAAATCTATCGCAGGTAGCGTCGCTAAAGAAAAGCGGCTTCGACCTGAACGAACGACCACGCGCTCTGCATCAAGTGAAAGGGTAATATCCGCATTATCAGGAAGACCACGACAAATATCGAAGAACTTACGTGAAGGAACGGTAATGCTTCCTGGCTCAAAGTCATTCTCTAACTGAACCTGACTGATCAGCTCAACCTCAAGGTCTGTAGCCGTCATAGATAAGAAGCCGTTTTCAACCTTGAGTAATACATTGCCCAAAATAGGTAAAGCAGGGCGACCTGCTAGCGCACCAGAAACCTGTTGCAGGGGCTTGATCAGAAGCTGACGATTAATAGTGAATTTCATTCTATTAATTACCTA